>NZ_CP104311.1:660000-3432651 GCF_036864975.1 Methylococcus capsulatus | reverse complement strand
AGCATTGCGTTTACCGAAGGCAGCGCCTTCTTCGGCAGTCTGGACAAGGTCTTCCTCGCCGGCGTGACGCCCGATTCGACTGCAGCTACCTTCAGTAAGGGCGTGGTGATCCCCGAACTCATTTACGCCGCGTTTCAGTTGACCTTCGCCTGCATCACGCCGGCTCTCATTGTCGGTGCCTTCGCCGAGCGCATGAAGTTCAGCGCGGTGCTGCTGTTCATGGTGCTGTGGTTCACGTTCTCCTATCTGCCGATTGCCCACATGGTGTGGTACTGGGCTGGCCCCGACGCCTACACCGATGCCGCGGCGGGCGAAAAGGCGACCGCCACCGCCGGCTTTCTGTTTCAAAAGGGTGCGCTGGATTTCGCTGGCGGCACTGTGGTTCACATCAATGCGGGCATCGCAGGCCTGGTCGGCTGTCTAATGGTGGGTAAACGCATTGGCTATAAGAAGGAGTCGATGGCGCCGCACAGCGTTCCTATGACC
This sequence comes from Methylococcus capsulatus, assembly GCF_036864975.1. Classification (NCBI taxonomy): domain Bacteria; kingdom Pseudomonadati; phylum Pseudomonadota; class Gammaproteobacteria; order Methylococcales; family Methylococcaceae; genus Methylococcus; species Methylococcus capsulatus. Next base: position 3,432,165 of record NZ_CP104311.1, on the reverse strand, counting down.
ATGATCGGTGCCTCGCTCCTTTGGGTCGGCTGGTTCGGTTTCAACGCCGGTTCCAACCTGGAGGCCACCGGTACCGCTGCCTTGGCCTTCGTCAACACCATGCTGGCCACCGCCGCCGCCACGCTGGCCTGGTCGGCCGTCGAATGGATCGCGCGCGGCAAGCCGAGCATGCTGGGCGGGGCTTCGGGTGCGGTTGCCGGCCTCGTAGCCATCACTCCGGCCTGCGGATTCATCGGTCCCATGGGATCGCTCGTGCTGGGGCTCCTGGCCGGCGGCGTCTGCTTCTGGGCGGTGACCAGTCTCAAGAACGCGCTGGGCTATGACGACTCGCTGGACGTGTTCGGGGTCCATGGCGTCGGCGGCATCATCGGTGCACTGGGCACCGGCATCTTCGCCTCGCCCGCCCTCGGCGGCGCCGGCGTCTACGACTATGTCGCCAACGCTGTTGCGGAATACGATATGGTGAGCCAAGTCATCAGCCAAGCCTGGGGCGTGGGTCTCACCATCGTGTGGAGTGGCGTGGTGTCCTTCGTGTCCTACAAGATCGTCGACCTGCTCGTCGGCCTCCGGGTTTCCGAGGAGACCGAGCGCGAGGGGCTGGACATCCGGGAACATGGCGAAACCGCGTATCACCTCTGATCCTGGGTTCCATTCCGGAACATCCCAGGCAGCGCATCGAAAGATCCCCTGTCCGGGACATTGACCGCGGAGGCGGCGGGCCAGGCACTCAACGCTCGCGGCGGCCTCCGCACCCCTTCTCACTTCGTTGATGTCATCGTCGCGAGGATGGCCAGGCTTCTCTCGTCCCGCTCCCCGCCGAAGAACTTCTCCAGCGCCAGCGCGAAAGGTTCTTTGTCAGCGGCTACTGCCTCGAAGAGTGTGAGCGACGACTGCAGTTTCATCGCATCGACGCGACCGAAGACGTCTTCCGGGGAATCGGTCTCCAGCTCATTGAGCATGGAAACGCATTCCCGGAGCCGCATTCTCAGCACTTCGTGGCCAAGATAGGCGCGGGCTTCCTCCGCGGAGCCGATGCCATAGAACTGTGCGGTTGGGCTCAACCCGAGGCCTCGAAGCTGGGGGAAGACGTACCACATCCAGTGCGTTCGTTTGCGGCCCGCGCGAAGCTCGGCGATCGCATTCGCATAGTCCTTGGCCTGGGCGGCCAGAAACCGATCGAGATCAAACGGATCGGGCGGTTGTGATGCCATCGAGCGGGGGCTTCGGCAATTGGCTGAATCGCTCTTTCCCCTGCATCAGCCGCGCTTCAGCCAATCCATCAACGGGCCGAAGCCGAGCGCTCCGCTGATTCGGCGTTTTTCTTGGCCGTTCTGTAACAGAACCAGGGTCGGGACGCTGCGGATGTTGAAGCGTTGGGCCGTGGCAGGGGCGTGGTCGACGTCCACCTTGGCGACTAGGAGCTGACCTTTAAGGGCGTCCGCCACCTGGGCCACCACCGGAGCGAGGCTCCGGCAGGGCCCGCACCAGGTCGCCCAGAAATCCACCAGCACCGGCAGATCGGAGTGGCGGGTGTAAGTATCGAAGTGGCCGTCGTTCAGTTCGATCGGATGGCCGCTTAACAGTGGCGTGGAGCAGCGGCCGCATTTGGGCCGCTCGCCGAGCCGTTCGGCCGGCACGCGGTTGCGGGTGAGACAGGCCGGGCACACCAGTTGCATGGTTAGTCCCTGCCGCAGGCGCTTTTCACGCCCAGTTTACGCAAGATGCTTTCCAGCGGACAGAATCGGGTAAAGCCACTCTGGAACAGATTGGCACCGACGAAGGCGGTGAACCAGAGCCAGTTGGCATTGACGAAGAAGGGACTGGCTTCCACGCCCAGGGACAGGGAGAGCAGGATGAAAAATCCGGCGACGATACGTACCCAGCGTTCAGTAGTCATGGTGTTGATCCAGGTTATTCAGTAGTCTCTAATATTCTCACGAAACATGGATTTGTAAAGATGATCCGGTGAACCATAGAGGGCCGTCTCCGCCCCTGGGTGCGTGTTAAACTCGAAAGCTCTTTCTGCCACAGAGCCGACGCGACAATTATGCTCCCAGTCCGAATGTATAGCACAGCCATGTGTCCTTTCTGCTCGGCGGCCGAGCGGCTGTTGAAGTCCAAGGGGGTTGTGCAGATCGAAAAGATCCGGGTCGACCTGGACCCCGCCAAGCTTCAGGAAATGATGATGATCACTCGCCGCCGCACCGTGCCGCAGATTTTCATCGGTGAAAAGCACGTGGGCGGGTTCGACGATCTGGCCGCGCTGGACCGCGCCGGCGAGCTGGACGAGCTGTTGTCCGGAACGGCCTGATATTTCTTTTCCGTTTCTTTCGCCGCCGGTTCGAGGGGCATCCCTCCATGTCCAGAAAAGGTTTCGCTGGTCTGGTTCTGGCCGCTTCGCTGGCTGTCATCTCCGGTTGGTGGCGATATACCGCGATGCCGCCGGCAGCGGTGTCGCCCGCCGATGTCCGGGTGCCGCCGCCGGCCGCGGTGTTTGTGGCGCGGGTGTGGGCCGAGTCCGTCGATGATGCCATCGACGCCGTCGGCACCCTCCTGGCCGACGAGTCGGTCGTGATCCGCCCGGAGGTCCAGGGCCGGGTCAAAGCGATCCACTTCACCGAGGGTAAACCGGTCAGGGCGGGCGAGGTGCTGATCGAACTCGAGCAGGACGAGTACCGGGCAGCCTTGGCCCAGAGTCTGGCCCAGCAGGAGCTGGACCAGGCCACCTTCGCGCGCATGAAGGCGATGCGCGAGCGTGCGCATGTCAGTGCCCAGCAGTACGATGAGGCTGTGTCCAAGCTCAAGTATTCGAACGCGCTGGTGGAGCGGGACCGGGTGCTGCTGCAGAAGACCGTGCTGCGCGCACCGTTCGACGGCATCGTCGGTATCCGGCAGGTCAGCATCGGGGAATACATTGACAAGGGCAAGGCCCTGGTCAACCTGGAGGCGCTGGACCCGGTCAAGCTGGATTTCAAGGTACCGGAGAAGTATGCCGGCGCCGTGAGGAGGGGGCTTGCCTTGACGGCCGAGGTGGCGGCTTATCCCACTCGCGCCTTTGCCGGCGAAGTCTATGCGGTGGACCCGCGTCTCGAGGAGGAAAGCCGTACCTTGCGGGTGAGGGCGCGCCTGCCGAATCGGGACCGGGCGCTGCGTCCGGGCATGTTCGCTCATGTCCATCTGGCGCTGGGCGCGCCGCGCCGAACGCTGTTCGTGCCGGAGTCCGCCTTGGTGGTGAAGGGCAGCTCGGCGTCGGTGTTCCGGGTGGTGTCCGGCAGAGCGGTTGCGACCACCGTAGCGATCGGCGCGCGCTACAAGGGTAAGGTCGAGATCGTGCAGGGTCTTGCCGAGGGCGACAGCGTCGTGACCGAGGGTCAGGTCAAGCTTCGCGATGGTGCGCCGGTGTCGGTCCTGGAGACTCTGGAGCATCCGCCTGCCCCATGATGCTGAGCGAAATTTCAATCCACCGGCCGGTCCTGGCGACGGTGATGAGCCTCGCTTTGGTAGTGGTCGGGCTGATGTGCTTCCAGCGCCTGCCGGTGCGGGAATACCCCAATATCGATGCACCCTTGGTGTCGGTCCGCAGCGTCTACAAAGGCGCCAGTTCGGAAGTGATCGAAAGCCAGGTGACGCGGCCGCTGGAGGATTCGCTGTCCGGTATTGAAGGCATTCGGACCATGAAGTCGGTCAGCCGTGAAGAAGTCAGCCAGATCACCCTCGAGTTCAATATCAGCCGCGACCAGGATTCGGCGGCAGCCGACGTGCGCGACCGTGTGTCGCGGGTCAGGGCCCGGCTGCCGCGCGAGATGGACGAGCCCGTCATCAGCAAGATCGAAGCCGACGCCCAGCCGATCCTGTGGCTCGCTTTTTCCAGCGACCGCCACGGTCCTTTGGAAATCACCGATTTCGCCGACCGTTATGTGCAGGATCGGCTGCAGACTCTCCCGGGAGTTGCCAGTGTGATTATTGGCGGCGAACGCCGCTATGCGATGAGGCTGTGGCTCAAACGCGAGCGGATGGCCGCCCACGGGGTGACGGTGCAGGACGTCGAGGCAGCGCTGCAGAAGCGCAATGTCGAACTGCCGGGCGGACGTATCGAAAGCGCCGAGCGCGAGTTCACCGTATTCAGCGAAACCGACCTGAAGACGGTGGAAGAGTTCAACGCCCTGATCGTCCGCGAGGTGAACGGTTTTCCGGTGCGCCTGTCGGATATAGGCTGGGCCGAGCTGGGAGCGGCAGACGAGCGCAACATCGTGCGGGTGAACGGCAATCCGGCGGTGGCGCTGGGGGTGGTCAAGCAGGCCACGGCCAATACCCTGGAGGTGGCCCGGTCGGTGCGTGCGGAGCTGCCGAAAATCCTGCAAACCCTGCCGGAAGGGATGAATCTGGAGGTTTCCTTCGACACCTCCCAGTTCATCGACGAATCCATTCGTTCGGTCTACAAGACCCTGGCCGAGTCCCTGGGGCTGGTGACGCTGGTCACTTGGCTGTTCCTGCGCTCGGTGCGTGCGACCCTGATCCCGTTCGTGACCATCCCGGTCTCTCTGATCGGCGCTTTCATCTTTATTTATGCGTTGGGTTTTTCGGTCAACATCCTGACCCTGCTGGCGCTGGTGCTCGCCATCGGTTTGGTGGTGGACGATGCCATCGTGATGATGGAGAACATCTACCGGCGCATCGAAGGCGGCGCCCACCCCTTACGGGCGGCGGTCGAAGGCAGCCGGGAAATCGCCTTCGCGGTGATCGCCATGACGCTGACGCTGGCGTCCGTATTCGCGCCACTGGCGTTCATGAGCGGCAACACTGGCCGGCTGTTCTCCGAATTCGCCCTGGCGGTGTCCTGCGCGGTGCTGGTTTCCGGTTTCGTGGCGCTGACGCTGACCCCGATGATGTGCTCACGTTTGCTGAAGCTATCCGCCGGCGGAGGGGGTGGGCATGTTGAATCGGGCGGGGGATCTGGATTCGTGCGGTTTTATCGGAAGGGGCTCGAAGCCGCCTTGCGGCGCCGCTGGGCCGTGATCGGGGCGATGCTGGGCATAGTCACCGGCGCGGTATTCCTGTTCCGCGGCCTCAACGCCGAGCTATCGCCGCTGGAAGACCGTGGCAACATCATCATCGTGATCGCGGCCCCGGAGGGTGCGACCGTGGAGTACACCGACCGTTATGCCCGCGCAGTCGAGGCGATGGTCCAGCCGATCCCGGAAGTCAGGAGTTATTTCATGGTGGTGGCGCCGGGGCTGGACCGGCCCAATCCGGTGAATTCCGCGATCGGTTTCGTGCGCCTCAAACCCTGGGACCAGCGCCAGCGTTCCCAGCAGGAAATTGCGGCAACCCTGTTGCCGAAGCTGATGGCCTTGCCTGGAGTGATGGCTTTCGCCATCAATCCGCCTTCCCTGGGGCAGAGCTTCCGCAGTCCGCCGGTGCAGTTCGTGATCCAGGGACCGACCTACGAAAAGCTCGACGGCGTCGCGGCGCAGCTCGTCGACCGGGCCCGCCAGTACGCCGGCATGGTCAATGCCGATTCCGACCTCAAGCTCGACAAGCCGCAGATCAGTGTGCAGGTGAACCGGGACAAGGCCGCCGATGTCGGGGTCGATGTCGACGAAATCGGCCGGACGCTGCAGACCCTGCTGGGCGGGCGCCAGGTGACGCGCTTCAAGAAAGGGGGCGAGCAGTACGACGTGATCGTCGAACTGGAGGACGCCGCGCGGACGACCGTGACCGACGTGGGCTCGATCTACCTGCGCAGCACCGGCGGCGGGCTGGTCCAGCTCGCCAATTTGGTGGAAACGCGGGAAAAAGGTGCGGCCAAGGAACTCAATCATTTCAACCGGCTGCGCTCCGCGGTGCTGTCCGCCAACGTCGCACCCGGCTTCACCTTGGGCGAGGCCCTGGCCTATCTCGGCGCGGCGGCGAACGAGATTCTGCCGGCGGATTTCAAGACCGACCTCGACGGCCAGTCGCGCGAGCTCGCCGAATCCAGCCGCACGCTCTACTTCACCTTCCTGTTCGCGTTGCTGTTCATTTATCTGGTGCTCGCGGCGCAGTTCGAAAGCTTTTCCGATCCGTTCATCATCATGCTCACCGTGCCGCTGGCCGTCACAGGAGCGCTGCTTTCGCTGACGTGGACTGGCGGGACGCTGAACGTCTATAGCCAGATCGGCATGATCATGTTGATCGGCCTGGTGACCAAGAATGGTATTCTGATCGTCGAGTTCGCCAACCAGTTGCAGAGGGCAGGGCACGGGACCGTGGAAGCCGTGGTCGAAGCCTCCATGCTGCGCTTCCGGCCGATCCTGATGACTTCCCTGACGATGATTCTGGGCGCCTTGCCGTTGGCTCTGTCGTCGGGCGCCGGGGCCGAGAGCCGGCAGCAAATCGGCTGGGTCATCGTCGGCGGGCTGCTGATCGGTACGGTATTCACGGTATTCGTCATCCCGGCCGTTTACACCCTGCTGTCCAGACCGCCGAAGGCGCCGGACGAGGGGAACGAAAGGGCGGTCGGCGTGGTCTAGAGTGGTACTGCGCCCCCGGCTGGCGGCCTTTAATTCAAGGGTTGTCTATGTTAGTCTGCCCGCGCGCAATGCCATGCCGCCGCGCCGTAATGGACGTGGTGTGCTCGCGGGGCTTAACGAGTGCGGGCTCCGGCGATTATTAGAATAAATCACTACATTCAGCGAGGGACGTCTCCAATGATAAGAACGAAATTTCTTAAATGCGGCCTGTTGGCTGCGGTTCTGGGCCTTGGCGCCCTGATTCCGGCGACCCTGTGGGCGCATGGCGGCGGTTCCGGCGTGGACGTGGACTCCTGCCGTATCCCGGTGGGCGGTTTCTGGGTCCATTTCACCGCTTATCAGCCTCAGCTCACCGGCACCACCGAATACTGCGACAAGATTCCGGAAACCGGTCCGACTACCCTGGTCTTCGATTATGAAGGCAAGGCACTCCGCAACATGACCGTCGAGTTCGAAATCACCAAGGAACCCGAGGGCAGCCGTGTGTTCTACCAGGCGCCCGCCACGTATCCGACCGGCACCGTGAACGCGACCATCAATTTCACCGAGCCTTCCGACTATCTGGCGCACGTGACGCTGGTGAACGAAGGCCAGAAGATCGACGCGCACATTCCTTTTAAGGTTGGTGTCAACCAGACCAGCCTTTCTGGGACCACTTGGATCATCATCATGGTGATCGTCGTCGCGCTCAGCTACATCCTCTATCTTTCGAATGCAGGCTTCAAGAAAGTCGTGGATTCGCTGCTGCTGATCAAGAAGAAAACCTAACGGTACCCGCCCATCGCCCGGCTGGCTGGGTGATGGGCGCTTCTCCAGCCTACTTTCGCATTTTTCAGTCACCGTGCCTTGGTTAACATGATCATGATCAAACGCTCTTTGTCGGTAGCGCTGGGGTCTGCCTTTCTGGCCTGGTCCGCAAATGCGCCGGCCGTGACCGCCCTGCCCGAAACCAAGAAGGTCGAGCTCGGCGAAGTCGAACCGTTCTGCAACAGCGGAGCGCCGGCGGAGTGGCGCAAAGCACAGGTGCTGGAAGGGGTGGAAATCCGGGAGTCCAGGCTTTGCAATCCCGACAGCCCTGCTGAAATCGCGGCGTTCGTGAAGGGCACGAACAACATTTCCATGCAGACGCTGATGGACACCAACCTGGCCGCCGACGCCCTCATCCTGTCCAACGACATGGACAACGACGGCGACCCGGACCATTACATCATCAAGCTCGAAGTGATGGAGTTGAACGGCCACTCCCCGGACTTCGCTGGCGTCGTACCGACCTACGACATTGCGCCGGGCATCCAGCCGGCGTTCTGGGTGTTCGCGCCCAAGACCCGCGACATGTCCACCCGCAGCTTCGCCAGCGCCGAGGCCAACCCCATGCTGCGGATGCCGGCCCCGGTCATTCGTGTCGAGCAGGGCGATATCGTCTGGCTGGTGTTGGAGAACACCCATTACTTCCCGCATTCCATCCATCTCCATGGGGTGGATCACCCTTACATGGATTTTAGCGGCGAAGGCAACGACGGTGTCGGCCAAACCAGCGCGATGGACGTGATGCCGGGCCAGAGCAAGACGTATGTGATCAAGCCGCGCCAGGCCGGCACCATGTATTACCACTGCCATGTCCAGCCGCATACCCATATCCCGCTGGGTCTGGCGGGCATGTTCATCGTCGAGGAAAACCGGCCGAACAACTGGGTGCAGGTTTTCAACGTCGGCGCCGGTCAGGTCAGGCATCCCTCCAAGGCAGTGGCGGAAAAGTATGACGCCGAGTACGACCTGCATTACCAGTCGGTCGACAAGGAACTGCACAATCTGCCCCAGTCGTTCAACGACCCCAGGCTGATCGCCCACGCCATCAACCAGGAATACGACATCACCGACGCGACCGATGACTATTACCTCCTCAACGGCCGCGCCTTCCCGTATACCCTCCGGGAATCCCTGGTGGTGGTCGAACCCAACCAGAAGATCAAGCTGCGGGTGCTCAACGGTCACACTGAGGTCCTCGCGCTGCATACCCACGGCCACAAGGCGGTGGAGACGCATTATGACGGCGTCGAGCAGCGGCCCGAGGCACGCATCCGGCGAGACGTCTACACGATTGCTCCGGCCCAGCGCCTGGATCTCGAGCTGGAAACCGTCGACGACGGCCTGCGTAGCTTCGGCCCCGGTTTGTGGATGATGCATGACCACGTCGAAAAGGCGTTCACCACCGATGGCATGGGCGAGGGCGGCAGCATCAGCCTGATCGCCTACAAGCAGTATCTCGACGAGAACGGCACACCGCATACCCACGGCATGAGTCTGGCCCAGTATTTCACCAAGAAATACTGGGAGCGGAAGATTTCGCCCTGGCAGGAAGTGTTCGATGCCAGCCTCGGCGATCCCGAGACCTTCGTCAAGGCGGAGGCCAAGCCCGTCGCCGCCGCCCAGCCCGCCGCATCCAGCGCCGAACCGGCGGCGCCGGGCAAGACCGGCCGCAACCTGTTGCTGGGGCTCCTGCTGGGTATCGCGGGTTATTTCGCCTATCTGAACCGGGTGAAACTGCTGGAAACCGCATCCGAATGGATCGCCGCCGTACGGAAAAAATAGACATGAATACCAAGTCGATCACGACCCGTTTGAGTTACCTTTGTTCGGCCGGGCTGTTCGCCGTCAGTGTGGCCGCGGCGGCCGCGGAGACAACCGAAATCAGGGAGCATACCCGGCTCATGGACCATGGCGACGGCCACCTGATGGACATGGAGGGCGGCATGGTCATGGGCCAGAACAAGGACAAGCTGCCCGGCGGTTGCAGCAAGATCGCCGAAGATGCGGAAATCACGGTGCGTGCGGGCCACAAGTACGCGAAGGAATTTCCGGGAACCATGTACGGGTTCAGCGAACATGAATGGCACTTCAAGCCCTGCACACGGCTTACCGTGCATTTCATCAACGAAGACAACATCCGCCACCAGTGGATGATGCACGGGCTGCCCAAGTACCTGTATGAGAAGGGCATGTTCCATCTGGAGGTCACGGGACCCGCGAAGATCAGCGGGACTCTGATCCTGCCCAAGGAGGATCGGACCTACTTGGTGCACTGCGATATCGCCCAGCACATGGAGAAGGGCATGAAGGGCGAGCTGATCGTGGGCAAGGGCAGTGGTACCTTCCCGACCATTCCCGGCGTGACCGATGCCGCGATTCCGGACAATTACACGCCGGGTCCCGATGGCAAGGTGCAGCCGGCGGCAGTGCCACCGACCGCCGGTGCGGAGAAACCCGGTGAGTCCACGGTGAAGAAGCCTGAAAAGACCGGAGGGGTGCCGTCCGGTTCCTGGTTCTCCGGCAGCCTGGTGTTGGGCATCGTGCTTGGTATATTTGGAACGCCGATTGCCTTGCGGATCAGGCGGGAGCGCCTGAGTGGCATGACCGGCGGCGACGTGTTGGCCATGGTCGGCGGTTTCCTCGGTCACATGATCGATATCACGCTCGGCCTCATCAGCCGCCTGATGCACTCGGCCCGCGCCAACAAGAAGAAATAGCAGGCCGAAAAAGGGGATCCCCATCCCGAGGGAGGCGTCTTCGATGAAGGCGCCTTTTTTCTTGCGAACGGTTTCGTCGACGACAGAAAGCATGTGCGGAATTGCGGGGCTCGTCCTGAAAGGGCGGAGCGTGCAGGCAGACAGCCTCCAGCCCATGATCGAGCGCCTGGCCCATCGCGGGCCGGACGGTCATGGCGTGTTTACCGAAGGCGGATTCGGCCTGGCCCACACCCGCCTGGCGATCATCGATATCAGCGGCGGCCGTCAGCCCATTCTGGCCGATGAAGACCGCCTGGCCGTGGTCGCCAACGGCGAAATCTACAACTACGTCGAACTTCGTGAGGCGCTGGAGCGGGAGGGGCGCCATTTCGTCACGCATTCCGACTGCGAAACCATCCTGCATGCCTATGCGCTCGACCCGGAAGGATTCGCCGGGCGTCTCAACGGCATGTTCGCGTTCGCGCTGCATGATGGGGTCCGGCGGCGGCTGGTGCTGGGGCGCGACCGTTTGGGGATCAAACCCTTGTTCTACGCCGTGCTGCCCGACCGCCTGGTATTCGCTTCCGAGCTGAAGGCGATCCTGCCGCTGCTGCCAAACGCACCAGCGATCGACGCCGGCGCCTTTTCCCAGTTCCTGCACACCCACTGCTCGACGGGCGAAGAGACGCTGTTTGCCGGCATCCGTCGTTTGGGGCCGGGTGAGATCCTCGAAGTCGATGCGGAGCTGAACCTGCGCAAGCGGCGCTACTGGACGCCGCTCGATGTGACGACCCGGTCGTTGGATTTCGCCGAGGCGGAGGCCGAGTTCGAGGGGCTGTTCGAACAGGTGATGAAGGAGCACGTCCGTTCCGACGTGCCCTACGGTCTGTTCCTTTCCGGCGGCAACGATTCGGCTATCCTGCTGGCGATGCTCAGCCGCCTGCAAACGCAGCCGGTCCGCACCTATTCCATCGGTTACGTCGATGCGACGATGAAAGACGAGCTGGGTGAGGCCGAGCGCATCGCACAGGTGTTCGGCAGCCGGCACACGTCGATCCGCTTGCGCCGCGAAGACCTGTTCCGGAGAATTCCCCACACGGTGTGGGCCGCCGACGACCTGATGCGCGACTACGCCAGCTTCCCGACCTCGGCGTTGTCAGAGGCGGCGGCGAAGGAGCTCAAGGTGGTTTTCACCGGCGAGGGTGGAGACGAGGCGTTCGGCGGCTACCGGCGCTACCGCCAGCCGCGGTTGGTGTGGCTGGCCAAGCGCCTCCTGGCGCCGGGAACGGGGGGCTTTCGTACCCGCAGCGAATGGTGGCGCAAGCGCTCGCAACGGCTGTTCGGGCCGGCGCTGGCGGCCGAGCGGAAGAATTTCCGTGCTCCGTACCTCAAAGCCTGGAGCGAGGCGCCCGCGGCCTGGAGCCAACTGCAGCATTGCCAGTACACCGATCTGGTCACGGACCTGCCGGACAGCCTGCTGGTCAAGGTGGACCGGATGATGATGGGCTTTGGTCTGGAAGGGAGGGTACCCTTCCTCGACCATCGGGTCGTCGAATTCGGTCTGGGCTTGCCCGATGCGCTCAAGACCGACGGCAAACAGCCCAAGATATTCCTGCGCCGCTGGGCCGAGCGCTATGTCCCGAAGGATCATCTCTATACCAGGAAGCGCGGTTTCACCGTGCCGGTGCGGGAATGGCTGGGCGGCGAGCTGCTGGACCGCCTGGAAGGCAAGCTCTCGGGCAATGCGGCAGTGCGCGAATGGTTCGACACCCGTCATTTTCCCGCCCTGTTCCAGGCGCAACGCGAGAAGGGTAATGCCAGCCGGGAAATCTTCTGCCTGATGCAGTTTGCAATCTGGCACCGGTTATTTATCGAGCAGCCGGGTCTCAAGCCGTCGCCTGACGAAGACCCGCTCGACTGGATCAGCTGAGTGGGATGCGCTTTTCCGCCAGCAGTTCCCGGTAGACCGCCAGGTTCCCTTCGATCATGCCTTCAACCGAGAACTCGCGGTCGATCAGCGCCTGGCCGCGCTTGCCCATTCCCCGTGCCAGTTCCGGGTCATCGAGCAGGCGGTGGATGGCGGCGGCCAGCGCCACGGCATCGCCCGGAGGGACCAGCAGACCGTTCTCGCCATCGCGCACGGCTTCGGGAATCCCCCCGACGCGCGATGCCACGATGGGGACGCCGGCCGCGGCGGACTGCAGCAGCGAGATGCCCAGCCCTTCGCGTAAGGCCGGATGTACCACCAGGTCCAGGCAGGGCAGGATGCGCGGCAGATCGTCCCGGAAGCCGGGAAAATGGACGCGATCGGTAAGGCCCCGCCGGCGGACGATTTCGATCAGTGAGGATTCCATCGGGCCCTTGCCGAACAGGAGGACATGCAGCCCCGGATAGCGCCCGACCAACTCGGGGAGGGCCTCGAGCAGAAAGCGGTGGCCCTTGCGCTCGATCAGTTGGGCGATCACGCCGATGGCGATGCAATCTTCGGGCAGGCCGAATTCGGCTAGGAACCAGGGGCGGTTGCCGGGCCGGCGGAAGGGAGCGGGATCGATGGCGCTGCGCACGCAGCGCAGCTTGGACGCGGGCATGCCTTCCGAGGCCAGGACGTGTCCGATGCCTTCGGAAATCGCGACCACCCGGTCATGAAGACGGTATTTCACGGCGACGGCCCAGCGCATCTCGGGATTGTCCTGACGCCGGGAATGCACTACCGGCACGCCGGCCAGACGCGCGGCGATGCCGCCCATGACGTCCGCCCCGATCCGGCTGTGCAGGTGTACGAGGTCCGGCCGGACCCTCCTAATGATCCGGTAAAGCCGGCCGATCAGGCGGAAATCGAGGTCGCCCGCCATCGAAATGGCATGCACCTCGGCATGGGCGGCGCCCTCCCGGGCGAGTTCGCTGCCGGCCGGGCAGACCAGCACGTTGTCGATCCCGCGCCGCTCGAGCCCTTCCAGCAGGTACAGCACCTGGCGGGCGCCGCCGTAGAGGTTTCTGCCGCCCTCGACGTGCAGCACCTTCATCGGCCGTTCTCCGGTACGGGCGGGACGAAGGCTTTGGCGGCGGCTATAATCCCGCTGTTTCGGGCCAGGGAACGAACCGGGGGGATGCGATACGCGCAGGGCATGATCGGGAGGCTCTCCGAGAGGCCGTCAAAAGAACTTCGAAGTTTACACCAAGGCATGGGGGACCGGGCCTCGCGGCACCGGGCCACGGCTCCAATCCGCAGCAGATACCACATCACATGAACAAGCAGACTAGCCCGGCGCTCAGGGATGATTTCCTGGTTTTCGGCGCGCCCGCCATTTCCCGCGCGGAGATCGACGAAGTCGTCGCCTGCCTCGAATCCGGATGGATCGGGACGGGGCCGCGGGTGGCCCGGTTCGAGTCGGACTTCGCCCGCTACAAGGGCGTGCCGGAACAGTGCATCGCCGCCGTGAATTCCTGCACCGCGGCTTTGCATCTGAGCCTGCTGGCGCTGGGGCTGGAGCCGGGCGACGAGGTCATCACCACTCCGCTGACCTTCTGTGCCACCGTCAACGCTATTCTTCACGCCGGGCTCAAGCCGGTGCTGGCGGACGTCGATCCGGCGACGCTGAACCTCGATCCGCAGGCCGTGGAGGCCGCCGTTGGCGAGCGGACACGGGTGATCCTGCCGGTGCATTTCGCCGGCCATCCCTGCGACATGGCCGCCCTGGGCGACATCGCTTCACGCCATGGCCTGCGCATGGTCGAAGACTGTGCTCACGCCATCGAAACCGAATTCCGCGGCCAGGCCGCCGGCACCTTCGGTGAGTTCGCCTGCTTCAGCTTTTACGTGACCAAGAACGTCGTCACCGGCGAAGGCGGCATGGTCATCGGCAAGGACGCCGACAGCGTCGGCCGGGTCAAGACCCTGGCGTTGCACGGCATGAGCCGGGATGCCTGGAAGCGCTTCGGTGACGAGGGTTTCAAGCATTACCAGGTCGTCGAATGCGGATTCAAATACAACATGATGGATTTGCAGGCCGCACTCGGCATCCATCAGCTCGCCCGGGTTGAGGAGAACTGGCGCCGCCGCCGCGAGATCTGGTTGCGCTACCAGGACGCCTTCGCCGATCTGCCGGTGATCCAGCCGGTCGAGGCGGCGCCGGATTGCCGCCACGCCTACCACCTCTACACGCTGCTGATCGACGAAACCGAGACCGGCGTGAGCCGCGACCAGTTCCTGGACGCGATGACGGCGCGCAGGGTCGGGGTCGGCGTCCATTACCTCAGCCTGCCGGAGCACCCCTACTACCGTGAGACGCTGGGCTGGCGGCCGGAGGATTTCCCCCACGCGCAGCGTATCGGCCGTCAGACCGTGAGCTTGCCGCTGTCGCCCGGCTTGACCGACAGCGACGTCGCCTACGTCATCGACACCGTCCGCGCCATCGTACTGCGCTGATCGCCCAATTCTTTTGCCTGGAACCATGACAGATAAGCCGCTCAAAGTCCTTCATTACTCGCCGGTCTGGCTGCCGCTGACCGAAACCTGGCTCTACAGCCAGGTCCGCCACCTGCCGGCCCCCATCGATAACCACATCGTCTGCCGGAGCGTCAAGAACCTTTACCAGTTCGAGGTGCCCAACATCCATTGCCTGAAATGGGAAAACCCGGTCAGCTATCTGCTGCACCGTGCCCTGTTCGTGGCGGGATTCCGGGAAGGATTCGGCTTTTTCGACAAGGTCGCCGCCCGCATCCGGCCCGACCTCGTCCATTCCCATTTCGGCAACAACGGCTGGACCGTGCACAAGGCCGTGCGGCGCTTAAGCGTACCCCATGTCGTAACCTTCTACGGCCAGGACGTGTCGCGGATGCCGGCGGTCAATCCGGCCTGGCGAGAGCGCTACCGGGAGATGTTCGCCGACGAGGGGACGTTCTATCTGTGCGAGGGCCACGCCATGGCCAAGGCTCTGGCTGGCCTTGGCTGCCCTGCGGAACGCATCCGGGTCCAGCACCTCGGCGTGCCGGTGGAGACGATCCGCTACCAGCCCAGGGCCTGGACTCCGGGTACACCGTTGAAGGTGCTAATCGCCGCGAGCTTCCACGAACGCAAGGGCATTCCCTATGCGCTGGAAGCGCTGGCCCGGCTGAATCGCGAGGTGCCGGTGGAAATCACGGTGATCGGCGATGCCGGCGCGTCGGAGGAAAGCCGGGAGGAAAAGCGGAAGATCATGGAAGTGATCGAGCGGATGGATCTCGGACCGGTCACGCGGATGCTGGGGTTCCAGCCGCACGAGGTGTTCTGGCGCGAAGCCTACGCCAACCACCTGTTCCTCTCGCCCAGCATCACCGGGCACGACGGGGATACCGAAGGCGGCGCGCCGGTCGCCATCATCGAACTGGCGGCCAGCGGCATGCCCATCGTCAGCAGCCGGCATTGCGATATCCCCGAGATCGTGCTGGACGGCCAGACCGGCTGGCTGGCCGACGAACGCGACGTGGAAGGGCTGTTGGACTGCCTGCGCCAGTGCCTCGCCGCGGCGCCCGAATGGGACGGCATTCTCGCCGCCGGAAGACGGCGCATCGAGACGGAATACGATGCGGCGACACAAGGGCGGCGTCTGGCGGGCATTTATCGGCAGCTTGTTGGCTCGGGACACTGAATAATCGTCGGGATGTGACACACACATCCGAGCAGCGGGCTTTTGTCGAAGGCGGGGATGAACGGATCACTGAGAAGTATAATCGCGCCGATGTTGCCATGAGCCATGGGGGCAAGGAATGTTACTGGACGAATTGCGGCTGGATAAAAACCGGATCGAGGCACTGGCGCGGCAGTATGGCGCACGGCATATCCGGGTGTTTGGCTCGGTGGCGCGGCGCGAGGAGCGGCCCGACAGCGACGTGGATTTTCTGGTTGATCTTCCGCGCGGTTACGATCTGTTCAGCCAGCGCTTGCCGCTGGCCGCCGGACTGGAAAACCTGCTGCGCCGCAAGGTGGAGCTGGTGCCGGAGCATGAGCTCAACCGGCATATCCGCGAGCGGGTGATGAGCGAGGCCGTGGAGTTATGAGCAAGCCGTGGCAGCCGTATGCGCGGCATATCCTGGACGCCATCGCGAAAATCCGGCGTATTCAAGCACGCGGCGACCTGACTCAGGATGAGGTGCTGTACGACGCCGCGCTGTGGAATTTGCAGGTGCTTTCGCGCGGGTCCCGAAGGGACAAACCCCAGGGAGGGGGGTGAGCCATTCACCGACCGTCTGTTCGGCTCCACGTATCGCCAGCCTAGCGGTGAACATGCGTTCGACCCACTGTGCCAAGCCTTAGGGATCGAGCACCGCCTGACCCGGCCTAGAATCCCAAAAACCAACGGCGTGGTGGAGCGCTTCAACGACCGGATCAGGGATATGAATTCAGGAAAAATCCAGCACCAGGTCCGCTCCCCGCAGGTATGCGGCTTCCTGTTCCAGGTCGGCGCAGGTCAGGGGGTGGTCGTTGAGCCAGCCTTCGGGAAAGCGCAGGGCGATGGCATTGCCTCGGCGCTCCAGCGTCATGTGCGGCGGGATGTTGTGGCGGCTGCGGTTGAGGACGACGGCGAGTCGCAATATCACGGCGAGGCTTTTTCCGGCCTCATTCCAGGGGGCGGGCAGCTCGCGGAACAGCTTGGCTGGGAATTTTCGCCGGTGGGCGCGGATCAGCGCGGCGAGGATGTTCTGCTCGTGGCGTGAGAATCCCGCCAGATCGGCGTTGGCGGCGATGTAGGCGCCGTGTTTCTGATACTGGCTGTGGGCGATGTCCAGGCCGATTTCGTGCAGCTCCGCCGCCCAGTCGAGCCAGAGTCGGGCAACGTCGTGGTCGATGGTGCCGCTCCAGGGCCATTGTTCGAACAGTTGGCGCGCGGTATCGCGCACCCGGCCGGCATGGGTGGCGTCGACGTGGTAGCGCGCGGCCAGGGCCGCCACGCTGCGGCTGCGGACGTCGTCATCGAACAGACGGCCCAGCAGATCGTACAGCAGTCCTTCGCGCAGGGCGCCGTCGGCGACCTTCATGAGGGGGATGCGCAGCACATTGAAGGCGGCATGGACGATCGCCACCCCGCCGACGATGATCGGCCGGCGCTCCGGGCTGAGTTCGGGCAGCACTAAGCGGTCGATATGGCCAGCCGTAAGCATGGCGTCCGCCAGGCGGCTCAGCCCTTCCGGAGTGATGCCATCGCGGCTCCAGCCGGCGGCCTGGATGATGCGCTGGATTACGCGCAAGGTGCCGGACGAACCGACCGCTTCGTCCCAACGGTCGCGGTTGAAGACATGCTCGATCGGTTCGAGTTCCTGTTCGGCGTGGAGGACCGCGCGCCGGAAGCGCTTGGCCGTGATCTTGCCGTCTCCGAAATGGGCAAGGCTCATGGAGACGCAGCCCAGGCGCAGGCTTTCCTTGTCGCGTGGGGCGTTGTCCACGCCGATGATGAATTCGGTGCTGCCGCCGCCGATGTCCATGACCATCCGGCGCCGGCCGTTGGCTGCAAGGCTCTGGGCGACGCCAAGATAGGTCAGGCGGGCTTCCTCGATGCCGGAAATGATCTCGATGGGATGGCCCAGTGCCTGTTCCGCCATGATCAGGAAAGCCTGGGCGTTGCGGGCGGCCCGAAGCGTATTGGTGCCCACGGCTCGGACGGTGCCGGCCGGCATGCCGCGTACCCGCTGGCCGAAGCGTTCCAGGCACTCCAGAGCCCGCAACTGGACTTCCGGACTCAGATTGCGCGCCGGCGTGAGTCCTGCGGCCAACCGGACCATTTCGCGCAGGCGGTCGACCACGACCAGTTCACTGCCGCGAAGGCTGGCGACGATCATGTGGAAGCTGTTGGAACCGAGGTCGATCGCGGCGACGAGTTCCGGCGGCGGGCGGCGGCCTTGCGGCCCATGCTGGGCGATGGAAACCAGGGACGAGGCGGCGGGAGGGTTCTGATACAATGGGCGGCCTTGGCGGTGGGGGAACGGACGCTTCCATTGTAATCAATCGAGCCGTTAAATTTCTGTGACGCCAGCCCTCTCCATCCGCAATCTCCGCAAGACCTACCGCAACGGTCACGAGGCTCTCAAAGGCATCGATCTGGATGTGGCGGCGGGGGATTTCTTCGCACTGCTGGGGCCAAATGGCGCCGGCAAGTCCACTACCATCGGCATCCTGAGTTCCCTGGTGACCAAGAGCTCGGGCACGGTGCACATCTTCGGTCACGATCTCGATCGCGAGCGGGAAGCCGCCAAGTGCTGTTTGGGGCTGGTGCCGCAGGAAGTCAATTTCAATCAGTTCGAGAAAGTCATCGATATCGTGATCAACCAGGCGGGCTACTACGGCATTCCCCGCCGGGAGGCCCGTCGCCGAGCGGAAGAGTGTATCACCCAGTTGGGGCTCTGGGACAAGCGTCATTCCGTTTCCCGGCAGTTGTCCGGCGGCATGAAGCGGCGCCTGATGATCGCACGGGCGCTGGTGCACCGGCCGCAGCTGCTGATTCTCGACGAGCCGACTGCCGGGGTGGACATCGAGATACGCCGCTCGATGTGGGCTTTGCTGCGCCGCATCAACCGGGAAGGCACGACCATCATCCTAACCACCCATTACCTGGAAGAAGCCGAAAATCTGTGCCGCCATATCGCCATCATCAATCACGGGCGGATTGTGGAGCACAGCGACATGGCCAGCCTGCTGGCCAAGCTTGAGGCGAATGCTTTCATCCTGGAACTGCGCCATCCTGTATCGGCGCTGCCCGAGGTTCCCGGCTACCGGCTGGAACTGCGGGGCGACCGCAGCGTCCTGGCCACGGTGCCGACGGAACTGGGGGTTCATGGCCTATTCGATGCACTCGGCCGGGCCGGCATCGAGGTGGCGAGCCTTCGCAACGCGGCGAACCGGCTGGAACAGTTGTTCGTGGACATGCTCGAGACTTCCGAAGACGGTATCTGATCCCATATGAACTACCGCGTCGCTCTGCAGACCATCCTGTTCAAGGAAATCTACCGGTTCTTGCGAATCTGGCCGCAGACCGTGCTGCCGCCCGCGGTGACCACCGGGCTGTATTTCCTGATCTTCGGCACGGTCGTGGGCGCCCGGATCGGTGAAATGGGCGGTTTCAGCTACATCGACTACATCGTCCCCGGCGTGGTCCTGATGTCGGTCATCACCAATGCGTACATGAACGTTGTATCTTCGTTCTATTCCACCAAGTTCCAGCACAACATCGAGGAACTGCTGGTGGCGCCGGTGCCCGATGCCGTGATTCTGGCCGGCTACGTCGGCGGCGGGGTGATGCGGGGGCTGGTGGTCGGCGGGGTGGTGCTGGCGATTTCGGCGCTGTTCGCGGATTTCCACCCGGTGCATCCCTGGGCGGTGGCGGCGATGTTCGTGCTGACGGCGACCCTGTTTTCTCTGGCGGGTTTCCTGAACGCGATATTCGCCAACAGTTTCGACGATATTTCCATCGTCCCGAATTTCGTGCTCACGCCGCTGGTCTACCTGGGGGGGGTGTTCTACTCGATCGAGCTCCTGCCGGATTTTTGGCGGGAGGTTTCGCGCTTCAATCCCATCCTGTACATGATCAACGCCTTCCGCTATGGCTTCCTGGGTATTTCAGACGTCCCGGTGGAGCTGGCTTTCGCCATGGTCGGGATGTTGATCCTGAGTCTGACGCTGGCGGCCCTGATCCTGTTGCGGCGGGGAACGGGCCTCAAGGCTTGAGCAAGGGGTCGCCTCGGGCGATCCGTTTGAGCGCCGCGGTGTCGAGGATCTGGACGTTCCGGCTGTTGATGGTGATGACGCCCTCCTTGGCAAACTGGCTGAGGATGCGGCTCACGGTTTCCAGCGCCATCCCCAAGTATTCACCGATCTCCTGCCGGGTCAGGCTCAGGCGGAACTCGGCTCCGGAAAATCCGCGCTGTTGCAAGCGTTCCGATAGATCGGCGAGAAAGGCGGCGACGCGGGCCTCGGCAGGCCGTTTGGCGAGCAGGGCAAGATCGGTGGCGCTGTCGATGCTCTTGCCCGCATGCCGGAACAGTTCGCGCAGGAGTTTTGGCACCTCCCGGCACAGGGAGTCCAACTGGGCGGCGGGCAGCTCGCAATAGCTGAAGGTTTCCAGCGCGATGGCAGAGCACTGGTGAATGTCCGTGGACAGGCCGTCGAACCCGAGCAGTTCGCCCGGCAGCAGGAATGCGGAGACGAATTCCTCGCCCCGCCGGTCCTGGGCGATCAGCTTGGCGGTACCGGCCTTGATCGCGATGATGCCGCGGAAGGAATCGCCGCGCCGGTAGAGGTATTCACCGCGCGCCAGAGTCTTCCGCCGCCCGACGATGTCGGCGATCCGGTCGACGTCTTCCTTGGCGAGACCGCGCGGTATGCAGAGCGAGTTGAGGCTGCAGTTGGTACAGGTGACGCGGAGTTTTTGGGAGATGTTGGGCTGGTGTTCCATGTCAGATTTGGCTGGTCCCGGCCGTTTCCTTATCCTTGACAAAGCGTATGCCACGCTTTACCTGGATGCCGGCGTTGAAAAGCGCAAGGATAACATCCGGAAGCCGCCTCAGGACGTCTTCCGGTGAGGGTATTTTGCAGTTTTGTCAGAATTCCTGCTGGAGGATGGCCAGAGTTCGGCGGCAAAGCTCCCGGCCATAATCGGTCCACAATCCCTGGCCCCAGTAGCGGTAGCAGCTCGTCTGTGCTGTGAGCAGGTGGAACAGAGCCTTGCGGTAGCGCGCCTCGGCGGGGCTTACGCCGGTCGCGATGGCCTTGGTGTTGAACGCCACGCTGGCCTCTTCCATTGGTCCCAGCACGTTCTCGTAGCCGCGCACCCAGGAGATATCGTTGGTCCAGCTCCCGCCCTCCATGTGGAAGCGGTGGTCTTCCTTCTTCAGTTCCTCGATGGTGCGGGCCAGCTTCTCCGGGCCGTCGCCGGGCTGGAAGCGGTCCCAGATTTTCTTCTGGTGGATGGGCTGGAGTTCGGGCAGGTCGGATTCCCGGATGCCTGAGCCGAACAGGAATTCCAGGTATTCGGTGGCATTCATCATCGGCGTGTCGCTGCCGCTGGCTTCGCGCACCACCTCCATGAATTTGGGCGGGAATTCGTTCATCATCACCCCGCCGTTCTCGCCGTCGGCGATCTGGGTGACCAGCGGCGGTACGCTCTTGCCGGCCAGCTCCCAGCGCGAGAGTCCCTGGGCTTCGTAATAGGGCTGCATCTGCGCGACCAGCTTGGTGTCACTGCCTTGGGTCTTGACGATGGCGATGATGCTGATGCTTTCGCCGGCGGCATTGCGGCAAACCAGCCGGTGGGGTAGGTGTTTTAGGTCGGGTCCCCGGCCATTGTCGGGGCGTTCCACCGTGTGCTCCTGCACCAGCACCCACAGATAGCCGCAGTCTTTGAGGGTCTTGACGTATTCGTAGGCGACGTCGGGATGATTGGGCAGGGCCATCTCCGATGGCGAGAAGCCCCGTACCCGTTGCAGCGCCTCTATGCCGAAGATGCCGGCAAAATGCTGTTGCCAGGCTTTGACGTGCAGTCGGAAGTCCTGACTCGGGGTGGACGGCGCAACGGCGTGTCCCCAGGGGCACCCCAGCCACTCCACGGCGCGGCGATATTCCGGATTGCAGGTGATGGTCTTTAAGCTGTCGAAGACGTCGTTGAGCCCCATCTTGCGCAGGCCGTGGAACAGCGTGCCCGAATATTCCAGCATCACCCGGGGCTCTTTGCCTTCCTGCATGAGTTGGGGGACGAACTCACCCATGCGCTTGTAGCACCAGTGGAACACAGGCGCGTTGTGGTTGTCGCCGATGTGCTGGTTCTCCATCATGTACTGGAGATTGCTGATGATCTCGGCGCTGGCGAGGTCGCCGCCACCGGCCGGGATAAGCGGCTGGTGCATGTGCAGAGCGATGGCGCAGGCGCTGCGGATTCGATCGAAAGCGATGGGGCTCGAAGGGCGGAAAACCTCTGCCGGGCGCTGCTTCAGCGCCTCGTCGATCAGTTTTTCGTTGCCGCAGATGTTGGGCAGGCCATCGACGTATTCCGCGATCTCAGTCATGAACAACTCCTCGAATTGTGGCAGGGGGAACGCATTTGACGTCCAGCAATGATACACAAGCGATTGTGCCGGATTGGTGTCCGCCGGTCGGCTATTGGGGGGCTTCCGGTTGACGCCGAGTTTCCGGTGCCGCGGTGTCGGTGGCAGAGTCTGCCGGCGACCGGGCGGCGAGATAGCGGGCCAGGGCGGTCCGGGCCTCCTCCAGGTCGGCGATGGCGCGGCCGACCCAATCCTCGCCCCAATAGAAATTACAGCTCGTTTCCGCCCGTAGCAGTCGCCAGAGTGCCATGTCCAGGTCGTGTCCGGCCGGCTGTGCGCGGGGCTTGTCGAGCTCGGCGTGCAGGGCGTCACTCAAGGCCCGGATTTCCGCCAGCCCGCGCTTCTGCGCTTCCGACCCCGTCCATTGGGTAAAATCGCGGCCGTGATGCCAGCCGGTGTTCCAGGCGCCGGTTTTGACCTTGACCTCGCCAAACACCCCGTAGCGATCCAGGTAGTCGTGGATGAATACCGGCTGGATGTCGCTGCCCTTGCGGGCTGCCGCCAGCAGCGGCTGGTAGAACGCCCCCCAAAAGTTGGCCTCCTGGGTGGTGTTGCGGAACCAGCCGCCATTTTCGCCATCGGTGCAGGTGGTCACCAGTGGCTCGAAGTTGCACCACTTGGTGCGCTCCTTCAGCTCGTTCTCGAACCAAGCCGGCTCCATACCCGATTCCTGGGCGTCCGACAGGTCGCGGTCACGCACGATGACAATGATTTCCATGCTGCCGTGGCGAGCGATATGGGGGCGGTAGCGGATTTCCTGCCAAGCCATGGGCGTGACCGGCTCCACGTGTTCGCTATCGACGATGACATAGCGGTAGCCGAATTTCCGCAGCAGAGGGATCAGCTCCATGGAAAAGCCCATTTCCGGGGGCCAGAAGCCGTTGAAGCGCTGGCGCCAGAACACATGACCGGCAATGCCCTGCCAGCGTTTGAGATGTTCGACCCGGTCGCGCTCGGGAATCAGCGGCAGCACCGGGTGGTAGTAGGCGGTGCCGAGGATGTCGATGATGGACTGGTTCTGCCAGTGCCACAGCAGCGAGCCGCAGTCGACGATGCCGTAGACCCGTTCCTGGAATCCTGGACTGGAGAGGGTTTCCAACAGGGTGCCGGAAACCGACAGATGTACCCGCCCGACATCGGAATAGTCCCACAGTGAGCGGGCGATGCGGTCGTAGGCGAAAAGGATTTCCTTGGCCTCCCAAGTTTGATGCTCGAGCAGGTGTTCCAGGTTGCCGGGAGGCTGATGCAGGTTCAGCACCAGCGCATGGTGGATGGTCATCGTCACTGGCCTCCAGATGTTGTCATTTTCGTGGTGAATGGGGGTCTGGCAGAGAATTTGCTCGATAGTGGTTGAGACATCCGCCGTCACCGCTACGCGCGAGGCCTTACCGCCCGGTTCCCGCCGGGTGGGAGCGCCGCGGCCATTGTCCCAAATCCTACAACCGATCCGACACTGTACGATGTACCGACGCATATCGACACGTGAAGCGCGCGAGCTGATCGCGACGAAAGAGCCGCTGCTGCTCGACGTCCGCGATGCCGGCGCCTACCGCCGCAGCCATATAACCGGCGCACTGCTGTTCTCCGATCTCAATCCGCTGGAACTGCGCAGAAGCCTGCCGCGCGACAGGCCTTTGCTCGTCTACTGCTATCACGGCATCGCCAGCCAGGATATCGCCCAGATGTTCGCCGACTTCGGTTTCGGCGAAGTATACAGTCTGGACGGCGGTTTCGAAGCCTGGCATGCCGACACGGCGCAAGGACAGACGCTAGCCGATCCACTGGCCGCTTGGCTCCGCGATCACGGTTTCGAGCCGGGCGAGCCGAACTGTCAGGCGGGGGAGACGTGGCCCCTCATCAAAGCCTGCCAGATGGGAAGGGCCGACGTCGTCGAGGCGCTCGCCGCCGCCGGGGCCGATCTGACGGTGACCGACGCCTACGGCAACGACGCCCTGTGGGCGGCGTGCTACAGCGGCGATCTTCCAACCATCGCGGCGGTGCTGGACGCCGGCGTCGATCCGGACCGCCGCAATCCGTCAGGCGCGACCGCCCTCATTTTCGCTGCTTCATCCGGCAGGACCGAGGTCGTATCGCTCTTACTCGACCGCGGCGCCGATCCCGGCATCCGGACGGAGGATGATTTCACTGCCCTGGATCTTGCGGCGAACATCGAGATTCTGTACCTGCTGCGGCGGGCGCAACGGCGTGAAAGCCATGCCTGAGCCGGTCACCGATAATGCCGCGACAGCCGGGACGACTCCCGCCTCGGCGCCGGACTGCAGCGCCTGCGAGTTCCAGAAGGACCTGTTGGCCTCGGGTCGCTGCGATCCGGCCGAAGCCTGTATCCAGGTTCAGAATAGCCGGCGGATCGATGGTTTCCTGAAGCGCAATCCGGCCCTTGCCGAGCGTTATCTTTTCGATTCCCGGTGGGAGCACCGGGCCGTCGCCGCCCGCTATGCCAGCCAGAACGCACTCAAGCCGCTGTTGTTCGACGATGATGAGGCGGTCCGGCGCAGCGTGGCCTATCGCGTGCCGGTGGATTGGCTGGAGGCCCTGATGCACGACGTCGACCGTGAAGTCCGGATCACAGTGGCCGACCGCCTGCCGGCGGAGCGGCTGGAGGCGATGGTGGGAGACTCGGATTACCTGGTACGGGTTTACGTGGCGCGGCGGATGCCGGCGGGCCGATTGTTCCGCATGATCTCCGATCCGGACGAGCAGGTGCGCAAGGAAGTGGCGCGGCGGTTGCCGCCTCAGAGCCTCGCCCTGATGGCTTACGATGAAAACCTCCAGGTCCGCCAGATCGTCGCCGAGCGGATGGACCCGGAAAGCGCGACGCTGCTGCTGCGCGACCGCGAATGGCTGATCCGCTACCTTGCCGCCGCCAAGGCGCCGCCGGAAACCCTGCGGGAACTGCTCGACGATCCGGTGGACGAGATACGCGAGGTGGTGCGGGCACGGTTGGCGGGGAGGTGACCGCTCAACGCAACAGCGCCGCGCTCAGTGGCGAATGGTCCGGCCGGCCAGGGTCGAGACCGGGAATGCCCACGTTTTGGATACGCATGGCGTTGCTGCCTTCCTCGTAACGCGGCAGCTTACCGTCCAGCCGCCAGAGCCGGAAGGCAAGGGCCGAACTCAGTACCCGGATCGGATAGTCCCGCGGCAGGTTTTGCAGATAGGGCTGGATGGTGACGAAGTCGCGGGCTCCGTATTGGTTCATGATCGATTGGAGACCGCCATTCTTGGGGCCGATGTTGTAGGCCAGCAGCGCGAGAAACAGATCGCCGTGCATTTCGGCTAGGTAGTGCCGGAAGGTGGCCGCGCCGACGTAGGCGTTGTGGCGCGGGTTCGCCAGGTCCAGCCGGTCGGCGTCGAGCCGTTTCCGGGCGGCTTCCACCGCCGGCGCCGGCGCCGCGGTGATCTGGAACAGCCCGCGACCGCCGTCTTTGCTGTCGCGGGGTAGAAACGAGGACTCCGTGGAAGCGACGCCGAGCAGGAGTTCCGTGTCGACGCCGAAACTCGCCGCAGCTTCCTGGATGGCGGGCCAGAAGAGCTGGCTCCGCTCGATCAGCCGCTGCAGATCGGCCAGGTTGGAGCGCCGGTAGGCGGCGAAGACCTGGTGGGAGAGGGTGATACGTTCGGCTTCCTCTTTGCCGCCGACCAAGGTCCGCAGACCGCGGAGTTCGTGTCGAAACGCTTCGTGGGCAGCATGGGTGCCGGCGCCGGCGGCAACGAGCACGGCCAGGATCGGTGGCAGGATTTCGGCTTTTCCAGCGAGCCAGGAGCGGATGAGGAACCAGAGGCGGAGGGCCAGGGCGTGCGCGAGCGCCAAGGCGAGCACCATCGCCGCGAAGGGCAGCAGATGCGCCCAGAAGCCGGTACCGGAAAACCAGTCCGCCGAACGGCCCAGCGCGGCGATGATCGCCACCAGCGACGCGGCCGTCAGTGAACCCGCTTCGGTGCCGAGCATGGCCGTGCGTTTCCAGGCCGGGATGCTCTTTTTTTTCTTCTTGCGGCGCCGCGGCTTGGATTGCCTTTTCGGCCGGGGCTTGGGAGCGGGCGGGTCCGGCGGTTTCGGTGCGGAATCGGGTTCCATCGGCGAAGATTGTATCTGATCCAGGGCGGAGGTCTGCACGGATTGACTGGGTGAAGGATACCGTCCGGACAGGTTGGCACGCCAGCCATCGGGCGGGTGATGGATTAGAATGTCCGGTCCGCCCTCTCGGCAGCGGGGCGTAACTGGGACATCCTCTTGGCCATGCATCTTCGATCTTTGGTATCCCCTGCAATATTCGTCTGGCTTGCCCTGTTGGCGGGCTGTGCTTCCGATCGCCCGGCCCGGCGCGCTACCGTTACAGACAGTGGTGTCGTGTCTGCACCCCGGGCGGGTCTCACCCTGACCGAATCAGGCACACCGCTGAAAGGAGGCTATTCGGCGCGTAGGGTGACGGGCGATTATGCCGGTTATCCGGCGCTCGACCGGTTCATCGCCAGGATGGCGCAGCAGCACGGGTTTCCGCGCGACTATCTGAACGGTCTGTTTTCTCAGGCGCAGCGCAAAACCTGGACGATCAACTACATGCGCAAGGAATCCAAGCCGGGGCCGCCCAGTCCGGGGGGGTGGTCGCGCTATCGTGCCCAGTTCCTGGACTCTCTGCACATTGCCCGCGGCGTCGATTTCTGGCGCCGGCATGCCGGCACCTTGCGGCAGGCCAGCGAGCGCTACGGTGTGCCGCCGGAATACATCCTCGGCATCATGGGTGTGGAGACGGCCTACGGGGCCAATCTCGGCAGCCACCGGGTATTGGATGCGTTGACGACCCTGGCGTTCGATTCGCCGCGGCGTGCCGATTATTTCGCGGAGGAGCTGGAGAAATTCCTGCTGATGGCGAGGCAGGAACGGTTCGATCCCGCGCAACCGAAAGGCTCTTTCGCTGGTGCCATGGGGCTGGGGCAGTTCATGCCGAGCAGCTTTTTGGAGTGGGCGGTCGATTTCGACGGCGACGGCAGGAAAGACCTCTGGCAGCCTGCGGACGCCATCGGCAGCGTCGCCAATTATTTCGCTGCGCACGGCTGGCAGAGCGGGGAGGGGGTCGTGATCCCGGCGGTCTTGAAATCCGGCGGGACCTGCGAGCTTGAAACCGGCTACCACACCCGTTATTCGGTGGCCGAACTTAGCCGCAGCGGGGTCGCACCCCGTGGAGTCCTGGATGCGGCGACGCCCGTCAGTCTGTTGCGGCTGCGCGCGCACGCAGGCGACGAGTATTGGCTGGGCCTGCCGAATTTCTATGTGATCACTCGTTACAACAACAGTACCTACTATGCCATGGCCGTGCACGAACTGGCGCAGGCCATCAGGGCGCAGTATCACTAGCGGGCCCGCCGGCGGTACCCGAGGTTTCACCGCCGCTTTTGTTGGTGTTCGTATCGGTGAGCGATGCGGGAACCGGGTGCAACAGGGCTTCCAGCTCACGGGTCAGGGACTCGCACTCCGGTACGACGTCCGCGAGCTTCATCAGGGTGGAAAAGCTGGCATGGTGCTGTTCGGCTTCCGCGGCGACGACTTCATTGAGGGGATCGCAGGTGCGGATCATGTCCGTTTCGGCATCCTCCAGTTCGCCGGCATCGACGTCGCCGTTCGCCACGGCGGTATTCTCCGAAGTGATCAGCTCGTTCAATACCCGGTTGTGATGGCGGAAAACGTGTTCGACGTAGGTTGCGAATTCCTTTTCGTTCATGGTGACGTCACTCCCTTCCGGGGTGCGGGTCCTGATCGCCGCGCAGCCGGTGAGGACGTTCCCTATAAGCAGCGCGATGTTGACGATAGCCGTAGGGTGCCGCATAGCTCGTGAATCGGTCGTCTGAAAATGCTTTATCCGGAAGACCCCGCAGGGCGCGCCTTAAGGCGGTGACGCTGTTCGGCGGGGCGGATGCGGCAAAAAACGGTGTCACACTTTAGCGCAATGCCGGGCGTTGCGGTATGGGGGTGGTTGCGGGATGCGCCGAAACAACGGTGTTGGTGATAAGTCGGTTTTTGTTGCGTTAGTGCAAACATGGAGCACAGCTGCATCATTGTGGTGCAATCATTAGCGGATCACGATGTTGTAATCTGCTCTAATTCGCTGTTTGGTGGGTATTTTTGAGATGGCATATCCTGTGCTTAAGCTTCAGGTGAGAGTGGCGATCCAAGACAACGCTGCAGAACCAACAGGAGATGATGATGACTCAAACAGTCGAACTGAGACCACTGGTGTTCGGGATCCTGGCGACACTTTCCGCCGGTGGGGAAGCGAAGGACTTCGCTGAAACGACGGGGTTGCTGGACTGGGCGACCGACGGCGCCAACGTGCAGCCGTTCGAGGAGTGGGGTGTGAAGTGGGGTGGCTGGATCGATACGGGGGTGTCGACGAACTTCACCAACAGTAAATGGAACGGCCCGGTATCGTTTGGCGACCGCTCGGCCGAGTTGCAGATGAACCAGCTCTACGTCTATCTGGAACGGGCAGTGGCAACCTCGGGGGATGACTGGGACTTCGGTGGTCGTTTCGACTTCATGTATGGCACCGATGCAGCTTATACCCAAACCTATGGTGCTCCCCAGGGCAATTGGGACCTGCATCTCAATGCCAGCAACATCAAGTACTACCGTACCGCGTTGCCCCAGGCCTACGCCTCGGTCTATGCGCCCATCGGTAACGGCCTGACCCTCAAGCTCGGTCACTTCTATACCATCATCGGCTACGAAGTCGTCACCGCTCCGGATAATTTCTTTTACTCGCACGCCTACACGATGCAGTACGGAGAGCCCTTCACCCATACCGGCCTCTTGGGCAGCTATCCGATCGACTCTAACTGGACTCTGACCGGCGGTGTCGTGACCGGGAGCGTGACCGGTGGATGGGACGGCGGCTTCAATCAGGGCTTAGGTGCCTGGTCCGGCATCGGCGGCATCGGCTGGGTCAGCGACGACCAGGGCACCAAGGTCAACATTTCCGGGACCACTGGTCCCACTTCCGAGACCAACTCCAACCAATGGAGCATCTATAGCCTGGTGATCCAGCACGACATCACCGAAGACCTGCACTACGTCTTTCAACATGACCACGGCTTTGCCGACGGTGCATCGATGGGCGCCAACGGCAAGCCGCAGGATGCAACCTGGTATGGCATCAACAATTATCTTTTTTACGACATTCAGGACGATCTCTCGATCGGTCTGAGAGGAGAATGGTTCAGGGACGATGATGCCGTGGTGAATTTCGGTGCGAGTGGCGCAAACTTTGGTCGAGTCTACTCCATCGGCCGTCAGGTCGGCGGTGTCGGACTGGGCTCCGGGCTGCCGGCATCCAGCTATTATGAATTTACCTTGGGGTTGAACTGGAAGCCTTCGCAGTGGCTGATAGTCCGCCCCAACCTACGCTATGATTGGGCGGACAACGCGAAGCCATTCAACAACGGTGGTGCATCGGTAGGCTATGCCGGGGACAGGCGAGACCAGATCCTGTTTTCCACCGACGTGGTCATCAGCTTCTGATCCGGTTCGGCTGAGGTCGATTCCCTAAGGAGACGTTGCAATGAAAGACGATATGAACATTTTCGGTCTGACCCTCGCCGTGCTCATTGCGAGTGCATCGCCGTCGCTGGCCCTCGCGGAGGAGCAGGGCGAGGAAGCGATCGAAGATCTGGAAAAGGCGGCGCAGGACAGTGCGAAAGGCGCTACTTCGAAAGCGGCGAAAGAGCTCGAACAGGCCGAGAAGCACCTGATCAAGGAAAACAAGACGCACCCCTACGCCGAACCTCCGAAGCAGATCAGCGGCGACGCTCCGAAAGCGGAAGCTGACCGCAAGGCTTTCCGGGAGCTGAAGAAAGCCGAGAAGGATGCAAAAAAGAAAGTCGCGGGGGAAGCCGCCGACGAAGCCAAAAAAGCCCTGTCGGACGTCAAGGAAAAAGAAAAGGCTCCGTGATTTCCCTCTCGAGTCGCGTCGGGTCAGACGCCCCGGTTGCTCATCGGGTCGTCTCTTTTGTCTTTTACTCTTCGCCGATGGCCATTTTCAGATCGGCATAGGCGTAGGCGCGGTTGGCCTGAGCCTGGTAGTAGTCCATGATCGTACTGCGGTAATCACGCTGGGCCTGGATAAGGTCGATGATATCGGTGCTCCCGTTGGTATATGCGATTTCGGCCGAATCCCGGATGTGTTTTGCCTTTTGCATGATCTCGTTCTCGAAGCGTTTAACGACGGTGTTTGCCGAGATCCAGGCGGCGAAGGCAGTGCTCACTTCGGAGCGTACCGCGACTTCCGTTTGCCGCACGCGTAACTCGGTGTCGTTCGCCCGGATGCCAGCCTGCGCGATCTCGCCTTCCTGCCTGTAAAATAGGGGTAACGGTACGCTCAGACCCAGTGTTGCCGAATTCTGCACGTAGTTGCCGAGGTCATGGGCAAAACCGGCAGTGACCCTGATATCGGGGATGCGTTGGGCTTTGGCGAGGTCGATGCCTTGTTTGGCCTGCGCATACCGCGTCTTGGCCGCCAGCAGGTCGGGGCGTCGTTCTAAGGCCGCGTTCACCGCCGTCATCTCGTCTTTGAGATCTTCGAAGGACTTTCCGTCCGGCCATTGGTCTTTCACACTCAGGCTGCCGGTATCGTCAGGCCAGGCCAGGAACACCGCCAACTGCGATCGTGCCGCGACGAGCTGGGCGGCAATTTTGTCGATATCCGATTGAGCTTTCAGCGCCTCGATCTTGATCCGGGTGAGGTCCCGCTCCGAAATGTCGCCGACCTCGAAGCGCTTCTGTTGCACTTCGACCAGCCGTTGAACGTGACGGCTCTGTTCCTGGGCGACATCCATCGTTTCCTGCGCCAACAGGAGTCCGTAGTAAGCGCGGCGTAAGGCCTGAGTCAGTGTGCGGATCATATCGCGCAGCTCGCTTTCCACGGCTTGTTCGCCCAACAGGCTGTTTTCCATGCGGAGTCGCCGTTTTCCCGCGGTTTCGATGAGCTGGCTCACCGACACATAGGTGGCCGGCCCGTTTTGCCAAACGGGGTAATTGGGGGCCCATTCCTGCTGGTAGATGCTCAGTTCCGGGTTCGGTATGGCGGCGGCGATCACTTTTTGCGCATGTGCCGTTTCCAGCCCCAATTCCGCAGCGATGAGGGAGAGATTGCGGGCATAGAACAGGCCGATAACTTGTGTCTCACTCAAAGGCTCCACGCCTGCCCGGGATATTGAAAGCCACAGGCCGAGTATGGCGAGAATTACCAAACGAGCCAAAATCATTTGGAACGGTTTGCCGCCCTCGTGAGGCCATGAAATTTTGACTAGCTGGTGCAGCGAAATTTCCATATCGAGGACAAAAAATACAGTCACGATTTTCCGGGTGTATAGTACATGGGACAGCCCGACAGGGCATGACGTGCTTGGGAGGGAGCAACACTAGGCCTGGAGCAAATACGAAGCCACGAAGGATACCGTATTATGAATCAGTGACATGAACTTCCCTTGAAGTGCCCTATCCGCAAAAATAGGGTGTAATCCACCACGAATCGCCCCGGCTGGAGTGAATGTGCTTTCACCGGGCCGAGTAATCCTCCCATGGGCGATGCTTTCAAGTATCACCTGCGATGCCTGGAGAACACCCATCGAATTCCAGGATCGGGACCTTGATCAGGGACACCGTGCAGGTTTCAGAGAACGACGCACATGGATTTTTCGGAGTCTGAGATCGAGCTGACCGGCGACGGTCTCCGTGACGTCGTGGGGAAGCCGGACAAGGTTCCACAGTTTGGGGCTTACTGGTCATGGGGCCGCGCACCGCCGAGCGCCCAACATCCAACAGGTCGCTCGGTGGCGGGATGGGGCGATGTCACTAACGGTTATGCCCGGTTCACGATCAATCGCCACCTGTTGCAAAGGAATGCGGCGAGATCATTTGCTGCATACTGCGCCGGGTAGGCACTTTACTTCATAAGATGCATTCTTACCACAACCTGTGACCTTGATAGTGTATTCAGCCACTTCTTCTCGCCCGACCCACCGCATTCGTTGGGCGTGACGTTCAGAAACGATGGTGCCGATAACTCGATCACAATCAAGGTCAATGCGTGCTTGGAATTCCGCAAACTTGATCGCGGCGCTGGAGTGTTCAGCAAGAAACTCAGTGTCACTCACGCAACCACCTGCGATGACCATGGACGCGATTGCAGTCAGAAGTAGCGGGACCGCAGTTCTTTTCATCGTTATATCGGTGCCATTGGTGAATCAATAATTGCCTATCGGCACAAATAAAATCGACTTGATCGTCCAATCATCGGTCTCCCTGGTCAATCCTCTGCCGATACCGAAATTGATACTCCAATCCTCCTCATCCCAATCGATCGTGGCAAAAATTGTATGTGACTGCAGTTGAATTGGCTCGGGATGGGCGATGGGGCCGATGGCGCCATAGTATTCAAAGCCGAGCGTCAAGTTCTCACCAAAGTAATGTTTGGCCGCAAATGCAGGTTCAAGACCCGGAACGTTTGAACTTTGGTAGCGATCGTTAAGACCCCAGTTCAAAAAGGCATTGATTACCAATAACCAGTCATCGTCGTCGTAGCCCGCCGTGAATCCGCCATTGAGATTGAGTGTGGCCTGTGAATATTTCCAATTGTAGTCTGAGAATGCCCAGGTCGTTCCGAGAAACCATCCTCCTTCGTCGGGCGCCTCGATGGGAACCCAGGTGAGCCTTCCTATCCCGCCGGCAACATTCCATTGCCCGTGCTCATCGACAACGACTGGCAGGTACAAGCTGCCTTCCACTGATTCAAGCAACCCATAAGACAGTTCTGGGGTTATCCTGACCCCGCCTCCGTTCATGATTTCCCCGGGATAGCTCCCGCTCGTGATGCCCTGCGGCGTGCCGTTGACGTGAAGACTGGTCGTCAGCTCTCCTTTACCGTCCAGTCCTCCCGTAAAAATCTGAATGACAGGTGATATATCTGCATGAGTAAACCCGGTCGTCAATGCCATTGCGACGGCCAGAAGTATTCTTGGATACTGGATGAGTTTTGCCAAAAATTTGATGCTTTTTACAGAATAATCAGGAACGATAGGGATACGCAGGAATGCCTATCCAGCGGGATCTTGCGGGTATGAATTCCGCCTTCATCACCAGTGAAAGATTCTCGATATAGCTTCCGCTGGAAACGACAGCATCGTAAAGAACGACACAGCGCGATCCTATATATGACAGGTTCTCTATTTTTACCTTTGACATTTTCATAACCCTGTCCTCAAATAAGTGTGTCTGCAATGATGTGTCTTTCCCTATGGTGCAGTCGTCTCCTATTTCGACCAGGTCGAATTCAGTGATGAACGTCGAATCACAATACACCCGCTGGCCTATTTTTACTCCGTATATCCTTAGAAAAGGTGCGAGCCATGGTGTACCCGTGAGCCAGACTAATACCAAGCTGACTGATACATTCTCATACAGTGCTGTAACCAACTCAGTACGGCGGACGAAAAATGCCCAGTTGGGCTCTTTGCGCGGACGATAGGAGCCCACCAAGGCCCACTTGATAATAGCGACAAAGACCACGAGCCCAATACCCGTGCCGAAAATAGCCATCGGATAAACCATGAGCTTCTGCCAGAGCGGTACGGAATCGGGTATTTGCTTTATGAACCAGAAAACCAGACTGGCGCCGAACAGACTCAAGCCCTCGGGCAGCGTCACACGGAAAAACTCGATCACGAGCCTTACCACATAGGCAAGGAGGGGCGGGCGATAGGTTTGCGCCTCGCCGGCTTTGACCACCTCACGGTTGGGTAGGTACAACGCCGGTGATCCGAGCCAGGAAGTGTTTTGTGGAATCTCACCCCCAGCGGTCGTCGATTGAACGCCCAGCAGCGAATTGTCTTCCATGCGCGAGTTCGCCGGCACCAACGCTGCATTGCCGACGAACGAGCGTTTTCCGATAGTGGTCGGGCCGATTTCGAACCAGCCGCGCAGGTGTGTGGTCGGACCAACGGATGCCATATCGGCGACAAAGCACTCATCACCCAGAGTGAGCAGATCGGGGTCAATGTCGCTGACGGTAGAAATCTCTGCCCGTGCCCCGACTTTGGCTCCCAACAGACGCAGCCACGGCGCCGTATAAAGTGTGGAATAGAGTGAGTTCGTATAGAACAAGCTGGTCTCCATGAGTTTATCGGAAAGCCAATTGTAGACCCCATGAATCGAGCGCAAAGGGTAAATTCCAGGCTCAAGATGGGGGAGGCAAAGCCGCTTTATGAATGCCACGAATCCGCAAAGCATCAATACGAAAGTCAGGCCGGCCGGTACGGCAGCGGCCAGCCCTCCAATGAAACCCCAGTGGCTCAAGGCGGCAGAGCTCAGGAGCATGCCAGCAAGGGCGGCATGAAAAGGGGCATGATAAACCACCAGAATTCCCGCAAGAAATCCACACAATTGCCCCTTGGTCCATTTGCCCGGAGCGTTCCTCATCTCGCGAAGCTTTATGTCGCTCAGCGGTGGATTCGGAACCTGATGAGCGGGAGAGCCTTGCCAGTATTGACCCGCCTCGATACGCTGGGCCGCCGATACCAGCGTCAGTGCGCCGATGCGGGAATCGTCTTCAAGGACGCAGTCGGCCATGAGAAGGCACCTCGGGCCTATGCCAACATTTCGGCCGATGGTGATAGCACCAAGATGAAGCCAGCCATCTGCAATCCGAAAGGGTTCAAGCTCGGTATCGTAACCTATCGTGGCGCCGTCGCCGATGACAAC
Organism: Methylococcus capsulatus; assembly: GCF_036864975.1. Lineage (NCBI taxonomy): Bacteria > Pseudomonadati > Pseudomonadota > Gammaproteobacteria > Methylococcales > Methylococcaceae > Methylococcus > Methylococcus capsulatus. The sequence goes on along the minus strand of NZ_CP104311.1, from coordinate 3,397,315 downwards.
GAGACTGGGATTGTTCAAATTACCTGAGATCAGGTGGGCATTCTTTCCGATCGTGGCACCCAATGCGCGCATGAACGTATTCAGGAACGGAGTGCCGGCGAGCAAATAGGTTGGCGCAATCAGCGTCGTCTTACGTTCGATCCACCACCTAAGGAATGTGGCACCCCACAATGGATACCGGCCCGGAGCTAGTTTGCCTACAATGAGTTTCTTTACCAGGATAGGCAATAGCAGCGAATTGACAAGCATCAGTGATGGCAACAGCAAAATAAACGCTGGCGGCAGCCCGCCGTCGGCCTTCCAGGAAGTGGGCCAAGTCGCAATCTGGGATAGTGACCGAGATATATTTCGAATAAGATCCAGGCGTGTCAAATTGACTAAAGTTGAATAGATGTTCAGGGGTCGGATGCGGAAGTTCGATATCGTATCGAAAACGTCCGACCAGAGCGCTGGTGAAGTCCAATCGGGCATACATCCCCAATCGATAGCGTACAGCAGGAATGCGGCAGGCGCAAGGAAGAGGCTCAGATAAATCGCTATAAAAGTGCCCTGAAACAGGCCGCAAATATATACTTGAAAACTGGATGCCTTGCGGTATTGATCCGTCGTATCAGGAGGGCTCCCTTTGCAAGTCTCCTGTTGCAACGTCTCGCAGTGTCGGGCTAAAGAACGAATAGTGGGGAAGTTATAAATATCTCCCATAGACAAGGTTTGGTAATCAGGGTCTCGCCGCAGCTCGGCTATTGCATAGGCAGCAAGCAGGGAGTGCCCTCCCAGATCGGTAAAGAAATCGGCTTCCACCGAAACCTCGTCAATGCCCAGTACAGATTTCCAAAGTTCAACCAGTCGCGCTTCCTTCGATGTGGCTGGAGGGATGATATTCCCACCCCTGCCAATACGCGAGGATTTTGGTGGTGGCAGAGAATTGCGATCCACCTTCCCGCTCGTCAGTACAGGAAAATTGGAGAGAAATTCGATCCATGCCGGTACCATGTAGGAGGGTAATTTGTCGCGGCATATACGATGCAGACGTTCGGCATCGGCTTTAGCTGGCGACGCCGATCCGGCAAGAACCACGTAGGCCACCAGATCCGGCGTACCGGTATTGCCGCAGACGACGCTCACCACAACGTCCCTGACGTCGACTTCGCCTCTGATGACTTCTTCGATTTCACTGAGTTCTATCCGATAGCCACGGATTTTGACCTGAGTGTCGCATCGCCCAAGAAATTCTATTTCCCCATTTTCGGTGTAGCGCCCCAAGTCTCCAGTACGATAAAGACGGCCGTTTTCATGAGCCGGGCTGAAAGGGTCTGGGAGGAAACGTTCCGCAGTCAGATCTGGGCGGTTGACATAGCCTTTTGCGACGCCGGGGCCACCTATGCAGATCTCTCCTGTCTCGGATCCATGGACAGGCATAAGCCGGTCATCTAGCAAATATACTGAATATGTAGGCAAAGCCTTGCCGATGGTAACCGGCCTGTCTGGCAGAAGCTCTGTCCATGTTGCCGTCACCGTGGTCTCGGTGGGTCCATAAGTATTCAAGATACGACGCCATGGTTTGGACCATCTCTGAACCAATGCACGGGAGCATGCTTCCCCTCCAACCATCAAAAGTCTCAATGAAGGGATGTCACGATTCAAGGTAGCCAACAATGTTGGAACGCAACATAAAATGTTTATCCGCTGATGATCAAGAAAATCACAGAGCCTCTCTCCAAAGCGTTCCATCCCGGCTGGCCTTGGAACCAGCGTCGCACCGACGGCAAAAGATGTCCAGATTTCCTCGATCGAAAAATCAAAGGCTGCACTCATGCCCTGATAAACCAGGTCTGATGGCCTGAACCCATAGATGGGTGTTGCTGCGCGAATAAAATTGCAAATGTTGTAATGAGTTACTATCGTCCCTTTCGGTACCCCGGTGGATCCAGACGTATAGCAGATATAGCATTCGGAATCGCTTGAAGCAACTGGTTTAGGCCGGGAGTTTGGCAGAGAGTCCAATATATATTTTAGCCTGTCATGATAAATAATGTTACACGGCATATCACCTATGTCTTGCAATATTGAAGATACGGTGATGATCGTTTCTATCTTTGAATCATTGACTATGTAGGCGAGCCGGTCGATTGGGAAGGAAGGATCCATGGGGACGTATACGCCCCCTGCTTTTAGCGTGCCCACCAGGCACACATACAGGTCTATACTGGGTTCGAATATCAATCCGATTCGCATGCCCGCCACAATTCCATTGGCGATTAAATAATTAGCGAGTCTGTTCGACCGGACATCGATATCACGATACGAATAGGTTATGCCTTCTTCTATGGCGCAAATACGTTCCGGGTTGATATCGCTCGTTCTGTTAAAGAAATCTTCTAGCCTGTTACACGAGGCAAAGTGCTCGGGCACGCTTGTCGAAGGTTCATAGTCATCCTTGCGCTCGAGTTCTGATGGACCAATCAGATGCTTTATGAGTGGTGAAGTTTGTCCGTTTGATACTCGGTATGCTGAAGAAATAATCGCGCTCATGCAATGGTCTCGGTCATAATGGCTGGCAAATGGCAGTCGGATTTTTTGGTACGAATGCATGGAGCATGCCAGATCGTAGTGAAGGCCCGTTCGATCTGCCGACGGATGGGTGCGTGGGCTTCTATTGATCTTTACAGACCCCATCAATAACCGGCGGAGCGACGGAGTTTTGACCGATATAACAGATAGATAATGGCTGTGACGGGTTGAGGTTGGCGGCTGCACGCCATGCCGATGATCAGTTGGGTCATGTGCGTTGCAAGGCGTCGGTCGTAGGGTTCATTTCACACAGGCGAGTGAAATCAACCACCGATCGATGATGCGTCGTCGAATTGGAAAAGAAGTCTTCTGACACCGCCGTAAGGCGGTTTCTTATGGGGCGCGACTGACGTAATCTTATTTTTTGCCGATGCGATAGATTAATTGGGTTTATTTTTTATTTGGCCGGGATCAAGGGATTTGAAACGCACAGGTTTGCAGCTAAGAAAATTAAGTGAAGCGTTCGGAGCAACTGTTTTTTCAACTTATGGAATAGGGATCGGATGGTGAAATTATCTCAGGAGGTTGATGGCCAGGGACAGCTGGGTGGTTTTCGGATACAGAATGGATATCAGTTCCGGGGAAGGTGACCGGGTCCGCGCCAGCATGAGCTGCGGCATCGCGGAAGAGGTTGCGGATCTGCGGCCAGGACGATAAGGAAGCGCTGCGAACGGGGGACGGGGCATTTGGCTCCGTGTCAGCCTCGACTGTCAGCCCGGCTGTTTGCATGGCCTTTGGGCTGTGCCCTGGTGGGGATCAGAGGGGGCGCATGATGGCCGGCCTCAGGAGCATCCCTGGCTGGGGCCAGACGACTGGACCGGCCTCCAGGCGACCGGAGGATTCAGCATCTTTTGAGGCCGTGCCGGACGTGCGCGGTGGCCATTACTTTCCGGGATGGCTGCGGGGCGGTCGCTTGTCAGCAGCAGTCTCCCTCTGTCAATGCGTCGGCGGATAGCCGTACTATGGTGGAAGGTTATAATTCCCCTGATCTGACCGGTGGAATCCAGACCGGGCAGATGGCTAAAATCCAAAGCGGCCTTGTCGGCCCACAATAAATAATTTTGGAGGAGGTTCTATGCCGTTTAAGTTTGATGTCAACACGTTCGTCGGTCATCCGCTCCTGACCAGCCTGTTGGTGGCGGACGTAGGCATCCTGTTGTTCATGCCATTGGTGCGTCCTCCCGTCGTGCTCAACATGCTCTTCGTCGGCGGGCTGATTTATCTTTCGATGTATTTCGGGGCAAAGCTGGTGGCTCGGGAGTGATGCTTCCCCTGTGAAATCCAACACGGGGCCCGTGGAACACAGCGTGCCAGGGCGCGGCGAAGGGGCGGGCGTATTTCGCCGCTTCGCCGCGTTTCTTTACGACGCTTTTCTGCTGGCGGGTTTGCTGTTCGCGGTCACCGCACTGGTACTGCCTTTGAATGCGGGGCATGCGTTTCGTCCCGGGCATCCGGCGTACTCCGCACTGCTAGCGCTGTTCATTTTCCTTTATTTCGGCTGGTTTTGGAGCCATGGCGGACAGACGCCGGGCATGCGTGCCTGGCGTATCCGGTTGTGCCCGGAAAAACCGGGGCCTTTTCGCTGGTACCAGGTCGCGGTTCGGTTGCTGACAGGCATTCTGACGCTGGGCTTGGGCACTTTCTGGGTCTGGTTCGATGTGCAGCGCCGGACCTTGCAGGACATCGCTTCCCGTACGAAGGTGCGGCGGGTTGGCTGAAGCGGGCTAGGGCCGGCGCCTGAAGGCAACCAAGGCGGCGAGGAGGACCACCAGGGGGGGGGTCACCATCGTCAGCGGGGCATTCAGTTCATAGACCAGTCCCAGATGGGACACCAACCTGTTGGTCAGATAAAAGCCGAGGCCGATCGTGACGCCGACGACGATTCGCTGCCCACTGCTGATGTCGCGGCGGACGTTGAGCACGAAAGGGATGGCCACCAGTAGCATGGCCAGCGTGATGAACGGGTTGACCATACGTCCCCAGAAGGCTTGCTCCACGGCCAGCGATTTCTGTGCATTTTCGGTCTGATAGGCCATGTATTTGGCGAGATCCTGCGCAGACAGGTTTTCCGGGCGGACGATGAACACGTCGAGCATGTCCGGCGAAAGGACGGAGGACCAGTCTTCCTGCGCCTTGTGTTCAGCGATGGCGGCGTTTCCTGCGGCATCGAAGTGGGTGAGGCCGATGTCCTCGAGTTTCCAGATGCCGCGGTCGAAATTGGCGCGGGCCGCATGCATGGCCAGGGCAGGCCGGCCATCCGGCGAGATTTCGAAGATGTGGATGTCGCCCAAGTGTTCCTGGTTCTCGATTTGCCGGATATTGACGTAAACGTTGCCGTCGCGGATCCAGATCCCATATCGCGTCTGGGAAGCGACCTGCTGACGGGTCGCAGTGGCTTTGAGCATCTGGGCGGCCCGTTCCGCCGGTGGGATGACGTATTCGCTGATGACCACCGATATCAACGAGATCACGATGCCGGCCCGCAGGACCGCCCAGACGATGCGGCCCCGGGAAACGCCGGCGGCTTGCATCGCCACCAGTTCATGGTTGTTCGCCATGTTGCCGAGTACCACCAGTCCGCCGATCAGTGCGCCGGAGGGGATGAGTTCGTACAGGCTATGGGGCGAGGTCAGCGTCAGGTAGAGAAGGATGCTGCCCAGCCCGTAATTGCCCTCACCCAGGTCGCGCAGTTCGTCAGCGAAGGTGAAGAAATTGAGGAGCGCGAGGAGGACCAGGGCGGCGAATGCCGCTCCCTTGATGACCTCCAAGCCGATGTAGCGGTTCAGGGTATTCATCGGCGGCCCAGCGCCGTGTCGCGTACCCAGCGCCAGCCGCTGTTGCGGGCCAGGAGCACGGCTGTGGCGAGCAGCATCACGGCATAGATGCCGCCGTAGCTCGTTGCCAGCGGCAACTTGCCGGTGGCGAGTAGACCTTGGGAGATCTTCTGCAGGTTTTCGTAGATGATGTAGATCAGGAATGCGCTGATCAGATTGCCCCATACGCCGCCGCGCGGCGAGGTCCGCGCGATCGGCACCGCCAGCAGGGTGAGAGTGAGAGTACCCAGCGGCACCGCCAGACGGCGCTGGAGTTCGGCGAGTTCGCGCGGCCGGCCCGAGATCCACAGATGCAGGCTATCCGCGGCTTCGCGCTTGAGCGCCGCTTGGCTGCCTTCGGGTGGGTTGATCCGTACGCCATAAGCCTGGAATTCGTTGAGCACGAAATCGGCGCGTCCGGGTACGCCCTGGTAGCGGCGGCCGTTGTTAAGGACCACGAAATGATCGCCGGCATCATTGATTTCCATGTGACCGCTTTCGGCGATGACGATGCCGGTTTCGGCGCCGCGACGGCTTTGCGCGAAAACCTTGCTCATGGTCTTGTCCGTGTTCAGTTCTTCGGCGTACAGCACCACGTCGCCCTGGCTAAATTCGTTGAACCGGCCGGCCTTGATGCCGCGCACGTCGGCGCCTTTCTCGTCCTTACTGATGAGTTCCTGGCTCAGGCGTTCAGACCATGGCATCGCCTGCAGGGAAAGAAATGCACCCAGAATGCAGACCGGCCCGGCGAACAGCAGGATGGAGCGGTAAATCCGCAAAGGTCCTATGCCTGCGCAAGCGAACACCGTCATCTCGTTGTCGCGGTACATGCGTCCGAGCACCATCAACACACTGAGGAACATGGATGCCGGTAACAGCGCGGCGAGGGTGACGACGACCTTCAGGCCCAGTAGGGTGAAGATCGTGTCAGTGGCGACCTCGCCTTCGATGGCGCGCGCCAGAATAGCCAGGAACTTGCGGCTGACGACGATGGTGACCAGAACGAACAGCACCGCGAACAGGGTTTTGGCCAGTTCGCCTGCAATCAAGCGGTCGATCGTCGGGAGTCCGAACAGGCGGCGTGCTTTTCCGGGTTCAAAAGGCGGCGGATTCATACTAACCTAGCAGCTTTTCCGGCGGCTGGGCTGCGTGTGGACGCGGCGGTGCCGGGCGAGTAAAAAGCAGGCGGATGATAACATGGAGTATTCGACAAGAACCGATGCGCTGGAACGGCTATCGACCGATTGTCTGATCGTGGGCGTGTTCCAGAAGCGCAAACTCGCACCCACGGCGGAAGCGGCGGATGCAATGTTCGACGGGCTGCTGGCCAGGCTGCTCAAGCGCGATGACGTGGAAGGCAAGGCCGGTGATACGCTGTTGGTCAACCACGTGCCGGGCGGTCGGATCGACCGGGTGCTGCTGGTGGGGTTGGGGAAACGCGAGGAGCTGAACGTCGCCGCCTATCGGAAGAGCCTGGCGGCGGCGTTCAAGGTGCTGAAGGCATCCGGCGCCAAGCATGCGGTATCGGCTCTGCACGAGGTGGAGGTCGGCCCGCGCGGGGCGGACTGGAAGATCCGCCAGGCCGTCGAGCTGCTGGAGAGCGGACTCTACCGCTTCCAGGAAATGAAGGGGGATTCCACCGAAGACCATCCGCCGCGTCTGTCCCGGCTGCAATTCCTGTTGACCACCGATCAGGATCCGATCCCGGTGGAAACGGGAATCCGGGAGGGGCAGGCGATCGCCCACGGCATGATCCTGGCCCGCAACCTGGGCAATCTTCCCGGCAACGTCTGTACCCCCGCATACCTGGCCGAGCAGGCGCTGAAGCTCGGCAAGGAATACAAGAAGCTGAAGGTCTCGGTGCTGGAAGAGAGTGATATGGAAGAACTGGGCATGGGTGCCCTGCTGTCGGTGGCGCGCGGTAGCCGCCAGCCCGCCAAGCTGATCGTGATGGAATACCGGGGCGCGGGCGGCAAGGCCAAGCCTTATGTCCTCATTGGCAAGGGGTTGACTTTCGATGCGGGTGGTATTTCCCTGAAGCCTGCCGCCAACATGGACGAGATGAAATATGACATGTGCGGTGGTGCCGGCGTGATCGGCGCGATCCAGGCGGTGGCGGAGCTCGGGCTGCCACTGAACGTGGTCGGGTTGGTGCCGGCTTCCGAGAACCTGCCGGACGGCAACGCCAACAAGCCGGGCGACATCGTCAAAAGCATGGCCGGCATCACCATCGAGATTCTCAATACCGACGCGGAAGGGCGCCTCATCCTGTGTGATGCCCTGACCTACGCCAAGCGCTTCGACCCCGTGGCGGTGATCGACGTGGCGACCCTGACCGGCGCTTGTATCGTGGCGCTGGGGCGTCATCCGAGCGGCCTGATGGGTAACGATGACGCGTTGTGCGAGCAGTTGACCCGGGCCGGCGAAACCACCTGGGACCGGGTCTGGCGCATGCCGATCTGGGACGATTACCAGGAGCAGCTCAAGTCCAATTTCGCCGATGTCGCCAACATCGGCGGGCCGGACGGTGGCAGTATCACCGCCGCCTGCTTCCTGTCGCGGTTCGCCAAGGACTTCAAATGGGCGCATCTCGACATCGCGGGGACTGCCTGGAAGACTGGAGCGGAGAAGGGTGCCACCGGCCGTCCCGTGCCGCTCCTGGTTCAATACCTCATCGACCGGGCAGCATGACCCGGGTCGACTTCTATCTGCTCCCGGCCAGTGAAAGCGTCCTTCCTTATGCCTGCCGGCTCACCGAGAAAGCCTACCGGCAAGGGCACAAGGTGTTTCTGGCGACGGACACGGACGAGGAGGCTGCGCAATTGGACGACCTGCTATGGACTTTCCGGCAGGGCAGTTTCGTCCCGCACAGCGCGGTGACCGGTCACACGGCCGCCGGCCCCTGTCCGGTAGCCGTGGGCCGGCAGCCGCCTGCGGGTTTCAACGACGTGATGATCAACCTGGGTTCCACCGTGCCGGAGGCATTCCGCCGGTTCCGGCGCGTGATCGAGTTGGTTGGGCCGGACGATGCCGCGCGGGCACTCAAGCGCGAGCATTTCCGTTATTACCGCAGCCAAGGGCTGAGTCCTGCCATGGTCGACCTCGAAGCCGGGGCATAACCGCCGGCGGGTTGGATATCATTAACATATTATGATTGCTGGCACCGGCTTCGACGCCAGCCGGTTTCGCTTATATTTTGAAATCCATGGATAAAGTCTACGAACCCCACGCCATCGAGCAGCGCTGGTATCAGTACTGGGAGGCATCCAGCTTCTTCGCCCCGGCGGGCGAGGGCGCACCTTACTGCATCATGATTCCGCCGCCCAACGTCACCGGCAGCCTGCACATGGGGCATGCCTTCCAGGACACGGTGATGGACATCCTCGTCCGCTACCATCGCATGAAGGGCGACCGCACCCTGTGGCAGGCTGGCACCGACCATGCCGGCATCGCCACCCAGATGGTGGTGGAGCGCCAGCTCGCCGCTGGCGGTCAGACCCGCCACGAGCTGGGCCGTGAAGCCTTCATCGAGCGGGTTTGGCAATGGAAGGAGACTTCCGGCGGTACCATCACCCGCCAGCTCCGCCGTATGGGGGCCTCTCTGGACTGGTCGCGCGAGCGCTTTACCCTGGACGAGGGGCTGTCGCGGGCGGTACGCGAGGTGTTCGTTCGGCTTTATGAGGAAGGGCTGATTTATCGTGGCAAGCGTCTGGTGAACTGGGATCCGGTGCTGCACACCGCCGTGTCCGATCTGGAGGTGATCTCTGAGGAAGAGCAGGGCCATCTCTGGCACATGCGTTACCCGCTGGCGGACGGCAGCGGCCACCTGGTGGTGGCGACCACCCGGCCGGAAACCATGCTGGGCGACACCGCCGTCGCGGTGCATCCGGAGGACGGACGCTATCGCCACCTGATCGGCCAGGCAGTCCGGCTGCCGCTTACCGGTCGCGAAATTCCGGTGATCGGCGACGACTACGTCGATCCGGAATTCGGCTCAGGCTGCGTCAAGATCACCCCGGCGCATGATTTCAACGACTATGCCATCGGCGTGCGCCATGGGCTGCCGATGATCAGCATATTCGACCAGAGCGCGGCGATTCTGCCGCGGGCGGACATTCCCGCCAAATACCACGGCCTCGACCGTTACGAGGCCCGCGATCTGATCGTCCACGATCTCGACGAGCTCGGCCTGATCGAGAAGATCGAAGGGCACCGCCTTATGGTGCCGCGCGGTGACCGCACCGGCGTGGTGGTCGAGCCGTTCCTGACCGACCAGTGGTTCGTCAAGGTCGGCCCCCTGGCTGAGCCGGCGATCAAGGCGGTGGAGGAGGGGCGCATCCGCTTCATTCCTGAGAACTGGAGCAACACCTATTACCAGTGGATGTACAACATTCAAGACTGGTGCATCAGCCGGCAAATCTGGTGGGGACATCGCATCCCGGCCTGGTACGATAGCGAAGGCCGTGTCTATGTCGGCCGCTCAGAGGAAGAAGTCCGGGCCAAGCACTGTCTCGATGCCTCCGTCGCATTGCGGCAGGACGACGACGTGCTGGATACCTGGTTCTCCTCCGCGTTGTGGCCATTCTCCACCTTGGGCTGGCCCGATCGCACGTCAGAGCTTGACACTTTCTATCCCACCAGTGTCCTGGTCACAGGCTTCGACATCATCTTTTTCTGGGTGGCCCGGATGATCATGATGGGCCTCAAGTTCATGGGCGACGTACCGTTCCGCGAGGTCTACATCCACGGGCTGGTGCGCGATGCCGAAGGCCAGAAAATGTCCAAGTCCAAGGGCAACGTGCTGGACCCCATCGACCTGATCGACGGTATCTCGTTGGAAGATCTGGTCGCGAAGAGGACCCAAGGGCTGATGCAGCCGCAGATGGCGGCGCGGATCGAAAAGCGCACCCGCCAGGATTTCCCCGCGGGCATTCCCTCCTATGGTACCGATGCGCTGCGCTTCACCTTCGCTTCGCTGGCGTCCACCGGCCGCGACATCCGCTTCGACCTGAAGCGGGTCGAAGGTTACCGCAACTTCTGCAACAAGCTGTGGAACGCGGCGCGCTACGTGCTGATGAACACCGAAGGGCAAGATTGCGGCCTAGGTGGCGGCGCATGCAGCTATAGCCTGCCTGACCGGTGGATCCGGAGCCGGTTTCAGGCGGCCGTCGGCACAGTGACCGAGGCGGTGGGTCAGTACCGCTTCGATCTGGCGGCACAGGCCCTCTACGAGTTCGTCTGGAGCGAATACTGCGACTGGTACCTGGAGCTGGCCAAGGTGGTGCTCCAGTTCAGCAATGAGGCTGAAGGACGCGGCACCCGCCAGACACTGGTGAGTGTGCTGGAATCCCTGCTGCGGCTGGCCCACCCCTTCATGCCGTTCATCACCGAGGAGATCTGGGCTAGGGTGGCGCCGCTGACAGGGGTATTCGCGCCTACGATCATGCGGCAAAGCTATCCCGAAGTCGACCCGGCTCAGGTTGATCCCGAGGCCGAGCGCGAAATGGCCTGGCTGATGGACGTGATCCTGGGGGTGCGGCGCATCCGGGCGGAAATGAACCTCGCTCCGGCCCGACCGCTGCCGGTGTTGCTGAGTCACGGCACCGAGCAGGACCGGGTCTGGTCGGTACGTTCGGGCCCGTTGCTGGAGAAACTGGCACGGCTGGAAAGTCTGAGCTGGCTCGCGCCGGGCCAGGCCGAACCGGAAGCGGCGATCGCTCTGGTGGGCGAACTGCGCGTCCTCATTCTGATGCGGGGTCTGATCGACAAGGAGGCCGAGCTGATCCGGCTGGACAAGGAAATCCAGCGTCTGGGCAAGGAGCTGCCGCGACTGGAAAGCAAGCTCGGCGATGCCGCTTTCTTGAGCAAAGCGCCGCCGCAGGTGGTGGAAAAAGAGAAGGCCCGTCTGGCCGATCTGCAGGCCGGTTTGGCTTCTCTGATCGCCCAGAAACAACGTATTCAAGCGCTGTGATGCTCTGGTCTGATTCACGACCGGCGGGGGTCGGGGGGATGTCCTGAGCATGGCGGCAGTGTCCGGCGGCCAGCAGCTGAGCGGTCTGGCGAAAAGCCTGGTCAAGGCCCAGTTGCTTTCGGAGGCGGAGGCTCAGGCGTACTTCGAGGATGCGCGCCGGCAGAACACCCCTTTCGTCAGCTATCTCGTCACCAACAAGATCCTCGACGGCCTCCAGATCGCCCAGGTCGCCCACCAGGAGTTCGGCCTACCCCTGCTCGACCTGGACGCAATCGTGTTCGACATCCCCCCCACCCAATGGGTCAGCGAGAAGCTGATACGCCGCCATCACATTCTGCCCTTGCTGCGACGGGGGAATCACCTCTTCGTCGCGGTCTCGGATCCGACCAATTTTCTGGGGCTGGATGAAATCACTTTCCAGACCCGTCTCGTCACCGACTGTATTCTGGTCGAGGAGAATAAGCTTTCGCGCTGCATCGAGGTGGTCCTGGATGCGGCCGACACCAGCCTCAAGCAACTGCTCGAAGAGGACCTGGACAGTCTCCAGATCACCGCGGGGGACGACGAAGGCCCGCACGCCGAACCGGAAATTTCCGGCATCGACGACGCGCCGATCGTGCGTTTCGTCAACCGGCTCTTATTGGACGCGGTGCGGAAAGGGGCTTCGGACATTCATATCGAGCCCTACGAAAAATTCCTGCGCATTCGCTTCCGACACGACGGCATCCTGCACGAAGTGGCGAATCCGCCATCGGCGCTGGGCGTCAAGATCTGCGCTCGCATCAAAGTGATGTCGCGCATGGATATCGCGGAACACCGCATTCCCCAGGACGGACGCATCAAGATGACGCTGTCGCGCTCCCGCGCTATCGATTTCCGCGTCAATACCTGTCCGACGCTGTTCGGGGAAAAGATCGTGCTGCGTATCCTCGATCCGGGTTCGGCCCAGATCGGCGTTGAAATGCTGGGATTCGAACCCGAGCAGCGAGACAATTTCTTGCGCGCACTGGAAAAGCCCTATGGCATGATTCTGGTCACCGGCCCCACCGGCAGTGGCAAAACCGTCACGCTCTACACCGGTCTGAACCTCCTCAACCGCGTCGAAACCAACATCTCTACGGTCGAGGACCCGGTCGAAATCACGGTGCCGGGGATCAACCAGGTCAACGTCAACTACAAGACCGGCCTCACTTTCGCCGAGGCGCTGCGGGCGTTTCTGCGTCAGGATCCCGACGTCATCATGGTCGGCGAGATCCGCGACCTGGAAACCGCCGAAATCGCCGTCAAGGCCGCTCAGACCGGACATCTGGTGCTTTCGACCCTGCATACCAACGATGCGCCGCAGACCTTGAACCGTCTGATGCAGATGGGGATCCCGGCGTTCAACATCGCCTCCTCCGTGCTCCTGATCATGGCACAGCGGCTGGCCCGCCGGCTTTGTCCGCATTGCAAGCGGGAGGAGAAAGTACCGCCCGAGGTCCTGCTCGCCGCCGGCTTCCGGGAGGAAGACATCGGCAAATTCATGCTTTACGGACCGGCGGGTTGTGATCAGTGCGTGAAAGGCTACAAGGGGCGGGTCGGCATATACCAAGTCATGCCGATTTCGGAAGAAATCAACCGCATCATCCTGGAAGGCGGGAATGTGGTGGCCCTGACCGAACAGGCGCATGCGGAAGGTATCGCGGATCTGAGGGAGTCTGGCTTGAAGAAGGTGAAGGCGGGCATCACCAGCCTCGAGGAAATCGACCGCGTGACGAGGGACTGAGCGCATGCCGAATCAGGAAACCGCTTTGTTCGTTTGGGAGGGCCTGGACAGGAACGGCAGTCGGACCCGGGGGGAAATCAGCGCCCGGTCGGAGATCACGGCGCGGGCGGAGCTCAGACGTCAGGGCATCCGCGTCGTCAAGATCAAGAAGAAGCCCAAGCCCTTGTTCGGCGGTCCACACAAGAAGATCACACCCAAGCACATCGCCGTGTTCAGCCGCCAGTTGGCGACCATGCTGTCGGCCGGGGTTCCCCTAGTCCAGGCATTCGACATCGTGGGCCGCGGCCATGACAATCCGGCTATGCAGGATCTGCTGATGAGCATCAAGGCCGACGTGGAAGCCGGCACGACCCTGGCGGATGCCCTGTCGAAGCACCCGGTCTATTTCGACGAGCTTTTCTGTAATCTGGTTCGGGCCGGCGAACAGGCCGGTGTGCTGGAAACCTTGTTGCACAAGGTGGCCGACTACAAGGAAAAAACCGAGTTCCTCAAGGGCAAGATCAAAAAGGCTTTGGCGTATCCGATCGCCGTCGTCGTGGTTGCGGTGATCGTGACGTCGATCTTGCTGATTTTCGTGGTGCCGACCTTCGAGGACCTGTTCAAGAGTTTCGGCGCCGATCTGCCGGCCTTCACCCAGATGGTGATCAATCTTTCGCGCTGGCTGCGGGACTGGTGGTACGTGGTGTTCGGCTCGCTGGGCGTAGCCACGGCTGCATTCGTGAAGGCCCGGCAGCGCTCGCCGGCGTTCAACCATCTTCTGGACCGGCTGGCCTTGGGGCTGCCGGTCGTCGGTGCCATTTTGCACAAGGCTGCCATCGCCCGCTTCGCGAGGACATTGTCTACCATGTCCGCAGCCGGCGTGCCCCTGGTCGAGGCACTGCAATCGGTGGCAGGGGCGACCGGAAACATCATTTATGGCGACGTGGTTATGCGAATGCGCGAAGAGGTATCCATCGGCCAACAGCTCCAGATGTCGATGCGCCAGGCCAACCTATTCCCCAACATGGTGGTGCAGATGGTGGCGATTGGTGAGGAGTCGGGGGCGCTCGACAGCATGCTGTCCAAAGTCGCCGATTTCTACGAAGAAGAAGTGGACAACGCCGTGGATTCGTTGAGCAGCCTGCTCGAACCCTTGATCATGGTGGTTCTGGGCATCTTGGTCGGGGGGCTGGTGATCGCCATGTATCTGCCGATTTTCAAACTGGGTTCCGTCGTCTGAAGGGGTAATCTTGACCGACTTTGCTTTATTTCCGGAGAGTCCCGCGTTGATCTGGGTTTGGGGCTTGTTCGGACTGATCATCGGCAGTTTCCTCAACGTAGTTATCCATCGTCTACCGCTCATGATGGAGCAGGCTTGGCGCAGGGAGTGCCGGGAGTTTCTCGAGCCTGGCGGCGGGCATCCGTCCGTGGAGCCCGAATACGACCTGTGGAGACCCGGCTCGCAGTGTCCACACTGCAGGGCGCCGGTCCGGTTCTGGCAGAATGTCCCTATACTCAGCTATCTTTGGCTGCGCGGCCGCTGTGCCGCTTGCGGCGCCGCAATCTCCTGGCGATATCCTCTGGTCGAGGCGCTCACGGGCATGCTGTTCGCGACGCTGGCCTGGCGTTTCGGCGCGTCCTGGCAGGCCCTGGCTGCGTCCGGTCTGACAGCGGCTTTGATCGCCCTGGCTTTCATCGATATTGATCACCTCGTGCTCCCGGACGACATCACCCTTCCCCTGCTGTGGCTAGGCCTGCTACTGAACGCCCAGAGTCTGTTCTGCAACCTGGAGACGGCGCTGTACGGCGCCGTCGCTGGCTATCTCCTGCTATGGACGGTGCATCGCGGCTTTCTGCTGCTGACCGGTCGGGAGGGCATGGGGTTCGGTGACTTCAAGCTGCTCGCCATGCTCGGCGCCTGGATGGGCTGGCCCATGCTGCCGGTCATTATCCTGTTCTCGTCCATCTCGGGAGCGGTGATCGGTTCGATTGTGCTGGCGGTCGGCGGCAAGGAGAGGAATACGCCGATTCCATTCGGGCCGTTTCTGGCGGCGGGTGGCTGGATTGCCCTGTTGTGGGGAAATACGCTCAACGACGCCTATTGGCGCTGGGCTACTGCCGGAGGAGGCTAGGGTCGCAATGCTCGTGGTCGGTTTGACGGGCGGCATCGGTGCCGGCAAATCCACGGTCGCTCGTTTGTTCGCAGCGCGCGGCGTCGAGGTGCTCGACGCGGACGAAGTGGCGCACCGCTTGCTGGAGCCGGGGCAGCCGGCGCTCAAGGCCGTAATCCGGGCATTTGGCAGCGGAATCCTGGGGGCCGACGGCACACTGGACCGGGCGGCGCTGAGACGCCGTGTCTTCGCCGATCCGAAGGCCCGCAAGCGTCTGGAAGGGATCGTGCACCCCCTGGTCTATGCCGAACTCGCGCGCTTGGTGCTGGGATCGGAAGGCAGCTATTGCGTGCTGTCCATTCCGCTGCTGTTGGAGACGGGACGGCGTAGGTTCGTAGACCGTCTGTTGGTCGTGGATTGCCCGGAAACTCTCCAGATCGAGCGGGTGGTCCGGCGCAGTGGCCTGCGGCCCGAGGAGGTGCGGGCCATCATGGCCGCCCAGGTATCCCGCAGCGAGCGGCTGGCGGCGGCGGACGATGTCATCGTCAATGCCTCCGACACAGCCAGTCTGGAGGCGGAAGTGGACGCTTTGCACAAACGCTACAGTGCCCTCGCCGCAGCTTGACTAATGGGGGCTAAAGTTGACAATGACGCGGTCAACCGCTCGTCCGGTCCGACGATCCCGCGGGCTTACCCCTATCCCCAATCCGACCGGTTTCCCGAACTTGAAGAATCAAATCGTTTATGAGTTTCCGTTGAACGAACGGATGCGCTTGTTTATGCGCCTGGAGCAGCTGTTCCGGCAGGCCAGGCATTTCAATCAGGGCGCTTCGGTCTGGGATTGCCGTGCGGTCGTGGCGACCTTGAACGAGATCGTCGCGCTGCTCAGCCGAAACGACATCAAATCGGAGCTGCTCAAGGAGCTCGACCGGCTCGGCGGGGCGCTGGGCAAGATGCAGGGCAACCAACATATCGACCAGGCGGCACTGGCTTCGGTTCTTAGCCAGCTCGATGCCGCCAGTCAGCGCATCTACGGCCATAGCGGACGGATCGGCTATCAGGTGATGGAGAACGAGCTGTTCAAATCAGTCGCGCAGCGGACGGCGATTCCGGGCGGCACCTGTTCGTTCGATCTGCCAGGCTACCATTTCTGGCTGGAGCGGGATGGCGAGCGAAGAAGGAAAGAGGCCACCGAATGGCTGGACTGTTTCCATCCTGTCCAGGAGGGGATTGCGCTCATTCTCGGCCTGCTCCGTGACAGTGCCGCAGGCATCTGGGAAACCGCCCATAGCGGATTCTTCCAGAAGAATCTGGATCATGCCGCAGCGGTTCAACTGCTTCGCGTTGCGGTGCCGATCGAGCTGCCCTATTTCGCTGAAATCAGCGGCGGAAAGCACCGTTTCACGGTCCGCTTCCTCACCGGCCTGCCGAACGAGCGTCCCGTCCAGTGCAGCGAGGACGTGCCTTTCCAATTGACCACCTGTCTGCTTTGAAGCTTCCTGCCGATGTCGCGCGTCTACACCGTCGTCCGTTGCCCCCGCTGCGGCAAGCCGGTGCCCTGGACTGAAACGCAGAAGTTCAAGCCGTTTTGCAGCGAACGCTGCCGGCTGATCGATCTGGGCGGATGGGTCAATGAGGATTATGCCATTCCCGGCGAGCCGATTGGCCCGGAGGATCCATCCGAAGACCGCGATGACGGCGCAAAACCGCCCGCCGGTTGAGCCCGGTTCCTATTGGCCGTTTCCAGCCCTTCCGTCGGCTTCTTGCCGGCTGTGGTACCAAGCCAGTTTGTCCCGCAGCTCCACCACATCGCCGATGATGACCAGGGTAGGCGCCCTGATTTCGGCCTCCGCGACCCGGGCAGGGAGCGTTTCCAGCGTGGCGGTCACCACCTTCTGGTCGCGGGTGGTGCCCTGCTGGATCAGTGCGGCCGGACGGGACGGCGGCGCGCCGTGGCGGATCAGTTCGGCGCAGATCTGCGGCAGTCCATGCAAGCCCATGTAGACCACCACAGTCTGACGGGGCCGGACGAGCTGAGGCCAGTCCAGACCCTGGAGGGTGCCATCCTTCAGCTGGCCGGCGACGAACACGCAGGCATGCGCATGATCGCGGTGGGTTAAGGGGATACCGGCATAGGCGGCACATCCCGATGCCGCCGTGATCCCCGGAACCACCTGGAACGGAATGCCGCGCGCCATCAGAGTTTCGATCTCTTCGCCGCCCCGCCCGAAAATGAAAGGGTCGCCGCCTTTGAGGCGGACCACGCGGTTGCCTTCGGCGGCCAGATTCACTAGCAGCGCGTTGATGTTGTCCTGCGGAATGCTATGGCGGCTGCGTTCCTTGCCTGCATAGACGCGTCGTGCGTCCCGCCGCACCAGCGCCAGGATCTCAGGCGAGACCAGACGATCGTAGACGACGACGTCGGCCTCCTGGATCAGGCGCAAGGCGCGTAGGGTCAACAAGTCCGGATCGCCGGGGCCGGCGCCGACCAGTGCGACCGATCCCCGCTCCGCTGCCTCTTGCCGGGCGGCGTCCGCCGCCTCGAGCAGCAGGCGCTCGGCTTCTTCTTGGCGCCCCTGCAGTGCCAGCTCCGCAGCCGGCCCTTGCAGTGTCCGCTCCCAGAAATGCCGGCGAGCTCGCGGCTCGGGAATCGCCTGCCGGACCCGTTCCCGCAAGCCGGCTGTGATCCGGGCCAGCGTACCGAAACGGGAAGGAATGCAGGCCTCGATGCGGGTCCGAAGCTGGCGGGCCAGGACGGGCGAGGCGCCGCCGGTGGACACCGCAACCACCACTGGCGAGCGGTCGATGATGGCCGGGAAGATGAAGTCGCACAGGTCGGGGCAATCGACGACGTTGACCGGGATGCCATACCGCCGCGCAACGGCTGCGACACGTGCATTGACGTCGCGGTCGTCGGTTGCCGCGATGATCAGCCGGAAACCTTCGCTGTCGGCCGCCTCAAAGGACTTGGCACGCAACCGGACCAAGCCGCGACCGGCGAGTTCGACGATGGCCGCTTCCGCGGTGGTAGCGATCACGGTGACAGCCGCACCTGCCTCGACTAGCAGGCCGAGTTTACGGACAGCGACCTCACCGCCCCCCACGATTAGGCAGGGGAGACCGCGAAGCTTCAGGAAAATCGGTAGGTAATCCATGGGATGGCTTTTGTTAAAATGCGGGTCTTGGCATTGGAGTCAAAAACATGATCGTCATCGACCAGGAGCTGGATACCAGCGGACTGATGTGTCCACTGCCGCTGCTGCGCCTGAAAAAAGCCCTGCAGACCCTCGGCAGTGGCCAGACTGTGCGTGTGCGGGCGACCGATCCCGCATCCGTCCTCGATTTCGGAGTCTATCTCGAACAGGCGGGCCATGTGCTCTTGGATTATGCCGAAGAGGCCGGGACGCACCTCTTCCTCATCCGGAAAGGCTAAACGGGTCGTCAGGCCGCCCGCAGGCTGATCACCGGCCAGCCCCGCTGCTCGGCCGTGCGGCGCAGCACAGGATCGGGGTCCACCGCCACGGGATGAGCGACACGCGAGAGTAAGGGAATGTCGTTGTGGGAATCGCTGTAGAACCAGGTGTCTTCCAGATCGTGGCCGTCGTTATCCGCCAGCCAGGCCGAAAGGCGGTGGACCTTGCCCTCGTGGAAGGACGGAATGCCCTCAACCCGTCCCGTATAGCGGCCATCACGGAACTCGGGCTCGGTGGCGATGAGGTTGTCGATACCGTACAGCCGCACGATGGGTTCGGTCACGAAGCGGTTGGTGGCGGTGATGACCAGTAGCGTATGGCCGGCGGAGCGGTGCCGTTCGACCAGCTCACGGGCCGTAGTCTGCACGATCGGCAGGATTTTTTCTTCCACGAACGATTCACGCCAGCGAAACAACTGTTGGGGGTCGTTTTCCGCCAGCGGGCGCAAGGCGAACGCAAGGAATTCACCGATATCCAGCGTGCCATTCTTGTAGGCTTCATAGAAGCGGGTGTTGGCCACTTCGTAAGCCTCGGGATCGACGATGCCCCTGTCCACCAGGAAACGGCCCCAAAGGTAATCGCTGTCGCCGGCGAGCAACGTGTTGTCGAGGTCGAATATTGCCAGAGTCACGGGTTTCCTTTACATTCCAAACACATTGACGGAACTTCGCAGCGGTGTACTGCTTCGTCCGCTATCGAGGCGTTCACGCCGGCCCCCACGAGGTCGGTCGAGGGTGGGCTCGACGGCCGGCGAATCGACGCTATGTCACTTGCGACCGGAAACAGTATACCAGTTGGAGACAATGGGCGGATTAGCGGGAGATATGATCGATGCCGAGGGCTATCGCCTGAATGTCGGCATCATCCTCAGCAACGACGAGGGCCGGGTGTTCTGGGCGCGCCGGGCGGGCATGCGTTCATCGCAGTTTCCCCAGGGAGGCATCAAGGTCGATGAAGATCCGGATGCCGCGATGTTCCGCGAGCTCTATGAAGAAGTGGGCCTGGAGCGCCAGTACGTCAAAATCATCGCCCGCACCAAGGGTTGGTTGCGCTACCAGCTTCCGGAGCGCTTCATCCGCCGCCGCTCCTATCCGCTTTGCATCGGGCAGAAGCAGATCTGGTACATCCTGCGTCTGACCGGACCCGAAGCCAACATTCGATTGGACTGTTCCGAGCGTCCCGAGTTCGACCGCTGGTGCTGGGTCGATTACTGGCATCCCTTGAGCGACGTCGTCTACTTCAAGCGGGAAGTCTACCGCCAGGCCTTGAGCGAACTGCAACGGGCCTTGCAGGCCGACCGGCCGGCGGGGGCTCAGGCGGTGTCGGACGCCGGCGGCACCGCGACCCGGCAGATTCCCGTAGTCACCGAACCGTCCGGCCCCAGCTCGAGCCAGCGGTAGCCGGGTTGCTCCGCATCCAGCGCGAAGGTCCGGCTGGCGGGCTGGAACTGGATGCAGGTCGAGGGGGTGCCGAGCACTCGCTTTCCCTTAAATTCCACGTCCGCCACCTGGTGCGTATGGCCATGCAGGACGGCCTTGACTTGGGGGTGCCGGTCCAGCACAGCGAAAAACTCGCCAGCGTTGTCCAAGATCATGGTGTCCATCCAGGCGCTCCCGGAGGGAACGGGATGGTGATGGAGGGCGACGAGGGTATGGAGCGACGGATGGCGGCTCAGGGTCCGTTGCAGCAGGTCGAGCTGTCCTTCCGACAAGGAGCCGCCGGCCGAGCCGGGTACGGTGCTGTCCAGGCATACGATCAGCCAGTGGCCTTTCCGGATCACGGGTTCGTGCAACAGCGGCGTGGATTTCAGGATGTGGCGGGCGAGTGCGGGTTCGTCGTGATTCCCCGGCAGCCAATGGCACGGCGCTGGCAGTTCGGCACAAAACCCGGCGAGCCGCCGGTAACTTTGCGGTACCGGTTCCTGCGCCAGGTCGCCGGTGAGCAGGACCAGGTCGAAGGGGCCGCGGTTCGCATGGCCGATGACGGCGCGCAGGCTGGCCGCGCTGTCGATGCCGTAAAACCGGGCTCCCGGGTCGGGCAGGATGTGTGAATCGGTGATCTGGAGGATGCGCAGCATTCCTGAATCCGACATGGACGTTCAGGTTTTTCGGGGAATTTCGGACGGCCTGATCGTTTTGATCAAAACCTGGGAATTGCGCTCTGGGCTGTAGCTCGCGCGCCGCTGCGCAGGTAGGTCGGCGAGTGAGGCGGGTTCGAAGCCGCGTTCGCGGAACCACTGCATGGCCTGGGTGGTCAGCACGAAAAGCCGCGCCAAACCGAGTTTGCGGGCCCGCTGCTCGACGAATTCCAGCAGCCTTTCGCCCCGGCTTTCGCCCCGGTAATCGGGGTGCAGAGCAAGGCAGGCGAATTCGCCCAGAGATTCGGCCGGAAATGTATGCAGGGCGGCGCAACCGACGATCAGTCCATCGCGCTCGATGACGACATAGTCCCCGATTTCGGTTTCCAGGCGTTCGCGGGAGCGGTTCACCAAGGCGCCGGTCTGTTCGAGTGGCCGGATCAGATCCAGGATGCCGACCACGTCGTTGATGCGGGCCGGGCGCAATTCCTCGAATGGATTGGCGCTGACGAGGGTACCGACACCGTCACGCGTGAACAGTTCCAGCAGCAGGGCGCCGTCGATGTGGCGGTCCAGCAGATGGGCGCGGGCCACGCCGGAACGGCAGGCTTTGAGGGCGGCGGCCAAGTGGGTGGCTACGCCCGTTTCCAGCGAACCGCCCCGTTCCAGCAGACACTCGGCCTCCTGCACCGTAATCTGGTGGATCATCCGGCCGTCGGTGCCGGCGCAGGACTGCTCCATAAGCAACAGGAGCTTATCGGCCCCGAGGGCGCCGGCCACGGCAGTCGCTACCTCCTCGGCACTGAGGTTGAAGATTTCCCCGGTGGGAGAATAGCCGAGCGGAGACACCAGAACCACGCTGCCTTCGTCCAGCAGTCGGCGCATCGCCCCGGCATCCACGCGGCGCACCTCGCCGGTGTAGCCGAAATCCACTCCGTCGCGCACCCCCAAAGGCTTGGCGACCACGAAATTGCCCGAGGCCACCCGGATCCTTGCTCCGGCCATGGGTGAATTGGCGGCGCCCATCGACAGTAGGGCTTCGATCTCCACCCGGACGGCGCCGGCGGCTTCCTGCACGCACTCCAGCGCGGTCGCATCGGTGATCCGCAGACCCTGGTGGTACCGTAGTTCCGCACCGCGGCTGCGCAGACGTTGCTCCACCTGAGGGCGGGTACCGTGCACCAGCACCAGCCTGACCCCTAAGCTGTGAAGCAGAGCGAAGTCGTGGACCAGCTCAGCGAAGCGCCCATCGGTCAGGGCTTCGCCGCCGAAACTGACGACGAAGGTGCGGTTCCGGTGCGCATGAATGTAGGGGGCGGCGCCGCGGAACCAGCGTACGAAGGTTTGGGGGGGGATGCCTGAATTCATCCCGAAGCGTCCTCCGTCAAGGGTGCAGGAACCGGCCTGATGCAATAGCGTTCGATGAGGCCACGGAGAATCGCCGTCGCCGGCTCGATGTGATCCAACGGGAGGTATTCGTCGGGCTGGTGGGCCTGCTCGATGTAGCCGGCGCCCAGGACCACGGTTTCCATACCGAGCCGGGAAAAGAAGGGGGCCTCGGTACCAAAGGACACCGCCCCGGCCCGGGCGTGACTGAGATGCTCGCAGCAGCGCACCAGCCCGGCATCCGCCCGGGTTTCGAAAGCCGGCACGCCGTCGAAGAGGGAATCGACGGAAAGCTCGAATCGGGGGGAGGCCGGCAAGGCTCGTGCCAGCCGCTGCTTCAACAGGTTGCGGAGCTCCTCGGTGTCCATGCCGGGCAGAGGCCGCAGGTCGATGCTCAGCTCGCATTGGCCGCAGATGCGGTTGGGATTGTCGCCGCCGCGGATGGCGCCGAGGTTCAGTGTCGGCACGGGTACGGCAAAGGCCGGATTGCGGTAGCGCTCCTGCAGCTCCTCGCGGATGACCAGCAGTTCGGAAATCAGCCGGTGCATGCCCTCGATGGCGTTCGCGCCGAGGGTTGGATCGCTCGAATGTCCGGCCTGGCCGCGGACGCGGATCGATTCCATCATGACGCCCTTGTGCATGCGAATGGGCTTGAGGCCGGTCGGTTCGCCGATCACGCAGCGGCGGGCCGGTGCGAGCTGGACCGGCAAGAGTGCCTTGGCGCCAGCCATGGAGCTTTCCTCGTCCGCAGTGGCGACCAGCAGCAGGGGTCTGTGGAGAGCGGCTGGATCGATGTCGCTCGCAGCGGTCAGGGCCAGAGCAAAGAAGGATTTCATGTCGGCGCTGCCGAGTCCGTAGATCCGGCCGTCTTTTTCGATCGCCATGAACGGGTCGCTGTGCCAGCGGTCGGGATCGCAGGGTACCGTGTCGGTATGGCCGGACAACGCCAGACCTCCGCCACATTCCGCCGGCCCGAGGCTGGCGATCAGGTTGGCCTTGCCGTGTGCCAGAGGCTGGATCGCGACCCGGAATCCCAGCGCTTCGGCCCATTCTGCCAGCAGGTCGATCACGGCCCGGTTGGACTCGTCGAAGCGCGGGTCGGTGCAACTGACCGAAGGCCGGGCGATCAGGGCCCGGATCATCTCGCGCAGGGGCGGCAGGTGCCGGGCCATGGTCGCCGTAACCGGGTCAGAGACCGTTGTCGGTGACGGCGCCTTCCGAGGCCGAGCTCACCAGCCTGGCGTACTTGGCCAGCACGCCCTTGGTGTAGCGCGGCGCCGGCTGACTCCACTGCGCCAGGCGCCGGCCGATTTCATCGTCGGCGACGTGCAGGGTCAGTTCCCGGGTTTCGGCATCGATGGTGATGGTATCGCCGTCCCGAACGATCGCCAGCGGTCCGCCGGTGTACGCTTCCGGCGTGATGTGGCCGACCACGAAGCCGTGGGTGCCGCCGGAAAAGCGGCCGTCGGTGATGAGCGCGACCTCCTTGCCCAGCCCCTTGCCCATGACCGCCGAGGTCGGCGAGAGCATCTCACGCATGCCGGGGCCGCCCTTGGGGCCCTCGTAGCGGATGACGATGACGTCGCCTTTCACTACGGTGCCGTCGAGGATGGCCTTGAGCGCCTGTTCCTCGCCGTCGAATACGCGGGCGGCGCCGGTGAAGCTCAGACCTTCCTTGCCGGTGATCTTGGCGACCGCGCCTTCCGGCGCCAGGTTGCCCCTGAGGATTACCAGATGGCTATCCTTTTTGATAGGGTTGTTCAGCGGCCGGATCATGTCTTGTCCGGTCGGGTAGTCGGGCGCGTCGGCCAGGTTTTCCGCCAAGGTTTTGCCGGTAACGGTCATGCAGTCGCCGTGCAGGAGTCCCGCATCCAGCAATGTCTTCATCAGCGGTTGGATGCCGCCGATTTCCACCAGTTCGGCCATGGAGTATCTACCGCTGGGTTTCAGATCCGCCAGCATCGGCACTTTGTGACCGATGCGGGTGAAATCGTCGAGTGTCAGGTCGATGCCGCAGGCGTTGGCCATGGCCAGGAGGTGCAGCACGGCGTTGGTGGAGCCGCCCAGGGCGATCACCACCGTGATGGCGTTCTCGAACGCCTTCTTGGTCATGATGTCGCGGGGCTTGAGATCCAAGTCCATGAGTTTGAGCACCTGTGCCCCCGCCCGCTCGCAGTCCAGCTCCTTGGCACGGGAAATGGCCACCTGGGCCGAACTGCCCGGCAGGCTCATTCCTAATGCCTCGATCGCGGATGCCATGGTGTTGGCGGTATACATGCCGCCGCAGGAGCCCGGCCCGGGGATGGCCTTGGATTCGATGGCGTGCAGTTCGGCATCGTCGATGCGGTTGTTGGCGCGGGCGCCGACCGCTTCGAATACCGACACCACGTCCAGCTTCTTGTCGCCGTGGCAACCCGGCAAGATGGTGCCGCCGTAGACGAATACCGCTGGGCGGTTGAGGCGGGCGAGAGCGATCATACAACCGGGCATGTTCTTGTCGCAGCCGCCGATGGCGACCACGCCGTCATAACCCTGACAGGCCACAACGGTTTCGATGGAATCGGCGATGACCTCGCGCGACACGAGGGAATACTTCATCCCTTCGGTGCCCATCGAGATGCCGTCTGAGATAGTGATGGTGTTGAAGATCACCGCTTTGCCGCCGCCGCCGTTGACGCCGCGTGCCGCGTCCTCGGCCAGCTTGTTGATGTGCATGTTGCACGGGGTCACCATGGCCCAGGTGGAAGCGATGCCGATCTGTGGTTTGGCGAAGTCGGCATCGGTGAACCCGACGGCGTGCAGCATCGCGCGGCTCGGGGCACGCTCCATGCCGTCGACGACCTGGGACGAATGGGGACGGGGGTGCTTGTCGGTCATGATGAGTTTCCTTAGGGAATGTCCGGTTCGCCGGCGATGGCGAGGATGAAATGCGTCAAAACGAATCCCAGCTACTGCGTCTGCGCCAGCCGAGCTGGGGAACGATCAGGCCCAGCAGGAAGCCGCCGGCCAGTACGCCGGCGCCGATCAGGAACCAGCGCTGCCGGCTGTCTTCAGCCAGTGCCTGGTTCTCCAGACGCTTGGCTTCGAGATCGCGTTCGACGGTTGCCAGGGTTTCCCGCAGGCGGTTGCGTTCCGCTTCGATCTGAAGGGCATTGGCCGAGGTCTGCCGGATCGCGGCCAGTTCGGCCATCAAGCGCTCGTTTTCCGAGCTGAGACTGCGGGAGCTCGATTCCGCCGCATCCCGCCCGGCCCGCAGGCCGGCGAGTTCGGTTTCGAGCGATTTACGCTCGTTTTCCAGTTCGGCGAGCTTCTGTTTGAGCTCAAGGTTTTTCTGCTTGACCTCGTTGAAATCTTTCAGCAGAACGACCTGCCCACCGCGGGGTTTCGGGGTCTGGGCCGGTGGAGCAACATCGGCCGGCACACGGCCGTGTTCTGGTGCAGCGCTTGCTGCCGAGGCCGCGGCAAGCAGAAGGCAGGCTAGGGTCCTTTTCATTTCGGGCCGAACACCAAAGAAAAAACGGACGGGCCGGACCAGTCATGTCCTGCCACGAAAACGAATTATAACGCCGACAGCGGATTACCCAACGCAGCCCGGAAACCGCTTCAGGCCGTCAGCAGGAATTCCAGCAAGGCTTTCTGGGCATGCAGCCGGTTTTCGGCTTCGTCCCAGACCACGCTTTGCGGACCTTCCAGGACCTCGGCGGAAACTTCCTCGCCGCGGTGGGCGGGGAGACAGTGCATGAACAATGCGTCGGGGTGCGCCAGAGCCATGAGCGCGGCATTGACCTGGTAGCTTCGAAACGCTCCAGTGCGCTCGGTCTGCTCACTCTCCTGCCCCATGCTGGCCCAGACGTCGGTCACGACCAGATCGGCGCCGACCACCGCGGTCCTGACGTCCGGGCCGACCTCGACGCGTTTTCCCGCTGCTTCGATCAGGTCGGTCTCGGGTTCGTATCCGGGAGGGCAGGCGATGCGCAACTGGAAATCCAGCAGTTCGGCGGCATGGACGTAGGTCTGGCACATGTTGTTGCCGTCACCGATCCAGGCGACGGTCTTGCCGGCGATGTCCCCGCGGTATTCGAAATAGGTCTGCATGTCCGCCAGAAGCTGGCAGGGGTGGAAGCGGTCGGTCAGCCCGTTGATTACCGGTACTCTGGAGTATTCGGCGAAGATTTCGACGGTGCGATGGGAATGGGTGCGAAGCATGATGCAGTCCACCATGCGGGACAACACCCGTGCCGAATCCTCGATCGGTTCGCCGCGTCCGAGCTGCGTATCCCGTGGTGAGAGGAAGATGGAACTGCCGCCGAACTGGGCCATGCCGACTTCGAACGATACCCGCGTACGGGTCGAAGATTTTTCGAACACCATTCCCAGGACCTTGTTTTTCAGGGGTTCGTAGGTTTCCTTCCGGGCCTTGAGTTCGATGGCGCGGGCGATCAGCGTGCGGAATTCGGCGGAACTGAGGTCGCGCAAGGTGACGAGATGACGCGGTTTCATGGCGAATCTGCTGGATCGGTGATATCAGCCGACGGCGCCGAGATGGGCTGCGACGAGGGAGCTCAGTCGCTCCACCAGATCGTCGGCCTGGGCATCCGTCAGTATCAGGGGCGGGAGCAGGCGCACGGTCCGCTCTGCGGTGACATTGATGAGCAGGCCCTGCTTCAAGGCCACCCCGACGAGCTCGGTACAGGGCCGCTTGGTTTCAATACCGATCATGAGGCCCAGTCCCCGGATTTCGGTGACCCCGGGATGTTCACCAAGGCGGGCCAGGAAGCCGTCCAGCAATCGCCGGCCGAGGCTCTCCGCCCGCTGGGCCAGGGACTGCCGGGTCAGGGTGTCGATCACTGCCAGGGCCGCGGCGCAGGCCAGCGGATTGCCGCCGAAGGTGGAGCCGTGCTTGCCGGGTGTGAGCATTTCCGCGGCCGTGCCGCGTGCGAGACAGGCGCCGATTGGCACGCCGTTGCCGAGCGCTTTCGCCAGCGTCATCACGTCCGGGACGACGCCGGCGTGCTGGTGGCCGAACATCCGGCCGGTACGGCCCATGCCGGTCTGTACTTCATCGAGCATCAGCAGCCAGCCGCGCCGCTCGCACAGTGATTTCAGATGCGCCAGGTAGTCGTGAGGCGGAATACGGACTCCGCCTTCGCCCTGCACCGGTTCGACCAGGACGGCGACGACGTCGGGATCATCGACGGCGGCGACGGCATCGGCGTCGCCATAGGGCCGGCGCACGAAGCCGCCGACCAGCGGCGCAAATCCTTCCTGGACTTTCGGGTTGCCGGTGGCGCTCAGCGTGGCCAGCGTGCGGCCATGAAAGCTCCCGTCCATGACGACGATTTTCGGGGCGTCGATACCGCGCTGATAGCCGTATCGCCGCGCAATCTTGATTGCGGCCTCATTGGCCTCGGCGCCGGAGTTGCAAAAGAAGGCGTTATCCATTCCGCTCAGGTCGCAGAGGCGTTTGGCCAGGTCTTCCTGCAGCCCGATGCGATAGAGGTTGGAGCAGTGGACCAGCCGTCCAGCCTGATCGCATAAAGCCTGCGCGACTGCCGGATGGGCGTGGCCCAGGCCGCAGACCGCGACGCCGGACACGGCGTCGAGGTAACGCTTGCCTTCGCTGTCGAAAAGCCAGGCGCCCTCACCATGGGTGAACGTCACGGGTTGCCGGGCATAGGTCGGCATGATGTTGCTCGTCATCGATGTGCGGAAAAAACCCGAAAAAACAAAAGGCAGTCGAGCCAGACTGCCTAGTAAGGTCCGAAGATTAACGGAAAAGAAGGCGCAATACAAGAACTTCATCGACCCGATACGGCAAGCCGTTTCTGCCGGGCCGGCAGGCGCAGAGCCGTCGGACGTCCCGCTTGACGTTCAGGGTTGGGTATCGAACAATCGGATGGTTTCATCCGAAGCAAATGAGGCAAACCGTGGACGTGATCGAAAATATCAAGCGCCAGATCGCAGACAATCCCGTCATCCTGTACATGAAGGGGACGCCCGATTTCCCGCAATGCGGATTTTCCGGACGGGCCGTTCAGATTCTCGACAAATGCGGGGTGGAGTACGCTTTCGTCAATGTCTTCGAGGCGCCCGAAGTCCGTGAGAACCTGAAGCAGGTTTCCAATTGGCCGACGTTTCCTCAGCTGTTCGTCGGAGGGGAACTGGTCGGCGGCAGCGACATCATGATGGAGCTTTACGAGAGCGGCGAACTGCAGAAACTGCTTGCAGGGGCAACAAAGGCAGGAGAACAGCAGGTCTGAAGCCGGTCGTTCACTCCGGCGGCAGGAGTTCGGTCATCCGCTTCCAGCGGTTGACGATGGTGCAAAACAGCCGGGCGGTCTGGTTGGCATCATAGGCTGCGGAATGGGCCTCCTGATGGTCCCAGCTGAGCCCCGCCGCTTGCGCCGCTCGCGCCAGCACGGTCTGGCCGTAGGCGAGTCCCCCGAGGGTCGCGGTGTCGAACGTGCTGAAAGGATGGAAGGGGTTCTTCTTGATCCTGGCACGGCTCGATGCGGCGTTGAGAAAGGCGATGTCGAAGGCCGGGTTGTGGCCCACGAGGATCGCCCTCGTGCAGCCGTGCTGGCGGATGGACTGCTGGACGGCGTCGAAAATCTGCGACAGCGCCTCGCGTTCATCCACGGCGAACCGGAACGGATGAAACGGATTGATCTTGTTGAAGCTCAGCGCGGCCTCATCCAGCTTGGCACCTTCGAAGGGCTTCACATGCAGCTGATGGGTGCGGACGGGATGGAGATTTCCCGATTCGTCCATGTCCAGGTGGACTGCGGCGATTTCGAGCAGGGCATTGGTGTGCGGATCGAAACCCGAGGTTTCGACATCGACGACGACCGGCAGATAACTCCGGAAGCGCCGGGCTAGGGGGGATTTGCGGGAAGTCATAAAGAGTGCCAATCGCGGGTTTGCGGTGCATTAGAACCCATTGTAAGGCGATTTCGGGGGGGATTGCATTGCGGATTGCGGCGTAGCGTTTAGAATACGCATGCGCGTCAAGCTCCCCTGGAATCACGAGATCAAGGGTAAAAAAACAGTATGGAAAACTCTCGAATCATACGCGGCCGGCTGGCAGTGGCATTCATCGTCGTAGCAGGGGCGGCCGGTTGTGCGGCGGACAAGGCCAAACAGGAGGAGCCCGGCGCGGGCGCCCCCCGGACGCATGTGGATTCGCGCGACCCATGGGAGGAGTGGAACCGCGGTGTTCAGTCCTTTAACGACGGACTCGACGATTATTTCATGAAGCCCGTGGCCAAGGGCTATCAATGGGTCACTCCCAAATTCGTCGACAAGGGGGTCACGAATTTTTTCAGCAACGTCGACGACGTCTCGGTGATCGCGAACGATCTGCTCCAGTTCAAGCTGTTGCAGACGGGTCAGGACCTGGGGCGCTTCCTCGTCAACTCGACGGTCGGCATGGCGGGATTCATCGATGTGGCCGACAAACTCGATCTGCCCAAACACTACGAAGATTTCGACCAGACTTTGGCGATCTGGGGGGTACCATCCGGTCCCTATCTCGTACTGCCCGTGATCGGGCCGGGCTCGCCGCGCGGCGTGGTCGGGTTTGCTGGCGATACCGCGGCCAATCCCATCAACTACATCACACCATCAGCCATCCCTTGGGGTGCGGGTGCCGGGCGGTTCGTGGACGTCCGGGCCGACATGCTGAGTGCGACCAAGATCGCCGACGAGGCGTCGGTGGACCGTTACGAGTTCATCCGCAATGCCTATTTTCAGCAGCGGAACTATCTGATTCACGACGGCAATCCGCCACTGGAAGACGATTTTGGCGGCGGCGAGGGTCTGGAGATGGAATTCGAGCTGCAGGGCATCGAAGAACGCGCCAACGAAGCCACCGAGAAGGAAAAGGCAAAACCGGTATCGCCTTGACGACGGTTTCTTGCCCTGCTGCAAAAAGCCCGCTCGTGAAGCGGGCTTTTTTCTGGCCGGTTTAACCCGAGTGGCGGAATGCGCGCCAGGGAAGGCATTCGCCGGCCATGGCGGGAACCAAGCTGTGGGGTCCGAACGGCAGCGTGTCAGGAACCTGCCATGGCGTCCGGTGCAGGGTGATGGTTCCACGGTTTCTGGGGAGGCCGTAGAAATCGGCGCCGTTGTGGCTGGCAAACCGCTCGAGCTTGTGCAGCGCTCCGGCCCGCTCGAATGCGAGGGCGTAGAGCTCGATGGCCGTGAACGCCGTGTAGCAGCCGGCGCAACCGCAGGCGCTTTCTTTGTGTGGGCGGGGGTGGGGGGCACTGTCGGTGCCAAGAAAGAAGTGGGTGTTGCCGCTGGTCGCGGCCGACACCAGTGCCTGTCGGTGGGATTCGCGCTTGAGCACCGGCAGGCAGTAATGGTGAGGGTGGATGCCGCCGGCCAGTAAGGCATTGCGGTTGTAGAGCAGATGGTGGGCCGTGATGGTGGCCCCGATTCGGGAGCCGCAGCTTTGCACGAACTCCACACCCTCCTTCGTCGTCACGTGTTCCAGGACGATGCGCAATTCCGGGAAGCGCCTGACCAGCGGTTCCAGAACCGATTCGATGAAACGCGCTTCCCGGTCGAAAATGTCGACTTCCGCGTCGGTGACCTCGCCGTGGACGAGCAGGGGTACGTCATGCCGTTCCAGGGCTTCGAGCGCCCGCTGGATCTTTTCGATGGCCGTGACGCCGGCCTCGGAGTGGGTCGTGGCGCCGGCCGGGTAGAGCTTGAAGCCGATGATTTCCGGTGTTTCGGCCGCGCGCCGGACTTCATCGGCCGGGGTGGCATCCGTCAGAT
Organism: Methylococcus capsulatus; assembly: GCF_036864975.1. Classification (NCBI taxonomy): domain Bacteria; kingdom Pseudomonadati; phylum Pseudomonadota; class Gammaproteobacteria; order Methylococcales; family Methylococcaceae; genus Methylococcus; species Methylococcus capsulatus. The sequence continues at coordinate 3,366,385 of NZ_CP104311.1, read as the reverse complement.
AAAGCGCCATCAGCGGCTCGAAGCGCGCGTCTTCCGGCAGGGCCGCCAGGATACGGCCACGGTATTCCAGCGCAGCCGTCACCGTCGTCACCGGCGGCTTCAGGTTGGGCATGACGACCGCGCGGCCGAACTGGCGGGCACTATGGTCCACGACGTCCGCCATGGCCGCGCCGTCGCGCAGGTGCAGATGCCAGTCGTCGGGTGTAGTCAGCGTGATCGAGTCCATGCCGATTCGGGGAAGGTGGGCTTTCCCGGCGATTATACCGGCCTGCCGCCGGCTTTCCTTCAGAAAGCCAGCTTGATGCCGGCCCAGGCCGCCCTGGGCGAACCCGGCCCGACGAAGCGGTTGTTGGTGTAGTCAGGCCCCAGCACTTCCCGAGGATTGCCGTACATGCCGAACGTCTGGTACTGCGTGTCGAACAGGTTGTTGACGCGGAAGAACATCGAGAAATGCTCATCATAACGGTATTCGCCGTGCAGCATGACGATGGCGTAGTCCTGCAGCGGCGCAGTCAGATTGGCTTCGTCGCCGCGCAGATATTGCCCGCTGTTGTAGATGATCTCGGTGCCGGCAGTGAGTCCTTCCGTAATGGTCACGGCAGCGTTGAACTTCAGCATGTTCTGCGGGATGCCGGGGATATGGTCTCCTTTTTGCACATAGATCAGGCCGTCCCGGGCGTAAGGGTTGTTCGGGCTGTTCTCGATGAACGGGGTCTGGAAAGTGGCGTCGAGCAGGGTGTAGTTCAGCCCTAACCTGAACCGCTCGAACTCGGCGTTGACGCCAAGCTCGAAGCCCCTGCGCAGGGTCTGGCCGACGTTGTCGAAATAACCCTCGTTGTTGTACACGCCGCTGGCCGCGATGAAGAGAATGTCGTTGCTGTTCTCGGTCTGGAACAGCGTCGCGTTCCAGTTGATGTCGCCCTCCACTCCTGCTCCGAAATCAATGTCCTCAAAGATGCCACGAGCACCGATTTCGCCGGTGGTCGCGACCACCTGCTTGAGAGGTGGGTCGGACAGGAAGGCGTTGGGCAGCTTGCAGGGCAGGGCGGGATCGGCGCAACTGAGTTCGAGCGGCGTCGGAGCACGGTTGGATTGGCTGAAGTTGCCGAAGAAATTGAGTTCGGGCCGCCAGTTGTAGGTCAAACCTGCCGAAGGATTGATCCGGTCGTAGCTGTGCTTGCCGTTCAGCTCCGTGCCGAGCTGGTCGACGAGCTCGATCTGGGTCAGGTTGTAGCGGCCCGATATTGTGAACGTCAGGGCGTGCGTGAGAGAAAACGAATCGCTCAGATAGACTCCATAGTTGTAGACGCTGGTATGCAGGCGTACCCGCGGCTCTGCGAGGATGACGCCGCTGCCTAGGGTGCCACGGTTGTTCAAGAGTGCAGCCAGTTCGGTGTCGGCGCCGTAATCGACCTGGCCCTGATTGTAGACGCCGCCGACGAGCAAGCGGTTGTCGTAGCCGCCCAGCGTTTGGTTGAACGCAGCCTGCAGGCTGCCGCCGTAGTTGCGCTGGTTGGTCTGGGTAAAATTGTTGGTCGCGCCTTGCACCTTGGGGCCGCTGGCGACCGGGCTGCCATCGATGGCATACACTTGTCCGCCCTCTCCGCCGTCGTCGCACATATAAGTGGGATCGTCTGCACAGGGTTCGTAGTCCGAACCATCGCCATTGAAGGTGCTGATCAGGTTCTGGCGGAAAAAGGCGTTGCCGGACAGTTCGATGTCGTCGGCCAGCCAGTGGTTGCCGTCCAGCGAGGCCAGGAACAGGTTGGTCTTGGTCTGGTCCGGATAGGTGAAGACGGCGTTGGGCTGCTGGTTGTAGAGCTGGATCGGAACCGCGCCGTTGCCGACCATGTTGTCGTCAGTCGCCGCGAAGTTCATGTTGAGATTGGAGCGGTCGCTGTTTTTCCAGCTCAGGGTGGAGAACCATTGCATCACGCCGGTCGGGGAGTATTCGCGCCAGCCGTCTTCGTGGAAATTGCGGAAATGGAAATAGGCACCGAACTCGCCGTTGTTCCAGCCGGTCTCGACCTCCTCCGAGTTGCGGCCCCACGACCCGCCGAACAGTTCGGCCCGGTAGCCCGGCGCCGTGAAACCGTTCTTGGTGCGGACGCTGATTGCGCCGCCCAGCGTGTTCTGACCGAACACCGGGTTGGAGCCGGATTCCAAGCTCATCCTGTCGATGGCGCCTTCCGGGATGAGGTCCCAGTTCACCGTGTCGCCGAAGGGCTCATTGAAGCGAATGCCGTTGACGTAAATCGAGAGCCCCTGCGGCAGCCCCAGCAAGGGCGAGGCGACGAAGCCGCGGTACTGCACGTCCGGCTGGAACGGGTTGTTCTGGGCGTCGTTGACGTTGACGCTGCCGAAGAATCGGTTCATGTAATCCGGGAGGGTGACGCTTTCCGCCTGGTCCAATTCCTTGGCGTCGACGGTCTGGACCCGGGAAGGCAGCTTGTATTCCTCCACTCCTGAATCACCCACAGGCGAGTCGGTGATGACCTTGACGGTTTCCAGCTGCACCGTCTTGTCCGACGTCGTTCCGGCTTCAGCACCCTGAGCGGTGTCCTCTGCTGCACCGGCGCATTGGGCGAAACTCAAGGCGGCGATGCCGCACACCATGATCTTGCGCATGTCGATGTCACTCTCAAAAAATCGCGCCATGATAGGGAATGGCTGACCGGCATGAATAGGGAAAATATCCCGCCGTTGGTGAAGGCAGCAGGGTTTGACAAAACCATCCGGCGCCCAGAAACTGCCGCGAAGGTACCGCCTCGGCGTGCCGGTTCGAGTCAGCAAGGAGTCACGACAGCCATGCAGTACGCAGTACTGGTCCTCATCCTGATCGTCCTTTCGGTCGTTTTCATCTACAACGCCCTGGTGCGGCTACGGGTACAGTGCGATAACGCCTGGGCCGATGTTGAAGTGCAGCTCAAGCGCCGCTACGACCTGATTCCGAACCTGGTGGAAACCGTCAAGGGATATGCAGTGCATGAAAAGGGCACGCTGGAGGCCGTCATCGTTGCTCGCAACCGGGCCATGTCGGTTCAAGGCCCTGCGGGGCGGGCCGCGGCGGAGGAAACCCTGAGCGGCGCGCTGCAGCAGCTTTTCGCCTTGGCCAGTATCCCCAGTTGAGAGCGGTCGAGAGCTTCCAGCAGCTGCAGGGTACCCTCACCGAAATCGAAGACACGGTGCAGAATGCCAGGCGCTACTACAATGCTGCGGTGCGTGATTTCAACACTCGGATCGCCCAGTTCCCCTTCAATTTCATTGCCAACGCTTTCGGTTTCACCGCGCGTGCCTTCTTCGAGCTCGGCGAAGCCGCCCAGCGCGAGGTGCCGGCCGTGCGTTTCGATACCGGTGCCCGCTGACTTGCGCATGGCCGGTGCCGGACGTGGTCGAACCGTGTGCCGGGCAATTTTGCTCTTCACGGGGCTGATCTGTGCCTTGCAGGTCCATGCCCGGTCCCTGGTGATCCAGAATTTCCATGCCGACATCGTGGTTGGAGTCGACGCCACGGTGGACGTCAGCGAAACCATCCGTTCCCGCTTCGAGGGAAGGTGGAACGGCATCTACCGCTCAATTCCGGTCGAGTACCATACGCCGCAGGGGTTCAACCACCATTTGTTTCTCGATCTGCTCGGAGCGACCGATCCGCAGGGGTTGTCGTTGAAGGTGGAGGACGCCAGCGAACGCCATTACCGCAAATTCAAGATCTGGATCCCGGGTGCGGAGGATGTCGCGAAGACTGTCATATTGCATTACCGGGTACGCAATGGCCTCAAGTTCTTCGAGGATCACGACGAGTTGTACTGGAACATCACCGGCGACGAATGGGAGGTTCCCATCGAAGCCGCCAGCGCCCGCATCGCGCTGCCGTCCGGCGCCGAAGGTGTCCGCACTCTGGCCTTCACAGGCAGCTACGGTTCGCGGGAAGCGGCCGTCGAGGTGCAGGTGCGCGGCCGCGAAATCGATTTCCGTATGCGGCGTCCCCTGGCTTTCCATGAAGGGCTGACCGCGGTCGTCGGTTGGAACAAAGGTGTGGTGCAGCGGCCCACGATGATGGCGCGGGCTGCGGATTTCCTGCGCGCCAACTGGCCTTTGGGTTTGCCGCTGGCGGTGCTGATCGCGATGTACCGGCGCTGGTCCGTCCGCGGCCGTGACCCGCGCCTTCGTCCCATCGCCCCACAGTACCGCCCGCCCGAGGGACTGACACCGGCCGAATTGGGAACCTTGATCGATGGTTCCGCTGACCTGCGGGATATCACCGCCACCCTGGTCGATCTCGCGGTCAAAGGCTATGTCCTGATCGAAAAGGAGGAAACCGACCGGTTGCTCGGCGTCTTCAAGAACACCGATTACCTCTTCCTATCGTGCCAGCCGGCTTCGACCTGGGGCGTGCTCTGTCCGCATGAAAGGGTGCTCTTGAGCGCGGTGTTTTCCGGCGGGGCGAAGGCAAGCGTCCGCCTTTCCGAACTGGAACGGAAGTTCTATGTCCATTTGCCCGGCATCTGCGACAGAATTTTCGATGCCCTGATGGCGCGGCGCTACTTCTCGGACCGTCCCGACCGGGTGCGCAGGAATTACCTGCTGGGCGGTCTGGTGCTCGGCGCGGTTTGGTTGTTCGGTGCGATCCTGGGAGCCCCTTATGCCGGCGTGCATTGGGGCATGGCGCCTGGCACGTTGATGCTGCCCGGCCTGATTTCCGCGGTGATCGTCGCTGCTTTCGGCTATTTCATGCCGGCTCGGACGGTGGCGGGGACGCGGGCGCTGGAAGCGGCTCTCGGCTTCGAGGATTTCCTGGAAAAGGTGGAAGTCGACCGCATGGACCGGATGATCCGCACCCCGAAATGTTCGAGCAACTGCTGCCTTATGCCATGGCGCTGGGCCTGGAAAAGCGCTGGGTGGCGGCATTCGCCGGTATCTGTCGCCAGCTGCCGGTTTGGTATCGGGGTGGGAGCACCTTGGATTTCGATACCGGCGGTTTCTCCCGCGATCTCGGCGGCCTCTCCGCTCAGGCCGCTTCCGTCCTGAGTTCGGCGCCGCGCAGTTCCGGCGGGTCAGGTTTTGTTGGCGGAAGCTCCGGCGGTGGTTTCGGCGGCGGGGGCGGGGGCGGGTTTTAGCCCGTCCTGCTGCGGGTTTTGCGCCGTCCGTGATATGTTTTTCCAGCACGGGTAAGCTGGCCATGCCGGCTTTGCCGCCCTCCTTAACCGACCACCGAGGATTCCCGAGTCATGAATGACCGTACCGATTCGAGTGACGAGCAGGGTTTGCGCCTGTCTATCTTGGGCATGCGCTGTGCCGGTTGCGTCGAGGCCGTCGAAACTGCTTTAAAGGACGTGCCGGGGGTGGAGTCGGTCAGCGTCAATTTCGGCGACCATTCCGCACTGGTGAAGGGCGAGGCCGATCCGGAAAGATTGAGGGCCGCACTCAAGGCGGCAGGTTACGACGGTGCGGTGATGGAAGTCCTCGAAGATCCTGCCGCAGAGGAGCGAGCAGAAGAGGAGCGCTACCGCGAGCTGCTGAAAAAAGCCGCCTGGGCCGCTTCCCTCGGCGTGCCGTTGATGCTGGGCGCGCATCTGGACTGGTTTCCGATGATCGGAACGTCGGCAGGAACGACGTTCTGGACCGTCATTTCGCTGCTCACCCTGGCCGTGCTGTATTTCTCCGGCGGGCATTTCTTCCGCGGCGCGATCAAGTCGTTCCAGCATCGCCAGGCGAACATGGATACCCTGATCGCTCTGGGCACCGGTGCGGCATGGTTCTATTCGACGGTGGCCATCGACTCCGCCGATCTGCTGCCGGCGCAAGGGCAGCACGCTTATTTCGAGGCGGCGGCGGTCATACTCGCCTTCATCAACTTCGGTTCAGCGCTGGAGACACGTGCCCGGGGCAAGACTTCCTCGGCGATCCGTGCGCTGATTGGCCTGCAGCCCCGCACCGCGCGGGTGATCCGCGACGGCCAGGAGCTCGACGTGCCGATCGCCGAGGTCGGCCTGGATGAAATCCTCCGGGTACGGCCGGGTGAAAAGATCCCCGTGGACGGCATCCTGGTCGAGGGACGATCGACCGTCGACGAGTCCATGCTGACCGGCGAACCGATTCCGGTGGAAAAAGGCGAGGGCGACATGGTGGTGGCGGGCAGCCTGAATCAGTCTGGAACTTTCCTGTTCCGCGCCACCCGCATCGGGCGCCACACTGTTTTGGCTCAGATCATCGCCAGCGTGCGTCAGGCCCAGGCCACCAAGCCCGAGATCGCCCGCCTGGTGGACAAGGTGTCCGCGGTGTTCGTGCCGGTGGTGGTCGGTATTTCCGCAGTCACCTTCCTGGTCTGGTGGATGTTCGGGCCGGCGCCATCATTCGGCTATGCCTTCGTCACTGCGATGACGGTGCTGGTCATCGCCTGTCCTTGCGCATTGGGGTTGGCCACACCGATATCCATCATGGTCGCCGTCGGCCGTGCTGCCCAGCAGGGTATTCTCATCCGGCGCGGCGAAGCACTGCAAAGCGCGGGCCGGCTCACCGCGGTGGTGCTGGACAAGACCGGTACGATCACTGAAGGCCGGCCCAGCGTGATGGGCATCGACACGGCCCAGGGCTGGTCGGCGGAACGGGTGCTGGGGCTGGCTGCAAGCCTTGAGGCAGGGTCCGAACATCCGCTGGCTTCGGCAGTGCTGCGCGCCGCGGAGACGAGCGGGATAGCGATGGCCACGGTGGATGGTTTCATCGCGGAGCCCGGTCATGGTGTGGCCGGCAGCGTCGACGGCGTTCGGTTGCTGCTCGGCAACGTGGCCATGCTGGAAAAGTACGGCATCGATTTGCGCGTTTTCGAGGCTCAATTGGCGAATTGCTTCAAGGATGCGCTGACGCCGCTGCTGCTGGCAGCTGACGGCCAGGCGGTCGGCCTGTTGCGGGTCGCCGATCCGATCAAGCCGGACGCCCGCGAGGCGGTGCAGCGTCTGAAGGAACTGGGCGTTCGGGTATTGATGGTGACCGGCGATCATGAAGCCACCGCCCGGGCGATCGCCCGGGCGGCCGGCATCGACGAGGTACGCGCCCAGGTGTTGCCGCAGGACAAGGCGACGGTGGTGAAGGATCTCCAGTCGCGCGGTGAGATCGTCGGCATGGTCGGCGACGGCATCAACGATGCGCCGGCTCTTGCCCAGGCCGACGTAGGCTTCGCCATCGGCACCGGCACCGATATCGCGATCGAAAGCGGCGACGTCGTGATCATGGCCGGTTCGCCGCTGAAGGTGTCCGAAGCCATCCATTTGTCGCGGCTGACAGTGCGCAACATTAAACAGAATCTGCTGGGAGCGTTCATTTACAATACACTGAGCATACCTATCGCAGCTGGAATCCTGTACCCCTTCGCCGGCATACTGCTGAACCCGATGATCGCCGGCGCGGCCATGGCGCTTTCTTCGGTCACCGTGGTCACCAATGCCAATCGTTTACGCTGGCTATGAATCGGCGGAAAAAAGCCTATGCTTTTTCCGCTGCAGTCGACACGCCCACAACAAGGAGGAGCACATGACGGAATCTGCACGGCCCATGGTATCGCTGGGTTTCACTGCGGAGCTTTTTCCGCCCGGTACCCATATGTGTTACCTCTACAACGATGATCGGGAACGTCTGGCAATCATCTCCGAGTTCGTGCGTGCCGGTATCAAGGCCGGAGAAAAGATCGGGTATTTCGTCGAGGAGATGACTCCTTCGGCGCTGCGCGACTACTTCGCGGGCCTTGGCATCGTGCCCCCGGAAGAGGCGCAGCTGGAGATCGACCCCGCCGTTGACGTGTATTGCCCGGACGGGCGCTTCTCGCCCGATAGGATGCTGGACCGCCTGCGTTCGGCCTATGAGGACGGCAGCCGGGAAGGGTTCAACGGTGTCCGGCTGACCGGTGAAATGCATTGGGCGTTGCGGGGGGTGCCGGGCTCGGGGCGGCTTGCCGAATACGAGTCCCGCATCAACCTACTGATGGTCGATTGCCCCCTCACCGTGATCTGCCAGTACGACGCCAACCACTTCGACGGCGCCACCCTGTTCAGGGTGCTCAACGCCCACCCTATGATGATCGTGCGGGGACAGGTCGTCCACAATCCGTACTATCTTCCTCCCCAGGAATATTTCGCCCGTTATCCGGCGCCAAATGCCTGAGCGATGACCCGCCTGGAGTTGGAGGCGACCGTCCTCGGCCGCCTCCTGGTGATACAGGAGACGCTAGACATACTTCCCGACCCGGCGGGCATCGGAGAATTCCTGGATGCCGCTTTGGCCGAGGTGCCCGGCGTGGCGGGCGCCCATCTGTGCGTCGACGGCAAGCTGGCGCCAGCTTCCGCCGAACTTGCGCCCCTGTGCATCGGCATGGCGTCGAATCATGCCCGGATCGTGGCCGGCCCTGCGGGGGAAGGCCAGCGACTTTTCGTCTACCCCTTGCGGATCGCGTCCCGCTTTTATGGTGTACTGCTGCTGCGTCTGTCGGATCCGGCGGAGTTCCGCAATTACCGGGAGTTCCTGGGCAATATCGCCAACGTGGTGGCACGGACCCTGGAGAATCGCGCGTTCGTGGCGGAACTGGCCCGCTCCAATCGCCTGCTCGAACAGCGAGTGGAAGAGCGCACCCGCGCGTTGTCGGAAAAGACCGCGGAGCTTCAGCGCGAATGCGACATTCGCCGGGCCATCCAGGACGATCTGGCCGAGAGTGAGGAGAAGTTCCGCCAGATCAGCACGGCGGCGCTGGACGCCATCGCAATCATCGACGGGCGAGGCCGGGTGACCTACTGGAACCCAGCTGCGGAAGCCATGTTCGGTTACCTGAGCGATGAAATCATCGGGCGCGATCTCCACGAGATGCTGGCGCCAGAGCGCTACCTGGGGTCCTATCGCGCCGGAATCGCCGAATTCCGGCGGAGCGGCACCGGTGCGGCGATCGGCCGGACGCTGGAAATCCAGGCAAAACGCAAGGATGGCAGTGAGTTTCCGATCGAACTTTCGGTATCTTCGGTGAAAATCCACGGCGAGTGGCACGCCATCGGTATCATCCGGGACATCATCGGGCGAAAACAGGCGGAAGCCCTCAAGGCCCGGCTGGCCGCCATCGTTGAGTCGTCGGAGGACGCCATCGTGGCCAAGACCCTCGATGGCATCATCACGAGCTGGAATGCCGGTGCCGAGAGGATGTACGGCTACCGTGCCGAAGAAATCATCGGCCAGTCGGTCACCCGTCTGGCGCCCCCCGAACTGCACGATGAGATTCGCCGGTGTCTGGCAGAAGTCGCCGCCGGCAGGGCCGTAAAGGGCCTCCAGACCCGGCGTTTGACCCGGAGCGGAGAGCAGTTCGACGTTTCGCTGACGATATCCCCGTTGCCCGGTGAAGACGGGAAGGTTGTGGGCGCTTCCGTCATCGGGCGCGACATCACCGGACTCAAACGATCGGAACAGGCGCTACGGCGTCTCAACAGGGTCCTCAATACCGTCACCGGTTGCGACAGCGTCCTGGTCCGGGCGCGGAGCGAAGCCGAACTGCTCAGTGAAATGTGCCGCGTCATCGCAGACATCGGGGGTTATGGCAAGGCATGGGTGGCCCTACTGCCGGACAACGCGAACGCATGCGTACCGCCTGAGGTCTATCACAGTGAAACGCCGGGGACCGTGGATTTCGCCGCGCGGCTGTCGGATCGCGACGTGTTCGATGCCATTTTACGTAACGTGGGCCGATCCGGGGTCAGGCAGGTGTGGCGGGAGATCGACGAGGCGTCGCCACTGTTCCCTTTGCGTCATTGTGCCATCGAGCAAGGCTGCGAGGCTTTGGCACTTCTTCCGATACAGAATGGCTCGGGCGTCGGCGGCATATTGGGCCTTTGTGGGGAAACACTGGAAGCTTTCGATGGTGACGAAATGGCGCTGCTGGAAAAGCTGGCGCGGGACATGGCCTATGGCATCGCTCACCTGCGGGACCAGGCCGAACGCCTGAAGAACGCCAACAGGATCATTCGAAGCCTGGAGCAGACGATTCAAGCCGTCGCCACCACCCTCGAAATGCGGGACCCCTACACCGCCGGTCACCAGCGGCGGGTCGCCGATCTCGCGGCGGCCATCGCGAAAAAACTGAATCTTTCCGGCGACGAGGTGCATGGCATCCGCCTGGCCGGTATGGTCCACGATCTCGGCAAGATTCGCATCCCCGCCGAAATCCTCACCAAACCGGGCCGGCTGACCCCTCTGGAATTCGATTTCATCAAAACCCACTCCCAGGTCGGATACGACATACTCAAGGACATCGCATTCCCCTGGCCGATCGCCGACATGGTTCTGCAACATCACGAGAAGCTGGATGGATCGGGGTATCCGCAAGGACTCGCCGGTGATGCCATCCTCCTCGGCGCGCGGATCATTGCGGTCGCGGATGTCATGGAGGCGATGTCGTCACACCGCCCCTACCGGCCCGGTCTCGGCAACGCGGCGGCTTTGGCGGAACTGGAGGCGCACCGCGGGATTTGGTACGACGCGCAAGTGGTCGACGCCTGCAAAGCTCTGTTCCGGGAGGAAGACAACCCGCTGAGGTGACGCTCGGGGGCGAGATGCCGGAAGCGGTAAGCCGTAGCGAAGTATCGACGGGGCGCGGAATCGTGTCGCAGCCGGGCAAGGGGCAGCGTGCGCTGCCAGGGTCGGGCGTGAAATGGTAAGATGGAGTCCGCTACTGCATGCACCCAGCCTCGGTGGTGAAACTGGTAGACACAAGAGACTTAAAATCTCTCGGCTGCAAGGCCGTGCCGGTTCGAGCCCGGCCCGAGGCACCACCAAAATCAATCGGAGCGTTTGTCGATCCCTTCAAGCTTCCGACCGAAGTGCTCAGGTTCTCAACTCATGACCTCGGCGTCCTTTGTACCTTTTCCGTAAGCCGCCCGGCATGCATTGTCAGCCCGACAGCCCGATTTCCGTGTCTGCCGATGGTATTTGCCGGAGCAGCGCAGAGCCATTGTCTCCCCAAAGCCAGCGCTGGCAGCGCGGTGTTACGGCAATTTTGGGTGCCAAGGTGAACCGCTTCCTAACGTCTTTGCCGAGCCGGCCGCCTCGTGCGGCAATGGTATGCCCTGAGTCGTCATGGCGAGGCTGGCTCGCGCAATCGCTCCTGATGCGTCACCAACACCTTGACGTCCCCGGCGAGGTTGCGGCCGAAGTCGGACACCGGGCGATGGGCGTGTTCGGCGAACTTCGCCGCCCGGTGCCTGATCTCCTATCACACCGCCTTGAACCGTCTTCTTTCGGCCGGATGGCTAATCGGCGCAATCTCGTCGGTCAGGCCCAGTTGGCCCAAAAGACGCCAGCAGTTGAAGATGAAGGCTCCCGAGTGCGCAATGGCATCGTTGGTGTCGAACTTGCCCGAGGGCAGGCGTCGCTGCTCCTGTTCCGACTTGACCAGCCTGACGAGCGCAGGCCGCTATACTTCCTGGAACTTATCCGCTGTCTTGGCTCGGGGCACCTCGGTTTCTTGCTGTTGGCCTTTGGCAAACAGCACCCGCGCCGACAATGCATCGGTCAGTTCCCGCAAGGGGCTGGTCTTGGCATCGAGCCGTTGGCACATCCAGGCGCCGGAGGGCACTTTGCCAAGATCCAAGGCTTCCCTGCGGAGCCGGTTCTGCCGAAACGGCTCGATGGCTTCGAAGTCACTCTCGCCCAGATAGAGCAAACCCGCTATCGCCTTGAGCATGGCCAAGGTTCGCGTGCCCTGCGAAACTGGCGGTTTGGCATCAAGGGAAGGGTTTTTTTAGACTATCAGCCGTTGCCGAAGAGTCACATCACCGAGGAGCTAGGGAAGGACGAGGCGGAATCCTCTTGGCAAACGGGGGAGAGGCGCTAACGCGGCAGCGGGCATGGACACTCATTCGATTCCAGGTTTTGCTGAGCCGGTCAGCTCTTTGACCCATTTGCTGGGAGCCGGAGTAGTTGCCGTGTATGGGTACTTCCTGCTCCGAAGAGGACGCGGGAACATCTCTCGCTTGATCACGCTGGGCGTATTCGTGTTCTCCTGTATATTCCTCTTGTCCATGAGCGGTGTTTACCACTTGCTTGCGGCGGGGGGAAGTGGCCATGCCGTCCTACAACGGCTGGATCATGCCGCGATTTTTTCCCTGATCGCCGGCAGCTTTACCCCAGTTCACTGGATTCTATTCACTGGCTGGGGCCGGTGGGGGGTGTTGCTCTTGATCTGGGCCTTGGCCATTACAGGCATCACGCTCAAGGTCATTTTCTTTGAGCAAATTCCGGAATGGCTGGGGTTGACGCTTTTCATGGGGATTGGCTGGATCGGCCTTGCTTCCGGCATAACCCTTGCCCGCCGCTATGGTTTGCGCTTCGTCATGCCCCTGGTTTATAGCGGTCTGTCTTACACCGCCGGCGGATTGCTGGAGTTTCTCGGCGTGCCTATCCTGATTCCAGGGGTGATCGGTCCGCATGAGTTGCTGCATTTTGGTGTATTGGCGGGCATTGCCTTCCACTTTCGTTTTCTAGCCGGCATGCTGGACCGGGTGGCGCCGAGAAGGCCGATTCAGGACGACTGAAACGGCCTTTCCGGCCTCCCCAGCGTCGTGCGCTGACTCCAGCGGTTCTGCTCAGTATGGCCTTCGGCCACCAAAGCCGCCACGGCCACCACCGAAGCCGCCGCTGCGACCAAAGCTGTCGGATCGTTGTTCGCGCGGGCGTGCTTCGTTGACGATCAAGGCGCGACCGTCGAAGTCCTTACCGTGCAAGGCGGCAATGGCAGCCCATGCCTCCTTGTCATTGCCCATCTCGACGAAACCGAAGCCTTTGGAGCGGCCGCTGTCTCGGTCTGTAACGACGGTTGCCGAGGTTACAGCACCATGCGTCGCGAACATTGCTTGAAGATCACGGTCGGTAATGGTGTAACTCAGGTTGCCGACAAACAATTTCTTAGCCATGAAAAAATCCTCGATGGAAAGCAATACGGAAATGGCTGCGGAGTCAGCCCGATCAGCCGTTGACACTGCCAATCACTTCCGAAGCCCGGACTCGGGTCAGGAATATGTTCTGGCGGAGTGCAGTTGAATGTACGAAATCAGGACGTCGTGGAGCTGGGTTCCATCAAGGATGCAACACGGCATCGAAAAAGGCCAATAAAAAGAGCACCATGCCCTTGAATTCAAGCTCTAACGTGCTTTAACTCAGCGCCGGACTGATCTGCGCATCGAGAAAAACAACCACCCGCTGGTCCGGCTGGACTTACGATATGCGGCTGCTGGAGGCGGCGAAATTGGTCTTCAGTGGCGACAATCCTGGCTCAGCATACGCCACTTTTTCTGAAAAACCCAATATTATTTTTTCCAAATTTAATGGACATTTGAGGGGTTAGAGCGCATTGTACACTGATGTAGGACGAGGTGCGGCCAAACGGTTTGGGGCGTTTCGTTCGTGGATTCTTGATCCCGGGCTTTTTTGAACCAGGAATCCACGGCTTCGTAAGTCCGCAGGTCGTGGGTCGCGACGACGTCTTTTTGCAGGAGAGCGGCACGAGCCTTCCGTGAAAGGCGTTACCGTGATTCGGGAAAGCGGGGGTGCCCATGGGCTAGGACAGGTTCGGTGTACCACCCATGTCGAGGTAACTCGGCTAGGTCCGATCACTTCCTTTTTCCGAGGCCCAAAATTCATGCAAGATCATAATCCCGGCCGCCGCTGTCTAACAACGAGCGTTTTTCAGCAAACCTGTGGATTTTGTGGTTGTGTCTTCCGTGTGGAGATTACGTGGTCAATCGCATATGTCCAAAAGGCCTACCAGGGCACGCAGGCCTATTCCTGCCCGGAGTGCCGCCAGAACTCCCGCATCAGAACGTCGACCGTGCCGCGGCTGACCTTGATCTCAAAGCGCACCGACGGTCGCTCGGGCCTGTGTCCAGGCGCTGACTCACAGTCCCTCTGAACGAAACCTGCCGGCAAGCTGTCCCTGCCCTGAATCCGTGAACGCGGCGACCGCATCAAACAGACTAGCATGCCCTTTTGCGGTAGCAGGTCTCCTATCACCCCAGAAGTAGATAAGCAATTGAAATTTTATGACCTGAGCCGGAGCATGTGCGAATGGGACCGTCTGGACGAGTGGCGTGCCAAGATGCGCGACGTCATCACCAGGAAAGAAGCAGGTAGGGTTTCGCCATTTCATTTGCTGTCAATGCCAGGGATGGGCGCAAGTGAACAACGCTCATGCGCCGATCTGTGGATGCAGGATCGCATCGCATCGTCCAGGATGCAGAGATCGCATCTGGACTTCGCGTTCTCTCCCAAAGACAAGGCAAAAATACGTATTGGATATCTATCCTGTGACTTCCATGACCATGCAACATCGCTGCTATTGGTGGAGTTGTTCGAATGCCACGAGCGGGACCGCTTCGAGGTCTTTGCATATTCTTATGGTCCGGATGACGGGAAAAACATGCGGGGACGCCTCAAAAAATGCTTCGATCGCTTCCTGGACATTCAGGAGTTATCGGACGTGGAAGCTGCGAAGCAGATCTATGAGGGTCAGATCGACATTCTGGTCGATCTGAAAGGTTATACGAGCAATAGTCGTACGATGATTCTTACATTCCGGCCGGCGCCAATTCAGGTGAATTATTTGGGTTATCCAGGAACCTTGGGCGGCAACTTCTGCGATTACATCATCACCGATCGGTTTCTTACCCCGCTGGCGAGTGCCGCCGATTACAGCGAGGCGTTCGCGTATCTACCTGATACGTATCAACCCCATGGTCGCCGCTGCCCAATTGGCACTCGCCCCACACGATCCGATGCCGGCTTGGCGGAACAAGGGTTTGTGTTCTGCTGCTTCAACCAGGCTTATAAGATTACTCCTGAGATTTTCGATGTTTGGTGCAAATTGCTCACCAACGTTCCCGGCAGTATGCTTTGGTTGCTGAAAAACAATAAGGCAGAAGGCAATCTCAGGAATGAGGCGTGTAAACGGGGCGTCGCTCCCGATAGTCTCATCTTTGCTGAGGAGAAACCGCAAAGTGAGCACCTGGGGCGGCTGGCATTGGCGGATCTGGTGCTGGATACGTTTCCCTACAACGCTCACACAACGGCCAGCGATGCTTTATGGGCTGGTGTTCCCCTGGTGACATGTGCGGGAGCGACGTTTCCTTCGCGGGTCGCTGGAAGCCTTTTGCAGGCAATCGGCTTGCCGGAGCTCATTGCCACTGACATCGATGGTTATTACGACCTGGTTTTTGATCTGGCCTCTTCTCCTGAGCGGTTGTCACAGATCAAAGCAAAGCTTGATGCCAACCGCCTGACTACTGCTTTATTCGATATCGATACTTATACCAAGAATATCGAGAAATTGTATGCCACCATGTGGCAACGATATCTCGATGGCTTGCCGCCTTCCATCATACAGGGCTGACACATGCGAGGCATTGCGTTTCGGCGGGCGAGGAAGATTCACGCCGATAGCCGGGAACGGCTTCTGAAGTCGTGGCTGGAGCAGTGCATGCGGCGTTTGGAATGCCGGCAGTTGGTGATCTCAAAGAAGCAGAGTGTGGATCATGTCGCCGACGAGTTGTCTGGAGTCTTGGCGCGCAGGCTGAATTCGTGGAGATCGGCGGGGCCTTTTCGGTCGGAAAGATGATTTCGAGCCGTGGCCCAGACTGTGCCGCATGCAGCCGCAGTGCCCAAAAAAGCTGGCGCCCGGCATTGAGGGGACACGATGCCGGCCGCCGGAGAATGGGAGATGATGAACCATGAATAGTCACCCGCACTTGGGCGTGGTGGCTGATCCACATCCGATAGTTCAGCATGCGGTTGTGTCCTGAATGTGTGCGGAATGTCAGCATGGTGTAACGCATCCTCACCTGACAGGTGGGCAAGCCGAGTCAGTGGCCGCCGAGCCGGAACGCATGGGGCACATTTAGATAGACGGGCGGCGTGTCAAGCCGTTTGTAGCAAGAGTCTGCCCATCGGGATGCGCCCGCATTCTGTTGCCTGTTTTTGACTTCCTCCTTGGCGCTAGTGTAGATTCCGGCCACTTTCCACAATCCACTTCAAAAGGCAGCGTATGAGCAATTTTCCGCCGTGCCCACAATGCAAATCCGAATTCACCTATGAAGATGGCGGCATGATCGTCTGTCCAGAATGCGGGTATGAATGGGCTATGGTCGCCGCCGCCGAGAGCGCGGAAATCGGCAAAAAAGTAGTGAAAGATGCATACGGCAACATTCTAATGGACGGTGACAGTGTGACCGTGATCAAGGATTTGAAAGTCAAAGGCTCATCATCAGTGGTCAAAGTCGGCACCAAGGTCAAGAACATCCGTCTGGTTGATGGCGACCACGACATCGATTGCAAGATCGAAGGTATTGGCGCGATGGGCTTGAAATCGGAATTTGTCAAGAAAGCCTGAATCGGCCTGCGGTGATAAGAAGGGTTCCAGGCTTCCATTCCACTCAATAGGTGCAGCTATGAGAGAGAATCATATGCGTAAATCATCGATTTTACACGAGCGTCGCAGCTTTCTTATCGCATCCGCGGGAGCGGTCGCCTGGTTGGCGACAGGCGGGCTTCCCAGAGTTTCGAAGGCTGCATCCTCCCATTCCTTGCCGCCGCTGCCTTATGCCGAGAACGCCCTGGCGCCGGTGATTTCAGCCAATACCGTCGGCTTTCACTATGGTAAGCATCACAAGGGTTATGTGGATAACCTGAACAAGCTCGTTGCAGGGACGGAATATGCCGATTTTACTTTGGAAAAAATTATTAGCGATACTGCAGGGAAAGCGGACCGGACTTCAATTTTCAATAATGCGGCTCAGGTTTGGAATCATACGTTTTACTGGAAAAGTCTCAGGCCCAATGGTGGCGGTGAGCCCCCGGCCGCCCTGAAGGGGAAAATCGAAGCCTCATTCGGCAGCGTCGACGCATGCAAAAAGGAGTTTGCGAACGCAGCGGTGTCACAGTTCGGAAGCGGTTGGGCCTGGCTCGTTCTCGCTGGTGACAAGCTCGAGATTATCAGGACGGCCAATGCCGATACTCCTCTGACATCCCGAAAAAAGCCATTGCTGGCAATCGACGTATGGGAGCATGCCTATTATCTGGACTATCAGAACCGCCGCGCCGATTATGTGAATGCAGTTCTCGAAAAGCTGTTGAACTGGGAGTTTGCTTCGCAGAACACCGGTTAACGGGTGAAGGGGCGGCCAGCCGGCCACGTGAGGTGAGGGAGGGGCCACCCCGGCCAGCCGCTGTAAAGAGCACGTAAATTGCGAGAAACCCAGGGGATTGAGCTGTGTTTCCGTTGACCAGGAACAGTTCGATACTCGTATGTATCAGAATTATTTCCAGGGTGCAGGAGGTTTTTCCGATCCTTGTGGCGGGAAGGACACGGAAAGGGCGCGGGCGCACGGTGACACCATAATGTTGCCGGTCGAGTTCGGGAGTGGGGATGATGGAGCGCTGCGGCGGGGTTCGAGGCAGGGAGCGGCCAGCGAGGGCAGCTGGCCGCTGGGGCACCGGTTCCATGGTTGACTGTCGATGTGGGCCGGGGAATCGGCTTCGACCCACGATGCCAAGTAGATCACGGGGTTGTATCGGGAGTGTTTCCCCAACGTTGCGGAGCGGACAGAGTCGGTACGGTCCGTTCGACAAGCTGGGGGCACCGTTTCGCCGGATATCGGAGGGCAGTAGGCGCTGCGGTCGTATCTATGGCATGATGTGGGGTTTCTTACACAAAACCGTCGGAGTCATTCATGCGCATCATGCTGCTGGGAAGTCCTGGGTCTGGTAAGGGTACGCAGGCCAAGTACCTCACGGAGCGTTTCGGTATCCCCCAGATTTCCACCGGCGACATGCTGCGTGCCGCTGTGCGCGAGGGTACGCCTCTGGGCATGGAAGCGAAGAAGATCATGGATGCCGGGCAGCTGGTGTCGGATTCGATCATCCTCGGCCTGATCAAGGAGCGTATCGCCGCGCCGGACTGCACGAACGGGTTTCTGTTGGACGGCTTTCCTCGAACGATCGCCCAGGCCGACGCTTTGGCCGAGTTGGGCGTGGCGCTCGACCACGTGGTGGAGATCGCGGTGGATGACGAGGAGATTGTCCGGCGTTTGAGCGGCCGGCGGGTGCACCCGGCTTCCGGACGTACCTATCACGTGGTGTTCAATCCCCCCAAGGTGGAAGGCAAGGACGACGTGACCGGCGAGCCGCTGGTCCAGCGCGAGGATGACAAGGAGGAGACCGTCCGCAAACGTCTGGAGATCTATCATGCCCAGACCAAGCCACTGGTCGATTACTACCGGAGCAAAGCGGCGCAGGGCGGGGTGAAGTTCCACACAGTGCCGGGGGTGGGCAGCGTCGAGGCGGTCCGTGACGCGTTGTTGGCCGTCCTGGCCTGAAGAAACCGCCGGAATCATCTTTGCATCTTGAAGTCATGAGCGGAAAAACCCTTTACGACAAGCTGTGGGACGACCACGTCGTGCATGTCGATGCGGACGGATCGTGCCTGATCTACATTGATCGCCATCTAATCCACGAGGTGACCTCACCCCAGGCATTCGAAGGGCTGCGGATGGCAGGGCGTGTACCTTGGCGAGTGGATGCCAATCTTGCAGTGGCCGACCACAACGTCCCCACCGCTGACCGCGACAAAGGTATCGCCGATCCGGTGTCGCGCCTGCAGGTGGAAACTTTGGACAAGAACTGCGCCGATTTCGGTATTACCGAATTCGCGATGGACGACGTGCGCCAGGGTATCGTGCATGTGATCGGGCCCGAGCAGGGCGCGACCCTGCCGGGCATGACCATCGTTTGCGGCGATTCGCATACTTCGACTCACGGCGCTTTCGGGGCGCTCGCCTTCGGGATCGGCACTTCCGAGGTCGAGCATGTGTTGGCCACGCAATGTCTGGTGCAGCGCAAGGCGAAAAACATGCTGGTCCGCGTCGACGGCAAGCTGGCGCCGGGCGTGACAGCGAAAGATTTGGTACTGGCGATTATCGGCCGTATCGGAACGGCCGGCGGCACCGGCTATACCATCGAATTCGCAGGCGAAGCCATCCGCGGCTTGTCGATGGAAGGCCGGATGACGGTTTGCAACATGGCGATCGAGGCGGGCGCACGTGCTGGCCTGGTGGCGGTGGACGAAGTCACGCTCGACTACCTCAAGGGCCGGCCGTTCGCTCCGGCGGGCGCCTTGTGGGAGCGGGCGGTCGAGGCATGGAAAGACCTGCACAGCGATCCGGATGCGGTGTTCGACAAGGTCATCGAGATCGATGCCGCCGGCATCAAGCCACAGGTGACCTGGGGAACTTCGCCGGAACAGGTCGTGCCGGTGGATGCCGAGGTGCCGGACCCGGCCACGGAAGTCGATCCGGTGCGGCGGGAAAGCATGGAGCGGGCGCTGCAGTACATGGATCTCCTGCCTGGCACGCCAATCGGAGCGATCCGGGTCGACCGGGTATTCATCGGGTCCTGCACCAATGCCAGGATCGAGGACCTGCGCGCCGCGGCGGAGGTCGCTCGGGGACACAAGCTCGCCGCCCATGTGAAGCAGGCACTGGTGGTGCCCGGCTCGGGTCTGGTCAAGCGGCAGGCGGAGCAGGAGGGGCTGGACAAGGTCTTTCTCGAGGCCGGTTTCGAATGGCGCGATCCCGGTTGTTCTATGTGCTTGGCGATGAATGCCGACCGGCTGGAACCCGGCGAGCGTTGCGCCTCCACCTCCAACCGGAATTTCGAGGGACGCCAGGGCTATGGCGGGCGTACCCATCTGGTGAGTCCGGCCATGGCGGCTGCGGCGGCCATTCATGGGCATTTCGTCGACATTACCGAAGGAGGGCGCGTATGAAGCCTTTCACGAAATTCACTTCGCGCGTCGTGCCATTGGACCGGGCCAATGTTGACACCGATGCCATCATTCCCAAGCAGTTTCTGAAGTCCATCCGCCGCAGCGGGTTCGGTCCCTATCTGTTCGACGAGTGGCGTTACCTGGACCGTGGCGAGCCCGATATGGATTGTAGCCACCGTCCACTCAACCCGGAGTTCGTGCTCAACCTGCCCTGTTATGCCGGCGCCAAGATATTGCTGGCCCGCAAGAACTTCGGCTGTGGCTCCTCGCGCGAGCACGCGCCCTGGGCGCTGGGGGATTATGGCTTTCGCGCCATCATCGCGCCGAGCTTCGCCGACATCTTCTACAACAACTGCTTCAAGAACGGCATCCTGCCCATCGTACTCGACGAAGCCACGGTCGATCGCCTGTTTAGCGAGGCCGGACCCGGCTTCGAGCTCACCATCGACCTGGAGTCGCAGACCGTGGCGACGCCGTTCGGCGAAACCTTCCATTTCGACGTGGATGCCTCCCGCAAGCATCGTCTGCTGAACGGCCTGGACGACATCGCTCTGACCCTGCAGCATGCCGAGGCCATCCGCGCCTACGAAGCCGCCCGCAGGAAGTCTGCCCCCTGGCTGTTCGCCGTCCCTTGAAGTCTCGAGTAATTCAGGTATCGCTTCAATGACTATCAAAATCGCTGTTTTGCCCGGCGACGGGATCGGACCGGAAATCGTCGCAGAAGCCTTGAAGGTCTTGGATAGCCTGTGCACCGATTTCGGTTTGGCGGTCGAAACCGAACACGCTCTGATCGGCGGTGCGGCCTACGATGTCCATGGCACCCCCTTCCCGCAAGAAACCCTGACGCTGTGCCGGGCCGCCGACTCGATCCTGCTTGGTGCGGTCGGTGGTCCCAAATGGGAGCCTCTGGATTATTCGCTGCGGCCCGAGCGGGGGCTCCTGGGCTTGCGTTCGGAGCTGGAACTGTTTTCCAATCTGCGGCCGGCGGTGCTCTATCCGCAGTTGGTGGCGGCTTCGACCCTCAAGCCCGAAGTGGTCGTTGGCCTGGACATCATGATCGTGCGGGAGCTGACCGGTGGCATTTATTTCGGCAAGCCGCGCGGTCGTCGCATCAACGAGCACGGTGAGCGGGAAGGGTACAACACCCTGGTGTACAGCGAATCGGAAATCCGCCGCATAGCCCACAGCGCGTTCCAGATTGCTCGGAAGCGTAACAAGCGCCTGTGCAGCATCGACAAGGCCAATGTGCTGGAATGCACGGAACTGTGGCGCGAGGTGGTCATCGAGGCCGGCAAGGACTATCCGGACGTGGCGCTGAGCCATATGTATGTGGACAACGCCGCGATGCAGTTGGTCCGTAACCCGAAGCAATTCGACGTGATGCTGACCGATAACATGTTCGGCGACATCTTGTCCGACTGCGCCGCCATGCTGACCGGCTCGATCGGTATGCTGCCTTCGGCTTCCCTCGACAAGAACGGCAAGGGGATGTACGAGCCTATCCACGGCTCGGCCCCGGATATCGCCGGCCGCGGCATCGCCAATCCGATCGCTACCATCCTGTCGCTGGCCATGATGCTGCGCTACAGCTTCGACGACGCGGTCTTGGCGGAGCGGATCGAGAGGGCGGTGCAGACGGCATTGGATCAGGGTTTCCGCACGGCCGATATTGCCTCGGAAGGCACCGTCGAGGTCGGTACCGCCGCGATGGGTGATGCGATCGTCGCTGCTTTGCGCAGTGCCTGAACCTTGCCGCTTCTGCCAACAGAAGCCGGCAATCGAATTTCACTGAACCGAGTCAGATCATGAGCAAAACCTACAATGTCGCCGTGCTGGGCGCCACCGGGGCCGTCGGCGAAACGATGCTGTCCATCCTTGAGCAACGCCGGTTCCCGGTGGGCGAGGTGTACGCCCTGGCCAGCAGTCGTTCCACCGGTAAGCGCCTGGAGTTCAGGGGCAGCCAGCTCAAAGTGGTGGATGTGGAGGAGTTCGACTGGTCCCTGGTCCAGATCGGCCTGTTTTCGCCCGGCGCCTCGGTTTCCGATATCTACGCGCCCCGGGCGGCGGCGGCTGGCTGTGTGGTGATCGACAATACCTCCCGCTTCCGCTACGAGGACGACATCCCGCTGGTGGTGCCGGAGGTCAATGCGGAAAAGATCGCCGATTACCGGAACCGCGGCATCATCGCCAACCCCAACTGTTCCACCATTCAGATGCTGGTGGCGCTGAAACCGATCTACGATGCCGTCGGCATCGAGCGCATCAATGTCTGCACCTATCAGGCGGTGTCCGGCACCGGCAAGAAGGCCATCGAGGAGCTGGCCGGCCAGACCGCGCAATTGCTCAATGGCCTGCCCTGCCAGGCCTCGGTGTATCCCAAGCAGATTGCTTTCAACGTGTTGCCGCAGATCGATGTCTTCCTGGACAACGGTTACACCAAGGAAGAGATGAAGATGGTCTGGGAGACCCGCAAGATCATGGGGGACGATGCCATCCTGGTGAATCCCACCACCGTGCGGGTGCCGGTGTTCTACGGTCATTCGGAGGCCGTGCACATCGAGACCCGGGACAAGATCACGGCGGAGCAGGCGAGGGCATTGCTGGAGAAGGCGCCGGGCGTCGTGGTGATCGACGAGCATCAGCCGGGGGGCTACCCGACCGCAGTCACCGAGGCCGCCGGCAAAGACCCGGTATTCGTCGGCCGCATCCGCGAAGACATTTCGCATCCGCGCGGACTGAACCTGTGGGTGGTCGCGGACAACATCCGTAAGGGCGCGGCGCTCAACAGCGTGCAGATTGCGGAGATACTGATAGATAAGTATATTTGACGCATTCATTTTTACATTTCCTATTGACGACCCGCGGTGTACGGAGCGGAAAGGATCAGATTCGCGCGTCGGACCCTGACGCTCATCGGCATCTTCATTTCTCCCGGCTCCCATGCCCTGGGTATCGGGGAACTCAGGCTGCTGTCCGCTCTCAACCAGACGCTCAAGGCGGAGGTGCCCCTCGTCGTTTCGGAGGAGAAACTCGAGGACATCAAGGTGACACTCGCTTCGCCGGAGGCTTTTGCCCGGGCCGGCATTGAACGCCGGCAGTTCCTGTCGAGCCTGCGGTTTCAGCCGGAGCAGCGTGCCGACGGGAGCGGCGTGATCCGGATCAGCTCCCGAGAGCCCATCAGTGAGCCGTTCCTGAGTTTTCTGATGGAGGTGGATTGGCCGGAGGGGCGGATCGTCAAGGAATTCACCGTGCTGGTCGATCCGCCGGTACAGGTCTTCCCCGACCCGAGTTCTCCTAGCCGCTCCGAGCGTGCTTCGCCATACCCGCAGGAACCGACGCCGCGTTCGCTTTATGTTGTGGACCCTCCCTCTTCCCCTTCTGCCGGTCGTGCCAGGTCCTCCGGGGAAGGATCGGAATATGGCCCCATCAGGCGCCGCGATACCCTCTCCTCCATCGCCAAGGCCGTCAATGCGGATGGCGACCTGACCCCGGAACAAGTCAAGGTCGGCATCTACCGCGCCAATCCGGATGCCTTCATCGGGGGTAACGTCAACGCTCTCAAGCATGGGGCCGTGTTGACCATTCCTCCGCACGCAGTACTGGCGGAGCTGCAGCCGGCGGATGCCGTCAGGCAGTGGCGGGAACTGCGGGCGGCGGCGCGCCAGAGTGCTCGAAAGAATGTATCCACCCTCCCGCCAGCGGCTTCCGCTCCCGTCCCGCCGCCGGAAGGAGGGGAAACCGCGGCCCGCGGCGGTCGGCTCAAGCTTCTCGCACCTGGCAGCCAAGGGCCAGCTGGTGGAGCCGGCGGCAAGGATGATCTCGCCCTGGAGGTCGCCGAAAGCCTTCGCCAGGAAAATGAAGAAATTCGTGCCCGATTGGGGGCGCTCGAGCAGCAGCTTTCGACCCTTCAGCAACTCCTCGATTTGAAGGACCGGCAGATCGCGGCGCTGCAACCCGGGGTTCCGGCCGCCGCTTCGCCTTCCGCAAGCGTTCCTCCGTCGCCGGTGCCGGTGTCATCTCCGGCCGCCGAATCCGGCGCCGGAACGCCAGTGACCGTGGTCATCCAGCCTCCCCCGGCAACCGAGCCGACGGAGGACGCCGCTGCCAACGGCTCTTGGCTTTGGGGGCTGGGTCCCCTCACACTCACGGCAGCGCTGGCCTGGTGGGCGAGACGGAGGCGGCGGGCGTTCGGCCTTGGCCTGCCTTCGAGACTCGACAAACTGATGGCCGGCAGCACGGCATCGACCGCGCCGCGGACCGTTTCCTCCGCAGGTGTCCGCAGTCTGGAAGCGTACCGCAACGCGGTCAAAGAGGTGGATTCCGTGGAGCCGATCGACGCGATCGCCGAGGCCGATGCCTTTCTGGCCAATGGCAAACTTGCCCCGGCCGAGCAACTGATGCGGGCCGCCGTCACAGCACACCCTGAACGCGACGAATTTCGCCTGAAGCTGCTCGAAATTCTATACCTCGCGGGGAAATACCAGGCGTTCGAGGAACTGGCGGAAGACACATCGGGCTGGCGTGAGACGCGGCCGGACCTCTGGGGAGAAGTGTCCCGTATGAGTCTCAAGCTGCGTTTGAAACCTCCCGTGCCGGTGGATGTTCCGGACGGTCTTCCCGATGCGGCGGCGCGCCGGTCGCTAGTGGCTGACACCGTTCCCGAAATGCCACGATCGCCTGCGGTTGTGCAAGGGGTATCGTCGGAAGCTCTCGATGTGGAACTCCGGGACGGTGCTGCGGAACCCGAGGGGGAGCAGATTGTGGCCGATGACATACCTCCACTCGAGTTCGAATTCGCCGGGCTGGAACCGTGTTCGCCGGCGGGAAGAGCGAACGACGAGCCGGAGGTCGTCCATGACGCCGACAATCTCATCGCTTACGAACCGGAGCCGTATGCCCGCGCGACGGCTTCAGCGGCTGAGTCCATCGAGTCGCTGCTGGCGGAGCTCGAAAGCCTTGACGACCACGCCGAACTAAACCCGCCTCCGGTGCCGACGCAAGAGACGCCGGCCCGCGCCTCCGAACCGCCGATGACCATCGAGATCGAAGCGGTTCCGGCCGTGCGGAATACGGAGCCCGCCGGTCAACCCGGTTCGGGTATGCCAGGGCCGATCCGGGAGGACATGGACCCGTATGGGGACATCACCGACATGGATCCGCTCGAGACGAAGCTTGACCTCAGCAAGGCCTATGTCGACATGGGCGATGCCGATGCGGCAAGCGAGCTGTTGGAGGAGATCCTCGCCGTGGGGAACGACCGCCAGAAGGCGGAAGCCCGCGTGCTCATGGATCGGGTGGCTGGGGCGCAGAGCCGGTAGGAGGGTGTGGGCGGGATCGTGCCCGATCATGGTGCGCCCCCTCACGAATCGAGTCACGCCCTCAAGAATGACCAGTTCATCGGGCGCAGCGCCGGTAAAGCGGCCGTGGGTCGTCCACTGCGGCCTGGTAAGTCACGCTGAATTCGCTGAGCAGGGGCAGCGTGCTTTCCAGGTTCGCATCGTGCGTGAATTCGAAGGCGTTGAATCCCACGCGCCGGAGAAAGAACACCTGGTCTGGAATGAAGGCTCCACGTGCCCGGAGTTCACCCTGGTAGCCATAGCGCTCCCTCAACAGCCTGGCTATGGAAAATCCGCGGCCGTCGACCATGCTGGGGAATTCCACCACGACTAGTGGGAACCGGTCGAGTTCTCCGGCGAAATCTTCCACGCGATCCTCTCCCCTGACCCGCAACCCCAAGGCGCCGCCGTGGGCGGCCAGCTCGCTCTTCTCGCGGTTCCAGCGTGCGAGCGAAACGGTGCAGGGGGCAGCAGTCACTGGTTCGTCATCGGCCAGATGGTGCCAAGTATCGGTGACGATGGATCCGTCTTTAATGATGGGCATAGACGCGCTCCTGAAACGGGTTGATGCCTAGACGTCGCACGGTATCGAGAAAGGATTCCTCGTCCTGACGCAACTCAATGTAGGTTTTCAGAATGGTTTCCACGGCCTGAGCCACGTGAGCCTTGTCGATGGCGGGACCGAGGCGTTCGCCGAGCGATGCGTCATTGCTGGAGCTGCCGCCCAGAGTGAGCTGGTACCACTCCTCGCCTTTCTTGTCTACGCCCAGGATGCCGATGTGGCCCACGCTCTGATGGGCGCAGCCGTTCATGCAGCCGGAAATGTTGATCCGCAGGTCGCCGAGGTCGTGCAGATAATCGATATCGTCGATGCGTGAATAGATGTCTTCTGCCACCGAGATCGAGCTGGCATTGGCCAGCGAGCAATAATCCAGACCGGGGCAGCAGATCATATCGGTGGCCTTGCCGATGTTGGGCGTGGCCAGCCCGATGGAGTCGAGGCGCTGCCAGAGTTCGTACAGATCGTCCTGATGCACGTCCGCGAACACCAGGTTCTGGGTATGGGTGGCGCGGATCTCGCCGAAGCTGTAGTGCTCGGCCAGCTCGGCCACGGCATCCAGCTGGGTGTCGGTGACATCACCCGGCGGCACTCCGCGGGCTTTCAGTGACAGAAACACTGCACGGTAGCCGGCGATCTTGTGGGCCGTTGTGTTGTTCCTCAGCCAAGTGGCGAAGCGTGGGTCGGCCGCCGCCAGGCCGTCCGGGCCGGCGCCGCTCGCAGGCCGGTACTCGGGCGTTGTGAAATGTTTCTTCACCCGCTCGATCTCGCCGGTGTCCAGCACCAGTTGCGGGCGGATCTGCGCCCATTCGGCCTCGACCTGACGGGTGAAGTCTGCGATACCGGTTTCTTTGAGCAGGATTTTGATGCGTGCCTTGAATTTGTTGTCGCGCCGCCCAAAGCGGTTGTAGACCCGCAGGATGGCTTCCAGATAGGACAGGAGATCGGCCTTGGGGAGGAAAGGGCGGATGGTCTGGCCGATGATCGGTGTGCGTCCGAGGCCGCCGCCGACCAGGACTTCGAAGCCGGTTTCGCCTGTCTTGCTTTTGACCATCTGCAAGCCGATGTCGTGCAGCTGGGTCGCGGCACGGTCTTTCATCGCCCCGCTAACGGCGATCTTGAATTTGCGCGGCAGGTAGCTGAATTCCGGGTGTAGGGTCGACCACTGCCGGATGATTTCGCAGTAGGGGCGCGGGTCTTCGATCTCGTCGGGGCAAATGCCGGCCAGCGGGTCGCTGGTGACATTGCGGATGCAGTTGCCGCTGGTCTGGATGGCATGCATCTGGACCGTCGCCAGCTCGGCCAGGATGTCCGGTACGTCTTCCAGGCGCGGCCAGTTGAATTGGATGTTTTGGCGGGTGGTGAAATGGGCAACGGATTTGTCGTAGCGGCGGGCGATTTCGGCCAGTTTGCGCAGTTGCCTGGACGAGAGCAGGCCATAGGGGATGGCGACGCGCAGCATCGGGGAGTGGCGTTGGATGTACAGGCCATTCATCAGACGCAGCGGGCGGAACTGCTCTTCGCTCAGCTCGCCCTGAAGGAATCTGCGGGTCTGGCTGCGGAACTGGGCAACCCGTTCGTCGACCAGCCGTTGGTCATATTCGTCGTATTGGTACATGGCGTTTTCGCTGTCGGGTGTTCGCTTCGGGGCGATATCCTGAGTGTTTTACTATGAAAACGACGATAACACCATCGCGTGTCGGAGTCGACGCCTGCCGCCGGTGTGTGGTGGTGGGGCTGGATAGCGTGCGCGTCGCCGGTGCCCGGTGGATTCGTCAGTCCGGATGTTCTTCTTATATAATCGTGGGTCGGATTTGGGAACAGGCGGGCCGCTCATGTAGCGGCCACGTTTTTATTCGATTCAATAACAATTCGAGAGGACCTGGCCTTGTTACGCGCATTCGTTTTATTGTCGCTTTTCCTAGGGCTGCCTGAGCTTGCCCTGGCGGAGGAAACCCGGAATCTTGATCTGACCGCGACTCACCGAGGATTATACTGCGTTCTGATCTTCATCGTGGCCTATGCCTTCGTGATGACCGAAGAATTCACGCATCTTCGGAAGTCCAAGCCGGTGATCCTGGCCGCCGGCATCATCTGGGCGGAGGTCGCCTACATGGCCAGCACCGCCGGCGTCGCTGCCGAGGAGGTGCACCGGGCATTCGAGCACGACCTCAAGGAATATGCGGAACTGATGCTGTTCCTGCTGGTCGCCATGACCTACATCAATGCCATGGCCGAGCGTAATGTGTTCGAGGCGCTGCGGTCCTGGTTGGTGACCCGCAAGTTCGGTTACCGCAAGCTGTTCTGGATCACCGGCGTCATCACCTTCTTCCTGTCTTCCGTGGCTGACAACCTGACCTCGGCGCTGCTGGTTGGTGCCGTGGTGATGGCGGTCGGGGCCAAGAGTCCCCGATTCGTCAGCTTAGGATTCATCAACCTGGTGATCGCGGCCAACGCGGGCGGCGCCTTCAGCCCCTTCGGCGACATCACGACTCTGATGGTATGGCAGGCTGGAAAAGCGGAATTCTTCGATTTCTTCGAGTTGTTCATTCCTTCGGTCGTGAACTTCGCGGTGCCGGCGGTCTTCATGCACTTCGCGATTCCGAACGAACTGCCGGATTTTCCCGAGGAGGAGGTCGTCGTCATGAAGCCAGGCGCTCTGGCGATCTGCGGTCTGTTCGTGCTCACCATCTCGATCGCCGTCAGCTTCAAGCAGTTCCTCCATCTGCCGCCGTTCTTGGGCATGATGGTGGGCCTGTCCATCCTGATGTTCTACGGTTACCGCCTCAAGATGTATTTCCCCGGCAACAGCGACGACCGGTTCGATGTGTTCGCCAACGTCCGCGACGCCGAATGGGACACTTTGCTGTTCTTCTTCGGTGTGGTGTTCGCGGTCGGCGGTCTGGGCTACATCGGCTATCTGGAGCTGGCTTCCGCCGCCATGTATGACGGTCTCGGTGCGACCACGGCCAATGTCATCGTCGGTCTGCTGTCGGCGGTGGTCGACAACATCCCGGTGATGTTCGCGGTGCTGAACATGAACCCGGACATGGACATCTACCAGTGGATGCTGGTCACCCTGACCGCTGGCGTGGGCGGATCCATGCTGTCGGTGGGCTCGGCGGCCGGTGTGGCGCTGATGGGCACATCGCGCGGCATGTACACCTTCTTCAGCCATCTGAAATGGACACCCGCGGTGGCTGCAGGCTATGTCGCCAGTATCGCGACGCACTATTTCATCAACGGCTGATCGCCACGAAGGAGCACAAGGAAGTCGAGCGAAGCGAGCGAGTGCGACGACACCCGCGAAGCCGTAGGCCCGGATGTTTTGTCGGAGTCTGCGGCTTCACCGCAGGTGTAGACAAAACATAAGGGAACCGACACGGCGTCGAGTCATTGTGGGAGCCATGGCGGAGTGCGTCGCGGAGAGACGGACGGAGCCGAGGCGGACGCAGGACGGCGCGGGCCGCCGAAGGCAAAGACGTCGCCAATTTTTCGCTTCCGAGGGTGACTTGGAAGTCCCGTCGGGTTTCGCGAAAAATGGCGACGCTCCAGTGTCTGAAGGGTGACGAAAAGGCCCGCGGCCAAAGCCGCGGGCCTTTTCGCATCTGCTGTACCCTATTCGTTACTGCAAAGCGACTGATTCTGCCGGGGCGACAATTTTTCGACGTCGAAGTAGCAGCCGGAGAGGGCATCGTGAATTTCGGCCAACTTGATCTGGAGATCGTCGATGAATCGGTGCAGTTCGGTACGGCGGCGGCTTTCCTCATCCTGGACCAGGGCGATGGCTTCCGCCAGTTTTTCGCGGGCACAGCCGCCCTGCGGCAGATGGGCGAGCGCCTCCAGCATGTCGCGGAGGCAGAAATGGCAGGAACGGGGAAACAAGGTGTCTTCCAGGAGAAACTTCACCACCGAATTCCGTCCGACGGCGCTCTGGCAGTGGCGCCGGTACATATGGTAGGCCGTCATCGACTTCAGCACGCTCATCCAGAGCAGGTTTTCGAACGGCGTCACATCCTTGCCTTCCGGTGACAGGTCGATCCAACGGGCGTCTAGAATGCGGGTGGTCATGTCGGCCCGCTCCAGATTGCAGCCGAGCCGGACGAATTCGTAGGCTTCATCATGGCTCATGGTGCCGGCGATGATGCCGGCGACGGTCTGTACGCTGACGATGATATCGTCGAGGTAGGCAAAGCGGCGTTTCGGCGACTCGCTGTCCGGTATGCGCGCCATCGCCTTAAGGTACAGCGCGTTGATATGCTCCCAGCCTTCCCGCTGGAGTATGTCCCGTATGCTGCGGGCGTTCTCGCGGGCCGCGCGCAGCGAGCTGACGATGGAGCCGGGATTGCGTGCCTCCGTAATCAGGAAACGGCTGACCTGGCTTTCGCCGGGAGTGGAATAAAGCGTGGCGAATGTTTCCTCGCTCCCAGTGATGGTCAGCAGAGAATCCCAGCTGGGACGGATTTCCCGGGGCAAGTCCAGCATCACGTTGGCGTTGGCATTGATCATGCGGGCGGTGTTTTCCGCCCGCTCTAGATAGCGCGACATCCAGTAGAGGCTTTCCGCGACGCGCGACAACATCGCCATGTCAGGCTCCTTTTCCGTCGATGATCCAGGTGTCCTTGCTGCCTCCTCCCTGGGACGAGTTCACCACGGTCGAGCCTTTCTGGAGAGCGACGCGGGTCAGTCCACCGTTGGTCACATAGATGTCCCGGCCGCTCAGGATGAAGGGGCGCAGGTCGAGATGGCGCGGTTCGGCCCGATGATCGACCAGTGTGGGCGCGGTGGACAGGGTGAGCATGGGCTGCGCCATGTAGTTGCGCGGATCGCGGCGGATGCGCTCAGCGAACTCCACGCGCTCCTCCCGGCGGGCCCTGGGGCCGATGAGCATGCCGTAGCCGCCCGATTCATTGGCCGGTTTGACCACGAGTTGGTCGAGGTGGTCCAGCACATAGCGGCATTCCTCTGGATCGACGCAGCGGTAGGAAGGTACATTCGGCAGGATGGGCTCCTCGTTCAAGTAATAGCGGATGATGTCGGGAACGTAGGTGTAGACCACCTTATCGTCCGCCACCCCGGCTCCAGGAGCGTTGGCCAGCGCCACCTTGCCCTTCTTCCAGGCGCGGATGAGCCCTGGTACGCCGAGCACCGATTCCGGATTGAAGGTTTCCGGGTCGAGAAACAGATCGTCGATCCGCCGGTAAACCACGTCGACCTTGTGCAGACCTTCGATGGTGCGCATGTAGACGCAGTCGTCGCTGCCGACGACCAGGTCGCGTCCTTCCACCAGTTCGGCGCCCATCTGCTGGGCCAGGTAGGCGTGTTCGAAATAAGCCGAGTTATAGATGCCGGGTGTCAGCACCACGATCTGAGGATTGGCCATGGGCGCGAGGGATGCCAGGCACTGGCGGAGTTGGGCCGGATAGTCGTCGACCGGGCCGATGGCGTAGGATTCGAAAAGCTCCGGCAACACCCGCTTCATCACCAGCCGGTTCTCTAGCATGTAGGACACGCCGGAGGGTACCCGGAGGTTGTCCTCCAGCACGTAGAACCGCCCGTCCTTGTCCTTGACCAGGTCGGTGCCGCACACATGGGCCCAGACGCCGAGCGGCGGGTCGATACCGACACACTCGGGCCGGAAATTCCTGGAGTCTGCCAGCAGTTCGCGCGGGAATACGCCATCCCGGACGATGTCCTGAGCGTGGTAGATGTCATTGATGAACAGGTTCAGCGCGCGGGTGCGCTGTTTTAGCCCGCGTTCGACCCCTTCCCATTCCTCGGCCCGAATCAGCCGTGGGATGATGTCGAACGGCCAGGCACGGTCGATAGAGCCCTCGTTCTCACAGTAGACCGTGAAAGTGATGCCCATGCTCAGGATTTCGGCTTCGGCGGCGGCTTTGCGTTCCTGGAGATCGGCTTCGGAGAAGCCATTGAGATGGTCGAACAGGGCACAGGCGATTCGCCGGGGCATGCCGTGCTCGTCGATCAACTCATCGAAACATTCCGGATTGGGGTAATCTTGCAGTGCCAGGGTCATGATCGTGTTTCGATCCTTGGAGGCTAAAATCGTTTCAGGGTGCGGCGGGCCACGGTGACGCAGGAAGCGGGCCTTCCTATAGGCGGACAAGCGATTTTCGGGCCATGCCAAGTGCCCTTCTGTCGTTTCCCGTGCGATGCCCAGGCGGGCGTGGGGCGGCCCGACCGGAGGCTGGGCTGGTTTGGGGCACGCTGGAAACGCCTTGCGCTGATCCGGTGCAAGTGCCGAAATCCCTATCGATTGCGCAGCCGCTTGAGATCGGGGGCTGTTTCGAGCTAGAGTCCTGCGGCTTAACCGCGCAGATCCTATGTTAAGGAATCCCCATGACTTACTGCCTTGCCATCAAGGTCGACGAGGGGCTGGTGTTCGCCTCCGATTCCCGTACCCATGCCGGTGTCGATTACGCCAGCGTTTACAGCAAAATGTACCGCTTCGATTTGCACAGCGACCGCATGATGATCGTCCTGGCCGCCGGCAATTTGGCCACGACTCAGGCTGTGATCAATCTGATACGACGCGATCTGGAAAATCCGGGAGCGCTCTACAATCTGAACACGGCGGCCTACTTATACGATGCTGCGTCCTACATAGGTGGAACCAGCGTACGGGTTCAGGAGCAACACGCCAGCGCAATGCAGCGTAGCGGCGTCTCGGCCGAGGCCAGCTTCATCCTGGGTGGCCAGATCCAGGGGCAGCCGCCCGAAATTTACCTCATCTATCCCCAGGGCAATTACATCACAGCATCGCCCGACACGCCTTATTTGCAGGTTGGCGAAACCAAGTATGGCAAGCCGATTCTCGATCGGATGATCTCCCCCACCACGACGCTGGAAGATGCGGCGCGCTGCGCCCTGGTCTCCATCGACTCGACGATGCGCAGCAATATCTCGGTCGGCCCCCCGGTGGAGGTCGCCTTCTACCGGCGGGACTCCTTTGCCATCGGCCATTATCTGCACCTGGATTATTCCAGCCCCCTCTATGCTTCGATCCAGAAGCAGTGGGCCGAGGGTATACGCAACGCTTTCACCCTGTTGCCACGGTTCGAGTGGGAAGCAACCGGATCGATCGGTTCAGAACAGAGCCAATAGGGCCAGCAAGCCAACACCGGCGCTGATCAGAATGATTTTCAGGCGGTGACGCAGATACCAGGCCTTGGCCTCGGCGACCATTCGTTGCCAGTTATCCTCGATCCGTCGCCTGCGCTCGTGCCACCTGCGGGCGAACTTGCCGGCCAGCAGGCTTCCCAGCCACACCACGACGCCGATCGTCAGCCAGGCCGTCAGGACCTGGGCGCCGCGCGGCGTGAGGCCGAGCACGGTTTCGAACACCGTGTCCAGCAGCATCTCCAGGGCTTCGAGAAGGAGCTCTGCGGTATGCGAAAGGATTTCCACGACGAGTTCGCCTTCGATGGCGACGACGAGCAGGACCACAAAAGTGACGAAGAGATAGAATTTGCTCGCACGCATGAGTCCGAACGGATGCCGTCATGGTTGATGGTGGGGTGAAGAAGCGACCGGCCGCTCCTTGCCGAAGCGATCGGACCCGCAGCGTCGGTATTTTAACCGTAAAATGAAACTTTTTCCGTCTAGGTTTTCAGGGGATACGATGAACCGGCGACCGCATGAGGCTGGCCAGGCAACACGGGAAGCGGAGCATGGCAGGTGTCTGGCCGATGGCATCCGGCCGTTCCATGTCATGGCGATCCTGGCGCGCGCGAAGGCGCTGGAGGCGTCCGGGCGTTCCATCGTTCATCTGGAAATCGGCGAGCCGGATTTTCCGACGCCCGAGCCGGTGAACGCGGCGGCGACCCGATTCCTGTCCGGCGGGCAGGTGCGCTATACCCCGGCCGCCGGGTTGCCTGAGCTACGGGAGCGCATCGGGAGATACTATGCTGAGCGCTACGGTACAGGGGTCTCACCCCAGCGGATATTTCTCACACCCGGCGCATCGGGTGCGTTTTCCCTGGCGCTGGCCGTGGCCTTGGCACCCGGTCGGCGCGTTATGCTGGCCGATCCCGGCTATCCCTGTTATTCCAATTTCGTGCATCTGTATTCCGGCGAACCGCATGCCGTGCCGGTGAGGGCGGCGCATGATTTCCATCTGGACGCAGACCTGTGCCGGACGCATTGCGGAGGAGAGGTACCGGTGGCGATCAGCGCCTCGCCTTCCAACCCGACCGGCACGGTCATGCGTGCCGCGGTATTGCGGGAGCTGGTACAGTGGTTCGAAGCCGAACAGGGCATCCTGATTTCGGACGAGATTTACCACGGGTTGGAATACGGTGGCCGCCCGGTCAGCGCGCTGGAGTTTGGCGACCATGTGTTCGTCGTCAACAGCTTCTCGAAATATTTCGGCATGACCGGCTGGCGTCTGGGCTGGTTGGTCGTGCCGGAGGCATATGCGGCTGCGGTGGAGCGGGTGGCTCAGAACATCTTCATTTCGGCGCCGACGCTCTCACAGTACGCAGCGCTGGCGGCATTTTCGGAGGCGTGCCTTGCCGAATTGGAACGGCGCCGGCGGGCTTTCGAAGCGCGCCGTGATTTTCTTTGGGGGGAACTGGTGAAGCTGGGATTCGGGGTGCCGGCCCCGCCGTCCGGGGCGTTCTACATCTATGCCGACTGCTCGGCGTTCACTGATGACAGCGCGGAGTTCGCCGCGCGCCTCCTGGAGCAGGCCGGCGTCGCGGTGACGCCGGGCAAGGACTTCGGCACCCAGTCACCGGAGCGTTATCTGCGCTTCGCCTACACGGCCGACATCCCCGTACTACAGGAGGCGGTCGAACGGATTCGCCGTTTTGTCGGCGGCTAAAAAAACCGGTCTCAACGGGGCCGGCTGATTTCCTGCATCTGGGCTTCGATCCAGCGCTCGGCCTGGGCGGTGATTTCCGCCGCGTCGAACTTGGCGGCGTCGATCGGTGGGCCGACGCGGACCTGGATGGTGCCGGGATACTTCAGGAAAGCACGGCGGCTCCAGTATTCGCCGGCGTTATGTGCTACCGGCACCACCGGGCAGCCGGCACGATGAGCCAGCATGGCGCCGCTGGCGCCATAGTGCCCCTTTTTGCCGGGTGCGACTCGGGTGCCTTCCGGGAACACGACCACCCACAGCCCGTCTTGCAGCCGTTTGACGCCTTCGTTCAGCACCTCCTTGAGCGCTGCCGTCTTGTGGGAGCGGTTGATGGCGATGGGTTTGAGGGTCGCCATCGCCCAGCCCCAGACCGGCAGCCTCAGCAGTTCCTGCTTGAGGATGAACACCAGGGGCGGGAAGATCACTTGCAGTGCGAGGGTCTCCCAGGCCGATTGGTGCTTGCAGAGGATTACGCCGGGCTGGGCTGGAATGTTTTCCCGGCCCTGGACCTGAAAGTCCAGCCGGCATACGGTTTTCAGCATCCATAGATTGAACCGGACCCAGCAGTTGGCCAAGGCCCAGCGCATGCCGAACGAGAAGGGCCGCGCAGCGATCATGCACGGGCTGATCACCAAGGTGGACAAGGTCATGCCGGCGAAAAACACCGCCGAACGCAGGATGATCTCAAGTTTGGCTGAAAACGATATATTGTGCGGCTGCATACAAATCGGGGAAAGTGGGGACGTCGAGTTCGGGATTCCGCTCCAGTGTGCGCGTGCCCTTGCCGGTTTCGACCAAGATCGGCACGGCGCCTGCCGCCGCTGCCGCCTCGATATCGCGCAGCGAATCGCCCACGGCCGGCGTGCCGGCGAGTTCCACGCCATACTTTTCAGCGAAGGCGCGGAACAGGCCGGGTCTGGGTTTGCGGCAGCCGCAGACGTCTTCGGGCCCATGCGGGCACAGGAAAATGTCGAAGATTTCGCCGCCGGCTTCCCGCACCATCGTCCTCATCTTGTCGTGGATCGCTTCCAGCATGGCTGGGCTGAACAACCGGCGGGCAATGCCGGACTGGTTGGTCAGCACCACGACCCGGAAGCCGTGGTGGGTCAAGAGGGCGATGGCATCGAGGCTGCCGGGGATCGGGCGCCATTCCTCCGGTGACTTGATGTACTCGTCGGAGTCTTGGTTGATGACGCCGTCCCGGTCCAGGATCACATAGTGCATATCATTGGGCCGGCTGCAGCGCGGAGATGTCGGCGATGTTCAGGAACAGCCCTTCGATCAGGGCCAGCAGGCCGAGCCGGTTGCTGCGCAGGGATTCGTCCTCGGTCATCACCATCACTTTGTCGAAGAAGGTGTCGACGCTGTCCCGCAACTGTGCCAGCCGGCACAGCGCCGAGGTGTAGTCGCGAGCATGCAGCAGCGGCAGGATGTCGGCATGGGCCTGGCGGGCCGCGGCCAGCAGTGCCTTTTCCGAAGGCTCGATCAGGATCCGTTCCTCCGCATTCGCAACCACCGTTTCGCCCGATTTGCGCAGGATGTTGCGGATGCGCTTGTTGGCCGCGGCGAGGCTTTCGGCGGCGGTGAGACCCCGGAATTCGCGCACAGCAGCGAGCCGGCCGAGGAAATCCACCAGGTTGGTCGGCCGTAGCGCCAGCACGGCTTCGAATTCGTCATGGCGGTAGCCCTGCTCCAGGCAGTAGCCGCGTAGGCGTTCGTAGAGGAAGTCCAGCAGCGCCGAGCGGGTTGCCTCTGGGTCGAACCCGTGGGGGAGCAGTTTCAATGACTTCTCCAGCAGGATTTCGATATCCAGGTCAAGGTGTTTTTCGATCAGGATGCGAATGACACCCAGTGCAGCGCGGCGCAGGGCGTAAGGGTCGCGGTCGCCGCTGGGAATCAGGCCGATGCTGAAGATGCCGGCCAGGGTGTCGATCTTCTCCGCCAGCGCCAGGATTTCGCCAGTGCGCGACGTGGGCAGCGATCCGCCCGAGACCTTGGGCAGGTACTGCTCCTCGATGGCGAGCGCGACTTCGTGGGGTTCGCCCTCGGCCAGCGCGTAATAGCGGCCCATGATGCCCTGCAGTTCAGTGAACTCGCCGACCATGTGGGTTAGGAGGTCCGCTTTCGCCAGCAGGGCGGCGCGCTCGACGAAGCTGGGGTCTACGTTCAGGGATTCGGCGATGAATACCGCCAGCTGCTGTACCCGCCGGGTCTTGTCGAAAACGGAGCCGAGCTTGTTCTGGAAGGTGACCTGACTCAGTTCCTCCACCCGATCTTCCAGGGTGCGTTTGCGGTCCTGGTTCCAGAAAAATTCGGCATCCGCCAACCGCGGCCGAACCACGCGTTCGTTGCCCTCGCGGATGACCTCGGGTCGGCGGCTGGCAACGTTGCTGAAGGTGATGAAATGGGGCAGCAGTTTACCCTCGGCGTCGACCACCGGGAGATACTTCTGGTTGTCCTGCATGGTGGTGATCAGCACTTCCGGCGGCAGGCTCAGATAGCGCGCATCGAAGCTCCCCAGCACCGGCACGGGCCATTCGACCAGGGCGGTGATCTCGTCCAGCAGATCCGGGTTGATCAGCGGCTTGCCGTTCGCCGTCGCGGCCGTTTCCCTGGCGAGCCGCTCGATCCGGGCACGGCGTTCGGCGAAGTCGGGCAGCACGTGGCCGTGGGTCGAAAGCAGCCCGGCGTATTCGCCGGGGATCGCGATCTCGATCGGATCGGGCGCATGGCACCGGTGGCCACGGGTGGTTCGGCCAGAGGCGACGCCGAGAATCTCGCACTCGACGACCGTCCCGCCGTAGAGCAGTACCACCCATTGCACTGGCCGGACGAATTCGGCCATCCCCGCGCCCCAGCGCATGCGCTTGGCGATCGGAAGGGCGGCCAGACTATGGCGGATGATGTCCGGGATCAGGGCTTCGGTGGGTCTGCCACGGATTTTCTGGATCACACCCACCCACTCGCCTTTTTCGGTCTTCAGTGTGATGAGCTGATCGGCGGTGACGCCACAGCTTCTGGCGAAACCTTCGGTAGCCTTGGTTGGGGCGCCCTGGGCATCGTAAGCCACGTTCAGCGCCGGGCCGCGTCGCTCAATGGTCTGGTCCGGCTGGGCGGTGGCCAGTTTGTGGACCAGTAGGGCGAGCCGGCGCGGCGTGGCATAGGCCTTGATGGAGGCATAGGACAGCCCGGCTTTTTCCAGTCCAGCCGCCACGTTGTCCCTGAGTGCTTCACTCAGTTTGAGCAGGGATTTGGGCGGTAATTCCTCGGTGCCCAGCTCGAACAGCAGATCGCGGGTCTCAGCCATGAGCATGCCCCTCCTTGGTGTCGAGCATGGGGAACCCCAGGGCCTCCCGGCGCTGGTAATAGGCTTCGGCCACGGCTTTGGCGAGTTCACGTACCCGCAGGATGAAGCGCTGGCGTTCGGTGACCGAGATGGCCCGGCGAGCATCGAGCAGGTTGAAGGCATGCGAGGCCTTCAGCACCATTTCATAGGCGGGGAGGGGCAGTCCCAGTACGATGAGCTGGCGGCATTCCCGCTCGTAAGTGTCGAAGGCATTGAAGAGAAATTCGACGTTGGCGTGCTCGAAGTTAAAAGCCGACATTTCGACTTCGTTCTGATGGAACACGTCGCCGTACCGGACGATGCCTTGCGGCCCCTGCGTCCAGACCAGGTCGTAGACGTTCTCCACGCCCTGCACGTACATGGCGATGCGCTCCAGACCGTAGGTGATTTCACCGCTGACCGGCCGGCAGTCGAGGCCGCCGACCTGCTGGAAATAGGTGAACTGGGTCACTTCCATGCCGTTCAGCCAGACCTCCCAGCCCAGGCCCCAGGCGCCGAGGGTGGGCGATTCCCAGTTGTCTTCGACGAAGCGGACGTCATGTTCGAGCAGGTCGAAGCCAAGCAGGCGCAGCGAGTCGAGGTAGAGTTCCTGGATGTCCGGCGGCGAGGGTTTCAACAGCACCTGGAATTGATAGTAATGTTGCAGCCGGTTGGGATTGTCGCCATAGCGGCCGTCGGTGGGGCGGCGCGAGGGCTGCACATAGGCGGTGTTCCACGGTTCCGGGCCGATGGCGCGGAGGAAGGTCGCGGGATGGAAGGTTCCAGCGCCCACCTCCAGATCCAGCGGCTGGAGGATCACGCAGCCTTGCTCGGCCCAATAGCGTTGGAGTGTCAGGATCAGATCCTGGAAGCTCAGGGTTTGGGGTGCGGGGGGATTCGTGGTAGGCACAAGTGGTCCGACAGATTTTCGTGCGGGCGGGAATTATAGCCGAAAGCGCCGGCTCAACCGTTGGGCATTGCTTCCGACTTCAGGCGGAACAGGGCCGAGATGTCGTCGTCGCCGTATCCCTGGGCCATGAGTTCGGCATATTCGTCGCGGGTCCGCCCGCTCAGCGGCAGGGGGATTCCCAATCTGTCCGCCATCTCCAGGCAGATGTTCAGGTCCTTGTGGTGCAGGGCCAGCTTGAAGCCGGGCTGGAAGCTGCCGCGTATCATGGTCTTGCCGCGTTTGTCCAGGAACCAGTTGCCGGCGGCGCCGCTGGAGACTACCTCGATGACCTTGTCCAGCTCCAGCCCCAGGGCTTGCCCGAAGGCCAGGGCTTCGGTTACGGCCTGGTTGATGCCGGCGCACATTACCTGGTTTACCGCCTTGGTGGCCTGACCGGCGCCGGTGTCGCCCATATGCATGATACGGCTGCCCATCGCCGCCAGCACTGGCTGGACTTTTGCCACGGTTTCGGTCTTGCCGCCGATCATCAGGGCCAGGGTGCCGTTGCGGGCGCCTTCTACGCCGCCGCTCACCGGAGCATCGAGAAAATCGCCGCCCGCTTGGCGGACGAGCTCGGCGGCGCGACAGGCGGTGGCTACGCCGACCGTCGAGCAGTCGATGACCGTCGACTCCGGCCGGAGCGCCGGCGCCAACGCCCCGATCACCTCCAGCACATCGGTGTCGGCCGAGACGCAGAGCACGATCACATCGCAGGCCGTGGCCATTTCGGCGAGGTCCGCCCAGGCGGCGGTGCCGGTCTCGGTGGCGAACTTCCGAGCCTTTTCCGGCGTGCGGTTCCAGACGCCGGCCAAAAGGCCTGCATGCCAGAGGTTGCGGGCCATCCCCAGCCCCATGGCGCCGAGGCCGACGAAGCCGGTCTTCATGTTCATTCCTCCAGATAGGTGTAGTTGCTGAGCCCGGCGATCAGTTCGCTTTCGTACTGCTTGCGCTGGTGCAAAGGGATATCCGCCTCGATCAGCTTCTTGCGGTAGGACCGTTCCAGTTCGTCGGGATCGATGTGGACATAGCGCAGCAGGTCGTCGGCGCCGTCGCCCCTTCGGGTATGGGTGAAGGTATAGCCGCCCGAACCGTCCAGTTCGACATTCACCGAGTGGGTGTCGCCGAACAGATTGTGCATGTCGCCCAGGATCTCCTGGTAGGCGCCGACCAGGAAGAAGCCTATCAGATAGGGTTCCCCGGGGGCCGGCGCATGCATACGCAGGGTGTTCTCGATACTCTGGCGGTCGATGTAGGCGTTGATCCGGCCGTCGGAATCGCAGGTCATGTCCTGGATCACGGCGCGGCGGGTGGGCTCCTCATCGAGCCGTTGCAACGGCATGACCGGGAAAATCTGGTCGATCGCCCAGGCATCGGGAATCGATTGGAAGACCGAGAAATTGCAGAATAGCTTGTCGGCCAAGCGTTCGTTGAGTTCGTCCAGCACGGCCCGGTGAGCTCTGAGCCGGATGTCGAGACGCTGCTGCACTTCGTGGCAGAGCGTGGCATGGAGCCGTTCGGCTTCCGCCAGCTGGTCGAGGCCGATCTTGCCCTGGACGTACATGGTCCGGGCTTCGGAAATGTCGAACTCGGCGTCGTGATAGATGCCCAGTACCGATTCGTTGTCCACCCGGCGGAGCAGGTCCTCCAGGTCTTTCAATGGCTGGGCCACCGAGGCGGAGACCGGGCTCGCGTCATAGGTGGCCGCTTCGATGTCGACGACGTTGGTGACCAGCACGGCATGATGCGCGCTCATCGCCCGCCCGGCTTCGGTGATCAGGTCGGGCTGGGGCAATCCTTGGTCGGCACAGAGTTCAGAGAAGGCCCGGACGACGCTGTGGGCGTACTCGTCCACGCTGTAGTTGATCGAGCAGTCACTGACCGAATGAGTGCCCTCGTAGTCGATGCCGAGGCCACCGCCCACATCGACATGATCGACCGGCACCCCCAACCGCCGCAGTTCCGCATAGTAGCGGCCGGCTTCGCGCAGGGCGGTCTTGACGTCATTGATGTTGGCCACCTGTGATCCCATGTGGAAGTGCATCAGTCGTACCCAGCCGAGGCCGCCGGCGCCCTCCAGCCGTTTGAGGAACTTCAGGATTTCACCCGCATGCAGGCCGAATTTGGATTTCTCGCCGCCGCTGTTCTGCCACTTACCGGCGCTGATACTGGAAAGCCTGATCCGTACACCGAGCAGGGGGGCGATGCCGAGCGCTTCGGATTCGCTCAGCACCAGTTCGAGTTCGGACAGCTTTTCGACCACGATGAAGACCCGCAGTCCCAGCCGGCTGCCGATCAGGGCCAGCCGTATGTAGGCGCGGTCCTTGTAGCCATTGCAGATGATGGTACCGGCTTCCGCCAGGGCGAGGATGGCGAGCAGCTCCGATTTGCTGCCGGCCTCGAGGCCGACGCCGCCGGCGCGGAGAATGTTCTCGATGACATTACGCTGCTGGTTGACTTTGATCGGGTAGACCGGCGTATAGCCCCCCCCATATTGATAGGCGGCCCGTGCCTTGCCGAAGGCCGACGTCAAGAGGCGCACCCGGTCGTGCAGGATGTGGGGAAAGCGCATCAGCACGGGCAGGGATAGCCCCTCGGAACGGACGCTGCGGGCGATGGCGGCGATGCTCACGCTTCCCTCGACGGTGCCCCGCAACGGACAGACCACGACGTCACCGTCCGGCGCAATGTTGAAATAGCCATCGCTCCAGTGCTCGATGGCGTAAGTGTCGCGCGCCTCGCTCAGCGTCCAGTTCGCTTTTGTCATGGGGGGCCGTCTTTCAAAAACTCTCAATTATGGGGAGAATGCAACATTTTTTCCACGCAGGAGGACTTCCATGCGCGATACACAGGACTGGTTTACCGAATCCTATCCCGACAATGGCAGTGCGCTGTCCCTGAAAATCAAGGCGAAACTGCACGAGGAGCAGACGCCATTCCAGCGCATCGAGATCTATGACACCGAATGGTTTGGCAAGCTCATGGTGATCGACGGCTGCACCATGGTGAGCGACCGCGACAACTTCCTCTATCACGAGATGATGACGCATCCCGTACTGTATACCCACCCCGCGCCAAAAACGGTATGGATCATCGGTGGCGGAGATTGCGGCAGCCTGCGGGAGGTGTTAAAGCACCCGGAAGTCGAGAAGGCGATCCAGATCGAGATCGATGAGCGGGTGACGCGGCTGGCAGAACAGTATTTTCCCCAGCTGTGCGAATCCAATGGCGACCCTCGCGCGGAGCTGTTGTTCATCGACGGCATCCAGTGGGTCAAAGATGCGCCGGATGCATGCGTCGATGTCATCATCGTCGATAGCACCGATCCTGTCGGTCCCGCAGAAGGATTGTTCAACGAGGCGTTCTTTCGCGAATGCCACCGCTGTCTGCGCACCGACGGTATCCTGGTGCAGCAGAGCGAATCGCCCCTGTTCCACCTGTCCCTCATTACCTCGATGCACCGGATCATGCGGCAGGCGGGTTTTGCCCAGACACGCACGCTGTTCTTCCCGCAGTTCATCTATCCCTCGGGCTGGTGGAGCGCCACCATGGGGGGGAAGGGGGAGCTGAACCGGTTCCGCGCGGATGCGGCGGTGGCGAAGCCGTTCCCAACCCGGTATTACAACGCGGACATCCACCAGGCCGCGTTCGCCGTTCCGGAATTCTTTGGCGAGGCCCTGCGGAAGCGGGTCTGAATGCATGACAGCCAGCCATTTGTCAAGATGCGATCGGTCCGATACTATTTCTCACCATGGAAGCTGACCGCATATACGACTATCTGGAGCGGATTTCGAACCTGATCCGCATGGACGTGCGCCGGTCCGAAAGCTTCAAAGGACTGCAGCCGGTGCAGATCGAAGCCCTCCATTATCTGGCCAGTTGCAACCGCTACAGCAACACGCCGCTGGCTGTCGCCGAATATCTCGGCCTGACCAAAGGGACGGTCTCGCAAACCCTGGCTGTCCTGGAAAACAACGGCCTGATCGTCAAGGAAAGCGATGTCCGCGACCGGCGCGTAGTGCACATGCTGTTGACGGAGGCCGGCAAGCGGCTGGTGGAGGAGTCGATTCCGCCCCGCGTGCTGCGCACGGCGCTGCGCGCCATCCCGCAGGACCAGCGGCCAATGCTGGAATCTGCCCTCGCCAGCGTGCTCCAGGCGATGCAGGTCGCCAATCGGCTCAAGACTTTCGGAGCCTGCAAGAGCTGCCGTCATCACATTGTCCTGGAAGACGCCAGCCGCCGATGCGGGCTGACCGGTGAACAACTGTTCGCAGAGGATGCCGAGATGATCTGCCGCGAGCATCAACTCCCCGCCGGGGATTGAGGAAGGGCGGACAGCCGCAGGGGCTGTCCGTGGTGCCTTGTTTCCGCTGGGCTGCGCCGGTTACAGTGCCTGGTCGCCCGTCTCCCCGGTGCGGATACGGATCG
Organism: Methylococcus capsulatus; assembly: GCF_036864975.1. Lineage (NCBI taxonomy): Bacteria > Pseudomonadati > Pseudomonadota > Gammaproteobacteria > Methylococcales > Methylococcaceae > Methylococcus > Methylococcus capsulatus. The sequence continues at coordinate 3,323,073 of NZ_CP104311.1, read as the reverse complement.
CCTGGTCGATGGAGGTGATGAAGATTTTGCCGTCGCCGATCTTCCCCGTGTTGGCGGCTTTGACGATGGCATCGACCGCGGTGTCGACCAGATTGTCGGCCACCGCGATCTCCAGCTTCACCTTCGGCAGGAAATCCACGACGTATTCGGCCCCGCGGTAAAGTTCGGTGTGGCCCTTTTGCTGCCCAAACCCCTTGACTTCGGTGACCGTCAGCCCGCTCACGCCGATATCGGAAAGCGCCTCGCGCACGTCGTCGAGCTTGAAGGGTTTGATGATTGCAGTGATGAGTTTCATGATCGTCTCCGCGGATCGTTGTTCTTTCTGATGGGCGAATCGTAGCAGCAGCCGCTAAGCCGGTTTGCCCCGGATGATGTCTTCAACGACCGCCGGGTCGGCCAGCGTCGACGTGTCTCCGAGCTGATCCAAGTCGTTGGCGGCGATTTTTCGCAGAATTCGCCGCATGATTTTACCCGATCTCGTCTTCGGCAGGGCCGGCGTCCACTGGATGATGTCGGGGGTCGCAATCGCCCCGATTTCCTCCCGGACCCGTTCGATCAGTTCACGCTTGAGGTCTTCGCTCGGTGTCGCATCGGCAACCAGTGTGACAAAGGCGTAGATGCCCTGGCCCTTGATGTTGTGCGGGTAACCGACCACTGCGGCTTCCGCCACACTGTCGTGCAGCGTCAACGCACTCTCGATCTCGGCAGTTCCCAGCCGGTGCCCCGAGACATTGATGACATCGTCCACTCGGCCCGTTATCCAGTAATAACCGTCGGCATCCCGGCGCGCGCCATCGCCGGTGAAATATTTCCCCGGATAGAGAGCGAAGTAGGTTTCACGGAAACGGTCGTGATTACGGAAAACGGTGCGCGCCTGGCCTGGCCAGGACGCGGCGATGGCCAGGACGCCCTCCGCCGGGCCCGTCAGCTCGTTGCCCTGGGCGTCCAGGATGACGGGTACGACACCGAAGAAAGGGCGGGTGGCGGAGCCGGGTTTGAGTGGCGTGGCGCCGGGAAGCGGCGTAATCATGATGCCGCCGGTTTCGGTCTGCCACCAGGTATCGAGCACGGGGCAGCGTTTTTCGCCGACTTCCTGGTAGTACCACTCCCAGGCTTCCGGATTGATGGGTTCGCCGACCGAGCCCAGTATTCGCAGGCTGTGGCGGTCGGCCTGCTTCACCCAGTCCGTGCCCAGTCCCATGAGGGCCCGGATGACGGTCGGCGCCGTGTAGAAGATGCTGACCTGGTATTTGTCGATGATCTGCCACAGCCGTGCCGGTGTGGGGTAGGTCGGCACGCCTTCGAACATCAAGGTGGTCGCACCGTTGCACAGGGGGCCATAGACCACGTAGCTGTGGCCGGTGATCCAGCCGATGTCCGCGGTGCACCAGTACACTTCACCGTCGCGGTAATCGAACACATATTTGTGAGTGACGGCGGCGAACAGCAGGTAGCCGCCAGTCGTATGGACTACTCCTTTCGGTTTGCCGGTCGAGCCGGAGGTGTAGAGGATGAACAACGGGTCTTCCGCCTCCATGTCCTCGGGTGGGCAGTCGGGCGAGGCGGACTCCACGGCCTCGTGAAACCAGCGGTCGCGTCCTTCGGTCCAGTCCACCGGGCGGGCGGTATGGCGCACCACGAGTACGGTTTCGACGAGGGGGCACTGGCTCAGCGCGGCATCGACGTTGTGCTTGAGCGGTACGAATTTGCCGCCCCGCCGGCCCTCGTCGGCACAGACCACGAGACGGCAATCGGCGTCCAGAATCCGGTCCTTCAATGCCTCGGAGGAAAATCCGCCAAACACGATCGAATGTATGGCGCCAATCCGAGCGCAGGCCAGCATGGCCACGGCGGCTTCGGGGATCATCGGCAGATAGATGCATACCCGGTCGCCTTTGCCTACACCGTGGGACTTGAGTACATTGGCAAACCGACAGACCCGGTCGTGCAGCTCACCGTAGGTCAGGCGGCGCTGATCGCCGGGCTGATCGCCTTCCCACAGAATGGCCGTTTGGGCTCCGCGATCCGCCAGATGGCGGTCCAGACAGTTGTAAGACACGTTCAGGCGGGCGCCGGAGAACCATTCGATGGCCGGCGTGTCGAAATTCCATCGCCCCACCCGCTGCCAGGGGGCGTTCCAACTGACGAACTCCTGAGCCAGCTCGGCCCAGAATCCTTCCGGGTCCTTGACGGACCGGTCATACATTTCCCGATAAACTTCCTCGGTTATTCTGGTGGATGCTGCGATATCGGCGGGTACGGGATAGACATGTTCTGTTTTCATTGAGTCGTCGCTCGTCCGGTCGGCTCCGGATTGTACTCAGGAAACGGTGATCGAAACGGGTGAATTTTAGGATGCCTTCAGCGACAATGAAATCAAAAAAGCCCAGGGTATCCGACGCATTCTCCAAGGGGGGATAACACGATCTGCCCGTTTCCTTCACCCAAATAGGGTTTTTTCTCGCCTTGAAGGTATACAATTCGGTCCGAGGTTTATGGAAGGGGCGTTATTGCGGAAATCCGCGATAACGGGTAGTGGGAATGCCGTCCTCGGTTCATGGAGCCGCGGGTGGCGTGTCTGTTGAGGATGAAACTGATGTCGTCTGAAGTCGTTTTTGAGTCGGATGAGGCGCTCGTCGAAGGTTTGGAATACGGCGAGGGGGCGGCCGCGATCGAAATGGACGCCTGTGGTGAGATCGAAAGGGATGCCTTGGATGGCGGCGGCACGCAGATCTGGTTTGACGATATCGCCGATGATGGCGTAGAAGCGGCCGACACGGGGCCGGATCTCGATGCAACTCGCATCTATCTGAACCAGTTGGGGAAACGGAGGCTCCTGACGGCCGAGGAAGAAAAGCACTTCGGGCGCCTCGCCCTCGAGGGTGACGAGGATGCCCGCCGCCTCATGATCGAAAGCAATCTGCGGCTGGTCGTCAAGATCGCGCGCCGTTATCTGAACCGGGGACTGCCTTTGCTCGATCTGATCGAAGAAGGTAATCTCGGCCTGATCCGCGCGGTCGAAAAGTTCGAACCCCAACGCGGTTTTCGCTTCTCCACCTATGCCACCTGGTGGATAAGGCAGACGATCGAACGCGCCCTGATGAGCCAGGTCCGGGCGATCCGGCTTCCGATCCACGTCGCCAAGGAAATGAACACCGTATTGAAAGCCTATCGGAGCCTGTCCGTCAAAATGCAGGGAACGCCAACGGCCCGGGACGTGGCCCGGCAGCTCGATAAGCCGTGCGAGCGTGTCGCAGAGCTTCTGCGGCTGAGCGAAAAAGACTTGTCGGCCGATGCGCCGATCACGGCCGAGTCTTCCCGAACCCTCCTGGAGATGTCGCCGGACGATAATCAGAGTCCGGTCACCGATACGCTGCTCGCCGAGCGGATCGAGCAGAAAGTCGACGAATGGCTGGATCGGCTGAACTCGCGCCAGCGGGAAGTCCTTCAGCGCCGCTACGGCCTCGGCGGGTATGAGAAATCGACGCTCGAGGAGGTGGCCGCGGATATGGGGGTGACACGTGAGCGGGTGCGTCAGATTCAGCGGGAGGCGCAGATCAAGCTTCGCTCTATCCTGGAGGCGGAAGGCTACACGGCGGAAGCGGTCTTGCTGAATTGAGCCGTTCGTCGACGCCCTACGCCGTCCGCGTTAAATTGATGAGAATGCATCGGAATCGAGAGAGAACCATGACGCTTCGTAGACTCGGAATCCTGTGGCTTGCCGCCCGGTTGGCGGCATGCGCTTCTCTGGAGGAGAAGGTCCAGGATACGGAACAATTGCTGGCAGCGGCCGGATTCAAGATCAACTATGCCCAGACGGCGGAGCAGCAGGCCAATGTCAAGGGAATGACACAATACAAGCTCGTGGCACACCCGAAAGGCGACAAGGTGATGTACGTCTATGCGGATGCCAACATTTGTCGGTGCATCTACGTGGGCGATGCGGATGCCTACGCCCGTTTCCAGAAGCTCGCCGTGGAAAAGGAGATCGCTGACGAGCAGAGGCAGGCCGCGGAGACCAACCTCGACGCCACCATGAACTGGGGCATGTGGGGACCTGGATTGTGGTGGCCCTGATCGGCTGTCGCTTGTGGCGGCCGTTTCCCGCACTGTTGGTGATATGCCCCGAGGCGCCCTTCCTGGGCGCTTTTTGGGGGCAGATTACTTGCGCCAGAACGCCGGCGTGAAAATGATCAGCGCGGTGAATACCTCGATGCGGCCGAGGAACATCGCGATGGTGCATGTCCAGGTCTGGAAGTCGGAAAGCGTGGCGTAATTGCTGGCCGGTCCCACCATGTTGAGGCCGGGGCCCGCGTTGTTGATACTGGCAATGATGGCCGAGAAGGAAGACACCATGTCCAGTCCGCTGACCACCAGCAGCAACGTCAGGATGACAATGCTCATGAAGTAGACGAAGATGAAGCCGAGTACCGACAGGATGATATTGGACGGAATCACCATGTGTCCGATCTTGAGCGGATTGACCGCCATCGGATGGGTCAAGAGCAGCATCTGCAGTTGACTCTGTTTCATCAGGATCAAGGTGCGCATCATCTTGATCCCGCCGCCGGTCGAGCCGGTACACGCCAGGACGCTGCTCAGGAACAGCATCCACAGCGGAGCAAACAAAGGCCATTGGTTATAGTCCACCGAGGCGAATCCACAGTCGGTGGCGAGGGACACGAGGTTGAAGCTGGCATGCCGCAGAGCGGTCCAGAAATCCGGATAGATCCGGTGCCCGACCAGGAACAGCGCGATGGCCACGCAGCTTCCGAGTACCAGAACCAGATACGGAATGGCCTCGATGTCTTGCCGATACACCTTCAGGCTTCGGGTGTGGATTGCCAGGAAGTGGGTGGCGAAGTTCATTCCCGCGATCAGCATGAAGACTATCAAGATCGCCTCGATCATTGGTGAGTCGAAATACCCAACGCTAGCGTCATGGGTCGAGAACCCGCCCAGGCTCATGGCGGCGAAAGCATGGCAGACGGCATCCAGCCAGCTCATACCGGCCATCTTGAGGCACAGGATGCAGGCCAGCGTGATCGATGCGTAGACCAGCCAAAGTTTTTTGGCGGTTTCCGTGATCCGCGGTGTCAACTTGTTTTCCTTCATGGGGCCGGGTGTTTCGGCCATGAACAGCTGGCGTCCGCCGATGCCGAGGACGGGGAGAATCGCAACCGCCAACACGATGATTCCCATTCCTCCAAGCCAGTTCAGTTCATGCCGCCAGAGATTGATGGCCGGCGGTAGTTGATCCAGGCCGGCCAGTACCGTCGCCCCTGTCGTGGTCAACCCGGACATGGCTTCGAAATAGGCGTCCGTGAACGACAGCCCCTCGATGTACGACATCAGCGGGAACGTGGCGAAGGCCGTCATCCCGGTCCAGGCGAGCACGACCAGGATGAAGCCGTCTTTGGATTTCAGGTCGTAGCGGTGCTGTCGGGTGGCGATCCACAGTAAAGCGCCGGCGCCAATGGTGAAGAACATGTCTTCGATGAATAGGAGCGCCGTACCGTCGGCGGCAAGCAGGGATGCCGTGATCGGGATCAGATAGGTGAGGCTGAAGACGATCAGCATCAGTCCGAAGACGCGGGCCAGCGACAGCAGCCGCTTCGCGGTGGCGTGGGACGCAAGCTGGGGCATCGTCAGCAGTGATGGTAAAGACCGGGCACGATGGGCATGCTCAAGTGGCCGGCGCCGGCCGACGGCGGTTACAGAAAGCTGGTCGTCTTATGGGATCGGACCCATGATTCCGATACGCCGACCACGTTGGACGGTTCATGGCGTGGCCGGGTTTATCGCGGCAAATCGGAGTAGCCCATGAGGAACTCGTCGACGGCGCGAGCCGCCTGGCGTCCCTCGCGTATGGCCCAGACGACCAGCGATTGCCCCCGCCTCATGTCGCCGGCCGCGAAGATTTTGTCTACCGAAGTCCGGTAGTTCCGCGTGTCCGCCTGGACATTGCCGCGCGTGTCCAGCTGGACACCGGCCTCTTGCAGCAATCCTTCCTGCACCGGGTGGACAAAGCCCATGGCGAGCAGGACCAAGTCTGCCTTGAGCGTAAATTCGCTGCCGGGGACTTCTTCCATCATCCAGCGCCCGCCTTCTTGTTTCCAACTCACTTCGATGCAATGGATAGCCGTCACCCTGCCGTTCTCGCCGCTGAAGCGCTGGGTCGCAACGCTCCAACGCCGTTCACAGCCCTCTTCGTGGGAGGAGGACGTGCGCAGCCGGTTGGGCCAGTTCGGCCAGGTAAGTCCTTTGTCTTCCTTGGCGGGTGGCCGGGGCAGGATTTCCAACTGCACCACCGAGGCAGCTCCCTGACGAATCGAGGTGCCGATGCAGTCGGAACCGGTATCGCCGCCGCCGATGACGATGACGTGTTTGTCGGTCGCCAGAATGCTTTCCGCTTCGTCAATCGTGTCGCCGGCAACACGCTTGTTCTGCTGTTTCAGGAACTCCATCGCGAAATGGATACCACCCAGCTCCCGTCCAGGAACGGGCAGGTCGCGCGGTTTTTCCGATCCGCCCGCCAGCACGATGGCGTCGAATTCGGCCATCAACCGACTCAGAGGAATGTTGGCGCCGATGTGGCTGTTGGGGCGGAAGATCACGCCTTCCGCCTGCATTTGGGCGATGCGGCGGTCGATCAAATGCTTTTCCATCTTGAAGTCGGGAATGCCGTAGCGTAGCAGGCCGCCGATGCGGTCGGCCTTTTCATAAACCACCACGCCATGACCCACGCGAGCCAGTTGCTGGGCGCAAGCGAGACCGGCCGGCCCGGAACCTACGACCGCGACCCGCTTGTCGGTGCGCTTGAGCGGAATCTGCGGCCGGATCCGGTTTTCTTGCCAGGCCTTGTCCACGATGGCGCATTCGATAGTCTTGATGGTGACCGGTTCGTCGTTGAGATTCAACGTGCAGGCCGCTTCGCAAGGGGCGGGGCAGATGCGACCGGTGAATTCCGGGAAGTTGTTGGTGCTGTGAAGCACCTCGGTCGCCTCCTCCCAGTCGCCCTGGTACACCAGGTCGTTCCAATCCGGAATGATGTTGTTGATCGGGCAGCCCTGATGGCAATACGGAATGCCGCAGTCCATGCAACGGGCGCCCTGGCGGCGGACCTCTTCATCGCTCAACGGTACGATGAACTCGCGGTAGTGCTGAATCCGGTCGGCGACCAGGGTATAGCGCCGGTCCTGCCGCGCGATTTCCATGAAACCGGTGGGTTTTCCCATTTTTCTCGATACCTCGTTCTTGTTTTGTGGGCCTGGCATCAGTGATGCGCGGCTGCACCGGTTCGGGTTTGCTGCATTTTTTCCAGCGCTTTGCGGTAGTCCACTGGCATGACCTTGAGGAACTTGGCTACATAGGCGTCCCAGTTGTCCAGGATCAGGCGGGCCCGCCCGCTACCGGTATAGCGCAGGTGTTTTTCGATCAGGAAACGCAGGCGGCGCATATCGTTGCGGGTCATGTCGTGCATGATGTCGACCATGCCGTGGGTCTCGAGATCGCCGCCCTGGTGCTCGAAATGCTCGAGTGCATCGTCTTCCGCCGGTACTGGCTGGAGTTCCACCATGGCGAGGTTGCAGCGCCGTTCGAAATCGCCGGATTCGTCCAGAACATAAGCGACGCCACCGGACATGCCGGCGGCGAAGTTGCGGCCGGTCGTCCCCAGCACCACCACCACGCCGCCGGTCATGTATTCGCAGCCGTGATCGCCCACTCCTTCTACCACCGCGATCGCACCGGAGTTACGGACTGCGAAGCGTTCCCCCGCCACGCCGCGGAAGTAACATTCGCCGCTGATGGCGCCATACAGTACGGTGTTGCCGACGATGATGTTCTGCTCCGGCGTAATCGGGCAGTCGGCCGGCGGGTAGATTGCCAGGCGGCCGCCGGACAGCCCCTTCCCGACATAGTCGTTGGCCTCACCTTCCAGTTCCAGCGTCACGCCGGCCGCGAGGAAGGCGCCGAAGCTCTGGCCGGCGGTACCATGGGCTTTGATATGGATGGTGTCTTCCGGCAGACCCGCGTGTCCGTAGCGCTTGGCGACCTCACCCGAGAGCATGGCGCCGAGGGTCCGGTTGTAGTTGCGGATGTCGATATCGATGTGGACCGGTTTTTTCTCTTCCAGCGCGGGGCTGGCAAGTTCGATCAGCTTGCGGTCCAGCGCCTTGTCCAGCCCGTGGTCTTGCGTTTCGCGATTGACGATGGCGACGTCGGGGCCGACTTCGGGTTTGTACAGGATCTTCGACAGGTCGATGCGCGAGGCTTTCCAATGGTCGATGGCCTTGCGCATATCCAGCAGATCGGAACGTCCGACCATTTCCTCGTAGCGCCGGAAACCGAGCCGGGCCATGAACTGGCGCACTTCCTCGGCGACGAAGAAGAAATAATTCACCACATGTTCCGGCTTGCCGGTGAAGCGCTTGCGCAGCTCGGGGTCCTGTGTCGCCACCCCCACCGGGCAGGTGTTGAGATGGCATTTCCGCATCATGATACAGCCCTCGACGATCAGCGGGGCGGTAGCGAAGCCGACTTCATCCGCGCCGAGGAGGGCGGCGATCACCACATCACGCCCAGTACGCATGCCGCCATCGGCCTGCACGCAGATGCGTCCCCGCAGGCGGTTGAGGACCAGGGTCTGATGGGTTTCGGCCAGGCCGATTTCCCAAGGCAGGCCGGCGTGCTTGATCGAGGTGATCGGGCTGGCGCCGGTGCCGCCATCGTAACCGGAAATGGTGACGTGGTCGGCATGGGCTTTGGCAACGCCCGCTGCTACCGTGCCGACGCCGACCTCCGATACCAGCTTGACGCTGATACGGGCCGCCGGATTGACATTCTTCAGATCGTGGATCAGTTGGGCCAGGTCTTCGATCGAATAGATGTCATGGTGCGGTGGAGGTGAGATCAGACCGACGCCCGGGGTCGAATGGCGCACCTTGGCGATGACGGCATCGACTTTGTGGCCGGGCAACTGGCCGCCTTCGCCCGGCTTGGCGCCCTGCGAGATCTTGATCTGGATGTCGTCGGCGTTGACCAGGTACTCCGCGGTGACCCCGAAACGGCCGGACGCGACCTGCTTGATCGCCGAGCGCAGGGAATCGCCGTTCGCCAGAGGTACGAAGCGTTCCGGCAGTTCGCCGCCTTCCCCGGTATTCGACTTGCCGCCGATCCGGTTCATGGCGATCGCCAGGGTGGTGTGGGCCTCGTACGAGATCGATCCGAACGACATGGCGCCGGTGGCGAAGCGTTTGACGATGTCCTTGGCGGGCTCGACCTCGTCCAGCGGCACGGGTTCGGCCGCAAACCGGAAATCCATCAGGCCGCGCAGCGTCAACAGCTGCTCGTTCTGCTCGTTGATCAGCCGGGCATACTCGGCGTAGGTTGCGGCGTCGTTGGCGCGGGTGGCGTGCTGCAGCTTGGAGATGGTTTCCGGGGTCCACATGTGGCCCTCGCCGCGCAGCCGGTAGGCGTACTCGCCACCGACGTCCAGCGCATTGCGGTAGAGTGGCGCATTACCGAAAGCCAGACGATGACGCCGCACGGTTTCTTCCGCGACTTCCTTGAGCTCGATACCGCCCGTGGTGCATTCGGTTCCGTGGAAATAGCGGGCGAGGAAGTTCTCTCCCAGTCCGACGGCGTTAAATATCTGCGCCCCACAATAAGACTGGTAGGTAGAGATGCCCATTTTCGACATGATTTTGAGCAGCGCTTTGCCGATCGCTTTGATGTAGCGCTTATGGGCCTCTTCTTCACTGATCTTTTCCGGCAGTGTGCCGATCAGATCGGATAAGGTGTCGAAGGCAAGGTAGGGATTGATGGCCTCCGCGCCGTAACCGGCGAGGAGAGCGAAATGGTGCACTTCGCGAGCTTCCCCTGTTTCCACCACCAAACCCGAATGCGTGCGGAGACCAGCCCGGATCAGATGGTGATGCACCGCCGAGGTGGCCAGCAGCGCTGGAATCGCGATGTGACCTGCGTCCATACCCCGGTCCGAAAGAATCAGAATGTTGTTGCCCTCCAGTACGGCCTGTTCCGCGCGTTTGCACAGAGCATCGAGCGCAGGTTCCATGCCAGGGGCTCCAGCATCGGCCGGAAAGCAGATACTCAGGGTCTTGGTCTTGAACGCACCCTGGGTCCGAGCCTCGATGCGGCGGATCTTTTCCAGGTCGCCGTTGCTGAGGATCGGCTGGTGCACCTCGAGCCGTTTGTTGTTACCGCCATTGTCCAGCGCCAGCAGGTTGGGACGTGGACCGATGTGGGACACCAGCGACATCACCAGCTCTTCGCGGATGGGGTCGATCGCGGGATTGGTGACCTGGGCGAAGCTCTGTTTGAAATAGTCGTACAGCATCCGCGGCCGGTTCGACAGAACCGCAAGAGCGGCATCGGTACCCATGGAACCGACCGGCTCCTGGCCGCTCAAGGCGATCGGCTTGAAGAAGACCTTGATGTCTTCCTGGGTATAGCCGAAAGCCTGTTGACGGTCGAGCAGGGTGGCGTGATCCGGTGCCATGGCGGCCACTTCGGGCGGCAGGTTCTCCACATTGATTTGAGTTCTGTCCAGCCATTCCTGATAAGGATTGCGGCCGGCCAGCCCGTCCTTTATTTCCTGGTCTTCAATGATGCGCCCTTGCTCCAGGTCGATCAGGAACATCTTGCCGGGCTGCAGCCGCCACTTCTTGACGATTTTGTGCTGCGGGATGTTCAGCACGCCCATTTCTGAGCCCATGATAACGTAGTCGTCGTCGGTGATCAGATAGCGGGCAGGTCGCAGGCCGTTGCGGTCGAGGGTGGCGCCGATCTGGCGGCCGTCCGTGAAGGCCACCGCGGCGGGGCCGTCCCAGGGTTCCATCAGCGCCGAGTAATACTCGTAGAACGCCCGGCGCTTGGCATCCATCAGGGGGTTACCGGCCCAGGCTTCCGGAATCAGCAGCATCATGGCATGGACCAGCGAATAGCCGCCGGCGACCAGCAGCTCCAGCGCATTGTCGAAGCAAGCCGAGTCAGACTGACCTTCGGCGATCAGCGGCCAAATCTTGTCCAGGTCCTCGCCCAAAAGCTCGGACTTCATCGACTGGCGGCGTGCCGCCATCCAGTTGATGTTGCCGCGGATGGTGTTGATCTCGCCGTTATGGGCGATCATCCGGAACGGGTGGGCCAGATCCCAGGTCGGGAAGGTGTTGGTCGAGAAGCGCTGATGCACCAGGGCCAGGCCGGAAACCAGGCTCTCATCGCGGAGGTCGAGGTAGTAGGCCCCCACCTGGTCCGCCAGCAGCATCCCTTTATAGACGATGGTGCGCGACGACAGCGACGGCAGATAGAACATCTCGTCGCCGGCGATTTGACCATCGCGGATGGCGTTTTCGGCCTGCTTGCGGATGACGAACAGCTTGCGCTCGAACGCACTCTGATCGGCGCGGCCGGCACCGCGGCCGATGAATACCTGGCGTATGAAAGGTTCCACGGCCTTGACCGTTTCGCCGATGCCGGTGTTGTCCACGGGGACATCGCGCCAGCCGAGTACCGTTTGGCCCTCGGCGGTCACATAGTGAGTCAGAATTTCCTCGCAGTGGCGTCGCTTGTTTGCATCCCGAGGCAGGAACAGCATGCCCACGCCATAGTGTCCTGGTTCGGGAAGCGTGATGCCGACTCTTGCGCACTCTTTGCGCAGAAATGCATCGGGCAGCTGGAGCAGGATGCCGGCGCCGTCGCCCGCCAGGGGATCGGCTCCCACTGCTCCGCGATGGGTGAGATTCTTCAGTATTTCCAGCCCCTGGAGAACGATGTCATGGCTTTTTTTGCCCTTGATGTGGGCGATGAAGCCGACGCCGCAAGCGTCGTGTTCATGGCGTGGATCGTACAAACCCTGCTTTTGGGGCAAAGTATGGTGGCTCATTGGGGTTACCTCTTGAGGAGCGCGCCGGGGTCAACGAGCGAACGCGTCTGGATTGGCGCCCCGCCCGTTCCGATACGTGATTCCCCCCCGCGCGGGATGGCCGCGGTCTGCTCGGACTCGGTGATCGACGGAGGGGGACGAGTTCATCGCACTGGGGGCATGGGTCCGCCCGCAAAAAAATGGCTGGACACTATAGGGAATCGGGTATGTATTTGCAACACCTCCGGTTGGCCATGCGGTGGGCTCCCTGTTGTTCGGGAAAAGTGAAAGGGGTATAGTGCACCGTTTTGTGGTGGGGCGTCTGGGCCCTTCTCCTTGCTTCACCGCTTGGCGGGGAGCTGACTCAAACCGAAAGGAGCATTAGTGTGCGACATTATGAAATAGTATTCATGGTCCATCCGGACCAGAGCGGACAGGTGCCGGCGATGATCGAACGGTACCGTTCCATCATCGAGAGTGCGGCGGGCCGCGTCCATCGCCTGGAAGACTGGGGGCGCCGTCAGTTGGCCTATCCGATCGCCAAGCTGCACAAGGCGCATTATGTGCTGATGAACATCGAATGCGATCAGGCGACCTTGGAAGAGTTAGAAAGCGGTTTTCGGTTCAACGATGCAGTTCTGCGCAGCCTGACGATCAAGCGCGACGAGGCGGTGACCGAGCCGTCCGCGCTGGCGAGGTCCGGCGGTGAGGCCGAGACCGAGCGCGCGCCGGCGGAGGAAGGCGGGGAAGAAACCGCCGTTGGCGTCGCGCCGGGCAACGTGGCGGAAGCAGAGGCTTGACGCCGCTGCCGGTCGACCAAATAAAGCATAATTGCCGATCAGATTCTGGAGTTCATCAATGGTTCGTCAATTCAAACGTAGAAGGTATTGCCGCTTCACCGCGGAAGACATCAAGGAAATCGATTACAAGGACCTGGACACCCTGCGGGAATATATCTCCGAGACGGGAAAAATCGTTCCCAGCCGTATCACGGGGACCAGCGCTAAGTATCAGCGTCAGTTGGCCACGGCCATCAAGCGCGCGCGCTTCCTCGCGCTGCTGCCGTTCTGCGACGCGCACGAGCAGTAAGCGCCGTTCGACCGTTCGCGCGAGAGGACCAGGGTTCGTGAAGGGGCTTGCGGCTTTCGTCATGAAGGGTCGAGGGCAGGCGGTGCTGGTCATCGCCGGACTCGTATGCCTTTCGTTCATGATACCGCTGGTCGGTCTGCTGAGTTCCGCCGCTTTCGGACTCGTCGTGCTGAGACAGGGTTTACCGGTCGCCTCCACGGTGCTGGCTCTGTCGGCGGCGGCGGTCGCGGTGTTTGGCGGTGTGGTTCTGGGCAGTGTAGCAGCGCCGTTGATCTATGCGCTGCTGCTCTGGCTCCCTACCGCCGTCGTGGCGTGGGTGCTGCGGATTTCCCGTCGGATCGACTGGGCATTGGCTGCCGTCGTCTTGCCGGCGCTGGTTGCGGTGCTGGCGGTTTACGGACTGATAGGGGAGCCGGCGGAGTTCTGGGCCGACAAACTCATGCCGATGGTTCAGCCGCTGCTGGATCAGGCTCCGGCCGGTTTCGACGCGGAAGCTATGCGGGCCAGTCTGCGGGTAGCGGCGCATTATGCAACAGGGTTCGTGAGCGCGGGTTCCGCCTTGAGCATTTTCATGGCGCTGATGTTGGCGCGATGGTGGCAATCCCTGCTTTACAATCCCGGCGGGTTTCGTACCGAGTTTCTTGAGCTGCGGCCCGCGCCGGCGTTTGCGTATGCCGCGGTGGTCTGCATCGGCGGCGCCATGTTGTTGCCTGCCCCGGCCGAATTGCTGTGGAATCTCGGTCTGGTGTTTTTCGTGCTGTACCTCGTAGCTGGAATCGCCGTGCTCCATGCGCTGTTGTCCCGTCGTCCTGCCGGAAAGTTCTGGCTAGCCGGACTCTATCTGTTGTTGTTCGTGATTCCTCAGGTCGCCATTCCCGTCGTCCTCATGGGGTTCACGGACGTCTGGATGGACTGGCGGCACCGGCGTGCAGCGGGCGTCTGAAACAAGTTGGCCGGAAATAATTCATTTCTTAAATCAGTTTTTTCGAGGTCTTAGAAGATGGATGTGATTCTTCTTGAAAAGGTGCCGAATCTCGGCAACTTGGGTGACAAAGTTTCGGTGCGTCCGGGATATGGTCGCAATTTCCTCATCCCGAAAGGGAAGGCGGTTGTCGCAACGGCGGCTAAGCTGGCCGAGTTCGAGCAGCGGCGGGCGGATCTGGAGAAAAAGGCATCCGAAGAGCTGGCTGCCGCACAGGCTCGCGCCGAGGCCATTTCGCAGCTGAGCGTATCGATTACCCAAAAGGCCGGCGAGGAAGGCAAGCTGTACGGCTCGGTCGGTACTAAGGATATCGCCGAAGCGGTGACCGCGGCCGGTGTGCCGGTCGAACGGCACGAAGTGCGGCTGCCTCATGGTCCGATCCGGCTCGCCGGGGACTACGAAATCACTTTGCACCTGCACAGCGACGTGAACGCGACGCTGAACCTGAAAGTCATCGGCGAGTAATCCGAACCCTGGTGCCAGAGGGCGGAGCGTGAGGTCCGTTTATACGAGCCTGTTTTACGCGTCCCTCCCTTGGGTGCTGGCGCGCCTGTTATGGCGCAGCCAAGCGAATCCCGGTTACCGGGACCGGATTGCCGAGCGGTTAGGATTCTATTCCGGCCCGCCCAGGCCGGTGGACGTCTGGATTCATGCGGTTTCCGTGGGCGAGGCGGAAGCCGCTTTTTCATTGATCGCCACCCTCCGGCGACACACTCCGGCTCGCATTCTCGTCACGACCACCACACCGACCGGCTCGGCGCGGGTGCGCAAGGTGCTCGGTGACACGGTCGAGCATGTTTTTCTGCCATATGATCTGCCGGATGCTGTCGGCCGTTTTCTGGGGCATTTCTCTCCGCGTGCGGCCGTCATCATGGAGACGGAAATCTGGCCCAATTTGTTCACAGCCTGCCGGAAGCGCGGTATTCCTCTTCTCATCGCCAACGCCCGTTTGTCGGAGCGCTCGGCCCGGCGCTATGCCTGTATCCGCGGTACTCTGAGGAGCCTTCTGGCCGGCGTCGACATCGCCGCGCAGACCGAAGCCGACGCCCAGCGTTTTGTCACCATCGGCGCGGATCCTGCGACCATCACCATCACCGGCAATCTGAAATTCGATGCCGCACCGGACGCCTCGGTCAGGGCGGGCGGTGCGGCTCTCAAGCGGGCCTTGTTCCAGGAACGGCCGGTCTGGCTGGCAGCGAGTACGCATAGGGGGGAGGAAAAGGCGGTGCTGGAGGCTTTCTCCCGCATCCGCTCCCGGTATCCCGAACTGCTGCTGGTAATCGCGCCCCGTCATCCCGAGCGTTTCGAAGAGGTCGCGCGGTTGGCCGCAGCGGCCGGTCACCGGGTCGCCCGACAAACGCAAGCGGGGAAGGCCGTGCCCGGGGCATTCGAGATTTTTCTGCTCGACACACTGGGGGACCTCGTGCGCTTCTATGCCGCCAGTGATATCGCATTCATCGGAGGGAGCCTGGTCGACGTCGGTGGCCACAACGTGGTCGAGCCCGCTTTGGCGGAAACGGCCATCGTGTTCGGGCCATACACGCGAAATTTCCAGCAGATATGTGATGATCTCGAGGGCGGGGGGGCTGCCGTTCGGGTTCGCGATAGCGGGGAACTGGCGGCCGCGGTCGGCCGGTTGGTGGCGGATGGGGTCAGTCGCGGTGATATGGTGCAGCAGGCGCTTGCCTTCGTAAAGCGCAACCGGGGGGCTGCGGAGCGCCATTGGCGAATTCTCGCCCGTCATTTTGGAGAGTCTTTCCAGTCGCATTGATTTTTTGGAGGTGCGCACCATGAGTAGTGTAACGATCAAGCCACTCATTCTCTCGGGTGGAGTGGGCTCCCGTCTCTGGCCGCATTCGCGCGAAGCCTATCCCAAGCAGTTTCTTCCTCTGTTGGGCGAGCGCACCTTGTTTCAGGAAACCGCCGGGCGTATCAGTGGGATGACGGAGCCGTGCTTCGACATCCGCTCGCCCTTGGTCGTGTGCAATGAACAGCATCGTTTTCTGGTGGCCGAGCAGCTGCGGCAGATGGGCTATGAAGATGCCGATATCCTCCTCGAACCGAGTGGCCGCAACACGGCTCCGGCGTTAACGATTGCGGCGCTGCACGTTCGTGAGCGCCTCGGGGGCGACTGCATTCTGGCAGTGATGCCAGCGGATCACCACATCGCCGACGTGGAAGGTTTCCGCGTCGGTATGGCGCGGGCTCTGGAGGTTGCAGGACGCGGGCTGATCGGGACGTTCGGTATCGTGCCGGACCGGCCGGAGACGGGTTACGGCTATATTCGCAAAGGACGGGCGCTGGAGGACGGCACGGTTTTCGAGCTGGAGGCCTTCGTGGAAAAACCGGATGCCGAAACCGCAGTGCATTATCTGAGCTCCGGTGAGTACCTATGGAACAGCGGGCTGTTCGTGCTGCGGGTGAATGTCTGGCTAGAGCGGATCGGTTCGCATCGCCCCGACATCCTGGAATCCTGTTCCGCAGCCTATGAAAAAGCCGGCGCAGACGGTAATTTCATACGGGTTGACCGGACCGATTTCCTGCGCTGCCCGTCCGATTCCATCGACTACGCCGTGATGGAAAAGCTCAATGGCACGGGACAGGCGGTCGTCATACCGCTCGACGTGGGTTGGTGTGATCTCGGTTCCTGGGCATCGCTGTCCGAAGTCAAGCCGCGGGACGAGCACGGCAACGTCGTGGAAGGTGACGTTTATGCGCGCGATACCAGGAATTCGCTGCTGTATGCCGACAGCCGGTTTCTCGCCGCCATCGGCGTGGACGACCTGCTGGTGGTGGACACGGCGGACGCGGTGTTGGTCGCGCACAAGTCGAAGGCTCAGGATATCAAGCAGATCGCCGAACATCTCAAAGCGGCGAACCGTACCGAACACAAGGTCCATCGCCGGGTGCACCGCCCCTGGGGAACCTACGAGTCGATCGATACCGGCCAGCGCTACCAGGTCAAGCGGATCACGGTGACGCCGGGCGCCGCTCTTTCGCTGCAGATGCATCACCATCGGGCCGAGCACTGGATCGTCGTACGGGGTACCGCCCGGGTCGTCCGCGGCGAAGAGTCATTCCTGCTGACGGAAAACCAGTCCACTTACATCCCCCTCGGGGTTCATCATCGTCTGGAAAATCCAGGAACCATTCCGTTGGAAATCATCGAGGTGCAATCCGGCAGTTACCTCGGTGAGGACGACATCGTCCGCTTCCAGGACCACTATCATCGTACCGAAGAACGCTAGGAACATTCCCGCATGGCATTACACGTCGGCATCGTCGGCTTGCCCAACGTCGGCAAGTCCACGCTTTTCAACGCGCTCACCAAAGCCGCCATCGCGGCCGAGAATTATCCTTTCTGCACTATCGATCCCAACGTGGGTGTCGTGCCCGTCCCCGACCCGAGGCTTGAGGTGCTGGCGGGAATCGTGAAACCCGAGCGGGTGGTGCCGACGGCCATCGAGTTCGTCGACATCGCAGGACTGGTGGCCGGCGCATCGAAGGGCGAGGGACTGGGCAACCAGTTTCTTGCCCACATCCGCGAAACCGACGCGATCGCGCATGTCGTCCGCTGCTTCGAGAATGACGACATCGTACATGTTGCCGGAAAGGTCGACCCCCTCTCCGACATCGAAGTGATCGGGATGGAACTCATCCTCGCCGACATGGCGACGGTGGAGAAAGTCCTCCAGCGTGCTCAGAAGGCCGCCAAGTCCGGGAACAAGGAAGAGATCGAGCGGGTACGCGTGCTGGAGCTCGTCAGCAAGGGGTTGAATTCGGGAACGCCGGTGCGGGCCATACCGCTGCCTCCGGAAGACGTGGCCCTATTGCGGGATCTGCATCTGCTCACCGCCAAGCCGACGATGTATATCGCCAACGTCCAGGAAGGCGGCTTCGAGAATAACCCCCTCTTGGAGCAGGTTGAAGCATTCGCACGTGACGAAGGTGCGGTGGTCGTGCCGGTCTGTGCCGCTTTCGAGGCCGAACTGTCCCAGCTCGAAGACGAAGACAAGGCGGATTTCCTGGCAGAGATCGGCTTCGAAGAACCGGGGCTCAACCGGGTGGTGCGGGCGGCATACCGTCTGCTGAACCTGTTCACCTTCTTTACTGCGGGTGTCAAGGAGGTCCGGGCCTGGACCATTCCTGCAGGCGCCACTGCGCCCCAGGCGGCGGGTGTCATCCACAGCGATTTCGAAAAAGGTTTCATCCGCGCGGAGGTGATCGCCTACGAGGACTTCGTCGCCTGCAATGGCGAGCAAGGGGCCAAAGACGCCGGGAAGTGGCGTTTAGAAGGCAAGGATTATGTCATGCACGACGGAGACATCGTGCATTTCCGCTTCAATGTCTAACTGCTTGCATGGTGAGGTAAGGTCGGGGATGATCGCTCCGACGGTGCCGGCGCCCTACCACCGACGTTCGAGCGTTTGCAATAGGAGAAGGGCTGGGCGGCCTGGAAATTTTTTAAAGTTTGATCCAGGTCAACTATTGTTTTTCATTGTTTTGTAGGGGTAAACTTGTTGTCAATGAAGCGGTGCGCCGAGTTGGGTCCTGCTTCAGAGTGCAACAATCAATTATACGATGGGGAGGCCGACAGCCCGGGGGCTGAAAGCACAATCCCTGCAACATCGACAACGATAGGAGGATAGAATGGAAAACCAAGAAAAAGACAACTTCTGGTTGTGGATCGGCGCATTGATCGTTGGAACCGTCGTCCTGGTCGT
Organism: Methylococcus capsulatus; assembly: GCF_036864975.1. Classification (NCBI taxonomy): domain Bacteria; kingdom Pseudomonadati; phylum Pseudomonadota; class Gammaproteobacteria; order Methylococcales; family Methylococcaceae; genus Methylococcus; species Methylococcus capsulatus. The sequence continues at coordinate 3,304,394 of NZ_CP104311.1, read as the reverse complement.
TCTGTTCAAGGCCAGAGAAAACGAAGTGAGCGGCTGGCAGAGCGGTGCCGCTCAAGAGGCGGCCAAGGAAGTCGACGCTCAGATCGCCAAGCAAAAGACCAAATAATCAGGCGATTCGTAACTTACTAAATTAAAAACCTTATTACAAAAGGGATCCATTCGCACGGCGAATGGAATGCCAAGGCGTATTTGCCGAAGCGATGACAGGAAAGTCGGAGGAGAGCGTATGCTCACCGTCTGCTTTGGTGCGCAGAAAGGATGGGTTCTTGCTATGCAAGTTCAGGAAGCTCATTTTTTTCTGCGCATCGAATCCCCCGCCAGCCGTTTCTTCCTTCAGCAAGGCTGTCCCCATCTCAAAATATCTTTGTTCCTTCCTGCCATTATCCGCAGGTGTGGTGTCCTCTGCTAGGTGTGGGGCCTTCCACCCTGTGGAAAGCCGTTTCGATCGGGCCACAGCCTCCGATCAGTTCGGGAATCGAGGACCAGGGCGATGCCAATGGAATCGGCCGCTGGCGCCGCTTGATCGCTCGAACCGCATAAGCCGCTGCCAAATGGGCCCGCGAACGGTTCAAGAGAGAACCGCGGTTGGGCAGGCAGCATTCAGGGGTGAGGCTGAAACCGGCGACGAGGCAAGTGTCCAGGTTGAGGTTTTTCAGCCAGGCCATCAGGCGGGATGGCGTGATGAGGCTGATGTCAACGTTCTTCAGAAGCAGGGGTACACAACGCTGCAGATTCTTTGGATTCCACGGGTTCAGTGCGAGGACATGAAGTTCTCCTTGGGGTTTGAGAATGCGTTCGCACTCTTGCAAAATCCTACACGGGTCAGGCGAAAACTCCAGGACGTGGACGAGGTAGACCAGATCGACGCTCTGTGCGTCGAACGGGATTTCATCGGGTGCGGCAATGAGGCGGGCGGCTGCCCGCTGGGCTTCCTTCGGTCCGCTGGTCAGGAGGCATGACGTACCGCGTGGGAAGCCATTCAGCGGGGAGAGGTCGCCGGGGCAGCCAACTTGTAATGTAATCTGATTGTAAGTAAGCTTTAGCTCACTCGACAAATAATGGAATTCCAATCGCTTGAGTGCCTGCCCCGGCGTCGTGCCTCGATACCATTCAGAGAATATCTCGTGAGGGTGTTGAGCAAAGCCTTTATTCGTACTCATAGAGTTGAGCGGCCTGTTGTAGCTAGCCTCAGCCAGCTGCCTAACTGAGGGAGTATTTTATGAAGCGATTCCCGTTCCGTCCGCGATTGCTTGCCACCATGTCGCTGGTGGTCCTGCTTCTTCCCGGCTGTGCCAACAAGCCGAACAACCTCAAACCATCGGTTCCAGAACCCCGCCTTGGGGCCGCTTCCGAGAATCCCGGTAAACCCAAGAAGGGGAAACAGGCATCGCCGGGTTCCCAGTACGACACGTTGTGGGAGCGGATGTTCTCGCTGTATGCCTTGCCCCAGGTGGAACATCGCTTGGTGGATCGTGAGGTCTCGTGGTTCATCAACCACCCCGATTATTTGAAGCGCGCGCAAAAGCGGGCTGAACCCTTCTTATATACCATCGTTCGGCAACTCGAGAAACAGAAGATGCCGGGCGAACTGGCGCTGCTGCCCATCGTCGAAAGTGCATTTCAGCCCCATGCGGTGTCTCCCGCCCGGGCCGCCGGGATATGGCAGTTCATCCCGGAAACGGGTCGCCGTTACGGTCTGAAGCGCAGCCGCTCCTACGATGGGCGTCGTGATGTCTATGCCTCGACGCGGGCGGCGATCAAGTACCTTAAAAAACTCCATAACGACTTCAATGGCGATTGGCTTCTGGCGATAGCCGCTTACAACTGCGGCGAAGGTGCGGTCGCCAAGGCGATTCAGCGCAACGAGGCGCGGAATCTGCCGACTGATTTCTGGTCGTTGGATCTGCCGGAGGAGACGAAGGCTTACGTGCCGCGGTTGCTAGCCGTGTCGAAAGTTTTCGCGAATGCCGATAAGTATGCGATCGACCTCCATTACATTCCGAACGAAGCCATTTTCAAGCCAGTGAAAGTGAGTTCTCAGCTCGATCTCGCACTGGCGGCCGACGCAGCCGACATGAGTCTGGAACGGATGCTCGAATTGAATCCCGGTTTCAAGCATCCGCGCGCTGACATAGAAGGTTCCTACCGTCTTTTCGTGCCTGCGGACAAATCGCGTAAATTCAAGAAGGAGTTGGCCAGACTGGCGATGAGTGGACAATTCGAGTCCCATCTCCCGGCCGACGAAACGGAGGGAAGTCCCGGGACCGGTCGTCGGAGTTCGCCCGACACAGTCATGCTGGATGCGGCCGATCCGGCTCGCGACCGGTCTGGGCGAAAGTCGGCGGCCTCGGCTTACACGGCGGAAATTGCCGTGCCGTCTCGCTATCCGGAATGGGGCTCGGCGAAGGATTGGAATCGGAGAGAACGCTGGCAGAGTGCGGAGATGGGAAGCCAGGCGGGTGTGATCGCTCACCTGCGGGATGGCAGCCGCCCGCAGAACGTTTTGGGAGTGGGACACGAAGCCAAGACGAGGAAAGGAAAGCGGGGCCTGGATGATGGCCTTGGCCCTTCCAGGCAGGGGAATCCCGGACGGAAGAATGACATCCGGAACGTTGCGGCAGAGTCCGCCCTTTCCCGGGAGGAGGCGTCGCATGATGAACGGACTGCTCGCACTAAGGAAAAGTACACCGTATCGCGATGAAGGAGCACAAGGAAGTCGAGCGAAGCGAGCGAGTGCGACGACCCCCGCGAAGCCGTAGGCCCGGATGTTTTGTCGGAGTCTGCGGCTTCATCGCAGGTGGAGACAAAACATAAGGGAACCGACACGGCGTCGAGTCATTGTGGGAGCCTTGGCGGAGTGCGTCGCGGAGAGACGGACGGAGCCGAGGCGGACGCAGGACGGCGCGGGCCGCCGAAGGCAAAGACGTCGCCAATTTTTCGCTTCCGAGGGTGACTTGGAAGTCCCGTCGGGTTTCGCGAAAAATGGCGACGCTCCAGTGTCCGATAATCGCCTCGGTGCAGGGATCAAGTCCTCGCAATCCATTCGCCATACCGTCAAACCCGGCGAAACCCTGTTCGCCATTTCCCAGCGGTTCGGTGTCAGCGTCGCGGATCTGCGGAAATGGAACGGCGTGAAGGAAAACAAGCTCGAAGCCGGCAGGAACATCAAGGTTTCGGCCGGGAAACATTGAGTCAAGAGTGCCGGCCTTTGGCGGCTGCGGAGCTACGACGGCCTTTGATCTCACCAACGCTTCTTGCAATTTGGCCCGAGCGGCCTCATGTCGGGCGACATGCCTGTTCTGATATTCAGTATTGTCTCATCCCGGGCGAGTCGGCCCGGCATCCATTGATTTCCTTTGCTGTCCTCCGCCTCCTCGCTCGAAGAGGGTTTTCCGGCCGATGGGCGTGCGCTACATCTCATCGCTTTGTTCACAAATCATTTGAGTCAAAAATTCAAGATGCCTATGCCTATCGACTCGTTGCTTGAAATCGTCGTGGCCGCGCTGGATGAAGGGAAAGGGCGCGACGTCAAGATCATCGATCTGCGTGGAAAGACGGCAATTGCCGATTTCTTCGTGATCGCCAGCGGAACCTCCGATCGACACGTCAGATCACTGGCCGGGAATGTCGAAGCCAGCGCCAAAGCGCATGCGTTTCAGCCCTTCGGGTTGGAAGGGGAAGAGTCTGGCGAGTGGGTGGTGGTGGATCTCGGCGATGTGGTGGTGCATGTGATGAAGCCGCCCGTGCGAGAGTTTTACCAGCTCGAGAAGCTCTGGGCCGAGATATTTCCCGCTGCCGCCTGACCGGTTGCGGCGTTGCTCCACCTCGTTATTGCGGTTGCGCTTTCTTCTGCTTTTTTGATTGACTACTGGCCTGGCCTTGCCGATAGCCTTCGGCGTAGGTCGCGGCTTGGTTTTCCTTGTACTTCTGATACAGGTATCCGCCGGCGAGTCCGGCTGCGGCACCGATGCCGGCACCCATGGCGGCGTTACCCGCCAGTGCTCCAATAACCGCTCCGCCACCGGCGCCGATGAGTGTGCCGGAAGTCATGCGTTGCTGCGAAGGGGTCATCCCGGCGCATCCGGCCAGCCCGAGTGCAAGGACCGAGGCGCAGAAGATGCGGCTGGAATGAGGCGAAAGGGTGCATGTTTGAACGGCGGGCTGGCGAGTCATGGGGAACCTCTCCTTTTCTCGTTACCAGGTCAGAAGGACGCGCAGCAGTCTACCAACTCGAGGCGCATGTATCCATTGCGTCATGCGCCGGCGTAATGAAGTCCACGTCCGACCCAGCGGTCGATCAGCGGCGTGACCAGTTCGGGATGGTGTTTGAGTACGTGTTCCGCGCTTGCGCCCACCGTTTCGATCAGATCGGCGTCGCGGGTCAGGTCTGCGATCCGGAAGCGTGCCAGGCCGGTCTGGCGGACGCCCAGAAATTCCCCGGGTCCCCGCTGCTGGAGATCTTTCTCGGCGATGACGAAGCCGTTCGAGGATTGCTTTAAAATTTTCAGCCTCTCCCTGCCGATGGTGGACAGCGGCGGCTGGTACAGGAGGATGCAATAGGCGCTGCCCGGACCGCGGCCAACCCGTCCCCGCAGCTGATGGAGTTGCGCGAGTCCGAGACGTTCTGGATTCTCAATGATCATCAGGCCGGCATTCGGTACGTCTACGCCGACTTCGATCACCGTCGTTGCTACCAGGATGTCGGACTCGCCTGCTTTGAACGCCCGCATGACGCTGTCTTTTTCCGCAGCGGACATGCGTCCGTGCAGCAGCTGGATGCGCAGGCCGGGCAGTGCTTGGGCCAGGCTCGCAGCCGTATTCGCGGCTGCTTCGCATTGCAATGCCTCGGATTCTTCGATCAGCGTGCAGACCCAGTAGGCTTGCCTGCCGCCGGCGATCCAAGCGGCGATCCGGTCGACGATTTCCCCGCGGCGGGTCGAGGGGATCACGCGGGTGACGACGGGGGTCCGTCCCGGCGGAAGCTCGTCGAGGATTGAGCAGTCCAGATCGGCGTAACCGAGAATTGCTAGGGTGCGGGGAATGGGCGTCGCCGTCATGACCAGCTGGTGGGGCAGCGCGGCATCCGGGTGGGCCTTATCGCGCAAAGCCAGGCGCTGATGGACCCCGAAGCGGTGTTGTTCATCGATTATGGTCAGGCCGAGGCGGTGGAACTCGACGCTCTCCTGGAACAACGCGTGAGTGCCGATGACCAGACCAGTGGCGCCGTTCGCTATCGCCGCCAATGCCTCCTTCCGGCTTTGGCCTTTGAGCCTGCCGGTCAGTAGGGTGGTCGAGACGCCGCAAGACCTCAGCCAGCCGGTGAAGGTATGGAAGTGCTGTTCGGCAAGCAATTCGGTGGGAGCCATGAGGGCCGTCTGCCAGCCACTGGAGGCTGCCGCCAGTGCGGCATGGGCGGCGACGATGGTCTTTCCCGAGCCGACGTCGCCTTGCAGCAGCCGCAGCATGGGGCGGCCGCTACGCAAATCCGTTTCGATTTCACCAATCACCCGCCGCTGGGCCCGCGTCAGGGAAAAAGGCAGTCCGCTCTGGAAAGTTGCTTTGACGGTATCGTCCGTGCTCAGCGCCGGTGCGGACCGCTGACGGATCTCCTGCCGGAAGCGGGCCAGGCTCAAATGATGGGCGAGCAGCTCCTCGTAAGCCAAGCGGCGGCGGGCCCGCTCGAGGGCGGCTGGGCAGGCAGCGGCGGGTCGATGCAGGCAGCGCACCGCGTCCCACCATGACATCGCGTCGAACTCGGGTGCCAGGCGCGGAGGAAGTCTGAGTGGGTCCTCCTGGTCCGGTTCGGCCAGGCGCAGGGCTTGATCCACGAACCGCCGCAGACTCTGCTGGCGTAGTCCGTCGGTGGTCGGGTAGACCGGCGTCAGGCCGGTTTCCAGCGGGGGTGAGCTGGTTCCGGTCAGCGCCTCGTATTCCGGGTGGACCATTTCCAGCCCATGCGCGCCGATGCGCACTTCGCCAAAACAGCGAATCCGTCGAACGCTCGTCAAGGTCCGGAGCTGTTCCGGTCGGAAATGGAAGAAGCGCAGATTGAGGAAGCCCGTCCCGTCACTGATCCGGCAGATTAGCGCCCGCCGGGCGCTTCCGGCGACGTCGGCGAGCTCCACGTCGCCTTCCACCAGCGCCGGTTGGCCGGGCTGCAGCGCGCAAAGAGGCGTGAGCCGGGTCCGGTCCTCGTAGCGGATCGGCAGGTGGAGCAAGAGGTCCTGCAGGTTGAAGATGCCGAGTTTGTTGAGGCGGACTTGGGTTCTTTCACCCGCTCCCTGCAGCTCGTCGAGGGAGACCTGATCCGGCCTCCGCGATTTTGGCATCGCTCTGTGGGGCTAGTCCGGCAGGACGAGGACCGCATCCATTTCCACGCCGGCGCCGCGGGGGAGGGCGGCGACGCCGACGGCCGCGCGCGCGGGGTAAGGTTCCGAGAAGTAGTTCGCCATGATTTCGTTGACCAGCGGAAAATGTCCGAGATCGGTCAGGAACACGTTGAGCTTAACGATGTGTCCCAGCGTGCCACCGGCGGCCTCGGCTACGGCGCTGAGATTATCGAAAACCCGCCGGATCTGCATTTCCATGTTGTCGTCGACGAGTGTCATGGTGGCCGGATCCAGTGGGATTTGGCCCGACAGGTAAACGGTATTTCCGACGCGTATGGCCTGGGAATAGGTGCCGATGGCCTTGGGGGCGTGGTCGGTGTGAATGAGCTGGCGCATCATGATTTTTTTTTACCTTCTCAGTTCTGACTTGACTCTGGATATTTTCAGGACAATGTTCAGCCTGCGCAATTCACGCATGACCCGCGCGAGGTGGACCCGGTCTTTGACACTGATGGTGATGACGTCCGTGGATATCTGGTCATCCTGATTGGTGATCTGGACGTTTTCGATGTCGGCCTCCAACCGAGAGATCGCCGAAGCCACTTGGGCGAGGGTGCCGACCCGGTTCATCAGTTCCAGGCGAATCATCACCGGGAACATCCCACTTGCCGCGCGATCCCACTCGACGTCCAGGCTGTTGATCTGCTTGCGCCGCAGCTCTGCGGCATTCTTGCAATCAGTGAGGTGCACCACAATGCCCTTGCCCGGGTTGAAGAAGCCGACGATGGGGTCGCCCGGGATCGGCCGGCAACACTTTGCCAGGTTGACCACGACACCCTCGGTTCCCTTGATGACGAGCGGGGTCCTGGTGCTTTTTTCGGCGGGCAGCGATGGTGCGCTGTCATGGATTTCCCGGTCGCATTGCAGCATTTGCTGTACCACGACGAAGGGCAGCCGGTTACCGAGTCCGAGATCTTCCAGCAAGGATTCGAACGAGGGCAGGTCCAGGGCTCGGGTAAAGTGTTCTAGACGCTGTTGCGGTATCGCTTCCAGATTCAACCCGTGATTGGCCAGTTCTTTTTCCAGCAGGCGCCGGCCGAGGTTGACCGCTTCCTGTTTCTTGAAATTCCTCAATTGGCTACGGATCGCGGCCCGGGCTTTGGCCGTCACCACGTAATTCAACCACAGGGGATTCGGCCTGGCCCAGGGCGCGGTGATGATTTCGATGGTCTGGCCATTTTCGAGCACGCTGTGCAGCGGCGCCAGGACCCGGTTGACGCGGGCCGAGACACAGGAATTGCCGATGTCGGTATGTACGGCGTAGGCGAAATCGACGATGGTGGCGCCACGCGGCAGCTTGATGATGCGACCCTTGGGTGTGAACACATAGCACTCATGCTGGAACAGGTCGACCTTGAGGTTGTCGAGGAATTCCAGGGAATCGCCGGCGCTCTTCTGGATTTCCAGCAGGTCACGCAGCCATTCCCGTGCTCGCGCCTGGCTGCTGGCGGCGGGATCGGTTTCCGATTTGTACAGCCAATGGGCGGCAATCCCCGACTCCGCCATGTGGTGCATCGCATGGGTGCGGATCTGGATTTCCAGCGGTAGGCCGAAGGGGCCGATCAGGACGGTGTGGAGCGACTGATAGCCGTTGGCCTTGGGCAGGGCGATGTAATCCTTGAAGCGGCCGGGGATCGGTTTGTACAGGTTGTGTACGGCGCCTAGCGCACGATAGCACTCGTCGGGCGTGTCGACCACGATGCGGAAAGCGTAGACGTCATAGACCTGGGAGAAGGGAAGATGCTTGCTGCGCATCTTCTGGTAAAGACTGTAGAGATGCTTCTCCCGGCCGATGATCCGGGCGTCCGGCATTCCGCAGTCCTTGAGACGCGCCTTGAGGGTCGATTCGATGGTGGCGAGGACTTCTTTGCGGTTGCCTCGTGCTTTCTTGACGCATTGCTCGAGCACCCGGTGCCGCATCGGGTACATGGCGGAAAATCCGAGATTCTCCAGTTCCAGCCGGACCTCGTTCATTCCCAACCGGTGAGCGATGGGGGCATAGATGTCCAGGGTTTCCTTGGCGATGCGACAGCGCCGACTCGGGTTCATCACGTCCAGCGTGCGCATATTGTGGAGCCGGTCCGCCAGTTTGACCATGATGACGCGCAGGTCCTTGACCATCGCCAGGACCATTTTGCGGACATTCTCCGCCTGAGCCTCGGCGCGCGATTTGCTGTCGAGCTGGGTGAGCTTGCTGACGCCATCGACCAGTTCCGCCACTTCGGTTCCGAAGCGGGCGATCAGATCTTCCTTGGTCAAAGGGGTGTCTTCGATGACGTCATGGAGCAGGGCGGCCATGATGCCCTTGGCGTCCATCCGCATTTCGGCAAGGATGATGGCGACCGAAAGGGGGTGACAGACGTAGGGCTCACCGCTCAGGCGCAGCTGCCCCTCATGTGCCTTGGCGGCGACTTCGTAAGCCTGCTGAATTTCTGCGACCTGGGCGGGTTCGAGGTAGCTCGAAGCCAGATGGCCGAGCCGGCGCGCCAGCTTTTCCTGAGGCAGCTCCGCCGGCTCTTGCGGCGGCGGGGCATCGGCGACGGCGTAGGGGCTCATTGCGGCTGTTGAGGGTTCGCGGCTGACTTAGATGTCGTCGTCCAGGTCGGCGAGCTCGTCTCTGGGTGCCGGCATGGGGCGTTCGATCGGATAACGGTCCGTCTTCACCTTCTCTTTCAGGTACGCCGGGGTGATGTACCCTTCTGCGATTTCCCGCAAGGCGACCACGGTCGGTTTGTCGTTGTTCCACGCCACCTTCGCTTCTTCGGGATGGCGTGCCAGCACGCGGGCCCGCTTACTGGCAAGCAGCACGAGTTGAAAACGATTTTCGACTTTGTCCAGGCAATCTTCGACGGTGATGCGCGCCATTGAAACCCTCAAATGGTAGCTTAGGAGAAAACAAATAGTATGTATCGCAGTTTAGCGCCATGTATAGCACGTTTGACTGCGGAAGCGGCAATTTGTTGCGGATGAGATACAGCGGGCTTGTCCCGCGGTGGAATTCAGTCCGCCCTGGCCTCGAGCATTGCAACCGCCGGCAGTCGTTTGCCCTCGAGAAACTCCAGGAATGCGCCGCCGCCCGTAGAGATATAGGAGATGCGATCGGCGATGCCATACTTGTCGATGGCTGCCAGCGTGTCACCGCCGCCGGCGATGGAAAACGCACGGCTTTCAGCAATGGCAAAGGCAAGCGTACGGGTGCCATCCCCAAACTGGTCGAATTCGAAGACTCCCACAGGACCGTTCCAGACCACGGTCCCGGCGCGGCCGACCAACTCGGCGTAGCGGCGGGCGGTTTCCGGGCCGATGTCGAAGATCATGTCATCCTCGGCGACGTCGGCGACGCTCTTGACCACGGCGGGTTCTGAGGCGTCGAAGCGTTTGCCGACCACCACGTCGACCGGCACGGGGATCTCCCCGCCCTTGGCCTTGGCGGCTTCCATCAGGCGCGCGGCTTCGGCGACCAGATCCTCCTCGTACAGCGATTTTCCGACGTTGAACCCGGCGGCCTTGATGAAGGTGTTGGCGATGCCGCCGCCGACGATGAGCTGATCGACGACCCGAGAAAGGGAATCCAGAACCGTTAACTTGGTCGATACTTTCGAGCCGCCGACGATGGCGACCAAGGGGCGCGCCGGGTTGTGGAGTGCTCTGCTCAATGCATCCAATTCCGCTGCCAGCAGCAGGCCGGCACAGGCGACGGGGGCGAATTTGCCCACCCCGTGTGTGGAGGCTTCGGCGCGGTGCGCCGTGCCGAAGGCGTCCATCACGTAGACATCACACAGCGCCGCAAGTTTGCGGGCCAAAGCCTCGTCGTCCTTCTTCTCGCCTTTGTTGAAACGCACGTTCTCGAATAGCACGACCGAACCGACAGCCGGAGCGGCGCCATCCAGGTAGTCCTTCACCAGTTCCACCGGCCGCCCCAACAGCTCGGACAGTCGCTCGGCGACGGGTTTCATGGAAAACTCTTCGACATATTCCCCTTCGGTGGGACGGCCGAGATGCGACATCAGCATCACTGCGGCGCCGGCGTCCAACGCGTAGCGTATGGTCGGGAGGGCGGCACGGATGCGGACGTCGCTGGTGACCCGGCCATCCTTGACAGGGACGTTGAAGTCTTCCCGGATCAGGACGCGCTTGCCGGCGAGATCGATGTCGGTCATGCGTTTGAAAGCCATGGAGTGCTCCTTGGTGCTTGGAATCTTGATGCGGCGCGGTCAGGTGTTGCGCCACTTGATCGAGCAGCCCATGCTGGGAATCTGCTCGGCGGGGCCTTTGCCGGTCTCGGCGATCTGCTTCATGGCCTCATACAGATCGCGGCGGCAGTCGGGCGGGGCCGCTTCTCGCCGGCTGGCATCGAGCCGGCCCCGGTATTGCAGTTCCAGATCGGCGTTGTAACCGAAGAAATCCGGAGTGCACACGGCGCCGTAGGCCCGGGCGACCGCCTGGGTTTCGTCCAGCAGGTAGGGGAAAGGATAGGTCAGCTCCGCGGCGACCTTCTGCATGTTTTCGAACGAATCCTCTGGATAATCGGTCGGATCGTTGGGCATGATGGCCACCACGCCGATGCCCAACGCCTGGATGTCTTTGGCATCGCGCACTAGGCGGTCCTGCACCGCCTTCACATAGGGGCAGTGATTGCAGATGAACATGACCAGGAGCCCTTTCGGACCCCGGCATTGTTCCAGCGTCCAGATTTTGCCGTCGACGCCTGGCAGAGCGAAGTCGACGGCCTTGCGGCCGAACTCGCACACAGGGGTTTCTGTACTTACCATGCTTGTACGCTCCTAACGGGGGATTGCCGCATCATAACAGACATCGCGCAAAGGGCTTGCACCGTTTCAGCGCAATGTCCAGGCATAGGCGAATAACCCCAAGCCGAGGCCTGCCAACAACCAGACCAGCACTGGCGGGGCGAAGGACTTGCTCAGAAGAGCGGCGCTCAGGACTAACGATCCGCCACCGATGCCGCCCAAAATGCGGCGCTGTCCCTGGCGGATTTCCCGGGTCAGGATACGCAGTTCGTCCGAGCGGATGCTGAGTTCGAGCCTGCCGTTGACCGCACGATCGAGCGCCTGATAGCCGAGGCCGGGCATTTCCGGCCATTGCTGGACCCATTCGGGCAGTTTGGCCCCAAGTTTCCGGACCGCGGATTTCGGGCCGCGCTCTTCCTGGAACCAGTTTTCGAGAAAAGGCTTGGCGGTTTGCCAGAGATCGAGTTCAGGGTACAGCTCCCTTCCCAAGCCTTCGATATTGAGCAGCGTTTTCTGCAATAAGACCAGTTGCGGCTGCACTTCCATGTCGAAACGCCGGGCGACCTGGAACAGCCGCAGCAACACCTGCCCATAGGAGATTTCTTTCAGCGGCTTTTCGAAGATCGGCTCGCTGACGCTACGGATAGCCGATTCGAATTCCTCGATCCGCGTCGTGCGAGGCACCCAGCCGGATTCCACGTGCATTTCGGCGACCCGGCGATAATCCCGGTTGAAGAACGCGAGGAAATTTTCGGCCACGTAATACTGGTCGGCCTTGGAGATGCTGCCGACGATGCCGAAATCGACCGCGATGTAGCGTGCATCCGTCGTGGCGAAGATGTTGCCGGGGTGCATGTCGGCGTGGAAGAAACTATCGCGGAACACTTGGGTGAAGAAGATTTCTACTCCCCGCTCCGCCAGCAGCTTGAGGTCGACGCCCGCGCGTCGGAGCTGGGCGACGTCGCCGATGGGGATCCCGGCGACGCGTTCCATCACCATGACATCGCGGCGCGTGTAGTCCCAGTACACCTTGGGGATGTAGAGAATCCCGGAAGTTTCGAAGCGGCGCCGGATCTCGGCGGCGTTGGCCGCTTCCCGCACCAGGTCCAGTTCGTCCAGGATGGTTTTTTCGAATTCGGCGACGACTTCGGTCGGGCGGAGTCTGCGGGCATCCGGCCAGAACCGCTGCGCCATGCCGGCCAGCGCGTAGAGCAGTTCGATGTCCGCCTCGATGCGTTGCCGGACGCCGGGTCGTAATACCTTGACTACGACTTCTTCACCGCTGTGCAGGCGGGCGGCATGGACCTGCGCGACCGAAGCCGAAGCCAGCGGATCTTCATCGAAAGATCGGAACAGCGTGCCGACAGGCTGGCCCAGTGCGGATTCGACCATCCGGCGGGCCTCGGCGCCGGGAAACGGCGGGACGCGGTCCTGCAGCTTCACCAGTTCTTCTCCGATGTCATCGGGCAGCAGATCGCGGCGCGTGGATAGCGTCTGGCCGAACTTGACGAAGATCGGCCCGAGTTCTTCCATCGCCCGACGCAGGCGCACGGCGCGCGGTGCTTCGAGCTCGCGGACGCGACGTCCGGCGGAGAACCGGGCGGCATAGCGCAACGGGCGGTATAGATGGGTGGTTTCGACGAGTTCGTCGAGTCCGTGGCGAACCAGCACGTGCTGGATGTGCAGTAAGCGGCTGACGAGTCGGATGGGAATCACGGCGTGTTCGGCTGAAGCTTGCCGGGAGCGGCAGGCAGTGTTTTTTCGATACGGCCGAGCTTGGCTTCCAGCCTTGCGATGCCGTCGCGCAGGTGGTCGACCGCCGTGTACAGCGCGTCGGCCTCGGGGCCGGCGGGGACGATCCGGGTTTCTTCCTGCAGCAGCTCGCGGATGTCCAACCGCAGGGTGGTGGCGAGGTCGGCGCTCCAGTCGCGGAACGCCTGACCGGCGTCCGTGATGCTCCTGGCCGCCGTCGGCCCCAGATAGCGTGCGAACATCGCTTCCCAAGGGATGTCCAGGTCTTGCAGCAAGGCGGAGAACTGTCTTGCGGTTTCGGTGTCGCCTTCCAGCACCAGCGGTCCGGCCGTGCCGGGGCTGATACGGTCCCGGCTCAGCGCCAGCCGCGCCAGCGTGAAGGGTGAACCCGCGATCACCGCATCGGGCATGTCGGTGCTTTCCTGCAGCACTTGTATGCCGTCAGGGGTAGGGCAGAACAGGACGCCAACACCGGGTGGCGTCAGCACCAGGGCCAAGGTCTTGCCCGCCAGGGCTTCCAGCCGTGCCCGGCTGGACGTGCCGAGGGCGATGTGACGCGACAGAGCTTTCTCCATGGCCCCGCGTAAGGCGGCCGCCATCAGGAGTTTCAGCATTCCCGCCATCTTCAGAACTTATAGCCCCGGTGCACGGCAACGATGCCCTGCATGAGGTCGAAGTATTCGCAGCGCTCGAAGCCGGCCCCCTCCATCATGGTCTTGAGCTTCTCCTGGTTGGGGTGCATGCGGATCGACTCGGCGAGGTAACGGTAGCTCTCGCTGTCGTTCGCGACGAGCTTGCCCAGAAACGGCAAGACCTTGAACGAATAAAGATCGTAGGCCTTCTTGAGTAGTTCATTATGAACTTCGGAGAATTCCAGCACGATGACCCGTCCCCCCGGCTTGAGGGCCCGGTACATGGACTTCAGGGCTTGGTTCTTGTGTGTGACGTTGCGCAGGCCGAAACCGATGCTTATGCAGTCGAAGCTGTTGTCCGGAAAGGGCAGTTTTTCCGCGTCGATCTGGGCGTAGGCCACCGATTCGGCAAGACCATCGTCGATGATACGGTCGCGGCCGCGTCTGAGCATTTCCGCGTTGATGTCGGACAGCACCACGAAGCCTTTGGCGCCGACGCGCTTGCGGAACAGGGCGGTCAGGTCGCCGGTGCCTCCGGCCAGGTCCAGTACCTTCTCGCCGTAGCGGACATGCGCCAGGTCCACGGTGATCCGCTTCCAAATCCGGTGGATGCCCAAGGACATCAGGTCGTTCATGACGTCGTACTTGCCGGCGACGGAATCGAACACGGCGCGGACCATGCTCGCCTTTTCGTGCTCGGGTACGGTGCGGAAGCCGAAGTGGGTGGTATTTTCACTCATGGGGGTTGGGTTCTCGAAGGGGCGTGGGGTCAATGGCCGGCCTTGCGGCTGCAGCCCGCCGCCGCCACTTTACCGAGGTATTCTTGCCAGAGGGCGTGGTAATGCCGGCCAAGATCGTACAGTAGCTTCCAGGTATAGATACCGGTGTCGTGGCCGTCGCTGAAGGTTGGTTTGATGCCGTAATGGCCGACCGGATCGAGCGCCGTGATGGTCACGTCTTCTTTGTCCAGTGGCAGGGTTTCCTGGCCTGGGCCATGACCGCGCACCTCCGCCGAGGGGGAATATACCCGCAGGTATTCACAGGGCAGCTCGAAGCGGCTGCCGTCGTCGAAGGTGATCTCGAGCACGCGACTTTCCCGGTGCAGGGTGATGGTGAGAGGCATCGGATCGTTCATGGTCACAAGATGTAACGGCTGAGGTCTTCGTCCTGGGCCAGAGAGCCCAGGTGGGCATCGACGTATCCGGCGTCGATGGTGATGCTGGTGCCGGAGTGGTCGGCGGCGTCGAACGAAATTTCCTCCAGCAGCCGTTCCAGCACCGTGTGCAGCCGCCTGGCGCCGATGTTCTCGGTGCGTTCGTTCACCTCCCAGCTGATCTGGGCGATGCGCCGGATGGCGCTGTCGGCGAATTCCAGGCGGACGCCTTCGGTTGCCAGCAGGGCGGCGTACTGTGCCGTCAGCGACGCATCCGGCTCGGTGAGGATCCGCACGAAGTCGTCGGCCGACAGCGGATTCAGCTCCACGCGGATCGGAAACCGCCCTTGCAGCTCCGGGATCAGATCGGACGGCTTGGCCAGATGGAAAGCCCCCGAGGCGATGAACAGGATGTGGTCGGTGCGGATGGTGCCATATTTGGTACTGACGGTGCAGCCCTCGACCAAGGGCAGCAAGTCTCGCTGTACACCTTCACGGGAAACATCCGGTCCGCCGTATTCCGCGCGCTTGCAGATCTTGTCGAGCTCGTCGAGAAAGACGATGCCGTTCTGTTCCACCGCATGAACGGCCTGCAGCTTGATCTCTTCCTCGTTGATCATTTTGCTGGCCTCCTCTTCCTTAAGCAGCTTGAGGGCGTCCCCGACTCGCAGTTTGCGGGTCCGGGTCCGTCCGGCCTGGAAGTTCTGGAACAGGTTTTGCAGCTGGCTGCTCATTTCCTCCAGGCCGGGCGGGGCCATGATCTCCACGCCGATCGGGGCAGCGGAGACGTCGATTTCGATTTCCTTGTCATTCAGTTCCCCGGCACGCAGCTTTTGGCGGAATTTCTGCCGCGCCGGTGAATCCCCTTCTTCCTGGATGTTCCAGGTGCTGGCGTGCGGCACCAGGGCGTCGAGTACGCGCTCTTCGGCGGCGGCTTCCGCCCGGCTCTGTACCTTGGCCATCTCTGCTTGGCGGGTCATCTTGATCGCCGCATCGATCAGGTCGCGAATGATGGATTCGACATCGCGTCCGACATAGCCGACCTCGGTGAACTTGGTCGCCTCGACTTTGATGAACGGCGCATTGGCCAGCCGCGCCAGGCGGCGGGCAATCTCGGTCTTACCCACGCCGGTGGGGCCGATCATCAGTATGTTCTTGGGAGTGATTTCATCGCGCAGCGGCGCGCCGACCTGCGCGCGGCGCCAGCGGTTGCGCAGCGCAATGGCGACGGCGCGTTTGGCTTCTGCCTGGCCGACGATATGTTTGTCCAGCTCGTGGACGATTTCGCGGGGGGTCATCTGGCTCATGCTGGATTACCGGAATTCCGGCCGGTCTCGAGTTCTTCGATGGTCAGATTGTGGTTGGTGTAAATACAGATGTCGGCGGCGATGATCAATGACCGCTCGACGATGTCGCGGGCGTCGAGCTCGGTGTTTTCCAGCAGCGCGCGTGCCGCCGACTGGGCGAAGGGGCCACCGGAACCGATCGCGATCAGGCCGTTTTCCGGCTCGATCACGTCACCGTTACCCGAAATGATCAGCGAAGCCTTGTCGTCGGCGATGGCCAGCAGGGCTTCCAGACGGCGCAACATACGATCGGTGCGCCAGTCCTTGACCAACTCCACCGCGGCCTTGGTGAGGTTGCCGCGGTGCTTTTCCAACTGGCCCTCGAAGCGCTCGAACAGGGTGAAGGCATCGGCCGTGGCACCGGCGAAACCCGCCAGTACTCGGCCGTTGTAGAGGCGGCGCACCTTCCGTGCGTTGCCTTTCATGATCGTATTGCCGAGCGTGACCTGGCCATCCCCGCCGATGACCACCCGGTCTCCCCGGCGGACGGAAACGATGGTTGTGCCGTGAAAATTTTCCACAGGATTTCTAAAGTCGTGGCTGAAACTTGCGCATTCTATACGAATGCAGGTGATGCTTACCGGGTTTCCAAACGGTCGCGGAGGAATTCGACGACCCCGTCGATGCCGATCGGCTGGCTGTCGGCATCCTGGCGGCCCTTGTATTCCAGCGTGCCTGCGTCCAGCCCGCGCTCGCTGATGACGATACGGTGCGGAATGCCGATCAGCTCCATGTCGGCGAACATCACGCCGGGACGGGCCTTGCGGTCGTCGTACAGCACCTCGAAGCCGGCGGCCGAGAACTCGGCGTAGAGCCGCTCGGTGGCCGCCTGTACCCGCTCCGAAGCCTGCATGTTGATCGGGCAGAGCGCTACCTGGAATGGCGCCAGGGCTTCCGGCCAGATGATGCCGCGTTCGTCGTGGTTCTGCTCGATCGCCGCCGCGACGACCCGGGAAACGCCGATGCCGTAGCAGCCCATCAGCATGACTTGGCTGCGGCCTTCCTCGTTGAGTACGGTGGCGTTCAGCGCCGCGCTGTACTTCGTGCCGAGCTGGAAGATGTGGCCGACCTCGATGCCTCGTGCGATCCGCAGGGTGCCCAGGCCGTCCGGACTGGGGTCGCCCTCGACCACGTTGCGGAGATCACGCACATACTCGTCCTGCGGCAGCGGCAGATCGCGCTCCCAGTTGACACCGGTGAAGTGGTAGCCGGCCTCGTTGGCGCCGCAGACGAAATCGCTCATCACCGCCACGGCGTGGTCGGCATAGACCGGGCCGAAAGCCGTGCCGGCCGGCAGGTTCAGCGGGCCGATGTAGCCGGGACGGCAGCCCATGTGGCGTTCGATCTCTTCCTCGCTGGCGAAGCGGAAGCGTCCCAGCACCTTTCCCAGCTTGATCTCGTTCAGCTCATGGTCGCCACGCAGCAGGACCTTCACGAACACGTCCCGGTCCAACCCGTCGGCGTCAACGATGGTCTGCATGACCGCGATGGTCTTGAGGATCTTGGCAGCCGGGACCCCGAGAAATTCGCTTACGTCGGCGATGGTTTTCTTGCCCGGCGTTTCCACCTTGAGCAGTGCGGCGGTAGGTGTTGGGCGCGTCGCTATGGGTGCGACCGCCTCGGCTTGTTCGACGTTGGCGGCGTAATCGCTGGCCGTGGAGAAGGCGATGGTGTCCTCGCCGGAATCGGCCAGCACGTGGAACTCGTGCGAATGGCTGCCGCCGATGGCACCGGTGTCCGCCAGCACCGCGCGGAACTTCAGCCCCAGCCGGCTGAAGATGTTGCTGTAGGCCACGTACATGGCATCGTAGGTCTGGGTCAGCGACTCCTGATCGAGGTGGAAGGAATAAGCGTCTTTCATGATGAACTCGCGCGCCCGCATCACCCCGAAGCGCGGTCGGATCTCGTCGCGGAATTTGGTCTGGATCTGGTAAAAGTTGACCGGGAGCTGCCGGTAGCTTTTCAATTCGTTGCGGGCCAGATCGGTGATGATTTCCTCGTGGGTCGGCCCGAGGCAGAATGGCCGGTCATGGCGGTCGTGCAAACGTGCCAGCTCCGGTCCGTACTGCTCCCAGCGGCCGGATTCCTGCCACAGCTCGGCGGGCTGGACCACCGGCATCAGTACTTCCAAGGCCCCGGCTCTATCCATCTCCTCGCGCACCACCCGTTCGACCTTGTGCAGCACCTTCAGTCCCAGCGGCAGCCAAGTGTACAGCCCCGCCGCCAGTTTCCGGATCAGGCCGGCGCGCAGCATCAGCTGATGACTGACGATCTCGGCGTCGGAGGGGGTTTCCTTCAGGGTGCTCAAGGGGAATTGGGAGGTGCGCATGGAGGGATCGTTTGGGCGGCTGGAAAATTTTCCATTTTATCGGGATATGGCTGCGCAAGTCAGCAGGATTTTGCCGGTGCGGCAGTTCCGGCGTCATCAATGAATGTGCATTTCCCGGTTGCCGGCCTTGTCGCTCCGCTCCAGCCGGTACCGGTCCTGGTCGCCGGGCAGCGGCTTGCCGTCACTGGCCAGATAGATCAGGGTGCTCTCATCCTTGATGGCGAGGCGGCGCGGCGGTGCCTCTTTGTTGGGGGTCAGCAGCACGATGCCGTTCTTCTCGTCCCACTGGTATTTGCCTTTTTCGAAGGATTCCCGATTTTGCGGCTTCGCCGGTTGGATCACCAGCAGGTAACGGTCTTTGTCGTTCAGCGACAAGGTCATTTTCAGTCCGTCGCAGTTGTCTTCCTGGCATGGCAGGTAGCCGTAGAAGACGCCGCGGAATTTGCCCCTCGTTTCCTCGTCGGCATGCGCCGCATGGTCCATGCCACCATGGTGGCCCAGTTCCCGTGCCTTGAGGGCTTTTTCCTGTAGCTCTTTGTCGCTTTCCGCCCCGGCCGGCGGGATCGCGCCCAGCAGCGCGATGAAAACGAGGAAGGATGCCTTTTTGATCATTTTTCCGTTCAATGTCTGCATTGGGGTTACCGAAGGTCGATTTGCTCGGCGCCGGTGTCAACGGACGCGAAGTTTGCGTAAGGCCAAGGTTCCGCGCGCCAGGGTCTAATTTTCACATACTCGTTACGTTCGGGGCATATCCGGCCGGTTGTTCGGATGGCAACGGCGGCAGGTCCTGCGCGGTCTGGGTGTGCTGTTGCAAGAGCAGCCCGGTGGCTTTAGGACGAGGGGGTTCGGTACACCGCATTGGGGACCGGATGTCGATATCATCGGAAACTTATATACAATGCTGCCAAGGGCATCCGTTCGCTGTGCGTGCGAGGCCCGTCCAGCACTAACCTCCCGGCTGGCAGTGCCTGCAGCAGGGGAAGGTTTGCCATAACTAAAGTGACCTCGAGGTCGAAGAGGAGGGGTTATGCCGTCCAGCATCCATCTGTCACGCCGCCGTTTTCTCCGCCATACCAGTCTTGGGCTGTTCGCTTTCGCCGGAGTGCCGGCCTGGGCGCAGGCGATGACCATGGCGGGCGGTCCGAAACTCAGCCCGAACAAAGCATCGCCCGCATTTCAACCAGACGTGGAAATCGAGCTGGCGGCCCGCCAGTCCGCGGTATCCATCCTGCCTGGTCAGCCGACCCGGGTTCTGCAGTATGCCGGGCGGCTGATGAAAGGCCCGGAAGACACACTGACCCAACTGCCGGGATCTTATCTGGGTCCGCTCATGCGCCTGCATAAGGGGCAGAAGGTGCGCATCCATTTCCGCAACGAGCTGTCCGAGCCGACCATCGCCCATTGGCACGGTATGCACGTCCCGGCGCTGATGGACGGTCACCCGATGTATGCGATGGAGCCGGGAGAGACGTTCGTCTACGAATTCGAGGTGCTCAACCGGGCGAGTTTCAATATCTATCATCCGCATCCCCACGAGCTCACGGGACGGCAGGTCTATCACGGCCTGGCCGGCGGCATTCTGGTGAACGACGAAGAGGAGGCGGCGCTCGGTCTGCCGGCGGGGGAATACGAGATCCCCATCGTACTGCAGGACCGGCGCTTCGACGCTGACAACCAGCTCGTCTATGTCCGCCATATGCACGAGCGGATGATGGGGTTCCATGGTGACCGCATTCTGGTCAATGGCCGCCCGGATTTCGCGGTCGAGGTAGCGAGCCGGGCCTACCGGTTCAGGCTCATGAACGGCTCGAACGCCCGCATCTACAAGCTGGGCTGGGATGATGCCACGCCTGTGACGGTCATCGGTACCGACGGCGGCCTGCTGGAAACGCCGGAAAGCAAGCCCTACGTGATGCTCGCGCCGGGTGAGCGTCTGGACGTGTGGATGGATTTCAGCGGGCGCGCCGTCGGCTCTCAGCTGGTCATGCGGAGCCTGCCATTTTCGGGAGCTTTTCCTATGATGGCGCGGCGGATGATGGGCGAGATGATGCACAGTGCTCTGCCCCCCGGCAGCGATTACCCGTTGTTTACGGTTCGGGTGGGCCGGCGGGTGAGCGAAAGTCCCGGCCTGCCACGGCGCCTTGCAAAGATTTCCCGCTACACCCTGGCCGATACTGCCAATCCGGACAAACCGGTGCCCCTGGAGATTTCGGAAGGACCGATGTCCATGCTGCTCAATCGGCGCCCCTATGCCCATGACGATCTGCAGCCGTTCGAGAGGATTCCGTTGGGCAGCGTTCAATTGCTGGAGATATTCCACGGCCACGGTGGTCCGGAAGATGGCATGGAGCACGGCGGCGGGCATGGCATGGGCATGCACGGTGGCATGGGAATGGGCATGATGGGGCATCGCGGCATGGGGATGATGGGCGGGAGCGGCGGCATGGGGATGATGATGTCCATGGCGCATCCCATCCACCTGCACGGCCAGCCCTTCCAGATCATCAGCCGCACCGTGAACAGCGCGGTGCTGGGCGATTATGCAAGCGTTCGTGACGGTTTCGTCGACACCGGCTGGAAGGACACCGTGTTGGCGATGCCCGGCGAGCGGATCCGTCTGATCAAGCCGTTCCAGGACTTCAAAGGCTTGTTCATGTACCACTGCCACAACCTGGAGCATGAGGACATGGGCATGATGCGCGAATTTTCCATCGAATAGATGGCATGGCCAAGCGTATGTGGGCTGGCTACAATTCCTCGCCCGCAACCCTTGGCCTTCCGCCGTGTTTTGGCGGCGGCCGATTCCCTTGAGCCATTCATGACTTCAGCTATGCGCATAGGAACCCCAAACACGCCCGGTGCGACCCGGGTACTCCTCCTGGGCAGCGGCGAACTCGGCAAGGAGGTGGCGATCTCCCTCCAGCGCTACAGCGCCGAGGTGATCGCGGTCGACCGCTATCCCGGCGCGCCGGCGCAGCAGGTCGCCCACCGCGCCCACGTCATCGACATGACAGACCCAGGAGAGATCCATCGCCTGGTCGAGTCCGAGCGTCCCCATTTCATCGTGCCCGAGATCGAAGCGATCGCCACCGATGCCTTGATCGAGATCGAGCGGGCGGGGCTGGCGGAGGTTATTCCCAATGCCCGCGCTGTGCAACTCACCATGAACCGCGAAGGCATCCGGCGGCTGGCGGCGGAAAAACTGGGCCTGCCGACCTCACCCTATGCCTTTGCCGATTCCTGTGCAGCCTTGGCCGAGGCGGCGGCAAAGATCGGCTTTCCTTGTTTCGTCAAGCCCGTCATGTCGTCCTCCGGGAAGGGTCAATCCCTGCTCGAGAGCCCCTCCGATGTCCAGCCGGCCTGGGATCACGCGCGGGAGGGCGGGCGGGTCGGGGCGAGCCGTGTCATCGTCGAAGGCCGGATCGACTTCGACTTCGAGATTACCCTGCTGACGGTGCGTTCCCTCGCTTCCGGAGGTGACGCCGGGATCGCGCTCTGTGAGCCCGTAGGGCACCGGCAGCAGGCCGGGGATTACGTGGAAAGCTGGCAGCCACAGCCCCTGAGTCCTAAGGCCAGGGAACGCGCCGAGGCGATCGCCCGCACCGTGGTCGATGCCTTGGGAGGGCGCGGGCTGTTCGGTGTCGAACTGTTCGTTCGGGGGGATGAGGTGTGGTTCAGCGAGGTGAGCCCCCGGCCGCACGATACCGGCATGGTGACCATGGTCAGCCAAACGCAGAACGAGTTCGAACTGCATGTGCGCGCGATTCTGGGATTGCCGCTCGATCCCGCCCTGAGGCGTCCCGGCGCTAGCGCCGTCATTTACGGAGGGATGGCAGCGGAAGGCATCGCGTTCGAGGGGCTGGAGCAGGCGCTGGCTGTGCCGGAATCCGAGGTTCGCCTGTTCGGCAAGCCGGAGGCCCATCCGCGGCGGCGTATGGGCGTGGCGCTGGCGGCGGCGGATACGCTGGAAGAGGCGCGAAGGCGGGCGGTGCTGGCTGCATCGCGGGTGCGGCCGGTCAAAGTGTCGCCTTGAGGCTTGTCCGGCCGAACGGAGCGGTGGTATAAACCCGCTCGTTCCGATTCGAGAAAACGACGTAAAAACATGTGGATGAAACGACGTCTTTGGATTGCGCTGCTGCTGGGAGGGTTGCCGGCGGCGCAGGTCTCGGCGGATGTCTACAAGTTCGTCGACAAGAAAGGCCATGTCTATTACACCGACCGCCCCCAACATAGCGGCTACCGGTTGATCGCTACCACTAAGGTGTCGGCCCGGTTGGGGTCACCGCCACCCGCATATGAGCCGGAGCCGTCCCGCCGGGCTGCGGCTCCGGTCGCCTTCAAGGTCGGGGCATTGGAGCGCAGCCGCGAAATGCTGGCGCCGCTGATCGCCGAAGTGGCCGAGCGCTACAATCTCGATCCCCTGCTGCTGCATGCGATGATCCAGGCCGAGTCGGCATACAACTCGGAGGCGGTTTCGGGCAAGGGCGCCGTGGGTCTGATGCAGCTGATGCCGGACACCGCGGCACGCTACGGCGTGCGGGACCGGACCGACCCGGTGGAGAACGTCTACGGCGGGGCCCGCTATCTGCGTGACCTGATCGGCATGTTCAACGATGTCAGCTTGGCGGTCGCTGCCTACAATGCCGGCGAAAATAACATCATCAAATATGGCAACCGGGTTCCGCCTTTTCCCGAAACCCGGGATTACCTCAACCGGGTGATCGAATACTACAATCGCCTGAACTGACGCCGCATCCTGCCGGAGTCGTTCAGAAGACGGCGACGCCAAAGCGTTTCAGCATTTCCGTCAGCAGGATCAGGGGAAGACCGACCAAAGCGTTCGGATCGTCACCTTCGAAGCGTTCGATGAGGGCAATGCCCAGTCCTTCCGACTTGAAAGCGCCGGCGCAGTCGTAGGGTTGGTCGGCGGCGACGTAGCGCTCTATCTGGTCCCGGTGCAGGCGACGGAAATGGACCCGGCAGCGGTCCAGGCCGGTATGGCTGATCCCGCAGACCGCGTCGTACACGCACAGTCCTGTCAGGAATGTCACGGTATTCCCCGATGCCCTCGCCAACTGGGCGACCGCATTCTCATGAGTACCAGGCTTGCCCAGTCTCGAATCCCCCAGCACGGCCACCTGATCCGAGCCGATGATCAAATGGTCGGGATAGGCGGCTGCCAGTGCCCGTGCTTTCTGACAGGCCAGCCTCAAGGCGAGATCTTCCGCAGCCTCTCCCGGCTTGGCCGCTTCGTCGATGTTCGGTGAGACCGCGGTAAAGCGCAGACCCAGTTTGCGGAGCAGTTGGCGGCGGTAACTCGAACCCGAGGCCAGGAGGAGCGGCTTCGACTGCTGCGGGGGAGTCTGCATCGCGATGTTCCCTTGCTTTGACAGAAGTTGGATTTTGCCTGTATTATTACACGATTATGCTTTCCTACTTGCCTGAATTCGTCGATCCGTTGGGGTTTGCCGACAAGCGTCGGCGGGTGGTGGGGGAATTGCCGCTGGCGCTTTTCGACCGAATTGAGGAGTTCCTGTTTGAAAGAACCGGCAGCATCCGGGTCGAGCTGGAGTTCGGCAAGGACGGCCGGTGGTCGGTGGTGACCGGTTGGGTCGAGGCGGATCTTGTGCTGCAGTGTCAGCTCTGCCTGGATCGGCTGCCATGGTCGGTGCGATTGCGGGTTGCGCTAGGTGTCGTGGCTTCGCTGGAGGAGGCTGACCGCCTGCCGGCGTCTTGCGAGCCGCTGCTGTTCGATGGCGGAGCGCCGATTAGGCTATCCGACCTGGTTCAGGATGAACTCGTGCTGGCCGTCCCGCCGATACCGCAGCACGCAGTCTGTGGGGATAATGCGCCGCCTGGGCCGCAGGCGGAAAACGGGAAGAGGGAAAACCCGTTTGCCGTGCTGGCGCAACTGAAAAACAACGATAGCAAGTTTTCTTAAGGAGTCATCATGGCTGTTCAACAAAATCGCAAGACCCGTTCGAAGCGCGGCATGCGGCGGTCGCACGACGCATTGATCGCGAGTGCCCTGTCCGTCGAGGCGAACACCGGCGAAACCCATCTGCGCCACCATGTGAGCCCGGACGGCTATTATCGTGGCCGCCGCGTCATCACGCCGAAGCGCGGCGACGAGACTGAGGAATAAGCGTAAACCCTCCGGTCCGGCGGTTCGACACCCTTCTATTGGACTCTTGATGGCGGTGCATGCGGCGCGGTGACGGTATGACGACCATCGCTTTGGACGCGATGGGGGGTGATCACGGACCTAAAGTCGTGGTGCCGGCGGCTCTGGACAGTTTGGAGCGGAATCCCTCGCTGCGGCTGATCCTGGTCGGTGACGAATCCGTGCTGAGAGGGTATCTCAAGGACGCCCAGCTCCGGTTCGGGGATCGACTGAAGGTGCACCATGCGTCGCAGGTCGTGGAAATGCACGATCAGCCGTCCAAGGCGCTTCGCAATAAGAAGGACTCGTCCATGCGGGTGGCTATCGATCTGGTCAAGCGAAGCGAGGCCGATGCTTGCGTAAGCGCAGGGAATACCGGTGCGCTGATGGCGATCGCCAAGTTCGTCCTCAAGACCATCCCGGGTATCGACCGTCCGGCAATCATCGCGGCCGTGCCTTCCATGACGGGGCATACCCATGTCCTCGATCTCGGTGCCAACGTTGATTGCACTGCCGAGCATCTTTATCAGTTCGCCGTTATGGGTTATGAGCTGGTCCGGGCCGTAGAGGAACGTGAGCATCCCACGGTCGGGCTCCTCAACATCGGCGAAGAGGAGATCAAGGGGAACGAGCAGGTGAAGCGGGCCGCTGAACTGCTCAGTGGAGCCCACGTCAATTTCATCGGTTTCGTCGAGGGCGACGACATTTTCAAGGGCAGCGTCGACATTGTCGTGACCGACGGTTTCGTTGGAAACGTCGCGTTGAAAAGCAGTGAAGGTCTGGCAAAAATGATCTCTCATTTCATCAAGAGGGAGTTTTCCAGCAGTTTATTGAGTAGACTGGCAGGTTTGGTGGCGCTGCCCGTACTCAATGCCTTCAAGCGCCGGATCGATCCGCGCCAGTATAACGGTGCCAGTCTCCTCGGTCTGCGCGGCATCGTGATCAAGAGTCACGGCAATGCGGACCGCTTGTCCTTCGCCAATGCCGTCGCAATCGCAGTGAAAGAAGTCGAGAAAGCCGTTCCGGATCGTATCGGCGAGCGGGTGACGGATGCCTTCGCCGCGAGGAATCTGGCGTGACCCGCTATTCCCGCATCGCGGGCACCGGCGGCTACCTTCCCCGGCAGGTGGTGACCAATGATGATCTCGCCATGCGGGTCGAAACGTCGGACGAA
The DNA here is from genome assembly GCF_036864975.1 of Methylococcus capsulatus. Lineage (NCBI taxonomy): Bacteria > Pseudomonadati > Pseudomonadota > Gammaproteobacteria > Methylococcales > Methylococcaceae > Methylococcus > Methylococcus capsulatus. Next base: position 3,278,705 of record NZ_CP104311.1, on the reverse strand, counting down.
TGGATCGTCGAGCGCACCGGCATCCGCCGCCGACATATCGCGGCCGCCGACGAAACGGCATCCAGCATGGCCGAAATCGCATCCCGGCAGGCGCTGGAAGCAGCCGCCATCGATCCGCACGATCTCGATCTGATCATCCTCGCGACGAGTTCGCCGGACCGGGTTTTTCCCAGCACGGCATGCCTCCTACAGCAGCGTCTGGGCGTGCGAAGCTGCGCGGCGTTCGACGTGCAGGCGGCGTGTTCGGGGTTCATCTTCGCGTTGAGCATCGCCGACCAGTACATCTCCGCCGGCAATGCCAACCGCGTGCTGGTGGTCGGTACCGAAGTCAATTCCCGTTCCGTAGACTGGGACGACCGCTCGACCTGCATACTGTTCGGTGACGGTGCCGGGGCCGTGGTGCTCGAATCTGCCACCGAGCCCGGCATCATGAGCACCCATATCCATTCCGACGGCCATTACCAGGATCTGCTCTATCTGCCCAATCCCGCCAGCAACGGCGAAGGCAGTGACGAAAGTCGCACCATCCGCATGCAGGGCAGCGAAGTTTTCAAGGTCGCGGTGAACACACTCGGTCGCATCGTCGATGAAACCCTGGAGCAGAACGGCCTTCAGAAGTCCGACGTGGACTGGCTGGTACCCCATCAGGCCAATATCCGCATCATCGCGGCGACCGCAAAGAAACTTCAGTTGCCCATGGAGCGGGTGGTCGTGACGGTGGATGAACAGGGCAACACCTCTTCCGCATCGATTCCTCTCGCTTTCGACGAAGCCGTCCGCGACGGCCGCATCAAACGCGGACAAACCGTGCTGATGGAGGCCTTCGGCGGCGGTTTCGCCTGGGGCTCCGCTCTTCTGCGCTATTAAAAAGAGCTTTTGTAATGCCCAATATCGACAACAGCCTCGCTTTCCTTTTTCCGGGGCAGGGCTCCCAGTCCATCGGTATGCTGGCCGATCTCGCCGCAGCGCATCCGGTAGTCGGTGAGACCTATGCCGAGGCCTCGGAAATACTCGGTTTCGACCTCTGGCGTCTGGTCCAGGAGGGGCCGGAGGAAGAACTCAATCAGACCGTCAACACCCAGCCGGCGATGCTGGCCGCTGGGGTCGCGACCTGGCGGATCTGGTGCAAGGCAACCGATCGTCGACCCGCCTGGATGGCGGGCCACAGCCTGGGTGAGTATTCGGCATTAGTCGCCGCCGGCGCGCTCGGCTTCGCTGACGCGGTGAGACTGGTGGCCCATCGCGGCAGGCTGATGCAGGCAGCGGTCCCGCCCGGCGCAGGGGCCATGGCCGCTATCCTTGGTCTGGAGGATCCGCAGGTCGTGGCGGCTTGTAAAGAAGCCTCCACCCAGGATTCGGTGGTGACGCCGGCCAATTTCAACGCACCGGGTCAGGTGGTGATTGCCGGCGCGAGCCAGGCGGTCGAGCGCGCGATTGCGGCTGCCAAGGCACTGGGGGCGAAACGGGCGGTGTTGCTGCCGGTCAGTGTGCCCTCGCATTGCGCGCTGATGACGCCGGCTGCAGAAAAATTCGCAGCCCTGCTTTCAGAAACCTCCTTCGAATCGCCCCGTGACCGGATCGGTGTGGTCCACAACGTCGACGTCGCCATGCATCCGTCGCCGGAGGTGATCCGGGCGGTGCTGGCTCAGCAGATTTCCCATCCGGTACGCTGGTCGGAAACCATCCGCTTCCTCAGCGATCAGGGCGTGAGGCGCTTCGTGGAATGCGGGCCGGGCAAGGTCCTGGCTGGCCTGAACAAACGGATCGTCAGCGGCGAAGCAACGCTTGCCATCGTGGATCAGGATTCGTTGAACAAAGCTTTGGAGTCGATTCAATGACCGATCAGATAGCCATTGTCACGGGTGCCAGCCGGGGTATAGGACGAGCGATCGCCCATCGTTTGGCGCGCGCCGGCAATACAGTCATCGGCACCGCCACCTCGGAAAACGGCGCCGCGGCGATCGGAGCCGGCCTGAGCGATGCCGGCGTGAACGGCTGCGGGCGGGTGCTGGACGTGAGCGATCCCGCCGCGGTCGAATCCTTCGTGGCCGCCGTCAGTGACGAATTCGGCGTTCCGACGATTCTGGTCAACAACGCCGGCATTACCCGTGACGGTCTGCTGATGCGCATGAAAGACGAAGACTGGGATGCGATCATAGACACCAATCTGTCGTCCGTCTACCGCATGAGCAAGGCCTGCCTCAAAGGCATGATGAAAGCCCGCACCGGCCGCATTGTCAACATCACTTCTGTCGTTGGATTGACCGGCAATGCCGGGCAGACCAACTATGCGGCGGCGAAGGCCGGTATCATCGGCTTTACCAAGTCCCTGGCCAAGGAGATCGGCTCGCGCGGCATAACGGTGAATTCGGTGGCGCCGGGCTTCATCGATACCGACATGACCCGCGCTTTGCCGGAGGCACACAAAACGGCCCTGCTGGCATCGATTCCCCTGGGACGGCTGGGACAGGCCGAGGAGATCGCCGCGGCCGTGGCTTTTTTGTGTTCCGACGATGCCGCCTACATTACCGGCGAAACCCTCCATGTCAATGGCGGTATGTTCATGCCCTGAGTGGCTTTTTACGCCAGAGTGCTTGTGTTCGCGGGAATTCACACTAAAATCTCCGCACCTCTAAACTTGAATAACACTGAGGACAAAAAACAATGAGTGATATAGCAGAACGTGTAAAGAAGATCTTCGCCGAACAGTTGGGCGTGAAGGACGAGATCTCGAACGAGGCCTCCTTCGTGGACGATCTGGGCGCCGATTCTCTGGACACGGTCGAGCTGGTGATGGCGCTCGAAGAAGAGTTCGAATGCGAAATTCCCGACGAGGACGCCGAAAAGATCACCACGGTTCAGCAGGCGATCGATTACATCCAGAGCCATACCTGATCCGCCTTTCTGTTCCATCAGCCCCACGGGACATCGTCATCCGGTGGGGTCTTCTTTCGTTTACCTCCAGGTGTCAGCGTGAGCAAGCGTCGCGTCGTCATCACCGGACTGGGTATGGTCTGTCCGGTGGGCATCAATGTCCCCGAAAGCTGGGACAGCATCCTGAACGGCCGCAGTGGAATCGGCCCGATCGAGCATTTCGATGTCTCCGAATTCGCCACCCGTTTCGGCGGCAGCGTGCGCAACTTCGACGTGACCCGGTATCTGTCCGAAAAAGAAGCCAAGAAGATGGATACCTTTATCCACTATGGCATGGCGGCGGGCAGCCAGGCGTTCGAAGATTCGGGGCTGGAGGTCACCGAGGCCAATGCGGACCGCTTCGGCGTCTGCGTCGGCTCCGGTATCGGCGGGATCACGGGCATCGAGCATGGCTACGGCGTCTTTCTCAAGGGCGGCCCCCGCAAGATTTCCCCTTTCTTCGTGCCGGCCAACATCATCAACATGATTTCCGGCAACCTCTCCATCAAGTACGGCCTGAAAGGCCCGAATTACGCGATCGTCACTGCTTGTGCCACGGCGACCCATAGCATTGGCAGCGCGGCCAGGGTCATTCAGTATGGCGATGCCGACGTCATGTTGGCCGGCGGTGCCGAAATGGCAAGCTCACCGACGGCCCTGGGTGGATTCATCTCGGCCCGTGCCTTGTCGCGCCGCAATGACGACCCGGCGCGGGCGAGCCGTCCATGGGACAAGGACCGCGACGGCTTTGTGCTGGGTGACGGTGCCGGCGTGGTAGTGCTGGAGGAGTTGGAGCATGCCAAAAAGCGCGGCGCCCGCATCTACGCGGAGCTGATCGGCTTCGGCATGTCAGGCGACGCCCATCACATGACCCAGCCGCCGGAGGATGGCGACGGTGCGGCACGCTGCATGATGCATGCGATGCGTGATGCGGGCGTGAATGCGGAAGACATCGACTACATCAACGCCCATGGTACGTCGACGCCTGCTGGCGACCTTGCGGAAACCCGTGCCATGAAAGCGGTGCTCGGCCCGCATGCGTACTCGACGGCAATCAGCTCGACCAAGTCCATGACCGGCCATCTGCTCGGTGCGGCAGGTGGAATCGAGGCGATCTTCTCGGTCCTGGCGATTCGGGACCACGTGGTGCCGCCGACCATCAATCTGGATACGCCTGATCCGGAGTGCGACTTGGATTATGTGCCTCATACCGCCAGGGAAAAGGATCTCGAAGTGGTCATGTCCAACTCCTTCGGCTTCGGTGGCACCAACGCTACTTTGATTTTCAAGAAATTCAGTTAGGCGCTGGGGCCATCTCAGGCTTCCGCACCTGTTGCCACCTCTGCCGGATTCCGCCGATGAGCATCCTTGTCAACGGCCGTTCCTGCGGCTGTGTCGATGTGCGAGACCGGGGATTTCAATACGGCGACGGCACTTTTACCACCCTGCGCCTGCGTGCGGGAAAAGCCATGCTTTGGCCCTGGCATATCGGCCGTTTGGCAGATGCCTGCTCTCGTCTCGGCATCCGTTATCCAGGGGACGAGGCGCTGGCCGCCGATCTGCGACGGCTGGGATCGGCAGCGGTCGAAGGCGTCATCAAGATACAGATTACACGAGGCATCGGCGGTCGCGGCTACCGGCCCGTGGCAGAAGGGGAGCCGACGCGCGTGGTGTCGCTTCATCCCGCTCCCGAGTTTCCGCAGGATTATTACCGCTCCGGCGTGAGTGTGAGGCTGTGCCGTACGCCGCTCGGCATCAATTCCGCGCTGGCCGGGATTAAGCATATGAATCGTCTGGAGCAGGTACTGGGACGGGGGGAGTGGACCGATGAGTTCCAGGAAGGCTTGATGTGCGATACCGAGGGCTTTCTCGTGGAGGGTACCATGAGCAACGTTTTCATGGTGAAGTCCGGGAGGCTCGAGACGCCGCTGATCGACCGCTGCGGCGTGGCTGGTGTGATGCGGCGCTTGGTGCTGGAAATCGCCCGGTCTCGAGGGGTCGAGGTGAGCGAAAGGCGTATCCGGCCGGAAGAACTGGCAGCGGCCGATGAGGTTTTTCTGACCAACTGCGTCATCGGCATTTGGCCGGTTGCACGGCTGGCGGAGAAGAATTACCCGGTGGGCGCGTTGACGATGATGCTGAACCGGAGCTCGGAAATCCATCAGCTGTCTGAGGTCGTGGCCGGATGAAGCGCACGGTGCTGCTGTTCGCCGCAATGGTGTTCGCGGCCGGCGCGGCGGTGAAGGATTTCAGCGAGTCCACCGAACGGCCGCTCGCCAATACTGAGCCAGTCGTATTCGAGATCGCGCGGGGGCAGGGGCTGAAGGACGTGGCTCTGGCACTAAAGGATGCCGGCGTGATCGATGAGCCCTGGTGGTTCATGCTGCTGGCCTGGCAGGAAGGTCTGGCGCGCAAGCTACAGTCGGGGGAATACGAGATTCCGCCGGGTCTGGACCGGCGCCGGTTGCTGATGCTGTTCGCTTCCGGGAAAGTCCGACAGCATGCCGTGACCCTGGTCGAAGGCTGGACTTTCCGGCAGATGCTGGCGGCGCTGCGGGCCCAGCCGGGTCTCGAGCATCTCCTCACGGCGGAGAGCGACGGCGCCGTGCTGATGCGGGAGCTGGGAATACCGGAAGGAGATCCGGAAGGGCGGTTTTTCCCTGATACTTATTTCTTCATCAAGGGCACTCCGGACATTGAGATTCTCAAGCGCGCTCACCGACGGATGGCGGAGGTCATCGCTGCGGAATGGGCGCGGCGGGCGCCGGACCTTCCCTACCGGACGCCGGACGATGCACTCATCATGGCTTCCATCATCGAGAAAGAAACCGCCCTGCCCAGTGAAAAGGCCGAAGTGGCCGGTGTGCTGGTTAGGCGGCTCCGCACCGGTATGCCTTTGCAGGTCGATTCGACCGTGATCTACGGCCTGGGCGACCGCTTTGACGGCAATCTGCGGCGCCAAGACCTCAGGACCGACACGCCCTACAACACCTATCTTCACCGCGGTCTGCCGCCGGCGCCGATCGCCGCGCCGGGGCTGGCTTCGCTGCGGGCCGCGCTGAACCCGGCACCGGGCGACAGCCTGTACTACGTGGCACGGGGGGACGGCGGCCACCGCTTCTCGCGGACCTGGGACGAACACCGACAGGCGGTAGAGGTTTACCAGAAGGTCGGGCAACCATGACAGCGGGCAAATTCATCACGCTGGAGGGGGGCGAAGGTGTCGGCAAGAGCACGAATCTCGATTTCGTGGTGAGCCGGCTGCGCGCCCGGGGTCTGGAGGTCATCGCGACGCGGGAGCCGGGCGGCACCGCTTTCGGTGAGGCGGTGCGGGGGATTTTTCTGCATCAGGACCCTCTGAGACCGGAAGCCGAGTTGCTGCTGTTATTCGCGGCCCGCGTGCATCATCTTCGGGAAGTGATCGAACCCGCCTTGCGGCGGGGTGCCTGGGTGGTCTGCGACCGTTTCACCGACGCCAGCTATGCCTATCAGGGCGCAGGGCGAGGTATCAAGCCGGGGATCATTGATTTCCTGCGGGACTGGATTCAGGCCGGGCTGAGGCCCGATCTGACTCTGCTGCTGGATGCTCCGGTGGACATCGGCTTGAGGCGGGCGCACCAGCGCAGCGGTCCGGACCGGCTGGAAAGAGAAGACAGCGCCTTTTTCGCCCGTGTCCGCGAGGGCTATCTGGCGCTGGCGCGAACGGAACCGGATCGGATACGGGTGATCGATGCCGACCGGCCCTTGGTCCTGGTGCAGGCGGCCATCGCTGCCCAATTGGATTCCCTGTTGGATGGTTGTGTCTGATCCCATCGGTTGCTATCCGTGGCTGGTGCCGGCGCGCCGCCGGCTGGCGGCGTATCTGGAGGCGGGACGTTTGCCGCAGGGCTTGCTGATTTCAGGTGCTGCCGGCCTGGGAAAGGGAGTACTGGCCGACGATTTTGCCCGCCGGCTCCTGTGTATCAGCCCGTCGGCCGAAGGGGCGTGCGGGACCTGTCAGGCCTGCCACTTGGCCGTAGCGGGCAATCATCCGGACTATCTCCACATCGAACCGGAGGAGGCCGGCAAACGCATCACGATCGATCCGGTCCGCCGGCTGATCGACAGGCTTTCGCTCAAACCGCAGTACAGCGCTTCGCGGGTCGTGGTCATCCGTCCGGCGCATGCCATGAACATAGCGGCGGCGAACAGTCTGCTGAAAACGCTGGAAGAACCCGACCCGCATACGCTTTTCCTCCTCATCAGCGAGCGACCAGCGCAGCTGCCAGCGACGGTGCTCAGCCGCTGCCAGCGTCTGGAGGTGAGGTTGCCTGCGCGGGAGGATGCGCTGCGCTGGCTGCATGGACAAGGCGTCGGGGAAGATGCCGAAGCTTTGCTGGCGATGGCAGGCGGCGCACCGCTCAAAGCGGCCGAGCTGCACGGCGGCGATCTGGCCCAGCGCAGAAGGAGGCTCTTCGATGACTGGCTGGCCGTGCTGAGGGAAGAGAGCGATCCGCTCGCGGTGGCCGAGCATTGGGCGAAGGAGGATGGCGAGACCGTCCTGACCTGGTTGCACGGTTGGATCGCTGACCTCATCCGTATCGGCAGTACTGAAGCACCGGGGGCATTGCGCTTGGCCAATGCCGATCTGGAGCCGGGACTGCGGAAAGCGGCGGCGGGTCTGAATCTTCGCACCCTGTTTGCCCACCTCGACGAGGTCGATGCCGCCCGCCGCAATCTGGAGGGCCAGGCCAACCGGCAGCTGATCATGGAAGATATCCTGATAAACTGGAGCCGGCTCGGATCACGGGGAGCACGGCATTGAGCGAAGAGCAGGCGGGCGCCCGCCAGGGTATTCTGGCATTGACCATCAAGGACAAGAATGCGCTTTACGCCGCGTACATGCCGACAGTCAAGAATGGCGGCCTCTTCATCCCCACGACTCGCAGTTACCGCTTGGGCGACGAGGTCTTCATGCTGCTGCAGCTGATGGACGAGCCTGAGCGGATCCCGATCTCGGGGCGGGTCGTCTGGATCACCCCGAAGGGGGCCGCCGGTTTCCGTTCTGCCGGCATCGGCGTACAGTTCAACGAAGAGGATGCTGGCGTCACCAAGGCCTTGATCGAGAGTTATCTCCCCGGGCACCTTGAATCGGATCAGCCGACCCATACCATGTAAGCTCTGCAGGCAGAACCCGCCCCGTTGTTCCCGATCCGATGTTCATCGACTCCCACGCCCATCTCGACCGCCTCGATTTGAAACCGTTCGGTGGCGATTTTTCGCGTTTCATGGCGGAGGCCGGCGCCGAAGGCGTCGACCGCATGCTGTGCGTAGCGATTAATCTAGAAGACTATCCCGCCATGCGCCGGCTCATCGAACCCTACCCGAACGTGTGTGTTTCGGTCGGCGTGCATCCCAATGAAACCGATATCGAGGAGCCGAGCGCCGAACGCCTGGCCGCACTGGCGGATGACGACCGTGTCGTCGCCATCGGCGAAACCGGCCTGGACTATTTCCGCAGCGTGGGCGACCTTGCCTGGCAGCACGATCGCTTCCGCACCCACATTCGTGCCGCCAGACTCGCCGGCAAGCCGCTGATCGTCCATACCCGCGATTCCCGCGCCGACACCTTGCGCATCCTCGAGGAAGAAGATGCGGGCGAGGTGGGGGGCGTGTTCCATTGCTTCACCGAAGACTGGGATACGGCACGCCGCGCGCTCGATCTGAATTTTTCTATATCCTTTTCGGGTATCGTCACGTTCCGCACCGCCGAAACCGTTCAGGACGTCGCCCGCCGGGTGCCGGACGACCGCTATCTGATCGAGACCGATTCCCCCTACCTGGCACCAGTGCCGCTGCGGGGCAAACCGAACTATCCACAGCATGTCCGCCATGTCGCAGGCATGCTCGCCGAGCTTCGAGGCGTTTCGCTGGCCGCGGTGGCGGAGCGGACGACACGGAACTATCACGCCCTGTTCGGCAGCGGCTGAGTTAACGGAGCGAACTGTGCGGGCTTCAACTACCGGGGTTCCCTCATGAATTTCCACATCGATTCCCGGCGCTTCCATGGGCTACCCTGCCGGTGGCTGGCAGTGGCTCTGTGCCTGGCCGTTTCAGCGGGATGTGCGCAGCGTAAGGCGGTCAGGCCGTCTGCCCCGAGTGTTCGCCCGGTCCCCACGGCATCGCCGGCGCCCAGTCCCAAGCCGAAACCGTCGGCCCAGCCCACCAAGCCGGCTCCCAGAGCTTCGGCAGGCGCGAAGAAGCAGCCGGCGCCGACCCCCGCCGTAGCGGCCCTGATTTCCGATGCCGACAAGGCGCAAGCAACCGGCCAGCTCGACAATGCCGCCACCACCTTGGAGCGCGCTATCCGCATGCAGCCGCGCAATCCCGAGTTGTGGTACCGTCTGGCGACCGTCCGTATGGCACAGCAGCAACCGCGCCTAGCGCTTGATCTGGCGCGCAAATCCAAGGTGTTGGCCAAAGGCAATCCGGATCTCCTCGACAAAAGCCAGGCGCTGATCGAAGAAGCGGGCCGGCTCATGGGCGGAGCGGAAAAATAAAACATAAGATGAGCGCTGTCGACGAGGCTTTCGCTGGGGATGGCCCCCTGGCGCATGTGCTGACGGGTTTCCGGCCGCGCGCGGCCCAGTCCGGTATGGCGCGGGCAGTGGAACAGGCCATCCGCGAGGGCCGCTGTCTGATCGCCGAGGCCGGCACCGGCACCGGCAAGACCTTCGCCTATCTGGTGCCGGCCCTGCTGAGCGGCAAGCGGGTGCTGGTCTCCACCGGCACCCGGAATCTGCAGGATCAACTGTTCCAGAAGGATCTGCCCCTGCTGCGGCAGGCGCTGGGTGCGCCTGCGCATGTCGCTCTGCTCAAGGGCCGGTCGAATTACCTCTGTCCCTACCGGCTGGAAAACGTCGTCGATTTCGGATTTCGCGCCGGGTTCAGCGCCGAGGAAGCCGATCAGCTCGAACGCATCCGGCGCTGGGCGAAGACGACCCGTAGCGGCGACGTCGCCGAGGTGAGCGATGTGCCGGAGGCTTCGCCGCTGTGGCGCTCGGTCACTTCCACCGCCGAAAACTGCCTGGGACAGGACTGTCCGCTCTACGGAGACTGTCCTGTGGTCCAGGCCAGAAAGGCTGCCCAAGAGGCGCAGATCATTGTCATCAACCACCATCTGCTGTGGGCCGACTGGGCGGTCAAGACCGACGGATTCGGCGATCTGCTGCCGGAGGCCGACGTCATCATCATCGATGAGGCCCACCAGTTCGGCGAAACCGCCACACAGTTCCTGGGGGTCAGCCTGAGTAGCCGCCAGCTCGGTGAACTGGCGGACGACACCCTGATCGAGCGCACCAAGGATGCACCGGACATGGGCGGGCTGGCCGATGCCGCGACCCTGCTCAAGGCCGAGCTTACGGCCATTCGCACCATGTTGGGCGCCGAACAGCGGCGGGAGGCTTGGCACGCCGTGGCCGGAAACGAGGACGTAAGCGCCGGGCTCAAGCGCATGGAGGAAGCGTTGCTCACCTTGGCTGCGCAGCTCAAGCTCGCGGCGGTACGGGGCAAAGGTCTGGAATCCTGCTGGAAGCGCTGTGACGAGTTCATCCAAAGGCTGGAGACCTTCCTGGCTGAAGACACCGAGGAATCGGTGCGCTGGTTCGAGACCCATCGTCGCGGATTTACCCTGAGCCGGACGCCGCTGGATATCGCCGGCGAATTCGCGCGCTTCCGCAAGGCGCGGCAGGCGACGTGGATTTTCACCTCGGCGACGCTGAGCGTGTCCGGGCGCTTCGAGCATTTCTCCCGCCAGCTCGGCATCGCCGACGCCGATTGTCGGCGCTGGGAGAGTCCCTTCGACTACCGCCGTCAGAGCCTCCTGTACCTGCCGCCGGGCCTGCCCGAGCCGGGGGGCTGTGACTATACCCGGGCCGTGCTGCGGGCAGCCTGGCCGGTGCTGAAAGCGAGCCGGGGCCGTGCATTTCTGCTGTTTACCAGCCATCAAGCCCTGGCCGAGGCAGCCTCCATCCTGGAAGGTAAGAGCGAATTTCCGCTGTTCGTCCAGGGCACTCAGCCCAAGGCTCGGCTGCTGGACGCGTTTCGCGCCTCGGGCAACGGCCTGCTGCTCGGGACCGCCAGCTTCTGGGAAGGGATCGACGTTCGTGGCGAGGCGCTGTCCTGTGTGGTGATCGACAAGCTGCCATTCGCATCGCCCGGCGATCCGGTCGTCAGCGCCCGGCTGGAAGCCATCCGCAGGCGCGGTCACAGCCCTTTCGGTGTGTTCCAGCTCCCGACCGCCGTCATCACCCTCAAACAGGGTGCCGGCCGGCTGATCCGGGACGTGGACGACCGCGGTGTGCTGGTATTGGCCGATCCCCGGCTCACGTCCAAGAGTTATGGGCGGGTGTTCCTGGACAGCCTGCCACCGATGCGCATCACCCGCGACCCCGGCGTCGTGCGGGCGTTTTTTGCCGATCCGCCGGAGCGAGTTCCCGCCTGAGTTTTTTCAGCGACGTTTCGTCGTGCCCGTCCGGACGGCGATTTGGCTTAAAATAAATAGTTTTCCTTCCGCAAGCCTGTTCCATGCCCTTTCTTGACTTCGAAATCGAGCGGCGGCGAACCTTCGCCATTATCTCCCACCCCGACGCTGGCAAGACCACGCTGACCGAAAAGCTGCTACTGTTCGGCGGCGCGATCCAGCTTGCGGGTTCGGTCAAGGGCCGCAAGGCGGCGCGGCATGCCACCTCGGACTGGATGGAAATGGAGAAGCAGCGCGGCATCTCGGTCACGACCTCGGTGATGCAGTTCGAGCACCGCGACCGTATCTTCAACCTACTCGATACGCCAGGCCACGAGGACTTCTCCGAGGACACCTATCGCACACTGACGGCGGTTGACTCCGCCCTCATGGTGATCGACAGCGCCAAGGGCGTGGAGGAGAGGACCATCAAGCTGATGGAGGTGTGTCGCCTGCGCGACACGCCCATCCTCACCTTCATCAACAAGCTGGACCGCGAGGGCCGGGAGCCGGTGGAACTGCTCGACGAGGTCGAGCGGATCCTCGACATCCAGTGTGCGCCCATCACCTGGCCGATCGGTATGGGCAAGCGTTTCAAGGGCGTTTACCACTTGTACGAGGATGCGATCCATTTGTTCAGCGCCTCGCACGGCGACCGCATAGTCAAGGGCGAGATCGTCGAGGGGCTGGACAACCCGAAGCTGGATGAACTCCTAGGGGATCAGGCCGAAGAGCTGAGGATGGAAATCGAGCTGGTGCGTGGGGCCAGTCACGCGTTCGACCTGGAGGCCTATCGCGCGGGACGCCAGACGCCGGTGTTCTTCGGTTCGGCGATCAACAATTTCGGTATCCTCGAACTGCTCGATGCTTTCGCCGAATACGCGCCGCCGCCGCAGGCACGCCAGGCCCGGGAGCGCCCAGTGATTCCGGGGGAGGAAAAATTCTCAGGTTTCGTATTCAAGATCCAGGCCAACATGGACCCGGCTCATCGCGACCGCATTGCCTTCCTGCGGGTATGCTCGGGCAAGTACACCAAGGGCATGCGGCTGTTCCACGTCCGCAGCGGCAAGGCGATGCAGGTGGCGAATGCTATCACCTTCCAGGCCGACAGCCGCGAGAATGTGGAAGAGGCCTATCCTGGCGACATCATAGGCCTGCATAACCACGGTACCATCCAGGTCGGCGACACCTTCACCCAGGGCGAGAACCTGAAATTCGAGGGGATCCCCTACTTCGCGCCAGAACTGTTCCGCCGCGTGGTGCTGAAGGACCCGCTGCGATCCAAGGCGCTGCAGCGGGGCCTGCAGCAGCTGAGCGAGGAGGGGGCGACCCAGTTGTTCAAGCCTTTGCGCAACAACGATCTGATCCTGGGTGCGGTGGGTGTGCTGCAGTTCGATGTGACGGCGTTCCGGCTCAAGTCCGAATACAACGTGGATTGTGTCTACGACGCGGTGCCGGTGACTACGGCACGCTGGGTGTCGTGCAGCGATCCCAAGAAGCTTGAGGAATTCAAGCGCAAGGTCTACGACAACCTAGCCGAGGACGGCAGCGGCTATCTGGTCTATCTCGCCACCAGCCGGGTCAATCTCGCACTGACCGAGGAGCGCTGGCCGGACATCCGCTTCAGTGCGACCCGAGAGCTGTGATCAGTCGATGAAGGCTTCTTGCGATTCGGTTTTGCCGAGATTGTCGGTCCAGCTCACCCGGATGCGCTCCCCCGGCCGGCCGCCGCGGAATTGCAGAGAGAAGTACGGATCTTTGGACACGGCGGTGCTGAGGCGGCAGCGCACCACCGGCTTGCCTTCGTGCTCGAGGGTGAGTTCCTCGATGTAATGGGCCGGAACAACCTCGCCGCTAGTGTCATCCCGGCGGCGGCCGGTCTCCATCGGGTGGGTGATCAGCAAACGGACGGTCGTGATGCCGTCGGTGGTCTTAGTACGGATTTTCATGCAGGAACCGGCGGGACCTGGCTGGGCATTTAAGGTAACGGTAAGCTTGCCGTACCGGCAAGCTTGGCATTTCCCGATGAGCTTCGACTTCTCCCGACGCCGTTTCGTCCTCTCCGCGCTGAAAGGCATCGCCATATGGCGGCTTTCTGGCAGCCCCTCTGCTTTCGGGGGGGAGGCCGATTCGGCTGCCTATGATGCCGCTGTGCGCGTACTCACCGCCGGCCGCAAGCCGGAAGAAACCGCCTTGCTGGTGCTGGACGTGCCCGAGAGCGCGGAAAACGGCGCCCTCGTGCCGGTGACGCTGGAGAGCCGTCTCGGGCGCACCGCTGCGCTGCATCTCCTGGTGGTGCACAATCCCCGCCCGTTGGTGGCATCTTTCGAGTTCCTGGACGGAGCGATGCCTTCGGTTTCGTTCCGGATCAAAATGAACGAGAGCAGCCCTGTGGTCGCATTGGCCGAAGCCGGGGGGCGCATTTACTGGTGCCGTAAACAGGTCAGGGTAGCCGTCGGCGGCTGTGGCTGATCCGGGTCAGGGTGAGCCGGCGAAACAGATCAGCAGTTCGATGAAGTCGGCCATGCCCCGCGCCAGATGCCGCTCGATTTCGGCCAGGGTGATTTCTCCTTCACTCTTGCCGGCGGCCCAGTTGGCCACGATCGCGCAGGCCGCGTAGGGCAGCTCCAGTTCACGCGCCAGCGCGGCTTCGGGCATGCCGGTCATGCCGACGAGGTCGCAGCCGTCGCGCTCCATTCGCGCGATTTCTGCCGCCGTCTCCAACCGTGGCCCCTGGGTGCAGCCATAGACGCCGCCATCGACGACGGAAAGTCCCGCGGCACGGGCCGAGGCGATCAGTCTTTGGCGCAGGTGTTCGTTGTAAGGCGCAGTGAAATCGATGTGGGTGACGTGGTCCAGTCCATCTTCGAAGAAGGTGCTGGCCCGCCCCCAGGTGTAGTCGATGATCTGGTGTGGGATGGCCAGCCGGCCAGGGCCCATGTCGCGCCCGATGCCGCCGACCGCGGCGGCGGCGATGACGGCCTCGGCGCCGGCCTGTTTCAAAGCCCAGAGGTTGGCGCGGTAGTTGATCCGGTGTGGCGGGATGGTATGCGGGTCGCCGTGGCGTGCCAGGAATACGAAATCACGACGGGCCAGCCGGCCGAAGGTCAGGGCGGAGGACGGTGCGCCATAGGGCGTGGCCGGCGCCTCACGGCGCTGGATTTCGAGTTGCGTCAGCCGGGTCAGGCCGGTGCCGCCGATGATTGCGGTGAGGCTCATGGCGGATTCCTCAAGGCTCGATCTCGCGGCAGGCGTAAATGCCCGCGGCGTTGCGAAGATAACCTTTGTAGTCCAGACCGTAGCCGAACAAATAGCGGTTTTCCGTCACCAGGCCGATGAAATCGGCCTGGCAAGGCTTTTCCCGGCCCAGATTCTTGTCGACCAGCGCCGCGATCAGAACGCGTTCCGCTCCCAGTTGGAGGCAGTGTCGGCGTACCTCGGCCAGGGTGATGCCTTCGTCGAGGATGTCGTCGACCAGTAGCACGGTACGGCCTTGCAGGGAAAGACTGGGCTCCAGTCGCCAGTGCATTTCGCCGCCTTCGGTCTGGCCCCGGTAGCGGGTGGCACCGATGGCGTCCAGCTCCAGCGGAAACCGCAGATGGGTGAGCAGTTTGCCGGCGAACACGATGCCGCCGGTGAGGATGGTCAGGACGATCGGGTTGCGGTCCGCGATGGCTTCGGCGATCTCCGTGGCTAGGCGCACGATGGCGCGTTCGACCTCGGCTTCGGAATACAGCAGTTCGGCGGACGCCTCGATCCGCCTTATTTCTTCGAGTCTGTTCATTGGGCAGAGCCGGTGAGAGATCGGATGCGGTCGACGGCATTGCGCCAGTCGGTACTCGCCAGCAACTCGCCACGGTCGATTGGAAAGCGACCGTGCATGGCGGAGAGACGGCGGGCGCCGCCGGGGGATGCGGGACGGTTTTCCAGTGCCTGCAGAATGGCCGTCGTCGCCTCGGGATTGTTGCAGACCACCAACATGTCGCAGCCCGCATCGAGCGCCGCCAGCGCACGAGTGGGATAATCACCGGCCCGGGCGGCGCCGGCCATGGACAGGTCATCCGAAAAGATCGCGCCGTCGAAATTCATCCGTTCACGCAGGATGGTCTGCAGCCAGAAATGAGAAAAGCATGGCGTGTGGGTGTCGATGCGGGGGTACAGTACGTGGGCCGGCATGATGCCTTCGAGGCCCTCGCTAATCAATGTCGAAAAGGGCAGCAGATCGCGGGCGAGCAGTTCCTCGAATTCGCGGCGGTCTTCAGGCAGTGTGAGGTGCGAATCGTCAGCCACGCCGCCGTGACCGGGGAAGTGTTTACCCACCGCCGCCATGCCCGCCCGACGCATGCCGGCAGTGAAGGCGCGGGCGACGGCAGTGACTTCTTCCGGGGTGCGGGCGAAGGCACGGTCGCCGATGATGGCGCTGACGCCACTATCGACGTCGAGCACTGGCGCGAAGCTGAAGTCCACGCCTACGGCGCGCAGCTCCGCTGCCATCAGCCAGCCTGCCGTTGCGGCCGCCGCCAGCCCGGTTTCGCCATCCGCATTGAGATACGCGGCTGCCGGCGGCAGTCGGGTAAAGCCCGTCCGGAAACGCTGGACCCGTCCGCCTTCGTGATCCACGGCAATGAGGATGTCGGGCCGGAGGTCGCGGACTTCCGCCACCAGAGCCATCAATTGGTCCGGTGATTCATAGTTGCGGCTGAACAGGATCAGCCCCCCGGCGGCGGGGTGGCACAGCAATTCATGCTCGCTGTCGGACATTCTGGTCCCGACAAGGTCGAACATCACGCAGCGCGGGGAAGGTGTGGAGTTCATGGGGCTCTCTTCGTTCCGGGGCCGGCATTGTAAACCATAGAACAGAGGTCGGACGGCGGTGATTTCCGTTAAATTGTAAAAGGGCCGACTCGGGCCGGTGACGAGGCAGGCATCAGGGGAACATGCCCTGGTGCGGCAGAAAATTTTGACGGGAAGGCTTGAATTGCAAACGGTTTGTCTCAAGATTGTGCAGATGGCTAAGCCGGTGTAATTCTGTTAATTTGTGTCGAGTCTTGGATGGGAAGGTAATCCAATCCAAAAACAATGAGGAGAAAGAGGATGTCGAAGGGCCAAAATCTGCAAGATCCATTCCTGAATACACTCCGGAAGGAACATGTTCCGGTTTCGATCTATCTCGTCAACGGAATCAAGTTGCAGGGAAAGGTGGATTCGTTCGACCAGTATGTGATCATGTTGAAGAACACCGTCAGCCAGATGGTGTACAAACACGCGATTTCGACCATCGTGCCGGGCCGCCCAGTGCGTGTGCCACATGCGGGTGAAAGTGGCGACGAAGAGACCGAATGAGGCGGCAGAAGATGTGCCTCAGGGAGCCGTCGTCGTGAGGGCGTCGGTTGTTCGATAGGCCGGATACCGGATCACGCGCGGTATTGGTGCACATGCCGCTGGCCGCGCCGGATCAGGAGGATCTGGATGAGCTGCGGCTCCTGGCCATTTCCGCCGGGGCGGAGCCGGTGGCGACGCTCACGGGACGGCTGCGTGCGGTCGATCCCCGCTATTACATCGGTCAGGGCAAACTGGAAGAACTGGCCGGTACGGTCAAGGCGCAGCAGGCCGAACTGCTGCTCTTCAATCACTCGCTCACGCCGAGTCAAGAGCGCAATCTCGAAAAGGCATTGAATGTCCGGGTGGTCGACCGCAACGGCCTCATCCTGGACATCTTTGCCCAGCGTGCGCGCTCTTTCGAGGGACGGCTCCAGGTCGAACTGGCTCAGCTGAAACACCTCTCCAGCCGGTTGGTACGAGGCTGGACTCACCTCGAGCGCCAGAAAGGGGGTATCGGCCTGCGCGGTCCCGGCGAAACCCAGCTCGAAACCGACAAGCGCCTACTTGCCAACCGGATCCGCCAGATTCAGAAGCGGCTGCAGCAAGTGGAGGGCCAGCGCGATCAGGGTCGGCAGGCGCGCCGCCGGGCGCAAGTTCCGGTGGTCGGCCTGGTCGGTTATACCAACGCCGGCAAGTCGACCTTGTTCAATGCCTTGACGCAGGCGGACGTCTATTCGGCGGACCAGCTGTTCGCGACCCTCGATCCGACCCTGCGCCGTCTGAGCACCGGCGGTCTGAACCTGGTGCTGGCGGATACCGTGGGTTTCATCCGCCATCTCCCCCACGAACTCGTTGCGGCGTTCCGGTCCACCCTCCAGGAATCGGCCGAGGCGGATCTTCTGCTGCATGTCGTCGACGCCAGCGATGAGCGGATGGACGACACCATCGTCGCGGTGCGTGGGGTATTGGCAGAGATCGGTGCCGAGCGGATCCCGTGCGTCGAAGTGTACAACAAGATCGACCGCCTGGAAGGCGTGGTTCCGCACGTCGAGCGCGATGCATCGGGGCGACCGGTCCGGGTCTGGATCTCGGCCCGGACCGGCGCCGGTCTGGCGTTGCTCATGGGACTTCTGGAGGAGATCGTAGGCGGGGGGGGCGAGCGCCGCAGCCTGACTCTGACGGCGGGCCAGGGCGAACTCAGGGCACGCCTCTATCGTGAGGCGCGGGTGTTGTCCGATGAGCCCGATGGCGAAGGTGGCTGGCGGCTGTCCGTGGAATTTCCAGCCAGCGCCCGCGGTTTGCGCCTTGCCATCGGGGACGGGCCCGGGCGCGCCGGCTGCGAAGACCCGCTCACCGTGAGCCACTGACGATTCCGCTGGGGATTTTTGTATGTTGGAAGGATTTCCGGGATAATCCGGGCAATATTGCAACTCGAAAGCAATGGCTAATAGATCGTCACAGGAGTGTTCACATGGCTTGGAATGAACCGGGCGGTGGAAAGAAAGACCCGTGGAGCGGGCGCGACCAGCAGGATACCCCTCCGGATCTGGATGAAGTTCTTCGCAGTCTGCAGGACCGCATCAACAAGTTGTTCAGGCGCGGTCCCGGCGGCGGGGACGCGCCCCGGCTCGCCGGCATGATCGGTGCGGCCGCCGTGGCGGTGTGGGGTCTGACCGGTATTTACATCGTCGACGAGGGCAGCCGCGGTGTCGTCACGCGTTTCGGCAAATACGTAGAAACCACCCAGCCTGGTCCGCACTGGCACTGGCCGTCCCCGGTCGAGGCCGTGACGGTGGTGAATGTCGAACAGCAGCGCTTCGTCGAGGTCGGTTACCGTTCGGGCGGGCGCCAGCAGGCGGTCGGCTCGTTGGGTTCGGTGCCGCGTGAGGCGCTCATGCTGACGCGGGACGAAAACATCGTCGATGTCCGTCTGGCCGTGCAATACCAGATCAAGGACGCGAAAGAATATCTGTTCAACGTCCTGGATCCCGAGGGTACGCTGAAACAGGTCACCGAGAGTGCAGAGCGTTCGGTGATCGGTAACAGCACCATGGATTTCGTGCTGACGGAGGGGCGCAGCAGCATCGCCTCGGATATCAAAGCCGAAATCCAGCAGATTCTCGATCAGTACCATGCAGGCATTCGGGTCATCACCGTCAATCTGGTGGATGCCCAGCCGCCGGAAGAGGTGCAGGCGGCATTCGAGGATGCCATCAAGGCGCGTGAAGACGAGCAAAGACTCAAAAACGAAGCCGAGGCTTATGCGAACGAGGTGGTTCCCAAGGCGCGCGGCGCAGCGTCGCGCCTGATTCAAGAATCAGAAGGCTACAAAGAAAAGGTCGTCGCCCGGGCGCGCGGCGAAGCGGGCCGGTTCGAGCGCCTCTTGGGCGAATACGAGAAAGCGCCGGATGTGATGCGTGAGCGTCTTTACATCGAATCGATGCAGGAAGTGATAGGGCATGCCAATACCCTGCTGCTGGACGTGAAGAGTGGGAACAACGTGGTCTATTTGCCGCTGGATAAGATCAGGTCGGGACAGGGCGGCGCCGATGCCACGGCTTCGGAGACGGAAACCGGCAGCGTGTCCATGCCGGCGCACAGCGATGGCCAGGACGGAGGAGCCAAGACCGGCGGCGCGCGTGCATCGAGCCGCGGTAGAGACGGGAGGGGACATTAATGGCACAGGCTAAGGTAATCATGGCGGTGGCCGGTGCGGCAGCGGTGCTGGCATCGCTGTCGATGTTCACCGTTTCCGAAACCCAGAAAGTGATCAGGTTCCGCCTGGGCGAAATCGTGCAATCCGACTATACGCCCGGGATTTATTTCCAGGTGCCCTTCCTCAACAACGTCAAGAAGTTCGACGGGCGGATTCTGACCCTGGAGTCCAGGCCGGAGCGCTTCCTGACGTCCGAAAAAAAGAACGTCATCGTCGACTCTTTCGTGAAGTGGCGAGTGAAGGACGTAGCCAAGTATTACACGACCGTCGCGGGCGACGTGATCCAGGCAAACATCCGCCTGGATCAGATCGTCAAGGACGCGATGCGCAGCGAATTCAGCAAGCGCACCATCCGGGAACTGGTGTCGTCCGAACGTTCGCAGATCCGGGACGTGCTGAGCAGTGCGGCGAGTCCGGTGGCGGAGCAACTGGGTATCCAGATAGTGGACGTTCGCGTCATGCGTATCGATCTGCCGAGTGAGGTCAGTTCTTCAGTGTATCGGCGGATGGAGGCCGAGCGGGCGCGAGTGGCCCGTGATTTCCGCTCCCGCGGTGCCGAGGCGGCGGAACGGATTCGCGCGGATGCCGACCGTCAGCGGGAAGTGATCCTGGCCGATGCCTACCGGGATTCCGAGCTCAAGCGCGGCGAAGGAGAGGCGGCTGCGGCCGATATTTACGCCCAGTCCTATGGCAAGAACAAGGAGTTCTTCAGTCTCTATCGCAGCCTTTCGGCTTACCGTGCTGCGATCCACGAAGACGATACCCTCGTGCTTGAGCCTGATTCCGAGTTCTTCAGGTATTTCAAGAAGTCCACCGGTAAGTGAGGAGGCCGGGTGCCCGTCGCCACGGGCACACCGACGATTCCTCCGCTATAATTCCATTACCGACGTCTTTAGCCCCACGGTATTGCGGCAAGGGCCGGTTGATTGCGGCCCGACTCCACGATTCCTTATGTTTCCTTTTTCTTACCCAGCCGATGATCGCTGGCTTTTGCCGGAAGGCATTGAAGAGCTCCTGCCCGAGGAAGCCGAGCGACTGGAACTGCTTCGGCGAAAGGTACTCGACCGCTTCGCCGCCTGGGGTTACCGTTTGGTGATGCCACCCCTGATCGAGTTCATCGACTCACTATTGACTGGGGTTGGTCATGACCTGGATATCCAGACGTTCAAGCTGATCGATCAGGCCAGTGGGCGTCTTCTCGGCATCCGCGCCGACATGACCCCGCAGGTCGCCCGAATCGATGCCCGCACCCATGCCGGCGACATGCCGGGCCGGTTTTGCTATCTGGGCTCCGTGCTGCATACCCAGGCCGATCGTCTGGAAAAATCGCGTAGCCCCATCCAGTTCGGCGCCGAGCTTTACGGCCACGGCGGTCGGGCCAGTGATCTTGAGATCATTCGCCTGATGCTGGAGGTTCTGACGACGGCCGGTGTCGAGCAAATCCATTTGGATTTAGGACACGTCGGCATATTCCGTGGCTTGGCACGCCAGGCTGGCCTGACCGGGGAGCAGGAGGGCGAGTTGTTTTCCCTCTTGCAGCAGAAGGCGCGCCCTGAGCTCACCGCGGCCGTCGCAAGCATGGACATCGCTCCACGGCTGGCCCGCATGTTTACGGACTTGGTCGACCTCAACGGTCGTCAAGGGGTCATCGAGCGAGCGCGGGAATGCCTGTCCGAGGCCAATGCCGCGGTGCACTTGGCGCTGGAAGAAATGGCCATGCTGGCGGAACGGCTCGGTGAGTGCTGCCCCGAAGTTCCCGTTAATTTTGATCTGGCCGAATTGCGGGGGTACCGTTATCAGACCGGCGTGGTTTTCGCCGCTTTCGTGCCAGGCTATGGCAGGGAAGTTGCCCGCGGCGGGCGGTATGACGACATCGGTAAGGTGTTCGGGCGAGCGCGCCCGGCAACGGGATTCAGTGCCGATCTCAAGGTCATTCTCAGACTGTCCGGTCTCGGCGAATCTTTTTCCGGCAGCGGAGAAGGCATATTCGCTCCTGCTGCCTCCGAGCCAGCCCTGATCGCGGCTATCCGCGAATTGCGCGACGCCGGACGGACCGTGATAGAGGCTCTTCCAGGCCAGCAGGGCGATGCGGCAGCTCACGGGTTCCGCAGCGAGTTGCGGTTCGACGGCGAGCGCTGGCGGGTCTGTCCTGTTGTGGCCAAAAACACCTGACACCAGTTTCCGGCCTTTGCCGCACCAAAGTGGCAAAGGCCAAACGACACAGCAACGGAACCATCTTCAATGGCAAAAAACATAGTCGTCATCGGAACCCAGTGGGGGGACGAGGGTAAGGGCAAGCTGGTCGATCTTCTGACCGAACACGCCAATGCCGTCGTCCGTTTCCAGGGGGGGCATAATGCGGGGCACACGCTGGTCATCGACGGGCGCAAAACGGTGCTTCACCTCATCCCCTCGGGCATCCTCCGGGACAGCGTCACCTGTCTCATCGGAAACGGGGTCGTGCTGTCACCGGAAGCCCTGATGCAGGAGATAGGGGTGCTGGAGAGTGTGGGGCTGTCGATCCGCGACCGCCTGATCATCAGCGAAGCCTGCGCCTTGATCCTGCCCGTGCACGTGGCTCTGGACAATGCCCGGGAATCTGCGCGCGGCGGCAAAGCCATTGGTACTACTGGGCGCGGCATCGGGCCTGCCTACGAAGACAAGGTGGCGCGGCGGGGGCTGCGGGCGGGCGATCTCCGTGATACGGGAGGTTTGTCCGAGCGTCTGCGCGAACTGCTTGACTACCACAATTTCGTGCTGACCCACTATTACGGTGCGCAGGGCGTGGATTTCCAGGAAACCTTGGATAAGCTGCTGGATCTGGGAGGGAAAATCTGCCCCATGCTGGGGGACGTGGCGGGTATCCTGCACCGCTACCGGGCCGCAGGCGAGAACGTTCTGTTCGAGGGCGCCCAAGGCGCGATGCTGGACATCGACCACGGCACCTATCCCTATGTTACGTCCTCCAATACCACGGCAGGCGGTGCTTCCTGTGGCACCGGTGTCGGACTTTTGGATTTCGACTACGTGCTGGGAATCACCAAGGCCTATGCTACGCGTGTGGGTAACGGGCCGTTTCCGACCGAATTGCGTGATGCGACGGGAGAGATTTTGACCCAGAAGGGTGCCGAATTCGGCGCAACGACCGGGCGTCGCCGGCGCTGCGGCTGGTTCGATGCCGTCCTCATGCGTCGATCGGCCAAACTGAACGGCCTCAGCGGCATTTGCCTGACCAAACTGGACGTACTCGACGGTCTGCCGAAGATCGGGATTTGCACCGGCTACCGCTACGATGGACAGGAAATCGATACCGTACCGATCGGTGCGGACAACTACGCCCGCTGCGAACCGATCATCGAAGAGATGCCGGGCTGGCAGGAGTCAACCGCGGGTATCCGCACCTTAGACGATCTGCCGGTCAATGCCCGGGCCTACATCCAACGGTTGGAAGAGACCACCGGCGTCAATGTCGACATCATCTCGACAGGACCCGACCGGCAGGACACGATCGTGATGCAAAACCCCTTCGCGGCGGCGTAACAGGTCCGAATGCGGGTTTCCTCCAGGGAGGAGGCCCGCATGCAAAGAAATGGAAAATGGCACGATGTGTCCGCCAGCGCGGACACCCTCACAAAACAGGTATCTGATCAAATCTGGAAAGGGTGCTCGAACGAGCAAGGGGGATAGCTGGTGCCGAGGAGAGGACTTGAACCTCCACGAGTTGCCTCACATGTACCTGAAACATGCGTGTCTACCAATTTCACCACCTCGGCAAGATGATGAGGCCCGAAAGCCTTGCTAGAGCTGGTATCATAACGAGCTCCACTATCACTGTCAACAACCAGGCATTCGAGAGAACACATTGAGCATCAAGGATCAGGAAAGCGATTTGAATACGTCTTCAGCCAACGCCGCCAGCAGGGAGCGGGAATTCCGCCATAAGGATCCGTATGCCGAAAGGGAGGCGAAGAAGTACGAACGTCCGATCCCCAGTAGGGAATTGATTCTCAAGGTGCTGCAGGACATCGGCGCGCCGGCCAACCTGGAGGAGGTCGCCGATGCGCTCGGCGTGGATGACGCGGAAGACCGTGAATCACTGCGGCGCCGCCTCAATGCCATGGAACGTGACGGGCAGCTGTTGCGTAACCGCCGTGACCGTTTCTGCGTGGTCAATGCCAAGGATCTGATCGCCGGCCGGGTGATCGGCCATCCCGACGGATTCGGTTTTCTCCATCCCGACGACGGCAGCGCCGACTTGTTCCTCTCGCCGAAGGACATGCGCGCGCTGTTCCACGACGACCGGGTGGTCGTCAGTGTGCGCGGCATCGACCGCCGGGGGCGGCGGGAAGCCGCGGTGGTCCAGGTTCTGGAGCGCAATACCCACAGCACCGTCGGCCGGCTCTACATCGAGAACGACATCGCTTATGTCGTTCCGGACAACAAACGCATCTCCCTCGATATCCTGGTGCCGGAAAATGCCCTCGCCGGTGCGAGGCACGGCCAGATTGTCGTGGTCGAGATCGTCGAGCAGCCGACCGCGCGGCGCGAACCCATCGGACGGATCGTGGAGATCCTGGGCGACCACATGGCGCCTGGCATGGAGATCGAGGTAGCGATCCGCAATTACAATCTGCCGAACCAGTGGCCGGAAGAGGTCGAGGCCATGATCGCCGGTCTGGCCCCGGAAGTGCCGGAGGAGGCCAAGGCCGGTCGGATCGATCTGCGCGAACTTCCCCTGGTCACCATCGACGGCGAAGACGCGCGCGATTTCGATGACGCCGTGTATTGCCGCCGTACCCCAAAGGGCTGGAAGTTGTATGTCGCGATCGCCGACGTTTCGCATTACGTCAAGCCGGGCACGGCCCTGGACCAGGAGGCCCATAACCGCGGCACTTCGGTGTATTTCCCCGAACGGGTGATCCCAATGCTGCCTGAGGTCCTGTCCAACGGGTTGTGTTCGCTCAACCCCGAGCAGGACCGTCTGTGCATGGTCTGCGAGATGATCATCGACGACGAAGGCAATATCGGCCGCGCTCGGTTTTATGAGGCCGTCATGCGGTCCCACTCCCGTCTGACCTATACCCAGGTTGCACGCATGCTGGTCGATGGCGACAAAGCGCTCCGGCGGCAGTACCAAACGCTGCTGCCGCACCTGGAAAACCTTTATTCAGTCTATCGGGTCCTGCGGCGGGCGCGGGACGAGCGCGGCGCCATCGATTTCGAGACCCAGGAATCCCGGATCGTGTTCGGCGCCGGACGTAAGATCGACACCATCGTACCGGTCGTTCGGAATGATGCCCACCGTCTCATCGAAGAGTGCATGATCGCTGCTAACATGGCAACGGCCCGCTTCCTCGCGAAGAGCAAGGTGCCGCATTTGCTGCGCGTCCACGAGGGTCCGACGGCGGAGCGCCTGGCCGATCTGCGTACCTTCCTCGGGGAAGTCGGCTTGAGCCTGGGTGGCGGAGACAAACCCGAGCCCAGACATTATGCCGAGCTGATCGAAGCCATCCGAGGTCGGCCTGATGAGCACCTGGTGCAGACTGTGCTCCTTAGGTCGCTGGCGCAGGCCGTGTACAGTCCGGACAAGAAAGGGCATTTCGGCCTGGCTTCCGACGCCTATACCCAT
This sequence comes from Methylococcus capsulatus, assembly GCF_036864975.1. Taxonomy (NCBI): domain Bacteria; kingdom Pseudomonadati; phylum Pseudomonadota; class Gammaproteobacteria; order Methylococcales; family Methylococcaceae; genus Methylococcus; species Methylococcus capsulatus. Next base: position 3,253,625 of record NZ_CP104311.1, on the reverse strand, counting down.
TTCACTTCGCCGATCCGGCGCTACCCCGACCTGCTGACACACCGCGCCATCAAACATGTCCTGAGTAAAGCCAAGGTCAGCGAATTCGCCTATTCCCACAACGATCTGGTGCTGGCCGGCGAACATTGCTCGACCTGCGAACGCCGCGCCGACGAGGCCAGCCGTGACGTCGTGAGCTGGCTCAAATGTGAATTCATGCTGGACAAGCTGGGCGAAGAGTTCGACGCCGTCATCTCGGCCGTCACCTCGTTCGGCTTTTTCGCGGAACTGCGCGACATCTTCGTGGAGGGACTGGTGCACATCTCCAACCTCGACAAGGATTTCTTCCACTACGATCCCATCGGTCATCGCCTCACCGGAGAGCGCACTGGCGTTCGATACCGGCTGGGGGATACCGTGCGGGTCAAAGTCGCCCGGGTCGATCTCGACGAGCGCAAGATCGACCTCGATCTGGTCAAGAAGACTGCCGAGGTCACCGAGCCACAGTCCAAGCGCAGAAAGCGCACCCGGAAGCGGGGCAAGAAATGACCGAAGCGCGCCGTGTCTGGGGCATTCACGCCGCTGAGGCGGCTCTGGAATACTCGCCCGACAAGATAGTCAAGGCCTGGCTGGACGATCATCGCATGCAAAACCGCCTCCAGGCCGTGGCGGTGCGGTTGGGCGAACTGGGGGTGGAGATTGTCCGGGCGGATCGGAAACAACTCGATCGCCTGGCCGATCCCCGTAAACACCAGGGCATCCTCATAGAACTCGATCTGCCGAGGGAGCAGGGAGAGGCCGAGTTGCTCGATGCACTGGATGCCGCCGATGGCCATCCGCTCTATCTCGTGCTCGATCACGTGCAGGATCCCCACAACCTCGGAGCTTGCCTGCGTACCTGCGATGCCGTGGGGGTGAAAGGGCTGGTGGTCACCAAGGACCAGTCGGTCGGGCTGACACCCACGGTGGCGAAGGTCGCTTCGGGCGCCGCCGAGACGGTGCCGGTCTACCGGGTGACGAACCTCGCCCGCTGTCTGGATCGATTCAAGCAGCGCGGCTACTGGGTGGCCGGGGCGGCGGGTGAGGCGGAGCAGACGCTGTATGAGCTGGATCTCCGCTTTCCGCTGGTCATCGTGATGGGCGCCGAAGGGGCAGGGCTGCGGCGCCTGACACGTGAGCGCTGCGACTTCCTGTTGCGGATACCGATGCTGGGCGGGGTGGAGAGTCTCAATCTTTCGGTGGCGACCGGCATAGTTCTGTATGAAGTGATGCGCCAAAGGAGGCAGGCGGCGCCCTGAACCGTCCCCCGGCGTCCATGGCCAACCGTGCCGTCAGCCCGTAAAATCCTTCTTGCGCCTCGCCGGCAGCCATAGAATCGCTCGAGGACTCCCTTACTGTGTCAGAACATTCGATTTCCGCAGTTTCCGCCGTCCAGGCCCTGAAGTGGTCGGACCGTGGCCTGGAGGTGCTTGACCAGCGCCTGTTGCCGGGAGATATGGTTTACCAGACTTTCGACACAGCGCAAGGTGTCGCGGAAGCGATCGCCAGCATGCGGGTCCGCGGGGCGCCCGCCATCGGCATCGCCGCGGCATATGGGGTGGTCCTCGGCGCGCGAGCCGCTTACGCTCGCGATCCCGCCCACTGGAAACGGGCGATCGAGGATGATTTCGCCGTGTTGGCACGATCCCGGCCCACCGCCGTCAATCTGTTCTGGGCGCTGGATCGCATGCGCGAGGCCATGGCCGCTATCGAAGGCGATCCGGTGCCGGCGCTCCTGGCCATAGCCCGCAGGATTCACGAAGACGATCTCGCCGCCAACCTGGCAATGGGCGAACTCGGCGCAGATATCCTGGCCGGATGTAAAGGGGTACTGACGCATTGCAACACGGGCGCGCTGGCGACCGGTGGATATGGCACTGCGCTGGGCGTGATCCGCAGCACTTGGCGGCGTGGCGCGCTGGAGCGAGTCTATGCCACCGAAACCCGACCCTGGTCCCAGGGGGCGCGGCTGACGGTCTGGGAACTCGGTCAGGACCGGATCCCGGCGACTCTGCTGGCCGATTCCGCCGCCGCCTGGTTGATGAAATCGGGTGCCGTACACTGGGTGGTCGTGGGTGCTGACCGGATCGCGGCCAACGGCGATGTCGCGAACAAGATCGGCACGTATTCGCTGGCGGTGCTGGCCAGACATCACGGAGTGAAGCTGATGGTGGTGGCACCGACCTCGACAGTGGACTGGGCGACGGCAGCTGGCGGGGACATCGTAGTGGAAGAGCGCGATCCGCGCGAGTTGCTGCATCCCGTCTTCCTCGGCAGCGACAGCGTGATCGACGCCTGGAATCCGGTGTTCGACGTGACTCCGGCAGCGCTGATCGACGCCATCGTCACGGAGGCGGGGGTGGTGGCGAATCCTTCGCCCCACACCATGGCGGCTCTGCGTGGAAAAGCCCGATGAATCTGTCTCTGCTTGCGATCGCTCTGGGTGGAGCCGTCGGGGCGTTGACGCGCTTCTGGGTTTCCAATGGCCTGTATGGTTGGCTGGGACGGGATTTTCCGCATGGAACCCTGTTCATCAACGTCAGCGGTTCGTTTCTCATGGGGCTTTTGTCGGTATTGATGGTCCAGCGTTTCGCTCTGGCGGCGGAATACCGGGCCGCCGCGCTGGTCGGCTTCCTCGGTGCCTACACTACGTTTTCGACGTTCTCCCTGGAGACGCTGGCACTGTTCGAGGAGGGAAGCCTGCTGAAGGCGGCGCTCAATGTCCTGCTGAGCATCATTCTGTGTCTTGCGGCGGTTTGGGTCGGGGCGGTGTTGGCACGCCGCCTGGCTGTCGGCGAGATTGCAGCCCTTGCCGGCGGGCCCGGACTGCGGATATTCGGAGCCGCCTGTGGGGTGTCCTTGCTGGCCGGTTTCGCTGCGGCTCACACATTCGCGCGGGCCGGACTGGGTCCGCAGATCGAATCGCTCGCGCTGGTGGCACTGACCGGTCTCATCGTGGTGGGTACGCTGGCCGCCCTGGTTTTAACGGGTACCGAGTTGCGGGGGCCGCTCCAGCTTTGGGGCGCCTTCACGCTGTCGGCGTTCGCCGCCGTGGTGTTTCTCAGCCTGGGGCTGGTGTTGGCAAGGGGGACGGGATGAGCAGAACAGTGATTTTCATCTGAATTTGTCTCCGCGAGTGTGAGGACATCCGGCGCGACCCGGTGAAGCATCCGCCGGCAGCGCATCAGGTCGCCGGGTTCTTCGACGCGCCCGGGCGGCTCGAATCGGCCCTGGCCGACCTCAGCGGAAAATACGATTTGCATCATGCGGTGACCTGGCCGACTCTGGCTTACCGCACCGTGAATCTCAATCAAGGAGAATGAGCGATACATGTTGGACCCACGTTTAGTCCGCGCCCAACTGGAGCAGACCGCGCAGCAGCTCGGCCGTCGCGGCTTCGTCCTGGACATCGAGGCATTCAGCGCTCTGGAAGAGCGCCGCAAGACTCTGCAGACGGAAACCCAGAATCTGCAGAACGAACGCAACAGCCGCTCCAAGTCCATCGGCCAGGCCAAGGCGCGCGGTGAGGACATCGAACCGTTGCTGGCGGCAGTGCAAGGACTGAGCGACCGCTTGAAAGAAAAAGAGGCCGAACTGTCGTCGCTCCAGGAACGTTTGGAAGCGCTGCTGCTCGGCGTGCCCAACATCCTGGAAGCTGACGTGCCCGAGGGGCGCAGCGAGGCGGACAACGTCGAAATCCGGCGTTGGGGCGAGCCACCGCAATTCGGCTTCGTCCCCAAAGATCATGTCGATCTCGCTGTCGGCCTGGGCTGTGCGGATTTCGAAGCGGCCGCCAAACTGGCTGGTTCGCGCTTCGTGGTCCTGACCGGAGTGCTGGCACGGCTGCAGCGTGCCCTGACCCAGTTCATGCTCGATACCCATGCCGGCGAGCACGGCTACCTCGAAACCTACGTGCCGTTCTTGGTCAATGCCGACAGCCTGCGCGGCACCGGTCAGCTTCCGAAGTTCGAGGAGGACTTGTTCAAGGTGGAGCACGAGCCGGCGTTCTATCTCATTCCGACCGCCGAGGTTCCGGTCACCAATCTGGTACGGGACGAGATCGTGGAAGCCGAACGCCTGCCGCTGAAATACGTCTGCCATACGCCGTGTTTCCGCAGCGAAGCCGGTTCCTATGGCCGTGACGTGCGCGGACTGATCCGGCAGCACCAGTTCGAGAAGGTGGAACTGGTCCAGATTGTCCGCCCCGAAGACTCGCGTGAGGCCCACGAGGCATTGACCCGCCACGCCGAAGTCATTCTCGAGCGGCTCGGTCTGCCGTACCGACGTGTCCTGCTGTGTGCGGGAGACACCGGCTTTTCCTCGGCCAAGACCTACGATCTGGAAGTCTGGCTGCCGGGCCAGCAGTCCTACCGGGAAATCTCGTCTTGTAGCAATTTCCGAGACTTTCAGGCGCGCCGGCTCCAAGCGCGCTGGCGCAATCCGGAAACTGGCAAACCGGAGCTGGTCCATACGCTCAACGGCTCCGGACTCGCCGTCGGCCGTACCCTGGTCGCGGTCCTGGAGAACTGCCAGGACGAGGCGGGGCGGATCCGGGTGCCGGATGTCCTGGTGCCGTACATGGGCGGCGTGAGCCTGATCGGGCCCGCCGCATGACCGGCTCGGCGACGGAAACACTACTGGCCGCGGCGCATGGGGTCGTGGGCGAGAAAGGCTTTCGCGTATCCGGTGACCCGGCATCGCTAGATTCGCCCGAGTCTCGGATCGTGGCGCGCACCGCCCATAGGGAAGCGAGGCGCCAGCGTAACATCGAACGTATCCTGGAGCTGGCAATGGCGGAGTTGGGCGAAGCTGAAGCCGATTTGCCGCTGCGGCGGGACTGGCTGGATCTGTTTTTTCGTCTGGCACAGGACGTCGGAGAGGCGGATTCTCAGGCATTCTGGGCTCGCGTACTCGCGAAAGAAACGTCCGCCCCCGGATTCTATGCGCGCCGCTCGCTGGTCGCCCTCAGCTGGATGGACGAGTGGGAGCTGGCCGGTTTCTCGGAATACTGCGCCTTCGTTTTCACCTTCGAATCCGGCTGGCGTTTCCTGTTCGACGAGTCGCTGACGCGGCCGGAGATGTGGAGCTACGTGCGCGGCAACGACCTGACTCAGCATTTCATCGGCATCGGGCTGCTGGCGCCGGAGTCCGGGGTCTTGACCGGCGCTTCACGCGGGCTTCGGGTGAGGTATTTCGACCGGGTCTATGAAATCGCCGGCACGGAGGCGGAAAATCCGGGTTCCGTCGGTTACCGCAGGTTTTCTCCCGTCGGCCAGCAGCTTGCCGCCGCCGTCCAGGTCAAGCCGTTCAACGGCTATGCTCGCAATTTGATCAAGCGGGTCAAGGAGGAGTGTGGCGTCGCGCTCGAGGCCGTCGAGCTTTGAGCTGTTCTGATGATTTTGATTGGAAAAGGTTTTTCGCCGGCGCAGGGGCGGTTCGAGTTGACTGAACCCACCCAAGTCCCGAAAATACAGGCCTTTTTTGCGTTTTGAACAGACGATACGACGCGCATAGCGGCCCAATGACCTTCCAGCCTTCGGACACCCCGGCGCTCGTTTCCATCCGCGGCCTGAGTTTTTCCCGCAATGGTCGCAAGATTTTCGACAAGATCGACCTCGACATTCCCCGTGGCAAGATCACTGCGATCATGGGGCCCAGCGGTACCGGCAAAACCACGCTGCTCAAGCTCGTAGGCGGCCAGCTCCGCCCCGACAGCGGCACTGTCCGGGTGGCTGGGATCAATGTGCACCGCCTGGGCCTGGACGAACTTTACGCCTTGCGCAAGCGTATGGGCATGCTGTTCCAGAGTGGAGCGCTGCTCACCGATCTTTCGGTCTACGAGAACGTCGCTTTCCCCTTGCGCGAGCACACCCGACTGCCGGAGTCCATGATCCGTACCCTGGTGCTGATGAAGCTCGAGGCGGTGGGCTTGCGCGGAGCGCGCGATCTGATGCCGGCTCAACTTTCGGGCGGCATGGCCCGGCGAGTCGCGCTGGCGCGAGCCATCGTGCTTGATCCCATGATGATCATGTACGACGAGCCGTTCACCGGTCAGGATCCCATTTCGATGGGGGTACTGGTGCAACTGATCCACGATCTCAACCATGGTTTGGGTTTGACCAGTATCGTGGTGTCGCACGACGTGCAAGAGACCGCTTCCATCGCGGACTATGTTTATTTGATCTCGGGTGGCAAAGTGGTGGGGCGCGGCACACCGGCGGAGCTGGCGCGGTCGGATTCGCCCTGGATCAGGCAGTTCATGGACGGGTTGCCGGACGGACCGGTCCATTTCCATTATCCTTCCAAGGATTACGCGAGCGACCTGTTGGGTTTCGTGGCGAGCTGATGAATATCGTGTTGAAGCCGTTCCAGCTTCTCGGCCAGTCGGCCCTGGTCAGCATCCGTAAGCTGGGGCGGGCCCATCTGTTCATCCTGCATGTACTGACGGGATTGCCCGGGTTGGTCGCGCGCCTTAACCTCCTCATCGTCCAGATGTATTCGGTCGGCGTGCTGAGCATCCTGCTGATCGTGATTTCAGGACTGTTCGTCGGAATGGTGCTCGGCCTGCAGGGCTATTACGTCCTTTCGGATTTCGGTGCGGAGGAGAGTCTGGGCGTGATGGTGGCCGCATCGCTGGTGCGCGAACTCGGTCCCGTGGTGACTGCGCTCCTGTTTGCGGGCCGGGCCGGTTCCGCCCTGACGGCGGAAATCGGCCTCATGAAGGCGACCGAGCAGCTTTCGGGCATGGAAATGATGGCGGTCGATCCCGTGAAACGGATCATCGCGCCACGCTATTTCGCCGGTGTGTTGTCAATGCCGCTGCTGGCGGCCTTGTTCAGCATCATCGGCGTGCTGGGTGGCTATTTTGTCGGTGTCGGTCTGCTTGGGGTGGACGAGGGCGCGTTCCGGTCGCAGATGCAGGCCAAGATCGATTTCGACGAGGACATCGTCAACGGCGTCATCAAGAGCCTGGTGTTCGGCGCGGTCGTCACCTGGATCGCCGTATTCGAAGGTTACGATGCCACGCCGACCTCGGAGGGCGTCAGCCGGGCGACGACGCGGTCGGTGGTCTATTCGGCATTCGCAGTGCTGGGCTGCGACTTCGTGCTCACGGCCCTGATGTTTGGAAAGGATTGAGGCGTGCATTCGAAAACGATCGAAATCTGGGTGGGAATATTCGTCGCCCTGGGGTTGGCGTCGCTGTTTCTGCTCGCCATGAAAGTAAGCAATCTCAGCGAATTCGAGACTGGCGCCGAAGGCTACCGGATCACCGCGCGGTTCCAGAACGTCGGAAGTCTGAGGCCCCGGGCGGCAGTATCCATGGGCGGGGTGCGGATCGGGCGGGTCACGTCGGTGTCTTTCGACAAGACCTCGTATGAGGCGGTCGTGGAAATGCGCATCGACCGGCAGTACGACACTCTCCCCAGCGATACCAGTGCCAGCATCCTGACCGCTGGTCTACTGGGGGAGCAGTACGTCGGCCTGACACCGGGCGGAAGTGATGACTATCTGGGTGACGGCGGGCAGATCGAACTGACCCAATCGGCGCTGGTCCTGGAGGAAGTCATCAGCCGTTTCCTGTTCAATAAGGCGGAAGGCGGGGACAAATCCCAGGGCGAATCGGGTAAGAAGAAATAGCCATGCGTCCGGTAGCGGGACAAAAACGCGTCTTCGCCTTGCAAGAGGATGCCCCAGGGCGGTACTCGGTGAGGGGCGAACTCACTTTTGCGACCGCGCCGGCGGCACTCAAAGAGACACTCCCCTTGTTTCGCGCCCGAAAAAACGTGGCGATCGATTTGGGCAGAGTGGAGCGCGCCGACAGCGCCGGCATCGCTCTGCTGATCGAATGGGTAAGGCTGGCACGGAAGAACGGAGCGTCCCTGCGCCTGGAAAATATGCCGGCCCAGGTCGAGAACCTGGTTCGCGTGTCTGGAACCGGTGTTTTGCTGGCGCCTTGTTCCGGAACGGTATCTCAAACTACGGACACACAACGACATGGATAAACTACTCATCGGAGGCGGACGGCCGCTTTCCGGCGAACTGCGGATATCGGGCGCCAAGAACGCGGCTCTGCCGGTGCTCGCCGCCACCTTGCTGTCGGACGGCCCCGTGACCGTGGGCAACGTCCCCCATCTTCATGACATCACGACCACCATGGAGCTGCTCGGCCGCATGGGTTTGAATCTCATGGTCGATGAAAAGCTCAATATCGAGGTCGATCCGAGCACGATCCAGAATTTTTTCGCACCCTATGAACTGGTGCGTACCATGCGGGCCTCCATTCTGGTGCTGGGGCCATTGCTGGCGCGGTTTGGGCGGGCGGAGGTATCCCTGCCGGGCGGTTGCGCCATCGGTACCCGACCGGTCAACCTCCATCTGGAAGGACTGGCTGCCATGGGGGCCGACATCAACGTCCGCAACGGTTACATTTACGCCGAAGCGAAAAGGCTGAAAGGCTGCCGATTGGTGCTGGATCAAGTGACCGTGACCGGTACCGAAAACCTGATGATGGCCGCAGCACTCGCCGACGGTGTGACCATCATCGAGAACGCGGCGAGGGAGCCGGAGGTGGTCGATCTCGCCAATTTCATCAACGCGATGGGAGGCAAGGTAAGGGGGGCGGGAACGGGCATCCTGCAGATCGAGGGGGTCGATTCGCTGAGTGGAAAGGGGCTGAACTACCGGATCCTGCCAGACCGGATCGAGACGGGAACTTACCTGGTTGCGACGGCAATGACCGGCGGTCGTGTCAAGCTCAAGGGCACCCGTCCCGACCTGCTGGACGCGGTTTTGGCCAAGCTGGAGGAGGCCGGCGCCGAAATCACTCTGGGAGACGACTGGATCGAGCTGGACATGAAGGGCCGGAGGCCGCAGGCGGTATCGCTCCATACAGCGCCCTATCCGGCGTTTCCTACCGACATGCAGGCCCAGTTCACCGCCATGAACGCCATTGCCGAGGGCGTCGGCGTCATTACCGAAACGGTATTCGAAAACCGCTTCATGCACGTTCAGGAAATGCAGCGCATGGGGGCTGACATCAAACTGGAGTCCAATACCGCCATCGTCAAAGGCGTGTCCCGCCTGACCGGGGCGCCGGTCATGGCCACCGACCTGCGTGCATCCGCCAGCCTGGTGCTGGCAGGGCTGGTGGCCGAAGGGCAGACCAAGGTCGACCGTATCTACCACATTGACCGCGGCTACGAATGCATCGAGGAAAAGCTGGCTCAGCTCGGCGCCGAAATCCGCCGTGTGCCGAATTAGCCGCCATGCTGACCATTGCCGTTTCCAAGGGCCGCATTTACCTAGAAGCTCTGCCACTCCTGGCCGAGGCCGGCATCGTGCCGTCGGTGGACCCCGATAAAAGCCGAAAGCTGATCCTTCCGACCAACCGGGATGACGTGCAACTGGTCGTCATCCGGGCGGCAGACGTGCCCACCTATGTCGAATACGGCGCGGCCGATCTCGGCATTGCCGGCAAGGATGTCCTGGTGGAATATGAAGGCGAAGGACTCTATGAGCCGCTCGATCTGGGAATAGCGCGCTGCCGGCTGATGACCGCAGGGCCGCCGGGCCGGCCGACGGCCAGTCGCCGTCTGCGGGTCGCCACCAAGTACGTCAACACCGCCAAGCGTTTTTTCGCCCGCCGCGGCGTGCAGGCCGAAGTCATCAAGCTATACGGCTCGATGGAGCTGGCGCCGCTGGTGGGGCTGGCGGACTGCATCGTCGATCTGGTCGATACCGGCAACACCTTGCGCGCAAACGGCCTGGCGCCGCAGGAGCTGATCATGGACATCAGCAGTCGCCTAGTGGTGAACAAAGCGGCCATGAAGATGAAGCACGGGCCTATCACGGAACTCGCGGGCCATTTGGCACGGATCGTTTCGGCGCGGGCCGCTCGGGAGAGGTGAGTTTATGACCGAAGTGAAAATCAAACGGCTTTACACCGCGGATGCAGACTTTGCATCGCAACTGGACCGGCTGCTTGCCTGGAGCGAAAGCGAAGACGCCGACATCCACCAGCGCGTGACCGAGATCATCGGCCGCATCCGCCGCGAAGGCGATTCGGCCCTGGTGGAGCTCACGGCGCGTTTCGACCATTTCGTCGTGGATACCGCTGCGGCGCTCGAGCTGCCGCGTGATGTGCTGGAATCGGCCTGGCAGGCGCTGCCCGCCGAGCAAGCCAAAGCCCTGCGGGAAGCGGCGGAGCGCATCCGGGCCTATGCCGAGAGGCAAAAGCTCGATTCCTGGGACTACCGTGAAGCCGACGGCACTTTGCTGGGACAGAAGATCACGCCGCTCGACCGGGTCGGCCTGTATGTGCCCGGTGGCAAGGCCGCGTATCCTTCGTCGGTACTGATGAATGCGGTTCCTGCCAAGGTCGCGGGCGTGCCAGAGCTCATCATGGCGGTGCCGGCTCCGCGGGGAGAATTGAACGCTCTGGTCCTGGCGGCCGCCTACATTTCCGGAGTGGACCGGGTCTTCCGCATCGGTGGCGCACAGGCCGTCGCCGCTCTGGCTTATGGGACGGAAATGGTGCCGCGGGTCGATAAGATCGTCGGTCCCGGCAACATCTATGTGGCGACTGCCAAAAAGCTGGTGTTCGGGCAGGTGGGAATCGACATGGTCGCAGGCCCGTCGGAGATCCTGGTGATCTCGGACGGGCGGACCGAGCCGGACTGGATCGCCATGGATCTGTTTTCCCAGGCGGAGCATGACGAGGACGCCCAGGCGATCCTGATCAGCCCGGATGCAGCCCATCTGGAGGCGGTACAGGCGAGCATCGAGCGCCTGTTGCCCGGCATGGAGCGCGCTGAGGTCATCCGCACCTCGCTGGAACGGCGCGGTGGAATGATCCTGGTCGATGATCTGGCGCAGGCGGCGGCGGTCGCCAATCGCATTGCGCCGGAACATCTGGAACTCTCGGTGGAGAGCCCGGAAATCCTGGTGCGGTCGATCCGCAATGCCGGGGCCATCTTCATGGGGCGCTATACCGCGGAAGCGCTCGGCGATTACTGTGCCGGTCCCAACCACGTCCTGCCGACTTCGGGCACGGCGCGTTTTTCGTCGCCGCTGGGCGTCTATGATTTCCAGAAGCGTTCCAGCCTGATCTACTGTTCGCCAGATGGCGCAGACCAACTGGGCCGTACAGCTTCGCTGCTGGCCTGGGGCGAAGGGCTGGGGGCGCATGCCCGTTCAGCCGAATACCGGATCAGGCACCGTTAAGCGCACCATGCCGTTTCACTCGGGTTCACCAGGGTATCGGTAAGTAACCCGCCGCGGAAACCGTCCCCGGGCGGGCCGGAGGCCACAGCCCCTGGGTGTTATAATAATGCAATTTGGCTTGACCAAACCGCACACTATGCAACACAATCGGCGGCCAAACAATAAGGAGGGTTTCGAAATGGATTGTTTCCAAAGGGAGGTAAGAGCGCTCCCAACCACCGCTGGAGAATTTTCACCATGACAGAAGGCGTCGATTCGGAGAAGCGCCGGTTCCTGACTCAAGCCGCAACCATGATCGGTGCCGTCAGCGCCGGCATGGTCGCCGTCCCGTTCGTCGGCTCCATGCAGCCCAGTGCCAAGGCTCAGGCCGCCGGCGCCCCGGTCGATGTCGATATCAGCAAACTCGAACCGGGCCAGCTCATCCGTGTGCTCTGGCGCGGCAAACCCGTATGGATTCTGCGCCGGACCCAGCAGGAGCTCGATCGTCTGGCCACGCTCGGCGAAGACGTGCTGCGCGATCCCCTGTCGAAGGAATCCGATCAGCCCAGAGCGGCGACCAATATCGTTCGCGCGGTGAAACCCGAAGTTTTCGTGGCGATCGGCGTTTGTACCCATTTGGGCTGTGCCCCGACCTTCCGTCCGGAAGTGGCGCCGGCCGATCTCGGCCCCGACTGGCCCGGCGGCTTTTTTTGCCCTTGCCACGGCTCCCGCTTCGATCTGGCCGGCCGCGTGTTCAAGGGGGTGCCGGCGCCAAAGAATCTGGACATCCCACCCTACAAATACCTCAGCGACTCCCGGATCCTGATCGGGGTTGCCGGCGAGGAGGAGGACTGATGCCCAACGAGAGAATGAAAGCCGTCATGGACTGGGTGGACCAGCGTCTTCCGGTGAGCGCCTTCGTCCGTGATCACCTGACCCAGTACTACGCGCCGAAGAATTTCAACCTGCTTTATTTCTTCGGCTCGCTCGCACTGTTCGTGCTGGTCAACCAGATCGTCACCGGCATCTTTCTGGCGATGCACTATAAGCCCGATGCCGGTCTCGCTTTCGATTCGATCGAATACATTATGCGCGACGTCAAATGGGGCTGGCTGCTGCGCTACATGCATTCGACGGGTGCGTCGGCGTTTTTCATCGTGATCTATCTGCACATGTTCCGGGCGCTCTTCTACGGTTCGTTCAAGAAGCCCCGGGAACTGCTCTGGCTGTTCGGTATGGTGATCTTTTTGCTCCTGATGGCCGAGGCCTTCATGGGTTACCTGCTTCCGTGGGGACAGATGTCCTACTGGGGGGCGCAGGTGATCATTTCGCTGTTCGGCGCCATACCGGTGATCGGCGAGGATCTCGCCACCTGGGTGCGGGGGGATTACGTGGTGGCCGATGCCACGCTCACCCGCTTTTTTGCCTTGCACGTGGTGGCGATTCCGCTGGCCATCGTGCTGCTGGTGGTGCTGCATCTGGCTGCGCTGCACACTTCCGGCTCGGGTAACCCGGACGGGATCGAGATCAAGGAGAAAAAAGATGCTTATGGTGTTCCGCTGGACGGTATTCCTCTCCATCCGTACTACACGGTGAAAGATCTGTACGCCATCGCGGTGTTCGTGATTCTGTTCGCCCTGGTCGTGTTCTACGCACCGGAGATGGGGGGCTATTTCCTGGAGCACCCCAACTTTGAGCCGGCCGATCCCATGAAGACCCCGGAACACATCGCGCCGGTTTGGTACTTCACGCCGTTCTATTCGATCCTTAGGTCGGTACCGGACAAGCTCGGCGGCGTCATCGCCATGGGGGCGTCGATCCTGTTGCTGTTCGGACTGCCATGGCTGGACCGCTGCCAGGTACGCTCGATACGGTACCGGGGCGCCTATTACAAGACTGCCCTGACCCTTTTCGTCCTGAGCTTCATCGGGCTCGGCATCCTGGGCACCAAGCCGGTGACGCCCGCCACCACGTTCCTTGCCCGGTTTTTTGCGCTCAATTACTTCGCCTTTTTCCTGCTGATGCCCTGGTACAGCCGGAAGGACAAAACCAGTCCTCTGCCGGAGCGTCTGACCGAAGCCGTGATTCCGCTGGCAAAGCGAGAAGGCATTGTCTGGGAATGGGTGCGGCGGGGCATCGCCGCGGCGGAGAATTCCGAATGGTACAGAAGGGCTGACGCAGGGTTCGCCGCTTGTTTGGACAAAGCCCGGGAATTTTGCGGAATAAAAAAATGAGACGAATCGCCGGACTTTTTCTGACTTTGGTAGCCGGCACTGCACTGGCCGTGGAGAGCGTCATGCCGCTGGAGGATGTCGACATCGACGTCTTCGATAAGGAGTCGCTCAGGCGTGGGGCCGTGACGTATGTAAACTACTGCCAGGGTTGCCATTCCCTCAAGCATCTGCGCTATTCACGCATGGCGCACGATCTGAAGCTGGAGGACGGCGTGCTGGAGCGTGATTTCCTGCGGGGTCAAGCGAAACCGCAGGACAGCATGCTCAGTGCCATGCGCGCCGCCGATGCGGAACGCTGGTTTGGGGTCGCTCCGCCCGATCTTTCGCTGATCGCGCGTTCGCGCCATCCCGACTGGATCTACAGCTATCTCCGTGGCTTTTACCTGGATCCGTCACGGCCGAATGGCGTGGACAATGCTTTCTTCCGGCAGGTAGCCATGCCGAACGTATTCGCCTCGCTCCAGGGTGCCCAGCGTCCGGTGATCAAGAAAGGCGGCGGTGTGGAAGCCATCGTCGGCCTGAAACATGTCAGTCAGGGGACGTTGCCGGCCGAGGAGTTCGACGGGATAGTGACCGATCTGGTCAATTTCCTGGTTTATGCCGCTGAACCCGCCCAATTGGACCGGCTGCGCATCGGCAAATACGTGATCGCAGTGCTGATCGTTCTGGCGTTCGTTCTCTACCGGCTCAAGCAGGAATACTGGAAGGACATCGCCTGAAGCGATCATGATACAATCCGGACCAGTCGGGGGCGCTCCAAGCGGCCCGATCCGTCCGGCTCAACGCACGGATTCGCTGCAACCGGGCGAGCGGTCCGGGAACCCCAGGATGGGGATTCCCCAAAGGGCTCGGGTGTTCTGCCGCTCCCACAGGGACGCGGCCCGCCGGTTCGCGGTTGGCCATGATCAGGAAGGGGATTCCGGGCGTGATCACGACATGAAAGAGGTGTGATACGTGGCAACTGCGGCCAGCCGAAAATCCGTGATGACTCTGTTTTGTTCCCCGACCTGCGTGTACAGTCATCGTACACGGATCGTGCTGCATGAAAAGGGAATTTCCGCGGACATCGAATATGTCGACATGGGCGACCCTCCCGAGGATCTGGTCGAACTGAATCCTTATGGCACCATGCCGACGCTCGTCGACCGGGATCTGGTGCTTTACGACTCCCGCATCATCATGGAGTATCTCGACGAGCGTTTCCCCCACCCTCCGCTGCATCCGATGGATCCGGTGTCGCGGGCCCGGGCGCGTTTGCTGGTCCATCGGGTCGAACAGGACTGGTACGGTCTTCTCGAGGATATCGAAAACACCTCCGATGCCGGTGCCCAGAAAGCCCGGAAGCAATTGCGGGAAAGCCTGCTCGCTGCCGCGCCCGTGTTCGCCGCCAAGCCCTATTTTTTGAGTGACGAATTCTGCCTGGTCGATTGTTCGCTGGCACCCTTGCTATGGCGGTTGCCCATGCTGGGCATCGAGTTGCCGCGCCAGGCCGAGCCGATCAAAGCCTACGCGGCCCGGTTATTCGAACGTCACTCGTTTCAGGCGAGCCTGAGCGACGAGGAGCGGGAGTTCGGCGCGGCGGCCCGCCTTACCCCGGAAAACGCATGATTCCGCTCAAGCCTTATCTCATACGGGCGGTGTACGACTGGCTGGTCGATAACGATTTCACTCCCTATCTGCTCGTCGACGCCGAAGTGCCTTCGGTGGACGTGCCGCGGCAGTACGTCCAGGAAGGACGCATCGTGCTCAATCTCCGCCCGCAGGCGGTCCAGCAACTGGACATGAACAACAGCGAAGTGACGTTCAGCGCCCGTTTCGGCGGCACGCCCACCCGCGTGTACATCCCGATATCGGCCGTCATGGCGCTGTATGCGCGGGAAAACGGTCAGGGCATGGTGTTCGACCAGGAAGAGGGGCCCGGCGGCGAACCGCCCACCTCGCCCGAACCGCAGGAGCCGGCGCGGAAAAAGCGGCCGGCGCTGCGGGTGGTGAAATAGGGCTTTTTTCCTAATAGGTCAGGTTCAGACCGCCGTAAGCTGCAGCCCCCGTGGCTCCGTAGCCATAGACTTCCTCATACCACTTGTTGAGCGCATTATCCACACGGGTCCACAGCGATAGGCGGTCGCTGACCTCATAGGATGCCGCGAGGTTGAGGATGACATAACCGGCCGCGATCCGGTTTCCCGTGCTGAGCCGGGGGCCGGCCATCACGATGTTGGCGTGGACGTTGGCATCGCTGCCGAAGCGGTAGTTGAGATCGAATGCTCCTTTGTTACGGGCTCTTTGATAGAGCGGGGTTCCGGTATCCTGGTCGCGGCTTTCCATGTAGGTATAGGTGCCCCGTATATCCAGGCCGGCCAGCGGATTCAGTTCGACGTAGGTCTCCACGCCCTTGGCGGTAGCATTGTTGATGTTTTCCATGCGGAACGCGACGGGATCGAACTGGATCAGGTCGTTGAAACGGTTGTTGAAATACACGATGCCGGCATTGCCTCTCACGGCCCCCCAGAACGGCTGTTCGATGCCGACGTCCCAGTTCGTACTGGTTTCCGGACGGAGGTTCGGGTTTCCCGTGTCGTACAAGGGATCGTAGAGCTGGGCGAGCGCGGGCACCTTGAAGCCGGTGCCGTAGTTGGCCTTCAACCGCGTTTCGAGGTGCGGCGCGGTCCAGACCTGGCTGACCCGCCAGGTCGTTTTGCCGCCGACGAAATTGTTGTGGTCATGCCGTACGTTGACCGTGGTGGACCACCCGTCGAAGGGGTTGATCTGGTCTTCGAGAAAATACCCCAGGGTGTTGTAGCTCTTGACGAACGGCGAGGGTTCCACGATCGTCATGGTGTCCTCCTCGTCGTCGATGCCGAAGGATACCGTGTTGGTTTCATGCGGACGCAGCGTATTGAGCCAATTGCCTTTGATCTTTTCGCCCAGGTAGGCGGCGCGGAATGGGAAAGGGTCGTCCGGGTTGGCGGCGTTGTCGTACTGGCGGTCCACACGGGTGTAGGCTATGCCGGCGGTCTGTTCCCACAGATTGTCGAACAGCTTGAGAGTGCCGAAACCGCGGGTATAGAGCTCGTTCGTGGTGCCTGTGAAGTTGGGGTCGTCGACCGGGCGTCTACGCAGAAAATCGTAGTTGTCCAGCTTGGTGAAGCCTTCGTCGTAACGCAGGCTCCAGCCCAGTTCCAGGTCGTCGGCGGGTTTGCCGTCAAGGCGGGTGCTGATGGTGGTGTTGCGGTAACCATCACGCTCGGTGGCGCCAAAGTGCTGGTCGGCGGCGGAAAAGCCGCGAATCTCGCGATGGCTGGCGGTGAGGCTGTAGTTGAGGCTAGGATCGCCGCCGGCGACGTCGCCCATGACCCGCCACGTGTCGTAGGTGCCGCCGTCCACGCTGGCTTTCAGCTTCGGTTTGCCAGTGCCTTTCTTGGTGATGATGTTAATCACCCCGCCGATGGCTTCCGAGCCGTAAACCGAACTGGCAGCCCCCCGCAGGATTTCGATGCGCTCGATGTTGTCGACGGTCAGATTGGCGAAGTCGAAGCCGGCATTGGCGGAGGACGGGTCGTTCATCTCGGTCCAGTCGATCAGGACGATGGTCTGGCCCGAATTGGCGCCGCGCAGGAACACGGAGGTCTCCCGCCCCGGACCGCCGCTCTGGGCCACGTCGAGGCCGGGAACGATGCGCAGGATCTGGTCGACCGAATAGATGCCCCGCTCTTTGATGTCCTCGGCGGTCAGGACGGTGACGGAGCTGCCGATTTGCCGGCTCGGCGTTTCGGTGCGGGTGGCCGTGATCACCACAGTGTCGAGTTCCGCGGGGTCGCTGTCGATGGCCAGAATGTCGAAGGAAAGCGTGGCGCCGAGCGCCGAGAGGAAAAGCCGGAATTTCACGTGGGACCTCTGCATGGGATGGCCATGCACACCCGCATGGCGTTAACGGTTTCGCGGAGGTCGAAAGGCCTGCCCGGGTCGGCAGGGTGGGTAGTTTGCCGGCAAAAGCGGGGCGCGACCCTCGCCCTCCGCGGGGTCTTCATGTCAATCGCAGGCCGGTCTCCGGGCTGATGAGCGGCGTGACGCCGGGCGGTGTTCTGCCTTCCCGCGCATGCGCGCAGTGGCATAAAGAATCCGCCTCGGAACGTTTGATACGTTCCGGCTCAATCACCGTTGCGGGGGCAGCGCCGGATTGGGATAAGGTATCCGCACCGGCTTCCCGTTTCACCGACCGGCTAGTCCGCCGGTCGACACCTGTGAAGGGCGCGGATTGTAGCGGATGGAAGCCGGAACGCCAATGTTCAATAATTGAATTTTTTTTAGATTTCGACGGAGACACGGCTATGGGTTGGGACCGAGAAAGCTTCAGGAAGCCGACGGAGGAAGAGATCAAAGAACGGCTGAGCGAGGAACAGTACGCGATCTGCCGGGGAAACGGCACCGAACGACCATTTGCCAATCCGTACTGGGACAACCATCGGGAAGGCATCTACGTGGACATCGTGTCGGGTGAGCCGTTGTTCAGCTCGATCGATAAATTCGATTCGGGAACGGGCTGGCCGAGTTTCACCCGGCCGCTGGAGCCCGATCACATCGTCACGTTGAGCGACCATTCCCACCTGATGGTCCGGACCGAAGTGCGCAGCAGATATGGAGACTCCCATCTGGGACACGTCTTCGATGATGGGCCGGCGCCGACAGGCAAGCGCTATTGCATCAATTCCGGCGCTTTGCGCTTCATCCCCAAAGAGGAACTGGCGGAGGCCGGATATGAGGAGTATCTGAAACTGTTCGATTGATGGAGACCGTGGAAGGCAATAGAACGGAGAAGGAGGAAGGACGTTTGGTCATCAGTAAAGTCAAAGGTCTCAGCAAGTCCACACGGATCATGCTGGCCGAGCACGGGATTTTTTCGGTCGAGGAGCTTGCCGATGCCGACGTCGGCCGGCTCACCAAGATTCCAGGCCTGAGCCGGCAGAAAGCCCAGCGTATGGTCAGGGCCGCCAAATTCATGGTGGGTGACATGGGAAAAGGGCGCGAAGAATCGGCCGCCGCCACGGGTCTGGCCGGGGTGGGGGAGCTTTCCGCGGAGGACGTCGGCCTGGACGATTCACGAGGCTTCCTGAACCGGGAACTCAGCCTGCTGGAGTTCAACCGCCGGGTACTGGAGCAGGCCAAGGATGGACGGACGCCACTGCTGGAACGGCTCAATTTCCTGAGCATCGCCTGTTCCAATATGGATGAGTTCTTCGAAATCAGGGTCGCCGGCCTGCTGCAAAAATCAGAACTCGGGGCGGCGCACACTGAGCCGGACAACATGACGCCGCAGGAAGTTCTTGCCGCTATCAGCGAACGCGCCCACGAACTGGTCGCTGAGCAGTACCGCGTGCTCAATCAGGAGTTACTGCCCGCGCTGGAAGCCGAAGGCATCCGCTTCATCCGCCGTTCCGACTGGACCGATGCCCAGCACAAATGGCTGCGGCGGTACTTCGAGGAGGAGTTGGCGCCGATTCTCAGTCCGATCGGGCTGGATCCGACCCATCCGTTCCCACGTCCCCTCAACAAAGCCCTGAATTTCATCATCTCCCTCGCCGGGAAGGATGCCTTCGGTCGCAACATCCATCTCGCCATCCTGCAGGCGCCGCGGGCGCTACCGCGCATCATCCAATTGCCGAAGAGCGTGACCGGCGGTAGGCTGCACGACTTCGTGTTCCTCTCGTCCATCATTCATGCCTTTGTCGACGACCTTTTTCACGGCATGAAGGTGAAAGGGTGCTATCAGTTCCGGGTGACCCGCAACAGCGATCTGTTTCTGGACGAGGAAGAAATCGATGATCTGCTGCAGGCGGTCGAAGGCGAACTGGCGAGCCGTAACTACGGCGACGAGGTACGGCTGGAGGTGGCCGACAACTGCCCGGACGCAGTTGTCGAGTTCCTGCTGAGCCAGTTCGGCCTCGGCGAGGACCGCCTTTATCGGGTGGACGGGCCGGTCAATCTGAGCCGGGCCCGCGAGATCTATGATCTGGTCGACCGGCCGGACCTCAAATATCCGCCCTTCACGCCGGGGTGGCCAGCGCAGCTCACGGGGCACCAGGATTTCTTCGAGGTCTTGCGCCGGCAGGATATCCTGCTGCACCATCCTTACGAGTCATTCATCCCTGTCATTGATCTGCTGCGTCAGGCCGCCGACGATCCGCAGGTGGTCGCTATCAAGCAGACGCTCTACCGCACCGGACCGGATTCGCCCATCGTCGATGCGCTGGCGCGGGCCGCTCGGGCCGGCAAGGAAGTGACCGCCGTGGTGGAACTCCTGGCACGGTTCGACGAACGCGCCAACATTTCGCTTGCCACCCGCCTGCAGGAGGCCGGCGTACAGGTGGTCTACGGCATCGTCGGCTACAAGACCCATGCCAAGATCCTGCTGATCCTGCGCAGGGAAGGGCGGACGCTGCGGTACTACACCCACCTGGGTACCGGCAATTACCATCCCCGCACCGCCCGGATGTACACCGATTATGGCCTGATGACTTCCGACAAGGCGCTGGGTGAGGACGTGCAGCGGGTATTCGTTCAGCTCACCAGCCTGGGCAAGATGGGCAAGCTGCACAAGCTGTTGCAGTCGCCGTTCACCCTCCACAAGACCCTGATCCGCAAGATCGAGCGGGAAATCGAGCATGCGAAGGAGGGAAGACCGGCGAGGATCGTCATCAAGATCAATTCTCTGGTCGAGCCCAAGCTGATTCGTGCGCTTTACCGCGCCTCGTGCGCGGGGGTGCAGGTCAAACTGATCGTGCGCGGCGTCTGCTGCTTACGGCCTGGCATTCCTGGTGTTTCGGAGAACATCGAGGTGCGCTCCATCGTCGGACGGTTCCTCGAACATAGCCGTGTGTACTGCTTCGAGAACGGCGGGGAGCCCGAGATCTATGCGGCCAGCGCGGATTTCATGGCGCGCAACATGTTCCGCCGGGTGGAAACCTGCTTTCCCATCGAAAACAAGAAGTTGGCCGAGCGGGTACGCAATGATCTGGAGCTTTATTTGAAAGACGATTGCCACTCCTGGCAACTGTGTGCGGACGGAAGCTATCAGCGGCTGCCCGACGTCCACCATTGCGATGCCCAGGCGGAACTGCTGGAGGCGCTCAAGAAAGCCGTGTGACGGGCCGGCGGGGCTGGCATCCTTCCTGGGCTCACACTTCGAGCAAGAGGCGGATGGGATCTTCGAGCAGTTCCTTGACGGTAAAAAGGAAGGAGACCGCATCACGGCCGTCGATGAGACGGTGGTCATAGGACAGTGCCAGATAGATCATGGGCCGGATCACGATCTGGCCGTCTTCCACCACCGGCCGTTCCTTGATGGCGTGCATGCCGAGGATAGCGCTCTGCGGTGGGTTGAGGATCGGCGTCGAAAGCATGGAACCGAAGATGCCGCCGTTGGTGATGGTGAAGGTTCCGCCGCTGAGTTCGTCCAGGCTCAGCTTGCCGCTGCGCGCTTTCTGGCCGAATTCGGCGATCGCTTTCTCGATCCCGGCGAAACCGGCCTGGTCGGCATCGCGCAGGATCGGCACGACCAGCCCGCGGTCCGTGGAAACGGCGATGCCGATGTCGTAATAGTCATGGTAGACGATTTCCTCGCCTTCAAGGGAAGCATTAACGATGGGAAATCGGCGCAGCGCTTCCACCGAAGCCTTGACGAAGAACGACATGAAGCCGAGTTTGATGCCATGCTGCTGCTCGAAGCGGGCCTTGTGTGCGTTGCGGATGTCGAACACCTTCTGCAGACTGACCTCGTTGAAGGTGGTCAGGGTGGCGGTCCGGTGCTGGGCTTCCAGCATGCGCTCGGCGATCCTGGCGCGCAGTCGGCTCATGGGTACCCGGCGTTCGCTTCGCCCGCCGGGCGGCAGGCGTACCTTCTCTGCAGCGGGTTTGGTTTCCAAGAAATCCAGCACATCCTGTTTGGTCAGCCGTCCGTCACGTCCACTGGCCGGAATCAGCGCCGGATCGAGGGCATGTTCAGCAACCAAGCGGCGTACCGCCGGGCTCAGCACCGCTGCCGGTTTGTCCGTCGCCCTGGCGGCGGCGGGTGTGGCGGGCCGAACCGCCGTGTCGATCACGGCGATCGGCTGGCCGCTGACCACGACATCGCCCTTGCCGCCCCGCAGTTCGACCACCACCCCGTCCTCCGGGGCCGGAACTTCCAACACCACTTTGTCGGTTTCGAGGTCGACCAGGTTTTCGCCCTTGCCCACCGTCTCGCCGACGTTCTTGTGCCAGTCCAGCAGTGTGGCGTCGC
Source organism: Methylococcus capsulatus (assembly GCF_036864975.1). NCBI lineage: Bacteria > Pseudomonadati > Pseudomonadota > Gammaproteobacteria > Methylococcales > Methylococcaceae > Methylococcus > Methylococcus capsulatus. The sequence continues at coordinate 3,231,896 of NZ_CP104311.1, read as the reverse complement.
TGACCGACTCAGGCAGAGGAGGAACACTGATTTCGATGCGCATGGGCTATTTCCGTCGTCGCAGTGGGAGAGACAGGAAGAACGAGGGCACGTTCCACCAGCATTTTCTGCTGTTCGATATGCTGGCGGAAATGGCCGACCGCCGGCGCGGCGGACATCGGCGGACCGGCATAGCCGATGTCGAAGGAACGGTCCAGAATGCCGGGGAAACGGTGTTTGATTTGATGCCAGGCACCTTGGTTTTCCGGCTCCTCCTGGCACCAGATCAGTTCCTGCAGATTGGGATAGCGTTCCAGCATGGCCAGAAAGTCCTTTCGCGGGAACGGATAAAGCTGCTCGATGCGGACCAGGGCGACATGGTTCAGCTGGTACCGCCGCCGGGTTTCCAGCAGGTCGTAATAGACCTTGCCAGCGCACAGCACGAGGCGGGTGATCCGGGCCGGTTCATGGCGGTCGGTCTCGTCGATCACGCAGCGGAAGCTACCTTGGGCGAACTCGGAGAGGCTGGAGGTGGCCAGCTTGTGGCGTAGCAGGCTCTTGGGTGTCAGCACGATCAGCGGCCTGCGGTACGGACGCAGCAGCTGGCGCCGCAGGAGGTGGAAAATCTGAGCTGGGGTGGTCGGCACACAGACCTGCATATTGTCGCCGGCGCAGAGCTGGAGATAGCGTTCCAGACGGGCCGAGGAATGTTCGGGACCTTGTCCTTCGTAGCCATGTGGTAGCAGCAGGGTCAGCCCGCTCAGTCGGCCCCACTTGGTTTCTCCGGAGGAGATGAACTGGTCGATCACGACTTGGGCAGTATTGGCGAAGTCGCCGAACTGGGCTTCCCAGATCACCAGAGTGTCGGGTTCCGAGCTGCTGTAGCCGTATTCGAAGCCCAGTACACCCTCTTCGGACAACAGCGAATCGTAGATGTCGAATCTCCCCTGGCCGGCCTTCAGGTGTTGGAGCGGGGCGTAGACCTCTCCGGTACGCTGTTCGTGGATGATGGCATGGCGGTGGAAAAAAGTGCCGCGTCCGACGTCCTGGCCCGTCAGGCGGACATTGCGGCCTTCCCACAGCAGGGAGGCGTAAGCGAGGATCTCGCCGAATCCCCAGTCGGCGGGAAGTTCGCCGGCCGCCATCCGCCGGCGTGCGGCATGGATCGCTTCGACCCGGGCGTGTGCTTCGAAGCCGGCGGGCAGTGCCGTCATCCGTTCTGCTATGGCGACGAGGTCCGCCATCGGCAGGCCGGTTTCAGCCGCTGCAGTCCAGTCGGTACCCCGGTAGTGGTCCCATCGGGTCTTGACATAGCCGGCGGAGTCGCCGAGCAGCGGTCTGGACACGGGCTCGCCTCGGGCGAGAGCGTCCTGGTAATCCTGATCCATTCGCGCCGGCTCGTTCGGGGCGACGACGCCTTCAGCTATGAGCCGTTCAGCGTACAAGGCTCGGACCGGCGGATGTCGGCGGATGAAGCGGTACATCAAGGGCTGGGTGACCGCTGGTTCGTCCGCTTCATTGTGGCCATGGCGGCGGTAGCAAAGCAGGTCGATCACCACATCGCGGCGGAATTTCATGCGGTAGTCGACGGCCAGCCGGGTGACGTAAAGCACGGCCTCCGGATCGTCGCCGTTCACGTGGAACACCGGCGCCTGGACCATGTTGGCGACGTCGGTGCAGTACAGGGTGGAGCGGGCGTCGAAGGGATTGCTGGTGGTGAAGCCGATCTGGTTGTTGATAACGATGTGTATCGTGCCGCCGGTGGTATAGGCGCGGGTTTCGGCCATGTTGAGGGTTTCCATGACCACGCCCTGGCCGGCGAAGGCGGCATCGCCGTGAATGAGTACCGGCACCACGGCGGCCTCGGCATCGCCCGTGAGCCGGTCCTGGCGCGCCCGTACCGACCCTTCGACCACAGGGTCGATGATTTCCAGGTGCGAGGGATTGAACGCCAGGGTCAGATGGACCGGGCCGCCCGGACTCGCCACATCCGAGGAGAACCCCAGGTGGTACTTGACGTCGCCTGACTCTCCTTCCTGGCTCACGGTACCTTCGAATTCGCGAAACAGCAGTTCGGGTTTCTTGCCGAGGATGTTGATCAGGACGTTGAGGCGGCCACGGTGCGCCATGCCGAGCACGACTTCCCGTGTGCCCCTGGCGCCGCAGCGTTGGATCAGTTCGTCGAGCAGGGGGATCAGGCTTTCGGCGCCTTCCAGCGAGAACCGCTTCTGCCCCACGTATTTCCGGTGCAGGTATTTCTCAATGCCCTCGGCCGCGGTGAGGAGGCGCAGTATCTCCCGCTTCTGTTCCCGGTCGAAACGGTCTTGGGCGCGCGATCCTTCCAGTTTCCGCCGGAGCCAATCCCGGATCTCGGAGTCCATGATGTGCATGTACTCGACGCCGACGTGCCGGCAGTAGGTTGCCTGCAGGGTGTCCAGAATGTCTCTGAGCGGCAGCTTCTCGTCGCTCTGCAGAACGTCCACGTAGAACGCGGTGTCCATGTCGCTGGCGTCGAGGCCATAGCGGGCCGGGTCCAGCTCGCGCGAAGGCAAAGCCGGCTTGAGCGGATTGTTGTCCGCCGACAGATGGCCGTGCGTGCGATACTGGTTGATCAGTCGGTCCACCGCTGCCTGTTTGCGCACGGCGCGGTCGACATCGCCGCTTGGGAGCGGAGTGACCGGTTCGGCCGCCCTGCTTTCGCGAAAGGCGCGGAATTTCTCGCGCCAGTCCGGCGCCACGGCTTCCGGATCGCGCAGGTACTGTTCATACAGTGCTTCGACGAAACCGGCGTTGTCTTCGGAAAATGCGGTGCTGTTTGGAAATAGTCCGGATTGAGTGCTCATCTCACGCGTTCCTTGCCAAAGACACGGCCGGGTCGGAGGGGATACTGATGGAATTGTGGGGGCCAAAGCGGTGGTCTTTCAAGACCTGATACATTGTGGGAAATCGGTTTGCGACGGGCCGGCATCACTTCTGGACTGCAAAGACGGCATCGCTGACATCGCAAACGGCCGGGGTCTTCCGGGTCCTGGGCAGACAGACCCTGATGAGCGCCTGGGACGTCACCTGGCCCTTCTTGACTTTCCAGTTCCAGCTCCCGGTATTCTTGGTGCCGGATTTCAAGATCTTCCATTTCCTCCCGCCATTCTGGGACAGGGCGATGGTCACCTTCGCCCTGGCGCCGTAGCCGGTCAGTTGCCACTGGATCGGCACGACTTCTCCGGCGGTAAAGGTTTCGCCGCCAACGGGATGGAGGACGGTCATGGAGGCCGGATCGACGGAGCTCGTGCAGCTCTGATGTTCATAGCTGCCGCTGAGGGTGCCGTCCGAACATCTGCGGACCTCCGCGACCGACGGGCAGGTTACGGCGCTGTCGATCTGATAGGCGGTGACGCTCTGGCCGTCTTCCAGGCTGCCGCCCCAGGGTAGGGGGCAGGACGCCCCTGCCACGTAGGCGCAGGTTTCATAGGTGTAGCTTCCGCTGAGATGGCCGTCGGTGCAGGTTCGGACTTCAGCCGCGGCAGCGCATCGGCTGGCGGTGGGTTTCTGGTAGGCGGTGACGCTCTGGCCGCCCGGAATGCTGCCTCCCCAGGGTAGCGTGCAGGACGTGAGCCAGGGTTTGATCTGCTCGTAATATCCGGCGAAATGGCTGTAGACACTGTTCTGGTAGTCTTCCGCCGAACCGCCGAACAGCGAGCCTTTCCAGTACGCACTGTCGCCGGAGACTGCAAACAGACCGGAGCCGCTGCTGCCGCCTTCGGTACCGCCGTAGATGTATTGCACTTCATCCAGTATGTGGCTGCCTCCCTGGCCGCTGTCGGTGAACGTGATCTGCAGCGCTGTGACCTTCCCCTTGCTGACCATGGTGTGGTCGCCGCGTGGATGATGCACGCCCCATATGGCCTCGCCGACCCTGATGGCCGTGTCCCAGCTGGAAAAATAGACATTGGCCGGCGGGGGATTCCGAAGTCTGAGAAACGAAGTTTCCCGATAGAATTCGGTCCACAGGAGTTGCGCGCCGCCGAAGGTTTGGCTGTAGCGTGAATCCGTGTCGGAGACGTTGCAGCCGGTCGCCTGCCAGAACCATTCGAAGGAGGCCGTATCGGCGACGGTCTGATCCGGCAGGCAGTGGTTGGCCGTGGCGAACCAGGGCGTTTGGGTATCGCCCTTGTCATTCAGGAGGGTGCCGCTGCACAGATAAGAAGCGCCCTTTTTCAGGAAATTGATCTTGGCGGTGGCGGCCGCTGCGATCTGAAGCGCGGGATACGCCGGATCGTTCGACCAGCAGGCGAGATCGTATTGCTTGTATTGGGCATACCCTAAGCTCTGTGCGCTGAATCCTGGGGTGGCCATGTTGCCGGCGCGTACGAGGATGAGGTTGATTTTGTCGAGCCTCCAGTCGAGCGCTTCCGGCGTTGCGGTATCGTCGACGAAAATCTCGAGATCGGTACCGCTTCCCTCGGTGACGGGCAACCAAATCTCGTTGTCATGAATCGCCGCATGGCCGATCGGCGCCGGTAGGATCATGTCCTCGCTGCCCTGAAGGCGCAGTTCGAAGGACGGCGGGACACTGCCGAAAACCAAGTGCAGCCGGAGCCGCACCGCATTTGCCGTCGATACCCGGATACGGGCGGTGTAACCGCCCGCGACCGATTCCCAGTACAACAGCGACGGCGTGGCGGGGATGGGCAGGTCATACACCGTGCCGGTCTTGAACTCGCCGGGGTTTTCAGGAGTGAGGTCCGCCACTACCACGGGGATCTCCAGTTCGAAAGGCCGGCTGCCACTGCCGAGAAAACCGCTTTGGGGGACGCTTGCCGCGCTCAGCGGCGCGACCGGCCGATACTGCGCCGGTTCGGCCCGGTCCGCGAACGCGGGGCAAGAGCTAGCGATGGCAACGGCCAGGGATAGCGAACGCAGATTCATCAGCAGAGTCTTTGTTGAGAAAGTCACAGCTGTATAGTAGTGCATGTGCCCACGGTTTTTTCAGACAGCGCGAAAACTCGGGAGGTTCCCGCCTTTACTCGACGCACAAAGCGTTCTAAGGTGATTTTCGAACCTTGGCTATCGGAGCTCGTCATGATGAAGAATGGGAATGCCGACGTCGGACTCATCGGCTTGGCCGTGATGGGCCAGAATATGGCCCTCAACATCGCCGATCATGGCTATACGATCGCGGTTTACAACCGCAACTACGAGCGTACCCGGGAATTCATGGCCCACTGCGAACGCGCGGAGCCATCACGAGGACGCATTCTTCCCAGCGCAGAATTGGCGGAATTCGTTCAGGCCATCGCAAGGCCGCGACGCATCATTCTCCTGGTGAAAGCCGGCGCCGGGACCGATGCTGTGATCGGACAGCTGCTGCCGCTGCTGGACCGAGGCGACCTGATCGTTGATGGCGGCAACGCCCATTGGCTGGACACGATCCGGCGGGAGCGGGAACTGGATGCCGCTGGGTTCCGCTTCATCGGTTCCGGCGTCTCCGGCGGAGAAATCGGTGCCCGCTTCGGGCCCTCCTTGATGCCTGGCGGCAGCGCGGAAAGCTGGCGTTTGCTGGAGCCGGTCTGGCAAGCGATTGCTGCCAAGGTCGATCCGGCCACCGGCCGGCCGCTGGAGGGGGCCGCCCCTGGGCGCCCCGTGACCGGTGGCGAGCCTTGCACAGCCCTGATCGGCCCGAATGGCGCCGGGCACTATGTGAAGATGGTGCACAACGGCATCGAATACATCGACATGCAGCTTATTTCGGAAAGCTACTGGCTGCTGAAACACTTGGGTGGTCTGGAAGCCGGCGCCATCGCATCCGTTTTCCGGGACTGGAATGAGGGCGAGCTTTCGAGCTATCTGATTGAGATCACCAGTGACATCCTGCAGCAGAAGGACCCTTCCGGCGACGGTTTCCTGGTCGACAAGGTCTTGGATGCGGCTGGGCAGAAAGGCACCGGACAATGGACTGCGGCCAGCGCACTGGAGCAGGGCGTACCGGCCAACGCCATCGCCGAGGCGGTGTTCGCCCGGGCGCTTTCGGCCATGAAAGAGGAGCGGGTGGCCGCAAGCGCGATTCTGCAGGGGCCGGAGGTCCAGCGGGAGGCCAATGCCACACATTTGGTCGATGCGGTCCGGAATGCCCTGTACTGCGCCAAAATCTGCGCCTATGCCCAGGGATTCCAACTCATGGCCTCAGCCCAGAAGACCTACGGCTGGCAACTGGACTTCGCCACTATCGCCCGCATCTGGCGGGGCGGATGCATCATCCGAGCCCGTTTCCTGCAAAAGATCACTGACGCTTATACTCGGGATGCCGCGTTGTCGAACCTGATGCTTGATCCCTATTTCCGCGATGCCCTCCATCGCGGCCAGGACCACTGGCGGGAAATCGTCATGCTCGCCGTTCGCAATGGGCTGCCGGTCCCCGCCTTAAGCTCGGCCCTGGCTTATTTCGACGGCTACCGCAGCGCCAGGCTGCCCGCCAATCTGCTGCAGGCTCAGCGCGACTATTTCGGCGCTCACACCTATGAACGTACCGACCGACCACGTGGCCGGTTCTTCCATCTGGATTGGCCCGCGCCGGACCGGCCCGAAACAGAGACCGGCACCTGAAGCGGCCATCGCGCGAGGGCCTACGGGAATGCGAATCCTCCCCGTGGGGATACCGGTCGTCACAGCGGCTTTCAAGGCGCGGCCAACGATGGGAAAATACGCGACATGACAGTATCGCCCGTCCCCATGGCCAGCACATCTGCGCCCGCCCCCGGTCTGATCGACCGTTTCGGCCGCCGTGTCAACTATCTGCGCATCTCCATCACCGACCGCTGCGATTTGCGCTGCGTGTACTGCATGAGCGAGGACATGGACTTCCTCCCCCGTGCGCAGATTTTGACGTTGGAGGAAATCCATGCCATCGCCGCTACATTCGTAGACCTGGGGGTTGACAAGATCCGCATCACCGGTGGTGAGCCGCTGGTACGCAAGGGGGCCCTGGATTTGCTGCGGCGGCTCGGTCGGCTCGACGGTCTGCGTGAACTGGTGTTGACCACCAACGGCATGCGGCTGGCGCAGTCCGTCGCCGAGCTCAAGGACTGCGGGGTGCGCCGCATCAACATCAGCCTGGATTCACTTCGACCCGAGCGGTTCCGGGCGCTGACGCGGGTGGGTGATCTGGCCATGGTCCTGCGGGGCATCGACGCTGCAGTGGCGGCCGGCTTCGAGCGGATCAAGCTCAATGCCGTGATCCTGAAGGACCGCAATCACGACGAGGTGGCCGATCTGGTCGGTTTTGCCGTGGACAAAGGCATCGACATCTGCTTCATCGAGGAGATGCCACTGGGATGGGTCGACGGCCGCGACCGCCTCGAAGGCTACTATTCGAGCGACGCCATCCGAAACGATCTGGAGATGCACTTCAGCCTGCTGCCGACTCCCGAAACCACCGGCGGGCCGTCGCGCTATTTCCGGATCGCCGGCACCGATACCCGGGTCGGGTTCATCTCTCCCCACTCGCACAATTTCTGCGGCAGTTGCAACCGGGTGAGACTCACCGCCGAAGGGCGGCTGCTGCTGTGTCTGGGTAACGAGCATTCTGCGGACCTCAAACGGGTCGTGCGGGCTCATCCTGGCGATACAGAGCCCCTGAAACGGGCGATCAGGGAGGCCCTCGGCCGGAAGCCGGAACGTCATGACTTCAATCTGGCCGGCCGGCCGGTGATCCTGCGTCACATGAACGTCACGGGTGGTTGAAAAGAAACGATGACGGGGCGGGGTTTCCGTCGTCTGGCGGATCGGTTCGGGCGGTGGCCAGTCGTTTCATTGATTTTGGCATGCTTTGCGGGCTGTGCTGGCAAACCGCCGGCCGTATCCGCGCCTCAGCCGGCACCGGCCAAGCCGGCCGTGAAGAAACGGCTGGAGCCTCCTCCCCCCGAGCGCAGCGAGTTTGCTCCGGTACCGGGGGTTCCCCTGTGGCGGTGGGAATCCTGGGATCAGCATGGCAAATTGCATCTGGTGTCCAAGCCGGAAAAATACACCTTGCAACTGCTTGGTAACGGCTGGCTCAGGTTTTCGGCCGAATGCCTCAAAGGCGAGGGGATCTATGAAACCCATGGCGACCGGATCGTGATCGCCGTCACCCGGGCCGATGCGGGACGCTGCCGGCCGGGGCCGGTCGCCGAGCACTTCGTCCAGGCGCTGGAAGCGGCGTCGCACTACCATCAGACAGCTGGCCGCCTGTTCCTCGATCTGGGGCGCAACGGCGGAGGTTTGAGTTTTTCCCGGGCAAAGGATTAGGCCCATGCTCCCGACAAAGCTTCTGTGATCGATGCCGAGGGTCCGGTACGATCTGCCCGACCGCCAAGGTCCGTAAGGCCCAGCCCTACGGGTTGGGCAGATGGGCGAGGAACCATTCCAGCAGCCGGATCATTCCCACCACCGCACCGACGGAACCGACCACCCAGAGGGTCTGGCGATGGATGGCCTGGGTCAATCGTACTTCGACCTCCCGGATTTCCAGCCGGGTCTTTTCGATCTCCAGCCGGAGCGTCGCCTCGATTTCCTTGATCTGCTTTTGCAGCCTGGCGTCGATTTCTTTCATATCCAGCCGGATCGACTCGATCTCCGTCCGCAATCCGGCTTCGACTTCCTTGATTTCCTTCTGCAGTCTCGCTTCGACTTCCTTGATCTCCTTCTGCAGTCTCGCTTCGACTTCCTTGATCTCCTTCTGCAGTTTCCCTTCGACTTCCTTGATCTCCTTCTGCAGCCGCAATTCGGTCTCGCGCACCTGGCCGGCGGTCGCCACGTCCTTCAACTGGGGATAGCGGTCCTCCAGATGCTCGAAGGCTTCCGCGATCAGTTTGGCGCGCGTCTTGTCCTCGCCCGCCTCGGTCAGTTGTTCGTACAGTCGTAACGCTACGCTCATGGTCGCCCCGGAAACGCTTTGCGTCGCAGTTTAGCATGGGCCCGCTGACCCGCCGAACGGCCCCAGCGCCCGGACGAGGCTGGCTGGTCCGTTACGGGAAAATGAGCAAGGTCGCGGTGATTTTCACATTAAACGGGTTTGTGTCCGACCCGATCCGCATGCTTGAATTCAACGGCTTTTCGGATTACGTTCTAGCCATCCATGTGATGGCGTTGGGTTGCATCTTGTAAAGCCTATGGGACTGATCAATGTTTTTTCTCTCTTGGCTCGGTATTCCCGGACCTGAAAGGGCTTTGCCGTCTGTCGTCTGGAGCCCGGATGGGGCATGAACGACAGTATCACCCTTGAATCCCGTCTTTCCGAATGTCACCAGTTGCCGGGAATCGAGATGGCTGCAGCCCTGATGCGTCTTGGGCAGGATCGGGACCTGTATTTGGACGGCCTGCGCGCTTTCGCCGACGTCCATCAGGACACGCCGGAACGCCTGCGACGGCTTTGCCGCGATCCCGGCGCCGAAGCCGAAGCCCTGCGCATCCTGGCTCATACCCTGAAGGGCGAGGCCGGCAACCTCGGCATCACTGCAGTCCAGACCGCGGCCAGCCAGTTGGATACCGCTCTCCGTGCATGTTTCGCGCGGGAGATCGCGGCCTCGACCGAAGTATTGGCGGATGCGGTGGCCCGGGCCGTCCAGGAACTCCAGATCAGCCTCCCGTCTCAGGCCGCTGCAGCGAGAGAAGAGCGGATCGCCGCTGCCGACCGGCCCGCTCTCGCCGCCGTTCTCGCGGCGCTGGAAGATGAATTGTCCGCCCGCAGTCTCCGTGCCAACGACACGCTGGACCGGCTGGACACGCTGCTTGCCGGACCCGAACACCGCGCTTTCCTTACCGGCCTGCGCGCCCTGATGGTCCGGCTCCGATTCGAGGAAGCCTTGCAGAGCTTACGTGCGCAAGCGGCCTGTCATGGCTGGCGGTGGAACGCTGAGTCATGAGCCGATGCCGGCCGGCGCTGCTCATCGTCGATGATTCGCCGACCAACATCCGGCTGCTGGGGGGGGCATTGGGTGAGGATTACGAAGTCCGTTTCGCCACTTCGGGCGATGAAGCCCTGCAACTGGTCCGGCGCCTTCCGCCCGACCTCGTCCTGCTCGACGTGGTCATGCCGGCGATGGACGGCTATCAGGTATGCAGACGGCTCAAGGCCGATCGGGTCACCCGAGATATCCCCATCATTTTCATTACTTCGGCCGGTGGTGACGAGAACGAGATCCATGGCTTCGAGGCCGGCGCCGCCGACTACATCAGCAAGCCGATCAACATCCCCGTCCTGCGCACCCGCATCCGCAACCAGATCGAGCTTCACCGGGCACTCAGTGAACTGCGGCTGGCGGCCAGCGTGTTTCACAATACGATGGAAGGCATACTGGTGGCTGATGCCGACCGGACCATCATCAAGGTGAACGAGGCTTTCTGCGGCATGACCGGTTATCGGCCGGAGGACCTATTGGGGCTGAGCATGACCATGCTGCAGTCCGATCGGCACGATGATTCTTTCTTCGACCATATGTGGGAAACGGTGCGGCATAACGGCCACTGGGTAGGCGAAGTCTGGAGCCGCATGAAAAACGGGGAGAGTCATCCCCAGTTGCTGAATCTTTCGCGCGTCGACGATGGTGGAGGCGGAATCAGCCACTTCGTCGCTCATCATTCCGACATCCGGTTTCTGCTGGATCAGTCCCGGCAGCTCGAACGCCTCGCCTATCACGACGCACTGACCGGCCTGCCCAACCGTCGGTTGCTGATGGACCGTCTGCAGCAAGCCATCGCGCAGAGCCTACGGCATCGGACGCTCCTCGCGGTTGCGGTGCTGGATCTGGATGGTTTCAAGCCGGTGAACGACAGGCTGGGCCATCACGCGGGCGATGCCGTCCTGGTCCGGCTCGCCGAGCGGCTCAGTGGCGTATTGCGCATGAGCGATACCGTCGGGCGCCTGGGCGGCGATGAATTCGTGCTGATTCTGCCGGACATGGAAGCTGCGACCGACATCGAAACCGTGTTTACCAGAATTCTGGAGGCCATTGCCGAGCCGGTATCCCTCTTTCAGGACAATATCACCGTCACTGCCAGCATAGGCGTGGCGTTCTGTCCGGCCGATGGATCGGAGCCGGAATTGCTGCTGCGACGGGCGGACCGGGCGATGTACCGTGCCAAGGCATCGGGTAGCCATTGCTACAGGATTTTCGATGCAGGGCGTGACGGTGCGGTGTATTGACGGAGCTTACGCTTGCTGTGTGGAGGGCGGCCGCCGAAAATGCCCGTTTTCCTTTTGAAACCAGAGGGATTGCGCCATGCGACACGTTCTTTCCACAGCAGTGCTGGCAACCGCACTCGCTTCGGCCGCGGCCATGGCCGGCGATCCCGTGGCAAGCCTGAAAACCACCAGCGGCAAGGTCGAGGTTTCGCGCAACGATCAGGTCATCATGCTCACGGCGGGGGCGCCGTTATTCACCGGCGATGTGCTCAGGACTGGGGACGCGAGTTCGGCGGGCATCAGTTTCCAGGATGGCACACGGATGAGCATAGGGCCCGGTTCCGAGCTCAAGATCGACCGATACCGGTTCGTCCCCATCGAGCAGGACTATGCGTTCGATGTCTATCTGCGCAAGGGTTCGGCGGCTTTTTCCACCGGCAAGTTCGCAAAGCTTGCGCCGGAGGCGGTGAAGGTCAACACACCGCAGGCCAGTATCGGGATTCGCGGCACCAAGTTTCTGGTCAGGGCGGAGTAGGAGAGCACGATGAAGCATATCGGTTTGATCTCGCTGTTCGGCCCGCTGCTGGCGGCGTGCGCGCCGACGACCACCGTGGTCCTCGTTCCCGACGATGACGGCAAACTGGGCCAGGTGGAAGTCAGCGGCGGCGGTGTCAGCCGCACGATCGCCGAACCATCGGCCTATGTGGATGTGACCGATGAGGTCTCCGAACCCAGACGCATGGACGACGCGAAGGTGCAGGCGCTATTCGGTGCCGCGCTGGCGGCCGCCCCGGCCAAGCCGCTGAGCTATTTGTTGTATTTCAGCAAGGATTCGGCCGAACCCAAGCCTGATTCAAAAGCGGAAATCCCGGAAATCGCGCGGGTGATCAAGGCGCGCCCCCTCCCTGAAGTGACTCTGATCGGCCACAGCGATCAGGTCGGTAACTTCGACCACAACGAGCGGCTGTCGGCGGCACGAGCGGAGGCCATTCGTGCGTTGCTGCTGCTTGAGGGCGTCGATCCCAAGGTCTTGCGACTGGAGAGCTACGGTTTCCGTGCGCCGTTGTTTCCGGCGGCGTCGGGGGTGGAAGAACCCAGAAACCGACGCGTCGAGGTCTTTCTGCGCTGAGACGGACGGGGCGGCAATCCATGGGAGCCGTCGCCGGGCCTGGGTCTGCGCGGGCCGGCGACACTTCATCCCGCACCGTACTGACTGCCGGATGTTTGCTGACCGTGGCGGTACTACTGCTGCAGCTGGCCGGCTGGGCACCGTGGAGCGGGTTGGACGGCGCGATTTTCGATCGTCTGCTGCGTATGCGCCTGGCTGCGCGGGCAGAGTCCCGAGTCGTGATCGTAGACATCGACGACAATACGCTCTCGGCAACGGGGCAATGGCCGTGGCCTCGTTATCGCGTGGCGGCCTTGATCAAAGCGATCGCTTCGGCCAGGCCGCGGGCCATCGGCCTAGACATCCTGTTCCCGGAACCGGACCGTACCTCACTTTCCACGTTGCGGGAGAGTTTCCGGCGCGAGTTCGGGCTCGAACTGGGTTTCAGCGGCGTGCCGCCAGGGATGGAGGACAACGACGGCTACCTTGGCGCCGTCCTCGCCGCCAGCCAGACCATTGGCTCGATCTACTTTCCTCCCGATCTGCGCGACGTCGGTCCACCTTGTCCGCTGGCTCCACTGTCGATCGGCGGCGCCCGTTCCGCCATCGTCCCGCCCGAAGGGAGGAGTGTGCTTTGCAATACCTTCCCGGTGCATAGCGGGCTTGCCGGGCACGGATTCATCAATACCATCACCGATCCCGATGGCAGCCTGCGGCGCCAGCCCCTGTTGTACGCCTACGAAGGGCAGTGGTACCCGAGCCTGTCGCTGGCTGTGCTGATGCGCGTTGCCGGTGCCGATGCCGTCGAAGTGGGGAACGATGCCTTCGGGCCGGTGCTGAATCTCGGCGCCCTGGCCGTTCCGGTAGATCGGCAGGGCACGGCGCTATTGCGCTTTCGGGTTGCAGGTCACGCCCAGCAGCGCCTCTCCGCCCTCGACATTCTGCGGGAAGAGTACTCTCCGCTAGACTTGGCCGGACGGATCGTGTTGGTAGGCTCGTCCGCCGTGGGGCTGGGCGATCGCCACCGTACTGCCGTCGCGCCGGATTTGTCCGGTGCCGAGGTGCACGCCGTCCTCATCGACGATGTCCTGGAACGGATTTACTACCGCGAGCCGTCGTGGCAGGAGGTTTTCGTCGCGGGTGTGACGCTGGTCTGGGGCCTGGCGACTGCGTTGATGTTCGCCCGTCTGCCAGCGTTGCAGGCGACGTCCGGGGTCGTTGGGCTCGTCTCGGTGCTCGTTGGGCTCGGTGTGGGAACGTTCGCCGGGGCTGGTGTGGTGCTCGATTTCCTCTCGCCCGTTGCGGCGGTCGTCGTGGAGGCGGGTGTGCTGTCCTTCCTGTCGTACCGCCGGCAGGAGCGGATCGCAGCCATTTCGCGCCGCGCCCGGGAGGCGGCGGAGGCGGCATCCCGGGCCAAAAGCGAATTCCTGGCCCGCATGAGCCACGAGATCCGTACGCCCTTGCATGGCATGTTGAGCGCCGCGGAGCTGCTACTACGCGGCGGGCTGGACGCCGCGCAGAGAGAATATGCGGAGATCATCCGCGGCAGTGGCCGGACCTTGCTGGCGATGCTCGATGATCTACTCGACCTGTCCAAGATCGAAGCGGGAAAACTGGAACTCGAATCGACCGAATTCGAACTGCGGGACGTCATCGCTGCGGCGATTGGGTTGTTCCGGGCGCAGGCGTTGAGCCGAAACCTCGCTCTTCACTGGGAAGTGGAACCCAGTGTGCCGCGCCGGCTGCATGGTGATCCGGGCGCATTGCGCCAAGTCCTCGCCAATTTGCTCGGAAATGCGGTCAAGTTTACCTTGCGCGGTGGAGTAGCGCTTGAGGTGTCGCTGGACCAGGAGATGCCGGAGGCCGTGACGCTACGCTTCACCGTTTCGGATACCGGGATCGGGGTTCCGGCGGACTGTCGGGACCGAATATTCTCACCGTTCGAACAGGCGGATGGCTCGACCACGCGGAAATATGGCGGAACGGGTCTGGGACTCACCATCAGCAAGAAACTGGCGGGGCTCATGGGAGGGGAATGTGGCGTCGACAGTGAGGAGGGGCAGGGGGCGCGCTTCTGGTTCACCGCGGTTTTCGGCAGGACGGACGAGAATCGGCAAAATGGCCAGGCTCCGAGAGGGTTGGCCGTGGCCGCCGCTCCAACCGGTCAGGGCGAACAACCGCCCGGCGCAGTTGGATCCGCCGCCGAGCCGGCCGCGGGAGGAATTGCTCCCGTACCGAGAGATCCTTACAGGATCCTCGTGGCTGACGACAGTCCAATCAACCGCAAACTACTGCTCGCCATTTTGAAGAAACTAGGATACTCCGCCGATGCGGTGGGCGACGGGGAGGCTTGTCTTCGGGCCCTGGGCGAACAGCGGTACGATCTGGTGCTCATGGACTGCCTGATGCCCGAAATGGACGGTTACCAAGCCACCCGGCTGATACGGGCGGAGAAGTCCGGTGCCTTCGATCCCGGAATACCGGTCATTGCGCTTACGGCCAGCTCAGCCGCCGGCGACAGGGACAAATATGTTACCGCCGGGATGGACGATTTTCTGGCCAAGCCGGTAGACATCGAATTACTCAGCCGAATGCTGGAAAGCCGGTTGCCCGCAAAATGAGACGGAAGCCGGACGATATTGGGAGAGCCGGGAATTTTCTTTGGGAGGCAGAGATGATTGACCATGCGGCTTGGCACCGGGAGGCAATAAATCCGGTGTCTGCGTCCTTCGTAGGGCTGGTGGTCTTCTTTGCATTGACTGGGGGACGGGTTCTACATCCCGGCTACGTCGATTGGCTGATAGGGCAGGATCCCATCATGGTCGATCGCGCCATGCACTACCTCGGCTGGGAGTTCTTTAGGCACTCGCCGGTCTTGCAGTTCCCGCTTGGCGCCAATCCTACTTACGGCAGCGAGATCAGTAGCTCGATCGTATTTACCGACTCGATACCTTTGTTAGCCCTGCTGCTGAAGCCGTTCGAAGGAATTCTGCCCGAGCCTTTTCAATATTCCGGATTTTGGATACTGACGTCATTTTGCCTGCAGGCTGTATTCGCCTGGAAGATTCTATTCGCTATTGGCAATGACAGAATCCTGGCGCTGACGGGCTGTGTATTTTTTGCGCTGGCTCCGCCCGCACTTTGGCGGTTGACCGCTCATTATGCCCTGTTCGCTCAATGGGTGTTGTTAGCCGGACTGTACCTTTATGTCAGGCGTTCGTTCAGCGGTCCGTCATGGTATTTGCTGTTGGCGGTGACCGCGCTCATCCACGCTTATCTGCTCTTCATGGTTGCAGGGCTATTTGTAGCCGATCTGCTGCAGCGCCGTTGGCTAGGACAGACGAGCACGGCGCGCACTATCACCGTGTTCGCTACTGGAACCGCTCTCACCGTGTTGGTGATGTGGGGCGTCGGATATTTCATGGTAGGTGCCGGTGTCGATATCGGGGGCTTCGGATATTATCGGATGAATCTTCTGGCTCCGATTGATCCCGACTCGGACTGGTCGATATTGCTGCGTGATCAGAGGCAAGGGCCAGGAGATTATGGTGGATTCAGCTATCTCGGCCTGGGCATGTTGGGTCTCATGTCCGTGGGTTTGTATGAAACCTTGAAGTCCCGTGGCCTTGAATGGAACGCCAGGCGACTCACGCCGCTCGTCCTGTTGTCGCTATGTCTGTATCTGTTCGCGATTTCGAACCATATCGCAATTGGAGACAACGAAATCGTTGCCTATGGTATTCCGGTGCCGGTATAACCTTTTGCACGTATTTTCAGAGCGGCGGGAAGAATGTTCTGGCCATTTTTTTACATCATGTACACGGCCGCTTTTTATGTTGTCGTTAAAAAGCTGCCCATAAAAACGGCCAGAGTATTATGTGTGCTGATGCTTCTCGTCCAGGTGGTGGATTTGTCTCATGCATTGGCCCGGCAGCGCGAGATGTTTACCAGCCGATATAGATGGTCGTCCCCCTTGACTTCGCCGGTGTGGACAGAAATCGCTGCCAGATATAAACACATTGTGTTAGTTCCGCCGAAAAACGAACCAGCCAATTGGTGCCTTTGGTGCATTTCGCAGCCAAGAACGGAATGACGGTAAATGCAGGCTACTTTGGCAGAGTCGATAATGCCAAAATCGATCGCGTCCGACGCGACCTGGCTTTGTCCTTATCCCGGAACGAACTGTCTCGAGATGCAATATACGTATTTGAAGACGATCCCTTGTGGGCGCTGGTCTCTCGGCGCGCCTCCAAGGCGGACTTGGTCGGAGAGATAGATGGTCTGCGCATCATTGCCCCGGATTTCAGATGAGGCTTGCCCGATAGTGCACCTCGATGTTTGAGATACACTACCGGGCACGTCCTGCCAGCTATTTCCCCCCTTGGCCCCCGGCGCTTCCCGGCATCTTCGGGAAACAGGTGTCGTTCGCCGCCGCCTTGGCATCCTTGAGTTTCTTGCGCAGTTGTTCGGATTGCGGTGGATCGCGGAAGACGGCGCCACGTTCGCCCCCCATGCCAAACAGATTGGTGAAGGTCACGGCCTGGTCGTATTCGTCGGCGGTCATCGCCTTGGCAACGACGTCGACGGCGCAGGCGCAGTGGTACATGTTGTCGTAGTTTTGACCTCCGTGTTCCTGCATGCATTGCAGAACGTATTCGACCCGTGTCAGCGTCGGGAAATCGCCAGTGCTCGGCGGAGCGGCAGCGGGCGATTCTGAAGCAGCAGAAGTTTGAACCTTCGGTTGCACCGGCTGGGGATCACAGGCGTTCAGTCCGGTCAGCAGCAGGGTCAAGGTAATGGGCCGGATTGTTCTGGCAGGGAAGATTGTCTTCATGGTCGTATCGGATCTGTGAGGGGAACCTAATTCTCGGCGGCGAAATCGACGATTTTCCTGAGTTTGTCGTTCATCCCCCTGGTGAAATCATCGAGGGATGGGTTTTGGGTGGTTTCGGGCAAGAGATGCACCGTGATTCGCGTGCGGCCCCGCTCGAAGCGGACGGCGACGTTGCAGGGCATCCAGGCCACTGCCGCCGGCTCGATTTCGAGCATTTGCCTGGCCAGGGTCAAGTTGCAGAACTGCAGCGTGTCATAATCGGGAAAGTCTATCCGATCCCGCTGACGTATCACACTGCCGATCTTGTTGTGGCCGGTGATCCGGAAGTTCTGCTCGGTGATCGCCAGCTCCAGCTCGGCCATCACGTCGGCGTAGGGTTTGGTGGTTTCCGCTTCGTAATAGTCCGCGCGCCAGTCCGCCGGTGTCGAGGCACAGGCGGTCAAGGCTGCTGCCGCCAGGAAGGGCAGATGCCGCTTGGCTTTTTCGGTCATTGTCAGGATTTGTTTACGCAGTGAAATATCCTTCCCCCAAGATTACCGGATGCGTGCTAGCCGGCGGAAGAGGAAGCCGCATGGGCGGTCGCGACAAGGGGCTGGTGCCGTTCCGGGGCAGGCCGCTGGTGGTTTATGCGCTGGAGGCCTTGCGGGCGGTGGCAGGGCAGGTGGTGGTCAGCGCCAACCGTAGCCGGGAAATTTACGCCGGTTTCGGCTGCCCGGTGATCGCCGACACAAGCGGGGAATTCGAGGGGCCGCTGGCGGGACTTTTCAGCGCGATGGCCTGGGCCGACACGGAATTCGTTTTGACCGTGCCTTGTGATACGCCGCTGGTCACCGGCTGCATGTTGAAACGCTTGGCCGAGGATCAGGCAAGGTCGGACTGCGATATCGCGGTGGCGCACGATGGCGAGCGCCTGCATCCGGTATTTCTCATCGTGCGGCGGTCCCTGCGGGCCGATCTCCGGTCCTTTCTGGCCTCGGGGGAGCGCCGGGTCGAGGACTGGCTGGCCCGGCACCGGACCCACCGGACCGACTACAGTGACGTGCCGGAGCTGTTCGCGAATGTGAATTCCCTAGAGGAGCTCAAGGTACTGGAAGCGCGGAGGATTCAGCCCAACGCCTGACCGTTCCGATCGAAGAAATACCAGTCTTCCGGCGCCATCCTTAGGCGGACGGCATCGCCGCGGGCAAAGGGCGGCAGGCCCGGGAGGCGGGCAATGAGGCTGGCCGCTCCCGCTTCATGGGCGAAATGCAGCAAGGTTTCATGGCCGAGATATTCCACCTCCCGGACGCGGACGGCGATCCCCTCGGACGAGACTTCGGCCAGGCGGACAGCTTCCGGCCGGATGCCGGCGATAGCCGCATCTTTCGGTGTCCTCATCCTGCCCGGCAGTGGCACGCCGCCGAAACTGGGGAGGATGATGTCGCCGGAACGTTCAATCCGGACCGGCAGGAGATTCATGGGGGGGCTGCCGATGAAACCGGCGACGAAAGTGTTGGCCGGATGGGCGTAGAGTTCCCGGGGCGAGGCGGCCTGCTGCAGCCGTCCGCGGTTGAGAACCGCGATGCGCTGGCCCAGGGTCATGGCCTCGACTTGGTCGTGAGTGACATAGATCATGGTCGTCCCGGTCCGCCGCTGCAGTTCGGCGATTTCTGCGCGAACCTGCGTGCGCAGACGGGCATCCAGGTTGGCGATGGGCTCGTCGAGCAGGAATGCCACCGGATCACGGACCAGCGCCCGCCCCATGGCCACGCGCTGGCGCTGGCCGCCGGAGAGCTGCGCAGGGCGGCGGTCGAGCAGCGGCGCGAGTTCGAGCATCGATGCCACCTGCTCGATCCGGCGGCGGCGTTCGGCGCGGCCCACCCGGCGCATTTTCAGCGGAAACTCCAGATTGCCACGCACTGTCATGTTGGGATAGAGCGCGTAATCCTGGAACACCATGGCGACGTTACGCTCCGCCGGGGAGAGCGCGTTCACCTTCGTGCCGCCGATCCGGATCGAGCCGGCGGTGGGGCGGTCCAGGCCGGCGATGAGCCGCAACAGCGTGGATTTGCCGCAACCCGATGGGCCGACGACGACGAGAAGTTCGCCGTCGGCGATGTCGAGGCTCAGATCGGACAGCGCCGCGAAACCGCTCGGATAGGTCTTGCTCAGTTCTTCGAATGCGATACTGCCCATGCGGATTCGCCCGGTCCGGTATCGGCGGGGCACTTGACCGGATTGCGGCCAGCACTCTTGGACGCGTACAGCGCCTGGTCGGCGAAGCGGATCAGGACTTCGCCGGTGTTGCCTTGGGCCGGAAATGCCGCAGCGCTGTCGGTGCCGCCGATACGCAGCGCACGCGCGTGTTCTTGAAGCGCCGGCCGGCCGTGGATTTCCCGGACCACGCGATGGGCCGCTTCGGCTCCGGTGAGCACGAAGTGTTCAGTCATGAACCCTTGGAAAGGCAAGGGCGTGCTGAAAAGTGCCAGAACCGCGACGTCGGTTTGGAAATGGTCGTTGCGATAGACCTCAGGTCTTTCTGTCATACCGCGGCGACCTCTTCCTCGCGAACCGACAGGCCGTCGCTCATCAACAGGGCTAAACAGTGCTCCGAATGCGCTCCTGGGGTCGAAATCTCGACTGGCGCCAGAGTATGAGCTCTGCCCGCGTCGAACTGCCGCAGACCGGTCCGGATGTACGCCGCCGCATGAAAGCTGCCGGCCTCAAAGCTCGTAACCGCAAGGCTGCGTTCGCGGTAGCCGGCCGGTCCGATTTCCCCCGCCGTGGTGCGGCTGACGACGGGGATTCCAGCGAACAGACACAGACGGTGCATTTCAGCAGTGGTCGCGCCCTGGTCGTATCCGTCGGAGCCAAACAACGTCACGACTGCCGCCCGTTGGGACGCGACGCCCGCATGGCATTCACGCACGGCTTCGCGGCGGTCTTCAGCGCAGAACTGTGCGATTCGGATCGGGGAAGAACCCGCTTCTCCCGTGTCTGAGCGGACTTCCCGGTATTTTATGAGCATCGGGGCGATTGAGCCGGCTGACATGAGCGTTATCCCGACAGCGGAAATCCATAAATGCAAGTGACACCGCGGTGAGCTTACCATTGTATACGACTTGACATATCTGGCTGCCTGGATAAGCATGCAAGCGGGCCGTGGGGGGTATCCAATCGTGCTGAGCTTGTTCAGATTTAAAAGATGTCGACGCTGGATAGGTTTTCTGGCGTTGACGTTAATCGCCTTGCAAGTGTCGTCCTTGCTACGGGTGAGCTGCATCGGGCCTGTGACACCCGAGGAACATCATGTTTTGCTGAATTGTGCGGGCCAATCCTCCCATGGGCATAAGGGTGGCGGTCATCGGACCCAGATACTGCTGGATTGTACGGCCCATCCGTGTATCAACGCCTTTTACGGCAGCGACGACGATGCCGTCCTGAAAAAAGAAAACCAGCCTGAGTTGGTTATCTGGACAGCCGTGGCTATCCTGCAGACGCTGATATCCGTCGTACTTCTTGAGATTTGCAGTTACACGAGTCATTCACGCGATTTCCGGCTGCGAGAGCGCGAAATCCCCCTTGTCTATCGATTCTGCAGTCTGCTCAACTAGCCCCCTTCCCGTCTAAAAGCCTCGAGATATAAGGTTTTTACGACAAGGAGTGGCTATGTCTTTGTTACGCCGGATTTACCCGGCAAACTCAAATTCGTTCATCGCGGCGCTTTATGTCATCGGGGCTTATCCGAGGAACGCGTTCGCCCGCGTTGACGACGCTCTGCTCGAAGAGTACTCAAGTCGCAGTATGCGCCCTTCGGAAAAACTTCCGGGATACGCACGATGGCACCACGGTCGCAAGGTAACCGTTCAGTCCCCTGGGAGCGCGGGCGTCCCGCCCGCTGAAAGAGCGGCCAGGATGGCCGCGTTCCCGGCAAAAAACCGGGGGCTGAACGGATGCCATCAGAGGTCGCAGGTCCGTTTTCCAAACATCACGCAGAAATCAAGGAGGTAACATTAGGCGAACAGTTAATAATACGTTGTGTTTGAATAAATAATCCGGTAATCAATCTAAAATAGGTCAATGAGGTATGCCATGAACAAAATGATCAAAACATTAGTGCCAGCTGCTATAGCCCTTGGAATGCTGGCGAGTTGTGCCCAACCGAATCTTCATCCCATGGACATGTCTGCGGCGGTACAGAGCGCCAAGACCAGAGCCGATCACGAAGCGCTGGCGGCGCATTATGAGCAAGCTGCCCAAGAAGCGGTGGGCAAGATTGACGAGCACAAGAAGCTGCTCGAGCAATATAAAACGCGGGGCTATCTTTATGGAAAACAAGCCTTGAACTTACAATCTCATTGTGAAGCGATTATTCGATCTTATCAGCAGCTTGCGAATGCCAACTCGGAGATGGCAAAAATGCACCGCCAGTTGGCCGAAAGTGCGAATTGATCGGTAAGACCAAGGGGCGCGGCAGAAGCGGGCTTTCAGGTCTGTCGCGTCACTCCAGGTGGTTGTTTCATTGATGAGATATGGCATATAGCGCGGAGGACGGGCGCCATGAAATCCGCATTGTTCTGGGTGGGGCTGATGTGGCCCGTTTTCGCTGTCACTCAGGAGAACCTCCCGCAGGTGTCACTGGAACGACTGATCCAGGAGGCACAGGACCATAACCCGGAGATTCATGCCATGCGCCAGCGATGGGAGTCCGCCAGAGCGGTGGTTCCTCAGGCGCAAACTTTGCCGGATCCCAAGATTGCCGTCGGGTATACCGATATAGCCCCGATGAAGGGCCCGATGTACGGGATAAGCCAGGAGATCCCCTTTCCCGGCAAACTGGCTCTCAAGGGCGAAATTGCCTCGCGCGAAGCCGAGCGTGCCGAACAGGATTATCTGGCGACCCAATTGACCGTCATCGCGCACTTGAAAGAACTGTTTTATGAACTTTGTTTCATCCATAAATCCAGCCAGGTCATCATCAAGAACAAATCTCTTCTGGAGGGTTTCGAGGAAACCGCCGAGGCACGTTATTCGGTCGGACAGGCCGCCCAGCAGGACGTGTTGCGGGCGCAAACGGAAATATCTCGTCTATTGGCTCGCTTGGCCATACTGGAGCAGCGCAGGCAATCTCTGCATGCCGAAATCAACCGCATCCTGAACCGTTTGCCCAGCGATCCTTTGGGCGCCCCGCAGGAAATTCGGATCACACCGATGAGGCATGCGCTCACGGAGTTGAATACTCTGCTGGAGCAGGGCTCCCCGTTGCTGCGCGGCCAACAGAAGGGTCTCGAACGCGGCAATCAGGCCATCGCGCTGGCGAACCGGCAGTATTATCCGGACTTTGAACTGGACGCACGGGGACAACACGATACCGCGATGCATGCGGAAGGCTACCAGGTTATGTTGCGCGTACAGGTTCCCCTCTATTTCGCCACCAAACAGCGGGAAGGCGTGCGCGAGGCTGTGGCCAGCCGCGAGGCTGTTTTCCAGGATCTGCAAGCGCTGCGTCAGGACTTGTTATCCCGGATCAAAGACAACGTGGCCCAAGCCGAGCGGGCGGAGCAACTCATCAAGCTGCTGAAAGACGGCATCATTCCCCAGTCCCGGCTCACGCTGGCCTCCGCCCAGGCCAGTTATGCGGTCGGCAAGGTGGATTTCCTCACCCTCCTGAACAGCCTGCTGACGCTTCAGGAGAACGAACTGGAGTTTCACGGTGAGATAACCGAGCACGAAAAGGCACTGGCGCGGCTAGAAGGCATCATCGGAGAAACGCCATGACCTTGCGCTATCGAGATGTGCTTGGCGGGGCGGTCTTGGGATCGGTCTTCACCTTGGCCATAGTCCTGCTCTTCCGCGCGGATCACCCAAACCTACGGCAGGCTTCGCCCGCCGAAGGAAAGGAAAAACCGATCCACGGAGATCGTGGGGCGGCAGTGGAGCTTCCCGCCACTCGGGACGATCATTCGGGCCACGTGCAAACCACGGCGGCACCTGAAAATTCCCTGGTCATCAGCCCGGAGCGGATGCAATCCATCGGCGTCAAGTTCGAGCCCGCGGCGCGGCGCCTCCTGGAGCGGACGATCCGCACGGTGGGCAGGGTCGAAGTCGACGAGCGGCAGCTCGCCCGGGTCACCGTCAAGCTGGAAGGCTGGATCGACCGGCTGTTGGTCAATACCACGGGGGCATCGGTTCGCCAGGGCCAAGTCTTGTTCACGCTTTACAGCCCGGAACTGCTGGCCACCCAGGAGGAGTACCTGATCGCTCTTCGCAGCATCAAAACCCTGGGCGAAAGCGAGTTTCCGGAAGTCGCGGCCGGTGCAAGAGCCTTGTTGGAAGCGTCACGCCGCAGGCTGTTGCTTTGGGACATCCACGAGAGCCATATCCGTGACCTGGAGCGCACCGGGAAGGTATTGACGACCTTGCCAATCCACGCACCACGCGCCGGCACGGTCATTAACAAGATGGCGGTGGAAGGCTTGCAGACAAAGCCGGGGGACGAGTTGTACACGATTGCCGATCTGTCTCGCATCTGGATCGTCGGCGATATTTACGAGTACGAAATGCCCCTCGTCGCCATCGGTCAGATCGCCAGCGTGAGTCTGTCCTACGTGCCGGAAGTCTCGCTCCAAGCACGCATTGGCTTCATCTATCCCACGGTCGACCCGCAGACCCGCACCGCCAAGGTTCGCTTCGAGCTGGACAATCCGGGCGAACGGCTCAAACCCGGCATGTACACCAATCTGGAACTGAAGATTCCACTCGGTATGCGACTGGTCGTGCCCAAGGACGCGATACTGGAGTCCGGAGAACGGCAGATCATTTTTATCCATCTCGGCGGCGGTCGGCTCGAATGGCGTAACGCCAAGACCGGGCTGCGCAGCGGAGACTGGGTGGAAGTCCTGGAGGGTATTCGGGAGGGCGAACATGTCGTGACCTCGGCGAATTTCCTCATCGACTCTGAAAGTCAGTTGAAATCGGCGGTCGGTGGCATGCCGGGCATGAAACATTAACGTTTTTATCAATTGAGGTTTTTCTCATGAGCGGTTGTTGTGATGACAGTTGTTCTTTGGATCGGTTGCGCGAACGACAGCGAGGAACGTTACAAATTGTTCTCGGCATCAACGCCGCGATGTTCCTGGTCATCGTTGCCGCTGCCTTCTATGGAAAGTCATCCGCCCTGTTGTCCGACAGTCTCGATAATCTCGGAGACGCATTGACCTATGGTCTTAGCCTTCATGCCGTTTCAAGGGAGCGTGTCGTCAAGGCCAAAGTAGCCTTGTTTAAAGGCGGGCTCATTTTTCTAGCCGCCTGTACCGTGGCTGTTCAAATAGCTTTCAAACTGATTGCCCCCACCGTCCCGCTGTTCGAGGTTATGGGCAGCTTTAGCCTTCTAGGCCTTGCCGCCAACTCCCTTTGCCTGTTCTTTCTATGGCGCCATCGCCGTGACGACGTGAATATGAGTTCGGTGTGGGAGTGTTCACGAAACGACATTGCATCGAATCTGTCCGTTTTTGTCGCGGCCGGCGCGGTTTGGTTCACCGGATCGGGCTGGCCCGATATCGTCGTCGCGTCCTGTCTCGTGCTGCTCTTAATGCGCTCCGCCCTTGGCGTCATGGCCGCAGCAAAGGCGGGGATGAGAGCGGCAAGCTAACGCTAACGCGAACCTTCGGATGGGAACCATGAGGTAACCGTGTGGTAGAAAAACTCATCGAGTTCTGCACCAAGAACCGCTTTATCGTCTTTCTGCTGGTCTTTGGCCTGGCCGCCGGCGGCTTGTGGGCGATGAAGAACACGCCCATCGATGCTCTGCCGGACTTATCCGACACCCAGGTGATCGTCTATACCCCATGGATGGGGCGCTCGCCGGACCTGGTGGAAGACCAGATCACCTATCCCATCATCACCGCCCTGCTGTCCGCACCCAATGTGACGGTGGTGCGCGGCTTTTCTGATTTCGGGTACTCGTACGTCTACGTGCTGTTCAAGGACGCCACCGACATCTACTGGGCGCGCTCGCGCGTGCTGGAATATCTCAACCAGTTGGCCGGCAAGCTGCCGGAAGGAGTGACACCCCAACTCGGGCCGGACGCCACGGCGGTGGGGTGGGTGTTCCAGTACGCCTTGGTGGATGAAACGGGACAGCAGGATCTGGCCTCGTTGCGCTCCTTCCAGGACTGGTATCTGCGCTACTGGCTGCGCAGTGTCGACGGGGTGGCCGAGGTCGCCAGCGTGGGCGGCTTCGTGCGTCAGTACCAGATCGCTCTCGATCCAACCAAGGTGCTGGCCTACGGGCTCAACCTGAACGAGATCATCGACAAGGTGCGGATGAGCAACCTCGACGTGGGCGGCCGGGTCGTCGAATTTTCGGGCGTTGAATACATGATCCGGGGACGCGGCTACATCAAATCCACGCATGACATCGAACAGATCGCGGTGGGGGCGAATCCCAACGGCACGCCCATCCTGCTGCGCGAGGTCGCTACGGTTACCCTGGGTCCGGATATGCGGCGTGGGCTGACGGAATGGAACGGCCGGGGCGAGGCGGTGGGCGGCGTCGTCATCATGCGCTACGGCCAGGATGCCATGGAGGTGATCGACCGCGTCAAAGCCAAGCTCAAGGAAATCGAGTCGTCCCTCCCCAAGGGCGTCAGGATCGTCACCGCCTACGACCGCAGCGACCTTATCAAGGAATCGGTGGCAACGGCCGCCGAGAATTTGACCGAAGAGCTGGTCGTCGTCAGCGTGCTGATCATCGGATTTCTGCTCCATATCCGCTCCGCTTTGATTCCCATCATCACTCTGCCTCTCGCCATCCTTATTGCGTTCATCCCGATGTACTGGCTCGGTGTCGGCCTGAACATCATGTCCATCGGCGGCATCATCGTCGCCGTGGGCGATATGGTGGACGCGTCCATCGTCATGGTGGACAACGCCCACCGTCGGCTGGAGGAATGGGAGCGGGGTGGAAGGGTGGGGGAGCGCAATCGGGTCCTCGTCGATTCCGCCAAGGAGGTTGGTCCGCCGATTTTCGCCTCGCTCCTGGTGATCGCCGTTGCCTTCATGCCGGTGTTCACGCTGGAGGCTCAGGAAGGCCGATTGTTCAAACCCCTGGCGCTGACCAAGAACCTGTCTATCGCCACGAGCGCGGTGCTGGCCGTCACGCTGATCCCGGCTCTTCTATCCCTTTTTATTCGGGGCCGGATCATTCCGGAGCGGCGCAATCCGGTCAGCCGAATCCTGCAAGCGCTTTATGTCCCGATACTGAGGCTGGCGCTGCGCTATCGGGCGCTGGTGGTTGTACTCGCCCTCCTGTTGATGGCCAGCATCGCCGTACCGTTCCAGCGCATGGGTTCGGAATTCATGCCGCCATTGTATGAAGGCACCATACTCTACATGCCGACCACGCTGCCGGGCATCGCGGTGACCGAGGCCGGGCAGCTCCTGCAACAGATGGATCGCAAACTCATGGCGTTTCCCGAAGTCGAGCATGTGTTCGGCAAATCCGGCCGTGCCGAGACCTCCACCGACCCGGCCCCGTTCAGCATGATGGAGGTGGTGGTGGAGCTCAAACCGAAGGAGCGGTGGCGAGAAGGACTGACCTACGAAGACCTGATCGCCGAAATGGATCGCGCGCTGCAATTCCCCGGGGTGACCAATGCCTGGACTATGCCGATCAAGGCGCGCATCGACATGCTCACCACCGGTGTGCGCACCCCCGTAGGCATCAAGATCTTCGGTCCGGATCTCAAAAAGATAGAGGAGATCGGAAAAGCCATCGAGATGATCGCCAAGGCGGTCCCCGGCACACGCAGCGTTTACGCGGAACGGGTTTCTGGCGGCTATTTCCTGGACTTCGCGATCAAGCGCGACGAGATCGCCCGCTTTGGGCTGACCGTCATGGATGTGGGCAAGATTATCGAGTCCGCCATCGGAGGGGAAAGCATCACCACCACCGTCGAGGGGCGCGAGCGCTATCCTGTCAATCTGCGCTATCTCCGGGAACTGCGAGATGACCTGGACAAACTGGGCCGTCTGACCGTCAGTACGCCCAGCGGTGCCCAGGTGCCCCTCGCCCAGCTCGCCGATTTACGGATGGTCAGCGGGCCGGCGATGATACGCGACGAGGACGGCATGTTGTCCGGTTATGTTTATGTGGACATGGCCGGGCGGGACGTGGGCGGTTACGTGGAAGACTTAAAGCGCGTGGTGAAAGAGAAAATCGAGCTGCCCGCGGGTTATACCCTGATTTGGTCCGGACAATACGAATTCATGGAGCGGGTCCGGCAAAGGCTCACGATTTTCGTGCCGTTGACGCTGGCCATCATCTTCGTACTGTACTACTTCACCTTCCGTTCAGTGGCGCAAACCCTCATGGTCATGCTGGGTGTGCCGCTGGCTCTTGTGGGCGGCGTCTGGGTGTTGTACGGCCTCGGTTACAACTTGAGTATCGCCGTGTGGGTGGGACTGATCGCGCTGGCCGGTGTCGCCGCCGAAACCAGCGCGGTCATGCTGGCCTACCTCGACGAAGCTGTCCGGCGGCGTCGGGACGCCGGCCAACTACATTCGCTGGCGGATCTGGTGGAAGCCGTGCAGACGGGCGCCAGGGAGCGTATCAGGCCGGTGATGATGACAGGCCTGGCCAATATCGTTGGCCTGTTCCCGACCATGCTGGCGACCGGTACCGGCGCGGATGTGATGAAGCGCCTGGCGGCACCCATGATCGGCGGCATAGGTTCGGCCATGTTGTTGACATTGCTGGTCATTCCGGCGATTTACGTCATCTGGCGATGGCACGGCGACATAAAGTCGATCGCCGAAGAGGCAAGGGCTTGAGGTGACCGGGATAGGGGCGCAGTACCTGATCGGGTTGGCGCCGGCATGGAATTCCCGCGCGGCTTTACGTAGATCGGCGGAGTAGTACCTTACTCGGACTCGGCGGCCATTCGACAAAAGCGGTTCCTCGTCATGGCAATCACGGCGGATCCAGCACGGCGGCGACAAGCGCGGGACGTCAGGCCCCGCGCTGTTGATCCAGGCACCGCGAGCGATCTACCTGCTAGCGGACAACGAGACCGGTGATGCCTGCGGGGAGGGCGCCCAGACTCTGGAGTTTTTGCAGCCCGCCTCCTTTCAGGATGCGGTAAACGCCGATACTGTGGTCGCCACCGCTCAAGGTATACAGCATTCGGCCGTCGGTAGAAACGGCGAGGTCGGTGGGCCGGTTTTCCTCGGCTGCACGGGTGTGCAACAGCGACAGATGGCCGGCGGCATCGATTGAGAATGCGGAAATGGCGTTGGCGGGGGTATCGGCGGTGAAGGCAATGCGCCCCGTGGGTGTCGTGGCCAGCCAGCAGGCGGCGGTTTGTCCGGCCGCGACCGCTCCATCGATCAATTGGGCGGTTCCATCTTCCAGCAATTGGTAGGACGACACGGTCGCGCCATCCGGGGCACCGCCCTGGGCTTCGGAAACGAAGAACTGGTCGCGCTTGCCGAAGGCAAAGCCGAAGGGCGTCGATCCGGCGGAATCGATCGAATGCTTTGCTTCCGGGCTGCCGTCCTCGTTCAGAGAAAATGTCGTGATTTTGTTGGACGCTTTTTCCGTGATCACCAGGGTGTTGCCCGTGCGGTCGAAGCTGATCTGGGCCGGTGCCGTGCCGTCTCCGCTGAGCTTCTGGTGGGATTCGGGCAGGGGGTGCAGCTTGCCGGTGCGGTGGTCGAAGCGGAAGCCGAAGATGGAATCGTCTCCCGAGTTCACGACATAGACCCGATTTGGGCCGACGGCCACGCTGACGGGGGTGGTGCCTTCCTCACCGGCGCGGTCGATGAGTTGCAGCCCGTCCCGGTCGATCCGGAACACCGATAAGTCGTTGCTGCCCGCATTGACGGCGAACAGGTACCGCGCATTTGCGCTCAGTGCCAGAGCGCCCTGGTTGCCGAGGCCTGAGCCGGTACCGGTTCCTCCGGTGGCGAAGCGGCCTGCCGGCTCCATTTGGCCGTTGCCGTGGCGGTGAAATGCGAGCACCTCGTTTCCATCGGCATTGTTGGACAGCGTGTATACCGTCTCCACCGGCGGATTTCCGGCGAATTTGGGGCGTTTGTCGGGATCGGCCAGGCCAATGCCCGGGATCAGCGATGCGAACGCAAATGCGGTGAAGGTGAGCTTGAATAGGGTCTTCATGACAGGCCTCGTGTGAATCGAAAAAGGTTCCCCCGGTAAGCCACGGGCTTTTCGGGCGTGGCCATTGTGCGTGGCCAAGAATCACGAATTCATCACGGAGCGCTCAAATAAATGTGACTGGCCTGTACCTTGCGGCGTGCCGATAATTGAGGCCACACCATCCGATCGGCGGGAGTCCGGCTCCGGCAATGAAACGCATCCTGGTCATCGAAGACGATACCGACATCGGGGACATGCTCGGCATCAACCTGCGGGATGAAGGTTACGCCGTGGAGATCGCAAGAGACGGTACCGGCGGACTTGCGTGTTTGAAGGCCGACCGTTTCGACCTCCTGGTTCTGGACCTGATGCTTCCCGGCATCGACGGCCTGGAAATCTGCCGTCAAGTCCGGCGCATGCCCCATTACCAGCCGATCGTTATCATCAGCGCAAAGTCCACGGAAACGCAGCGCGTATTGGGCCTTGAACTCGGGGCTGACGACTACCTGACCAAACCCTTTTCCATCCCTGAACTCATCGCGCGGATTCGAGCCCTGTTCAGACGAGTCGAAGCGATGGAACGGGAGTCGCAGGCAAAGGCCGGCGTCATCGTTCGTGGGCCGCTGACCATCGACCCGGTCGGTTATTCCGTCATGCTGGAAGGTCGGCCCGTCGCCCTGACGCTGAAGGAGTTCGAGTTGTTGCTGTTCTTCGCCCGCCATCCCGGTCAGGCATTCACCCGCCTCGCGCTGCTGGATCGGGTGTGGGGCTATAGGTACGACGGCTACGAGCACACCGTGAATTCGCATATCAATCGGCTGCGTGCGAAGATCGAACGCGATCCCGGCCGGCCCGAATTCATCCAGACGGTCTGGGGTGTCGGCTATAAGTTCGTGGATTTTGGGGAGAATCGCCCGTGAAATTCAGGTCGCTCTACAGCCGCATCGCGCTCACCTTCGCCGCTCTGGTTCTCCTCTTCGGCGGCTTGTGCGGAGGGCTCGATCTGGTCGCGGCAAAAAATCACCAGCAGGAAATCATCCAGCGGCTCAGCCGCGGCCTGGCGGAACACATCGCGAGCCACTGGCCCTTGTCGAAAGGGGAGGGGTTCGACGGCAAGGCGGTGAGCGAGCTGTTCCACATGCTCATGATCGTCAACCCCAGCATCGAACTCTATCTGTTGGACGCGAAGGGTGCCATCTTGGCCTACGATGCGCCGCCGGGGCGGGTTCGGCTGAAGGAGGTTTCCCTGGCCCCCTTGCGCGGCCTTTTCGGAGGCGATGCGCTGCCAGTGAAAGGGGACAATCCGCGCCACCCCGACCGCCGCGAGATATTCAGCGCCACACCGCTGAATCGGGATGGGCAAATCATCGGTTACCTATACATCGTGCTGGCCGGAGACGAGTACCAAAGGCTGGCCGAAGACGTCTGGCAGGGGCATGTGTTCCAGAGTGTCATGTGGACGGGAGCGGGAGCGTTGCTGCTGACCCTGGTTGCCGGGTTGGGCCTGTTTTCGCTGGTGACCCGTCGTTTGGACGCCTTGACGCGGACGATCGCCGCCTTCGACGACGCGAGTTTTTCCGGCACCTTGCAACTGGATGGCGCGCTGCAAAGCAGTCCCGACGAGATCGGCCGGCTCGCCGCGACATTCTCGCGGATGGCCGAGCGCATCGCCGCGCAGGTGCAACATATCAAGTCCCAGGACACGCTGCGGCGCGAAATGGTCGCCAATGTGTCGCACGACCTGCGCACCCCGCTCACTTCCATGCAGGGCTATCTGGAAACCATGCTGCGGAAGTCCGACCGGCTTTCTCCGGCGGAACGGCAGCAGTACCTCGAGGTCGCCGTGCGGCAGAGCCGGCGTGTGGCGCACTTGGCTCAGGAGCTGTTCGAACTGGCGAAGCTGGAATGCGAGGAAGTGCGGCCGAGTCTCGAGCGTTTCTCCTTGCAGGAGCTTGTCCAGGACGTGGCGCAGAAATTCGAGCTGGCCGCCGATGCCAAAGGAGTCCGGATTGCCGCCCGGTTTCGCGATCGCATTCCCTTGGTCTATGCCGATATCGCGATGATCGAGCGGGTTTTGACCAACCTCATCGACAACGCGTTGCGCCACACGCCGGAGGGCGGTCAGATCGACTTGACGCTGAGGCGCGAAGCCGGAGACAGGGTGACGGTCCGGGTGGAGGACAGCGGTGCCGGCATCGCCAGCGAACTTCTGCCAAGCCTGTTCGAACGGGATTCGCCGTTGCGCCGGGATTCCGGAAGGCATATGGGGGGCGGGCTGGGTCTGCTTATCAGCAAGCGGATGCTGGAACTGCATGGAAGTACGATCGAGGCATTGAGCGGAGAAGGCCGTGGAGCAGTCTTCACTTTCAGCCTGGCGGCTCCGGCCTGAGACACTGGATAGGCCCGTTCTTCCGATGAGCCAGTCCAGGAATCTCTGTCCCCGTTCGATCCTCCTGGCCTGTGCCTTGATCCTGAGCGGCTGCCAGCCGGCGGAAAACGCCGGGGCCGTGGAGTTCTGGGCGTTCGGCAGCGAGGGCGAAGTGGCCCGCCAGCTTGCCGGCGAATTCGAGCGGCTGAATCCTGAGATTCGCGTGGAGGTCCAGCAAATGCCCTGGAGCGCCGCCCACGAAAAGCTGCTGACGGCTTATGCGGGCCGCAACCTGCCCGACGTGTTCCAGCTCGGCAATACCTGGATAGCGGAATTCGCCGCCCTCCGGGCGCTGGACGAGGTCGCCGCCCGCTTCGGGAACACCGGACGGAAAGACGATTACTTCGAAGGGGCGTTGGATGCGGCCGTCGTCGAGGGCAGGATGTGGGCGGTCCCCTGGTATGTCGACACACGCATTCTGTTCTACCGGCGCGACTTGCTGGAAGCCGCGGGGATCGCATCACCGCCCCGGAGCTGGGAGGGCTGGTTCGACGCGCTGTCCCGTATCCGTGAGCGCACCGGGGCTTTCGGGCTGTTCCTTCCCATCGACGAATGGGAGGTTCCCGTTATTTTCGCGATGCAGCAGGGAGCGGCTCTGCTGAAGGATGGGAACCGCTATGGCGATTTCCTCCATCCCCGTTTCCGGGTAGCGTTCGATGCTTACCTGCGCTGGTTCAGGGAAAAACTGGCTCCTGCGGAAACCTCCGGTCAGATGGTCAACCTTTATCGGGAATTCGGACGCGGCTATTTCGCGGCTCTGATCACCGGTCCCTGGAACCTCGGCGAGTTCCGGCGGCGGCTGCCAAATATCGACACTGCGTGGGACACCGCGCCCTTGCCGTCTTTCGACGGTTCCTATCCCGGTATCTCCTTGGCCGGCGGGGCCAGTCTGGCGCTTGCCGCCACTTCCAAGCGCAAGGAAGCGGCCTGGAAGTTGATCGAGTTTCTGGCCGCGCCGCCGCAGCAGGTCCGCCTGTACCGGCTCACCGGCGATCTGCCGCCGGGAAGAACCGCCTGGAGCGATCCGGGCCTGGCCGGGGACCGCAGGGCCCAGTCCTTCCGTAGCCAGATGGACCGTCTGCTTTCGCCCCCGAAAATTCCCGAGTGGGAACGGATTGCCAGCCGGATCGCGGCCTGCGCCGAGCAGGCGGTACGGGGCAAAGTGTCCCCGCCAGCGGCGCTGGAAGCCTTGAACGACGAGGTGGACCGGATTCTGGAAAAGCGCCGCTGGCTGCGGGAGCGGGGGTTGTGAGGCGAAATCCCGCCTTTTGGTTCGTTGCGCCGGCACTGACGCTGCTAGCCGTGTTCTTCTTCCTGCCGGTCGCCGCGGCGTTTGCCCTCAGTTTCACCGATTTCGACATCTACGCACTGGCCGACATCCGCCGCCTCCGGTTCGTGGGCCTGGACAACTACCGCCGCTTGCTCGGTGACCCGCAATTCTGGCAGGCCCTGCGGAATACCCTGTATTTCGTGGTCGTGAGTGGTCCTTTATCGGTGCTGGTTTCGCTGGCGGCGGCTCTTCTGGTCAATCATCGCCTGACCCCCTTCAAGGGGCTGTTCCGTACCTTGCTGTTCCTGCCGGTGGTGACGACCCTGGTGGCCGTGGCGGTGGTCTGGCGCTATCTGTATCAGCCACGCTACGGCATTCTCAACCATCTGCTCGGCGGATTTGGCATCGAGCCGGTCGACTGGCTGGGCGATCCGGACTGGGCGATGCCGGCCATCATTCTGATGGCGGTGTGGAAGAATTTCGGCTTCAACATGATTGTGTTCATCGCCGGTCTCCAAAGTATCCCCGAATCGCTGTACGAGGCGGCCAGTATCGACGGTGCGGGCGCCCGCCAGCAGTTCCTCTATATCACCCTGCCACTGCTCGCACCGACCTTCCTGTTCGTCGCCGTGATCACCGTGATCGGCCATTTCCAATTGTTCGCCGAGCCTTATGTCATGACCCAGGGCGGTCCCGCTGGCAGCACGCTCAGTCTTGCCCTCCTGATGTACCAGCAGGGATTCCGCTGGTGGAATCTGGGGTATGCCGCTGCGATTGCCTTCGTGCTGTTCGGCCTCGTCGGGTCGACCACTGTCTTCCTCGCTTTGATCAGGCGGAAGTGACCCTTCGGGTCGGGCCGCTGCAGTGGCGGTCATCTCTGCTCCAACCTGACCGGCCTAACGCCGATGCTCGACCGGAACTTCTTAATTCTCTGTTAAGAGTCGCAGATCGAAACTTTGCATCGGATTTGGAGAGCAACTGTGTTGGAGGTCAAGCGATTTGTGGGCATGACCAAGGTTTATTTTGTTTCAGCATGGCATTCAGGCTGGTGAGGAGCTTACGCATGGCCGCCGTTAAAGCGACCTTGGCCGGTTTGCCTTTTTCGACCAATCGACGATGGAAGGTGGCGATGGGATTATCGCCTCGGGTAGCGGCCAAGGTCGCCATGTACAGCACCGAGCGCACTTCCGCTCGTCCGCCCCAAATCCTCCGCCGTCCTCGCTGGAAGCCACTGTCCCGATTAAACGGCGCCAATCCCACCCGGGCAGCGATCTCGCGCCGGTTGAGTTTGCCGAGTTCTGGCAGATACGACAGCAACGTGAGCATCGTCACGGGGCCTACGCCCGGTGCACTTTGGAGCAGGTCGACTCGGGTTTTCCAAATGTCCGATTCGCGCAGCCGGTTTTTCAAATCCCCGTCGAGTCGAGCGATATGCTCGTCCAGCCAGGCAATGTGCTCCTTTAAGCCCTGTTTTTGCCGTGAGCCGGCCATCGCCAAGCGGGTTCTCTCTTGGGCGCGCATCTCCACTAATTGCCGTCGCCGGGCGACCAGTTCCACCAAGGCTTGCTCTGCCTCGGTCCGGCCGGCGCGAACTTCGGGGCGCACGGCCTTGGCGAAATGGGCCAATACCAGGGCATCCAGCTTATCGGTTTTCGCGAGCCGGCCGGTGGCCTTGGCGAAGTCACGCACTTGGCGAGCATTGACGACGGCCAACGGCAGTCCGGCCACTCGACCGGAAGCCGCGAGCAAGGTTTCGAGTCCCCCGGTCGCCTCCAAGACGACTAACGCCGGTTGGAGCGTGAGGAGTCGCTGGATCAGTGCCGTGACCCCTGCCTCATCATTGCTAAAACGCTCGACCCCGCCCTCGGGACTGACTCCCAAATCCAAATACGCCTTCGATACATCCACCCCGGCAAATCGCTCTTCGTTATTCATGTCGTACACACCCCACCTTGTAAAAATTCGGACTTCCGTCCCAGCCACTGTTCGGGCTCTGCCAACAAAAGAAGAAAGACGATCCACGCTCTCCCACAAGCTCAATTTCTCGGCTTCGAGGGTCAACGATCTATCTTCCTCCGAACCTCTTATTCATACCTCCGTGGCTCAGGGAAGAACATACAAGAGGGCTTCATGCGTTTACTACTTGCCGAAGATGATCGGATGATCGGCCAGGCCCTTTGCGAGGGATTACACCAAGAGGGTTTCGTCGTCGACTGGGTCCAGGACGGACATCAGGCTGAACTCGCCTTGAAGGCTGCTACGGCCGCCTACGCCTTGCTCTTGCTCGATCTGGGGCTGCCGCGGCTGTCGGGTCTGGATTTGCTTACCGACCTTCGGCGCAGCCGGGCCGACATCCCGGTCCTCATTCTCACCGCGCGCGATTCCCTGTCAGACCGGGTACTGGGGCTCAACAGCGGTGCTGATGATTACCTTGTTAAACCCTTCGAGCTCGATGAGCTTGTTGCCCGCATCCATGCACTGGTCCGGCGGGCGGCGGGGCGCGCCGAACCAGTCGTCGAACACGGTGCGTTGCGGTTACTTCCGGTGAAGCGGGAGTGTTGGTTGCGAGGCGAGCCGGTCGAGCTGTCCGCCCGTGAATTCGATTTGCTCTACGCTCTCCTGGAAAAACCCGTTGATTCTGAATGGAATATAATCCATTCGGAAAGTGAATTCGATTTGCTCTACGCTCTCCTGGAAAAACCGGGCGCGGTGTTATCT
Source organism: Methylococcus capsulatus (assembly GCF_036864975.1). Classification (NCBI taxonomy): domain Bacteria; kingdom Pseudomonadati; phylum Pseudomonadota; class Gammaproteobacteria; order Methylococcales; family Methylococcaceae; genus Methylococcus; species Methylococcus capsulatus. The sequence goes on along the minus strand of NZ_CP104311.1, from coordinate 3,196,268 downwards.
CGCAGCCGGCTGGAGGAACGCATTTATGGTTGGGGACAGGAAGTGGTCAGTAATGCCATCGATGTCCACATCCATCATCTCCGCAGGAAGCTGGGGCCGGGATTCATCGTCAATGTCCGGGGCTTGGGTTATCGGGTTTCCCAACCATGAACGTATCGATCAAAAACCGAATCCTGCTCTGGCTGTCGCCGGCCCTTCTCCTGGCCGGGTTCGCCTTTACCGCCTCGACGTATTTCAATGTGCGGGAGGAAGTCGACGAACTCTTCGACAAGGTTCTGCAGGCCATGGCGTATTCCCTGCAAACCCTGCCACCCACTGCCGTCAAAAACGCGGTGCCGGTATATCGTGTCGCGCAGGCGTCAGATCTCGATCTCATCGGCCAGCGCTGGAGCGGAGGCGGTCAGTTGAGTTATCGCTCGCATCCATTCGAGCCTCTGTCCGCTGATACACCGGAAGGCTGGAGCATTGTGCACTGGCGGGGTGAGCCATGGCGCATTTTCAGCCTCGCTACGCCCGAGGGCCTCGTCCAGGTGGCCCAGGCCCTCCGAGAACGACGGGAGACCGCTGATGAAATCACTCTGCAACTGTCGGCACCGCTGCTGCTCCTACTGCCGACGGTGGCGATGATGGCGTGGTTTGGTGTCCGCCGGGGGCTGGCGCCATTGCAAACCGTTGTCGCCGCCGTGGGCCGGCGGGATCCCGATGACATGGGTCCCTTCCCCGACCAAGAAGCACCGCAGGAAATCTGCGCTCTGATCGCAGCGCTGAACGGTTTGCTGACGCGGTTGCAGGGCGCATTGGCAGCCCAGCGCAGGTTTACTGCGGATGCGGCACACGAGCTGCGCAGCCCTTTGACGGCAGTCTCCCTCCAGGCTCAGATCGCCGAACGCACCGGCGATCCACAAAAGCAAGCCCTGGCATTGCTGCGGTTGCGGCAAGGCATCCAGCGAGCGACTCACGTCCTCAATCAGATGCTGACGTTGACCCGGTTCGATCCCGAAGCGCCCCCCCCGCCACTCGTGCAAGTACGGCTCGATGAATTGGCTCGCTCGGTGGTGGCAGACATGGCTGCTGTGGCGGCAGAGAAAGTCATCGACTTAGGGATCACTTCGATTGAGCCCACGGTGATCAAGGGCAATGCAGGGGAATTGCAGGTGCTCATCGGCAACCTGCTCGACAATGCTGTGCGCTATACGCCGAGGGGGGGGCGCATAGACGTCAGCGTGAAGAAGGAACAGGAGGCCGCGATTCTGTCCGTGTGCGACGATGGCCCTGGTATTTCCATCGAAGAAAGGCAGCGTGTGTTTGACCGATTTTATCGCAGTCGCGACAACACCGAACCGGGCAGCGGGCTCGGTTTGGCCATCGTCCGGCGTATCGCCGACCGGCACGCGGCGGATGTTCGTTTGGCTTCGGGCCGCCATGGAAAAGGACTGTGTGTGCGCGTCCGCTTCTCATCGATTCGGGCATGACCTGTCTGCCCCAGGGTGACGGCCGGGCCGGTTTTGAGGCCAGACTCGGTAGTCTGGTCCTGGCCAGTTGTCTGGTTTGCGGGTGCGTCGGTTACCGGAGCAGGCCGCTGGAGCAAGCCGAACTGGTCGGGCACTTGGCCCTGCCGGAACCTGGATCGCTGGTGGAAGCCGCTACCCAAGTGCGCCATCCGCGTCTCCGACCCGTTTCATTGGACTTCTCCAAGCCTTTGTCCGATGAAGCTTTAGGTCTCCTGGCCGTCCTGGTCAGTCCCGAACTCAAGATTTTTAGGGCCAAGGAAGCCGTTGCCGAGGCCCAGGTTTTCAATGCCGGTCTGTTGCCCGATCCCAAACTGTTCGGCCGCTTCGACTGGGTGTTCAGCGGTCCTGCTGGTCTGGTCAGCCCCTACACGGCGACCCTCCAGTGGGATCTCGCCAAGCTGGCGACACGATCCACCGATGTCCGCATCGCCGAGGGGCATGCCCGGCAGGTCCGGCTGGATGTGGCTTGGCAGGAGTGGCTCGTGGCGAACCAGGCGCGTCTTTTGGCGAGGCGTTGCGTCTATCTGGCGCGCCAGGAGGCCGTGGCAACCGAAGCCGCACAGGTTTCGGCGCAACTGCTCGACCTCACCCGACACAACCTCGCTTTGGGCGACGCGACCCTGACGGAGTTGGGTATCCGCGAAGCGGCATTTCTCGATGCCAAGGATCGTTCCCTGGCGCTGGCGCGGCAGGTCGCCAAGGCACGCCAGGATTTGAACCGGCTGTTGGGGTTCCCGCCTAACCATGGTATAGCGATCGCCGGCTTCGAGGCGGAGCCGCCGGCCGGTCTGCATACGGAGCGGCTGTTTGTGTCGGCGCAGCGGCAACGGCTCGATCTTCAGGCACTCGAAGCCGGTTATGCCAGCCAGGAGGCATCGGTATACCGGGCGATCCTCGGGCAATACCCGGCATTTACGCTCGGCATCAACGATTACCACTATTACAGCGATTACAACACGGGCGGCCCTACCGTCAGCATGGACCTCCCCCTGTTCAATCGTAACCGCGGTGTCATCGCCATCGCTGAGGCAACGCGCGAGCAGCTCCATCGGGAATATGTGGCGCGACTCAATCAGACCCGTGCCGACATCGGCACCCTGGTGACGGACCTGAACCGGATTGCCCAAGAACGCGAACCACTAGCCCGCGAACTGCCCGAACTGACACGCGCCGAACGCCTGCTGCGGGAAGCGGCGGCTGCGGGCGACGTAACGCTGGTGAATTACGAAACCGTGCGCGCGAACTACCTAGACAAACGTCTGAAACTGCTGGCTTTGGAGCAGGCTGCTGCGGAACAGGCGGTTGCTTTGCAGGTCGCGGTCGGTTCACCTTCAATCCTGTGACAGAAACGCCATGAGCCGAAAATCGAAATCCGCGAACCGCTGGTGCTCGGTGCTGGCCGCGATACTCGGCCTCGCATCCGGCTACGGAACGAGTACCGAATCCTCCGTCCTGGTGACGCTGGCGCCGGCGCAGCCGGCCGACATGAGGACGACCCTTACAGCGTACGGAACCGTGGAGTTTGCTCCAGACCAGCTCCAGGCGCTGAGCGTTCAAGGTGAGGGACTGGTTACCCACGTGCACGTCGCACCGGGACAGCGGGTACGAAAGGGCGACGCCCTGGTTGAACTGACGGCGACCGCCAACAGCGCAACGGAGCTGGAACATGCCCGAATCGCGGTCGAGTTCGCCACCAAAGACTTGGAACGCCTCCAGGACTTGCGGACTCGCCAACTGGCCACTAACGCAGAGGTCCGCACGGCGGAAGAAAATCGGGTCAAGGCCGAATCGGCCCTGGCCAATGTGCGAAAGCGCCTGGGCGAAACCAGCCACAGGTGTCTGCGTGCGGACCTCGACGGCTACGTCGAAGCTGTCCATGTTCATGCCGGGGATATCGTATCGCCCGGTGCCCTGCTGTTGCTTCTGGCCCCTGCCGACAAGCTGAGAGTGCGATTGGGCATTGAGCCGGAGGATTTGCCCATCGTCCAGGAAGGCCAGAAGGTCGTGATAAAGCCACTGCATCCTGGCCTTCCACCCAAAGAGGGACAAGTTAACCACATTTATTATCAGGTGGATCCGAAGACCCGGCTGGCCGAAGCGGTCGTGCTGCTGACCGGCTCATCGGACTGGTTACCAGGCATCACGGTCAAAGCTGAACTCGTCGTCGCCGAGCATCGGCAGGTGGTCACCGTGCCGTATCAAGCCGTGCTCAGCCGGGACGGAAGACATTATCTGTTCGTGGACGAACAGGGTCATGCGCGGCAGCGTTGGGTCGAGATCGGATTCGACGATGGCCAGCGAGTGGAGATCTAGGCCGGCCTCGAAGCTGGGGAAGGCGTGATCGTCACTGGCAATTATGAACTCAGTGACGGGATGCCCATCCGGACCGCCGAGGTGCCATGATGGCCTCCTGGCTTTTGGCGCACCGACGTTCGCTGCTGTTTCTGCTGGCACTTTTGGCCCTGGGCGGGATGGTGACGGCGCTGCGATTGCCGGTGGCACTCTTTCCGACGCTGGATTTTCCACGGGTGGTGGTGAATGTCGATGCCGGAGACCGTCCGGTGGATCGCATGGCGGTGGAAGTGACCCAGCCGTTGGAGCAGGCACTCCGTGCCGTGCCGGACGCGCGCGCGATCCGCTCGACAACGAGCCGCGGCTCGGCCGATCTGGCGCTGACCTTCGAGTGGGGCACGGATATGGTCACCGCGCTGTTACAGGTGCAGGCCGTGGTCAGTCAAATCCTTCCGGACCTTCCAGGCGGTGTCCGTTTCACGGCGCGACGGATGGACCCCACGGTTTTCCCGGTGTTGGGTCTGGCCTTGACTTCCGTCCGCAACGACCCGGTCGCCTTGAGGGATTTTGCTTATTACCGTTTGCGTCCGCTCCTTTCGGCCTTGCCTGGAGTCGCGGAAGTTCAGGTTCTAGGCGGGCGGCAGGCGGAATACCAGGTCATGGTGGATCCGGATCGTCTGCACGATCTGGGGCTTACCCTGGCCGAAGTTGCATCGGCGCTTTCCGATGCCAATGTTGTGAGTGCCGTAGGCAAAGTGGAAGAGCACTACCATCTTTACCTGACGCTCGCTGATTCGCATCAAGGGAGCGAGGAGGACATCCTGCATTCAATTCTCAGAAGCGGATTAGATGGTGTCGTGGAGTTGGAAGACGTCGGCCGGGTCGAACGCGGCCATCGGCCCGAATGGACAAAGGTCAGCGGCAACGGGAAGGACGCCGTGCTGGTGAACATCCTTCAGCAGCGTGGAGCCAATACGGTGGCCATCGCCGAGGAGACCCGGCGCGCGCTGGCCGGCTTCTCGTCGCAGATTCCTGGTGACATCGAATTCAAACCCTATTACGACCAGTCGGAACTGGTCAACGACGCGGCTGTCAGCGTACGCGACGCACTCGTCTCCGGTGCAGTCTTGGCTGCACTGATCCTGCTTTTATTTCTGCGCAATCTGCGCGTCACGCTGATCATGCTTATCGTCCTTCCCGGTGTCATTTCCGCCACGGTCTGGCTGCTAAAGCTGTTCGGACAGAGTTTCAACATCATGACTTTGGGCGGGCTCGCCGCAGCCGTAGGACTGGTGACGGACGATGCCGTCGTTATGATCGAACATATCATGCGTCGCTTAAGCGAAACACGGGACGACCAGTCGACACATGGGACGGTAATGACGGCCGCCAGAGAGATGCTGCATCCATTGACGGGCTCCTCGCTCGCGACGATCGTGGTGTTCTTCCCCCTTCCGTTTCTGGGCGGCATCACGGGGGGATTTTTCCGGGCGCTTGCCTTGACTATGGCATCGGCTTTGGTCATTTCCTATGGGGTTGCGGTGCTCGCCGTTCCGCTGCTGGCAAATCACTTGTTGAGCCGGCGGGACGCGCTCCGTTTGGAGTCGGTCGGGCCGTCGCAGGCCCGGTTCCACCGGGCCTATGGCAGCCTGCTCCATCGCTTTCTGCGGCAGCCGCTTTGGACACTGCCTGTCATCATCGCCTTGGTCGTCACGGGTGTCGTTGCGTTCAGCCGGGTGGGCTCCGGCTTCATGCCCCATATGGATGAGGGAGGGTTTGTACTGGACTATCGGGCACTTCCGGGAACCTCTCTGACTGAGACTGACCGGCTGCTCGATCAGGTCGAGCGGATGATTGCAACGATCCAGGACATCGATAGTTATTCCAGGCGTACCGGCTTGTCGCTGGGTGGGCATATCACCGAAGCCAACGAAGGGGATTTTTTCATTCATCTCAAACCACGCCCCCGCCGGGACGTGGAGGATGTCATGACGGAATTGCGGGAGGCCATCGAAAGCCGTGTTCCCGGCTTGCAGATTGAAACTGCCCAACTCATGGAAGATTTGCTCGGCGATCTCACTGCCGTGCCTCAGCCCATCGAAATCAAGCTTTTCGGTGACGATAGCCAGGTGTTGCGCCAGTTTTCGCCCCAGGTGGCAGCCTTACTGGATGACGTTCCCGGTGTCGTAGAAGTGTTCGATGGGATAACGCTCGCCGGTGATGCCATAGAAATTCACTTCGATCCGGTCCAAACTGCCCTAGAAGGTGTGAGTCCCGGCATGGTGGCAAGGCAAATACAGGATTTCCTGGCCGGTACGGTAGCGACTCAAATCACGACGGGTGCGAAGATGATCGGGGTGCGCGTTTGGACGAACGAGGCACTACGCACGCGTCTAGGGCAATTGGAAGCACTGCGGATTCGCTCGCCTGACGGCCACGATTTTCCTTTGAAGCGCGTGGCCCGTCTGCAAGTCATCGAAGGGCAGGCTCAGGAAACGCGGGAAAACCTGAAAGCGATGGTGGCTGTCACTGCCCGAATCGAGGGACGCGATCTGGGATCGACAGTCGCGGACGTGCAGACAAGGGTGGCCACGCTGCCCCTCCCTCCGGGCGTGTATGTCGAATATGGCGGACTCTACCGTGAACAGCAGGATTCGTTCCGGGGACTGATCCTGGTTTTCATCAGCGCCGTCCTGTTGGTCGCCCTGTTGCTCCTGTTCTTTTACGAACGCATCAGAGTCGTGTTGGCCATTCTGACCACCACCTCGCTGTCCCTCACGGGCGTGTTTGCGGGGCTATGGCTGACTGGAACCGAGCTCAATATTTCTTCGTTAATGGGGATGACATTGATCGTGGGCATCGTTACCGAAGTGGCCGTGTTTTATTTTTCAGAACTTCGCCAGGTCCGCAATCCGGATCCCCCTGCTTTGGTCCGTGCCGGTATTCTGCGCATGCGCCCGATCTTCATGACATCGCTGGTCGCAATTCTGGCGCTCATGCCGCTCGCCTTAGGTATGGGACCCGGCTCCGCCATGCAAAGACCGCTCGCCATCGCCATCATTTCCGGCCTGCTCCTCGCCGTGCCCCTGGTATTGATTGTCATGCCGGCAATTTATGCTTTATTCCACATAAACCGCAGGGGTATTCATGAGCCGTGAACGGCAGCCCGCATTTTCCGGCTTTTAGCAATGTCAGGATCAGTCATGCGAACAGGACAAAAGCTGCTATGGCTTATGCTCGCCTTCGTGCCGCCACTACTGCAGATTCTGATGGCTGGATTCACCATCCCACCCTTGGCGCGCCTAATTGCGAGTTCACCGAAGACCTCGCCGAACACTTGGGACCGCACCTGGGCAGCTTCCTGAAAGCCACTATTGGCAATGCCACCGAGTTCATCATCGCCAGTGTGGCGCTCGAATCGAGCTTAACCGATGCCGTCCGCGGCAGCTCGACGCTCGTCAACCTGCTTATGGGGCTGGGGCTCGCAATGTTCCTAGGCGGTCTGTGCTTCAAGGAGCAAACATTCCAGCCCGAACCCCGCCTGGATGCTGGTAGTGACCGCCATCGCTCTGGCGACGCCGATAGGCCCTGCACGCCGCCACTCATCGGGAGTTGCCGGACCCGCTGGACACGTTCTCCCAAGTCGCTTCGGCCTTGCTGCTGGAGGTCTAGGGCCTGATGATCCTGTTTTCGATGCGTACCCACTGCCATTTGTTCATGGCGGGAGAAGTGGAGGGTTCGGACCGGATGTCTCCGGCGCAGGTGCATCGGCCCTTGCAAAAAAGACGGTCGCCGCCCTGTTCGCGGCGACCTTGGGCATGGTTCTGGTGTCCAGAAATTCTGGTGGACAGGCTGAAGCGGACGATTGAAGTGCTGCACCTGTCGCCTTTGTTCACCGGCATAGTCGTCCTGACTTTTGTTCGGGAGTATTGTCTCAATGCGGCCTGGCAGAACAAGATGGATCTGGCCATCGCGATCGCCATCGGCGCGACCTTGCAGATTTTTCTGTTTGTGGCACAGGCATTGGTCCTGGCCGGCGCCTGGCTGGGGCAACCACTGACCCTGGATTTCGAGCTCTACTTGATCGCTGCGGTCGCAGGCGCGGTTTTTCATCGTCAGTTCGATCAGTTCCGACGGTAAGTACAACTGGCTGGAAGGGACGTTAATTGAGAGCGACCTATGCCTTGCAGGCCGTGGGTTTTTTCGTCCATCCGTAATTAAATCCGCCGATCGCGGAGGAGGGTTCGGAATGAATGTCGTCAAACTTCGGCCCGGGAAGCCGCTGGAATTCTTCGTCCACCTGGATCGCCAGTCGGGGCGGCTTCGAATCGATGCCCCGCGCATCTTCAACCAGCAGCGGCGCGGCTGCGCCAGGACATTGATTGAAAAAGCGACGTCGCTGTCCGGTGTGCGCTCCGCCAGCATCGACCTCGTCGCATCCGCCTGTGTGTTGGAGTTCGATCCCGGCAGTGACCTCCAGCGGTTGTCGGAGGCTTTCGCGGCGGAGTTGTGCATTACTCTGGCTTCGGACTCTCGCGACTCCCGAGCCAAGTCCACCTGGGACGTGTTGGCCGCTTTTCCCGGAAAGCCTTCCGCTATGCTTTGGGAAGCACGGCTGCAAACGCCCGACCGCCTCGATCTCCGCATCGAGGCGGCATCTTCGAAACCCATTGTGCTGCTCGGCATTGCCGACCGGCTCGACCAGGTTGACGGGATTCAATCCTGCCGGATCGGCTTCGTGCCGCAACGTCTTATGATCGACCTGAGCCGCTCGGAACTTTCGCCGCTCGACATCATCCATGCAGCTCATCGGCAATGGTCGGACATGGATACCATCACGGCCGCGGTTCCGCCCCGGCCGGTGCCGCGATTTCTCCAAATTCCGTACCTTTTCAGTGCGGGGGTGTCGTTTCTCCTCACACTGGCGGCTCTGATCATTCCCGGCCTCCCCACCGTCCCGTTTCTGGTCGCCACGAGTTTCTTCCTGGCACGCTCATCGCCCCGTCTGTACCTTCGATTGCAGGGGTTCCCTCTGTTCGGTCCGGTTCTGCGCGAGTGGGAACGCTTCCATAGCCTGGGGACGGAGTCGAAGGACAAATTGTTGAAATTGAGTCTCGGCGTGCTTGCACTTTCCGTCGTTCTCTATCCCCTGGATCCGATAGCGCTGGGCCTCGCCTTTCTCCTGGGATTTATCACCGTGTTTAGAATCCGTAGTCTGCCGAGCAGACCAGGCGTACCGGCGGACGAGGACCAGCCGGCATTCGGCCAACCTGCCGTCCAGGAGCCGTGACTCGTCATGACGGCTCGCTATCTTGCCTGCGCTTCAGCCGATTTCGTACGTTGCGGAACGGCAGCACTTTTTTCTCTGGATCATCACCTGAAGGAGTCTTCATGAATACCCGTATCGAATCCGTCCAAGCCATGCCGATTTACGATTCCCGCGGCGTGCCCACCGTGCGCGTCCGGCTCACACTGACCGATGGAACGGCGGCCACTGCCTCGATTCCGTCAGGGGCCTCAACCGGCGAGAACGAGGCCGTCGAGCTGCGGGATGGTGACCCGAATGCCCATGGCGGCCAAGGGGTGCTGAAAGCCGTGCGCAATGTGAACGATGTCATCGCACCGGCCGTCATAGGTTTGGAGCCCTGGCGGCAAGGGGAGATCGACAGCCTGATGATCGAGCTCGATGGCACGGCGAACAAGGAAAAACTGGGCGCCAACGCTATTCTGGGCGTCTCGGAAGCCGTCGCTGTCGCCGCGGCAAAAAGTGCGGGGCTGCCGCTCTATGCCTATCTCGGTGGTGCCGGCCAGGCGCGCCTGCCCATCCCGATGATCAATATCCTGAATGGCGGCAAGCATGCGGACAGTAGCTTGGATTTCCAGGAGTTCATGATTATGCCGGTCGGCGCGCCCAGCTTCGCCGAAGCGATGCGTTACGCAACGGAAATCTTCCAGGCATTGAAGTCCCTCCTCAAGGCCAAGGGCCATACTACCGCAGTGGGGGACGAAGGCGGTTTCGCCCCCCAATTGCAGAGCAATGACGAAGCCTGCGATCTGATCGTCGAAGCCATCGCGAAAGCCGGCTACGAGCCCGGCGAGGACATCGCCATCGCCCTCGACCCCGCCGCCAGTTCATTTTACGAAAACGGCGTTTACCGCCTGACGCGCAGCGGTCAGGGCGACAAGACCAGTTCCGAAATGACCGATCTCTACCGCCGCTGGATCGACAAATACCCCATCGTTTCTATCGAGGACGGCCTTGCGGAAAACGACTGGGATGGCTTCCGCGAGCACACTGCCGTGCTGGGTGAGAAAATCCAGATCGTCGGAGACGATCTTCTGGTCACCAACACCCGTTTCATCGCGCGAGCGATCGAGGAGAAAAGCTGCAACGCGGCGCTGATCAAGCTCAACCAGATCGGCACCGTCACCGAGACGGTGGAAGCCGTCCATCTGTGCCGAAAGGCCGGCTGGAGCTTCGTGGTTTCCCACCGTTCGGGGGAGACCGAAGATACTTTCATGGCTGATTTCGCCGTTGCCATGGGGGGCGGGCAGATCAAGACCGGGTCGGTGTGCCGTTCCGAGCGCATGGCCAAATACAACCGACTATTGGAAATCGAGTCGGAGCTGGGTAAGGCCGCCAGATTTGGCCGCTAAGCCGACCGATCCGTTGGCGCTGACATTGGCAGCGCATCCGTCCTTTTGCCTGCAGTGTTTCGTGAAACTTCCGGAGTCCGTGGGAGTATGTCCGTATTGCGGTTCGAGTGTTGCCGACCAGCATCACAGGAGCTATGCCGCCCGGCTGATTCATGCACTGTCCCATCCGTTGGCTGAGGTGCGCATGCGCGCGATCATCGCTCCGGGACTGCGAAAGGAGGAAGGAGCCGCCGCCTCCGCACTCCAGGTTTGTGCGTTGCGCCATCCGGTCGATGTCGCCGAAGGTGTGACTATGGCGCAGGCTTCGGGGAAAATGCCGCCCCGCCCCGCCCCGCCCCGCCCCGCCCCGCCCCGCCCCGCCCCGCCCCGCCCCGCCCGCCGTGCGCCGGACCTCGCGGGCACTGTTGCAGGCGGGCGGAAGTTGACGGCACCATTATCGAGTTCCCAGCGCTCCAGGAAAGACGGTGTGGTTGGGCCAGCGGATCGAATCCCAATCGGGATAGAACCACCACGACCAGACCCTTTCAGCAATCGAAGGAGTCCCGATGTTTCAGCAGGTTTTTTCGCTACCCTCCGCCGTTTGGCTGCTTGGCCTGGTCAGCCTGTTCAACGATTTGGCCAGCGAACTGGTCTATCCCCTCGTCCCGATTTACCTCACTTCCGTCCTGATGGCGGGTCCCAGGGCTTTGGGCATCATCGAAGGCATCGCCGAAATGGTGAGCAGCCTGCTCAAGCTGTTTTCCGGAATCATTGCCGACCGGGTGCACCGTGCCAAATTCCTGGTGGTCTGCGGCTACAGCCTGGCGGCGATCTCCCGTCCTCTCTTGGCGCTCGCCACGGTCTGGCCCTTGGTGCTGGCCTTGCGCTTCGCCGACCGTTTAGGCAAGGGGCTGCGATCATCGCCCCGGGATGCCATGCTGGCCGCCAGTGTCGCTGCCGGCCAGCGCGGCCTGGCCTTCGGATTGCAGCGCGCCATGGACAATGCCGGCGCGGTGCTCGGGCCGCTAGCGGCGACCGTGCTGATGGCGGCGGAAGTACCCATCACGGAGATCTTCCTCTGGGCCGCGCTTCCCGGCGCCGTGGCGGTCTTCCTGACCGTTTCGGTCCAAGAACCGGCGCGGGAGATCCGCTATGACGGCGAGCCGCTCGACTGGAATCTGCAAAAGCTGCCGCGCGCGTTCATGCGTTATCTCTGGGTGCTGGCGTTGTTCACACTGGGTAACTCGTCCAACATGTTTTTATTGCTGCGCGCTCGGGATTTGGGTTTGCCGGAATACCAGGTTCCCCTGCTGTGGGGCACGACCTCCCTGGTCGCCATGCTGTTTTCCACATACCTGTCGGGGCTTTCGGACCGTGTCGGTCGCGTGCCCATGATTTTCACGGGATGGATGGTCTATGCCCTGTTTTATTCGTGCCTCGGCCTGAACGGCTCTAGCCTTTTGTTGTTGTGGCCGCTGTTCGCCTTTTACGGCCTTTTTATGGCAGCGACCGAGGGTGCGGAAAAAGCTCTGGTCGCCGATATGGCACCGCCCGCTTTGTTGGGAACGGCTTACGGCTGGTTCAATCTGACCACTGGTATCATGTTGCTGCCGGCATCTTTGGTCTTCGGAGCGCTTTGGCAATACGCCGGTCCACTCACGGCTTTCGGCTTCGGCGCCGGATGTTCGCTGCTGGCCGCGATATTGCTGAAACTGTGGGTCAAATAGATTGAGCTTCCTATGACCGCGTGCCGGTATCGGTCGGCGCCCGTCTCCGGCGCAGCGCTGCTTAGGCAGAAAGCGTAGACGCGAAAGGCCCAGCTGAAAGCGCATCAGAACTCATTACTTCTGTGGAGGTGATTGGGCCGTTGAGGCGGATTCACCGACCCAGCCATTGCATCAGCCAGGGTGCGAAGTAGCAGGACCATCCCCGCCGCCGCCAGAAAACCGGCGAAAATGCGGTGGTATTTGGCCTGATCGATCTGGGTGTAAAGGATCTTGCAGCCCGTTCGTCATTGGCCGCGATGACTCGATCGGGTTTTAGGCCGTGGCCCTTCTGTTTTCAGAGAGGTTTACAAAGAGATACCAGGGTCACTTGATTTTTTACCAGCCCTTGTCAGCCAGTCTCGATCGGGCCAGGGGCATGGTCCAATGATCGCACTGCTGCCGAGACAAACCGGACCAATCCCCTCAGGGTGTTCGATCAGAGTGGGGTATGTATAGTCGCGTCCCAGCTTACGACATGGTCTAATGCCAAGCGGCTAGTCAGTTTGTCGATGACGGCGTCGACCCTGTCGGGCAGGTCGTAGAATTCCACGATCAGCGGTAAATCGAGGGACAGGTCGACCAGGGAAGCGGTGTGAATCTTCCCATCGGTGCTGAAACCTGCGATACCACGCAGCACTGTGACGCCTGCGACCTTTTCTTCCTCATGAAGGAACTTGATGAGCTTGGAGAGGAGATGTTCCCCTTCCCGGAGATAAATACGGACGATTCTCACAGAACGCATTGCCATAGATTATCCCATTGTAATATCAATCAATCCGATATTTCCTGATCAGCCAGACCTTGATCGTCTGGGTCAGCGCAATGTAACCCGCCAAAATCAAGAGCAATAGTGGCCAGTAATTGGCTGGCAAGGCGACGAAGCCGAGTGACGCAGCCAGAGAGGAATACGGAAGCCAGATGCCGACGCAGCAGATCGCCACTGTGGTGACGAGCAGGGGAAAACTCGCCCGGCTCTCCAGAAACGGTATTTTGCCCGTCCGGATGACATGGACGATCAGGGTCTGCGACAACAGGGATTCGACGAACCAGCCGGTATGGAACAGTTCGGGGTGGGTCCAGGCATCGAAAACCGAGAATAAAATGAAATAGGTCAGGTAATCGAAAAGCGAGCTGATCGGTCCGATGAACAGCATGAAATGGGCGATGTGGCCGATTTCCCACTGGCGAGGTCGGGCAAGGTATTCAGGGTCGACGTCATCGGTGGCGACCGTGGTTTGCGACAAATCGTACAGTAAATTGTTGAGCAGAACCTGCGGCGGCGTCATGGGCAGAAAAGGCAGAAAGGCGCTCGCGCCGACCACGCTTAACATGTTGCCAAAGTTGGAGCTGGCGCCCATTTTCAGATATTTCACGATATTGCCGAAGACTTTACGGCCTTCAATGACGCCATCGTCCAGTACTTCCAGATTTTTTTCCAATAAAATGATATCCGCAGACTCCTTGGCGATATCCACCGCACTGTCCACGGAAATGCCGATGTCGGCCTCCTTCAGTGCGGGTCCGTCATTGATGCCGTCCCCAAGGAAACCCACCACATGACCTTTGTGCTGCAGCAGGCCGATGATGCGCGCTTTCTGCATGGGCGACAGTTTCGCGAATACGGTGGTCGTGTCCAGCAAATGCCCCAATTCGGTATCGGACATCTGTTCGATGGCGGGGCCGAGACTCACTCGTTCCACTGCCAGTCCCACGTCATGGCAGATTTTGCGGGTAACGATTTCATTGTCCCCGGTGAGAATCTTGACGGCGACTCCGTGCTCGCAGAGTTCGGCGATGGCCGCAGCGGCACTGTCTTTGGGGGGGTCGAGGAAAGCCACATAGCCGATCAGGGTGAGCTCGTTTTCGGCGCTGGCATCGTATGAAGTCTGGGATGCCTCGATGTCTTTGTAAGCCACGGCGAGCACCCGGAACCCTTCTTCATTGAGGGCCGCGGTCGCCTCCTTCAAATGTCGGCGATGGAACCCGTCCAGATCGAAACGCTCTCCTCTAGCTTCCCCCTGGGTGCAGATGGCAAGCATCTCCTCCACGGCGCCTTTACAGATCAAGCGATGCCGGCCCGGTTCCCGTTCCAAGACTACGGACATCCGGCGCCTTACGAAATCGAAAGGGATTTCGTCGACCTTCACCCCCTGTTCCTTACTGGCGGCGAGACCATCTTCGAGGGCATGGCGCAACACAGCATCGTCGAGCATATTCCGGAGGCCGGATTGAAAGTGGCTGCTGAGAAAGGCGAATTCGAGCACCTTGGGACTTTCTTCGCCTTGAAGATCGAGGTGTTTCTCCAGAACGACCCGACCCTGCGTCAGGGTACCGGTCTTGTCGGTGCACAGAATATCCATGGCACCGAAATTCTGAATGGCGCTCAATTGCTTGACGATCACCCGCTTGCGGGACATCGCCAGGGCGCCTTTGCCTAAATTGATGGTCACGATCATCGGGAGGATTTCGGGTGTCAAGCCGACAGCCACCGCTACGCCGAACAGAAAAGCCTCCATCCAAACGCCTTTGGTGAATCCGTTGAGCAGGAAGACCAGCGGTACCATGACGAGCATGAACCGGATCATCAGCATCGCGAAGCGGTTGAGTCCGTGATCGAAGCGGGTCAACACATGGCGGCCGGCCAAGTGGTGGGCGATGGCACCGAAGTACGTGTTGCTACCGGTTTGAACGACTACGGCCTTGGCCGAGCCGCTGAGGACATTCGTCGCCATGAAGCAGAGATTGTCCGCTTCCAACGGTACGGCGGCCGTCTGCGGCCGGCCAAATTTCTCCACCGGCATGGTTTCGCCGGTCAAAGTGGCTTGATTGACGAAAAAGTCTTTGGCCACCAGAATTCTGACATCCGCCGGTATCATGTCGCCAGCCGAGAGATGGATGACGTCGCCGGGGGTCAAGCTTTCCAACGGGATTTCCCGACTGACGGGTGAGGCGGTAGCGGTTGCGCGGCGGAAAACCGTCGCCGTGGTTTTGACCAAGGCCCGCAGCTTTTCCGCTTCCAGCTTCGCCCGGCGTTCCTGCCAGAGCGATAGCAAGGTACTCAGCATCACGATGATGGCGATCAATACCGCGGTTTTGCGATCGTCGAGCGCAAAGGACACCGTGGCGAGGATCAGCAGCAGAAGATTGAGCGGCGACCGCAGACGTATCGCCAGCTCACTGACCAAGGTCGGGCGCTTTTCCCGGCGGATTGCATTCGGACCATACTTGCGGAGCCGCCGTTCGGCTTCCTGCTCGGTCAAACCTTCCAATCCGGATTCCAACTTGGCCAAGGCGGCGTCGCAATCGAGGCTTGCTATTTCCAGCAGCGTTTCGCCCGCCCGGTAACCGGCTGGAATCGCCGTCTTTCGATGGCCGCCGGGAACGGTGTCACCCCCGTCGTGGCCATGACGGCCTACGGTTTCGCGGACGACCTTCCACTCGGGCAGGGCCTGCCTGAACCAATGGTGCCCACTAAACCGGTCGAGAACTTTTCGGGAAAGATTATGTTCATTAGAGCCGGTCGGGCGCATCTTCCAAATTCAGGCCAGGGATTCGGGAACTCGACTATAGCAATTCCGCCGACGTCAAGGATAGAGCTCCGCCGCGTTCGGGTAATGATCCGGAATGTCTTGGACACCAGCTCCGATAGCAGGAAATCATGTCTTTATTTCCCACGCCTTGAGTCTTGCTTGCCTTCCAGCACAACCCCGTGATATAGCGCAAGGCGCCACCTGACATCGGGGCCGCTGAAGTTCCCTACTCACCCAGCATCAAATGACATCGGGAGTACTGCAATGTTATCCGACCTGAACCTGTACAATCTGGCGCGCCGTTGCGCTGCTCGCCTCACCGAGAACCTCGACAACATCGGCTACTGGAATGCCAGGTTCGACCGTTTCGCCCGGCTGTTTGCGCGTTTGTCCGGCAGACCGCTTGCTTTCAACCTTGCTCTGTTCGTTATTCTGGCTTGGGTGATTACTGGCCCGATTTTCAGTTTCAGCGATACCTGGCAACTGGTCATCAACACTACGACCACCATCGTGACCTTCCTCATGGTGTTCCTCATCCAGCACACGCAAAACCGCGATACCGAAGCCGTCCAGGTGAAGCTGGACGAACTCATCCGCGCCATCGAACGTGCCGATGACACGTTGCTGGATCTGGAAGAACTGGAGGAAGAAGAACTGGCGCTGATGCGCAGCAAATACGTGGGTTTGGCCCGAGCGGCGCGCCAAAGCCGGGTCAGTGGGGGAGTTCCGGAAACCGAGTGAAGCAAGCGTGATGCGGTATTCGAAGCTGGTGATCTACCTCGTTCTGGTGCTGGCGACGGCGGCGACGTTGTTTCCGCTGGTCTGGATGGTTTCGGTGTCGTTGATGCCGCCGGCCGACGCCCTCCGCTATCCACCCCCACTTTGGCCCAAGGCTCCGACGTTGGAGCATTACCGGGCTTTGTTCGACCGGCTGGCAGTCGCGCGGTATGCGCTGAACAGCCTAGTACTCGCGGCTGCGGTCACCGCGCTGTCGGTGCTGGTCAACGCCGCGGCTGGCTATGCCTTTGCCTGTCTGACGTTCATGGGGCGGGATAGGCTGTTCCAGCTGCTGCTGGCCGCCATGGTCATCCCGGGGCAGGTTGCCATGTTGCCCTTGTTCCTGCTGCTGAAGCTGCTCGGCCTCGTCAATACTTATGCCGGAGTGATCGTTCCGGGGCTCGCCAGCATTTTCGGGATATTCCTGGTACGGCAGTATGCGCTGTCGCTGCCACAGGGGCTGCTCGATGCGGCGCGGCTGGATGGGGCCGGGGAGCTGCGTATCTTCTGGTCGCTGGTCCTGCCGCTGTGCCGGCCTGTTCTGATCACGCTTGCGGTCTTCACTTTCCTCGGAAGCTGGAACGATTTTCTCTGGCCTCTGATCATTTTGACCGACAGCCGTCTTCATACTCTTCCAGTGGCGCTGGCCGTCCTGATGGGCGAGCATGCGGTGGATACGGAGCTGATGATGGCGGGTGCAGCCCTTACGGTGGTGCCGGTGATCGTCCTGTTTCTGGCAGCGCAGCGATACTACCTCGGTGGGCTGATGCAGGGCGGCATCAAAGGATAGCCGCGCGATGACCAGTCATGGCAGCCGCCGGTCACGAGCCTGTCATTTCCACCCATTACCGTAACGGCCGATTCGACCCGGCTTGCCGCGTCGAAAGGCGCCGGATATCCGCAGAACCTCATCGGCGGGGCCGTTCCGGCCGATCCAATGACGGCCGGCAGGCGGTGACCTCGTTTTCGTCCGTTGTCCCTGCACCCCGGCTCGAGCCGCGCCGGCCGCTGATCCCCCGTAATTGGAGAGATGAACATGTCGAAAATACGTCTGGTATTCGGTTTGGTTGTGGGCTCGTCATGCCTGGTCTCTGCTTCGGGCGAAGTGATGGCCGGCAAAACCGACAGCATACAATTGGGCCCGCGTCCGTTCTTCCTGGTCAATGACATGACGGATGGCAAGCTGAAGAGCAAGCTGATGAAGTGTTCCACGGGTCCCTTCAGAAAGGCCGAGTTTGCGATTGGCCACCGCGGCGCTGCGCTGCAGTTTCCCGAGCACACCAGGGAGTCCTACGAGGCGGCGGCACGCATGGGGGCCGGCATTATCGAGTGCGACGTGACCTTCACCAAGGACAAGGAGCTGGTTTGCCGCCATGCCCAGAACGACCTGCACACCACCACCAACATCCTCACCATTCCCGAACTGGCGGCGAAGTGTACCAAGCCCTTTACCCCGGCCACGTTCGACGCCAGCGGCAACCTGCTCACGCCGGCGAGCGCGGAGTGCCGCACCACCGACATCACCCTCGCGGAATTCAAGATGCTCAGAGGCAAGATGGACGCCTTCAACCCCAGGGCAAAGACCCCGGTGGAATTCCTGGGCGGCACGCCGGACTGGCGAACGAATCTCTATGCCGGCCCCACCAGCGGCACGCTGATGACTCACAAGGAAAGCATCGCGCTGTTCAAAAAACTGGGCGTGAAGATGACGCCAGAGCTCAAGAGTCCGGTCGTGTCGATGCCTTTCGACGGTTTCAGCCAGGAAGACTATGCGCAAAAGATGATCGATGAGTACAAGGAAGCGCTGATCCCCCCCAGCAAGGTTTTTGCGCAATCCTTCAACAAGGCGGACGTGCAGTACTGGATCCAGCATGAGCCGGCCTTCGGCAGACAGGCCGTATATCTGGATGACGCCGAGGCAGTGGCAGATCTGCCCGGTGCCGCCGAACTGGCGCAATACAAAGCCGACGGCATCAACATCGTCGCGCCGCCGATCTTCGCCCTTCTGGATGTGGATGCCGCCGGGAACATCGTGCCGTCGGAGTACGCCAGGAACGCGAGGCATGCCGGTCTGGACATCATCACCTGGACTCTGGAGCGTTCCGGCATCCTCGCAGACGGCAACAACGGTTTTTATTACCAGACTTTCGACTCGGCGATCCATCGCGAAGGCGACATGATGCGCGTGCTTGACGTGCTGGCCAAGGATGTGGGCATCCGGGGCATCTTTTCTGACTGGCCGGCGACGGTGACGTATTACGCCAACTGCATGAACCTGCGATGAGTTTAAGCTAATCCTGTTCAACTGAGCCGTAACGAGCCGCGGGCGAATATCGAGAGGAGTCGTTGTCGCGGCGGTTTCAGAGGCGGCGGAAGGGGGGGCGATATCGGGAATGCGGAGCTGGTCGAATCAAACCTCGGCAAGGGCAGAACTTGCCCGCATTTCGGACGGGAATTCCGTTTTCCTCCCCTTCCCCCGTAACGGACCGGCCAGCCTCGTCCGGGCGCTGGGGCCGTTCGGCGGGTCAGCGGGCCCATGCTAAACTGCGACGCAAGGCGTTTCCGGTACGACCATGAGCGTAGCGTTACGACTGTACGAACAACTAACCGAGGCGGGTGAAGACAAGACGCGCGCCAAACTGATCGCGGAAGCCTTCGAGCATCTGGAGGACCGCTATCCCCAGTTGAAGGACGTGGCGACCGCCGGCCAGGTGCGCGAGACCGAATTGCGGCTGCAGAAGGAGATCAAGGAAGTCGAAGGGAAACTGCAGAAGGAGATCAAGGACGTGGAAGTGCGCCCGACGCAGGCCATCCATCGCCAGACCCACTGGGTGGTCGGTTCCGTCGGTGCGGTGGTGGGCGTGATAATGATCCGGCTGCTGGAATGGTTCCTCGCCCATCTGCCCAACCCGTAGACCAGGCTCCGCGACAAAACCCGTCGTACCCGGCGGAGTCGCGGCAGCCGGCTGGCCTTTCTGCAGCAAGCCCTTCGGGTGTGGCCGCCGAACGGCACGAGCCGTGGAGGTTTTTGAGGCATCTGCCGGCGGGGGCAAGCCGATTCAAATCACGCTCACGGTCGTGACTCTTCGCCAGTCTTCTTGGCGCAGCGAGTCGCCATTGCACAGTAGCGTGGTGAATGGTGCAAGCGCTATTTTAGCCAGGCAGTTTCCGCCGCGCTTCCTGTACATTATGGATCTGCCCAATCTTTTCCAATGCAGTACTGAGCTGGCCCAGGTCGTGGACTTCGATCATGATGTCCATGACGACGCCTTGGTCTTGCGGATTGGTCTCTGTGTAAGTCCGCAGAATGTTGATGTGCTCATGCGCCAGCACCTGGGTGACGTCTTTGAGCAGTCCTTTGCGGTCGAATGCGCGGACCTCGATGTCGACCGGGAACACCCGTGTTTCCTCCCCCCAGGTGACATCGATCAGCCGGTTTCGTTTGCCTGAGGGAAGCTGGACGACGTTGGGACAGTCCTGACGATGGATGGTCACGCCGCGGCCGACGCCGATGTAGCCGATGATCGGATCGCCTGGGATCGGCGCACAGCAGCGCGCGAAATGCGTCAGCAGATTCCTGACGCCCTGCACGGTCACTTCGCCGGTTCCGCGGATGGCCTTGCGCGCCGGTTTCCGCTGTGGTAAGGGCGGCGGCTGACAGCCGGGCAGCTGGAGCGCGGCTGCCAGTTGTCCCGGACCGATGTCGCCGCGGCCGATGGCGAGCAGGACGTCATCGGGCCGCGGCAGGTGGAAATGGCGGGCCAGGGTTTCCAGGTCGACGTCACGGGTCTGCAGCTTGTGCTTTTCCTTGTCGAGTATGGCTTTGCCGGCGCGCAGGTGCTTGTCGTGATCCTGCTGTTTGAACCACTGTCGTATCTTGTTGCGGGCGTGGGCGGTCCGCACGTAGCCCAGACGGGGGTCGAGCCAGCCGAGGGTCGGGCCGCCCTGCTTGGCGGTGAGGATTTCGACCTTGTCGCCCGATTTCAGTGGTTGGGTCAGCGGCACCATGACGCCGTTGACCTTGGCGCCCCGGCAGCGATGGCCGACTTCCGAGTGGATGGCGTAGGCGAAATCGACCGGCGTGCTGCCTTTGGCCAAGCGGATGACCTGGGCGCGTGGCGTGAGCACGAAGATCGCATCGCCGAAAGGCTCTTCGCGGAAGTCCTGCAACAACGAATCGTTGTCGTCCTCGCTCTCCAGCAGGCGGCGCAGGGAGGCGATGCTGCGGTCGAAAGCCGCGTCCTGTCCGCCGCCTTCCTTGTAGCGCCAGTGGGCGGCGACACCGTATTCGGCGAATTCGTGCATCGCCTGGGTGCGGATCTGGATTTCCACCGGGCGGTCGTCGGGACCGATGACGACAGTATGCAAGGACTGGTAGCCGTTGTCCTTGGGGTTGGCAATGTAATCGTCGAACTCCTTGGGAATGTGTGGCCACAGGCTGTGGACTGCGCCCAGTACCGTGTAGCAGGTCGGAATGCTGTCCACCGTGACACGTACCGCCAGCAGATCGTACAAATCGGCCAGTTGGGCGTGTTTGCGCTCCATCTTTTTCCAGATGCTGTACAGGTGTTTGGGGCGCCCCGATACCTTTGCGTCGATGCCGAGTTTCCTGAGCTCGTCCCTCAAGAGCCCCATGAAATTCTGGATATAGACTTCGCGTTCCGCGCGGTTGGTGCTCAGGGATTTGGCGAGCGTGCGGTATTCATCCGGATGCAGGTAGCGGAACGACAGGTCTTCCAGCTCCCATTTCAACTGGCCGACGCCCAGGCGGTGCGCCAGAGGGGCGTAGAGTTCCAGGGTCTCGCGGGCGATGGACTCACGGGCGCCGCCGTCCTGGTATTTCAGGATGCGCATGCGCTGCACCCGGTAGGCGAGCCGGACGAGCACGGCGCGGACGTCGTTGACCACGGACAGCAGCATGCGCCGCAGCAGTTCGGCCTGTTCGGGACCGGGATTCTCCTGCAGTGAATATTCGTTGAAGGTATTGAGCCAGTTGACCTTTTCCAGCAGCCGGACGGTCTCTTCGTCGAAGTGGACCCTGATGAATTCCGCCGGAAGCGTCTCGCGCAGATAAGGATCGGCCAGCAGAGCGGCCTGGATGCTGTAAGCGTCTACCTTCAGGTTTAGCAGGATATGTCCGACGTCGACGCCGCGTGGGCGGGGCTCGGGATCCTTGGCTGCCGCATCGATGGCGAGGTTCAGAGCTTTGCGGATGTTTTCCGCTTGGGCGGGATAGCCTTGCTCGAATAGCCGGTGCAGTTGTTCGGCATCCAATTTCGAGGCGTCGGACTGGTAGTGCGTGTGCTTCATTCAGTTTCGGGGGGTGGAAATGCCAGATCGCGGGGGCGAACAGGCGCGGTCGGTTGCCGTGCGCGGGGGATCGCTTCCATAATCGGGCTGCGTGGGCTCACGCGCAATCTTAGCAGAACTGCTGCTTTCCGCTGCGGGCCGGCGCCGAAACCGTATGTTGCCCGAGGAGCGCGGCGTGATGCAGGAGATCGAGGGAAAAACGGCGACGGCCGGCATCGCGCCGGCTCGGCGGGCCGATGCCGCAGTGCGGCGGTTCGCGGCAGAGTGCCTTGAGCGCATGCAGTCCAGCGAATCCGGGATACTGGAAAACCGCGATAGTGAGGCCTTGCATGATTATCGGGTAGCCTTGCGCCGCTGCCGGACCGTGCTGGGGCAGATGAAAGGCGTATTTCCCGAACGGGAGGTCCGCCGCTGGCTCGACCGGCTTGGACGGCTGGGCGAATTGACTGGGCCGCTGCGGGACTGCCACGTCATGCTCGCCGATCTGCCGCTCTACCAATCGGTGCTGCCCGAGTCGTTGCGGCCGGCCTTGGCCCCGCTGCAGTCGTATCTCGAGCGGGAGGCGGCATCCGCCCACCGGATTCTGGCGGATCGTTTGCGGCGTATGGATTACCGGCGCACGATCGAAAGTTGGCAGCGCTTCCTCGAGCGGCCGGCGCCGAAGCGGCCGTCGGCGCCTAATGCCCTGGCCGCCGCCGATGAGCTCAGCGGCCGGCGGATCTGGAAACTCTACCGGCGGATGTTGCGGGAGGGCGCATCGCTCGGCCCGGACAGTCCTTCCGAAGCTTTTCACGCTTTGCGCAAACAGGGCAAGAAACTTCGCTATTTGCTGGAGTTTTCGGCTTCGCTCCGGGGCGATGGCGAACTCCGGGACCTCATCGCGCCCTTGAAGAAGCTCCAGGGCGTCCTCGGCGAATTCCAGGACGCCGCCGTCCAGCGCGATCGCCTTTTGTATCGGGCTGAAATCCTGAGACAGGAAGGCCAGCCGCTCGAAACCCTGCTGGCGATCGGCGCGCTGATCGGCCATCTGGAGCGGCGCCAGTCGCGCTGCCGCCGGCAGTTCAGCGAAGGTTTCGCGGTGTTGGCCGGGAAGCCCTCACGCCGGCGCTATCGCAAGCTGTTCGGGCTAGGGCACGGCGAAGGAGACAGCGGCCGGCGCGGGGGTTAAACTTTTTTGGACTCAACCTAAGAATGGAAGGGGATGCATGCAAGTAAAGCAGAGCAAGGAACCGGTACCACGCATTCTGATCGTCGGTGGCGGCGCCGGCGGCCTGGAGCTGGCAACCAAACTGGGCAAGACCCTCGGCAGGAAAGGCAAGGCGCAGGTGACCCTCATCGACGCCCACCCCACCCATATCTGGAAACCTCTACTGCATGAAGTCGCGGCGGGCACGATGGATGTCAACGACGACGAGCTGGATTACCTGGCCCAGGCCAACGCCAGCCATTTCCGTTTCGTTCTGGGACGCATGAACGGTCTGGATCGCGCCGCCAGACAGGTGAAGCTTGCGCCGCTGCTCAATGCCGCGGGTGAAGAGGTGATTCCCGCCTGTTCCTATCCCTATGACATCCTGGTCATCGCCGTCGGCAGTGTGTGCAACGATTTCGGTGTTCCCGGCGTGGCGCAGAACTGTGTCTTTCTGGACACTCCGGAAGAGGCCCAGCAGTTTCACCGCCGCCTGCTGGAGGCTTATATGCGCGCCCATGCCATGGGTGGGGCGAAGCAGCCCGGCCAGCTCGATGTGGCGATCGTCGGCGGCGGTGCCACCGGCATCGAACTTTCGGCTCAACTGCATCAGGCCACCCGGCTGCTGGCAGCCTACGGCCTCGACAACGTCACACCCTCGGACATCAAGATTCATCTGATCGAGGCCGCCCCCCGGCTGCTGCCCGAATTGCCGCCGCGTCTGTCGGAGTCTACGGTCAAGCAGCTCCTGGCACTCGATATCCAATTGCACCTTGGCGAACGGGTGGTGGAAGCACGGCCGGATGGCGTCCTGACCCATACCGGCAAATTCATCCCTGCCGTGCTGAAGGTCTGGGCCGCCGGAGTGAAGGCGCCGGATTTCCTGGCGCAGAGCGATCTGGAAACCAACCGCCTCAATCAGATCGTGGTGCGCCAGACGTTGCAGACGACGCGGGATGACCGCATCTTTGCCATCGGCGATTGCAGCGCCTGTCCCTGGCCAGAAAAGAACACCACGGTGCCGCCGCGCGCGCAGGCGGCTCACCAGCAGGCCAGCACCGCTTACAAAAACATTCTGCGATTTCTGGCTGGCAAGGCGCTGGCCGATTACCACTATCGCGACTACGGTTCTCTGGTTTCCCTGGGCAAGTACAGCACGGTGGGCAATCTGATGGGAAATCTCCTAGGTAGCGTGATGATCGAAGGGGTGATCGCGCGCCTGGTCTATCTGAGCCTTTACAAGATGCACCAGTATGCCCTGTTCGGGCCGTTCCGGGTCGGTCTGATCATGATCGCCCATTTCTTCAGCCAGAAGCTGCGGCCGAAGATCAAGCTGCACTGAGCCGGTGGCGTGCCCTGTCAGGCCGGTTCGCCCGCCACCCACTCCAGACGCCAGCCGCCTTCGCCTTCGGGGGCGAGGGTTGCGTGCAGCCAGGGCAGCAGGGTCTTCATGTGTTCGTCGAGGCGCCAAGGCGGGTTGACCACGATCATGCCACTGCCGTTCATCCGCTTGTCGGCGGTTTCGGGCAGCACCGAGAGTTCCATCGCCAGCAACCGGTCGATGCCGGTCTGGCGGAATTTCCGGCGTAGCCAGTCGGCGGTGCGGCGATCCTGGATCGGATACCAGTAGGCGAAAATGCCGGTGGGCCAGCGTTTCCATGCGGCCGCCGCGGCTTCTGCCATCCGCTCGCGCTCGTTGCGGAGTTCAAACGGCGGATCGCAGAGCACGAGGCCGCGCCGCTCGGGTGGCGGCAGGAAGGCTTTGAGACCTTGGTAGCCGTCGATCGGGTGGACCGTGATCCGCCGTTCGCCACCGACGCTGGAGCGCAGCGATCGGACTTCGGTGCCATGCAGCTCGCACAGAGCCATCCGGTCGCCGCTGCGCAGGAAATGCCGGACGATGAGCGGCGAACCCGGATAAAACCGTAATCTTCCGCCTGGATTGAGCAGCCTAACCGCGGCGAGGTAATCCTCCAGCTCGGGCGGTACCGAGGGCAGCTTCCACAAGCGCTCGATTCCGCTCCGATGTTCCCGGTTCTGCTTCGCCATGGCCGATTCCAGGTCGTAACGGCCGGCGCCGGCATGGGTGTCGAGGTAGAAGAAGGGGGCCGGCTTGCGTAGCAGCGAGCGGACGATCTGCGTCAGCACCGCATGCTTGAAGACGTCGGCGGAGTTTCCGGCATGGAAGCCGTGGCGGTAGCTCAGCATCGGTCGACTGAAAAAAGGAATTCGCACCCCGGAAATCGGGGACGGGGACGATTAGCGGGCAGACGGCGGATAGCGCCGTTCCAGGTCGTCGAGAAAACGGCCGATCTGTTTCATGCTGCCTTTCAGCAGCCGCGGCGGTTGCCCGTTAAGCCACCGTTCCAGGCGCGTGCTGCTGCCGGGCCATAACACCAGCCCCCCCATGGCCAGGAAAGGCAGGCCGAGCACACCGGGCGTGACCAGTCCGACGACACCGGCGGTGATCAGCAGCCAGGCGACATCGTGCGGCATGCGGCGTATCCGCTGTTCGGTTTTCCGTTCGATGGCCAGGGCGTCAAGTGTCTCCAGGCTTTTTATCCGGGAAGCTTCGTCCGCTTCCTGTCCGCCATGCCCGGACGCGGCTGGGGGGGCGGCAGGCTTGTCACGCCCCTTTGAAGGTTTGCGCCTGGAATGAGGACTTTCGGTCATGTTGGTGCTGTTTCGGAGTTTAATTATTCATACTACCTGCGGAAGGTGGCACGGCTCAACCGCGATTCATGCAGGTGCTAGCCAGTCTGCGATCCTGCCGTGATCGAGCAGCCAACGTTCCTGGAAAACGCGCTTGGCGGCGAGGCCGGCGCGCCGGCTGAAGGACCGGTTGGCATAGGCATTGAGCGCGACGGACAGGCCGGGAACGAATGATGCCAGGTTCCGGCCGAGCACGATCCGTTGCAGCACCGCCAGCGCCGCATCGTTCACGGCGTCGCCGACGAGGTGATGTTCGAGCTGCCAATGATGATCATCCAAGGCGCGTGCTCGTTCCTCGGGTGTGTCGGCGGTGGCCAGCGCCAGGATGTGCAGCATGAGACTGCGGTCGCCCGTGCGCTCCGTGGAATAACCGTAAGCCTGAGACACGCGGTGGATCAGGCGCAGAGCCACACCCAGCAGGGCCGGAACGCCTACCAGGACGGTACCCATGCTGCCCGCGCCGGTCATGGCACCTACGCCGGTGGCGAGTTTGAGTCCTTCTTCGATGACTTTGTCGGCCAGGCGGTCGCTGAATTCCAGCGACTGTGCGCCGATTTCCTCCAGGTTGCGGCATCCGCTATGGCGCAGGATCCAATCGTCCCGTACCAGTTGTTCGGCCATCTTGTTGAGGGCATCGAGTGCGAATCGCGAAGCGGGGACGGGTAAGACCTTCCGGCTCAGGCGGACCAGTGGCCGCCGCGCGCGGTTCAGGATCGGGCTCGCCAGATGAGGCTTGCGCCGTTTCCATGCGGCGATGGCCCGGATCTGTTCCGCTTCGTAACGGCTCGGTGGTACGGCTGGAATGAGGTGTTTCATGCGTATCCGCAGGACTGGCGGGGAAGGCTCCGGACTCCGGCGAACGCCGGGCTGTTCAGCGCAGAACCGGAACCCGGCACACCTTTGCCATCTGCAGGTCTGCCCGCATACGGCGGTCGACGTTCATGACACCGAGGTTGGCGATGATGCCGGAAGTAATGCCGTTAAGCAGTCCAGCGAAAGCGCCGGCGATGCACAGCAGATTGGGGATCGCCGCCATGCGGCAGGCCGAAACGACGTTGGCATCGTGGCCTTGGGCCAGCTCCATCAGAGCCACCAGGGGATCGAGCGATTCGCCCAGGATCGCGATGTCGCAGGGGCCGCCCTCGGCGATCTGGCTTCCCAAGCCGATGGCGACATAGGCCTCGCTCGCCGTGGCTGGCTCCTTGCCGAAGTCGCCGACCACGGTGGCGTGCACACCCCGTTTTTTCAGCCCTTGGAGAAAGCGGATCTTTTGCTCCGGGTTCAATCCTCCACCGGAAAGATCGGCACCCAGACGCCGCGCGAGTTCGGCGGCTTCATCGTCCGGCCGGGAGGAGACGACGAATATCTGCTGCATGCCGAGCGCGCGGAGACGGGCGAGGGTCTGAGTCGCGCGCGGCAAGCGCGAGTAAGTGAACCGCAGCTCGGCCACGTCGGTGCCGTCGATACGCATCCGCAATGGCGCCGTGACCGCCTTGGAGTGGCTGAGCGCTCCCGTCAGACTGACGGTATGGCGGCCGCTCCGCACCTCGACCGCGTCGGCCTCCAGCGACAGCAGCTCTGGCCTGCGGACGACCAGCCTGCGCTGGACGCAGCTTCGGGCCAGCGCTTCGGCACGTTCGTCACCGAGGAACAGTCCGGCGCCTGCGGCATATCGCAGAATCGCATCGGTATCCGGCACCTGGCTGGCCACTTCGGCCAGTTCGAGCTGCGGATCGAGGAGGCCGGGCAGATCGCCGTCGATCACCAGGAAGTCGCTGTCCTTCAGGCGGGTGAGGGCCGAGGCCGATTTGAGCAGGGCGCCGCTGTGCAAGGCCAGCCGCATGTCCCGGAGCGCCTGCATCGGCAGAGCCATGCCGGGACCACTGACCCAGTCCTGGTGCAGGATCGCGCCCGCCGTGATCAGGTCGCCCGCGGCCCAGCCCATGCCGGCGGTGGCCAGGGTAGGGAGCACCGCGCGGTCTGCCAGATCTTCGGCTTTGCGCCGCATGGCCTGGTCGGAAGGCATCCGTGTGGCGGTGTCGAGAACCGACCGGCTAAGACTAGCAGCCCGGGTTTCCGCTCCGATGCGGACGACTTCGATGTCCAGCGAGCCACTGACTACGACGGACCCCGCGAGTACTTCATCACCGGGAATTTTCCGCACCGGGCCTTGGCTTCCGCGGAGGCTGGTTTCCTGGACCAAGGCCTGGCCGGCGAGGACGACGCCGTCGACCGGGATGACCCGCGGTGCTGGAACTTTGACCCGTTCGCCGGTATGCAAATCGGTCGGGGCGACCAGTGACTCGGTGCCGTCGGCACCCACCCGGACGGTCTGCGCCGGAATCGGCAGGCTGTCTTCCAAGAGCGCCCGGGTTTCCCGGACCAGCTGTTTCCGCCAGTTCTGCTGCCAATAGCGCAAAGACCATTCGGTCAGGGCGTAAGCGAGGACCTGACCCGTGGCGATCGAGCAGGCGAGCAGGGCGGTGTGAAACACCGGCACGCCCAGTTTTCCGCGGCCAAGCTGCTTGCCGGCATCCTGCAAAACCTTGAGATTGTTCGCCACCAGCAGACCCGCCGCGACCGGTGTCGCAAGCGGCAGCATCAGTTCCCCCACGGCGCCGAGTCCGACGCTGGCATTGGCGACCCGGAAATCCACCGCTGTGGGCTCGGGAACACGCAGCATCGTTTCAGTGCTCAGAAATCTTTCGGCGATGCGTATGAGGGGCAAAGGTTTCAGCGAATCAGAGTCGTAGCGTATCCGGATTGTGCCGGAAGCAGCGTGGCCGGAGATGTGCCGGACGGCATCGAGTGCGCCGAGCGCAGCTTCGATGTTCCGGAGGCATCTAACATCCCCCTTCAGGAGGGGATGGCGTAACTCCAGCCAACCAACGTCGGCGGATCCGATCCGGAACAGTGAGATCAGGCCATCATGCCGATGCAGCGTCACGGGGGAATCCGCCGGCCATTGCGGCAAATCCCGCTCTGTCAGTGCTTCGTCATCGGCGCCCACCGCGGCCGCCAGCCGCCGGCGGAAAGCATCGACGTTTCCTTTTCTGGTGCGGTGCCTGATGAGCGCATATCCCCGGGAGGGTTCCAGCTCGAGTGACTCGACTTCCGGGAGGGCCAGCACTTGCCGGGCAAAACGGCGGGCAATCGTTGCCCGGCCGGGGCCGAAGACCGCCGTAGCCTCGATGCGCAGCCAGTTGGAACCGAACGTGATGCTATGGGCCATCTACCAGTTGTTGTCGGATTGTTGGTTTGAGAGGCGGCTAATAGGCGTAGGGTTCGATTTCGCCGAGTTCGACCATACGGTCGAGTTCCGCGACAATCGCCTTGTCTTGCTCGTCAAGGACGTTGTAGAGCTCCTGCAGATGCTTCTGGCGGCGCCGGACTTCGATGATCATGGCCGACAGAAAAATGGCCGCCAGGGCTGTGGTCAGTGCGTTCGTCACCTGTTCCATGCGTTTTTCCTCCGGTCTTGGTGGGGTGAAAATGCGGCTCGATCGGGCGGTCCCGTCAGGCGCCCATGGCGTCCTTGGCGCCCTCACGGATCACTTCGATCGTGCCCATGAACCCGTCCTTGTGCAGTCTGTCCTTGATGTCCTTTTCGATATTGGGGCTGTCGTGGTGCAGACTCAAGAAGCGCAGGAACTCCTGCAGAGCGTGCAGTGCCCTTACGGGCTTCTGGATCAATCCCAGATTGAGATGGAATCCGTGGTATTCGCCGCCGTCGCGCGGGCCGGACCGCTGCATGTCGCGGACGATGAGCACCGGGTCCTTGCCGATGAACTGTGGATGCCGCTTGACGATGTCCCGGGACTGTTCCGGGGAAAGTACGTAGAGCGGGTCGCCATCCTGGAATGAGCGGATCATCTCGAAATTGTCCCGGATCACCTGGGCAGCTGGGGAGGACCAGCCGGTATCCACGATGAATATGCGAAATCTGGGAGCCGGCCGCCCGCCGGCGCCTTCCGGAGCTGCGGCGTGTACTGGTTTGCTTCTGCGGCCGCTGGATGTAGGTGTGTTTGGATCGGACATGGGCGATTCTCTCGTGGGCTGTTTCGAAGCAGATAGGCGATTCGGTTGGGCCCAGGTTTCTAGGCCGCCAGCGCGCTCCCCGTGTCATCGTCGGCTTCGTCGATTTCCGCCGCTGTGTCGACAACTTCCGCCGCGGCGCCGGCTTCATGGATTCCGGTCCGTTCTACATTAGCACAGCCCGCGCGCTTCAGCTCGAGTTCGAGCTGGTGGCGCCGTTCGGCTTCCAAAAGGGCGACCTTCCGCATCGGCAGCAGACCATTGGCGAGCGCCGCGAGCGCAGCGACATTGTTGGTGAAAACCGAGGCCGCCACGCCGAAGCCCAGGGTGAACACACCGAGGACGCAGGCGACATTGGGGGCGATGATCATGGCCCAACTGCGCGCGATATTGCGCTCCAGTTCCCGGGAAATGTCTCGCAATTCGCAGAGCTTGCCCAGGCCCTGTTCGAGGAACACGATGTGGGCGGTATCCGTCGCGATAGAGGTGGCGCCCCGCAGCGAGATTGACACGTTGGCCTTTTTCAGTGCGATGGAATCGTTGATGCCGTCGCCGACGAAGCAGACGGTGCGGCCTTCCTGCTGCAGCTTTTCCACGTAATCGGCCTTGTCCGTCGGCAAGACCTGGGCGAAATAGCGGTCCATCCCGAGTTCCTCGGCCAGTTTGCGGGTGGGCGCTTCGTGGTCGCCGGAAATGATGGCCAGGTGTTTGACGCCGCGTGCCCGCAGGCCGGCGACGATGTCCTTCACCTCGGGGCGGACTGCCGCCTGGAGCTCCAGTGCTCCACCGATCCGGTCGCCGATCGCGACCATCACCATGGTATAGCCTTCGAGGTGGGCGGCATCGAGCGCTTCTTGGATTTCCGGGGTCAGCGCGATGCCCTCCATCTCCATGAAGCGGGCGCTGCCCACCCGAATTCGCCGGCCGTTCACACCGACGTCGATGCCGTAGCCGACCTTGTACTGGGTCTCGTCGGTCGCAGGCAGGTCGATTCCCCATTCCTCCGATTTTTTCAGGATGGCCAGGGCGATGGGGTGATGGAACTTCTGCTCGGCACCGGCGGCATACATCAAGACCTCATTTTCCGCGAAACCGTTCGCCGTGATGACACGGCCGACCTCCGGACACTCTCGCGTGAGGGTGCCGGTCTTGTCGAACAGCACGGTGTCGATCCTACCCATGAGTTCCAGCGCCCGGCCATCCTTGACGAGGATGCCCTTTTGCGCGCACAGCGCCAGCGAAGACAGGAGGGCAAGCGGTGCCGCCATGCGGATGCCGGTGCCTAGATCACTGTTGAGGGCGGCGATGGCGCCGCCCGGACCGATGGCCGCCATGGCGAGGCCGCCCACAACCAGCGTGGGAAGGGCGGCTTGATCCGCCAGCTTTTCTCCCCGGTTTTGGGAGGAGAGCTTATAGCCCGCGGTGTCGTTCAAAATCTGGCTGATCTTGGAGGAGGCCGTTTCGCTGCCGGATTGTTCGACCGAAACGAAAATCTTGCCGGCGACCATGACGGTGGAGGCGAACACCCGGTCGCCCACGCCCTTTTCGGCGGGGGTGGATTCGCCGGTCAGAGCATGCTGGTCGATCATCGCCATACCTTCGACGATATGGCCGTCCACTGGCACGGTATCGCCGGTATGGACGGCCACGATGTCGCCTTTCTGGACTTTGTCCATGGGCACTTCGATCTCGACTCCGTCCTTGACCAGCCAGACGTAGCGAGGCTGCTTCCCGAAGGCGTTCAGCAGCATCTTCTTGGAGTTGTCTTCGGTTTTCTTGACCAGCAGCCGGCCGAAGGACAGGCACCAGGCCAATACCGCGCCGGGCAGAAGCTGCAAGGTAGCCAGGCAGCCAAGCACGACGATCGAATCCAGGAAGTCGCAGCCGATCCGCTTTTCCTTCGAGAGACGCTCGTATGCTCCCTGGAAGCAGGGGATGGAGGTATAGGCGAATACCGCGGCAGACAGCGGGAGCAAAGCCGGAACCGCAAACTGGGCGGTCGCCGCCAGTGGGACGGACAGGGTGCAGATGGTCAGGTCGAGATCGAGCTTGTCGAGCTCTTCCTGATGCTCGGCGGTTTCCAGGGCACTGTCGAGGATCTCGATGAGATTCGTCTGGCTCAAACGGCGTGGATCGTAGTCGATCTGCACCGTGCAGCGCAGCGAGTGCGTCTTGTAGCGGTCGATACCGAGCACGCTCATCAGCTCCCGCTCGATGGCCTGGCAGAGGTTGTTCTTGCGGTACAGGACGGGGTTCTTCAGCCTGATCGAACCGGCCTGGTCGCTCACCACCTGCCAGCCCGTGACCCGTCTGCCGAAGCGATGGTAATGCACGACGCCGTGGCGATCGCGCGCAGTGACCATCGGCGCGAAAACCGGCTCGCTCTCTGCCGGCGAGCCATCGTCCTCCACCAGGCAGTCCGCCACCCGCCATAGCACTTCTTTCGCGGCGTGACGCTTCGTATCGAAATGCAGCTCGGCGCAGCAGACCGAGCCTGATTTGATCGTCGCGCCCCGGATTTGCGGTACCCGGAATACCCGCCGCAGGAAGGCCCGACACACCGGTGTATCGGGATTGCCGAACAGCTCCTGCCCGTGGACCGCAATGGTGCCGGCTGCGGGGAAGGAGACGGCGATACTATTGGAGCCGGAGAGTTTCTGATCGCGGGGGTTGGAAGTGGCGTGGGGCATTATCGACTGTCCTGAGTGACCAACAAATTGACGATGATTCCTTTGGCAAAGGGGCGTCATCGCGCCCCCGGGCCGGCGATGCGGCTCAGGTGCTAGGTGCGGTCACCGCCGTCTCCTTGGCTTCGTTCAGCGCGTCGAGAGCTGCGCGGCCGCCGTCGACCAATCCCTCGACGATGGGATTGTCCTGGGGAATGGACCGGGCGATGAAAACGGTGCCGTAAACGATGCCGTAGGAAACCATGTAGGAGCTGGTGTAGGCGAAGCGCGACAGCGAGCGTCCGATGTCCATGCCGGCCAGTTTCTCCCTGACCTTCGCCGCGTCTTCCGTCGCGTTCTGTACAGCGTCACGCATCGCATCCGAGATCGATTTCAGGGCTTCGGCCTCGCCGGCATCGGTACTGGTGCTGTTCGCGGTTGGATCTGCCATGGGATCGGATACCTTCTTGAAGTTGGACATATTCGTTGTGCCTCCTAGGCTGACCATTTGGGCCACCTGGAACACACGGGTTCAGGCTACCACGCGTATTCGGCGAAAGCCAAGATGAAGATGACGCCGGGAGTTCGATTTAACCTTACTGTCATATTACGGCCCCGTTTTTTAAGGCAGGATCCCCTAACAAGATGCCCCGTGACGATTATGCTCCGTACTGTAACCTTTTGAGCAGAGTATCTGATCAGTAGAACAATCCGCTGGTGGTGATGGTCCGCACCCTCATACTGTAGGTTCCTTTGGATATCGCGTTTATGCCAGAATCCCGCCATACCTGGACCTCACGGACTATCCGCAGCAAATCCTGATGTCTTGATCCCTGAGGGGATGGGCGAAAGTTCCCGGGCGCGGCTTTAGTCGAACCAAGGAGCGGCTGGATGGATGGAGGAAGAACGCGCCTCTCTCGAAGGAAGATTCCTTTGGCAGGGCTGGAATCTGTCTGCAGCAAAGCGGCTGCGCCAGACGGCTTGTTCCGGTCCGGTCCGGCTCAGCGGCCTTAAGGATGACTGCAGGCCACTGTCATTCACCTCGTATCGGCCGGAACGCTGTGGTTTCTTCGGCCTGGCTGGCCGATACATAGCTTTTCATCGGTCGATGTCACCCATTTTTCTCCGAAAGAATCTGGTCGTCATACGCAGTGCGCTGCTGGTTTCAGCCTTGGTTTGGTTCGCTGGCTGTGCCCTGATCCGTGATACGTTGGAACTTTCCGACAAGGCGGTGCAATTCATTCTGCCCTTGGGCGTGGACAGCAAGCCCGTTGATCCCGTCGATTTGCAGGGAAAAATCATGCGCTATGCGGATAATTTCCTGGCCATGTTCAACGGCGAAATCGATAAACTGCCGGAGGTTCCAGGAAGCGTTTCCGAACGTCATATTCGATCCGCAAAAATTGCGTACAACTTCGATATCCTCGGCATCGCGACCGGTCCCAACCCACTGGCCAATCTGCTGGACATGGTGTCTTACGTGACGCTTACCCGCCTCACCGTCGCCGACTATTGGATGCCTAAGGTCTTCGGAAACGCCGCACTTCCGTTGGCAAAGAATCTGGAGTCCGCCGAAACCGAAATCTGGCGCATTGCCGACGTGGCCCTGCTGCCGCAGCAGCAGAACGAACTGCGCACGGCTATTCACGCCTACCACCAGGCCAATCCCGATCCAAAAACACTGCGCGCCATTCACGGCATGGGATTTGCCTCGGCCATCGCCAACATCAGCAAGAACGGCACGAGTGTAAGGCCGCACGGCCAGTCCAGCGTTTTCGACATGCTGGGCATCGATCCATTGTCAGCACTCACCCCGGCGACGCGGGAGCTGGCGCAGACCAAGCTGTTCGGGGAACGGGCGCTTTTCATCGCCAAGCGTATGCCGGAACTGATCCGCTGGGAAACGGAACTGTTGACGCTCGACACTCTGGAACTCCCCCAGGTCGGCCGTCTGAATGACAACGCGGCGCAATTCGCCTCCGCAATGGACCGCGTGAGCCGGGTCGCAGAACGGCTACCTGCGGACCTCGGCGCAGAGCGCGAACGCATCGTCACGGCGTTGACTTCCCAAACCTGCGGAATGACGACTCTGGCCGATCAAGTGGACCGTGCCTTCGGTTCGGGCACACGGATGGCGGACGCCACGAACACGACGCTGAATAGCTTTAAGAACCTGCTGGCGCAGTTGAAAGCCTCGCCGTCGAATGACTCGGGTGAACCTTTCAGAATCCAGGATTACACCGCAGCGGCGGTAGAAATCGGCAAGACGCTGCAACGGCTTGAGACCTTGCTGGATATGGCGCGGACGGTACCCGAACCGGACCAGTCGAAATTTTTAGAGCATTTCACTCAAGAGGCACAGGCGGGGGGTAAGGAGTTCGTCGATTACCTATTCCTACGATCGCTCTTGTTGCTCGGGTCGGTTTGCGTCGGGGTGCTGATGACTGTCCTGGCCTACCGCCTGATCGTGGCGCGCTGGCTGCGAGGTGTGTCACGCCTGGCCAACGCGTCTGGATCAGGACCAGATTGCAGGAAATGAGCAACTGTCTTTCGAGTCAATCGGGATGAAGAGAATCGTCCCAAGATTTTCCGGTTCTGGCCATGGCGTTGAGGATGGTCAGGAGCTTGCGCATGCAAGCGACGATGGCGACCTTCTTGGGTTTTCCAGCGGCGACGAGCCGGTCGTAGAACCGCCGGATCACGGCGTTGAAGCGGATGGCCGCCAGCGCCGCCATATAGAGGCCGTGTCGCACCTCCCCGCGACCGCCGAAGATGGCACGCTTGCCGCGCATCTTTCCCGAGTTGCGGTTGAGCGGTGCGACCCCGATCAAGGCGCTGATTTCGCGGCGGGAAAGCCGCCCCAGCTCGGACACGTCGGCAATCAGCGTGGCCACCGTCGCCGGACCGATACCGCGCACACTGGCCAGCCGCTGGGCGAGATCGGCATGATGCGTGTCGAGGTGGCGAGCAAGCTCCGCCTCGACCTCGTCGAGCTGCGCCCGGATGGCCTTGATCAACGCTTCGATGCGCTTGCGGGCGGCGGCATGGCTGACCGAGAGCCGATGCTGCTCGGCAACGTGCATCGCGACCAACTGACGCCGGCGGGCCACCAGCACCTGCAACACTTAAACCAAACAGCCTCCACCAAACCCGGGGCGGTTCAGTCCGCCGGAACCGATAACGCCTATAAACTCGCAAAAATACAAGCTGAAGGTGGCCTCGGGTACCGACATCCTGTTCGATCCGAAGCTCGCGACCAAGCAAGGCGCTATCCTGGCAACGCTAAGGCGTTGGTATGCTCCGGCCGAAGTGCTGAAAATGATCACCAGTGTCAATGCCGAACTGCTTGCACTGTCCGGTGCGCGCAGCCCTTATCCTGGCAAGCTGGAAGTCGTGGAAGAGGGTGCTCTCGCAGATCTGTTGCTGGTCGAGGGCAATCCGATCGCCGATATCCAACTCATCGCCGATCCAGCGAAAAACTTCCTGGTCATCATGAAAGACGGAAAGATCTACAAAAACATCCTGAAGTGAGCGGCAGCTGCCAAACCAGTACTCGTGTGTCGAACAATACCCCCGTCAGTCCGCCATACCCGTCGCTTCCGCCTACGGTGATGGCGCATAAAAGAAACCGATGCCGAGCATCAGATAGACTGCAATCAGCATCACGCCTTCGAGCCAGGTCGAGGTATGGTCGGCCAGGAGGTTCCGGGCGACCATCACCGACAGAATGATGCCGACGAGTTCGAACTCGGTGAACAGCAGGTCCATGTTCATGCCCATGAGGTTGCCGGCGATCACCAGGAAGGGGGCGACCAGCAGCACCAGCTGGGTCGTTGCGCCGAGGTTGACCGACAGGGCGAGGGTCATCTGGTTCCGGTAAGCGAACGCGGTGGAATTCATGTACTGGGCCACATTGCCTACGATGGAAAGCAGGAACACACCGGCAAACACGGGGGTGAGGCCGATGGCGTCCGCTGCGTCGTCGATGGAGTCGGTCAGCGCATCGCTCACGACCGCCAGCACGACGGCCACCGCGCCGAGTATCCAGAAGGCGGCCCTGGGGCTCCATGCCGGTCTTTCTTCCTTGGTCGCTTCTCCTTTTTCCTGCAGTTCCGCTTTCACCGCGACGGCGCCGACCGCCGGCCGGTGCGTGAGCAGGGTGAAGACCATGCTGGCGAGGTAGACCATGAACAGGACGATGGAGATTTCCAGGCTGATTTCCTGGTCGGGCTTGGCGCCGAACTTGAATACGGCGGGGATCACGAGCCCGAAGGTGCCTAGCATCAGCAGCGCCCCGTTGATCGAGACCATCTCGCTATCGAAGCTCTGGCGGGGCTTGCGCAGCCCGCCGGCGAGGAGGGAAAGGCCCATGCCGAACAATAGTGTGCCCATGATCGAGCCCGCGATAGATGCCTTCAGGATGTCGATCAGGCCGTTGCGCAATGCGGAAATGCCGATGATCAGCTCGGGCGCGTTGCCCATGGTCGCGTTCAACAGTCCTCCGTAAGTGGGCCCCAAATAGTCCGATAGGGCATCCGTGGCTTTTTCCATCAGACCGGCGAGGGGCACGATGGCAAGGGCGGAGCAGAAGAAAACCAGAATCGGATCGGCGTGGAACCAGTTCAGCGCAACGGATACGGGTATCAGCGCTAGCAGCCAGTTCAGTTTCATCCGCAGCCTCATTCAGCAATTTTTCAAACCGGGCGATTATAGTCAGCAGGTGTGGTGACTTTTTATAAAAGATCATTTTTATTTGCCATGAGCCTTGGGAGCCTAGCGTGAGACTGAACTGGTTACTGTTATTTATCCCAATCGCATTGGGTCTAGACTGGACCGATGCCCATCCCACGCTGGTGTTCTTGGCATCGGCCCTGGCGATCGTACCGCTCGCGGCGCTGATGGGTGATGCCACCGAATCGCTCGCGCGCTACCTCGGGCCCACTTATGGTGGCCTGCTCAGCGCGACCCTCGGCAACGCCCCCGAAATCATCGTGGGGCTGTTTGCGCTCCACCGAGGACTGGTGGACGTGGTGAAAGCCTCGTTGACCGGTTCCATCATTGGAAATCTGTTGCTCGGTCTGGGCTTGTCGCTGTTTGCCGGCGGTATGAAATGCGGGGAGCAGCAATTCGATTCCAAGACGGCGCGGCGCAACGCGGCGTCACTGATGCTGGCGGCGATTGCCCTGATCATTCCGGCCGTGTTTCATTTCAGTGCGAGTTCCGAAGAGGAAATCAGCGTCCATATCGCCGTCGTGTTGTTTTTCGTGTACTGCGGGAGCATCGTGCTGACCCTCAGAAGACAGAAGGCGGTGTTCGGCGTCGCGGCGGCCGCCGATGAACTCGAAGAGAAAGGCAAGGCCGGGCCGGAGCCATTGGGCGGAGAAGTCGGATGGAGCAGGAACCGCTCGCTAGGCGTGCTGGCCGTGGTGACCGTCGTTCTGAGTGTCATGAGCGAAATCATGACGGACGCGATCCAGCCAGCGGCTGATGCAATGGGGCTGACCCCACTGTTTGCCGGCGTCTTTCTGCTGGCGATGGTGGGTAACGCGGCCGAAACCTTCAACTCGATCCGGTTCGCCCGCTCCAATCAGGTGGAGCTGGCCCTGGGCGTCACGGTAGGCGCCAGTACTCAGGTGGCCTTGCTGGTGGCTCCCATCCTGGTATTTTTCAGCATGCTCATCGGGCAGGACATGAATCTTCTGTTTTCCCAATTCGAGGTCATCGCCGTCATACTGGCCGTAGTGATCACGCGCGACCTGGTGCGCGACGGCCAGTCGAGCTGGTTCGATGGTTTCCTGCTGATCGGCGTTTACTGCATCCTCGCCATCGGATTCTTCTACATCCCCGTCACACCGGCTTCCTGAGTCGCTTACTCCGGTCGGTAGCCGTCGGTCAGGGTTTTGAGGAACGCGACCAGATCGTCGACCTCTCGGTCGCTCAGGCGCAGATTGCCGAGTTCATCGCCATTGACGTTCTGTTTGACCTCGGGTGCGGGCCAACAGCCCAGGCGTTGCGCCTCGGCTTCGCTTACGAGTTCGTTCCAGCAGGTGGGGCGGACATCGCGGGTGTTGTAGAAGTCCACCACGGACCGCAGGGTGCTGAAATAGCCGTTGTGCATGTAGGGCGCGGTCAGCGCGATGTTGCGCAACGTAGGCACCTTCATCTTGCCGTTTTCCCAAAACTTGCCCACCTGCTTGCCCAGCCCTAAGTCGATGAAAGCCGGGCCGTCGGGGTTCAGCGTTGGCGGCTGGGCATAGAAGGGGTTGTTCGGATTCTTGGGCACGCCGAGGTTGTCGTAGGTGTGATCCGTGAATAAGGGCGGGGCGCCGGTCGCGCTCGGCCGGCTGGGGTGACAGGCGGCGCAATTGCCTTTTTCCTCGGATTCGAAAATCACCAGCCCACGCATTTCCTGCGGCGTGAGCTTCACTTTCCCTTTCAGATAGTAGTCGTATTTGGAATCGAACCTTGCGAACACCGGCGACCGTTCGAAGGCGGCGATCGCGGCGGCGATCCGGTCGTAAGCCTTGTGGGTATCGTCGAGCGAGCCGGGGCCGAACACTTGGTCGAACATCCAGGCGTATTCTGCTTCCCGGACTTTGTTCACCACCGTCCGTTGGTCGGGGTTGGCCATTTCCAAGGGATTGAGGAACGGTCCTTTGGCCTGTTCCTTGAGTGTCGGAGCGCGTCCGTCCAGGAACTGCCCGCCAACGAACATGCGCAGATTGGGATCGAAGTGGAATGGCGGGGCATAGGCGGCATAGGCCGCAGTCGGCGCATTGCGGTTGCCTTTGAGCGTTTTCAGCGCGCCGTTGGAAGTCGGCTGGCTCTTGTTCGGATCGGAAAAAGCCGTGGCCGGATCGTGACAACTGCTGCATGCCTGACCCGGCGGCGTGGACAGGTTGGTGTCAAAGAACAGTTTCTGGCCAAGGCGGGCTTTGTTGGACAGGTGTTTTCCGCCCGGCAGGGTGAGCTCTTCCGGAACAGCCGAAAGGGAGGCCATCAGTCCGAAAATGCCCGCCGCGAGGGTGAAACGGTATTTCATGCGTGGTCCTCCTGCTTGAGCGAATGTTGAGAACAATTCTCGTTATGTTTTGTTGCAGGGTCAAGCTTCGCCTCTGACCGCTGGCCGATTTCGCACGATCCATCCCGTCATCACCGGAAACGGAATGCTTCCATTCAATGGGCGCTTGCATCATTTCCATACGAATGCTAATGTTCATACAAACGCGAATCAATTCGATTTGCAAGTGTGTTATCTTTTTTCATAAATGGGAGAGTCAGCAATGAGTGAACCAGCAGCCAAGTCGAGCCCGCTACGGGCGGCGTTGTCCACCGCCCTTCTTTCCTGCGGTATCGCGGGAGAAGCGATTGCCGCCCAGAAGCTGCCCTCGGTCGAGGATCTGTGGAAAGTGATTCAGCAGCAACAGCAGGAAATCGAAGCGCTGAAGACCAAACTCGGCCAGACCGAGACCGTACAGAAGGAGGTCAAGCAGGAAGTGCAGGATCTCAAGACGGCCAACAAGGGGGAAGTGGCGTCCCAGCCGGGAAAACCGGCTGATGAGGCCGGCAAGAAAAAAGCCAAGTCCGAATCGGACCGCAAGACCGATATCCTTGCGGCCGAGGTCGAAAAGCTCAAGACCTCGCTGATCATTCCGGAAAAGCGCGAATACAAGAGCATGTATGGCATGGCGCCGGCGGCCTCTCAGGTGTACATGAATAAGCGGGGCTTATCGATCGGCGGCTACGGCGAATTCTTCTACACCAA
This sequence comes from Methylococcus capsulatus, assembly GCF_036864975.1. Lineage (NCBI taxonomy): Bacteria > Pseudomonadati > Pseudomonadota > Gammaproteobacteria > Methylococcales > Methylococcaceae > Methylococcus > Methylococcus capsulatus. The sequence continues at coordinate 3,156,082 of NZ_CP104311.1, read as the reverse complement.
TTTTCAAAACGACGGGGTGGAAAAATCGCTGCAGCGGAAAAACACGGCCGACATGGCCAGACTCGTTCTCTACGCGGGCTACAAGTTCAACGACTGGATCGTGCTGAACAACGAAATCGAGTTCGAGCACGGTTCGACCGGCGAGGGGAGCGAAGAGAAGGGCGAGGTTTCCGTCGAGTTTTCGTACCTCGACTTTCTGTTCGACCCCCGGGCCAACGTGCGTACCGGTCTGATGCTGGTGCCCATGGGCTTCATCAACGAAATCCATGAACCGCTATTTTTTCATGGCAATCGGCGTCCCGAAGTCGAGCAGTTGATCATCCCGACGACCTGGCGGGAAATGGGGGTTGGCGTACATGGCGAGATCGTGCCCGGTCTGGTCTACCGCGCCTACGGCATCAACGGCCTCAATGCGGAAGGTTACGATTCGTTCGGCATCCGAGAGGGTCGCCAGGGTGGTAGCCGGGCTCTGGCGGAGAATCTGGCGTTTACTGGTCGGGTTGACTACATGCCGCCCGAATTGCCGGGGCTGATGGTCGGCGCCTCGACATTCCTGGGGGATGCAGGGCAGGGCAATGTTTTCATGACCGCCGCGGGTCCGCAGAAGCCCAGCGTGTTCACTCAGCTCTACGAAGGCCATCTCCAATGGCATTACCGCGGCTTCGAATTCCGGGCCTTGGGTGCCTGGGGCGGGGTCGGGGACGCGGCCATACTCAGCGAAGCCAAAGGCGAGACGGTGGGCAGTTCCAATTACGGCTGGTACGTGGAAGGCGCCTACGATGTGCTGCCCTGGTTGTGGAAGGGGACTACGCAGTACCTCGCGCCGTTCGTGCGTTACCAACGTTACAATACCTTGGCGACCGTGCCGGACGGCTTCACCGATTACGACGGACTTTATGATCGGCGTATCTACCAGGCCGGTCTCACCTACAAGCCCATCACCAACATCGTCATCAAAGCCGATTACCAGAACATCAGTTCCGGGGCAGGGCAACTCCCGGGCCAGTTCAACCTCGGTGTCGGGTTCATTTACTGATCACTCCAGCCCAAAGGACAATCCATGCGATATCGCGGACTTTTATTGGTATTGGTGGCGATGGCGGGTGTCGCCTGTGCGCCGGCGCCGGTCGTCGACAAGTCGAATTTCTCGGACGTTTCGGGGCTCGAGCCGCCCTTGGGACAACAAGCGCAGGCGCCGGCCGGTGGCCGCATGTTCGCCGTCTTCAATTACTGGCACCGCAAGGGGGCCGTATTCATTGACTCGAGCCGGCAAGTGGTCGGCGAAGGTGCGGTCTTCGTCGATGCCGGCGACGCGGTGTTTCCGGCAACACTGCAGAACGATCCGGTCTATTGTTCGGACAAGCTGATGTACATCGATCCTTTGATCGGCGCCTACAAAACGGTCTGTTTCTCGGACGAAACGGGCGATGGCCTGTTCGACCATGTTCTGGTGGCGCCGGAATCGTCCTGGATCAAACAGCCGTTGTCGCCGCGGCTGCTTTACAAGACCCAGGACATCGTCGTGCCGCACGGCGGTGCCTTCCGCTACGAGCTGATCTATCAGGGATTCGCCAACAATACCCTCAGCCTCCGGTTCCTGGAGTACAAGGGAAGAGATTTCGACCGGCCCATGGTCACGCTAGACATGAGCTATGCGGTCGACACCTTTCCTACGACCATCACCTTCCGCAATCTAAAGGCGGAGGTGTTGGCGGCGGACAACCACAAGATCGTTTACCGCATTCTCAGCGGGTTTTGAGGTTTTCGTGACTTCGGGTGGTCCGGAAGATGCGGTCTTTGGTGTAGGATGGGCCTGTAAATGACATTGAGGAGTATTTTCCTTTGCATAGCCAGTCTTGTGTCTCCTGGGGCGAACAGGGGCAACGGAAGATCGCATTTTTCGCCAGTGTGTTGGCGGGCGTCTGCCTGCTGGGAACCGTTTCCCACAGCCGGGCTACGGTTTATCACAGCCAGGACGAGGCCTTCGAGCTGGCTTTCGGGCCGGGCGTGGCCGTGACGCCCGAACCCGTGTTTCTGAGCGACGAGCAGATCGCTGCGGTGGAACGGGAGGCCCGGGTGAAGCTCGATTCGGGCCTCTTCACCTTTTACACCGCTGAGCGCGACGGCAAGTCCTTGGGGTTTGCGGCCATCGAATCCCACACCGTGCGAACCCAGCCGGAGAGTCTCCTGATCGTGCTTTCCCCCAAGGGCGAGGTGGTCCGGGTGGAGGTGCTGGCGTTCCACGAGCCGCCTGAGTATCAGCCCGCGGCACGGTGGTTCGAGCAGATGAAAGGAAGGACGATCGAACAACTGATTCCGGGCAACGGCATCGACGCCGTGTCCGGGGCCACACTGAGCTCGGTGGCGGCGCTGGCCAGCGTGAGGAAGGTCAAGGCGATTTTCAAGCAGGCGCATCCTGCTGGAGGTGAATGATGCGATTTTTCGTGACCGGCGAACAGAACCGCCAGATGATGCTCAACGCCGTGGTGCTCTTGTTTCTGGGGTACGTCGCCTTGTTCTGGATCAGCAACGGCCTGATGTATTTCCACAAGATGGGGCTGACGGCACAGTCGGTCGTCGAGTATTACCTCGGCTCGCCGGAAAAATTCACCCAGCCGCGGAGCTATCAGAGTCTTCTGGAGGTCACGCATTTCCACCTGTTTTCGATGGGAATGCTGGTGCTCACGCTCGCTCACTTGGTGCTGTTCACGTCCCTGCCGACCGGCCTGAAGGTCTGGCTGACGGGATTGACTTTTTTCGGTGCGGTGGCGGATGAAGCGGCGGGTTGGCTGGTCCGGTTTGTGCATCCGGCCTTTGCATACTTTAAGATTGGCGCTTTCGTGCTCATGGAACTGTGTCTGGCGGTATTGATTCTGACCGTCTCTCTTTCCCTTATCGCCCAAAGGTCGCGCCGGCGGGAAAAACCGATGGACACCCGTGCAGGATCCGGCGCGACTGAAGCGGCAATGACTCCATAAGGCGCATCAGCGCAGTAAGGCATTCGTATCCAGCCCCAACGGGAAGGGGTGGAGGGATATGCTCGGCTACTTGAATCCCACCGGGTTTTGGGGAAGGCCGATTGATTTAAGTCAGACCGTCGAGGTGGTCTGTTCGGCCAGTTGCCGGTAATTGTTTGCCCCAGTCTCTGCTAGCGGTTTTTGCCGATGGGCTCCGCAAGCAGGGGGGCCTGAACCACGACACGCTTTCCAGGGACCCTCGCTAGCAACCTGTCGGACTGAAGGTTGAGAATTGCATGTTAAGGCGAAGCGGTGGGTTGGATTTTCAAGATGATCGAGCCGATGAAATGGCTGAAATGGCGGTCGAGTGATCCCGCCCCTGCTTTAGGCGGGCATCAGGGCGAACATCCGCCGCACATTCCAGGCCAACGTCACCAGATGCCACTCGCCTTTGACCTTTTGCAGCCCGCGCAGCGAGAATTGCCGGAATCCCATCACCGATTTGATGATGCCGAACACCGGCTCCACGATCTGCTTGCGCAGCGCGTACAAGCGTTTGCCCTCTGGGGTTGCCAGTCGATGCGCCATCGTCTGCATCGGCGTGGGATTCCCGGGCGCGGGCCCGGCTTCCGCGAAGCGCTTCTTCCAACCCGGATGATGCTGCTCACGCCCCAGCGCAATCAGCGGCGCGATCCCGGCCGCTGCGCAACCATTCACATTGGCCTCGGAGAAATAGCCGTTGTCGGCCAGCAGGCTTTCCGGCTTGCCCAGTCCTTCCGGCAACGCGCCCAACTTCTTCAGCATCGGCGCGACCTGCCGCTTGTCGTTGCTGTCCTGCACCACGTCTTGCGCGACCACCAAGAGGCTGTCGGTCGCCACGACCGCTTGCGCGTTATAGCACTGCTCGAAACCGCCGCCGGGCACTTTCATGATGCGCGATGCTTCATCCGTCAGATTCACTTGATCGGTAGGGCCGGGGTCGGCCGCAGGCGGCGCGGGCGGTTTGCCGCCAGGTTTCTTGCCGATCTTGGCGCTTTCCTCGCGCGCGGCCAGCTTCGCCTCATACTCGGCCTGCTCGCGCGCGCAACGCGCTTTCGCACGCGCTTCGATCTTGGCCTTGGCCGCGCCGATCTTCGCCAGACGGTCTTCGCGTCTTGCCAACTCTTCCGGGATCGACAGGCCATCGGGCACGTCCGAGCGGTCTTCGGCTTCCGCCAGCGCCAGCAGTTCGGCCACTTCCTGCCGCAGCTTCGCTTCGAGCTTGTTGGCGTGTTCGTAGGACAGCGCGGCATGGCGCGAGGCGTTGGCGTGAATCTTGGTGCCATCGAGCGCCACCGTGCCAAGTTTCAACAGGCCCATCTCGCGCGCCAGCATCAGCACTTCGACGAAGAGGCGCTCGATGTCCTCGAGAAAGCGGCGGCGGAAGGTGGCCAGCGTGTCGTGATCGGGGTGACTGTTGGCGGCAATGAAGCGGAAGGCCACCGAGTCATAGGTGGCACGCTCGATCTTGCGGCTGGAGAACACGCCGGTGGCGTAGCCGTACACCAGAAGCCCGAGCAGCATGGCCGGGTGATAGGACGCCGAGCCCGAGCCGCGGTAGGCGCGGGTCATGGAAGACAGGTCGAGTTTGTCGATGACTTCCACCACGAAGCGCGCCAGGTGGCGTTCGGGCAGCCATTCGTCCACCGCGGGCGGCAGCAAATATCCTGTGCTACGGTCTATCGCGCGGAAGTTGCTCATGGCAGGCTCGCTGTCGGGGAAGGAACGTCGTGATTATCGCATTTCAGAATGCCGGGCGGTTAAGTCCGACAGGCTGCTAGTGAGTCATGCCCATACTCGATTCAATTGTCACGTATTACGCCAACTGTCATGGGTGGCGGCTTAAGGCATCACTCCGCTCGGGTATGCTTGAATCTTTTGGCTGGAGACGGCGGATGGCCGGGCGGCGGATCTTCAAGGAACTCTACGTCCAGGTGATCCTGGCAGTGATCGTAGGGATGGTGCTGGGTGCGGCTTGGCCAGAGCTTGGGGTGAAGCTGAAGCCTTTGGGGGACGGCTTCGTCAAGCTCATCAAAATGATGATCGCGCCGATCGTGTTTCTGACCGTCACGCTGGGCATCGGTAAGGTCGGTGATCTGCGCAAGATCGGTAGCGTCGGTCTAAAGGCCTTGATCTATTTTGAGGTACTGACCACCGTGGCGCTAGTGATCGGTCTGGTCGTGGTCAATCTCCTGCAGCCGGGGGCTGGCATCCACGCCGATCCCAAGACCCTGGACGCAGCGGCACTGAGCCCGTACACCAGCGAGGCCAAGGCCCTGAACGGCGTGGATTTCGTGTTGAATATCATTCCCGCCAGCGCGGTCGACGCCTTCGCCAAGGGCGATATCCTGCAAGTGCTGCTGGTCTCTGTGCTGTTCGGCGTCGCCATGAGCCGGCAGGGGGAGCGCGGCAAGCCGGTGCTGGATTTTCTGGAACGGGTGTCGGACGCCTTGTTCGCGACCATCGGCCTCATCATGCGGGCGGCGCCGGTCGGCGCATTCGGGGCGATGGCCTTCACCATCGGCAAGTACGGGCCGGACACTCTGCTGTCGCTGAGCAAGCTGATGGCCGGGGTCTATCTGACCTGTTTGTCTTTCGTGATCCTGGTGCTGGGGGCCGTAGCGCGGTTCTCGGGCTTCAGCCTGTGGCGGCTGCTGGGGCTCATCAAGGATGAACTGTGGCTGGTGCTGGGTACCTCGTCGTCGGAAGCGGCCTTACCTCGACTCATGGAAAAGCTGGAAGGCGCAGGCTGCCCGCGTCGGATCGTCGGGCTGGTGGTGCCGACCGGCTATTCCTTCAACCTGGACGGGACGGCGATCTATCTGACGATGGCGGCGGTGTTCGTGGCTCAGGCGACGGATACACCGCTGACTCCCGGGCACCAACTCACCCTGCTGGCGGTGTTGCTGCTGACCTCCAAAGGCGCGGCGGCCGTGACGGGGGCCGGTTTCATCACCCTCGCGGCCACGCTGTCCTCGCTGGACGTGGTACCGGTAGCGGGGCTGGCGCTGCTGCTCGGGGTAGACCGGTTCATGTCGGAGGCACGGGCGATCACCAATCTGGTTGGCAACGCGGTCGCCACGCTGGCCGTCACCCGCTGGGAAGGGGCAGCCGAAGATACCGGGAGCAGTGTCTGGACGCCGCGATCAGTGCTTGCCCCGGGTGCCGCGCCAGATGGCGACCAGCAGCCAGGTCGCCATGGCGCTGGCACCGACGTAGCCCAGCAGCCCGAACGCCGGCAGTCCCCATAGCGTCGGGCCGCCCTGCACCGTCATCACGATGGCCGAGGCGATGATCAGCGCCGAGGCCACCAGCCCTAAGCTGAGCCAGCCCAACGCCCGCTCCACTTGCCAGCCCAGATGGTCGAGCCGGGCCAGGTCGATGTTGAGCTTGAGTGCGCCTTTCTGCACCGCGCGGGATACCCTCCGCAGTTCAGTGGGGAGACTCGTGACCATGTCCAGGGCATGCAGGGCATTGCGCCAGGCGTTGCGGCCAATCTTCTCGGGATCGTAACGCTCTTTCAGGCTTTTTTCGATGAAGGGCGCGGCCTGGGTGAAGATGTCGAAATCCGGATCGTTCTGTCTGCCGATGCCGTCCAGGGTGATGAGCGCCCGGAACAGCAGCGTCAGATCCGGCGGCAGCGCCAGCCGGTGCTGCCGCATGAGCTGAGTCAGGTCGGTCAGCATCTGGGTCAGGCTGAGCTGGCGCAAGGTGGCGCCGTGATAGTCGTCGATCAGATTGTCCATGTCGGCGACCAGGAGATCCGGATCGACGTTGACCGTGGCCGTCCAGTCCAGCAGAACATCTGCCGCCATCTGCGCATCCCGTCCCACGATCGCCGACAGCAGATCGACCAGTTGGTGGCGGCGCAGCTCCGGTAGACGGCCTACCATGCCGAAATCCAGGAAGGCGATGCGGTTGTCCGGCAAATAGAGCAGATTACCGTGGTGCGGGTCGGCGTGGAAGAAGCCATCCAGCAGGATCATCTTGAGCATGGCATCAGCTCCGACCCGTGCCAGGGCGCGCGGGTCCAGCCCCGCGGCGCGGACGGCATCCAGGTCGGTGGCATCGATGCCCTCAATGTAGTCCATGACGCAGACCCGCTCCCGTGCGTACTGCCAGTGTACCCGCGGAATGACGATCCGAGGATCGGTGCGGAAGTTGGCCGCCAGCCGGTCGGTGTTGCGGCATTCGTTGATGAAATCCAGCTCGCGGTGAATCGAAAGGCCAAACTGGCGCACGATTTCGCTAGGGCGCAGGTAGTCGAGCTCGGGGAATTCGAATTCGATCAGCTTCGCCAGCTTCGCCATCAGGCGCAGGTCCGCGTCGATGGTCTTGGTGATGCCGGGCCGGCGGATTTTGACCGCCACGACTTCGCTGGTCAGCAGCGTCGCACGATGAACCTGGGCGATCGAGGCCGCGGCGATCGGACGAACGTCGAATGTCGCGAACACCTTGTCGATGGGAGCGCCCAGGTCTCTTTCGAGTTGCCATCTGAGGGATTCGAAGGGGAGGGGAGGCACCCGCCGCTGCAGGTGACTCAGTTCCTCGATCCATTCCGGGGGCAGCAGGTCGACGCGGGTCGAGAGAACCTGCCCGAGCTTGATGAAGCTCGGCCCCATCTCCTCCAGCGCCCGGCGCATGCGGGCGGGCAGCGAGAGTTGTGCCTGCTCCTCGGCGTATTTCCACGACAGGGATTTGCCGGCCTTTTTCAGGATATGGTGAATGCCGAGCCGGTGCACGGCCTCGCCGAATCCGAACCGGATCAGGACCGAGGCAATCTCGTGCAGGCGGACGAAATCGCGGAGCGTGTTGAAGGTTTCGACGAGCATGGGGTCGATGCGATGGTGCTGACCGGCGCAGTGTAGCTCAGGCGGCCACGGTCAGGTTTTCGAATTGGGCGAACCACTGACCGGTGTCGAGCGGCGAAGTCGGGTCGTAGTACAGGGACTGCATCTTCAAATGGCCATGCGGGCCGAGTTCCGGCCCGGGCACCAGGGTGCGGAAGCCTTCACCGCCGAGCAGCTGGTGGGTGATGGTTTGGAACAGCCGGCACAAGCGGCCGTTGCGGACCATGGTGTCGAGCATGTGGGGGCCGGCGATCAGGTAGATGGAGCGATAACCCAGGGCATCGAGCTGGTCGACCAGCGTGTCGCCTTCGGCCATGGCACCGTCGCCGGCGAGCAGGATTTCATAGCCTTCGCGTTCCCAATGGCGGACCCGCTCGGGATCGGCGTAGCGGCCGGTGGCGATCAGGCAGCGCTGGCCGTGTTCGTGGATCGAGGCGGGCATGGGGAAGTTGAGGCTGGCGCTGGCGACGACGATGTCCGGCTGCGGTTTGAGACCCTGGGTCTTCCGCCAGGCCGCCAGGTCGCGCGAGCGTTCGTCCAACCCGATCTGCAGGATGTTGCCCAATCGTTTTTCCTGCAGCGAACGCAGATAGCCGCCGTGGGTGATGAGGCAGTCGGCCTGGGCTTCCAGCTCGAGGAACAGCCGGAAATCGTCCGGCGTGGTCAGTGACTTCGGAAGAAAGGACTGACCGCTGGCGTCCTCCAGGGCGATGCGCCCGTCCAGGCTGGCGAGGAAATTGGCGTAGACGAACGGCTTGCCTGCAGCGCCCAAGCGGTGCAGGTTCAGATTCAGATACAGGCCGTGCAGTGCGACTTCCTCGAACGGCGGGGGGAACAGCCGGTAGACGGATTTGCCGGGACTCATTCGGATTCCAGGGGTTCGGTGCGGACCGGTTCCGGGTAGTGCAGGGCAAGCCACACTGCCTCCGGCCAGGTCGAGGTCCATTCCACCCGGTGCCGGCAATGCGGTGGGATGCACAGCCAGTCGCCGGGGACGAGGCGGCGGGATTCGGGTTCCTGCTCGAATCTCAACAAGGCTTCGCCCTGCAAGAGTGCTACCCATTCAGCCTGTGGCTGGTCGTACCATAAGCCTTCCGGAGTTTTGTGTCCGCGGGAAACGATCCGCTCCAGCCGGAAGCCGCCGGTCTGTTCGAGGGTCTCGAACAGCTCCTCGGGCAGCGCGGCGGGTATGGTGGAGTACAGGTTGTCGGATTTCGGCATACCGGCGCTCTCGGGGAAGTCGGGGCGCCATTATCGCCCTTCGATGCTTTATAGTGGAGATTTTTTGGTTTCCGCCGCCGCTTCCATGTCCGCCGCTGCCTCCAGTCCCCTGAAAACGCTGCAAACCGTCTTCGGCTATGAGCGTTTCCGCGGCCTGCAGGCCGAGATCATTGAACAGGTGCTGAACGGCGGCGATGCACTGGTGTTGATGCCCACCGGCGGCGGCAAGTCGCTGTGCTACCAGATCCCGGCGCTGCTGCGCTCGGGTACCGGCGTAGTGGTCTCGCCCCTGATCGCACTGATGGAAGACCAGGTCGGCGCCTTGCTGCAATTGGGTGTGAAGGCCGCGTTCCTCAATTCCAGCCTGGATTTCCAGACTCAGCGGGAGGTCGAGAGCCGCTTCCTGGCGGGGGGGCTGGACCTGCTGTACGTGGCCCCGGAACGGTTGCTGACCGAGCGTTTCCTGAAGGTGCTCGACCGGGTGCGCATCGCCTTGTTCGCCATCGATGAAGCCCATTGTGTGTCGCAATGGGGGCACGATTTCCGTGCCGATTACTGGCAGTTGTCGCTGCTGCACCGGCGTTTCCCGACGGTGCCACGCATCGCGCTGACCGCGACTGCCGACGAACGTACTCGCGGAGAGATCATCGAGCGGCTGGGACTGACTGAGGCGCGGGTATTCTGCAGCGGCTTCGACCGGCCCAACATCCGCTACGCCATCGGACTCAAATCGAACCCGCGCCAGCAATTGCTGGATTTCATCCGGCGCGAACACGAAGGCGATGCCGGCATCGTCTACTGCCTGTCGCGCAGGAAGGTCGAGGAAACCGCTGCTTGGCTCTGTAGCAAGGGCCTCAAGGCATTGCCTTACCATGCCGGCTTGTCCGCCGAAATCCGCCAGCACAACCAGCGTCGTTTCCTGCTGGAAGAAGGGCTGATCATGGTGGCGACCATCGCCTTCGGCATGGGCATTGATAAGCCTAACGTGCGCTTCGTGGCGCACCTGGACCTGCCGAAAAGCCTGGAGGCGTATTACCAGGAAACCGGCCGCGCCGGCCGTGACGGGCTGCCCGCCAATGCCTGGATGGTGTACGGGTTGCAGGACGTCATCACCCTGCGCAGCATGGTCGAATCCTCCGATGCCGACGAACTGCACAAGCGGGTGGAACGCCACAAGCTCGACGCCATGCTGGGCTTCTGCGAGCTGACCTCCTGCCGCCGCCAGACCTTGCTGCACTATTTTGGCGATGTTCTGGAGCGGCCCTGCGGCAACTGCGACAACTGCCTCAACCCGGTGCAGACCTGGGATGCGACCGAGGCCGCGCGCAAAGCGCTGTCCTGCGTCTACCGCAGCGGCCAGCGCTTCGGCGCCCATTACGTCATCGACTTGCTGCTCGGCAAGACCAGCGAGCGCGTCCGCAGCTTCGGCCACGATCGGCTCAGCACCTTTGGCATCGGCCGGGAGCTGGACGACCAGCAATGGCTCTCGGTGTTCCGCCAACTGGTGACCCGTGGTTTCCTCGTGGTGGATTGGGAAGCGCATGGCGCCCTGCGGCTGAGCCCAGCCAGCCGTCCTTTGCTCAAGGGTGAAGAGATGTTGTTGCTGCGCAGAGACGACGCGCCGAAGAAGGTCGCTTCCTCGGGCCGCGAGGCCCGGCGGGGAGCCATCCGCTTCTCCGACCCCGGTGACGAAAAGCTGTTCCAGGCCCTGCGCGGCTTGCGCCGCCGGCTGGCGGAAGAACAGAATGTCCCGCCTTACATCATCCTGCACGACGCGGTGTTGATGGAAATGGTCCAGAGCCGCCCGGAAACCCACGTCCAGTTGGGGCGGATTCCCGGCATCGGAGAGCGCAAACTGGAGCTGTATGGCGGCGATTTTCTCGAGTTGATCCGCGAGCATTCCGGCCAGCGCGGTGGCGGGACTGTCGTCGAACAGGCTACGGCGGAGGAAAGCCTGGCGCTGTTCCGGCTCGGCCTCAGCGTCGAGCAGATCGCCGCCCGGCGTGAGCTCAAGCCTTCCACTATCTATACCCATCTGGCCCAGGCTGTGGCCAGAGGGGCCCTGAATGCGCTGGAGGTGACCGGGCTGTCGGCCGAGGAGGCGGCGCGGATCGAAAACGTCTGGCGGAATCTGCCCCCGGATCGGCAGGGCGCCGTCAAGCCCCTGTTCGAAGCGCTGGGAGGGCGCTACGGCTATGGGGTCTTGCGTTGTCTGCTGGTCTCCTGGGGCGCATTGGCAAACCGAAGCGAAAAGGAGGATCTATGGAAGCACTGAAAACCATCGTGGCCCAGCTCGGGTTGAACGACATCGAGCGGCATGTCTTTCTGTGCGCCGGCGCCACCAAGCCCAAATGCTGTGGCGGGGCGGAAAGCCTGGCATCCTGGGAATATCTCAAGCGCCGTCTCGAGGAACTCGGCCTGCCCCGGCGCGGCGTGTTCCGCACCAAGGCGGATTGCCTCCGCGTCTGCGTTCAGGGTCCGATCGCCGTGGTCTATCCGGAGGGCGTGTGGTATCGGAGCTGTACCCCGGAAGTGCTTGAGCGGATCATCCAGGAGCACTTGATCGGCGGAACGCCGGTAGCGGACTACGTGATCGCCGCCCGCGGCGGCCTGGCGACGGACTGATCACGGCGGCGGGCGTCGGCGCGGCCTGCCGTAAAGCGCCCGTAGCTCGTCCTTCGCCGCTTCCAGACAGGCCCGCCGGGAATCCGAAAGCTGGCTGCCGGCGCGGTTGATGTAGAAATTCAGCATGGACATCGCCGACTGGAACGGCCCCGCCTTGCGCCGCCCGCTGGATTCGGCGGAGCGCTTGAGCGACAGCGCGATCCGACGCGGATCGTCCCAGGTGAACACGCCCGGCTCCAGGTCCAGGGCGTTGCTGGTCTCGGTGACGCGCTGGGACCAGCGTTTGCGGTCATCCGGTGCCATGGGTGTCCCCTCGCTGTTTAATGGATTCCCGGTTCGGGAAAACAGTCCAGGCCGGTCAAGGCGATCCGTTGCTCGGCCGGAGGATCCCCCGGCCCGCTAGGGCAGCCTCGATCGTTCGTGTCACCACATCCACCAGCACCTGGGTCTGGTGTTCCACCTCTATGTTCACCCGGTCACCGGCTCGGTAGCGGCGGAAGCAGGTGTTGCGGATAGTCTCCGGAATGAGGTTGATCCGGAACCGGCCGCGCGCGGGATCGGCTTCCGCCACCGTGAGGCTGGCACCGTCCACTGCCAGGAAGCCGCGCAGAAAGATGTAGCGGCTCCACTGTGGCTCCACCTCGAATTCGAGGTGATGGTTCCCAGCGCCTTCCAGTTTGATCGAAGTGACCACGCCGGTGGTGGAGACATGGCCCGAGACGTGATGCCCGCCGACCTCGTCGCCCAGCCGGGCGGAGCGCTCCAGGTTAACCTCGTCGCCAATCCGGCGGTCACCGAGATTGGTCAGCGCGAGGGTGCCGGCGATGGCGTCGAAGTCGATCTCATTGCCGGCGATCCGCACCACGGTGAGACAGACGCCGTCGACCGCCACGCTGGCGCCGGTTTCCAGGCCGCCGAGCAGGTCGTCCGGAAATCGGATGCGAAAACGGGTGCCGGTGTCTTGCAGATCGGCGGCGACGATCCGGCCGCGGCCTCGGACGATTCCCGTAAACATGGGTTGGCTCCTATCGGTTCAAGGTGAGGATTCAAAAGGCCTAGCGGCCCAGCGCCCGCTGCACCGCGGCGTAGGCCTGCATACGCTGGTAGTCGGCGGTGATGACTGCGGCCTCCGCGTCGCTCGCGGCGAGTTGGAGCCGCGGGAGTTCGGCGCAATTGATGCGGCCCAGTTCCATCGCTTCGGCTCGGCGGGCAGCGTCCTGCCGGCGCGACGTCAACTGGCCGGCGTGGAATTCTAAGGCAGTCCGCGCCGTTTGCCATTCGACCAGCGCTGATTCGACTTCGGCCAGGGCGAGGTAGACGCGTGGCGGTAGGCCGCAAAGCGTTCGTCGCGGGCGTCCGCGGCGGCGTCGACCCGCGCTTGGATGCGGCCGCCGTCGTAGAGGGGGACGCGCCCGGCGGCCCCGACGATCCAGGCCACAGCGTCGCTGGCCAGCCAGCCGCTGAAGCCCGAGGCAAGGATGCCGGCCATGCCGGTCAGGGTGAGGCGCGGATAGCGTTCCAACTCGGCACGCTCGATGTCGGTGGTGGCGACCGGCAGGTGTTGCCAGGCGGCCTGCACGTCAGGGCGGCGGCCGACGGCGCTAGCCGGCAGGTCCGGTTCGATTGCGAGGGTGGTGGCTTCGACGGTTCGGCCCGGCAGAGCGAGGGTAATGGCCAGCCGGGATACCAGCAGGGCCAGCCTGGCGCGGGCCAGTGCCTTTTCGCGTTCTGCTCGGTTGCGCGCGATGCGGATGTCCCTGACGTCGCGTTCGGCTTCGTTCACCCTTTGTCGGTCAGACAGACCGGCGGCCAGCCGGCGCCGCTCCAGTTCCGCCAGCGTTTCGGCCAGATCGGCGCGGCGTGCGTCGCTTTCCGAGAGGGCTTCGGCATGGCGCAGCTCGAGGTAGGCCTTGACGACGTCATGCGCTACCGACTGGCGTACCTGCTGCCGTTCAAACTCGGCCGCCGCCGCGGTGCCCGCGGCCGACCGCGCGCCCTTGGTGAGCCGGCCCAGAAGATCCACTTCGTAGCCGAAGCCGGCGTAAGGCCAGGTGTCGTCCACGGGGGCGAAATGTTGCCCGCCCGGGTTTGCACGACTCGCGCGGCGGCCTGACCGACGTCGGCGTTCGCTCTCAGGGCCTGATCCACCAGCCGGTCGAGCTGCGGATCGGCGAAGGTTTTCCACCATGAAGGAGCACAAGGAAGTCGAGCGAAGCGAGCGAGTGCGACGCCCCCGCGAAGCCGTAGGGCCGGGTGTTTTGTCGGAGTCCGCGGCTTCCTCGCGGGTGGAGACAAAGCATAAGGGAACCGACACGGCGTCGAGTCAGTGTGGGAGCCTTGGCGGAGTGCGTCGCTTAAGAGACGGACGGAGCCGAGGCGGACGCAGGTCGCCGACCGCCACAGTCAGAGGCTCGACGCAGTGGACGGACCGGTGCCTCCAGGCATTGACCGCGCTGCCCGGCGGCAGCGGCCGGCCCAGATCGACGCTCTGGGTCTTGGGGTAGCCGATCCAGAGGTCCGCGTCGGACTGGTCGATCGCCACCGAGACCGTGCCGAACAGTCCCAGCGCCAGCTGCACCAGCGCCAGCAGCCCGGCGAAGGTGATGGCGAACACCGCGGAGGCATAGCGGCGCCAGTCGTAGACCAGTGAGGAGCGGGCCAGGGAGACCATCAAGGCTACCGTCGTCTCACTTGGCCTTCAGCCGGTCCAGCAGCGCTTCCACGAACCGGACGCGCTCCGCCGGGTTGGGGAGCTTGGCAATGAACCGCAGTTTATCCGGGCCGTCCAGCTTGTAGGTGGTAGCCTCTTTCTGAATCAGCAGGATGATCGCGGCTGGGTCGATGTTGGGCTGGGCTTCGAAAATCAGTCGGCCGCCGGTTGCGCTGGCTTCGATCTTGGCGATACCCAGCTTGGCGGCCTCGTTCTTTAGCGCGCTGACCGCGAACAGGTTCTTGGTCGCCTCCGGCAGCAGGCCGAAGCGATCGATCATCTCGATCTGCAGCTCGCGCAGTTCGTCGTCGCTGCGAGCATTGGCGATGCGTTTGTACAGCACCAGACGGGCGTGCACGTCGGGCAGATATTCCTCCGGGATCAGCGCCGCGCATTGCAGGTCTACCTCGGTACCACCGAGGTGATCGGTTTCCAGTTCTGGCCGTTTGCCGGATTTCAGCGCGTTGACGGCCTTTTCCAGCAGTTCGGTATATAAGGTAAAGCCGATTTCCTGGATCTGGCCGCTCTGTTCCTCGCCGAGCAGCTCGCCGGCACCGCGGATCTCTAGATCTTGCGAGGACAGCAGGAAGCCGGCGCCGAGTTCGCCCGCCGCCTCGATGGCTTCCAGCCGCTTGACGGCATCGGCGGTCATGGACTTCTTTGGCGGCACCAGCAGATAGGCATAGGCGCGGTGATGCGAGCGTCCGACCCGTCCCCGGAGCTGGTGGAGCTGGGCGAGGCCGAAGGTGTCCGCGCGGTCGATCAGTATCGTGTTGGCACTGGGCACGTCGATGCCGCTTTCCACGATGGTGGTGCAAAGCAGCACATTGAAGCGCTGGTGGTAAAAGTCGAGCATGATGTTTTCCAATTCGCGTTCCGGCATCTGGCCGTGGGCGATGCGGGTGCGGATACCGGGCACCAGCTTTTCCAGCCGTTCCGCCAGCCTGGGCTGAGTCTCGATCTTGTTGTGCACGAAATAGACCTGGCCGCCGCGCTTGATCTCGCGCGTGATGGCTTCCTGCACCAAGGTGTCGTCCCATTCGGTGACGAAAGTGCGGATGACGTGCCGGTGGGGCGGCGGGGTGGCGATGACGGAAATCTCGCGCAGGCCGCTCAGGGCCATGTCCAGGGTGCGGGGAATGGGGGTGGCGGTCAGCGCCAGGAAGTCCACTTCGCTGCGCAGCTTCTTGAAATGCTCCTTGTGCGCGACTCCGAAGCGGTGCTCCTCGTCGATGATGACCAGACCCAAATCCTTGAAGCGGATGTCCTTCTGCAGCAAGCGGTGGGTGCCTATGACGATGTCCACCTTGCCGTCGCCGATGTCCGCGATGGTCTGGGCCTGGTCCTTCTTGGAGACGAAGCGCGACAGCACCTCGATCCGCATCGGCCAGTCGGCGAAACGGTCACAGAAGTTCTTGTAGTGCTGCTGGGCCAGCAGGGTCGTCGGTACCAGCACCGCGACCTGGCGACCGTTCTGGGCTGCGATGAAGGCGGCCCGCATCGCGACTTCCGTTTTGCCGAAGCCGACGTCGCCGCAAACCACCCGGTCCATCGGACGGGGTGCGGCGAGGTCGCGGATGACGTCCTGGATCGCGGTTTCCTGGTCAGGTGTTTCCTCGAACGGGAACTGAGCGGCGAAGCTCAAGTACTCTTCGGTCAGAGTGGCGAAACTCCGTCCGCTCACCGCGGCCCGCTTGGCATGGATGTCCAGCAGTTCGGCGGCGACATCGCGGACCTGTTCCAGCGCCTTGCGGCGGGCTTTGGCCCATTGTTCGCTGCCCAGGCGGTGCAGCGGCGCGTGTTCCGGGTCCGCGCCGGCGTAGCGGCTGACCATGCCGAGCGCCGAAACGGGCACATAGAGCTTGTCGTCGTTGGCGTAGCGAATCGTCAGGAATTCCGACTCCACGCCGCCGGTCTCGATCCGCTGCAGGCCGAGATAGCGGCCGACGCCGTGTTCGCGATGCACCACCGGCGCGCCGATCTCCAGTTCTTCCAGGCTGCGCAGGAATTGGCCGAAATCCTTGGATGGCATGCGCTGCCGGCGCCTGCGCTGCTGGGCCTTGTCGCCGGTGAGCTGAGCTTCGGTCACGATCGCCAGGGGTGGATCGGAAATGACCAGGCCGTGATCGAGGGCGGCGACCATCAGGCACAGCGGGTCCGGCACTGCAAGGAAGTCGGCCCAGCCCTCCACGACCCGTGGACGGATCCGGTACTTGGCGAGGTTCGCCGCCAGGGTCTCGCGGTGGCCTGCAGATTCCGCCACCAGCAGGATTTTCCCCGCAAACTCCCCAATGAAGCGTTGCAGGGGCTCGTAGGGAGGCTGGGTCTTGGTTTCCGGATGCAGTGGCGGTGGCGGCGCGCAGTCGAATTTCACCGCGGCGGGGGGAGCGGCGTCCGCAGCCGCGATCATGACGCGGTTGAAGGATGCGAGGCTGGAGCTCAGCGCTTCGGGCTCCAGAAACAGGCGGGCCGGCGGCAGCGGCGGCCGGTCCAGGTTGTGGCGGCGCTGGTCGTGACGACTGGCGGTCTCGGCGTAATAGGTGGCGGCGGCCTGTTCGACATCGCCGTGCAATATCAGCGTCGTATCGCCCGGCAGGTAATCGAACAGCGTATCCATCCGTTCCACGAACAGAGGAATGTAGTATTCGATCCCCCCGACGGCGATTCCCTTGCTGACATCTTGATACAGGAGGCTACGGCTCACCGCGTCCGGGAATTCGGCCCGGAAATTCTGCCGGAACCTTTTAATGGCGGCCTCGTCGAACGGAAATTCGCGGGCAGGGAAAAGCTCTATGCCTTCCACTTTTTCGATCGAGCGCTGGCTTTCCGGATCGAAGGTACGGATCGTTTCCACGTCCTCGTCGAAGAGCTCGATGCGATAAGGCGTCTCGCTCCCCATGGGATAAAGGTCGAGTATCGAGCCCCGGATCGCGAATTCGCCATGCTGGTATACTTGCGAGACGCACTGATAGCCTACACTTTCGAGCGTCTGCCTGGTCTGGTCGATATTCACGGTGCTTCCCGCGCGAATGGAAAACGTATTGGCCAGGGTGTGGGTCCGCGGAGCCACCCGATGCATCAGGGTGGATACGGGAGTGATGAGCAGGCCATGCTGGATGCGGGATAACTCGTAAAAAGTCCGCAGCCGCTGCGAAGTGATTTCAGGGAGGGGTGAAAACACATCGTAGGGAAGGATTTCCCAGTCGGGGAATGGGAGGATCCCCGCATTCCTACCGAGAAATGTCTTCACTTCCTGTTCGATGCGTAAAGCGCTCTGGGCGTCGGCGGTGACCACGAGAAACAAGCCGGGTGACTCACCGAACGCCGAAGCGATCGCAAGGGAATCGGCGCAACCGTACAGCCCGCTCCAGCAGAGCGCCTGGCGGCGGGCCGCGGGCAAGGCGGGTTTCAAAGGCGAAGTCAGGGAAGAAGCGGAGGTTTGTGGTTTCATGCTATCGGGATACCGGACGTCCGACGATATGTCGGCGGAAAGGGATGTGTTTTAGCCGAGCGGCTTCATAAAACGCGGGGCTGGCCAGGGACGATTCCGGGGAATGGGGGCGAGCGTTCCGCCGAATTAAATGGGGTGGCACGGCCCGGAAGAATTGTCTGGGGTCTTACGAAGGATGTGGCCCGGTTCCCAGCCGACTGAAATGCGCCAAACGGCATCGGTGCGAAAAAGCGAGCTCCGCTGCCGGCAATTCGCACTTCTCGGTACAGATAGGCGGAAGACATATTGTATTGTGTTCTCGGATTTATGTATTATATTAAAGGTCACAACAATATAGCTTAAGACTTGCTCAGAGAGGTGTTGTCAATGTCACATGATTTTTCTGGTTATACGGCGCAGGAATTACAGTCGCTCATTGATGCAGCGACCAAGGCGCTCAAGGAAAAACTTGAATCGGAGCGGCGCGAATATCTTCGCCAGATGAGTGAACTGGCTTCCAAGGCGGGTGTCCGGTTCCAGATCGTCGAAGATCTTTCCAAGGGAGTGGGTGCGCCGAGTACCCGCCGGGGCGCCAAGGTGCCTGCGAAATACCAGAACCCGCATAATCCTGCGGAAAAATGGAGCGGCCGAGGCGTGAAACCACGTTGGCTGCAGGCTTTGCTCGCGCAGGGCCACGATATCAAGGAATTTGAGATCAGGGCCTGATTCCGGTGGTAAAAAGCCGGGGGCGAGCTTCGTGCTCGCCCCCGGTTTTTTTTTGGAGGCTGCTTCGAGGAAGAGTCAATCGAGATAGCGCCGCAATAATCCGTCATAACTGTCGATACGGCGGTCACGCAGAAAAGGCCAGATGCGCCTGACGTCTTCGGAGCGCTTGCGGTCCACCGCCACCATCAGCAATTCCGCGTCCGTCGAACCGGCGCGGCAGAGGAATTCGCCCTGGGGGCCGGCGGCGAAACTGTTTCCCCAGAACACAATGCCGGGCGTCTGGCCGCTGGGATCGGGTTCGCTGCCAATGCGGTTGCAGGCGGCCACCGTAAGTCCGTTGGCCACCGCGTGGCCGCGCTGCACAGTGATCCAGGCCTCGAGCTGACGCGACCGTTCGGCCTCGTCGTCGGCCGGGTTCCAGCCGATGGCTGTGGGGTAGAGCAGGAGATCGGCACCGGCCAGCGCCATCAGGCGCGCGGCCTCCGGATACCATTGGTCCCAGCAGACCAGCAGCCCCAGACGTCCGACCGAGGTGTCGATGGGGCGGAAGCCTAGGTCGCCGGGGGTGAAATAGAACTTCTCGTAATAGCCGGGATCGTCCGGGATGTGCATCTTCCGGTACTTTCCGGCCAGGCTGCCGTCACTGTCCAGCACCACCGCCGTGTTGTGATAGAGGCCAGGGGCCCGCCGTTCGAACAGCGAGGCGACCACCACGATGCCCAGCTCCCGCGCCACGGATGCCAGTTCGGCGGTGGTGGGGCCGGGAATGGGTTCGGCGCCGTCGAAACAGCCGCAGTCCTCGGTTTGGCAGAAATACGGCCCGAGGTGCAGCTCCGGCAGCATTACCAGGTCGGCACCTTTGGCCTTGGCAGCGCGGACGCCTTCGACCGATACGGCCAGATTGTGTTCCCGGTTGCCGTTACAGGCCTGCTGTACCAGCGCCAGCTTGAGGATGGATTTCATGGGCGGGAGACTCCGGCGGCTTCGGGAAACTGCATGGTCATACAGTGCAGGCTACCGTATTGGCGGATCAGCGGAGTGCAGTGGATGGGGACGATTTCCCTCCCCAGGAAACACGGCCCCAGGCGCTCGAGGGCGACCGCGTCCGCCGGATCGCCGTACACGGGAACCAGAACTGCGCCGTTGATGATCAGGAAATTGGCGTAGGTGGCAGGCAGGCGCCGGCCTTTCCCGTCGCGGATGGGTTGCGGGATCGGCAACGGCACCAGGGAGTAAGGCTGGCCGTCGCGCTGTTTCATCTCTTGCAGCTGCCGCTCCATCGCCTTAAGCGGCGCGTAGTGCGGATCGGATGCGTCGTCGCAGGCCGTATAGGCGATGGTGTGTTCCGAGCAGAACCTTGCCAGGGTGTCGACATGGGCGTCGGTGTCGTCGCCTTCGGCCTTGCCGTGATCGAGCCAGAGGATGCGATCGGTTCCCAGCGTCTCCATGAGCCGGGCCTCGATTTCTACGCGGCTATAGCCGGGATTGCGGTTCGGATTGAGCAGGCACTGACTGGTCGTCAGGACGGTGCCGAGGCCGTCGGTTTCCACGCTGCCGCCTTCCAGAACGAAATCGACCGCCACCCGTGGCGTCTGGCCGAAGATACCCATGGTCACGAGGCGCGCGGCCAGTGCCGCGTCGTCAGCGCAGTCGTATTTCCCGCCCCAGCCATTGAAGCGGAAATCCAGCAGTTCCAACCGGCCTTCGTGCAGCCGGCTGAGCGGCGCGGTGTCGCGTACCCAGATATCGTCATATGGAATCCGGACGAAAACGACTCGGCTGCAGTAGTCTGTCCCGGTATTGGCCAGGATAGTACCAATGCGCCGTTCATGGGACCGGTCCAGGCAGGCGATGAGGAGGGTTTCGCGCCGGCTCACCGCCGCGGCAATGGCCGCATAGGTCTGTTCGACCTCTTCCAACCACGGGGCGAAGTCGCCGCTGCCCGGCGGCCAGGCAATCAGCACGGCGGATTGTTTTTCCCACTCGGGAATGAATCGTATCGATGTCACTTGATTCGGCAAGGTGTGGATGAACGGATTGTGCCGCCGGTTTGAGGCCGGGGCTCCCCGAACGAAGAGACCGTGGGGCGGCGGCGCATGGCTCGGAAGCCGTGTCGGTTTCAGAAAATGATGAGACCCGGTATCACTACCGCCACGGTCACCACTTTTCTGGGCAGGGTCACGGATTCGCCGCTTGTCGGGATTCCCGGGGTT
Organism: Methylococcus capsulatus; assembly: GCF_036864975.1. Taxonomy (NCBI): domain Bacteria; kingdom Pseudomonadati; phylum Pseudomonadota; class Gammaproteobacteria; order Methylococcales; family Methylococcaceae; genus Methylococcus; species Methylococcus capsulatus. The sequence continues at coordinate 3,135,311 of NZ_CP104311.1, read as the reverse complement.
TCCAGGAGATTCTCCTGGAGGGAATGTGTAGGCTGCGTTTCTTGGGTCGGGTCAGTCATGCGGATTCCTGATGGTCATGGCGGCGGGAATCAACGATATGGCGATCATGAGCCAATTTTAAAGCAAAATACTGGCCGAGAAATCGATTTCAATGCGCCAGGGCCAGCATTTCCCGGGCATGGGCCAGGGTTTGCACGGTGATGCGCAGGCCGCCGAGCATGCGGGCGATTTCGCCGGTGCGTTCCTCCATGGTCAGCGGCCGTACCGTGGACTCGGTGATACCGTCTTGCGCGTGTTTTTCCACCAGCAGGTGATGATGTCCCAAGGCCGCGATCTGGGGCAGATGGGTCACGCACAGTACCTGGCGGTTGATACCGAGCGAGCGCAGTTTGATTCCCACCATCTCGGCGACGCCGCCGCCGATGCCGGTGTCCACCTCGTCGTAGATCAGGGTCGGCGTGGTCTTTTGCGCGATCGATGCGACCTCGATCGCCAGACTGATGCGCGAGAGTTCGCCGCCGGAAGCGACCCGCGACAGCGGTCGTGGCGGCAAGCCCGGATTGGCACTGACCAGGAACTCGATCCTGTCCCGGCCATGCGGGGCGGGCGGAGCTTCACTGTCTGTCTCGAATGCGACGGCGAAACGCCCGTGCGGCATGCCGAGTTCGTGGATGAGCCGCGATATGTCGGTCTCCAGCGCATCTGCCGCCACCCGCCGTTTGGCCGAAAGACTGCGGGCGGCGGCATCGTAAGCGGCCAGCAGATCGCTTTGTTCGGCAAGCAGGTGTTCGAGCCGTTCCTCACCGGATTCCATGCTCCTTAGTTCGGTTCGGAGCGCTTCGAGGTGGCCGGGCAGATCTTCCGGGCGGACCTGGTGCTTGCGTGCGAGCTGGTGAACCTCCGCCAGCTTCTGTTCCAGCGCCGCGAATTTGGCCGGGTCTGGATCGAGTGCGTCGAGGTGGTGCCGCAACGCCATCGCCGCCTCCTTGACCTGTATCCGGGCGCTTTCCAGCAACTCCAGGGATTCGGTGAAGTCCTTCGAAATCTGCGCGAGTTCGCCGACCGCCTGAGCGGATCGCGCCAGCAAGCCGTTCACCGAATACTGCTCGTCCTCGTAAAGCAGCTTGAGCTGGGTGTAGCCGATTTCGGAGACCCGGCCGAGATTGGCCAGCAGCTCGTGCTCTTCCGACAGAGCGCGGTAATCCAGGGTCTCGATCTCGAGCTGCTCCAGCTCGTTGACCTGGTACTGGAGCAATTCCTGGCGGGCGTTGCGGCTGCTGACGTCCTGTTGCAGGCGGTCGATCCGCTCGGAAAGTGCTTTCCAGCGATCGAAAATCAGCTTCAGCTCCGATGCCAGTTCGCGGCAGCCCGCGTGCCGGTCAAGCAAGGCCCGCTGCTCGCCGGCTTGCAGCAGGTTCAAATGGGCGTGTTGGCCATGGATTTCCACCAGGTGTCGTCCCAAGGCCTGGAGGTTCGGAAGGGTCGCCGGACGGCCATTGATGAACGCGCGTGAGCGCCCGTCCGCGCTGATGGTCCGGCGAATCAAACAGGTGTCTTCATCGGTTTCGGCCAATTCGTGGCCGATGAGCCATTCACGGGCGGAAGGCGCGTCGTCCAGAGTGAAGCACAGGCTGACTTCGCCGCGCTCCGCGCCCGGCCGCACCAAGCCCGAATCGGCCCGGTCGCCGAGTGCCAGTCCCAGGGCGGTGAGCAGGATGGATTTCCCCGCGCCGGTTTCGCCGGTGAGCACGGTGAAGCCGGGCCGAAGGTCCAGGTCGAGGGCGGCAACCACCGCCAGATCCTTTATGCTCAAGCTGGTCAGCATGGCTTAGCGGTTGCTCCAGTTGAGTTTGAGCCTCAGAATCTGGAAAAAATCATAGTCCGTCGGATGGAGGATACGGAACGGCCGTTCCGCCTTGCGGATTTCGATGCGGTCCTCGATCCCAACCTCCGGGAAGGGAACGTTGTCGCAGCTCACCTGAGCGCGGAATTCTTTGTTCGGCCGGAAGGCGATCGCCACCAGGCTGTCCCCTGAGATGACGATGGGACGGTTGGACAGGGTGTGGGGGTTGATCGGCGCCAGCACCAGGGCATTGAGCGTGGGGTAGAGGATCGGGCCGCCGGCCGACAGCGCGTAGGCGGTGGACCCGGTGGGTGTGGAGACAATCAGGCCGTCAGAGCGCTGGGAATTCAGAAACACGCCGTCGATGGTGGTTTCCAGTTCAATCATACTGGTCGCGCTGCCACTGTGGACGACGACTTCGTTGATGGCGCTGCCCTGGGCAATGGTTTCTTCGTTGCGGATCAGGCGCGCCACCAGGGGGTGACGTTCCTCGGCGCGATAGGCGCCGGTCAATATCGCATGGAGCTTGTCGACGGCCTCGCTGGGAGAAATGTCCACCAGAAACCCCAGCCGGCCCAGGTTGATTCCGATGAGGGGCACGCCATGCGCATAGAGGCTGCGGGCGGCTCCCAGCAAAGTGCCGTCTCCGCCGACGACGACGGCGATGTCGGCCTGCTGTGCCAGTTCGGGCATCGTGCATGTCCGGGCGGAATGCGTAAAGAGCGTCGCACAGCCACGCTCGACCAGGATCTCGAGTCCGGAAGTCAGCAGATAGGCGTGAATGGCAGCGAGAGTGTCCGCTATCCGGGGAGCATCCGGCTTTCCGATGAGCGCGATGGTGCGAAATTGCGAAAGCATCCGCCTGAACAACTCGGGTTAAGAGGAGGTTGAGGATTCGACGCCTTTAGGTCTCGACGGGATTGGCAAGGCCCGAGCGCTGCCGCCGGTCGAATGCGGCGGCTCCGGCACTTTCCGCCAAATGGTAGGACCTTCTTGACACTTAATCTAGGGGTTGTTAGTTTTTGGCACTCCCATTGGTCGAGTGCTAATACAGATTCTTTACGGAATTTCCGTGGCGAGTTTCCCCGAACTGAGCGAGCGCGCGCAGCAGCTTTTGAAGGCGCTGGTGGAGCGTTACATCGGCGAAGGTCAGCCGGTCGGTTCGCGTGCCCTCGCCAAGGACGCCGGTTTGAGTCCGGCAACGATACGCAATGTCATGGCCGATCTAGAGGAACTGGGCCTGGTCACCTCGCCGCATACTTCCGCGGGGCGTCTGCCCACGGTGAGCGGCTATCGTCTGTTCGTCGATTCCCTGCTGACCGTGAAACCTCTGCACCAGGCCATCGTCGACCAGTTGTGGCTGGATCTCGAAAGCCGGGAGAACCCGCGCGATCTGCTGGAGACGGCTTCCAAGCTGCTGTCGGAGCTGACCCACATGGCCTGCATCATCTCCATGCCAAGGCGGGAAACCCTGACCTTCCAGCACATCGAATTTCTGCCGCTGTCGGACCACCGGGTGCTGGCGATCCTGGTGACGAGCGGCCAGGAAATCCACAATAAGATCATCCACACTCCCCACAGTTTCAGTGCCGCGGAATTGCAGACCGCGGCCAACTTCTTCAATGCCGTCTGTGGCGGCAAGGACATGGTTTCGGCGCGGCAGTATCTGCGCGCCGAATTGGAGAAGGAGCGCGACCGTCTGAGCGAACAGCTGTTGCAGGCGGGCGAGATCGCCGAACAGGCCCTGGCCGAGGGCGGGCGTTCCAGGAAGCCGTTCCTGGTGCGCGGGGAAACCAACCTCATGGACTTCGTCGAGCTGGCCGACGTCGAGCGGCTGCGCGGTCTGTTCGAGGCGTTCCGGCAGAAGGAAAGCATCGTCGGTCTGCTCGATCGCTGCCTCGAGTCACCCGGGGTGAAGATCCTCATCGGCGAAGAGAGTGGTTTCAGGCCGCTGGAGCCGTGCAGCCTGGTGACCGCTTCGTATTCCGTCGACAACCGGGTGATTGGCGTGCTCGGTGTGATCGGACCGACCCGGATGAAGTATGAACGGGTGATTCCGCTGGTGGACGTCACTGCGAAACTGGTGGGGGCGGCCTTGAATCAGCGGACGCTGGCCCCAACTTAACGTTGCCGGAGTCGTGACGGCAAAAGGACGTCCGCCGCCCGCTCCCGTCGAGGAGCCGGGCGGTTTCGTTTTTCCGGATCCAAAATTTCAAACCCCAATAATCGGATTATCGGACTATGAGCGAAGAAGAAATGACTAACGGTCCCGGCCCGGAGCCACGGCCGGAGCTGCTGGAGGTGGAGACCGCAGCCGCCGAAGCAGCGCCCGCCGGTGAGCCGGACAAGGCACTGCTCGAGGCGCAGCAGCAGGCCAGCGAAAACTGGGACCGGTTCGTCCGGGCCCAGGCGGAAATGGAAAACCTGCGCCGTCGTCTGGAAAAAGACATCCAGAACGCCCACAAGTACGCCCTGGAAAAATTCGCCAAGGAACTGCTGCCGGTGATGGACAGCCTGGAACTGGGCATCGCGGCTTCCACCGCCGACGCGCCCGACGTCGCCAAACTCCGCGAAGGCGCGGAGCTGACCCTGAAGCAGTTCCAGAACGTGTTCGAGAAGTTCGGCATCGTGGCCCTCGATCCGGTCGGCGAGAAGTTCAATCCGGAGCAGCACCAGGCAATGGCCATGGAACCGGCCGGAGAAGCGGAGCCAAACACCGTAGTCAAGGTTTACCAGAAGGGCTATCTGCTGAATGACCGGCTGCTTCGGCCGGCACTCGTCGTGGTGGCCCAGGCTTGAAATCCCTTAGGATCGGCCTCACATAGCCTCTAAGCTTTCAGAACAATCACTTATAAAATCGGAGAAATCCATGGCAAAGATTATCGGGATCGACCTGGGCACCACCAACTCGTGTGTGGCCATCCTTGAGGGCGGTAAACCCCGCGTGATCGAGAACGCCGAAGGCGCACGTACCACGCCGTCGATCGTCGCCTTCACCGCTGATAACGAGGTGTTGGTGGGGCAATCCGCCAAGCGGCAGGCTATCACCAATCCCAAGAATACCTTGTTCGCGATCAAGCGGCTGATCGGCCGCCGCTACAAGGATGATGTCGTCCAGAAGGACATCAAGATGGTGCCTTACACCATCGTCGAGGCGGAGAACGGCGACGCCTGGGTAGAGGTCGCCGGCAAGAAGATGGCGCCGCCGGAGATCTCGGCGCGCGTCCTGATGAAGCTCAAGAAGGATGCCGAGGCTTATCTGGGGGAAGAGATCAAGGAAGCGGTCATCACCGTGCCGGCCTATTTCAATGATTCCCAGCGCCAGGCCACCAAGGACGCTGGCCGCATCGCCGGCCTCGACGTCAAGCGCATCATCAACGAGCCGACCGCGGCGGCGCTGGCCTATGGTATGGACAAGAAGCGCGGCGATCAGAAGATCGCGGTCTACGACCTGGGGGGGGGCACCTTCGACATCTCCATCATCGAGATCGCCGAAGTCGATGGCGAGCACCAGTTCGAAGTGCTGTCGACCAACGGTGATACCTTTCTCGGCGGTGAGGACTTCGATCTGCGCATCATCGAATACATCGTGGACGAGTTCCGCAAAGAGCAGGGCATTGATCTGCACAACGATCCGCTGGCGCTCCAGCGCCTGAAGGAATCCGCCGAGAAGGCCAAGATCGAGCTGTCTTCCAGCCAGCAGACCGAGATCAATCTGCCCTACATCACGGCGGATGCGACCGGCCCCAAGCACCTCAACATCAAGCTGACCCGGGCCAAGCTGGAGGCCCTGGTGGAAGACCTGATCCTGCGCACCCGGGGACCTTGCGAAACCGCGCTGAAGGACGCCGGTGTGAAGCCGGGCGACATCGACGAAGTCATTCTGGTCGGTGGTCAGACCCGCATGCCCAAGGTGCAGGAGTTCGTGAAGCAAATCTTCGGCAAGGAACCGCGCAAAGACGTCAATCCGGACGAGGCTGTGGCGGTCGGCGCCGCCATCCAGGCGGGCGTGCTCGGCGGCCAGGTGAAGGACGTGCTGCTGCTGGACGTGACCCCCTTGTCGCTGGGTATCGAGACCCTCGGCGGCGTCATGACCAAACTGATCGAAAAGAACACTACGATCCCGACCAAGGCAACTCAGGTTTTCTCCACCGCGGAGGACAACCAGACCGCCGTGACCATCCACGTGTTGCAGGGTGAGCGGGAAATGGCACGCGACAACAAGTCGCTGGGACGCTTCGACCTGACCGACATCCCGATGGCACCCCGCGGCGTGCCGCAGATCGAGGTGACTTTCGACATCGACGCCAACGGTATCCTGAACGTTTCGGCCAAGGACAAGGCGACCGGCAAGCAACAATCCATCGTTATCCGAGCCTCCAGCGGCCTGTCCGAAGACGAGATCAAGCGCATGGTTAAGGACGCCGAGCTGCACGCGGAAGAAGACCGCCGCATGCACGAGCTGGTCAGCGCGCGCAATCATGCCGATGCCGTGGTCCACGCCACCAACAAGACGCTCGCCGAACTGGGCGACAAGGTCTCCGGCGAGGAGCGGGCGAAGATCGAAGCGGCCATGAACGACCTGAAGGATGCCATGGGCGGCGATAACAAGGATCTGATCGAGCAGCGGACCCGGACGCTGACCGAGCTTTCCGGCAAGCTCGCCGAACGGCTCTATGCCCAGCAGGGCGGCACGACGGGCACCGAAACGCACGGTCACGAGAAGACTGGCGGGAGCGGTGGCGGCGATGACGTCGTCGACGCCGAGTTCGAGGAAGTCCGCGACGACAAGCGTTGAGCCGCGGCGGACCGTGTCGCATCTCCCGGTGGGATGCGGTTCATCCTTATCCCTCTTGATCGGGCCGCCGGCGTCAAGCCGGCGGTTGTGCGTTTATGGCAAAAGAAGATTATTACGAAACGCTCGGGGTTCCACGCAACGCCAGCGACAGCGACATCAAGAAGGCGTTCCGCCGCCTGGCGATGAAATACCACCCCGACCGAAACAAGGACAATCCCGAGGCCGAGGAGCGTTTCAAGAGTGTGAAGGAAGCCTACGATGTCCTGTCCGACCCCAAGAAGCGGTCGGCCTACGACCAGTTCGGCCATGCCGGGGTGGATCCCTCGATGGGCGGAGGTGGCGGTTTCGGATTCACCGGCGACAATTTCAGCGATATTTTCAGTGACGTCTTCGGCGACATCTTCGGAGGCGGCCGCCGGCGAGGCCGGGGGCAGCGCGGTGCCGACCTGCGCTATAACCTCGAGCTGACGCTGGAGGAGGCCGTGGCCGGGACCGAAGCCAAGATTAAGGTGCCGACCTGGGTCAACTGCACCGAATGTGGCGGCTCTGGCGCCAGGAAAGGCACTTCCCCTGTGATTTGCCCGACCTGTCACGGCCAGGGCGCGGTGCGTATGCAGCAGGGCTTTTTCTCCGTCCAGCAGACCTGCCCGACCTGCCGCGGCACCGGGCAGCACGTTTCCGATCCGTGCCGGGTCTGTTACGGTCAGGGTCGCGTACAGGAGACCAAGACCTTGTCGGTCAAGATTCCGCCCGGCGTGGATAGCGGCGACCGTATTCGGCTTGCCGGCGAGGGCGAAGCGGGGGAGGGCGGCGGCCCGCCGGGGGATCTCTACGTGCACATCGGCGTCAAGGAGCATCCCATCTTCACGCGGGACGGCGCTGATCTGTACTGCGAAGTGCCGATCAGTTTTCCCACCGCCTGTCTGGGTGGCGAGCTGGAAGTGCCGACGCTGGATGGCAAGGTAGTACTCAAGATTCCCCCCGAGACCCAAACCGGGCGGCTGTTCCGGATCCGGGGCAAGGGCGTCAAGCCGGTCCGGGGCGGTGTGGCCGGTGATCTGCTGTGCCGGGTGCGGGTAGAGACGCCGGTGCGCCTGAGCAAGGAGCAGATCGACCTGATCCGCCAGCTCGATGAATCCCTAAGGGGTGGCGGCAGCCATCACAGTCCGCAGGCGCACGGCTGGCTGGACGGCGTCAAGCAGTTCTTCGATCGTTTGGGACTTTGAGAGGGCGGGCTGGAACCATGGTCATCAGGGTAGGAATAGCAGGCGTCGCCGGCAGGATGGGAGGCAATCTCGTGCGTGCCTGTGTGGCCGAGCCGGTAGTGGAGCTGACGGCGGCGGTCGCCCGCCCGGGCAGCCCCGCAGTCGGACGCGACGCCGGCGAACTGGCGGGCCTGTCCGCGATCGGTTTGCCCGTGGTCGGCAACCTGAGCGAAGTGTCGGACAAGGTCGATGTGCTGATCGATTTCACCCTGCCGGAGGTCACGCTGGCCCACCTCGAATTCTGCCGCTCGGCCGGAATCCGGCTGGTGATCGGGACGACCGGCTTCAGCGCGGAGCAGCGCCAGCTCATCGCCGCCGCCGCGGACGGCATGGGTATTGTGTTTGCGCCCAATATGAGCGTGGGTGTGAATCTGGCGCTCAAGCTGCTGGATATCGCCGCCCGGGTGGTGGGTGAGCATTCCGACATCGAGATCGTCGAGGCGCATCACCGCCACAAGATTGATGCGCCATCGGGCACGGCCTTGCGGATGGGCGAGGTGGTGGCCAAAGCACTGGGGCGGAACTTACAGGATTGCGCGATCTATGGCCGCGAAGGCATCACCGGCGCGCGCGATGCCAAGACCATTGGTTTCTCTACCATCCGTGCCGGCGACATCGTCGGCGAGCACACCGTCATGTTCGCCGACGAAGGCGAGCGCATCGAGATCACCCATAAGGCCAGCAGCCGGATGACATTTGCCAAGGGTGCGGTCAGGGCGGCCGTCTGGCTGATGTCTCAAGGCGAAGGACTGTTCGACATGCAGGATGTGCTGGGTTTGAAAGGCTGAGTCGCCCTGATCCGGATGGACTCCAACAGGGCTATCTTCTATAATCGAGCGGCTAAAACGCATCGAATCCAAACGAGCGGGGCATATCTTCGGGTCTGCCCCGTTTTGCACATCTTAAGGTGGCCTTATTGAAAACTCCCGCGCTGCTCGCTCTTGAAGACGGTACCGTGTTTCGCGGCTACGCGATCGGGGCCGAGGGGTCATCGGTGGGTGAGGTGGTGTTCAATACCTCGATCACCGGCTATCAGGAGATCCTTACCGATCCGTCTTACGCGCGGCAGATCGTCACGCTGACCTATCCCCACATCGGCAACACCGGCATCAACGGAGAAGATGCCGAGTCCGGCGGCATCTTCGCCAGCGGCTTGGTGATCCGCGATCTGCCGCTGCGGGCCAGTAACTGGCGGTGCCAGCTCCGGCTCGACGATTACTTGCGCCAGCGCGGCGTGGTCGCTATCGCCGGTTTGGATACCCGCAGGCTGACCCGCATCCTGCGCGACAAGGGGGCCCAGCGCGGCTGCATCGCGGCCGGCGACGCTTTGGACGCCGACGCCGCGGTGGCCATGGCCCGTCGCTTTCCCGGGCTGCAAGGCATGGACCTGGCCCAGGTCGTGACGACGCAACAGTCCTACGATTGGACCGAAGGCAGCTGGCGTTTCGGCGCCGAACCGGTGCGGGCAGGCCAAGGCGGTTTCCATGTCATCGCATACGATTTCGGCATCAAGCAAAACATCCTGCGACTGCTCGCGGATCGAGGCTGCCGGGTCACCGTGGTGCCCGCCCGGACACCCGCTTTGCAAGCGCTGGCACTGGAACCAGACGGATTGTTTCTGTCCAACGGTCCCGGCGATCCAGAACCCTGCGACTACGCCATCGCGGCGATCCGGGAGTTTTTGACCATGGGCATCCCCATGTTCGGCATCTGCCTGGGGCACCAGTTGCTGGCCCTCGCGGCAGGCGCGCGTACCTCGAAGATGAAATTCGGTCATCACGGCGCCAACCATCCGGTGCAGGATCTGTCCAGCGGGCGTGTGATCATCACCAGCCAGAATCACGGTTTCGCCGTGGAGGAAGCCAGCCTGCCGGTGAACGTGAGGCCGACCCACCGTTCTCTGTTCGACGGCAGTCTGCAGGGCATCGAATTCACGGATCGTCCTGCCTTCGGTTTCCAGGGGCATCCGGAAGCCAGTCCCGGTCCGCACGATCTGTGCGATCTGTTCGACCGCTTCGTCGGCGCCATGAAAGCCGTCCGCAATCGCCATTAATCGCGTCCTTCGTTCATGCCAAAACGTACCGATATCGAATCGATTCTGCTCCTGGGCGCCGGCCCTATCGTCATCGGCCAAGCCTGCGAGTTCGACTACTCCGGCGCCCAGGCCTGCAAGGCGCTGAGGGAAGAGGGCTATCGGGTCATCCTGGTCAATTCGAATCCGGCCACGATCATGACGGATCCGGAGATGGCCGATGCGACTTATATCGAACCGATCGACTGGCAGACCGTCGCTCGCATCATCGAGAAAGAGCGTCCTGATGCGCTGCTGCCGACCATGGGGGGACAGACGGCGCTCAACTGTGCGCTGGACCTGGATCGCGAAGGTGTGCTGGAGCGGTTTGGTGTAGAGATGATCGGCGCCAAGCGCGAAGCCATCGCCAAAGCCGAGGACCGTGACCAGTTCCGCAAGGCCATGGTCAAGATCGGCCTGTCGGTGCCGAAGTCCGACGTTGCCCACAGTCTCGAGGAGGCGCTGGCGGTACTGGATACAGTGGGTTATCCCGCCATCATCCGGCCCTCCTTTACCCTGGGCGGGTCCGGCGGCGGTATCGCCTACAATCGCGAGGAATTCGTGGAAATCTGCGAGCGTGGGCTGGAGCTTTCGCCCACTCATGAACTGCTGATCGAGGAGTCGGTGCTCGGCTGGAAAGAGTACGAGATGGAAGTGGTACGCGACCGCGCCGACAACTGCATCATCGTCTGCTCGATCGAGAATCTCGATCCCATGGGTGTCCACACCGGGGATTCGATCACCGTCGCGCCGGCGCAGACGCTGACCGACAAGGAATACCAGATCATGCGCGATGCCTCTATCGCCGTCCTGCGCGAGATCGGGGTGGATACCGGCGGTTCCAACGTGCAGTTCGCAGTCAATCCGAGGGACGGCCGGTTGATCGTGATCGAGATGAATCCCAGGGTGTCACGTTCTTCGGCGCTGGCCTCCAAGGCCACCGGTTTTCCCATCGCCAAGGTCGCTGCCAAGCTGGCGGTCGGATACACCCTGGACGAGTTGCGCAACGAGATTACTGGTGGTGCCATGCCGGCATCGTTCGAACCGACCATCGATTATGTGGTGACCAAGGTTCCGCGCTTCACCTTCGAGAAATTCCCGCAGGCGGACGATCGTCTCACCACCCAGATGAAATCGGTGGGCGAAGCCATGGCGATCGGCCGGACTTTCCAGGAATCGCTGCAGAAGGCCCTACGCAGCCTGGAGATCGGGGTGGATGGGTTGGTCGGTAAACTGTCCGTGGACAGCGACGACCGGGTGGAGCGCCTGCAGCGCGAGCTGGGTCATCCGGGCTGCGACCGCATCTTCTACGTCGCCGACGCCTTTCGGCTAGGGTGGAGCCTCGGCGAAGTCCACGAGCTGAGTGCCATCGATCCCTGGTTCCTCGCCCAGATCGAGGATTTGATCCTTGAGGAAGCCGCCTTGGCCAAGCGGACCCTCGCTTCGCTGACCGCCGACGAACTGTTGGCCCTGAAACGCAAGGGATTCTCCGATTCGCGGCTGGCCCGCCTACTGGACCGCAGTGAAGCCGAGGTGCGGGCGGTACGGCACCGTTTCGGCATCCGTCCGGTGTACAAGCGGATCGATTCCTGCGCGGCCGAGTTCGCCACCGTCACCGCGTATCTTTATTCGACCTACGAGGAAGAGTGTGAAGCCGCGCCGACGGAACGTGAGAAGATCGTCGTGCTCGGCGGCGGTCCCAACCGCATCGGCCAGGGCATCGAGTTCGACTATTGCTGCGTGCACGCGGCGATGGCGCTGCGCGAGGATGGTTTCGAAACCATCATGATCAACTGCAATCCGGAGACGGTGTCGACCGATTTCGACACGTCCGACCGCCTGTATTTCGAGCCGCTGACACTGGAGGATGTGCTCGAGGTGGTTCATCTGGAGAAGCCGAAGGGTGTGATCGTGCAATACGGCGGGCAGACACCGCTGAAACTCGCTCGGGCGTTGGAAGCGGCCGGGGTGCCGATCATCGGTACTTCGCCCGATTCCATCGACCTGGCCGAGGATCGTGAGCGCTTCCAGAAACTAATCGACCGGCTCAACCTGAAACAGCCGCCCAACCGCACCGCGCGCTCGCTGGAAGAGGCCCTGCGCGGCGCCCAGGAAATTGGCTATCCGTTGGTCGTGCGTCCTTCCTACGTACTGGGCGGCCGAGCGATGGAAATCGTGTTCAACGATGATGACCTCAAGCGCTACATGCTGGAAGCCGTCAGCGTTTCCAACGAATCCCCGGTGCTGCTCGACCGCTTTCTGTCCGACGCCATCGAGATGGACGTGGATGCCGTCGCCGACGGCCAGCGCGTGATGATCGGCGGCTTGATGCAGCACATCGAGCAGGCCGGGGTGCATTCGGGCGATTCCGCCTGTTCGATTCCGCCGTATGACCTGCGGGCAGATATCCAGGACCGGGTCAGGGAGCAGGTCCGTCTGCTGGCGGAGGCGTTGGGCGTGGTCGGCTTGATGAACACCCAGTTCGCCATCCAGGATGATGAGATATTCGTGCTGGAAGTGAATCCGCGCGCCTCCCGCACCGTTCCCTTCGTCTCCAAGGCGACCGGCTATCCGTTGGCCAAGGTTGCGGCGCGTTGCATGGTCGGCCGCAGCCTGGATCAGCAGGGCCTACGCGAAGAGCGCATCCCGCCGTATTTCTCGGTCAAGGAGGCGGTGTTCCCCTTCATCAAGTTCCCCGGCGTCGATCCGTTGCTCGGTCCGGAGATGAAATCGACCGGCGAGGTGATGGGCGTCGGCGCCAGCTTCGGCGAAGCCTACGCCAAGGCGCAGCGGGCCGCCAGCGTGCGTCTGGCCTACGAGGGGACGACCCTCATCAGCATCCGCGATGCGGACAAGCCCAAGATCGTTCCGATCGCGCGGGCGCTGGTTGCCAGGGGATTCCGCCTGGTGGCCACGCGGGGCACCGCGAAGGTGCTGCAGGATGCGGGCGTGCCCTGCGAAAAGGTGAACAAGGTGTATGAGGGGCGGCCGCATATCGTCGACATGATCAAGAACGGCCAGATTCAGCTTATCATCAACACGACCGAGGGCAAGAAAGCCATCGCCGATTCGTTCACCATTCGGCGGCAGGCTTTGCAGCATCAGGTGACCTACACCACGACGATTTCCGGTGCCCATGCGATCTGCTGCGCGCTCGACGAGCTCGGCTCAGTGGACGTCAATCGGCTGCAGGACTTGCACGGCGCCCTATCGTGAATCGGATAATCGGAAGCAACAGTGATGAACAAGACTCCCATGACCACGCGCGGTGCCGAAAAGCTGCGTGAAGAACTCAATCATCTGAAGACGGTGGCGCGGCCTCGAGTGATCGAGGCGATCGCCGAAGCACGCGCCCATGGTGACCTGAAGGAAAACGCCGAGTATCAGGCGGCGCGCGAACAGCAGGGATTCATCGAAGGACGGATCAAGGAGATCGAGAGTAAACTCGCCAATGCCCAGATCATTGACGTCACGCGGCTGAATCCCGGTGGCAAGATCGTCTTCGGGGCGACCGCTGAGATCGAAGATCTGGCTTCCGGCGAAGTGGTGACGTATCAGATCGTCGGTGAGGACGAAGCCGAGATCAAAGAAGGCAGGATCTCGGTGACTTCGCCGATCGCTCGTGCCCTCATCGGCAAACAGGAAGGCGACGTGGCGACGGTGCAGGCGCCGGGCGGTACCCGCGAATACGAAATCGTATCGGTCAAATACATCTAGGCTTTCTTGCCCCGCTCAGACGATTTCCGGAAGAGCGTGATCACGTGGCCGAGCGACTGGATCAGCTCGGCGCCCGACTCCCCGCAGATCAGGGCCGTCATCTCCGCTCTGGTGTCCCGGTCCCCGGCATTGACCCGAACCTTGATCAATTCGTGATGTTCCAGTGCAAGGTCGATTTCGCCGAGCACACCCGGGGTGATGCCGGCCTGGCCGGTGATCACGACTGGCTTCAGTTTGTGGGCCTTGGCGCGTAGCTGGCGTCTGAGTTCAGGGGTCATAGGGGCACTCTGTTAAAGAAAAAGCCGCATATTGTAGCGTGACTGAAGAAATTTCTCATGGCAAAGCGTAGCCGGAGCAGCGGTCGCTGGCTGGCGGAGCATTTCTCCGACGAGTACGTGCGTCTGGCGCAAGAGAAAGGTTATCGCTCAAGAGCCGTCTTCAAGCTGATGGAGCTGGACGAGCGCGACCGCTTATTCGAACCCGGTGCTACGGTGATCGACCTCGGTGCGGCTCCGGGCGGCTGGTCCCAATATGCGGCCCAGCGGGTGGGGACCACCGGCAAAGTCCTCGCCCTGGACATCCTGCCGATGGAGCCTTTGCCCGGCGTCACCGTGGTGCAAGGGGATTTTCTCGACGATTCGGTGTTCCAGGCGGTGCTGGAAGCCAGCGGCGGGTGCTGTGCGAATGTGGTATTGTCGGATATCGCGCCCAATATGAGCGGGAACCGCAACGTCGACCAGCCGCGCAGCATGTATCTGGCGGAATTGGCCTTCGATCTTGCGGAAAGGGTTCTGGCCCCGAAGGGGAGCTTCGTCGTGAAACTGTTCCAGGGTGAGGGATTCCAGGAATACGTGGCGCAGGCCAGGAAAGTGTTTGCGTCCGTCGTGATGAGGAAGCCGAAGGCCTCACGACCGCGGAGCGCGGAAATTTACCTCGTCGGCAAGGGATACCGCGGCGCAGACCGCTGATCAGGACAGGTCCGGGAACGATTTTGGCCGTCCATGGGTCATATTTGTGTCATGTTGCGTCAGCGGTTTTTTCGCGCTGCGAGGAATTTCGTGGCGATCGCGTGCAGGTGTGGATAATATTGCCGTCATCGGTCTGACATAAATAACAAGAGCCGTTCTCCATCCCAATCCGACTACGGAGATTCGAGTCGTGAACGATATGTTAAAGAATATCCTGCTTTGGGTGGTCATCGCCGTCGTGCTGATGTCCGTCTTCAATAACTTCGGGTCCCGTAAATCGGTCGATTCCAGCATGTCTTATTCGCAGTTCATTGCGGCCGTGAATGAAGGACAGGTCAAGTCGGTGACGATCGACGGGCAGAACGTGCGCGGCATGTTGGGTACGGGTGAGAAATTCTCGACCTACAACCCGGAAGACCCGCACCTGATCGACGACCTGCTCAAGAACCATGTGGAGATCAAGGCGCAACCGCCGGAGTCGCAGTCGCTCCTGATGCAGATCTTCATCTCCTGGTTCCCGATGCTGCTGCTGGTGGCGGTATGGATATTCTTCATGCGCCAGATGCAGGGCGGCGCGGGCGGCCGAGGGGCGATGTCCTTCGGTAAAAGCAAGGCGCGCCTGATCGAGGAGGATCAGGTCAAGGTGACCTTCGCCGATGTCGCCGGCGCCGACGAGGCCAAGGAAGACGTCGCCGAGATGGTCGACTTCCTCAAGGACCCGAGCAAGTTCCAGAGACTGGGCGGCAAGATCCCACGCGGCGCGCTCATGGTCGGTCCTCCGGGCACCGGCAAGACGCTACTGGCACGGGCCATTGCCGGTGAAGCGCGGGTACCGTTCTTTTCGATCTCGGGCTCGGATTTCGTGGAAATGTTCGTCGGCGTGGGAGCTTCGCGCGTGCGCGACATGTTCGAACAGGCGAAGAAGCACGCCCCCTGTATCATCTTCATCGACGAAATCGATGCGGTTGGCCGTCACCGCGGCGCGGGCTTGGGCGGGGGGCATGACGAGCGCGAGCAGACTCTGAACCAGCTGCTGGTCGAGATGGACGGTTTCGAAGGCACCGAGGGCATCATCGTGATCGCCGCAACCAACCGTCCCGACGTGCTCGATCCCGCGCTGCTGCGTCCAGGCCGGTTCGACCGCCAGATTGTGGTCGGGCTGCCGGATGTGCGTGGGCGCGAGCAGATCCTCAAGGTCCACATGAAGCGGGTGCCGTTGGCCGACGACGTGGAGGCCAAGTATCTGGCGCGGGGTACGCCCGGCTTCTCGGGTGCCGATCTGGCCAACCTGGTCAACGAGGCCGCGCTGTTCGCGGCCCGCAAGAACAAGCGGGTCGTGGAAATGGAAGATTTCGAGAAGGCCAAGGACAAGATCCTCATGGGCGTCGAACGCAAGTCCATGGTCATGAGCGAGGAGGAAAAGAAGCTTACGGCTTACCACGAGGCCGGCCATGCCATCGTTGGTCTCTTGGTGCCCGAGCATGATCCCGTTTACAAGGTCAGCATCATGCCGCGCGGCCGTGCCCTCGGGATCACGATGTTCCTGCCGGAGCGCGATACCTACAGCGCCAGCAAGCAGAAACTGGAAAGCCAGATTTCCAGCCTGTTCGGCGGTCGGCTGGCCGAGGAAATCGTGTTCGGTCGCGAGCACGTGACCACCGGCGCCCAGAACGATATCGAACGTGCCACCAATCTGGCACGGAACATGGTAACCCGCTGGGGACTCTCGGAACGGCTGGGGCCTCTGGCCTATAGCGAGGAGGAGGGCGAAGTCTTCCTCGGCCGGTCGGTGACCAAGCACAAGAGCGTATCGGAGGAGACGGCGCATCTGATCGACGAGGAGATCCGTTCGATCATCGACCGCAACTACGAGCGTGCCGAGCGTATCCTCCGGGAAAACATGGATAAGATGCACCTCATGGCTGAGGCGCTGATCAAATATGAAACCATAGACCGACTGCAGATCGCCGACATCATGGAAGGCAGGCCGCCGAGGGCTCCCCAGAGTTGGGAGGACAACGCACCGCCTGGCAGCGGTGAGTCGGCATCGAAGGGCGGCGATCAGCCGGTATCGGGTTCCTTCGGCAAGCCGGCGGAGCAGACTTAAGTTTTCGGGCCGCGCAGGCTTGCGAACCCCTGGCGGGCTGGAGTCCGCCAGGGGTTTTCTATTGCCCGCGATTTCGCTAGTTTTCTTGAGGATGTCAGAATTTTGAGGAGGAAGCGGTGAAGAAAGAATATTTCGGGACCGACGGCATTCGCGGCAGGGTGGGGGATTATCCGATCACCCCGGATTTCATGCTCAAGCTCGGCTGGGCGGCGGGTTGCGTTTTCGCCCGCGAGAAGCCGGGCCGGCGCGTCCTGATCGGCAAGGATACCCGGATTTCCGGGTACATGTTCGAATCGGCTCTGGAAGCCGGGTTCTCCGCCGCCGGCGTCGATACCCAACTGATGGGCCCGATGCCGACCCCGGCGGTCGCCTATCTCACCCGCACCTTTCGCGCCCAGGCGGGGGTGGTCATCAGTGCATCGCACAACCCTTATTACGACAACGGTATCAAGTTTTTCGGACCGGACGGAATGAAGCTGCCCGACGAACTGGAGCTGGAGATCGAGGATTATCTGCGCAGGCCGATGACCACCGTGGAGTGTTCGCACATCGGCAAGGCGACCCGGATCATGGACGCAGCGGGTCGTTATATCGAGTTCTGCAAGAGCACAATCCCCCTAGGCATGCATTTTTCCGGCATGAAAGTCGTAGTGGACTGCGCCCATGGCTCGACCTACCACGTCGCCCCCGACGTGTTTTCGGAACTGAGAGCCGCGGTGAAAACCATTGGCACTGCGCCGGATGGCCTCAACATCAACGATCGCGTCGGCGCCACGAATCCTGAAAGCCTTCGCCAGACGGTGCTGAAGGAAAAAGCCGATCTGGGCATCGCCCTGGATGGCGATGGCGATCGGCTGATCATGGTCGATCATCAAGGGGAAGTCGTCGACGGCGACGAACTGCTGTTCGTCATTGCCGATGCCAGGCGCGCCAGCGGCGAACTGACCGGTTCGGTAGTGGGAACCCTGATGAGCAACCTTGGGCTGGAGCAGGCCATACGGCGCCTGGGGTTGGAATTCAGACGGGCCGCTGTCGGCGACCGCTACGTCATGGAAATGATGCTCGAACACGGTAGCATGCTGGGTGGCGAAGGCTCGGGGCACATCATATGCCTCGATCGCACGACCACTGGAGATGGCATCGTCTCCGCCCTGCAAATCCTAGCAGAGATCGTCCGCAGTGGAAAAACCCTGCACGAACTGAAGCAGGGTATGACGAAATATCCGCAGCGGCTGGTCAATGTGCGGCTGAAGGAGAGGGTCAGTCTGGATTCGGCGCCGCTGGTTCAGAAGGTGAAGGCCGAAGTGGAGTCCGAACTGGGCGACGCGGGGCGTGTACTGCTGCGCCCGTCCGGGACGGAGCCGTTGATCCGGGTGATGGTCGAAGGGGCGGACGAGGGCCAAGTCCGCGAACTCGCAGACCGGTTGGCCGGAGCCGTAGCGCAAGCGTTTTCCGCTTGAGGGGGGCCGCGGGTATGGCTCCATGGGTAGACTATATCATTGAATTATATGCAGAATGTTTTCTGCCTCATGATTCGGACGGCTAGCCGTTCTCGCCCGGCATCTTTGCTACAATCGGGCCGTAGCGGCGGAGGCTGCCTGCCGGCTGTTTTTGCAATCCGTCCGACCTTCCCCCCGTTTCGACGACTCCTAGGAGTATCCCCATGGCTGGTGTCCTGCTTCGATCCGGCAGCCTGAAGCACTTTTTGCCCCTGGGTGCGACCGGCAATCCGGTCTACCGGGCGGCTTCGCAATTGCGGGCCGCGATTCGGCGGCAACTCGGCCAGGAGGCGGCGGATTACTTCGCCGTACCGGTTCAGGACGAGAAAGGGGACACCATAGACTGGTATTCGGCCTTCGATGGAGACGTGGTGCCCTGGACTTCGGCGACGCCGGAGGAGCGCGGTCCGGCGAGGGCTAGCCTCTTGGCCGCGCGAGAACGCCTGCTGGAAAAGAGCCGGGCGCTGCAGGCCTCGGAGGACAGCGAGCAGCAGGTTTTCGGCAAGCTGCTGGCGCTGACGACGCGTATTCCGGGTGAGGATCATGTGTATCTCGTCGGTGGCCGGCCGGTCATGACGTTCTGGGGATTCAGCCAGCGTGAGGAAGCTGCCGAGCGCGATGTGCTGGCCAGCCTGGATATGGGGAGTATCTCGGCGTCGGCGGCGTCCTTCGAAGCCAGGCCGGCGATGGCGCCCCCGGCGGGGGAGCATCGGCGCGGGTGGCTCTGGCTGTTGTTGCCGCTGCTGGTTGTGCTGGGATTCCTCTCGTTCGGCTTGAAGAGTCGCGGGCCGGACGGTCTGTCCGGTCTCGTCCGGCAAAAGCCTGTGCCGACCCCGGTTCCGCTGGAAAGGGACGGAGATG
Source organism: Methylococcus capsulatus (assembly GCF_036864975.1). NCBI lineage: Bacteria > Pseudomonadati > Pseudomonadota > Gammaproteobacteria > Methylococcales > Methylococcaceae > Methylococcus > Methylococcus capsulatus. The sequence goes on along the minus strand of NZ_CP104311.1, from coordinate 3,116,182 downwards.
TCATCCCCGACGCATTTCCCAGTCCAGATACAGAGGTGGAAAGGGGGGAGAAAAGCCCTCGTGACGATGCCGCTTCCGGTGAGCGGATTGACCGCCGCGGACGCCACGATCAGGCCGCGGTGAGCCTGAACCATCCGGTCGTGGACTCCCCGCCTGCGGGCCAAAGCCCGGAAGGGGCGACTGAGATCGAAAACCGGGACACTTCCACCGCGATGCTGCCCGGAGGCGCGGGCACTGAGGAAGAGAGCACATCCGTCGCATCGGTCGAAGGCGGTGCGGTGAAATCCGGCTCTGGCCCCGACGGACAGGCCGCCGATGCCGATTCGTCCGAAGGGAGCGGAAAACCTACCGACCAGAATTTTGCTGCAGGCACCGGCGAGCCTGGCGAAACACCAGCCGGCCAAAGCGCTTCGAGAGCCGGAGGCGGCGTGACGGTTGCAGGCGCTCCCCTGACAATTCCCAAAGAAGCTGCCCGGCGAGGGTCGACGGACTTCCTCAACGGCCAATGGCAGTCCGTCACCGGTCTGCAGGACAGCTCCGGCAATCCGATCTGGCTTGAATACGAATTCAAGGGCAAGGATGGCATGGCCCGGCTGAAGCGGTCGGTCGGCGGCAGAGAGATGGAATGTACTGCGCCGGTGACCTCCAGCTTCAGCGGCTCCAAGCTGGTGATCGACCAGGCCGGCGACATCCGCTGTCCCGACGGCAGCAGCATCCAGCGCTCCAAAGTGGAATGCAGCACCGACCCGCAAGGTCATGCCGTGTGCAAGGGCAGGAATCCGGATGGCTCCGATTACAATGTCCGGATCACCAAGAAATAGCGGAAGGACCGGGGAAGCCGAATGCTGAGCGAATTGGTGGAGTTTGCCGAAAAGGCTACGCTGATCATGCGCAGCGGGGTCCAGTTCATGGATTTCGGGCTGACGCTGGATCTGCGCCGGGAGCCGCCCGGCGAATTCGCCCTGCAGAGCGGCCAGCGCTCGCTGGCGCGGCTGGAGTGGGACGAGCGGCGCGAGCGCCACGTGCATCCGGCCGATCCTATGCTGGTGGTCAAACCCAGGTTCAGCGTGAGCATCGCCGAGTCAGTCAAACTGCTGGGAGGCTGCTGGCTGCCGCTGCCCATGCTGCGCGCGGGTCCGCAACGGCGCTTCGACCAAGGGCCCACTACCTGGGCCCGTGCCCGCATCGTCGAGCTCGGCGCGGGGGAGGACTTGTACGGTCATACCCACCGCCTGACACTGGCCTTCGACACCCAGGTGTTGGAAGCACGCGAGGCCACGGCCTATCTGGCGCCGACCCGCGCAGACGTGCAGACCGGCGCCAGCTTTCAGCTCGCCCACCGGGCGCACGAAATGGGTTGGTATCCGGAGCAGCCCTGGGTTGACGAATGGCTGGCGGAAGTGTTCCGCGACGAGGCGGCAGAGCGGCTGAAGCTGCCAGCGGAAGACGTTGACAGCGAGATCGAACAGCTCAGCCATCACGCGCATTACCTCAATTTCCTCCACCTCATCGGTACGCGGGCCGGCATACCCGAAATCCGACTGCGCAGCAACGCGCCGGACGACGTCTACGCGCCCATCCCGGTGGATCTGGTGCTGGACGTCGGCAACTCCCGGACCTGCGGCATCCTGGTCGAAGAGCACCCGCAGCAGCACGATGGCCTGAAGAACCGCTACGAGCTCACGATCCGCGATCTGTCAGAGCCGCACAAAGTCTACCATGAACCCTTCGAGAGCCGGGTCGAATTCGCCCAGGCCCTGCTGGGCAAGGAGCATCTGGCCTGCAAGAGCGGGCGCAACGACGCCTTCGTCTGGCCGACCATCGCCCGGGTCGGGCGGGAAGCGGCGCGGTTGGCCAACCATCGCCGCGGCACCGAAGGCTCGACCGGGCTGTCCAGCCCCAAGCGCTATCTCTGGGACGAGGACCGCTACGAGCCCGGCTGGCGTTTCAACGCCGCCTACAGCCGGGAGGAAATCGAACCCCATGCCACCGGTGCGCCGTTCAGCAATCTCATCAACGAGCGTGGCGAGGCCCTGCACGAGCTGCCCGAGGGCGACCGCATGCCGGTGTTCGTGCCCAAGTATTCCCGCAGTGCCTTGATGTGCTTCTTCCTGGCTGAAATCCTGGTGCATGCGCTCGGGCAGATCAACAGCCCGGCTCAGCGGATCAAGCAGGGCGATCCAGAGAAGCCCAGACACCTGCGTTCCATCATCATCACCGTGCCGCCCTCCATGCCCAAGCCGGAGCGGCAGATTTTCGCCGCACGCTTGCGCCAGGCCATGGCCCTGGTATGGAAGGCGCTGGGCTGGCATCCGGAAGACGACGACATCGCTGCGGTGGACGCGGCCGGCAATCCGACCGCCTGGCCGCGCTTTCCGGCGATCCATACCGAATGGGACGAGGCGACCGCCGCCCAGGCGGTGTATCTGTTCAGCGAAATCCATGAGCATTTCGGAGGGCGGCCTGAGGAATTTTTCCGCATCTTGCGCCGCAACGGCTCGGACCGGGCGGGCCAGGGGATCACCGTGGCGTCGATCGACATCGGCGGCGGCACCACGGACCTGGTAGTGGCCGACTATCGGCTCGACCATGGCCAGGGTGCCAATGTCTACATCCTGCCGGAGCAGCGCTTCCGCGACGGTTTCAAAGTGGCGGGCGACGACCTGCTGCTGGAAATGGTGCAGAAGACGATCGTGCCAGCGATCGAGGCGGCGCTACAGGATTTCGGCGTCGCCGATCCCGCGCCCTTGTTGTCCCTGCTCATCGGAGCCGAGACTCTCTCGGTGCAGGATCGCACGTCACGCCAACGGCTGGCGCTGGAGGTGTTCTATCCGCTGGGACTGAAGCTGTTGCATGCTTATGAGCGCTTCGACCCGAGTCTGCCGGCAGAATCCAACAGTTTCAGGATCGGCGAACTGTTGGTAGGGGACGACCGCCCTTCCGAGCACGTGGTGCAGCATTTCGCGCTAGGGGTGAAGCGATCGGTCGGGGCCAGGGAGAAAGACTTCGATCTGCTCGAAGTGAGGATCCCGTTCGATCTGCACCGGCTGCACCGGCTGTTCCTGGAAGACCAGTTCGAGATCTGCAAGACCATCCGGGCATTGTGCGAGATCGTTCATCTTTACCACTGCGACGTCCTGCTGCTGAGCGGGCGGCCTTCTTGCTTGCCGGGTGTCCTGGCGCTGTTCCGGCGCCTGTTGCCGTTGCCGCCGGACCGCATCGTACCGCTGGCTGGCTTCCGCGCAGGGGTATGGTATCCCTTCCACCGTGACGGTCGGATCGGCGATCCCAAGACCACGGCGGTGGTCGGCGCCATGATATGTAAAGTCGGGGGCGCCCGCCGCATCCCCAACTTCAGTTTTCTGGCCCATGCCTACCGGGTGTACTCAACCGTCCGCCATCTGGGGCTGATCGACCAGCACCTGGTGCTGCGCGATGCCGATGTGTATTACCACGACATCAACCTGGATGACGAAAACTACGAGCTGTCGGAGCAGCCGTTCGAGCTACGCGCCCGGATGATCCTGGGCTTCAGGCAACTCGCCTCCGAGCGCTGGCCGGCGACGCCGCTGTACGTGCTGGACCTGAGCGACCGCGCCAAGCGGCTTCTCGCCAGCGCCGACCGCACTGAACCCGCCGTGGTCCACGTGGTCCTCAAGCTGGATCGCAAGAAAGGCGCAGGCCCTGAAAGCTTCAGCGTGGCCTCCGCCATCACCAGCCAAGGCACCGCCCTCAACCCGGCGCGTGACATCGTGCTCAAGCTCAATACCCTGACCACGGTCGGTATCGGCGAGAGCAGTTACTGGCTGGACACCGGCAGCATCATCCGTTGAGGGCGTTCACATGACCCACTGGGATGACGAGTCACTGAGCGCGTGCTGCGATGCGATTTTCCGGGGCGTAGGAGACGCGCTGGACTGGGTGGCGGAGGTGCGCAACAACGCCCAGCGGCTGGACCGGGAGGGCGACGGGTTGATCGAGAAGCTCCGGCGCTCGCGCAACCTGTGCCGGCGTCTGGGCGCGGCGGCCGGGCGTCCGTTTTCCGTCGGGGTTTTCGGCATGTCGCAGGCCGGCAAATCGTATCTGATTTCCACGCTGGCGCGTTCTGCCGCGGGTCATCTGCAAACGCTGCTGGACGGCAGGCGCGTCGATTTCATCGGCCATCTGAATCCGCCCGGTGGCGGCAAGGAGGCGACAGGACTGGTGACGCGCTTTACCCGCAAGCCGGGTGGCGCCCCGCCGGGATTCCCGGTCGAGCTTATCCTTTTCTCGGAAGGCGACATCGCCAAGGTCCTAGGCAACAGTTTCTTCAACGACTTCGACCGTGAACGGGTGAGTTTCGACACCGATCCGGACAAGCTCCGTACCCTGCTGGGGCGGCTGGAACCCTTGGCCCAGCCCGAACCGACGGGGGGCTTGAGCAGCGACGAGGTGGTCGATCTCATCGATTATTTCGAACGCCGGTTCGAGAAGTCTTTCGCTCCCTTGCGCGCCGACTACTGGCCCAAGGTGATCGAACTGGCGCCGCGCCTGCGGACGGAGCATCGTGCCGAATTGCTATCGGTGCTGTGGGGCGGAATTCCCGACCTCACCTGCGCTTATCGCCTACTGGCCGAGGCCCTGGCGCGGATGTCGCACGCCGGCACGGTGTTCGTGCCGCTGGCCGCACTGGTGTCCGAGACCGGGGGCGAACCGGCCTGGCGGGCGGACAGTATCCTCAACGTGGATGTGCTGGACAAGCTGGGCAAGGACGGCGGCGAAAGCCTGGCCGTCTTGCCTCAGCGCGAGGGCCGGTTCCTGGCCGAGGCGGCGGTGTCGCGCCCAGTGCTGGCGGCGCTGACGGCGGAGCTGCGCTTCGTGCTGGCCGATGCTCCGGCGATCGGCCTGCTGGAGGAGGTCGATCTGCTGGACTTCCCCGGTTATCGTGGCCGGCTGGACATCGCCGACCTGGACCAGGTGCGCAGGCAGTTCAAGCGTGAAGACGCCGATCCGGTGGCGCAGCTCATGCTGCGGGCCAAGGTCGCCTATCTGTTCGAGCGCTACACTGAAGACCAGGAGATGAACGTCCTCCTGATGTGCACCCGCTGCGACAGCCAGATCGAGGTCACCGAACTCGCACCGGCCCTGTCGGCCTGGGTTCACGGCACCCAGGGTGGGACACCGGCCGATCGCGGCGCGCGCCCGCCGGGGCTGGTCTGGGTGGTCACTCAGTTCGATCGCCGGCTGGAAGCCAAACCGGGGCAGACCGCCGCACAACAGCAGCAGGAATGGGCCAACATGATCCACATCACCCTGCTGGAGCGTTTCGCCCAGTGCGACTGGCTGAACGACTGGACCGGGGGCAAACCGTTCGACAACGTGTTTCTGGTGCGTAAGCCCGGTATGCTGCGCAGCACGTTCCAGGTCGTTGCCGATGGCATCGAAACCGGTTTTCTGTCGGAGGAGGAACACCGGCGTCTGGCGGGGCAACGGGAGTTTTTCGTCGGCAACGAATCCGTCCGGCGCCATGTCCGTGATGCGGGTGAGGCTTGGGACGCAGTCTTGAGTGTCAACGACGGCGGCATGACCCGGCTGGCCGAATACCTGCGCACCGTCTGTCTGCGCGAAGCGAAATGGCACCGGATTGGCGAGCAGGTCGTGAAGATCCGGCAGGAAATCGGCGAACACCGGCTGCTGCCGTATTTTCAGGCCGAAGGCGCGGGGGAGGTCGAAGAGAAGAAGCGCTGTGCCGAGCTGCTCTATCAGGCGGTGGTTGAGTCCCCGGATGGCTTCGGCGAGCTGCTCTACCACCTGCATCCCTCCGCCGAACAGTTGCGGCGGCTGTACCTGACGGCGGACGACAGCGGTAAGGAAGGCGAAGCCGATGCCGCAGGGCCCCTACCGGTGCGCCGCGGCCTCATCAACCTGCCGGTGGCCAAAGCCGTCGGCCCGGCGCCCGGGCGTGGTGGGCGCGCCGTGAATTTTGCCAAGGCCGCGATGTCGGCCTGGATCCGTCAGCTCCGTGCTTTGCCGGAGCAGGCCGATCTACTGCGTTATTTGGGCCTGGGGGAGGAATCGGTGCGTATTGTCAGCGACGAGCTGGTCACCGGCAGCGACCGGCTGCGGCTCGAGTGGAAACTGGTGGAAGCGCTGGGCCCCCTGGAAGAGCTGCGCGGCACTACCCGCATCGGCATCGTCGACCAGCAGGTGATGGCGGTGCGGCGGGTCATCGGCGAATTCGTCAACCTGTTGGGATGGGCCGACTTTCCCGTGGCGGCCCGGCCGGAGTCTCCCATGGGCAGGCGCAGACTGTTCGAACCGCCCGATCCCATCGCCGCATCGGCACTGCCACAACTGACGGAAGCCGAACTCAATTACCCGGCGGCTTTCATCATCGACTGGCTGGAAGCCTTTCGCAGATTGGCGCTGGAGAACGCAGGGTATAGCGCCGGCCGCGAGATCACAGCAGAGCAGAATCAGCGTCTGGGCGAAATCCTGGTGACGCTGGGTGTCGTGACCGGACACTGAGGGAGGCTGCGATGGCGATCAGGTGCAAATTGGTCAACGACCCGGGGAGGGGCCCAGGCCACGGGCTGATCTGCATCGGCGGCCTGGAACCAACGGCCGTCGGGCTGGAATTCTGCCTGGAGCGCAATCAGGGCTCCACGCCCTTCCTGGGCCCCGGCGGGACCTGGCAGGCGCAGGAGTTTTGGCATGGGGTAGCTGAAGGGCCTGAGCCCGCCATCCAGGCAACGGCAGGAGAGAGTGACGCGTCGCTGTCCTCTGCGGTGGCACGCCTTCAGATTCCAGTCGGCCCCGAAATCGTCGATCCCATCGTCAACCAGTCTCCCAGCGTGGTGTTCCGTTTGACCCTGTCAGTGGATGGCGCCCGTTTCCCTTGTGTCCTGCGGATTCAACGCCCTTTGTTCGGCTCGGGCGCTTATTTCGAGGGCGGGTCGGCCCCCGCCCCCCCACCGGAGCCGGAACCCGCGCCGGTTGCGGAGCCCGAACTCGAGCCCGTTCCTGCGCCGGAGCCACTGCCCGAAGCGGTTTCCAAGTCGGCCCGCCGTTCGTCGTACCGACTTTGGTTCGGTCTCGCCCTGCTACCTGTGTTGGTTGCGGTGGGCGTATGGTTCTGGTGGGACTGCCGTATCCCGGCACTGCCGGGTCCGCAGTGCCAGCTCGAAGGGATGAAGAGGGAGCAGGAGGTCGAGCTGCAGCCTGTCTCACCGCCTCGGCATTGCACAGGCTTGAGCGCCGCTGACTGCCTCGCCGCCGCCCAAAGCAGCCTGGCCGCGCAGCAACCGGACGCCGCCCGCCAGTTGTTCCAGGAAGCCGCCGAGCTGGGCGCGCCCAAGGCTTATATCGAACTGGGCCGGATGTACGACCCGGACACCTGGACCGCCGAAACCAGCCCCACGGCGGCCGCCGACTGGGAGACTGCGGCTTATTGGTACGACGAGGCGGCCCGCAGTGGAGACAAGGATGGCATGCTCGGGGCGGGGCGGCTGTACTGCCGCAACACCCAGGACCCGGCTTTCCGTTCCCATGCCCTGGAACTGCTGCGTCGATTCGTCGCGGAGGCGCCGGGCGATGGGGCCGCCGAGGCACTGTTGAAGGAATGCGAGGAGAAGGCGAAATGAAAGTCGTCCTGCGGCTGTTCGCCCTGGTAGCGGTTCTGTGCACGGCACCGGCTTTCGGCGCCGAGCCCCTGCTCATGCCTGGCAAGAAAACCCTCTATCAGCGTGTTCTGACCCGCCCCGGCGCCCGCATCGTGTCCAATCCGGGAAATACTGATGGCAAGCCCGCGGCGGCACTGTCGCGCTACTACGTCTATAAAAGGGAAACCCTGGATGGCAAAGAATGGCTGCAGATCGGCGGTGATACCCGTGGCAAGATCGACGGTTGGCTGGATGCCGCCCAGAGCGTCCCATGGAACCAGCAGCTGACGCTGGCGTTCACGAATCCGGCGAACCGCTCCAGGGCGCTATTGTTCGAGAAGAAGGATGGCGTGCTGGAAGTGCTCAAGGCCACCGATCCCGGCGGCGTCGCCGCAGCCATCGTGAAGACGGTGGAATCCGGCAAGCCCGATCCGCGGGTCGTTTCCGTGGAACCTCGGGAATACGTCGATCCAGCCAAGAAATTCTACCTCCTGCCCATCCTGCGGGCGGAGGAGCTGACCTCGCCGCGCAACGTGCGGGTACTGGAGGTCGCCTCGGTCACCGCCAAGTCTGGCGAAGCCTCGCCAGCGGAAACCCAGCGCAAGGCCCAGGACGCGCCTTCTGTGCTGCGCAGCTTCAGCGCCGCGGTGGTGTTCGTGATCGACTCGACCATCTCCATGGGGCCGTACATCGACCGCACCCGCGAGGCTGTACGCCGGGTCTACGCCAGGATCGAGAAAGCCGGGCTGGCCGACCAGGTCCGCTTTGGGCTGGTCGCCTTCCGTTCCAGCACCCAAGCGGTGCCGGGGCTGGAATATGTCTCCAAGGTGTTCGCCGATCCCGGCGAAGTGACGACCGGCAAGGATTTTCTCGCCAAGGTCGCGAGCCTCAGCCCGGCCAAGGTGTCGAGCTCAGCCTTCGACGAGGACGCCTACGCCGGCTTGATGACTGCTTTGCAAAAGATCAAGTGGAGCGAATTCGGCGGACGCTACGTGGTCCTCATCACCGATGCCGGGGCCATCGACGGCAACGACCCGCTGTCCCAGACCAAATTGGGTGCGGAACAGGTCCGCATCGAAGCCGAGCAGCTCGGCGTGGCCCTGTTCGGACTGCACCTGAAGACGCCCGCAGGCAAGGCCGACCATGCCAAGGCCACCGGCCAATACAAGATCCTGACTCAGAATCAGGTCGCCGGCCGGTCGCTGTATTACGACGTCGAAGCCGGGGATGTGGGCAGTTTCGGCAAGATCGTCGATTCGCTGGCCGACACCATCACCAATCTGGTGGAAGGGGCATCGCAAGGCCGGATGGTGGCCGGTAGTGCCCGTACCGCGAAGGGTGCCAAGCCCAAGGATGAGAGCGAACGCATCACCAGCGACACTCTCCTGTTGGGACACGCGATGCAGATCGCCTATCTCGGCCGCAAGAAGGGGACGCAGGCGCCTGAGCTGTTCCGGGCATGGCTGTGCGACCGCGACTACGCCCATCCCGAGCTGGCCGCCACCGAAGTGCGGGTGCTGTTGACCAAGAACGAGCTGAGCAACCTCAGCCAGACCGTAAAACTCATTCTCGATCAGGGCGAGAAATCGCAGGAGTCCACCGGTACCGCGGCTTTCTTCGACCTGCTGCGGTCCGCGGCCGCGAACTTGGTGCGCGATCCTACCAAACTGGCCGACCCCAAAGCCCGCAAGCTGGCCGAACTGGGGCTGCTGGGTGAATACCTGGAAGGGCTGCCCTACAAGAGCGCGGTGATGAACCTGACCTCCGACCAGTGGGAGCAATGGAGCCAGCGCCAGCAGGAAGATTTCCTCGACGGCCTGCGTCGCAAGCTGCGGCACTACCAGCTCTATCACGACGATGCCGACCGCTGGGTGATGCTGGACGGGTCAACCGACCCCAGCGATGCGGTTTATCCAGTCCCGCTTGGCGCCCTGCCGTGAGGCCGTTACTGGAGCTTGCGGGCGTCGAGCGGCGCCGGGGCGAAGGCTGGGGAGCGTTCACGCTGGCGGTCGAGGGTCTGTCCCTGCGCCAAGGCGAATGCCTGGCCGTCACCGGCCCCAGCGGTTCCGGCAAGAGCACCTTGCTCGACCTGCTAGGGCTGGTGCTGCGGCCGGATCGGGTGGAAGCGTTCCGGTTTCTCGATCGAGACGTGGCCGCGCTATGGCGGTCCGGCGGCGACGGTGGGCTCGCCTCTCTGCGCTCCAGGCACCTGGGCTACATCCTGCAGACCGGGGGACTGCTGCCTTTCCTGGACTTGCGGGAAAACGTCGAGCTGTCGCGCCGCCTGCTGGGCTTGGAGCCGGACGCGCTGACTGACGAGCTGCTGGCTCACCTGGGACTGACTCACCTCAAAGCCAAGAAGCCCCGAGCGCTCTCGGTGGGGGAACGCCAGCGGGCCGCCATCGCCAGAGCCTTCGCCCACAGGCCCGACCTGGTGCTGGCGGACGAACCCGCCGCTGCGCTCGACCCGCCCCAGGCGCTGGAAGTCTGCCGGCTGATGCTGAAACTGGCGGCGGAATTCGGCATCGCCCTCGTGCTTGTGTCCCACGACTGGGTACTGATGCGCCAGCTGGGACTGGCCGAAATCCGGGTGGTGCCGGAAGCCGGCGCTTCAGGGTGCCGCAGCCGCCTGGAGCGGATTGCCGATGCCTGAGACCTTGCGCCAGCTGCGTTTACTCGCCGGGCTCGCCGGCCGAGACCTGCGCCACGAATGGCGGGTAACGCTGTGCCTGGCGCTGGCGATCGCCGCCGTGCTGGCGCCTCTCTTGGTGCTGTTCGGCCTGAAATCCGGCATCGTTGACACGTTCACGGCGCGGCTGAAATCCGATCCGCGCAACCTCGAGATCGTCTGGCGGCTGAACGGTTCGTTGGACCGCGATTGGCTGGCACGGCTCCGTTCGGATCCGCAAGTCGGCTTCGCCGTGCCCAGCACCCGCACCCTCGCCGCCACTCTGGATCTTGCCGCCGCCGATGGGAAAGGCCTGGAGGATGTCGACCTGATTCCCACGGACAAGGGCGATCCGCTGTTCGGCGCCGCGGACGCGGTTCCGCAAGGGGTGGGCGAGCTGGCCCTGTCCCACGAGGCGGCCGCCCGACTCAGTGTCTCAGCCGGCACCCGGGTGGAAGGCATCCTCTACCGCAATTTCCGCCAGCAACGACAGGTGCTGAGGCTGCCGCTGCGCGTGAGCGCCGTGCTGGCCGAAGTCCGATATTCCGGCTGGGGTGCGTTCGTGTCTTTACCCCTCTTGGAAGCCCTCGAACGTTACCGGGACGGTTACGCCGTGCCGGAGCTGGGGGTTGCCGACGGCACATCTCACACCCTCGGCGCACCCCGCTACGCCCGGCTGCGGCTCTATGCCCGCAACCTGGAAACCGTGCCGGGGTTGGCCGAATCGCTGCGCGGGCAAGGCTATGATGTCTCCACCCGCAGCAAGGACATCGAGCTGGTCCGGAACATCGACCATGCCCTGAGCTTCCTTTTCCGCTTGATCGCAGGTGTCGGAGTGGCCGGCTGCGTACTGTCGCTGGGCGCCAGCCTCTGGGCCAGCGTCGAGCGCAAGCGGCGCGACCTGGCGCTGCTGCGCCTGGTCGGCATCCGCAATGCCGTGCTTGCCGGCTTCCCCGCCATCCAGGCTGCAGGCGTCGCCGCCGTTGGAATCGCGCTGGCGTTCGCTGCGTATTTCGCCGCAGCGGAGACGATCAACCGGACCTTCCGGACGGATCTGGGCAGGGATGAATTCGTCTGCCGCCTGTTGCTGAATGACGGAATGACGGCCGCCTTGCTGACGGAAATGCTCGCCGTTCTGGCGGCGCTGATCGCCGTGGCGGCCGTGCTGCGGATCGAACCGGGGGAGAGTTTGCGGGAGATATAAGTGCCTTGACAATTCCGGCTGATCGGACGATCGTGGCCGCGGCTAAGTTGTTCGATATGCCGTCGACCAGTAGGGATGAAGTCGTGCCCGCGTTCTATGTCGAGGCGATTTGGCAAAAGGAGCGGGGGGATGCGCGCCTGTCATGGCTTGCCTTTACCCTCTCGTGTTCAACGGCGCTAGAAACAGAAAAAGGAAAAATTCGACATGACTCATACCCTACGTCTATCCACCCTGTTTGCCGCTGTTGTGCTCCTCTTGGCCGCTTGCGCGTCGCAGCCCCTGACTTCCTCTGAAAAAGAAGCCCGACGGGCGGAAATCCGCTCGATGGCGAACCAGACGCTGGCGCAGCTCTATCAGAGTTATCCCGAGGCCAAGGCGCGTGTCCGCAATTCGGCCGGTTACGCGGTATTCAGCGATTTCGGCATGAAGATCCTTTTCGGTGGCGGTTCGCACGGCGAAGGGGTCGCGGTCAACAATGCAAACCAGAAGGCGACCTATATGAAGATGTTCGAGCTGTCGCCCGGTCTGGGCTTCGGAGCCCAGAAGTTCCGCGCGGTGTTCCTGTTCGATACGCGGGAGTCTTTCGACAAGTTCGTGAATTCCGGCTGGGAGTTCGGCGGGAACACCGAAGCCGCTTTGCAGACCACTACCCAGGGGGCAGGTGGTCGCCTGGGCGTGTCGGTATCGCCGGGCGTGACGATGTACCAGATCAGTGAAGCCGGTGCCATCGTCGGCATCAGCCTCGCCGGCGCCAAGTATTACAAGAACGACGAACTGAACTGACCCCGACCGGCAAGGGAAAAGGCGGCAAGCTTTACTTCAGTGCCTTTTCCCATCTGCTCACAACCGCCGCGGCCACGCTGTTGCCGAACACGTTGGTTGCACTGCGCCCCATGTCCAGCACCTGGTCGATTCCCAGCAGCAGGAGTAGACCTTCCGCCGGCAGTTCGAACATGTCCAGAGTAGCAGCAATAACAATCAGGGACGCCCTCGGCACCCCCGCGATCCCTTTGCTGGTGAACAGCAGCACCAGCAGCATCAGCAACTGGTCCACCGGCGCCATCGTGATGCCGTAGGCCTGGGCGATGAACAACACCGCGAAGGTCATGTACATCATGCTGCCGTCCAGGTTGAACGAATAGCCCAGCGGCAGGATAAAGCCGCAGATGCGCCCGGGGCAGCCGAAGCGTTCCAGTTGTTGGAGCAGCTTGGGATAGGCTGCTTCGCTGGTCGCCGTGGCGAAGGCGATCAGCGCCGGTTCGCGGACGTGCCGGAGCAGGCTGACAACCCGCCGGCCCAGCACCACAAAGGCGACACCGCCGAGCACCGTCCACAGCACGGCCAATCCGAGGTAAAACTCGCCGATGAAGATGCCGTAGGAGCCCAGCAAGCCGAAGCCGTTCTTGGCGACCATCGAGGCCGTTGCGGCGAACACCGCGACCGGTGCGAATTGCATCACATAGCCGGTGACCTTCAGCATCACATGGCCCAGTGAATCCAGCAGCCGCACCGTGGGCTGGGCCAGTTCGCCGAGCTGGGCGCAGGCGATGCCGAAGAAGATCGAGAACACCACGATTTGCAGGATCTCGTTCTGTGCCATGGCCTCGAAGAGGCTCCTGGGGACTACGTGCGCCACGAACGAAGCAAGCGTGGGATCGTGCTTCTGCAAGCCCGTGTCGGCACCGACCGCCGGCTTCTCCAGGTGCAGTGCCTCGCCCGGTGCGAGCAGGTTCACCAGGGCCATGCCGATCACGAGGCTCACCAGCGAGGCCGAAAAGAACCAAAGGATCGCCTTGCCGCCCACTCTTCCCACGGCACGGCCGTCGCCCATCTTCGCCATGCCGGCTACTAAGGTTGCCAACACCAGCGGTGCGATGATCATCTTGATGAGGCGCATGAAAACGTCTGTCATCGCGCCGAACACGCTCGTGATTCCGGTCAGCAGCTCGCCTTTGTCGACGGTGAGATTGAGGGCTTCCCCGGCGCTGATACCGAGAACGATCGAGGCAAGTACGTAAAGCGTCTGCCTGGTGGCGCCGGAATGCCGGTCTGTCATGGATGCGTTGCGATAGCCGGTGGTCGAATGACCGGCCATTATGCCGCGACTAGGGAGGGATGCGGACCGGCTGAGTCCGGAGTTCGTTCCTCTCCGGATCGAAACCGGCAGCCCCCTCGACAACTCCACCCACAGCCAAGCGAGCCCAGGGCGCCCTTGCGCCGCGAGCAGGCAGATACCGCCGTTTCAGCCCTCCGCCTGGTGTATGGCCTCGTCCTGATTTTTCGCCAGGTCGGCGTCGAGAAAAGCCCCACATTCGGGTACCGTCATGCGAAACCGGGAGGTGACGTCGATGTCGACTTCCGCCTCGCGCAGGGTGAAGTCCAGCACGTGGCCACCCACGGTTTCGGTCGCGTCCAGGAAATGCACGTGATAGCCGGCGACGTTGACGCCTTGGGTGTAGTCGGGGAAGCGGAAGCCCACCAGGGTGCCTACCAGATTTTCGTATTCGAATTCGGGTTGGAGGCGGGCGACTTCGACCAGGGGCGGATAAGGCTTGTGTTGACGGGGTACGGTCCGGACTCGGATGTGATCGAAATGGGCGCGTACCTGGATGGCATAAAAGATGTTCTTGCTGGGTGCAGCCTTGTCGACGGCGGCCTGGAATTGTTTCCAGTCGATCGGATGGGGCCACTCCACCCGCACGGTTGGATCGAACAGCGTCACTACCGCAAACGGCGTCTTGGCGGTCGGCGGTACCGGATACGCCTTACCGTCCGACTTGATCTGGAAGAACCGTCCGCCGAAGGCGATCATCTCGCCATCCAGGGCGTTGAAGGTGCCCAGGCCGAAATCGCCGTATCCGGCCAGTTCGCCGTAGGTCGTCTCGCCGTCGTAGACGCCTTCCATCACCGCCCCGATGGTGGATGACTGGAACACTTCGTGGTCCTCATGGTCGAGCGGATGGAACAAATCGCCTTTTTGCTGATGGGTGCGGAACGCCTGGATGAAGATGTCATCGATGGCCACGGAGGTCTCCTCTTGAGTCAGTGCTGCGCCGAAGCGTCGATTGCTTCGACCAAGTGGGCATTGTCACTGTAGTCGATGGGTACTTCGATCAGCACCGGGGTGTCGGCCGCGAGTGCCTGTTTCAGCACCGGGACGATATCGTCCGCGGACTCGATGCGGTAGCCGGTCGCGCCGAAGGCTTCCGCTAGCTTGACGAAATCGGTGGGGCCGAATTCTGCGCCGAAACTGCGGCCGTAGTCGCGCATCTGCAGGCTTTGGATCAGGCTGTAGCCGCCGTCTTTCCAGACGATGTGGACGATCGGCAGCTTCAGGCGCACGGCGGTTTCCAGTTCCATGCAGGTCATCAGGAAGGAGCCGTCGCCGGACATCGAAACGACCTTCTTCCCCGGCCGGGCCAACGCGGCGCCGATGGCCCAAGGCAGGGCGACGCCCATGGTCTGGTGGCCCATGCTGAACAGGAGATGGCGCGGGGCATAGCAGAAGAAATAGCGGGCCATCCAGATTTCATGGGCGCCGACATCGCAGGTCACCGTCGCCTCGTCGTCCAGCGTGGCTCTAAGGTCGTGGATGAAACGCAGGGGATGGATCGGCATGCCGGCCAGCGCGGCGCCCCGGCCTTGCTCTTCCAGCAGACGCCGCCGTGCTACGGCGACGGCGGCGCGATCGGCAGGAGGCCGGCTCCGGAGGCGGCTGCCGAGCGCGTCCAGATTGTCGGCGATGTCGCCGAGCAGTTCGGCTTCGGGGCAATAAGCCCGGTCGAGAGTGGCGGGCAGGGCGTCTACGTGGATCACCCGCGTTTGGGGGGAAATCCAGGCGGAAGGTTCATATTCGATCGGGTCGTAGCCGATGGCGAGCACCCGGTCTGCCTGGCGCAGCACTTCGTCGCCCGGCTGGTTGAGCACGTAGCCGACCCGGCCGATGAAGTGTTCCACCAAGTCGCGGGAGAGAGTCCCGGCGGCCTCGAAGGTCATGGCCACAGGCAGTGGATGCCGCTCTAGGAAACGCCGCACTGCTGCCGCCGCTACAGGCGTGCCTGCCCGCACGCCGAGCAGGATGGCCGGCGCGTCGGCTGTGTCGAGCAGGGCCGCGGCGCGTTCGATGAGGTTGTCTGGAGCTGCACCCCAGCAAGCCGATTCGGGCGGAACCAGGACTTGGCCGGAAACTGGCGCCGTGAGCACGTCGACAGGCACCGAGACGTGGACGGCACCGCTGCGCGGCATCTCGGCGACCCGGAAGGCATTGACCAAAATTTCCGATACCGTGTTCGAGTCCTCAACCTCGATGCTCCATCGGGTGATCGGTGCAAACAATCCGACTGAGTCCAGGTTCATGTGGCTCTGCTTGAATTGCGCGGACCGCGACACCTGGCCGGTGATGATGATCAGCGGATCGCGGTCCTCGGTGGCGGTCGCCACCCCGCAGACCGCGTTGATGAGTCCGGGGCCGGAGGTGGTGAGCACTATGCCGGCTTTCCCCGTGATCCGGCCCCATGCCTGGGCCATGAAGGCAGCACCGGTTTCGTCCCGGCAAAGGATGAAGCGAGGGCCGCGTTCGGCCAGCACATCCAGGATGGGCAGCACTGCGCCGCCGGGTACGCCGAAGACGTATTCGACGCCATGCGCTTGCAGCGAGTCGACCAGGAGGTCGGCGCCAGTGCGGGGAGATATGGTTTCACTCATGAGAAAGCCCTTTTTTGAAGTTCAGCAACCGGTCAGCCGCGCATAAGCCGGAGTCCACATCCGTTCGTGCACCAAACGTTCCACCTCGGTATCGCTGGCGGGCGCCGCGACGCCGGCGGCGATGGCCTCCTTTGCGACAGCCAGCGCAATGCAGTGTGATACGCTGCGGCTGGCGGTGAGGGGCGGGAGCAGGGGAGCATCCGGGAGGGTGGGCGCAGGGGAGGTGTCGGCCAGCGCCCGGGCGGCGGCCATGAACATGCCCTGGGTGACCCGGCGTGCGCCGACGGCCAGAATGCCGAGGCCCAGTCCTGGAAAAACATAGCTGTTGTTGCATTGCGAAACGGGGAAACGGCGTCCGCTCCAGACCACATCCGCGAATGGACTGCCGGTGGCGACCAGCGCCCTGCCTTCGGTCCAGGCCAGGATTTGCGCGGGCAGCGCTTCGCAGCGGGAGGTGGGGTTCGACAGCGGCAGGATGATGGGGCGGGGCGTCAGATCAGCCATCGTTTTGACGATGGTTTCGGTGAAGGCGCCGGCCACGCCGGACACGCCGATCAGGATCGTGGGTTTGGCATGGCTCACCACGTCGGCCAGGCCGATGTGGTCGGGCCGGTCCAGCCGCCAGCTGGCGAGGGCGGAAGACGGCTGGACGAACGCCCGCTGAAACGGCGGCAGCCCCGAAAAACCTTCACGCAGCAGGCCGGTCCGGTCGATCAGGAAGAAGCGCGAGCGTGCCTCGGTCTCGGACAAGCCTTCCCCGACCATGGCCGCGCAGAGCTGTTCGGCGATGCCACAGCCGGCGGAGCCGGCGCCGAATACGGCGACGACCTGGTCCCGCAGCCGCGTTCCCACAGCCTCGACCGCGGCCAGCACCGTGCCGGTGGCCACCGCCGCCGTGCCCTGGATGTCGTCGTTGAAGGTGCACAGCCGGTCGCGGTAGCGCTCCAGCAACGGTCCGGCATGAGCCTGGGCGAAATCCTCCCATTGCAGCAGTAAGTTCGGGTAGCGCCGCATCACCGCCTGCACGAAGCGTTCGACGAAAGCGTCATACTCGGCGCCCCTGACTCGTGGGTGGCGCCAGCCCATATACAGCGGGTCGTTCAGCAGGTCAGGGTTATCGGTGCCGACGTCCAGCAGCACCGGCAGCGTGCGGGCCGGGTGGATGCCACCGCAGAGGGTGTAGAGCGCCAGCTTGCCGATGGGGATACCCATGCCGCCTGCGCCCTGATCGCCCAGACCGAGGATGCGCTCGCCGTCGGTCACCACGATCACGTCCACGTGGCGCTGCGGGGTATTGGCCAGCAGCTCGTCGATGTGCTCGCGTTCCGGGTAGGCGACGAACAGTCCGCGCGGATGCCGGTAGATGTGGCTGAATAGCTGGCAGGCTTCGCCCACCGTCGGTGTATAGACGACAGGCATCGTTTCTTCGATGTAATCCTGAATCAACCGGTAGAACAATACTTCGTTTTCGTCCTGCAGGGCGCGCAGATAGATATGGCGCTCCAGGTCGGTGGGTTTGCTGCGGAACGCCTCATAGGCCCGTTCGACCTGGATCTCGAGGGTATCGACATGTGGCGGCAGTAGGCCGAGCAGGCCCAGTTCCCGGCGTTCCTGTTCAGGGAAGGCGGTGCCTTTGTTGAACAATGGATGATTCAACAGCAGAGGGCCTCTCAAGGGAACCGCCCAGATTTCTTCGCCGGTTTGCGGATCGCGGGTGATTTTGAAGTCGATCATCGAAGAGTCCTTAGCGTGGGCGAATCCGGAGGCTTGCGATCCCGAGATAGATTTCCACCAGGAAGACCAGCAAGGCCACCATCAGCACCCCCATGGCCGCGATGAACAGCAGTGCGATCGCCGTGCCCAGCTGTGCCTCGGATATGCCGCCGACGAACAGGATGCCGACGACAGTGCAAATCAGGAGTGCGCTGATCGTGCAAAGCGTGAGTGCGGCACCGATCAGCCGGGCGCGCCGCCATAGGATCCTGAGTTCCACTAGGGCGTGCGGGTGCATCTTCTGATCGAGATTTTCCAGGTTGTCCTCGAGCTGGCGTGCCCGGTCGATGCAACGGGAGAGCAACTGTGTTGGAGGTCAAGCGATTTGTGGGCATGACCAAGGTTTATTTTGTTTCAGCATGGCATTCAGGCTGGTGAGGAGCTTACGCATGGCCGCCGTTAAAGCGACCTTGGCCGGTTTGCCTTTTTCGACCAATCGACGATGGAAGGTGGCGATGGGATTATCGCCTCGGGTAGCGGCCAAGGTCGCCATGTACAGCACCGAGCGCACTTCCGCTCGTCCGCCCCAAATCCTCCGCCGTCCTCGCTGGAAGCCACTGTCCCGATTAAACGGCGCCAATCCCACCCGGGCAGCGATCTCGCGCCGGTTGAGTTTGCCGAGTTCTGGCAGATACGACAGCAACGTGAGCATCGTCACGGGGCCTACGCCCGGTGCACTTTGGAGCAGGTCGACTCGGGTTTTCCAAATGTCCGATTCGCGCAGCCGGTTTTTCAAATCCCCGTCGAGTCGAGCGATATGCTCGTCCAGCCAGGCAATGTGCTCCTTTAAGCCCTGTTTTTGCCGTGAGCCGGCCATCGCCAAGCGGGTTCTCTCTTGGGCGCGCATCTCCACTAATTGCCGTCGCCGGGCGACCAGTTCCACCAAGGCTTGCTCTGCCTCGGTCCGGCCGGCGCGAACTTCGGGGCGCACGGCCTTGGCGAAATGGGCCAATACCAGGGCATCCAGCTTATCGGTTTTCGCGAGCCGGCCGGTGGCCTTGGCGAAGTCACGCACTTGGCGAGCATTGACGACGGCCAACGGCAGTCCGGCCACTCGACCGGAAGCCGCGAGCAAGGTTTCGAGTCCCCCGGTCGCCTCCAAGACGACTAACGCCGGTTGGAGCGTGAGGAGTCGCTGGATCAGTGCCGTGACCCCTGCCTCATCATTGCTAAAACGCTCGACCCCGCCCTCGGGACTGACTCCCAAATCCAAATACGCCTTCGATACATCCACCCCGGCAAATCGCTCTTCGTTATTCATGTCGTACACACCCCACCTTGTAAAAATTCGGACTTCCGTCCCAGCCACTGTTCGGGCTCTGCCAACAAAAGAAGAAAGACGATCCACGCTCTCCCACAAGCTCAATTTCTCGGCTTCGAGGGTCAACGATCTATCTTCCTCCGAACCTCTTATTCATACCTCCGTGGCTCAGGGAAGAACATACAAGGCGGATCGTCATCACCGACAGCACCGCGCCAATGCTGGTCAGCAGAAACACCGGGGCCACTGCGAGCTGGATCACGTGGGCCACGTTCTCGATGTTGATCAGGAATTGCATCGGCTTTTCCCTAGTCCATGTAGGTGAGTCCAAGGCCGGGCCGTTCTGTGACCCGGAGCCGGCCATCCTCGAGAATGAAGCCGCCTTCGGCGACATCGCGGGCCAGGTCGAAGCTGCCGTCCAGGTCGAGGTAGCGGGTGGCCGGGCAGGCGAGGGCGGCGTGCAGGGCCGCAGCGATGCTGATGCGGCTTTCGTCCATGCAGCCCCACATCAGCTCGATCCCGGCGGCTTCGGCGATCGTGGCGATGCACTGTGCCGGGGCCAGCCCACCACACTTCATGAGCTTGATATTGAAGATGCCGCAGGCGGCGGGCGGTGCGGCCAAAGCGAAGGCGTCGGCGGGGCTCAGCAGCGACTCGTCGGCGGCGATCCGGCGCCGTATCGCTTTCGGGAGCGCCCGTAACCAGTTGGTCCGCTGTGCCGGAAACGGTTGTTCGATGAACTCGATGCCGAGCGCCTGCCCCCGCTGCTCCAGACGGAGGAGGCCATCGATATCGTAGCTCTGGTTGGGATCGACCCGCAGGATGGCCCGCTTGGCCAGTGTTTCGTGCAACCGGTGCAGGCGTTCGAGATCTTCCGTCTCTTCGCCGCAAAGCTTCACCTTGAGCACCCGGAAGCCGAGGGCCAGATACTCACATGCCTCGGCCAGCGTTTCCTCGACCGGCTTGATGCCGATGGTTACCGAGGTTGGCAGGCTGTCGTGGGCGCGTCCCAGGACTTCGACCAGAGGCAGATCCAGCGCTTGGGCGAACAGGTCGTGCAGCGCCATATCGAGGGCGGCGCGGGCGGCCGGCACGGCAGGCAGCCGTTCGGCCAGCTCCCGGCACAGCCGCGGCAGGGTCCGGATGTCCCGTCCGAGCAGCCAGCCAAGACGCTCCGGTTCCAGGGCGGTCCGGCAGGCTTCCAGGGTTTCTCCGGTGACGTGGTGTTCGGGGGAAGCCGCGCCTAATCCAAGGAGGCCATCCCCAGTCCTGATTTCGATGATGACATTATCGACTTCCTCGACCGACCGGAAGACGATACGGTAGGGGCGCGTCAGTGGGAAATGTTCGGTCCGCGTCCGGATTTCGGCAATCTTCATGCGACTTCCTTGCGGTCCAGCAAGGCCCGCAGCGGCGGCAGCAGCTCGGTTACACCATCTTCCAGCGGGCAGACGACCGGCATCTCCAGAGTCTTCGCCAGTCTGCACTGCGCTTCCCGCAAGGCGTCTGGGCCCGAATCCCGTCCGTTCAGGGCGACGCCCAGCACCGGCACGCCGTAGTGTTCTATCAGTCGGATTTCATCTTCCACCGAGGGAATCCGAAACCGGGGTCCTTCGAAGCCGTCGTAATGACGCCTTCCCGGCGCATGCTGCAGGATGACACCCGCCGCTGCTCCGGACAGCAGCAGTTCCGTTCCGCACGGTCCGCTGGGGTTGCGCAGGGCGGACTGTCCTTCAAGGAGAATGAGGTCCGGCCTGACTTCGCGGTAGCAGCTCAGGATGGCGTGTTCCAGCTCGCCGCTAACGAAATCGTTGGGGAGGGCATCCAATATGAGCCCATACCGTCCGCCCTGCATCCAGCCAGTCTGGCCGGTATAGATCATCTCGGCCCTGATGCCGCCCGCATTCAAAGCCTGGGTCAAGAGGCGTGCGGTGGTGCGTTTCCCCAGGGCGCAATCGGTGCCGAGCACGGCGATCCGTGGGGCGGCGACATCATGGATCTGGCCGGTCCAGAAATGCAGTTCGGCAACCGCTTTGGGCCGGCGCAAGTCGAGGATACTGGCGCCATGGCGGGCCGTTTCCGCGGCGATTTCCGGATCGTCGCCGACGAGGTCGTGCAGGCCATTGACCAACGACAGGCCGGCTGCCGCAGCTTCCAGCAGGGCTGCGCGCAGGGTTTCGGTGAAGCGGCCGCCGTGGGTTGCCACCCCGACGATGGCGACGGCAGGGCGTCTTCGCCCCTGAGCCAGGGCGGCTTCGATCGATGCAAACACCGGGATGTTCCGCGGCCGTCCGTCGAGCAGGGTACCGGCGTCGTGGCCGGCGCAGTCCGGGTCGATCACGGCGACGATGTCGAAGCGATCCGTGCCACGGACCAGGCCATGAGCCACTTTGCCGTGGACGTCTTCGAAACAGCCGTGTGCCAAGATGAGGGCAGGTGACCTGTCCAAACGTGAACTCCTCCGATAAGGACGATGACCTGTGTCCATCATATACCGGGACATAGCAGGAATCGGTGAAATGTCGACCGAGGACCGCGTCCGGAACGCATGTCATGAATCCTACAAATCCCCGACCGGTACCGCAGGGATGTGCGCTGCCGGCACCAAGGTGCGGGGCGCAATGCATTGAATTCAATGGGGATCTCTATGCTTCGTGATGATGGCACATCGGTTGCTTGAGGCCTCTACGAGAGTTTTTTATGTGTTCTCAGGAAAAAAAAAGAGGTGTTCCATGATCGGTTACGGATCCATCGACCAGGACGATTGCAAGTCGGTCATTCCCAGCGTTCCTACGAAGGAGCAGGAGACAGCACCGAAAGACCAGGAGGAATACCCTTTCTACATCATTCCGGCGCCGCCGGTTCCGGGGCGAACCTCGTGGAGTGTGGTTCCGTGGTAGGGAACGAAGCCGCTAAGCTGTCCCTCGCAGAGCTCCTGCGCGAGGACGTCGGCTGCGTCTTCGAGCGCGATCCGGCGGCGCGCAGCCGGCTGGAGGTCATGCTGACTTATCCCGGCGTCCACGCGGTGCTGCTGCACCGCATCGCCCACCGCCTGTGGCGCGCCGGTCATCGGCTGAGCGCGCGGCTGCTGGCGGCGTTTGCCCGCTGGCTGACCAACGTCGACATTCACCCCGGCGCGACCATCGGCCGGCGCTTCTTCATTGACCACGGCGCCGGCGTGGTGATCGGCGAGACCGCCGAGATCGGCGACGACGTGACGCTGTATCACGGTGTCACCCTCGGCGGTACCTCGTGGAACAAGGTCAAGCGTCATCCCACTCTGGGTAACGGGGTGCTGATCGGCGCAGGCGCCAAGATTCTGGGACCCATTGTCCTCGGCGACCAGGTTCGCGTTGGCGCGAATTCGGTCGTCATCAAGGACGTGCCGGCCTATTGCACGGTCGTCGGCATCCCTGGCAGGGTCGTCCAGCCCAAGAGTTCGCGCAATGCGGCCCCGCACGGCATCGATCTGGACCACCATCTGATTCCCGACCCAGTCGGCAAGGCGGTGCAATGCCTGCTGGACCGAATCGAGATCCTGGAAGACCAACTGGTGAAGTGGCGTGTCGAAGCAGCCCATCAATGCCGGCAGTGCGACGGCGAGGCGGTATGCAGGGAGCCTGCGGAAGCCGAATCTTGAATCACGAACTCTTTGAGGAGGACGGCATGAGCAGCGACGCGCCGGCGAAGATCCAGCACTGTTCCTTTTGCGGCATCGAGCAAGGCCGGGACACCCCGCTCATCGCGGGCATCGAGGGCCAGATCTGCGAAGCCTGTGTACGGCTGGCCGAACAGGTCGTGACCAACTGGGGACGCAAGCGCTCGATGGCAGAGCTGCACGGTAATGTCCCCAAGCCGGAGGACATCAAACGTCACCTCGACCAGTATGTGATCGGCCAGGAACTGTCCAAGGAAATCCTCTCCGTTGCGGTCTACAATCACTACAAGCGCCTCCGCCACGAGAGCCGGGAGATTCTCGGGCTGGCCGGGGACGAAGCCGAGGTCCAGGTCGGCAAATCCAACATTCTGATGATCGGGCCGACCGGCACCGGCAAGACCTTGCTTGCCAGCACCCTGGCGCGCATCGTCGGCGTGCCTTTCGTCGTGGCCGATGCGACCACACTCACCCAGGCCGGTTATGTCGGCGACGATGTCGAGAACATCCTGGTCCGTCTGCTGGAGGCCGCCGACAGTAGCGTCGAACGGGCCGAGTGGGGCATCGTCTACATCGACGAAGTCGACAAGCTGGCGAAGAGTCCGGAAATGGCGATCAACACCCGCGACATTTCCGGCGAAGGCGTACAACAGGCGCTGCTGCGCTTCGTCGAGGGCAGTCAGGTCAAGGTGGCGGCCCGCGGCCGGCGCCGGGAAGGGAGCGGAGGCGGGGAAGAGGTCACGATCGACACCCGCAACATCCTCTTCATCGCGGGCGGCGCCTTCCCAGGGCTGGAAAAACACGTGGAAAAGCGCATCGGTCCCCCGCGTGGCGAGATCGGTTTCCACGCGCCCATGCAGGAGGCCAAAAGGCCGCCTCTGGAGGAGTTGCTGGCAGAAATCCAGCCCGAAGACCTGCGGCGCTTCGGCCTGATCCCCGAGTTCATCGGCCGTTTCCCCGTCATCGCGCCCCTGGAGCCGCTGGACGAAGCGGCCTTCGTCCGCATTCTCACCGAGCCCCGCGACGCCCTGGTGCGGCAATACCAGAAACTGTTCGCCTACGAAGGCGTCGAGTTGGTGTTCACCGAGACTGCGATCCGCCGCATCGCCGCACGTACCATCGAGCGCGACACTGGCGCGCGCGGTCTGCGCAGCATCATCGAGCACATCCTCCGTCGTCCGATGTTCGAGATTCCTTCCCAGCCCGACGTGCGCCAATGCGTCGTCGATGCCGATACGGTGGATGGAAAGGCGCCCGTGACACTGGTCAGGGCCGAAGAGGAGCCGGGAGGAACGCGGTTGGCGCCCGGCGAAGTTTGATCCTATGGCGGACACCAGGGAACACTCGGACGCGCCTTCCGGTGATACCCTAAGGTGCCATGGCCAGCTCGCTTTCCACTTTTAAAAGTCATCGTTCCCCTAACGTTGCCCTCGCCGGGCATAGCACCAATCTCGTCGGCATTCCCACGGGTCTTCTCACAAGCCCTGATTTCAACCAGGATCCTTTGCCTTTGCGTATCCACGGTACTCGTGAGGCCAACAGCGGTTTGTTCGCCAGGCTGGGCCGCTGCGAGAACCTCCAGGAGGCGGGCGATGTTTTCCAGGATTACCTGAGCGTCGTGTTCGGTTTCGAGGAGGAGCAGCGTCTCGGCGAAGACCGGCAGGGGCGGTGGCGGGTCCGGGGCAGTTACCTACGCTTGCTGCAGGATTGGGGCTTCGATTCCAACAATCCACAAGGAGCGGTCTTGAAGGGCTGGGTCGAGAGCCGCTTCGGTCTGTTTCCCACTTTCCATAAGCAGCCGCTGACCGGTTTTGGCACCCCGGCCTGGATGGACTATGTCGAAGAGAAAATGGCGAGCCGCTTCCACAACAACTGCATCTATCTGCAACTCGACCTGCTCTTCGAGTTTTGCCAATGGGCGATCGCAAAGTTCAAGACGCCGGCGCGCCGTCATGTCAAGCTCTATCGCGGGGTCGACAGTCTCGGTGAGTTCTGTCCCCTGGGGGCCGGCAACGGACGGGAAATCCTCGTGCGCCTCAACAACATCGTTTCTTTCTCCGCTGACCGGACGCAGGCGGGGCAATTCGGTGCCTATATCCTCGAAACCGAAGTGCCGGTCGTGAAACTCCTGTTCTTCAACGATCTGCTGCCGCGCCATCCTTTGCGCGGGGAGGCCGAGTATCTGGTGATCGGCGGGAACTATCGGGTAATGCTCACCGTTTGACGCAGATAACCCGGTGCATTTGGACAGCGGCTGGCCTATGATATGGTGAAACCTCATGATGTCTGGAGCGGCCCCTTTCCATGACAAAGACCTTCCCTGCGGCCGCAATGGCGGTTTCCCTGCTGCTTGCCGGCATCGATGTCCATGCCGTGAAACAACCTCTGCCAGTGATGAAACCTGTCGAACAGGACGAGCTGGCGCTGTTTCGTGCCACCATCCGCATGGAAAAACGCGAATTCCTTGCCGATGCGATGGACTTGGACGAGGTCCATAGCAAGAAATTCTGGTCGATCTACCATCAATATGAAGCAGATCTGATGAAATTGAATGACGCCCGCTACGCCTTGATCAACGACTACGCGGCCAATTTCGACACCATCAGCGAAACCAAGGCCGACGAGCTGGTCAGGGCAGCCCTGGAATTCCGTAAATCGCGCACGGCTTTACTGGAAAAGTATTACGGTAAGCTGGCGAAAGCTCTTTCGAAAAAAATCGGTGCGCGCTTTCTCCAGGTGGAAAACGTTCTGCAGGGGGCAGAAGATGTGGAAATCGGCGCATCTTTACCATTGATGCCCAAATCGCAGTAGGAAATAAAGGCGGCCGGCGAGCCATTGCCGCTATGGTTGTCGTCTCCCGGCAACGGACTACAATACCATAGCGTCACCGACGCCCGACGACGATTCCGTCATGCCGGCTGAGGTATTGAGCTAAAAGGGAGGGCGCCGGCGCATGTCAAGGGGGATACGCTTATGTTCAAGCCATTTGCTCGAGGGTTGGTGTGCATCGCTCCGGTGTTGCTGCTCGTCGCGTGTTCTTCGCGCACCGTGGCGCCTAAAAAGGATTCACCGGTTCAGGCAGTCCCTTCCACCGGATCGGCCTCGCCCCGGGATTTTGATTTCATGCCGAGGAGCCGGCCACGGGCGGAGTACATGACCCGTTATCTGGGGGTGTTTCCCCGCTACCCCACGCTCGAACCTCAGGTCGCCTTCTGGCGCAAAGTCTATGCAGAATGGAGTCGATCCCAGGTCGCGCTGCACGATGACCGCTACCTCGGCCTGGTCTATGAGGTCGTCGACCTGCCTGGGGAGGCCGGCGGCGGTTTCACGCCCAGCCAGAAAGTCCGGCTGCAGGAGCGGTTCGATTACTGGAAATACCGCTTGCGAACCCTGGAGGACAAGCTGGCATCACGGGTGCCGCTGGACGCCGCCGACCAGCAGCTGGCCCGGCGGATCGCCGAGCAGGCCGACGTCCGGACGGCTATACGAGGTGCTGCCGAGCGTCTTCGCTATCAGCGTGGATTGCGGGAGCGGTTCAAGCGTGGGTTGGAAATCAGCGGGCGTTATGACGAGCATTTCCGCCGCATTTTCCGCAATGCCGGTTTGCCGGAGGAATTGGCGTTTCTGCCCCACGTGGAGTCTTCCTTCCAAGCCAATGCGAGGTCTTCCGCAGGTGCGGTCGGCATTTGGCAGTTCACTGCCGGAGCCGCCAAAATCTTCATGAACGGCCAGGACAGCGTTGCCGCGCGTCTGGACCCCATCGCCTCCGCCCACGGTGCAGCACGCTATCTCAGTCACGCCTACGGTAAGTTGGGAAGCTGGCCGCTGGCCGTGACTTCCTATAATCACGGCATCGGCGGCATGCAGAAAGCGAAGAGCACCTACGGACACAACTTCGAACGCATCGTCCAGGATTACGACCATCCGCTGTTTGGCTTTGCTTCCCGCAACTACTATGCGGAGTTTCTGGCCGCGGTGGAGATCGCCAGCGATCCGGACCGATTCTTTCCCGAAGGAGTGAATTACGAAAGTCCGCTGGATCACGCGCCCAGTCCCTTCAGAGTAGCGGGCGATCCGCCCGTACCGCTTCCTCGCCTGAGGTCGCACAAGGCACCGGCCAAACCACTGAAGGCGGGCCAGACTCCTTATGTCCGGTTCTCCAAACCCCTGCATGGCAAGGCAGGCCATACCCATTTGGCCGCAAGTCCCCGTCAGGCCGCCAAAGCCAGGACTACCCGTCCTGCCATCGCCGCTGCGGGCAGGAGCGGAGAAAAACTGCGTCTTGCCCGCTCACGCTGAGCGTTGCCGGCAGTCTTGGATGACTTGGCCGACACGGGGATGGCAAGTCCAGCTCTGATCCTTTAGGATGCTGCGTCTGGATAAGACGCGGAGTGCATCATGGCATTTTTGGGCGGCTGGCCGGTTTTGGACGGCAGCGGATCTCTCATCCCCGCGGTACACGGCGCGGGCGATGGGGGGAGCGCGGGTTGGGTCGGGTTGCTGGACAGCTTGCTCGATTCGACGACCCGGTTTTTCGATGGCGGCAGTCCGTTCGAATTCCTGCCGGGGCTTGTAGCCCTCGCTCCCAACATCCATCCCCTCCTGGTGCATTTCCCGATTGCTTTCTTGAACGCGTTTTTTCTGCTCGACCTGATTGCCGTGGCCATGGGCAAACGGGAACTGCGAATGGTCGCGAGCTGGATGCTGTACTTGGGAACATTGGGAGCCGCATCGGCGGCTGCGGCGGGACTGTACGCTGCGAGCTTCGTTCCACACGGCGAAGCGGTGCACGAGATCCTGGAATGGCACGAACGGCTGGGTCTCACGGTCACCAGTCTCGCCCTCGGTCTTTCCCTCTGGAGGTTGATCGCCCGATACCGCTTCTCCGGTATGGCCAACGTGTTTCACCTGTTTCTGGCGGGCATCATGGTGACGGCGATGTTCTTCGGTGCCGACCTGGGTGGATTGATGGTCTACCAGCACGGCGTGGGCGTGAAAAATCTCCAATCCGAGGATGCCGCACACCACCACGAACACGGCGGCGCCGAGTCCTGGTGATTTCATCCACTACGCTTCGGTCGCCGACGTCAGGATGTCGCGAAGTGCCGTAGGCCGCAGAGGCTTTCGCGACCGCCGGGCGGTTTTTCTTTGAATGACGTTGTCTTGCTGTCCTTACGCTCGGTTCGTAAGGGCGGCTCTCTGACGAAACGCCCGCCGGCCATCTCGGACGGGAATTTCGTTTTCCTCCCCTTCCCCCGTAACGGACCGGCGAGCCTCGTCCGGGCGCTGGGGCCGTTCGGCGGGTCAGCGGGCCCATGCTAAACTGCGACGCAAGGCGTTTCCGGGACGACCATGAGCGTAGCGTTACGACTGTACGAACAACTGACCGAGGCGGGCGAGGACAAGACGCGCGCCAAACTGATCGCGGAAGCCTTCGAGCATCTGGAGGACCGCTATCCCCAGTTGAAGGACGTGGCGACCGCCGGCCAGGTGCGCGAGACCGAATTGCGGCTGCAGAAGGAGATCAAGGAAGTCGAAGCGAGACTGCAGAAGGAAATCAAGGAAGTCGAAGCCGGATTGCGGACGGAGATCGAGTCGATCCGGCTGGACATGAAAGAGATCGACGCCAGGCTGCAAAAGCAGATCAAGGAAATTGAGGCGACGCTTCGTCTGGAGATCGAAAAAACCCGCCTGGAAATCCGCGAGGTGGAGGCCAGGCTGCAAAAGGAAATCAAGGAGGTGGAAGTGCGTCTGACGCAGGCCATCCATCGCCAGACCCTCTGGGTGGTCGGTTCCGTCGGTGCGGTGGTGGGAATGATCCGGCTGCTGGAATGGTTCCTCGCCCATCTGCCCAACCCGTAGACCAGGCTCCCCGACAAAACCCGTCGTGCCCGGCGGAGTCGCGGCAGCCGGGTGGCCTTTCTGCAGCAAGCCCTTCGGGTGGGCGACCCGAATGACACGACCCCCGGAGGTTTTTGGGGTACCTGCCTTCGGGGAGAACCTGATTCATATCCATCGTCGCGGTCGTGATTCTTTGTCCATGTGCTTGCGCCTTCCACCGCTCGGAAGGGATGGTTGGGAGCAGTGGTTGCTCAGAAACGGCAACAGTACGCCGCAAAACAAGATCATGGCACAGCCGGCGAGTGCCGTCCCGACCGGAACCTTGGCAAACAATAGCCAGCCGAAGGCCAGATTGAATACGGGGGTGGCGTAGCTCACTGCGCTTACCAGAGCCGCAGGGGATTCCTGGTACGCTCGTGTCATCAGGACCTGTGCACCGCTCGCGGCCAGACCGCAAAGGAGGAGCAATGCCCATGCGTCCCCTTCCTGCGGTAGCTTGAATCCCCTCACTCCGAACCAGGCCAGGTGCATTGGAATGGCCACAGCGCAGAAATAGAACACAACGGTGCCGGGTGGATTGCTGCGGCCGGCGCGGGCGACCATCAGATAGGCGAGCGCGCTGAGCAGTCCCGAGCTCAAGGCCATCAGTCTGCCCAGTTCGTCGGAAACATCCGCGCGTGGCATCAGCAGCAGGTACAGTCCGGCCAAGGAGCCGGCCAGCGCGGCCCAGATTCGGCCGCTGTTCCTCTGGGCCAGTACTTTCGGGCCGAGCAAAGCCACGAATACGCCGCTGCTGGCGCCGAGAAACGACGCTTCTCCCGGGCCGATTCGCTGGATCGAGATGAAGGACAGGATCAGCGCCAACGAGCCGAACAGGCCGCGCAGCCACAGGGACGGGCGCATGTCGCCGAGCAGGGAAGGCACCCGTGAGCGGATCAGTGCGGGAAGTAAGAGAATGGCGAGGTTAATGATGATCCGGAAAAAACTCACAGTCATCGTCGGCAGCTCGGGATGCCTGACGCCGAGCGCGTAAACCGAGACGCTCATCAAGGAAAACAGCAGCGAGGCGGACAGCATGGCCAACAGCCCCCGCAGGGTCCGGGGTTTCGAAGAAAGTATCCGCAGGTTCAACATGGGCGACACGAATCCTCGCTGGCCGCGGATTGAATCCCTTGCGAATTAACACTATATTTCCGCGGGTTTTGCAATCGGGCCGATCCGGCGGCTACAGCGCGTTTTCGACGACAGGACTCGACACGAACAACAAACATGACGATCGACAAGAGAAAATTGATCCGTTACGGACTTCCCGCCATTCTTCTGATATCGGTTGCTTTTGCCGGTGAACTGATGCTCGAGGGTCTCATCGAATTCGCCGATCTGCTGCTCGAGCTGTCCCAGCAGGTCCTAACCAGTTTCTATTCGAAGGCGTTCGAGCTCGATCATCTGGATGCCCAGCACAAAGCAGCCTGGACCAGCATGATCACTTTCGTCGTCGTACTGATCCTGAGCATCCGGAAACTGGCGCCGAAAGTTGCCCGGAAAATCGAGGCAGCAAAAGTCTGGTACAAGAGCAGCCGCGAAGCCGTTCGCGTGTGGTGGCGCGGCCTGGGCTGGCTCAGGAAGACCGCATACCTGGGTGGCGGCGTGGCGGTATTGGCCGGTCTCGCGATGATCCTTTGATGTTCGCCTATCCGACCAGCTTGAACTGGGCCGGCCAGTCGCGGTAATTGAAGACCTGGCCGGTTTCGCGCACGCGGGCGACGGAGCTGAGGTCGATTTCGGCGTAGACCCATTGCGGCCGGTTCAGTTCACCGATCGCCAGGATGCCGTCGTCGGGATAGCCGTAATCCACCGGCGTATAGATGGCCGCCGCGCCGACGTTGACGTCCACGGCCTCGGACCAGGGGGCCGATCCCACGGTTGGCGACTGTACGACGTAGCATTGGTTTTCCAGTGCCCGCGCCTGGCAGCCGATCCGCACCCGGTGATAACCGGCCGGGGTATCGGTGCAGCTCGGTACCAGGATGAGGTTTGCGCCCATCTCCACCTGCCTGCGGGCGATCAAGGGGAATTCGCTGTCATAGCAGATGTTGATGCCGATCCGGCCGAATTCGGTGTCGAAGGTGCGGATTTCCTTGCCCGGTGAGATCAGCCACTGTTCGTTCTCGAACCGGGTCATCTGCAGTTTGTCCTGGAATTCCGGCGTACCGTCCGGACGGAACAGGAAGGCGCGGTTGCGGTAGCTGCCGTCCGGCTGGCGTACCGGGAAGGTGCCAGCCAGGATGTAGATGCCATGCTGCTCCGCCAGATCGGCATAGAGCATCATGAAATCCGGCAGAACCGACTGCATTTCCGCCAACTGGCCCGACAGGCTGCGGTACACTGCTTCCGGGAACAGCGACGCCAGCTCCATGCTGAAGTATTCCGGGAATACCAGCATTCGGGCGCCGTTGCCGGCCGCCTCTGCCACCCAGCGTCCGGCCTTTTCCTGGTAGGTCGCCCAGTCGCCCAGGAACCCGATGTCGTATTGGGCGGCGGCGAGAAACAACGGCTTCATGGGGAGGATTCCTTCAGCGGCTTGAGCCAGAACACCATGGGCTTCTCTGTCTCCTCGATCTGGTCGACATCCTTCCAGGCATAGCTGGTGACGAGTTCGGGGTGCTTGACGTAGCCGAACCGTGTCCAGATGGCATCGAGCGGTACATAGTCGGCGGGACGCAAGGGATGAGCGTCCGGTCTTTGCACGCAGCAAAAGCTGCAATAATCGAACCGCCCCAGGCGGCGGGCATGGCCTTCGCGGCCTTCGAAGAACCGCTTATAGATGCCGCGGCCGCGGTATTCCTTCAAGAGCACCGATTCCGCGCAGTAAAAGATCCCTGCAGGATCGTAGCCGTGCTCGAGGAAGGGCTGTTTGAATTCCGGCGTTTCGTCCTCCATCGGCAGCCCCGTGGAGGCCCCGATGACGCGTTCGCCATCCAGGGCCAGCACCACCACGCTCTCCGGCGAGTTCACATAAGTCTGCAGATAGCGTTCCTCGTATTCGGTGGTGCCGTCGTACAGGTAGGGGAAATCGCGGAATACTTCGATGCGCAGCCGGGCCAGATCCGGGATGTATTTCCCGATTTCGGGTCCCGACATGATCTTGACGCTG
This sequence comes from Methylococcus capsulatus, assembly GCF_036864975.1. Taxonomy (NCBI): domain Bacteria; kingdom Pseudomonadati; phylum Pseudomonadota; class Gammaproteobacteria; order Methylococcales; family Methylococcaceae; genus Methylococcus; species Methylococcus capsulatus. Next base: position 3,084,282 of record NZ_CP104311.1, on the reverse strand, counting down.
ATCGCCTCGCTCATAGCACCTAAGCCTTTTCGACATGGTCGATCCAGTCCTGAAGATTGTAATAATTGGTGATACGGGCAACCTTGCCGTCGCGGATCTCGAAGAATGCTCCGGCCGGCAGACGATATTTCTGGCCCTTGGCGGGGGGCAGACCTTCGTCGGTCACCCGGTATTCGCCGAGGACCACGAATTCGGCGGCCGCGCGGGTGCCGTCCTCGTTGGTCATGATGGTCATGTCGACGAGCTGTTCCTTGTAATTGCGGTTCATCCGGTCCATGAAGGCGCGGAAAGCGTCCTTGCCGATCTCGCGGGGGCCCTGATTGATGTCGTGGATCACGTCGTCGGTGAGGAGGTTCAAAAAGGTCTCCATATCACCTGCGTTGAAGGCGGCGTAATAATTTTCGATGAGAGCTTTGGCGTTCTGAGGCATGGCGCTGAAATCCAGGCTGTTGGGTAAGGAACTTCCGGAGCCGTCACGGTTTCCGGAATTCAAAAAGGGCGTAATTTTATGAGGCGAGCCCTGGCCTGTCGAGACGGGTCGACAGGCCAGGGGCGGAGCGCCGGCTTATTCCGTATAGATCGGCACGAGATCGATGTCGATGCGGCGGTTCTGGGCCTTGCCTTCGGCAGTCGCGTTCGACGCCACCGGCTGATATTCGCCGTGTCCTGCGGCGCTCATGCGGGTTGGGTCGATGCCCTTGGACTGCAGATATTTGACCACTTCGCAGGCGCGGCCGGCGGACAGCTCCCAATTGCTGGAGAAACGGTGGGCCAGATGTTTGCCGATCGGCACATTGTCGGTATGGCCTTCGACTTCGATGCGGTGATTGGTGGCGCTCTGCAGGGTTGGAACGATCTTGTCGATGGATGCCTTGCCTTCTTTACTTATCTGGTATCCGCCTTCGGGGAAGAGCAATTCATCCTCCATGGTGACCCGGAGGCGGTCCCGCAACTGCTGAATCTTGACCTCGTCGGCGTCCACCTCCGTGCGCAACTGTTCGTTGAGCTGCCTTTCGTAGCCTACATCACGGTCGTAAGTGCTTTGCATCACGCATCCGCTCAGTACCCCAGCGGCGAGCACGCTCGTCGCGAATTTTCTTACCATGGTTTTGCTCCTTCCGATTGGCGGTTGGTTGATGAGGGCCTCAGGGGCCTCGCGGCGATTGTGCGGGAAAAGCCCCCGGATCGCCAGGTTCGGCCTTTTCCACGCGACTAAGGAGCGAACCCTCGGCCAGGCGGGTATAGAGCATCTCCCCCGGCTGGATGTCCTGCCAGGCTCGGACGATGGCGCCGTCCGCGGCGCGCAGGGCGATCGAATAGCCGCGGGCCAGCGTGGCGAGCGGGCTGACGGTATTCAGCCGCTGGCCTAGGGCCGCGAGCCATTCGCTTCGGCGTTCCAAGCTGAGTAATGCCGAGTGCCGCAGGCGGGATTCGAGCGTATCGAGCTTCCCGGCAAGGTGCATCACCCGCTGGGCGGGATCGTGGCGGACCAGCCTCAGCTCCAGGCCTTGCAGCCGCTGACGCTGAAGATTCAAACGGATGGCGGTGTTTCGCCCCAGCCGGTGTCGCAGCTCCACCAGGCGCTGGGTCTGGCGTTCCAGCCTTTGCCTGGGATGGCACTGCTGCAGCCGTCGCTCGACGAAGTCCAGCCGCTGTTGGACTCGCTCCAGTCGTCCCAGGAAGTTCCGTCGGAGTTGAGATTCGAGACGCTGCAGGCGATTGCCGAGGTCGATCCGGTCGGGTGTCACCGTTTCGGCGGCGGCGGAGGGTGTCGGCGCCCGCAGGTCGGCGGCGAAGTCGGCAATGGTGAAATCCACCTCGTGGCCGATGCCGGTGACCACCGGCGTCCGGCAGGCGGCGATGGCGCGCGCCAGGCTTTCGTCGTTGAAGGCCCAGAGATCTTCCAGCGAACCGCCGCCGCGCGCCAAAAGCAAGACGTCGCACCAGCCGCTCGCATCGGCCTGCTGCAAGGCGCGGATGAGTTCCGCCGGCGCTTCGCTGCCCTGGACCTTGGCGGGAAAAACGATCACGGAAGCCGCCGGGTAGCGCCGTGCCAGCACGGTTAGGATGTCGCGGATCGCAGCACCGGTGGGCGATGTGACCACACCGATGCAGGTGGGGAAGCGGGGGATGGGTTTCTTGCGAGCAGGATCGAACAGCCCTTCGGCATCCAGGCGTTTTTTCAGCAACTCGAAGGCGCGCTGGAGCGCCCCGTCGCCAGCTTGTTCCAGCAGATCCACGATCAACTGGTAGTCGCCGCGGGGTTCGTACAGCCCCACCTGGACGCGGGCCAGGACATGATCGCCGTTGGCCGGCTTGAAGCCGAGCACGCGTCCCGAGCTGCGGAACATGGCGCAGCGGACCTGGGCCTCGGCGTCCTTCAGGGTGAAATAAAGATGGCCCGAGGCCGGCGTGGCCAGGTTGGAAATCTCGCCCTCCACCCAGATCGTGCCGAAATGGCTGGACAGCGTAATGCGGGCTTCGCGGTTGAGGCGCGATACCGTGTAGACGAATTCCGGCCGGGTATCCGGAAATGAACGCTGATTCACGCCGGCTTTCAATCCAGGGATTGCTTGAAACGGTGGATCAGGCGGCGGTCTTTCTTGGATGGGCGGTGTGCGGGTTCGTCGGCGAATTGCCGCTCATCTCGTCTGCGGGCGGCTTCTGCTTCGCGTCGTGCCTGACTCTCCGGGGTTTCGCGATAGAGCAAGACCGCTTCCTTGGCGGGCCGGCGTTGGGTGTTCAAAGTTTCGACGACGACCTCCCAGACTTCCCGCTCCCGGGTGATCTCCAGCCGGGCACCGATGCCTATTTCCTTGCCGGGCTTGGCGCGCTGGCCGTTCAGATGGACCTTGCCGCCATGGATGGCCTCGATGGCGAGCTGCCGGGTCTTGAAGAAACGGGCCGCCCAGAGCCATTTGTCCAGCCGGACCTTTTCTCCGGCCGCTTCAGCAGAGGAGGGAGGTGCACCCGGACCCGCCATGGCAGTCAGTTCGCAACCGGCAGGCCGCCCTCGCTCCAGGCCTTGAAGCCGCCCGCCATGCTGACGGTACCGCTCCAGCCGAGCTGCTGCAGGATATCGGTGGTCAGGGCCGAACGGAGGCCACTCTGGCAGTAGACCACTATGGCTGCGTCCTTTCTCCCCTGAAATGCGGGATGGGTTTCGATGCGGAACTCCACCACACCACGCGGGATGTTGATGGCGCCGGGCAGGTGGCCGGCCGCGTACTCTTCCGGCTCACGGACGTCGAGTATCAAGGTATCGCCGGGCATTGCCCGAACCTCGGCGGGGCCGATTTCACGAATCCGCTGCTTGGCGGCGGCCACCAGATCCATGGGGGTGAGGGCCATGGTCACTCCTTGCTTGGTTAAACGTCGAAATCTACCGGTTCAGGCGCTGAGCCGGCGTAGTTCCTTGGGCAGGGAAAACACGACTTTTTCCTCGATGCCCTGGGTTTCGGTGGCGGTATGCCCGCCCCATTCCTTGAGCTGGGCGATGACCTGCTGCACCAGGATCTCGGGGGCCGAGGCACCGGCGGTGACGCCGATGCGTTCGGCACCGGCGACCATGTCGCGGGTCAGCTGGGCGGCATTATCGATCAGGAAGGCTTTGCGACCAAGCTTGTCGGCAATTTCGCGCAGGCGGTTCGAGTTGGAACTGTTGGGCGATCCTACCACCAGGATGGTGTCGCATTGGGCTGCCAGTTTCTTGACGGCATCCTGGCGGTTTTGGGTCGCATAGCAGATGTCGTCTTTACGCGGCCCCAGTATCTTGGGAAAACGCGTTTTCAGTGCTTCCACCACGGCGGCGGTGTCGTCGATGGAAAGCGTGGTTTGGGTGACGTAGGCGAGATTGTCCGGATTCTTTACTTGAAGCTTTTCGACGTCTTCCGGCGATTCCACCAGATAGATGCCCCCAGCCGGGTTGTCGTACTGCCCCATCGTGCCTTCCACTTCCGGGTGCCCGGCATGGCCGATGAAGACGATTTCGCGGCCTTCGCTGGCATGCTGGTGTACTTCGATATGAACCTTGGTGACCAGCGGACAGGTGGCGTCGAAGACCTGTAGGCCGCGTTCCTTGGCTTCTTCCTGAATCTGTTTGGAGACCCCGTGGGCGCTGAAGATCACTGTCGAATTTTCCGGCACTTCCGACAGCTCCTCGACGAACACCGCGCCGCGATCCCGGAGGCCGTCGACCACGTAGCGGTTGTGAACGACTTCATGGCGCACATAGATCGGCGCGCCGAAAACTTCAATGGCGCGGTCGACGATCTCGATCGCGCGGTCGACACCAGCGCAGAAGCCGCGAGGATTGGCGAGAATGATTTCCATGGGTCTGTTACGAGGCTAATTTCTTACCTAAGAGGTGGGGCATTGTGGCATGGCGGTACGGCGGAATCAACGCGGGGCAAGGGCGGTTCGCGGTCGCGTTGCCAGATCGGTTCGTGATGGCCGCCCATGCGGGCCAGCATCCGGCCGATCACGAACAGGAAGTCCGACAGCCGGTTCAGATAGGCCAGCGATTCCGGGTTGACGGCTTCGGTGCGCGCCAGTGTCACCAGGCGCCGTTCCGCCCGCCGGCAGACCGTCCGGGCGACGTGGCAATAGGCCGCCGGCAGGCTGCCGCCGGGCAGCACGAAGTCCTTGAGCGGTGGCAACTGTCCATTGAAATGATTCAGCCAGAGTTCCAGCCATTCGGTCTGCGGACGCTGAATCAAGGTCTGGGCGGGCAGGCTCAGTTCACCGCCCAGATCGAAAAGGGTCTGCTGAACCTCGACCAGACAGGCGCGCAATTCCTCCGATGTGGCCTGGGTCAGTACCAGTCCGATCATGCTGTTGAGTTCGTCGACGGTACCACAGGCCTCGATGCGCAGGCTGTCCTTGTCGATGCGACTTCCGTCGCCGAGGGCAGTGGTGCCGTCGTCGCCGGTCCGGGTATAGATTCGGGTCAGGCGGTTTCCCATCAGATCAGTTTCTCCTCGGCTACGACGATGCCGTCTTCGTCCGCATAGAGATAATGGTCGCTACGGAAGTTTACGCTGGCGAAGGTGATCAAACAGTCCTTGTCGCCGCCGCCCCGTTGGTGGCTCTTGAGGGGGTGGGTATGAAGCGCGCGGATGCCGATAGGGACCGTCCCGAGTTCCACGGAGTCCCGCACACAGCCGTACACGATGATACCCTGCCAGCCGTTGTCGGCGGCGAGCCGCGCCAGGTTTCCGCCCAGCAGCGCGCAGCGATGGGAAGCGCCGCCATCGATGACCAGGACACGGCCATCTGCCTTCTGTGCCACAGTTTCCCGGATCAGGACGTTGTCTTCGAATACTTTGAGGGTCGTGATCCGGCCGTGAAACCGCGACACTGCCCCGAAGGTGCGGAACAGCGGCTCGGCGATCTGGAGCGGATGAGTGCCGTGAAACCGGTCGCAGAGGTCGGCGGTAGTGAACTCCATGGTCGGAAACTCCGGTGGTGACATCAGAGGTAGCGTGACAGCAAGGCGGTATCGCCGCAGGGTGCGGGCAGCGGGATCCTGACCTGCCATCCGCTACCGGGGGCTTCCTGCAAGGCGTTGCCCTGGGTATCCTCCATGCCGGCCAGGATGAAGTCGAGGTTGCCTTCGGGCCGGATCAGCTCCAGCCGGTCGCCCACGCCGAATTTGTTTTTGACGGCGACGGCGGCCATGCCGCCAGCGAAGGCGGTGACTTCGGCGACGAATTGCTGGCGGTGGCTTTCGGAGCACCCCCGCAGATAGTTTTGGTAATCCTGGGTATGGTGGCGCTGGTAGAATCCGTCCGTGTAGCCGCGCTGAGCCAGATTTTCCAGCACACCGAGCAGGTTCCAGTCGAATTCCCGCCCGGCGAGCGCATCGTCGATGGCCCGGCGATAGACTTGGGCGGTACGAGCCACATAGTAATGGGATTTGGTGCGGCCCTCGATCTTCAGGCTGTCGACGCCGATATCCACCAGCCGCTGCACGTGCTCGACTGCTCGTAGGTCCTTGGAATTCATGATGTAGGTGCCGTGCTCGTCCTCCATCACCGGCATCAGTTCGCCCGGGCGGTTTTCCTCTTCCAGAAAATACACCTCGTCGGCCAGCGGGTGGCGCTCCGCGGCGCCGCAGTCCGCCAGGCTGCCGTTCAACTCCGCGAGGTTCAGCCGTAACGCTCCTGGAACATAATCGCCTTCGGCGTTCTCGTGTGCCGGGGCGACGTCGTATTTCCAGCGGCAGGCGTTGGTGCAGGTGCCCTGGTTGGGATCGCGGTGATTGAAATAGCCGGACAGGAGGCAGCGGCCGGAGTAGGCGATGCACAGCGCGCCGTGGACGAAGACCTCGAGTTCCATGTCGGGGCACTGCTGGCGGATTTCGGCGATCTCATCGAGCGAAAGCTCGCGGGAGAGGATGATCCGGGCGATGCCGACGGATTGCCAGAATTTCACCGCCGCGAAATTCACGGTGTTGGCCTGCACCGACAAATGGATCGGCATTTCCGGCCAGGTTTCGCGTGCCAGCAGGATGAGGCCGGGATCGGCCATGATCAGCGCATCCGGCCCCATCGCGACCACAGGCGCCATGTCCTTGATGAAAGTTTTGATCTTCGCGTTGTGGGGCAGCACGTTGGCGGCGAGATAGAACCTTTTGCCGAGGCGATGGGCCTCGGCGATGCCCAATGCCAGGTTTTTCTGCTGGAAGTCGTTGTTGCGGACCCGCAGCGAGTACCGTGGCTGGCCGGCGTAGATGGCATCGGCGCCGTAGGCGAAGGCATAACGCAGGTTTTTCAGGGTACCGGCAGGGGAGAGCAGTTCGACAGGACGCATCCGGAGCAGTATCAGTATGTAGATGGTGCAGCTTGGCGGCACTATACCAGAACCCGGTGCCGCTTGACGCCGCCGCTGTCAGGGCCTATTCATGGCGCCAACATCCACCGTCACGATCCCCCGCATGCGTATACTGCTGGTTGAAGACGACGCCATGATCGGCAAGAGCGTCCAGCTCGGGTTGAAGCGGGACGGTTACGCAGTCGACTGGGTGAGGGATGGCGTGGCCGCGGACCTGGCACTCGGCAACAGCGTGCACGAACTGCTGATCCTGGATTTGGGTGTTCCCCGCCAATCGGGGCTGGAAATACTCAAGGCGCTCCGGGCGGCGGGGAATCCCATGCCGGTTTTGATCATCACGGCGCGCGATTCGATCGCGGACCGGGTCGCTGGGTTGGACGCGGGGGCCGATGATTACCTGGTCAAACCATTCGATCTGGCAGAGCTGTCCGCCCGCATACGCGCCTTAGCGCGGCGCCGGGCAGGGCGGTCGACGCCGTTGATCGAGCTGGAGGGACTCAAGGTGAATCCGATGAGCCGGGAGGTGTGGCTGAACGAGGTGCCGGTCCGGCTTTCGGCGCGCGAGTATGCCCTGCTCATCGCCCTGCTCGAACGCCCGGGCATGCCGTTGTCACGGACCCGGCTGGAAGAGCGCATCTACGGCTGGGGTGAAGAGGTGGAGAGCAACACGATCGAAGTCTATGTCCATGCGCTCCGCCGCAAGCTCGGCGCTGACCGGATCGTCACCGTACGCGGGGTCGGCTATCTCATGCCGAGGCAGTCATGAGGTCCATCCGGCGACGGCTGATCGCGGCGTTGCTGGCGACCATCGCCGGAGCTATCGGCGCCGGAGCCTACGCGACGTACTCGGCGGCAAGGTCCGAGGTGGACGCACTGCTGGATTACCAATTGCGCCAGTTGGCGCTGTCCCTGGGGGATCAAGCCTATCCACCCCCGGCACGCCAAGGCCACGACGATCTGGACTTCGTGATTCAGGTCTGGAGCCCTGAGGGCTTTCAGCTCTATTACTCCCATCCGCACCGTTCCTTGCCGGGCCTCGTCGGTAACGGCTATGCCACCGTCGAGACCCGGGAGGGCGCCTGGCGGGTGTACGCCTTGCCGATGGGCCGGCAAGTGATCCAGGTCGCACAGCCCATGTGGGTACGCAACAAGCTGGCACTGGAAGCCGCATCGAGAGTGCTGACACCGGTCGTCGTGCTACTGCCGGTCTTGAGTCTGGCGATCTGGTTCATCGTCGGCCGTGGGCTGGCACCGTTACGGCGGCTGGCGCAGGCGGTGGCGGCGCGCACGCCGCAATCCCTGACGCCGTTACCCGAAGCCCGCATCCCCGAGGAAGCTCTGCCGCTGGTCCGTTCCTTGAACGACCTGCTTTCTCGCCTGTCGGAAGCTTTGGCTGCGCAAAGGGCTTTCATCGCCGATGCAGCGCACGAATTGCGCACTCCGATTGCCGCCATGCAGCTTCAGGCGGACCTTGCTGAGCACGCGGCAACGGCGGATGAGCGTGCTGCGGCGATGGAAGACCTCAAGGCCGGTGTGCGGCGTGCGGCCCGGGCGGTGCAGCAGCTCCTGACGCTGGCTCGCCAGGAGCCCGACGCCGTTTCGGTCCCGTTGACACGCGTGGTCCTGGCGGACGTCGCTCAGCAGGTGGTGGCGGAACACGCGGGCTTGGCGGCACAGAAAGGGATCGATTTCGGCTTCGCCGAGATCGATCCCGAGCTGAGCATCACCGGCGACCCCGGCGCTTTGCATACTCTGCTGGCGAACCTGGTCGACAATGCGGTGCGTTACACCCCGCCAGGCGGGGTGGTAGACGTCTCGGTGCGGCGGAGCGAGGACGGGCAGCCTTGTCTCGAAGTCGTGGACACCGGCCCCGGCATTCCCGCCGCCGAGCGCGGCCGGGTCTTCGATCGTTTCTACCGTGGCGCGGAAACCACGGAAGCCGGGACCGGGCTGGGCCTTACGATCGTCCGCGCGATCGCCGACCGTCATGGCGCCATCGTTACGCTGGCCGACGGCGTCGATAAGGGCCTTTGCGTGCGGGTCCTTTTTCCGGAGCCGGACAGGGTGAAGTCCGGCCGGATTTGAACTCTGAGGACGCCCTTGACTTCGGCAGGACCGTCCGGTAATTTTGTCTCAAACAAACGTTTAAATCAGTTGAATGAATCGGTTCGATCCCCCTCTTTCCCAGGATGCCACCCGCGAGCGGCTGTTGCAGGCAGCCCTGGACGTGTTTGCCGAAAAGGGATTTCACGAGGCCACGGTAAGGGACATCTGCGCCAGGGCGGAAGTGAATGCGGCTTCCGTCAACTACTATTTCCGCAGCAAGGAGGCGCTGTACTCGGAAGTGCTCGCGGCGGCCTTCCGCGAAACGCACGAACGCTACCCCGATACCCTGGCGCGTGATCCGACTCTCCCGCCGGAAGTACGGCTGCGCCAGTTTATCTCCAATTTCCTGGCTCGCCTGCTGGACGAGACCCATCTCGGTCGTCATGGAAAGCTGATCGCCCGCGAGATCACCGATCCCACTGCCGCGCTCGACCAGGTCATTGAGTCCACCATGAAACCCCGCTGTGCGCTTCTGCAAAGCATCATCGCCGAACTGGTCGGCCCCGGTCTGAGCGAGGCGGACATGCATCGGCTGGGTTTGAGCATCGTCGGTCAGTGCCTGATGTACCGGCACTCGCGCTCGCTGATCGACCGGCTTTGTCCGGAAATCATCGCCACACCCGAAGAGATCGAGAAAACCGCCGAGCACATCGTCTGCTTTTCGCTGGCCGCGCTCAGGCATCTGTCCGCCGGCGAGGCCGGCCCGTGAGCTACATCGCTTTGAAGATGCTCATGGGGGACCGTGGCAAGTACCTCGGCATCGTCATGGGTCTGACCTTCGCTTCGCTGATCATGACGCAGCAGCCGGCCATCTTCGTGGGGCTGATGATGCGTTCGTACAGTTTCGTCACGGACGTCGGTCTGCCCGACGTCTGGGTGATGGATCCCAAGGTACAGTTCGTCGACGATATCAAGCCGCTGCAGGATACCAAGCTGTTCCGGGTGCGTGGCGTCAGTGGGGTGGACTGGGCGATGCCCATGTACAAAGGGATGATCAAGGCGCGCCTGGCGGACGGGACGTTCCAGACCTGCAACGTGATCGGTCTGGATGATGCGACCCTCATCGGCGGACCGCCGGTCATGCTGGAAGGGCGGCTGGAAGACCTTCGGCGGGCCGATTCGGTCATCGTCGACATCGATGGCGCCCGCGAGAAGCTGGCCAAGCCGCCGAAGGAGCCGGGCGGCAAGCCCGTACCGCTGAAGGTGGGCGACACGCTGGAACTCAACGACCGCCGTGCGGTGGTGGTTGGCATCGCCAAGACCACCCGGACCTTCCAGTCCCAGCCGGTGGTGTATACGACCTATTCGCGGGCCACGCTGTACGCACCGAGGGAGCGCAAGCTCCTGTCCTTTGTGCTGGTCAAGGCCAGGCCGGGTCAGGACGTCCACGCCCTGACCCGCCGCATTCGGGAAACCACCGGGCTGGCGGCGTATACCCAGGCCGAGTTCGAAGAGCTTACCGTCAACTATTTTCTCAAGAACACCGGCATTCCGATCAACTTCGGCATGTCGGTCACCCTCGGATTCATCGTCGGCGCCGCCATTGCCGGCCAGACCTTCTACAACTTCACCCTGGAAAACATCCGCCAGTTCGGGGTGCTCAAAGCCATGGGCGCTGGCAACGGGACGCTGCTGGGCATGATTCTGCTGCAGGCGACGCTGGTGGGTATGGTCGGCTACGGGCTGGGGGTCGGGCTGACCTCATTGTTCGGCTGGTCCATGCGCAACACCATTCTGGCTTTCAAGTTTCCCTGGCAGTTGCTGGTGTTCAGCGGACTGGGGGTGACACTGATTTGCATGTTCGCGGCCCTCTTGAGCATCCGCAAGGTGATCAGGCTGGAGCCGGCCATCGTGTTCAAGGGCTAAAGAAACCATGGGCGCATCGACGTTGGCGGTGCAATGCCGGGGAGTCCGGAAAACCTACGATGGCAGCGGGCAGCAGGTGGTTGCCTTGCGCGGCGTCGATCTCGACATCCGCGCCGGCGAGCTGATGATGCTGGTCGGTCCCTCCGGTTGCGGCAAGACTACCCTGATATCGGTGATTGCCGGCATCCTCGACCAGGACGAAGGGCTTTGCGAGGTATTCGGCCACGATCTGCTGCGCATGAAGGACAAGGATAAGCTCAGGTTCCGTGCCGCCAACATCGGCTTCGTATTCCAGACCTACAACCTCCTGCCCAGCCTGACGGCGGCGGAAAACGTGTCGATCCCGATGATCCTCAACGGCATCAGCCGTCAAAAGGCGCAGCGCCGTGCTGTGGATGTCCTGGAGCGGGTGGGGCTGGCCGATCGTTCCGAGTCTCTACCTTCACAGCTCTCCGGCGGCCAGCAGCAGCGTGTGGCGATCGCCCGGGCCCTGGTGCACGGACCGAAGCTGATCGTCTGTGACGAGCCTACGAGCGCGTTGGATCACGAAACCGGGCATCGGGTGATGGAGTTGTTGAAGCAGGTTGCGCTGGACCAGGACCGGGCGCTGGTGATCGTCACTCACGACGCCCGCATTTTCGAATTCGCGGACTGCATTGCGCAGATGGACGACGGGCTGGTGGTGAAAGTCACCCGCTCGTCCGGCCCGTCATGAGCTCACCCATCGCAGAGAGAGAATGTTACCCAAAGCCACCTTGCCGGTGCTGGCCGTAGCCGGCTTCCTGTTCGGGGTATATTCGGTGGTCACCGGCAACCAGCCGCTGCCGGTCGCGCCGGCGGTGGTCGAGCCGGCCCGTCCGCCGTTCGAGTCGTACATCGCGGGCGCCGGGATCGTCGAAGCCAGGAGCCGGAACATCGGAATCGGCACGCCTTTACCAGGGCTGGTCAAAAGTGTCGAGGTCAAGGTCGGCGACCGGGTCGAGGCCGGTGCCGTCCTGTTCCGGCTGGACGACCGCGAGCCGCTGGCGGAGCTGGAAGTGCGCTGGGCGGATCTGCTCAAGGCTCGGGCGGGGGTGGCAGAAGCCGAAGCTTCGCTGACCGATGCGAACACGCTGTTGGCACTGGCGGAGGCCGTGACCGATGAACGGGCCATCAGTGCCGAGGAAGTCAAGCGCCGGCGCAATGCCGTGCTGATTGCGAAAGCCCGGCTGGAAACGGCCCATGCCCAGGTCAGGCAGGCCGAGGCGCAAGTCGCTGCGGTCCAGACTACCCTCGACCGGATGGTGGTGCGGGCGCCGATCCAGGGTGAAATCCTCCAGGTGAACGTCCGCATCGGCGAATATGCCACTACCGGATTCCTGAGCATGCCGTTGGTGATCATGGGTGACCTGGAACGGCTCCACGTCCGCGTCGACATCGACGAAAACGATGCCTGGCGCTTTCACAAGGGCGGCAAGGCCTACGGTTATCTGCGCGGCAACAGCCAGCTCGGCACCGAACTGAAGCTGGCTTATGTCGAACCCTACATCGTGCCCAAACGCTCCCTGACCGGCGACAGCACCGAGCGGGTGGATACCCGCGTGCTGCAGGTGGTTTACAGCTTCGACCCGGCAGCCTTGCCGGTATTCGTCGGTCAGCAGCTGGACGTGTTCATCGAAGCGCCGGAATACACGGGCTCGACGCCAAGTCCGGAAGCGGGGGCGCCGGAGTATCCGGCGGCTTTCCACTGAGCCTGGCCGCGGCGGTTGCGGGCCGACGGAGCTGTAGCGGTTCCGCTGTCCTTCGGTTTTGTGTATAAGACGACATCGCTCCAGCGCCCCCATGACCACGCCTGAACGTTCTCTCACCCGGTCTCTCGTCATCTCCTCTGCGATCGCCATGTCCACGCTCACAGGATGTGCCATGGATTCCTCCCCGCCGGAGCCGCCCGCTCCCGAGGAGGCCAGGTCGAAGATCGAAGAGTTCGAAGCCCAGGGAGGTTACGCGCCGGAACACGGCTACGCTACTACCGAGGTCCGCGAATCCTGGAAGCGCGGGCATACCGAGCTGGACATCACTTTCATGGCGCCTGCCGCGGGCGGGCGTTTCCCGGTCGTCGTCTATCTGCCTGGTCTGGGGGAAGATGCCACCGCGGGGCCATTCTGGCGCCGCAGCTGGGCGGCAGCAGGCTACGCCGTGTTCGCCATGCAGCCGGCGGCGCTGGGCAAGGTGTTTTGGGCCTCGGACACGCTCGACGCCGGCGAACTGCGGGCTACGGGGCGGAGCTACTTCTCCGCGGCTTCTCTGGAAAGCCGGCTGAGCCACCTGGCCTGGGCCTTGGGCGAACTGCGCCAGCGCGCCGCGATACCGGGCAGTCCGTATTCCGTCGCGGATCCGGCCATAGCGGCGGTGGCGGGGTTCGACCTCGGTGCTCAGGCCGCTTCTGCCCTCGCGGGCGAGGCGGTCAAGGTGGCGTTCCGGGCCCATACCGAATTCAACTTCGCCGGCGCCATCGTCCTCAGTCCCCATGTCACGCTGGCCGAAGGCAGGCTGGACGAGCGTGCCGCGGGGATGGCGATGCCCCTCCTCGCCGTGACTGGCACCGACGACGAAGACCCCTATGGGCTCAGCGCAACCTCCCTGCGCTCGGCTCTGTGGCAGTCCATGCCGCCCGGCGGCAAGTACCTGCTGGTGTTGCAGGACGGTACCCACGACGTTCTCGCCGGCGTGGAGCCTGGGCAGAAATGGAAAGGACCGCCCTTGCGGCCCGCCGTGGGCGAAGGTTCGGAAGGGGGCGGATGGCTGCCCTGGTCCCGCGAAGATCTTACATTGCAGGTCGGTCAGCGTTCCGCTACCGGGAATTCTCGCAACGGTTCCGCCGGCGGTCCGTCGGGAGTGGCTATGGGGCTTGCCGGTCGGCCGATGCGAAAGCGTGCGTCCGACGTCCGCCATTGGGCCGAGGTAGCCGGCGTCAGCACGGCATTCCTCGATTTCGTCCTGAAAGGGCGCGAACGCGCCAGGGCGTGGTTGGACCGCGATGCGGGCCGGTGGATGGGGGCGTCGGCCGAGCTCCGGCGTAAATAGCGCGGTTCACCGGACCTCCGGCGCGCGGAGCCCGGCGACGAACCGTGCCAGCGCCTCTCCGATTTCGTGGGGCGAATCTTCCTGCAGGTAATGGATGCCCGGCACGGTGATTTCGGTCTGGTTCGGCCATTGCCGGCAGAATCGGCGTGCGCGTGGTCCCAGCAATGCGCCCGGCTCGGCGTTGACGAACAGCTTGGGAATCTCGCAGGCCGCAAGCCAGGCGCCGTAGGCTTCGACCGCTTCGGCGACGTCCCGCGGTTCACCATCGATGGGCAGCTCGCGGGCCCAGGCCAGCGTCGGCAGCCGGGATTCGGGTGTGCGGAACGGCCTTCGGTAGGCGTCCATTTCTTCTTCCGTCAAACTCCTCAGGATGCTTTTCGGGAGGACGGTCTCGACGAAGGAGTTGTCCTCCGCGATCATCCTGACGCCTTCTTCCGCGCGCAGGCGCCGGAAGATCTGCTCCCGCGGCGGCGGGAAATCGGTCCAAAGTCTCGGCTGCACGAGCGCCTCCATGTAGGCGATGCCCTGTACCCGTTCCGGGTGGCGGCGGGCCCAGTGGAAGCCCAGGGCAGAACCCCAGTCGTGGACTACCAGTACCAGGTCACCGCCGATGCCCACCGCCTCGAACCAGGCGTCGAGATAGCTGGCGTGATCGAAGAACCGATAAGCCGATGCAGACGCAGCGCAGGACTGGCCCATCCCCACCAGATCGGGGGCCAGGCAGCGGCCTAGGGTCTGGACGTAGGGGATGATGTTGCGCCACAGGTAGGACCAGGTGGGATTGCCATGCAGGAACACGATGGGCGGGCCTTCGCCGACATCGACAAAGCTCATCTCGGCATCCAGGATAGGCACGCGCTTCCTGGGGTGGCGATCGACAGCGGAGATTTTGGATCGAAACACGATGGGTACTCCTGGTCTCGTATGAGCCGGATCCCCGGCTTCCGGCGCCGGGATCACTTGATCAGCGACGCAGATCGAGCGGCGCGACACCCTGCTCCGCGCAGGCACGGCGGTATTCCTCGGCGTTGCTGTCGGCCGTTTCCCGCCGTAGGAGGGTACCATCCGCAGCCAAATACTCCACGCTACCGCCCACCAAGAACAGGCTCACCAAGGGCGCATCGTCCCCGGCAGTCCAGGTGTCGACATGGCCGGCCGGCTCGTACTGGTAAGCTCCGGGACCCAGCAGCCGTCCTTCCGGCTCGAGGCGCCGGAATCCGCTGAGAATATAGCCGTGAACTTCGCCCTGGTGCCGATGCAGGGGGACGCATGCGCCCGGCTCCAGCCGCAGCAGCGTGACCCATTCCCCGCGTTCGGGAAACAAGGCCAACAGCTTCTTGGAAAGGCCGGGGCCCATGGAAATCCATGGCAGCTGAGGGTCGCCCGCATCTGCGGGGATGAACGGTTCGGTAGCCAACATGAGATGCTCCTTTGCCGGATAGTGAGGGAAGGTGCTGGCACAATAGGGCGGCGATCGACCGCAAAAAAGGACCACACATGGCAAAAATCATGGGGCCACTTCTCGAACTGCCCATTACCCTGCCGCCCAAAGGTTCCCGGCAGTTGCTGCGGTCCGTGTACGGGCAGTTGCGGGATGGGATTCTCGAGGGACGGCTCCAGCCCGGTACGCGACTGCCTTCGACTCGGGCCTTCGCCGCTGCAGTCGGTGTGTCCCGCAACACCGTGGTGGCCGCATACGAGCTGTTGATGAGCGAGGGCTATCTGGCCATTCGGGCGGGTTCTGGAGCCTACGTGGCCGCCATTTCGCCGCGCCTGGCGCGTCGTCCGCCCTGCGAACCCGGCATGGACGACCGGTTGAATGCGGTTTGGCGCCGGCTGCCGATACTTCCGGAGGTGGAGGCCGAGTTTTTTCCCTTCGACTTCAGACTCGGACTACCCGACAAATCGGCGTTTCCTTTTCCGGTCTGGCGGCGCCTCGCCGCGAGGGTTCTGCGAGCCTGGTCGAAAACACCGGCGGTCTATGACCAGCCACAGGGGCGGCCAGCGCTGCGGGTGGCGATCGCCAAGCACGTCTCCTACGCCCGGGCGGTCTCCTGTTCGCCGGATCACATCGTGGTCACGGCGGGCGCCCAGCAGGCTTTCGACCTGCTGGCCCGCATCCTGGTCACCCCAGGCCGGACGGTGGTTGCGGTCGAAGACCCCGGCTATCCACCGCTATGGGATGCTTTCAATGCCGCCGGCGCGAGACTCGCCGCCATTCCGGTCGATGAGGAAGGGCTGAGGGTGGATTGCCTGCCCGCCGAGGCCCGGGTGATCTGCGTCACTCCTTCCCACCAGTTTCCCCTCGGCGTCACCCTGTCCGCGAAGCGCCGGGTCGCCCTGCTCGAATTCGCACAGGACCGGGGGGCTGTGGTGATTGAGGACGATTACGACGGCGAATTCCGCTTTGGCGGCCGTCCCTTGGATGCGCTGCAGACGTTGGATCGGACCGGCTCGGTCTGCTATGTCGGGACTTTCTCCAAGAGCCTGTGCCCGGAGTTGCGCCTGGGCTTCGTCGTCGCACCGCCGTGGGCGCTGGATGCGCTCGTTGCCGCCAAGGCGTGCGCCGACTGGCATTGCCAGACGCCGTCTCAAGACACCCTGGCCGCCTTCATCGGTGAAGGCCATCTCGCCCGCCACGTGCGCAAGATGGGCAGGGTGTATGCCGAGCGGCGTGCGGCCTTGCTGCGGGCCTTGTCACGGCATGGCGGCGCTTGGATGCACCCCGTGGGGGACGCGGTGGGCCTGCATCTGGCGGCGATACTGAGCCTGGAGATTCCGGCCGACGAGCTGGTGTCGGCGGCAGCGGCAGCTGGCATTCGGCTTCATGCCCTCGAGCGCTACTGTTCCAAAAAGCCGGCTCCCAACGGCGTGGTTCTGGGTTACGGAATGATCCGATCGGACCGGATCGATACCGCCATTGAGCGACTGGCAAAGACCGTGATTGGTCTCGGATGACGGCTTCCGGCCAATGCGCAAACCAGGATCATTTGCGCCAACCGCCGCGATCGGCCGATCGGATCTCCCTTGTGACGAGTCAGTCCAGGGTAGTGACGGCGGATCAGCGCAGCAGTAGCAGCGGTTTGTGCGCGTGGGCCAGCATCTTGGCGGTAAAGCTGCCCAGCAGCAGGTCGTGAATCCGGGTGTGGCTGAAGGCCCCCATCACCGTCAGGTCGATCGCCTGCCGTTCCTGGTAGTCGCAGAGAACCTGTTCGGGCTTGCCCGGCAATTGCCGTGCAGTCAGCTCTGCAAAGCCAGAGTTTGCCAGCTTGTGAGTCGCCGCCTCGAACCGTTGCTCCGCTACGGCATCGTCTTTGCCGGCACAGACCAGATGGCAACTGAGTCCTTTGAAGGCTGGACTGGTGGACACCATCTCGACGACCTTTTCCGCCGCATCGCTCCCGTCATAGGCGATCATGATGCGTTGTGGCGCCTTGAATTCGGCGTTGACCACCAGAATCGGTTTGTGCAGCGAGCGGATGATGGACTCCAGCTTGGCGCCGATCTGGTCGGGCCGGTTTTCGTGCATCTTCCCGCGCACGCCGACCACCAGCACACGAATGCCCTCTTCCAGTTCGATCAAGGCCTTGACCAGGCTGCCGTGGCGCTGGCAGGTTATCGGGGAGGCGATGCCTGCCTGGATGACGCGCTCCCGGGCGGACTGCAGCAGCGACTTGCCTTGCTGCAAGCGGAGCTTGCTGCGCTGCTGCTCGATCTGGCTCAGTTCTTCGAGCAGATGATCTCGGCTATCCAGCCCGATGTTGCCGGATAAGTCGGTCGTGACCGCGGTCTCGGGGTGGTGATCGATGGCGTGGAGCAGTTTCAGGGGGGCGGATACCCGTTGAGCGATCCAGGCGGCATAGTCGCATACCGCCGGGGTCAAGGCTGAGCCGTCGATGCAGGCGATTACGCAGTGGGTGTTTGCGTTCATCAGTGTCCCCCCATGATTTTTTCGATTTCTTCGGGTTTATCGTGGATGCCGAAGCGGTCGACGATGGTGGCCGTCGCTTCATTCATGCCGATCAGTTCGACCTCGGCGCCTTCGCGGCGGAACTTGATGACCACCTTGTCCAGCGCGGACACCGAGGTGATGTCCCAGAAATGGGCGCGGTGCAGGTCGATGACGACCTTCTCCACGGCTTCCTTGAAGTCGAAAGCGGCGACGAAACGGTCCGCCGAGTTGAAGAACACCTGGCCGACCACCTTGTAGGAGCGGGTGCCGCGTTCTTCGTCCTGGCTCGACTCCACATACATGAAATGGCTGATTTTGTTGGCGAAGAACAACGAGGCCAGCAGCACGCCGACGAACACGCCCAAGGCCAGGTTATGGGTCCAGACCACCACCGCCACCGTGGACAGCATGACGGCGTTGGTCGACAGCGGATGCTGCTTTAGATTGAGGATGGAGCGCCAGCTGAAAGTACCGATGGACACCATGATCATCACCGCCACCAGCGCCGCCATGGGGATCTTGGAGATCCATTCGTCCAGAAACACCACCATGATCAGCAACAGGGTGCCGGCGGTAAAGGTCGACAAGCGCCCGCGGCCGCCGGATTTGATGTTGATCACCGACTGCCCGATCATCGCGCAGCCGGCCATGCCGCCGAGCAAGCCGGCACCGATGTTGGCCAGCCCCTGGCCCTTGCATTCGCGGTTCTTGTCGCTGCCGGTATCGGTCAAATCGTCGATGATGGTCGCAGTCATCAGCGACTCCAGCAGTCCCACCACCGCCAGCGGCACCGAATACGGTAGGATGATTTTCAGGGTCTCCAGGTTCGAAGGCACATCCGGCCACAGAAATACCGGCAGGGTGTCCGGCAGTTCGCCCATGTCACCGACCCGATGGATGTCCAGGTCGAGATAAACCGCCACCACGGTCAAGACGAGGATGCAGACCAGGGGCGATGGAACGGACTTGCCGATCCAGGGCAGATGGGGAAACAAATAGATGATCGCCAAGCCCGCCGCGGTCATCGCATAGACTTGCCAGGACACGCCGGTCAACTCGGGCCATTGCGCCATGAAGATCAGGATGGCCAGGGCATTGACGAAGCCGGTCACCACCGATCGCGACACGAAACTCATCAAGCTGCCGAGTTTCAGATAGCCGGCGATGATCTGCAGGACACCCGTCAGCAGCGTGGCCGCCAGGAGGTATTGCAGGCCGTGGTCCTTGACCAGGGTCACCATCAGCAAGGCCATCGCGCCGGTGGCCGCCGAGATCATGCCGGGGCGGCCACCGGTGAAGGCGGTGACGACGGCGATGCAGAATGAGGCATACAGCCCGACCTTGGGATCGACGCCGGCGATGATGGAAAAGGCGATGGCCTCAGGGATCAGAGCCAAGGCGACGACAGCGCCGGCCAATACGTCGCCGCGGACATTGCCGAGCCAATCCTGTTTTTTCGATGAGAAGAGCATGAATGTCCTGATGGTTACGAAGGTGCGATTATCATGGCTGCTGCACTGGAGTGATGGGCAATGAACGGAGGAAAACCCCGGCCAAAACCGAGTTGCCAGCGCATCGGCCGAGGCTATGATGGACCAATCAGCTGTCCGGCCGCTTTTGCGAAGGCAAAGTCTTATGGAGGCCATCTCTGACGCGTTCCAGCAGCGTGGTAAGTTTTTCTTGTTCCTCGGCTGTCAGCGCGCTGAGCACCTGTGCTTCCACTGCGTCGGCGATTTCCCCTGCAGCTTGCATGAAGGCATGCGCCTTGGGTGTAAGTTCCAGCCGGTAAGCGCGCCGATCCTCGGTATCTTTGTTGCGCCGAACCAGTCCTGCCTGCTTCAGCAGGTCGATCTGTCTGACCAGGGTGATCGGCTTGATTTCGAGGATTTCCGCCAGCTCGATCTGCCGGCAGTTCTCGTGACCGGAGAGATGCACCAGGGCACGCCATTGGGCATGGGTCAAGCCAATGCTTTCGGCAGCCTTGTTGAAGCGCTGACGGATGCAATGGCTGATTTCGTAGCTCAAAAAGCCAATGTAATGCATCATCAATTATATCGTAAGTGACGGGTATAATAATTCGACCGTCGCAAACCCGATCGAAGTCGGGGGGCTGCGGTCTATGGGGCATCGGTGCTCCTCTGACTCGGCTGGGTCGAAAGGCACCGGCCCGATCAGAGGGGCATCCTCTTCTCCACCTCTGTCTCGCAGGCGGCGCTAGCATCCTTTTGGGGGGCTGCAAGCGTGAGGGCAGCGGATTTCCCATCAGACGTTCGGTAGAGCAGGCTGGCATACCATTTGCCCCTGGCGTGGTTTGATCGATCCGGGATAGTGACATGCCCATCAGGAAGAAATCCCCTTGAATCACGAAACCGAACTCTTTTTCGGATTGCTGACCGTGTTCGCGGCGGCTCAGATCGGCGCGGAAATTGCCCAGCAGTCTCAGACTGCCGGCCCTGGTGGGCGAGATCGTGGCGGGTTGTCTCATCGGTCCTTCGGTATTGGATTGGGTCCGCGTCGATGCACCTTTGGCCATGTTGTCAGACCTCGGGGCGGTATTGCTGCTGTTCTCGGTGGGACTGGAAACCCGCATCGGCGATTTGCGCAAAGTGGGCGTCGCCGCCACCTCGGTCGGCGTGGGAGGTGTGATCGTGCCGTTCCTGCTGGCGGCGGTTTGGGCCATCGGGAGCGGGTTCGGCACGTCCAAGGCCTTGTTCATTGCTGCCGCGTTTGTCGCCACGTCGACCGAGGTGACCGCTAGAGTATTGCAGGAACTGGGGGTGCTGGATCGAACCTTCAGCCGGGTGATCCTGGGGGCTGCCGTCATCGACGACATCCTGGCCATGTTGCTGCTCGGCGTGGTGTCCGCCATCCAGAGCGGCGGCGACGTCGATATCGCCCATCTGCTCGTCGTATTGGCACAGGCAATCGGCTTCGTTCTCCTCGTCGCCTGGGCTGGTACTCACATCATGCGGCACAGTTCGCCGATTCTGGATGTGCCCATCAATCCATTTTCCGCGCTGACTTTGTCCCTCGCCCTGTGCCTGGCCCTAGCCGATGCGGCGTCTTATCTCGGACTGGCGGCGATCATCGGGGCCTTTCTGGCCGGCAAGACCGCGGCAGAGACGCAGCAGCGAGAAACTCTGCAGCACTAGCTGCAGCCGATTTTGGCCTTTCTGGTGCCGTTCTTCTTCGTAGTCAACGGGGCGCAGGTCGATCTGGGCGAGTTGAGCAACGTCACGGCATTGGGCACGCTCGGCCTCATCACGTTTCTGGCTGTGGTGGGTAAGGTGCTGGGTTGCAGCCTGGGCGCACTCTCACTGGGCCGGAAGTCCGCCTTGATCGTTGGGATCGGCATGGTCCCACGAGGCGATGTCGGCATCATCGTGGCAAGCCTGGGCCGGCAGGCCGAGGTGATCAACCAGGAAACCTATACCCTGGTCATCCTCATGGTCCTATTGACCTCCCTTATCGCACCTCCGCTACTGGCGGCAATGCTTTCCCGGGAATACCGGAAATCCTGAACGGCCGATTCCGGCGCCTGCTGGACGGCCGATCTGCCAGCGCTATTTCCGAGGCCCAGCATGCGGCGGCGGTGGCCGGCATCCGCTTTCATGCCCTCTGGCGGTACTGTGCCGAAACACCTGTGTTTAACGTCGTGGCTCTGGACTACGGACTGATCCGCTCGGGCCGGATCGATACCGTTATCGAGCGACGGACAAAGACCGTGATTGGTCTCGGATGACGGCGACAGGTCGATCATATCGGGTCATTTCTTTCATCGGGCGCCGGAGTAAATGTTATCGATAATATGAGCAATTATATTAACATTATCGTTTCCATGTTTCGCACAATTTTTAAGTATCTTCTGTATCAATGAGTTTTGAGAATGATAATGTCGTCGGCTCACTCTTGAGCCGCGATATGGAATAACGGAATCAGCGTTCCGTATTGGGTTATTTGCGGTGTTATGACAACTGCTTGTTGCCAAAGGGAGACATACTGTACGATATTTAGGAACCCACAGGCTGATAAATTTTCGTGTCGTTCGGTTGAAATCGGTTCGATGTGGGCTATTCTTCAGACTGCCATTCAAAGAATCGATGGATATCTCTGATAGTGTGTTGTCATATTGGAGTCAGCGACATGAGATTAATGAAAATATCGAGTCACTTCGTGGTTTTCATACTGGTTGCGGTTGCCGGTACTCTGGAAGGACATGCGGATGCGGTACTCACGCCCAGAGAACTGCTCGGCAAGGCGCTCTTTTTCGATCCCGGCCTTTCGACGCCGCCGGGACAGTCCTGTGCCGACTGTCATGACCCAAAGGTCGGATGGACCGGTTCGGACCAGGACATCAATCTGCACGGCGGTGTTTACGAAGGTGCGGTTGCAACCCGCTTCGGTAACCGCAAACCACCGGCCGCCGCTTACGCTTCGTTCAGCCCGAAATTTCACCGCGATGGTAACGGTGAGTTCGTGGGAGGAAACTTCTGGGACGGCAGAGCGACGGGGGAAAAGCTCGGAAATCCCGCGGCGGATCAAGCCCAGGGACCACTCCTCAACCCTTTGGAGCAGAATAACGCCAGTCCGGCGGACGTTTGCCAGAAGGTTGCGGCTTCTGGCTTCGCCGCCCAGCTCACGGGTTCAAGCTATTCTGATCTGTTTACTCGCGCCTTCGGGCCGGGCACCTTGGCCTGCGATAATCCATCCGATACTTATGATCGCATCGCTCTGGCCATTGCTGCCTATGAGGCTTCCAGGGAGGTCAGTTCATTCAGTTCCAAGTACGATGCGTATCTGAGAGGGAAGGCGGCGTTGACGAAACAGGAAAAGAAGGGATTGGCATTGTTTGAGGGAAAAGCGAAGTGCGCGAATTGCCATTCCACGAAGGGCGTGAGCTACGCGAGCAAATTTCCCCTTTTCACCGATTTTACCTATGTCAACATCGGTGTTCCCAGAAACCCGGAAAACCCTTTCTACCAGATGCCCTCTGAGTTCAATCCGCAAGGCGCGGACTGGGTGGATCCGGGATTGGGCGGATTCTTGGCTGGCCGGGCGGATTACGCACAGTACGCGGCCGAAAACAAGGGTAAGCAGAAGGTTCCCACCTTGCGGAATGTCGATAAGCGCCCGTCGTTGGCGTACCTGAAGGCATACATGCACAACGGCGCATTCAAGAGCCTGAAGGAAGTGGTTCACTTCTATAACACGCGCGACGTGTTGGCCGATTGTGAGCACCTTTCCCATCCGGAGCCCGGTATCAACTGCTGGCCGGCCGCGGAGGAGGCGGCCAATGTCAATCGGACGGAAACGGGCGATCTGAAGCTGTCGGATGAGGAGGAGGACGCCATCGTCGCGTTTCTGAGGACGCTGTCCGACGGCTTCCAGCTTTCAGGACCAATGGGCGACTGAGCCGGACTGCGCACGGCGTGTTCCACTCAAGAGCACGCCGTCGCCTGACCCGAGTTCGGCGATCCCGGAGGGAGCATCAACCGGCTTCAGCCCGGCTGACCAGCAGTCCCGACGCTTTCAGCGCTTCGAGCTCCGCTTCCAGCTCGAGCTGGATGAGTTCCAGATGGGTGATGCGTATTTCCGTTCTGGAGCGCGTGGAATCCAGAAGTTCCAGCAAACTGCCTTTGCCGAGCCGGTAAGCCGCTTCGCCCATCTCCTTGAGGGCGGGCAGCTTGGCGACGACGTCCCGCTCGAATTTGACCCGTGTTTCGCGCCTGCGCGCGAGGAGGCCGGTGGCGCGATCGAGCGCGACGTGGATTTGGGAGGTCACCAGTTCGCGTTCGAGGATGGCGGCCTGTTTTTCCGCCGCCGCCCTGGCCATGCCGCCCTGATTGCGGTCGAACAGGGGAATCTCGACGGAGAGGCCGCCGAAGAAGGCGTGCCCGTACGGTTGTTCCGTGAACGCCGAACCGAACTGGATCGAGGGAACCGGCCAGCGCTCGGCCTTGGCTTTTTCCAGGCGGGCATCGGCCGCGATCTCTCCCCGGCGGACGGCCTCGATTTCGGGGTTGATCCGCTCGGCATCCGCCCACAACTTTTTCGGATCGGCCGGGACTCCCAGCGGCGCGAGGTTTCCCAATGCCTGGGGTTTCCAGTCCGGCAGGCCGAGTATCAACCCCAGTTCCTCCACGGTTCCCTGCAGGTCGTTGCGGGCCGTTTCCAGCTTCGCCCGGACGTCCTTGGCTTCGATTTCCATGCGCAGGGTGTCGTAGCGACTGGCGCTGCCGGACTCCTCCCGCCCGGCGACGAGCGCGGCCAGATGCTCCATGTTCGCGCTGGTTTCTTCCAATACGGCGACGCGCTGCTGGCCGGCCAGCAGTTTGATGAACGTGCGCCACAGGTCGTGCACCAGCCGGGCGAATTCGGCCTGGACGGCGGCTTCCGTGGTTTGCATCTGTTTTTCCGCGGCCTCGACCCTGGCGCCGTGCTGGCCGGTGATGAGCACGGGGACTTCCAGTACGACTTCGCGTTGCACCTTGCCGTCGTACATCGTGTTGTTGGCGCTTAGGAGGCTGTAGTTCCCGAAATTGACTCTTGGATTCGGCAGCACGTCCGCCGCCGCGATTTCGGCCTTGGAAAGCTCGACCGCTTGCCGCAAAGCCGCATAACGCGGGCTGTGTCGCCTTGCGATTTCCAGCAGTTGCTTGATGGTCACGGCCTGCGGCAGAGATTCGGTTTGGGCATTGGCGAGAGCGGTGCCATCGAGGTTGAGTGTCAAGAACAACGGGAGCACGTATTGGAGTGCCCGGAAAACGCGGGCGTGACGGTTTTCCTGAATCATCGTTCGAGCAATTCGTCGGCCGTTTCGGGCGACAGCAGCAGTTTGGGCGTGATGAAGGAGTAGATCGCCGGCAGGACGAACATCGCCACGAAAAACGTCGTGAACATGCCGCCGACGATGACCATGGCGAAGGGGCGCTGGGTTTCACTGCCGATGCCGGTGGACAGCGCCATGGGAAGCAGGCCGAGCAGCGCCAGCATCGAGGCCATCAGCACCGGACGAAGCCGCTCCACCGCTCCCTCCCGGATGGCGTCGAACAGACGCATGCCTTGGCGCCGGCGCTGTTCGGCGGCGCTCAGGACCAGGAGTCCCATCAGCGAAACTTGGCCCAGCAAGGCGATGAAGCCGATGGCGGCGCTCACCGACAGGGGTATTCCGCTCCACAGCAGGATGAATACGCCGCCGACCAAGGCGAAAGGCACGCATGCCAGGATGGCGAGGGCGCTACGGGCGGATTGCAATGCGCCGTAGAGAAGCGCGAAGACGACCAGAACCGCCACGGGGACGGCGACGGCCAAGCGCGTCATCGCCCGTTGCTGATTCTCGAATTCGCCGCCCCAGACCAGGAAGTGGCCTTCCGGCACTTCGACGGCGGTTTCGACCGCGAGCGACGCGTCGCGCACGACCGATCCGAGGTCGCGACCTTCGATATTGAATTTGAGCGCGAGGAACCGCCGGTTCGCCTCCCTTTCGATGGAGGTCCGGCCGCGCTCGATGCGCAGGTCGGCGACCTCCCGCAGCGGAATCCGAGCGCCTCCGGGGGTGGGCAGCATCAGGTTCGCAATGCGCTCCATGTCGCCGCGTTCGGTGCCGGGGAGGATCACCCGCACCGGCACGGGGCGTTCACCCTCCCAGAGTTCGGTGACGATCTTGCCCGCCAGGCCGGTTTCGATGGCGTTCTGGGCCGCATCGACGTCGATTCCATGCCGGGCCAGAGCCGGCCGGTCCAGCTTCAACTGGAGCTGCGGCACCACCGACTCCCGGTAAAGGTCCAGGTCGATGACCCCGGGGATGTCTTTCAGCACCGCCCTCGCATGTTCCAGGGTGACGCGCATCTTTTCCAGGTCGGCGCCGTAGATCTTGAGCACGACCTTCCCGCGGACGCCGCTGACGGCCTCCTCGACGTTGTCCTTGATGGGTTGGGAGAAATTGAAGCGGACGCTGGGGATCGCGGCGAGGGAGTCTCGCATCTCATCGATTAGCCGGGCTTTCTCCAGCCCTGGGCGCCATTGCGCCCGAGGCTTCAGGTGGACGAAGGTTTCGCTCATGTTCACGCCCTCGTTGTCGGTGCCATCCTCGGAACGGCCCTGCTGGCTGAGAATGCTCTTGACCTCGGGAAACCCGAGCAGGCGCTCGCGCATGTCGAGCAAGACCTCCTGTCCCTTGGCCAGCGCGATGCTCGCCGGCATCTCGACGAACAAGTGAACGTCGCCTTCGTCCAGCTCGGGCAGGAATTCGCTTCCGAGCCGGGTTCCCGCGACTCCGCCGGCGAACAGGAGCAGGAACGCCACGACCAGGGTTCCGCCACGCCGCTCCAATGCCAGCTTCAAGACGTGTCCGTAAACCCAGCGCAGGGATGCCAGGAACGCCGGTTCCTCGATCACGGCGTGCCGGGGCCGGATGAAGGCGGCGCACAGCGCCGGCACCAGGGTCAGCGCGAACACCAGGCCGCCGGCGAGAGCGAAGCTGTACGTGAAGGCCAGCGGGCGGAAGATGCGGCCTTCCACACGCTCCAGGGTATATACGGGGATGAGCGCGGCGATGATGATCAGCATCGCGAAGAATGTCGGTTTGGCCACTTCGAGCGCCGCGGCGATGATCAGGCGCAGCATCTCGCGCCGGCTTTCCGGACGGCGGCAGGTGGCAAGGTGAATCACGTTTTCCACCAGGACCACTGCGCCGTCGAGGATGATTCCGAAATCGATCGCCCCCATGGAAATGAGATTGGCCGGGAGGCCGAGCTGATAGAGCCCGGAAAACGCCGCGAGGAGGGACAGCGGGATGACCAGGGCGACGATCAGAGAGCCGCGGATGCTGCGCAGAAACAGCCAGACCACAGCCACCACCAGCAGAAACCCGTGCAGCAGGTTGTCGTAGACCGTGTGCAGGGTGTTGTCGACCAGTTCGGTCCGGTCGAGGAAGGGTTCTATCCTCATTCCGGCGGGGAGGATCCGGCTGTTCAGCTCCTCCACCTTGCTGTGGACGGCTTCCAGCACTTTCGAGGGGTTCTGTCCCCGCCGCAGCAGCACGATGCCCTCCACGGCCTCTTTCCGGTGGTCCAGGCCCACGGCGCCTTGGCGGGGCGTGTAGGCCTGGACCAGGCGTGCTACGTCGCCCACGGTTACCGGCGTACCGCCTGCGCTTTTCAGGACGACCTGCTTGACGTCCTCGGGCGATGCGAGGTAACCAACGCCCCGGATCACCATCTGCTGGTCTCCGTGGCGGAGGAACCCGGCGCCCACGTTACGGTTGGACCGGGCGATCGCCTGGTTGACGTCCTCCAGGGTCAGGCCGAAGGATTCGAGCCGCACCGGATCGATTTCGACGTGGATTTCCTTGTAGTAGCCGCCAAAGGTCAGCACGTCGGCGACGCCTTGGACCTGGCGCAGCACGCGGGAGACGTTCCACTCCATTTCGGACCGCAGGTCGTAAAGCGTATGGCGGTCGCTCACCATCACGAACTTGTAGATTTCCCCCAGAGGCGTGTAGTCCGGGGCGAGCACGGGGGTGACGCCTTCCGGCATCTCGGCGCCGGCCATCCGCTCGGAAATCAGCGTTCTCGACCGGAAACTGTCGATGCCATCCTGGAAGGTGATGGTGATCAGGGAGAGGCCGAACAGGGCCTGGCTGCGCATTTGCAGCATGTCCGGCGTGCCGTTGAGAACACGTTCCAGGGGGATGGTGACCTGCCGCTCCACTTCTTCCGGTGCATAACCGGGCATGAGGCTGATGACGGTCACCTGGGTATTGGTGACATCCGGATAGGCTTCGATGGGCGTTTCCAGATAGGCGTGAATACCGTAAAGGGCGATGACGGCGATAACTACGATGGTGGCTACGCGCCGGTGCACGCAATGCTCGATCAGCAGCTTCAGCATAATCGCATCCTTACAAGAGCATGGCGGCTTCGCCATCCAGGAGCAGGGCACCTTTCACCACCACGCGTTCACCCCCGGAGAGCCCCTCGAGGATGGGCGTCATGCCGGCCCGCGACTGCCCCGCCCGCACCGGGCGGGCTTCGAAGATCCCCGGTTCCTTCTCCACGTAGACAAAGGTTTCCCGCCCGTCTTTTATCAGCACGGCCGAGGTGGGCAGGACGATCCGGCCGGGCTCCGATACGGTGATCGATACTCTCGCGTACATGCCGGGCCGCAGCGGAACCGTGGGGTCGTCCGGTTCGACGAACACCGAGGCGCGCCGGAGTTCGTTCTGGATGGCCGCGCTCTCGCCCACCACATGGCCGGAAATGGCGTTCGGCAGCGAAGCGAGTTCGATCGAAGCCTTGGCGCCGACCTCCACCAGCAGCAGGTCGTTTTCGAACACGTCGGCCACGATCCAGGCGGCGGAAGGCTCGCCAAGGTCGAACAGGGGCGACCCCGGCCCCACCGCGGCGCCCACGGAGACATGGGCCTTCAGAACTACGCTGTCTATCGGCGCCCGGACGACGACCTCGCCCCCGCGGCCATCCCCGATGAGTTGGAGGAGGTCGCGGCTGCGCTCGTATTCGGTGCGGGCCTGGCGGTACTCCGTCTCGGCTTCCATCCGTTCGACCTCCAGGCCGACGCCGCGGCGAGCCATTTCCTCCTGGCGCCGGCGCCTGTCTTCGGCACGGCTCAACTCGGCCTCGGCGCGGGAGAAATCCGAGCGCATCTGGGCCGCGTCGGCGCTGACTAGCGTAGCCAGCGGCGCGCCGGCTCTGATACGCTCGCCAATCTGCGCATGCACCTGGGTGACACGTCCGGGGACGATCGTGCCCGCGGCCGAAACGGCTTTGGTGCGGAAGTCGACTTTGGCGGGCGCCGAAATCGAAGCGTCGAATGCTTCCGGATGGATTTCCTGGATGACGAGATAGGGCAGGGATTCCGGTCTCAGCGAAACCGTGGCCGGCCCGCGGATTTCCCGGATGTCCGCCGACGATGACGGACCCGGCCGAGGACGATCGATTCGCCCGATATCATTTTGTTCACAGGCGGAAAAGCACAGGAAACCGAACAATGCGAGCCGGGATGGAAAAGACATGGGACGACAGGGGAAGCGCTGGGGTTGCCCATGCTATGCGTGGAAGCTTTCAGATACCTTTCAGCGGCGGTCCAGACCTTCCACCGGTTGCCGCCCGAAAGCGACTTCGATGCGTGTGCCGCTGTCGAAACACGAGTGGGAAACGTGCAGTCGGGCACCGTGCAGGTCGGCGATTTCCTTGACGATCGCCAGACCCAGGCCACATCCGTCGCCGGGGCTGCCGGGGACGCGGTAAAACCGTTCGAAGACCTTGCCTGCTTCAGCCGGTTCGATACCGGGACCATCGTCGTCGACGATCAAAGCCGTCCGGGGCGGGCCGTCGAGTTTCACGGCGATCTGACCGCCGGCCCTGCCGTAGCGGAGGGCATTGTCCAGCAGGTTGTTGAGGAGTTCGCGTAGCAAATCCGCGTTGCCGCCGATGAAGATGGGCTCCTCCGGCGCTCGGAGTTCCAGTTCCATGTCCCGCTCCAGCGCCTTGGGTGCCCAGTCCATGCAGCAGTCCCGTACCAGCGTGCCCAGGTTCACCGCGGCGAAGTTTTGGCGATCCTGCGCCGTGGCCTCGGAACGGGCCAGTACCAGCAGTTGATCGCTCAGATGGGCGACCCGGTCGGCGGAGTTTTTGATGTGGCTCAGTGCTGGCCTCATCGTTTCCGGGTCTTGCGCGCGCAATGCCCGCTCTGCCTGGATCTTGAGGCCGGCCAAAGGGGTGCGAAGCTGGTGCGCGGCGTTTTCGATGAAACGCCGCTGGGTCGCCATCGACGCTGCCAGGCGTTGCAGGAGTTCGTTGATGGTGTGAGTGAGGGAGCGCACCTCGAGTGGAACATCGGTATCC
Source organism: Methylococcus capsulatus (assembly GCF_036864975.1). Classification (NCBI taxonomy): domain Bacteria; kingdom Pseudomonadati; phylum Pseudomonadota; class Gammaproteobacteria; order Methylococcales; family Methylococcaceae; genus Methylococcus; species Methylococcus capsulatus. The sequence continues at coordinate 3,054,597 of NZ_CP104311.1, read as the reverse complement.
GGGATGGGGTCGAGGTCCCGGGCGGACCGGCCGGCGATGATGCGTGCCAGGTTGCGCAGCGGCTGGAGCCCTCGGTTGACGCCAGTCCAGATGTGAAGGCCGGTGACCAGCACCAGCAGGATTTGGGGCAGCACCACCGCGAAGAGAATCTCGCTCATCATGCCGCGGCGTTTGTTCAGCGTCTCCGCCACGGAAACCAGCACTTCCCCGGATGCCGCCGTGGGAGCTGTCAGCACCGACACGATCCGGATCGGTTTGCCCCCGATTTCGCCGTTGGAAAAATAGGGACGGTCCCGCTCCTCCGGCGGTATCGAGGGGCTGGATAGGGCTTTGTCACCCGCCATGAATCCTCCGCCGAGCGACTCGACCTTGAAAAAGGTCTTGTCCATGTCGTCCCAGCGGAACATTTCGACTGCGATGGGAGGAAGCTCGAAAGTGATTTTGTCCTTCTGTCCCTTGACCTGCTGGGCGAGCGATCGGGCGGAATCCAGCAGCCAGCGGTCGTAGGCTCTGTCCGCGTAGTGCAGGGCGACGAAATAGGACACCGCCGCGTCGAGCATCACGACGAAAGCCAGTGGCAAGGTCAGCCGCAGCAGCAGCTGGGTCCGCAGGCTGCGCGGCTTATTCATCGGCAGGCCGCTCCAGCAGGTAGCCGAGGCCGCGCACCGTCCTGATGCGAATGCCGAGATCGTCGAGGCGGCGGCGCAGGCGGTGCACATAGACTTCGATGGCGTTGTCTGCCAGCTCGTCGCCGCCGCTCGCCAGACGCAGGGCGATCCGGTCCTTGCTGACCACCCGGCCCGCCTGCAGCAGCAGAGCCTCCAGCACGCCATATTCGCGGGAAGGCAGCAGCAGCGGTTCACCATTCACATGGACCTGGCGGTCGAGCGTTCTGAGAACGAGGGGGCCGCACACGACGTCGTGACCGAAGCCGCCATGGCTGCGCCGGATCAGGGCCCGCACCCGCGCTTCGAGCTCCCGCAGATCGAAAGGCTTGGTCATGTAATCGTCGGCGCCCAGCTCCAGACCGCCGATCCGGTCGTCCAGTCTGTCCCGGGCTGTCAGGATGAGGACCGGCACCGGCGACTTCCTGGCCCGCAGCAGTCTGAGGACTTCTGTTCCGTCGATGTCCGGGAGGCCGAGGTCCAGAATGATCAGATCGTAATCGTGGGTACGCAGGGCGCTGTCGGCATAGGTTCCCGTCGCGGCAACGGTGAGGTCGAAACCGTCCTCGGCCAGGCTGCGCGAGAGGCCGTCGGCCAGGGTTTCATCGTCCTCGACGAGCAGAATCCTCATCGGTCGTCCCCACGGCATGAAAGGTTCATGAAAGCTTTCTTCTCTAAACTTCAACAGTTAACGACGAGCTTGGCGCCGCGTAGGGCGATGCGTCAGAAGCGCCAAAGTCTGCACGATATCGGTTCGAGCCGGCAATCCGCGCCATCACAAGCCGCGGCCCGGCGGGGTGACGCCAGATGGGATCAATCATGGAAACGTCGAATTCCACCGCGCCTTCGCGCAACGTCCGGCTCGATTTTTTCCGGGGCGTGGCGCTGATGATCATTTTCGTCAACCACATTCCGTTCAACCCCCTGTATTTTTATACCCCGTCCCGGTTCGGATTCAGCGACGCCGCGGAAATCTTTGTCTTTCTCTCCGGATTCGCCGCCGCCCTGGCCTACGGGCGATGTTTCGAGCGGGCGGGAATGTGGCTCGGAACGCTGCGCATCCTTCACCGCTGCGGTCAGATTTACCTCTCACATCTCGCGCTGTTTTTCGCCCTGGCCGCGATCTGTGTATTCGGCAATCGGTGGTTGGGCGGGGAGGATTACATCCATCGCCTGTACCTGCGGTATTTTTTCGAGAGCACGCCCGACGCGATCGCCGCACTGTTCAGTCTCCGCTACGTTCCCAATTTCTTCGACATCCTGCCGATGTACTTCGTGATCCTGCTCTGGGTACCTCTGGTCTGGAGTCTGTCGAGGATCCATGCCGCCGTGGCGCTGGGTGTTTCCCTGCTCGTGTACCTGGGCGCCTGGCACTTCGGGTGGGAGCTGCCGGCAGAGCCTGCCGGCGACCGCCCCTGGTTCTTCAATCCTTTTACCTGGCAATTGCTGTTTTTCACTGGCTTCGGGCTCGGCGCCGGATGGCTTCCGGTGCCGCGCGCCGGCCGCCGACTGACCACGCTGTGCCTGGCCTTCGTGCTGGTTTCCATTCCGCTCGGCCATGAGCCGACCTATCAAAGCGTCGCCTTCCTGGGCGCCGTGCGCGCCCACCTGGAGCCCTGGGTGGACAAGAGCCATCTGGGATTGCTGCGTGTTATGCATTTCCTGGCGCTGGCCTATTTGATGAACCGCTTTGTGTCCTGGAGACCCCATTGGCTGGAATGGTCCCTGCCGCGCTGGATCGCGCGAATGGGCCGGCAGTCGCTGCCGGTGTTCCTATTTTCCATGGCGCTCTCCTACCTCGCGGGGATGGCGCTCGACTGGAGGGGGCGGGAAGCGTTCGATATCGCCTGGGTGAACCTCGCCGGCTTGGGATTGATGCTCGGCGTGGCCGGCGTACTGGAGTGGCTGGATTCCAAACCCTGGAAGGCCGTGGCCGCCGGGCCGGCCCCGGTCCGGTTCCAGCCGCGCCCGAGGGGGTCCGCCTGGCGGAACGTCTGGGCCGGTCAGGTGGCTTTGGTTTTCCTGGCGGCATCGCCTTTGCTGATTTCCTTTACCAATAGTGAGGATTCGACGAGGGTACCGCTGGTTGCCAGCGCAGGGCAGCCCGGCGAGCTCGTTTACCAGTCGAACGGAGAAGAACGGATCGTGTGGCAGGACGGAATCTGAGGGGGAGTTCGCATGGTTTGCCGGCCGCTTGCGGCCGGGACCTATCGGGAGGCACGCGATGACGAGAAGGGAATGGCTGGAACACTTGCTCGCCGCAGGGGGACGTTGGGCATCCTCGGTTCTGGCTGGCTGAGGCCGGCGAGCGGCGCGTCGATGACCCTGCCGTTCAGCAAGGCTTGGCTCAGGGAGGAGGCCAGGCGTCTGTCGCGAGGGCCCTATCAAGGTCGCGCAGACGACATGCCGGATTGGCTGGCCGGGCTGGATTGGGACGCGTATCAATCGATCCGATTCAGGAAAGAGCACTCGCTCTGGGGACCGAAGGGCCGGCCGTTTCAGGTGCAGATATTTCACCTTGGGCTGTTCTTCACGCATCCGGTGCAAATCCACGAAGTCGTCCACGGTGTCGCCGTACCCGTGGCGTACAGCCGCGATTTTTTCAAATACGGTGCGTCCGTCGATTCGCTCGGCATTCCTTCCTCTCCATGCGTTCGATTTGCGCTGTTTCCTGCGTGACGGTTTCGGCGCTTTGACGGAGACCTGGCTTTATCAGTGGACGCCCCTGCCCGAAGGCTTCCAACGCCGCCCCGGTTCCGCCATCCCGGCCAGATCCGGCCGTCGCGGTTTGCAGGTTGGCCGATTCCCTGTAATGTCGGGGCGGCACGCTTCGCCGGCGCCGCGAGAGCCGTGGGTGCCGGGAGCGAATATGAGGAGGCGTTCATGGCGAACGAAGCGGTACATCAGTTCTTTTTCCAATTGATGGTCATCCTCCTGACCGCTCGCCTGTTTGCCGAGCTGTTCGCGCGCCTGAACAGTCCGCCGGTGGTGGGTGAACTCCTGGCCGGGGTGCTGCTTGGCCCCAGTCTCCTCGGGTGGCTGGAACCCAGTGAGGTGATCAGGCTTCTGGCGGAGATCGGCATCATCCTGCTGCTGTTCGAAGTCGGGCTGGAAACCGACATCCGGCAGCTCGCCAGGACTGGAGGGCGTGCCTTGTTCGTCGCGGTCAGCGGCTTCGTCCTTCCTTTCGCCTTCGGCACCGCCGTGGGCTACCTCGCGTTCGGTTTCAGCCCGTTGGAGGCGCTTTTCGTCGGCGGTACGTTGACGGCGACCAGCATCGGCATCACCGTCCGGGTGCTGACCGACCTGCAGCGCCGGCATGGCAGGGAGGCCCAGGTGGTACTGGGCGCGGCCGTGATCGACGACATTCTGGGCGTGATCCTGCTGGCGCTGCTCTACGAGTTCTCGCTTACAGGCACTGTCGATCCGGCCAACGCGCTGCGGGTCATGGGATTCATCGGCGTGTTCTTTCTGCTGGCGCCCCTGTTCGCCAGGCTGATTTCGCTGGCGATCCGCCAGTTCGCCCGGGTCAGCCGGACCGACGGTCTGATCCCGACGCTGATCGTGTCACTGGTCCTGTTCTTCGCCAGGCTGGCGCATGCCATGGGAGCTCCGGAGCTCCTGGGCGGTTTCGCCGCGGGGCTGGCCCTGTCGCGGCGCTTCTTCCTTCCCTTCGGCCTGGTCTTGCATCGCGATCCGGATTTCGCCGGCCGGATCGAGAATCAGATGCGGCCTGTCATCCATCTGTTCGTGCCGATCTTCTTCGTCATGGTCGGCCTGTCGCTGAACCTTCGCGCGGTGGATTGGAGGTCGCCGTTCATCTGGTCGCTGTCCCTCAGCTTGTTCGCCGCGGCGATATCGGGGAAGCTTCTGGGCGCCCTGCTGCTCAAGGGACCATGGAGGGAGCGCTTCGCCATAGGCATCGCCATGATTCCTCGCGGCGAGGTCGGCCTGATCTTCGCGGAACTCGGGCGCACCTCGGGCATCCTGGACAACCAAACCTATGCCGCTTTGATCATCGTCATCACGTGCACGACACTGCTCGCACCGATCTTGCTCAAAGATATCTACCGCCGGTATTTTCTGCTTGAAAATTGACTAACATACGTGGTTTTTGCGCGGTATGTCGCCGCGAGTGGAGACTGCATGAATTCATCGAGGATGCTTCCGTTTCAAGCCCTGGCCGCGGCGGGGCTGGGCGTGATGCCGCTGGCGGCATCGGCTGCGCCCGGCCTGTCCCGCCAGCTGGACCTGAGCGGCCATTTCGTCGGCTATCTGGCGTTGGCGCTGTTCGGCGTCGCCTATGTCTTCGTAGTGCTCGAGGAGGTATTGGAATTACGCAAGTCCAAGCCCATGATGCTGGCCGCGGCGCTGATCTGGGTGGCCATCGCTGTCGTTTACAAAGACGAGGGCATGTCCGAGGTGGCCGAAGCGGCCATACGCCACGACGTGCTGGATTACGGCGAACTGCTGTTGTTCCTGATCGTTTCCATCGCCTATATCAATGCCATGGAAGAGCGGCGGGTGTTCGATAGCCTCAGGTCCTGGTTGGTCAACCGGGGCTTTAGCTACCGTCAGCTGTTTTGGGTGACGGGCATACTGGCCTTCTTGATTTCCTCCGTCTCCAACAACATGACCACGGCCATGCTGATGTGCGCAGTGGTCATGGCGGTGGGCAAAGAAAATCCGAGGTTCGTGGGTCTTTCCTGTGTCAACACGGTCGTGGCGGCGAATGCCGGTGGCGCTTTCTGTCCGTTCGGCGACATCACCACTCTGATGGTGTGGCAGAAAGGCATCGTCGAGTTTTGGACCTTCTTCAAGCTGTTCATCCCGTCGGTGGTGAATTTCGTCATTCCTGCCGGGTTGATGTGTCTCGCCGTGCCGAAAGGGCGTCCCGCCCCGATCCTGTCCAAGATCACCCTGCGCCGCGGCGCCAAGCGGATCGTCCTGCTGTTCCTGCTGACCGTGTTGACCGCCGTCGGATTTCAGAATGGACTGCAACTGCCGGCGGCGGTTGGCATGATGGCAGGGCTGACCTACCTGCAGTTGTTCGGTTATTTCCTCCACCTGACCCATCGCGACGAACCGGCAGTCGGGATCGATCCGATGGCGGGCGAGGCGGTGACGGAGGAGGAGCCGGAAAGCACGTTCCGCTTCGACGTCTTCCATCACCTCGCCCGCATGGAGTGGGATACCTTGCTGTTTTTCTACGGCGTGGTTCTGTGTGTGGGGGGGCTGAATTTCATCGGTTATCTCCATCACCTGTCCGATTTCCTGTACGGAGAGCTCGGCGCGACTTCGGCGAATACGCTCGTCGGCGTCATTTCCGCGCTGGTCGACAATATCCCGGTGATGTTCGCGATCCTCTCGATGCATCCGGAGATGTCCACGGGCCAGTGGCTATTGGTGACACTCACCGCGGGTGTCGGCGGCAGCCTGCTTTCCGTGGGCTCCGCGGCGGGCGTGGCCCTGATGGGGCAGGCGAAGGGTGTCTATACCTTCGTCACTCATCTGAAATGGGCGCCGGCCATCGTTCTGGGTTATCTGGCGGGCATCGGGGCGCACTTCCTGCTCAATGCCGCCATGTTCTGACAGCGGCCGGGGCTCGCCAGTTTCTGCATTCGGGCCCTGATCCGCGACCGTCCGGGAGGATCGCAGCATGAAGTCAGCCAAGGTTCCCACCTCTTCGGACCGGATTCTCTCCGCTAATTGGCACGCCATGGAGACGGCGCAAGCTCTGGAGCGGCTCGAGACCCATCTGGTGCACGGTCTGACCGAAGAAGAGGCCGCAAGGCGGCTCGAACGTTACGGCCCTAACCGTCTGGCCCCGAAGAAAGGCAAGCCGGCCTGGCTGCTTTTCCTGTCGCAGTTCCACCAGCCCTTGGTTTATATCCTCCTGGCGGCCGGGGCGGTGACGGCATCGTTGCAGGAATGGGTGGATTCCGGCGTCATCTTCGGTGTCGTCGCAGTCAACGCGGTGATGGGCTTCCTCCAGGAAGCCAATGCCCTGAAAGCCATCGACGCCCTCGCGCGCAATCTGAGCGTCGACGCCACCGTCATCCGCGGCGGGATGAAGCGCATCGTTCCGGCGACGGAACTGGTGCCGGGGGATATCGTCACCTTGCATTCAGGGGACAAGGTGCCCGCCGATGTCCGCCTGATGCGTGTGCGAGAGCTGCAAATCGACGAGTCCGCCCTGACCGGGGAATCCGTCCCGGTCGAGAAGCGGACTGCGGTCCTTCCGGCGGCCACCGTCCTGGCAGACCGCGCCAACATGGCCTATTCCACCACCCTGGTGACCTACGGCAGCGGTCTCGCCGTGGTGGTGGAAACCGGCGACCGCACGGAAATTGGCCGGATCAACCAGATGATCGCAACGGCTCAGACCCTCGAAACGCCGTTGATGCAAAAGATTTCCCATTTCAGCGAACGCTTGATGTGGGTCATTCTCGGCTTCGCGTCGGCCACATTCCTGGTCGGTTGGCTGCGGGGCAAATCGGCGCTCGATATGTTCATGGCCTCGGTGGCTCTGGCCGTGGGCGCGATTCCCGAGGGCTTGCCGGCCGCTCTGACCATCACCCTGGCTATCGGCGTGTCCCGAATGGCGAAGCGCAACGCCATCATTCGCAAACTGCCCGCCGTGGAAACCTTAGGCAGTACCACAGTGATCTGTTCGGACAAGACCGGAACTCTGACCCAGAACCAGATGACAGTCGTAGCGGTATACGCCGGTGGCGAGCGTTTCGAAGTCACCGGCAGCGGATATGTGCCGGAGGGCGGGTTCCGGCAGGCGGGGACGGCGATCGACCCATGCCGCCATGGGGCTTTGATGGAATGTCTTAGGGCCGGGCTGCTGTGCAACGATGCCCACCTGATCGAAAGTGCCGAAGGGTGGAATGTCGAGGGTGACCCCACCGAAGGGGCGCTGTTGGTTTCAGCGCGCAAGGCCGGATTGCATGAGCTTCATGCCAGCGAATCCCACCCGAGGCTGGATACCCTGCCTTTCGAGTCTGAGCGCCAGTTCATGGCGACCCTGCATCACAACCGGGCGGAAGACGCCCGTCACGTCTATCTGAAGGGTTCGGCGGAAAGCATCCTGAGACGTTGCGACGCCGCATTCGACCGCAACCTGGGGACCATCCCCCTGGACACGGCCGCCATTCATACCCAAGTGGAAGCAATGGCCGCGCAAGGGCTGCGCGTCCTGGCCTTCGCCCGGGGAGACCGGTTCGTGGACGAAGACAGGGTGGTGCACCATAAGCTGCAGGGCGGTCTGACCTTCCTCGGCCTGCAAGGCATGATCGACCCGCCCCGGCCGGAAGCGGTGGAGGCGATCGCTGCCTGTCAGCGGGCGGGGATTCGGGTCAAAATGATCACCGGCGACCACCCGGCTACGGCAAGCGCCATTGCGCGCCAGCTCGGTCTGGTGAGGGCGGAAAGATTGCACCGTCTGTTTGGCATCGTCCCGCGGGGGCGGGTGCTCACAGGGGCGGAACTGAGGGAGCTCGACGACGAGTCTTACCGGCGCATGGTAGAACACTGCGACATCTACGCCCGCGTCGCGCCGGAACAGAAACTCAAGCTGGTGCGGGCTCTGCAGGAAAGGGGAAATGTGGTGGCCATGACCGGCGATGGCGTCAACGACGCTCCGGCCTTGCGGCAGGCGGACATCGGTGTGGCCATGGGCAGGGCCGGCACTGAGGTCGCTAAGGAGGCCGCTGCGATGGTGCTGACCGATGACAACTTCGCCACCATCGAGGCAGCGGTGGAGGAGGGGCGCGGGGTTTTCGACAATCTGATGAAGTTCATCATTTGGACCTTGCCTACCAATGTCGGCGAGGGTCTGGTGATCACGGTGGCGGTGTTCGGCGGGGTCGAATTGCCCGTTCTGCCGGTGCAGATACTTTGGATCAACATGAGCACGGCGGTGCTGCTCGGCCTGATGCTGGCCTTCGAACCCAAGGAGCCCGGCATCATGCAGCGCCATCCGCGCGACCCGCGACAGCCGATTCTGACGCGTGCCTTGATTTTTAGAATATTCCTGGTGGGATTTTCGCTGCTGGCGGGGGCATTCGGCCTGTTCGAATGGGCGCTGGAACGGGGAGAAAGCCTGGAGAATGCGCGCACCACCGCCACCGCCGTATTCGTGTTCGGCGAGATGTTTTACCTGTTCAACTGCCGGTCGCTGGAATACTCGATGTTCCACGTGGGGGTGTTTTCCAATCCGCGGCTGCTTTTCGGCGTGCTCGCGATGACGGCTTTGCAGCTTCTCTTCACCTACTGGCCGCCGATGAACCTGGCGTTTGCCAGCGCGCCCATCGGAGCTGTCGCGTGGAGCCGGGTGCTGGCCGTGAGTTTTACGATCTATGCCGTGGTCGGAATGGAAAAATGGTCAGGCCGCCGCTGGCGCAAGCGGTGAATCCCTGTTGTGTCGTGCGCGGCGGCTAGCAGCGGAATGCCGTCTCAAGGTAGTGACGCTCCCGGAGGAGATGCCGCGAATGGCCTGATCGTAGCCATCAACTGGTCCGCCGTGATCGGTTCGAACCAGCTCATCGGATAACCCCCCGCGGCCAGCGCGCCGGCCAGCCAGCCATTGCAGGTGTGGAAAATGTGGAATTTGCCGTTCGCCGGGTAGAACCGGCTGCCACCGTAATGTCCCGGCCCGACGGGCGGCGCTCTCGCCGCTCCGTGCCTGGCGAAGCTGCGGTCGACATAGCCGGCCAATCCGGCAAACGGCTGCGGCGCCAGGTCCAGCCGTATCCATTCGTAACCGGCGTAACGCGCCGCGATGTCCCCCTCGATGCTGGCCACGTGCAGCACGCTGGCCGTAGGCCAGAAGGCCGCTTTCAGGGTCAGCCACAGGCCGGGATCGCCGGACTGGTAATAGTCCCAGTCGCCCCAGCCCAGCTCCAGGTAGTCGGCCTCGGGGAAATCAGAGCTTTCAGGGATGAATCCGGGTGGAATGTCGGCTCTGCGCAGGATGAGGCCGGCATGCTTGCCCTGGTTGACTACGTAGACCGAGGCGTAGGGCTCGCCTTGCGCGGGAACCGGGTTTGCCGGGCTGGGTCCCATGCAGGCGGAGCACAGCGACAACAGGCAAAGCAGCAGCCGGGCGAGCGGATTCATCGCGCCAGAAAATCGGCGACCGTTTGAAAGCGGCGCCGGCGAATCGCCGGATCGATATCCTGCAATGGATGGGAGAATTCGGGGGACTTTACGACGAGGCCGCCGCGCTCTTGCACCAGTCTGGCCAGTTCATCGATTTCCCAGGGCATCATGACGCGATCGCGCAGGCCGACGATGAGCATGAGCTTCGATCCGTCCTGCGGGAGCTTGCGCACCGGATCGTAATCCTCCGGGCAGCCCAGGCGGGAAATCCGGCTTGGAGAGGAGTCCACCACCAGCGCATCGTATTCCCCGCCCGCGCCGACGGCATTGGCCAGGACCACCCCGCCTATGGATATGCCGTACAGGTAGCGGTGGGCATAGCCCTTGGCATTCAGCGCCGCGACGATCTCGCGGTAATCGGACACGATGGCCTTGAGCCGACTCTTTCCTTCGGAAAGGCAGTACCCGCGGTAATCGTAAACGTAAACATGGAGTCTCAAGTCGCGGAAAAACGCAAGCGCGCCCATGATCTGATCGGCCCGCATGGCATTGCCCTGCGCCACCAGCAGATAGGCTCTGGGATGGCTGGCGCTCAGACGGTAGCCGCCCAGCACGCGGCCGTCGCCTGTGCTGAACGACAGCCGGTCGATGCCGCGGATCGACCGGACGCGGCTGGCGTCCGGCGCTCCGGCCGCCCGCCGGAACTGCCAGAACGCCAGGGGTTCCCGCACGAAGCCGCAAACGGCGGTTTCCAGATCGGAGATTGAATTCTTGCCAGGGGCCATGGGGAAAGCTCCGATTGCAAGCATACTCGCAGCGAGCCAAAACAGCGCAAACTTGTGAGGCAAAACCATGTCGTTTTGTCCTCAATGTAATATCATTCGATCGAACGGCAAACCGGTTGAGTTTACAGCGAGTTTATAAAATGGGTATGTACTATCATGCGACCAGAAAGTTGAGACCCGTTTATGAGGGGCCGAGCTACTTATATGTCAAGCGCCGAACTACGGCCAATGTATCACCAAGTTACCAATTTGGTGGTGGAGAATATTCCTTGACGGAGCCGCTCACGTTAAGGCCCGCCATCAGGAATCCGTCCTCCGTCACACCATAGAAACAATATAGTCCGTCGCCGCATCGAGTGTTTTCTTCATGCCTCCGTCTCACATCAATGCAATAGTCAGATTTTACATCATTGCATATGATAACTTTCTCAAAGCCGGCTTCGAATGCTACAGGTTTCCAACTTTTCGAACGATTAAGGCGCTCAAACCCCATGCCTTGCTGCACGCCATAACGGGTAGAAATCATATCTACAGAAGCTCCGACTTCCTCGTCATTACTAAAAAATACTAAGCCGTTATACTGGTGCGGAGGTAAAGGTGTTGATTCTAATAGCGCTGTCTTCCAATAATTTGTTATCGTCGCGTACCAAGCCAACGCGGACTCGTTCTGTTTGGCGAACGAAAATATCAGAAGTACGGCAAGTGGAGATAGCCATAGCCACTTTGTTCCTTCCGGGCTGGATGTCATGAAAGCCAAGCAAATTATTCCTGACCATGTCGCCATCGCAGTCCTTGTGGAGTATACTATCCCAGCTGGCAAAATTATGACGTAATGTGCTGCGATGATGGCGAGTGAAATGATAGCTATAATATTGTGGCGCTTGTTTTTGTTCCGCAAAAACTGAATGGCTATGGCGGCAAGTAGAATGTAGGTTCGTATATCGTCAGAGAATATAATTCTGATATGTGATAAGAAATAGGCGGCTGATCTGTCTATGTTTGCAGCGATATCTTTGGCGCTATGTACAAAATGCGGCTGTCGCCATTCTGCTAGTTCCAGCCCCAATTGGCCAGTCGCCAAATAAAGTATCGCCAGCATGGATAAATAGCCTAATGCAAAGCCGCAACCCCATGCCGATACTATTCTAAATAAGATGGTCTTTACGTCGTCCTTTGACTCTCCTCCGTTAGCAAGGTTCAAGTGAAGAAGTGGCAGAATATAGTAAATATTGCTGAGGGTGCCAAAGCATAACACGCCGAACAGCATATAGAACTTCCATATGCCGAGACGGCTGGCGATTAGCGCAGCGAGAACCAGAACCAAATATGCCGGTAGCGATGTCGCAGGCCATAAGATTTGCAAATAAAGCGGATATATTTGGAGACATAATAACGATAGCAGAAGTGAGTACGACGGAACACGACTCTGTTGGTATGCGGCAACAACCCAGAAAACACCAAATGAGCAACATATTGCCAGGGTCGCCATCCAGCCTGGAACTATTTTTAGCCAATCAAAAAATAGGTAATTAAGCCACCGCCCGTCCGACCTGAGCTGGTATGTGTAGTTGTCTAGATAGTAAAGGTCGTCGTGGCGGTAGGCGGTTATCGTAGACAGCTCGCTAAAGGTGCCGATCGAAAAATATGCAGATATTATTACCAACAGGCAGCCGTACAACCACTCGAGCCTTGTCTTCCGTTCTGTTGGGAGTGCAGATATAGGATTTAAATTCATCGGAATAAATAGTATTCCTGCAAACGATAGCCAATGTTGGCACGTTATGGTGATTAATTCTGGTCTGGTTGGCAGGATGATTGTTATCTTGGACGATTCATACTAGTACGCGCTCAACTCCCCCATTGACCGCCCGCTCGACATAATCCTTCATCCAATTCTGTCCCAATACATGCCTTGCGATCTCGACCACGATGTAATCGGCGTCGAGCTTGTCGACATCATCCCGGTAGCGTTGCAGACCTTGCAGGCAGGAAGGGCAAGAGGTCAGCACCTTCACCGGGCCGTCGAAGCCGTCTGCTCTTACCCTGGCCGCATCGGCCTTCAATTCGGCCTCCTTGCGGAAGCGGACCTGGGTGGAGATGTCGGGGCGGGCGATGGCGAGGGTGCCGGACTCGCCGCAGCAGCGCTCGGATTTGGCGATCCGGCTGCCGTCGGCAGTGGCGATCAGGGCGTTGACGGTCTTGAGCGGGTCCTGCTGCTTCATCGGGCTGTGGCAGGGGTCGTGGTACAGGTAGCGGGCGCCGTTCACGCCCTCGAGTTTCACGCCTTTCTCCAGCAGGTATTCATGGATGTCGAGCACCCGGCTGCCGGGGAAGATGCGGTCGAATTCGTAGGAGGCGAGCTGGTCCAGGCAGGTGCCGCAGCTCACGACCACGGTCTTGATGTCGAGGTAGTTGAGGGTGTTGGCGACCCGGTGGAACAGCACCCGGTTGTCGGTGGTGATCTTCTCGGCCTTGTCGAACTGGCCGGCGGCGCGCTGGGGGAAGCCGCAGCACAGGTAGCCGGGCGGCAGCACGGTCTGTACGCCGATCTCATACAGCATCGCCTGGGTGGCGAGCCCCACCTGCGAGAACAGCCGTTCCGAGCCGCAGCCGGGGAAATAGAACACGGCTTCGGAATCCACTGCGGTCTTGCGCGGGTCGCGGATCACCGGTACGACCTGGTTGTCCTCGATGTCGAGCAGGGCGCGCGCGGTCTTGCTGGGCAACTGGCCCGGCATTTTCTTGTTGATAAAGTGGATCACCTGTTCGGTGACCTTCGGTTTGCCTAGCGAGGCCGGCGGCCGGCGGGTCTGGGCCTGTCCCCAGGGTCTGAGCAGGAAATGACCCAAGCGCTGGCCGCGGTAGCCCCATTCGATCATGCTGGTGCGCAAGGCCTTGATCGCATTGGGGCGGGTGACGTTGAGGAAGGCCAGGGCCGCGGTCTTGGCCGGGTTGAAGCTCTGCTTGCCCATCTTGCGCAGCAGGTTGCGCATGTTCATCGACACCTGGCCGAAATCGATGTCGACCGGGCAGGGGTTGTAGCACTTGTGGCAGACGGTGCAGTGGTCGGCCACGTCCTCGAATTCCTTCCAATGGGTGATGGAAATGCCGCGGCGGGTCTGCTCCTCGTACAGAAAGGCCTCGATCAGGAGCGAAGTCGCGAGAATCTTGTTGCGCGGCGAATACGGCAGGTTCGCTTGCGGCACATGGGTGGAGCAGACTGGCTTGCATTTGCCGCAGCGTAGGCAATCCTTCACGGAATCGGCGATGGCGCCGATGTCGCTCTGCTGCATGATGAGCGATTCGAAGCCCATGAGGCTGAAAGACGGCGTGTACGCAGCGCGGAGATCGGCCCCGGGCATCAGCTTGCCCTGGTTGAAGCGGCCCTCGGGATCGATCCGGGCCTTGTAGGCATGGAACGGTGCCACTTCCTCGGGCGTCAGGAACTCGTACTTGGTGATGCCGATGCCGTGCTCGCCGGAGATCACCCCACCCAGCGAACGTGCCAGCGCCATGATGCGGACGACGGCGGCATTGGCCTCCTGCAGCATCTCGTAGTGGTCGGAGTTGACCGGCAGGTTGGTGTGGACGTTGCCATCGCCGGCGTGCATGTGCAGGGCGACGAAGACCCGGCCGCGCAGGACGGCCTTGTGTACCGCCTCGATCCGCTCGACGACCGGCCGGAAGCTGTCGCCTTCGAAGATGCTCTTGAGGCGAGGCAACAGTTCCTTTTTCCACGAGACGCGCACCGAATGGTCCTGGAGCCGGTGGAACAGGGTAGGCCGTTCGGCGCAGTTGGTCAGCGCGCTGGCCTCGATGCCGAGATCGGCAAACCGGCCTTCGGCCTGCTCCAATGGCAGGTCCAGGTGATCCAGCAGCCATTGCCAACGTTCGCGCACCGCTGCTATGGCATCCAGCGCCAGCGCCCTGCGGTCGCCGATCAGTTCTGTTTTGTTGATTCCGTCCTCGTAGGCACGCAGCGGCAGTTCGCCGCCGAGGCATTCTGCCAGCGCATCGCACAGCTTGAGCTTGTTGCGCAGCGACAGCTCGATGTTGATACGCTCGATGCCGTCGCAGTAGTCGCCCATGCGCGGCAGGGGGATCACCACGTCCTCGTTGATCTTGAAGGCGTTGGTGTGCTTGGAGATCGCCGCGGTACGGGCGCGGTCCAGCCAGAACTTGCGGCGGGCTTCCGGGCTGACGGCGACGAAGCCTTCCGCCCCCCGCGCATTGCATAACCGCACCACCTGCGAGGCGGCCTGGGCCACCGCGTCATCGTCATCGCCGACGATGTCTCCAAGCAGTACCATTTTCGGACGGCCGTGGCGGCGGGCCTTGGTGGCGTAGCCCACGGCCTTGACGTAGCGCTCGTCCAGATGCTCCAGTCCGGCTAGCATGACCCGGGCGCCGCTGGTCTTGGGCAGGCTTCCGAGATAGTCCTGGATTTCGACGATGGCCGGTACGGCTTCACGTACCTGGCCGAAGAATTCGAGGCAGAAGGTGCGGGTGTACGGCGGCATCTCGTGCAGGATCCAGCGCGCCGAGGTGATGATGCCATCGCATCCCTCTTTCTGGACGCCGGGCAGGCCGCCGAGGAACTTGTCAGTCACGTCCTTGCCTAGGCCGGTCTTGCGGAAGCGGTGGCCGGGAAGGGTGAGGATTTCCACCTCGAGGAGCATGTGGCCGTCGGCGTCATAGCGTCTGAGCCGGAATTTCACCTCGTCCTGGTCATGGATCCTGCCGAGGTTATGGTTCAGCCGCTCGACCTCCAGCCAATTGCCGTCCGGCGTGACCATGCGCCAGGAAGCCAGGTTGTCCAGCGCCGTGCCCCACAGCACCGCCTTCTTGCCGCCGGCGTTCATGGCGATGTTACCCCCGATGCAGGAGGCGTCCGCCGAAGTCGGGTCACAGGCGAACACCAGTCCGGCCTGTTCCGCCGCCTCCATCACCCGCCGCGTCACCACGCCGGCGCCGGTGAAAACCGTGGCACAGGGCCGATCCACGCCGGGCAGGTGGGTATCGCGCTCCACCGCTCCCAGCTCCACCAGCTTTTCGGTGTTGATGACGGCGGACCGCGGCGTCAGAGGGACCGCGCCGCCGGTGTAGCCGGTGCCGCCGCCGCGGGGGATGATGGTGAGGCCCAGTTCGATGCAGTCGCGCACCAGATGACCGACTTCCTGTTCGCTGCAAGGATAGAGCACGACGAACGGATATTCCACGCGCCAGTCGGTGGCGTCGGTGACATGGGTGACGCGGGCATAGCCGTCGAAGCAGATGTTGTCCTTGCGGGTGTGGCGAGACAGCAGGGTCAGCGCCCGGCGACGCAGTTCCCGGGTGTGCTCGAAGCGGGCCTCGAAGGCATCCACCGCTTGGCGCGCCGCCTGGATCAGCAGCGTGACCCTGGCGGCTCGTTCCGACCGGCCGGCTTCGATCTCGGCACAGCGTTGCTCCATCTGGCGCAGGCGATGGCGCAGCGCTTCCAGCAGCGCCCGGCGGCGGCCTTTGTTGTCGAGCAGGTCGTCTTCCAGGTAGGGATTACGCTGCACCGCCCAGATGTCGCCGAGCACTTCATACAGCATGCGCGCCGAGCGGCCGGTCACGCGTTCGGTGCGCAGGTCTTCCAGCACCTGCCACATGTCCTCGCCGAGCAGACGGATTACGATCTCGCGGTCGGAAAACGAGGTATAGTTGTAAGGAATCTCGCGCAGGCGGAGGGGGCCTGGGTCTGTGTTCGAAGGAAAGGAGTCCGGGGCCGCAGCCATGCCTTGGTTCTCGTGAAAGCGGTGAAACCCCGATTCTATCGCGCCGGCCAGGCCGGAAATACGGCGTGGCGTGCAACAATGAGGATCGGTTTGCGAACCTGGTCAGGCGGACGGTGCCATCCCGCCCAGACAGAGGTATTTGAGTTCCAGGTATTCGTCCATGCCATGGTGCGAACCTTCCCGGCCGATGCCGGACTGCTTGAGGCCGCCGAAGGGTGCGACCTCGTAGGAGAGCATGCCGGTGTTGACGCCGACCATGCCGTATTCCAGTGCTTCGCCGATGCGGAAGGCGCGGGCCAGGTCGCGGGTGTAGAAATAGGCGGCGAGTCCATACTCGGTGGCGTTGGCGATCGCGAGGGCCTCTTCCTCGGAACCGAAGCGCAGCAATGGCGCCACTGGCCCAAAGGTTTCCTCGCGAGTGCACAGCATCTCCGGCGTGACCTCTACGAGCACCGTGGGCTGGAAAAACCACCCGCCCAGGGGGTGCCGTTCGCCGCCGGCCAGCACACGGGCGCCTTTGTCCAAGGCATCGGCGATATGTCGCTCCACCTTGGCCAGGGCCAGCCCGTCGATGAGCGGTCCTTGCACGACGCCCTCGTCCAGGCCGTTGCCCACCTTGAGTGTACGCACCTTGGCCGCCAGCCTTTCTGCGAAGACGTCATAGATCGACTCCTGGATCAGGAAGCGGTTGGCACAGACGCAGGTCTGGCCGGTATTGCGGTATTTCGATAGCAAAGCGCCCTCGACTGCCGCTTCCAGATCGGCATCCTCGAACACGATGAAGGGGGCGTTGCCGCCCAGTTCCAGCGAGACCTTCTTCACTGTCGCCGCGCACCGTGCCATCAACAGGCGTCCGACTTCGGTCGAACCTGTAAAGGACAGCTTGCGGACCAGGGGATTGGCGGTCAATTCGTCGCCGATCGCTGCCGGCTCGCCGGTCACGACATTGACCACGCCGGGCGGAAAGTTTGCCTGAACCGCCAGCTCAGCCAGGGCGAGGGCGGTCAGCGGCGTCTGCTCGGCGGGTTTGACCACCACGGTGCAGCCAGCGGCCAGAGCCGGCGCGATCTTGCGGGTAACCATAGCCGCCGGGAAATTCCATGGCGTGATGGCCGCGCATACGCCGATGGGCTGACGGATGACCAGCAGCCGTTTGTCCGGCACCGGCGAGGGAATGGTTTCGCCGTAGGCCCGCCGGGCTTCCTCCGCGAACCATTCGACGAATCCGGCGGCGTAGACGATCTCGTTACGGGCTTCGGCCAGCGGCTTACCCTGCTCGGCGGTCAGGATACGGGCGAGGTCTTCGCTCTGGTTCAGGATCAGCTCGTACCAGCGGCGCAGGACCATTGCCCTTTTCCGGGCAGTGGCGCTGCGCCAACCGGTCCAGGCACGTCCTGCCGCGGCGATTGCCCGTGCGGTTTCGGCAGCGCCCAGCGCGGGGACCTCGGCCAGAATCTCGCCCGTGGCCGGGTTGGTCACGGGCAAAGTCCTTGAACTGTCGGCACCAACCCATTGGCCGTCGATCAGGCACTGGGTATGCAGCAGGTCGGGCTGGGCGAGGCAGAGTTTATGGCTCATCGGCGGACTCCAACGAATAGACCGGAATATGCTCGCGCCGTGCATGGCATTTCGTACATTTTCGGCGCGGTAGTACCATGATGCACCATGAAGCCGCAGGAATCTTGATCGCATCACAACGAAAGTCGAAAGAGGAGAATCGTGCATGAACGTACAAAAGAACGGACCGGAAGGGATCGCATCCCGACTTAAACTCGCCGCGGCGATGCTATTGATGTTCGGATGGGGCAGTGGCCAGGCGGAACCCGAACCGGCGCAGCCGCAGACCTTTTCACCGGACACGGCCTCGATTTCGCCGGCGGTGAAACAAAAGGTTCTCGAGCACATGAAACAGACCAACCTGGAGCGTTTGAAGGGCTGGCCGGGAATCATCTTCTACTGTCCGGTGGAAGAAGCGGAAAATCCGGCGGTCAAGGCCATCTGTACCGCCGTGAATGCAGATGTCGGCAACCTGATGGCCGAATACAAGGTGCCGTTTCAGATCGCCAAGAGTTCGTTCGATCGGCATTTTCTGCCGCACATGTCGGGCCGGCTGCTGCTCGTCGTCGATCTGGCGGCGACGCCGGTCGGCGCCCAGCCCGCGGCGATTTCGGGCGAAGTCCAGGGGTTGGCCCACTACGCCCACGCGGTGAACTGGTCGTCCGAGCTCTATCCCGATGCCGGCGGCAAGGACAAGAGTCCTCTGGAAGTGCCTCAGCACGTCGACGCGCTGTTGTGGGAGAGCAACTTCATTTTCGCCACCCCGGCTGATCAGTCTACCTTGGTGGAACAATCAAAGGCTGCGATCGAAGAAAGGATCAGGAATTTTCTCGCCGAGTTCGACCGGATCAACCATAAGCGCTGAATCGGGACTCCGCCAGCGGGAGAGCAAAATCAAATGTCAGAACGATACGATATCGCCATCGTGGGCGGTGGAATGGTGGGCGCGACGCTGGCCTGTGCGCTGGAAGGGACCGGGCTGCGCGTCGCCTTGATCGAAGTGGCGCCTCCGCCTCCTTTTTCGCCCGGGCAGTCGCATGACCTGCGGGTTTCCGCGGTCAGCATCGCCTCGGTCAGCATCCTGAACACGGTCGGCGCCTGGGCCGGTGTCGTTTCCCGCCGCTGCTGCCCGTTCCGGCGGATGCGGGTGTGGGAAGACCGTGGCGATGTGCTGTTCTCGAGCGAGGACATTCACGAGGAGGTGCTCGGTTACATCGTCGAAAACCGGGTACTCCAGCTCGCGCTGATCGACCGGCTCCCGGCGTTGTCCGGCGTCGATTTCCTCTGTCCGGCCAAAACCCGCAAGATCGACTATGGCTCGCAAGGCTCGCGCATCGAGCTGGAGGACGGCCGTGTTATCGAAGCGCGGCTGCTGGTCGCGGCGGACGGGGGCCAGTCCCAGGCGCGGCAGGCCGCCGGCATGGGCGTCAGCAGTTGGGACTACGAGCATCATGCCCTGGTGCTCACCGTCGAAACGGCCTATCCGCAGCAGGACATCACCTGGCAGCGCTTCACCCCGCACGGGCCCCAAGCCTTCCTGCCCCTCGACGGACGCAACGCCTCCCTGGTGTGGTACGAGGCGCCGGAGCGGGTGAAATGGCTGCTCTCCCTGCCCGACGAAGCCCTGCTGGGCGAGTTGGGCCGGGAATTTCCCGCGGAACTGGGAGAAATCAAGGGCATCGTCAGCCGCGGCTTTTTTCCGCTCCGCCGCCAGCACGCTCTTCGCTACTATAAGGAAGGTGCGGTGCTGGTGGGCGACGCCGCCCACATGATCCATCCCCTGGCCGGCCAGGGCGTCAACATCGGCCTGCTCGATGCCGCCGCCCTGGCCGAAGTGCTCGCCAAGGCCAAGCGCGCCGGCCGCGACATCGGCTCCAGCGCCGTGTTGCGCGAATACGAAGGCATGCGCCGCAACAGCAACCTGCTGATGATGACCGCCATGGACTTCTTCTACCGCGCCTTCGGCAATGCCAACGTCCCGCTGCGCTTCGTCCGCAATCTCGGCCTCGGCTTGGCCGAACGTATCACTCCCGCCAAGAAGCTGGTGATGCGGTATGCGATGGGATTGGATGGGAGGTTGCCGAAGCTGGCGAGAGGGGAGGGGTTGGGAGGCTGAAAAAGCGCTGAAGAAAAAATTGGCTGTTGCATTTATCGCGGTATTTAGGATGCGCTGAACGAAGGGAAGCGCATCGTTCGCGATTGATGCGCTTCGTACCCTCAGCGCATCCTACGGCCCCGCCTTGCGTGGAAGCGCGTGCAACCGAGGAACCGGATGCGGAAAAAACGCACGTCCGGGTCTGTGCGGGGGGGCCGGGTAACCGGCATTCCTACCGCGGAGGGCTCAAAACCATGACTTACGATTTACTCAAGCTTGCACACATCATTGGTGCTGTTTTGATCGGTGGAGGACTGATCGGCGTATGGTTGACTGATTTGCGGTCCCGTCAGTCGCATGAACTTGTGCGCTTCTCCGAATCAGTGCGCAATATTGCAGTGTTTTACGACGGCGTTGTGGTTCCGGGTGCAATTGTTCTCCTCATCTCCGGCACTTGGTTGATTGTTGAGTTCTTCGGTGGCTGGAATTTTGTTTCCACGCCATGGCTTGCGGGCATGGTCTTCCTGTTTGCTTTCGAATTCATCGAGGGCAATACCATTACCCGCCTCTACTTCATGCGCCTGCGCCGCTTGACCCAAGAGGCTTTGCGGGTTGGCGCATTTACGCCCGAGTTGGAGAAAACGCGCGCCGAAAACGTGCCAACTTTCACTCACTTCCTCGATTTGCCGATACTGTTACTGATTGTCACATTGGGCGCACTTAAGCCCAACGATTGGGGGTTGTTTATTGTTGGCTCCTTGGTCGCCATAGCTATTGCTACAGCTCTGACAATATTCATTCCTCGCCTTTATCCATAGGCGGCTAACCAATGAGCCAATATGCCGCCCTAATTGGGTAACCAGGGGTTCTAGCTCCCAGCTAGCGATCGGGTCGAGGTAACGGGATTGCGCATGTTACCTCGACCCGATCGTGCGCCATGGACTATAGGCTCGCTACGGGTTTGCAATCGCAGCAATCGACTGGAGGGTCCTAATGGACGGACGATGCGGTTTCGCGGGCAATGTCAAGAACGGGATGGCGGTCTTAGGGTTTTCGCTATTGCTCGGTTGTGCGGAACAGCCCCGGAAATCCGCACTGGACATACGGGCGGCCAACGCTTTGAGCGAGCGCGAAACCCAAGCCTTTCTAAACTCACACCCTTGCCCGGCTACGGGCAAAATATCGGTCAACGGAGTATGTGACGGCTTTACCATCGGCATGGTCGTGCCGGAGCGGTGTGGTGGGAAAATGAAGGCTTCCAACCTGTATTGGCAAAACAAGGAGCTTGCGAAAGAGGCGGAACTGGGAGAAAAAGCGAACTGCGGAAAACCCACCCAGGACGAAGAAGAGGACGCATTGATAAGGACTCAAATGCGCCGAACTCTCGATCAGAGCATCTATAACGCGATGCCCCGTTGAGGCTGGCGGTGTAAGCCAGCCTGCGTCCCATTCGGCTGAACGCTACGCAGGTCCGATTACGCTTCGCCATAGTCGGACCTGCGTGGTATATGGTCGAAGCAAGAACCCGCCTGGCGGGTAAGGCGGGTTCTGCTTATGCGGAATAGGGTGCCGATCAATTGCGGCAGGTCTTGACCTTGCCGTCAGGGCTATACGCCACCGAAGCGCCGCTGGCGAACTGCACATATTCGACGCCATCGATACATTGCGTGGTGTGTCCGGTGACCGCGGTGTTGATTCTTTCTCCGACGGCGCACGCCGATAAAACACTCATTGCCGCTATAAGTATCATCCGCATCATTAGGGTCCTCTTCTGAAGTAAATAAACAATGGAAAATAGTATCACGGTCTCTGCGTGCTGGTGTCAACTCCTCGATATCGTCTTACGCCAATAGTCACCGTGATGCGGGGATAAGCGTTCACCGGAAATATGCTGACTAAGCCGATACCCGTGCCAGGAGACCGGCAGATTTCGATCCATAAGTCCGTCTGACGTTTCCCTGCCTTAACGGCTCAAGGTGTTCCACCGATTTCCAGCGCCTTATTCGGCAGCTCCCCGAACATCTCCGGCGCATACATGGCCTCGACTCGCGTCGGCGGCAGTTCAAAGCTGCCGGGGTTGTTGTAGCGCACGGTATATTCGACGCTCCAGCGCCCTTTCGGCACATAGTCGTAATAGGTGCGGTAGGCGTCGAAACGGCGCTCCTCGTAGATGGGCCAGGCCCAGCCGGTCTGCTGTTCGCTCTGGGTCAGCAGGGCGGAGTCGCGTCCCAGGCCGCCGCCTAGGATACTGGCGCCGGCGGGGATGGGGTCGTCGACGACCACCCAGCTCATGTCGGACTGGGCGTCGAGCTCCAGGGTGATGCGCGCTACGTCGCCGCGGTTCCAGGCGCCAGCCTGCTTCTGTTCGATCGGGGTTACCGTACGCTTGATCGAGAAGCCGGTGAACAACGGCTCTTTCAGCGGGATCGCGGCGCGGCTCTGGACGATTGCCCAGGGTTTGCCTGTGCCCTGATGGCGCACTTCCAGTGTGCTTGGGCCTTCGGGCCAGGGCAGGTTCAAGGCGCTGCGCCGGGTTTCCTCGGTCCACTGCATTCCCTTTTTGACAGCGCCGAGACTCGCCTCGGCGTAGCCGGTGACTGGCGCCGATTCGTAGGTCTCGCTGAACTTTTCCATCGCCAGCCGGCCCCAGGCGTTCGCCGTGGTGGTGTTCCAGCGGCCCCTGGTCTGCCGGCCCAGGGCGCCGGTGACCAGCCGCGGAACGTCTTCGCGCCAGCCCGGCAGCTCCATGACATCCAGCAACGCTCGCACGGCGTTGAGGTCGGGCGAGATCATTAGCCACCAGAGGGCATCGTTCTTCTCGCTGGAGAAGTTCAGAGTGGTGCCCTGGAAGTTCAGCCGGGTACGGAGCGTCTGTTCGGCGTCCTTGAGCTTGGCGCTGCGATCGGGGATGGCTTCGACCCGCTGCAATACCGACAGCCAGTCCAATACCGCCGAGGTGGGC
The DNA here is from genome assembly GCF_036864975.1 of Methylococcus capsulatus. Classification (NCBI taxonomy): domain Bacteria; kingdom Pseudomonadati; phylum Pseudomonadota; class Gammaproteobacteria; order Methylococcales; family Methylococcaceae; genus Methylococcus; species Methylococcus capsulatus. The sequence continues at coordinate 3,031,663 of NZ_CP104311.1, read as the reverse complement.
CAGAGCCTGGGCTCGATGCGGATGCTGTCCAGCAGCTCCGGCGCCGCTTCGTCATAGCGGGCCAGGGCCTCGACGGCCGCCAGCTTGCGAATCGACAGATCGGCGGTGGGCAGGGCGGAGTCGCGCAGCACGCGCCCGCCGACGAAGCCTTTCAACGCCTCCTTCGCCCGGCCCAGGGCATTCTCGGGCAGCTCCCAGCCGGCTTCCTGCGCGATCGCCAGGACATAGGCGGTCAGGACGTCGCTACCGTGAATGCTGTCGCTCGGGAAATAGCGGAACAGGCCGTCGCTGTCCTGGTAGGCGGGCAGGTCGGCGACGATCTTGTTCCATAGGCCCTCGTCGCGCAGCGCGATGGCCTTGGAAACCTTCTGTTCCAGGCAGGAATAGGGGTAGCGCGTCATGTATTCGATCACCCCGCCGAGTCCGTCGCCCAGTTTCGCTCGCAGCGAGACGCGCACGCCGCCGCGGCCCGGCACGGCGTCCTCGGGCCGTTGCACCGCGAGCGAGAGCGGTTTGTCGATGCGGGTCAGCGTCGCCTGGAACACCCGGACCGGCACCGCCGGCTGGACCTGCTGCGAGGTTTTCAGCCGGTCGGTGGCGGCTCCGCCGTTTTCCGCGGCGGCGATTTCCCAATCCAGCCCGGCGATGTCGACCGGGACGTCGACTTCCCAGGAGAAATCGCCCGCCGTGCCGGCTTCGAGTTCGAAGGGCTGGGGCGGAAGGTCCTGGCCTGCGGCTGCGCCTTTCGGCGTCAATCGGGCGCTGAGCTGGCCCGCGATCTTGCGGTCCGTGGCATTGCGCACGTTGAAGATGGCGCGGAAATGGTCGCCTTCGCGCACCATCGGCGGCAGCCCGGAATAGAGCATCAGGTCCTGGGTCGTGCGGATCGAGGTCTTCCCCGTGCCGAAGAGGCCGCTGCCCGCGTTGGCGACAGCCACCAGCCGGAAGGCAGTGAGCGAGTCGTTGAGCGGTACCCCGACCTCGGCTTCGCCCTTGGTGTCCAGTGGTACCCGGCCTTTCCACAGCAACAGGGTGTCGAATAGTTCGCGTGCCGCCTGGCGCCCGCCGCCGCCGCCGTGCGGCACGGCCTTGCGGCCATAGTGGCGCTTGCCGATGACCTGCATCTGCGCGGTGGAGGTGAGCACCTCGATGCCGCGCCGGCCCATCATGGCGTCCAGCAGGTTCCAGCTGTCGTTGGGTTTGAGTTCGAGCAGACCCTCGTCCACGGCCGCCAAGGCGATCTCGGCCTCGTCCGGGACGCCGCCGCTGGCACGCTGCACCGTCACCTTGACCTTGGCGGTTTCCCGCACCTTGTAGGTGTCACGGTCGGCCTTCACCTTCACATCGAGGCGGTTGGGCGCCCAGCCCACGTCGATCTCGGCCAGCCCCAGGCGGTAAGCCGGCTTGCTCAAGTCGACCATCGCCGTGGCCTTGCCGCCGTCAGCTTGCCAGGGCAGCTTGAAATTTCGGGCCATATCGGCGACCCAGGTTTGCACCACCCCCACCCGGCCGCGCACGGCCAGCACCGAGACGAATACATTGGGCGCGTACGCCTCCTTGATCGGCACTTCGATCACCGGCGCGCGGCCGGACAGGGGGGCGATGAAGCTGTCGACGATGCCCTCGCGTTCGACCGTGACCAGAGCCATGGATTCGCGGAAGGGCATGCGCACCTGAAAGCGGGCCTTGTCGCCCAGCTCGTAGGCGCGCTTTTCGGGGATCACGTCCATCCGGTCGCTGGGGCCGTTTTCGAACCACCATTCGTCTTCGCTGGCGATCCAGATCGAGCCCGTGCCCAGTGCCTGATTGCCGGCGCCGTCGTCGGCCGTGGCCTGGAGCAGGATTTCGCCGGATACGCCGGGGGCGAGGACGCAGAGAAGGATGCCCTGGCCGTTGGTCCTGCCGTTGCAGGCGATGCCGAGGTGTTTGACTTCGGTCTTGTCCTCGTAGGCATAGAAACCGCCGATGAGGCGCTTGCGGTGCGAGTAAGTGGTGCGCGCGTACAGGTCGACCCGGATGTCCCGGCCGGCCGCCGGCTTCCCGGCCAGATCCAGCGCCAGCACCTGGAACCGCACTCGGTCTCTGGTTGCTACCCAGCCATCGGTTTTGATTCCCAGGCTGAGCTTCGCGGGCCACAGTGGAATCCGGCGGGCCACGGTCAGAAGTTCGCCGTTGGGGTCCTGGTATTCGAGTTCGGCCACCAGGTCCTGTGGTGTGTTCCGCCGAGGTAGATTGGGAACCATGATCCGTGCCGCGCCGCCCTTGTCCAGGCGCAGCGGCAGCACCTGGGCCGGGCTACTCGCTCCGGGGGGTTCCTCGGCCTTCTCGCTATAACTGCTGTCGCGCAGCCCTTCTTCGATAGGCTGCGCCCGGAAGTCGAAATCCGGATAGCCGGGGAAGGACACCAGGCGGGGCTCGACCAGAGTGCGGACTTTGACCGGCGCATTGGCCGCACCACCGCCGGAGAGATAGCTGACATGGAGGTCGAGCATGGCTTCCTTGGCGTTGATCAGGGGGTCGGACTGCGGCTGGATGTCCGCACGCATGGTCGGCACCCGGAACTGTTCGATGCGGAATTTGGCCGAGGCGGCGGATTCCCTGCCGTCGGCATGGACGAATACGACTTCGTACCCGCCGAGCCTGGCGTCGGCCGGGATTGCCCAGCTGTTTTCGGCGATCCCGCGTGCGTCAAATCTGGCCGGCAGTTCGTATTCCTGGCCGCTGCCGGTGTGGCGGACCTTGATCTTCTCGGGGAGGTTTTCCGGCAGGCCGAAGCCATGGGCTGTGCGCTGGCGCAGGAAATGTTTCATCGAGACGGTCTCCCCGGCCCGGAACAGGCTGCGGTCCAGCACTGTATGGGCGACTTCCGGGTTGTCATAGAGGCCGACCGGCAGGCTGAAGTTCTGCGGCGAAATGCCGTTGGCCCAGCTGCTGAGGGTGAAACTCATGTCGCCCTCGCTGCGGGCGCTCACCATGAGGGGGCCATCTCCCCCGTCGCAGCTTTCGCCGGAGTCCGAAGGTGTGGGCAGGGCAGGGCCCTGGACCAGTGCCACGCCGTTGGCATCCGTCCGCCCTTGCCACAAGGTTTCGTTCTTGCAGTAGCGGCTGATGTGGATATCGGCGTTCGCTACCGGTTGGGCCGAATCCAGGTGCGTCACCCAGACCAGGGAGGATTCCCGGCCCCATTTGAAATGGACCGACAGATTGGTGACCAGCGCGGTAGTCGCGACGTAGCGCGGCCTGTCCTGGCCCAATAAGGCGGCACCGAGCCGCGGACTGGCCAGCTCGACGATGTAGAACCCGGCGCTTTCCAGGGGAATGCCGAGCACTTCGAACTCTTTCTGGACCTCGGCGCGCGGCAGTTCGAAAGCTTCCGCCCGCGGGGTATCGGCGAACACCGATTCGGTGCCGGTGAGTTCCTTCCATTCGGTCTTGCCATTGGGCAAGGGGACCGATTCGCCGCGGCGTTCAGCGGCTTTCTTCACCTTGCGTATCCAGGCGGCGATGTCCTGGTCTCCGAGCGCCACCCGTTTCATCTTGCCGGAAATGGCCGGATCGCCGGAGGCCAGCCGCTGGCCGGTCACGGGGTTCTCGATATGGCGCACGGTGACGGGCAGGATGCCGCCTTCCTTCAACTCCAGGAGACCGAACTCGCCGGGGAACTTCACCAGCGGCGGATATTCGTCGGTCTTGACTTCCAGCGGATAACGGCTGGCGTTCTCCAGCGGGCGCCCCGAGTCGTCGGCGAACTCCGGGGGCAGCTCGATGCGGAACGTGGTCTTCTCCGGGAACGGCCCTTTCCAGGTCAGTTCCTCGACGAAAGGCTTTAGGCCCGGGTCTGGCACCGCCGCCGGATAGATCTTGCCGGCGGTATCGACCAGGTGCACGGCGGCAGCCTTGTCGGTAGGCACGGGCGAGCCGAAGCGTAGGGACATCGGGAGGAGCGGAATGCAGTCCGCCTCGGCGTTGATGCGCTCGCAACCGAAGCGGGCGGTGAAGCTCGGGCGGGACTTGAAGCTCAGCTCCTGGTCATCGGTCGTCGCGAGACCGCTGGTCGTGGCGATGCCTTTGCCCCAGAGGATCCGGACCTCGGTTTCCGGCGGGATGGCGCGCCGGCATTGCACCAGGACCAGTCGCGCTTCGCCGGCTTTGATGTCCTCCGGCTTGAGCGACTCGAAATCGCCTTCCGGCCACAACAGGTCGGTATAACCCCACCCCAATTGCCGGCGCTGCGCCAATACCGCATCGCGCCGTTCGCCGGCCAGGACATCGACGCCGATCTCCTCCTCTATGCCTTTGATCCGGCAGCGGGCATGGGCGGCGATGCTTTCCGGCGTGGCCGGCGCGGCGGCGGCCAGCAGGAACACCTGATTTTCGTCGACGTTCCCGCTGCCTTCGCCGGGGTAGGAACCCGTCACCACCGGTCCGCCGGTATCGAAGCCGTATTCCTTGGCGAGCTCGACGACGGTTCCGCTCAATGCTCTCAACTTCGGCTTCGGCAGGAATCGGCAGGAAAGACCTGCGGGCAGCTCGGCGTCGAAGTCATAGATCCAGGTGCGGGATTCCGCCCAGCGGCCGCGTCCCTTGGCCGGGCAATCCACCGTGAACGGATCGGACAGACGGGGGTCGCCGAATGCGACCATGGGTTCGGAGAACCGCGCCGTCACCTGGCGCACCTCCCTGGTCGTCCCCTCCGGCGAAAACAACTCCAGATGGGCTGCGCCGGCTGCCTGAACCCAGAACAATGTCACTACCTGGAACACTGCGCGCATGCTCATCACGTTTCCTCGTCGCGGATCGGCCCGGCCGGACCCGGTCAGCGGATGTATCGTTCGTGCCAAAGGCTGCAATGGTCTCATCCCTGCAGGATGAGTTGAAGTTCCCCATTGTCCCGCAGATGCTTGACCAAATTATGGCCGCCCAGCGCACGTTCGGTGATGTGGACGTTGCCGAACGGCTCGATATTCCGGGCGTGGATGACATCCAGCCGGTCCAGTGACGAGACGAAGATGTCGATACGATGATCGGCGCCGGATGTTTCCAACAGCCGCCGGAGGTCGAAGAATTTGGGCTTGAACAGTGCCGCGCCGTAGGTCCGGAGTATTTTGGACCGCCACCGCCTGTCTCCCCATGCCCGCCTCTTGGACGGGGAGATGAATGTCTGCGGCGAAAAGCCGACGGCCCGGCCTTGGCCGATCAGCGTGGAAAACAGAATCGCGGCATATCCGCCCATGGAGTTGCCGATGAATACGACTTCCTCCGCCGCAGCTTTATCGATGATTCGCTCGATGTACCGGGCGGTTTCGGGAATATTCGAGCTGATGCCGGGCAGACCCGCATGGTACCAGGTCTGTGACAGATCGCGGAAAAACACCCGGCTTTCCTTGAGAATGCGGGAACTCTTGTAGAACTCGAAGGGGGGTATCCCGAGGGCGCCCTGCATCCCGCCAAAAATCAGGTACAGCTTGCGCGAGGCTGGAATCAGTTCTTCTAAAACGGGTAAGACTTCGGAATCCATGGATCGGTCGGAAGAGGAAGGCTGGAAGATTCTTTCCATTGCGTGTGATTGAATGCAACAATGCGGGCGGAAACTCCACCGGTGTGCCATTATCCTGGAGAGGGCCTTGAAAAATAAACGAGAACCGGCAAAGGCGGCCTACGTTCCGGCGCCTGGAAATGCCGGCAAAGAATCCCATGCGGACGCCACCCGCCTGGCGCCGTGCCGGAGCCACACTTTGAACCGTATCCGGAAGCTTCCGCGGGATGTCGGCTGGATGCTGCTCGCGGGCGGGCTCATGAGCGAAGTCGTCATGGGGCTGCCGCCGTTCTGGGTGCTCGGCATCCTGATTCTCTTTCCGCAAATCGGCGCGCCTCTCGCCGGTTTCCTCGAGCGCAAGGCGCCACATGCCCTCGCTGGCAGCCTGGACTTCGTAGACCGATATCTCGAGGATCTGGAACGTCGTTATCCGCGTCGGCCGCCGTGAGGTCTATTTCCTCTACGGTTTGTGATAATCTATGAAAATTTATATGATGCTTCACTTCGACGATGAAAGCGCGAATCAAGTGGGTCGAAAACATGGCGTTTCTGGGTGAGTCCGGCAGCGGCCATGCCGTGCTGATGGACGGACCGCCCGAGAGCGGAGGACGGAACCTAGGGGTGCGCCCGATGGAGATGCTGCTGCTGGGCCTGGGCGGATGCACGGCTTTCGACGTGGTCCATATCCTGAAGAAAGGGCGGCACGATGTGCGTGACTGCGAGGTTCATCTCGAAGCCGAGCGGGCAGAGACCGATCCAAAGGTCTTCACGCGGATTCATGTCCATTTCGTGGTCACGGGAAAGGGGTTGCGGGAAGAGGTGGTAAAGCGGGCGATCGAGCTTTCGGCGGAAAAATACTGCTCGGCATCGATCATGCTGGGCAAGACGGCGGAAATCACCCACGATTACGAAATCACAGAAGTATAGGCCGGCAAGGGCATAGCAGAATATTTTCGGCGGGCGCGAGCGCCCGTTAATTTTTTGTGGCAAATATTCCTGGCGGGGTCATATCGAACATTGATGGACAACAAGCTGCAATTACACGGGTTCAACAACCTGACCAAATCGCTGAGCTTCAACATCTACGACATTTGTTATGCTAAGTCGGAATCCGGCCAGCGCCGCTACATCGAATACATCGACGAAGCCTACAGCGCCAAGCGCCTGACTCAGATACTTACTGACGTCAATGCGATCATCGGTGCGGAGATCCTGAATATCGCGCGCCAGGATTACGAGCCACAGGGTGCGAGCGTAACGATGCTGATATCGGAAGGGCACGATGCCCCCGCCGCAATCACCAATTCCGAGTCGCCGGGGCCGATGCCTGAGGCCGTCGTGGCGCATCTGAACAAAAGCCATATCACGGTGCACACTTATCCGGAGAGCCATCCGCATGCCGGCATCAGCACGTTCCGCGCCGACATCGACGTTTCTACGTGCGGCCGCATTTCGCCACTGAAGGCTCTGAACTATCTGATCCACAGCTTCGAGTCGGACATCGTGATCATGGATTACCGGGTGCGCGGCTTCACCCGCGACATCAGCGGCCAGAAGCATTATATCGACCATGACATCACCTCGATCCAGAACTACATCTCCGACGCCACGGCCGACCGCTATCAGATGATCGATGTGAATGTTTATCAGGAAAAGATCTTCCACACCAAGATGATTCTGAAAGACTTCAATCTCGACAACTATCTGTTCGAGACCGACAAGGAGCAACTGGTACCGGAAGAGCGCGTACAGGTGCAAAAGCAGCTCCAGCGGGAGATGGCGGAAATCTTCTACGGCCGCAACTACAAGCTGCGGCGCTGAGATCGGGCTTGGAAGTTGTGTAACAAACGGGCGCCATTGTTCGGTGCCCGTTTCGTTTTCGCAGGGATCAAATGCGCTGGAGCCGCGCCAGCAACTGGAGGGGGTGGATCACGGGGATGTTGGCCCGGCCCTGCAAGCCGGCGCGCAGATGCAGGGCGCAGCCAATGTTGGAAGTCACCAAGTAATCCGGAGACTGCGCCAGGATGGCGTCCACGGTTTCCGTGCGGATGGCTTCGGCCATGCGGCGGTGTTCGATCATGTAGCTGCCGGCGGCGCCGCAGCAGTGACCTTTTGCGGGCAGGGTCTTCACTTCCGCACCGGGAATCCTGCGCATCAGGGCTTCCACGCTGCTTTCCGTCTTGCAGACGTTGCGCAGCGAGCAGGGCTGATGTACCAAAATTCGGGCCTCCAGCGGCGCAAGATCCCAGCGGTCCTCGGGAATGCGATCGGCCAGGAAGCGGCTGACGTCTTGAACCTTCGAAGAAAGGGTTTCCGCCGCCCGGGCTTCGGAATGGCAGCGGTATTCCAACAGGGTGGCGGTGCAGCCGCTGGCGAATCCGATCACCGCATCCAGCGGCCGTTCCCCGAAGACTTCAATGTTGCGGGACATCAGCGCATGCGCGGTCGCCGCATCGCCGGCATGAAGGTCCATGGCTCCGCAACAGACCTGGTGGCCCGGTACGCTGAGGCTGACACCCAGTCGCGGCAACAGTCCGAGTATCGCCGTCACCGTAGCCGCATCGACCACGGCTGCCGTGCAGCCCAGGAACAGTCCGGCATGGGCGAGAGGTTCAGCCGTGGCGGGGTGGTCGCCGTACCAGTTCTCCGCCTTCCCAAGGGGAGGGAGAGCCTTCCAGGCGGCGCCGGCCGGCAGGTGGCCCGCCACATCCAGCATCCGCCGTCCCAGCTTCGCCAACAAAGGATGGCGCAGCCCTTTCCTCACCGCAGACGACAAGGCGCGGGCGGCCAATGGTTTGCGCTCTTGCCCCGTCTCGGCGCGGAACTGGTCTACGAGCCGGCCATAGGGAACCTTGGCCGGGCAGACGGCTTCGCAATTCCGGCACAGCAGACAGTCGTCCAGAGGTCTGCGCAAGACAGGTGTCAAAGGCAGCCGGCCCGTGGCCCAGCCTTGGATCAGGGCGATACGGCCGCGGGGGGATTCGTTCTCGTCGGCCGTCTGCCGGTAGGTAGGACAGTGTGGCGAGCAAAGGCCGCATTTGACGCACAGATCGGCGTCAGCCAGCAGCGATTCCAGTGCCGGGTTCACGGCTGCTAGTGGCGGAAGTGGCGAATGCCGGTGAAGACCATGGCCATGCCGTGTTCGTCCGCAGCGGCGATCACTTCGGGGTCCCTGACCGAACCGCCCGGTTGGATTACCGCCGTGACGCCGGCTTCGGCGGCGGCGTCGATACCGTCCCGGAACGGAAAGTACGCGTCGGAGGCGACGACCGAGCCCGCCACGCTCAAGCCTTCGTCCTGCGCCTTGAGGGCAGCGATGCGGGCGGAGTACACCCGGCTCATCTGGCCGGCGCCGATACCGATCGTGCGGCGGTCTTTGCAGTAGACGATGGCATTGGATTTCACGAACTTGGCTACCCGCCAGGCGAACTGGAGGTCGATCAGCTCCTGTTCGGTCGGCGCGCGCCGGCTCACGACTCGCAAGCGCTCGCCAGTCACCCGTTCGATATCCTTATCCTGCACCAGCAGGCCGCCCCCGACACGGCGGAAATCCAGCTCGGCTACCGGCTCGGCAGGCCAGGTGCCGGTGCTCAGCACGCGGACGTTGGGTTTGGTGGCCAGGATGGGCAGGGCATCGTCGGCGATCGCGGGTGCGACGATGACCTCGACGAACTGGCGCTCGACGATGGTACGGGCGGTTTCGGCGTCCAGCATCCGGTTGAACGCAATGATGCCGCCGAAGGCAGAGGTGGGATCGGTGGCATAGGCCAGGTCGTAGGCTTGTGACAGGGTGATGCCTTCGGCTACGCCACATGGATTGGCGTGTTTGACGATCACGCAGGCAGGAAGCTCTGCGAAGCCTTTGACGCATTCGAGCGCGGCATCGGCATCCGCGATGTTGTTGTAAGACAGATCCTTACCCTGCAACTGGCGGGCCAATGCGATGCAGCCGGCGGGAGCGCCTGGTTCGACGTAGAATGCCGCGCGCTGGTGTGGATTTTCGCCGTAGCGCATCGATTGGACACGGCGGAAGCGCAGCAGGAACGGATCGGCGAAGCCGTCACCCCCTTTGCGGCGGTCAAGGTAGTCGGCGATTGCTGCATCATACCACGCCGTATGGCGGAAGGCTTTGGTCGCCAGGGCGAAGCGGGTGGCGTAGGACAGGCCGCCGCCGGAGGTTTCCAGCTCCGCCAGTACCGCGGAATAGTCTGCAGGATCGACCACGACCGCAACCGATGCGTGATTCTTCGATGCCGCACGAATCAGTGCCGGGCCGCCGATGTCGATGTTCTCGATGGCGGTTTCCAGATCGCAAGCGGATTCGGCGACGGTCTGTTCGAACGGATAGAGGTTGACCACGACCAGATCGATCGGGCGGATGCCGTGTTCGGCCATGACTGCTTCGTCGATGCCGCGCCGGCCGAGGATGCCGCCATGCACCTTAGGATGCAGGGTCTTGACCCGGCCATCCATCATTTCCGGAAAGCCGGTGTAGTCACTGACTTCGATGGCCGGGATAGCGTGCTCGGCAAGCAGCCGGGCGGTGCCACCGGAGGATATGATTTCCACACCTACGGCGGCGAGGCGCCGGCAAAACTCCACGCAGCCGGTCTTGTCGGAAACGCTGACCAAAGCGCGGGCGATAGGGTTCTTCATGGAAGACTCTCGGGTTGGAAAAGCTGACATATGGCTCATTCGATGCCGTGCTGCAGCATCTTCTTGCGCAGGGTGCTGCGGCTCAGGCCCAGCAACTGGGCCGCGCGGGTCTGGTTGTGACAGCAATGCTCGAGTACGGTACGGATGAGTGGCCGTTCGACTTCGCTCATTACGAGGGTATATATGTCGGTCACGCTGATGCCGTCCAGCTGTGACAGATAATTAACCAAGGCCGCACGTACCTGCTCGCTGAGCACCACCGGCGCGGGGGAGGGATCCTTGGGCGGAGATTCGAAAGATTCAAGCAATCGATTGTCCTGTCTCATGCAGCGGTCTTCTCGAACTGAAACTTCAACAGGGCGTCCACAGCGGAGAGCTGCTGGGGGGCGTTGGCGAGGGATAAAATCCCTGATACCGGCCGGTCGTCCAGACCCGGAATGCGGGCGGCGTACCAGCCAATATGTTTGCGTGCGATGCGTACCCCCTCCACCTCCCCATAGAAGGAATACAGCGCCTCGAGGTGGCCGAGCACGGTGCGGCGGATCTCATCGAGCGTAGGGGGCAAGGGCTGGCGGCCGTCCTTGAGTCGCGCTGCGATTTCTCGTAGCAGCCAGGGCTGTCCCCAGGCGCCACGGCCGATCATCACGGCGTCCGCGCCAGTCGATCGGAGCACCGCCTCGGCTTTTCCGGGGGAATCGATATCGCCGTTGGCTATGACCGGAATGCCGATAGCTTTCTTAACCTTGGCAATTGTAGAGTATTCGGCTGCCCCCGCAAACCCGCAGGCGCGCGTGCGGCCATGAACCGTGAGCGCCCGGATTCCGGCGCTTTCGGCGATTTTGCCGATGTTGACTGCATTGCGGGACGCCGAATCCCAGCCGGTTCTGATTTTCACAGTGACGGGGACCGGTACGGCTCGGACCACCGCTTCGAGGATGTTCGCCACCAGCCTTTCGTCGCGCAGCAGGGCCGAACCAGCAGCGACGTTGCAGACCTTTTTCGCGGGGCAGCCCATGTTGATGTCGATGATGTCGGCGCCGAGATCGACGCTGCGGCGCGCCGCCTCGGCCATCTCACTCGGATCGGCGCCGACGATCTGGACGCTGATCGGGTCGGGTTCACCGCGATGATCTTGCCGCAGCCTGGACCTGCGTGTGGTCTGCAACGCCGGGCTGGCGGATATCATCTCCGAGACTGCGAGCCCTGCGCCGAATTGCCGGCAGAGTTTGCGAAAAGGGAGATCGGTGACGCCTGCCATGGGCGCGAGGATGACCTGGCTGCTGAGGCGGTAGGGTCCGATTTGCATAGCGGCGGAAAAAAGCGGGCGAGTTTACCGGGAAGCGCCGTCGCTGCCAACACCTAGGCTCATCTTCGCCGTGCTTTCCGCATGGCCTCCAACATCGCCTGGCGAGGGGATTTGACGGCAGGTCACGACGGAATGTCGAATGGGTTCGGTCGTTTCGAACGGGGGCGACCGGCTTCGACCATGGTTGAAGTATACCCTGCTCATCGACCGAATCCGGGCCAGCGAGGTCGCGGCTGACCGTGAGCTCAGGCTGCTAGCCCAGCTCGTAAGTGGTGATGCCGAACGTGCGTTCCAACGGCAGGGAGGGTGGCCGGGGGGCGTACATGCGCGCGGTTTCGAATACTCGCCGCATGCTGTAGCGCGCGGCCAGCTGCAGGGCGGCAGTATTGGGTTCCGGCATGTCGATAAAGATGGGGGCCGTTCCCACGTGAAGACGGAAAGTCTGCAGCAGGCTCGCCGCGATACGGGGTGTATCGGCGAACAGCGGACCGAGCTTGTAGCCCATACGGCAAGGGCGAAGCAGCCCGTATCCTGCGATGCTGCCATCGGCGGCGCGGTAGAGCAGGCCGGTACACTCCGGCTGTCGGGTCCAGACGCGCAGGAATTCGTCCCGGTTTCCCGGGAACAATGCGGCATCATAGGCCAGAATCTCTTCGAAATCGGACGGTTCCAGCCGACCTACGGCCGTATCCGTTTCCATGGCGGCAGGACCGCTCCATTCGAAACGGATGTTGCGGTGGGCGGTCACGAACCCGGAGCGGGCATAGCTGGACTGCCGTTCAATCACGCCGTCCAGGCCGACCGTCCGCTCCCCCAGATGCTCCACCGCCGTATGCCAGAGCTTGAGGCCGAAACCTTTGCCGCGGTGTTCCGGCCGCACGATATAGAGCCCGATGAAGCCGAAATCGCCGGGATAGGATACTGCGCTGATGCTTCCCACCGGTTCATCGCCCAGAAAGCCCATGAAAAATCCGGAAGGGTCCGCGGCGAAAAAACTCGCCGCATCGTGCAGGCCAGGGTTCCACCCTTCTGCCGCCGCCCAGTCCAGGGCCAGCTCCAGCCGCTCCCGGTCCATGCGTTCGATATGAAATTTTTGCTGCATTGGAATACCTCCGCATACTCACGAGATGATGATAGCGGACGCAGACGAAGGGGCCTATCCCCAGGAGCTGTCAGCCGGGCGGACAGCGCAGCAGAAAGGTCACAGGGCCGTCATTGACGAGAAAGACCTGCATGTCGGCGCCGAAGTGCCCGGTTGCGACGGGGGAATGCCGGCGCCGGGCGGCATCCACCAGTGCGTCAAACAGCCGGCGGCCGGTTTCGGGATCGGCCGCGGGGGTAAAGCTCGGACGCATGCCCTTCGCGGTGTCGGCGGCCAGGGTGAACTGCGAGACCAGCAGCAGGCCGCCGCCCGTCTCGGACAGGCTCAGGTTCATGCGGTTTTCACTGTCTGGGAACATCCGGTAGCCGAGCAGGCGCTCGGCCATGCGTAACACCTGGGTCTCACCGTCGCCCCGCTCGATGGCGACCAGGGCCAGAGTGCCTCGGCCAATGGCGCCGACCGTAGCACCGTCGACACGGACACTGGCCTGGGTGACCCGCTGGATCAGGGCGATCATTTCAATAACGAGGTATGCCTGGATCCGCTTCCCGCGCCCAGGCATCGATGCCACCGGCAAGATTGATGACCTGCCCGAAGCCCTGAGTCTCCAGAAACCGGCCAACCTGAAAGCTGCGCATGCCGTGGTGACAGACCACGACGGTCGTGCGGTCGGGATCGAGTTCGCTCAGCCTCGACACGATCTCTCCCATGGGGATGTGCACACTGCCCTCGATGTGGCAAAAGGCGAACTCGTCGGGTTCACGCACGTCCAGCAGCAATGGGGCAGCCTCGGGCTCGTCGAGGAGTGCTTTGACTTGATAGGGGGCCAGGTGTCGCATGGTGGGAGCGAGTAGGGGGGGCCACGGCGCACCGCCGAGAGCCCCGGTTCGTTGATCTCGGGCACCCGGCAATCAGAATTTGATCCCGTGTTCCTGTGCGGCGCGTAGCACGGTTTGGCCGATCTGCGCCGGGTTGCGGGCGACATACAGCCCCAAGGCTTCCATGGCATCCATTTTGGCACCGGCTGTGTCGGCCTCGCTGGAAATGATGGCGCCGGCATGGCCCATGCGTCGCCCGGTCGGCGCGGCGAGGCCGGCGACGAAGCCGATGACGGGTTTCGTCATGTTTTCCTTGGCCCAGTGGGCGGCGGCGACTTCCTGAGGGCCACCGATTTCGCCGATCATGACGACGATCTCGGTTTCCGGGTCGGCCTCGAAGGCGCGCAGTACGGTGACGAAATCGGTGCCATTGATCGGGTCGCCGCCGATACCGACCGAAGTGGTGATGCCCAGCCCCAGCGCGGCCATCTGTTCGGTCGCCTCGTAATTGAGGGTGCCGGAGCGCGAGATGATGCCGACGTTGCCCCTCTTATAGATGTGCGAAGGCATGATACCCACCTTGCACTCGCCCGGCGTAATGATGCCAGGGGTGTTTGGTCCGATCACGATGGTGTCCTTGCCCACCCGGTAGCGCTGCAGTCGGATCATGTCGTGTACCGGGATGCCGTCGGCGATGGTCACGGCGACCCGGATACCGGCGTCTATGGCTTCCATCAGCGCATCGGCGTTGAACGGCGGTGGTACGAATATGGCGGAAACGTCGGCACCAGTGGCGGCTACGGCTTCGGCCACAGTATCGAATACCGGCAGATGAGCGAGTTCGGGGTCGGGATGGCGGGTGCCGCCTTTACCGGGGGTGACGCCACCGACTACCTGCGTGCCCATCCGCATGGCGTCCTTGGCGTGGAAGGTGGCATGCTCGCCGGTGAAGCCCTGGAAGATGACCTTGGAGTGCTTGTTAACGAATACGCTCATGGCTGTTATCCCTTGACGATGGCGACGGCCTTGGCAGCTGCGTCATCCAGATTTTCCGCGGTGATGAAGGAAAGGCCCGATTCGGCCAGGATCTTGCGGCCCTCATCGACGTTGGTGCCGGCCAGGCGCACGATCAGCGGCACCTTGATCTGCAGGCTGTCGCAGGCCTGGATCAGGCCCTTGGCGATCCAGTCGCAGCGGTTGATGCCAGCAAAGATATTGACCAGGATGCAGCGGACGTTGGGGTCTTCCAGTACGATGCGGCAGGCATTGGTGACCTTCTCGGGGGAGGCGCCGCCGCCCACGTCGAGGAAGTTGGCCGGACGGCCGCCGTGCAGGGTGATGGCGTCGAGCGAAGCCATGGCGAGGCCGGCGCCGTTGACGATGCAGCCGATGTTGCCGTCGAGGGCGATGTAGTTGAGGCCGTGGCCGGAAGCTTCGACTTCTTTCGGATCTTCCTCGGCCAGATCGCGCATTTCGGTGATGACGCGCTGCCGGTACAGGGCGTTGTCGTCGAAGTTGAACTTGGCATCCAGGACCATGAGCGATTCGTCGCTTTCACCCACGATGGCCAGAGGATTGATCTCGGCCTGCAGGGCATCCTTGTCGCGCATACAGCGGTAGATGGCCTTCATCAGTCTGACCGCCTGAGGCATCAGTTTGCCTTTCAGGCCGATCGCGGTGGCGACCTTGCGGCATTGAAAATCCAGCAGACCGATGGCCGGATCCACAACTTCCTTGACGATTTTTTCCGGCGTTTCCCTGGCAACCTCCTCGATCTCCATACCGCCCTCGCTGGAGGCGATCAGGGTAATGCGTTGACTGCCACGATCGATCACGAAGCCCAGGTAATATTCCTTCTTGATATGGCTGGCTTGTTCCACCCACAGGCGATGAACCAGCGAGCCTCCCGGCCCGGTCTGATGGGTGACGAGGTGGCTGCCGAGCATGGCGTCGGCGTACTGGCGGACTTCCTCGATGGAGTGGGCGACCTTGACGCCCCCGGCCTTGCCGCGGCCGCCGGCATGGATCTGTGCCTTGACCACCCAGCGGCTGCCGCCGATCTCTTCGGCGACGCTGGCGGCCTGGGCGTCGGAATAGGCTACGGCGCCGTTGGGCACGGGCACGCCATAGGTCTTGAGCAGCTCCTTGGCCTGGTACTCATGGATATTCACGGACGATCTCCTCGTTCAACTCAAAATATGCATCGCGCGGGACAGGGGAGTTTTAACGGCGCGACTCGATCTGCTTCATCTGGCGAACCACGTTCTCCGCCATCCGGATCGAGGCGGCATCGATCAATCGCCCATCCAGGGACACGGCGCCTTTGCCCTCCTTTGCCGCCTGCTCCATGGCTTCCAGGATACGGTAAGCCCGCGTGACCTCTTTTTCCGTGGGTGTGAAAATTTCATTGCACAGCGGAATCTGGGAAGGATGGATCGCCCACTTTCCTTCGCAGCCCAGAGCCGCGGCACGGCGGGCTGCGGCGCGGAATCCCGCGGGATCGCTGAAATCGCCGAAGGGGCCGTCAATAGGCCGAAGCCCATAGGCGCGGCAGGCCGCGACCATGCGGGAAATGCCGAAATGCCACTGGTCGCCCCAGTGATAGGCGCGGGTACCGGTTTCGTCGGGATCGGTGAGCATGCCGTAATCCGGATTGGCGCCGCCAATGTTGGTCGTGCGGGCGCGCACCGACGCCGCGTAGTCGGCTACACCGAACACCATGGCCTCCATCCGCTCGGGACAGGTGCGGGCGATCTCCTCCACGTTGGCCATGCCCATGGCCGTTTCGATCAGGACGTGGATATTGATCGGCTTGAAGCCTTTATATGCCTCGATCTGGGAAAGCAGGGTCGCGACGAACAAGACGTCCGAAGCGCTGCCCACTTTCGGGATCAGAATGGTATCGAGCTTGTCGCCGCAGGATTCGACGATTTCAACGAGGTCGCGGTAGGCGTAATGGGTGTCGAGGCCGTTGATGCGGATGGAGACCGCGCATTTGGACCAGTCGTAGGTGTTGAGCGCAAAGATGATGTTTCGGCGTGCTTGTTCCTTGTCATCCGGCGCAACCGCGTCTTCCAAATCCAGAAAGACGAGGTCGGCGCCGGCTTCCGGAGCTTTCTCGAGCATACGCGGATTGCTGCCCGGCACCGCGAGTTCGCTGCGGTGGAGACGGTTTTTGACAGCCATGTGACCTCTTGAGTTCTCGAATGTATTCCAGGGGGTTGTATCTTGTACGTAGTTCGTGGGCGTCGCCGTTGAAGGAGCCCCGTAACAGCTGCAGAAGTCACGGGCTGGGCCACCTCCCGGCGTTCGTTCGACTTGTTATAAATTCGTACACGGCGAACTTTGCATTATAAACCAGGCCATTGTGATTCACTAATGGCCTTGCGGTAGCGATGTTCTATACTGTCCGCTGCATCAGTCACGCCGATCGGGGACAGGGCTGTGATTTATTGGCTATGCCGGCGTCGGGATGGAAGAAGCAATGCTGACCTGTGTCAACAAAACTCCACAAGGAGAATTGTTACCGCTGTGGTTTTTTGCTAGCATCCTTCTGGCAAGCAACTAACTGTTGCTCCAAAGCAACGCTTTATCCAACTAACAATATTTTTTGTCGAGGGGATTTTCATGAATCAGATCAAGAAATCGGGCGGTCTCACCACGCTGCTCACCGCGTCGATCGCCGCTGCTCTCGCGCCTTCGGTTTCCATGGCTGCTTCGAAGGCTCATGCTTCCTCGGCCCAGGCTTCGCTGGAGCGGAGACTGCAGGTGATGGAACAGGAAATGCAGGCATTGCGTGCCGAACTCGAAGCGTCGCGCTCAAAGGCCGAAGCGGAAGCGGCGGAAGCCAAAGCGGAGGCAAAGGACACCGCTCAGCAGGTACAGGCCCAGCAGGCGAAGGTCGATCAGGGGCTTTCCAAATTGGCTGAACATGAAGAGAAGAAGGATGACATGGTCTTCTTCCGCGGCGGCTGGGCGGCTATGAGCCATGCCCGTACCAGCGAACTGTTGGTCAACAATAATGCCCTTTCGTCGAACAACTTCGGTTCCGACAAGGCCGGCTGGTATGTCGGTGCAGGCTTCGATCACCGTCTGAGCGACGACACCTTCGGCATTTCCGACGACCTGGCGCTCGATGCTGAACTGATGTTCGATTACAAGAACTACGGCAGCGTCAATAACTCGTTCGTCAGCAGCGTGACGGGCACCCGGATGCAGGCGCAGGTCACCATGTTCTCCCTGTATGCGTCTCCCAAGCTGAAATACACCGGCATTGATGGCTTCCGTCCCTGGATCGTTCCGTTCGGCCTCAGCGTCAACGTCATCAGCCCGCCCTCCAGCGGCGTGACCGTGTTGAATCCCGGTCTGATGCTCGGTACCGGTCTGGAGTACAACATTTTCAAGAACCTGTGGGTGGGTGCCGACTTCCGGTACAACTTCACTGGGGGCGACCTGAACTACAGCGTCAGGACCAACAGCGGCAAGACCATCCTGAACAGCACCAATACGGACAACTACACCGCTGGTGCTTACGTCGGTATCGGCTTCTGAGGGGTTTGACAGCCCGTCGGACCTTGAGTCCGGCGCGCGCAAGGGGGATCTTTAAGATCCCCCTTTTTTGCGACCTGTTTGCAAACAGTCATGAAACCGCTCTATCCACCGATCGAGCCCTATGCTTCCCATCGTTTCGACCTCGGCGACGGGCATCAGGTTTACGTCGAGGAATGCGGCAACCCCGACGGTATTCCCGCAGTGTTTCTGCATGGGGGACCGGGGTCCGGTTGCAGGCACCATCATCGGTCGTTTTTCGACCCGGAACGTTATCGCGCGATACTCTTCGATCAACGGGGCTGTGGGAGGTCGACCCCGCACGGCGCAGTCAAGAACAACACCACCCGGCATCTGCTCGGCGACCTCGAAGCGATCCGGGAGCGCTTGAGTGTTCCAAGATGGCTGCTTTTCGGTGGTTCCTGGGGGGCGGCTCTGGCCTTGCTTTATGCGCAGGCTTTCCCGGAGCAGGCCAGCGGGCTGGTGCTGCGGGGCTGTTTTCTGGCCCGCAAGCGCGATGTGGACTGGTTCGTGCGCGATGGCGCCAGCCGGTTCCATCCAGAGTCCTGGCAGCGGTTCATCGACAATTTTGATTCCAAGGAAAAGGCCCATCTGGTACGGGCCATCCACTGCCGCCTCAATGGCGCCGATGAGCTCGAACAGCGGCGAATGGCGAGAGAATGGTGGCTTTGGAGCAGCCGCGTCACGCTGGGTCAGGCATTCACTCCGACGGATGATGAGCCGCTTCCTGCTGGAGCACTGGCGCAGTGTCGTATCGAGCTCCATTACGCGGCGGCGCGTTATTTCATCAAGGAGGGTCAGATCCTTGAAGACTGCTCGAAGATTTCCCATCTTCCCGCGACCATCGTCCACGGTCGGAAGGACTTGGTCTGTCCGCCGGAGGCGGCCTGGCTGCTGCATCGGGCATTGCCGCGATCCGAGCTGATGATCCTGCCGAACTCGGGTCATCTGGCCCAGGGCGAGGAAATGACCGATGCGCTGGTGAGAGCGCTGGACAGCATGGCGGAAAAGCTGGGGAGCTGATCGTCCTCCAGGCGGGCGCCATCCCGGTGTACCGCTATGGTATTCTAGATAAATTTTTCCGTTCTCGCCTCTCATGATCCTCCCCGACTTCAGCCTCGCCCGCGTATTGGTTGTCGGAGACCTCATGCTCGACCGCTATTGGTTCGGCGGTGCTTCCCGCATTTCGCCGGAAGCACCGGTGCCGGTCGTGCGGGTGGAAAACTCGGAGGAGCGCATAGGCGGCGCCGGGAACGTGGCGCTCAATCTTGCGGCGTTGGGAGGGGCGGTCGACCTGTTGGGTTATGCCGGCGAGGATGAGGCGGCCGACGCCTTGGAGAGGCTCTTGGCCGCGGCAGGCATCCGCAGCCACATCGAGCGTTGTCCTACGGTCGCCACGGTTACCAAGCTGCGGGTTGTAAGCCGGCAGCAGCAGCTCATTCGGCTGGATTTCGAGGACGGCTTTCATCATCTCGACCCTGCCCCTCTGGTCACGCGGTTCCTTGCACTGCTGGCAGAGGCAGGTGTGGTGGTGCTTTCCGACTATGCCAAGGGGACTCTGGCTTGCGTCGGGGAATTCATCGCGGCCTCGCGAAGGGCCGGGAAGCCGGTTCTGGTCGACCCCAAGGGAATGGATTTCGAGCGCTATCGGGGCGCGACGCTGTTGACCCCCAACCTTTCCGAATTCGAAGCCGTGGTCGGTGCTTGCTGCGGCGATGCGGAAATCGAACGCAAAGGACTGGCTTTGATGGCGCGGCTGGATCTCGAAGCCTTGCTTGTGACCCGGGGCGAGCACGGCATGAGCCTCCTGAGACCGGCGCTGGGAGCACTCCACCTTCCAGCGCATGGCAAGGAGGTGTACGACGTGACCGGTGCGGGCGACACCGTCATCTCGGTGCTCGCCGCTGCCCTCGCCGTCGGGCGGCCGCTGGCCGAAGCGGTGGCATTGGCGAATCTGGCCGCGGGCATCGTGGTCGGCAAGCTCGGGACAGCGTCGGTTTCGCCCGAGGAACTGGCCATCGCGATTCACGGCCAGCGGGCTCCCCGGCGGGGAGCGATCACACTGGCGGAACTGCTGGAGGTGCTCGTTCCCTTGCGACGTGCCGGCGAGCGGATCGTGGTCACGAACGGCTGTTTTGATCTGCTGCATCCCGGCCACGTGCATTATCTGGAGCAGGCCCGCTCCCTGGGTGACCGTCTGATCGTGCTGGTCAACGGCGACGACTCGGTGCGCCGGTTGAAAGGGGCGGGCCGCCCGGTCAATCCGCTGCCGCATCGGATGGCCATGTTGGCGGCACTGGAGAGTGTCGACTGGGTTGTGGCATTCGAGGGGGATACGCCACGCGACGAAATCTGCGCCATCCGCCCCGACGTCCTAGTCAAAGGAGGCGATTACTCCGACATTACTGCGATCGCCGGCCATGATTGCGTCCTGGAGGCTGGTGGTGAGGTGAGGATACTCGGCTTCGTCGAGGGCCATTCGACCACCCGCCTCATTGAAACCATCCGCAACGGTTGACTGAATTTAGGATGCCCGATTACGCTCAATCGATCGACAAGCGCGTGGAGGCGCTCAAGATACCTCCCCATTCGATCCAGGCCGAGCAGGCGGTGCTGGGCGGCCTGCTGCTCGACAACCAGACCTGGGACGTCGTCGCTGACCGTATCGTCGAGGAAGATTTCTACCGGCGCGACCATCGCCTGATTTTCCGGGCGATCCGCCGGCTTTCCGAGCGGCAGACGCCGTTCGACGTCGTCACGTTGTCGGAAGTGCTCGAACAGACGGGGGAGCTGGAAGAGGCCGGCGGGCTTGCCTATCTCGCCGTGCTGGCGCGGGAAACGCCCAGTGCCGCCAACATCGCCGCCTATGCCGACATCGTGCGCGAGCGCGCCGTGTTGCGCCAGCTCATCCATGTAGGCACCGAAATCGCCGATTCGGCTTATCAGCCCGAAGGGCGCGGCATGAGCGATCTGCTCGAGCAGGCCGAGCAGCGTGTGTTCCAGATCGCCGACCAGCGCCAGCGCGGCAGCGCCGGTTTCAAGCCGATCAAGAGTCTGCTGGCCGCTGCTGTCGACCGCATCGAGATGCTGTTCCACAAGGAGGGGCACATCACCGGTGCGAGCACGGGATTCACCGATTTCGACGAGATGACTTCGGGGCTGCAGCCGTCCGACCTCATCATCATCGCCGGCCGGCCGTCCATGGGCAAAACCACCTTTGCGATGAACATCGCCGAGAATGTCGCGATCAAGGAAGGGCTGCCGGTTGCGGTGTTCAGCATGGAGATGCCCGGCGAGCAGCTGGCCATGCGGATGATGTCTTCACTGGGCCGCATCGACCAGCATCGGGTCCGCACCGGCAAGCTGGAGGATGATGAATGGCCGCGCATGACCTCCGCCATCAACATCCTGGCCGAAACCAAACTTTTCATCGACGATACGCCGGCTTTGTCTCCCACCGAAGTCCGCGCCCGCTGCCGCCGGTTGGCGCGGGAGAACGGCCAGCTCGGACTGGTGGTGCTGGACTACCTGCAGCTCATGCAATGTTCGGGCGGCGAGAACCGGGTCGCCGAAATTTCGGAGATTTCCCGTTCGCTCAAGGCGCTGGCCAAGGAGCTGAACGTACCGGTGATCGCCCTGTCCCAGCTCAACCGCAACCTTGAGCAACGGCCCAACAAGCGACCGGTACCGTCCGATTTGCGCGAATCGGGCTCAATCGAACAGGACGCCGACCTCATTGTGTTCATCTATCGCGATGAGGTCTACCATCCCGACAGCGCCGACAAGGGCACGGCGGAAATCATCATCGCCAAGCAGCGTAACGGTCCGATCGGCACGGTGAGGATGACCTTCCTGGGCCAGTACACGCGTTTCGAGAACTTCATCGCCGATCCCTATTCCAGCGAGGGGTACTAAGCCGTGGTGCCCGCAGCCCGTGCCGTGCTGGACATGGCAGCCTTCGCCCACAATTTCGCCTGGATTCGCGCCGCCGTGCCGGATTCGAAAATCATGGCCGTGATCAAGGCCAACGCCTACGGGCACGGGTTGATCCGAGCCGCGCGAGCGCTGCCGGCGGCAGATGCTTTTGCGGTGGCGCGGGTGGAGGAGGGCATCATTCTGCGTCAGGCCGGCATCGTTCAACGCATCGCCGTGTTGCAGGGTTATAGCGACGAAGAAGGGATGAGGCTGAGCGCCCGCCATGGTCTCGAACCGGTGATCCATTCCCTCTTTCAGCTTGATCTGCTGGAGCGGCTGGATATGGCTGCCGCGATGAGGGTGTGGCTCAAGGCGGACAGCGGGATGCATCGGCTGGGTCTGGCCGACGAGGAGTTCGCCCTGGCGCGGTTGCGGCTGGCGCGGATGCCTCAGGTGCGCCAGCCGGTGCCTGTCATGACTCATCTGGCCAATGCCGACGCCACCGATGATCCGACCACCGAAATCCAGCTTCGTTATTTTGGCCGGATGGCAGGCGGGCAGGGCGAATTCAGCATCGGCAACTCGGCGGGCCTGATGGCCTGGGCGGCGGCCCGCAGTGCCTGGGTCCGGCCCGGCATCCTGCTGTATGGCGTGTCGCCATTTCCTGGACGGAGCGGCCCGGAAGAAGGTTTGAGGCCGGTCATGACCTTGCAGAGCCGGCTGATCGCGGTCAAGCAACTGAAGACCGGCGATGCGGTCGGCTATGGCGGCGACTTCATCTGCCGCCGCCCGACCCGCATGGGCATCGCGGCCATAGGCTACGGCGATGGCTACCCCCGCCGCGCGACCGCCGGTACACCGGTGCTGGTCCGGGGCAGGCGCGTGCCGCTGATCGGCCGGGTCTCCATGGATATGATATCGGTCGATCTGACCGACTGCCCGTCGGCAGAAGTCGGCGATACCGTGACGCTATGGGGACAAGGATTGCCGGTGGAGGAAATCGCACTTCACGCCGACACCATTCCCTATGTATTGCTGTGCAATGTCACCCAGCGGGTGAACATGGTGGAGACCGCCGCCTGAAATATCGGCCCGCCTATTGTTTCTTGGCGATGGCGAAAACCAAGGTGGCGCCCCCCTGATCGGCGGAATTGGCGGTGCCTTCTCGTCGGGTGAACATGAATTCTTTACCGCCGTTCACCAGTACGAAGAACGTCTGGAACGATTTCCCGCCCAGCACGGCATCGACTTTACCAGTGCCGTCGAGATAGACCTCATAGCTGCACTCGGTGGTGTTCTGCGTCACCGCCGCCTTGAGGCCGGCCTTGTTGGCCATGCTGTGGATACTGCAATGGCCGTCGCCGTCGAATCTGAATACGCCGACGCGGATGGCGATCGCCCCGGTGGTGAGCTTAGTCGCAGCGTCGAACTCGGCGCCGAAATAGCCTTGCGCCGCGAAGCCGTAACTGCCTTTCAGTCGTTTGTTAACGAGGGTCTTACCTTCGTCGTTGTATTCGAAAGCGGTTGCCGGGCGGAAGCCGAGGGCGGCCAGAACGACGGCGGCAAGGAACAGCCTCGAGAGGATGTCCGAGCGGTAGGGTAGGGAGGTTTTCGTGATCATCAAATGCGCGAATGGAAGCGAAGGGGAGTTGTCGAATCCTCGAGGATGCAAATTCGCTGCCACGAAAAACCCTGTGGCCATCGTGGGATCGGGGAGGCGGTTGACCGCTGCCTGCGTGATACCGCTCCACCACTGGGTGAAACCACGCACTCCGCCCTTGTGGGGCGGGTGTCTCATCGTGGCTATTGCGCTTGGCTAACGACCCCGAAGGGGGCGTCCGATTCGGATGGCTCGGGCTTCATCGCCGATTGCGGAAGCCGAAGACTCTGCGCCGCCGCGTCGGCCGCCGAAGGCTCACCGGACTGGAATCTCGACGCTCTTGGGCAGCGCCGCCGCGGCCTTGGGCAGTTCGATCTTGAGCACGCCGTTGCGGTAAGTGGCCTGCACCCGGTCTGCGACCACCTCCGCCGGCAGCGGAATGACCCTGTGGAAGTGCCCGTAGGCGCACTGCAAGACCCGGTAGCGGCCCTCGCTGGTTTCCCGCTCGAGGCGCTTTTCGCCCTGCACGATCAGCACATCGCCGCGCAACTCGAGGTTGAAATCCTCCTTCTCCATCCCGGGCACTTCGAGCCGGATGACCACCTTGCGGTCATCTTCGTACACATCACCGGCCAGCAAGGCCCAGGTGGGGGAGGCTAAGTAGAAGTCCTCCTGGCGTTTGGGCACGGCGGGCACCGAGGCTCCGGGCTTGAATCGGGTCAGTGCGCCCGCCGCCCGTTCGCGGAGGCGGTGCCAGCCCTCCGCCAGTGACTCCCATGCCTCTTCCAAGCCGTGCTTGAGTTCGTTCAATGCGTTCATAATCCGTCCTCCCGTAGCCATTGGTTGCAAAAGGCCGGAAGCGGCCCGTTTGTCAGGCCACGCCGGCCATTCAAGAACGATCAGTCGACGCTGATCGCAATCTTGCGGGGCTGGGCATGTTCGGCCTTGGGGATCCGCAGCCGCAGCACGCCATCCTTGAACTGCGCGTCGATCTTGGCAGGGTCGAGGTCCCGGCTCAGGCTGAAGCTCCTGCGGTAGACAGGGGAGCGGACTTCGACATAGCTGGCTTCCATTCCCTCGGGCGTCTCCAGAGCGATTTCGCCTTCGATTGAAAGGCTCTGGCCATCCATGCGCACCGTCAGCTTCTCTTTGGGCACGCCCGGAAGATCGGCGGTGAGGCTGATGCCGGTTTCGTCCTCGACGATATCCACCGCAGGCAGCAAGGCCGGTCGAACGTCTTCACGCTTGGCGATGTCTTGTTTACCGTTGCTCATGATGATTCACCTCCGTTGCTTATTTGATTTCGATACGTTTGGGTTGAGCTTCCTCGCGTCGCGGCACCGAGACATGCAGTACGCCGTCCCGGTAACGGGCCTGGATGCCCGAGGGGTCCCCGTCTTCCGGCAGGCTCACCACCCGTTTGAAGCTGCCGGAGAAACGCTCATCGGCATAGACGCTGACCTTTTCGCTTTCTTCAGGCAGCTCGCTCGCGCGTTGTCCGGCGATGGTCAAAAGGCCGCGGTCCACGCTGACTTCCAGCTTGGATGGATCGACACCGGGGGCGAAGGCATAGACCTCGACGGACTTGGGGGTGGTGCCGATGTTGACGGCGGGAAAACCTCGGGTGACCGCCCGGATGCTGGTGGGCATGCCCAACGCGCCGAACATCCGTTCCACCTCCCGCTGCATCCGATCGAATTCCGAGAAAATATCAGTTGGAAACCGTAGCAAGGATTCGTACATGGTTGATCACTCCTGAAATGCATTGACAAAATCGCCCGTGTGACCGGCTTCTCGACCCGGGATCCTGAGATTGCGAAGCCGGCATCTCCAACTATAGCTCACGGCACTAGCGTCTATAATGACAGCACCGGTTGAACCTGCGATTTTCCTTTGGTCGTTGCTGGACTTTCGGAGCCGTCATGTCTGAGACGAGAGAAGCCATCGTTTTACGGAACGCCCAGGACCGAATGACCGATGCGAACTTCGAGCAAGTGGAAGCACAGCGTTCGGCGATCAGAGAAAGAATCGCCGGGATTCCGTTGTTGCGGGATATTTGGGAGGAGGTCGAGGTGCTCATGGACCTGGTGCGGGACTATTGGACCGGCCGCTATCGGGATATCCCCCGCTGGGTGGTCGGTGCTTTGAGCTTCGCGCTACTTTATTTCATCAATCCCATTGAACTGATCCCGGAATTCGTTCCGGTGATCGGCTATCTGGACGATGTGGCCTTGCTGCTTCTCGTGCTGCACCTGACCCGCGAACACGTGGAGAAATATAAGATCTGGCGGGAGCGGGGGGCATGACGGCGGGCGGGATGGCCGGTTTGCCGCCGTTCGCCGAGTGGGGCCCGATCGGGCAATCCTTCGGTGCCGGACTGGTGTCCTGGAGCGGTACGGCGCTCGGCGCTTCTTTGGTCTTCTTTACCGCCCGGGTCTATCAAGGATTCTTGGATGTGGTGCTGGGTTTCGCAGGCGGCGTCATGTTGGCGGCCAGTTTCTGGTCGCTTTTGCATCCGGCCATCGAGCTGTCGGCGGAGTTGGGCCCCTGGCGCTGGCTGCCCGCCGGAGCGGGCATCCTGTTGGGCATCGTCTTTCTCCACATCATCGATCAGTTGCTGCCGAGACTACAGCTTGCCGCGCCGGGCAAGGAGGCCAAGGGGCTGCCCAGCCATTGGCGGCGGACCACGCTGCTGATTCTGGCCATCACGCTCCACAACATCCCGGAAGGGCTCGCTTTGGGCGTCGTGTTCGGCGCCATCGGCGACGGCGCCAGCCCGGTCAGCCTGGCAGCCGCGGTCGGCCTGATGGCCGGCATCGCCTTCCACAATCTGCCGGAGGGCATGGCGGTGGCCTTGCCGCTGCGGCGCGAGGGTCTTTCGCCTTTGCGCAGTTTTCTTTACGGGCAACTCTCCGCCGCGGTGGAGCCCCTGGCGGCCGTGGTGGGCGCCGCTGCGGCGCTGACGGCCAAAGCGGTGTTACCCTATGCCATGGGATTCGCCGCCAGCGCCATGCTGTATGTCGTGGTGCGGGAAGTGATCCCGGAAACCCAGGGCAGCGGCCATCCGGTTGCCGCCACCATGGGCATCATGCTGGGCTTCACGCTGATGATGGCATTGAGCGTGAGCCTCGGCTGAACCGCCACCGTGATTCGATCATCAGGACGGCTGACACCATGGAATTCAAGGATTACTACAAGATACTCGGGGTTGAGCGCTCGGCCACCGAGGACGAAATCAAGAAAGCTTACCGTAAGCTGGCCCGCAGGTACCACCCCGATGTCAGCAAGGAGAAGGGCGCGGAAGCCCAGATGAAGGAAATCAACGAAGCCTACGAGGTGTTGCGCGATCCGGAAAAGCGGGCGGCTTACGATCGTCTGGGGGCCGGCTACCGCAGCGGCCAGGAATTCCGGCCGCCGCCGGATTGGGATGCCGGCTTCGAGTTCGCCCGCGGCCCCTTTGGTTATGGCGCGGATTTCAGCGATTTCTTCAACACCCTGTTCGGCGGTTTCGGCCGACGTACCGGGGGCTTTCGCGCGCGCGGGGAGGATCATCACGCCAAGATTTTCATTGATCTCGACGACGCCTTTCACGGCGCCAGCCGTACCCTCAGCCTGCGCGTGCCGCAGCTGGACGAGCAGGGCCGCCTGGTGATGCGCGAACGTACCCTCCAGGTGCAGATCCCCAAGGGCATCCGCGAGAGCCAACTCATCCGTCTGGCCGGCCAGGGCGCCCCCGGCCTGGGCGGGGGGCCGCAGGGCGACCTTTACCTGGAGGTGCATTTCAAGCCGCATCCCTTCTATCGGGTCGATGGCCGCGATGTCTACCTCACCTTGCCGGTGGCTCCGTGGGAAGCAGCTCTGGGGGCGACCGTCAAGGCGCCGACGCCGGCCGGCGCGGTGGAAGTACGCATTCCGGCCCAGTCGCAGAACGGGCGCAAGTTGCGCCTCAAGGGGCGGGGCATTCCCGGTGATCCGCCAGGCGACCTCTATCTGGTGCTGGACGTCGTGCTGCCCCCGGCGGACACCGAACAGGCGCGGGAGCTCTACCGGAACATGGCGCGGCAGATGGCCTTCGACCCGCGTCGCGCCTTGGGGGTTTGAGCCATGAGCAAAAGCATCATCGCATCGAGTGTCAGTGTCTGGATCGGGGATGAGGGGGTGTTGTCTCTGGAAGAGATGGCCTTGGCCTGCGGAGCGGAGGTCGATTGCATCGTCGAACTGGTGGAGCTGGACGTATTGGCGCCCCAGGGCGCCGACGCGACCGCCTGGCGCTTCGCCGCCGCCGATGTTCAGCGCGCCCGCCGGCTGCTGCGCCTGATGCGGGATTTCGAAACCAATCTCGAAGCGGCGGCGGTCATCCTCGACCTGCTGGAAGAAACCGAGCGGCTGCGCGCCCGCTTGCGGCGGGCCGGGCTGGCGCCGGATTGAGGCGGGCGGCATGTTGAATCTGGCGCAGTGGCATCGCAATGCCTGGCTCAACCGCCTGCAATCGGCGCTGTTGATGGCGTTCATGATGGCCCTTCTGGCCCTGCTCGGACTCCTGGTATGGGGCGAGGAGGGGTTGTCCATGCTGCTTCTGCTCGCGGTGGTGTTGCTGCTCCTCAGCCCGGTCGTTTCGCCCTGGCTGGTGCTGCGCCTGTATCGGGCCAGACCCCTGCATCCCGCGGAAGTGCCGGCCTTGTACGACATGTTGGCCGAGATCGCGCGCCGCGCCGAACTGCCGGCCGTTCCCACGCTTTGCTATGTCCCCAGCGACCTGGTGAATGCCTTCACGGTGGGCGGCAAACGGGATGCCGTCATCGGTGTGACCGACGGTCTGTTGCGCAACCTGCAATGGCGGGAAATCGCCGGCGTTCTGGCCCACGAAATCAGCCATATCAAGAACGGCGATCTTCGAGTCATGGGGCTGGCCGACCTCATGAGCCGGCTCACGCGCTTCCTGTCGCTGTTCGGCCAACTGCTCCTGCTGTTCAACCTGCCGCTGCTTTGGGCGGATCAGGTCCAGGTGAACTGGTGGGCGGTGGCGCTCCTGATCTTCGCTCCGCACATCATCCTGCTAGCGCAGCTGGGTTTGTCGCGTACCCGCGAGTTTCACGCCGACCTCAATGCAGCCCTGCTGACCGGCGATCCGGAGGGACTCGCCAGCGCCCTGGCGAAGATAGAAGTTGGATCGCGCGGGTTGATGGACATCCTGTTTCCCGGCATGAATCTGCCCGAGCCTTCGTGGCTGCGCACCCATCCGCCCACCGTAGAGCGCATCCGCCGCTTGCTGGAACTTAGGCAGCAGCCGGCTCGGCCTGTCTGGCAGCAGGTGTGGGAGCCGGGTCGGCCGGTGTGGGTACGACAGGCCACCCGCGGGCCCCGCTACCACTGGAGCGGGCTTTGGTATTGAACGATGACATCATGCTCGCAAGCCTTGCACACCGTCTGTACCCATTGCCAAACCAGCGATAGTCTGTCGACCGTACAGCCGGTGTATGAGTTCATCCGCAGGTATTGCGCAAATCTTTTTTCGAAGGCCGTCCCCTCGTACTCACGGCAGTTACTTTCAACCTCTTTGGCGTGCGCGGAGACTTCCCGCTAGCCGCGGATTTCCAGGCGCCCTGGTGTGGTCCCCGTCGGATGATGGCGCCCACTTTCGCGCCGGCTGCGGCTCACCTGGAACCCCGTTTCCGCCTCGCCAAATTCAGCACCTGGGCAGTCCTTGGTCCTTCGTTTCGCCAGCCGCGGCGTTCCCAGCTGGCCATTTTCCGGCATGGCCGGAGCAGCCGGCGGAAGGGATACCCGAACCATCGGTCGCTTGGGTGTGCCCCCCAAGGCCTGATTCTATGGGGCGCTTAGGGTATCGGAGTTCGTCTGTCGAACCACACAATCTTTATTGAAGAAGGAGAGGAGCCGATGGTGGATGAGTCAGAAATCTCCCAGATGGGAAGACGTCCGAGCTTTGCTGAAGAATGGCGTTTGATGAATTTGTATGAGCGTTTCGAGCAGGTGGTCGCCATCATTCTGGCGAACGTGATCGCGGTGGTCATCATTATCTCGCTCTATCAGCTGATTCGCACCGTCGCCGTACTGATCACCAGCCGGGTGCTCGATCCGCTCGATCACGGCGTATTTCAAGAACTGTTTGGCATGATCATGACCTTGCTGATCTCGATGGAGTTCAAGCATTCTATCCTTCGGGCGGCCTTGCGCCGCGGCAGCGTCATTCAGGTTAAGACCGTGGTACTGATCGCGTTGATCGCGCTGGCGCGGAAGTTCGTTATCCTCGATCCGCAGGTCGGCGCCGGTACTATCGGCGCCTTGTCCGCGGCTTTGCTGGCCTTGGGGGCGGTATATTGGCTGCTCAGCGCCTGCGAGAAACCGTAGTCCCATTTTCCTAAAATCATCGGAGAGTCCCCGTGAAACCCAATCACAAGTCCGTTTTTCGTCATCAGCTTCGGAATGCGGCCGCCGCGTTGCTCTTGGGGGGTGGTGTTGCCGCATGCGGTTTCCAGGCTGCTTCGGCGGCGCAGGACGTCGCGCCCCGTCCGGTCAGCGCGCGCGGAGAACTTTCACAGGAAGAAAAAGCCACCGTCGAGCTGTTCGAAAGATCGAAAAATTCGGTGGTCTATATCTCGACCCTGCAACGGGTGATGGATCCCTGGACGCGCAACGTGTTCAGCATTCCCCGCGGGACCGGCTCCGGCTTCATCTGGGACGATGCCGGCCATGTGGTGACCAATTATCACGTGGTGGAAGGGGCCAGTGGCGCCACGGTGAAGCTTGCTGACGGGCGCGACTACAAGGCCGCGCTGGTCGGCGTGAGCAAGGCCCATGATCTGGCCGTGCTGAAGATTTCGGTGGAGGGCGTCGCACCTCCTCCAGTGCCGCTAGGCGTGAGCCACGATCTCAAGGTAGGACAGAAGGTGTTCGCCATCGGCAACCCCTTCGGTCTGGACTGGTCGTTGACCACCGGCATCGTCTCGGCGCTGGATCGCTCCCTGACCGAAGAAACCGGCGTCACCATCGAACACTTGATCCAGACCGACGCTGCCATCAATCCCGGCAATTCCGGCGGACCGCTACTGGATTCGGCCGGCCGGCTGATCGGCATCAATACCGCCATCTACAGCCCATCGGGGGCGTTTTCCGGCGTGGGTTTCGCGGTGCCGGTGGACACTGTCAACCGGGTGGTGCCGCAGCTCATCGGCCGCGGCCAGTACATCCGGCCGGCTCTGGGCATCGCCGTCGACGAGGGGCTCAACCAGCGGGCTGTTCAGCGGCTGGGCATAACGGGAGTCTTGGTGTTGAAGGTGAATCCAGGTTCCGCCGCCGAAGCAGCCGGACTCAAAGGCGCCACGTTGCTGCCGGATGGCCGCCTTATCCCGGGCGACATCATCCTCGCCGTGGAAGGCAGACCGGTTGACAGTGTCGGCAAACTTTCCGCCTTGCTGGATGACTATCGGATTGGCCAGAAGGTGCGCCTCTCGGTGCGGCGCGGCGACACGGAGATGGATGTGGCGGTGGAGCTGCAGGCTGGAAGTTGAGTGACAGGGGGTTCCAAGGAAGCATTCCGCCGTACCGGGGATCAGCACCATGACTCTCGCCCAGGTCGCCGTATTGTTGTTTCTGATCACCGACCCCTTCGGCAATTTGCCCCTGCTGTTGACTGTGCTGCGACAGCTCGGGCACATGGCCTATCTGCGTGCAGTGCTGCGAGAAACAGCGATCGCCTTCGCGGTGTTGGCCATGTTCGCCTGGAAGGGCGATCTGTTGCTGGGTTACCTCAACGTGACCCAGCCGTCTTTGAGCATTGCGGGCGGGGTGATCCTGGCGATCATTTCCCTGAAAATGATTTTCGGCCAGACTCAGGAAGCCTTCGACGATCATTATGCAAACGATCCGCTCGTCGTGCCCATTGCCATACCGGGTATCGCAGGGCCGGCTGCGTTGACCACCGTGATGCTGCTGAGCAAGCAGCATGGGATTCCGTTTCCGACGCTGCTTGGCGCATTGACTCTAGTTTTCCTGGCGAATCTGACCACCTTTCTGCTCGGTCGACCGCTCGGAGAATGGCTGGGGCCGCGGGGTTTGACTGCCCTGGAGCGGCTGATGGGACTCCTGCTCAACCTGGTCGCCGTGGACATGACCATGGCAGGTATCAAGCGTTTCTTCGCCTGAACCCGCGCCATCCGCTGCTTGTTAGCGCAGTTTTCCTTTCTGATAATCCAGGTCAGCGCAGCGTATCTGGTATTCGATGCGGGCTTCGATTTCATCGATTGCGGCGCGGGTGACGTTGAGCTGGGCTTGAGTCAGCTCGACGATGGAGCTCAAACCCATCTGATAGCGCGACTGGGCCAGTTGGAACGATTTGTCGGCCTCCAGGAACTGCTGATGTGCCGGCTTCATGCGCTCGAATGCGGTTTTCGCCGCCATCCAGGCCACCCGCACGTCGCGCAGGATGTTGTTTTCCGCATCGGTGACGCCATGGGATGCAGCCTGGTATTCCTTTTTCGCCTTGTTTTCGCGAGCCTCCAGGGCGAAGCCTTCGAAAACGGGGACGTCGATGAGGAGGCCGCCGACGACGTTGAATTTCGGATATTTGCCGGGCTCGATGTTGACCCAGGGCATGTAGTTGATGTCGCCCACCAGCTCAATCCTGGGGCGGGCCGCGGCTTTTTCCGCTTCTGCGAACTTTTCCGCTGCCTGTAATTGCAGCCGCAGGGTACGCAGGTCGGGCCTCAAATAGAGCGCCTCGGTGATGGCGCTCTCCAGCTTGCCGATGGGCGGTGGCAGAGGTTCCTCCCGTACGTCGAAAACTTCTTCGTCACGGCGGCCCATGGCAGTGGAAAGCACGGCGCGGGCCGAAGCCAGATCGTTCTGCGCCTTGAGCAGCAGCAACTGGGCATCGCTCTGGTTGACTTCCGCGAAGCTGACGTCGAGAGCGGATTTGAGGCCGGAGGCGGTCAGTGCCTTGACTTGCCTCAGATTGAGCTCCCGTTTCGCAAGGGTGTCCTCGGCCACTTTCAGCACTGCCTGCGCCTGGACCATCTGAAAATAGGCAGCGGTCACCAACAGTATGATCTGCGCTTCATTGGCGGCCCGGTTCTCCTCGCTGGCTTTAGCGTTCAATTCGGCGCTGGCGACCAGGTTGGAAGTGCGGCCGAAATCATAGATCAACTGTTTCAGGTAGGCGCCGGTCGCCGTCCGCGATGCCACCGGTGGCGGTGCCAAGCCATAGCCTGCGGCCAGACGTGCCGGTGCGTTTTTCGAGCTGTTCGAAATCGCGCCCACGGTCTGTTGGGTGATGTGCGGCAGGTAGGCGGCCCGGGCCTGGATGACGGCTTCCTGGGAGGCCTGGGCCTGGAGCTCGGCGACCTGGATACGGGGATGATTGGTGCGGGCGGCTTCCTGTGCTTCCCGGAGTGACAGGGTGTGGGCGCCTGCAGGGCCGGTTGTGCATGCCAGCAACAGTGCCAAAGCGGCGGACAGGCCATATCGCCCGGCTTTCATGAGGTGGCCTCCAGCAGAGAATCGGCCGGTTTTTCGCCGTTCCGATCGCGGAAGAGGAGCACATAGGCCGCGGGTACAATGAATACCGTCAACACCACTGAAGCGCTGAGGCCGCCGATGATGACGCGCGCCAGCGGGGCATAGGCTTCGCTGCCGGTGCCCAACTTCAAGGCCATGGGAATCAGGCCGATGATGGTGGCGAGCGAGGTCATCAGCACGGGCCGCAAGCGGGTCCGGCAGGCTTGTGAAACGGCGTCGACAACCGTCATGCCGCGGGTGCGCAACTGCTGGGTGAATTCTACGATCAGGATGCTGTTGGAGACCACCATGCCGGACAGCATGAGCACACCCATCAAAGACATGACGTTGAGCGTAGTGCCACTCATGAGCAGCATCAGGATTACCCCCGTGAGGCCGGTGGGTACCGCCAGCAGGATGATGAACGGCGTCACAAACGAACGGAACTGAGCAACCAGGACCAGGTAGACCAGGATGACCGACAGGCTCAGACCGATGGCGAAACTGTGGAAGGAGGCCCGCATGCTTTGCACCGCGCCGCGCAAGGTCACCGTCACACCTTCCGGCAACTGCATTGCCGCGACGATGTCTTCGATGGCGCTGGCCAGCCGTCCCAGATCCTCTCCGCGCGGTGCGACGTAGATGTCCATCACGCGTCGGATCTGGTAGTGGTCTACTTCATTGGGGGTGTGCATCTCCTCGATCCTGGCGACACTGTCTAGGGTCGTCGGGCCTTTCACGTTGGGGCCGCGAAGTACCAGGTTTCTGAGGTCGGTGACCGAGCGGATCAGGTCCAGCGGATATTGAACCGAAAGGAAGTAATTGTTGCCGGACTTGGGGTCGATCCAGTAGTTCGGCGAGATCATGACGTTTGAAGTCAGGGCCGAGATCAGGCTGTCCACCACGTTCTTCTCAGTGAGACCGACCTGGCCGGCACGGATGCGGTCCACTTCGATGTTGAAGGCCGGCAGATGATTGTTCTGCGGGGTGAAGATGCCGCCGGTGCCGGGAAGTTTCCGAATCTCCGCGGTCAGGGCTTTGACCACGCGATCGGCCGTCTCGAGGTCATTGGTGCCCACCTGGATATCGATCGGCGCCGGCATCCCCTGGTTCATCACCGCGTCGACCAGGCCGCTGGTCTGGAGGTAGGTGCTCAGCTGCGGCATTTCCTCCTGCAGTGCTTCCCCGATCCGGTCCATGTATTCGAAACTGCCGGTCTTGTGGCCGGCCTTGAGAGCGACCTGGACGAAGGCGGTGTCCTCGGTCGAATTGGTGGTATAGAGCGCCGGGAGGTCGGCCACCGAGCCGATGTTCGACATGATGAGTTGGAGATCTTCCGGTGCGACGTTGCGACGGATCAGCGCCTCGACTTGGCGGATCTGCTCCTCGGTCTTCTCCAGCCGCATTCCGGAAGGGGCTTTGATCATAAGGGTGAATAGTCCCGGGTCGGTGCGGGGGAAGAACGAAAGGCCCAGTAGCGGAAACAAAAGCAGGCTGGCGGCGAACAGGCCGGTGATGCCGGCGAGTGTGGCACGGGGGCGCTGCAGGGCGCGGGCCAGCAGGGCCTGGTAGCGGTCGAGAAAGGCCTGGAAGCGGGCGTCGAACCCGGCGTTGAAGCGGCTCAATAATGAGGAGCGGGCGCCTGCGCCGTGGCTGTTTCCATGGACGTTCGTGATGAACCGGGAGCAGAACAGCGGCACCACCGTCATGGCCACGATGTAGGAAGCAAATTCCGACATGACGACAGCCAGCCCCAGCGCCGAGAACAGGAATTTGCTGACACCCTGCAGAAAGCTCACCGGGAAGAACACGATGGCCATGGTGAGGGTGGCGGCGAGCACCGGCAGCGAGACTTCCATGCCGCCCCGCTCCGCAGCCTCGGCAGCCGGTTTTCCCATCTCCATGTGTCGGAAGATGTTTTCCAGCACGATCACCGAGTTGTCGATCAGGCGCGAGAATGCCAGCGCTAGGCCGCCCAGGAGCATGGTGTTGACCGAACCGCCACCGAGGAACATGACAAAGAACATGGTCAGTGCGGACAGCGGTATCGACAGCATCACCGCCCCGGTGGCGCGCGGACTACCGAGGAACATAAGGATCATCAGGCCGGTCAGGCACAGGCCCGTCAGTCCTTCGTGCATCAGATTCTCGATGGCATTTTTGACGAACAGCGACTGGTCGAAAATGACCTCCGTCACCAGGGTCTTGGGCACGTCGAGCAGGCGGGAGACGATGTCCTTGATCCCGTCGACGATCGCGATCGTATTGGTGTTCCCGCCCTGCTTCAGCACCGGCACGTAGACGGACCGCTGGCCGTCAATGCGCACGATGTTGGTCTGGATCATGATGTCGTCCTTGGCTCGGCCGATGTCGCCCACCATCACCGAGTCCTGGCCTACAGTGCGCAGCGGTACCCGGTTCAGCTCCTCCATGGTGGCGACCTGGCTGTTGGTGTAGATGTTGTAGGTCAGATCGCCGATACGGGAGAAGCCGGCAGGCAGGATCAGGTTGGCGTCGTTGACCGCGTTCACCACGTCGGCGATGCTCAAATCGTAGGCCTGCATCTTCACGGGATCCACGTAAACCTGGATTTGCCGCATCTTGCCGCCGAAAGGCAACGGTACCGAGGCGCCGGGTACGCTCGCCATCTGGTTGCGCACATTGAAGCGGGCGATATCGAGCAGCTCCTTTTCGGCCAGACCCTGGCCTTTGAAGGTCACCAAGCACACCGGCATACTGGACGCGTCCGATTTCAGGATCACCGGCGGGAGGGTGCCTTGCGGCAGGCGGCGGAGCGTCGCCATCGCCAGATTGGAGATGCCGGTCAGCGCCGAGTCCGGATTCGAGCCGGGGTGGAAATAGACTTTGATCAGGCTGACGCCGGGCAGGGACCGCGACTCGATGTGATCGACGTCGCTGGCGAGGGTGAACATGCGCTCGAACGGCGCGGTGATGGCTGTTTCGATCTGCTTCGGCGGCATGCCGGAATAGAAGGTGGCGACCATCACTACTGGAATGTTGATGGCGGGGAACAGGTCGACCGGCATGCGCAGCAGGGCCGAAATGCCCAGTACGCCAGCCATCAGGCCGGCGACGATGATGAAATAGGGGAAGCGGAGGGCGAAGTGGGGCATCTCGACGGTGTGTTCGCGCTTGTCTATGGCCCGCCGTCGGCACCCGGGGCGTCGAACGACACCGTTCTGGTCTGGACGGTCTGGCCCGGTACGAAGCCGGAACGTCCGGCAACGATGACCTTCTCGTTTTCCGTCAGCCCCGAGATCACTTCGTAGCGGTCCGGGGATCTGATGCCGAGCTTCAGCTTACGCTCTGCCACCTTGCCATCCGGACCGACCACCAGTACCGTCGGTTCTTTTCCGTCTTCATCCACGGCTTCGACCGGTATCGCCAAAACCCGGTCGCGTCGCGCCAGCACGAACTCGACGGAGGCCAGCATACCCGGTTTCAGCTCGAAGCTTGGATTGGGGACCAGGAGCTGAGTTTCCATGGTGCGCGTGATGTCGGTGGTTTTCCCCGTGAAGCGCCAGATTTTCCCGTCGAAAGTGCGGTTCAAGGAAGGTACCTGAACGGTGACCAGCGCGTCTGTATGAACCATGGGAACCAACGATTCAGGAACAGGGAAGGAAAGGCGCAGCGGATCGACCTGCGTGATCCGGACCACCGGCATGGCCTGCTGGCTGGACTGGATGCCTTGAGGCACCATGGCACCGGTGTCGGCGTAACGCTTGGTGACGATGCCCCTGAATGGCGCCCGGATTGTCGCATAGTCGGCCAGTGCCTGGGCCTTGCGCTCCTCCGCCTGGGCTTCCTCGACTTCCTGTTCGGCTACCAGGGCGGCGGCTTTGCGGGACGAAAGTTCCGCCGCGGTGGCATCCGCTTGGGACTGGGCAATGTCGATCTCTTGCTGTGCCACCAGATTGGGCGTGATCTGGTTGACCGAATACATGCGCTCGTACGTCAGCGCCGCCTGATGGGCGATCGCCTCGGCGCGGCGGATGTTGCTGCGCACCAGCCGGAGGCGCTCACGGGCCCGTAAAACGGCGGCATGCGCACGCGCCAGATCCTCTTCGAGCTCCGGAACCTCGAGGATGGCGAGAACCTGGCCTTCCTCGACCGCATCGCCGATGTCCACATCGATTCTTTTCACGTAGCCGGCCACCTTGGCGTGTACATCGACCTGCTGATACGGTTCGAATTCCGAGGCGATACTGAGCGTGCTCACCAGGTTCGCCCGCACCACCGGCGCGACGGCCGCCACCCTGGGCCTGTTTGTGGCGTTGTGGCGGGAATCGCCCTGATCCGTGCAGCCGGCCGCGGGAAGGAGGAGGAAGAGAACGATCCAGCGGAAGGAAAGTTGAAGGTGTCCGGACCCAGGGGAAGCGCCGGTTACTCTCGATACCGATGCCTTGCTGTACTGTGAAGGGTCTGGGCCTGAGCGCAGCCTGTCGAGCCGTGGTAGCGTCCGGGTTCCCGTTTCCCTTGGGGACCAAGCTGCCGGAAGCCGGTTTGTATCGACCCGAAGGGTGCCGGGCCGGATAACCCGGCATGAAAGGGGCGGAGGGGAATAATCCTGGCGATCAGCCGCGCTCATGTGAGTTGTCCCCATACGCACCCTTCGGGCGCAATGCGTGCATAACTGCAGCGGGCAAATCGAACATGTGGAGCATGGCCCGGAAGGCGGGTCCCACGGATGGGACCCGTCAATCGGTCTTCCCGGCGATTTGTCACTACCCCGGGCGGCGGGCCGCTCTGTTCGTCAGATCCAGTTGTCGTCGCCGCTTCCGGTGCCGTCATCCGAAAAGTCGTAGCCGGTGTCGAGGAAGGAGTCGTCCACATCGGACCAGCTGTCCTGATCGGCTCCGGAGGGCGCCGGATCTGATCCGTAGTAGTTGTTGATGGTTGTATTTTCCGTAACGTGCCCGCCGGGCGAAGCTCCCCAGGGATCGTGCTGGCCTCCATGGATGAGGCTCTCGATGCCCTGGAACAGGAACGATCCTGCCACCACGCCGGCGGCGGTCGAAGCCATATTGCTCAGGAAGCCCGGGGTACCGGATGGCGGCGGCGGGGCGGGCTGGCGGTAGCCCGCCGGCGTGGCATCCCAGGCGCGGCCGGCCGGTGCCGAGGGCTGGATCCAGGGATCACCGCCTAGGAAGCTGCCACCGCTGCGATTGACTGGCGCGGGCTGGCGCTGGAGTTCTTCGATACGGGCCTTGGCATTTTCCAGGGCTTTTTCCAGCAGCAGGTTGCGCTGGATCAGCAGATAGGCGGCATCGGGCTGGCGTGCCACGGCGTCCTGGATCAGCCGGTCCGCTTCCGGGTTCTTCTCGATCCCCTTGATCGCGGTCAGCTGTGAGAGAAAGCGTTCGAGTGCCTGGCGTTCTTCAGTGTTCATGGGTGGATGTTCAATGGCGGGCGCGCGTCCCAACGCGGTACATTGTCGGGACGGACCACGAGGATTTCAACGGGGCGGCGGCGCCGGTTCGGCCTTTTGTCGTCATAACAGAGGGCAGATGGCCGGATGAGCCTCGGTGAGACGGCTGCGGATATTTTCCACCCAGGCGCCATCATGGGCGGCACGGGATGCGGTCGCTCCTGCCAGACCGTCAAGCAGTTCACGGATACGCCGGCCGGTTCCCCATCGAGCGACATGAACGGCTGTCCATCAGCAGGGCCGACCAGACAGACGAATTCGCCGGGCTCCGAGGTTCAGCGCCCGATTCTATCTCCACCGGGGCTCCCAGCGCGGCGGGCACGGCGCACAGTTTGCGCTCGATCCGCAGGCGTATCATCGCCGCTACCGGTATGCTCGTGCTGCCAGCGGCTTGAACACCCCCCATTCGATGCGTTGGACCATGCCGATGGAGGCAATCGTGTAGGCCGGGGTTCACCTCTAGGTCAAACAGGTGGGAAAAGTGGTGCAACGGAGGGCCCATGCCGTCGCTGCGGTCCAGGACTTCGACCACCAGGATGATGGTCCGGATCAGGGCCACGCCGTTGTGGGCAGCGGCCACGAAGAACCGGAAGAGTTGCGGCGCAATAGCCTTCCGAGGGGCCGGGCGGGGTGGCCGATGCCGTCGCATTCGCCGCAAGCTGCCAGATCCCCACCAGCGCCAGGAGAGCGAGGGCGGGATAGAGCCGGTAACGGCGGGAGGGCGGAGAGGGCACCCCGGCGAAAAGGACCGTGGGGCTTCGAAGGCATGCTATTGTACAGGGTGAAAAAGGGCTCGGTTCCAGCGGGCACCTGGGATTTTCGATGTGAGGAGGGATTGCCAACCGATGGCCGACGAAGAGTCAATCAAAACCCGGCTGAAGCTCCGGCCGGTGGCGATCGATACTTACCGGGAAAATGTGGCCTATCTGCACCGTGAATGTTCGGTGTACCGGGCGGAGGGCTTTCAGGCGCTCGCCAAGATCCGGGTCGGCTGCAACGGCAAGCAGATCGAGGCGGTGCTGAACGTGGTGGACGATACCTGTATCGTATCCCCGGACGAACTGGGCCTGTCGGAGCAGGCGTTCCAGCGTTTCGGCGAACCGGCGGGGCAACTCGTGAATGTAGCGCAGGCCGAGCCTCCGCTGTCCATGGACGGCGTTCGGCGCAAGATCGGCGGCGAGCGGCTGGATTACAGCGACTATCAGGCCATTGCCAGCGACATCGCCAAAGGGCGTTATTCCAAGATGGAAATGGCCGCATTCCTGGTGGCGACCGGGCAGAACGGGCTGGACCGTGACGAAGTGCTGTCGCTGACACGGGCGATGCTGGAAACCGGGGTGCGACTGAGCTGGAATGAACCGCTGGTGGCCGACAAACACTGCATCGGCGGTATTCCGGGCAACCGGACCTCCTTGTTGATCGTGCCCATCGTCGCGGCGCACGGCATGCTGATCCCCAAAACCTCCAGTCGCGCGATCACCTCGCCCGCGGGGACGGCGGACACGATGGAAGTGCTCGCGCGCACCGACCTGGCGCCGGAAGCGCTCGACCGGCTGGTGCGGATGGAACGGGGATGCCTGGCGTGGGGAGGCACCACCCGCTTAGCCCCGGTCGACGATATGCTCATCTCGGTCGAGCGCCCGCTCGGCATCGACTCTCAAGGCCAAATGGTCGCTTCGATCCTGTCGAAGAAGTTGGCGGCCGGTGCCACCCATCTGCTGTTGGACATCCCAGTCGGTCCCACCGCGAAGGTACGGCAGATGCGCGATGCCATGAGTCTGAGGAAACTGTTCGAATACGTCGGCGATCGCCTCGGCCTCCATTTGGAGGCCGTGATCACCGATGGTGCGCAGCCGATCGGGCGGGGCATCGGGCCGGTGCTCGAAGTCCGAGACGTCATGCAGGTGCTGGAAAACGATCCGGAAGCGCCGGTCGATCTGCGCGAAAAATCCCTGCGCCTGGCCGGTCGTATCATCGAGTTCGATCCCGATGTGCGGGGCGGTTTCGGCTATTCGATAGCCCGAGACATCCTGGAATCGGGTCGGGCGCTCGCCAAGATGCACCGGATCATTGATGCCCAGGGCCGGCAGGAACGGCGGTTCGAGCCCGGACGGCTGGTCTTCGAAGTGCTGGCCGAGCGGGCCGGCGTGGTGGTCCGAATCGACAATTTGTTCCTGGCGCAGACCGCCCGCCTCGCCGGCGCGCCCATGAGCCGAGGGGCGGGCGTGGATCTGTTGAACAAGCTGGGGGATGAGGTGGAGGAGGGGCAGCCGCTCTACCGGGTCTACGCGGAATTCCCCGCCAATTTCGAATTCGCCCGGGAGTTCACACGCGGAAGAAGCGGGTATCGCATCGGAGATGCGGCCTCCTTGAGCAAGACGCACATGGAATTTTGACCGTGGTCGTCTTGGGCTTCGATGAGACCCGGGCCCAGTCCCGGCAGCTTGCCGGGGCGCTGGGCTGTCCCTGGCGCGCGATCGAGGTCCATCGGTTCCCGGATGGCGAAAGCCGGGTGACCGTTCCACCCGACGTGCAGGGGACCGCGGTCGTGCATCGCAGCCTCGACCGTCCCAATGACAAACTGGTGGAACTGGTACTGGCCGCTGAAACCTTGCGCGGGCAAGGCTGCGACCGGCTGGTGCTGGTGGCGCCCTATCTCTGCTATATGCGCCAGGACATCGCGTTTCATCCCGGTGAAGCGGTGGCCCAGAAGATCATCGGGAATCTGTTGGCACGTTATTTCGATGCGCTCATCACGGTCGATCCCCATTTGCACCGGATCGATCGTCTGGATCAGGTGGTGCCGCTGAAACAGGTTCTGAGCCTGTCCTCGGCGACACTCGTCAGTCGCTATTTGGCGACAGATCGGAAGGGGTGGCTCTTGTTGGGCCCGGATCGGGAATCCAGGCAATGGGTGGAGGCGATTGCCGCGCAGGCGGATCTCCCATGCGCCGTCGCCTC
The DNA here is from genome assembly GCF_036864975.1 of Methylococcus capsulatus. Taxonomy (NCBI): domain Bacteria; kingdom Pseudomonadati; phylum Pseudomonadota; class Gammaproteobacteria; order Methylococcales; family Methylococcaceae; genus Methylococcus; species Methylococcus capsulatus. Next base: position 2,990,238 of record NZ_CP104311.1, on the reverse strand, counting down.
GAAGCGACGCATGGGGGATAGAGAGGTCGGCATCACGCTCCCGCGGGAGGTGGAAGCATTCAAGGCCGTGGTGCTGGTGGACGATGTCGCGAGCACCGGAACCACCTTGGCGGAGACGGCGCGGCGCCTCGCCGGGGCCGGTATCGCTCGAATCGATGTGGTCGTGACGCATGCGCTGTTCGCCGGCGATGCCTGGAACCGGCTCAAACAGGCGGGCATCGGGGAGATCGCCTCGACCGATAGCATCAGCCATCCCACCAATCGGATGTGTCTCGCACCTGTGCTGGCCGATGCGGTGCGAAAATGTGCGTTTTGAGCGGGCCCTAACCTGCAGGAATCTTTCGTTGTACAAAATCCGTTTCCCTTCGCTGTCGGTGAGCAAACTGGTGCTCGGCGGCTTCGTCCTGGCGGCTTTGCCGCTGCTGATCGCCATCGGTTCGACCGTCGGCGCCGTGGATGATCTGGCCGCGCAGTCACGAAAAACCGTCTATTCCGTCGCTCAGCTCAGCCAGAAGAGCTTCATGCTCATGGAGAGGCTGAGTGACCTGGAGCGAAAAGGGAAGCAGCTACTGGTGTTCGACGATGCGGATATGCGCAGCGCCTTCACGGCCATGCACGAACAGGTGCAGGACATCGTGCTGGATCTGCGGCTGCGGACCGAAGACGAGTCGCTGACCGCCCAGCTCGATCAGTTCGGTTCGGACGAGGCGGCCACGTACCAAAGTGTGATAGAGGCTCATGAAAGCCGCAAGGCGAAAATTCACGGGGCGGTGCAGCGGCATGGGCCTCACGGTCCTTCGGCAACGCTGGAGCAGTTCGACGGCCTGTTCCAGACGCTGGGAATGAAGGCCAGGGCTTTGTCACAGGCTTATACGGTGCTGATCGACGAGGAGGTCGCGCGGCTCGACGGGCATTCCAAAACGGTTCAGGACCGCATCCTGGCGAGGTCGGCGGTGCTGGTTCCCGGTGCGGCCTGCCTCGTCGCTCTGTTCACCGTACTCATCACCCGACCGATTCGTCAACTGGAATCTGCGATCCGTCAGTTAGGAAGCGGCGATTACCGCCAGCCGGTCAGCGTCACCGGGCCGTCCGACCTGATCTTCCTGGGCGAACGCCTGGAATGGCTCAGGGGCCGGCTGAACGCGTTGGAAGAGGCCAAGCAGCAGTTCATGCGCCACGTCTCGCACGAGGTCAAGACGCCGCTCGCGACCATTCACGAAGGCACAGGGCTGCTGGCAGACGAAGTGGTGGGCGAGCTGAATCCTGAGCAAAAGGAAATCACCCAGATACTGGTCAGCAATACCCAACGGCTCGAGCGCCTGATCACGGCGTTGATCAATTTCAGCCAAGCCAATGCCGATCCCGGGGCGCTCCGGCGCGAACCGGTAGACATGCACGCACTGGTGGGCGAGGTGCTGGACGAGTACCAACTGCGTCTGCGGGCGAAAGAACTCCGCCTCGATGCACATCTGGCGAAGATTGAAATCGAAGGCAACCGCGAACAGCTCCGTACCGTGATCGACAATCTCCTGTCCAACGCCGTCAAGTATTCTCCGGCCGGCGGCTTGATTTCACTGCGGCTCGGTGCCCTGGATCACTACATGGAGCTTGAAGTGGGCGACGAGGGACCGGGGATAACGGAGGAAGAGCGGCAGCAAGTGTTCGAGCCTTTCTTCCAGGGCAGCAAGGGGCGCGAACTGGGCATTCCGGGCACGGGGCTTGGTTTGGCCATCGTCCGCGAGTGCGTCATGAGCCACCATGGGAGCGTCGAACTGCTGGATCCGCCGACCGGTAAGGGAACCCTGGTCCGGGTCAGGATCCCTTGGTGTGAAGAATCGGCGCCGCGGTTGCGCGTGCGAATTTCGCTTCCTCGACAAGGAGAACCAGCCAATGTCTAAGGTACATATATTGCTTGTATTGCTTGGTGGGCTGGTCGCGGGATGCCAGTTATGGCAGCCCGGCAAGCCTTTGGAACAGCCGGTCGCGACTCCCGCCCGCGATTATGCGGCGACGGATCTGGACGCGCTGGTCCGCTACAGCGAAGACCTTGCCGGGATGGTCCCAGCCGAGCGCCTGCCGGAATGCCAGCAGGTCGATCGTATGCTGGCAACCAATCCCCGGATGGGATACCGGCTTCATCTGCTGCTGGCGCAGATGGTGACGCCGGGGTGCGGCGACGCTTCGGTGACGCTCGGAAACATCAAGGTAGTGATCAACGAAATCGCGGATGTGCGGGTGCGCGGCTGGCTGGCCTACCTGGGTGAGCTGGTGGCCCGGTCGCAAAAGGAAGCAGCCGAAAAGGCCGAGCTGGAGCGGCAGCTCAAGGAGGCGCAGAGCGGAAAGCACAAGGTGCGCAAGGATATACGGGCCAAGGACAGCAAGATCCAAAGCCTGGAAAACGAAGTTGAAGAATTGCGCAGTAAATTGAATACGCTCAAATCGATTGAGCAGAAATTATAAGTGACCGGGTTTGTCAAACGATGACTGAAACGCGCAAGCGAGTGTTACTGGTGGACGACGATCCTGATCTGCTGCGTCTAATCGGGTTGCGCCTGACGGCGGCTGGGTTCGACGTGGCCAAGGCGGCGAACGGCCAGTCGGCGCTGTCGCAGGCGGTGGTATTCCGGCCCCATGTCGTCGTCACCGACCTGAGGATGAACGGTATGGACGGGATGGCATTGTTCGATGCCTTGCACGAACGCCATCCCACCTTGCCGGTGATCATCATGACGGCACACGGCACCATCAACGACGCCGTTGCGGCGACCCGGCGGGGGGTATTCGGATTCGTCACCAAGCCGGTGGACAAGAACGAGCTGATCGAGCACATTTCCGAGGCGATCCGCATCAACCGAAATACTGCCGTCGTTCCCGACAAGGAGGAGTGGCGAGCGCGGATCATAACTCAGAGCCCCTTGATGGAAGAAGTCCTGGGGCAGGCCCAGCGGGTGGCGCAGAACCGCGCCAGCGTGTTCATCGGCGGCGAAAGCGGCACCGGCAAGGAACTGTTGGCTCGGGCCATTCACGACCTCAGTCCTCGCGCCAAGGGGCCGTTCGTGGCGGTCAATTGCAGCGCCATCCCGGAAAATCTGCTCGAGTCCGAGCTGTTCGGTTACCGCAAAGGAGCGTTCACCGGTGCGACGCGGGACCACCAGGGCCTGTTCAAAGCTGCCGACGGTGGCACGCTATTCCTGGATGAGGTCGGTGATATGCCGCGGTCGTTCCAGGTGAAGCTGCTGCGCGCCCTTCAGGAGATGAAGGTACGCCCGGTCGGGGCGACCCTGGATGAGCCGGTCGATGTCCGCGTGATCTCCGCTACTCATGTCGACCTTGAGCAGGCTATGGCGGAAGGGAACTTCCGCGAGGATCTGTACTACCGCCTCAACGTGGTGACCCTGCTGTTGCCGCCGCTGGTCAAGCGTCCTGAGGACATTCCCTTGCTGGCGATGCATTTCCTGCGGGATCTGGTGAGCTCATACGGCGATCAGGTCAAAGGATTCTCTCCGGAAGCAATGGAGGCGCTCGTGAACTTCCAGTGGCCCGGCAACGTCCGGCAACTACGCAACGTGGTGGAGCAGTGTGTGGCGCTGTCGACCACGCCGCTGATTCCCGTGACGCTGGTGCAGCGCGCCTTGCGGGAAGCTCCATCAGCTTTCCCTTCGCTGCAGGAAGCCCGGGACCAGTTTGAGCTCAACTACCTCATCCGCCTGTTGCAGATGACCCGGGGCAACGTGACCCAGGCTGCCCGCCTGGCCAAGCGCAACCGTACCGAGTTTTACCGCCTCCTGAGCCGCCACGGCATGAATCCGGCGATGTTCAAAGGAGGGGGAGATGTCGCCGGCGATGGGTAGCCGCCTTCGTGATATGCTCAGCGTCCGGTTTTCTTCCCCGATGTCCCCATGAGCGATCCCATTTCACAGGTCGCAACAGCCGACCTCCGCCGTCTGAATTCACCGGCCACGGCATTCCGCTGCCTGGTTACCGGCTTGACTTGGCTGGCCAAGCCCGGCATCCGACGCTATGTCTGGATTCCTCTGCTGGTCAACCTGATCCTCTACAGTGTCGGGCTGTGGCTGGGGATCCGCTATTTTTCCGCTTTCCTGAACTGGATGTTGCCGGGTTGGCTGGATTTCCTGCGCTGGCTGCTGTGGCCCGTGTTCGCCGTCGGTTTCTTCACGGTGATGTATTTCACCTTCTCGGTGCTGGCCAACGTCATCGGCTCGCCCTTCTATGGCGCCCTGGCCGAGCGCACGGCGGAACTGGCGACGGGGCGCCGGATCCGGCCAGCAGGTGCGCCGGGCGAGGCTGGCATGTGGTCGGCCCTGAGGAGCGAGTTCCGGCGCCTGGCCTATTTGGGGCTGCGCACCGTGCCTCTGGCCATCCTCTTCCTGATTCCGGTCGTCAACCTCGCTGCCCCGGTGTTATGGATGGTCTTCAATGCCTGGTTCATGGCGCTGGAATACACGGCTTATCCGCTGGAAGCGCGCGGCTGCAACTTCGACCGCCAGCGGGAACTGCTGGGCCGGTTCCGGCTCGGTGCCGCGACGTTCGGCGGGACGGTCCTGCTGGCGCAGACGATCCCTCTCCTGAACGTTTTCGTTGCACCGGCGGCGGTCATCGGCGCTACCTTATATCTGCTGGAGCTGCCGGTGGAAGAGTAGCCGGCTCGCACCAGAGGAATTCGCCGGAAGCATCCACCTTCACGAGGCGGACGGGCGTGATGCGGTTGGTTAGCTCGGTTGCCGGTGTCTGTATGGCGACGCGGAGATAATTCGGCGTGTAGCCGCGATCGGCGCCGTCCCGCCGGTTTTCCCATAGCACCGGCAATTCCCTGCCGACGAACCGGCACAACAGCGCCCGCTTTTGCGCCAGGGCCAGTTCGTGCAGGACCCGGCTGCGTTCCTTCTTGACCTCGGCCGGGATTTGTCCGCTCATTGCCGCGGCTTTCGTGCCGTCGCGGACCGAATAGGTGAAGACGTGGATGTCGCCGAAGCCCAAGGTTTCGACGAACCGAAGGCTTTCCTCCCATTCCTGCTCGGTTTCTCCTGGAAAACCGACGATGATATCGGTGGTGATGTTGATGTCCGGTACCTGCTGCCGGGCATGAGCCACCAATCGGGCGAATTCATCCGACTTGCAGCGCCGCGCCATGCGCCTGAGCACGGCGTCGCTGCCGCTCTGCAGCGGCAAGTGTAGATGCGGCATGAAACGCGGGTTCTCGAACAGCTCGAAAAAGCCTGGAGGAAGGTCCCAAGGTTCCAGCGAACCCAGTCGCAGGCGCGGAATCTCCGTCTCCTGCAGGATCAAGCGGATCAATGCATCCAGCGGCAGCCCAAGGTCGCTGCCGTAGCCGCCGAGATGCACCCCCGTCAGCACCACCTCCTGCACGCCTTCTGCCTGCAACTGCCGGATTTCCCGGACGACTTCCGCGGGCGGGCGGCTGCGCTCTTCACCCCGCGCCACGGTGACGATGCAGAACGTGCAGCGGTAACGGCAGCCATCCTGCACCTTGACGAACGCGCGCTGTCGGCCCAGCGCGAACAGCGCTGCCTCGCCGGGCTCCGTGGAAAATTCCGGCATGGCTTCCAGTGCGAGTTCCCGCGCCGCGAGTTCAACCAGGCGCGACTTGTCAGCGTTACCGACCACGAGATCGACGCCGAGCGCCGCCGCTTCGTCACGATGCAGCGTGGCGTAGCAGCCGCTGAGCACAAGGCGTGCGCGGGGACTTAGCCGCTGGGTGCGCCGTATCGTCTGCCTGGACTTGCGTACCGCTTCTGCGGTCACGGCACAGGAATTGAGGACGATGAGGTCGGCATCGCTTGCTTCCCCGACGAGGCGGTGGCCGGCGGCTTGGAATTCCCGGGCCCAGCTTTCCAGTTCCGCCTCGTTCAGGCGGCAGCCCAGACTCTGAAGATTGATTCGCATAGTGAAAAGGATGTTGCAGAATCGCCGCTTACTCGTCGTCGTCGGCGGCGTCGGCGCGGGTGGCGTGTTTGGCAGGCAAAAAATTGCGGTAATCGATGGACAGCTTGAGGCCGATGAATTTTCCGGCAAATTTCCGCAAGGTCTGGGTGGCCGGATCGAACCAGAGTCTGGCCAGCGCAATGCGCCGGTTTCCTTCGTCATCTTCGATATGAGGGGTATTGACCCGGTAGCGGTACACCCAAAGCCGACCGTCTTCATGGTCCAGTTCCAGCGCCGGCTGTCCCAGTCCTTCTTTTACACGAGCCTGGTTGGGAAGTTCCGCGCCGATTTGCGGCAGGTCTTTCGGATCGACCTTGAGCTGGCGCTGATCCTGGAAGATTTCGCCTTTGCCCAGCGACCGTAACGAAGCTTCAAGAAACTGTGGAGGCGCGGCGGCCAGGAAGGGGGGTGGAAAGTCCCAGACCTCCAACCGAGACTTCGAATTGAAGCTGAGCACGAACTCCAGATCCCGGTGGTCCGGATCACGTTTGCCGTTCATGTCGATCTTCTCGAACAGCACATGCCAGCGGCTGCCTTTAGGCAGGGCTTCGATACGGGTCGGCTCCATCCGTGTCAGCTCGCGAAAATCGTCGGCGTAGAGGACCGGGTGCAGAAATTCGAGCAGAAAATGATCGGTCGAGACCACCTTGAAATGATCGTCGAAATCCTCGAGCTGATTCTTGACTTCTAGCAGCCGTAGCCAGACGCATCCGAACAGCGTGAGCATCGTGGCCAGCAGGAAATAACGCAGGGGGAGTCGCATGATGCGGAAAACGAAGTCGAGTGAAACCATTGTCCGTCGCTAAGCGCGGTGGGTCAATGTGAAGGCGGGGGCGCCGCCCGACTGCATAAGATCAGAAACCTTTGGCACCCCTTTGGAGAAGGATGGGTGTCATGCAAGTGCAGCACATTGGGCGCGGCGTCCGGGGGGTTACCGGGTAGCCGCTTTGGGGCATCTTTGGGGAATGATCCCCATAGATGTCCAACGAAGACTTGAAATCCTGCGCTTTTAGGACAAACACGGCCTGGCGGCGACGGTCGATGCCTTCGGCGTGTCGCGCCACACGCTCCGCTGCTGGAAGGCGGCCCTGAAGGCCGCCGGCGGCAACCCCGCCGCTTTGGCGGCCCAGTCCAGTGCGCCTCAGCGCCGTCGCGCCGCCCCCAGACCGATCCAGGCTCGTGGCTGAAATCCGTTCCTTACACACGCTTTATCTCACCCTGGGCAAGGACAAGCGGCATGTGCTGCTCAAGCCCTGGTGTGAGACGCACAGTATGCCGCTGCCTTCGGTTTCCACCATCGGTCGCATCATCTCACGCCCCCCCACAAGATGCGCCACGCCCCGCAGTGCATCGACGCCCAAGGCCGCAGCAAGCCTCTGCGCCGTCACACCAAGCCGCGAAAGTCCAAAGGAGCGATGACCGCGCCCCTGCAATACCTGGCGGTGGACACCGTCGAGCGCGATGGCCCGCGCCGCCATACCCTTACCTGAATCGACCCAGCTAGCGCCTGGGCCTTCGCCGTGGCCCTGCCCGGCAATGCCAGCCGCCACAGCAGCGCCGCACTCAACGCCACCCTCAGCCCTGCTGCCCATCCAGCCCCAAATGCTGCTCTCCGACAACGGCTCGGCGTTCCAGGCCGACTTCGCCCAGACCCTTGAAGCCTACGGCATCGAGCGTTGGTACACCTACCCCAAGATCCCTAATAAAATGAACGCCCACGCCGGACGCTTCAACCGCACCCTGCAAGAATCCTTCGTCGATGACCACGAAGACCTGCTCTTTACCGACCTGGCCCTCTTCAACCAAAAACTCGCCGCTTGGCTCGTCTTCTACAACACCCAGCGCCCCCGCCATCGCTTGGGCCAGCAATCCACCCTACAATTCCTCCTCCAACATCTTCCCGAGTGCCAAAGGTGGTGGACGCATACATCGACTTGCTTCATTCATACGCCCTATTTATAATAGCAATCCTCTCAGGGCCGTTAGCTCAGTCGGTAGAGCATTGCACTTTTAATGCAGTGGTCATTGGTTCGAATCCAATACGGCCCACTGATTTTTCAATTACCTACCCCGGTTTAAGCGGCCTTTCTTCCGGCTCTGTCGGCAAATTAGCACAGATTTTTTGCTTCATGTCGATGCGATCAGCTGAAGCCTTTGCCTTTTAGCTGCTACAACAGCGGACAGTTTTATTTGCTCTTACACTATCCAACAAGAGCATTTACAAGATTTGGATTTGAAGATAGGATATTTTGGACATAGAAGATGTGTCCAGGTTATATTGGGTTTGGCACATCTCATAGCGTCTTTTTCGGTATCCGCACGGCGCCGCCCCGTGTGATTCGCCGGACAAGGGCGGTTAGCTCAGCGGGAGAGCACTTCCTTCACACGGAAGGGGTCGCAGGTTCAATCCCTGCACCGCCCACCATTTACATCAAGCGGTTACGTCGCTTTGCTGTCGCGCCGATAATCTGACTGTGACGCAATCCATCCCGGGCTATCGGCTGAAGGGACGGTTGCCCTTTGACCGCATGCTCCTTGTCGTCCAAGGGGATATCCCGGCGTGTGCAGAACCGTTACGATTAACCCTCATCGGCGAATCGTTCGATCGCTGCCGTCCGACGAGTTGCGAATGCCATCCGATAAACCGCTCCTTCCTAACGCCGGCACAACTTCACCGCTGCCGCAAGCCGGCACCGGTCGAGTGGGTGAGAAGACACAGGAACCGCGCAAGCGGCGCACGAAGAAAACAGTGCATCCGCCGCGCTGTTTCGTAGAGCCGAAGTTCAAACTGACCCTGCGTCTGCTCTATGGCACTGAAATAGCCTTCGGTCCCGGCAAGGCGGAGTTGCTGGAGGCGATCGAACGGACTGGGTCGATATCGGCTGCGGGCCGCAGCATGGATATGAGCTACCGGCGCGCCTGGTTGCTGGTCGACACCATGAACCGTTCCTTCCGTGAGCCGCTGGTGGATGCCACCCGTGGTGGACGACACGGCGGAGGCGCCCACCTGACACCCTTCGGCAAAGAGGTGTTGGAGCGCTACCGCGAGGTTCAGGGTGCGCTCCAGCAGGTCGCGGATACTTACCTGCGGCTGTTTCGTCCTTGCATGGCCAAGACACCGCCGGTCGGGGAGTCTGCCGAAGTTCTCCCTCCGGATTCCTGACGGCGGTGGGAGTACTGCTTCAGGGTTCCACTGCCACCGATACGGCATCGCATACCAGAGGCGACTGTCCGGTCGGTCTGACGCAGATCCGGAGCACGCCGTGGTCGCTAATCTGCTTCCGGCCCGGTTTCCAGTTGAAGCTCCGTTTCTTGGCTTTAGCGGTTCCAATCGTCTTGAAATTCGCCCCGTCTTTGGCGAACTGGATCTTCACCTGACGGTTGCCTTTGATGGTGCCGGGGTCCCAGCCAATCTGTTGTTTGACCTTGACCTTCCACCGGGTGGGTGCGGTCAACGTAATGGGCTTCGTCGCGCTGACTTCCACCTGCGTCGCTGCCGTCGAGAAGGCGGCGCCATCGCTCACGGTGAGCTGGAACCCATAGCTGCCTTCCTGCGTCGGAGTGAAGCTGGCCCTTGCCATCGTAGCTCCGCCTAGGGTGACCGTGACCGGGCCGGACACCTGGGTCCATTGGTAAGCCAGGGGCGAGGGACCTTGATCCGGGTCGCTGCTGGCACTGCCGTCGAGCGTCACGAGGCTGCCTACAATCGCCGTCTGGGAGGGCCCTGCATTGGCGACCGGCGGTTGATTGACTGCGCCTACGGCAATGGTGACGGCAGCAGTGGCTGAGGCTTCACCGTCACCGACGGTGAGCCGGAAGCCATAGGTGCCGGCTTTGGCAGCGGTGAAACTCGGCTTGGCCGTGTTGTCTCCGGTCAATGCAGCGAACGGCCCGGAGGTCTGGCTCCAGGCGTAGGATAGCGGATCGGGGCCGTTGTCAGGGTCATGGCTAGCGCTGCCGTCCAGTGTTACCACCGTTCCCTGGTCGACGCTACGGGCGCTTCCGGCATCGGCGACAGGCGGCAGGTTGGGGCTGGTCTGGGCGGAAAAGCTCAGCTTCCCGTCGCCGTTCAAGGTCCAGGAGCCGAGTGCGCGGACGATGCCGCCGGCCGCGTCCCCCGTCGAGTTGCTGACGAAATAGAACGGCAAGGCTTGGCCGATCTGGCCGACGCTGCTTCCGCCCAATTCCCCGTTGAGACTTGGCCCCCAGTGGTCGCCGTCGAAATAGCCGGCGTCCCCCGCACTGAATACGCCGCTGGAGCCGCTGAGGTAGCTGGCGTATACCAGCATGCGCTGTCTCACCGCATCCACTGCGACGAAGCTGCGGCCGAAGATCCCCCGTCCCTCGGCGGAGGTCAGGAGGTAGCCCCATTGGGCCATGTTGCTCTGATCGGCCTTCAGCGCGGTGAATGCCGCAACATTGTATTCGAGGTTAGGTTTGCCGAGAAATGCGGCAAAGCTCCCATCTGCTGCCAGATCGGCGCTGACAGAAGGATTTTCTACGAATCGGTCCATCGTGATGCCAAGGTCCAGGTAATAGGACTTGCGACTGTCCGGATCGAACACGGCGATGAACAGAGAGGAGGGCGCGCCATTGCCGCCATTGCTGGTGAGCGCAAAGGTATGTCCGGCCCACAAGGCTAGCAGCCAGAGGCTTAGGGTGAAGAGTCTGGTCATGATGGATATCCCACGTGAGTTGCCCACTGGCCGTTCAGAGGTTTGGCGTTTGCCCTTCGGCGACCTGGGGATAAATACAATTGTCCAGGCTCCCTGCGGGGGCATGAGTGTAAGCGGTCACTGGACTGTTTGGATCGAAGGGATGCGTCACCGGATAGCCTTGCGCTGACACGGCGATGAACGAGCCTTTACCCCAGGGCTGGGTGATGGCGGTGTTCAGCTGACCGAACATGCTCGGTGTCGTGGCGTCGGTGGCGAGCTTCTGGATCAACGTCAGCGTGTCTCCGGTCGGAGCAGGAGCGTTCCGCCGCCAGACATAGGCCGCTTCCGAGAAATACTGGTAGTGGCCCGCGGCGACTTCCTCCACCGTCGGCGCCGCACCGTCGATCTTGATGTAGCGGTAGCCGAGGGCGAGATCGCCGTTGCGTTCGGTAGTCAGCATGCCGACAGCCCAGGCCTTGACGGAATTGGGATTGTAGGTTCCATTGTTGGTCCCGTCGTTGAAATCCGCCAGGCAATATTCCTCCATGGTGACTTGGGTGGGGGCAATCACCACGGGACCAGACACCGGATTGCTGACTTCCACCGGAACGGAACCGGTAGCGGCGCAGGGGTTGTTGAGGAAATAGGCGTTGATGGCCGCCTGGGTGCTGGCGCCTTTGTTACGGCGGCAGATGTGGACCAGCGGGGTACTGAAGGACCCGCTGTTGAAATCCGTCAGGGGTCTGGAGGTCGGCCCGGAAGAACCGGAGGCGGTGAATTCCACCTTCACGTCGCTCCATTTCCCGATATGGCCTGCAAACAGACTGGTCAGGAAACCTTTGCTCAGCGAAGGCATGCAGCTTTCCGTCTCCCTCAAAGTGGCGTCGGTCAGGCACTGCGCATCGAGCTTGCCTTGTGCTACCTGGGCCTCCTGCAGAGCATCACGGAGATTTTTGCTGACAGGGGTATTCTGCAGCACCGCCCCGGCGTTCTTGACCGTCAGTGTCGCGGCGACCGCTGCCGGCGTAGGGGGATTGAACGAAGTGTCGTCGATTTTCGCGTTGAAGTTGATGTCGCGGAAAATCTGGGGGTCGATATCGGAGACGCCCATGTCGGGCAGGGCCTTGAACACATCACCCGGACGGTCGGTGCGGCAGGTCCAGCTCTGCGAGCCGGACGGGGTGCACTGTGCTTCGCCGCGCGGCGAGTTATTGATGCCCATGAAATTGATGGTCTTTTCGGGCTCCAGCAACGGATAGATACCGGTGATCGCGCCGCTACGGTTGCGTTTGAGCAGCAGCACTTTGGGATCTTTGAAATTGAGGCCGGGTACTTGGCTGGAGTCGATCTGGCAGAAGAATGCCTTCCAATAGGTGCCCTTGCCGGTGGCGTCTGCGTCCTTGTAGACGTCCAGGGTTGCTGGTTTACACAGCTTATCCAACACCTTCTTGAAGTTGTTGTCCTGAATGGTGGAGCCCGCGATGCGGATGGTGATGTCAGGGCTTTCGGCAGGCTGCAGGGCCGGTACCGGGCCGCTGAATATACAGAGACTGCCGGATAGCAGGGCGGCATCGATAACGCGAAGCTTCATCTCTCGTCTCCAGTGGAGTTGTTTAAGGTAATGAATGGGGCGGCCAAGCCGAGACTCCTCCCGCTTCGCACGTTCGCGACAGCGCAACGGATGGGAGTCATGGGCAGTGGCGTGATTTCGTTATAGCGAAATATACATAACGATGTCAAACGTCTGGAAGGCGTTTAGAGACGATGGAATGCCTCACTCTCGGCAAGTCGGAGAATTCATGCCTGCGTTCCTTGGTGCTGGATAGTAGGCGGAATGCCGCGAGTCCGCCGGCCATGACTGGGCTCAGAAGCTGACGGCCGCCCCCAGTGATCGGTCGGCATCGCCCGGGTGGGCGGAGAGTGTTAACGTTCTTGAAATATAATGATCCTGTCAAAACTCTCTCCGCCCGCCAACCGGCGGCGGGTTGGCGCGCTACTGAATGTAGCGGATTCGCAATTCCTAAGGAGTCCTTCAATAGGCGATCTGAAAGCGGGTGAACCAGGCTTGTTCCTGCCGGCGGTTCTCGCCAAGGGTTCCGCCGCCGCCCCTGAACCATGTGTTGCTGTAGTCGGTCTGCACCTTCATGAACGGGTTGAGATACCAGTTGAGGGCCGCGGTGAAAGTATTGGCAGCGGAGACCGAGGTGAGCGGGTTGGACAGCGTGGCGTTCTTCCCGTCCGCGCCTTTGAAGGGTTGGAACGCATGCGCGTCGATATCCAGCCCGGTCCAGCGGCCGGCGAGCACGAAGGCACCCCAGTTGCCGGCCAGCGGATCGAAGTTGTTCTGGGGCTTGATCCCGAAGAAGCCGTTGCGTTCGCCGGTGAGGACATAGCTGGCTTCAAGGTTCCAGGCCCGGTTGTTCATACTGGTCTCGTAATTCGAGGATGTACCCGCGGCGGTAGTGATGGCCAGCACTTGGTGGCTGGTCCACAAGTATTCGCCCAGCAGGCCGAACGGACCGTAGTACCAGTAAGCCTGCGGGTAATAGCGGTAGGCGTTGCCGTTGGCAACGACCGAGGACGTGTTGGTGCCACTGCCGCCATAGTTGAAGATAGTCTGCTGACCGATACTGATCAGCTTGTTGAGCTTCTGGTTGGTCGGGTTGCCCCAGGTGCCGGCGACGCCGATCCCCAGTCCCTCCAGCGGTTCGATGCCGCTCTTGATAAAGGGATGGGAGAAGATGCGGCCGGCGATGTCTTTTTCCTGGTCGACTTCGACGTCGCTTTGGCTGACCGGCGTACTATCGGCGGTGCCGTTGAACCAGCCGAACTCGTAGGAAATCCAGTCCCGGAACACCGGCTGGATCGAATATTGCGGCTTGTAGCCTGGATAGCCTATTTGGCCGTGCAGCATGGCGCCGACGTCGCGGTTGGGCGCGATCTGGGCGGGATAGCCGCGTTCCACGAAATCCAGGTTGGTTGCGGTCTTGTAACGCTCCAGGCTCATGGGGACCCGCATCTTGCCCACCTGCAGGGCGGCTTCCGGGATGTAATGGGCGTCGATGAAGGCGTCGAACAATTGCAACTGGCTGTTGGCGAAATCGGGTGATACCCGCCAGTCGACCCATTTGAACAACTGACCTTCCAGCGTAAGGCGGGCGCGCCGGATCAGTGCCGAGTCGGTGAGGTTCGAGCCTGGATTCTTGGTTTTGTTGGAGCCGTCGAAGAAGGCCCGGAAATCGGTCTGCAAGTAGCCGCGCAGGGCGAGTTTGTAGTTGCCGTCGGCGGAAGACCAAGCGATGCCTCGATCACCGATCTCCATGAGCGTGCTTTTCTTGGCTTTCTCCTCCGCAGCGGCCTTCTGGGCTTCAGTGACTTTTTCCAGGGTCATGACCCGCTCGTGCAGTTCAGTGAGCTTGTTGGGGTCGAAGCCTTCGGTCGGCCATTGCTGGAAGCTGCTGACCCAGCTTTCCAGTTCCTTCTCGGCCTTGGCCTGCGCCGATTTTTTGATCTGGCCGGTTGCCGGTTTGGCGGGTTTGGGTCCAGCAGTGGTGGTCGCGGCGACAACCCGTTGCGTTGCCGCAAGTTTTTGTCTCAGGTCGGCGTTTTCCTGCTCGGATTTTTCCAGTTTCTTTTCGAGCTGCAGCAAACGCTGTTCCATGGCCTGCATGCGTTCTTCCATGGTCATCGCGGCAAGCGCCGGCGCTTGGAGGATGGCGGAGCCGGCGGCCATCAGCAAGGGGGGCATTCGTCTGACTCTCATGTGATGGATTCCTTACGAGGTGGAGATGTTGTCGATTAGTTATATTTATATAAATATAAAGAAAGCGCATGCTATTATGTGGGCGACGGAATCCGCCATCCATTGGTAAGCCTATTGTGCAAGATCGAAAATGAGCGATATGGCGGTTCATCAACGAGTCGTTTCCAAACTGTAACATGATGGAGTACCAAAGTGTCGTGTAAGATAACCGCATTCCTCAGTGACGGGCGCTTATCGATATATCATCAAAAAGATATCGATGTGAAATCGTCACCCTGCATCCGCTCAGCCATCATCGCCCGGTGAACGACTCCGCACGAGGGAGCGCCTGCGCGTATTTCGGAGAAGTGCCATGAAACCTTTGAGAATCCTGCTGTTACATTGGTGCATCCTGATCACTCCGGCGACCTGGAGTTCCGAGGTGAACGTGGCCGTCGCTGCTAATTTCACTGGCCCGATGGAAAAGATTGCCGCCGCATTTCAGAGGGAAAGTGGTCATAAGCCGGTGATCGCGTACGGCACGGTCGGAAAGTTCTACGCACAGATCAAGAACGACGCGCCTTTCGAGGTGCTGATCTCCTCCGATACCGAAACCCCGGTCCGCTTGGAGCAGGAGGGCCTGGCGATCCCTGCAAGCCGTTTCACCTACGCGGTCGGCAAGCTGGTGCTGTGGAGCGCTAAACCCGGTGTCGTCGACGACAAAGGAGAAGTCCTCAAACGGGGTAAGTTCCAACATTTAGCGCTGGCGAACCCAAAGATGGCCGTCTACGGTGCGGCGGCTCTGGAGGTCATGAACAGACTGGGCGTGGTTGCGGCGCTCGAACCGAAGTTCGTGCTGGGAGAGAGCATCACTCAAGCCTACCAGTTCACCGCCAGCGGCAACGCGGACCTTGGCTTCGTGGCCTTATCGCAGATCTATCAGGATGGACGGTTCGCGCCGGGTTCGCATTGGGTAGTGCCGACGGAGTTGTATCCACCCCTCAGGCAGGATGCCGTGCTGCTCGTCAAAGGCAGGAACAATCCGGCGGCGCTAGCGTTGCTCAGCTATCTTAAGAGCGAAGCGGCCCAAGAGATCATTCGCGCCTATGGTTATGAACTTTGATGCCGAATTCAAACAAGGAGTTAAAGTACAATGAATTTGATCAAATCGCTGCTGCTTGCATGCTTCCTGCTTTCGACCGGCGCAGCCCATGCCGGGAAGATCACCGTGGCGGCCGCGGCCGATCTCAAATTTGCGATGGATGAGATCGTCGCGACGTTCAAGAAAGCCAATGCTGGCGAGGACGTAGAGGTGATCTACGGCTCGTCCGGCAAATTCCACACCCAGATCCAGGAAGGGGCGCCTTACGATCTTTTTTTTTCCGCCGATATCGGTTTTCCCCGCGAACTGGCGAAGAAAGGCCTGGCCGCCTCGGGAGTCAAACCTTACGCTTTCGGCCGCATCGTGCTGTGGAGTGCGACGCTCGATGCGACCAGGATGAATCTGAACGATCTTGCCGATCCCAAGATCGCCCGAATCGCCATCGCCAACCCCAAGCATGCGCCCTACGGCAAGCGGGCCGAAGAGGCGTTGCGCGCCGCGGGGATGTGGGACAAGGTGGAACCGAAGTTGGTGTACGGCGAGAATATCGCGGCCACGGCGCAATATGTACAGACGGGCAACGCCCAGGTCGGTCTTATCGCTTTGTCTTTGGCCTTGAATCCGGAGCTCGTGAGCAAGGGAGGCTACTGGCTGATTCCGGATTCCCTGCATGAGCCTCTCGAACAGGGCTTCATCATCACCAAGCGGGCGGAGAACAATTCTTTGGCCAAGCGTTTCGCCGACTATATTAGCAGCAAGCCGGCCCGCGCCGTCATGACGCGGTATGGTTTCGTGCTGCCGGGCGAGAGCGTAAAAAAATAGCAGGATCTGCAGGATGTTCTTGTCTGACAGCGATCTGCAGGCGATCTGGCTCACCGTCAGGCTCGCCAGCACCGTCACCGGGATCCTGCTCTTCATCGGGACGCCCATCGGCTGGTGGCTGGCGCGCACCCGATCGAAATGGAAAGGTCCGATCGGTGCCGTGGTGGCTCTCCCCTTAGTGCTGCCACCGTCAGTGCTGGGATTCTACCTCCTGCTGGCGATGGGGCCTCACGGACCGGTCGGTTATCTGACAAGCGAGCTGGGCATCGGCCCGCTGCCGTTTACGTTCTGGGGACTGGTACTGGCCTCGGTGTTCTATTCACTGCCGTTCATGGTGCAACCGGTGCAGAACGCTTTCGAGGCCATCGGCGACCGGCCGCTGGAAGTGGCCGCGACGCTGCGCGCCACGCCTCTGGATGCGTTCTTCAGTGTCGCTCTGCCGCTGGCACTGCCGGGTTTTCTCACTGCCGGTATCCTGACGTTCGCGCATACCGTGGGCGAGTTCGGTGTCGTGTTGATGATAGGCGGCAACATTCCGGGTGTGACAAGGGTGGCTTCGGTCCAGATTTACGACCATGTCGAGGCGCTGGAGTATGCCCAGGCTCACCGGCTGGCCGCGGTGATGCTGGTGTTTTCGTTTCTGGTGCTGCTGGGGCTCTACGCTTGGCGTCCCAATCCGAAGAATGGGTGACCATGGGGGAGATTCGCGCCCGTTTCCGGCTCGATTGGCCGGGTTTTCGGCTCGACGTCGACCTCGCCTTGCCCGGAGGGGGAGTGACCGCCTTGTTCGGCCATTCCGGCTCTGGAAAGACGACGCTCCTGCGCTGCATCGCGGGGCTCGAACGTGCCTCCCCCGGACACCTGAGGTTCAATGGCGAAGTCTGGCAGGATGAAAAAATCTGGGTTCCTACCCACAAGCGGCCGTTGGGCTATGTTTTTCAGGAGGCCAGCCTGTTTCCCCACCTCACGGTGCTCGGCAATCTGCGCTTCGGGATGAAACGGACGTCGGCGCTGCAACGGGTGAGCCTGGATCAGGCCGTGGAGCTCCTGGGAATCGGCCATCTCCTCGACCGTAAACCGGACCGGTTGTCCGGCGGCGAGCGCCAGCGTGTCGCCATTGCCAGGGCGCTGGCCGTAGGCCCGCGCATTCTGCTCATGGACGAGCCGCTCGCCGCGCTCGATCTCAAGCGCAAGCAGGAAATCCTGCCTTACCTGGAGCGCCTGCATGACGAGCTCGACATTCCGGTCATCTACGTGAGTCATTCTCCCAATGAGGTGGCCCGACTGGCGGATCACCTCGTTGCGATGGATGAGGGGCGGGTGGTTGCCGCCGGTCCTCTGAAAGAAACCCTCGCTCGGCTCGATCTGCCCATCCGACTCGGCGAAGATGCCGGGGCCGTGCTGGATGCCGTGGTGGGAGAGAGAGATGAGTCCTGGCATCTGGCGCGGGTCGATTTTCCAGGCGGCAGTTTATGGACCAGGGACCGTGGGATTCCGGTGGGGAGCAAGATCAGGGTGCGTGTGCTGGCCCGCGATGTCAGCCTGGCCCGGCAACGGCAGGAGGAAACCAGCGTGCTCAATCTGTTGCAGGGGCGGGTGGATGCCATCGAGGACGAGGACCATCCGGCCTTGGCGCTGGTGCGGGTTCGGGTGGGAGATTCGGTTTTGCTTGCCCGCCTGACAAAGCGTTCCGTCGCGATGCTCGGCATTGTCCGAGGCCAGGAGGTTTGGGTCCAGGTGAAGTCCGTCGCTTTGATGGAGTAAGCCAGGGCGGTAGAGGCAATGCCCATTCGACAGACTGCGATATCATCCATGTCCGCTGTGACGGAGGGTTACCGCCACTTCCGGCAATTACATTTTTCTGGCGGTTAACGAAGCAAAGGAGTCAAGTCATGAAAACGAGTGCACGTAATCAGTATTTCGGCAAGATCACAGCCGTCAACGTCGGCGCGGTCAATGCCGAAGTGGCCGTGGGGGTCAAAGGAGGACAGAGCATCGTGGCGGCGATCACCAAGGAGTCGGTGGAGCAGCTCGGGGTCAAAGTGGGCGGCGACGCCGTGGCGCTGGTCAAGGCGCCCCAGGTCATCGTCGTCACGGACAACGCCGGGTATCGTCTGTCCGCCCGCAACCAGTTGAGCGGCACGGTGAGCCGTATCCACAAGGGCGCGGTCAATTCGGACGTCATCATCGACCTGGGTGGCGGCGAGACCGTGGCCGCGACGATCACTAACGACAGCCTCGAATCGCTGGGGTTGGCGGAAGGGCAGACCGCCACGGCGGTGTTCAAGGCCGGATCGGTCATTCTCGGCGTGGCCGGCTAAGTGCCATCGGCCGCTCCGGCCGCAGACCTGAGCCGGAGCGGACTCCCCAATCCCAATGTAACCTGGGCTCAAGCACAAAGCCCAGGCGCATCAGCACATGCTTGCCAAAACCTGGGAACTCCTTTCGCCATTCGCCGTGTTCGGGAGCGGCGCCGCAATCGGTATTCTGGGAGGGCTGATCGGCCTCGGCGGAGCCGAGTTCCGGCTCCCTTTGCTGATCGGCCTGTTCGGTTTCGGTGCGCTGGAGGCGGTCATTCTGAATAAGGCGATGAGCCTCATCGTGGTGGCCGCCGCCTTGCCATTCCGCGCCGGCGCCGTTCCCTTTTCCAGCGTACTGTCGCATGGGGACGTAGTCCTCACGCTGCTGTCCGGAAGTCTCGCCGGGGCCTGGTTCGGAGCGGATTGGGCGACTCGGCTCCAGTCGCGGATTCTCTACCGGGTAATAGCAGTACTGCTGGTGGGAATCGCCGCAGCCTTGCTTTGGGGGCATGATATGGAATCCGGATCGTCCGCCCGGCTGGGGGGCATGGCTCTGGCCCTGGCCGGCGCGCTGGCCGGTTTCGGCATCGGCATGGTCGCTGCGGTTCTAGGCGTTGCGGGAGGCGAACTGCTCATACCCACCCTCGTGCTGCTGTTCGGATTGGATCTCAAACTGGCCGGGAGTCTGTCCCTCGCCGTGAGCCTGCCCACCATGGCGACGAGCTTCACCCGTTACAGCCGCCACCGGAGTTTCGCGGTGATCGGCGCGCAACGCCGCTTCATCGCCCTCATGGCCCTGGGATCGCTTGCCGGGGCTTGGCTGGGCGGCTTGCTGCTCGGCGTGGTGCCTACGGCCTGGCTGCTGCCGGTGTTGGCGGCGATTCTGGTGCTGTCGGCCGTCAAGGTGTGGCGCCACGGCTGACCCCCTCGCGCGAGGAGAGGGCCAGGAGGCGCCGAAAGCGTGCCTCAGCGCAAGTTCTGCAGTGCGGCGATACGTTCTTCCAGCGGCGGATGGCTCATGAACAGCCGGCTCAGCCCGCCGCCACCGCTGATGCCGAAAGCGGCGAGCTGGCCGGGGAGGTCGTGCGGTTCCTGTGCCCGTTGGAGTGCGCGCAGAGCATCGATCATCTTGCCTCGACCAGCCAGGCGGGCACCGCCGGCATCAGCGCGGAACTCGCGCCAGCGCGAGAACCACATCACGATCATGGTGGCGAGGATCGACAGTACGATCTGCGCGATCATCTGGGTAATGTAATAAGCCGGGCCGTAACCGCCGCGCTCGTCCTCGGAGCGGAATAGCACACGATCGATCAGATGGCCGGCCACCGTGGCGAAGAAATATACGAAAGTGTTGACCACACCTTGGAGCAGGCCCATGGTCACCATGTCGCCGTTGGCGACGTGGCTCATTTCATGGCCGAGCACGGCTTCGACTTCGTCCGGGTTCATGTTCTGCAGCAGGCCGGTGCTGACCGCAACCAGCGAGCTGTTCTTGCTGGCTCCGGTGGCGAAGGCGTTTGGTTCGGGGGAGTCGAAGATGCCGACTTCTGGCATGCCGAGCCCGAGCTGCCGGGCCTGGCGGGCGACGGTATCGACCAGCCAGCTCTCGGTGCTGTTGGACGGCCGTTCGATGACGAAGACGCCCATGGACTGTTTCGCCATCCATTTGGACATCAGCAACGAAATGAAGGACCCGCTCATGCCCATGACGGCGGAGACCAACAGCAGGCTGTTGAGATCCAGGTTGACGCCTTGCTGCGCCAGCAACTGGCCCAGGCCGAGTACGTTGAAAACGATGCTGATCAGCACCAGCACGGCGGCGTTGGTCAGCAGGAACAAAAGGATGCGCATGGCGGGAATCCCCGTGGTTGGTTTGAGTGCTACCATAATTTGCGGCGCCCGCATGAAAAATCAAGCGGGCCCGATTTTCTTCCAACGGTGCTGTGACCTCAATTTCCATGAACGCGATTTCCAATTTGCACACTGCTGAACGGCTATTTTCCGGCCCGATAGCCGAAGAGTACGAAAAGCTCGCATTGATCTGTCCGGCTGCTGCGGACATGAGCCGGCGCGTAGGAGAGTTCGTGGGGGGCTGGCTGCGTGGGCGGGCAGTCCCGGACAATGTACTGGAACTTGGTTGCGGCACTGGCGTGACGACTGCGGCGTTGCTCGCGGCACTGGACAAGACCCCGCTGACGGCCGTCGATTCCGAGCCGTCCATGCTGGCGCAGGCGGGGGCGAATCTGGCGCCCTCGATCGAAGCGGGGCGCTTGCGGCTGGTCGAGAATGACGCCCTGTCTTTTCTCCGTGCCCAGGCCGAGGACAGTTTCGACGTCATCGCTTCCGCTTTTACCCTGCATAACTTCATGGACGGCTACCGAAGCGAAGTGCTGCGGGAAATCTTCCGCGTGCTCAAGCCCGGTGGGCTGTTCGTGAACGGCGACCGCTATGGGTTGGACGACACCCTGGAACACACCCGGCTCATCCAGGAAGAGGTCAAACAGTATTTCAAGGTATTCCGGGAACTGAACCGCATCGATCTGCTGGAGCATTGGATCGTCCATTTGTTCAGCGATGAATCGCCCGACCGCGTGATGCGGCTGGCTCCCGGCCTCGACGCAATGACGGCGATCGGCTTCCATCCGGTGACCGTGCACTATCGCCACGAGGTCAATGCCCTGGTGACGGGGGGCAAGCCCTGAGCGCTGCCAGAGGGTCCAAGCCCAGCAGGGTGGTCTACCGCTGCACTGGGTGTGGCCAGAGTCAGCCGAAATGGTCCGGTCAGTGCGGTGGCTGTGGACAGTGGAACACCCTGGTCGAGGAAATCGAAGCGCCGGCGGTCGGCCGGCGTCAGGTCGGCTACGCCGGCGTGGCGGAGGAAGGCACGCCAGTGTCATTGACCGAGGTGTCCCGCGAGGAGCTCTCGCGCGTCACCAGCGGCCTGGGCGAACTCGACCGGGTGCTCGGTGGCGGGGTGGTGCCGGGTTCGGCGATTCTGCTCGGCGGCGATCCGGGTATCGGCAAATCCACCTTGCTGCTGCAGACCCTGGCCTATCTGGGCAAGAGTGCCCGCACACTGTATGTGACCGGTGAGGAATCGCTCAGCCAGGTCAGTCTCCGGGCTCATCGCCTGGGACTGGACGGCCACGGCATTCAGGCATTGGCCGAGACCTCACTGGAACGCATCCTCGACACCGCGGGGCGGCACAAGCCAGAGGTGCTGGTGGTCGATTCGATCCAGACCGTATACAGCGAAGCCTTGCAGTCCGCCCCCGGTTCAGTGGGGCAGGTGCGGGAATGCGCGGCGCAACTGGTGCGTTATGCCAAGCAGAGTTCGACCACCGTGTTCCTGGTCGGCCACGTCACCAAGGAGGGGGCGCTGGCCGGTCCCCGGGTGCTGGAGCACATGGTCGATACCGTGCTGTATTTCGAGGGCGATGCGTCCAGCCGCTACCGGGTGGTGCGCTCGTTCAAGAACCGCTTCGGCGCGGTCAACGAACTGGGCGTCTTCGCCATGACGGAGACCGGTCTCAAGGAAGTACGCAACCCTTCGGCCATATTCCTGTCGCGGGGTGACGAAGACATGCCGGGCAGCATCGTGACCGTGACCCGCGAGGGCAGCCGGCCTTTGCTGGTCGAAGTCCAGGCACTGGTTGACGAATCCCATCTGCAGGCCCCGCGACGGCTGGTGGTGGGCATGGAAATGAACCGGCTGGCGATGCTGCTGGCCGTGTTGCACCGCCACGGAGGCGTGCCGGTCGCAGCGCAGGACGTGTTCGTCAACCTGGTCGGCGGCGTTCGCCTTACCGAGACCGCCGGCGACCTCGCCGTGGCCTGTGCCGTGGTCTCCAGTTTCCGCGACCGCCCCGTGCCCGGCGATTGGGTCATCTTCGGCGAACTCGGTCTCAATGGCGAAATTCGCCCCGTCCCCAACGGCGAAGAGCGACTGCGCGAAGCCGCCAAGCACGGCTTCAAGTACGCCCTGGTGCCGGCCAAAAACGCGCCGAAGCACGGTGTGTCGGGCATTTCCATCATCCCCGCGAAAAATCTGCGGGAAGCGATCGGCTCGCTTTGACGGTCGGTGCCCGCCGAAGGGCGCCTTTTACCGAGGATTTTCCCGAAAATGCGCAATCGTCCAGCTCGGATTGCGCTTTTGTCCAAGAAACCGACGGGGTGTTCGGTCAGAATCCACGCATTCCCTTGACTGCGTGAGTGTCATACATTGAAAACTGCAGCATCCACCGCCCCACTGCCGCCGTTCAATGCGCAGATCGCAAGGCCCGAGCGGTCGTCTCGGCGCAATTCCGATCCTCCGTTATCACGAGTCGTCCGCGATTACATTCATGCCCGCCGCAACAAGGTGCGCTACGAGCGGCTGCGCCAGGCAGAAAGCCAATTGCTGCGCTGCGCCGAGCTGTTGGGTGACCGGCCGGTCAGTGCTTACCGGACGGATGACATCCGCTCACTGGTGGACGAACTGCGCAGGGAATGTGCCCTGTCGGCCTCCACGGTCAACGGCTATCTCGCGACGCTCTCGGCGTCGTTCAACTGGGCCATCGCCGAGCGGCGCTATGGAATCGAACGGAATCCTTGCAACGGCTGCCGGCTTCCCGACGAGAGTGTTGCCGGCGAACTGCGCCAGCAGCGGAATGAGCGGGCCTTCACCCCGCAACAACTGAAAACTTTTTTCGAGTCAGAAGTCTCCCGGAAAGGGGTCGATACGGTTTACAAATACTGGATTCCACTGATCCAGCTCTATAGCGGCGCCCGGATCGGGGAAATCTGCCGCCTTAGGCCGGAAGACGTCGTGGAACTTCCAGGCGGTATCCCCGCGCTGCGGCTGGTCGCCGCGAATGCCAGGGTGCCGGCAATGCGTAAGCTGCGCTTCGTCCCGTTACATCCCCGGCTGATCGCTCTGGGTCTGCTCGCACACGCCAAGGACCAGTGCGGTTGCGATACGCTTTGGCCCGGTTTGAATGTCCCCCGCCTGGGTAGCAAGGGACAGAACCTTGGAATGTGGCTCAACCGTCACCTGAATAAACTGGGCCTGAAGCAGAAGGGGCGGCGTTCGGATGTCTTCCGGGCTACCTTCGAAGCCTGTTTGAAGCAAACGGGTGTTCCGGAGGTCTACCGCCAGGCCCTTTTGGGGCTGAGTGCCGGATGCGGTTACTTAAGGCCTCTTTGGGATACCCAGCCAGACGTACTTCTGTCCCAACTTGCCCGCCTCGACTACGGTATCGAACACGCGGCTCCTCCGCCACTCAAGGGAAATTGAACCGTAGGTCACTGCTCGTTTCCTGCTTTCGGCCCACCTGATGCGCGTTACGGTGCAGTCGTGTCCGCTGCCGGCCTAGCCCGCAGATAACGGATGATTACGTCGGCAATATGGTTGCGCTCGGCTTCGGGCAATGCCGCATTCAGTGGCGGCATCGTCGTGCCAGCGTGCATCTTCTGAGGTTCGATGATCCAGGTTTTCAGGGCCTGATCACTGAGCAAAGCTGAGACTTCGCGCAAGTCGCCGGCAAATTTCCCGCCGCCGATGCCGGCTACCCGGTGGCAGGTGAGGCAGTACTTCCGGGCCTGATCGAAACCCTCGGCGGCCAGGGGATCGGTGTCCTGCGGACGCGCCGCGGCATAGTCGGCGGGCGTAGCGAGGTCGATCCGCACCACTTGGTAGGGCCAGCCATAGGCGCCTTGGGC
Source organism: Methylococcus capsulatus (assembly GCF_036864975.1). NCBI lineage: Bacteria > Pseudomonadati > Pseudomonadota > Gammaproteobacteria > Methylococcales > Methylococcaceae > Methylococcus > Methylococcus capsulatus. The sequence continues at coordinate 2,965,950 of NZ_CP104311.1, read as the reverse complement.
ACGAGCGGCCGAATCGTGCAGGTTGTCCCAGACGAGGTAGTACGGCCCCAATGGCACGCCGGTTTCATGCTGGTCGGGATTGTCGACCTTAAACGGCTTGCCGTCGGCCCGGCCGACAACGAGCCAGGCGGAGCCGGAGAGAAAACGTCCCGACTCGGTGCCGGAGCGGTAGCCGTCGCGGCCGTAAAACACGACCTCGGTGCCCGGAACTTTCCAGCGTTCCCCAAACAGCCGGTCCAATAATTCCGCCATACCGAATCCGCGGTAGCTGACCCGGAGTTGGTGTCCCGGACTGGAAACGTGGGGCTCGATCACTTCCACGGTCCGGGCCGGAATCCCTGTCTCGGCTTCCAGTCGGTCCGGCGGCGGGAGTTCAACGGCCAATACGGGCTGCGCCATGACTGCCAAAGCCGCCCCGATCGTGGTATGGAGAACAGCCCTCGCCGCGGAGGGCCGGAGGGTCGCGCTCCCGCCGCTGGGTTGGGATATACTCATGCCGGTACCACCAGCACCGGAATGGGCGTTTTGCGCAAGACGCCCTCGCAACTGCTTCCGATGATGAGCCGGGCCAACAGTCCTTTTCCATGGGAGCCGAGCACGATTATGTCGGCCTGCAGCCGTTCGGCTTCATCGAGAATCGTAGCCACGGTCGGCCCTTGGACCATCAGGCCGGTGCAGCGGAACCCCTCCGTCCGCAAGGCTTTGGCCGTTTCCTGCACCCGCTGATGCCAAATTTTGTAGGTTTCGGCGGCCAGATCGCGCATGACCAGAGGGTCAGCATCGTAGCCGACGAAATCCGGCTCCGGTTCGGCAACGTGCAGCAGCCAGATCTCGGCGGAGAACGCCTTGGCCAGGAGTTTGGCCTGATCCAGTACCTTATCGGTGATTTCGGAGAAATCGATCGCAACCAGCAGCTTCATGAGTGGTCAGCCTGTTCGATGGGCGAGTGGTCGTAGATCCGGTGACGGGTCGCGGACATTATTGGGCGGGATTCGCTACCCTGTAAACCGGCGTCGTCGTTCCGACGCGAGTTTAGCGGAAGGCAGTGCCGCGCCAACCGGAAAAAAGCGCCATCCCTGGCCGAACATCCCTCGCTATGGAATGCCAGGAAACCATGTCCTGAAGATGGGAGATGATGGACGCGCTGAGGCCGGCAAAGGGTCGGCGCCGGCCTCGGCGTCGGCAGGAGGCAAGCAGGATCGATGCCACAGGTCAGGAAGGCGGAAAACCAAAGCGTCACGACCGGCAGGCGGGTAGCGGTCCACGGAGTCGGTGTCGCTCCAGCACGACCACTAGTGCGAAAATCAGGAGCAAGAGGGCATTGTCGAAGCTGAATTCGGCCCAGAACGGCAACGCGGGCATCCACTCGGTCAATTGCCAGATGGTCACGGCGAGCAGAGGATAGCCAACGATGCGCTTCAGGTCATAGCGGACCGGATAAAAGCGTCGACCCAGAACGTAGGACAGCAAAGCCATGCTGCCGTAACAGGCGAGCGTCGCCCAGGCCGCGCCCATGTAGCCGAGCCGTGGTATCCAATGGACGTTGAGCGCCAGCGTGACCGCCGCTCCCCAGACGGTCAGGTAGGTACCGAAGCGCGTCTGCTCGGTCAGTTTGTACCAGATGGAAAAATTGAAAAAAACGCCCAGCCAGAGGTTGGCCATCAGCAGGATGGGGACGACACCGATGCCGGTGCGGTACTTCGCTCCGACGAAATACTGGATCCAGCCGAGGTTCAGCATCACCCCCAGGAAGATGAAGGAACAGGCGATGACGAACCAGTTCGTGGTCTGCGCATAGAGTTCCCGGGCTTCCTGTTGCCGGTAATACGAGAAGAAAAACGGCTCGGCCGCATAACGGAACGCCTGGATGAAAAGGCTCATGAGGACGGCGATCTTGTAACAGGCGCCGTAGATGCCGAGCTGTTCCATGGCGATATCCGGCGGCAGCAGATACTTCAGCAGCACGCGGTCCAGGGTCTCGTTGACCATGCCTGCGAGGCCGGCGACCAGCAGCGGCAGGGCATAGGCCAGCATCCGTCGCCACAGCGCGACATCGAAGCGCAGCTTCGCCGTGGCCAACTCGGGGACCAGCAGCAGGAGGGTCAGGCCGCTGGCAATCAGATTGGCGATGAACACATAGCCGATGCCGATGGCCGGATCGTAGAGTTCTGCCGCCCACGCCAGCCAACCGGCCGTTCCACTGTCATACGCCCATTTGCACAAGCCGATGAAGAAGATATTGGCAACGATGGTGACCAGGATGTTCGTGGTCTTGAGCAATGCGAAGCGCTGGGCTTTCTGCTGTTCCCTCAGCTTGGCGAACGGGATGGCGGCAAGCGTGTCCAGAGCGATGATCCAAGCCACCCAACGCACGTAGTCGGCGCGGTCGGGGTACCGGAGCAGGCCGGCGAGGGTGTCGGCCTGCCACAACACTGCCGCCAGGTACAGCGCCGTCGAGAGCAGCAGGGACAGCAGCGCGGTGCCGTACACCGTGGCTTTGTCGTCTGATTTCGCGGAGAAGTTGAACAGGGCGGTCTCCATGCCGTAGGTCAGGACGATGTTCAGAAACGACGTATAGGCATAGAACTCGGTGATGACGCCGAATTCCGCCGGATCGGTGAACTGATAGGTGTACAGCGGAACCAGGAAGTAATTGAGCAGCCTGCCGATGATGGTGCTGAGGCCGTAGATCGCCGTCTGGCCTGCCAGCTTCTTGAGCGGATTCATGAGCGGAAATAGCGGCGCAAAGCGCCCATGCTACCACTGCGGCAGGGCACAACAGTACCCGATCGGTGTGCGCTGGCGGGCCGGCCGATTTGTGTCTTGGCTGACCGCCAGTGCCGCCGGATGGTATGATCCGAATTGCGCAAAAGGACCGGTCACACACCCAGCCATCGGTATCGGACCGGGCGCTTCGACGGCCCGGACAGATTCCGCCAATTGTTTCACTCTCACGATCGACTTCACGTCCTGATGACAGCGGGTGCCTGCACTGAACAGGCCGTTGCGCCAGGCGGCCCCGCCCGCTCCCATCACATGGGGCGCAAGGAGGGGCGCCCCCGGGTTCACCGCGGCGGTCCGGCCGCCTATGCGGTGAGCCCGGAAGCGCTGGCCAAAGCGTGACCGGCGGTAGGCGGTACTGGACGGGCCTCCGCGGCATGGCGAAACCGGAAGCGATACATGGCCAAAGGCAAACAGAACAACAACGGCGCCAACCTCGGCTTCGAGGCCGAGCTTTTCAAAGCCGCCGATAAGCTGCGCGGCAACATGGAACCCAGCGACTACAAGCACGTCGTGCTGGGCTTGATCTTCCTGAAGTACATCTCCGACGCCTTCGAGGCCAAGCACCAGGCGCTCTTGGCCGAAGACCCGCTTGCTGCCGAAGACAGGGACGAATACCTTGCCGACAATGTCTTCTGGGTGCCCAAGGAGGCGCGCTGGTCGCATCTGCAAGCCCATGCCAAGCGGCCCGAGATCGGCAGCCTGATCGATGAGGCGATGCGCGCCATCGAGAAGGACAACGAATCGTTGAAAGGCGTGCTGCCCAAGGACTACGCGCGGCCCGCGCTCAACAAAGTGATGCTGGGCGAGCTGATCGACTTGATCTCCGGCATGGGTTTACACCCCTCGCCCTCTGGGAGAGGGACAGGGGGTCAGGGAAAGTCCTACGACATCCTCGGGCGCGTGTACGAATACTTCCTCGGCCAGTTCGCCGGGGCCGAAGGCAAGCGCGGCGGCGAGTTCTACACACCGCGTTCCGTGGTGCGCGTCCTGGTGGAAATGCTCGAACCCTACTGCGGCCGCGTCTATGACCCCTGCTGCGGCTCCGGCGGCATGTTCGTGCAATCGGAAAAGTTCGTGCAGGAACACGGCGGGCGCATCGGCGACATCGCCATCTATGGGCAGGAGAGCAACTACACCACCTGGCGGCTCGCCAAGATGAACCTCGCCGTGCGCGGCATCGACGCCGACATTCGCTGGAACAACGAAGGCAGCTTCCACAAGGACGAACTGCGCGACCTCAAGGCCGACTACATCCTCGCCAATCCCCCGTTCAACATCTCCGACTGGGGCGGCGAGCGTCTGCGCGAGGATGTGCGCTGGAAGTTCGGCGCGCCGCCCGTGAGCAACGCCAACTACGCGTGGCTGCAACACATCTACTGGCATCTGGCCCCCTTTGGGGTGGCGGGCGTGGTGCTGGCCAATGGCTCGATGAGCTCCAACCAAAGCGGCGAAGGCGAGATTCGCAAAGCCATGCTGGAAGCCGACGTGGTGGACTGCATGGTGGCGCTGCCCGGGCAGCTGTTCTACTCCACCCAGATTCCCGCCTGCCTGTGGTTTTTGGCGCGCAACAAAAACCCCGGCAAGGGCTGGCGCGACCGCAGGGGCCAAGTGCTCTTTATCGACGCGCGCAACATGGGCGTGATGGTGGACCGCACCCGGCGCGAACTCACCGATGAAGAGATCAAAAAGATCGCCGACACCTACCACGCCTGGCGCGGCGAACCCCAACCGGGAGAGGGGGCAGGGCTGAGAAATACATCCCCTCTCCCTTTGGGAGAGGGTTAGGGGTGAGGGCAAAAAAGCCACTACCCGCAACGTTGCTGCAACACGCGCGTGAATTGCGTCAGCGGCAAACAGATGCCGAAACATGCCTGTGGGCGCTCCTACGCGACCGGCGTTTGGCGGACTGCAAGTTCCGTCGCCAACACCCCCTCGGCAACTACATTCTCGATTTCTACTGCCACGAGAAAAAGCTCGCGATTGAGCTGGACGGTGGTCAACATAATGCACCTGCCGCGCAGATTTATGACGAGCGCCGAAGCGCGTTCCTCAAAGACCAAGGCATTCATGTTCTGCGTTTCTGGAACGACCAGGTACTCCAACAAACCGAAGCGGTGCTGGAACAAATTTGGTTCGCACTGACGGCTGTTCATTCGCCTGACTCCCTCACCCCCAACCCTCTCCCGGTGGGAGAGGGGGGTATCAAGACATCCCGGGCTTTTGCAAATCCGTCACCCTGGAGGAGATCCGCAAGCACGGCTACGTGCTGACGCCGGGGCGCTATGTCGGTGCGGCGCAGCAGGAAGACGATGGCGAGCCCTTCGCCGAGAAAATGGCGCGGTTATCTGCCCAGTGGCGCGAGCTGCGCGAGGAAGCAGCGCGGCTGGATGTGGCGATCGAGGCCAACCTGAAGGAGCTGGGGTTTTGACTGTGCTATTTACATGAATGCAGAAAAACGTTAACAACGCCAGCGGCTATTCACGCTAACGAAAACAAGGAAAAAGCATGTTGCGCGGTTCCACGGGCAGCTACCAGATCACCGCCATCGCTGGCGAACGGGTCGCGGCCTTCGTGCCGCACCCCCTGCCACCGGAGCCGCCGCTGCAATTCGACGCCCCGCGCCATCGACGGCTTGCAGCGCCTTGGCATCGTGCGCGAGATCACCGGCAAAAAGCGCGAGCGCGTCTTTGCCTACCAGGCGTATCTCGACCTCATCAATGAAGGGACGCAGGCAGGATGATTTCGGCAATGGTGGCGCGGCACGGTGGAAGGCACGGGGTTGCACGATGGGATGGGGCGAATGAAGAGGACCTGAAGGGGTGCGGGTATGGCGGGTGAGTGGATTGAGACGACGATCGGCGATATCGCCGACGTGTACGGAGGTAGCACGCCTTCAACGAGGGATCCCGAGAACTTTGACGGAGACGTGCCTTGGCTCACGCCCAAGGACCTCTCTGTACCACACCCACGCTACGTGAGACGGGGCGAGCGGAATCTCTCGCAGAAAGGGCTGCGGAGTTGTTCCGCCCAGTTGCTGCCTACGAACACCGTCCTCTTGTCGAGTCGCGCTCCTATCGGATACGTCGCGATTGCAGCAAATCCAATCGCCACGAACCAAGGTTTTCGAAGCCTACTTGTCAAGCCCGAACATGACCACGAGTTCGTGTACTACTGGCTTGTGGCCAACGTCGAAGAGCTAGAGCGCCACGCCAGCGGATCGACGTTCAAGGAGATATCCGGTACCTCTCTGAAGAGGATCCGAGTGCGAATTCCAGCGCGCCGCGAGGACCAACGCGCCATCGCCCATATCCTCGGCACGCTGGACGACAAGATCGAAAACCTGCGCCGCCAGAACGAAACGCTGGAGGCGATGGCGCGCGCCTTGTTCAAGGCGTGGTTCGTGGACTTCGAGCCGGTGCGCGCCAAAATCGAAGGCCGCTGGCAGCGCGGCCAATCGCTCCCTGGCCTGCCCGCTCACCTCTACGACCTCTTCCCCGACCGCCTCGTCGATTCGGAATTGGGCGAGATTCCGGAGGGGTGGCGTCATTCGACGATCGGCGAAGAAGTGACGGTCTGCGGCGGATCCACGCCCAGCACCAAGGAACCGGAGTTTTGGGAAGGTGGGCAACACTGCTGGGCAACGCCCAAGGACCTGTCCGCCCTGAAGTTTCCCGTTTTGCTGGACACGGATCGAAAGATTACGGACGCCGGTCTTGCAAAGATCAGTTCTGGCCTCTTGCCTGTCGGCACGGTGTTGCTCTCTTCGCGGGCACCAATCGGCTATTTGGCGATTACCGAGGTTCCTACGGCAATCAACCAAGGCTTCATCGCGATGAAATGTGACGGCGTTTTGCCAAATGTCTTTGTGCTGCTGTGGTGCAGAGAAAGCATGGATGCCATCGTCGGCAACGCCAACGGCTCGACGTTCCAGGAAATCAGCAAGAGCAACTTCCGACCACTTCGCATCATAGTTCCTCCCGACCCGGTGCTGAAAACCTTCACAAGGTCGGCTGCTTTCCCTTATCGACAGCTAGCGGCAAACGAACGTGAATCCCGCACCCTCGCCCAACTGCGCGACACCCTGCTGCCCAAGCTGATCTCCGGCGAGCTGCGCGTGCGCGATGCCGAGGCGTTTTTGAAGGAGCACGGGCTATGAGACCGAAATCGGAAATCATCATCTATGAAGGCAGTGAGGCCCGCGTTGAAGTGCGCGTCGCGCAAGAGAATGTCTGGTTGAACTTGCAGCAGTTGGCCGACCTGTTCGGGCGGGACAAGTCGGTGATCTCGCGCCACCTGCGCAACGTCTTTGCCAGCGGCGAGCTGGAGCGTGAGGCAACCGTTGCAAAAAATGCAACAGTTCAACGTGAGGGCGAGCGCGAGGTGGTACGCGAGATCGAGTATTACAACCTCGACGCCATCATCTCGGTCGGCTACCGCGTCAACTCCACCCGCGCCACGCGCTTCCGCCAATGGGCCACGCGCGTATTGCGCGAGCACCTGACCCGCGGCTACTCGCTCGACCGCCAGCGCTTCGAGCAAAACGCCGCCGAGCTGGAAGCCGCGCTGGCGCTGGTGAAAAAGGCTGCGGCAGGCGAGGCGCTCACGGCCGAGCAGGGGCGCGGGCAATGAACCATGTGTCCGGTACGCGCCAGCGTCGCAGCATTCGGCTCAAGGATTACGACTACAGTCAGGCCGGGGCGTATTTCGTGACGATGTGTACGCAGAACCGGGCCTGTTTGTTCGGTGACGTCATCGATGGCGCAATGCGGGTGAATGATGCTGGGCGGATGGTGCAAACGGTTTGGGACGAGTTGCCCCTTCATTATGTCGGCGTGGAATTGGATACGTTTGTGGTCATGCCAAATCATGTTCACGGCATCATCGTTCTCGTAGGGGCAGGCCCCCGTGCCTGCCCAAAATCGGGGCGACCACAGGGGGCCGCCCCTACGTTGTCGCTACCGGATGTGGTGCATCGTTTCAAAACGCTGACCACAAAACGGTACACCGATGGGGTAAAAACAGGTGGATGGCCGCCGTTCCACGGGCGGGTCTGGCAGCGCAACTACTACGAACACATCATCCGCGACGAAGTCAGCTTACATCGCATCCGGGAATACATCGCCAACAATCCTCAGCAATGGGCATTGGATCGTGAGAATCCAGCGAATCAAATGCGGGGAGAACCGTAATGGCCTTTTTGTCCGAAGCCGAGATCGAACAAGCCCTCCTGACCCAGTTGGGCGGGCTGGGCTACACCGTTGCGTCTGACGAGGTCATCGGCCCGGACGGCAGCGCGCCCGAACGCGACAGCCACGATGTCGTGGTGCTGCGCAAGCGGCTGGAAGAGGCCGTGCTGCGGCTCAACCCGAACCTGCCGCCGAAAGCGCGGGCGGATGCCATCGCCAAGCTGACCCAATCCGTATTTCCCGCCCTGCTCGAAGAAAACCGCCGCATTCACCGCCTGCTGACCGAAGGCGTGGATGTGGAGTACGACGCGGACGACGGCACGCTGACGGCAGGCAAGGTGCGGCTGATCGACTTCGAGCGCCCGGAGAACAACGATTGGCTGGCGGTGAGGCAGTTTACGGTGATCAACGGCCAGAACAACCGGCGGCCCGATGTGGTGGTGTTCGTCAATGGCTTGCCGCTGGCGGTGATCGAGCTCAAAGCGCCGGGTAGCGCGGGCGCGCATCTGGCAGGTGCGTTTAACCAGTTGCAGACCTACAAGCAGCAGATTCCGGCGCTGTTTGCCACCAACGCGTTGCTGATCACCTCGGACGGTATTTCCGCCCGGGTGGGTTCACTTTCGGCCGACCTGGAGCGCTTCATGCCGTGGCGCACCACCGACGGAAAGGAGATTGCCCCGAAGGGCGCGCCGGAACTGCCAACGTTGATCGAGGGGGTGTTCGAACAGCGCCGACTGCTCGATCTGCTGCGCGACTTCACGGTGTTTGCCGAGACCGGCGCGGGGCTTGTCAAGATCATCGCCGGCTACCACCAGTTCCATGCGGTGAAGAAGGCCATGGAGCAAACGCTGCGCGCGCTGCCGCCGCAAAACGTGGTGCGTGAGGACCCGGCGCGTTACGGCCTGCCTTCGGTGCGCGACCAAAAGCCGGGCGACCGGCGGGTGGGCGTGATCTGGCATACGCAAGGTTCCGGCAAGAGCCTGTTGATGGCCTTCTACGCCGGCCTCTTGGTCAAGCATCCGGCGTTGGAGAACCCGACCCTGGTTGTACTCACCGATCGCAACGATCTGGACGACCAGCTCTTCGCCACCTTCTCCATGTGCCGCGACCTGATCCGGCAGACGCCGGTGCAGGCGGAAAGCCGCGAGCATTTGCAGGCGCTGCTCAACCGGGCCGCGGGTGGGGTGATTTTCACCACCTTGCAGAAATTTGCCCTCACCCCTAGCCCCTCTCCCATAGGGAGAGGGAGCAGGCGGCGGTTAGCTCCTCTCGCGGGAGAGGGGAACAGGTGGCGCTCACCACCCGGCGCAACGTCGTCGTCATCGCCGATGAGGCACACCGCAGCCAGTACGGTTTCAAGGCCAAGGTGAATGCTGCGAACGGTGAAATCTCCTACGGCTTTGCCAAGTATCTGCGCGATGCCCTGCCGAACGCCTCCTTCATCGGCTTTACCGGCACGCCCATCGAGGCTCTTGATGTCAACACCCCGGCGGTGTTCGGCCACTACATCGACATCTACGACATCAGCCGCGCGGTGGAAGATGGCGCGACGGTGCCCATCTACTACGAATCGCGCCTGGCGCGCATCGAGCTTTCCGAGGACGAAAAGCCGAAAATCGACGCCGAGATCGAGGAGATTCTGGAAGACGAGGAAGAACCCTCCCGCGAGCGCGCCAAGCAGAAGTGGGCCACCGTGGAGGCGCTGGTTGGTGCGGACAAGCGCTTGAAGTTGGTCGCCCAGGACATCGTGCAACACTTCGAGGCGCGCATGGCGGCCCTGGATGGCAAGGCGATGATCGTCTGCATGAGCCGTCGCATCTGCGTAGCCCTCTATAACGAAATCGTCAGACTGCGCCCCGGGTGGCACAGCGAGGATGACAACGCGGGCGCGGTCAAGATTGTCATGACGGGTGCCGCGAGCGACCCACCCGAGTGGCAGTCGCACATCGGCAACAAGGCGCGGCGCGAACTCTTGGCCCGCCGTGCCCGCGATCCGAGCGACCCCTTGAAGCTGGTGATCGTGCGCGACATGTGGCTCACCGGCTTTGACGCCCCTTGCATGCACACGATGTACGTCGACAAACCAATGCGCGGCCACGGCCTGATGCAGGCCATTGCGCGCGTCAACCGCGTGTTTCGCGACAAGCCCGCGGGGTTGATCGTCGATTACATCGGTATCGCGCAAAACCTCAAGAACGCGCTGGCGCAGTATTCACCCCGCGACCGCGAGCAAACCGGCATCGACGAGGCCGAGGCCATTGCGGTGATGCTGGAGAAGTACGAGGTCGTGCGCGATATGTTCCACGGCTTCGACTACCGCGCCGGTCTTGCTGGTTCGCCCCAGGAGCGGCTGGCGATGATGGCTGGCGCCATCGAGTGGATTCTGGACCAGCAGCAGCAATGGGCGGCGCGGGAGTCCACCGCGGAAGGCAAGAAGGCCGCGCACCGACGCTTTTCTGACGCGGTGCTCGCCTTGTCCAAGGCGTTTGCCCTGGCATCGGCTTCGGATGAGGCGCGCGCCATCCGGGAGGAAGTCGGTTTCTTCCAGGCGATCCGCGCCGCGCTCATCAAGAGCAGCACAAGTGCTGCGGTGACCCGGCAAGAGCGCGAGTGGGCGATCCAACAGATCGTCAGCCGTGCGGTGGTCTCCACCGAGATCGTGGACATTCTCAAGGCGGCTGGACTCAAGAGCCCCGACATTTCCATTCTCTCGGACGAGTTCCTCGCCGAAGTCGAGCAGATGGAGAAGAAGAACCTGGCGCTGGAAGCCTTGAAGAAGCTGATTCATGACAGCATTCGCTCGCGCGCCAAAGCCAACGTCGTGGAAACCCGCGCGTTCTCGGAACGATTGGAAGACGCCGTGGCGCGCTACCACGCCAATGCCATCACCACCGCCGAGGTGCTGCAGGAGCTGATCCAGCTCGCCCGCGACATCCGCGCGGCCCGCCAGCGTGGCGAGGAGCAAGGATTATCGGACGAGGAGATTGCCTTCTACGACGCCCTGGCCGAGAACGAGTCCGCCGTGCAGGTCATGGGCGACGACAAGCTGCGCGTGATCGCCCATGAGCTGCTGGTGTCCTTGCGCGAAAACGTCACCGTGGACTGGGCACACCGCGCATCGGCGCGCGCCCGCATGCGGGTGCTGGTCAAACGCATCCTGCGCAAATACGGCTACCCGCCCGATCTGCAGGACGCCGCGGTGCAAACGGTGCTCGCGCAGGCGGAGGCATTGTCTGCGCAATGGAGCGTTGCGGGCGGCTGAGATCGAGCCCTTTCGGGGGCGTCACGGGGTAACGGTTTTCGTTTTGCTGAAACGGTGCCGTCCCTCCTCTCACCCCGGCAGGCGACCTTTTGGGAGTTGCGATGACACTGGAAGTGCATTACGGATCACCTCGAGCGAAGCCGTGAAGCGCTCGCATACGCGATCGATGGCGGGCATCCGCCGTGGCAATCCTGGATTCTGGAAGCTATCGGACTGGTTCGGCCGGCGGCATCTCGACGCATGTCCCGTCACGGTTGGGTGGCCGCGTCTGAGCCGTTACGGCGATCCATGACCGGTTCCGGCGTCCAGCGGACGACTATATTCACCCCTTCCGGACAGCCGGCGAACTCAGAAGCCAGCCACCGGCTGCCGCCGATCGCGGCGATCCTGCCGTCGATGCAGACGATGGGCTGACGGTCACGCAGCCACGGCGGCAGCCCGGCTTCCTGGAACAGTTTCTTGAGTTCATGGTGTCCCTTGCGGCCCGCCGGTTCGAGCCTGTCGCCCGCCCGCCGGTAACGCACGGTGATGCACCCGCTCCGCCATTTGTCCGGATCGATGCCAGGGCCGGGTCGCAGCGCAGCATCGAGGCCGCCGTTACCGGCCAGCGTGAGGGGAGTCTCTCCGCTCCAAGCGGCCGTCCAGGAGGCGTCGAAGTCCGCTGCCAGAGGAAGCAGATAGAGGCGATGGCGATAGCGCCTCACCGTGCCTTCGGTCCAAGCGATCGCCGGTGCGTGCTCTGCGGCCGTTTCGATGAGTTCCCGCCGTATCCGATCCAGCAGTTTCGCCGGGGGGACTCGCAGACCCCGCTTACGTATCCAGCGGCGTAGCAGCAGCCGTTGTTCGTCCGGATGCAGCCTTTGCACGGCTCCGACGTCAAGGCTACCGGGTTCGTCCGCGGCCGTCGCGGTCGCCAGCAGGATGTCCGCTTGTTTGTCCAGGAGTCCGGCGGCTTCGGCACAGTGGCCGGCGCTGCGGGCGAGATTGGCCGCGACGGCCGGCCAGCGCACGGCGAGCTCCGGCATGATCCGGCGGCGGATGAAATTGCGGTCGTAGTGTTCGTCCCGGTTGCTGGGGTCTTCGATCCAGCGCAAGCTTTTGTTCCGGGCGTAAGCCAAAATGTCTCGGCGGCCGTAGCGGAGCAGGGGACGATGCAGGATGCCGGGACCGAAAGGGGCTGCCTTCGGCATGGCGGCGAGCCCGGCCAGCCCTGCGCCGCGCAGCAGTTGCAGCAGCAGCGTTTCGGCCTGGTCGTCGAGATGCTGTGCCGTCACGAGGATATCCCCGGGATTCAGCAAGGCCTCGAGTGACCGGTAGCGGGCATTGCGCGCCGCCGCTTCGGGGCTCTCGCCGGGGCCGGGGCGGCCGTCGACCCGGAGGATGTCCAGAGCGACGCCGTACTCCTTGGCGACCGCTGCGCAATGCCGGGACCAGGCGTCAGCGGCCGGCAGGATTCCGTGATGAACGTGGACGGCGCTGAGCCTGATGCCGGAGACGCGGCGCACTTCGCACATCAGATCGAGCAGGACGGCGGAATCCAGCCCACCGCTGAAAGCCACCCTATAGGTCGTGCCGGGGTGGAGACCGGCGCGGAAACCGTCGAGGCTCAATCTCACCCGATTCGCCCCGTCCCGGCGGATTTTCCTCAGGTGGCGGGCTCTTCGTAAACGCCGTAGCCCATGAGGCGCTCGTAGCGCATGGCCAGGAGTTCGTCCAGCGGCATGGCGGCGAGTTCGTCGAGATTACGCTTGAGTTCAGTTTTCAGGTTGTCGGCCATCCGCTCCCGGTCGCGATGGGCACCTCCCAGGGGCTCGGGCACGATTGAATCAATCAGCCCCAGTTCCATCAGGCGCTCGGAAGTGATGCCCATGGCTTCCGCGGCCAGCTCGGCCTTGTCCGCGCTCTTCCACAAGATGGAAGCGCAACCTTCGGGCGAGATGACGGAATAGGTGCTGTACTGGAGCATCAGCAGGCGGTCACCGACGCCGATGGCCAAAGCCCCCCCCGAGCCGCCTTCGCCGATCACCACACAGACGATCGGGGTCTGCAACTGTGCCATTTCGAACAGATTGCGGGCGATCGCCTCGCTCTGTCCGCGTTCTTCGGCGTTGATGCCAGGATAGGCGCCGGGGGTGTCGATGAGGCAGACGATGGGCAGTTGGAAGCGTTCGGCGAGCCGCATCAGCCGCAGCGCCTTGCGATACCCTTCCGGCCTCGGCATGCCGAAATTCCGGTAGATCTTTTCCTTGGTATCGCGTCCTTTCTGGTGTCCGATGACCAGCACGGCGGTGCCATCCAACCGGGCCAACCCGCCGATGATGGCGGGGTCATCGGCGAAGGCACGGTCTCCGTGCAGTTCGTGGAATTCCTGGAAGATCAGGTCGATGTAATCGCGGCTGTGCGGCCTTTGCGGATGCCGGGAAATCTGGGAAATCTGCCAGGCACTGAGTGAGGAAAAAACCGACTCGGTGAGCTTGCGGCTTTTTTCTTCGAGCTTGGAGATTTCCTCGGATATATTGATTTCGTTGTCGAAGCCAACGTGTCTGAGTTCTTCGATCTTGGCTTCCAGCTCGGCGATCGGCTGTTCGAAATCCAGGAATTTCAGATCCATTCGTGTGTTGTCAATGGGGCGGGAATGACGTGACTGGCTAGTTTAACACTTCGGTCAGGAAATTCTGCATCGCCTGCCAGGAGCGCCGGTCGGCCGTGGGGTCGTAAACGGTGCCGAAACCACGGTCGTTGGCCAAGGGGTTGGTGAAGGCGTGGAGGGTGTGGCCGTACATGTGGATTTGCCAGTCGGCACCGGCCTCGGTCAGCTCGCGGCCCAGGGCGATGGCCTGTTCCGGCGGCGCCATGGGATCCTCGTAACCGTGCAGCACCAGCACCTTGGCGCGGATTTTCCGACCCACCGTGTTACCCGGCGGAATGAACAGGCCGTGGAAGCTGATCGCCCCCCGGAGATCGGCCCCGGTCCGGGCGAGATCGAGGACGCACAAGCCGCCGAAGCAGAATCCCATCGCCGCGATGCGTCCGGGATCGACTTCGGAAAGCGATCGCACGGTGTCCAGTGCCGCGGTCATCCTGGACTGCAGGAGTCCCCGGTCCGCCATGAACGGCGCCATGAGCTGGGCGTTCTGCTCCGGCCCGCTGCCCAATACCCCTTTGCCGTACATGTCCAGAGCGAATGCGGCATAGCCCAATTCCGCCAGCCGCCTGGCCTTGTCGCACACGAAAGCGTCGCGCCCGCCCCAGGCGTGGGAGACGAGAACGCCGGGACGGGGCAGAGGAAACTTGTCGTCCCAGGCGAAATAGCCCGATAGCAGCGTATCGGCATGGTGATAATCGATTTCGCGTGTCTGCACAGCCATGGATGCGTTTCTCGTTCTGATCGGCCAGGGGCCGTGATTTTCTCCGGCTTTCCAGCGTCCCGCAAGCTGGCCCGACGGGGTGATACAATGCGCGGCCAGTGTGTTCCGTGGAGTTGCATCCTATGACTTCCGATCGTTTCAACCGGGCGCTGCAGGCGATCGATGCCGCCAATGCCGAGGATCCGAATCGCGAGGAGTGGGAAGGGGCATTGCATCCCAAGGAGCTGCTCTATGGCCGGCGGATGACCGGATGCCTCGAGCGGCTTTGTCCCGCTGCATCCGAAGCTCTGCGATTGGCCGCGCGGGGACAGCACATCAGGCGCTGGGAGATTCCGCGCAGCGACTATCCTGCCACCCGCGAAGGCTATCTGCGTTGGCGGACCCGCCTGTACGGATTTCATGGTGACCAGCTCGGACTCATCATGGCCATGGCCGGTTACGACGAAGATTCGATCCGGCGGACGAAACGGCTGCTGAGCAAGCGGGATCTGCGGACCGACCCGGAATCGCAAACACTCGAGGACACGGCTTGCCTGGTTTTCCTGGAGTACTATTTCGCCCCTTTCGCCGCCGGTCAGGACGAATCCAAGCTCGTCGACATCGTCCGCAAAACTTGGAGGAAGATGTCGGACGCGGCCCGGGTCCGCGCGCTGGAACTCGCTCTTCCGGGGCATCTCGGCGCCGTCGTGGCCAAGGCGCTGGAGACCGTGGCCCCTTGAGTCCGGGTCTTTCGGGGACGGGGCGATGATGCGGCAAGGGTCGCTCACCCGCTATGCGTGGCTGTCGATCTTCGTGGCGATCCTCACCATGGCGGTCAAGGCAGTCGCCTATCGGATCACGGGTTCGGTGGGGCTGCTGTCGGATGCCCTGGAGTCGATAGTCAATCTATCGGCCGCGATCGTGGCGCTGGCGATGCTGAGGTTGTCGGCGCAGCCGGCGGACGCGCAGCATCACTTCGGGCACGGCAAGGCGGAGTACTTCGCCAGCGGATTCGAAGGCGTACTGATCATGGTGGCGGCCGGCGCGATTCTATTCGCGGCCTGGGACCGCTATCTGCATCCCCGTGAACTGGCGGCGCTCGATCTCGGCCTGGGGCTGTCGGTCGCAGCAGCGGCGCTCAATGGTCTGGTCGGCTGGCTGTTGGTTTCGGTGGGACGGAAAGCCGGCTCCATCGTCCTGGAAGCGGACGGAAAGCATCTGCTAACCGACGTCTGGACTTCGATCGGGGTCGTTTGTGGCGTGGCCGCCGCCGGGCTCACCGGCTGGCACGATTTCGACCCAGGGGTCGCCGCGCTGGTGGGCTTGAACATCGTGTGGACCGGTGCGGGCCTCATCCGCCGCACCATTGCCGGCTTGCTCGATGCGTCGCTTCCGGCGGAAGAACACTTGAAGATACGAGGTGTTCTCGAGGCATTCCGCGAGCGTGGCGTCGGCTTCCACGACTTGAGAACCCGCCAGTCTGGAGCGCATCGCTTCATGAGCGTACATATCCTGGTGCCCGGAGCCTGGACGGTACAGGCGGCGCACGATCTGGCAGAGGAGATCGAGGCCAACCTTGGGCGCGCGCTGGCGAATTTGACCGTCGTGACCCACATCGAACCGATCGAAGATCCTGCGTCCTTTGGCCATCACGAGCCATTTCCCGAGACCGCTCCGGAAATTCTGGATCCGTGCTCCGCGCGGTTGGCTACCCGCTCGCGGAAGCCGCGTCGGCTTCTGTTCACCTTGGTGTCGGGAATCCTCTTGCTCGTCGGCGGCATCTCCAGTATGGCGGTATCTGGCCTCTGGCTCGACCTTTCGCTCGCCTCGGCTCTGTTCGGTTTAGTCCTGATTCTGGTGGCATGGCGGGGTGCCCGGCGCCGAAAGGGTGGCGTCAGTAGCCGAAGACATCCTTCCTGAAACTGCGCTGCCAGGCTCGGGCGTGGTTTGCCTCTTGCCTGCGGTCGCCGTGAGGTGGCGTCTCACCGGACGATCGGATCGTGAGCTGCCGTTCGTCTGGCGAGTAACCGTACACGCCAGTGATGGAAATGGCCTGGTCGGATGCGACGAAGCTGTAGCAGTGGTTGATCAGCAAGGGTTCCGCCGGCGGTTCGCCGGCAAGCGAGGCAACGATGGCAGCCGCACACACCTTCGCCTGGGAGTTGGCTGAGAAAGCCGATTTGGGCATGGGGCCCGGCTGGCAGGCATCGCCGATGACATGGACCGCCGGATCATAGACCGATGCGAAGCTCAACGGGTCGACCGGGCACCAGCCGGAAGAGTCCGTCAGCCCCGACTGGTCCGCCAAAAGCCCGGCCTTCTGGGGTGGGATGACGTTGAGCACGTCGGCCCGGAAGGTGTCGAATTCGGTCTCCACGGTCCGCGCGGCGGCATCGACCCGCTCCAGCCGCCCCTGTTTTTCCGAGGAAATCCATTCCACCATGTCGCCATACAGTTCGCGCCAAGCCTGTTCGAACGCTGGCTGCTTGGAAAAGCGGGTCTTGGCGTCCAGGATCAGGACCTTTGACCGAGGTTTGTGCTTTTTCAAATAACAGGCGATCAGCGAGGCGCGTTCATAAGGACCTGGCGGGCAGCGGTAGGGATTGGGCGGCGCGGTGATCAGCACCAGCCCACCGTCGGGCATGGAGCGAATCTGCCTGGCGAGCAGCGCGGTCTGAGGGCCCGCCTTCCAGGCATGGGGAGCGATACGGCTCGCCGCTTCGTCATAGCCTTCTATCGCATCCCAGCGAAAGTCGATGCCAGGGGAGAGGACCAGGCGGTCGTAGGGAACTTCGGCGCCGTCCTGCAGTACGACTTGCCGCCGCGACCGTTCCAGGCGGGCGACCTTGGCCGTCACCTTCCTTATATCCAGCTCCTGCTGCAACCAATCATAAGAACGCACGAGTGCTTCTCCGTCTCCGAGGCCGGCGATCGTTTCGTTCGATCCGGGACAGGAAAGATAGGCGTCCTGCGGCTCGATCAGCGTGACCGTCAGATCGGGATTCATCCGCTTCAGATAGCGGGCTGCCGTGGCGCCGCCATAGCCGCCGCCAACGATCACGACGCGCCCGCCGGAGCCGCTGGCGCGAAGATATCTGCCAGAAGCGCAGGCACCCAATCCCCAACCCAAGCTGCAGGTTGCCAACTGGCGCAGGAATCGGCGCCTGGGAATCATGGCTTCTTTCCCAGAAAGGCGGCGATCCTTTCGATTTCATCGTCCGTGAGCCCGGCAGCGATGCGGTTCATGACCGTGCCCGATCGTTTGCCCTCACGATACTCCCGTAATACGGACGCAATGTCCTTAGCGTCGAAGCGGCGTAATGATGCCGGTTCGGTAATCTGCTTCTCTTCCTCGGCATGGCAGCCGAGACAACCCAGTGCAGCCAAAACCGTATCCAGCTTTTCGGCGCGGGCGGGGAAACAGAGAGCGAGAACGATCATGCCAAGGTAGGCGGCTCTGGAAAACGATAGCACGTCACGAGGGATGTTCAGCGGCTGTGTCACGGGAGTGTCCTGCAAGGATCGGCTCCCCCGATTTTATCAAGCATGCCGATTCGACCAAGCCTGGATTTTATAGGGATGCGCCACGGCAAAATTTACATATGTAATTGATTTATATGAAACATGGCCTGCGTCAAAATGTCGCATATTTTTCTTGACAGTATGATGAAGGGTGATAGACTCCCCATACCCGAGGGACCGGAACCGCCTCTGTTGCTGGACCAATCGAATGCCAGTCAGAGGCAGAAATGATAAGGAATTAAGAGAAGTAGGGTGTCGGCGCCGAACGCCGGCTCCTTTCAACCATCACTATTAGGAGGATCAAACAATGGCAGCAACAACTTTGGGTGGTGCAGCCGCGGCCGAAGCGCCGCTGCTGGACAAAAAGTGGCTCACGTTTGCGCTGGCGATCTACACCGTGTTCTACATATGGGTGCGCTGGTACGAAGGTGTTTACGGCTGGTCCGCCGGTCTGGACTCGTTCGCACCGGAGTTTGAAACCTACTGGATGAACTTCCTGTACACCGAGATCGTCCTGGAGATCGTGACGGCTTCGATCCTGTGGGGTTATCTCTGGAAGACTCGCGACCGCAACCTGGCCGCGCTGACCCCGCGTGAAGAGCTGCGCCGCAACTTCACCCACCTGACCTGGCTGGTGGCCTACGCCTGGGCCCTCTACTGGGGCGCTTCCTACTTCACCGAGCAGGACGGCACCTGGCATCAGACGATCGTGCGCGACACCGACTTCACGCCGTCGCACATCATCGAGTTCTATCTGAGCTACCCGATCTACATCATCACCGGTTTTGCGGCGTTCATCTACGCCAAGACGCGTCTGCCGTTCTTTGCGAAGGGCATTTCGCTGCCGTACCTGGTGCTGGTGGTGGGTCCGTTCATGATTCTGCCGAACGTGGGTCTAAACGAGTGGGGCCACACCTTCTGGTTCATGGAAGAGCTGTTCGTGGCGCCGCTGCACTACGGCTTCGTGATCTTCGGCTGGCTGGCGCTGGCCGTCATGGGCACCCTGACCCAGACCTTCTACAGCTTTGCCCAGGGCGGACTGGGACAATCCCTGTGTGAAGCCGTGGACGAAGGCTTGATCGCGAAATAAGGAACTTCGCAGGCCGGCGGGCCGGTGGGGGTGCTGGCGCACAGACCCCGGGCCGGACCGGCGGCCGGAAAGGACTCGCGGCGACGGGGGGCGGGTGGTCCCGGCTCCCGTCGAAAATAAGAAAACGACAAATTTGGAGGTAACTTTAATGAGTGCTGCGCAATCTGCGGTTCGTTCGCACGCCGAAGCGGTCCAGGTATCCCGGACCATCGACTGGATGGCGTTGTTCGTGGTGTTCTTCGTGATCGTGGGCTCGTACCACATTCACGCCATGCTCACCATGGGCGACTGGGACTTCTGGTCGGACTGGAAAGACCGGCGTCTGTGGGTCACCGTGACTCCGATCGTGCTGGTCACCTTCCCGGCGGCCGTCCAATCCTACCTGTGGGAGCGGTTTCGTCTGCCCTGGGGAGCGACTGTCTGCGTACTCGGCCTGCTGCTGGGTGAGTGGATCAACCGCTACTTCAACTTCTGGGGCTGGACCTACTTCCCGATCAACTTCGTGTTCCCCGCCTCGCTGGTGCCGGGCGCCATCATCCTGGACACCGTACTGATGCTGTCGGGCAGCTACCTGTTCACCGCCATCGTCGGTGCGATGGGTTGGGGTCTGATCTTCTACCCGGGCAACTGGCCGATCATCGCGCCGCTGCACGTGCCGGTGGAATACAACGGCATGCTGATGTCGGTTGCCGACATCCAGGGTTACAACTATGTGCGTACCGGCACGCCCGAGTACATCCGCATGGTAGAGAAGGGCACCCTGCGTACCTTCGGTAAGGACGTCGCCCCGGTATCGGCATTCTTCTCCGCGTTCATGTCGATCCTGATCTACTTCATGTGGCACTTCATCGGTCGCTGGTTCTCCAACGAACGGTTCCTGCAGAGCACCTGATCGGGCTGCGGCAAGACCTGTGAGTGAAAGACCGTCGTCCGGCTTGGCGACAGGCCGGCGAGTGACCCAACAGCAAGAACTCGAAAGAGGAGAGATCATGAAAACAATAAAGGACCGGATTGCAAAATGGTCTGCAATCGGACTGCTGTCCGCCGTGGCAGCCACCAGCTTCTATGCGCCGAGCGCCAGCGCCCACGGTGAAAAATCGCAGGCGGCGTTCATGCGCATGCGTACCATCCACTGGTACGACCTGAGCTGGTCGAAAGAGAAAGTCAAAATCAACGAAACCGTGGAAATCAAAGGCAAGTTCCACGTGTTCGAAGGCTGGCCGGAAACGGTCGACGAACCGGATGTGGCGTTCCTCAACGTCGGCATGCCGGGTCCGGTGTTCATCCGTAAGGAATCGTACATCGGTGGCCAGCTGGTGCCGCGCTCGGTGCGTCTGGAAATCGGCAAGACCTACGACTTCCGGGTGGTTCTCAAAGCCCGTCGTCCGGGTGACTGGCACGTTCACACCATGATGAACGTCCAGGGTGGCGGACCGATCATCGGCCCCGGCAAATGGATCACCGTGGAAGGCTCCATGAGTGAATTCCGCAACCCCATCACCACCCTGACCGGTCAGACGATCGACCTGGAGACCTACAACGAAGGCAACACCTACTTCTGGCACGCGTTCTGGTATGCCATCGGTGTCGCCTGGATCGCCTACTGGTCGCGTCGTCCGATCTTCATCCCCCGTCTGCTGATGGTGGATGCCGGTCGTGGGGACGAACTGGTCTCGGGCACCGACCGCAAGGTTGCGATGGGCTTCTTGGCCGCCACCATTCTGATCGTGGTCATGGCCATGTCCAGCACCAACAGCAAGTACCCGATCACCATCCCGCTGCAGGCCGGAACCATGCGTGGCATGAAGCCGCTGGAACTGCCGGCGCCGACGGTGTCGGTGAAAGTGGAAGACGCCACCTACCGGGTGCCGGGCCGCGCCATGCGGATGAAGCTGACCATCACCAACCATGGCAACAGCCCGATCCGGCTGGGTGAGTTCTACACTGCCTCGGTGCGTTTCCTGGATTCCGACGTGTACAAAGACACCACCGGTTATCCGGAAGACCTGCTGGCCGAAGACGGCCTGAGCGTCAGCGACAACAGCCCGATCGCGCCGGGTGAGACCCGCACGGTCGACGTGACGGCGTCGGATGCGGCATGGGAAGTGTATCGCCTGTCCGACATCATCTACGATCCGGACAGCCGCTTCGCCGGTCTGCTGTTCTTCTTCGACGCCACGGGCAACCGTCAGATCGTACAGGTCGACGCCCCGCTGATCCCGTCGTTCATGTAATCGCCTGAGGGGGAGTCCTTCGGGACTCCCCTTGCGGTGATGAAAGCCAAAACCCCCGACCGTTGTCGGCCGGGGGTTTTGTTTTATGGAGTTTTGTTTTGATCAGGCAGCAGGGACTTCCGGTGAGGGTGCTAGAGCCGTCCTTCCACTCCACTCGCGTGCAAATTGCCATGCGACCCGTCCGCTACGCGATCCGCGAGCGAGTGCCCAGCGTAAGGCTTCCCCTCGAATATCATTCCAGTTGGATTTCAGATCGGAAGCTCCCAGCTTCGTCAGCCAGTATTCGACCATCGCCAGATAATCGTCCTGGGAGAACGGATGGAAGGACAGCCAGAGACCGAATCGCTCGGACAGCGATATTTTCTCCTCGACCGAATCGCCTGGGTGGATTTCATTTCCAGCGGGACGCGCTTCCAGGTTCTCCGCCATATATTCCGGCAACAGATGGCGGCGATTGGAGGTGACATAGATCAACAGGTTGGCACTCAGAACGCTTGTGGAACCGTCGAGCGCAGATTTAAGAGCTTTGTAGCCGGGTTCTTCACATTCGAATGACAGATCATCGAAAAATAGGATGAAGCGCTCCGGACGATCATGGATGTATTCGATGATGTCCGGCAATTCCGCGAGATGGGTTTTTTCCACTTCGATGAGGCGAAGTCCGGAGTCGGCGTAATCGTGAAGCAGCGCCTTGACGAGGGAGGACTTTCCCGTTCCTTTCGATCCCCAAAGCAGCGCATTGTTGGAAGGTAAGCCGTGGAGGAACTGGCGGGTGTTGCGTACCAGTGCCGACTTTTGGCGATCAATGCACAGAAGATCGCGAAGGCCGATGTCGTGAAGTCGCCGCACGGGCATCAAGGGAGATTTGCACTCCCTGCCGCGCCAACGGTAAGCCTTGTGCGTCCAGTCAACAGGGGGAAGATTCGGTGGCGCGAGCCGCTCCACGGCTTCGGCCAGCCTTTGCACAGCTGCCAGCAAGAGGTCGATCTTCTCCGGCGTCATTGACGATGATTCATGCATCGATTCGTTTGTACTTGATCCGGCGCGGCGTATTCACTTCCTCGCCCAGGCGGCGGCGACGGTCAGCCTCGTAATCGGCGTAATTGCCTTCGAACCACGCGACTTCGCTTTCTCCTTCAAATGCAAGGATGTGGGTGGCTATGCGGTCCAGAAACCAGCGGTCGTGGGAAATCACCACCGCGCAGCCGGGAAAATCCAGCAGGGCATCTTCCAAAGCGCGGAGTGTTTCGACGTCGAGGTCGTTGGTGGGTTCGTCGAGCAAGAGGACATTGCCGCCGCTGCGGAGCAGCTTGGCGAGGTGGACCCGGTTCCGCTCACCCCCCGACAGTTCACCGATGCGTTTCTGTTGATCCGAACCCTTGAAGTTGAAGCGTCCCACGTAGGCACGCGAAGGGGTTTGATAGTTTCCGACCGCAATCATATCCAGACCATCGGAAATTTCTTCCCAAACGGTCTTGCTGTCATCCATATGTTCCCGAAACTGTTCGACATAGGCCAGTTTGACCGTAGGTCCGATACGGATCGAGCCTTGATCCGGCGTTTCCAGTCCGGCGATCATGCGGAACAGCGTGGTTTTGCCGGCGCCATTGGGGCCGATCACGCCGACGATACCCCCGGGCGGCAGCCGGAAACTCAAGTTTTCGACTAGAATACGTCCGTTGAACCCCTTGCTGACCCCGTCGAATTCGACGACCAGATCGCCCAGGCGGGGGCCTGGCGGAATGTAGATTTCCTTGGTTTCGTTCCGTTTCTGTACGTCGTTTTGGCTCAATTCTTCGAACCTGGCCAGGCGCGCCTTGCTTTTGGCATGCCGGCCTTTCGGGTTGGATCTCACCCATTCAAGTTCCGCCTTCATGGCTTTCATGCGGGCGGTTTCCTGTTTTTCTTCCATCTCTAGGCGGGCTTCTTTTTGTTCCAGCCATGAGGAGTAATTACCTTCCCACGGAATCCCGCGGCCCCGGTCGAGTTCCAGAATCCAGCCGGCTACATTGTCCAGGAAATAGCGATCGTGAGTGACGGCGACGACCGTCCCGGGATAGTCTTGGAGGAACCTTTCCAGCCAGGCCACGGACTCGGCATCGAGATGGTTGGTCGGCTCGTCGAGCAGCAACATGTCCGGGTTGGACAGGAGGAGGCGGCAGAGGGCGACGCGACGCCGTTCGCCACCCGAGAGTCTGGCGACGTCGGCGTCCCAGTCTGGGAGCCTCAGGGCATCGGCGGCGATTTCCAGTTTTCGGTCCAGCTCCCAGGCGCCGGCCGCATCGATCTTTTCCTGGAGTTCGGCCTGTTCGGCAAGGAGCTGGTCGAAATCCGCGTCCGGCTCGCCGAAGGCATTGCTGATTTCGTTGAACCTGTCAAGGAGGGCTTTGGTCTCGGCGACACCATCCTCGACGTTCCCGCGCACCGTTTTTGTCGGATCCAGTTGAGGTTCTTGTGCGAGGTAGCCGATCCGGATACCAGGTTGCGGCCGCGCTTCCCCGTCGTATTCCTTGTCGACGCCTGCCATGATGCGAAGCAGGGTGGACTTGCCGGCACCGTTGAGACCGAGTACGCCGATCTTGGCACCGGGGAAGAAGGAGAGCGAAATGTTTTCCAGGATCGTCCGCTTGGGTGGGACAATCTTGGAAACCCGGTTCATGGTGTAAATATATTGTGCCATTTTGAGTGCGTTAAGGGACATTGGATCATAATATTATTTCACGATCCGAGCCGTGAGGGACAGGTTTGCTTGAGAAGCCGGGACAGCAGATGAACGCTGAACTCAGCATACGCGTACATTCGAGATTGGCCGATGTGCCGGCGATGTTGTGGGACACATTCGGCAGTCCCGATGCGCCGCTGAGTCATGAGTTTCTGTCGGCGCTGGAGGAGACGGGTTGCCTGGGTGAAGCCATTGGGTGGATTCCCATGCATCTCTCGTTCACTGAAGTGGGGAAGGATGCTCCATTCGCTGCCATGCCTGCCTACCTCAAGACCAATTCGTTCGGGGAATTCGTATTCGATTGGGCTTGGGCCGAAGCGCATGCGGGAGCCGGCCTGGCATATTACCCGAAGTGGGTGATCGCCTCGCCATTCACTCCCGTTACGGGCCGGCGTCTGCTGGCGCCGGCGGGGGTCCCGGATTCCGCACGGGAAATCATGCTGGATCGCGCCATCGAGGTCGGGAAGTCGGCTGGCATGTCATCCATGCACTGGCTGTTCTGTACCGATCCGGTGCTGCTCGAAGCACCGATGCTGGTTCGGCGTATGGGATGCCAGTTCCACTGGCATAACGCCGGTTACCGAGACTTCTCGGATTTCCTGGACCGATTCAATGCGAAAAGGCGAAAGGAGCTGAAACGGGAGCGGCGGCAGGTTTTCGAGGCCGGGATAGAAATCGAAAGGGTCTGCGGAAGCGAAGTCGATGCTGTGACCTGGAATCGCTTTCATGCTCTGTACCGGCGCACATTCGACAAGCACGGCAACTACCCCGCCTTGAACGCAGGGTTTTTCCGGCGAATCGGTGAAACCATGGGCGAAAAGATCATGCTCGTCGTCGCAAGGCGCGGGTCCGAACTGATCGCTGCCGGTTTTTTCCTCGTGGGCGGGGACACTTTGTACGGTCGCTATTGGGGAGCTTTAGAGGAGGTGCCTTCTCTCCACTTCGAGGTTTGCTACTATCAGGGCCTGGAGTTTTGTCTGGAACGTGGGCTTCGTTGCTTCCAGCCCGGTGCCCAGGGTGAGCATAAGGTCAGCCGGGGGTTCGTGCCCACTGCGACCTGGTCGGCCCATTGGATTGCCGATCCGCGTTTGCGCGCGGCGATTGCCCGTCATGTCGAAGCCGAGCGCTTGCATGTGGAAGCTTATATGCAGATGCTCGAAAGCCGGCTGCCGTTCAAGAAGGAATCCGGATGCTGACTCTCATTGATCCCAACGACGAACGGCAAGCATTTCCTCCTCCCGATGCCGCTCTGAAGGAGCCGAACGGTCTTCTAGCGGTGGGCGGTTCATTGAGCGTCGCTCGTCTGGAACTGGCCTACCGGCGCGGGATATTTCCCTGGTATGGCGAGGGGGATCCGATCCTGTGGTGGTCCCCGGATCCCAGGTTGGTGCTTTTTCCGGAAAAACTGCGGATTTCGCGGAGCCTGCGCAAAACATTGCGCCGGCGGACATTTCGATTCAGCTTCGATCGGGCTTTCGTGGAGGTGATCACGGCTTGTGCTGAGCCACGGGGAAAATCGGTGGGAATCTGGCTGACTGCCGACATGCGGTCGGCTTACCTCGCTTTCCACCGCGCCGGTTTTGCGCACTCTTTCGAGGCTTGGCAGGATGGCGTTCTGGTGGGCGGGCTATACGGTGTGGCGATGGGGCAGATCTTTTACGGGGAATCGATGTTCCACAGGGTGACGGATGCCTCGAAGGCAGCGCTGGCGTTTGCCGTGGCCTGTCTATCTGCCTGGGGTTACCGGATGATAGACTGTCAGGTTTACAGTTCCCATCTCGCCAGTTTGGGAGCATCTGCCATTCCACGCAGCGAATTTCAGGCCATGGTGTCCGAATATTCGGAAATGCCCGTCGATCCTCAGGCATGGCAGCGTACCCCGGGGGACTTTCCTTGATGCTGGAACGGGTGGCACTTTGGAGGGGGCCTGGGCATCCCTGTGGCTATATGCCGGGGCGGAACGCGCGCTTTGCCTATGTTTCACCGCATCATCCGCTTTCTCCGCAAAGCTATCGTGGGCTCTTGGAACAAGGGTTCCGGCGCAGCGGAAACTGGGTGTACCGGCCGTGCTGCAGTGGGTGTAATGCCTGTATCCCGGTGCGTCTTCCCGTGGAGGATTTTCGTTTCACTCGTGGTTATCGGCGTATTCTCAAGCGGAATGCAGACGTCGAGATTCACGCCTGTGCCGCCCGCTTCGACGAGCGACAGTTTCAGCTTTATGTCCGATATCTGGCGGTGCGGCATCCCACCGACGCACCCGTTTCTCGGGATGACTACTGGTCGTTTCTGGCGAGCTCCTGGGCGGAAACCCGCTTCGTGGAGTTCCGCTCACGCTCGGATTTGCTCGGCGTGGCGGTCGTCGATCATGTGCCCGGAGCCTTATCCGCCGTATACACCTTTTTTGATCCCAACGCCGCAGAGCGGAGTCTGGGGTCACTGGCCATTTTGTGGCAGATATCGGAGGCCTGCCGGCTTGGATGGGAGTGGCTTTATCTCGGGTATTGGATAGGTGGTTGCCGCAAGATGGAATACAAGGCGAGATACAGACCATTGGAAGCGCTTGTCGCAAACCGATGGTTCAGGTTCGAAGTGGATGAGCCGCTGCCTTCGAGCATGCTATAATTTTGTAAATTTTTTACCCTGTGAACAGATGTCGAAAGAAGATCATATCGAAATGGAAGGCAAGGTCATCGAAACCCTGCCTAACACGACTTTCCGCGTTCAACTGGATAATGGACATGTGGTCATCGCCCATATTTCCGGCAAGATGAGGAAAAATTATATCCGGATTCTGACCGGTGACCGCGTCAAAGTTGAACTCACCCCTTACGATCTAAGCAAGGCCCGCATCACCTTCCGCCACCGCTAGCGCCAGCCCGTGGTCACACGGGCTCGGCGGTTTTCTGGCGCGTTTCGTAGGTGAATGTCAGCCTGTCGGCGGAAGCGCTGACTCGCACCGTGCCTCCATGCGCAAGACGGCCGAACAGAATTTCTTCGGCCAATGGTTTCTTGATGTTTTCCTGGATCACACGTGCCATTGGGCGCGCGCCCATCTTCGGGTCGAAGCCGTGCTCGGCCAGCCATGCTCGAGCATCCGGCTCGATGACCAGAGACACCTGCTTTTCGGCCAACTGGGCTTCGAGTTCGAAGATGAATTTGTCCACCACATGCCCGATCGTTTCCGGGCTGAGCGGGTTAAACTGGATGATCGCATCAAGGCGGTTCCGGAACTCGGGCGAGAAGGTGCGTTCGATCGCTTTCAAGCTATCCGTGGAGTGGTCTTGCGGAGTGAAACCTATCGACGGGCGGGCACCCTCGAAAGCCCCGGCATTGGTGGTCATGACCAGGATGATGTTACGGAAATCGGCCTTGCGTCCGTTGTTGTCGGTGAGCGTACCGTGATCCATCACCTGCAACAGCAGGTTGAAGACGTCAGGGTGTGCTTTTTCGATCTCGTCGAGCAACAGCACGGCGTGCGGATGCTTGTTGATGGCTTCGGTCAGGAGTCCGCCTTGGTCGAATCCGACATAGCCCGGCGGTGCCCCGATCAACCGGGACACCGTATGCCGCTCCATGTACTCCGACATGTCGAAACGGATCAGTTCGACACCGAGCATATGGGCGAGCTGGCGGGTCACTTCCGTTTTGCCTACGCCAGTGGGGCCAGCAAAAAGGAACGAACCTATGGGTTTCTGACCGTCGCGCAGACCGGCGCGGGACAACTTGATCGCCGATGCCAGTGCGGATATGGCCTCATCCTGGCCGAAGACCAGCATCTTGAGGTTGGATTCCAGGTCACGCAATTTTTCCTTGTCGTTGGCCGACACGGTTTTGGCGGGAATCCGCGCGATCTTCGAAACGATGTCCTCGATGTCCACCGTGCCGATGGTTTTCTTACGACGCGACGGCGGCAGAAGGCGCTGATTGGCTCCCGCCTCGTCGATGACGTCGATGGCCTTGTCGGGGAGATGGCGGTCGTTGATGTACCGGTCTGACAATTCCACCGCGGTCCGCAGCGCAGCGAGGGAATATTTGACATCATGGTGCTGTTCGAACCGGGTTTTCAGCCCTTTGAGGATCTGGTAGGTCTCTTCGACCGATGGTTCGGGAATATCGATTTTCTGGAAGCGGCGTGCCAAGGCTCGGTCTTTCTCGAAAATGCCGCGGTACTCCTGATAGGTCGTCGAGCCGATGCAGCGCAATTCACCCGAGGCCAGAACCGGTTTGATCAGATTGGACGCATCCATCACCCCTCCTGAGGCAGAGCCAGCGCCGATGATGGTGTGAATCTCGTCGATGAACAGGATGGCATTCGGCTCTTTCTTCAGCTGCGCCAGGAGCGACTTCAGACGCTTCTCGAAATCGCCGCGGTACTTGGTTCCCGCCACCAGGCTGCCGAGATCCAGGGAATAGATCGTGCTGTCCTTGAGCACTTCGGGTACGTCGTTTTCGACGATTTTCTTCGCCAGTCCCTCGGCGATAGCGGTTTTGCCCACGCCGGCTTCGCCGACGAACAGCGGATTGTTCTTCCTTCTGCGGCACAGCACCTGGACGGTACGTTCGAGTTCGTCCTTGCGGCCGATCAGCGGGTCGATCTTCCCGCGCCGGGCGGACTCGTTGAGATTGGTCGCGAATTTTTCGAGCGGGTTGGCACTGCCCCCGCTTTCCGCTTCATCGGATTCGGGTGCGGCACCCCTCGATACGCCGTCGGCCTCGTCCCGCACCTTGGAGATGCCATGGGAAATGAAGTTCACCACGTCGAGGCGGGTGATGTCCTGTTTGTGCAGCAGATAAACGGCGTGCGAGTCCTGTTCACTGAAGATGGCGACCAGGACGTTTGCTCCGGTGACTTCCTTTTTCCCCGATGATTGCACGTGAAAGGCCGCGCGCTGGAGCACCCGCTGGAATCCCAGCGTGGGCTGGGTATCGCGCTTGACGCCGGCCGGTATCAGCGGCGTGGTTTCATCCAGGAATTCGTTCAGTTCTTTGCGGAGCAGATCGAGATTGCCGCCACAGGCACGCAGGACTTCGATGGCGGCGCCGTTGTCGAGCATGGCCAGCAGCAGGTGCTCCACGGTAATGAACTCATGGCGTTTCTCGTAGGCGGTACGGAAGGCCGAATTCAATGATTGTTCGAGTTCTTTGCTCAACATACTGGAACCTGCTCGAGACTGGTAAAAGTTAGGCTTCTTCCATGGTGCAGAGGAGGGGATGCTGGTTCTGACGGGCATGGGCATTGACCTGTTGCACCTTGGTTTCCGCCACGTCTTTGGAAAAGACCCCGCATACCCCTACGCCCCGCGTATGCACATGCAGCATCACTTGCGTCGCTTTCTCTTCGTTCATGCCGAAAAACAGCATCAGCACATGAACGACGAACTCCATCGGAGTGAAATCATCATTCAACAGCATGACTTTGTACAGCGGTGGACGCTTGACCTTGGGCTGGGCCTCCTGGAGGGCCAAACCGTCGCCGGAGCCGTGATCCGATTCCTGAGACATCTGTCCGTCGTTCCCATGAAAAGATGGTTGTCTTTGCTAGGAATATGGGCCTCGATTTTACGAGATCAAGCCGGCGGCTGGCATCAGCACCGCCGGAGTGCGTCACGCTGGTCTACATAAGGCAGCTGCCGCGGCAGTATCCACATTTCGTACATCGACACCACCCACATGAATACGAAAGCCATGGCGAGGCCGCCGCCGCCCATGACGACAAGAAGGGCGAAATGGCGGTCGAGTTTCGTGAGCCACCAGGAGGCGATGTCCAGCAGCAGGAAAATATACGGCATGAGGATGGCCGAGCACTTGAGCTTGCAGGGTACGCCAGAAGCCAACGAAAAAATCATGCCGACAAACATGAAGATGAAGGCGATGCCGAACATATGGATGTGCGAGACCCGTGTCAACGACGAAAACGTCGCGCCTTCGTCCGATTGCGCCCGCGCCTTGATGCTTTCATAGCGGGTGAAATCCGGCAATCCGCTGTCGGCATTGTGGCAGCCTGTGCAATGCGCTTCGAACAGGGGCTTGATCTGCCGGATATAGGTGCTTTCGTCGGCACCGTCCCGGACCCATTGGATGATCTGGAACCGTACCTCGTCCGGTGCATTGGCCTTCATCGATCCGTTGAGCTTGGCCTCCAGCATCGAACCCGAGCGGTTGCCGTAATAGCTGTACACGATATCATCGATCGACAGTCCGAACTTGCCATCGGCCATGCCATGCGTGAACAGGATCTGCACCATGGCCAAGCCGTAGCCGATTGCGACGACAATCAAATAACCGGAAAATAACAACTTGACCGATGTACCCAAGTTGCTCAAGTTCAGCGGCATTCCCGCGGCTCCCATGATCATCACGAACTTCGCAGGCGAATCCTGCGTCTTACAAGGCTTAATAACATACGCGAATTGACAACTCAATTCGCTCTCAATTGAAAACAGTATGCAAAATTTGGAAACCCCGTCGGACGGCCGTCCTCGGGTCACGGTTGCCGCCGTCATCGAACGGGATGGCCGTTTTCTCTGTGTGGAAGAGCGCGCCGGCGCATCCTCCGAACTCGTCATCAATCAGCCGGCGGGCCACGTCGAAGCGGCGGAATCCGTGGTCGATGCCGCGGTCCGAGAGACGCTGGAAGAGACAGGCTGGCGTCTGGTGCCGGAGGCGGTGACCGGCATCTATTTATGGCGTCACATGGAATCCGGTAGGAGTTTCCTGCGCATCGCCATTACCGGGCGGGCCGAAGCCCCCGAGGGTGAGGTCAAGCTGGACGACGGCATCGAGCGGGCGCTCTGGCTGAGCCGGGACGAGTTGCTGCGCGAGCGAAGCCGCCATCGTAGCCCATTGGTGCTGCGAACGGTGGAGGACTACCTGCGGGGTGAGCGCCATCCGCTCAGCCTTTTTAAGCCCGTGCTCGGCTGAGGTGGAAATGAAGCAGCATGTGGTCGTTGGGATGTCGGGAGGGGTGGATTCGTCGGTCACCGCCTTGCTGCTGCTCCGCCAGGGTTACCGTGTCAGCGGCCTGTTCATGAAGAACTGGGAGGAGGACGATGGTACCAAGTACTGCACGGCCGTGCAGGATTTCGCCGACGCCAGGCAGGTCTGTGAGCGTTTAGGGGTCGAGCTGCATGCGGTTAACTTCGCTGCGGAATACTGGGATGATGTGTTCGAGGTGTTCCTGAGCGAATACCGGGCCGGCCGGACGCCGAATCCCGACATCCTCTGTAACAAGCAGATCAAGTTCAAAGCCTTCCTCGACTATGCCGAAGACCTGGGCGCCGATCTCATCGCCATGGGGCATTATGCCCGGGTGGTGGAAGACGACGGTCGGTTGCAGCTCTTCAAGGGATGTGATGCCGGTAAGGATCAGAGCTATTTCCTTTACACTCTGCAGCAGGACCAGCTCGCCCGTACTCTGTTCCCCCTGGGTGGGCTGAACAAGACCGAGGTGCGCGCATTGGCCACCCGGGCCGGTTTTGCCAACGACGCCAAGAAGGACAGTACCGGCATCTGTTTCATCGGCGAACGGCGCTTCAAGGACTTCCTCGCCCGTTATCTGCCGGCCCAGCCGGGGGATATCCGCACACCGGATGGCGTGCTCCTCGGCCGGCACGACGGCCTGATGTACTACACGCTAGGCCAGCGTTCCGGACTCGGCATCGGCGGCACCAGGGCGGGCGGACGGGAGCCGTGGTATGTGTTGGACAAGGATCTGACCAACAACGTGCTGGTGGTCGGCCAGGGTCACGATCACCCCCTGCTCTACCGGGATGGGCTGCTGGCCAGCCGGCTCCATTGGGTCGATGGTGCCGGTCCTGCGCCCAGCGAGATACTGTATTGTGCAGCCAAGACCCGCTACCGCCAGAGCGACCAGGACTGTCGCATCCGTCTGCTCGGTGAAGACCGCCTGGAGGTCGTGTTCGCCCGGCCCCAGCGCGCCGTGACTCCGGGCCAGTCGGTCGTGTTTTACCAGGACGATCGCTGCCTCGGCGGTGGCGTCATCGACCAGACCTTCAATACGGGTTCGAAGGCCGAAGCCGCCTAAGATCTAGACATAAGGAAAACTATGAAGTCCATCAAGGCATTATCGCCGGTAGACGGCCGTTACGCCGACAAGGCCGACGCCCTCCGCAACACTTTCAGCGAATACGGTCTCATCCGGTTCCGGATCCTGGTCGAATTGCGCTGGCTGGAGGTGCTGGCGGCCGAGCCCGCGATCATCGAGGTTCCCTCTTTGAGTGACGGAGCGCGCGATCGCCTGCACCGGATCGTGAACGAATTCGGTGAAGAGGATGCCGAACGGGTCAAGACCATCGAGCGGACCACCAACCATGACGTCAAGGCGGTCGAATATTTCCTGAAAGAGAAGATCAAGGGCTGCCCCGAACTGGAGCGGATCGCCGAGTTCATCCATTTCGCCTGCACCTCCGAAGACATCAACAATCTCGCCTATGGGCTGATGGTGAAGGAAGCCCGTGACACTGTCCTGCTGCCGGCGATGGACGAACTGATTGCCGCGGTGCGGGAACGGGCGCATGCCTATGCCGGCCAGCCGATGCTTTCGCGCACTCACGGCCAGCCGGCAACGCCCACCACGGTGGGGAAGGAGTTCGCCAACGTTGCCGCGCGGCTGGCGCGTCAACGCGAGCAAGTAGCGGCGGTGACGCTGATGGGCAAGATCAATGGTGCGGTCGGCAATTTCAATGCCCATGCGGTCGCTTACCCCGAAGTCGATTGGCCCAAACTGGCGCAAGCCTTCGTCGAGTCGCTGGGGCTGGCCTGGAACCCTTACACCATACAGATCGAGCCGCACGATTATCTGGCCGAGCTATGCCATGCCTACAGCCGTTTCGGCACGGTGCTGATCGACTTCGACCGCGACGTCTGGGGTTATATCTCACTGGGTTTTTTCAGGCAGAAGACCGTGGCCGGCGAAGTCGGCTCGTCCACCATGCCGCACAAAGTCAACCCGATCGATTTCGAGAACTCGGAAGGCAACCTCGGTCTCGCCAACGCGCTGTTCTCGCATTTCGCCGAGAAGTTGCCGATCTCGCGCTGGCAGCGCGATCTGAGCGATTCCACGGTGCTGCGCAATCTCGGCGTCGGTTTCGCCCATCTGCTCATTGCGCTCGCTTCGACCTTGAAAGGACTGGGCAAGCTGGAGCTGAGCCCTCCGGTACTGGAGGCTGATCTCGATGGCAACTGGGAGGTGCTGGCCGAGGCGATCCAGACCGTGATGCGCCGCTATGGCGTGGAACAGCCCTATGAGAAGCTCAAGGTCTTGACCCGCGGCCAGCGGGTGGACGCGGAGGGACTGCGTGCCTTCGTCGAGACCCTGGAGATACCGGAGGAAGCGCGCCGCCGCCTGGCAGCACTGGCCCCACGCGACTACATCGGCTACGCTGAAGCCTTCGCCAAAGCCATCTGAGTCCATGCCTGCCTTCCGATACCTGATCGCGCTGCCGCTGCTGTTCCTGAGCCTCGCGCAGGCTGAGACCACGCCGCAGAGCCGGCTGAAAAATTTTCTGGATTCCGCCCGCACCCTGCAGGCCGACTTCACCCAGGTCCAGCTCGACGAAAGCGGTCGACCCCGGCAGGAGAGCAAGGGTTCCTTCTACTTGCAGCGGCCCGGTAAGTTTCGCTGGGATTACACCAAGCCCTACCGCCAGCAAATCGTCTCCAGCGGTGGCAAGGTCTGGTTCTACGATGTCGACCTGGAACAGGTGACGGCCAAGAAACTCGGTCAGGCCGTGGGTTCGACGCCGGCCTTGCTGCTGAGCGGCGAAATGGCGCTGGAGGACAATTTTACCATCGAGGACCAGGGGGCCGAGGAGGGCATGTACTGGATCAAGCTGGTGCCCAAGTCGGAGGAAGGCGGATTCCGTTATGTGCTGATCGGGCTCGAAGGCGACAAGCTGGCCGGCATGGAGCTGAGCGACAATTTCGGCCAGTTGACACGCATCTATTTCGCCAACCTCCGGACCGGCATTACGCTCGACCCCAAGCTGTTCCAGTTCAGCCCGCCGGCCGGCGTGGACGTGTTCGAGGACAAGTAGCCGCCGGTGTTTGTTGACTTCTCCCAGCCGCTGGCCGACCGGTTGCGTCCCCGGACGCTGGACGAGTACGTCGGCCAGACTCACCTCATCGAGCCGGGCCGGCCGCTGTACGAGTCGATCCGGCGAGGCCGCCTCCATTCGATGATTTTTTGGGGTCCGCCCGGCACCGGCAAGACGACTCTGGCGCGGCTGGTCGCCCGCCATGCCGACGCCGAGTTTCTGCCGGTTTCCGCGGTGTTGTCGGGGGTGAAGGAAATCCGCGAAGCCTTGGCTCAGGCGGTGAAATTCAAGGCGGCCGGCCGCCGCGCCGTCCTGTTCGTCGACGAGGTGCACCGTTTCAATAAATCGCAGCAGGACGCGTTTCTGGCCCACGTCGAGGACGGCACGGTCAGCTTCATCGGTGCCACCACCGAAAATCCCTCGTTCGAGGTCAACGCCGCCTTGCTGTCGCGGGCCAGGGTCTATGTGCTGAAGGCGCTGAGCGAGGCCGATCTGTTGGGCGTCATCGAGCGCGCATTGTCGGACGCTGAGCACGGCCTGGGCGGACGCGGTCTGGAGATGCCCGGCCCCGTGCGCATGGCTTACGTCCGTGCCGCCGACGGTGATGCCCGGCGCTTGCTGAACCTCCTGGAAATCACCGCAGACCTGCTGGATGCGGGCCAGACGGTGGTGAGCGAAGAGATCGCGCGGCAGGTCCTGGCGTCTGGCACCACGCGCCGTTTCGACAAGCAGGGCGAGGAGTTCTACAACCAAATTTCCGCACTGCACAAATCGGTGCGCGGCAGTTCGCCCGATGCCGCATTGTACTGGTTGTGCCGGATGCTGGATGGGGGCTGCGATCCGCTCTATTTGGCCCGGCGCCTGGTGCGGATCGCGTCCGAGGACATCGGCAATGCGGACCCCAAGGCGCTGGAGCTGTGCTTGAATGCCTGGAACGCCCAGGAGCGCCTCGGCAGCCCGGAGGGCGAGCTGGCCCTGGCGCAGGCCGTTGTGTATTTGGCCGTCGCCCCCAAGAGCAATGCAGTTTACGAGGCCTACAAGGCCGCGCGGGCAGACGCCGCCCAGGCGGGCAGTCTGCCGGTGCCCCTGCATCTGCGCAACGCACCGACAGGCTTGATGAAGAGCCTGGATTACGGCAAGGAATACCGCTATGCGCACGATTATCCGGACGCCTACGTGCCGGGCGAAAACTATTTCCCCGATGGGCTGGAGCGGCGGGAATACTACCGCCCGGTCAATCGCGGCATGGAGATCAAGATCGCCGAGAAGCTGGAGCGTCTCAAGGCGCTGGACAAGGAGGCGGACGAGCGTTGAGCACCACGGCCGGTCTTTCCGCGGCTGCCCGCAGCCTGCTCTCATTGCTGGCCGATGGCGGCTTCCATTCCGGCGAAGCCATTGCTGCGAGCTCGGGTTGCAGCCGCACCGGGGTCTGGAAGCGCATCGAGGAGCTGCGCGCCCTGGGGGTGGAAGTATACGCCGTACCCGGCATGGGCTACCGACTGGCGCATCCGCTGGAGCTGCTGGACGGGAAGGTGATAGCGGGCGCACTGACCGGTACGGCGGCGGAAGCCATCGGCCTTATCGAAGTTCATGCGCAGCTTGCCTCCACCAATGATCACCTCATGCGGCGGGCGGCCGAAGGCGCACCGGCCGGCACCGTCTGCCTGGCCGAGCGGCAGAGCGCCGGAAAGGGACGGATTGGCCGGGCGTGGGTGTCGCCCCTGTGCGGCAACGTCTATTTGTCCCTGCTCTGGCGGTTCGGCCGGGCGGGTTTTTCCGGTCTTAGCCTCGCCGTGGGCGTGGCTGCGGTACGGGCCTTACGGGCGCAGGGCATCAGCGATGCGGCACTCAAATGGCCGAACGACGTCCTGTGGTCGCGCCGCAAGCTGGGTGGCATTCTGATCGAGGTGACGGGGGAGGCCAATGGCCAATACGCTGTCGTGATCGGGATCGGCCTCAACATGAATCTTCCGGACCGCCACGCCGGGTCCATCGATCAGGACTGGGTCGACCTGGCGCGGATTCCGGGAGGCGCCGGCGTCTCGCGCAATCGGCTGATCGCCGGGATGCTCAACGAATTGGCCCCCATGCTGGCGGGTTACGAAACCACCGGGCTTGCGCCGTATCTCGAGGAATGGCGCGGCTACCACAGCTTCGAAGGCGCCCAGGCCAGCGTGCAACAGGGTGACCGGGTGTGGACGGGGCGGATCGTCGGTGTCTCGGCGGAAGGACTGCTGCTGCTGGCATGCGAGGACGGTCCGGTGCGTGAATTCGCATCCGGCGACGTACGGGTGAGAGCGCTGTGAAGCTGTTGATCGACATCGGCAATTCGCGGGTGAAATGGGCGCGATCCGAGCCGGGACGGTACACCTTCGGCGGTGCGTTCGCCACGGACGCGTCCAGCCTGGCAGGTGCGTGCGAAAGCCAGATGGCGGAGCTGCCGCGGCCGGAGGCCGTTCTGGTGTCCAACGTCGCCGGCGCGAGGATGGGCCGGCTGGTCGCGGACTGGGCGTCGGCCCGCTGGGCCGTGCCGGTCCGTTTCCTATGCAGTGAGGCTTCGGCCATGGGAGTCGTCAACGCCTATCCGGATCCGGCCCGCTTGGGTGTCGACCGCTGGCTCGGGCTGATCGGAGCTTGGCGGATGCACCGCGACGCCTGCTGCATCGTCAGCGCCGGTACTGCCTTGACCATCGACCTGCTGGACGGTGAGGGCCGGCATC
This sequence comes from Methylococcus capsulatus, assembly GCF_036864975.1. Lineage (NCBI taxonomy): Bacteria > Pseudomonadati > Pseudomonadota > Gammaproteobacteria > Methylococcales > Methylococcaceae > Methylococcus > Methylococcus capsulatus. The sequence continues at coordinate 2,929,028 of NZ_CP104311.1, read as the reverse complement.
GGGGCGGTGTGATTGGTCCCGGTCTTTCGCTGATGCGCACGGCGCTGACGTCCCTGGAGGCTTTGGCGGGAGAGGTGGAAAGCGGCAACGACTTCTTCTGCAACCGCACCGCACCCGCGTTGTCCAGCGGTATTCTCTATTCGGCGGTGGGTTTGATAAGGGAGTCACTGGGGCGGGCGGCGAGGCTCCTGGCGACCGAGCCCGTAGTGCTGCTCACCGGCGGCGATGCCGCGATGCTCCGTCCCTACATCGAGGGTCCGGTCCAGTTGGTGCCTCACCTCGTTCTCGAAGGCCTGCATGCCGTAGCGGAGCGTTCGCCATGAGATTCCTTTTCTACTTCCTCCTTACTGCCAATGTGGCTTTTTTCCTATGGAGCCTGGGGCATCGCGACACCAAGCGGCACATCGACGTCAAGGCTGTCGAGGCACCGGGAAGATTGTTGTTACGCTCGGAGGTCGCAGATACCCGCGGCGGCATCCCGAGTCCTCCGCTCGATACCCCGCCGCCGACGAGGGCCGAGAGCGAGCTGCCATCCGCCGAGGGGTCCTGCTACCGTATCGGACCGTTTGCCGAGGCGGCCGAAGCGCGACGGGTGCTGGCTCTGGTCAAGGAGTGGATCGACAGGGCGAATGTGACCAGTGAATCCTCGGAATCGCTGGATGGCTACTGGCTGCTCTATCCCAAGGCAGAGAACATGGATGAGGCCAAGGGCAATCGCAAGATGCTGATGGACAAGGGTATCAAGGATGTATGGCTGATCGACAAGGGCGAGATGGCGGGTGCGATTTCGCTCGGCATCTTCAAGACCCGGGAGGAGGCCGAAACCGAGGTGGTCCGCTTGTCTAAACTCAACGTGCGGACGCAGATCCGGCCCCGGATCACCCCGTCCGAAACGGTCTGGATACAGTTCGTCTGGGAGAAGTCGCCGCTGGAGCTGGATGAAGTCATGATCCAGCTGCGCGGCGAGAATCCGGATGTGTCGGTGCCCTCGCTCAATCACTGCCCGCCACCCAAGCCTCAACGGCCGGCGTAGCGGGCGGCGATGAAAAGGAAGAACTGGGTGCCGAATATGAGATTCGCCAAGACCAGGTGCAGCGGCTGGGCGATGGCCGGAAAACCGAACCGGTCCAGCGTGACGCCGGCGGCGATGGCGGCGACTACGAGCCCTGCCAGGGCCATTCCGAAGCGGGCATAGAGCGAGCCTGCCGGCACGGACTTGACCGTCTTCCAGGCCAACCAAAGGTTGACGCCGAGGATCAAGGCGGAGAAGGAGCGGTGGACGTAGAAGATGAGCGGGAAGTTTTCGCGCCACAGGCTGCGGTCTGCCGCGGAGGTTGCAGCCATGACGTCCACCGATTCTCGAATCTGGGTACCCATGGTGATCTGCAGGAGAGTCATACCCATGGCCGCCATCAGGACCGTGCGGAAGCGTGGGGGCAGGCCGGACAGGTCCAAGGCGGCGAAATAACGGCGCTGCGAACGCGTGACTGCGTAAATCAGCAGGCAGACGATGGCGAACGCCATCAGCATGTGGGCCGTGATCATGACCGGGCGCAGATTGCTGGCCACCACGGCGGAGCCCAGCCAGCCCTGGAAACCCACCGCAAGGAACACCGTCAGCGCGAGCCAGGTCACGGTCCGATCGGTCTTCCAAAAGGCGAGGGAGCGGTACAACGTGGCGATGATCAGCAGGCCGATGCTGACGCCTACCAGTCGGTTGACGTATTCGGTCCAGGTTTTGACCGGGTTGAAGCGGGTGTCGGCATAACCGCGCTCGGCGTAGATTTCGTGGTAGTCGGCCGGAAGCTGTGATTCGTCCGTAGGCGGCACCAGCCGGCCGAAGCAGGTCGGCCAGTCCGGGCAGCCCATGCCGGCACCCGAGGCTCTGACGATGCCGCCCACCATGATCAAAAAATAGACGGCGGCGATGGTGATGATGCCGATCCGGGCGAACCGGCTACCTGCATCGGGAGCAGTGTTGCATTGCATGATGCGATCTCGAAGTCATTCGCCCTCTCCTCTCTATGTTGGGAGAGGGCTGGGTGAGGGAAGAGGCCGGGCGAATCATAGCACCGCAGTGGTGCGGCGATAATCGGGGAGGTTCCGAATGCGGAAATTGCGCCGGCCCGGTCTTGATAAAGAATTCCGGCGTTCATATATGCGCCTTTGGTCCTTCAACAAACTGAGGAGTTTTTCGATGCCGATTTACGAATACCAGTGCAAATCCTGCGGTCACAGCCTGGAGGTCATGCAGAAGATCAGCGACGTGCCGTTGACGGACTGCCCCGCCTGCGGCCAGCCGGAGCTGGCCAAGCAGGTCTCCGCCGCCGGTTTCCGGCTCAAGGGCGGCGGCTGGTACGAGACCGATTTCAAGGGCAGCAAGGACAAGAAAAAGAATCTGGCCGGTGATGCCACGCCGAAAGCGGAGGGCAAGCCAGCGGACAGCGCCGCTTCGTCCAGCAAACCCGCGGCTTAGGATCGGCTTGCGCTGGCTGGAAGCCAGCGCGTAACATTCGATACTTTTTCAGTCGATCAACAGAGTTCGAATATGCGCAGTCACCGTTGCGGGGAAGTGAACGAGAGCCTTCTGGGCCAGGAAGTCGGCTTGTGCGGTTGGGTGCACCGGCGGCGCGACCACGGGGGAGTGATTTTCGTCGATCTCCGGGACCGGGAAGGGCTGGTGCAGGTCGTGTTCGATCCGGACTACCCGGAGCCCTTCAAACTCGCCGAAACCGTCCGCAGCGAGTACGTCATCCGTGTGGTGGGTAAGGTCCGCAGCCGTCCCGAGGGTACCGAGAATCCCAACCTCAGGAGCGGTAAGGTCGAAGTGCTGGCTACTTCGCTGGAAATCCTCAATCGTTCGGAGACCCCGCCGTTCCCTATCGAAAGCGACCTCGAGGTGAACGAAGAGATGCGGCTGCGCTACCGCTACATCGACCTGCGCCGGCCGGTCATGCAGCAGCGCATGCGGCTGCGCCGGGACATCACCCGCTTCCTACGCAACTTCCTGGATCACCACGGCTTCTACGAGATCGAGACGCCGTTCCTCACCAAGGCCACGCCGGAAGGCGCGCGCGACTACCTCGTGCCGAGCCGCACCCATCCGCATTCGTTCTTCGCACTCCCGCAGTCGCCGCAGCTGTACAAGCAGTTGCTGATGATTTCCGGCATGGACCGCTATTACCAGGTCGTGCGCTGTTTCCGTGACGAGGATTTGCGGGCCGACCGTCAGCCGGAATTCACCCAGCTCGACATCGAGACCTCGTTCATGAACGAGGATCAGATCATGACTCTGATGGAAACCATGATCCGCGACCTGTTCCGGGAGACCTTGAACGAGGAGCTGCCGGATCCGTTCCCACGCATGACCTATGCCGAAGCCATGCGCCGGTTCGCTTCCGATAAGCCGGATCTGCGCATCCCGCTGGAGCTGGTGGACATCGCCGATCTCTTGGCCGGCGTGGAGTTCAAGGTATTCGCCGGGCCAGCCGCCGATCCCGAAGGCCGGGTGGTGGCGCTCAAGCTGCCGGGAGGCGGTGACCTCTCGCGCAAGGATATCGACGACCTGACCCGCTTCGTCGGCATCTATGGCGCAAAAGGCCTGGCATATGTGAAGGTGAACGACTTGGGGGCCGGACTGGAGGGACTGCAGTCGCCGATCCTCAAATTCATGCCGGAATCCACGGTCCGTGCCATCCTGGAGCGCACCGAGGCTCAGACCGGCGACCTGATTTTCTTCGGCGCCGACAAGGCCCGCATCGTCAACGAATCCATGGGTGCATTGCGGGTCAAGCTGGGCCAGGACCGCGGCCTGGTCGAGAAGGGCTGGCGACCGCTCTGGGTCACCGACTTCCCCATGTTCGAATGGGACGAGAAATCTGGCCGCTGGGTCGCCCTGCACCATCCCTTCACCGCACCCAAATGCAGTGAGGAAGAACTCAGGCAGAACCCCGGGCAAGCACTGTCCCGGGCCTACGACATGGTCCTCAACGGCACCGAGATCGGCGGCGGCTCGGTGCGTATCCACCGGCCCGAGATGCAGCAGGCCGTGTTCGATTTGCTCGGCATAGGTGAGGAGGAGGCGCGGCAAAAATTCGGCTTTCTGCTCAACGCCTTGCGTTATGGCTGCCCGCCCCATGGCGGCCTGGCCTTCGGTCTGGACCGTTTGGTCATGCTCATGTCCGGTGCTTCTTCGATCCGCGAGGTAATGGCCTTCCCCAAGACCCAGTCGGCCTGGTGTCCGCTGATCGACGCGCCGGCGCAGGTCAACGACGCCCAGTTGCACGAACTCGGTATCCGTTTGCGGAAAAATCCGACGGCGGAAAGCGGCAGCGCACCGCCTTCTTGAAGTTACGTCGCGGCGGTGTCGCTCCCTTTGCCCGTACATCGGAACTGGAAAAGGCGGCTCCGCGGCATGCCGGTCGAAGCTCGGCGCGGGGGGAAATCTGCGGACCGTCCACCACCGAGACGGTGATCCGATACGGTCCGGTACCCCAGGCTGGTGGCGGACATCCGGCGCCGAACTTGTTTTTTTCCTGGGCAGCCGTGTCCGCCCGGCGCACCCAAGGTGCTCAGATTCACTCGAAGATCGTCACCAGCCCGCTTCTTTCTCTGGGCTGGACGAAATCCTGTGCACTGTCAAATCCGCGCCGTCGAATTCCTCTTCCGGCGTCAGGCGCAGGCCGGTCAGCATTTTCACGGTGCCATAAACCGCGAGACCTCCCGTCAGCGCGATAGCAATGCCCAGCCCCGTTCCCAGTACCTGGGCCGGAAAGCTGATGCCACCGATGCCGCCCAGCGCGCTCTGGCCGAAAATTCCGGCGGCGACACCACCCCAGGCACCGCAGAGCCCATGCAATGGCCAGACACCGAGCACGTCGTCGATTTTCCAGCGGTTCTGGGTCAGGGTGAACAAACAGACGAACAGAGTACCGGCCACTGCGCCGACGATCAGGGCGCCGGCCGGATGCATCAGATCGGAGCCGGCACAGACGGCGACCAGGCCGGCGAGCGGGCCGTTGTGCACGAAGCCTGGGTCGTTGCGGCCGGCGAGCAGCGCGGCGAGGGTGCCGCCAACCATGGCCATGAGCGAGTTGACGGCGACCAGACCGCTGACGCCGCTCAGGTTCTGAGCGGACATGACGTTGAAGCCAAACCAGCCGACGGTGAGTATCCAGGCGCCGAGTGCAAGGAAGGGGATGCTGGACGGCGGGTGGGCCGCGATCATGCCGTCACGGTGGTAGCGTCCGCGCCGCGGTCCCAGCAGCAGCACCGCCGCCAAGCCGATCCATCCGCCAACGGCGTGGACCACCACGGACCCGGCAAAGTCATGGAACTGTGCGCCAAAGTGCGCCTGCAGCCAGTTCTGGAAGCCGAGGTTGGAATTCCAGGCGATGCCTTCGAACAGCGGATAGACGAAGCCGACCAGCAGGAAGGTGGCGGCGAGCTGGGGATTGAACTTCGAGCGTTCGGCGATGCCGCCGGACACGATGGCAGGGATGGCGGCGGCGAAGGTCAGCAGGAAAAAGAACTTGACCAGGCCGTAACCATTGTCCACCGTGAGCGCCTGGGCGCCGTCGAAGAAATGGATACCATAGGCAAGATAATAGCCGATGAAGAAATAGGCGAGGGTCGACATGGCGAAGTCGCTGATGATCTTGACCAGCGCGTTGACCTGGTTCTTGCGCCGCACCGTGCCGACTTCGAGGAAAGCGAAACCGGCGTGCATGGCCAGCACCATGATGGCACCGAGCAGAACGAACAGTACGTCTGCACTTTTTGTCATTGTTTTACCTAACTGGCGGTATTTCTTTGGGTATCGCAACGTTAGCAATTTACAAGCCATCGTGGATCGTGACGCTATTGCCTTGTCTTGGCGCTGTCTGTCCAACCAGGGGGCGCTGCGTGTCTGACTTGTTTTGGTGCGATCCGTGACGGGATTGGTATCTGTTGGTGCAAAGCGATGTCGCTGAAGGGCTTCCATCCCGTCGTCGGTTCCTGGTTCGAAGCCGCCATCGGTACGCCGACACCTGCCCAGCTCCGGGCCTGGGCCGCGGTGCGGGGGGGGCGCGACGTGCTGGTGGCCGCGCCTACCGGTTCGGGCAAGACCCTGGCGGCGTTCCTGGCGGCGATCGACGAGCTGGTGCGGGAAGGGGAGGTGTTCGGTCTGCCGGACGAGACCCGTATTCTTTACGTTTCGCCGCTCAAGGCATTGAGCAACGACATCCACAAGAATCTGCAGTTGCCGCTGGAAGGCATCCAACGGATGCTGTTCGAGACCGGCCAGACTGCCCTGGCGCTTCGTTCCCAGGTCCGCACCGGCGACACACCGGCCACCGAGCGCGCCGCCATGACGCGGCAGCCGCCGCACATTCTGGTCACCACGCCCGAATCCATCTACGTCCTGTTGACCAGTGCTGGCGGACGGCGGATGTTGGGCACGGTGAGGACGGTAATCGTCGATGAAATCCATGCTGTGCTGGGCAACAAGCGCGGGTCGCATCTGGCGCTGTCGCTGGAGCGGCTGGAACGGCTCACTGGCCGAGGTATGCGGCGGATCGGGCTGTCCGCCACCCAGCGTCCGGTCGAAGAGGTTGCGCGTTTCCTCACCGGGGGGCGTGGCGATTGCGTGATCATCGACGAAGGCCATCGGCGGCGGCTGGACCTGGCCATCGAACTGCCGGATTTCCCGCTGGAAGCGGTGCTGTCGAACGAGGCCGCCGGCCAGGTCTATGACCGCATGGCCGAACTGGTCCGCCAGCATCGTACCACCCTAGTATTTGTGAACACCCGGCGCATGGCGGAGCGTCTGGCACGGGCGCTGGCAGAACGGCTCGGCGAAAACGACGTCACTTCCCACCACGGCAGCCTGTCCAAGGCACAGCGGCTGGATGCGGAGAGCCGGCTCAAGGCCGGCACGCTGAAGGCGCTGGTGGCGACGGCTTCGTTGGAGCTGGGCATCGACATCGGCGAGATCGACCTGGTATGCCAGTTCGGCGCGACCGGAACCATCGCCGCCTTCCTGCAGCGGGTGGGCCGCTCTGGCCACTACGCCGGCGGATTGCCGAAAGGCCGGTTGTTTCCAACCAGCCGCGACGATTTGGTGGATTGCATCGCGCTGGTGGATGCGCTGCAGCGGGGTGAACTGGACCGCATTCCGATCCCCGCTCGGCCGCTGGATGTGCTGGCACAACAGATCGTCGCCATGGTGGCCTGCGAGGAATGGAGCGAGGATGAGCTCTACCATGCCGTGCGCGGTGCCTATCCGTACCGGGATCTCGAGCGCGCAGATTTCGACGGCGTACTCGCCATGCTGGCGGAAGGCTACAGCACTCGCCGCGGCATCCGGGGCGCCTATGTGCACCGCGACCGCATCCACGGCCAGCTGCGTCCGCGCAAGGGCGCGTTGTTGACGGCCGTCACTTGCGGCGGCGCGATTCCCGACAACGCTGAATACCGGGTGATCGTCGAGCCTGGTGGCGAGGTGATCGGCAGCGTGGACGAGGATTTCGCCATCGAGAGCATGGCGGGGGACGTGTTCCAGCTCGGCAACACCAGTTGGCGTGTTCTGCGGCTGGAAGGCGGGGCGCTGCGGGTGGAAGATGCCGCCGGCATGCCGCCCAGCATTCCCTTCTGGTTCGGCGAAGCGCCGGGCCGCTCGTACGAGCTTTCGCTGGCAGTGTCGCGCCTGCGCGCGCGGATCGAGGACGCTCTGGAGCGGTCGGCGCCGGAAAAAGTCGCCGCGGAGCTGGCCGCCGAACTGGCGCTGGCGCCGCGGGCGGTGGAGCAGGCGGTCAACTACCTGGCCGCCGCCAAGGCGGCGCTGGGAGCACTGCCGACCTTCGATACGGTGTTGTTCGAGCGCTTCTTCGACGAATCAGGCGGCATGCAGTTCATCATCCACGCGCCCTTCGGTAGCCGGGTCAACCGCGCCTGGGGGCTGGCGCTGCGCAAACGTTTCTGCCGCACCTTCAATTTCGAGCTGCAGGCGGCGGCTACCGAAAACGCGCTGATCCTGTCGCTCGGGGTGGCGCAGAGTTTCGCGCTGGAAGAAGTCAAATGGTTTCTGAGCCCAGACACGGTGCAGCCCCTTTTGGTTCAGGCTCTGCTCGATGCGCCGATGTTCAAAGTGCGCTGGCGCTGGAATGCGGTATGCGCCCTTGCGCTCAAGCGTTTCCAGGGCGGCGGCAAGACTCCGCCCTATCTGCTGCGGATGCAGGCGGAAGACCTGGTCACCTGCGTGTTCCCCGATCAGCTCGCCTGCTTCGAGAACATCGTTGGCGACCGGGAGATTCCAGACCACCCCCTGGTCAACCAGACCATCCACGATTGCCTCACCGAGGCCATGGACCTGGATCGGCTGATCGAGGTGATCCGGGGCATCCGCGAAGGTTCGATCCGGGTCGAATGCCGCGACCTGACTGAACCTTCGCCGCTGGCCGCCGAAATCGTCAATTCCAGGGTCTACACCTTCCTCGACGCTGCGCCGCTGGAAGAGCGGCGTACCCGCGCGGTAGCCATGCGCCGCTGGCTGGAGCCCGCCGTCGCTTCCGATCTGGGCCGGCTTGACGCGGCGGCGATTGGCCGCGTCCTCGACGAGATCGAGCCACAGGGGGGGACGGCGGAAGAGGTGCACGACACGCTGAGCGTGTCGGGCTACGTCACGGTGCCGGAGGCCGCCCAAAAGGGCTGGATGCGCTTCCTGACGGACCTTGCGGGTACGGGACGGGCCGCCCGCCTGTCTTGCGGCGGCGCGGGGCTGTGGCTCGCTGCCGAACGCTGGCCACAGTTCCGGGCAGTCTATCCCGGGACCATGACTGAACCGGCATTGCGGCTGCCATCGGTGCTGGCCGCGGAGCACTGGGAGTTGGCGCCCGCCCTGGTCGAAGTCCTGCGCGCCCGTCTCGGCGTAACGGGACCGGTGACCTTGGCTCGGCTCGTTACCGAGACCGGGCTGGAGGCCGCGACGCTCGAGGCGGCACTGTATACCCTGGAAAGCGAAGGCTCAGTGCTGCGGGGCGCTTTCACGCCCGGAACGGGCGAGACCGAATGGTGCGAACGCGGCATCCTGGCGCGCATCCACCGCTATACCCTGGGCAGGTTGCGGCAGGCGGTCGAGCCGGTCACGGCCGCCGATTTCATGCGTTTTCTCCTGCACTGGCAGCATCTGCATCCGGCGGCGAAGGTCCGGGGCAAGGACGGCCTCGCCCTAGTGCTGGAGCAGCTCGAAGGCTTCCAAGCCACCGCCGCCGCCTGGGAGCGGGAGATCTTGCCGGCGCGGGTCGTGGATTACGACCCGGCCTGGCTGGATACACTCTGTGTTTCCGGCCGGATCACTTGGCGGCGGCTGGTGCGTGAAGGTTCCGGTGGCGGATCGCTGCGGGTCACGCCTCTGGCCCTATTGCCGCGCAGCCATCAGTGCCACTGGCCGGCTCCAGTGGCCAGCGAAATTTCGGGTACTGCCGCCCGCTTGGCCGAGAGCCTGGAACGGCACGGCGCGCAGTTCTTCGATCAACTGGTGGCATCGAGCGGCCTGCTCAAGACCCAGGCAGAAGAAGCCCTGAGCGAACTGGCGGCGAAAGGGTGGGTCACCTCGGATGGTTTCTTGGGGCTACGGGTGCTGCTGATGCCGGAACAGCGCAAACGACGCTACCGCGCTGTGACCGGAATCGAGGAGGCCGGACGCTGGAGTCTGGTGCCGGTAGCCGGGATGCATCCGGACCGTATCGAACATGCTGCGCGGGTCTTGCTCAAGCGTTACGGGGTGGTCTTCCGCAGTCTGCTGGAACGCGAACCGGCCATGCCGCACTGGCTGGATCTGGTGCGGGTGTTCCGCCGGCTGGAGGCGCGGGGGGAGATACGCGGCGGGCGTTTCGTCGCCGGCCGCTACGGTGAGCAGTTCGCCCTCCCGGAGGCCGTCGAGTCTTTGCGGAAGGTCCGGAAAGAGGTCTCCGATGGCGTCATCGTCTCCGTCGACGGGGCCGATCCGCTCAATCTGGCGGGTACTGTGCTGCCCGGCGAGCGTGTCGCCGCCAACAGCGGCAAGCGGCTGGTGCTGCGAGACGGCGCGCCGGTGGCGTTAGCAACGGCACGGGGCGTGGTGTACCTCACCGATGACAGCGGCCCCATCGACCCGCGTCAGGCGTTGGCGCGCCCGGTCGTGGCGCCCGGCTTGCGGGCCTACCTGGGCAAGCGGCGATAATCGCCCTATCCACAGACAGAGCGTTGCATGAGCAGATATGAGTTTCCCGAGCAATTCCTCTGGGGCGCGGCCACCTCGGCCTACCAGGTCGAAGGCTCGCCCCTGGCCGACGGTGCGGGACCGAGCAACTGGCATCGGTTCTGCCGCCAGCCGGGACGCATCCTCAATGGTGACACCGGTGACACTGCCTGCGACCACTACCGGCGTTTCCAGGAAGACGTTGCGCTTATGAAGGCCCTGGGGCTTTCGGCTTACCGCTTCTCGATCGCCTGGAGCCGGATTTTCCCGGAAGGGAAGGGCAGGATCAATCGGCGCGGAATCGCCCATTATCAGGCGTTGGTCGAGACCCTGCTGCAGCACGGTATCCGGCCGATGGCGACGCTCTACCACTGGGATCTGCCGGCGGCGCTGGAGGATCTCGGCGGCTGGGCGAACCGCGACAGCGCGGGCTGGTTCGCCGATTATGCGCACACCGTCATTAGATCGCTGGGCAGCGAGATCGATTTGTGGGCGACGCTGAACGAGCCCTGGGTCGTCATGGACGCGGGTTATGTCTCGGGCGTGCACCCTCCAGGCCACAGGTCGCTGAAGGAGGCGCCATGGGTCACGCATAACCTGCTCCGGGCCCATGCATTGGCCGTGCAGGCATTTCGCGCCGACGGCCGGGGGGAGATCGGCCTGGTGGTCAATCTCGAGCCCAAATACGCCCTGACCGACAGCCGGGACGACCGGGCCGCTGCCGAGCGCGCCCACGCCTACATGAATCGCCAGTACCTCGATCCGGTCTTGCGAGGCGCCTATCCCGAAGAGCTGGCGGAAATTTTCGCTTCCCACTGGCCCTGCTTCGAGAGCGAAGACCTGCGCATGATCCAGGAGCCCATCGATTATCTGGGCATCAACTACTACACTCGCGCCGTAGTCCGGCACGAGCCGTCGGACGGGCCGCTCAAGGTGACCGCCGTGCCCCAGCACGGCGTCGAGCACACCGAGATGGGCTGGGAGGTCTTCCCGCAGGGGCTGAAGGACATTCTGCTGTGGGTCAAGGCCCGCTACGGCGACATCCCGCTCTACATCACCGAAAACGGCGCGGCCTTCGCCGATCCTGAGGGAGGGGATGGCCGGATCAACGATACGCGCCGCATCGCCTATTACCGCAGCCATCTGCGCGCACTGCACGAGGCCATCGCCCAAGGGGTGGACGTCAGGGGCTATTTCGCATGGTCGCTGCTCGATAATTTCGAATGGACCTACGGCTACGCCCGGCATTTCGGTCTGGTGCAGGTCGACCCCCGGACCCAGCGGCGTCGACCCAAGGCCAGTGCCGAGTTTTACGCAGAAGTGGCCCAATCCAACGGTGCCGTCCTGGACCGGGACTATTGACGAGGGAGGCCGAGATGAAACCAACGTTCGCGACTGGCATCATGCTGCTGCTGGCCGCCTGCGCAGGACCGGGTTTGAAAATCGGGTTCGACGAAAATTACCACTTCGCCGGCGCCAAGACCTGGAGCTATGCCGAGATGCTCGGTTCCGACAAGGCGGCTGCCGACAGGCTGCGGCTAGATACCCTGATGAAGGATACGCTGGGACCATTACTGGCGGCCAAGGGCTACACCCGGCGCAGTACCGGCGCTGATTTCCTGGTCGGCTGGTCGTTCGGCGAATGGAAGATCGACCGTCGCTCCAGGTCGGGCAGCGAGTGGGGCGCGGTCGGCCTGTTCTATCCCGGCATGCACGCCGTGCCCGCGCCGAAAGCACCGGAAGGACGGGCTCTGCCACCCAGTGTCGATCCTTACGGTTCGTCCTATGAGAAGGCGAAGCTGGATCTGGTCGTCGTCGACGGCAAGAGCGGCCGCGTGGTCTGGCATGCCAGCGTGGAGGACGACGGCGACTTCGGCTACGATCCCGATACCCAACGGACGGAAATCAGGGAGGCCGTGGAACAGGCGTTTCAGGCGTTTCCGCCGGTGCGGTAGTTTGTGTCAGCGCATACCCCGGACCTGGAACTTCACGCTGTCCAGCGTTCTCCCTCGGTCGTCCGTGAGTTTCAGCACATGGTCGCCGGGCTCGGGCGGCCATTTCATGGGAGTTTCCGCATAGCCGACCGATTTGCCGTCGAGGAGGAAGGAAATGCCGGACCGGGCCGGGCGGGCACGGAGGATGATTTTCTGGTTGCGGGCGGGGATGTCGGGATCGAGCGCGATGATCATACCATCGGCGGGTGTTTCTATCCGCGGCGTCGGCGCCTCCGGAGCCATCACTTCCGCAATTTCGGTACCGGCGACGAACCATTCCTGGCGTTCGGGTTCCAGGGCGTCGGCATAACGGATGCGGCGTCCGACCACGCCTTCCGGGGGCGCGGGCGGCCGGCTCGGAAGGTCTGCATGCAGTCCGTTCATGATTTCCAGCCAGGCCGGGGCGGCGCCGGTGACGCCGGAGACCTCGTGCATGGCATCGCCTTCGAAATTGCCCACCCACACGCCCACGGTGTAACGCTCGCTGAAGCCAATGCACCAGTTGTCGCGCATATTCTTGCTGGTGCCGGTCTTGACTGCGCTCCAGTAGCGGGTGGTGAGCGGATTGTCCAAACCGAAACCGAGGGCACGGCTGGAGCGGTCGCTGAGGATGCTTCCCACGATATAGGCAGCACGTGGGTCGATGATGGGGCGAGATTCGGCGGGCGCATCGCCCGCCAGCCAGTGTAAAGGCGACAGGAGGCCGCCGTTGGCGAGCGTACGGAAGGCATTGACCTGCTCCCACAGGCTGACTTCGGCCGAGCCCAAAGCCAGCGAATAGCCGTAGTACTCGCCGTCCTGGGTCAAGCCTCGGTAGCCGAGGTTCCACAGCCGTTCGTGGAAGGGCTCCAGGCCGACCAGGATCAGCGTGCGGATGGCCGGGATATTGAGTGAAGCGGCCAGCGCGGTGCGGACGCTAACCCGCCCCTTGAAGTTGCGGTCGTAATTCTGCGGAACGTAAAGGCCGGTGCGGGTCTCCAGATTGAGCGGCGAATCGTCCAGGATGGACGCCGCGGTGAGATAGCGCCTTTCCAGGGCCAGCGCATAGAGAAAAGGCTTGAGAGTGGAACCCGCCTGGCGCCTGGCGCGGACGCCGTCCACCTGGGGCGCGCGGCTGGCCGGGCCGACCGAACCCACATAGGCTAGGACTTCGCCGCTTCGGTTGTCGACGGCCAAGGCCGCACCATCGCGCACGTTACGCGCTTTCAGACCCCGGAGCTGCTGCTCCAGCGCTTCGATGACACGCCGTTGCACCGGTGCACTGAGCGTCGTCCGGACTTTCTCCCCGTGCTTTTTCAGCAACCGGCGGGCCAGGTGGGGGACGAGGGTGACCGTCGGCGGCGGTCGATGGACACGGGCCAGCGCCATTTCCGCGCGCCGCTCCAGCTCGCCGCAGTCCACCGTGAAGGCGGCGGCCCTCGCGATACCGCAAGCGCGGCGGGCGATCCTTGTCGCGCCGGCGTTGGGGGAGGGCAGGACGGCGGCAAGTAGCACCGCCTCGGTCTCGTCCAGACCCGAGGCCTCCTTGCCGAACAGCCCCAGCGCCGTGGCTGGCACGCCTTCCAGTTCGCCCCGGAACCGCAGCTGGTTGAGATAGGCTTCCAGAATCTCGTCCTTGTTCCAGCGACGTTCCAGAGTCCATGCCGCCGTGATCTGGCCGAGCTTCTGTCGGATGGAGCGCCCGCCCCCGTACCTGGCAAGCCGCAGGTCCAACAGGGCGGTGAGCTGCATGGTGATCGTGCTGGCCCCGCGCTTGCGTCCGCCGAGCGTTTCCCATGCCGCCGCGGCCATGGCCCGCCAGTCGACGCCCCCATGCTCGTGGAATCGGCGGTCTTCCGCCGCGAGGATGGCTTTCACCAGGGCAGGCGAGAATGTGCTCAAGGGCATCCAAGGCTTGCGCCGGGCGGAAAAATCCACCCGCTGCTCATGGATGACTTCGCCGTTGCGGTCCAGCAGATAGGCATCCGATGGCATCCATTCGGCCTGGACGGAGTGGAATGCCGGGATGACGGATTGAGGCAGGCTCCAAAAAACGGTGCCGCCCGTCACGAACACCAGCAGGGCGATGCCCGCTCCCCAAAATTTGATGCTCGAGGACTGACCAGACATGGGCCAACAGTATCAGGCCGGCCTCGGCATCCACAAGGACACGACTGCATGTTTTCGCATCGATGGCGCTTGGTATACTCGTGGTCGCTTGACATTCCTTCCTGCACATTGCCCAACGAGGAGCCGGCCCCATGTCTACAGCGAAAGCTTATGCCGCGTTTTCCGCAGACTCGGCCCTGGCGCCGTTCGTCCTGCAGCGGCGCGATCCTCTGCCCCAGGACGTCCGTATCGGAATCCTGTACTGCGGTGTCTGCCATTCCGACCTGCATCAGGCACGCAATGAATGGAATGCGACCACATACCCTTGCGTGCCGGGCCATGAGATCGTCGGCAAGGTCCTCGAAGTCGGCCGCAGCGTGACGAAGTTCAAGCCCGGCGACACAGTCGCGGTAGGCTGCATGGTGGATTCCTGCCGGACCTGCCCGAACTGCGAGGATGCTCTGGAACAGCATTGCGCGCACGGGCCCGTCTTCACCTATAACAGCCCCGATCCGCACAGCGGCGGCATGACTTACGGCGGCTATGCCGAGAGTATCGTCGTCGACGAGGCTTTTGTGCTCCGAGTACCGGACGGACTGGACCTCGCGGCCGCTGCCCCGCTGTTGTGCGCCGGGATTACCACCTATTCGCCCTTGCGGCACTGGAAGGTGGGGCGGGGTCAGCGGGTCGGGATCGTCGGTCTGGGTGGACTGGGACACATGGCGCTCAAGTTCGCTCATACCTTCGGCGCCGAAACGGTGCTGTTCACGACGACGCCGGGCAAAGCGGAGGACGCCCGGCGGCTGGGAGCGGACGAGGTCGTCGTATCAAGGGATCCCGAGGCCCTGGCGCGGCAGGCCAGCCGGTTCGATTTCATCCTCGACACCGTTTCGGCCCCCCACGACATCGATGCCTATCTGAACCTGCTCAAGCGTGACGGCACGCTGACCCTGGTCGGCGTGCCCCCGCAAGGGGTACAGGTCATGCCCTTCAGCCTGATCGGCGGGCGCCGGCGGCTAGCGGGTTCGCTGATCGGCGGCATCCGGGAAACCCAGGAAATGCTGGACTTCTGCGGCGAACACGGCCTCGTCTGCGACATCGAGCTCATTCCGATCCAAGGAATCAACGACGCTTTCGAGCGTATGCTCAAAAGCGACGTGAAATACCGCTTCGTAATCGACATGGCGACGCTGAGCGGGGAATCATCCGGAGGACGATAAGGACGGCGTCAAGCTCAACCGTTCTTTTTCGGATAACCCTTCTTCTTCGGCTTTTCGACGGCCTGCGGGCCGGTGGTTTCGCCGGTCCACAGCCGGATGTTGATGGGTTTGCCGACAATCCAGATTTTTTCCAGGCGCTTGAGCGATTTCTTCGGCAGGTCCGCGGGGAGGCTCACCGTACTGAAGTCGTCGTAAAGCTTGATATGGCCGATGGCGCTGCCGGGGATGTCCGCCTCGTTGGCGATGGCGCCGACGATGTCCTTGGGGGCAGCGCCGTCATTGCGGCCGACATCGATGCGGTAGAGGACGCCGGTCTCTTCCCGGTCCTTGCGTTTGCGTTTCTTTTCGCCAGCTTCGGCGTCGCGAAATTTCTTGCGTGGTTCGCGGCTCTCTGCATTGAATTCCGTCGGTGCGCTTCGTTCATCCGGAACCAGCGGACGGTCCTTTTGCACCAGATAGGTGAGAGCGGCGGCGATGTCGGTGGGCGAGAGACTTTGTTCCCGACCGATCTGCTGCACCAGCCGACGGAAGAACTCCAGATCTTCCTCTTCCAGCGTCGCTATGATCTGGGCTTTGAACTGTTCGACCCGGCGCTCGGCGATGTCCTGGTGGGTGGGCAGGCGCATTTCGGTGATGCGCTGGCGGGTGGCCTTCTCGATGGCGCTCAGCATCCGTTTTTCCCGCGGCGTGACGAACAGGATGGCCTGCCCCTTGCGCCCGGCGCGACCAGTGCGGCCGATACGATGAACGTAAGCCTCGGTATCGTAGGGGATATCGTAGTTCACAACGTGACTGATACGCTCCACGTCCAGGCCGCGGGCAGCGACGTCGGTGGCGACCAGGATGTCCAGAGTATTCTTCTTCAACCGGTCGACTGCCTTTTCGCGCAGCGCCTGGCTCATGTCGCCGTTCAGCGCGGCTGCGGAATAGCCGCGGGCCTCCAGCTTCTCCGCCAGTTCTTCCGTCAGAACTTTGGTACGGACGAAAATGATCATGGCATCGAAGTCCTCGACTTCGAGGATGCGCGTCAGAGCGTCGAGCTTGTGCGCGCCCGACCCCAGCCAGTAGCGCTGGGTGATCGCTTCGACCGTGGCGGTCTTGGCCTCGATCTTGACTTCCTTGGGGTGGCGGAGGTGGCGCTTGGCGACCTTGCGGATCGCTTCCGGCATGGTGGCTGAGAACAGCGCGATCTGGCGCTCGGACGGGGTATGTTCGAGGATCCACTCGACGTCTTCGATGAAGCCCATTCGCAGCATCTCGTCGGCTTCGTCCAAAACAAGGGTGCGCAGGCCGTCCAGGTTGAGGCTCTTGCGGCGCAGATGGTCCATCACCCGGCCTGGCGTGCCCACGATGACATGGACGCCCCGGCGCAGATGGCGCAACTGCGCATCCATCGACTGGCCGCCATAGATCGGCAGGATATGGAAATCGGGCAGGTGGCGGGCATAGCTCTGAAAGGCTTCGGCCACTTGCAGGGCGAGTTCGCGGGTCGGAGCCAACACCAGCGCCTGCGGCTCGCGGCGCTCGAGGTCAATGCCGTTCAGGATCGGCAGGGCGAAAGCGGCGGTCTTGCCCGTACCGGTCTGGGCCTGGCCCAGAAGATCATGGCCGGCGAGGAGATGGGGAATGCTCGCTGCCTGGATAGGAGAGGGAATCTCGTAGCCGATTTCGCGGATGGCCTGGAGGAGGGGGGCCGAGATCGCCAGATCGGAAAAGGAAAAAGGAGTTTCGGTCGATTGCATCAGGATGGGAAGTCAAGGAGTAAAAATGTCAGATGAGAGGGGCCGCATGCCGGAACGCCGATCGGCGCAGGGATTCAGGATGTCGTCGGGGGAAGGCGGCGGGTCACCGCGCTCATCGGGTGGTGTGATCATAACAGAAGCGCCGCATATTCCCGAATCGGCCGAGTGTTCGGCATGAACCCTGTTTTGATATAGTGGCTACGTCTTCCAGCCTCCGTACCCGGGTTTTTGGCTGAGAGGTAAGGAATTTTTGAGCGAGGAGTTTACAAACATGCTGAAAAACATACCGATACTGCTGATTTCCGCCATGACCGTTTCGGGCTGTGCCACCTATACGGGCTGGAAACCGACCTACGACACGTACAAAGACCCCAATGCGGCCCGCATCTCCCTCGATGAGGAAGAGTGCCGGATGCTGGCCAAGGAGGCCGGCAGCACGGGTACGGAAGCCCTCAAAGGGGGCGCGGTGGGCGGTCTGGTCGGTGCGGCGGCTGGTGCGGCCATCGGCGCGGCGGTGGGAAGTCCCGGCACGGGCGCGGCCATCGGCGCGGCGACCGGCGGTATCGGCGGCGCCGCCCAGCAGGGCGTTTCCGGCGATGAACAGTATAAGCGGGCTTTCATCAATTGCATGCGCGGACGCGGCCACAACGTCATCAATTGACGTCTACAACCGCCCCTCTCCGGGCCGGAGAGGGGTACCCCCGCCCGCGTCCACTCGGGCGCGCGCCACGAAACGTTCCTCGGGTTCCCCAAGAATGCAAGCATCGCTCCCGGCTGCGCTCCGGCAGGCGGCCGACCGTTTTTCGTCCCTTCCCGCCATTTTGACCGATGAGCGGCGCATCGATTTCGCCGAATTCGACCACGCATCCGATGCCATCGCCGCCGGACTCGCCGTCCGCGGCATCACCAAGGGTGAGCGCATTGGCCTGTATTGCATCAATTCGGCGGAGTTCGCCCTGGCCTATGCCGGCATCCTCAAGGCTGGCGCCGTCGTCGTGCCCATCAATCTGTTGCTCAGCGTCGAAGAGGTGCATTACAACCTTGCCGACGCCGGGGTCAGCGGGCTGATCTATCACGGCCAGGTCTCGGCAAGCGCGGTCGCCGTGGCGGACCGGCTTTCCGGTGTCAAGGTCCGCGCCGGCATCGGCCTCGATGGTCCGGACGGAGAGGTCTGGCGGGCCCTGCTGGAAGAATCGGCAGCGCCCCCTTCCATCGAATTCGATGCCGGGGAAGACCTGGCGGCAATCCTCTACACCTCCGGCACGACCGGTCATCCCAAGGGCGCGATGCTGACCCACGGCAACCTGTTGGCGAACACCACGAGCGTGGGGGATGCGCTGGATTGGCAGCCCGGCGAGGACCGCGTCTTGGTGGTACTGCCGATGTTTCATGCCTTCGCGGCCACCGTCGGCATGCTCACACCGCTGCTCCATGGCTGTGCCCTGATTCCGTTGGCGAAATTCGAGCCGGATCGGGTGGCCGACACCATTGGTCGCCACCACGCGACTCTGTTCCTCGGCGTGCCGAGCATGTATGCCCTGCTGTGCCGGCTGGGGGAAGAGCGGATTGCCCGGTTCGGAACCATCCGGCTTTGCGTGTCCGGCGGCGCGGCCTTGCCGCCCACCGTGATGCAGCAGTTTCAGGCGCGTTTCGGCTTAGCCATACACGAGGGCGACGGTCCGACCGAATGTTCGCCGGTCACCTGCGTCAATCCGGTGGGCGGCCCCGTTAAATGTGGCACGGTCGGTCTGCCAGTCCCGGGAGTCGAAATGAAGATCCTCGGCGAAGACGGCACCGAACTCCCCGTGGGCGAACTGGGCGAAATCGCGGTGCGCGGTGCCAATGTGTTCAAAGGGTACTGGAACCAGCCGGAGGCGACGCGCGAAAACTTTCGTGACGGCTGGTTCCTCACCGGCGATCTCGGTCATGTGGATGAGGACGGCTACTTCAGCATCGTCGATCGCAAGAAGGATTTGATCATCGTCAACGGCATGAACGTCTACCCGAGGGTGATCGAAGAGGTCCTGGGCCGGCACCCGGCGGTCCGGGAGGTCGCCGTGGTCGGTGATCCGGACCCCTTGCACGGCGAACGGGTGGTGGCCTACGTCGTACTGGATGCGCCTGCCACCGAGGCCGAAATCCGCGCGTGGTGCAAGCCTTATCTGGGGCGGCACGAGATTCCGCGCCGGGTCGTGGCACTCGAGCAGTTGCCCCGGAATGCGGCCGGCAAGATATTGAAGCGGCAGTTGCGGCGGCAGGGGGAAGTGGAGCGCGGGGTCGATGGCTGACAGGGGCAGCCCTGGAAATTTTGGAATATCCCGGTTTCAGGCAGCCCGTGGTTCCCGTCGCGGGCCCTGTCCCTGTCGTCGAGGGGCGCTGTTCCGGTGCTACCTGTTGCCTGAAGGAATTTGGGAGGGGCGTGCTCCAAAACCGGTCGATGACTTTATCCCGCAGGTCTAAATCCTGCCGCTCGGGGTGACGTTGGTCAGGGATAAACTTCCCGACTGTCTTCTGAGTGCTGCGCGGGTGGTGCGTCACCGGCTCGTTCCGCATGAGGGGGGCGTCGGGCGGGGATTCTGTAAAATGCTGCACTTTTGCAGTGGCTTTTGGAGAGCCTATGGCCGCAAGCAAGACCGCTACGCTGACCTTTCGAATCCATCCCGCTCTTAAGAAGGCGCTGCGCCTCGCAGCGAATCTCGAACATCGGTCCATCGCCAACATGGTCGAGGTCCTGATTCGTGACTATTGCGAGCAGCGCGGGATCGATATTCCGTCCTCCAGTGATGCCGAGAACAGCATCGGAGTGCGCTCATGATCAAGACGGTCAAGCAAGCCTGCCGGTTCAATCCCATCATCCGCGACTACCGGATGAGCCAGGGGATCGAGAACCTCGCAGAGCTCATCAATGATGCGGGGGACGGCCGCGAGTTCTTCTCGCGCAACTATGTCACCCACGGCATGGAGCAGCTTTTCCGCGAAGGTCTGCTGCGCCTGTCCGGCAAGTCCGACCAAGCCGTCTTCGAACTGACCCAGGCGATGGGCGGCGGTAAGACGCACATGATGATCGCGCTTGGCCTGCTCGCGCGGCATCCACATCTGCGCAAGGACGTCCTGCCCGCAGACTTGGCTTCGCGCATCGAATTCGGCAATGCGCGCATTGCCGCGTTCAACGGCCGCAACAATCCTGACAATTACATCTGGGGCGAAATTGCCACCCAACTCGGTGCCGCCGAAGCCATCAAGCCGTACTGGGTCAATGGGCCGAAGGCAGTCGATCAGCGCGTCTGGAAGGAAATCATCGGCGACGAGCCGACGCTGATCCTGCTTGACGAACTGCCGCCCTATCTTGACAACGCTAGTACGCAGGTATTCGGCCAGGGCACGCTGGCCAACATGGTGGTCTACAGCCTCTCCAGCCTGATGAGCGCGGCGCTGGAGTTGCCTAATTGCGCCATCGTGATCGCCAACCTCTCGGGCAGTTACAAGGCCCAGACCAAAGCGCTTGCCGACGCGATTTCCAATCTGCAGCAGGAAACCCGCCGTCAGGCGATGACCATCACGCCGGTGCAACTGGCGGGCAACGAAATCTACGAAATCCTCAAGAAGCGCCTCATCGACGAATTGCCCGACGAGCGCGTCATTGCTGAGGTGGCCGAAGAATACGCCCAACAGATCAAGAAGGCCGAAGACGGCGGCTACATCGTTGCCAGCAGCATCGAGCAGATCGCCGAGCAGGTGCGGGAGACCTATCCATTTCATCCTTCGTTCAAGCACCTCGTCGCGCTGTTCAAGGAGAATGAGGGTTTTCGCCAAACCCGTGGCCTGATGCAATTTACCGCTCGACTCCTCAAGAGCGTCGAGGAGCGCGAGATGGATGACATCTTTCTGATCGGCACGCAGCATCTCAACCTCAACGACGATCAGGTCAAGGACGAAATCGAGCGCATCGCGCCAAAGCTGATGCCGGCCATGACGCACGACATCGCCGACCACGGCAACGCCATTGCCGAACACATCGACGACGAGCTGGGTGCTGATGCCGCGCGACAGGTGATGACCCTGCTGCTGGCCTCTAGCCTATCCCGTGCGGTCGGAGGACGGATCGGCCTTTCCGAGAGCGAACTCATCGAGTTCCTGGCCGCCCCGCAGCGCAAGCCTGACGAGTTCCTTCAGGCCATGCAGCGCCTGCGTGAGTCGGCGTGGTATCTCCACCGCGAAGATCAGCGCTTTTTCATCAAGGAAACCGAGAACCTCTCGCGCCAGATCGAGCGCAACGCCAGGGATGTACCTCAGCCCAAGGTCGATCAGGCATTCATCAACCGCCTCACTGGCATCCTCGCTCCAGTCCGCAAGATCGCCTATCAGGACGTGCAGGTGCTGCCCAAGCTGGACGAACTCAAGCTCGTAGGCCCAAGGACGCTGATCGTCATTAAACCGGATGGCAAGGTGCCGCCTAGCGAATTGCAGAACTTTTTCGACTATCAGCAGGAGAAAAACAACCTGCTGGTGCTCACGGGCCAGGACAGCCTGTTGGCGGATGCAGTCGAGGAGCGTCTGCGCGAGCTGTACGCCATCGAGCAGATTCACAAGCGGCTCAAGCCCGGTGACACGCTGTTCGAAGAGGCGCGAGACCGACTGGAAGAAGCAGAAGACCGTTTCGGCAAGGCGCTGTCGGCGGCTTATAACCGCCTCTACTTCCCGGCGAACGATCCGGTCGATGGTCGCGACGTCCTGGTCGGCATCACCATCGATCAAGGACTGAAGATCGGCCAGGGCGACAGTTCCGCCGAAGTACAGATCGAGAGTCTGCTCGCAAGTCCCAGGGCCGATTACAAGCTCGTGAGGGAGCTGACGAAAGACAACCTGGACGAATACTTCGCGCAGGCCGAGGAATACCTGTGGCCGTCCGGTAAGGACAACCGCCGCACACCGTGGAAGGACGTCGCCACCCGCGCCAAGTGCTCGCCCATCTGGCCCTGGATGCCGGGGGCGAGCGGGCTGGACACCCTCAAGACCGAAGCCCTGAAGCAAGGCCGCTGGCGCTTGGGCGAGGACGGCTACATCGAGAAGGGTCCATTCCCCAAGGACAAGGCCACCGTCAACGTTTCCGTCGTGAACGTCAAGCCGGACACGGGCGAAACGGTGCTCAGCCTCATGCCGCGCCACGCGGGCGAAAGCCCTGTCGTTTATTGGTCGACCAAGCCCGAGGTCACGGACAAAGATCAGAAGGTCGATGACCTCGACAACTTCACGACGACGCAAGGCACCCTCTACTTCTGGGTGAAGGACACCACCGGGCAGCATGAAAGCGCCCCGCCGGTGCGCTGGCTTGCCGATTTGAAGATCCGTCACCAAGTCGAACCGGCTGCTGACAAGCGCCGTGTGCGCCTCGAGGCCACCCCAAGGGCAGAGCTCTACTACACCCTGGACGGGTCCAACCCCAAGGACGGAACGCGATACGACGGCCCCTTCGAGATTGGCGCGGGCAGCTATCGCCTGCTGGTGTTTGCGCGGGCGGGCGAAGCCAACAAGACGGCGGACTTTCAGATTCCGGCCAATGGCGACAAGACGGTTCAGATCATCGACAGCAAACCCGCGCGCCTGCAAAGCAAGCGTGTTGCTCTCGACACGACCGACCGCGTCTTCGGCGTCATCAACCGTTTCCGCGATCAGCCGGGCACGCGCTTCAAGGGCGTGCGCGTCGAAATCGGCCAAGGCGAGAACACCGTGACTGTTCGCTTCCAAGAGCGCGAGGTCACGGCGGCCATGATCGAAGGTGTTGTCAACAGCCTGCGCGAGGTGCTCAAAGAGCCCGACGCCCCGCTCAACATTGCCATTACCGACGGCGTTCACTTCGATACTGGCTTCGCGCTGAAGGAGTTTGCCAAGCTCGTTGGGATCGAATTGAAACCAGGCGAAGTGAGCCAGGAGGATTGAGAATGGCCAAAGCCGCAGCAAACACCAAATCACCCAAGGCGCGTGCGCAAGTGCCGCACACGCTGGGCTTCGGTGTGCCCGCGACCTCCGACCCGCATCATTTCAAGGTCGTCATTCCCAAAGCCAGCACGGGCAAGGTGAGCATCAGTGAACACCTCGGCTTGCAGTCGGCAAGCAACGACAATGCGGTGATCGACCGCGTTCTGCTGGATCGCCCGCGCTGGACGGCCATCCGCGCCGAGGTGCAGCGGGCCTTCAACGCCCGCCTTGCCGCCCGTGGCTTGAAGCCCAGCGCATGGAAGGTCGGAGAGAACCCTGTGGATCGCCTGCTCGGCAAAGAACTCTGCGTACTGGCGTGGGCGGTGGAACAGATGGACATGGAGAAGATTCCGGTGGCCGTGCGCAACTGGCTGGCACTGCGGCCGGAAGAACGCTGGTGGCTCTTCGGCATGACCGCAATGAGCACGGGCGGCCTCATGGACGCGGGGCGGGGCTGGCGCGTAGCGCTCAAACATGCCTTGGGTGACGTGGTGCAAAGCGAGCTGCTCGCCCCGCGCGCACGTCGGAGTAATGGTGTCAAGGACGACATCCGCCTCTCGCTTGATCTGTTCGGGGAGGGCGAATCATGAACTGGCACACTGGATTGATGGCGGCCCCCTATGGCCTGGAGTTGCTGGCCACCGTGCATTGGGTGATGAGCCGCGAAGGCGCGACCCAACCCGACAGCGTGGCGCGTCAGGTCTATGCCTGGAACGCCCGCAAGCAGCAGTTCACGCCCCGCCAGCTCGCCATCGCGGAGGAGCGGTTGCGGTCGCAGGGCTGGCTGTCGCCCGAACCCGTGGCGACCCATTGAAGAAGAACATCTGATGCACGCAAAGACACAAACGACCACCCTCACCCCGCTGGCACTCAAAGACGCCCCCGCCCTGATCGAGACGGTTTTCCCGGCGCAGAAGGTTTCGTTCGAGGCACAAAAGGAGCGCAAGGCTAACCTGGGACAGACCTTGACGGGCTTGGGGTCGTACTGGAAAGGCAGGAAGCCGCTGATCCTGGTGCGGGCCATCGTGCTGGGGAGCCTCTTGCCTCCCACCGACGATGCCGAGGCCGACCTCGCCATCTTCGAGAAGCTGATGGCCTTCGACGACGAGGGACTGGCGCGGCGGGCGTTAGCGGCCAACGCTTTCTCGGCTGCCAGGTTGCAAGAGTTGATTCCAATCTCTGACCCAGAGCGCTATTTCAGTGGGCGCGGCTGGCGGCGCGACATCACCGACGACGACAAGCTCGTCTTGTACCGGCGCGCGCTGGCCACGCTGTCGAGTTACGAAGCCAAGGCCGGCCTGTGCAAACGGCCGGAAGAAGTGGATCAGGATTGGCTCTATGCCCCGGTGTGGCCCAAGGTCAACCGCCACTACGCGCACCTGGGGCTCGATGCGCATGCGTTCCCGGAACTCATCGAGCAGCTGGGCATCCTGCGCTATGGCCACCGCCCGCGCGTAGGCGACACCTTCTGCGGCGGCGGCTCCATCCCCTTTGAAGCAGCGCGGCTGGGCTGCGATGTCTATGCATCCGATCTCAACCCCATTGCCTGCATGCTCACCTGGGGCGCGCTCAACATCATCGGCGCTTCTCCCGAGCGCCGCGCGGAGATCGAAGCCGCCCAGCGCGAAGTGGCGGCGGCGGTCGATGCCGAAATCACCCGGCTAGGCATCGAACACGACGAACACGGCAACCGCGCCAAGGCGTACCTGTATTGTCTGGAGGCGCGCTGCCCGGAAACCGGCTGGAGGGTGCCGCTCGCGCCCAGTTGGGTCATCTCCAAGACGCGCAACGTGATCGCCCGGCTCAAGCCCGATCATGTCAACCAACGCTTCGACATCGAGATCGCAAGCGGCGTGTCGGACGCCGAACTCAAGGCTGCCGAAGCCGGCACGGTGCAGGACGGCGACATGGTCTATACGCTCGATGGCAAGACCTACCGCACGCCCATCAAGACGCTGCGCGGCGACTACCGCCTGCCCGACGGCACGACCGGCAACCGCCTGCGCCGCTGGGAGAGGAGCGACTTCAGGCCGCGGGAAGATGACATCTTCCAGGAGCGGCTGTATTGCATCCAGTGGATCAAGAAAGAGACCCTCGACGCTGCCCGCCAGGACCAATTCGCCGGGAGCGAATTGGGACGCCCGGAGGGCGCCCAAGGGGGGCGCGCCAGAAAAGGCGCGCATCAAACCTGGTTTGCCGCCCCCACGGAAGCCGACCTCGCGCGCGAGCGCAAGGTGGAGGCCCTCGTCGCCGAGAATCTCGAACGCTGGCAGGCCGAAGGCTTGGTGCCCGACATGGCGATCGAGCCGGGGGACAAGACCGACGAGCCGATCCGCACCCGCGGCTGGACGCACTGGCATCATTTGTTCAATGCGCGGCAGCTGCTTTTGATCTCGCGCTACTTCCAGCATCGCACGCCGGAAGACTACGTCTTCAACGCCAAGTCGCTGGATTGGAACTCCCGGATCGCCAACTGGATGAACCATTGGGAGAAGACCAACAACGTCTTCTACAACCAAGCGTTGAACACGTTCTACAACTACGGCATCCGTTGCTTTTTCAGCCACGAAGCAGGCCGCTCGTTCGGCTTTGCCAACAGTCCGCTTCCAGAGACTCGCCGGTCGATCAAGTGCCGTGATGCAGCCAAGCTTGAAGACGACGCCGATATCTGGATCACCGATCCACCCTATGCGGATGCGGTGAACTACCACGAAATCACCGAGTTCTTCATCGCCTGGCTGCGCAAGAACCCGCCCAAGCCCTTCGACGAATGGGTGTGGGACTCGCGCCGGGCGCTGGCCATCAAAGGCTCGGGCGAGGATTTCCGGCGCGGCATGGTCGCCGCCTACCAGGCGATGCGTGATCACATGCCCGACAACGGCATGCAATGCGTGATGTTCACGCATCAGGACACCGGCGTCTGGAGCGACCTGATCGGCATTTTCTGGGCGGCTGGCCTGCAAGTGGTGGCCGCGTGGTACATCGCCACCGAAACCACCTCCGAGCTCAAGAAAGGCGGCTATGTGCAGGGCACGGTGATCCTGATGCTCAAGAAGCGCGCCGCCGGCGAGCGGCCTGGCTTCAAGCAGCGCATCCTGCCCGCCGTGCGGCAGGAAGTGGCCCGCCAGATCGACACCATGATGCACCTCAACGACCGTGTGGCCGCGCATCACGGCGAGCCGGTGTGGAGCGACGCCGACTTGCAGATGGCCGGCTACGCGGCGGCGCTCAAGGTGCTGACCGCTTACACCCACATCGGCGGCGAGGATGTCACCCGCTTTGCGCTGCGCCCGCGCGTGCGGGGTGAAGTCACCGTGGTGGATGAGATCGTGCAGCAGGCGGCGGAAACCGCCTCCAGTCTGCTAGTGCCCGAAGGATTGACGGCGGAAGCGTGGGCCAAGCTCACCGGCATCGAGCGCTTCGTGCTGCGGATGCTGGACATGGAGACCACCGGCTCCACCAAACTGGACAACTACCAGAACTTCGCCAAAGCCTTCCACGTCGAGGACTACGCCCGCGTGATGGGCGACATGCGTCCCAACCACGCGCGGCTCAAGCGCGTGAGCGAGTACGCCTCGCGCGAGCTGACCGAGACCACCGAGATCGGCGGAACCCGGTTAGGAAGGCTGATCATCGCCTTGCAGCAGATGCTCAAGGACACCGCGCCGCAGGTCATCGTCGATCAGATGCGCGGCGAGATGACGGACTTCCTCGAGGCGCGCCCCTTGCTGGTGGATTTGCTAACCTTCATCGAGCGCAAATCACCGGAACCGGATGTGCGCAACGCCGCCGAGGTGTTGGGCGCGCGCCTCAAGAACCTGCGCTTCGGCGAGTGAGGAGACAACATGCAGGCGGATTTTCTGGATGCACATGAACGACACTGGGAGGACGCGGAGCGCTTGCTCCAGGCGCAGCGCTGGGCGAATGCCGATCACCTCTACGGCATGGCGGCGGAGTGCGGATTGAAGCGGCTGATGCTGGCCTTCGGTATGCCTTACGACACGTCGAATGACTGCCCCGCCAGTGGAGCAGATCGCAAACACGCCGATGGCATCTGGACGCGCTTCGAGAGCTATCGCTGCGGCCACCATCAGGGCGCCGCTTATGTCTTGCCCAGCGCAAACCCTTTCGACAACTGGAAAGTCTCGCAACGCTATGCCCATCAATCGCATTTCGATCAGGCGCGCGCGCAGGCGCACCAGTCGGGAGCGGATGCCGTCCGGGCATTGCTGAAGAAAGCACGCAAGGAAGGGCTGCTATGACGACCTTCGATCAAATTGTGCCCGCCGCTTCCGAAGTGCTGGAAGCGCATCGAGCGCAGGTGGAGCAACTCCCTTGGCTGGTGATCAATCGCGACCTTAACGGGCGCGTGCGCTTCATCGTCCCGGAACGGATCGAGGCCGATGATGATGCGCGCCGGCAGGTCGAGATGCTTTATCAGACGCTTGCTACGCGCATCTCACCCCATGCCCATCCGGCCGAATCCGGCATCCTGTACGAGGCCAGCCGCGATGAGGTTTGCTTAGGTGCGGCAAGCTACCCGCTGGAAGGCTTTGACAATGTCTGGGTGGTCGATCGGCTGGCGACGGAGGGCAACTGGGCGAACATCGCCCCAGAAACCGAAGGCGCGCCGCGTATCGTCTTCTTCTCCATCAAGGGCGGTGTCGGGCGTTCGACCGCGCTGGCGGCCTGCGCCTGGAAGCTGGCCCAGCTGGGCAAGCGCTTGCTGGTGCTCGATCTGGACCTGGAGTCGCCGGGGCTCTCCTCAAGTCTGCTGCCGCAGGAGCGCCAGCCCATGCATGGCATCACCGACTGGCTCGTGGAGGACCTGGTCGACAACGCCGATGGTGTGCTCGATGGCATGGTTGCCACGAGCGGACTTTCGCATGACGGCGAAATCCATGTGGTGCCCGCTCACGGGAAGAACGCGGGCGAGTACATCGCAAAACTCGGTCGGGTGTGGATGCCAAAGGTCCGCAGCGATGGCTCGCGTGAGTCTTGGTCTGCCCGCTTGCAAAGGCTGTTGCAGGCGCTGGAGGCGCGCATCCAACCCGATATCGTGCTCATCGATTCGCGCGCAGGGATCGACGAGGTGGCCTCGAGCTGCGTCACCGATCTGGGTGCGAATATGGTCTTGCTCTTCGCGCTGGATGGCAGCCAGACCTGGAGCGGTTACCGGATCTTGTTCGATCACTGGCAGCGCGCCCGTGTCGCCGAGTGTATTCGCGAGCGGCTGCAAATCGTCGCGGCGCTGGTGCCAGAACTCGATCCGTCGGCCTATCTGACGGATTTGCGCGAGCGGGCTTATGACCTTTTCCTTGAGACCCTGTATGACGAGATACCTCCTGCCGACGCCGAGGGATGGAGCTTTGACCTTGCGAACGAGTTGGCGCCGCACATGCCCTGGGGGGTGCGTTGGCATCGCGGTTTTGCAGCATTGCGCACCTTGCATGGAAGACTCGCGCAAATCGATGACGACGAGGTTCGGCATGTATTTGGCGACTTGATTGGGCGAATCGTGCGCTCCTTGGGTTGGGGCGACGGTTATCCCAAAGTGATCGATGGAGGTGTGTTTTGAGTGTGAATTCCGCGATGACCGAGGCGCAAGCCCTGCGTGAAGCCATCCTCTCCGCGCCGCTGGATACGAGCCATTTCGGAGGGGCGCCGGACGCGGCGACGCTTTACGTGCCGCCCTCGCATCTCAAGGCGCTGCGCCTGGATGCGCATGTCGTCGTGGGGGGGCGTGGCGTCGGTAAATCGTTCTGGACTGCGGCGCTGGAGTCGGAGCATTTGCGCAGGCTGTTGGGGAGCGCGGCATCCGAACTTGCCGGTATTCATGTACGGCTTGGTTTCGCCAACGTAGAGCGCATTGACCGCTACCCCAATGCCGATGTGTTCGCCGTCTTCCTCGACCAAGGCGGCGACCCGTATGACTTGTGGCGAGCCGTGATCCTGCGCTGGGTGGCGGAAAACTCCTCGCAAGCAATTCCTTGCCAGGACTGGATGGAGACCGTTGCTTGGCTGAAGTCAGAGCCGGAAGCAGCCGCACGGCTCATGCAGCAGCCGAGAGACTGGCGCGGGCTGATTGTGTTCGACGCACTGGATCGCACCAGCAACGTCTGGCAGCGCATGGATGACATCGTGCGTGGTCTGTTGCGCGCCGTACTCTGGCTCAAGAATTTTTCTGGCCTGTATGCCAAGGTTTTCTTGCGGGAAGATCAGGCCGAACGCACGGTATTCAACTTTCCGGACGCTTCCAAACTCACCGCGACCAAGGCGGAGTTGACCTGGAGTCGGCATGACCTCCACGGATTGCTCTGGCAGCGTTTGATCAACGCACCATCGCCATATGGCGAGCGTCTGCGCGCCATCTGTCCGCATGTCGTTCAGGACGGCATATGGCGCGTCGCCGACGAGATGAAGGTCGAATCGGAGGCGCAGCGCAAAGCATTTGAACGTCTGGCCGGCCCCTGGATGGGGCGCGACAGACGCCGTGGTGTGCCCTACACGTGGGCCATCAGCCATTTGGCTGACGGGCAAGGCCGCACCTCACCTCGGTCTTTTCTTGCAGCGATCCGGCAGGCTGCGGAGGATTCTACTGAGCGCTATGGTCAATACGAATTGGCGCTGCATTTCGAGAGCATCAAGCGTGGAATCCAGAAAGCGTCTGAGATTCGCGTGCAGGAAGTGGCTGAGGACTATCCATGGGTACCCTTGGTTCTGTCCGAACTGAAAGGCCTGAACGTCCCTTGCGAATTTGATGGGGTCGTGGCCCGTTGGTCAGCGAAGTTTCCCGATGGGCCACAGAGCATTCCATCGGATCGTCTTCCTCCTGAGCATGCGGCACGCGGTTGGGACGGCCTGATGGAAGACCTGCAACGCTTGGGGTTGATCGAAACTAAGAAAGACGCGCGCATTGACATGCCAGACTTGTACCGCGTGGGTTTCGGTTTGGGGCGCAAGGGTGGCGTAAAGCCCAAAAACTGAGAAAAAGTGCGATGAGCATTCGGCGCTTTTCCTCCCGCACCCATCGGCTGGATGCGAGCTTCCTGATGCAGCATCTGATTGGCGCGAAGAGCTACAAGCGCATTGCGGGCTACTTCACCAGTTCTCTGTTCGAGGTAGCAGGCGAAGCCTTGGAGCACATTCCGGAGGTCAAGATCGTCTGCAATGTGGACATTCACCCAGACGATTTGAAGGTGGCGCAACTGCGCGAGAGCAAGATGCTGGGCCGCTGGAACGAACGTGGTCTGGAAGCTGAGGCACTGCTGAACCGGGACCGTTACCGCCGGTTGGATGCCTTCCTGCAGCGGCACGGCCAGGCCGTGCGGGTTGCACCAGACGACATCTGCGGCTTTGTGCATGGCAAGGCGGGCGTGATCACGCTGGCCGATGGCCGCAAGTTGGGCTTCATCGGCTCGATGAACGAGACGAAGAGCGGCTGGCAGCACCATTACGAAATCCTGTGGGAAGACGAGTCGCCGGAAGGCGTGGCGTGGATCGAGGAGGAGTTCGACTTTCTCTGGAACGCCGCCAAGCCGCTGCCGCAGGCCGTGATCCGCGAGGTGCGTCGGCGAGGGTTTCGGCGTGAGATCGAGTTCACCGAGATCGAGGACGATGAGCACCTCGCGCCTGCGGCGTTGATCGAGTCGCCGCTGTACCGCGAGGGACAGCAGCTTCAGCCGTGGCAGCAGGGTTTCCTGACTGAGTGCCTACGACACCAGCGTCTGTACGGCACGGTGCGTCTGCTGCTGGCCGATGAGGTGGGCCTGGGCAAGACGCTCTCGCTGGCCACCGCCGCGCTGACGCTGTGCCTTCTGTCCGACAAGGAAAACGGCCCGCGCCGTCCGGTGGTGATCTTCGCCCCGGCCACGCTGACCGAGCAATGGCAGACCGAGATGCTGGACAAACTGGGTATCCCGACCGCACGTTGGGATACCGTGGGCAAAGTCTGGTTGGACGCGGAGGAGCGAGTCATTTCCCCTGCGGGGCGCGAACAGATCGCCCATTGTCCGCTGCGGATCGGCATCGTCTCCACCGGACTGATGATGCGCGATTCGCTGGAGAAGCAGCACCTGCTCGGTATGCGCTTCGGTGTCGTGATCTTGGACGAAGCGCACAAAGCCAGAACCCGCCAGGGCTTCGGCAAGGAGGCCGGAACGCCGAACGAGCTGCTGGCTTTCATGCGTGAGATCGCCGCGCGTGCCGTTCACGTGCTGCTGGGCACGGCCACGCCGATTCAGACCAACCCCGCCGATCTGTGGGATTTGCTGAGCATCCTGCACCAGGGCCCAGGGCGCTTCGTGCTGGGGCATGACCTCGCCCCTTGGCATCGTCCCGACGACGTGCTCGACATCCTCGCGGGCCGCGCGGAGGTGGAGACGCTCGCCCATGCTTGGGAGCTGCTGCGCTCGCCGCTGCCGCGCACGGAGTCGACCACTGAGTCTCGCGCCCGGCGCTTGTTCTCCGCCATCCGGCAAGACTTGGGGCTGCAGAACGGCGAGTGGCAAACCAACCGGTCGCTCGCCGACTTGACGGAAGAAACACGGGAGATTCTGGAGGAGGAACTGGAACGCCGCATCGCCGGAGCCAGCTTTTTTCAGCGTGAGAACCCGTTGGTGCGCCATGTCGTGCTGCGCAAGCGCCAGCAGCTTGAAGATGCGGGGCTGCTTGCTCGCGTCGGCGTGGATGTGCATCCTGATCGAGGACAAGTATCGGAACAGCGCGCTTTTGATGCCTTGTTCGAAGGCAAGGCGCTGCGCACCTCGGAAAACTTCCGCCAGGCCTATGACGAGGCCCGTGCTTTCGGCAAGGCGCTGGCCAAGCGCGGCAAGGGCAGCGGCTTCATGAAGAACCTGATGGAGCAGCGGATCTGCTCCAGCATTTATGCGGGCTTGGCAACCGCGCGGCGCTTGCTGCAAGGCGAGGCCGTGCACGAAGAAGATGAAGATAGAGAAGCCGACCTCAAGATCGAGACGGACGAGGAGCGCGAGGTACTGCAACGGCTGATCGCCCGGCTGGAACAGCTGGATGTCGACCCGAAGATGGAAGCCATCGTCTACTTCCTCGACAAGGAAAAGTGGCTCGGCTTGGGCGTCGTCATCTTCAGCCAATACTACGACACAGCGAAGTGGCTGGCCGATTCGCTGGCGGCCCGCTATCCCGAGGAGGCGGTCGGCCTATACGCGGGCGCTGGTCGCAGCCGGCTGTATCAGCGCGGCGACAGCGTGACCGTCGAGCGCGAGACGCTCAAGCGCATGGTGGCCGAACACCAAATTCGCCTGATGGTGGCGACCGATGCCGCGTGCGAGGGCCTGAACCTGCAAACCCTCGGCACCCTGATCAACGTCGATTTGCCGTGGAACCCGACGCGCCTGGAACAGCGCATCGGCCGCATTAAGCGCTTCGGCCAGCGGCGCGAGACAGTGGACATGCTCAACCTGGTTTTCGAGCAGACGGTAGACGAAAAGATTTACGAGCGCTTGTCCGAGCGCATGAAGAACCGCTACGACCTTTTCGGCTCGCTGCCGGACACCATCAAGGACGAGTGGATCGATGACATCGAAACCCTCGGCGAGAGGCTGGATGAGTACATCAACGCGCAGAAGACCGCGACAGGTTTCGACTTGCGCTACACCGGCACGATGATGCCGCTGGAGAAAGACTGGCGAGACTGTTTCGAAGTGCTGGCCAGGCGGGACCTCGTCTCTTTGATGAGTGTTGCCTGGGGGAGCAAACTGCTTTGAAACTACCTCGCCATCTCTTAACCAGGGCCCCAACGAGATTCTGAACGAGGGGGTGGATGGCGATCGATTCATTAGGCATGTCGAGACTCACGGTTTAGTGTTCTTTCCGGTTTGCGCTCCGGGCCGACCGGCAGTGAAGCCGCCAGGCCAGGCTCGATGCAGCGGTGTGGAGCGACAGATAACCGGTCCAGATCCGTTTCCAGAGCTGGCGCGAAATCTTCCGTCCGCCTTTCCGTTCCATTTCGTCCAGGTAAAGCATGATGGCCTCCCGCGCTCTGGCGGCATGGCCGGAGGCGAGATTGTCGATACTGAGGTGCAGCTGGACGATGGCGGGATCGATGCCGTGGCTGCGCAGTACATCGATCAGCCGCATGTAGCCGGCGCCCAGACCGCTGAGTTCGATGGCGAGGTTGAGGCCCAACAGTTCAGGAAAACAGCGCTGCGGGCATAAGCCCATGGCGAGGAGGTAAACCGGAAGGTCGAAGGCGGCGTCGAGAAAGCGCGGATCGTTGGCGAATGCCGGGCTGTCGAAGGGCGGCAGCTCGATGCCAAGCCGGTCGAGCAGGTGGCGGTAGACGTTGGGGTGGTTACGTTCGGGCAGGCCGTTGCCCAACTCGTCGGCGTATATCTTGAGGAGGTGGCGGCCGGCGGTATCCAAACATTCCGCGGCGGTGCCGATGCGGGCCAGCCAGCAGCCGTCGATCAGAATCGTCGGGGCCAATTGGAGGATGACCCAGTGGCAGAAGTCCTTGCCGATCTGGGGATGCGGGTCGGACGGGCGGTAGCGCTTTATCTCGTGGGCATGGATGGCCTCGGTCCGGGCGTGAAGGCCGGTTTCGCTGTAGGGAAAGAAGCGCCGATGCCCGCGCTGTAAAGGCAGCATGATGCGTGTCAGGCGCAGTATCCTGTGCATCACGGCGACAGCCCGTTCCGGCACATCCACGGTCGATTCGGCGCCCAACAAGACCGTGTAAAGTGCCCGTTTCGACCTGAAGCCGTCGCCCGGTGCCAGCCCGGCCTCGGCGGGCCGTGGCACGAATGCTGGAGCTTGCGGGGCAAGCGGGATCGGGCGATCTTCGGCTTCGATCCAGTCCAGCCAGACCTGCCGCTCGGCGCGGTCGAATACACCGAACATCGGTCCGCCGAAATCCATGGCGCGGATCAGCCGGCTGGCTACGGGTCGGTCCCAGTCCACCCAGGGCGAACCGCGCAGGGCCCGGAGCAGCGGCTCCGGATCGGGATCCGCCAGCCATTCATCGAGGCTGCGTCCGGCCAGCAGGATTCTTCCATGATGGCCGACGGCATGGCTGCGCCTGGCTTGGATGATCAGGGCCAGCGCCTCCTTCGCCGGAAGCTTCCGGTCAGCCGTGGCGGCAGTCTGATTCAACAGCTCGGCGAATAGTCGGCGATAAAGGTCCCAGCCGGCACGGATGCGCTCTTCGTCCAGGCCTTCACAAGCCTGCAGCGCCGCATGGGCCAGGGTGCGGTTGCGGGCCATGTCACTTGGGTCGGCGCCTTGCCACCCGTCCCACCAGGCCGGTTCGCGCAGGTTGTGGGCCAGAGTCCAGCCCAGCAGCTCGGGAAAATAGCGGCGCGGCCAGTGGAACAGGCAGAGCTGGGCGGTCGGCAGGTTCCAGGCGAAATCGGGGATGCCCGGAGTTTGGAAAAAGGCGGGATCGTTCAAGGAGGGCAAGGCCACCCCGGCCAGGGTGAGTCCGGCCCGAAATCGGAAGGGGGCCGAGACGGCGGGATTATCCAGGCCGATGCTGTGGCAATACAGATCGAACAAATGGCACTCGGCCGGACGGTGGGCGGTGGCGGGTTGTGCCGCACCGGCCAGGCAGATCTGATCCAGCAGCATGGCCGGTGCCAAGGCAAGAAGAATGTTACGGCGCTCGACCGGATCGTCCGGCAGAGGTAATGCCGGCGCCGACCAGGGGCGCCCGAAATCCGGAGCCGGACCGCTTTGCCCGGCCAGCGCAGATTGGAAAAACGCCTCGGCCATCCTCAGCGATTCGGCATCCGGGGGGCCGTGCAACAGCGCCCGACACAGTCTGCGCGAGCAGGTCAAGGCATCGTCTCCGGTTTGGTGAAGAGGTAATCGCCGACCGCTAGGGCATCCATGCCCGAACCCAGGAATACCCCGAACGCATCCTCCATGCAGTGTACGATGGGTTTACCCATGACGTTGAAGCTGGTGTTGAGCAGCACCGGCACGCCGCTTTGGCAGTGGAAGCGGGCGAGCAGGTCGTGGAAGCGCGGGTTCCATTCCGGATTCACGGTCTGCGGCCGTCCGGTTCCGTCCACATGGACCACCGCCGGCACCCGCTCGCGCGCCTCCGGTCGGAAACGCAGGGTCCGCTCCATGTAGGGCGATTCCTGATAGGCCAGAAACCAGTCCGGGCCGTGCTCGCCGAGGATGGCTGGGGCGTAGGGACGGAAGGGTTCGCGGAATTTCACTTCGCGGTTGATCCGGTCGCCCGTGTCCGCACGGCGGGGATCGGCCAGGATGGAGCGGTTGCCCAGAGCGCGGGGACCGAACTCGGCCCTTCCCTGCATCCAGCCGAGAATCTTGCCCTTTACCAACAGCTCTGCGGCGGCGCCGATGAGTCCCTCACCGGGGAGTCGCCGTACCGGCACACCGGCGTAACGGGCGAAACGCTCGATGTCCTTCGCAGGGATTGCACTGCCGAGATAAGGCGACAGATGGCTGGCTTCGAATACCTGCCCCTGATGATCTTCCCGGTAAGCCAGCCAGGCGGCGCCCAGGGCCGTGCCATCGTCGGCCGGGGCCGGGGGCACATAGAGGGTCCGAAACGGTGTAGACTCCAGAATGCGGCCATTGCAGACCGAATTAAGGGCGCAGCCGCCGGCCAGGGCGAGATTGGGCGAGCCCTGGCGGTCATGCAGATGGCTGAGTAAGCAATGCACGGTGTCGCTGAAAAAATGCTGACCGCTGTGAGCGAGGTCGGCCACGGACTCCGCAGTTTGGCCAGGACGACGTCGACGAGATTCCAGTTGCCGCAGGCGGTCGAAAAAAACCGGATACCGTGTCCTGAGCTCCAGTCCTTCCACTGTCATCATATCGCGCAGGCAAGTCAGGATTTCAGGATCGTCGCGGCCATAGGAAGCCAGCCCCATGACCTTCCATTCGTCGCCGCCCAGCCAGTCGAAGCCGCACAGCTCGGTGAGCTTCATATAGTAGAATCCGAGACTCTGCGGTCCCCGCTGCCGGGCGATCGGGCGCAGTCTGCCGTCGCGGTAGTCGAAGAAGGCCATCGAGCCGGTTTCGCCGTAGGAGTCGATCACAGCACAGGCGGCGGTGTCGAAGGGGCTGGCATAGCAGGCCAGGGCGGCATGGCAGAGGTGGTGGTCGTAGCCACGAATGCGGACCGGAATGTCGGGGAAATCACGGCGCAGAGTCCGCGCCAGATTGAGCAGACGGCTCTCGAGGACATGATGCTGTGCGGCCTGCATGTGGTAGATCTGGTAAGGTTCCAGCCAGGTATGCACCCGCCGGCCGGCATTGGTGAGGATGCCGCGGGGGGACAGCCAGCCCAGCCAGCGCGCAAAGTGCTCGTGTAGGGGACGGGTGGCCTGCCAGTTGCAAGCGACGACGAACTCGCGGGCATCGGCGCAATGCTCCTGCAACAGCAGGGGCAAGTGGAACGGGTCATCAGGCGGAGTATTCAGGGCCCGCTTGCTCTGGAGCCGCCGTTCGGCGGCTTCGGCGAACAGTACGCAGCCATCGGGGCCGACGATCGCCAGGGCCGGATCGTGGTAGGTCAGGCACAGGCCGAGATAGTAGGTTCGCGCTTTGGATGGCCGCATCGTGAGGTTCCGCAAAGCTCATGAGCATTCTATCGAAAACCCGGTGGAGGACCATTCGGTCGCTGCCATGGTGGACCGGGTACAGCCTCAGTCTGGTGTTTCCTCTGACGGTATTCGGATTCCTCGCCAGCGGCCCCCACCGTCCGCTGGTGGCATTGCTGTGGACCCTGCCCATGCTGCTCCTGCTGCTGGCCGAGTCTTTCGGGCCGGCGGAAACCCGAACCGTGCCGGAATCGGTCCCGGTTGTGCTTTTCGATGCCCTGCTGTATCTGCTGTCGATCCTGCAGCTGGTGAATCTGTTCGCCTTGGGACGGATGGTTTCCCAACTGGGCTGGAATGGCATGGCGGAAATCGGGGCGAGCCTGGCCGATCTGCTGGTGATCCGGGCGATGGTCTCGGCGGACTTCGTTTCTGCAGGCATTTGCCCCGCGCATGAGTTGATCCACCGCCACTCGGCCGGGCAGCGCTGTCTGGGACGGCTGCTGCTGGCTACCTTGGGCTACGATCATTTCTACCTGGCACACAAGCTGGGGCACCACGCCCGGCTGGGAACCGCTGACGATCCTTCGACGGCGTTCCGAGGAGAGAGCTTCGAAGCATTCTACCGGCGCGGGCTGCGTCAACAATGGCGCATCGCCTGGTCGGTCCGGCGCGGTGCGGCTTTGGCGGGGATGGCGTTCGAACTGGCATGGCTGGTGGTCTACACGGTATTGTTCGGTCCGCTGGCGATGCTGGTATTGCTGCATCAGGCGAGGGGGGCCATACGGACGCTGGAGTCGGTCAACTATTTCCAGCACTACGGTTTGACCGAAGATTCCGGTCCTGCGAGAGCCCTTGCCTGGCGCAACGATTCGGCCGTGAGCCTGTTCATGTTTCTGGCGCTGACCCGCCATGCCGACCACCATCTCCGTCCCGGTGTAGATTTCGCGGCACTGCGCACCGTGGTGGAAGGACCGCAAATGCCTTACGGCTACATGGGCATGGCGCTGTGGGTACAGCGGCGCAACGAGAGCTACCGGATCTGGGCGGAACGTCGGCTCGATCTGGAACAGGGAAGGGTGGAACCGCAGCCTCCGAAGGCAGATTCGGCAGGCGGCGCTATTCGGCCGGCGTTTCCAGGCAGCGGGAAACGAGATCGTCGAACCGGCGCAGGCCGGATGCCAGCGGCGTAAAGCTCAGACCAAGACCTATGGATACCCCGATGCTGTTGGCTAATATGTCGAAAGGGTCTGTGGTTCTGACACCGGTGAACCCCTGCAGCAGCTCCAGGACACCCCCCAGCGCGACAAAGAAGGCCGGCCAGCGCCAGTGGCGGGAATAACACTGGCAGAACCATACGGTCAGCACCGCATAAGCGAGAAAATGCTGGGCTTTGTCCCAGCCCAGGACGGACGGGGGCTGGGGTAATTGGGGAAGCAGGGAGAGAACGACGACCACGGCGACCATGGTCCAGCCGAGGCAGCGCCAAAGGGGAGTGTAGCGGTATGCGTTCTGGGTCAGATCATTCATGCCCGCTGCATTGATCAGGCTCAGGCGAAAAAAGTCGCCGGATTTCCCACACGGGCCAGACGGGGTAAGCCCGTGCGTAGAGCGGAAATCACGGCGGCCGCGTTGCGCTTTTGATGCCCGTTCAGTCCCAGCTCAGCGTGCCGCCGGTTTGGTATTCGGTGACACGGGTCTCGAAGAAGTTCTTTTCTTTCTTCAGGTCCAGCACTTCGCTCATCCAGGGAAAGGGGTTGGTCACGCCCGGATATTGCTCCGGCAGGCCGATCTGGGCGCAACGGCGGTTGGCGATGAACTGGAGATACTCCTTGAACATCGGCGCATTCAAGCCGAGGATGCCGCGCGGCATGGTATCGTAGGCGTATTGGGTTTCGATGTCCACCGCCTCGCGGATCATCTGCACCATTTCGGCCTTGAAGCTTTCCGTCCACAGGTGTGGATTTTCCAACTTGATTTGATTGATCACGTCGATGCCGAAATTCATGTGCATGGATTCGTCGCGCATGATGTACTGGAACTGCTCGGCGGTGCCGGTCATCTTGTTGCGCCGGCCCATGGAGAGGATCTGGGTGAATCCGACATAGAAAAAGATGCCCTCGAAGATCACATAGAAGGCGATCAACTCGCGCAGCAGCTTCTGGTCGTTTTCCGGCGTGCCGGTCTTGAAGTGCGGGTCGGCAAGATACTGGGTGAAGGGCAGGGCCCATTCGGCCTTGCGCGCCACCGCCGGGACCTCGCGGTACATGTTGAAGACCTCGCCCTCATCCAGCCCCAGAGACTCCACCACGTATTGATAGGCGTGGGTGTGCAGGGCCTCTTCGAACGCCTGGCGCAGCAGGTATTGGCGGCATTCCGGGTTGGTGATGTGGCGGTAGACGGCCAGCACCAGGTTGTTGGCCACCAGGGAGTCGGCCGTGGAAAAGAAACCCAGGTTGCGTTTGATGATGGTGCGCTCGTCCGGGGTCAAACCGTCGGCGCTCTTCCACAGGGCGATGTCGGCGTTCATGTTGATTTCCTGCGGCATCCAGTGGTTGGCGCAGGCGTCCAGATACTTCTGCCAGGCCCATTGATACTTGAACGGCACCAGTTGGTTGAGGTCGGCGCGGCAGTTGATGATGCGCTTGTCGTCCACCTGGATACGGCGGGCACCTCTCTCGATGTTTTCCAGGCCGGTCGCGCCGGTGGCAGGCGCCACGCTGTCGAGCCGGGTTCCGGCGGGCACCGTGCCCGGTTTCGGAGTGGGATCGACGCAGGTTTCCAGGTCCAGAGTGAGGGTGGTATTGGTCGGCGGATTCGGCCGTGGCGTCAGGCCGGCCAGAGGATCTTCCCAGTTCAGCATGGTTGTTACTCCCTTAGAGTCATATCGAGGTCACGGATAAGGAAAGAGGCCGGCTCACTCGGAGGCCGGGCGGCGGCCAGGCAGCATCCGGTGCAGAATGCCGTTGCGGTCCACATGATGATGTTTGATCGCCATGACGACATGACCCACCACCGCGAGGGCCAGACCCCAGCCCAGGAATTCGTGGATCTCCACGAAGGTTTGTGCCAGGACCTCGTTCTTTTCGACCAGGGCAGGCAGTGTAATCAGGCCGAACAGCTTCACTGGATAGCCGTTGGCCGAGCTGACGGCCCAGCCGCTCAGTGGCTGGGCGATCATCAGCCCGTACAGCGTCCAGTGTGCCGAATGCGCTGCCCGTTGCAGACCGGGCGACAGGGTGTCCGGCAGCCGGGGTGGCGGATGGAGCAGTCGCCAGGCCAGCCGGACGGTCATCAGGGCCAGCACTGCCATGCCCAACCCTTTGTGCCAGGCCATGATGGCGGCTTTCTCCGGTCCTTTCGGCAGGTCCGAGACGTAGAAACCGATCAGCCATGCCAACACGATCAGCGCGGCCATGATCCAATGCAGCCATTTGGCGGTGGTCGTGTATTCGCCCTGGGTCGTATTCATGGATGCACTTCCCGATCGCAGAACAGGGGACGGTCTCAGTGGCCGGCGTCGTGCTTGCCGTTGGCCGCACCTGCAGCGCGCGAAGGCGCATCTGCCCCCCGGTCCACGCTGACGTTGCCGACCGGAGCGCCGTCGAGCGTCATCTCGGTGATACCCTTGTCGCGTTCGTAGCGGCAAGTCAGCACGTGGTCGCCGTTGTCGGTGTAGTTCCAGGTCAGGCTCACATAGCTGTTGCCGTCGCTCTGCGACTCGCTCGGCATGTAAAGATGAGTGCCGGCCTTGGCTTCGCCAGCCTGGGTGCAGGATTCCCTCGCATAGGTGTTCAACATGTTGCCCGACATCAGCAGTGCCTGGCCGACTTTGTCCTGCTCAGTTTCCTTGGAGAAATAGACGATCCCGAAACCGACGATCATGATGCCTACGAATGCGTAGATGAGTTTGGTCAGTTCACTCATTTTGCCTCTCCTTTCCTCTCTTATGATTTCAGTTGTTTTCAGGGAGCCTTCCGCCAGGACCCGACGGCCTTACCGGATGCCAGGTCCATAATGCACAAGGATGGGCGTTCCGGCTACTGGCAGGCTTCGCAAGTCGGATCGTCGATCAGACAGGCCCTGGACTCGGCCGGCCGGGCATCGGCATGGGCGGCTTCCAGCGACCGTAGGCCGGGGATCGCATCGTCGATCGGGTCGGTTTTCACCGCATTGAGTTTGCCGTCGAAGGCCGTACTCTTTTCCACGTGGGTGGCGCCCAGCGAACGCAGGTAATACGTGGTTTTCAGACCGCGAACCCAGGCCAGTTTGTAGAGCGTGTCGAGCTTTTTCCCGGAGGGCTCGGCCAGGTAGAGGTTCAGCGATTGCGACTGATCCAGCCATTTCTGGCGGCGCGAACCCGCCTCGATCAACCACCGAGCGTCGATTTCGAATGCGGTGGCATAGAGCTGTTTCAGGGTTTCCGGGATGCGCTCGATTTTCTGCACGCTGCCGTCGTAGTACTTGAGGTCGTTGATCATGACGGCATCCCACAGCCCCAGGGCCTTGAGGTCCTGCACCAGATAGGGGTTGACCACAGTGAATTCGCCCGACAGGTTTGATTTGACGAACAGGTTCTGGTAGGTCGGCTCGATGGACTGCGATACGCCGCAGATGTTCGAGATCGTTGCCGTGGGGGCGATGGCCATGGTGTTGCTGTTGCGCATACCGACCGTGCGGACGCGTTCCCGCAGTGCGTTCCAGTCCAGGGTCAGGCTTTGGTCCATCTGCAGATAGCCGCCGCGGCCCTCTTCCAGCAGCGCGATCGAATCGATCGGCAGCACGCCGCGGCTCCACAACGAGCCGTCGAAGCTGCTGTAGCGGCCCCGCTCCGCGGCCAGGTCGCAGGAGGCCTGGATCGCGTAGTAGCTCACCGTCTCCATGCTCAGGTCGGCGAAGGCCACGGCTTCCTGCGAGGCATAGGGCAGCCGCAGCTTATAGAGAGCATCCTGGAATCCCATGATTCCTAAGCCTACCGGACGGTGGCGCAGATTGGAGCGGCGCGCCTCCGGCACGCTGTAGTAGTTGATGTCGATGACATTGTCCAGCATGCGCATGCCGATGGCGATGGTCCGCTGTAGCTTCGTCGTGTCAAGCGCGCCGTCCGGCGTGATGTGCGCCGCCAGGTTCACGGAGCCCAGGTTGCATACGGCGATTTCATGGTCGTTGGTGTGCAGGGTGATTTCCGTGCAGAGGTTGGACGAATGCACTACGCCGGCATGTTGGTTGGTATAACGCAGATTGCAGGGGTCCTTGAAAGCCAGCCAAGGATGGCCGGTCTCGAACAGCATCGACAGCATTTTGCGCCATAACTGGTTGGCGGGCAGGCGCTTGTACAGCTTGATTTCGCCACGGTCCGCCTTGGCTTCGTATTCGAGATAGCGCCGTTCGAAGGCCAGGCCCGTCAGGTCGTGGAGGTCGGGCGTGTCGTTCGGCGAGAACAGGGTCCAATCCTTGTCTTCCGCCACCCGTTTCATGAACAGGTCCGGCACCCAATTGGCTGTGTTCATGTCGTGGGTGCGGCGGCGGTCATCGCCAGTGTTCTTTCTGAGGTCTAAGAATTCCTCGATGTCGATGTGCCAGGTTTCCAGATAGGCGCAAACCGCGCCTTTGCGCTTCCCACCCTGATTGACTGCGACCGCCGTGTCGTTGGCGACTTTGAGGAAGGGCACTACCCCCTGGGATTTGCCGTTGGTGCCCTTGATGTGGGCGCCCATGCCGCGCACCCGGGTCCAGTCGTTGCCCAAACCCCCGGCAAACTTGGACAACAGGGCGTTGTCCTTGATGGCGCTGTAGATGCCGTCCAGGTCGTCAGGTACGGTGGTCAAATAGCAGGATGAGAGCTGTGGCCGCAGGGTGCCGGCGTTGAACAGCGTCGGCGTCGAAGACATGAAGTCGAAGGAGGACAAGAGGTCGTAGAACTCGATCGCCCGTTCCTCACGGTCGATTTCCTGGACGGCCAGACCCATGGCGACACGCATGAAGAATGCCTGAGGCAATTCGAAGCGGATATCCCCGCTGTGGATGAAATAGCGGTCGTACAGGGTCTGGAGACCCAAATAATTGAACTGCAGATCGCGTTCCGGTTTGAGCGCTTCCCCCAACCGCTGCAGGTCGAAGCGCATCAGTTCTGGCGACAGCAGCTCCAGCTCGACGCCTCGCTTCACGTAGTCCTTGAAATATTCGCCGTAGCGCTCGCCCATCTCGTCCTGGGTGGCCGAAATGGTGCCATGGCCGAGAAAACTCAGGGCTTCCCGCCGCAGCGCATCCAGCAGCAAGCGGGCCGCGACATAGGAATAGTTGGATTCCTGCTCGATGCGGGTGCGGGCGGTCATCACCAGGGTCGGCGCAACTTCTTTTTCGGGCACGCCGTCAAACAGGTTGCGACGGGTTTCCTCGATGATCCACTCCGGTTCGACGTCCGCGAGACCGCGGCAAGCTTCTTCCACCACCCGCCGGAGACGAGCGGTGTCCAAGGGCTTACGGCTACCGTCTTCCAGGGTGACTTGGCAGACGTCTTCCCTACCGCCCGGCGCATTTTCCTCTTTCTGTTTCTCGGCGCGCAGACGGGCACGCTCCTCCCGGTACAGCACATAGGCGCGGGCGACCTTTTGGTGGCCGGCACGCATCAGCGCCAGTTCGACCTGGTCCTGGATGTCCTCGATATGGATGGTGCCGCCGCCGGGGAGGCGCCGCAGCAGTGCCTTGACCACCAGATCCGTCAGCTCTTCCACGCTTTCATGGATGCGCCGGCTCGCCGCCGCGTTGCCGCCTTCCACGGCGAGGAAGGCTTTGGTGATGGCGACGCTGATTTTGGCGGCGTCGAAACCCGTCACTTTGCCGTTGCGGCGGATGACCCGTACTTCGCCGGGGGACAGGCTGCGGAGTTCGGCCGGAGCGGCATCGGGTGAGATGTCGGAGAAGGGGCGGGCGGCGTTTTCGGTAAGCATGAACAGGACCTCCTGGGGTTGTGGTCGCGCTTATGAACACTATAGACGGTATTTTTTAGTTCAGTCAAGCACATTATATTGTGTTCAAGCGGTGGATGAACTGTGGATGGCCTGTGGACAAACGGCGCCGGGCCGCGCCGGTTCGCATGTCCAGGCGGCGGGGTGATAAAGTTGCGCTTTTCGTTTCCTTCCATGACGGAGTCCCGATGAGCACAAATCCCGAGCTGACGCCCCCTGAATTGCTCGCTCCGCCACAACCGGTCCATTCGGTCGACGAGGCGCAGGCGGCCGGCATGGTCCGGCTGGAGCCGGAGACGCTGGCGAAGCTGGACATGAAGGTGGAGGACTTCATCGCCACGGTCATCGATCATCCGCTGCACAGTGAGGAGTTCAAGGCCAGACTGACCGGGGCACACACCCTGGGGAACGAGGAAATCAGGGCGGCGGCCGGCATTTCCAACCGCCTGCTGGAAAAGCCCATGCGGGCCATG
The DNA here is from genome assembly GCF_036864975.1 of Methylococcus capsulatus. Classification (NCBI taxonomy): domain Bacteria; kingdom Pseudomonadati; phylum Pseudomonadota; class Gammaproteobacteria; order Methylococcales; family Methylococcaceae; genus Methylococcus; species Methylococcus capsulatus. Next base: position 2,884,792 of record NZ_CP104311.1, on the reverse strand, counting down.
AGCGCCGGGGTGTTCGACAGCGGCTCGGACATTTCCCGCGCCCTGCTGGATCTGCGGGCCAAGGTGGAAGAGCTGGACCCCGCGCGCCAGGGCAATCTGCTGGAGCCGCGCAAACTGCTGGGGCTGATCCCTATGGGCAGCCGTATCCACGATTATTTCCGCCAGTACGAATCGGCTCAGGCCCATATCAACGGCATCATCCAGGCTCTGTACGCCGGCCAGGACGAACTGCGCAAAGACAATGCCGCGATCGAGGAAGAAAAGATCCAGGCATGGAAAATCATGGAAAAGCTGGAGCAGTATGTCTATGTCGGCAAGAGGATCGACGCCGCATTGGAACAGAAGCTGGCCGAGATCGAGCTGCAGGACCCGGAGAAAGCCCGAGTGGTGCGCGAGGAGCTGCAGTTCTACGTGCGCCAGAAGGTGCAGGACATCCTCACGCAGCTCGCCGTGACCATTCAGGGCTACCTGGCCATGGACATGATCCGCAAGAACAACCTCGAACTCATCAAGGGCGTGGAGCGGGCGACCACGACCACCATTTCCGCGCTGCGTACCGCGGTCGTCGTCGCCCAGGCCCTGGCCAACCAGAAGCTGGTGCTGGACCAGGTCGGGGCCCTGCGCGCCACCACCGGCGGTCTGATCGAAGCCACCTCGGCCATGCTCAAGCAGCAGGCGGGCAGAGTCCAGGAGCAGGCCGGCAGTACAGCCGTCGATCTGAATCAGCTCCAGGCCGCATTCCAGAACATCTATGAGACCATGGACAGGGTCGCTGCGTACAAGCTGCAGGCGCTGGATCACATGCGGCAGACGGTGGACGCTCTAACCCAGGCGGTTGCCCGGTCGAAGACCTATCTCGACCGTACTCGGGAAGAGACGGTAGCCGAGGTGGCGGGCACCCTGCCTCCTGCGAAGCAAGACGAGATCGTTCTGTAGTCAGGTCCGGGGCGGCACCATCTCGATCTGGAGCGGCCGGACGCTGTCGAGATGTACGTCGCGCTGGGGGAAGGCCAGCGTGATTCCGTCCTCGGCGAAGCGTTTCTCGATCATGAAGCGCAAGTCGCTGGCGATCTGGTAGGCGCTCATGGACGGGTGCATCTCCAGCCAGTAATAGAGCCCGAAAACCAGCGAATTTTCGCCGAAATCCTCGAACCACACGAACGGTGCCGGGTCGTCGAGAATCAGGCCGTGGCGGCCGGCGCATTCGAGCAGGATGTCGGAAACCCGGTGCGAAGGCGAGCCGTAGGCGACGCCTATCTTGACCGAGCGCCGCAGCTTCGGCGTGGTGTAGGTCCAGTTGGTGACCTTGTTTTCGAGGAAGGTCGAATTCGGGATCATCGTTTCCACGCCGTCGAAGCCGCGCACCGTCGACGAGCGGACGTCGACGTCAGTCACCGTGCCGACGATGCCGTCCACTTCCACGATGTCACCGACCTTGATCTTGCGTTCGAACAGGATCAGGGCGCCGCTGATGAAATTTTTCAGCAGGGTCTGGGTACCGAAGCCCACGCCGATGGCCAGGGCGCCACCCAGGAAGGCGAAGGCGGTGAGGGGGATGCTCATGAAGTCGAGCACGACCAGGAGCACCACCAGGGTGAAAGCAGCGCGCAGCCAACGGCGGAACAGATTGGCCTGGGGTGGATCGATGCCGAAATGCGAGATCAGCGTGCGCCTGATCCGCCCGGTGAATACGCCGGACAGCCAGTAGCCGAGCAGGAACAGCAGCACCGCGCCTACGCTCTTGCCGAAAGTCACGCTGCGGCTGACGGCGACGGCTTTGCCTTCGATTTCGATGCTGTCATCCACGGCGAACAGTTCGAACTGCCAGAGCGCTTTGGCGATCGCGGTGACCGCGGCGACAAACTCGCCCAGCCGCTGTTCGAAACCGAGCGCGCTGAGTTGGACCTTGTGTTCGTCCCGCCAACGCTGAAGCGTGCGTTCGGTCCGATCCACGAAGAGTCGCAATTTCTGGACGGCCTCCAGGCGGGCGCGGTAGGCGTCGGCCGCCGATTGTTCGTAGCCCCTGATCTGGTCGGTACTGCGCTGCAGCTTGTCCAGCCGTGCCGCCTGGCCGCGTTCTTCTGCGTACGCCAGTTCCGACTCACCGTCGAGATAGGCCAAGACGGGCTGCAGCCGTTCGATGCTCTGGCCGATGAGATCGAGTGCCTGGCGCCTGGTTTCGGGGTCGGAGCTGGTTACCAGGAGGTAGCGTTGCTTCCAGAGGTCGGACAGATAGCGGCCGATCGCCCCGATCGTGTTCACGGCGTAGCTGCGGAACCGGAGAGTCTGCAACCAGGCGTCGGCGGCTCTCAGGCGCGCGCTGATCGCATCGGTCTCCGGCGCCGGTGTGGCGGCATCGGCTTTGGCCTGCTGCAGTGCTCGCGCGGCTGCATCGCGCTCCCGGCTCCAGCGCTCGTGATCGGACAGAATGCTTTGCTGTTCCTGCTCCAAGGGCTGCTGAGACTGCCGCAGGCCGTCCAGTATGCCCTCCAGGTCCTGGGGTGTGAACGAGCCATGGTCTCTGGCCTTGGCGATCTGCCTATGGAGCAGCGCGGCTTCCGACCTCGAAGTTTCAAGGCGGGTCTTGGCCAGGATGAGTTCGAGACCGCTCCAGGCCAGACGGTTGTCCGTCACGCGTTGGCGCAGTTGGGCCAGCGCCTGGTTCGACTTCGCTTTGGCTGCATCCTCCGGAGTTTTGGCCTTCTCCACGGCTTCGGCGGCCAGCCTCACGGCGGCCTTTTCCTGCCTGGCGTCCGTCTCGAAGCGGACGGCGTCGCGTTGGAGTTGGACCTGGGCCGATTCGAACGCCGCAATTTTGGTCCGGGCGGCATCGAGCGCATCCTGAAGATCGTCCAGCATCAGCACCGAATAGGGCGGCGGCTGGTCGAAACCCGACCAGGCCGCTTCCTTGGCCTTGGCCTCATCACGGGCCCGGCTCGCCGCTTCCTGTTCCGACAAGGTTTCCAATTCGACTTGATAGATATAGACCAGGAGATCGGCCTGGCGGCGGGCCAGCGCCTTGTCCTCGGGCGTAAATTCCGGCGCGTTGTCCTCGCTCGCCAGTCTGTCGCGCAGGGCGGTGGCATCTTCCAGTTTTCGCCGGATTTCCAGACGCAGTTCCGCGGGGGCGGGCATCGCGGCCGGGGCAGCGGAAGCTTCCGCCTTGCCATTGCCGCCCGGTACTGCGGGAATCTCGCCGGATGCGCCGGGTGCGACCAAAGCGACCAGCGTCAACAGCGTAGCCATACGGCCGCACAGGTTCAGTGTTGCCATCAATCCCATCCGGTCTGCGAGCGGTCAAATTTCTCTTTCAAGAATCGGGCATGCACCGCGATGGCCTGGGCGTCATCCCGGTACAGGCTGCTCAGCATCTGGCGCAGGGACTGGTCCAGCACGTCGAGCTGTTCATGGAGCACCGCCTGCGCCGTCTTGCCGTGCAGCAGCGGTTCGGTGCGGGCCAGGTCGGGGGGCAGCGCGAGATAGTGCTCCACCGCATCCGGCAGATATTCCAGGGCGATGCGGCGGACGTCGTAGAGCATGGGGTCGGCCTCATGGGCCGTGCGCAGGAGCCGGTCCAGAGCCGCGAGCAGCGACTCGCCGATGCTGGCGATCCGGGCTTCCGTCTCGGGGTCGAGACGTCCGGCGAGGCGGTGTTGCAGGGCTTCCAGCCGCGCCCGTACCGTCGCCGCCGGGTTTTCGTCGAACTGTTCACGAAGCTGGTCCAGATTGCCGGCGGTGCGGGCGAAACGCTCGCTGAATGTTTCGAACGCGACCTGCCGCAGGCTCTGTTCCAGCGTATCGAGCTCGGCGACGAGCTGCTGTTCGGGCATCCTGCCGTCGTCGAGGCTGTGAGTGGCAGCGTAGTGCTCGGGAAGTTCCAGATAATGGTTCAGCAGCGCGGGCAGCTCTTCCAGTACCGCCTTGCGCACCGCCAGCGTTGCCGGCGACTGCTGCGAGCGGGGAAGATCGAGCTGTGGAAGCAGTGACTGCACCAAAGCTTCGGTCTCCGACAGCTTGGCTTGCAGCGCCGGCAGCGTCGCCCGCGTACGGGCGCCGTCGAACCGCCGGGCCAGACCCCGCGCCTTTCTCCGCAGTCCCCAGGACAAACCCGCTCCCCGCGCCGGCAGCACCAGCCAGAGCACCAGGTAGAGCCAGAAGGTAAAGCTGAAGCTGAAGAAGATCGAGACCAGGAAGATCAGGCGGACCAGCGACACGTCCAGCCCGAAATAGCGTGCGATCCCCGCGCACACGCCGCCGATGCGGCGGCGGTCGGGATCGCGTTCGAGGCGGGATGAACGGGGGAGGGCAGAAGGGGGTTGCATGGATCGCATCGAAACCATCGGGCGGCCGTAAACCCGCCAAGCATAGCGCAACTCGGCCCGTGCCTGTTCCCTCCAGTCCGGGATGCGTTCCCCGAAATCCGGGGGGCGCCCGGTCAGAGGGCGAGTATTCCCAGCAAATGGGAAAAATCGTCCCGGAATCGCGCATCGGTTTCCCGCGCTGTCTGCGCCTCACGGCAGGCGAGCAGCACCGCCGCGGCGTCTCTGCCTCCGAACCTGCGGCCAACTTCCTCGAGGCCATGATCGGTAAGCTCCAGGCACAAAGCCATGGCAAGCTGGAGCGGAAGGGCATGCCGGTTCGACAGCAGATCGCCGGGAGCGATGCCGAAATGGTCCGCCACCGCTGCCTGGACGCGTTCGACGGTGATCATCCGTTCCGGCAAGGCGATGACGTGACGCAGTTCCCAGGCCGCGGTTTCGAGCGTGATGGGCTGCCGGGCGCATGCCGCCAGCCGAAACAGCGCCCTTTCCAGCTCCGCCAGATCCCTACGGATGCGCCTGCCGAGGAAAAACGCCACCTCAGGAGGCAAGTCGATCCCCCAGGTCCGCGCCTTTTGAATGAGGACCGCGGCGCGGGTCTCCAGGTCCGGCGGATCGATGGATACGGACAGTCCCAGGTTCAATCGCGTCTTGAGATCGCCGGCCACCCCCGTCATGTCGTAGGGAGAGCAACTGTGTTGGAGGTCAAGCGATTTGTGGGCATGACCAAGGTTTATTTTGTTTCAGCATGGCATTCAGGCTGGTGAGGAGCTTACGCATGGCCGCCGTTAAAGCGACCTTGGCCGGTTTGCCTTTTTCGACCAATCGACGATGGAAGGTGGCGATGGGATTATCGCCTCGGGTAGCGGCCAAGGTCGCCATGTACAGCACCGAGCGCACTTCCGCTCGTCCGCCCCAAATCCTCCGCCGTCCTCGCTGGAAGCCACTGTCCCGATTAAACGGCGCCAATCCCACCCGGGCAGCGATCTCGCGCCGGTTGAGTTTGCCGAGTTCTGGCAGATACGACAGCAACGTGAGCATCGTCACGGGGCCTACGCCCGGTGCACTTTGGAGCAGGTCGACTCGGGTTTTCCAAATGTCCGATTCGCGCAGCCGGTTTTTCAAATCCCCGTCGAGTCGAGCGATATGCTCGTCCAGCCAGGCAATGTGCTCCTTTAAGCCCTGTTTTTGCCGTGAGCCGGCCATCGCCAAGCGGGTTCTCTCTTGGGCGCGCATCTCCACTAATTGCCGTCGCCGGGCGACCAGTTCCACCAAGGCTTGCTCTGCCTCGGTCCGGCCGGCGCGAACTTCGGGGCGCACGGCCTTGGCGAAATGGGCCAATACCAGGGCATCCAGCTTATCGGTTTTCGCGAGCCGGCCGGTGGCCTTGGCGAAGTCACGCACTTGGCGAGCATTGACGACGGCCAACGGCAGTCCGGCCACTCGACCGGAAGCCGCGAGCAAGGTTTCGAGTCCCCCGGTCGCCTCCAAGACGACTAACGCCGGTTGGAGCGTGAGGAGTCGCTGGATCAGTGCCGTGACCCCTGCCTCATCATTGCTAAAACGCTCGACCCCGCCCTCGGGACTGACTCCCAAATCCAAATACGCCTTCGATACATCCACCCCGGCAAATCGCTCTTCGTTATTCATGTCGTACACACCCCACCTTGTAAAAATTCGGACTTCCGTCCCAGCAACTGTTCGGGCTCTGCCAACAAAAGAAGAAAGACGATCCACGCTCTCCCACAAGCTCAATTTCTCGGCTTCGAGGGTCAACGATCTATCTTCCTCCGAACCTCTTATTCATACCTCCGTGGCTCAGGGAAGAACATACAAGGGTATGTTGTGTGGCATTGTTTTCGTAACCGGTCATCGAGCCGGGAATCTTTTCGTCCCGTGGCCCCATCATTCCGGCTCGCCGGTTTCCGGTTCCGAGGGTTTCTCGGGGTATTTCCTCGCCAGCCAGCGCGTCCGTTTCGCCATCGCCTCGCGCAGCTCGGCGGGTTCGAGCACTTCCACGTCGGCGCCGAACGAGCAGAGCCACCATTCGAGCTGGCCGGTGTGCAGGACGGTGGCGGTGAGCACGAAGTGGTAGGGATCGCAGGGCTCCACCTTCTGGTCGTCGGAAAGAGGGGTGTCCAGCAGGTGCTGGCCGACGAGGTTGTAAAACCGGGCGACGAGGCGGATTGGTTCGAGGCTGCCGCCCATGCCGAACAGGCCGTCGGCGATGGCGCGGTCGAGGTCGAAACCCGCGGGACGTTCGGCGGGGGCGTCCAGCCGCTCGGCGGTTTTGAAGCGGTGGAGGGCGACGACCCGCGGGTCGTCGTAGCCGTCGTAGGTGCAGACCAGGTAGATCGAGACGCCGCGCTGGATGAGGGCGAGGGGGTGCAGGGTGTATTCCACCGGCTCGTCCTGCCTGGGCTTCTGGTAGTTCACCCGGAGCTGTTTGCCGCGATCCAGGGCCTCGAACACGGTGTCGCGCACTGCCGCGTCGACCTGCGGCGGCAGCAGCGGCTGCCAGGCGGGCAGGGTGCGTATCTTGTCCTGCCAGTGGCGTCGTCCGGGGTTCCTGGCCTGATCGGCCTCGAGTTTTTCTTCGGCGTGGCCGAACACGGTTTGCAGGGGTTCGAGGTGCGCGGGCGGCAGCAGGGGGGCGAGCTGTTGCTTGACCAGGGCGAGGGTCTGAGCTTCCCGCAGCGTCAGGCTGGGGATGTCGAGCGAGGCGTCTTTTCCCCAGCACCAGCCGTAAGGTGTGCCTTTGTCGTTGCAGTGGAGGGGGAATTGCTGGCCGAGCGTGTCGAGGGCGCGTTCGACCCAGCGTTTGCTGATGCGCTTTCCGAGCTGTTCGCTGAGCTTGGCTTGCAGTTCGCTGGCGGTGGCTTGGGCGGGATGCTTGGGAATCAGCTTCAGCAGCTCGAAATACTGGGTGAGGGATTCGCCGTATTGTTTTCTGGCCATGGGGGTTCTCGTTGCGGGTCGGTTTCGGAGAGTTCGGGGTTGAAAAGAATTCTCACCCTGGCCCAGTTCCAGAGGTCCCCAGCTGGTAGGGGGCGGAGTGATCCGGCGTTGAAAAGAATTCTCACCCTGGCCCAGTTCCAGAGGGCGAGGGTGCGCCGGCTCTGCCTTCCAGATACCAGGCCAGACGGACCATGGCCAGGGTGTCGAGCCGGCAATAGTCGAGTAGGCTCCGCCGCAGTTCGCCGCGGCGCTTCGGAACCGTGCCGGGGTCGATGAGTTCGGCGTAGGCCTCCTGGGCCATGGCGCCGTGTTGGACTTGCAAGGCCGTGTAATCGAGGTCCGGGGCGAGGGTGGGCAGCACGCTCTTGATCGACCAGGAGCCGTCCATGCCGGGATGATAGTAGTGATTGCGGACGAGAGGCAGCAGGTCGACCATGCGTTCGCCGATCGCCAGCAGCGGCGCGGACAGGTCGGGGAAATCGCTTGCCAGTTCGTTCGTGCGGGTACGTTCGAAGCCGATGTTGTAGACGAATACCGGGCGGTGTTCGCCCAGCGCTTCGATCAGGGCTTCGGCGAACGGGCGGCGCGGGTCGCCGCCGCTGCCGTCGAGGAATTCCAGGTGGCGCAGCTCGCCTGGCGCGTCCTCGACATGGCAGGACCATTGGAACACGAGCTGCTGGTAGGGGCGGGTGCCGGCCCAGCGGGGCACGGCGAACTGGATGCTCTCGAAGTCCAGGTAGTAGCGCGGGTATTCGTGTCGGGACAGGGCGTTCGCGGCGGCGGGATCGAGCTCGGCTTCGCCGCTGAGGGCGACCCGGTGGATGCGCCGGTGTTTCGGTTTGGCGAGGCGTTCGGCAGGCACGTCGCGCAGATCCCGGTAGCCTTCGGCTTCGAGTTCTTCGATCAGCTTGCCGGGGTACGGCAGCAGCCGCAGCGGGAATTCGGATTCTTCGGGTAGCCCCGCGGCGTCGGCGCAATGGCCGAGGAAAGGGCAGGCGTAAGGGACATGGCATTGCGCCCCCGGCGCGATGGCCGGTTCGCCGCCTTCGAGCGTGGCGCGGGCGGCTTCGATCCACCCGGGCACTTGGGATATCAGGGGTTCGATGGTCCCGGTCAGATCGACGTGCCGCAGCAATCCGCGGTAGTCGCCGCCGCCGGGATAGACGAAACCGCTGTCGACGTGGGCCAGCTCGACCCGGCTCAAGCTCAGGCCGGCCTGGCGGCAGACCCAGGCCTGGATGGCGCAGTCGCTGAGGTGATAGTCCTTCACCCGTGTGCTGGCTTTCACTTCGACCAGCCGGTGCTCTCCCTCTTCCGGTATCAGCACGTCGGCCCGGATCAGCACGCCCTCATGCTCGAATGTGGCTTCGAACAGCGTCCGGTTCAGTTGGGAGGCCAGCGCCAGCCGGGTGTCGGCCAGGGCATCCGCCAGGTTGGCGCCGTCGATGAGCCAGCCATCCGGATACAGCGTCCGCGCCACCTCGCCGATACCGTAGCCGTGTTGGATGGCGATGGCCGAGGCATCGGCCCATTCGGTCAGTTCCGGCCGATGAAGCAGCAGCCAGAGGCGCTTCGGGCACTGGCAGTGGGCCATCAGTTTCGATTTGGACAAGCCGTAGGCCACGTAATACGCCTCCCAGGAATGAGGAGTTCAGTTTAGCCCCACTCGCGTCAGCACACGTCGCGCCCGGCTTTCGACGGTGAGTGGGCAGGGCGCAGGCCTACCCGCGAAACCGTGCCGCAACGAGTGCGACTTCAACTGTCGTGGTGATCGCATTCAATGGTTCTCCGCCACCCGGCACACGATCCACCCTGCCCTTGGAGAGACACACCATGGCCCGGAAACCTCAACATCTGTCCTCCCGCGAACTGCTCGAGCGCATCGGCCTGAGCGAGGACAATCCCATCCCTTTGCTCGAGGATGAGCCGCCGGACGGCATGCGGGGCGACATCGCCGCGGCCCTGCGAACGCGCTACCGCCTGTTCTCCCAGACTCACCGCTTTGCGCCGGGCGATCTGGTGACGTGGAAGCCCGGCCTGAAGAACAGACGGATTCCCCGGTACGGCCAGCCGGCGGTCGTGGTCGCCTTGCTGGAGCCGCCGGTCCTCGACCATGAGGAGGAAAGCGGCAGCACCTACTTCCGCGAACCGCTGGACCTGGTGCTAGGCGTGGTCTGGGACCGCGATCCCGGCCGCGGCGAATTCGTCACCTTCCACTTCGACAGCCGCCGCTTTCAATCCTGGAGGGAGAACGCATGACACCACCGACGCATCGAAGCTTGTGGCGTGCCGATTTCGTCGCCGTGCCTCCGGTCGAACGCCGTTTGGCGCGGTACGCGCTGCAGTTGTTCCGGCACGATCCGCAGCGTGCCCTGAATCTGTCGGACCACGAGGTGCTCGACGCCTTGTGGCGGCTGACGGCGCCGCTGCTCGATCCGCGGGCGGCCCGTGAACTCATGGGTTGTTCCGAGGAAGAGGTCCCATGGGCTGCCGAGGCTTTGGAGTCGGAAATGCTCTCGAGGGAAGAGGTCGTCCGGGATCTGGAGGCGGCCTTTGCCCAGGACCGGAACGAACCGGTCCGGCCCGCGCCGATCGTCGAACGGCGGCAGCGCTGCCGGGCGGTGTTCGAGACGCTGCCGCAGCAGGTTGCGAGGCGTCTGGCCGAGGCCGACGGCGCGGCGCCGACGTCCTCCACCGTTGCGACCCTGGGCCAGGCCCTGGGGCTGAGCGCTACCGAGATCCTGATCCTCGACTATCTCGAACACCGGGAATCGAGCCGCCCGCTCCGTGTGTTGCTGCGTGCCGAGCGGGGCGCTCGATACGCCGGACGCGCCGCGGGCCGGTTCAACCTCGCACGCCTGGCTGCCATGCTGGGCGTGGAGCCGGAGGCGGTGCGGGGTGCCCTGGCCAAGCAGGCACCGTTGCAGTCGTTGGGGCTGGTCGAGTGCGATTCGGAGCTTCAGAGAGATCTGGAGGATTTCCTCAGCCCCACCGCTTTGCTGCGCCTGGTGCTCGAGGCCGCTCCGCCGGATGCCGACGCTCTGCTGGCTGAGCTGATTGAACCCGCTCCCGCCGGTGCCTGGCCGGTGGAGGCTTTTCCCCATTTGCGGGACACGACGGAGCGACTGCAGGGGGTATTGGGTCGCGCCGCGGCGGAGGGGGCGGTGGGAATCAATCTGCTGTTCTACGGCCCGCCCGGCACCGGCAAGACGGAGCTGGCGCGCGCGCTGGCCCAGGCTTCCGGACTGCGCGCCTACCAGGTCAGGACTAGCGATGACGACGGCGACGGGTTGAATCGCGAAGGCCGGCTGTCGGCTTACCAGCTCGCACAGCGCCTGCTCGCCCGGCGGCGGGACGCCATGCTGATCTTCGATGAGGTGAGGACGTGTTCGAAATGTCCGACCCGCTGTTTTCCTGGATGCGCGGACGCGGTGCCACCGGCCGCCACAAGGGCTGGATGAACCGCATCCTGGAAGAGAACCCGGTGCCGGCGATCTGGGTCACCAACGCCACGGATTGCTTCGATCCGGCTTTCCTGCGGCGCTTCCTGCTGCCGGTCGCCTTCGTTCAGCCACCGCGCTCGGTGCGCCGGCAGATGGTGGAGTCTCACTTCGGCGAGTGCGCGGTCCCGCCGTCGTTGCTGGACGAGCTGGCCGATGACGCGGTGCTTGCCCCGGCCCAGTTGGGCTCGGCGCGCCGATTGTGGGAGCTGCTGCCGGAAGCGCCGCCCGAGGAGACGATCCGGGCCGGCGTGACCGCGCTGCGCACGCTGTTGCACGGGTCGCCCTCGCCCCGCCGGCGCCGGGCGGACACCGGGTTCGATGCGGTCTTCCTGAATCTGGCCGGCGGAGTGAGCCCCGGCGCCATCGTCCGGGCCCTTTCGCAGCACGGCCACGGCAGCCTGTGCTTCTACGGCCCGCCGGGTACCGGCAAGACCGCATTCGCCGAAATCCTGGCCGAGGCGCTCGACCGGGAACGGGTGGGGCGCCAGGCTTCGGACCTGCTTTCCCCCTTCGTGGGCGAAACCGAGCAGAATCTGGCCCGTCTGTTTCTGGAGTGCGATCCCTCGCAGTCGGTCCTGCTGCTCGATGAGGTCGACAGCTTCCTGACCGACCGGCGCCAAGCGCAACGGTCCTGGGAGCGCACCCAGGTCAACGAGCTGCTGCAGCAGATGGAGCGCTACCCCGGCATCTTCATCGCCGCCACCAATCTGATGAGCGGCATCGATGCGGCGGCGTTGCGTCGGTTCGATTTCAAGTTGCATTTCCGCGCCTTGACCCCCGCGCAGCGGCTCGCTCTGTTTGCGCGGGAGGCTTTGGGGGCTGCCACGGCGCCGGTGCCGGCGGACCTGATCTATGCGCTGGAGGGCCTACAGGGCCTCACGCCCGGCCGGTCACGCGCCAGTGCACGCTGCTCGGTGAGCGGTTGACCCCGGAGCAGTTCCTGCGCCGACTGGCGGCGGAATGCCGGTTGAAGCGGACGGAGCCCCTGGAGGAGGCTTGATAAACCGACAGTCGGCCCGGCATCAAGCGGGGCTGGGCGCGCGGCCGGCGCCGGCGGTCTCGACGAGCTGGCCGTAAGCGATCGCGGCATCGTTGACAGGAAGGCTGGCGGGCAGGACGACTTCGAATCCGTCGGCCCGCAGCAGATCCGCGGTCAGTTCGGCGAGAATACGGTTCTGGAACACGCCGCCGGTGAGGCCGGCCAGGTTTACGCCCGATTCGCCGCGGATCGCTCGGGCCTGGGCCAGGACCGCGTGGGCCAGGCTGGTATGGAGCAGGGCGCTGCGGTAGCCGGCCGGTTGGCTCCCCTCCATCAAAGCGGGCAGCAGAGGGCTCCAGTCGGCGCGATACAGGCCGTTCTCACGCCGCGCCGGCAGTTCGATGAAATCCGCCGTGTCGCCGGCCAGCGCTTCCAGCCGCATGCCGGCCTGGCCTTCGTGGCTTTGATTAAGCGTGGTGCCGAGCAGGGCGGCGGCGGCGTCGAACAAACGTCCGGCGGAGCTCGTGTAGGGACTGTTGATCCCGCGTTCCCAGACGTGCCGATACGGCGCGGGGTCCACCGGGCAGCCGGACCAGTCCAGCCCCGCTTCCCAGCAGGCCGCGAGCCCGCAGCGCCAGGGCTCGGCACTGGCCTTTTCGCCGCCGATGAGCCGGAACGGTCGCAGGCTTCCGACCCGGCGCCAGCCGCCGGGCCGACCAAGCAGGGTTTCGCCGCCCCACAGGGTGCCGTCGCCGCCGAAGCCGGTGCCGTCCCAGGCGAACACCAGGATGTCGCCGTCCGGCCCGAACTCGCCGTAAAGCGCCGAGGCGTGGGCGTGGTGGTGGAGGACGCGGTGGATTTCGAGCCCGCAGGCCCGGGCCCAGCGACTGGAGAAATAGTCGGGGTGAGCGTCGCAGACCACCCGCTTCGGCTCGATCCCGTACAAGGCGGACAGCTCCCGAATCAGTTGCTCGAATACGTCGAGGCTGCGCGGCGCGCCGAGATTGCCGAGGTGCGGGGAGACGACCGCGCGGTCTTCGAAGGCCAGGGCGATGGTGTTCTTGAGATCGGCCCCGAGCGCAAGAGTGGGTTCGGCCACCGGGTAGCGGAGACGCATTTCGAGCGGCGCCGTACCGCGACCCAGCCGCAAGGGCCGCATACTCCCGGCGCTGCGGCGGTAAACCGAGTCGTCGGCGGGCCGGCGGATCGGCCGGTCGTGGTGCAGGAAGGCGTCGGCGACGTGAGCCAGCCGGCGCTCGACTTCCGCGCCGTCGGTCAGCACCGGCTCGTCGCTCAGGTTCGCCGAGGTGGCGACCAGCGGCGCGCCATAGTCGCCCGCCAGCAGGTGATGCAGCGGGCTGTAGGGATACATCAGGCCGATCTCGTCCAGGCCCGGCGCGATGAGGCCGGACAGATCGCTTTCGGCGGCGCGCTTGACGATGACGATGGGCCGGAGCGGGGATGCCAGCAGATCGCGTTCCTCGGGACGCGGCTCGGCCAGGCGTACCAGCCAATCGATCCCTTCGCCTTCGAACCAGGGGATCAGCACCGCGAGGGGCTTGTCCGGGCGGCGTTTGCGTTCGCGCAGGCGCCCGACGGCGGCATCCGAGCGGGCGTCGCAGAGGAGGTGGTAGCCGCCGACGCCTTTGACGGCGACGACCTGGCCTTGCCGTAGGGCTTCGATGCAGCCCGAGAGCGCCGGTTCGTTACCCGGTATAGCGACGCATGCGGACGGCTCGCGAAATTCCAGCACCGGCCCGCACCGAGGACAGGCCAGCGGCTGGGCGTGATAGCGCCGGTCGTGAATGTCTTCGTACTCGCGCCGGCAGTCCTCGCACAGCGGGAAGTCCGCCATCGCGGTGTTCGGGCGGTCGTAGGGCAGCCGGTCGATGAGGGTGTAGCGCGGCCCGCATTGGGTGCAGTTGATGAAGGGATATCGGCAGCGGCGGGCGGCGGGATCGCGCATTTCGTCCAGGCAATCGGGGCAGACGAAGTGGTCCGGCGGTACATGGACGGGCGTTTCGTCCCCGGAATCGCTGAGCAGGATTTCGAATCCGGCGCAGCCCCCGAATTCGGCGGGCCGGCGAACCGGCGGCTGCGGATCGGCCAGCGGCGGGGCACGGGAGACCAGCGCGTCGATGAGCCGCTCGATCGCGGCGGGCTCGCCCTCGGCGTGGATTTCGACGCCGCCGCCGCGGTTCCTCACCCAGCCATCGAGGTCGAATTCGCGGGCGAGCCGGCAGACGAACGGGCGGAACCCCACGCCTTGCACACGGCCGCGGACCTCGATGCGCTGGGCGGTCCGCATGCGGCCTTTCAGGCGGCGGCGGTGTCCTTGCGCACGCCGGCCGCCCACCAGATGCGGCAGGCGCCTTCGTCCGAGACCATGCAGGGGCCGACCGGGCTGCGGGGGGTGCAGGGTTTGCCGTAGATGCGGCACTCGTCCGGCTGGATCTTGCCAAGCACGACGCGGGCGCAGTCGCAGCCCGCCGGCATCTCGCCGGCATGGCGGCGGTCGCCCGCGTTGTAGTCGGGGAAATGCAGGCGGGCGTCATGGGCGGCGAATTCCGGTTTCAGGACATAGGCCGAAGCCGCGATCGGGCCGATGCCGCGCCAGTTGCCGGCGCTGATGTCGAAGCAACGGTCCAGGAGTTCGCGTGCCTTCGGATTGCCCCCCGGCTTCACCGCCTCCGGATAGCAGTTAGCCAGCCGCGGCGTTGCCTCCAGCCACTGGACGATCGTCGAGTGTATGGCCTGGAGCAGGCTGGCGGGGGTGAAGCCGGCGATCGCCACTGGCAAGCGGTAGTCGTCGGCGACGAAGTCCCATTCTTCCGGCCCCATCACCGTGGCCACGTGGCCGGGCGCGACCAGGGCGTCCAGCACGCATTCGTCGGAATCGAGCAGCAGCTTGACTGCCGGCCAGGTCAGCCGGCTGCTGCACAGGATGTAGAGGTTGTCGGGCAGGCCTTCCGCCATCAGGGCGGCGACCGGCGCCATGGTGGTCTCGAAGCCGACCGCGAACAGTACCACCGGTTTGCCGGCCGCCTTTTCGGCGATGATCCGCGCCTCGATGGGCGAGGCGATGGGCCGGATGTCGGCGCCCGCCGCTTTGGCCTGTTCCAGCGAGCGCACGGCTTGGCGCCCGAGGTTGACCGGCACCCGCAGCATGTCGCCGAAGGTGGCGACGACGGCATCGCTCTCGAGGCCGAGTCGGATGGCCTGGTAGATGTCTTCCTCCGGGCAGATGCAGACCGGGCAGCCGGGGCCCGGAATCAGGCGGATGGCCTGCGGCAGCGCGGCACGCAATCCCGCCATGCTGATCGAGCGCTCGTGCCCGCCGCAGACGTTCATGATGCGGATCCCGTCCGGAATCGGCAGCTCCCTGATCCGTTCCAGCCAAAGCCGTGCGTCGCTCATCGCCTGGGTCCTTCAGGCCGTTTCGGGCTTCGGTGCGGGCTTGAAACGGACCTCCGGCTTGGCGAGGCCATGCAGCCTCCGGCCTTCGGACTGCACCGCCGGGCTCAGGCTGCGGTTTTCGCGCCGCAGGTTCCGGTAGTGCTCCAGCCGACGGTTCAGCCAGTCCAGCCATTCCTTCATGCCTTCGCCGGTCTTGGCAGCAAGGCGCAGCACCGGCGCGTTCGAGGCCAGGTTGCGCAGGCAGGCTTCCGCCCGTTCCGGGGAGAATTCATCGAGCACTGCCAGGAGATCGGTCTTGCTGATGACCATGGCGTCGGCCGCCCGGAACATTACCGGATATTTGGCCGGCTTATCGTCGCCTTCGGTGACGGACAGCAGGGTCAGATTGAGATGATGGCCCAGGTCGAAACTGGCGGGGCAGACCAGGTTGCCGACATTCTCGATGAACAGGACATCGATGTTTTCCAAATCGAGCTTGGGCAATACTTTGGCGACCAGATGCGCGTCGAGATGGCAGGCCGTGCCGGTAGTGATCTGGTGCGCCTCGACGCCCAGTGCGCGGATGCGCGCCGCGTCGTTTTCGGTTTCCAGGTCGCCTTCGATGACGGCGATGCGCAGGCCGCCGTTCAGCGCCTTGATGGTCGCTTCCAGCAAGGAAGTCTTGCCCGAGCCGGGCGAGGACATCAGATTGATGACCAGAACACCGTGCCGGTCGAACAGGGCGCGGTTCGCCTCGGCCTGGGCGTCGTTGTATCGTAGCAGTTTGTTCAGGATGGAGACGGCGGTGACTTTGGCGTGCGAGCCGTCGGCGCGCAGCAGATGGCGGTTGCCGTCGGTGATGTTGCAGCCGCAGGTGTCGCACATGGTGGGCTTACCTCATACAGTCTCGAAAAGCGGATTCAGTCTGCGGCCTGCAGCAATTCGACCCGGGCCAGGATCATTTCGTCGCCGGCGATCAGCATCGTGTCGGTGTCGAAGCAGGCCGGACAGCGCAGGTCGCTCGGCCCGGCGTCCGCCTCCAGGCCGCAGGCCCTGCAGCGGATGCGGGGCTCGATTCTTTCGGTGCGCAGGCTGGCGTGCTCGGCGACCGTGCCCAGCCGGGCGATTTCGAAAGCGCGTTCCAGGAGTCCCGGTTCGACGCCGGACAATACGCCGATCCTGAGGACAAGGCTTTCCACCCGCTCAGCGTCGTGGCTGCGGGCAATGGATTCGACCTGCTCGATCAGCTCCATGCAGACCGACAGCTCATGCATCGGCCTCGTCCGCGGCGAGGATCTGGTCGAAGAGTTCCCATGTCGCCTCGGCGTCTTCACGGCTGATCTTCTGGATGGCGTAGCCGACATGGACCAGTACGAAGTCCCCGGGAGCGATGCCTTCGTCCTGGAGCATGAACAGGCTGACGTCCCGCTCTACGCCGCGCGCCGAGCAGCGCGCGGAAAATCCATCGAGGCGGGTGACCTGCATTGGGACGGCGAGACACATGTCTGTCGCCTAGAGTCTGCGGACCAAATCCGCGGTCGGTTCGATTCGGAACATGGGCTGCTTGAGTCCTCGGGACCGATTCAAATGCCTGCCAATATACACCGCTTCGGCTTCAGCCTAAATCCAGCGGCACGAAAATCCTCATACCGCCGCGCTGCACCAGCAGGGCTACGTGCTTGTCCGCCCGGTCCGCCAGTTCGCGCAGCTCGCCGGGACTGGCCACCGCATGGCCGTTGAGCGCGAGGATCACATCACCCAGCCGGATGCCGGCGCGCTCGGCCGGGCCCGCGGTCGCTTCGACCAGCACGCCACCGTTGACGTCGGCCGCCTGCTGTTCTTCCGGTGCCAGGGGGCGTACCGCCAGGCCCAGCCGGCCTTTGGCGAGCCCATTGCCGGTTGCGGCGGCCTGCTGGCTGTCGGGCATTTCGCCGACCTGGACCGTGACCTCTTCGCGCTTGCCGTTGCGCCAGAGAACTAACTTGGCCTCGCTGCCTGGTTTGATGTCCGCGACCAGCGGCGGCAGCTGGCCTGAATTCTCGATCGGTTGGCCGTTGAGGCTCAGGATGACATCGCCCGGCTTGATTCCGGCCTTGGCTGCGGGTCCGTCGTTCGGTACCGAATCGATCAGGGCGCCCATCGGACGTTCCAGCCCGAAGGATTCGGCCAGTGACTGGTTCAAGTCCTGGATGCCGACGCCGAGCCGTCCGCGGCTGACCTTGCCGTCCGCCAACAGTTGTGTTTCGACCTTCAGGGCGACATCGATGGGAATGGCGAAGGACAGTCCTTGGTAGCCACCGGTACGGCTGTAGATCTGCGAGTTGATGCCGATGACTTCGCCGTTCAGATTGAACAGCGGGCCACCGGAGTTACCGGGATTCACCGCGACGTCGGTCTGGATGAACGGCACATAGGTTTCTTCGGGCAGACTGCGCGATTTCGCCGAAATGATGCCCGCCGTCACGCTGTTCTCGAAGCCGAACGGCGAGCCGATGGCCACCACCCAGTCGCCGGGACCGGATCGCGCAGGATCTCCCAGAGGCACCACCGGCAGACCATCGGCCTCGATCTTGAGCAGGGCAACGTCGGTGGGTTTGTCGATACCGATGATCCTGGCCTTGAATTCGCGCCGGTCGATCAGCTTCACCGTGACTTCCTGGGCACCATCGACCACGTGGGCATTGGTCAGAATCAGGCCGTTGGGACGGATGATGAATCCCGAGCCTTGGCCATGGCTGGGGGCCTCACCTCCGCGCGGGCTCGGGGGCTGGAACCGCCGGAAAAATTCACCGAACGGATCGTTGGGGTCGAACTGGGGCATCTCCGGCAGATTGACCCGGCTGGTGCCGGTGACGCTGATGTTGACGACTGCCGGTCCATTACGCTGGACGATGGCGGCGAAATCGGGCAGTGACCGGGGGGCATTGGAGGCAGCCACCGGCGGTTGGGCCGTCTGAGCGGTTGGCTGCACCCGATCCGATTTCGGCACCAGGGTGTAGTCTCCGTAGCGGGCATAGCCGGCACCCAGGGCGGCGATGACGGTGGTGGCGATCAGGGTGGAACGCAGGGTGTTTTTTTGCATGGCGGTTTCGTCCTCACGAATCAGCGGAATTTGCTGCTTGGTGATCAAGATAAGAAGGGCAGCTTAAAACAGGCTTAAGGCCCAATCCGAATTGCCGGGGCAATCAGCTCCCCTTGTCGGGCGCCGGCTTTTGCAAGTGCAGATGTTTCAATGCCGCGACCGAAAAGCGGACGATGTGCTCGGCGGTTCTTTCGATTTCCTCCGGCGTTGCGATGATTTCCGGATAGACGCGATCTATCAGCGAGCGCGAATGGTGGTACATCAGGCATTGGCCGACTATGCTCAGACTCAGACGATGCATGTCCGCTTCGCCGTGGCCGGGCCCGACCAGCTCTGCGATGATTCCATGCAGGAGGTCGCAATGCGGTTTCATCGTGGTTTCGATGACCTGATCGAGCGCCGTCGTGGGGGTGGGATCGGCGATCTCACGGGCCAAGAGTTTGCCGTGGCGACCAAGATAAGTGTCGTCCAGCATCCGCGCCAACAGATTACCTATGAAGTGGCGCAGCCTGATCTCGGGTGGCAGACTCGTATCGGCGGCCAAGGTATAGGGATAGCGTTCGCTGGCTTCCCGATAAGCGAAGCCGAGAACTTCGGAATAGAGCGCTTCCTTGCTGCCGAAGTGATAATTGACCGAGGCCGCATTGACCTCCGCCTTGGCACATATTTCCCGCACCGTGGCATCACGAAAACCCTTGTCGGCGAATATCTCCAATGCGGCCTGTAACAGCCGCTTGCGGGTGGGATCATGGCGCGGTGTGTCGTGAAATGCGTTCATACTGACGATTCGAGCTACGGATTCGATCGGCCACCTGGATTTTCATCCGTCCCCGCCGGTCGCTGGTGTGGCATGGCCATGGCTCCGGTCGGCGAGCCTTTGCAGGACATAGTAAAACACGGGGGTGAACAGCAGGCCGAACACCGTAACCCCGAGCATGCCGAAGAAGACCGGCACGCCCAGGGCCTGCCGCATCTCGGCGCCCGCGCCGGTGGCGAACATGAGCGGGAGAACGCCCATAATAAACGCAAATGAGGTCATGAGGATGGGGCGGAACCGGAGCCGGCAGGCTTCGATGGCAGCCGTCACCGTATCGACGCCCTCCTCACGCCGGGCCTTGGCGAATTCGACGATCAGGATGGCGTTTTTGGCGGCCAGCCCGACCAGTACCAGCAGGGCGATCTGGGTGAAGATGTTGTTGTCGCCGCCGTGCAGCCAGACGCCGCCCAGCGCGCACATCAGGGTCATGGGTACGATGAGCACGATGGCCAGCGGCAGTATCCAGCTCTCATACAGCGCCACCAGTACCAGGAACACCAGCAGGCTCGACAGGGCGAACACATAGACGGCGGTGTCGCCTGCCAAGATCTGCTGGTAGGTCAGCTCGGTCCATTCAAAATCCATGGACAGCGGCAGGGTCCTCCTCACCAGCTGTTCCATCAGAGCGATCGCCTGCCCGGAACTGACGCCGGGTGCGGGAGACCCGTTGATCTCGGCCGCTGGGTACATGTTGTAGCGAAGCACCCGGTCCGGGCCGCTGACTTCCCTCACTGTCATCAGCGCCGCCAGCGGCACCATGTCCCCCGCGGCGTTGCGGGTCTTGAGCCGGCCGATGTCCTCCGGCTCGCGGCGGAATTCGCCATCAGCCTGGGCTGTGACCTGGAAGGTGCGCCCGAACAGGTTTAAGTCGTTGACATAGAGCGATCCCAGATAGATCTGCATGGTGTCGAATATCTCCGACAGCGGGATGCCCTGGGACTTGGCTTTGACCCGGTCGATGTCGGCATAGAGCTGCGGAACATTGTTCTGGAAGCTGGTGAACAGCCCCGTCAGTCCAGGTGTCTGCCGACCCGCATTGAGGGCGGCTTGCAGCGCACCGTTCAGCGCATCGAAACCCTCGTTGCCGCGGTCCTGGATCTGCAGCTTGAACCCGCCCAGGCTGCCCAGGCCCAGGATCGGCGGTGGCGGAAAGATGCCGATGAAAGCCTCCTTCAGGCTGCTGAGCCGAGGTTGCAGCTCGCCCAGGATGCGCTGGGCCGACAGACCCTGGGCGACCCGTTCCTCGAACGGCTTCAAGGGCACGAAGATGGTGCCGGCATTGGAGGTATTGGCGCCGCTGACGACCGAAAAGCCCGGAAACGCCACCGTGCCCTTCACGCCGGGCTGGGCTAGGATGATTTCCGATGCCCGGTGCAACACCGCGTCGGTCCGCTCCAGCGAGGCGGCCTCCGGCAGTTGCGCGAACACCACCAGATAACCCTTGTCCTGCAGCGGAATGAATCCCGCCGGCACCCGCCTGAATTCATAACCGGTGAAAGCGAGCAGCGCTGTGTACAGCAAGAGCACCATACCGGACAGTCGCAGCAGCCGCTTGACCAATCTGGCATAGCCGCTGGAACTGGCCTCGAAGCCGCGGTTGAACCAGCGGAATAACCCGCCGAACAGCCGGTGGATCCAGACGCTCAACCGGTCTTCACGCGCCTGATGCGGCGTGAGCAGGACCGCGGCCAAGGCGGGACTGAGGCTCAGGGAGTTGAAGGCGGAGATCAAGGTGGAAGCGGCGATGGTGACGGCGAACTGGCGGTAGAACTGCCCGTTGATGCCAGAGACGAACGCTGCCGGAATGAACACTGCGCCCAGCACCACCGAAATGGCGATGATCGGGCCCGTCACCTCCCGCATGGCCTGGCGCGCCGCCGCTTTGACCGAAAGCCCGAGGCCGATGTGGCGCTCGACATTCTCCACCACGACAATGGCGTCGTCGACGACGATGCCAATGGCCAATACCAGCCCGAACAGCGAGAGGTTGTTCAGCGAATAACCCATGGCCGCCATGACGGCGAAGGTGCCGACGATGGAGACCGGCACCGCCAGCAGCGGGATGATCGCGGCGCGCCAGGTCTGCAGGAACACCAGCACCACCAGGACCACCAAGGCCAGGGCCTCGAAGAAGGTGCGGGTGACGGCCTCCAGCGATTGTTCG
This sequence comes from Methylococcus capsulatus, assembly GCF_036864975.1. Taxonomy (NCBI): domain Bacteria; kingdom Pseudomonadati; phylum Pseudomonadota; class Gammaproteobacteria; order Methylococcales; family Methylococcaceae; genus Methylococcus; species Methylococcus capsulatus. The sequence goes on along the minus strand of NZ_CP104311.1, from coordinate 2,863,574 downwards.
ACGAAGATGGTGGTATCGTAGACGATCCGGTAATCCACCCCTTCCGGAAACCGCTTCTTCAGGGTCTGCATCGTGCTCTTGACCAGCTTGGCCGTATCGAGCGCGTTGGCTCCCGGCCGCAGCGAGATCGGGATGGCGACGGCATCTTCGTTGCTCAGCTGACTGCGCAGCGAATAGCGGTTGGCGCCCAGCTCGATCCTGGCGACATCGCGCAAGCGCACCAGGCTGCCGCCTTGTCCATACTTGACGATGATCGCCCCGAACTGCTCGACGCTGGCGAGCCGCCCCATGGTATTGACGTTGAGCTGGAAGTCCGGACCGCCGGCCAGCGGTGGCTGGCCGATCACACCGGCCGGCACCTGGATGTTTTGTTCGCGGATGGCGCGCACCACATCGCTTGCGGTCATGTTCAAGGCAGCGATCCGGGTTGGGTCCAGCCAGACCCGCATGCTGTAATCGCCGGCGCCGAAGGTCCGGACGTCGCCCACTCCCGGCAACCGCAGGAGCCGGTCGCGGATGTTGAGCAAGGCGTAGTTGGAGAGATAAAGCTGGTCGTAGCGCTGGTTCGGCGAAACCAGATGGATGACCAGCAGGATGTCGGGCGAAGACTTTTTGGTCGTTACACCCTGGCGGCGGACGTCCTCCGGCAGCTTCGGCAGGGCGTTGGAGACCCGGTTCTGCACCTGCATCTGAGCGATGTCCATATCGGTGCCGATCTGGAACGTGATCGTAAGCTGCATCTGGCCGTCGCTAGTGGACTGCGAGGACATGTACAACATATGCTCGACACCGTTGACCTCCTGTTCGATGGGCGCTGCCACGGTTTCGGCGATCACCTTGGGATTGGCGCCCGGATAGCTGGCCGACACCACGATGGTGGGCGGTACCACTTCCGGATATTGCGCGATCGGCAGCGCGAACATCGCGATGCCACCGATCAGCACCGTGATGATGGAAAGGACGATGGCGAAGCGCGGCCGGTCGATAAAAAAATGGGCGAACTTCATCGGGTCGCCCCCGGCATGTCGATGTGGGTCGCCTCGACCGGCGTGCCAGGCCGGACGAATTGCAGTCCGTTGACGATCACCCAGTCTTCGGGCGATAGACCGGCCGACACGATGCGCAGGCCATCCTGCAGCCGGCCGGTGGTGACGGGACGGTATTCTGCTCGTTGGTCGGAGGTCACGACCATCACGTACTTCTTGCCCTGATCCATCGCGATCGCCCGGTCGCTGATGAGCAGGCCCTGGTGGCGGTGGCCACCGGGAATCCGGACCCTGGCGAACAGCCCTTGTTCCATTAGGCCGTCGGGATTGGCTATGATACCGCGGGCGCGGACGGTGCCCATGTCGGCGTTGACGTTCGGATCGATGTAATCCAGATAGCCGCGATGTGGATAACCCTGCTCGTCCACCAGTCCCATTTCGAGCGGCATTCCGTCTTTTCGCTCGCCAGCAAGTTCCAGACGGCGGTACTTGAGCAGAGCACGTTCGTCGGCGTCGAAATAGACGTACATCGGATCGACCGAAACGATGCCGGCCAGCACCGTAGTATCCGCCGTGACTAGATTACCCTCGGTGATGAGCTTGCGGGAAATGCGTCCGTCGATGGGGGAGCGGACCTGGGTGAACTCGACGTTGAGCCGGGCCAGATCGACCTCGGCCTGGGCGGATTCGACGTCAGCCATGGCCTGCGCCAGGCTCTGGCGGCGGGTGTCGTATTCTTCTTCCGAGATGGCCTGCTCCTTCAGCGGACTCTCGGCCCGCTGCAGATGATTCTGCGCCAGCTTGAGCCTCGACCGGGCCCGCTCGAGGCCGGCCTGCGCCTGCTGGAGCCGGGCCATGTAAGGCCGCGGGTCGATGACGAAAAGTAGATCGCCTCTCCTGACCCGGCCGCCATCCGTGAAAAGGATTTGCTTGAGGTAGCCGGAAACCCGGGCACGGACCTCCACGGATTCCACGGCTTGCAGCCGCCCGGTGTACTCGTCCGTTTCCAGGATTTCCCGCTGCATCGGCCGGCTCACCTCCACTTTCGGCTTCGGCAGCGCCGCCGTGTCGTTTTCGCCGCTGCCGCAGCCGGCGAGCTGGAATAGGCCGGTTGCGGCCAAAATGCGAGCCAAGGCGATGGCGCGCGCAGGGAGGATGTTCTTCACAGTCAAGGATTCTCCTGAATGAAGAGGCGATTCAGCTTCCGCCAGCCCACTTGCCCGGCTCGATCAGCGCGGTTTCCCAGCCACCGCCGAGCGCCTTGTACAGCGATACCAGGTCGGCGGCCACGCTCGCCTGGCTCCTCACCAAGTCGCTCTCGGCGGAATACACCGCCCGCTCGGAATCGAGCACGTTCAGGAACGAGGTGAGGCCGGAGCGGTATCGCTCCTTCGAGAGTTTCAGCGCCAGCCGGTTCGATTCCACCGCCTGTTCCAGGGCGGCCCGGCGATCTTTTTCCTGGGCGTAAGCGACCAGGGAATTTTCCACGTCCCTCAAGGCGCCGAGCACTGCGGATTGATAGGCCAGGAAGCTCTGCTCCTGCTGCGCCTCCTTGGCGTCGATGTTGGCCCGGATCCTGCCCCAGTTGAATATCGGCGTGGTCAAGGTGCCGGCGGCCGACCAGGATTTGCTCAAGGCGGTGACGTCGGTGATCTTCATGTTTTGGAAGCCGAGGAAGGCGGCGATGTTGAATCTTGGGTAGAGATCGGCCGTGGCAACACCCACCTGAGCCGTGGCGGCGGCCAATTGGCGCTCGGCCAGGCGGATGTCCGGCCGGCGCCGCAACAGCTCCGAGGGCAGGTCGAGCAGCATACGGTCGGGCGCCGACGGCACCGGCCGCTCGGGATCAAGCAGGGGCTGCAAGGCACCGGGCGGCTTGCCCAGCAGTAGCTCGATCTGATGTATGGCCTGCTTACGCGCCGTCTCGTATACCGGCAACTGTGCCTGGGTCTGCGCGGCGAGCGCTTCGGCCTGCACCGCTTCCAGCGAGTCCGACAGACCGGCCTGGTAGCGGATCCGCATGAGGCGGGCGGTTTCGAGCTGGAGCTTGAGGTTGGCCTGACTGACGTTCAGCAGATGCTGGTTGCTGCGCATTTCGATATAGGCGCGAGCGATGTCCCCCAGTAAGGTGACCAGAACCGCACGGCTGTTTTCGACTTCGGCTTCGAGATTGGCCTCAGCCGCTTCAATCGAGCGCCGGATGCCGCCGAACAGGTCGATTTCCCATTGGACGTCGAAACCGAGCTGGAAGATGTCGATGTTGTTACCGAAACCGATGCCACCGGGCTGCCCTCCGGCGCCGCTCTGGCCGGCATTGTTGAGGCGCCGGCTCACGCTTTCCTTGTTGGATAGGATCGGCAGTCCGTTCGCGATGGCGACGAGGCGCTGCTCACGGGCAGCACGGATGCGAGTGTAGGTTTGCTTGAGATCGAGATTGGCGAGCATGGCTTCCCGGATCAGCCGGTTCAGCACCGGGTCGCCGAAGGCTTTCCACCAGGCTGCACCGGCCGCTTCCGAAGGGGCCGCTGGCGGCGGCCCGGCTTCGTGCCAGCGGTCCGGCATCGCCGTGTCGGGGCGTTGATAGTCCGGACCCACCGGCGAACAGGCGGTAAACACTGCGCCGAGCAGGCATGCAGAGATGCGCGGGACACGGCGCGGCGCCTTGCCGCGGGCGCGCTGTCCTGTGCGAACCAGCCCTGCGGATTGCGGCACGCGTTCGCGGCTCGAATTGTGATAGTCCAGCTGATTCAAGCAATTCATTCGATCAATTCAAACATATGTTTGAATCGAAAATACGAAACAAGTGTTTGGATGTCAACCCGGATCTTTCCTTACGGTGCGCACTTGCCATTTTTGCGTCAGCATGGACGATCCGATGAGGTTGGTGGAAAATCCCCTCCCATGACGCCCAAGCCGCGCGCAGCGATCATCCGAACCAGGCAATCCGGCTTTCCCCGACGACCGGCCGTCTATGCATTCGGCAGCCGTAGCCGCGGCGATGGGCGGCCGGCCAGCGATCTCGACCTTGCGGTGCTGGCCGAGGAGTGCGCCGAGCCGGTCGTTTTGTGGGAAGCCGTGTTCGCGCCGTTGGCCCAGGGTGGCCGAGCCCAGCCCGCTCTCGCCGGGGCGTTCGAATGCAGGGTGGGATTCCGCAAAACGGCCGGGCGCGATGACCAGAGCTTGCAGTTGCCCATCGCCGTCAGCGTCACCGAGAAACATCTGGACGAATTTCTGCAGTTCGCCCGCACGCTGCGCCAGCGTGACCCGGCCTGGTGATGCGCCTCTTTCGATGTGTCGTCGCCGCACTGACCGCCTGCCTGTTGCTGGAGGCCGAGGCGGGTCCAAGCCTCAGTGGACGGGTGGCGGCGGTGCTGGATGGCGACTCCATCACTGTCGTGGATGCCGGCCAGCGCGAGGTTCAAGTGCGGCTGGCGCAGATCGACGCCCCGGAATATGGACAGGCCGACTGGCAGGCGTCCAAACGATCACTGTCCGAACTCCTGCAGGGAAGCAGCGTGACCGTGGAGCGGGTGGACGCGGACCATTACGGCCGTATCGTGGGCCGGGTGTGGAAGGAGGGAATCGATGTCGGCCTGGAGCAGGTCCGGCGCGGGATGGCCTGGGTGTACCGGCAGTACGCCACCGATCCGGCTTATTTCGATGCCGAAGAACAGGCACGGCAGGAAAAACGGGGGCTGTGGTCGCAGCCTCACCCGTTTCCACCCTGGCGGTTCCGCCATCGGGCCGAATCCGCGGATTCCAGGCCCCGTCGCACGCCGGAAAAGGATATCCCCCAATGTGGGGCCAAACAGCGTTGCGCCGAGATGGTCTCCTGTGAGGAGGCGCGTTTCTACCTGTCCCGCTGCGGTGTCAGAACACTGGATCGGGACGGCGACGGTACTCCTTGCGAAGAACTGTGCTGAAACGATGGAGCTAATCCACGCCGACGCGGCATTACTGGTGCTCTCCAAGCCCAGTGGCCTGCTGGCGGTCCCCGGCCGCGGCCCCGCCAAGCAGGACTGCCTGAGCGGCCGGGCGCAGGCCCGGTATCCCGACGCCCTCATCGTGCACCGGCTCGACATGGCCACTTCGGGCCTGATGGTCATGGCGCGCGGACCGGCGGCGCAGCGCGTCCTGAGCCAGGCCTTCGCCTGCCGGGAAGTCCTCAAGCGTTACGAGGCGGTGGTACACGGCATTCTGGAGGCCCCGCCGGACAGCGAAGACGGCTGGAGCCGCATTGATCTTCCCCTGGTCCTTGACTGGCCCAATCGCCCGTTGCAAAAAGTCGACCCTCTGCACGGCAAACCCAGCCTGACCCGCTGGCGGATCCTTGGCCGTGAAACCGATGCCACCCGTGTCGAACTCGAGCCGGTCACCGGGCGCTCCCACCAGCTGCGGGTCCACCTCGCCGCCCTGGGGCATCCCATTCTCGGCGATCCGCTGTACGGGCACGAAGCGGCGAGGTTCCGGGCCGGCAGGCTGCTCCTGCACGCCAAGACCCTGGGACTTTCCCATCCGGAGAGCGGCGAATGGCTCGCCTTTGAAAGCCCGGTGCCGTTTTGACGGGGGCTCGGCAGGATTGACACCGGGCCCTGTATCGGGGAGAGACGGCCACAGGGCAGGTTGCGGGTTAGATCAGCCCGCCCATCATGGGGTCGCTGATGCTGTCCTTGCCGGTTTCGACATGGCCGGCGAGTCGATATTCGAAGCCGGCGTCGCCTTCGACGGTGACGGTCAGGTCGTACCATCCGGAGAACAGACCGAGCGACCAGCGCCTCGATGTGCTGGCTCTGCTTTGCAGTTCAAGCACTGTGACCCTGCCGGTGTATTTGTCCAGGATGCGGACCTTGGCCTTTCCGTTTGCGAGATTGGCGATGTTCAGGGTGATGCCGTTTCTCCCTTTGTCGTAGCTGGCTTTGACGTCCAGATTGGCAGGGCCGTTTGGGCTGCCTTTGAAGGACCGGAAAAAGCCGTTCGGGCCATAAACCGACAGCTCGTAGCCGGCGGAGGCGCTCCAGCTGCCGGAGAGCGATTTGGCGGGCTCGACCGTGTAGGTTCTGGGCATTTCCTGATCGTTCCCCGAACGGACCTGGAAGACTGCGGCTGCCGTACCGACGTTTTCGAAATCAATGCGGAACGCATTGCCGATGCGGGCGCCATGGGCGTGGAGCGCATAGGGCAGGGCACGCGCCCGGCGGACGCCGGACTCCTGGACGGGCAGCGTCTGGTTGACGGGCGGGGTCGGCACCTCTTTCGAATAGGCGTCCTTGTTCAGGTCGGTCGGCACATAGGCGCTGGTAGCCGGCAACCTGACCTTCCGGGCGTTGGGTCTCTTGAAGTCGAAGGCGCTGGTGAGATCACCCACTACCGCACGCCGCCATGGGGTGATATTGGGTTCGATCAGCGCGGGATGCTCGTCCGCGAAGCGCGCCTCGATGAAGCGGATCAAGGAGGTGTGATCGAACACCTGCGAATTCACCCAGCCGCCCTTGCTCCAGGGGGAGATCACCAGCATCGGCACGCGCATACCCAGGCCGTAAGGGGCGGAAGGGGGATTCCTGGGATCGCTGGGGTTGCCCGGAAAGATTTCATTGACGGTGTCGACGGTGGACAGGCCCTGGCCGTCGTTCATCGGTGGGGTTGGCGGAACGATGTGGTCGAAGTACCCGCCTTCTTCGTCGAAATTGATGAAGAAAACGGTCCTGCTCCAAACCTCCGGGTTGGCAACCAGGGCGTCCATGATCCGGGAGATGTACCATGCGCCCCAGTTGGCCGGCCAGATCGGATGTTCGCAATAGGCCTCTGGTGCGCAGATCCAGGAGACCTGGGGCAGTTTGCCCGACATGACGTCCGCGCGGAAGTCCTCCAGCAGCTTCAGCGGATCCTTGCCGTGCGCCTTGATTTCTGTTCCGGTCTTGGCGCGATCCGCCAGCGGATCGCCGGGCTGGGCGTTTTGGTATTGATGGAAATACAGTAGGGAATTGTCGCCGTAGTTGCCGATGAACGGGTCGGAGGTCCAGCCCCACCAGTTGCCATTGTCCGCGTTCAAGCCGTCGCCGATATCCTGATAAACCTTCCAGGTAATGCCGGCGTCCTGCAGTCGCTCCGGATAGGTATGCCAATCGTAGCCGGCCTCGTCGTTGAAGATCACTGGGCCGCCGCCCTGGCCGTCGTTGCCGCACCAGCCGGTCCACATGTAATAGCGGTTGGCATCGGTCCCGCCCATTAGGGAGCAATGGTAGGCGTCGCAGATCGTAAAGGCGTCCGCCAGCGCGTAGTGGTAGGGGATGTCCTTGCGGCCCAGGTAGGTCATGGCGGCGACCCCCTTGTTCGGGACCCACTGGTCGTGATTGCCCCAGTTCCAGGCGGCATGGGTGTTGTTCCAGCTGTGGGGCGGGTCCGGCGAGAACCACAGACCTGCGTTTTCGACGTCCGGGCGGAACGGCAGGAGATAGCCCGCTCCATCGGGCTGATGCCAGACCGCCTTGCCGTTGGGGAGCATCACCGCCCTGGGGTCGTTGAAGCCACGTACGCCCCGCATCGTGCCGAAATAGTGATCGAAGGAGCGGTTTTCCTGCGTCAGGATGACGACGTGCTCTACGTCCTTGATGGTGCCCGTGCGATTGTTGGCGGGAATCTCCAAGGCACGGGCGATGCTGGTCGGCATCGCTGTAGCCATTGCGCCCGAGCCCATCAACTTGAGGAATGTACGACGATCGGTGTTGCCCATGACTTGCCTCACTCTCTGGATTTGTTATCGGTCCGCGCCCATTTCCAAGCCTCTTCGCCTACCGAATCGCCCAGCCAAACAAGGAAGGCTGGGTATGGGGCTGGAAGAATTTCGAGAAGACAGGGAATTGTAGGCGGGCAAGGATGTCACCTGTGAAACAGCCCGATGACCGATCCGTTACGCCTTTCCTGTGCGGCAACGTAGTTGGTGCCGGAAGGATCACGAGGCGGCTGATAGTTGAGGAACGCCGAGTCGGTGGGGACCAACTTGCCGCTCGCTCCATCGAAATGGAGCCTCGCGGGTTTGATGAAGTAGTCAACATTGCTGACACCACGTTGTCAGGAGCCGTCCCTTACCATACAGCCTCCCGACCAACTCTACGGAGACCCTAAACATGAGCAACGTTGCGAACTGGTTCGAAATCCCGGTGAAAGATATGGCGCGGGCCAAGGCGTTTTATCAGGAAGTCCTCAAAACGACGTTCAAGGATGAGGCGATGGGCAGTTACCAGATGGCGATCTTCGCTTCCGAAGGACCGGCGGTCAGTGGCATGCTGATAGCCGGCGAACATTACGAACCCAGCCAGACCGGTGCGGTCGTCTATCTCAACGGCGGAACGGACCTAAGCCAGCCATTGCAGCGCGCGGTCGAGCACGGCGCCAGCGTGCTGGTGCCGAAAACGCCGATCCATGACGGCGCCTGCGGTTACTTCGCACAATTCCTGGACAGCGAAGGCAACCGCGTCGGCTTGTACTCGCCGGCTTGAACCTCGTCGGGACGGGCGGCTGGGCGTACTTCGGCTGCCCGCCTACGCGATGCGACGCGCCGACCGCCTGTTCCAGATCGTTCAAATCCTGCGCAACAAGCGCTTGATCACGGCCCGAGCGCTGGCCGAACGGCTGGAGGTTTCCGAACGCACGATTTACCGCGACATCCAGGATCTCAGCCTATCGGGTATTCCCGTCGAAGGAGCGGCCGGTGTCGGCTACACCTTGCGGCATGCCATCGACATACCCCCCATCATGTTCACTACAGCAGAACTGGAGGCGCTCGTGATCGGGGCCAGGATGGTGAAATCCTGGGGTGGAACCGAACTGGGCCATTCCGCGCAATCGGTACTCGACAAGGTGACGGCGGTCATCCCCGCGGAACTGAAGGCCAACATCGAGCGCAGCAAGCTGTTCTCGCTGCGCTTCAGTGAACGGGAGGATATCGACGTCACGCTCGACATCTGCCGGAAAGCCATCGACATGAAGCGTTTCCTCCTCTTTGGTTATCGCCGTGCGGACGGCGAGCAAACCCAGCGCCGCATTCGCCCTTTAGGACTGTACTTCTGGGGAAACGTCTGGTCGTTGGCCGGTTGGTGCGAATTACGGGAAGACTTCCGTAATTTCCGGCTGGACCGCATGCAGTCCATCCTGATGGAAAACGAATCCTTCGAAGATGGGGCTGGGCAGAGCCTGCAGGACTTCATCAAGCGGATGACCCGCAATCCGTGACATCACCGCGCTTTGAATCGCCATCGGCAGGTAATTAATGTCCCAGTCGTAGCCTGGGTTCGGTGTGCTGGCGCAGAGCGCCCTGGATTTGCTCCGGGCCCGCAGGGGCCGTTCGCTGCGGCGAGGACCCAGTTGGCCTTCCGCTCGCAGCACACGGTGGAAGGTCGGTTCCGTGGTGAGATAGCGTCCCTGATCGGTCAAGCTTGGGATGATCCGGCTCGGCGGTGATGGCCAAACGCCGGTGAATCGGCCAGCGCCTCGGCGCGCAAGGTCGATGACCTGGGCCAGGCGATGGGACCTTTAGAAGAATATCTATGAGCGGGTGGGCTCGTTCCTGAACCGGCCGATCGACGGCGTGTGGCCGGACCGGAGGCTGGATGCGACCGACCTGAAGGTCCGCCCAAGGGGGCTGGCGGTGTCAATGGCGGCAATCATCGCCTGTGGCGTGAACCCGGACGGCCGGCTGGAGATTCTGGGTCGGGGGCGGGGTGAACCCGAACCCATACCGGAAGACCAGTGTGATCCGTGTCACTGGCTAGGATGCCTCGAACATTGCGGCAGGAATCGTTGCTGATCCGCAGAACACCTCACGGCTGCGCGACGGGAATTGCGAGGGTGGGGCAGGGGGATTCGATCGGGCCGACTTCCGGAAGGTTCGCTTCCAAGATTTCCCTGGCCATCGATTCCGCCCTGGTCAGTTCGTCGGCGAAGATGTCTGTCGCGTATTCAGCAGCGGAGGTCTCGACGTAGGAGGTATCGGGCGGACTGCCGGGTTCTCTCACATCGATGGAGGTGATCGTGGATAAGCCCGGTCGGATGAGTCGGCCTTGAATTTCCTCCTTTTGCAGCGTGATGCGCACTGGCACGCGTTGGACGATATGGATGAAATTGCCGGTGGCGTTGTCCGGCGGAAGCAGGGCAAACACGCTGCCTGTGCCGGGAACCAACCCTTCCACCTTGCCGTGCAGGGTGTGGCTTTTCCCATAAACGTCCACGACGATGAGCGCCCGTTGGCCCGGTCGCACCCGGCGCATATCCGTCTCGCGCAGATTCGCCTCGACCCACAGGTGATCCAATGGCACGATGGTCATGAGGGGGTCGCCCGGTTTGACCCGATCGCCGACCTGCGCCTTGCGTTTGGCCACGTAGCCGGTAGCAGGGGCGACAATATGCTGGCGGTTGTATTCGAGAAAGGCCTCAATGAAGTTGTTCTTGGCCACTTCCACATCGGGATGACCTCTGCGGGTGGTACCGCCCACTTGGGCCTCGGCCGACAACAGTTCTGCGCGCGCTTCTCGAACCTCGGCTTCAAGGGCTCTGCGGTGGTCCTCGGCGTTCTGCAGCACCTGTTCGGATACTGATCCGCTGGGAACCGCTTCCCGGTAACGGATCAGATCGTGACGGACTCGCTCGAGATCGGCGGCACGGGCGGCCAGTCTCTGGCACATCTGCTGGCGCCTGGCGAAAAGGCCGGCGACACGGCGCAAAACCCGCGCTAGATTGCCTTGCGCCCGTCCCAGTGTGGCCGCGGCACGGTGTTCATCGAGGCGAACCAACAGATCGCCCTTGCGGACGTACTGGCTTTCCTCCACAAGAACCTGGGTAACGATGCCGGTCGCATCGGCTTCCACCGGGATCAGGTTGCCGGCGATGAAGGCGTTATCTGTGGTCACCCAGAAGCGGCCGTCCAGCCAAAAATAAACGGCATAGGTCGCAGCCGTGAGCAGCAGCAATAGAAACACCGCCAGTAGACGCCGGTTGCGGCGGGCACGTATCTCTTTGGGGCGAACCTTCATGGATGCGTGTTTTTCCATAGTCGTCAGGGGTTGTCGGTTACTGCGCCTCTTGCTCGAGCGGCTCCATCCGAATCTGATTGTGGTATCCGCCGCCCAATGCCTCCACCAGATCGACCGCGGCTACCAATTGGTCAGCCTCCAGTACCCTGGCGGCATACTCCTGTTCCAGTACGGCGTGCTGTTGCTCGAGCACTGGCCGGCGGTCATCCAGGCCGCTGTGCAGGCGTACCTGTACGAACGCCAGTTTCTCCCGTTGCGCAGCCAGCAGGTGTTGGTGGGCCTCCCGAATGGCGCTGGTCTCACGCCAGGCGCTCAGGCTGTCGGCGACTTCCTGGACGGCATGCAGCAGGGTGTCGTTGTAGAGCTCCACCGCGCGGTCGTATTCGGCCCGCTGAGCCGACAACTCACCGCGCAGGCGTCCGCCTTCAAACCAGGGAATCCGCACCCCCGGCGCTACGCCGTAGGTGATGCTGGATCCCGAGAACAGCAGATTCGCCAAGTGATTCGCTCCTTTGGTCAGCACCAGGGCATTGGTTCCCACGAAGGCCGTCAGGTCGACGGAAGGGAAAAAAACCGCTTTGGCTTCCTTGATCCGCTGCGCCGCGGCTTCGGTGTGGTAGAGCGCCGCAGTCAGGTCGGGGCGGTGAGCAAGTAGTTCCAAGGGTAGATGCGTGGGCCACGGGACTCTCGCCGGGATGGGTACCGGATGAGTCGTGAGGTGCGATGTCACATCGGGACCACTGCCGATCAGGCGCGCCAACAGGTTCTTTTGCAATTCCAGTTGGTCGCGAACTCCCGCTTCGCGCTTGTTGGCGGATTCCTGTTCCACCAAGGCCTGCTTAACGGCATCGGCGGAGTCCAGCCCCAGTTTGAAGCGCGTCTCGGCAAGTTCTGACAGAGTGCGCCGCAATTGGACCATGTCGCGTGTCAAATCCAGTTGCTGCCTCAGCGCTACCATCCGGAAGTAGGCGCGTGCGACAGCGGTGGTGAGCAACAGCCGAGTCTCGGCCCGCTCGGCTTCCTCGGCTGCGGCCTCACCCAAGGCGGCCTCCAGAGCCGCGCGATTCTTGCCCCAGAAGTCGAATTCATAACGGAAGCTCAGCGGACTGATCATCCCCGACATGATGCGGATTCCGGCGACCTCGGGATTGAGTGCGGCAAAGACGCCATGGGACGAAATTCTTTCGACGGTGAGTTCGGCTTCGGCATCCAGGAACGGCAGCAGTCTCGCCCCTTCCACACGCACTAGCGCCTGGGCCAGACGCAGTCGGGCCGAAGCCACCTTGAGCCCGGGATTGTCCTTCAAGGCCAAGTCCATGAGTCGGTTCAGTTCAGGACTGCGGAACTCACGCCACCATCCCTCGCGGGGCCATCGCTGGCTGAAGTTCAGCTGCTCCCGTGCGCCCGCCCGAGTTTCCTCCATGGGTACGGTCTTGGTGAATTGGGCTCGTTCTCCTTCCGAGGGAATCCAGGCACAGCCGGCAAGCAGCAACAAAAGCCCGCCGGCGGCTGCGAGAAGCAGGTGTCTTCCTCCCAGGGGTGGTGGCCTCATGGTTCTTCCATCAATTCTTCCGCCCCCCGTTCTTGTAACTGTTCGACGCGGGTCGGAGGCCGGTGGGTGGGCGCGGCGAGCCAGACGAGTCCGGCCAGTCCGATGAAGAGATGGCTCGCCAGGAGAAATGCGTCGTTCAGACCCAGAATCGCGGCGTGCTGCTTGATGGTCGCCAACAGCTTGTCCACCAAGGCATCGGGGGAGATACCGGCCTGCTCCAGCTGGGCGGAGAAACGCCCCAGTTCGTCGAAAGACACGAATTGCCGTCCGCCTAAACGATCGGCCAGCAGCAGTTGATGAAAAGGGGTACGCCGAAACAGCACCACGCCCGCAAGCGTGATGCCGAAGGCTCCTGCGGCTATGCGCAACAGGCCGGCTTCTTCGGCCGCGCGCGCTAGCCGGCGGCTGGACAGGCCGTGCAGGGTCAACAGGGTCAAGGGGGTGAAGAATGAGCCCAGAAAAAAGCCCAGCAGCAGCATGGGCCAAATGATCTGATCGAAAGATGCTGGCTTATCGAACAGACCGATCCAGTGCAGGGTGAATGCGAAACCCAGCAAGTTGACACAGGCGAAAGGGCGCGCATCCAAGCCATTGACGATTTCGTGCATGATGGCTGTCACGGGAGCCGCCAGCAGGACCATGGTGAGAAACTCCAACCCTGCGAGCCAGGATGAATACCCCAGCAGGAGTTGGAGCTGGGCGATGAACAATGAGAGCAGCCCCTGAATGGTGAGGAAGCCAAGCGTGAGGCAGGTCACGCCGATAGCGAAGTTGCGGTGGGCGAACAGGCGGATCTCGAGGGCCGGATGGCGCTCGCCCAGTTCCCATATAACGAAGCAGGGCAGCGCCACCAGAACGAGGATCAACATGCCGCGCAGGAAGGGCGAGTCGAACCAGTCGAAATCGTTGCCTTGATTCAGAATCGTCTGCAATCCGCCAAGGATTACGCATAGCAAGCTGAAACCGACGAAGTCGAAGCGGAAGTGGCGGCGTTCGAATCCACGTCCGTAGAGCAAAGCGCCTGTGATTCCGGCGACGGCCAGGGCGATGGGCACATTAAGAAAAAACAGGAAGCGCCAGCCCAATTCATCAGCGATCCAGCCGCCGACCGGGAAACCGATGGTGAATGGCATCAGGCTGAACAAAGCCCAGACTGCCAGTCCGACCGATCTGAGCCGCGCCGGGTATTCTTTCAGCAACAGCGCCTGGCCGATGGGAAGCGTGATGCCCCCGGCGAAGCCGAGCAGGATACGTGCCGGCAGGAACAGCCGCAGGGTTTCGCTGCGCGCGCACAGGCAGGAGGCCAGTGCATACGCGACGAAAGACACGACGAACAGGCGATAGTCTCCGAATCGGCCCGACAGCCAGCGGGCTATGGGGAAGGCCAGGGCCAGAGCGATCATGAAATCGGTTTGGGCCCAGGTTCCAAAGCTAGGCAAAACCCCGCCCAAGTCGCCGGCGGCATGCGGCATCAGGGCGATATAGGAACCGGCATTGAAGAGCACCACCATGTGTCCTAGGCCGAGTGCAACGTTCAGGAGGATGAACCGCCACCCGCGCAGGCGTCTGGGAAAGATCGGTGACCTCTTTTCACGCATATCCGCGGGACGCGCCGATCACCGCAGACCGGCCCTGGCCGGTGGCCGGCTCAGGCTCATTCGGACAATTGCTTCTCCCCGCGCTACGATAGCGGTCGGGGTGCTCGACCCGGTGTCGACGCCATCGCAGGAGTACGGCATCAGCAGCTGCATAGAGGGGCATGGTTTCTCCCTGGCGGTAACTGTGTCGAGGCGAAAGATATCACGCCATGATATAAAGTTGAATATTGGAGATCCCGATTGGCGACGAAAACAACCGAACAACCCTTGTCGAAAAGAGATTTCGAGGCGTTGGCCCAGTTCCGCTATCAACTGCGACGGTTCCTGCGCTTCAGCGAGAACGTGACGCGGCGGCATGGCGTCACGCCGCTGCAATATCTGTTGTTGCTCCATATCAAAGGTTTTCCGGATCGCGAGTGGGCCACCGTGGGAGAGTTGGCCGAGCGCCTGCAGGCCAAGCACCACGGGGTCGTGGCCTTGATCACGCGGTGCGAGAAGCTGGGTTTGGTGGAACGCAGTGTCGATCCCCGGGACAAGCGCCAGGTCCAAGTGCGTTTGCGGGACAAAGGTGAGGCGTGCCTGGAGCAGTTGGCCAGGCTCCATCGCGCCGAACTGCTTTCCCTGCAAGGCAAGTTCACGGTGCCGGACTTGAAATCGTTCAGCCCCAACGATTAGGTGCCGCGACGCGGTTGGATCGGGCGCGGTATGAAAAAATCTGCATGATTGAGCGCAGGACGCCAGCGATCGTCAAGGCGGAAAAGCTCGCGGCCGCGTCCGATGGTTCGATGGCTGGCGCGAACACGAGCATCTATTTTTCCCTTTCTTCCCTCTGCTCCTCCTGCAGTTCCTTGATGCGCTCCTCGATCGCCGAGTCGGTCTGAAAATCGCGTCCAGGTGCTCTTTGCGCGAGCTTGAGATGCAGAATGGCGTTGCGGGTCTGGCCGTCGGCGTAATAGGCTTCGGCCAAGTAGCGGTGGGATTCCGCTTCGTTGCCGAGCTGGGAGTGAGCCTGCGCTAGCAGCTCGTACACTTCCGGCGTTGCCGGGAACCGGAGCAGGTACTCCTGCAGCCGCTTGCGCGCCTCCGCGGGTTTACCGGACCGGACCAGGGTCTGGGCGTAGTTCAGGCTGAGCGCGCGGTTGCCGGGAAAGCGCTTCAAGGCTTCCTCGTAGGTGGCGAGGGCGGCGGGATAGTTCTTGGCTTCGCGCTCGGCGTCGGCAAGCGCGTTGTAGAATTGTGACTGCTCGGGATAGCGGCGGATGAGCTCCTGGAGCATGGGTCCGCCCTGGCCGATCTTGCCCTGGGCGATCAGGGCCAGGGCCAGGCCGTAATGGGCTACATCCTGCTGCTGGCGGGTGCCCACGTCGGAGATCGCGGTGAAATAGCTGACGCTTTCCTGAGGGTTGTGGGTCGTCTGCACGTGCAGCTTGGCTCGGATGATCTGGTAGGTGAACGAGTCGGGATACTGTTTGTAGGGATATTGTTCGGCTCGCCCGCGGGTGTCGGCGATACGGGACATGGTGACCGGGTGAGTGAGGAGAAATTCCGGCGTGCTGCGGCCGGTGGAGAAGCGGGTGGATTGCTGCATTCTTTCGAAGAAGGTGGGCATCGCACGGGGGTCGAAATTCGAACCGGAAAGTATTTTCATGCCCACCCGGTCGGCTTCGGCTTCGTTGTCTCGGGTAAAATTGATCTGCATCTGCTGGCTGGCCGCCGTAGCGGCGATGACTGCGGCCTGGCCCAACTGGCTGGAGCCGGTTCCGGCGCCCAGCAGCACACCGGCCAGCATGGCCGCCGCAGTCGGCAGCGACATTCGGCCGGCGGCCTGGAATGCTTCGTAGAGGTGGCGCTGGGTGATGTGCGCGATTTCGTGTCCGAGCACCGATGCCAGCTCACTTTCGCTTTCGGTCGTGAGGATCAGGCCCGAGTTGACGCCAATGTAGCCGCCGGGACCGGCGAATGCGTTGATAACCGGCTGGTTGACGACGAAGAAGTGAAAGGGCTGCCCCGGCGTGTCGCTGTTTTCCACCAGCTTCCGCCCCAGGGCCTGGATATAGTCGGTGACTTCCGGATCTTCGTTGATCTGTACCTGGAGGTGCAGATTGCGGTAAAAGGCTTCGCCCAGCGCCTTTTCCTGCTGCGGCGTGAAAAGCGTGCCGGTGGAATCGCCCATGTCCGGCAGCTCGAGGTTGAGCGGTTCGCCGGTCGCGGGCAAAGCGGTAATCAGCAGGGCGGCTGTCAGCATGGCGGTTGCCAGTTGAAACGGCGGACGGGCGGGGCGGCTGGGATGTGTCATGAAAGCGATTGGAATGGTCGAGCGGAAAGGGGATCGAAGCGGTTCGTGGCGGGAGCTGTGATCATGAAATTCGTCATACAGATCAATGCGAGCCCGCGCGAGGCTCAGGCGGCGAACAGCGCATATCAGTTTATCAAAGCCGCTCTGGCGAACGGGCACCATATCCTGCTGGTGTTCTTTTACTATGACGGTGTGTATAACGCACAAGTTTCATCGTTCGCCGGGGAAGATGATCTCTCCGCCCGCTGGAGCACCCTGGCGCATGAACATGGCCTGGATCTGGTCCTGTGCGTTTCGGCGGCCCAGCGCCGGGGTCTGGTTTCGACGGAAGGAAGGGATGAAGGATCGCTTGCGCCCGGCTTTCGCATCGGAGGTCTCGGCCAGTGGGTGGACGCCTGCCTGAAGGCGGACCGGCTACTCACCTTTGCCGGATGAGTCATCCCAAGAGTTTCGTATTCGTGGTGCGGCAGCCGCCATTTTGCGGCGGTCGCAATGTTGAGATGGTGGACCAGTTGCTGGCGGTTGCGGCCTTCGATCATCCCGTGGATGTCCTATTTCTCGACGACGGTGTGTGGCAGTTGCAGGTGCCGGGTTCCGTCGAGGGTGGTGCGCTCCGCCCGTTGGGGCCGCTGATTAGAACCCTGGAGTTGTACGATGTCCGCGAAGTCGCGGTGGAAACCGAATCGCTCGTCGAACGCGCGTTGTCGCCGGATGCGCTGGTCGTGCCGGTACGGTTGCTGGCGCGGAGCGAGGTTCCGGGCTGGATCGCCGGCCACGATGTCGCCGTGGGGGGCGGATGAGCGTGCTGCATCTGGTCAATGCCTCGCCCTTCGAGAGCGCAGCCCTCAGCCGTTGCCTCGCCCGGGCGGGGGAGGGTGACGCCGTGCTCCTGCTGGAAAACGGCGTCTATGGTGCTCTGGCCGGCCGCCGGTTTTCGTACGAAGTGGCCGAGGCGGCGGCGCGGCTGGACATCCGCGTGCTGGGACCGGATCTCGACGCCCGCGGTCTGTGCGCACCCGACCTGCTGCAGTCGCTCGGCCGGGTGGGTTATGACGGTTTCGTCGAACTCGCAGCGCATCACGAGCTTTCGCTGACATGGACTTGAAACCGCCTTTGCCGCTCGGCCCCGACGGTTTCCTGCTGGATTCGCGGTCCTGGGACGAAGATACGGCGGAACGTCTCGCGGAAACGATCGGTATCCGTCTGACCGATCCGCATTGGGAGATCGTCCGCTTCATCCGGGACTACCATCGCCGGTTCGATCATCTGCCGACTGCCCGCTTGTTCGTGAAGGCGGTCCGCAAGGAGCTGGGAGAAGCCAAAGGTAACAACCGTTATCTGCACGGCCTGTTCCCCGGGGGACCACTCAAGCAGGCGTGCCTGATCGCCGGCCTGCCCAAACCGCCTGGCTGCCTGTAAGCCGACCGGGGGGTGCGGTCTGCTAAAATCCGGTGTCTTTTTTTTCCACCGAGCGCGTGCCTTGTATCCCAGGAGCAAACTTTTTTCTTCCCCACCGAAATTCCGTGATGCCCATCGGGGCTGCGGCCCGGAGATGCCGCAGTCCCTGGAATCCTGGGTATTTGAAAGCGGCTCACTGACCCAGCGTTTGAAAGCCGCCTGCGGCAGCTGCTTCAATGTCCGCGTAATCCACCAGGGGTTCGCCCATCCGTTTCCGGACGAGGTGTTGCTGCTGAAACTCCGGTCCGGCCGCCATGCCCTGGTGCGCGAAGTCGAACTCAGATCCGGCGAACAGCCTTGGGTTCTGGCCCGCAGCGTCCTCCCGGTGCAAACCCTGAAGGGTGTCGGACGCCGGCTGACGCGCCTTGACAATCGTCCGCTGGGGGAAATCCTGTTCGCCTCCCGGTGTTTGCGGCGTCAAGGCCTGGAAACAGCTCAGATCGGGATCCGTCAGTGGCGCCCGGAGGTTCGTGCCGGCCTGGAACCGGATGAGACGGTCTGGGGCCGGCGCTCGCTCTATTCGATTGGGGGAAGGCCCTTGCTGGTTGCCGAGTTCTTCCTTCCCGTGCTGCTTCCGGCCATGGAGTCTGCATGAGTCTTCCTCCTTCGCTCAAGTCCCGTGCCGATGCTTACTGGCGGCTCATGCGTTTCGACAAGCCCATCGGCATCTTCCTGCTGCTCTGGCCTGCCCTGTGGGCACTGTGGATCGCCGGGCAGGGGCGACCCGATCCGGGCGTGGCGACCGTGATCGTGCTTGGCGTGGTGTTGATGCGGGCGGCGGGCTGCGTCATCAACGACTACGCCGACCGTGATTTCGACCCGCACGTCGAACGCACCCGGCTGCGACCGATCGCGGCGGGGGAGGTGACGCCGAAGGAGGCTCTGATCCTGTTCCTGGTTCTGTGCCTGACGAGCTTCGCGCTGGTGCTGACGATGAACGGCCTGACCATCGCCCTGTCGGTGCCGGGCGCGTTCCTGGCCGCCTCTTACCCCTTCACCAAACGCTATACCCATCTGCCTCAGGCCTATCTCGGCCTGGCCTTCGGCTGGGCCATTCCCATGGCTTTCGCTGCCCAGACCGGCTCGATTCCGGCCGTGGCCTGGGCGCTGTACGCGGCGACGGTACTGTGGGCACTGATCTACGACACCATGTACGCCATGGTGGACCGGGAGGACGACGTGAAAATCGGGATCAAGTCAACCGCAATCCTGTTCGGACGGCACGACCGTGAGATCATCGGCGCCTTGCAGATCGCCATGCTGGCGATCCTGTCCGGCACCGGCCGCTATCTGGGCTTGGGGTGGCCCTATGCGCTGGGCTTGGCCGCCGCGGCGGGGTTCTCGGTCTACCAGCAGGTCCTGATTTCCCGGCGGGAGAAGTCCAAGTGCTTCCGCGCCTTCCTCAATAATCACTGGTTCGGTGCGGCGGTGTTCGCCGGCTTATTCGCAGACTACGCGTGGGACGGCTGAGCCGGCCGTTCAGAGCACGAGGCCGAATCGCGCCCCGGGAGCTCTTGGGCGCAAAACCCTCAGCCTCCTCGAGGTCCTTCAGCAACTTCCCGAAGAACTGGCTCAGCCCCGGCTATTCCACGATCGAAGGCCGGTCGATCTCATGTGCCTGCTACAGCAATGGGAAGGCCTTTTCAAACTGATGGAACCGTGGCCGCCGGTGAACGTCTTCCCGACTCATCGGCTCATACCCGGTGCAGCACCAGTTCCAGCACCATCTTGCTACCGAAATAAGCCAGCATCAGCGCGGCGAAGCCGCCCAGGGTCCAGCGGATAGCGGTCCGGCCGCGCCAGCCGCGGAACCGGCGTCCACCGAGCAAGGCGGCAAACACCCCCCAGGCGGCGATGGAAAGCACGGTCTTGTGTGCCAGATGCTGGCCGAACAGGTCTTCGACGAACAGAAATCCGGTCACCAGGGACACGCTGAGCAGGACGAACCCAGTCCCGATGAGCTGGAACAGCAGTTTTTCCATGGTCTGGAGGGGCGGCAGCGAGCGCACGAACCCGCTGGCGTGGCGGGTTTTGATGCGCCAGTCCTGAACGGCGAGTACGATCGCCTGCAAGGCAGCGATGTTGAGGAAGCTGTAAGCCAGCATCGACACCACGATGTGCAGGCGCATCTCCAGAGAATGGTTCTTCAGAAAATGCGCACTCCCGGGCATTGAGAGCTTCAGGGCCAGAATCAGGGCGGCCATTGGAAACACCACGATGCCAAGTTTCTCGACCGGTCTGAAGAAGGCTCCGGCCAGCAATACGGTGGCGATCATCCAGGCCGCGGCGGACAGGGTATTCGGAAAGCCGATGTTGAGATCCCCTTCGGGGTCGAACAGCGTGGAAAGCGTCAATGCATGGCACCCCACCGCCAGAAAGCCGAACACCAGTGTCGCCCCTTTCTGACGCCGCGTCTCCAGCGCGGAGAGGTAATCGGTCCGTAGAGACTGGTAGAGGGATGCGGCGGCAGCGAGGTAGGCCAGGATCGCGGTGACGGCGAAGATCGTGGAATGCATAGGGGGTCATGTCCTCCGCAGCGTAGTCTGGCATAATGTCCGGTCTGTTTGAAGCTGCGCCAACCGCGTTGCACCGAGAGTCAAGACTTTAGGAAACCAGCCATGTTCGACAACCTGACCGACCGCCTTTCCGATTCCTTGCGCAAACTGCGCGGGCAGGGCCGTTTGACCGAGGCCAACATACAGGATGCCCTGCGCGAAGTGCGCCAGGCATTGCTCGAGGCCGATGTCGCGCTGCCGGTGGTCAAGGATTTCATCGAACAGGTGAAGGAGCGGGCGCTGGGCCAGGAGGTGCAAAAGAGCCTGACACCCGGCCAGGCCATGATCAAGATCGTCAATGAGGAACTGGTCACGATCATGGGCAAGGCCAATGAGAAACTGAATCTGGCCACCCAGCCGCCGGCTGTGATCCTCATGGCGGGCCTTCAGGGCGCAGGCAAGACCACCACCGTCGCCAAGCTGGCGCGCTGGATCAAGGAGAATCTGCGCAAGTCCGTGCTGGTGGCCAGCGCCGACGTCTACCGTCCGGCAGCTATCCAGCAGCTGGAGACATTGGCGAGCGAGGTGAAGGCCGAGTTCTTCCCCAGCGAGACGAGCGAACAGCCCGTCGATATCGCTCGCCGCGCCGTCGAACACGCACGGAAACGCTATATGGACGTGGTCATCATCGACACCGCCGGGCGCCTTCACATCGACGAAGATATGATGGACGAGATCAAGGCCGTGCACGCCGCGATCAAGCCGATTGAAACCCTGTTCGTGGTGGACAGCATGACCGGCCAGGATGCCGCCAACACTGCCAAGGCCTTCCACGACGCGCTGCCGCTGACCGGCGTCATCCTGACCAAGACCGACGGCGACGCCCGTGGTGGCGCGGCGCTGTCGATCCGTCACATCACCGGCAAGCCGATCAAGTTCATGGGCGTGGGCGAGAAGACCGCGGCTCTGGAAGTGTTCCATCCCGACCGCGTGGCTTCACGTATCCTCGGCATGGGCGACGTGCTCTCGCTGATCGAGGACGTCGAGCGCACCATGGACAAAGCCAAGGCGGAAAAACTCGCCAAGAAGATCCACAAAGGCCGCCGTTTCGACCTCAACGACTACCGCGACCAGTTACTGCAGCTCAAGAACATGGGCGGCCTCGCCGCCATGCTGGACAAGCTGCCGGGCGTGGGGAACGTACCCCAGCACGTCAAGGAGAAAATCAACGACAAGGAGATGTACCAGCAGCTGGCGATGATCGATTCCATGACCCCCGCCGAGCGGTCCGACCCCGACATCCTCAACCCGTCCCGCAAGCGTCGTATCACCCTGGGCTCAGGTACGGAGGTTCAGGACCTGAACCGCATGCTCAAACAGCATGAGCAGATGCAGAAAATGATGAAAAAGCTCAAGGGCGGCAACATCATGAATCTGATGAAAGGCATGCGCGGTCAGCTCGGCCGCCGGCTGCCGTTCTGACCGCGGCAGCTCACCAAGCGGACAAAAATCGGACGCCAAGCCCGAACTGCTCTCCGTGTCTAGCGGCAGTGCAATGCTGCGATCAACGGGCAGGAAATGTTGCCGCTATGCGCGTTGCACTCGCCAACCAACTTCGACAGCGCTGCCTCCATCCGCTGGAGGTCTGCCAAGCGGGCGCGCACATCGGCCAGCCGGTGGGCGGCCAGTTCGGCCGCTTCGCCGCAATGGGTGCCGTCCTCCAGTTTCAGGAGCTGGCCGACTTCATCCAGGCTGAACCCCAAGCGCTGGGCTGATTTCACGAACTTCACCCGCGCCACATCCGCCTGTCCATAGCGGCGGATGCTCCCATAAGGCCGCTCCGGCCGGGGCAGCAGTCCCTTGAGCTGATAGAAGCGGATCGTTTCCACGTTGACCCCGGCGGCCTTGGCGAAGGCGCCGACGGTCAGATTCTCTTGAGCGTTCTCCATGGTGCTTGACTCCGTAGTTGACTACGGAAGTAACGTTACCGTATCAAGCGAAGTCCCGGAAGGAGAATCTTATGTCGGAATCCAAGAATGGCCGCGGCGCACTGGCGACCGGCGGCATCGCGGCCGTCCTCGCCTCGGCCTGCTGCCTTGGCCCCCTCGTCCTGGTCGCGCTCGGTTTCTCGGGCGCCTGGATCGGCAATCTGACCGTGCTGGAACCCTACCGCCCGATCTTCATAGGCGCGGCGCTCATCGCGCTGTTCTTCGCCGGGCGCCGCATCTTCCGCCCGGCCCAAGCCTGCGAGCCGGGCGAGGTGTGCGCCGGGCCGGAAGTGCGGACGGCCTACAAAGTCGTTTTCTGGATCGTAGCCGCCCTGGTTCTGGTGGCCGTCGCGTTTCCCTACGTCCTGCCGCTGTTCTACTGAAAGGAGCTTGCCATGCAGAAACGAACCGCACTGATCGCCCTGGCCGCCGCCCTGAGCGGACCCGCATGGGGCGCTACCCAGACTGTCACCCTGTCCGTGCCCGGCATGACCTGCGCGGCCTGCCCGATCACGGTGAAGAAGGCGCTCACCAAGGTTGACGGCGTAAGCAAGGTCGAGGTGAGCTTCGAGAAACAGGAAGCCGTCGTCACTTTCGACGACGCCAAGACCAGCACCGCAGCCCTCGCGCAGGCCACCGCGAACGCCGGTTATCCTTCGACTGTAAAGGAATGAACCATGGATAACAAAACCTTACTGCGCACGGGCATCGTCGGTTCCATCGTCGCCGCGATTTGCTGCGCGACCCCGATACTCGTGATCCTGCTGGGTGCCGTGGGCCTTTCGGCTTGGGCGGGTTGGCTCGATTACGTTCTCATCCCCACGCTCATCGTATTCGTCGGCCTCACGGTTTATGCCTTGAATCAACGCAAGCGCGCGGTGCAGTGCTGCGCGCCCGGGACAGCGCCAAACACCGGCAATGGAGAAAAAAATGAGCACGTATGAGTTGCTCATCGATGGCATGACCTGCACGTCGTGCGCCGAGCACGTCCGGCAGGCATTGGAAAAGGTGCCCGGGGTGAGCTCGGCCGCGGTGTCGTATCCGCGCAAACGCGCCGAGATCGAGGTGGAAGCCGGCGTGTGCCTGGATCCGCTGGTCACGGCCGTGACCGCGCTCGGCTACCGCGCACGGGTTCCCGACATACCAGGCAAGTCCTCCGGCGGCTTGTTGAACGAGACGCTCGACTGGCCGGAGAGAGGAACAAAGCGCGGTAGCGGCGAGTCAGCGTTGCACGTGGCCGTGATCGGTAGCGGCGGCGCGGCGATGGCGGGCGCCTTGAAGGCCGTGGAGCTCGGCGCGCGCGTGACGCTCATCGAGCGCGGCACCATCGGCGGCACCTGCGTCAATGTCGGCTGCGTGCCTTCGAAGATCATGATCCGCGCCGCCCACATCGCCCACCTGCGCCGCGAAAGCCCGTTCGATGAGGGTCTTTCGCCCACCCCGCCGGCCATCCGGCGCAAGCGGTTGCTGGCCCAGCAGCAAGGCCGCGTCGAGGAGCTGCGCCACGCCAAGTACGAAGGCATCCTGGCGAGCATCCCGGCTATTACCGTACTGCGCGGCGAGGCCCGGTTCATGGATGCGCATACGCTCACCGTTGCGCTTGCCGACGGCGGCACGCACGAGCTGAGCTTCGACCGTTGCCTTGTCGCCGCCGGCGCGAGTCCAGCGATTCCGTCGATCCAGGGCCTTGCGGATACGCCCTACTGGACCTCCACTGAGGCGCTGGCGAGCGACACGATCCCAGAGCGGCTGGCCGTGATCGGCTCGTCGGTGGTCGCGGTCGAGCTGGCGCAAGCTTTCGCTCGCCTGGGTAGCCAAGTCACGATCCTGGCGCGCCGCACGCTGTTCTTCCGTGAGGACCCCGAGATCGGCAAGGCGCTGACGGCAGCCTTCCGTGCCGAGGGCATCGAGGTGCTGGAACACACCCAGGCCAGCCAGGTCGCCTATGCGGACGGGAAATTCGTGCTCACCACTGGGCACGGCGAGCTGCGTGCCGACAAGCTGCTCGTCGCCACCGGCCGGGCGCCGAACACGCATGGCCTGAACTGTGAGGCGGCGGGTATCGAGCTCAACGCGGAAGGGGCCATCGTTATCGACCGCGCCATGCGCACCAGCTCGCCGCACATCTTTGCCGCCGGCGACTGCACCGACCAGCCGCAGTTCGTCTATGTGGCGGCGGCGGCCGGCACCCGCGCCGCGATCAACATGACGGGAGGCAGTGCCGAGCTGGATCTGACGGCGATGCCGGCGGTAGTGTTCACCGATCCGCAGGTGGCGACAGTGGGCTACAGCGAGGCGGAAGCGCGCCACGATGGCATCGAGACCGACAGCCGGCTGCTGACCCTCGACAACGTGCCTAGGGCGCTGGCCAACTTCGACACCCGCGGCTTCATCAAGCTGGTCGCCGAGACCGGCTCGGGACGGCTGATAGGTGTCCAAGCTGTGGCCCCGGAAGCGGGCGAACTGATCCAGACGGCCGCGCTGGCGATCCGTCACCGGATGACCGTGCAGGCGCTGGCCGACCAGTTGTTTCCGTATCTCACGATGGTCGAGGGCCTGAAGCTTGCGGCGCAGACCTTCAACAAGGATGTAAAGCAACTGTCCTGCTGCGCTGGCTGAGAAAAAGGAGAGGGCAAGGTTGGTCGACTGAGAATTCACTGATCTTGATTCTGAACGCCACTGGACTGTTCATCACTGGACTGTTCATCGCAACAGCACTTGCCGGGATCATCGGCTGCTTTCTGCCTTACCTTGGGCAACGCAAAAGCGGGCCCAATTGGCTGCTGATTCCAGCAGCGATGAGTCTGGCGCTTTTTGTTTGGCTGCTTGCGTTAGACTCAGCCGCCAGTGGCCGCGTCTACGCGGCTGCCGCATTGGTTTGGCTTCGAGGCTTGGATGGCGTAACGCTGTCCGCGATGGATTGGGCGGGGGCCGGAGCCCCGCTGCTCGTCATGTCGATCACTATGCTGGGCTGGCACGACAAGGCTTAGCGGACGAGTTTTTCTTCCGTTTCGCGTGTTCGACCCTGAGCCGTCCGTTCCCTTACTGCGCGGATTGTCGCCGGTGAAGTCATGGCCGCTCGCCGGGCGGCCCCTCCTCGGTAGAGCGAAAGCCGGCTGGACAGGGGCCTTGAAATCAGGTTCCGTGTCTCTATATCGCTGGCAGCACCCGACTGAGAGTGCTAATCGCTGAATTCCGTGCATTTCGCACCATTCCTTGAAGCAACAACATAGTTAAAGGAGTTCCAAGTCATCATGAAAATCCGTCCTTTGCATGACCGTGTTGTGGTTATCCGCCGGGAAGAGGAGAAGACCTCCCCGGGCGGCATCGTGATTCCCGATACTGCGAAGGAGAAGCCGATCAAGGGCGAGGTCGTAGCCGTCGGCACCGGCAAGGCGTTGGACAATGGTCAGGTGCGCCCCTTGGCTGTGAAGGCAGGCGACACGGTACTGTTCGGCAAGTATTCCGGCACCGAGGTCAAAATCGACGGTACGGAGTACCTGATACTCCGGGAAGACGACATCATGGGTGTTATCGAATCCTGATCTTGAGCCAAGCTTTTGAACTGAACACTGGAGGAATGAACTGATGGCAGCAAAAGAAGTACGTTTTTCGGACGACGCCCGTCACCGCATGCTGGCCGGCGTGAACATCCTCGCCGACGCGGTGAAGCAGACCTTGGGGCCGAAGGGACGTAACGTCGTTCTGGAAAAAAGCTTCGGTGCTCCGGTCGTGACCAAGGACGGTGTGTCCGTCGCCAAGGAGATCGAGCTGAAGGACAAGTTCGAGAACATGGGCGCGCAAATGGTGAAGGAAGTCGCCTCCAAGACTTCCGATGTGGCCGGTGACGGCACCACCACCGCCACCGTGCTGGCCCAGGCCATCGTGCGCGAGGGTCTGAAATCGGTCGCGGCCGGCGCCAATCCGATGGACATCAAGCGCGGCATCGACCAGGCCGTCGGCGTCGTGGTGGAGGAATTGAAGAAGCTGTCCAAACCCTGCACCGATAGCAAGGCCATCGCCCAGGTCGGCACCATCTCCGCGAACTCCGACGAAAGCATCGGCCAGATCATCGCCCAGGCCATGGACACGGTCGGCAAGGAAGGCGTGATCACGGTCGAGGAGGGCTCGGGTCTGCAGAACGAGCTCGACGTCGTCGAAGGGATGCAGTTCGACCGCGGCTACTTGTCCCCGTACTTCATCAACAAGCAGGACACCATGGGCGTGGAACTCGAGAATCCTTACGTCCTCCTGCACGACAAGAAGATCTCCAACATCCGCGACCTGCTGCCGGTGCTGGAGAAAACCGCCAAGGCTGGCCGTTCGCTGTTGATCATCGCCGAAGACGTGGACGGTGAAGCACTGGCCACCCTGGTGGTCAACAATATGCGGGGCATACTCAAGGTCTGCGCAGTCAAAGCTCCTGGTTTCGGCGACCGTCGTAAAGCCATGCTGGAAGACATTGCCATCCTGACCGGCGGCCAGGTGATCTCCGAGGAGCTGGGTCTGAGCCTGGAAAAGGTCGAGCTCACCGATCTGGGGCAGGCAAAGAAAATCCAGATCAACAAGGAAACCACCACCATCGTCGACGGCGCCGGTTCCACGGATGCCATCAAGGCTCGCGTCGAGCAGATCCGCAAGCAGATCGAGGACACCACCTCCGACTACGATCGTGAGAAGCTCCAGGAACGCGTAGCCAAGCTGGCCGGCGGCGTGGCTGTCATCAAGGTTGGGGCGGCCACCGAGGTCGAGATGAAGGAGAAGAAAGCCCGCGTCGAAGACGCGCTGCACGCGACCCGCGCGGCCGTCGAAGAAGGCATCGTACCGGGCGGCGGCGTGGCGCTGATCCGGGCCCAGCAGGCGCTGAAGACCTTGGAGGGTAAGAACCACGATCAGACGGTGGGTATCGCCATTCTGCGCCGGGCGATCGAAGAGCCGTTGCGCCAGATCGTGGCCAATGCCGGCGAGGAGCCATCGGTCGTACTCGCGAAAGTCCAGGAAGGCACTGGGACCTTCGGCTACAATGCCGGTAGCGCCGAATACGGCGACATGATCGAGATGGGTATTCTGGATCCCACCAAGGTCACCCGTTCCGCTCTGCAGAACGCGGCTTCCGTCGCGGGCCTCATGTTGACCACCGAAGCGATGGTCGCGGAAATGCCCAAGAAGGAAAAAGGCGGCGTGCCGGCAGGTGGCGGCATGGATGACATGATGTGATCGGCATCGGGTTCGTGGGGCCTTAAAACGGCCCCACGACGCTAGGGAAATTACACGTGTCTGCTGTAACCCCTGGTTGCGCCATGACGTAACCGGGGGTTCGTTTATGCGTTGGTGAACCAGCCCCGCGTCCGGTTGCATAGGGCGCAGACCGAGAGCATCACCGGCACCTCGACCAGCACGCCCACCACGGTGGCCAAGGCCGCGCCGGATTCCGGGCCGAACAGGGTGATCGCGGTCGCCACTGCCAGTTCGAAGAAATTGCTGGCCCCGATCAGAGCGCCCGGCGCAGCCACGGCGTAATTCACCCCGAACAGATGCATCAGACCGTACACCAGCGATGAATTGAAGTACACCTGAAACAGGATCGGCACCGCGATCAGCGCGACATGCAGCCAACGTCCGGTGATGTTGTCGGCCTGGAAAGCGAAGATCAACATGAGCGTGACGAGCAGGGCACTGATCGCAACCGGGTGTAGCCGGGGTAGGAAAACTTGTTCGAACCAGGCGGGGCCCTTGCTGCGCAGCAGCCACAGCCGTGATATAACCCCGGCGGCCAGCGGTATCACGATGAACACCACTACCGAGTAGAACAGGACGTCGAACGGCACTTCCAGTCCCGCGGCCCCCGAAACCAGGTATTTCACGATGGGGACGAAGGCCAGCAACATGATGAGATCGTTCACCGCGACCTGGATCAGGGTGTAGGCCGGATCACCGTCGGTGAGGTAGCTCCAGACAAACACCATGGCGGTGCAAGGCGCCGCAGCGAGGATAATGACGCCCGCCAGGTACTGATCGCCCGTCTCAGGGCCGATCCACGGAAGAAACAGGTATTTGAAGAATAACCAACCGAACAGCGCCATGCTGAACGGCTTGACCAGCCAGTTGACGAAAAGTGTCACCATCAAGCCCCTGGGGTTCCTGCCCACGTTCACCACCGAAGCGAAATCCACTTTCAGCATCATAGGATAGATCATCAGCCAGATGAGACCGGCGATCGGCAGGTTGATGTGGGAGATTTCGAGCGCTCGCAGAGCCACCACGGGTTCGGGCAGTACCTTGCCGAGCAGGACGCCGGCGCCCATGCACAACGCGACCCAGAGGGTAAGGTAGCGGTCAAAGAAACTCATGCGCTTGGGCTCGATTCGAGTCGGCGTGGGCTTTTTCTTCATGCTATTTTCCCTATGCGTTCCAATTCCACCGAAAGCTCGGCGGAGCTCATTTGCTCGATCGGCAGGGCCAGCAAGGCCCGCACCCGGTTTTCCAGGGTTTCGAGTGCCGCGTCGAATACGGCGTCGATCTCCGCCAGCGTGCCCGTCGCATTGGCCGGATCCGGTAGCCCCCAATGGCCCCGGATGGCTTGGCTCAGGTAGGCCGGGCAGGTTTCGCCGGCCGCGTCGGCACAGACAGTGATCAGGATGTCGAATACGACGTCGCCGAGGGCATCCCAGGACTTGCTGCTCAGCCCTTCGGTAGGGAGGCCGTGCCTGCGCAGGGCCTCCAGCGCATGGGGATTGACCTTTCCGGTCGGATGGCTCCCGGCGCTCCATGCCCGGAGGCGGTCACTCCCCAGATGGTTGAGCAGTGCCTCAGCAAGAATGCTGCGGCAGGAATTGCCGGTGCATAGCACCAGCATGTTGATCAGCTTTCGCTTCATGAGAGTTTCCCGAACTTCAAAAGTCGCAGATGCGATCTCCTTCCAGCTTGCGTCAAGCCATCCGCCCGATGGCGCGAAGCTCCCGCTCGAGGGCTAACCGCTCTAGACTATGCGGATTGAGGGCGATGAACAGGGCAATACGCCGCTCGAGCAGCGCGAAGGTCTGGGCAAATGCGAGCCTTCGTTCGCCTTCGGAACCTTCGACGGCCGCCGGATCGGGCAGTCCCCAATGGGCGGTGATGGGCTGGCCGGGCCAAGCCGGGCATACTTCGCCGGCGGCGTTATCGCAGACCGTGATGACGAAATCCAGCGGCGGTGCCCCTGGGGCAGTGAACTCGTCCCAGCTTTTGCTGCGTGCCTCGTCCGCCGGAACGCCTTCTTTGGCCAGCCGTTCCAGCGCCAGCGGATTGACGCGACCGGTCGGATGACTGCCGGCGCTGTAGGCATGGAAACGCCCCTTGCCGAGATGGTTGAGCAGCGCCTCTGCTATGATGCTGCGGGCCGAATTGCCGGTACACAGAAAGAGCACGTTGTAGGTTCTCTCGGTCATTCAGCGGTCTCCTGATTGGTAGTGCATCGAAGCGGGGTGGACGTCGTACAGGGGGCGCCGCGGCAGCAGTTCTCGGTCAAAAACCCGATCAGCTCGTTCATCACCTCGAAATTTGCCGAATAGATGACATAGCGGCTTTCCTGACGTGATCTGACCAGACCGGCATGGGCCAATTCCTTGAGATGGAAGGACAACGATGAGGGGGCGATTCCCAATGCTTCGGCGACTCGGCCGGCGGAAAGCCCCTCGGGCCCGGCCTGGATCAGCAATCGGAATACGGCCAGACGGGATTCTTGTGCCAGGGCGGCAAGGGCGGTTACGACGGACTTTGATTCCATATTTCTATAATTATGGAATTTTTGATGTAAAGCAATACCCTCGCTGAATTCGTGTCGGCCTGAGCGGAGGGGGGTAGCCGACCCCGCGCAATAGGGGGGTCGGACGGGAGCGCGCCGGTGCTGCGCAATGGTGGAAAACCGGTCAGGCGGCGTTCTTCTGCTGCTCGTTCATGAGCACGGTCACGGCTTCACGTGCCAGCGGGCTCAATCCTTCGCCGCCGGCCTGGAGGTGGGCGATGATCTGGCGGCGCATCCTGGGCTCCCAGAACTTGTGCAGATGATCGACCACGCCCTTAACGGCGGCGGCGTGGTCGGGATCAGCCTGGAAAAAGGCGCTGATGTTGTTTGCCATCTTGACGAGGTTTTCGCTATGCATTTGCAAGCAGGGCTCCTTATTTAGTTAGATGTTATAAGTCGAAAACTCGCTTAATGTTCAAGCAGCCGGTGGGCGTGGGAATAAACCACGCATGTCTCGCCGCGGACGAAACCGACCAGGGTCAGGCCGGTTTCCAGCGCGAGCCGGATGGCGAGGCCGGTGGGTGCCGAAATCGCGGCCAGGAAGCCGACGCCGGCCTCCGCGCATTTCTGCACCATCTCATAGCTGGCGCGGCTGGTGACCAGGACAAAGCCCTCATTGCGTGGTGTATGGGTTTTCGCCAAGACTCCGATCAGTTTGTCCAGGGCATTGTGGCGGCCCACGTCTTCCCGTAGGTGGACGAGGCCCCGGCCAGGCACAATCCAGGCTGCGGCGTGCACCGCACCGGTCAGTGAATTGATGTCCTGTCGCGCACGCAGTTCGTCCTGGGCGCGGCGCAGATCGGCCATCGACACGGCCGTGTCCACCCCCACCCACGGCGGGTGGCGCACCGCTTGCTGCAGGGTCGCTGAGCCACACAGGCCGCAGCCGGTACGCCCGGTGAGATTGCGTTCCTTGCCCGGCAGGCCGGCGAAACGGTCCTCGGTGATACGCAGCCTCACCTCGATGCCTTCGCTGCGGTTGTGGGGGCGGACCGCCAGGATCTCGGACGGCGAGCGGACGATGCCCTCGGTCAGACTGAAACCGATCGCGAAATCCTCCAGGTCCAGGGGCGTCGCCAGCATGACCACATGCGGCACCCCGTTGTAGACCAGCGCAACGGGCACTTCCTCAGCCACTTCGTCGGTTTCGACGCTGACGACCCCGTCACGCAGGCGCTGGACCGTGACCCGACTGTGGCTGGGCCGGCTCCCGTCTTCCAGGGTCCATGCAGCCGGCGCGCCTTCCGCACTGCCCGGGCGAAGGACCGGATCGAAGACAGTGCCGGCTGGACCCGCCATCCCCAATCAACCCGCTGTGGCTTTTTCCAGGTAGGACAATTGCTCTTCCGTGAATCTGCGGAATCTCCGCTGCCACTCCGAAGGCGCATTCACCTTGGTGACCTGCACGGCAGTCACCTTGTATTCGGGACAGTTGGTGGCCCAGTCCGAATTGTCGGTGGTGATGACGTTGGCGCCGGATTCAGGGAAGTGGAAGGTGGTGTAGACCACCCCGGGTTGCATGCGCTCGGAGACCACTGCCCGCAGCACCGTCTCGCCCTGGCGGCTCTTGATGCCGACCCAGTCGCCGTCTTCGATTCCTCGGTTTTCGGCGTCGTGCGGATGGATTTCCAGACGGTCTTCCGAATGCCAGGCCGTGTTCGCGGTGCGGCGGGTCTGCGCGCCGACGTTATACTGCGACAGGATGCGGCCTGTAGTCAGGATCAGCGGGAATTTGCCGCTGGTGCGCTCCTCAGTGGGGACGTATTCCGTGAGCATGAACCGGCCTTTCCCCCGCACGAAATGGTCGACGTGCATGGTGGGTGTGCCGTTCGGCGCTTCCTCGTTGCATGGCCACTGCAGGCTGCCGACCTCGTCCAGGCGCTTGAAGCTGACCTTGCTGAAGGTCGGCACCAGGCTGGCGATCTCATCCAGGATCTCCGAGGCATGGCTGTAGTTCATCGGATAACCCAGGGCGTTGGCCAGCATCTGGGTCACCTGCCAGTCCTCGTAACCGGCCAACGGCGGCATTACCCGGCGCACTGGCGAAATCCGTCGCTCGGCGTTGGTGAACGTGCCGCTCTTTTCCAGGAAGGAGGCGCCGGGTAGGAAGACATGGGCGAACTTGGCGGTTTCATTCAGGAACAGGTCCTGAACGACGACGCATTCCATCGCCTCCAGCGCCGCGAATACGTGCTGGGTGTCCGGATCGGACTGGGCGATGTCCTCACCCTCGCAGTAGAGTCCCTTGAAACTGCCTTCGAGCGCCGCCGCGAACATGTTGGGAATACGCAGGCCCGGTTCGGGATCCAGCCGGGCGTTCCAGGCCGCTTCGAATTGGGCGCGTACCGTGCTGTCAGAGACATGGCGATAGCCCGGCAGCTCATGGGGGAATGAGCCCATGTCGCAGGAGCCCTGCACGTTGTTCTGCCCGCGCAGTGGATTGACGCCCACCCCCTCGCGACCGATGTTGCCGGTCGCCATTGCGAGGTTGGCGATGCCGATCACGGTGGTCGAGCCCTGGCTGTGCTCGGTGACGCCCAGGCCGTAGTAGATCGCCGCATTGCCGCCGCTGGCATAGAGCCGCGCCGCTTCGCGCAGGGTCTGTGCCGGTACGCCAGTGATCGACTCCATGGCTTCCGGCGAGTTGCGTTCCTGGGCGACGAAATCCTTCCATTTGTTGAAGGACTCCACCTCACAGCGCGTATTCACGAAGTCCTCGTCGACCAGCCCTTCCGTGACGATGACATGGGCGAGGGCGTTGACCACGGCGACGTTGGTGCCGGGTTTGAGCTTCAGGTGATAATCGGCCTTGATATGCGGAGAGCGGACCAGGTCGATGTCGCGCGGGTCGACCACGATGAGCTTGGCGCCCTGGCGCACTCGCTTCTTCATCAGCGAGCCGAACACCGGATGACCGTCGGTGGGATTGGCGCCGATGACCATGATCACGTCGGACTTCATCACCGAGTCGAAGGTCTGGGTTCCGGCCGATTCACCCAGAGTCTGCTTGAGGCCGTAACCGGTGGGGGAGTGGCAGACGCGGGCGCAGGTGTCGACGTTGTTGTTGCCGAAAGCGGCGCGTACCAGCTTCTGCACCAGGTAGGCTTCCTCGTTGGTGCAGCGGCTGGATGTGAGCCCTCCGACCGAATCCTTGCCGTATTTGGCCTGGATGCGCTTGAACTCGGATGCGGCGTAGTTGATCGCCTCGTCCCAGCTTACTTTCTGCCAGGGATCGTGGATGCTCTTGCGGATCATCGGCGAGGTGATGCGGTCCGGATGGGTCGCATAGCCGAAGGCGAAGCGGCCTTTGACGCAGGAATGGCCGTGGTTGGCCTGGCCGTTCTTGTCCGGGACCATCCGTACGACCTCGGAACCTTTCATCTCCGCCTTGAACGAACAGCCGACCCCGCAATAAGCACAGGTCGTGATGATCGAATGATCGGCCTGACCTTTTTCAACCACGGATTTTTCGATGAGTGTCGCGGTCGGGCACGCTTGGACACAGGCGCCGCAGGACACGCACTCGGAATCCATAAAGGCTTGGTTTTGTCCCGGCGAAATTTTGGACTCGAAGCCGCGGCCGTCGATGGTGAGGGCGAAGGTGCCCTGGGTCTGTTCGCAGGCGCGGACGCAGCGTGAACAGACGATGCACTTGGACGGCTCGAACTGGAAGTAGGGGTTACTCAGATCCTTCTTCGCATCGAAATGGTTTGCACCTTCGTAGCCGTAGCGTACTTCCCGCAGACCCACCACGCCGGCCATGTCTTGAAGCTCACAGTTGCCATTGGCGGAACAGGTCAGGCAATCGAGCGGGTGATCGGAGATGTACAGCTCCATGATGCCGCGGCGGACCTGGGCCAGCCGGTCGTTTTGGGTCACGACCTTCATGCCTTCGAACACGGGCGTGGTACAGGAGGCCGGAAGTCCGCGTCCGCCTTCGACCTGGACCACGCACAAACGACAGGAACCGAACGGTTCCAGACTGTCGGTGGCACAGAGCTTGGGGATATCGATGCCGATACTGGCGGCTGCCCGCATGACCGACGTGCCTTCGGGTACGGTGGCGGTGAAGCCGTCGATTTCCAGGGTGACCATTTTGTCGGAAGCGCTGGGCGGCGTGCCGAAATCTTTGTCTTGTAGTAGAGCCATGGGGCTATCTCCTCTCTTGGTCGGTGCTTGCAGGGCACCCGTCAGGGAAGGGTGGCGTCAGGCAACCTGAGCCACGTTCTTCTCACCGAAATCTTCCGGGAAATGATTGAGGGCGCTGAGTACGGGGTAGGGTGTCATGCCCCCCAGTGCGCAGAGCGAACCGGCGAGCATGGTATCGCCTAAATCCCTCAGCAGCGCCAGATTCTTCGCGCGGTCCCGGTCGCCGATGATGCGGTCGATGACTTCCATGCCGCGGGTCGAGCCGATCCGACAGGGGGTGCATTTACCGCAGGACTCGACCGCACAGAATTCCATGGCATAGCGCGCCATCTTCGCCATGTCGACCGTGTCGTCGAATACCACGACGCCGCCGTGGCCGAGCACGGCCCAGATGGCGCTGAACGCCTCATAGTCCAGTGGAGTGTCGAACTGGGATTCCGGCAGGTAGGAACCCAGCGGGCCGCCGACCTGCACGGCGCGGATCGGGCGCCCGCTGGCTGAACCACCGCCGTAGTCATACAGCAGCTCGCGCAGAGTCATGCCGAAAGCCTTCTCGATCAGACCGGGGCGCTTGATATTGCCGGCGAGCTGCAGCGGCAGGGTGCCACGCGAACGGCCCATGCCATAATCGGCATAGTAGCTGCCTCCCTTGTCCAGAATGATCGGCACCGAGGCCAGCGAGATCACATTGTTGATCACCGTCGGCTGGCCGAACAAACCCTCGATGGCCGGCAGCGGCGGCTTGAAGCGGACCATGCCCCGCTTGCCTTCGAGGCTCTCCAGCAAGGCGGTTTCTTCACCGCAGACATAGGCACCGGCGCCCAGACGGACTTCGAGATGGAAGCGCTTCCCGCTGCCGAGGATGTCATCGCCCAGGTAGCCGGCTTGGAGAGCGGCCTCGATGGCCTGATTCAAAGCCACTTCGGCATGGGGATATTCGACGCGGAGATAGATGTAACCCTGAGTCGCCCCCACCGCGAGGCCGGCGATGGTCATGCCCTCGATCAGCACGAAGGGGTCGCCTTCCATGATCATGCGGTCGGAGAAAGTGCCGGAATCGCCCTCATCGGCGTTGCAGACGATGTACTTTTGTCCGGCAGGGGTGTTGAGCACGGTCTTCCACTTGATGCCGGTAGGGAAGGCGGCGCCGCCGCGGCCCCGCAGGCCGGAAGCGGTCACTTCCTCGACGATCGCGGCGGGCTCCATCGCCAGGGCGTTACGCAGTCCGCGATAACCTTCGTGAGCCAGATATTCGTCCAGGCTGACCGGATCGGTGATGCCGACGCGGGCGAAGGTCAGGCGTTCCTGGTTCTTGAGATAGGGTATTTCCTCCGTCGCTCCCTGCCATAACGGATGGGCCTTGCCTTCGAGGAAGCCGGCGTCGAACAGACCGGCGACGTCGTCCGGCTGCACCGGCCCATAGGCGACACGACCGCCGGGGGTGGCGACCTCCACCATGGGCTCGAGCCAGTACAGACCGCGTGAGCCGTTGCGGACCAGCTTGATCGCAGCGCCGCGCCTGGCGGCCTCTAGCTGGATGGCGTTGGCCACCCGCTCGGCGCCGAGGCCGAGGGCACTGGAGTCGCGGGGAACGTAGACGGTAGTCATGCGGCGATCTCCTTCAATTCATCGATGATCGCGTCGAAGCTCTGTGGGGTAACGCGCCCATGCACCTCATGGTCGATCATCATCGATGGGGAGCAGGCGCAGTTGCCGAGACAGTACACGGGTTCCAGGCTGAAGGCACCGTCCGCGGTGGTTTCATGGTAGTCAATGCCGAGGCGCGCCTTGATGTGCGCCTCCAGGGCGTCGGAGTTCATGGCCTGGCAGGATTCGGCCCGGCACAGGTGAATCGTGCGCTTGCCCGGTGGCGTGATACGGAAATAGTGATAGAAACTGATGACGCCATGGACCTCGGCCCGCGAGACGTTCAGTGCCTTGGCGATTTGCGGAACCGCGTCTTCCGGAATGAACCCGATGCGGTCCTGGATTCCGTGAAGAATGGGCAATAGCGCCCCCGGCATGGATTTCTTCTGTTCGATGACTTCCGTCACCGCATCGCGATCCCACTCGGTCTGCGTCATGGTGCGTCTCGTGCCTGCCTAACGAAATAGTTGATTAAAGTAGTATGGATTTATAGCACAAAGGCAATCTGGTGCAATAGGAGTAAATTAGAAAATTAAAGCACTTTTGTCTTGTCCGCTCAACGACGTATGGCCTCGTCGTTCAGCGTCCCGCCAACAGTCGGGCGATTCTGGAATCCTCAAAGGCTTTGCTGTCACCTGGGAGTTCACAGGATTTCAGCCATTCGGCCGCGGTTTCGGCGAGTTGTTCGCTGCGGCGCCCGAGGTCTTCCAGCGATTGGGACACGCCGATCCCGATTTCGTCCAGGCCGGCTTCGAGGCCCGCGCGGATTCCACGCAGGGCGGCCCGTTCCGTAGACGGTTTGAGGGCCCGGTACGACAGATAGGGCAACAGCCATGCTAAGACGATCAAAAGGGCGCTGTGGATGGCGAAATCGACGCCCAGGTAACCCAGATGCTCGGTGCTGCTACGGTAATAGAACGTCACCACGTTGAACGTGACCCAGCCGGCTGCCGCCAGCGGGAGGAACAAGGAGAGTATCCGGCACAGGCGATAAAGCACCCGCTGCAGCCGGTTCCCAGGTCTGGAGAGTGCGCGACGCAGGTGTTCCTCGACCCGTTTGCCGACCGTAGCGGAAGCACCGGTTGCTAACGGTGCCAGTGCCTGCTGCAAGGGCTGCCGCGGCAGTTTTCGGTCGTCTGCGTCGACGGCCAGGGTCGCGAGAGCGTCTTCCCAACGCTGTTGTGCCCACGGGTCCCAGACGGCGTTGACGGCCGGGCCATCCCCTCCGGCGGCGGGTTCGGGCGGCGCCAGCGACTTGAGCCGGCCGGCCAGGAATTCCGCCGCGGCCCGCTCCGTGACCCAGGCGAGACCCCGTTGGACCTCAGTCGCAGCCTCTTCCCATTGTGCCACCCAGCGGGTACGCAGTGCCTCCCAAGCCGGGCGTTGCTCCAGGCGCGCCTCGACTGCGGCGAGACGGTTTTGCAGTTGCCGGGTCCGACAGGCCAGCGCCTGGGCATCGATTTGATCGACCAGATGTTTGTCTGCCAGTTCTTCGATCAGCCGTTCCAAAGCCGCGAAATCGTCCACCGCGGCGGGCGCCCCGTCGTCGCTGGCGCATTGGGTGCGGAACAGGAAGGGCTCGGCAAAACCGCCGTTTTTCAGCAGTGCGAGGAAATCCTGGATCTGCAAGGGGTCGCCGTGGTCCCACTGGTTCATGACGAAGGCCCAGGCGTGGGTGCCGCGCTGCTCCATTAACATTGCCCAGCCGCAGTCGTCGCGATAGCGCTCGGGACTGACCACATAGATCAGGAGGTCGATATGTGGGAGCCAGCGCAGCGCCAGTTCCCGGTTGGCGGGCTCGGCGCTGTCGATGTCCGGCATGTCGACCCAGACCAATCGGCGCAAGGCGTCGTTATGGTGACGGGCCAGCCGGACCCGGTCCAGGGGGAGACCTGGGGGAAAGCGGTCGAGCCGCACCGATTCATGGGCATAGAGTGAGACTTCGCGCGAGGTTGGCCGTTCGACGCTCACCCTGGCGATCGCCGCGCCGGCGAGGCGGTTCAACAGCGAGCTTTTGCCGACACCGGTTCCGCCAAAAAAGCCGATCACCAGTGGACGGTGGAGGCTACCGTCGAACAGGGTACCCGGCCTGGTGTCGTCCTGGGCGGTGAAGGGCTCGATATCCTCACGGCTGAGCCAACCGGCGTGCGCCAGCGCCTGGACCCAGGTGAAAACCTCGCTGCGGAGGATCGAATATTCCTGTTGATTCATGATTGCTCAGGGGGCAACGGCGAGTTCCCGCTCCGCTGCCTCGATGGTGTCGACGGGGATGAAGAAACCGGTGTCATGAGCCATGTCTTCTGGCAAACGGAGTAAGGTCGCCGCGAGGTGATCGTTGAACAAGTCACTCACGGCGGTGGCCTGGCGTCTTTTCAGATCCTCGGCGGCCCGCTGGACGTAATGGCCCAGGGCACTCTCGGTCAGTAGCGAGGTGAGCGACAGGATGGCCGGGGCGATCACAAAATCCTGCAAGCCGATTCCCCCGGTGTGCAATCCGACCGCAAGCGCCGCGGCGTCGGTGGTGACGCGGGTGGCTCTGAGACTGTTGAGCACCGCCGGATGTTCCCGCAGACGGTCGTACAGCGCATGCGCGGTCTTTTCGACTTCCGGCTCGAACTCCCGGGCGTAGGCCGAGGCGGCGTGGGAGAAACGGCCGACCGCACCCGCTTGCTTCTGGCCGAGCTCGCGCCCCAGCGCCAGCCACCAGGGCCGTGTTTCCGTCGCGTTCTCGGCGATCTCGGCCACTTCCTGGCGCAGCGTGAGCATGACGTGCAAGGCGATCTGCTGGAGCACCGACTGCTCGTTACCCAGACTGGCGGCATCGGGTCGCCAGCGCCGTCCGAGCTGGCCGAGCTGCCTGACCGGCCAGGTCATGATCCGTCGCATCTGCGTCAACAGACGGGCGACGCCGGGGATCTCCAGCAGGGTCAGGAGTTCGGCCAGCGCGCGCTGGAAGGTCTCGTAATGGTGGGGATGATCGAGATAGTCGCGGCGGTAGATCCGATTCGCCGTGACCATCGCTCGGCCGACCAGGGCACGCCACTCCTGTTCGGCGTTCTGCTCCAGGCGGACCGGCGCGAGCCAGCTTTCCCAATTCGCCCGCAGGAATCGTATGAGTCCCAGGGTCTGGCGCGACCGGTCCGTTTGCCGGAGCAGGGTCCGGGCGGCCTCCACCAGGGCGTCCACACCGGGAGGTTCGAGAGCGTCCGCAGTCAGATAGGGCAGGGCGATTATGGGGGGCGTGGCGTCACCTCGCACGTGGCGCCACTTGCCGGTCAGCGATCGCACCACCGTCTCCACGGCTGCGGCAGGCGTCTTGTTCAGACAGATGAAGCTGGGGATGCCGAGGGGCTCGATCATCGCCAGCAGCTCCCAGACCGATTGGTCGGCATACTTGTCCTTGCTGAGCACGCAGACCAAAAGGTCGGAGAGCGCGATGGCCCGGAGCAAGCCGCCCCGGTATCGTTCGGAATCGATTGAATCGAAATCCGGTGTGTCCCAGACGGTGACGGGACAGCCCAGCCGGGGCAGGCCGGCATGTTCCGCCTCGAAACCGAAAAACCGGAAATCCTCGGCGGGCAGATCGGCAATGCGTCTCGCCTGCAGAGGCTCGAAGTAGCGGTACAGTGCAGTCACGGCCTCCCTCTCGGCACCGTAGGCGAATCCTTGCGGATGCCGCGTGAATCCCGCCAAGGGGCTTGCCACGGCGGCATTCTCGCCCACGAGCCAGTTAATCACCGAGCTCTTGCCGGCCTGGGTCGGGCCGATCACGGTGATTTGGGGCAGCGTCGCGTCCGAGGTGAGCCAGCGCAGCCGCAGGTTCGCCAGCTGGAGCGAGTACAGGTTCCGGCGATGGTCAGCGGGCCGTGCCGCGCCGGTTTTCGCCAGATGACCGTCCTTGCGCACGTAACACTTTTCCAGCCTGGCAAGAAATTGCCTAAGCGCTGGGCCACAAGGACCGTCGCCGGTGCTCACTTGCAAGGCATTACGAACAGGGCCGCCCCTCTGCATCAAGAGAGGCTCCGCGATGTGGCATTCAAAGGGGCGGGGCCGGCTGTTTCCGGGTTTCGATAGGCTGGACTGGAATACATGAGCGGTGAGGTGGTGAGGGTGGGAGAGGGAGAATGCGGGCTTCGTGTTTTGCGAATTTTAACGCGTTTGAGCGCGGTCAGCGGTTTTCGCGCAGCAGCACGTCCTTCGCCTGATTGATCTTGGCCGCGAGATAATCCGATCCGCCCCGGTCGGGGTGCAGTTTCTGCATCAACCGCCGGTGGGCTTCGACGATGGCCTCACGCTGCGCTCCCTCCCTCAATCCCAGGATAGCCAGGGCTTCGCCCCGGCTCATTTGGCCCGAAGGCGATGGTCCGGCCGCCGAGCCTTCCGCTCCACCGCCGGCCCGCCAGGCGCCTCCGACCACGCGATCCATGTAGGCTCCCAATAAGCGGGCGGATTCGGCATCGGCCCGTAGCAGTTCGGCATGGAGTTCCTGCAAATCCTCAAGGCTCAAATCATAGAGCTGACGGCCGGCCTGGCGCCCGGCGAGCACTTCACCACCGATTTCCCCCGTGGTCCGATTCATGCGCATCCGCAGAAACGGCGTTTCCACGACGGCGTCTCCCTCGGCATCGGAGGTTCGCCGACGCCACATCCGCTGCAGGACGGGCAGCAGGGAAATCAATCCGGGCAACAGCCGCAGCAAGGCCGCTAGCAAAGCACCTGCAAGTGGTACGACCCAGCCGAGCCGGCCGGTGGCGGCCAGTACCACGATCAGAAGCAGAACGAGCCATGGCGCGATGCGCCGAAGTTCCCCGGCCAGAGCGGGGCGCATGGCGCGCAGCAAAGCCGCCAGCGCCGGTGCGACGAGTAGCAGGATGAGAAGCAGGAGGACGACCTGGATCAAGGCTGACGCAGTTGGCCGGTCAATTCGGCTATCTCGGCATTGCCGTGTTCCGGCAATGCCTGCATCGAGTCGATGCCACCTGTGGCATAGGCGGCCGCAGCCCGGAGTAGACGGGCAAGGCGATCCGGGCTGGCGGCATCGAAGCGGGCATAGGCGCCGCCGCTCGATCGAGCAATCTTGCGGAAAACGGCTTCCACTCCCGGCTCATCGCCTTCCTGGAACATAAATATGCGAACCCCGTGCAGCCCGAGTTCTCCGGCCAAGCCGCAGAGCACCGCTCCGTCCTCTTCCAGGGCATCGCCGACGAACACAAGAGCGTTCACCGGTTGCCGTCGGTGTTCCGCCAGCGTATGGCACAGTATCCGGTTCAGCTGGGTATAGCCGCTGACGCAGCCGATGCGCTCCATTTGCCGCCGCAGCGGCGCGGCCTCGGTATGCCAGGGCAGCGCTTCGAAGCGGTCGAATCCTTGATAATAGCAGACCTGTATGGCCAGCCGGCCGGTTTGCGCTGCGGCTTCGAACATCCGGGCCTGGAGGTGGGCGGCCTGTCTCCAGGTGGGTTCGCGGCTCGCCGTGGCATCGAGGGCAAAGATCAGGCGGCCGGGGACCAATACCGGTTTGAGCTGCCGAACCGCGGCCATCTCGGCCAAAAAGGCATCGACGACGGCCATGCCTCGTTGGGTCGCTGGATGCTCTTCGTTCATGTCGAACCTGCCATTCGCGGATGTTTTCTCGTCATGCGCGACAGTGTAGCGGAGACGCTGCCAGGCTTCGAATCCTGGCCGGAACTGTCCTCCTTGTTCGAAGATGGGGCGGCATGGTAACGTGCGCGTACCCTGGGAAGGGGAGACTTGATCCCAAAGAGGAGGTAATAACGAATGTCTAACGAAAACAATAGCGAAGGATCTGCAAAAGCAAATATTTTAGATACGCTCAAGGCCAATCCGAAAGCACTGTACGCGATCGGCGGAGCCGTGGTTGTGATTCTGCTCGCCCTGGCCATGGGCGGTGGCGGGAGCGGAGAAGTCCAGGTCAAGACTGCGGTCCAGGTCGGTCAGACGGTGGTGGTGTCCAATCCCAACGTGGGCGACTCCCAGCTGACCGCGGCGCCCGGGCTAATGAACGTGGCGTCGGGGGAGGAAGAAAATGATGAGCAGAAAATCTGCGTGGTCAAGTCGGGTACCCGCGCAACGGTGGAAGAAGAATCGATCGTGGGCGCTTTGCCGTTCGTGAAGCTCAAGATCCTGGACGGGGCCTGCGAAGGCAAGAGCGGCTGGACTTCCAAGGTCAACGTGTCTGCGAATTGATGATCACTGGCGATGGGC
Source organism: Methylococcus capsulatus (assembly GCF_036864975.1). NCBI lineage: Bacteria > Pseudomonadati > Pseudomonadota > Gammaproteobacteria > Methylococcales > Methylococcaceae > Methylococcus > Methylococcus capsulatus. The sequence continues at coordinate 2,821,372 of NZ_CP104311.1, read as the reverse complement.
CGGGGATTGACCTTCCCATCGCCGGCACCGCAGATCCCTTTTCTCAGGGAAGGTCGCGCAGGACGTCGTTGGGGCTCGTATTAACGACCCGGCGTACACTCCATCGCCCTGCCACCCCTACTGTGATAGCGCCTAGGCAAGGGGCGGCCAGCCATAGCCAAGGGTGGGCCTGTGGTGTGAGATTCATCATTCTGGAAAACACCACGGCGCCGACCAGTTCGGTGCAGGCGGCGGCAAGAATGCCGGCGAGAAACCCCAGGCTGGCAAATTCGATCCACTGACTGCTTTTCAAAAGCGGTGTGTCCGCGCCGATGGCCCGTAACAGGGCGTCGTCCCGTAGCCGTCCCTCCGCCGTGGCGTGCACCGCCCCGAAGAGAACGGTGAAACCGGCGACCGTCGCGAAGCCCAAAACGACCTGGACCGCCAGCGTCACTTGCTGCAGGATCGATTGAAACTGTTTCAGCAAGGCATCGACATCCAGGAGCGTGATCGCCGGGAACGCCTTGACCAGGGCATTGAGCATGGTGGTCTGTTCCGAAGGAACGTGAAAGCTGGTCATATACGTGCGCGGCTGGCCCTGCAGACTGCCAGGGGAGAATATCATGTAAAAGTTCGGGGTCATAGCGTCCCAGGAAACGTTGCGTATGCTTTCGACCGTCGCCGGCACCGGAGTGCCGGCCACATCGAACGTAAGCCGCGCGCCGATTCGGATGCCCAGTTCAGCGGCGAGCTTCTCCTCCACCGAAACCCGTTGGGGCGCACCCGACCACCAGGACCCCTGAACGAGGCGATTGCCGGCAGGCAGCGCCTCGCTCCAGGTCAGACTGAGGTCCCGTTCGACGGCAGCTTCGGCCTGCGAATCCTTCGGGGCGAGCTTCCGCGCATCTGTCCCGTCCACCGTTACCAGACGTCCTCGAACGATGGGATAGATCTCGCTGCTTTCGATCGAGTCGGCCTCAAGCATTTGCCGAAATCGGTCCAGTTCAGTCTCCTGCAGATTGAGCGCGAAAAAGTTGGGTGCATTGTCCGGCAGTTGCCGTTTCCATTCGGATACGAGCTCCTTCTGGACGACGTGGCTGATCAGCATGGCGGCCATGGCCAGCCCGAACCCCATGATCTGAAACGAGGCGAGACGGCGCCGGCGCAGCAGGCTGTGCACGCCGAGACGCCAGACCAGAGGACGCTGGCGCAACAGCGCTGGCAGCGCGCGCAACATACCGCCGAGGCACAGGTGGAAGCCCGCCAGTGCCGCCGTGCCCCCAGCGAGGACGAGCCCCACCAGCACGGGATCTTGGGCGGCACGCAGCAACAGGGCGCCCAGGGCCAGGATGGCAAACCCAAGGCTCAGCCAGACGCTGGGCGGAGTCGGGCCGAGATCGCGCCGCAACACCCGCAGAGGCGGCACACGCATCAGGCCCAGCAGTGGTGGGACGGCAAATCCCGCGAGGACGATCAGTCCCATTAGCGGCGCGGTCAGCAAGCTCTCTAGGCCCGGCTGGGTCAGGCCACGGGGCAGGAGTCCAGCGACCGAGCGGGCAATGCCGGCCTGGACGAAATAACCGAGGGCGCTGCCGAGCAGCGCGCCGGGCAGGCTCACGATCATCAGGACGAAGACATGGATCGTCAGGATGTCGTTCCTCTCCGCTCCCATACATTTGAGCAAGGCGGTCATGTCGGAATGACGCTCGGTATAACGCCGGGCGCTCATACCGATCGCCACACCTGCGATCAACACGACCATCACACTGGTCATGCCGAGGTAACGTTCGGCGCGGCTCAATGCCGTGCCGACTTCGGGGCGATCCTCGTGCACGTCCAACAGCCGCTCGCCATGCTGCAGCCGGGGTTTGAGCCAACTCTTGAACCGCCTCACGGCGGTGTCCTCCCCGGCGAACATGTCGTAGTGGTGCACCCGGCTGCCGGGCTGAATGATCCGGGTGACCGGCAGATCGCCGAGGTTCATGATCACGCGCGGCGAGAGGCTGTAAAGGTCTCCGCGCCGGTCCGGCTCATGCGTGAGGAGCCGTGCGATGCGAAACTGCGCGCTGCCGACCGTGAGCGAAGCACCGAGCGTGAGGTCCAGGGTACCCAGCACCCGCGATTCGACCCACACGGTACCCAGGGGCGGAATGCCTCCTGCCGGCTTATCCTCCGCCGCCTCCGCATCCCGGGTGCGGAGCTCGCCGCGCAAGGGGTAGGCGGGGCTCACCGCCTTGACCCCTGTCAGCAAGATCTGGTCGTTTTCCATAAGCACACTGGGGAATTCCACGCTGGCCGCGTGCTTCAAGCCCAGAATCTCCGCTTGCCGAATCCACTCCGGCGGGATCTGGCGATGGCTGGCCAGCGTGAGGTCGCCGGCGATGAACTCCGCCGCATGATCGACCATGGTGCGGGCCAGCCGGTCGCTGAACAACCGGGTCGCGGCGGTGGCGGCTACGGCGATCACCAGGGCCGAGAGCAGAACGCCAAGTTCACCGCTCCGCCAGTCACGCCTGGCAAGCCGCCAGGCCAGGAGGAAGTAGCGGCCGGCGCTCATGATTCGAGGATCCGTCCGGCCTCCAGCCGGATCAGGCGGTTGCAACGCGAGGCGAGCCGGGCGTCGTGCGTCACCAGAACCAGCGTCGTGCAATGCTCGTGGTTGAGATCGAACAGCATATCGATGACGGTCTGGCTGGTACGGTCGTCGAGGTTCCCGGTTGGCTCGTCGGCGAAGAGGATCGCCGGTACCGTCACGAAGGCGCGGGCGAGGGCCACTCGCTGCTGTTCCCCGCCGGAAAGCTGGCGGGGATAATGCCCCAAGCGATGCTGGAGTCCGACCCGAGTCAGTAGCCGCCGGGCACGGTCCTGGGCTTCCTCGAGACGGCCAGTCAGTTCCAGTGGCAGCATGACGTTTTCCAGGGCAGTGAAGCTCGGCAAAAGCTGGAACGACTGGAATACGAAACCGATGCGCTCGGCTCTCAGCCGTGCCAAAGCGTCTTCGTCCAATTGTGAAAGGCGGTGGCCAGCAAGCTCGATTTCGCCTGCGGACGGCCTGTCGAGGCCGGCGAGTAGGCCGAGCAGGGTCGATTTGCCGGAACCGGAGGTACCGACGATTCCGACACTCTCGCCCGGTTTGATCGCCAGGTCCACACCTGTCAAGATATCGAGCCTTTCACCGGCGTTCACGACCCACTTGTCCACTTGTCTCGCCATGATCAAAGCGCGCGCGCTCTCCGGCCCGGCATTGTTGCTGTTCTTATCCATTATGTTCGGTTTCATCTCGGGGTTCCCCTCTGCGGCGGATTCCGCAGATGCAGGTTCGGTGCTCATCCTGGGCGACAGCCTCAGTGCCGGCTATGGTCTCTCGGACAGCCGCCAAGGGTGGGTGGCATTACTGCAGGAAAGATTGCGGCCGCGGAACATCACCGTGGTCAACGCCAGCATTCCCGGTGATACCAGTGCCGGCGGAGTAGCCCGCCTGCCTGCGGCGCTGGCAGCGCACCATCCCAGGATCGTGATCCTGGAACTCGGCGCCAACGATGGCCTGCGCGGCCTGCCTCCGGCGGCGTTGAAAGCCAACCTCGGCGCCATGATCGATGAAGCGCGATTGGCCGGGGCAGAGGTCCTGCTTTTGGGCATGAAACTTCCACCGAATTACGGCTTCCGCTATGCGGACGCCTTCGAACGGGTGTACCAGGAACTCGCCGGAGAGAAACAGGTTCAGCTTCTACCATTTTTTCTCGACGGGGTAGGGGGTAATGAACACCTATTACAGTCCGATGGCCTGCACCCGAACGCCGAAGCGCAACCCATTCTGATGAAAAACGTGCTTGACAAGCTCGAGCCACTCCTGACTTCGATCAAACGACCATGACGACAGAAGAACTCATTGCCCGCGTACGGCAAGGCGAACGCATCGCCTTCACCGACACCGTCGATGCGATCGATTCGGCCTATTATTTTACTCCGACCGAATTTCGCAACGGACTGGGGAACGACGTCGTGATCAATCCGGCCGGTATCAATTCGGGTTCATGCAAGATTTTTGGTTTCGCCCACTTGCATGGGCTGTCGGTCGCTGAAACCCTCGCATTGTTCGGCGACTATTACTGGGAAGACGTGCTCGGTCATCCGGACGGCGACGATCATCGCAACATCCGGACTTTCATGAAATACGGCTGGGAGGGGATCGACTTTCCGGAAGAAAGTCCTCTGGCACCGCGCTGAGCCGCTAACCGTGCCCGGAATGGCGGCTGAGAGCCGACAGCGTGGCACCGCGCCGGCCGCCGTTTTTCCGGAATGTTACCGGTTTTGTGCCGTCGAGACAGGAGGCCAGCGCCGCGGCGCTTTCGACCGGCAGCAGGACATCGTAGCGTCTTTTGGGCGGTTGCACGCCGGGTTTGAGGGCAGGGTTCATCTTGAAAAATTCCTGCTCAGGGAGTCCTGAGCCAGCGACGACCTCGGCCACACGCACCTTCGAATCGACTTCCACCCTCGTTAGGTAGGGCTTGTTCTGGATTTTCCTGAGCTTCAGGCCATAACCTTCCGGATGGGCGATGATGCTGGACAAGGCCAGTATACGAGGCACGTAGGCTCGGGTTTCGGCCGGCAGATCGAGCGTCCAGAAGCTGCCATCGCGGCCGGCTTTGAGACTGGCCGCGACCGCCCGTTGCACCGCCCCCTCGCCGGCATTATAGGCAGCCAAGGCCAGCAGCCAGTCGCCGTTGAAAACGGTGCCGAGATGTTTCAGGTACGACAGGGCCGCGGACGTCGAGGCAGGTATGTCGTAACGGCCATCATAGTTTTCGTCCACGGTGAGTCCGTGTTCCTCGCCCGTGCTGCGCACGATCTGCCACAGGCCGGCGGCATCGCGGGGGGAAACCGCCAAGGGATCGAATGCACTTTCGACCATGGGGACGACAAGCACGTCCATGGGCAACCCTTTGCGCTCGATTTCGCTTGCCAGATAATGCAGAAAAGGTTCTCCCCGCCGTGCAAGCGCATCGAGATGCGCCGGATTGTGTCTGAAGGATTCGATTTCGGCATCCACCGCTTCATGCCGAATGTCGCCCAGAACCAGCTTTTGCCTGATATGCTGCCATAAGCCGTCTTTCCCCGGCGGGCCGGAAACCGCCCTGGCCAGACGCAGATCGGCCGTCGCCCTGGTTTTTCGTCTCTTGGTTGCCGTAGCCATGGCCGTTTCAGAGTCTTCTCCCACCGGCAGATCTCCGTTCCACATGCGGCTCGCCAGCCGGTCCTGCAGCAGCGCCAGGTCCGACGGCAGCCGAAGATAAGACGGGTCGACCGGCTTCCCCGGCGGCAATTTGACATCGCGATGCGCTACCGAATGCTGATTGGCTGGCGGCGGAGTATGAGCACAGGCTGCCAGGAGCGGTGGAAAAGTCAGCGTACCAATCAATCGCGTCGCTCTTCGCAGTAGCGAAGACCGACACTTTTGCCTGCCATTGAGAAGGGCATGCGGGGATAATCGCTCGGGCATAAACTTATGAATATACGACAGAAATGGTTGATCCCTATCTTATTTGGTTTCAGATTCTGCCTCAAACACCACTCCGTGGCAAGTCTCTATCCCACAGGCGAGCGGCGCTTACTGATTTTTCTTCATCCGCCGGATTTCAAGGGGGGCTGCCCGAGCCGCAGTCGATACCTTGTCATATACCTCGTCGAATGCTAGCTTGCATAACGGCAATTTGTCGCGCAGACGATCATAGCCGGTATGATCGAACATTCGCCGGAAATCAGAGCGGCTCAAAGCCGTTTTCGCATATAGCGCCTGATATCCGTGATGCTGCAGGACGAATTGCTCAAGCGAGCTGAGCACGTCCCTGGCATCTATGTCTTTCTTTTTCAGGGTGCCGTAAGCGCCGATGTCCACGAACAGCTCGTCCTCGATGCCGTTTTCGTCGCGGAAGGGGCGAACGAACCCGATATTCTCGCCGCTGCGCCAGATCGACATGGGGGACAGCCAGAGAGGATAGAGTGCTGTATGCTCGTCAAAATATTCGATGGATTTCCTCAGATATCGTATAGGTATCAGCATGTCCTGAATCATCTGGTGGCGATCCCTCAGATCTCTGGTGGTTTCCGTTTCCGTATACTTCAGCAGCTCGATACGTGGAGGCAGCGCCCAGCCCAACAGAGCCCGAAACAGCGGATGATTACCGGAGGGGATAATGTCTTTCATCATCCAGAAATAGCTTCTTGTATGCCTATGAAAGTAATCCTCTAAAGGAATGTATTCGACGCTGCTCGAGTTCGACCGGAGGCGATTCTCCACATGCTTGAAGAACCAGGGTTTATACCACCGGTTTATGGGATTGACAGGGCCGTCGTGTCCTGCCATGTCTGTCAGTCTGCCGGACATGATGACGGCCGTGTCCCTACTGTATACGATCCCTTCCACGAAATCGTTGTCGGCGTTCCTGGCCTCGGACTCAAACAGCTTCGTCATTTCGCTCAAAGAAAATATGGGCTGGTAACGCAGTCTTACATATTTTTTGGCAGGCATTATTTTAAGTTCTGCGGCCACAAGAAAACCGAGTGTACCATGACTCCATGGAATCTGATGAAACAGCTCTGGATTTTCGGAGCGACTGCAGGGAACCAAATCCCCATCAGCTGTTACGATCTCGAAAGATTCACATATGTGTTGAAAAAGGCCGTATCTATGACTGCTGGTTTCAATGCCGAACCCCATGATCAGGCCGCCCACAGTCAAATCATTCAGCTCGGGAACCACAGGAAGCATCCATCCCTCAGCCCTCAGGGTTGAGGATAACTGTCCCATTGTGACCAGAGGTTCGACCCTCACGACACGCCGGATCGCATCGATTTCAAGAATATCATATAAATCAAGATGGATTTTTCTGTAAGAATATTTATATCTTGGGATGAGTTCGCTCATGCTTTTCCATCCCGAACGACCAGTACATAATTTTTCTTTGCATCCTTGTTCTTTCCATAGCTCGATTTGCCTGATCACGCGCTGGACCTTTTCATCATGCCTAGCCGGCGCAGTCCGCCAGAAAAACATGATGCGGTTTCTCAGATTGACATAGGCGCTATAAATGACTGATATAGGTAACAAGAACAGCGTGGCAAAAATACCGCGATGGTAGGTTAATATATATTCGAGCATGCCGAAATAAATGTTGACGGGTATCAGTAAATTGTTCTTGACATAAGTCCCGGCTCTGCCGGTCGACTCAGCGGCGTGACCTGTGCGGCGGTCATTGTGACCTTGAAACCTCGATCGCGAGGCCGAATGTCATCTGGACAGAGTACCAGAGTCTTCTCGGCACGCGAGGAGGCATTTCGAGGGCGAGAGCACGGTTCGGCTTGCCCGGATGTCTGGGATTGTGAGGAGTTCCAGCGGTGGGAATGTCCGGGCGACTCGCATGGCGGCGCGATTCACGATGCATCTGAACCTCTGCCCGTTGCAGGTCGCACATTAGTGCGCATAATGTATATTATGTAAAATATAGGGTCACGCTCATCGGCGGCTTGCCAATAGCGCGGCAAGCCTTGTTTGATGGGTGAGCAGCACGGGGAAAGTGTGATTTGGTGGTGGCGGGCGGAATCGAACCGCCGACCTAGGGGTTATGAATCCCTCGCTCTAACCAACTGAGCTACGCCACCATCGATGATGTGTCCGCCCGCCGAAAGCGCGGGACGGCTTGTTGCCAGAAGGGCTGCGTGACACGCGCCCCGGAAGTGAAGGCGCGCATTATCATTTTCGGTCACCCCCGTGTCAAGAGCGCTTCGTGATTGAAGAATGTCTGACTGCTGTGGCATGATTGTCCTCTTTCCTGAGGGGATGGATCAGTGTCGAGGTTCGTCCTGTCCCCGCCCACACCTCTACGAATAAGAGCAATATCCAAATCCTAAACTCAAGGTGAATTTGATGCCTGGTCGCAACCATCTTTACGTTCCCGGCCCGACGAATATCCCGGATGCCGTTCTCAGCGCGATGCACGTACCGATGGAGGACCATCGGCGGCCCGACTTCCCCTCCCTTGTGACGCCGCTGTTGGAGAATCTGAAAAAGATATTCCGGACGGAAGCAGGACAGTGCTTCATCTTTCCGGCCACGGGAACCGCGGGTTGGGAAATCGCCCTTTCGAATACACTCTCTCCCGGCGACAAAGTGCTGTCCTACCGTTTTGGGCAGTTCAGCCATCTGTGGATCGATTTGGCCAGACGTCTTGGCCTTGAAGTCGAATACGAGGAGGTGCCGTGGGGCCAGGGGGTGCCGCTGGACAGACTGGAGGCGCGCCTTAAAGCCGATACCGCCCACGAAATCAAGGCGGTGTTGATCTGCCACAATGAGACTGCGACCGGTGTCACCAACGACCTTCCGGCCGTACGCAAGGCCATCGATGCCGCCGGCCACCCTGCTCTGTTCTATGTGGATGGCGTGAGTTCCATCGGCTCCCTGGACTTCCGCATGGATGAATGGGGCATCGATATCGGTGTGGCCGGTTCCCAGAAAGGCTTCATGTTGCCGGCCGGTCTGGCACTGGTGGGCTTCAGCCAAAAGGCGCTCAAGGCGCGCGAGTCCGCGCAGTGCAGGCGCGCGTTCCTGGACATCAACGACCACATCATCCATAACGCCGGCGGTTTCTTCCCGTACACGCCTTCGATCCCGTTGCTGTATGGCTTGCGCAAGTCGCTGGAATTGCTGCTCGAGGAAGGACTGGAAAACGTTTACGCCCGCCACGCCCGCTTGGCGGAAGGCGTCCGCCGGGCGGTAGCCGCCTGGGGACTCAAGCTCTGCGCCCAGGATTCGAAATGGTATTCGAATACCGTCTCGGCTGTCGTCGTGCCGCCGGAGTTTGATGCGCGTGACGTGATCCACACGGCTTACTACCGCTACAACCTGTCGCTGGGTGCGGGTCTGAGCGAGGTGTCGGGTAAGGTATTCCGCATCGGTCACTTGGGGGATCTCAACGAATTGAGCCTGGCCAGTGCCATCGTAGGTTCGGAAATGGCCATGCGGGATGTGGGTATCCCCGTGATGCCGGGCAGCGGCATCGCCGCGGCCAGTACTTATTGGCGAGAGACCGCTCCGGCAATCCAGCCCCGGATTTGATCCGCCTGGCCTTGCAGCGGTACGGATCGCCGCTGCGGGCAAGATCCCATCGGAGCGCGCCGTCCGGCGCGCCCTCCCCTTTCTGGAGCTGCAGTCATGAGCAAACCCAAAATACTGGTGACGCGGCGCTGGCCGGAATCTTGTGAAAGCAGACTCCGGGAGTCGTTCGACGTCGTTTTCAACACCGATGATCATCCCATGAGCCGGGATGAGCTGAAGGCAGCTCTGCGTGATTATGATGCGGTGCTGCCCACGGTCACCGATACCCTCGATGCCGATGTGCTGGGTGTGGAGCCGCTGCGCTGCAAGATCCTCGGCAATTTCGGGGTGGGCTTTAACCATATCGACATCGAAGCCGCCAGGCGGCGCGGCATCACCGTCACCAACACTCCGGACGTGCTGACCGACTGTACCGCCGATATCGCGATGCTGCTCATGCTCGAAGTCGCCCGCCGGGGCGGCGAAGGTGAGCGGGAGGTCCGTAGTGGCCGATGGGCGGGGTGGCGCCCCACCCACATGCTCGGTACCAAGGTGACCGGCAAGACCTTGGGACTCGTCGGCTTCGGACGGATTGCCCGCGCCATGGCGAAAAAGGCCCATTTTGGATTCGACATGCCCGTCATTTTTTACGATCCCTTTCCGCCGCCTCAGGACCTGATCGATGCCCTTGGTGCCGAGCAATGTGGTACGCTGGAGGAGGTGCTGGAACGCGCCGATTTCGTCGCACTCCACTGCCCAGGCAGTAAAGAAAACCGGCATTTGATCAATACCGAGCGTTTGGCGCGAATGAAACCGCATGCCTATCTCATCAATACCGCCCGCGGCGATGTGGTCGACAGTGAAGCGCTGATCGACGCCTTGCGAAACCGGCGTATCCGGGGTGCGGGCCTGGATGTTTACGAAGGCGAACCCAGACTGAATCCGGGTTTTCTCGAATTCGACAACGTCGTATTGTTCCCTCATCTGGGCAGTGCCACGGAGGAGACGAGAGTCGCGATGGGTATGCGTGTCATCGACAACATCGCTGCGTTTTTCGAAGGGCGTCCACCGAGGGACAAAGTAGCCTGATTGCGGGCAATGGTTGCCGATCCGTCCATGTTGTGGCCCGCCTGGATATTGCCGGAGGATGTCTTTCGGTCGATCTGGGAGCGGGTCCGGCCGGTTTTCCTGGCCTCGATGGGCCAGCAGCGCATACCCTTCACGCTTGCCGAACCCTTGGCGAGAGTCTATTTGCCGCTGGCGGCTTGGGTTGTGGCGCACAAAAAGGACGGCCCTTTCGTACTCGGCGTCAACGGTGCGCAAGGCTCCGGCAAGTCGACACTGTGCGAATTCCTGGCTTTGATTCTGCGCGAGGGCTATGGGTGTAAAGTTGCCGGTTTCTCGCTCGATGATATCTACAAAACGAGATCGGAACGGGAGCGGCTGGCGCGGGAAGTGCATCCACTCCTGGTGACGCGGGGTGTTCCCGGCACTCACGACGTCGGCCTGGGATTGCAGACGCTCGATCGTCTAACGACGGCCGGGCCGGAAATCGCCGTGGCTTTGCCGGCGTTCGACAAGTCGATCGACGACCGATGTCCGATGTCGGCCTGGCCGCAGACCTCCGCCCCGGTCGATATCGTCATTTTTGAAGGCTGGTGCGTCGGTTGCCTTCCTCAATCCGGTGAGCATCTGGTCCGTCCGATCAATGCGCTGGAGGCCGGGGAGGACGCCGACGGTAGCTGGCGGACCTATGTCAACGAACAGCTCGGCGGACCTTACGCGGAATTATTCGGCCGGCTGGACAGGCTGATCATGTTGAAGGTCCCCGACATGGAATGCGTATACCAGTGGCGAAGTTTGCAGGAGCGTAAGCTCGCAGCAGCAATTGGCAACGGCTCCTCGGGGCACCGCCTGATGGATGAGACGGCGCTGCGGCGTTTCATCATGCATTACGAGCGCCTCACCCGGCACATGCTGGCGGAAATGCCTGCGCGCGCCGACGTCACGCTGTTTCTCGACGAAAATCATGGTTTCGCCCGCGTTCACATCAACGAATGATCATGCCCCCATCGTCGTCCAAGCTGTTTGCCAGCCTACAATATCTGCTCCCGCAACACGGCCTTTCACGGCTCATGCACAGGGTGGTGCGTATTCGCCGACCATGGTTCAAGAACGCCATGATCCGGACCTTCTGCAAGCTCTATCGGGTCGATCTCACGGAGTCGATTTGCACTTCGCCGGATTCATTCGAGTGCTTCAACTCGTTTTTCACACGCGCACTCAAACCTGGTGTGAGACCGATCTGCAGCGAGCCCGATGGCATTGCTTGTCCCGCGGACGGTGTAATAAGTCAGATCGGCGCCATTGAAGGCAGGCGGCTGTTCCAAGCCAAAGGACACTGCTTCGAACTGGCCGAACTGCTCGGCGGCGATGACTGCCGCACGGCGAAATTCGAAAACGGCAGCTTTGCCACTGTCTATCTTTCGCCCCGTGATTACCATCGTGTCCATCTTCCAGTGGCCGGCACTCTGGCGGCCATGGTGCATGTGCCAGGCGCCCTGTTCAGCGTCAACGTCGCGACGACGGAAAACATCCCAAATCTCTTTGCGCGAAACGAACGGGTGATCTGTTATTTCGATACTGTCGCGGGACCGATGGCGGTTATTCTAGTTGGAGCGATTTTCGTGTCGAGCATCGAGACCGTCTGGTATGGCGAGGTTACACCGCCTCGCTCAAAGACGATCCGGCGGTGGGATTATTCAGGACAAGGTCTCAGTTTTGAGCGCGGCGCTGAAATCGGCCGCTTCAACATGGGATCGACGGTGATCGTTCTTTTCGGCGCCGGCCATGCGTGTTGGCGGCCCGAGATTGAAGCCGGGCTCTCTGTCAAGATGGGTATGTCGCTGGGGTCTTACCGGTGAAGCCGACATCCGAACCGGATGGCTGGATGGTTTCCCAAGCGCGGCAGGTCGGACAGTGCCAATGCAGCTCACAGCATTCATAGCCGCACTGGATGCAGCCGTACCCGGGATGCTGGGCCGCAAGGCTGTCGAGAGCGGTCAGGCAGCGACGCAGGACCGACATGCAAGTGCTGTCGAGACAGGTGACCGATCCGGCATAATGCAGCGTGCGGCGGATCAAGTTCAGGCTGGACCGCTCGGACAGCAGCCCCGTCAGATAGCTCGCAGCCGCCTGTGCCCCTTCCCGTTGCGCCAGTTCGTCGGCCAGAAGTATGGCGGCCGCCTCCGTACGATAACGCTGATAGACATAGTCGAGATAGGTCAGATACCCGTCCATGTCCCGAAGATTGGCATGGCAGAGCCGCAATTGCCCTATGACCTCCGAGAGAAAGGCGGGATTCTGGAATTCCACCGACCGTAGCAGGACACCCGCTTCCGCCCATTGCTGCCGTTGCAGCGCGAGTCGTGATTTCAGGAGGGTCGCCCGGACGCAGCGCGGATCTTCGGCCAGGGCCTGCTGCAGATGGGTCTGTGCTGCGACCGTTTCTCCCCGGGCGATCGCCGACTCGGCCTGCTCGCATAGGAGGTGAGCCAAAGTGGCGTTGCGCTGGCCGGCGCCGAGTTTCTTGAGTGATCGGGCGCATTCGGCTGCCCTCACCCAATCCTTTTCACTCTGGTAGATCGCCAGCATTTGCTGGAGCGAAGCCTTGCCGTGTGAAGCACTCGCCGTCAAACCCGCGAAGACGTTTTCGGCCCGATCCAACAATCCCGCGCTGAGATAATCCATGCCCAGTTCGAAACGAATGGCGTGGAGCTGCTCGTCCGACAACTGGGGCTGGGAATGGAGGCGTTCATGCAGTTCGATCGCCTTGGAAAGCTCTCCGCTCCTGCGTAACAGACTGCCGAGAGCCAACTGCAACTCCAAGCTCTTGGCGCTGGAATCAGCGATCTGTCTGAGCAGCTGAAAAGCCTCATCGGCTTTGGCTCCGATGGCTGTATCGGTGGGGGGTTGATAGGCCCGTCGGAGGCCGTCTTTCAGTCCATCCGATCGGTTTCGTCCGTGGTGTCTGGATGCTGCATACCAGCCCGAAGCCGCGGCCACCGGAAGAAGCAGGGCCAACAGTTCGAGCATAAAGCCGTCTGGCATTCCAGCACCTCCACGATCGGCCTGGGGAGGACGGTGGCAAGAAATTACCCGCCGAAAAAGGCGTTATTCCTTGATCGAATTGACCCGGTCGCGTAACTCCTTGCCGGGTTTGAAATGAGGAACGCGCCTGGACGGCAGATGAACGGACTCGCCGGTCTTGGGATTCCGGCCGATCCTGGGGGGGCGATGGTGCAGGGAGAAGCTGCCGAACCCTCTGATTTCGATGCGCTCGCCGCCGGCCAGTGCTTCACTCATGTAGCCGATCATCTCCTTGATGGCATGCTCGATGTCCCGGGGAGACAAATGCGGGTACTTTCCGGCCAGGGATTCGATCAATTCCGATTTAGTCATGTCGATTTCCAGGTTCCAAAAAGCGAACCGGAAGGGGCCTCATGGCCCCCTCCGCCGGGAAAAACCTGAGCGATCAGCGGTTTTCCATCTGTTCCTTGAAGATGTCGCCGAGGGTCGGCGTGCCGGCTGCCTGATGCGAGTAGTCTTTGATCGCGGCCGCTTCCTCGTCCTGGTCCTTGGACTTGATCGACAGTGAGATCGATTTGGTCTTCTTGTCGACGCCGATGAACTTGGCTTCGATTTCCTCACCCACGCTCAGCAATGCCCGTGCGTCTTCGACCCGATCACGCTGGATTTCGGAGGCGCGCAGATAACCTTCCACGTTGTCCGCCAGAGTGATGACCGCACCCTTGGCATCCACTTCCTTCACTATGCCGCGCACGATCGAACCTTTGTCGTGAGCTGCCAGGAAGTTCTGGAACGGGTCCTGCTCTAGTTGCTTGATGCCCAGCGAGATGCGTTCGCGTTCGGGATCGATCGCCAGGATGACGGTTTCCAGCACGTCGCCTTTCTTGAACTGGCGGATGGCTTCCTCGCCCGGCACGGACCACGAAATGTCGGAGAGATGTACCAGCCCGTCGATGTTGCCGTCGAGGCCGATGAAAATACCGAAATCGGTGATCGACTTGATCGTGCCGCTGATCTTCTCGCCCTTCTTGTGCGTCGCAGCGAACTCATCCCAGGGATTCTGCCGGCACTGCTTCATGCCCAAGGAGATGCGGCGGCGCTCCTCGTCGATGTCGAGGACCATGACCTCGACTTCCTCGCCGAGCTGGACGACCTTGGCCGGGTTGACGTTCTTGTTGGTCCAGTCCATTTCCGAGACGTGGACCAGACCCTCGACACCCTCTTCCAGCTCGACGAAGCAGCCGTAATCAGTGATGTTGCTGACTTTCCCGAACAAGCGGGTACCGGCAGGATAGCGGCGGGCGATGTTGACCCACGGGTCTTCGCCGAGCTGTTTGAGGCCCAGCGACACGCGGTTCTTTTCCTGATCGTACTTGAGCACCTTGACCTGCAGCTCCTGACCGATCTGGACCGCTTCAGACGGATGGCGTACCCGCTTCCAGGCCATGTCGGTGATGTGGAGCAGGCCGTCGATACCGCCTAGGTCGATGAACGCGCCGTAATCCGTGAGATTCTTGACCACGCCAGTGACGACGGCGCCTTCCTTGAGGCTCTCCATCAGCGCTTCCTTCTCGGCGCTGAACTCGGATTCGACCACCGCACGGCGCGACAGCACCACGTTGTTACGCTTCTGATCGATCTTGATGACCTTGAATTCCAGGTCCCGCCCTTCCAGGAAGGTGGTATCTCGCACGGGACGGACGTCCACCAGGGAGCCGGGCAGAAACGCCCGCAGGGCGCCGATCGCCACGGTGAAGCCGCCGCGGACCTTGCCGACGATACGGCCGACGACAGTCTCGTTGTTTTCGAAAGCTTTCTCCAGGTCATCCCAGGCCTTGAGCTTTTTGGCTTTGTCACGGGACAGCAAGGTCGCGCCCAGACCGTCCTCCACCATGTCCAATGCGACCTCGACCTGATCGCCCACCTGGACTTCCAGTTGGCCATCGGCATTGAGGAATTGCCATTTCGGGATGACGCCTTCGGATTTCAGTCCGGCATTGACGACGACCGCGTCGTTGCCGATATCGACGACGGTGCCGGTGATGATGCTGCCCGCACGCATCTCGGCTTTCGCCAGACTTTCTTCAAACAGTTCTGCAAAGCTTTCGCCCATGATCGATGATTCCAGCGTCCGAGGTATTGAAATCGGACGAATGTTGGTTGAGTTGGTTGATGATCGTGCCCGCTCGCTGCGGAACACACCCTACGTACTGTATTGGCCTCGGGATTTCAGTGCGATGTCACCACCGAAAGGCAAGCCTCGATCACTTCATCGACGGTCAAATCCGATGAATCGATCACGACGGCATCCTCTGCGGCTCGAAGCGGGGCAGTTTGCCGCTCCCGGTCGCGCCGGTCGCGCTCCTCTATCTCTTCGGTCAAGTGCGCTAGGCTAACATCGATGCCTTTTTCTTTCAACTGGTTATAGCGCCGGAGCGCCCGAACCTCCGCGCTAGCGGTAAGAAAAATCTTGTACGGTGCGTCCGGGAAAACCACCGTTCCCATGTCGCGGCCGTCTGCCACCAGCCCCGGCAGACGGCGGAAGCTGCGCTGCTTGTCGAGCAAGGCCCGGCGCACTGCTGGAAATGCCGCCATTTTCGAAGCCAGGTTACCGCATTCCTCGGTGAGGATACGCCTGCCGATATCGTTGTTCCACAACAGGATACGCGGCGCCGGACCCGCCTCGAAAACGAGATCCATCGATTCTGCGAGTGCCTCCAGCGCCGCTTCGTCCTCCCAGGAGACCCTCCGGTCCATGGCCGCGACCGCCAATGCTCGGTAGATCGCCCCGCTGTCCAGAAAGTTCCAGCCGAGCCTGGCTGCGACCGCGCGGGCCGTGGTGCCCTTGCCGGCGCCGCTGGGGCCATCGATGGTGAGAACGGGAATGGTGTCCTGCATATCGGTTCAGTTGACCTCGATGTCCAAACCCAGGGTCCACGCCAGTTCGACGAAGTTGGGAAAAGAAGTCGCCACATTGGCGCAATCGTGAATCTCGATGGGATCGGAAGCGCGCAATGCTGCGATCGAAAATGACATGGCGATGCGGTGATCGCCGCGCGAATCGACTGTGCCGCCCTGGAGGCTGCCGCCTTGGATGACCATGCCATCGGGGGTCGGGTGGGCCTCGATACCCAGCGCGGTCAGTCCGTCGGCCATGACCTGGATACGGTCGCTTTCCTTGACCCGCAGTTCCTCGGCCCCGCTCAGCACGGTTTCACCCTTGGCGCAGGCCGCCGCGACGAACAGGGCCGGGAATTCGTCGATGGCCAGCGGCACGGTATGCTCGGGAATGCGGATGCCATGCAGTTCACGATGACG
Source organism: Methylococcus capsulatus (assembly GCF_036864975.1). Taxonomy (NCBI): domain Bacteria; kingdom Pseudomonadati; phylum Pseudomonadota; class Gammaproteobacteria; order Methylococcales; family Methylococcaceae; genus Methylococcus; species Methylococcus capsulatus. The sequence goes on along the minus strand of NZ_CP104311.1, from coordinate 2,804,895 downwards.
GATGCGGAGGTCCGCCACCGGTTCACCACCAACTTCGCGAGGGTCGAGTATCTCAATGTCGGCACCCATTGCCCGAAGGATTTCGACAACGCCGGTACGCGTGGGGTTGATTCCGACGTGACGCAGAAACACATCGGAGCCTGGGCTGATCGCGGCACCGACCATGAAAAAAGCCGCCGACGAGATGTCAGCCGGCACGTCTATGTGGGTGGCAGACAGTTTGCCGCCGGACTCGATGCAAACGCGATTGCCGTGCCGAGCCACCGGATAGCCGAAACCGGCCAGCATGCGTTCGGTGTGGTCGCGGGTCGGTGCGGGCTCGGTAACGCAGGTTCTGCCTTCGGCATAGAGGCCGGCCAGCAGCAGACAGGATTTCACTTGGGCGCTGGCGACGGGCATTTCGTAAGCAATACCTTTCAGCTTGGTCCCACCGCTGATGTATAGCGGGGCGGTGCCGGCTTCAGTGGTATCGATCCGTGCGCCCATGGCCCGCAACGGTTCGGTCACCCGACGCATCGGCCGGCGTACCAGCGATGAATCGCCGGTCAGCGTCACATCGAATGCCTGGCCGGCCAGCAGTCCGCTCAAGAGGCGCATCGACGTCCCGGAATTACCGAGATCCAGAGGCGCGGTGGGCGGCTTCAGGCCGTGCAGGCCTACGCCGTGGATACGCAACCGGCCTTCCGACGGACCTTCGATTGCAACACCCATCGCCCGGAATGCCGCCATAGTCGCCAGACAGTCCTCGGCCTGGAGGAAGCCGCTCACCTCGGTCACGCCTTCGGCGAGCGAACCCAGCATCACTGACCGGTGGGAGATGGACTTGTCGCCCGGCACCCGGATGTCGCCCCGCATTCGTCCGCCGGGCTTGGCGGTGAATACCACGTCTTTGTCATGCATGATTGTTTTCCGTCAACTGTAGAAATTTTTCGCGGGCGGACCTGGCTTCGCTGAAGCAGGCGTAGAGGCGCCCGGCGTCGTCGCTGCGGATCAGTGCCGCCACCTCGCGCAGCGCCGTTTCGTATTCGCCCAGGAGCTGCAGTAGCGGCTCCCGGTTGGCCCGGCAGATGTCCAGCCACATCCGGGGATCGCTGGAGGCGATACGGGTGAAATCACGAAAACCGCCGGCGGCGTAGCGGAAGATTTCCGCCTGCTCGTCTTTGCGGCCGAGCATACGCGCGAGCGTGAAGGCCAGCACGTGGGGTAGATGGCTGGTCGCTGCCAGCACCTCGTCGTGACGTCCGGCTTCCATTTGCTCCACCTTTGCGCCCAGATACGTCCAGAACTCTTCCACTCGTGCCAGCGCTTCGGGCGCACTGTCCGGCAAGGGCGTCAGGATGACGCGTTTACCTTCGAACAATCCCGAGTCGGCGGCTTCCACCCCACTGCGCTCGGCACCGGCGATCGGGTGGCCAGGGATGAAATTGCCTGGCACCTTGCCGAACACGCGCCGGGCAGCTTCAATCACGTTACCCTTGGTGCTGCCGACATCGGTGTACACGCAATCCGACCGCCATACCGGCTGCAGCCCTCGGAACAACGGCTCGATAGCGCCGACGGGTGTCGCGATGAGCACGAAATCGGCCGTTTCCGCGCCCTGCTCCGGATGGTCACAGCCGCGATCGATGACCCCCAGGGCTTCCGCCTGCTCCAGGTTGTCCGAATCGGCATCGACGCCGATGATTTCACCGAACAATCCTCGGGCGCGCCGGGCAGCCGAACCGCCGATCAGGCCGACGCCGATGACGCAGAGCCGCCGGCTCATGAACCCAACACGCGATCCAAGGCGGCGAAGAAAATGTCGATTTCTTCCGTAGTGCCGACCGTAACCCGGAGATGGTTCGGCAGGCCGTAATTTCCCACGGGACGCACGATGACCCCTTCACGCAGGAGGGCGTCGAAAACCGGAGCTGCCGGCCTGCCCAGATCGAAGCTGAGGAAATTGCCGGCGGAAGGGATAAAATCGAGGCACCGCTTCCGGAAACCGGCTTCCAGCCGGCGCAGGCCGGCATCGTTTGCCTGCACCGTGGCTTCCAGAAAGCCAGTATCTTCCAGGGCAGCGGTCGCGGCGGCCAGTCCCAGGGCGTTGACGTTGAACGGCTGTCTGGCCCGGTTCAGTAGGTCGGCGACCTCCCTTCCGGAAACCGCATACCCCACCCTAAGGCCTGCCAGCCCGTAGGCCTTGGAGAACGTGCGGGTGACGATCAGACCGGGAAACTCCTCCAGCCAATCCAACGCGTTCGGATGGTCAGGGGAATTTGCATACTCGAAATAGGCCTCGTCCACGACCGCGATGACATGCTCGGGCAGCGCCGCCAGAAAAGAATGCAGCTCACACCGGCCGAGCAGCGTCCCGGTCGGGTTGTTCGGATTGGCGATGAAGACGACGCGGGTATCGGGGTCGACCCGCTCCAGCATGGCCTGCAGGTCATGGCCGAAGCGCGGACCCCGGCTGCCGTCGTGAGCCGGGGCCGGCTTTCCCGTCGCCCCCGCAGTCTGGGTCGCGATCGGATAGACAGCGAAGGCATGTTCGGAATACACCGCATTGCGTCCTGGCGCGAGAAACACCCGCGCCACCAGATCAAGCACGTCATTGGAGCCGTTGCCGAGGACGATCTGCGCCGGCTCGACGCCCAGTTTTTGCGCCAGCGCGGCCTTCAGTTCGAAACCGTTACCGTCGGGATAGAGATGGCTAGCGCCGAGTATCCGCCGCACGACTTCCAGCGCCTTGGGGCTCGCGCCCAGAGGATTCTCATTGGAGGCCAGTTTGACGATGCGCTCCAGTGCGAACTCCCGTTCCAGCTCGCCGATGGGCTTGCCGGGCTGATAGGGCGTGAGTCCGCGAATGCCGGGGACCGCGAGTGTAGTGATGTTCATGTCGAAAGTGTCAGCTCAGTGCGCGCGGATAGGAGCCCAGGATACGCATCGTGCAGCTGTGCTCGCGAACCTCGGCCAGGGCCTGCGCCAGAATGGGATCGGCCTGATGCCCTTCCACGTCGATGAAGAAAAAGTAGTCCCACATGCCCCGCCGCGAAGGCCGCGATTCGACCTTGGTCATACTGATCCCCAGGCGGGCGAACGGTTCGATTAGACGGAACAGCGCGCCCGGGTCATTGCGGGTGGACAACAGCAGCGACGTTTTGTCACGGCCGGTCGGTCCCACCGGCTGGCTACCGATGACCAGGAACCGCGTCGTGTTGTCGGGTTCGTCCTCGATGTTGCGCTCCAAGATTTCCAGCCCATAGAGTCCCGCCGCCACTTCGCCCGCGATTGCCGCCGTACTGGCGGTTTCCGCCGCCCGCCGGGCGGCCTCGGCGTTGCTGCCGAGCGGTGTGCGGCGTACACCGGGCAGGAAACGGTCCAGCCAGCCTCGGCATTGCGCCAGCGACTGCGGATGGGAGAACACCTCGGTCAGCTCGGCCAACGCGGTCGGTGTCTTGCACAGGAGGTTGTGATGGATGCGCAGCTGAACCTCCCCGGCGATGATCAGACTGGAGCGCACGAAGCTGTCCAGGGTATGGGTGATGACGCCTTCGGTCGAATTCTCGACCGGAACCACGCCGTAATGACAGGCGCCGCTCTCCACCGCCCGGAAGATTTCGTCGATGGCCGGCAGTGGGATGGTCTGGATGGCCTGCCCGAAATGCCTGTATGCCGCCTGCTGGGTGAACGTCCCTTCCGGGCCGAGGAAGGCGACGCTCAGCGGCTTTTCGAGGGCCAGGCATTCCGACATCACTTCGCGGAAAAAACGGACCACGGCCTCTCTGCCTAGCGGACCGGGATTATTCGCCGTCAGCCGCTGCAGGATTTCCGCTTCCCGTTCGGGACGGTAGAAACAGTCGGTCTCGCCTGCTGCGACCTTGATCTCGGCCACCTGTTGAGCACACCGTGCCCGCTGGTTGAGCAACTCCAGCACCCGGTCGTCGAGTTCGTCGATGCGCTTGCGCAGTTCCGCGAGAGAAAGATCGTTCGCCATGCGTGTCTTGAAAAAGCTGACGTCTTAAGGTCGGTGGGCGAGTAAAGGATGGACGGACAGAACTCCGCGGATGTTCGCGATCCTGTCCAGAACTGCCGGTGGAACCTCCGTGTCGAGGTCGATAAGCGTATAGGCATATTCGCCGCGCGATTTGTTCAACAACTCCAGGATGTTCAGACCAGCCTCCCCCAAGGCTGCCGAGATCTGGCTCACCATGTTGGGGATGTTTTCATTGGCGACCCCGATGCGATGGGGGTGGCAACGCGGCATTTCGACTGTCGGATAGTTGACCGAATTACGGATGTTGCCGTTTTCGAGGAAATCACGGATCTGGTCCGCGATCATGACTGCGCAGTTGTCTTCGGCCTCGACCGTCGAGGCGCCTAGATGCGGCAGCAGGATGGTGCCTTTGACACCCATGAGGCGGGCGGTCGGGAAATCGCTGACATAAGCGGATAACCGGTCGTGTTCCAGCGCCGCGCGAACTGCCACCTCGTCGACGATGCCGGCGCGCGAAAAATTGAGTAGCACGGCCCCTTTCTTCACGGATCCCAGCCGTCCAGCATCGATCATGTTCCGGGTTTCGCCGTTCAGCGGCACGTGCAGGCTGATGAAATCGGCGTGTGCGATCAGATCGTCGGTACTGCCGGCACGGGAGACGGCGGCGGAAAGCTGCCAAGCGCGCTCCACCGTGAGTGCCGGATCGAAGCCGGTCACGTTCATCCCCAGGGACACCGCGGCGTTGGCGACGCCGACACCGACCGCGCCCAGACCGAGTACGCCCAGCGTCTTGCCGGCCAGTTCGGTGCCGACGAAATTCTTCTTGTTCCGCTCGACCGCCTGGGCGAGGGCCGCGTCGTCGCCTGCGAGCGAGCGGGTGAAATCCCAGGCCTCGCAGATATGCCGCGCCGCCAGCAGCATTCCGGCGACGACGATTTCCTTGACGGCGTTGGCGTTCGCGCCGGGAGTGTTGAATACCGGTATGCCGCGCCGGCTGCAGTCAGCCACCGGGATGTTGTTGACGCCGGCGCCGGCCCGGCCAATGCAGCGGACCGAGTCGGGAATCGTGACGCCCTTCAGGTCGAAGGAACGCAGCAGGATGGCATCGGGATGCTGGATCTCCGAAGCAACCTCATAGCGGTCCCGCGGCAAGCGTTCCAGGCCAGTCACCGCGATGTTGTCGTAAGTCAGAACCTTGTACATGGCACACCCCCTAGCCGTACCGGTGCTCGAAGTCCGCCATGAAGGCGATGAGTGCATCCACCCCAGCCTCGGGCATGGCGTTGTAGATGCTGGCGCGCAAACCGCCGACCGACCGGTGGCCTTCGAGCGCCACCAGTCCGCGGGCTGCGGCTTCGGCGGCGAAAGTCTTTTCCAATCGGGCGTCGGCGAGGCGGAAGGGCACGTTCATGCGCGAGCGGAAGGCCGGGTCGATCGGATTGGAGTAGAGCGCCGAAGCGTCGATTGCGGCGTAGAGCTTTTGCGCCTTGCGGATGTTGCGGGTCTCCAAGACCGCCACCCCACCTTCCTGCTTAAGCCATTCCAGCACGAGGCCGAGCAGGTACCAGATGTAGGTCGGCGGCGTGTTCAGCATGGAGCCGTTGTCTGCGTGCTTCTTGTAGTCGAACACCGTGGGCGTACCCGGGATCGTCGTTCCGATCAGGTCTTCCCGGACGATGACCACGGTGATTCCCGCCGGTCCCATGTTCTTCTGGGCACCTGCATAGATCAGTCCGAACCGGCTCACGTCGATCGGGCGGGAAAGGATGTTGGACGACATGTCGCACACCAGGGGTAGGCCGCCGGAATCCGGGACGTCCTGGAATTCAACGCCGTTGATCGTTTCGTTGGCGGTGTAGTGGAGATAAGCCGCGTCGGAGTCGATCCGCCATTCGCTACGCGGCGGCACCGTCGTGAAACCGCCCGCCCTTGCAGTGGCCGCAACCACGACGTCGCAGTAACGACTGGCCTCCTCGATCGCCTTCCCCGACCAGATGCCAGTATCGACATAGCAGGCCGCGGCCCTGTCTCGCAGCAGGTTCATTGGGACCATGGCGAACTGGGCGGTAGCCCCGCCTTGCAGGAACAGTACCTTGTATTCGGGGGGGATGGCGAGCAGCTCGCGCAGATCGGCTTCCGCCTTTTCGGCGATGGCACCGAAATGTTTGCCGCGATGGCTCATTTCCATCACGGACATCCCGCTTTCGCCCCACTCGAGGATTTCTTCGCCCGCGCGGCGCAGGACCGCTTCCGGCAGCATCGAAGGGCCGGCGCTGAAGTTGTAGATACGTGTCATGGGCAGACTCCCGCTATTCGTAGACGTGGAGGACCGCTCGCGCCCCTCGCCCGGGAAGTTAGCGCCAGTCCCGTATCGGTATTGAATACCCCAAAGATTTCATCGATAGCCATGGCCCACCTGGATTCATTTGGTTTCCGCGGATTCTTCGGAACCATTGTCCGGCTCATCCCCTTCGCCATCGGGCAGGCTACCGATTCGATCCATGCCGACGACCTTTTCACCGGCGCCCAACCGGATGACGGTAACACCTTGGGTATTGCGGCTGAGCACGGGGATTTCACCGACCCGCGTCCGCACCAGGGTCCCGGCGTCGGTGATCAGCATGATCTCGTCCTCGTCCTGGACCAGAGCCGCTCCAACCACCGCGCCATTGCGGGCGCTGGTCTGAATGGCGATCACCCCCTGTCCGCCGCGCCGGTGACGGGGGAATTCCTCCAGCCGTGAGCGCTTGCCGTAGCCGTTTTCGGTTATGTTGAGCACGGTGCCTTCACTGGCGATGATCAGGGCGATGACTTTCTGCCCCTCCTGCAAAGTCATGCCGCGCACCCCAGCGGCGGTACGGCCCATAGCACGGACATCCGTCTCGGGGAAACACACCACCTTGCCGTCGCTGCTGAACAGCATCACGTCCTGTTCGCCATGGGTAATCGCCACGTCGACCAGGCGGTCGTCGTCGCGTAGCTCGATGGCGATCTTGCCGCTGGGCCGGGGGCGATCGAACTCGCTGAGCGCGACTTTCTTGACGGTGCCGGAGGCGGTGGCCATGAAGATGAAATGGGCTTCGTCGAACTTCCGGATCGGGAGGATGGCGTTGATGCGTTCACCTTCCTCCAGCGGCAGCAGGTTGACGAAGGGGCGGCCGCGCGCGGTGCGGCTGGCCACCGGGAGCTCGTATACCTTGAGCCAGTAGACTTTACCGCTGCTGCTGAAGCACAAAATGGTATCATGGGTGTTGGCCACGACCAGCTTTTCGATGTAATCCTCTTCTTTCGTGGCGGCCGCCTGCTTGCCGCGGCCGCCACGACGCTGGGCCCGGTAATCCGCCAGTGGCTGGGCTTTGACGTAGCCTTCGTGCGAGACCGTCACCACCATGTCTTCCTCGGTGATGAGATCCTCGGCCGAAAGGTCGAGGCGGTCGGCAATGATCTCGGTGCGGCGGGGATCGCCGAATTGTTCGCGGATCGCGACCAGCTCATCGCGGATCACCTGCATCAGACGGCTGTCCTTGGCCAGGATGTCCAGCAGATCGGTGATCTGCTCCAACAGTGCTCGGTATTCAGCGATGATCTTGTCCTGCTCCAGTCCGGTGAGGCGATGCAGGCGCAGGTCCAGGATCGCCTGGGCCTGGGTGGGCGAAAGATAATACCCACCCTCGCGCAGCCCGTAGGCAGGGTCCAGATCGCGGGGACGGGAGGCTTCTGCGGCCTCCGCTCGTTCCAGCAGTTCGGTGACGATGCCGGGCTGCCAGGCGCGCGAAACGAGGCGCTCCTTAGCTTCGGCGGGACTCGGTGAGCTCTTGATGAGTTCGATGACTTCGTCGATGTTGGCCAGCGCCACCGCCAGACCTTCCAACACGTGCGCCCGCTCTCTGGCCTTGCGCAGTTCGTACAGCGTGCGCCTGGTCACCACCTCGCGACGGTGGTCGATGAAAGCGGAGATCAAGTCGCGCAGGTTCATCAGGCGCGGACGGCCGTTCAGCAGCGCCACCATGTTGATCCCGAACACGCTCTGCATCTGGGTCTGCTGATACAGATTGTTCAGTACCACCTCCGGCACTTCGCCACGGCGCAGTTCGATCACCATGCGCATGCCATCCTTGTCGGACTCGTCGCGCAGAGCGGAAATACCTTCGAGCTTGCCTTCCTTGACCAGCTCGGCGATTTTCTCCAGCAGCCGCGCCTTGTTCACCTGGTACGGCAGCTCGTTGACGATGATGCTCTGGCGGCCACCCTCCTCGCCCTCGAACTGGCAGCGGGCGCGCAGATAGATGCGGCCGCGGCCGGTGAGATAGGCCTCACGGATGCCCGCGGCGCCGTTGATGATGCCCGCCGTGGGGAAGTCCGGGCCGGGCACGTGGACCATCAGATCCTGCACGCTGGCTACCGGATTCTCGATCAGCGCCAGGCAGGCATCGATGACTTCCCTGAGGTTGTGCGGCGGAATGTTAGTGGCCATCCCGACCGCGATGCCTGCCGCCCCGTTGATCAGTAGATTGGGAATCCGTGTCGGCAGGACCGAAGGCTCACTTTCGGAATCGTCGTAGTTGGGGACGAAGTCGACGGTTTCCTTGTCCAGGTCGGCCAGGAGGTCGTGGGCGATGCGGGCCATGCGGACTTCGGTGTAACGCATGGCAGCCGGCGGGTCGCCATCGACCGAGCCGAAGTTGCCCTGGCCGTCGATCAGCATGTAACGCAGCGAGAACGGCTGGGCCATCCGCACGATGGTGTCGTACACCGCCGTGTCGCCGTGCGGATGGTATTTACCGATCACGTCGCCGACCACGCGGGCCGATTTTTTGTAGGGTTTGTTCCAGTCGTTGCCGAGTTCGTGCATCGCGTACAGGACGCGCCGGTGCACCGGCTTGAGACCGTCGCGGGCATCCGGCAGGGCGCGTCCTACGATCACGCTCATGGCGTAATCCAGGTAGGACTGCTTCATCTCGTCTTCGAGATTGACCGGAATGATTTCTTTGGCGAAGGCTGTCATCGGAACCGAGCGGTAGGGAATGGGCGTGGCGGCGATGCCTGCCCGGGACGGAATCTGCGCATTATAACAAAAGCGTCATCCCTTGCCCCGGACTCATTCCCGGGGCATCGCCGCCTTGACCGCGTCATATTTCGGCGCGCCGGGCTGGTCCCTGTATTCGAGCAGGCCCCAACTGCCCCACTGGGAATAAGGGCCTGCACTGTTCCACAGGTTGTAGAGCCCGCCGCCCGCTGCCCGCCAATCTTCCAGGTGGCGTAGGTAGGCATCACCCATCCGGTGGTCCCGGTTGGCGGCCACGAACAGGGCGGTGATCGCCGGATCAGCGCCGGCCTCGCCGACGCCCACCAGATGCTGGCCGCCTTCGTAGGCCACCAGGTCCAGCCCATACTCGCTGGCAAGGCGTTTGTTTTCCTGCATCTGTCGCTTGGCTTCCTCCAAGGCTCCGCCGGGCGGGCCGCCGGGAAGCTCGCCGCCGTAGAAGATTTCGGTGAAAAGGCGGCGCAGTCCGCCGTCGGGATCGGAACACCAGCCTTTCACCGTCGCCGCATGTTCGGGCAAACCCAGGTAGTGGCCGAAATAGGGGGCGATGGCCAAAGCCTGGATATGATGCCGGTAGCACGGCGAACCGCCGCGCCCGCCCTGCCACAAAGGACAGTCCAGGGCCTGGCGTGCAGTCCAGGGATTGGCCGCCTGGCTTCCCATGACACAGACGACCCGGTCCCCTTCCTCCGCCCAGACTTCTTTCCAAATGTCGCACATCTGTGCCGTACGCATTCCGTACCATTGCAGCCTTTTGCCGTAGGCGCTCTCGTCCGCGTCCGGCCATCTCGCCAGCGCCTGCGCTTCCATCCAGCGACCGGCGGAGAACGCATCGTTCCAGGCTTCGTTGCTGTATTCGACGTAGACCTTACGGTCTTTGTCGAGCTTCCGCCGCATCAGCATGGCGAACTGGCGGACGTAACCATCGTCGGCGCGGGCAGGCATGTTCACCCAGACGTCCGCCTGCAGGCGGTTGCCCAATGCCGGGATCATCTCGGCCGGACCGCCGTCGCCGGTCTCGGACGCCCAGGTCCGGCTTTCCGGAGCGGTGCGATCGGTCCAGCCGACAGCGGTGGAATCGTTGGTGTTTTGATAAGCCATGAAACGGATGGCGCGGAACTGCGCCAGATTGCGCAGGAATCGAGGATCGAAGATGGAGTCCGACTCCTCGAACGGCCGGCAGTCACGCTGCTCCCCGCAGCCCATGGAATCGGTGCAGAAGGCCGTGGGCTGTCCTTCGCAGGTGCCCCCTTCGGGCACGACTCTGATATTGCGGATGTGATCGCCGTTGCCGCCGGGATCCGTGGCCAGGATGGCGAGCTCGAACCAGAATTCGCCACCGACACCATTCACGTCGACGACATCCCGCCCGGGTCCAGATAAAGCGGCATTGCGAACGGCGCCCCGCGCATAGCCGAGCGTGCCCTGGCCTTGGTAGCGAACGATGAAGCGTCCGGCCGGTCGGGAAGGACTCAGGCCAGTCGGTACCAGAGTGGCGACGGAGGTGAAACGACTGCCGGACGCGCCGTTTCGGGGCGGATCCGGCAGCGAATTCGGATACCCCGCTGCGTCCAGTACCAGCGCATCCTGTTCGAAAGTGTTCCAAGCGCTCGCGCCGGGAGGCCAGCGTTGTTCGTCGCAGCCTGGATCGCGCCCGGGCCGACATTGGGTGAGCCAGGGTCCTGAGAGTTTGAACAGATCGACAAAAGGAATTTCAGTGCCGTAATAGGCTAGACCGGCGATGTTCACACCGATACCGGAGCTGGAGGCTGACGGAGCAGCTGGAGCGTCCGTTTCACCGCAGGCTGTAAAGCCAAGGCAAAGCACTGCGACGATAAGCCAGCATTCCGGCGGCCGCCCATCCCGTCTCCCGCCCGCCGAAGTTTCAAAGCCGGCGGTTGCCACGTAACCATACCTTGCCACGGCGTGCCAGGGCGACCAGATTCCGCATCAGAGGCCAGCGATCGTACCACCGATTGGGAGCGATATCGCTGCGCGAGCTGCGCTGCCATCCCAGGCTGGGCACCGCCACCAGGGTGACGACATCGGGATTCTGCTGCCGGAATGTCGAGTACGCTCCATCCACGTGCATGGGGCCCCCTTCCGGATGGCCCGGCGGACGCTGCAACAGAGTATCGAGAAACGCCAGCAGGCGGTCGATCACGGGACCGTTGACCGCATAGAAGTGCGCCGTGACGATGGGGCCTGCGTAGGGCTCCAGGTGCACCTTGTCTGACGGGACTTCGGAAAACTCCAATACATGGCCGAAGAACGTGAGATCCCAGGGGATTTCCCGCAATTCGCCGAGCAGCCTCTCTTCGACTTCGGGAAACTGCGCGGAGAGGGTGAGGTCATCCTCGAGTATCAGGACATTGCGGAGGCCCTGAGCCTTGGCTGCGCGCAAGATGCTCAAATGGCTCATGAAGCAGCCGTGTGCGCCGATACTGGGGAACGGCCCGGCGGATTCGGGCCGGATGGCCGGGAAGAACTCCACCCGGCCGGGCATCGGCGACAGGCCAACCCGTTCCAGTTCCTTTTCCATCTCACGCCGGCGATCCCTGCGTTCGGGCAGATTGATGATATAGCAGCGATCGAAATAATCCATCAGACGCACGATTCCCCCTCCTTTGCGCTCGATGCCACCCATCATACCGCAGCCCTCGTCGATTCGCAGGTTGCTGCAGCCGGATAGCTGTGCGCATGGCAAAATAACGCCCCCTTCGCCTCACCGGAGCAGCAGTCCATGGCCGACGACCACCGCAATGCCCATACCCGCCTGTCCAGGAATGCCATCGCCAGCGTCGTCGGGCAAATGATCTACCTCATTATCCGCGTCGGCCTGCCGCCGTTCATCCTGCTGCACGTATCGCTGCAGGACTACAGCATCTGGGCCACCTGCTTCCTGGTGTTGGGCTACATCGGCATGAGCACCTTCGGCATCGCCGGGGTGTACATACGTTATTCGGCGGAATACTACGCCCACGGCCGGCTCGACGACATAGGCCGCATGATGGGAGCCGGCATCTGGCTCACCCTGGCGCTCGGGAGCTTCATCCTGGGTACATTGTGGGTCTCGATGCCCTGGCTCTACGCCTGGTTCCATGTCGAACCGGCGATGCAGGAAACGATGCGGCTTCTGGTGCTGGGCGTGGTGGGAGCGATGCTGCTGGAACTGCTGGTTCCATACGGTTACGTCATGGGTGGCATCCACCGCAATGCGGAAAACGCGGTGATCTCGCTGGTCTGCTCGACCCTGGAGGCCGTGCTGATAGTCGTCTTCCTGCTCCAGGGCTGGGGACTGGTCGGGATGATGGCGGCCTATGTGTTGCGCGCGGTGTTCGCGCTGACGTTCACCCTAGCCTGGTTTCACCGGCTGTTGCCCGGATTCCGCATCCATCTGTGGGGGCTGGGAAAGGCCCAGTGGCGGCCGTTCCTGGAGTACGGCGGCGTCATGCAGGTGAACGGCCTGCTCAGTGTATTCTTGAATACCAGCGAACGGGCACTGGCCGGCTACATCACCCACAATCCCGGCGCCCTCGGCCTGCTGGACATCAGTCAAAAATTCCCGACGATGGCCAGCCAGCTTTTCAATTCGGCGACTAATAGCCTGCTGTCCGCGATCACCCACTTGCACACGCTCGGGGAGCGTGAGGAACTGGTACGGCTGTATCTGCGCTCCTCGCGCTACCTGAATGCGCTCAACGGGTTGGCGCTGGGATTCATGGCGCCGTTCGCGACGGTGCTGATCACGGCCTGGATGGGACAGAGCGTCCCGGTCGCCGATGCCGGAACCCTGCTGCTCTATGCCGCGGTCGGCTTTCATATCCATGCACTGACGGCCCCGGTCACCAGTTATTTCCAGGCGATCAACTCGCCCGCCCGCACTTTCTGGGCTTTCATCGTGCCGCAGATCGTCCTGTTGGCGGTGGGGTTGGTCTGGATGAAGTTGCGGGGTGAAACCAGTTTGCTCACCCTGGCAGCGATGATCATGCTGACCCGGATCGGCAGCAGCCTGGGCGTCATCGTTTATGCCAATGCGCAATTGGGCATTGGTCAGTTACGGTTTTTTCGGGAGGTCGCCCCCATCGGAGCCCTGCCCTATCTGGTCGGCTATCTGGCCAGCCGGGCCGTGTCCGGCTGGACCGGGCTCGCCGAGCTCACGCGGTGGGATGCGCTCGGCATACTGATCTTGTTCGGCCTGGCCTATGTCGCCGTCACCGCCGGTCTCGTATTCGTCCTTCTGTTCCGGCCCGACGAACGGCAGGTTGTGTACGCCGTTCTGGCCAGACTAGGCCTGAAGCTGCGGACCGAGCGGCGCGAAAGCGATTCTCCCCGTCCCGCGACCCGGAGTGGTTTCAGCCGCTGGCCGGTCTCGGTCGCCGCATTCGGTGTATTCATCGGCCTTGGCCTATTATATTCACTTGCCCTGCCCGGCGGACTCCTGGCCAGTCTCTTTGCACCCGATCTCATGCCGACTCAGGCGTGGATGTTCGGTTTGGCCGTGCTTGGCGTGGGATTGGCGGCGGACTTCGGTGGCCGCTGGGCGGACCGGGTCGGACCTCGTCCAGCGCTTTTCGCCGCCTCCCTGCTCTTGTTGGCCGGTCTGCTCTCAGTTCTGTTTGGCGCGCATCTCCAGGTGAAGAACCTGGTTTTGTCCGGTTACGGCATGGTAGGCGGCCTTGGCTTGGGTTTCGGTTATGCGGCCACGATGCCCGCCTTGATGCAAGTCATTCCTGCCCGTCGTGGAACGATGGCCGGACTGACGCTCGCAGGCTTCGGCGGTGGCATTCTGTTGGTCGGTCCGCTGGCGGAGGCGCTCTCGAAACTCAGCGGAAATCCCGAACCCTTGGGCATGGTGGAAACGGCGTTTGCGCTCGGATCGCTGGGTTTGGTTTTGCTGCTCGCCGGCTTTGCCCTACGGCTGTCGCCGTCGGATGGCAAACTGGCCCCGGTGCGGGAATGGCGGTCGCCGCGGTTTTATCTGCTTTGGCTCATGCTCTTTCTGAGTGCCGCCGCCGGTATCGGCCTTTCGAGCCTGGCAGTGCCAATACTGCGCGGCATGCCCAGCGCCGCCGGCACGGCGGTGTTTGTCGGAATGCTGGCTCTGGCCGACTTCGGTGGTCGCCTGCTGTGGGGCTGGGTGTCCGACCGGGTCGGCCGCAAGTCCGTCTATACGCTGGTGTTCCTGGGCGGTGCGGCGCTCTGTATGGCGCTGCCTTTCATAGGCCTGAGCGGCAACGTGCCTGCTTTCATGGCCTGCTGCGCCGCCGCGGCGAGCCTTTTCGGTGGCGGGATCGCCGCCTTGCCTGCCTATGCGGCGGATGTATTCGGAACCCTCCGGCTCGGGAGGGTCCATGGCAGACTACTGATGGCTTGGGCGGTTGCGGCGGCAGCCGTGCCGCCGCTGATCTCCTCGCTGGAAACCTGGCTGATCGGACTCGGCCTCGCCGAGGCCCATGCCCGGTTCGCCCTGCTGTGGATGGCGTCAGGCCTGCTGCTGATCGGCTTTCTCTGCAATCTGCTGATTAACGTGAAAGTCGCAGCATCTTGGCCTCCTTCTCCTTCCGGGCGAAGAGCCGAGGAGGAGGGGGAACGATCATGGTGAGCAGTTGCGCTCACGCGATACCTCCCGCTATTGCGCTCACTGCGTTATTGCCGAGGAGGCATTGTCCAAGGGCGGCCTGTCGCCATGATCCTTAGCCAGACCCAAAACGGGCCGGCGCGTCATAAGACCCTCCTGAACCGGAACGGCACTGCCGCCTCGAACCGCCGGCCTGCGCCCATCCAACCCCATTCTGGGCTCCGCCGCTGCATGTAGCTCTCCGCCCAGCCGGTGAGCATGAAAAACATGGGCATCGTCTGTTGCCCCATGAACACTGTGGCAATGGCGACGAAATAAGCGAGATAGATGCCGGCGAGCGTGAAGGCCAGCGAACTGCCGGGTGGGCCGGTGGGCGGCTGGCGCAGCCCATAGATCAAAAGCCGGATCATGGTGCCGGGCAGCAACAGTAGAAAAAACACCGAGGCCAAGTAGCCATGCATCAGCAACAGCAGCAGGAAATGATTGTCGATGGACTCCGCCCCCGGCACTTTCGGCCATTTGGTCAGGCCCCAGCCCCAAAGCGGCTCTTGATTGGCAATGTCCAGGTAGTTTTCGATCAGTTCATAGCGATAAGCCGCCGTTTCCTGATTTTCATCTTTGGCGTTTTCGCGGCCGACCGAAGCGTAGTTCAGGAAGGCGATGATTGCCGGAACGCCGATCACGACCATCCCGCCCAGAATCACCGCCATCGCCAGATTGCGGTGTTTGCTACGCCCCACGGCGGTAAGACTGGCGCCGATGAAACTGGCCAGCCAGGAACCCTTTGCCAGAGTGATGAACAGGCCGCCCGCTGTGATCAGTGTCAGCCAGAACGCCGGTTTGTAGGGCAGCCAGGGCAGCTGCCTGAACTTGTCCGGCCAGGCGCCGGACCATTGCAGCCAACGCTGCAAACGGAAGGCGACGATCATCATGATCCCGGCCAGCAGGGCGTGGGCGTAAGGACCGGCAGCCCGCGCCAGCCCAAAGCGGAAAGTCGTGACCCATTCCATCCCCTGACCCGGAAAGAACCGGTCGAACACGAAGCGCCACGGATTCAACCCCAGGCGCGTCTCGACCAGATTGAAGATCGATACCACTGCTATGGCAAGCACACAAATCTTGGCAAACAGGAAACGGTTGCCGAACGGCTCGATCAGACTTTTCGCCAGCAGGTAGGGAACGACGCCGCTGAACAGCATCGCGAACATCAAATTCTGGGCGTCGGAATACCCGGAAGCGCGGTACTCGGAAATCGATACGCACAGCGCATAGCCGAACACCCACACGTCGTTGAGGCTGAACCGGTAACCGGGGAAGCCCTTCATGGCGAAGCTTGCCGCGACCGCCACGCAGGCCGCCTGATTGAAGGTCGGGTCCGGCAGACCCGGGAAAATGCAGCGGTAATAATCCGGCAGAAGCAGTAACACCGGCAAATAGACACGGAGAAAGGCGTATTGGGTGTCGTGCCGGGTAGCGATCAGAAAGGCCGCGATGCCGGGCAGCAGCGCGATGTAGGAGAGCATCAGGCGGGGCGTGGGCGCTCGATGGGCCGGGCGGGCACCCCGGCCACGACCGCGCCGGCGGGGACGTCGTGCGTCACGACCGCGTTGGCGCCGACCACGGCGCCGTCTCCGACTGTGACTCCCCGCAGGATGGCGGCGCCCCGCCCGATCCATGCATTGCGCCCGATCCGCACCGGCCTGGCATCATGACCGGTATCCCGTACGGAGCGGCCTTCGGCGACACGGTGATGGGCATCCCGGATGCTGGTGTATTCACCCACCATCACACCGTCTTCCAGGACAACCGAGGCATAGGACACGATATGCACCCCGCGCGACAGCACCACGCCGTCGCCGATTTCGATGCGGCCTAGTTCCTGGGTTTCCAGGTACAGACCTGGATAAAGGAACAAGTCCCGCCCCAGATGGATGTTTCTGCTGCCGTGCAGTTCGGGTGTCTCCAGTACCACCACGGAAGGGTCCAGGTCCGAATCGAGGGCCGCCTTGAGCCGTGCATGCGCCCACAGGCGATGCCAGGAATCCAAGCGGTTGGCGATGGCCGCGGCCGGCGTCAATAAACTCAACAGGAGACGTTTGGTGATTCTGGACATGGCCTCACTTGTACTCGATCAGGTAACGGTTGTGTCGGCGCAGGCGGTCGATCCGGCAGGCGATCTGACCGACCAGGATGGGGATCTGCTGGAGATGCGAATGGACCCCGTAGAGCAGCAGCGTCCCCAACCCGCCTCCTTTCCACCGGGCCTTCCAGGCCGAGCGCAGGGCCAGCGCCAAGAAGAACGCCAGCGCCAGCACCAGCGGTAACAGGCTCTTGGCGATCACCGAAGCCAGGACTCCGCCAGCGAACAGAACGCTCAGGAAACCGCCCCGCACCCGGTTCCGCCGCGCATCCGTCAGCCACAGCGGAAAGGCCGTGTGCCGCAGCCGCTCGGATACTTCGGCATAGGCATAGCCCGCCCGGAATGCCCGCTTCCAGTAACTTGCCCAGGTTTTCATCGCCAGGTCATGCCCGGTCATGGGGCGGTCGACGTGCACGATGGTGAATCCCAACGCTCGGATGCGCTGGCACATTTCCGGTTCTTCCCCCGCGATCAAGCTGGCATCAAAGCCCCCCACGGAGCGGACGACATCGGCGCGCATCAGTGCATCGCCACCGCAGAAATCAGAAGGGCCCGGCGGATAGACCCAGTCGAGGTCCAGTACGCGGTTGAACAGCGAGTGCCCGGGATAGAGTTCACGCCGGTGCCCCCATACCACGGCAACCTTCGGATCATCGAACTCGGGTAGCGAATCGGCGACGAAATCGGGGTGCAGGACGGTATCGCCATCGAGAAAGAGGAGATACGGCGCTTTGGCTTCCCGCCAGCCGGCGTTGCGTCCCAGGGCGGCGGACGGACGTTCCGGCTTCACCTCGATGACTTTCGCGCCGAATGCGCGTGCGCGGGCCACGCTGTCGTCCCGCGAAGCCGAATCGACATAGATGATCTCCACCGGACCGCCGGGATCGCGCATGCCACGCACCGAGGCGAGACAGCGGCTCAGCCGCTCGCCTTCGTTCCGTCCGATGACGATGACCGATAGCAAAGGCTGGCTGGAAAGTGTCGACTCAGTCATCGGCAAGCTCCTTGAACAGTCTGGCATAGCGTTCCAGCCCGGCCTTGCTCGAATAACGTTCGCGCAGCCTGGCGTCGGCCGCCGCGACGATGCGATCCAGGCTCGTCGGCGCAAGGCCGGCGACTTCGGCCAGCACGCTTCCCAGATCATCGGCGTCACCGGCATGGAACTGAAATCCCGAAACACCGGGTTCGATCAGCGAGCCCGCGCCGCCGGCGTCCGGCACCAGCACGGGAACGCCAGCGGCCATGGCCTCCAGGATGGCGAGGCCGAACGGCTCGCACGGGCACAGGTGCAGCAATAGATCGCTCTCTGCCAGGATTTGCGGAATTTTGTCGCTGAAGCCTTCGAACACCACATTCGGATGATCCTTTTCCGCACGTGCCCGCAGCATTTCAAAGTCCCACCCTGTGCCGCAGATGCGGAAATTCAGGCGCTCGAGTGCCGGGTGCTGGTCCAGACAGTCGAGCAGCAGATCGACCCGCTTGATCGGATCAACGCGCGAAACCACGACGACGTTGTGGATCCCCTCGCGGAATGCCGGCCGTCGAGGGGCTTCGGCGATCTGCCGGTCCGGCAGGAAATTCTCGCAGACTTCGATGTCGTCTTCGGCGACGCCATGAGCGAGCAGGCGTTCCCGGACGAATTCGGACACCGCGACGAAGCGAACGCCCGTTCCGTTGAGTAGCCGTTTGCGCCCATAGCTTTCGCGCTCGTCCGTACCGCCGTGCACGAGATGGAGATGCGCGTTGCGGCGCCGGTACAGCCGGTTCCAGGCCAGGAATATCAGGGAATGACTCACGCCGGTGGCGGCGAAAGCGATCTGGCGGTGACGGGCGATCCAAGGCCTAAGCTTGATGGCCAAGTCACGCGCGCCGCGGAACGCCACCACCTGAATGCCCAGCTGCTCGGCCTCGCCCAGGGCTGGGCCGTGTGGAGCGAACAGGACGGGTTCCATGCGACCGCGCAAGCCGTCCAGAGTTGCCAGCGCCATGCGTTCGGTCCCATAGAGATTGCCGCTGTGCAGCACGTAAAGAAACACCGGTTTCATTCCTCCAGCCTCCTCGATGCGTGTTTCTTCCTGTTTTCGTTGCCGATGGCCAGGGCGAACTCCTCGGCCAGTTTGGCGTAATAACCGCCGCCCCGATAGACCTCCAGTCGGGTGACCACGAAACCCACCGCGCTAGGGTCGATCTTCTGCAGGATGCCGGCCGCCCGCCGCAGTTCGCCCGGCTTGACCTGGCCGGCGCCTACCAGCAGCAGGGTGACGTCCGCGACCTCCACCAGGTACTCAGTATCGGCGGACAACAGCAGGGGCGGCGCATCGACCAGCACCAGATCATAGGCCGCTTTCAACTCGTCGAAACACCGGCGCAATGTGGGATAGGCGAACAACTGCCGCCCCGGGGCGGTCCCCATTCCCAGCCGATCCGGCAATCCGTCTGCCGCTGCCACGACCGCCGTTGGAACTTCGCCGGAACCGGCCAACAGGTCGGCCAGCCCCGGTTGGGCCGGCTCGGCCCGGTAGCGGGGGTCGGGTTTGATGGCATCGGCTTCTACGACCACGGTGCGTACACCGAGCACGGCCAATTCGGAGGCTAGGTCCAGGGCGAGACTGGTCACCCCGGCATCCGGTTTGACAGAGGTCAGCAATACCAGCCGATTGCCGTGTACCTCCCGCTCCCGGTTTACAGCAATGGCCAGCCGGCGCAGCTGATCTGTGCTCATCCGTTTGAGATCGGGGCTACCGTGATGTTCGACGAACCAGGCGACTGGCCGGTGGCCGATGATCTTGGCGACCTGGCCTGTGGTCCGAATGCGCTGATCCAACATGTCGAGCCCGATTGGCGTGGCGCCCCCCAACATCAATGCCACGACGAGGACTACGGCGAACAGTTTCTTCCGGCCGCCCTTGACCGGAAGCTCCGGCGGACGGGCATAGGTTTCGACACGAACGAAACCGGGAGCCCGCGACTCGAGCTCGAAGAATTCGATACGCTCGTCGATCATGTCGAGCTGCTTACGGCTGCGTTCGATTTCGTCGTTGAGGCTCAGGGCTTCATTGTAAAGTCTTGCGAACCAGGAGGCTTTCTGGCGGAAGGATTCGAGCTGGCGGGAGAGTTCCTGTTCGATCTGGCGGTCCCGTTTCACATCGGATCTGCGCTGATCGATGAAGCTCTTCGCGACCTGCTCATTGAGCTTGTCGACGGTTCGGTTGAGCTCCTCGTCGATTTCCTTGAATTCACGGTCGATCTGGATTTTCAGAGGGTGCCTGGGATCGAGGCCGCTGGCCTGCTGCAGCAATTCGCTGCGGCGCTTGTAGAGGCTGCCTTTCAGGCTGATCAGGCCGGGATCTTTCTGGATGGCGTCGAAGGCTGCCGCGGCGATGGCGTCCTGGCCGCTGTTCCTGTCTTCGAACAGCGCCAGAGCGGCCTCGCTCGCCAGCCGGTTGCGCTGGGCCGCGGCCAGCGCGTTTTGGCTTTCGATCAGCAGTTTGTCATAGGGGCTTGCCAGCTGTTCGCTGAACGTCGTGACGCTCAGCTCCTGGGCGATCTCTGTACGGCGGGCAAGCTTTGTGTTGATTTCATCTTGGATCTGCCCCCGCCGCTCCCGCAGGCTGGCCAGGCGTACGTTGCGGGCGAAAAAGGAGTCCGATTCGCGGGATTTTTCGAGATAGGTATCGACGATAGTGTTGACCAGTTCGTCGAGATGGTCCGGTGTGGTCGATTCTAGCGTGACCGTGATGAGGTAGCTGTCCTTGACCGGCTTGACCTCGAGCGCCGCTTGCAGGCGCTCCGCAGCCCGCCGGTCCGACTCCTTTTCCCTCTGCCAGACGTAGCGTTTGTCGCCGAGCTTGGCCAGCGACTCCAGCAGGATGTCGTAACGCGGTACCGTCCGGGCCTGATGTTCGATGAATTGATCATAGGCAGGGATGTCCAGCTCCTTGGAATCTTTGAGGATGTTCACGAAGCGCGGCGCTACGTACAGCACCGCGGTGGCCGAATAGACGGCCTTGCCTTTGACCCAGGCGAATCCGGCTCCGAGGACGACGACCACGGCCATGACGATCAGCGCGATCCGGCGGTGCCGCTGAAAACTCACCAGCGGCATCAGCGTGCCGGCGGATTGCGGCGAGTTCTGCGGAATTTCGGAGGCGGAAGCGTTCATCGTGCCAGCGCTACATGGTGCCGATCTGGCGCAGCATCCAGGCCTGCATGAAAGGATTCGCCCGCTGCAGGATGAAACCGATCTTCGAAGCGGTGTTCATGGGTACGTAAATGATGTCGCCATGTTCCAGCGCGAGCGACAGGCTGGGGTCCGGCCTCATGATGTCACTCAAGGCAATCTGCAGGTTGACACCCTTTTGCGGCCGGATCAGGTGGATTTCTCCCTGGTGGGCATCCGGAGTGGGGCCCCCGGCCTGGCCGAGCGCGTCGACGAAGGACATTCGCGACGTGAGACGGATGGCTCCCGGTTTGTTGACGGCGCCGAGTACGAAGACTTGGCGGTCCGACGCGTCGGGGATATACACCACGTCGTTTCGGTGCAATTGCACATTGAGCTGCAGATCACCCGCCAACAGCCGCCCGATATCCACCCAGAGAATGCGGTCGCGCCGGATCACTGCACAGCTCGTAAGCACCTGTTCTGGCCGGATCAGCGGAAACACACCGGCTTTCGACAGGATCTCCAGCAGAGTCGGGGGGGTATCGAAAGGCACTGGGCCGGGATGTTCGACCCGGCCGAGAACGGTGACGCGGTTGGACGCGTACTGCAGCACCCGTACCGTGGTGAAGGGATCGCGATAATATTGCCGCAATGCCTTACTGATGGCATTGGCCGCCTCCTCCCGGGTCAGATTCCGGACCGCAATATTGCCGACCACGGGCAGGGTGACATAACCGTCCGGTCCAACCACCTGCGGCCCGGAAAGCTCGGGCCGGCCGACCACATCAATCTGGATCTGATCACCGTCGCCCACCCGGTAATCGGTCACGGTTTCCTCCTGGAAAGCCTTGATCACCTCAGCCGGCGACATGGTCTCGGCCTTCTGTGGGGCGCTGAAGGCCTCGCGGGCGCCGGGGGTGGCATCCGGCACCGATTCCCAGGAACCGCAGCCGGATAGTGCTACGGTCAGAGCAAGGATAGCGATGCGGGCGACCCTATGGAACGCTTTCATACCCACGCGTACCGGCCGGCGGTGGCTGTCGATCGCCGCGTCAGATCCCCGAGGCCGGAAGTCATTCGGCCGATGCGAGATATTCGACAGCCCGGTCGGCGTCGGCGAAAACCAGGAAGATCTCGTTGAGGCGAGTCAGTTCGATCAACGCCTGGATTTCCGGTGACAACCCGGCCAGGACCATTTTTCCCAACCGCTCCTCGATGGCCTTGAAGGCGGCGATCAGCACCGACAGACCGCTGGAGTCGATGAAATCGACATCGCTCAAATCCACCACCAGCCGCCCCGTGCCTCGTTCCACGACAGCCAGGAGCTCGCTCCTGGCCTTGGCGGCGTCTGCCATCACCAGGCGTCCGCCGAGTTCGACGATGTCCACATTGTCCTGCGTCCTGTGCTTAAGCAGCATCCCCTTTACTCCTAGCAGTCATCGAAAAATGGCTATCTTTATTATTGTAGTTAGAACGGTTTCACAAAGTCGATGAGATTGCGGGGGGGGCTATCCGCCTGCAAGCAAATGAATGCTACAATTCCAGCGCCCACTGGGCGGCAGGCATCGGCTCGATCGCTATCGACTGGGGAAAGCATGGAAAATATCGGCAGATTGCTCCTTTCGGCCTATCAGTGCGCACCAGGCATGGGCTCGGTCTCCCAGATCGGCTGGGAATGGTATTCCCGGCTGGCCGGGCGCATGCCGCTCACGCTGGTCACCCATGTTCGGAACCGGAACGCTCTGGAGGAAGCCGGAGCTCCATTGCCTGGTACCGACGTCACCTACATCGATACCGAGTGGTTCGCCGGCCCTCTCTACCGCTTGGCTTCCCGCCTCTTTCCCCGCAGCGAGCACCCGGTGTTTCTGATTTCATCCCTGGATTTCTTCGTTTACGACCGGATTGCGCTGCAAACGCTTCGGAAACTGCGCAAGGAAGGTCGAAGCTGGGATCTCATCCATCAGCCGACCCCGGTTTCCCCCCTGGCGGCGACCACCTTGCATCGGCTGGGAGTGCCTGTCGTCCTGGGTCCTTGGAATGGCGGGTTGAAGTCCCCGGCGAATTTTCCCGAAATCATGGCCGCCGAATCCGGCTGGATTTATCCGGTGCGGCGGTTGGGTCGGCTGGTGGATGGCCTGCTCGGCTCCAGCCGGAACGCCCGTATGATTTTGACCGCTACCGCCGCCACCCGCGCCGACCTGCCCTCACGCTACCGCCCGAAGTGCCGGGGTATGCTGGAGAACGGCGTAGACCTCGAGGTCTTTCGGGCCGCGCCCTGGCCCGAACCACCCGGTGATAGGCGGCCTTTGCGCATTCTTTTCGTCGGTCGTCTGCTCCCCTTCAAGGGCGTGGCCATGCTCCTCGAAGCGGTGGCGCGGATCGGTGCCGGTTGCCCGGTTCATCTCGCCATCGCAGGCGCCGGTCCCGAGGAAAATGCACTGCGGCAAAGGGCCGACGAGCTAGGGATCGCCAGCCGCGTGGCATTTCTGGGGCACCTGCCCCACGCCGAAGTAGCCCGCCGGCTGGCCGAGTCCCATGTGTTTTGTCTGCCTTCCATCCGCGAATCGGGCGGTGCGGTGTTGCTGGAGGCGATGGCAGTGGCAAGGCCGGTCGTCGCCCTCGATTACGGCGGGCCTGCGGAAATCGTCGACAGCGAGGTGGGCGCGCTGGTGCCTGCCAGCGGCTGGAAAGCCGTCGTGGCCGGACTCGCCGGTGTCTTCGAAGACATTTTCCGTGATCCGGAAAACTGGCGGGGCCGGGGCCAGGCCGGCCGCCAGCGGGTCGAACGGCGGTACTCCTGGCCCGCGAAGATCGACGCAGCCTTGTCCCTCTACCGTGAGTGCCTGGATCGCCGATGAATCCCCCTTGTAGACTGGCTTATCTGGTCAGCCAATATCCGGCAATTTCCCATACCTTCATTTTGCGGGAGGTGCTCGGCCTCAGAGCGCGCGGTTTTGCGATCTCCGTCGCTTCGGTGAACCCGCCGGACCGTTTGCCCGAAAAACTGACGGCGGAGGAACGACGGGAGGCCAAGGCCACTTGGTATCTCAAACCCCAAGGCGCGGCGGGCGCGCTGAAAGCTTTGGGCCGTACGCTCCTGCGCCGGCCAACGGCCCTCGTCCGGGGGCTGTGGTTCGCACTGCGCCTCGGCGGCACCGATGGCAAGAAACTGGGCTATCAGCTCGCCTATTGGGCGGAGGCGATCATGATCGGCGACTGGATGCACCGCGACGGACTTTCCCATCTGCACGTCCATTTCGCGACGCCTGCCTCCATGGTCGGTCTGATCGCTAGCAAAATTTTTCCCATCGGCTTTTCATTCACCGTACATGGCCCCGACGAGTTCTACGACGCCCCCGGTTACCGCCTGGCGGACAAGATTGCGGGCGCGGACTTCGTCGTTTGTATCAGCCATTACGCCCGCAGCCAGCTGATGAAGCTCTCGCCGGTGACACACTGGAACAAATTCGAGGTCTGCCGGCTCGGCGTGGATCCAGCCCGCTTCGCTCCCCGTGAGGCCAAAGTCGCCGGCGCCGTGTTCGAGCTGCTGTGCGTGGGACGCCTGGTGCCCGCCAAGGGGCAGCACATCCTGCTTGAAGCACTGGCCCGGCTGTTCGCCCGGGGCCGCCGGGTCCATCTCACGCTGGTCGGCCAGGGTCCGGACCGCCCTTCACTCGAAACCCATGCCCGCCGGCTGGAGCTGGGGGATGCCGTCGATTTCACGGGGGCCGTCAATCAAGACGAGATCACCGGCTACTACAGCGCCGCCGATGCCTTCGTCCTGCCCAGTTTCGCAGAAGGGTTGCCAGTGGTGCTGATGGAGGCCATGGCGCTCGGGGTTCCCTGTATCACCACCCACATCACCGGCGTGCCTGAACTGATCAGGGACGGCATCGAAGGGCTATTGGTTGCGCCGTCCGACGTCGAAGGGCTGGCCACTGCCATCGAGCGGCTGATGGATGATCCGGCGCTCGGCATGCGGCTGACGGAAGCCGGACGGACCAAGGTACTGGCCGAGTACGATCTCAATGCCAGCATCGCGCGGCTGGCGGCCGCCTTCGAACGCTGGCTTTCCCCTTCCTGACCACATCGAGATTCCGGCATGCCGACCGATACTCTCATCCTGTTACCCGGTGTCTTGCTGAGCGCCGCCGTCCTGCCCGGCATTTTCGAGCTGGCCATGCTGACGCTCGGAGGCGCTTTGCCCCCCCGAAAAACCGCCGCCATCCAGGGCGCTGCTCCGCTACGCTTCTGCATCGTGATTCCGGCGCACGACGAGGCCGAGGGCATTGCGGCCTGCCTGCGTAGCGTCCAGGGCGCCGCAACGGGCCCTCACAGCGTAACGACCGTAGTCGTCGCCGACAATTGCAGCGACGATACGGCCGCCCGTGCCGAAGCCGGCGGCGCACGGGTGCTGGTCCGTGACGAGCCCGAACGGAGCGGGAAGGGGTATGCGCTGGACCATGCTTTCTCGATTCTGCTTAAGGAGGACCACGAGGTGTTCGTGGTCGTCGATGCCGACACCCGGGTGGAGCCGAATTTTCTCACCGAGCTTGCGGCGCTGTTCCAGGCCGGTGCCGACGCGGCGCAAACGCGTTACCGCGTCTCCAACCCGGAACAGTCGGTCCGCGCCCGCCTCATGCACGTCGCCTGGCTGGCATTCAATGTGCTGCGTCCGCGCGGGCGGGACTATTGGGGTTGGTCCGCCGGCATCCTCGGCAGCGGCTTCGGGCTGCATCGCAGGACGCTGGAGAGCGTTCCCTTCGACGCCGGTTCCATCGCCGAAGACCTGGAGTACCACATCCGGCTGGTGCAGGCAGGCAGGCGCGTGCGCTTCTGCGACAGTACGACGGTGTGGTCACCCATGCCGGCCACGGGTGCTGCAGCTTCCAGCCAGCGTGCCCGCTGGGAGGGAGGCAGGTTCCGGATGATGCGCGAACAGATCCCCTCTCTCGTCCGGCAGGTCGCTAGAGGCTACTGGCCGCTGCTGGAGCCGTTGCTGGACCTGCTGCTGCTGCCTTTGGCCTATCATGTGATCCTCCTGATCCTGCTGCTGGCCTGGCCCTGGGCACCGGGGAGGATATTGGCCGCCACCGGTATGGTCATCGTCGGTTTGCACATCGCCGCCGCTCTGGTCATAGGACGCGCCGGCTGGCGCGACTGGGGGGCATTGGCTGCGGCGCCTTTCTATGTCGTATGGAAACTCACTCTAGGCAAACGCCTGCTCTCGTCCGCGAGCCGGGACGCCGCCTGGGTACGGACCGAAAGGATAAAATCCGATGAATCCCCCTGATATTTCGGTTCTGATCGTATCGTTCAACACCCGCGACCTGTTGCGCCAGTGTCTGGCCAGCCTGCAGGACCAGGGAGGACAGGCAGACATAGAAACCATCGTGGTGGACAATGCCTCGTGGGACGGGTCGGCCGATATGGTTGCCACCGAATTTCCGCCTGTTCGGCTGATCCGAAGTCCCGTGAACCTCGGCTTCGGCAACGCCAACAACCTCGCCTTCGCGCAGGCCCGGGGACGCTATCTGGTTCTGCTGAACTCGGATGCCCGCCTCGCTCCCGGCCTGCTCGACGCCGCCTTAAAGCGCATGGATGCCTCCCCGGACGTCGGCATGGCAGGAGGGCGACTGGTCGGTGTGGAAGGCGGCTGGCAACCCTCTGCCCGTATGTTCCCTTCACTGCTGAACGAGTTCCTCGTGTTGAGCGGTCTGGCGCATCGATACCCAAAATCCCGGCTGTTCGGCCGTTTCGACCGGACTTGGGCGGACCCGGCCGAGGAAGCCGAAGTGGACTGGGTGCCGGGGGCCTTCGCGATTCTGCGGCGCGATCTGATCGACCGCATCGGCTTTTTCGATCCACGTTTCTTCCTTTACTACGAAGAAGTCGACTTATGCCGACGGATCAGGGCTGCCGGTTGCAGGATCATGTACTGGCCGGAACTGGTCATCACCCATCTCGGTGGCGAGTCGGCCAAAACATTGAACGACATGGAGTTCTCATCTCACGCATCCCAGCTTACGCTTTGGCGTATGCGCAGCCAGGCGCTGTATTACCGCAAATGGCACGGCCTGGCTGGCGCCTGGGCCGTCAAGTCCCTGGAGCAGGTTTGGCATTGGCTGCGGGCCTTGCGCAATCGGGGAGCGGCTCCCGTCAAGGCCCGCGAATCCCAGGGGCTGATCCGTCTGTGGAACCGGGCCTGGAAAGAAACCGAAGGCGGCACGGTGTCGCCGCCGCAACCGTGGTGATCGGCATGTTCGAGTATGTTCGGGAAGACTGGAAAAACTATGACGGCGACCTGACCCGGCAGGGCTTGTGGGTCATGCTGGTCTACCGATTCGGACGCTGGCGCTACCGGATCGGACCGCGCTGGCTGAGGCTGCCGCTGTCGTTCCTGTACAAGGTACTGAAGCTGCTATCGCAGATACTCACCGGCATCGACCTTCCCTGCGAAACGCAGGTCGGACGGCGCTTCACCATCGAGCACTTCGGCGACATCATTATCAGCGGCGATGCCGTAATCGGGGATGACGTGACGATCCGCAACGGCGTCACCATCGGGCTGAAGCGCACCAACGAGCCCGGTTCCCCGGTGATTGGCAATCGGGTCGACATCGGTGCAGGGGCCAAGGTGTTGGGGCCGATCCGGATCGGCGATGACGTGGTCATTGGTGCCAATGCGGTGGTCATCACCGATGTGCCGTCGAACAGTCTGGCGGTGGGCGTTCCCGCGCGCATCAAACCGCGGACGGCCGTTGGGCGCTGACATGGGCCGTCACACGGCGATTCCCGGCCCCCTGGGAAAACGACCCCGTTGGCACTGGCGTTTGTGGCTGCTGCCGCTGCTGACTCTGGCCACCAGCCTGTTGCCACGGATCGTCGATTTCTGTGTTGCTGGGGCTGCGCTGATTTTGCTCGGACCACTGCTATTGCTTCGCGCCCTCGTCGCCAAACTGCGGGCAGGACGGATCTTCGCCGCCACGGAGAGAGTCGGCCGTTTCCAGGTGCCGTTCCGGCAGCTCGCCTTTGCCGATGATGCTCCTCTCCGCAACTTGGCTGTCCTGCTGAACGTATTTTGGGGAGACATGGCTTTCGCCGGACCGCGCCCGTTGAGTCCCGAGGAGGCCGCGGCGGTGCCTGCGGACCAGAGCATCCGTTTCCGTCTGCGACCGGGGATTTTCTCGCCCTACATGTTGCGCTCCAGGATCGGGATCGCCTATGAGGGCGAAGCGGAACTGGACCGTGAGTTCTACTACACCGAAACGGCGGCGGGCAATCTCGGCCTGATGTTGCGCACCGGCGTCGGCGGATTGCTCGCCGGCGATGCCGTGCGGCCGGCGCCGGACCTGCTCGAGTTCTTCGGTGTCGCCATCGCCAATACCACCATGAGCGAGGCCATCGACTGGATCGTCCGCCGCGTCCGTGAAGATCATCCTGCAACTATTGCCTTCGTCAACCCGGACTGTCTCAACATCGCCTATGGCAATCCGGAATACCGCGCGGTTCTGGGCAAGGTCGACCTCGTTCTGCCGGATGGTATCGGCATCCGCTTCGGCTGCCGTATTCTGGGTATCAGCCTGCGCGCCAATGTCAACGGCACCGATATGTTTCCCCGGCTGTGTGAACGCTGCGTGGACGAACAACTGTCGCTGTTCCTGCTTGGTGCCCGGCCCGGCGTAGCCCGGCTGGCCGCCGAAAACATGCTACAGCGCTATCCAGGCTTGAAGATTGCCGGTACCTGCGACGGTTACTTCGCGCCGGCAGCCGAGGCGGAGGTCATCGAGTCCATCAACCGGTCCGGGGCAGACATCCTGCTGGTCGCCTTCGGCGTCCCCAAACAGGAGCTCTGGCTGTGGAAACACCGTGCCCGGCTCAAGCCGCGCGTCGCCATGGGGGTGGGCGGACTGTTCGACTTTTACTCGGGCCGGATCCCCCGGGCTCCGCTTTGGCTGAGGGAAATCGGGTTGGAATGGAGCTGGCGGCTCTTGCAGGGATTGAGGCCGGCAGACTCGCAGATGGCGCAATTCGAAATCGGGTTGGAATGGAGCTGGCGGCTCTTGCAGGAGCCGGGACGGATGTGGCGGCGCTACATCATCGGCAACCCCCTTTTCCTCTATCGCGTGTGGCGACAGAAAATTGGAAAACTTGTCATCTGAAAGTAAATCCGGGCTAGCGGCGATTCTGGCAGGGGCCTTGCTGCTGCGCCTCGCGCTGGCGGCCTCCTGCAAAGGCCACCCCATCGACGTCGGCACCTTTAGTGCCTGGGCCGGGCATGCGGCGGAGGGGTTGCTTTCATTCTACAGTCCGGGCTATTTCGCGGATTACCCGCCAGGATATATCTATGTATTGTGGCTGATCGGCAAATTACGAATGCTGTTGCAGACGGGCTTCGATACCCCAGGATTTCTGGTGATGCTCAAATTTCCGGCAATCGCCGCGGATCTTGCGACGATCGGGGTGATCCATCGACTTGCCACCGACCGAAACCAAGCTCGCGCCGGCGCCCTCACTCTCACCGCGCTTTATGCCTTCAACCCCGCCGTAGTCGTCGACTCGGCGGTTTGGGGGCAGGTCGATTCCGTACTGACGCTGTTCCTTCTACTCGGCGTGTTGTGGCTGGAACCGCGCCCCGCAGCATCAGGGGCGGCTTTTGCGGCGGCGCTGCTGGTCAAGCCGCAGGCGCTGATCTTCGCTCCCGTCCCTTTGTTGTGGTTCGGGAACCGGCTGTTGCGGCAGCACACGGCCGTAGGAGTGAGCCTTTTCCTGCCCGCCGCGATCGTGGTGTTCACCCTGGGAGTCCTGCCGTTCGCCGCCATACACGGGCCAGCTTGGGTCGTGGAGAAATATGCCTCGACCCTGGCCTCCTATCCTTACGCCAGTCTGAATGCCGCCAACGTGTTTGCCCTGGTCGGTGGCAACGGCGCCGATGCGGCGCAAGCGATACTGTTTCTGAGTTACAAGACCTGGGGAACGGTCTTTCTTTTTCTCATCCTCGCCTGGGTGACCAGGCTCGCCTGGCGGACACTGGCCCCTTCGGATTGTGTTTACCTGGCAGCCTTTCTGGCGGTTTCCGTCTATCTCTGGTCGATCAAGATGCACGAGCGCTATCTTTTCCCCGCTCTCGTCATGCTGCTCGCCTATCACATCCTTAGTCGGGATCGACTGACGTTAGGGTTGTTCCTGGGCTTCAGCGCAACTTTGTTCATCACCATGGCGCAGGTACTGCATCTGAGCATGCACGAAATCTGGTACATCTCCCGTCTCGACCCCACCCTGCTGGCCGTCTCAGTGGCCAATCTGTTGCTATGGTCGCTGCTGGCAAGGGCCGGGGGGCGAAGGCGGCGCCAGTATCGAGTGGCCGACGGGCACAGGAGGGAAGCATGCGCGTGATCATTCTGGCCGACCGCATCGGCCGTGAACTCCTGCCTTTGACCGATCGTATCTGCGTCGCTCTGTTGCCGGTGGCGGCGAAGCCTGTAATCAACTATACCCTGGAAATGCTGGTGGCCGCCGATATCGGAGAAGCGATGGTCACCATCGGCCCTTTCGGTGAGCAGCTCCGGATGCATCTCAGCGATGGACGGAATTTCGGCTTGAGTCTGGATTACTGGCCCTCCCCTGGCGAAATGGACATTGCTTTGCTGCTGAGCCAGTTGCCAAAGTCCTCGGACGAATCGACCCTGATCGTGCGCGGCGACATGTTGCGCTCGCCGCTGCTGGTGGAATTTCTCCAGGCGGCCGGCTCCACTGCCGGCCCCGTCCTCCATGGCTGGTGCGAAGACAAACCGGCTGGACTGTGGCTGGTGCGCGGCAGCTTGGACGACACCCTGGGCATGGGTTGGCAGGACATCCTTTCCGACGCACCCGTTCCTGCGGCCGGCAAGCTCCTGCTGAAGGATGGCAGCGCATACTTGCTGGAATCCCTGCGAGCCTATCATCAGGCCAACCTCGACGCCGCGAGCGGACGGATCCAGGGACTCGCCATTCCCGGACGACAGCTCCAGCCGGGATTCACAGTGGGCCGCAACTCTTCCGTCGCGGCCAGCCGTCTCGCGGGCAGCACCGTCCTGGTCGGCAGCCATTGCCGAATCCATCCGAGTGCCCAGTTGCGGGGTGAGGTCGTGATCTCCGACAATGTAATCGTCGACCGTAGCGCCCGGTTGTCCAATGCCGTCATACTGCCCCATTCCTACGTCGGGGAGCTTGTCACGGTCGAGAACGGCATCGTGCGTGGCAACGATCTGCTCCGCGTCGACACCGGTGCCCGGCTCAGGATCGTCGATGCGTTCCTGCTGGCGGATCTGGCTCAGATCTCGATCAGGCGTGATTTTGCCGGGCTGTTGAATCAATTGGCGGGCATTCTGCTGCTGGTGCTATCGCTCCCTCTCTGGCCTATAGCGGCCGTGGCCGCCATGATAAGGCACCCGGCCCGGCCGCTGCGGTTCCGGCGTCTGCGCGGTAACCGCTTGGTCCGGGACGGCGCCGGCCTGCCGGTGCGGGCAGAGTTCACGGCTGCCGAATGGGCGACCGGTGTTCCGGTACTGGCGAAGCTGCCCTGGCTCTTGAATGTGGCTAAGGGTGACCTTAGGCTGGTCGGCGCGGAAGCCGTTACCTCCGAACAGGCCGCCTGCCGTACCGCCGAATGGGAAAAAATGGCGGACCGGGCTCCGGCCGGCCTGCTCGGGCCGACTCAGTTGGAACTGCCGGCTTCCGTCCCGGCCGAGGAACGCCTCATGAGCGATGCCTGGTTCGCCGCCCAGCCCGGCTGGGGCAAGGAGTTTCGCGTCATCCTGCGCGGTCTGCGTGCCCTGTTCAGCCGGCGCGCCTGGCATCCGGAGAACTGAGTGCGGATACTCCTCGTCGACGACGACCCCATCGCGGTACTCGCGGTCGCGGTTTACCTTCGCAAGCTCGGCTATGAGGTCACATCGGCCAGGGACGGTCGCGAAGCCCTCGAGCGGTTCCAGTCCCAGTGTTTCGAGTTCGTCATCAGCGACTGGAACATGCCTCACCTGAACGGCGAGGAGCTGTGCCGGCGGATACGCTCGCTGAAGCTGCCCCATTACGTTTATTTCATTCTGCTGACCGGTCGCGACGACAAGGATTCGCTGCTGCGGGGCATGGAGGCCGGGGCGGACGATTTTCTGGTCAAACCGGTCGACCGCGAGGAGCTTCGTGCCCGGATCCGGGCCGGAGAACGCATCGTCAGGCTTGAGCAGCAGCTCGACGAGCGCGGCCGCCTGCTGGAGGACATGAATCGCGAACTCAAACAGGCTTACCAGACCATCCGCAATGATCTCGCCACTGCTGCCGCCATTCAGAAATCCCTCCTGCCCGAGCCATGGACGCTGCCCGATTTGGAAGTCCGGTCGCTATTCATCGCCAGCGATTTTCTCGCCGGCGACATGTTCGGTTACTTTCCGCTGGACGATCGCCATGTCGGCCTGTTCCAGCTCGACGTCTCCGGCCATGGCGTATCCTCGGCTCTGATTTCCGTGGCGTTGAGCAAATGTCTGCTACAGAGCCGGCCGCTCGACGTGACCACAGACGGCCGCCGATCCCCGGGTTGCGGCGACTTGCCCCCCAATCGGATGCTGGAGGAACTGAACCGTTTCTTTGCCGGCCAGCCCGAATCGAACAGCTATTTCGCCACGATGATCTATGCCGTACTGGACCGGCAGACGGGGCGGCTCGACTTCAGCACGGCCGGACATCCTCCGCCGTTGATATGGAAAAGGGGGAATGGTGAAATCGTGGAAAGCGAAGTTCGCGGACTCCCGCTCGGGGTCGTCGCCGACCGTCGGTATGCTTGCGAATCTCACCACATGGTGGCGGGGGACCGGTTTTTTGCCTATTCGGACGGCATCACCGAATGCATGAGCCCGGCAAGGGAGGCTTTCGGTAATACACGCTTCCGCCGCCTGCTCGAAGAAACCATCCATCTGCCATTGGCCGAAGCGATCGGCCGTATCGAGTCGTCGCTGTCGGAATGGAGCGGCTGGGGCGGCTACACCGACGACATTTCGCTGGTCGTCGTCGAGAGGAAGTGATCAGGTGCAGCAGGCCATACGCCTCACGATCAGCAGCGAAGCCAACAACATCAACCTCGTCGGCGTGACGATTCGCGCCTTGTGCTTCGCCGCCGGGATTTCGCCGGTGGACGCCGCCCGCATCGAACTCGGTACCGTCGAAGCCCTGAACAACATCATCCGGCACGGCGGCGCCAGCGAACCGGTCACGGTGTCGTGGAACCGCTCCCCGCAAAGCATTTCGATCGAAATCGAAGACAGCGGCCAGCCCCTCCCCCACTGGCCGCCGCGCAGCGAATTTCCGGAGCCCTTCGAAGAATCCGGGCGTGGCTGGCCTCTGATCGCCGCCTGCTTCGACAGCATCGACTACCGGGTGGGAGCCTCCAGGAATACCCTGGTCCTGGTGAAGACACGAGGAATCGAAAGTATCTGACCTATCGTCCCCCTGAAGCCGGGAATGGACTGCGTGCTTCTATCAGCCGCACCAGCGCGTTCAGCCGCTCGACATGTTCCAACCGGAATCCGGCAGTTTCCACGTTCTCCACCGTGCGGCGATTGATGTGAGCGCCGACCAAGCGGGACACCCAGGGATCGAGCAGGTCCATCAGCCGGCCAGCCGCTTCCCCTTCCGAACGTACGTGTTCCAGCAAAACGAGTTTGCCTCCCGGTTTCAGAACCCGGCGCACTTCTTCCAGGCCGCGTCGTGGATCGGGTACCGAGCAAAACACGAAGGTACCGACCACCGTGTCGAACTCGCCGTCGGCAAATGCCAAGGACTGGACATCCATGAGTTTCAAGTCGGTTTGGACTCCCAGCCGGGCCGCACGCTGACTGGCCCGGCGCAGCATCCGTTCGCTGAAATCCACCGCGATGACGACCCGTCCTGCCGGGTGGAATGCGAGGTTCTTGCCCGTCCCGACACCCACCTCGAGCACGCGTTCGCCCTCGACCAGGCGCCAGACGCAACGCCGCCAGTGCTTGAACCACAGAGCCTCCATCATGCCTTCGACCACATCGAACAAAGGTGCGATGCGATCATAACGATGGCGGACGACTTCGGTAGCCTCGGGGGACCCGCTCATTTCCAGCTCCTGGATTCAGCCATTTTGGCAAACCGGAGGTTTCAGATATCCGCGCTATTCGGAAAAATCGTCATACTGATAAACGGGGCGAACCTCGCTGCCTGGAGGCAGGGTGATCAACTGTTTGAGGAGTCCGTCCTGCAGTCCGTACACCCAGCCATGCAAGGTCGGGCAGTGCTCCCGCTTCCAGCTCTGCTGAATGATCGAGGTGTGGGCCAAATTGTAGACCTGTTCGATCACGTTGAGCTCGACCAGGCGGTCGACGCGCTCGTCCTCATTGCCCAGAGCCTCGATCTCGCCGGCATGCAGCCGATAGACGTCTTTGATGTGCTTCAGCCATTTGTTCACGAGCAGGAGCTTCGCGCTCTGCCTCTGCAGCGCAGCTCTGATGCCGCCGCAGCCGTAGTGTCCACACACGACGACGTCGCGGACCTTGAGTACATCGACCGCGTATTGCAAAACGCTCAAGCCGTTGAAGTCGGTCGTGACCAACTGATTGGCGATGTTGCGGTGGACAAAGATTTCGCCGGGCTGGGCATGAACGATGATTTCCGCCGGCACCCGACTGTCCGAACAACCGATCCAGAGTACGGCAGGACTCTGACCGCCGGCCAGTCGCTCGAAATAACCCGGGTCCTTCAATACCTGGTCCTTGGCCCAGGCTTTGTTTTCCAACAGCATCCGCTCGAAAGCTTCCATGAGTTCGCTCTTTGAGATATTGAAAGGGAATGGTGAACGTTAATGCCGGCCCGAGACTCAGCCGGAAATCTTGTACAAGGGGACTTGGCCGGCGTCCCCTTGCCTGCTCTTCGAGTCAGCTCCGCTGCTCTTCGAGTCTCTGCCGACCTGCCCATGCGCCGCTTTGAGGTTCTTTAGATGAACCACGATACGGTCATCGCGCGCGGCTTCGACGAAGTTCTCGATGGTTTCCAGGATGTCATGATCCACGAATTCTGCATAGGCGCCGTCGATGATCAGCTCGCTGTCGGGTTCGACCTGGTCCAATTGCTCGCGCAGCAAGGCCTTGTTCAGGAACGAGACGTCCTTGCGCAGCCGCAGCAGGTAATGGTTGCCATGGCGGGTGAGGGAGATGGCGGCGTGGAAGTTCGTCCGGATGACGTAGTACAGACCGCAGGCGACACCGATAGCGATCCCTTTGAGCAAATCGGTGGCCAATATCGCCATGACCGTAACGGCAAACGGGATGAACTGTCCCCCTCCCTTGCGGTACATCTCCGCCACCATAGCCGGCTTGGCCAGCTTATAACCCGTCATCAGCAGAATCGCCGCCAGCACGGCCAGCGGGACGTGGTTGAAGTAGCGGGCAAGGAAGCTCACGCTCACCAACAGCAGGAGGCCGTGGACGAAACAAGCCACCTTGGTACGACCGCCGGCATTGATGTTGGCCGACGAGCGAACGATCACCGCCGTGATCGGTAATCCGCCCAGCAGTCCGGCCAACAGGTTGCCGATGCCCTGGGCCTTCAGCTCCCGATTGGTCGGCGCGACCCGTTTCAGTGGATCGAGCTTGTCGACCGCCTCCAGGCTGAGCAGGGTTTCGATACTGGCAACGACCGCAATCGTGAATGCCAGCGTATGCACCGTCGGGTCCATGATCCGGCTGAAATCCGGAAACACGAGGCGGCCTGCCAGATCCTCGAAACCTCGAATGTCCGGAAGCTGAACCATGTGCTCCGGTGCAATCTCCCAAGATGATCCCGCCATCGAGACATTGAACGCCACCGCCCAGGCTATCGCCACCAGTGGCCCCGGAATCTGCGCCAGCAGCGGCACGGAGCGTATGATGCGGGACTCCCACAGCACCATGATGGCGATGGCGACCGCACTCACTACGGTCGCTCCCGGCGAAATCGAACCCATGGCATGCAGCAGTTCCGAGAAAGTGCCCTGTACGTCCTGAGGCAGGTAGGTTTCCTCGCCCATGATGTCGTGACCGTAACCGACGGCGTGGGGGAGCTGCTTGGTGATCAGGATCAGCCCGATCGCCGACAGCATGCCTTTGATGACGGACGAAGGGAAATAGGCGCCAAGGGTTCCGGCCTTGAGGAAACCGAGGGCGAGCTGCATCAGGCCCGCCAGGATCACCGCGAGTAGAAAATGCTCGAAGCCACCGAGCTTTTCGATACCCTGCATGACGATGACCGTCAGCCCCGCCGCTGGACCCGACACGCTCAACTGTGACCCGCTGGTCCAGGCGACGACCAGCCCCCCGATGATGCCGGCAACCACTCCTGAAAGCAGCGGTGCTCCGGAAGCCAGCGCAATACCCAGACAGAGAGGGAGCGCCACGAGGAACACCACGATGCCGGCCGGGATGTCGTACCGGAGATGTGCAAGATAGTACGCGAGATGTTTTCTGACCATGTCCAATGCTTTCCACTCGTGTAGTACAACCAGCCCCCTACGCGGGTTCATCGTTGGGCCTGGTCCCGTTCGTTCGTCCAGGCGGATGCCCCTGCCGGTCTTCCGCCCTTGCTGCTTGCTCGCCGCGGGATTACACCACATCAAAGAGGTTCATTTCAACAATATGGTTGATATAAACCAAGCTACGCCCTTGGCGGTTCCATGTGACAGGCGCTTATAAAGTATCGAGTCAATCATATATTGACAATAAATCTTTCAGCGCCTACCCTTCCTCGTGGTTTCGTTACGAAACTATAAAAGCCTGCATGAAAGCGAAGACCCCGCTGCCGGCTACGGCGGAACACGGCTCCACTTTCATGCAATACGGGCACACGAGAGCACAAATAAAGAGGAGAACAACGAGATGAACGAAGAAACCCAGACGGGCAAAGATTACTTCTGGATTTACGTCGCGCTGGCAACGGCCGCTCTGGTGGGCGTGGTCGTCATGGCGAAGCTGAGTGAGAACGAAAAGTACGATCCCATTCGGGCGCAGCAGAACGAAGAAGTCGCGCGCATGAACATACGCGTTCTCAACTGAATCCGGAACTGCATCACCGGCCCTGCCAGAAGGACATCCCCATGATCGACACAAGCTTGAAACTCTATTCCCTTCTTCTCCTGGCCCTGGTCGCGGTACTGCCGGGAAGCGTCTTCGCCACGGAATACATCTATCGCGACCTGATCGGCAATACACTCCCGCCGCAGAAGTGCTCAGCGAGAACGGAAGCCGAGCGCGCTGCAACCGATGAATATAATCTCAAAAAGCATGCCCGGATATTCTGCGAATCCCAGGGCTATGGCTGGCACGTCGAACAACGCAAAAGTGCGGGCAAGCTGGTCTGCGAGGAATGCAGCGAAGGCGGCGACAATGGCCGCTTCCACTGCCATATGGAAGACCTCGTCGTACAATGCAAGCGGATCAAACCCGGCTCTGTCGGCCTGATCCCTGGCCAGGGCTGAGGAACCGTCCTGACGTTCATGGCGTGTGGGTTGCAGCCGGCGGACGGCCATTTCGGGAAAAACTCTGTTGCACAGGAGCTGGGCGGTACGTATACTGGCTGCCGAGCTGTAACCTGCTCTTTCTCTCGAAGACCAGACGTACAACATTATCTGGAGGACATATAAGATGCGTTGGGAAAAACCGAGCTACAACGACATGCGCTTCGGCTTCGAAGTCACCATGTATATCTACAACCGCTAATCCCAAACGGTTGTGCGCAAACGGGGTTCGATCATTCGAGCCCCGTTTTCGTTTGCGCGGCGGCATAAACCTTTCAAAGTATCCTTATGATCATTCGTGTGCTCGGCGCCGGCGCCGGCGGCGGATTCCCGCAGTGGAACTGCCGATGCGACAATTGTCGGCGCTTCCGGGAAAACAATATCAACGCCCGAGGCCGCACCCAGTCCTCGATCGCAGTCAGCGCCGATGGCCGGCGCTGGGTGCTGTTCAATGCCTCACCGGATATCCGCAGCCAGCTCGAGGCCTTTCCAGCCAGCCATCCGCGTGAAGGTGTCCGTGACACCGGCATCCACGCCATCGTGCTGATCGACAGCCAGATCGACCATACCACTGGCCTTTTGATGCTGCGTGAATCCCCCCGCCCCTTGCAAGTATACTGCAGCGAGATGGTGAAGCAGGATCTGTCCACCGGCTTCCCGATCTTTCGTATGCTGGAACATTATTGCGGGGTGGAGCACCATGCCGTACCGTTGGATGGGAGCGGCTTCATGATCCCCGGCATCGAAGGCCTGAAGTTCTCGACTCACTCGTTGAAAAGCAAGGCCCCTCCCTATTCGCCCCATCGCCACGATCCACACGAGGGCGACAACATCGGCGTGATCGTCGAAAACCTGGAAAATGGCCGCAAGCTCTACTACGCGCCGGGCTTGGGCGAGATCGAACCCCACGTTCGCGCCGCCATGGAAGGCGCCGACTGCATGCTGGTCGATGGAACCTTCTGGCGCGAAGACGAGATGTGCCATGCCGGCATCTGCGACAAACAGGCGCGTGCGATGGGCCACCTCCCGCAGTCCGGTCCGGGGGGCATGCTGGAAGTCTTGAACGGCTTGCCTGCTGCGCGCAAGGTGTTGATCCACATCAACAACACCAATCCGATTCTGGACGAAGATTCGCCGCAGCGTCAGACCCTGACCGAAGCCGGGGTCGAAGTCGCCTACGATGGTTTGGAAATCGTTTTGTGAGGAATCCCATGAGCCAAGACACGACCCCCTGGAGCCGCGAAGAATTCGAAGCCCGGCTGCGGGCGAAGGAAAAGTACTACCACATTCATCACCCTTACCACGTGATGATGGCGAATGGCGAACTGAACCGCGAGCAGATCCAGGGCTGGGTGGCGAACCGCTTCTATTACCAGATCGCCATTCCACGCAAGGATTCGGCCATCATGGCCAACTGTCCGGACCGCGACACCCGCCGCAAATGGATGCAGCGGGTGATGGATCACGACGGCTTTGGCGAAGATCCCGGCGGGATCGAAGCCTGGATCCAGCTCGGCATCGCCTGCGGCCTGAGTCGGGAGGAACTGACCTCGCTCAAACGCGTGCTGCCCGGCGTGCGTTTCGCCGTCGATGCCTACGTCAACTTCGCCCGCACCGCAAGCTGGCAGGAAGCCGCCTGTTCTTCGCTCACCGAGCTGTTCGCGCCGACCATCCACAAGCAAAGGCTGGCCGGCTGGCCCGATCTGTATCCCTGGATCGCGGCCGATGGCCTGGCCTATTTCCGCAAGCGGGTGACCCAGGCCAGCCGCGACGTCGAGCACGGCATCGAAATCACGCTGGATCATTTCAAGACCCGCGAACAGCAGGAACGGGCCCTGGAAATACTCCAGTTCAAGCTCGACGTCCTGTGGTCGATGCTTGACGCCATGTATCTGGCCTACGTCGACAAAAAGCCGCCCTATTTCAACATCACCTGATTTGCATGAGCCTGCAACCCGATACTCTGCTGGAACTTTCGCCTCTGCTGCGCCTGCAATGGGAAGAAGCGCAACAGTGCCACGTCATACTCTATCCCGAAGGCATGATCGAACTGAATGAGACCGCTGCGGCGATCCTGGAACTTTGCGACGGACAGCACAATCTCAACAGCATCGTGGAAAAGCTGGAACGTAGATACGAAGCTTGCGGAATCGAACCCGATGTGCGCGAAATGCTCGAAAGCGCCTTGAACAATGGCTGGATCAGAGAAATCATCGCTCACTAAACCGCGCTGGCTGCTGGCGGAACTGACCTACGCCTGTCCGCTGCAATGTCCCTACTGCTCCAACCCGCTGGATTACGCCCGTCTGGGCGACGAGCTGAGCACCGCGGAATGGAAGCGGGTGCTGAGCGAGGCCCGCACGCTCGGTGCTGTCCAGCTCGGGCTTTCCGGCGGAGAGCCGCTGACCCGCCGCGACTTGGCCGAGATCGTCACCCACGCCCGCCAGCTCGGCTATTACACCAACCTCATCACTTCCGGCTACGGCCTGGACGAAGCCCGTATCGCCGAGCTGAAAGCGGCCGGCCTCGACCACATCCAGGTCAGCATCCAGTCGCCGGAAAAGCTGCTGAACGATCAGCTCGCCGGCACCGAGTCCTTCGAGCGCAAGCTCAAGGTCGCCCGCTGGGTCAAGAAGCATGGCTATCCGATGGTGCTGTGCGTGGTGATCCATCGCCATAACATTCACCAGATGCGGCAGATTCTGGAGATGGCCGAGGAACTCGGAGCGGATTATCTGGAACTGGCCAACACCCAATATTACGGATGGGCGCTGCTCAATCGGGATCATTTGCTGCCGACCCGCGAACAGTTCGCCGAAGCCGAGGCAATCGCCCAAAGCTATAAAGAGAAAGTAAAGGGTCGGATGAAGATTTACTACGTCGTTCCGGACTATTACGAAGACCGGCCCAAGGCCTGCATGAACGGCTGGGGTACGACCTTCCTCACCATCGCACCGGACGGCCTGGCCTTACCCTGCCACGCCGCCCGCGAACTGCCTGGTCTCGACTGCCCCAACGTGCGCGACTTCAGCCTGCGCGATATCTGGTACGACTCGGAAGCCTTCAACCGCTTCCGCGGCGACGGTTGGATGAAGGAACCCTGCCGCTCCTGTCCGGAAAAGGAAAAAGACTTCGGCGGCTGCCGCTGCCAGGCCTATCTTATGACCGGCGACATGACCGCCGCCGACCCCGTTTGCAGCAAATCCCCGCACCACCATCGTGTGGCGGAAGCCATCGCCTCGGCCCAAGAAGCGGGGGGGGAGAAGCCGCTTGTATTCCGTAACTCCAGGAACTCCAAGGCTTTGAGTGGCTGAACCGCGGTCTGCTCAGTCCTCCGGGCTCATCAGATCGAACACCATCAGGACGTGCTTGCCGGTTTTGGTGTTGGTAGCCTTGAATGTCGCGACGTCGTTCTCCATACCGACGCACTCGATTTCCACCGGGGGATCGTCGTGCTCGCTCTCTGGAATCTCGAGCCGTTCGAGCAGGTCCGCGTCTTCCTCTTCGGTCAGTTCCATATTGCCATGTTTGTCAATTCTCATTTTTTTACCTTGGAATTTCCGAAATCAACTGGAAGCGGCTACGCGGAGACATACGTCGGAGAGACCTAGCCAGGGATCGCCCGGCTCCAGCCCTTTCGCTATCCGGTCTACCCGAGTACATAACCGGATGGCCTCCAGCACGCCGTCTCGGCCGAGCCGTTTGGCGGCTCTGGCGAACGCCTCCTTGCGCTTGTCGAATATCCGCAGGCGGGCCAGCGCGCCGTCCATCGACTGCCCCTGTGCGATCTCCCGCTGGACCGCAGCCAGGGAGCGCAGTTCGCGGCTGATGGCCCACAACACCACCAAGGGGGCCACACCTTCACCTTCCAGGCCACGAAGGATCCGCAAGGTCCGGCTGGTGTGGCCTTCGAGCATGGCCGCCGCGACGTCGAACACGTCATAGCGCGCGCAGTCGCAGACCGCCGATACGATCTGCTCGTCCTCGATGCGACCGGTGCCGTACAAGATGTGCAGCTTTTCGATTTCCTGGGCAGCGGCTAGCAGATTGCCTTCCACCCGGGCCGCCAGAAGCCGCAAACCGGACTGGTCTGCCAGCAGACCCAAGCGGTTCATGCGCCGGTCCAGCCAGGCGACCAGTTCGCGTCCTTGCAGTGGCCAGACCTGCACGATCACTCCGGCCGTGTCGGCGACCCGTGCCCAGGCCGCATTCAGATCCTCCCGGGTCAAGCGCGGCAAGGTGAGAATGAGGATCGCGTCTGACGGCGGCTGGTCGAGATAGCGCAGCAGCGCTGCTGTGCCTTCCTTGTCGGGCTTGGCATTGAGGCGTAGGTCCAGGATGCGCAGATCGCCGAACAGCGGAACGGAATCGCTGGCTTCCAGAAAAGTGCTCCAACTGAAACCGGGCTCGACGTGAAACAGTTCGCGAAGTCCATAGCCCCGCTCGCGCGCCGCCGCCCGGATGGTATCCCCCGTCTCACCCAGTTGCAGCGGCTCGTCGCCGGACAGGACGTAGACCGGAGCCAGGCCGCGCTCCAGCGCCCCGGCCAGTTGATCAGGCTTCAGCCTCAAGACTTGCCACCCGGATTCCTGCCCATCTCGATGAGGACACGGCGAACCAGGGTTTCGGCAAGCTCCCGCTCCATTTCGGACCTGAGCAGCGATTCCTCCTCCCCCTGCCCGATCGGAGAAAGCTGATTGTTGAAATATTCACGCTTCACCTCGACCTCTTGGGGTGGAATGATGATCTCACCCTGCGGCGTCGTGACTTCGTATCTCACCCGTGTGTAGAGGTCGAACAGGTTGCCGCGTCCGCCCAGGTTCAAGGACATCGTCCGGCGTTCATCGGTTTCCTTGAGGATACGTATCACACCTTTGGCGTCGAGCATAGTACGTGCGAGCTGAGCCCCTGTCAGACGGATCGCATCGGGAAGTCTCGAGCCTACGCGGGTGGAGCCGGCTTTCTCCAGGTAGAGGATCTGACCGGCGCCATCCGAGGTCTCGCCACCCCGCAAATGAAAGCCGCAGCCGGCCAGTGACGCCATGAAGAGCAGGGAAAGGGCCCGGAACGCTTTGCTCACGCTCATATCACGATGTTGACCAGTTTGCCCGGTACCACGATGACCTTCTTCGGCGGCTTTCCTTCGACGAAACGCTGCACATGGGCATCGGCCAAGGCCGTCCGTTCCATGGTTTCGCGGGAAGCATCCACCGCAACGGTGATCTTGCCGCGCAGCTTGCCGTTGACCTGAACCACCAGTTCGATTTCGTCCTGCGCCAGGGCCGATTCATCGACCTCGGGCCAACCGGCATCGAGAATATCGGTACCCGGCATGAGTTGCCGCCAGAGCGCGTCGCAGATGTGGGGCGCGATCGGGTACAACAGCCGGGTCAACAGCGAATAGCCCTCGAAGGCGACCACGGCGGCGCTCCGGCGGAACGCGTCCTTTTCGTCACCTTCGGGAAGGTGATCGCAATTCCAGAACCCCTTGTCATCGGCCAGGGTGTTGAGGATCTTCATCGCCGCTGAGACCACGGTATTGAACTGATGGCGGACGAAGTCAAAATTTGCCTGCTTCAGAGTCGCGTGGATCAGGCGGCGGGCTTCTTTGTGGTTCGGTGCCAACGAAACACGTGCCCAATCGTTGACCTGCAATTCGTCACGCCCATATTGCGAAAATGCGGTATTGACGTTGAATGCTGCACGCGCCCATAGACGCTTGAGGAACCTGAACGCCCCTTCCACCCCGCTGTCGGACCACTCCAGCGACTGGTCCGGGGGCGCCGCGAACATGGTGAACAGCCGCACCGTATCGGCGCCGTACCGGTCTATCAGATCCTCCGGGTCCACCCCATTGTTCTTCGATTTGGACATCTTCTCGATGGGGCCCACGGTGACCGGCGCTCCGTCCGATTTCAGGGTCGCGCCCACCGGGCGGCCCCGCTCATCGGTGCGCAGCTCCACTTCGGTGGGCCCGAAATAATGTTTCTTGCCGCCCTCTTCCCGGTAGAAGGTGGGAGCGACCACCATGCCTTGGGTCAGTAGGTTGGTGAACGGCTCGTCGCAGTGCACCAGACCGGCATCGCGCATCAGCTTGTGGAAGAAGCGGGCATAGAGTAAGTGGAGGATGGCGTGTTCGATGCCACCGACGTACTGGTCGACCGGCAGCCAGTAGTCGGCGCGCTGGTCCAGCATGGCCTCCATGTTGTCCGGGCAGGCGTAGCGGGCGTAGTACCAGGACGATTCGACGAATGTATCCATGGTGTCGGTTTCGCGTTCCGCCGCGCCACCGCACGTCGGACAGGTCGTGGTGTACCACTCCGGCATCTTCTTGAGCGGCGAGCCCACGTCGATGGTGACGTCCTCCGGCAGTACCACCGGCAACTGGTCCGCAGGCACCGGCACGTCGCCGCAGTTCGGGCAGTGGATGATCGGGATGGGGCAGCCCCAGTAGCGCTGGCGCGAAATGCCCCAGTCGCGCAGGCGGAACTGGGTGCGCTTTTGGCCCAGTCCTTTGGCTTCCAGATCCGCGGCGATGGCGTCGAACGCGGCCTGGAAATCGAGGCCGTCGTATTTCCCTGAGTTCGTGCAGCGGCCGTGCTCGGCGTAGGCATCGTTCCAGCCACCGTTCGCGTCCACGGTTTCATAAGCGCCGACGGTCGAAACGATGACCGTCTTAATGGGCAGGCCATATTTGTTCGCAAACTCGAAGTCACGCTCATCGTGCGCCGGCACCGCCATGACCGCGCCTTCGCCGTAGCCCCACAGCACGTAGTTGGCGATCCAGACCGGCAGTTTCTCGCCGTTCAGCGGATGGATCACGAAGCGGCCGGTGGCCATCCCTTTCTTTTCCATGATGGCGAGATCGGCCTCGGCGGTGCCGCCATGCCGGCATTCCTCGATGAACGCCAGTAGTTCGGGATTGCCTTCGGCGGCTTCCAGAGCCAGCGGATGCTCCGCCGCCACGGCGACATAAGTCGCACCCATCAAGGTGTCAGGGCGGGTGG
The DNA here is from genome assembly GCF_036864975.1 of Methylococcus capsulatus. Lineage (NCBI taxonomy): Bacteria > Pseudomonadati > Pseudomonadota > Gammaproteobacteria > Methylococcales > Methylococcaceae > Methylococcus > Methylococcus capsulatus. Next base: position 2,760,442 of record NZ_CP104311.1, on the reverse strand, counting down.
TGTAGACCTTCAGGACATCGCGGCCATCCTCGTAGGGAAAATGCACTTCGCAGCCGTGGCTCTTGCCGATCCAGTTGCGCTGCATGGTCTTGACCTGTTCGGGCCAACCGGGGAGATTATCCAGCCCAGCTAGCAGTTCCTCGGCGTAGGCAGTGATCCGCATGAAATACATGGGGATATCGCGCTTTTCCACCAGGGCGCCGGAGCGCCAGCCGCGGCCGTCGATGACCTGTTCGTTGGCCAGCACCGTCTGGTCCACCGGGTCCCAATTGACCGGCGCGGTTTTCTTGTAAATCAAACCTTTCTCGAACAGCCGGGTGAACAACCACTGCTCCCAGCGGTAATAGTCCGGTTTGCAGGTCGCGATCTCGCGGTCCCAGTCGATCGCCAGTCCCAAGGACTTGAGCTGCTTCCTCATGTAATTGGCGTTGGCGTAGGTCCAGGCCGCCGGCGCGACCTTGTGTTGCATGGCCGCGTTCTCCGCAGGCAGTCCGAAAGCATCCCAGCCCATGGGTTGCAGCACGTTTTTGCCGCGCATGCGCTGATAGCGGGCGATCACATCGCCGATGGTGTAGTTGCGCACATGCCCCATGTGCAGCCGCCCGCTGGGGTAGGGAAACATCGAGAGACAGTAGAATTTCTCGCGGCCGGAGTCTTCCCGTGCCCGAAAAACCCCGCCCTCATCCCAGGCCTGTTGCGCGGCTTCTTCGATGGCCTTCGGAACGTAAGTTTCTTCCATTGGAACCGATTCGATCAATCAAGCAAAAGTGGCTAGAATACCGGACGCCGCGTCTAATCTAAAGCCGGAAACGGCGATGAACGCTTGAGAGCGGCAGCGTTCTGGGAGACAAACATGCATAGGGTCGTATTCAATCAAAAAGGCGGGGTCGGTAAATCCACCATCAGTTGCAACCTGGCCGCCATCAGTGCGGCTCGGGGCTTGAAGACGCTGGTCATCGACTTGGATGTCCAGGGTAATTCCACGCACTACCTGCTGGGGCAGAAGGTGGCGGACCAGGACCGGACCCTCGCCCGCTTCTTTAAGGACACGCTGGGTCTGAGCCTGTTCGGCAAGGGCCAGGATGAGGGACTGAATGCAGTCATCCACGAGACGCCCTACCCCGACCTGTACATCGCACCCTCTCATCCGGAGTTGGAACCGTTGCAGGGACGGCTCGAATCCCGCTACAAGATCTACAAGCTGCGCGAAGCGCTGGAAGCCCTGTCCGGTTTCGACCGGGTATTCATCGACACGCCGCCCGTGTTGAATTTCTACAGCCGCTCGGCCCTGATTGCAGCCCGCCGCTGTCTGATCCCGTTCGATTGCGACGCTTTCTCGCGCGAGGCATTGTATAACCTGCTGGCCGTGATCGCCGAAATCAAGGCGGATCACAACGAAGGCTTGATGCTGGAAGGCATCATCGTCAATCAGTACCAAAGCCGCGCCAGTCTTCCGCAAAAACTGGTCGAGGAATTGCTGGCCGAAGGCCATCCGGTGTTGGATACCCGGATTTCACCCTCAGTGAAGGTCAGGGAATCACACAGCGAATCCAAACCTCTCCTCTACTACGCGCCGGATCACAAGCTGTCCAACGAGTTCCAGGCACTGTTCGACGAGTTGGAGACCTAGCAAGCCAGTGTGGCCGACGCCACGGATTAGAGCGGCTCACGTGGACGATGGCTCAGATCGCTGACGATTGCCCCCCGTGAAACTGCGCCTCTCGGCCATCGAGGAAGGACTGGCGATCAGGAAGCGCGGTCAAGCAAGTATCGATAAACTGGCAGCATGCGTAGCCCCGGCCGAAACTCGCCTGGAACTGCTTCAACGCCCTCTTCCCCCGGATTTTTCCAGCCGGCGCCTTGCGAAACAGATGCCGACGATTCCGCCACATAGTCCGACCGCCGGCCAGTCGCCCCATACAGTGTAAGGTGTCGTACCTGCCATGGGCTGCAGCATGCCGGTCAGTGCGTGACGTTCGAACATGGGCGCCACCGCGACCGGTTTGCCGCTGGCGTCGATGATGCCGGTGACGCCGGTGTTAGTGGCGCGCAGCATGTAGCGCCCCGCCTCCAGAGCCCGCATCCTCGCCTTTTGCCAGTGCTGGTGGGGAGCGAACGAATCCCCGAACCATGCGTCATTGGTGACGTTGACGAGGTAGGCGCCCTCCGGCAGCCCGGTCAACGATTCCTGGCCGAAGATGTCCTCATAGCAGATCGAGGCGATCAGCGGATAGCCCGCTGCCTGGAGCAGCGTCTGTTGGGATGCTCCTGCGGTGAAATCCGCCAGCGGGATCTGCAGGATATCCAGCACGAAGCCCAGCACGGGCCGCAGCGGCAGAAACTCGCCGAACGGCACCAGATGGCGCTTGAAATAGCGGCCTGGCTTGGCGCCGAGCGTCACCAACGCATTGTAGTAACGATCGCCCTGAGCCTCGTAGTAAGGCACGCCGACCAGAATATCGACGCCGTGCTGGCGGGCCTCGGCTTCCAGCGGCGCCATGAAGCTGTCGGCCACTTGCTGATAGAACGCCGGCACCGCCGTTTCGGGCCAGACGATCAGACGGGAGTCCCAATGCTCCCGGGTCATCTCGATGTACATCTGGACGGTGGCGCTTTTGGCTTCCGGACGCCATTTCTGGTCCTGCGGTACATTGCCCTGCAAGAGCGTCACCTGGATCGGATCGCCGGCAGGATGGGTCCATCGTACCTTGGTCAACTGGGTGCTGCCGACGAGCACGACCGCGGCGCCGAGCAGCGCGAGGCGGCGTCCGCGTCGATCCAGCAGCCATGCGCTCAATACGAGGCCGGCCAGGATCGCGAGCAGCCAGCCCACCCCGAACACGCCGAATAGCGGCGCGATACTGCGCAAACCCGTATCGGTCTGGCTGTAGCCAATCTGCAGCCAGGGGAAACCGCTGAACAGCCAACCACGGAGCCATTCGGTGACCACCCAGGCAGCCGGGAACACCAGCAACGTCCGAACCAGTACCGAACCGCCACTGGCCTTGACGCCCAGCCAGCCTGCCAGTGCCGGAAACAAAGCCAGATAAGCCACGAACAGCGCAGTCAGGCCGGCGGCCGACAACACGTCGCTGCCGCCGTATTCATGCATGCTCACGAACACCCAGGACACACCGACTCCGAACTGACCCAGCCCGAATAAATAGCCGTACAGAGCGGCTTGCAGGGGGCGCGCATTCAGCCAGACCCGGAACAAGAGAGCCAGTGACAGCAGCGCCACCAGCGCGTAGCCGAACGGCGCGAAAGCGAACGGCAGCAAAACCCCGCCGGTCAGCGCGAGCAGCATGGCCTTCATTCGTCAGCCCGCCGCCGGACGGAGCGTATCCGCAGACAGGCGCAGCAGCCTCAAGAGATGCACGCGCCGGCTGTCGGCACGAATCACGATAAAGCGGAATGGACCGATCTCGATCCGCTCTCCCCTCTCCGGCACATGTCCCAGGCGGTGCACAATCATTCCGCCGACGGTGTCGTACTCGTCGTCTTCGAAATCGGTACCGAAATATTCGTTGAACTCCTCGATGGGGGTAATGGCTTTCAGGGTGTATTCCTGGTCGTTTTTCCGGAAGATGTATTCCTCCTCGCTCAGATCGTGCTCGTCCTCGATTTCGCCGACGATCTGCTCCAGTACATCCTCGATAGTCACCAGTCCTGCGGCGGCACCGTATTCATCGACGACGATGGCCATGTGGCTACGGGAAGTCTTGAATTCTTTCAGCAATACGTTGAGGCGCTTGCTCTCCGGCACGAACAGGGCCGGGCGCATGATTTCGGAGACTTTGAGGTGGCGGTTGCGCAGGCTTTGCGCGAGCAGATCCTTCACCAACAGGATGCCCACCACTTCGGCGCGGTCATCGGCGATAACCGGATAGCGGGAATGGCCGGATTCGACGACCAGCGGGAAAACCCGCTCCAGTTCGGCATCCTGAGGCACCACGGCCATCTGTGCTCGGGGGATCATGATGTCCCGGACGCGCAGCTCGGATACCTGCAGTACACCCTCGATCATGTTGAGGGCTTCGGTTTCGATCAGTTGACGCTTTTGGGCATGCCGGAGCGCCTCGAGCAACTCCTCCCTGCTCTCCGGTTCCCCGGATAGGAAGTGCACGAGCCGCTCCAGCCAACTTCGATGTTCGCCCGAGTTCCCCTCGCTCATTCCGGTTGAATCTCCAGATAAGGATTTTCGATGCCCAAGCTTTGCAGGATCGCGATCTCGCGGTTTTCCATGACTTGAGCGTCCGCTTCTTCGATGTGGTCGTAGCCCTGCAGATGCAGCATTCCATGCACGACCATGTGGGCCCAGTGGGCTTCGACAGGTTTGCCCTGCTCCGCCGCTTCGCGTTCGACTACCGCCGCGCAGATCACCAGATCACCCAAAAGATCGTTGGGAATACCCGCCGGCACGACAAAGGGAAAACTGAGCACGTTGGTCGGGCCGGTCTTACCCCGGTAGGCCGAATTCAAGGCGGCGCTTTCCTCCGCATCGACGATGCGGAGAACGACCTCCGCATGCGGTTTTTCCAGCGCCGCCTCAGCCCAGACCCGGAACGCCGACGCGTCCGGCACTTCAGAGCTGCTCGCCTGCTGCAGGGTCAGATCGATCACTCGCTGCTCTCCTGTTGCGCTTTTTCATGCGCTTCGTAGGCGGCGACGATGCGCTGCACCAGGGGGTGCCGCACGACGTCGCGGGTACTGAAGAAGGTGAAGCTGATGCCCTCCACATCGCGTAGCACCTGCAGGACGTGACGCAGCCCGGATTCCTTGTTGCGCGGCAGATCGGTCTGAGTGATGTCACCGGTGATGACGGCCCGGGAGCCGAAGCCGACGCGGGTCAGGAACATCTTGATCTGCTCGATTGTCGTGTTCTGGGCCTCGTCGAGGATGATGAAGGAATCGTTCAAGGTACGGCCGCGCATGAAAGCCAGGGGTGCCACCTCGATCACGTTGCGCTCGATCAGTTTGGCGACACGCTCGAAGCCCAGCATTTCGTACAGGGCGTCGTAAAGCGGGCGGAGGTAGGGATCGATCTTCTGCGCCATGTCGCCTGGTAGAAAGCCCAGTTTCTCGCCTGCTTCGACCGCCGGGCGGGCCAACACCAGACGTCGGACCTGTTCCTGCTCTAAAGCTGCTACCGCACAGGCCACTGCCAGATAGGTTTTGCCCGTACCGGCGGGGCCGATGCCGAAATTGATGTCGTGCTGTTCGATGTTCTGCAGGTATTTTCGCTGATTCGCCCCCCGTGCCCGGATCACTGAGCGCTTGGTGCGGATCAGCGCCTCATCTTCTGGTGCGCCGGTTTCGCTGACCAGCGTGTCGACATTCGCGGTCTGCAGCGACAGATGCACCCGCTCAGGCGTGATGATCTCGTGCTGAGCTGCATCGAACAGACTGCGGATTACCTCATAGGCGGCCCGCGCCGCCTTCCCGGCGCCGATGATCTGGAACTGATTTCCGCGGTTCTGGATCTCGACCCCGAGCCGCCGCTCGATTTGGCGCAAGTGTTCGTCGAACTGGCCGCAGAGGTTCGCGAGCCTGGCATTGTCCGATGGCTCCAGGAGCAACTGCATTGAACTGGGGTGATTAGGCAACTTGAACGGCAGCGTTTGAGAAGGAACGGGACTTACGAGCCAGTCCGATGAACCGGCCTCGCAGAGAATTGGGCAGGGACTCGGTGATGATGACGTCGACGAACTGGCCGATGAGACGGGGATGGCCTTCGAAATTCACTACGCGGTTGTTTTCGGTGCGGCCGCTGAGCTCGTTGAAATTCTTGCGCGATGTGCCTTCGACCAATACCGATTGCACGCTGCCTACCATACTCGATGCGATTTTGGCGGCATTGTCAGCGACTTTTGCCTGTAATCGGGCCAGCCGGGCACGCTTGATCTCCAGCGGCACGTCGTCGGCCATCTCCGCCGCCGGCGTACCCGGGCGGGCGCTGAAGATGAAGCTGAAGGACTGGTCGAACCCGAGCTGTTCGATCAACGCCATCGTGTCCTCGAAGTCCTCCTCGGTTTCGCCAGGAAACCCGACGATGAAATCCGACGAGAGGCTCAGATCAGGGCGGATCTCGCGTAATTTGGCGATTTTGGCTATGTATTCGGCGCGAGTATGACCCCGTTTCATCAGTCCGAGAATCCGGTCGCTGCCACTTTGGACCGGCAGGTGCAAATGATTGACCAACTGAGGGATGTCTCGAAACGCCTCGATCAGGGCATCGGAAAATTCCACCGGATGCGAGGTCGTGAAACGGATGCGATCGATGCCATCCACCGCCGCCACGTAATGCAGCAACAAGGCCAGATCGGCCATACCGCCGCCGGCCAGCGCGCCGCGGTAGGCGTTCACGTTCTGGCCCAGCAGATTGACCTCGCGGACGCCCTGTTCCGCCAGTGCCACGATCTCTGCGATCACATCGTCGACCGGACGGCTGATTTCCTCACCACGGGTGTAGGGTACGACACAGAAGGTGCAGTACTTGCCACAGCCTTCCATCACCGAAACGAAAGCCTTCGGTCCTTCGGCGCGAGGCTCCGGCAACGCATCGAATTTCTCGATCGCGGGGAATGATACGTCCACCACCGGCCGCCGCTCGCGTCTGACTTGCTCGAGCATGGCGGGCAGACGGTGCAGGGTCTGGGGACCAAACACGATGTCGACATAGGGTGCCCGTTTCTGCAGCGCTTCGCCTTCCTGGCTCGCCACACAGCCGCCGACGCCGATGACGACTTCCGGACGCATGAGTTTGAGGGGACGCCAGCGCCCGAGCTGCGAAAAGACTTTCTCCTGAGCCTTTTCCCGGATCGAGCAGGTGTTGAGCAGTAGAACGTCCGCCTCTTCGGGCGATCGGGCGAGTTCGAAACCGTCGGAAACCTCGAGCAGATCCCGTACCTTAGCGGAATCGTATTCATTCATCTGACAACCGAAGGTCTCGATGTAGAGCTTTTGCGGCATGTGTTAGGGCGGGGAACCGTTGTCAGCGGATGGCCATATTCTAGCAGACTTACCCGCCCCGATTAAGAAAGCCGGCTCCTGGCGCCTCGGGGGAAAGCCGGAACCGGCTGTGGCCGAAAGCTCAGACGGCAGGATGCGCAAATCTGAAAGGATTGATCAGCGTCGAGCCTACCCGCAGCAACTGCGCCTCCGGATGGGTACGCGCCATGAGTGCACGAACCCTTTCCTCCTCCTCCGCCCGGATATCGATGAGGATCAGATGTTTTCCGGCATCGATGTCGTCATGATAGGTAGAGATCGCCTGGTTCTCGGTGGCCATCCCCATCAGGCCACCCACCCAGACGCCAAAGAGTGTAATGAAGCCGAAAATCGCAAGATAAACCATCCCGCTCATGTCCGGACCGAATGGCTGCTCGCTGGCCACATAGATGCTGCCGAGGACGGAAAAGAGGAGTCCCGCCATGGCTCCGCGCTCCGCATAGCGCACGGCGTCGGACTTCTGAATGAAATTCGCCGAATGGATGTGACGGCGGTAAAGACCTGCCTGATCCTTACTGATGACATGGAAATTCCAGTCGGTGATGCCTTCCTTATGCAAGGCGTCGGATATCCGCTCCACGCTGTCGAGATTGTCCGCCAGGTAATACAGTCGTTTCATGACGCACCTCCTTACCATGTTACGGTACCAATGTCCCGGCATGACCCGCCGGGGTCAAGGAAACTCATATTACTTTTGCCGGCCGCTGTCAATGGACTGGTCGGGTACGGGAAAGGCCGGCTATACGGGGCTGGAGGTTTTCGGTCCGCGAAATCAGAATGAGCTGCGGAACAGCTCGCGGCTCTTGAGAGTGCGGCCGTCCAAATAGTGAGCGATGATCCGCCGCATCAGGTGTTTGGCTTCGGTGCGGGTTTGTGACGAGGGGAAACGGCGGTCGTGCAGCGCCAGCAGGGTCGTTCCGTGCACCGCACCGGCCTCGTCTCCGGCGGGAACTGGGCCGGCGTCGATCCGATAGCTGTAAAGGCGCTCCGGCCGGATGGCCTCCCCACTCTCGGCCTCGACCCGCAGTTGCAGACCATAGCCAATGGATTCAAGCAGCGATAGTTCGAAAATGCGCAGCGCGGATTCCAAGTCTTCGCCCGCCGCGAGTGTTTTCAACCCGTCTCGGTAAGCGCTGAAGAGTTCCGGATAGGGATCGTGCGGTGGCAGCAGCTTCACCAGAAGCTCGTTCAGGTAGAAGCCACAGAACAAGGCGGTGTGCTGCAGCCGAACGCCAGTGCCAGCGGCCTCGGCATGGCTCAGGTTGGCAAGCTCGCCGCGGCCGGACCAGGACGCCAACAGGGGGACGAACGGCTGCAATATCGTGGCGAATCCCTGCCGGCCGCGACGCGCGCCTTTGGCAATCACGCCGATGCGGCCATGCCTGAGCGTGAACAGTTCGAGGAGGAGACTGGTTTCGCGGTAATCACGCCGATGCAGCATGTAGGCGCGGTCGAGCAGGACCCGGCGCTGATCACCATGGCGCGGGGCTTCAGACGGCATGGGCTCCGGCCAGGTTCATTCGGCATAGCCCAGACCTTGCAGCGCCCGTTCGTTGTCCGACCAGCCGCGCTTGACCTTAGTCCAGAGTTCCAGGTAGACGCGCCGCTCAAGCATGCGTTCCAGATCCTTGCGCGCCGCCTCACCCACCCGTTTCAAAACCTCGCCTCCCTTGCCGATGACGATGGCTTTCTGGCCTTCCCGCTCCACCCAGATGACGGCGTGGATGCGGACCAGGGTCGGCGATTCCCTGTACTGTTCGATCTGGACGGTGAGTGCATGCGGCACTTCCTGCGCCAGACGGTTGAACAGCTTCTCGCGGATGATCTCCGCCACGAAGAAGCGCTCCGGCCGGTCGGAAATCTGATCCTCCGGATAGATCGGCTCACCCTCGGGCAGGAGGGCCAGAACCCGTTCTTCCAGCACCGCCAGGTTGACGCCCTTGAGCGCCGAAATCGGCACGATCTCGGAGAACAGCCCGGTAGCATTCGCTTCGGCGAGAAATGGCAGCAAGACATCCTTGTCCTCGAGACGGTCAACTTTGTTGATCACGAGAATGACAGGAAGCTTCGCCTCCTTGATCCGTGCCATGACCAGTTCATCATCCGGCAGCCAGCCCGCCCGATCCACCAGCCAGATGATGACATCGACCCCGAGCAGGGCGGAAATCGCGGTGCGATTGAGATAGCGGTTCATCGCCCGCTGCGCGCAACCGTGGATGCCAGGGGTATCGACATAGATGGCCTGGCCGCGCCCGTCGGTCTTGATCCCGAGGATGCGATGGCGGGTGGTCTGTGGCCGGCGCGAGACGATGCTGAGCTTCTGCCCCAAGAGACGGTTGAGCAGTGTCGATTTGCCGACGTTGGGACGGCCCACCAGAGCCACGTAACCCGATTTCAAACTCTGAACCTCGATTGTTCCGAAAGGCGGTTGAGCATGTTTTCCGCCGCCTGTTGTTCGGCTTTCTTGCGTGAACTGCCCTCGCCCACACAGGGTTCGACGGCCAGCGGTATCTCGCAGCGCACACGGAAATGCTGGTCATGCGGCAGCCCCGACTGGTCGATAAGGGTATAAACCGGAAGAGGCAGTCCTCGTCCTTGCATCAGTTCCTGCAAACGTGTCTTCGGATCTTTTTTCCAGTCATCCAGCGACAATGCGGACAGGGGGCGATCGAAGAGCTTAAGGATCAGTGCCCGACAGGCGTCAATGCCCTGGTCCCGCAGTACGGCGCCGAGGATGGCCTCCAGAGCGTCGGACAGGATCGAGTCACGCCGATAGCCGCCGCTCTTGAGTTCGCCCGAACCCAGGATGAGGTATTCGCCCAGCTCCAGCTCCCGGGCAATCTTAGCCAGGGCGGCTTCATTCACCAGGGTCGCCCGGAGCCGGCTCAGCACCCCTTCATCCGCCGAAGGGAAGCGCTGATAAAGATACTCTGCGATCACGAACCCCAGCACCGAATCGCCCAGGAATTCCAGGCGCTCGTTGTTTACCCCTTCGGCGCTGCGGTGAGTGAGAGCGTTCTTGAGTAGGCCCGGATCGCGGAACGGAATGCCGAGTTTGCGCGCCAAGTGCTCGTGGCTGCGGATCAACGGTGTTCGACCTCGATTTGGTCGTCGAAGTGGATCAGCGCAGCGACGTTGCCCACGATGGGCCGCACCACATCGTAGGCGACCTGGACGCGCAAGGAGCCGTCGCTGCGGGTGATCTTTACGTCTTTCGTCGTTACGGAATCTACCATATTGATGTCCCAGCGCTTCTCCAGCGTCTTGAGAATGTCTTCGCGAGTTTTCTCCGGCAACTGCTGGTCCGATTTCAGCGATTCCAGTGAGCTGCTGACCTTGTAATGATTGAGATAAACGGGCCCCAGGCGGAACAGGAGCAGCAGGAAAAAACCGGCCACTGCCATCAGCAGGACGAAGCCGATGAAAGTCAGGCCATGCTGATGACGGAGCATGCCGCCCATGGTTCACCGTCCGGAATTCAGTACCGTGCCGAGGCGCGAGAAGCCGATGCCGCCGTTCTCGAAGTCCCAGCTCATCCAGATGAAAAAGGCCTTGCCCACCAGGTTGGCTTCGGGTACCACCCCCCAATAGCGGCTGTCGTTGCTGTTGTCCCGGTTGTCACCCATCACGAAATAGCTGCCTTCGGGTACAGTGAACTCACCCTGCACCGTCGGCTGGCCACGGCGGATCAAAATGTCGTGCTTGACGCCTTCCAGATCCTCCGACAGCAACTCGGCCCCGCTCATACTGGCACCCTGCCCTACCCCTTGGTAAATGCCCAGCGGGGTCTGGGGAATGGGATTGCCGTTCACATAGAGCTGCTTGTTGTAATAGCCGATCTTGTCGCCCGGCAGACCGATCACGCGTTTGATGTAATCGACGGTCGGATCCTTTGGAAACCGGAACACTACGATGTCGCCCCGTTGGGGCTCGCCGAGCTCGATGATCTTGGTATTCAGCACTGGCAGGCGGATGCCATAGGTGAATTTGTTGACCAGGATGAAATCGCCGATCAAAAGCGTTGGCATCATGGAGCCCGACGGAATACGGAACGGCTCCACCAGGAACGAACGCAGCAGCATGACGATGAGCACGATCGGAAAGAACGACCGGGCATATTCCACCAAGATCGGCTCCTTGTGCGCTGCGCCTTCCGGCAGGGGGTGCCGTTTGAGCCAGAGCGCGTAGCCGCCCCATACCGCACCGGTGACGAACGTGGCAGCGACGAGAAAAAACGAGAAATCGTAGTCCATCGGGATGACCGTTATCAGGAATCCTTGTTGACGCGCAGGACGGCAAGGAATGCCTCCTGGGGAATGTCGATCTTGCCCACCTGCTTCATACGCTTCTTGCCGGCTTTCTGCTTTTCCAGAAGCTTGCGTTTACGGGTGATGTCGCCACCATAGCATTTCGCCAGGACGTTCTTGCGCATCGCTTTGACCGTGGAGCGGGCGATGATCTTGGAGCCGATGGCGGCCTGGATCGCCACTTCGAACATCTGCCGGGGGATCAGGTCCTTCATCCTCTCGACCAGGTCACGGCCGCGGTTCATGCTGATGTCGCGATGTACGATCAGTGACAGCGCATCCACCTTTTCGCCGTTGATCAGGATGTCGAGCTTGACCAGGGGCGCGGCCTGGAACCGCAGGAACTCGTAATCGAAGGAGGCGAAACCACGGCTGCACGACTTGAGCCGGTCGAAGAAATCGAGCACCACCTCACTCAGGGGCAGTTCGAAGCTCAGAGCCACTTGCCCCGCCATGTATTGCAGCTTCTTCTGCACCCCACGCTTTTCGATGCACAGGCTGATGACCGCACCGAGGTAATCCTGGGGTACTAGAATCTTGGCCTCGATGATCGGCTCACGGATTTCCACGATCTCGTTCGGGGGCGGCAGATCGGCCGGATTGTCGACAGGGATCACCGTGCCGTCGGATTTGGCCACCTCATAGACTACGGTCGGTGCGGTAGTGATGAGGTCCAGGTCGTATTCGCGCTCCAGCCGCTCCTGGATGATCTCCATGTGCAGCATCCCCAGGAAACCGCAGCGAAAGCCGAAACCCAGGGCCTGGGAGACTTCCGGCTCGAAATGCAGAGCGGCATCGTTCAAATGGAGCTTGTTGAGCGCCTCCCGGAGACTCTCGTAATCGTCCGATTCGACAGGATAAAGGCCGGCGAACACCCGCGGTTGAACTTTCTGGAAACCGGGCAGCGCTTCTGTCGTCGGACGGTCAGTCGCGGTAATGGTATCGCCCACCGGTGCGCCGAAAATGTCTTTGATACCCGCCACCACGAAGCCCACCTCGCCAGTGCTCAGTACCGTCTTGTCCAGCGGTTTGGGGGTGAACACGCCCAGCTTTTCGACCAGATGGCTCTTACCGGTCGACATGATGGTGATCTTCTGCTTGCGTGAGATCGAGCCGTTCACCACCCGCACCAGGGAGACCACCCCGAGGTAGTTGTCGAACCAGGAATCGATGATCAGTGCCTGCAGCGGTCCATCGGCGTTACCCTTGGGTGGAGGAATCTTTTTCACCAGCTCTTCGAGCAGGAGATCGACGCCGAAGCCAGTCTTCGCGCTGATCTCCACCGCGTCTTCCGCCGGGATACCGATGATCTCCTCGATTTCGCTCTTGACGCGCGCCGGATCGGCCGAGGGCAGATCAATCTTGTTCAGCACGGGCAGCACTTCCAGCCCCTGTTCGATGGCCGTGTAGCAGTTCGCCACGCTCTGCGCTTCCACACCTTGGGCAGCATCGACCACCAGCAGCGCGCCTTCGCAGGCTGCCAGTGAGCGGGACACTTCGTAGGAAAAATCGACGTGCCCCGGCGTGTCGATGAAATTGAGCTGGTAGATACTGCCGTCCCTGGACTTGTATTCCAGCGTGACACTCTGAGCCTTGATGGTGATGCCGCGCTCGCGCTCGATGTCCATGGAATCGAGCACCTGCTCGGCCATTTCGCGGTCGCTCAGCCCTCCGCAAATCTGGATGAAACGGTCTGCAAGCGTCGATTTTCCATGGTCGATGTGCGCGATGATGGAGAAGTTGCGTATATGCGTCTGGTCGGTCACTGCTTTTCGTCTTTCAATTTCATCGCTAGGAAGATGGAGCCATCGCGCCGCTGCACCAGCACCGCCAGGGATTTCCCTGCCGGCAAGGTCTTCTCCAACTCCAGCAATTGTTTCACGCTATTGATTTCCTTGTCCTGAATTCGAAGGATCACATCGCCGCGCCGCAGTCCCGCATCGTAGGCGGGACCGGGATTGACGCCGTAGACGAGCACGCCGCCCCGTGGCACCTCGAACTGCTCACGCAGTTCCGGGGTCAGATCTGCTACGCTGGCGCCCATACGTTTCAGCGGTACCGCATTGGGCTCGCCAGTGCCCATGGCCGGTTCTTCCTCATCGGGAAGCGATCCGATCTTGATGGTCAACTCCTTGATCGTACCGTTACGCAACAACTTGATCTTGGCGACTTCGCCGACCTTGGTCATGCCTACCATGGGTGGCAGCGCAGCCGACGTGTCCACCGCCTGGCCGTTGAATTCCAGCACGATGTCGCCGATCTGGATGCCTGCCGCCTCGGCCGGGCTCTTCGGCAGAACCTTGGATACCAGGGCGCCTTGCGGTTTCTTCATGCCGAAGGACTCGGCCAGTTCCCGCGTCACGTCCTGGATTTGGACGCCGAGCCAGCCGCGGGAAACCCGCCCGCTGGCTTTGAGCTGGTCCACCACCTGCATGGCGACTTCGATGGGAATGGCGAAGGATAGGCCCATGAAACCGCCGGTGCGGCTGTAAATCTGCGAGTTGACTCCGACCACTTCGCCGTTGAGGTTGAACAGTGGTCCTCCGGAATTGCCAGGGTTGATGGCCACGTCGGTCTGAATGAATGGCACGTAGTTGTCGCTCGGAAGGCTGCGTCCCTTGGCGCTGACGATACCGGCGGTGGCGGAATGGTCGAACCCGAACGGCGACCCAATGGCGAGTACCCATTCGCCGACCTTGAGCTTTTCGGACGACCCCAGCTTCACCGTGGGCAGCTGAGTCGCCTCGATCTTGAGCAGGGCCACGTCGCTGCGCTTGTCGGAGCCGACGATCTTGGCCACCAATTCCCGCCGGTCCTGCAGGCGCACTACGATCTCATCGGCCCCTTTCACGACGTGGTGATTGGTAATGATGTAACCGTCGGTCGACATGATGAAACCCGAACCCAGGGACTTCGCCTCGCTCGGCTGGCCGTCGCTGCCGCCTTCGCCGAAGTAATGCCGGAAAAAATCGTCGAACGGCGTGCCCTCTGGAATCTCCAGACCCTCTGGCATCTGTTGTTCGTTGGCCGCCACTTTCTGGGTGGTGCTGATGTTCACGACGGCAGCGTTGTTCTGCTCGACCAGCTGGGTGAAATCGGGAAGCTGGGCTCGGACCGCCGGCGAAACAGCCAGAACCAGCGCCGCACAAATCGCGCCGACAAAACGGTATCTATCAAACATGGTGACTCCTGAATGCAAGGGCGGCAGCCGCCGGCGCAGCCGGAAGACTCCGGGCATCTCAACGGGAAATGCGGCGAATGTATACCGGATGAAGACCCTGCCTTTGGAGGCCGGGACGATATTTGAGCAATACGAACGTCAGTCCCAGACCGAGCAGTCCTCCGACGATCGACCCGACATCGGCCGAAACGAACAACCCGTGCTCGGCCAGCTGCTTACCCAGCAAGGCACCGCCGAGCAGCGAAAACAGAGGCAACAGATACATCCGGAAAGAGCCCGCGAGCAGAGCGCCTTCTTCCACCCCGATGATGACGCGGTCCCCCGGCGACACTGGAGCCTCCGTGGCGACCCGTAGGCGCAGGGGCTTGCTGTCAAACAGCCTCGCCACCAGGGAAGTGCTGCAACCCTGGGCGCAGCTTCCGCACGCCGATTTCTGAACCTTTTCCACCCAGATCGAGTGTTCTTCGACCTCGGTGACCATAGCCTCTTCCTCAATCATTCACGTCACATTCATTCTTTGGATTTCTGGTGCCGGATTCCATTGGCGATCATATGAACCGTCTTGGGCGGAACCTCACCCATCACAGTCACGACGAAGCCGTCGATCTTCCGGGCATAGGCATTCACGGCGCCAATTTTATTCGGTTTTTCCAGGAAGGGCTCATCCTTCGGTTCGTCGACATAGATTGAAACAGATGAAAGCCCGTCGCTCAACAATATATGTTCGATGGGATGCTTCAGCGGAGGATGTTGGACGCGGCTGTAACCGCTGATCCTGAACCCCACAGGAACAGTGTCCAGACTCCAGTCCATCGCCTCGATGGGTATGATTTCCCGCTTCGACGATTGTTCCGAGTAGCTGTCGGAAGCCGCTGCCGGCGCCACCTCCAGACCCGGCGCATCACTGGATACTTCCAGGGAAGTGAACACCATCTGCTCGATCGGCTTGCCGTTTTCGTCGAGCAGTTCGAAACGGAGTGGCAGATGGGACTCTGTGTCGATCCAAACCTTGCGCCCGTAGCGGTAATCATCGACCGGCACGATCTCGATGGCCTGAGCGTGCCGCTGCGCCACGTACTCCTGATCACCGACCAGGAATGCGTAATAATCGCATAAACCGACGAACGACTCGGGAAGGTCGACCAGGAAAGAACGATTCAAAGGCACGCGCTCGG
Organism: Methylococcus capsulatus; assembly: GCF_036864975.1. NCBI lineage: Bacteria > Pseudomonadati > Pseudomonadota > Gammaproteobacteria > Methylococcales > Methylococcaceae > Methylococcus > Methylococcus capsulatus. The sequence goes on along the minus strand of NZ_CP104311.1, from coordinate 2,744,768 downwards.
TCATCACTGACTTCGTTTCGGGAAAAAAGAACCGGACCCGATCGCCATCCCGGACGATCTCCCGCATCGGGCTGTTCAACGAGGTCAGCCGCTCGTGTTCGATGCCGTTCGACATGCCGTGCACGAACTCCATGCTGTTGACTTTCTCGTCCTTCAGATAGGCCACCAGGCCCCGATAATTGAGGCGGCTCATGGCATCGCGCATGCCCGTCAGCCATTCCACGCCGGCACGGCCACCGAGCGTCTGCGGTGCATCATCGGCGAGGGACGGCTGCGGATGCTCGAATGCGACGGCGGCCCCGAGGGCCGCCGCAATTACTCGAACTCTGAACATGGCCGGGTTCGCAGCGGATTAGTGTTCATAGCTGACCAGCCTCATGTAGGGCATCAGGGTTCCCGAACCCGCCACATGGGAGGTGCCACTGTGCGCGAGAAGATAGGCCTGCATTTCCGGATCTATGCGCGTCTCGGCCGAAGCCATATCAGCACCGGCGGACAGGCCGCCGTCCATGGCAGCGAAACCGCTCACGCCGCTCACGCCGCGCCAGACGAGAACCGCCACCGCCGCCATGGAAGCAGCGAGTGCTCCGGTGACGATGTGCCGGCGCAAGCTGTAGGAAGCCCTCGCCTTTGCAGGCGCGAGAATCGCCGGTTCGAACGCGATCCGGTGCGCCACTGCCTCCGCCAGCCTGTTGCCGACGGGAGTCCGTCCCGTGCGAAGCACTTCGCCGATCAGGTAATACCGGCTCAAGGTGGAACGGAACTCCTCCCGCTTTCCGATCAACCGCAAATAGCCCTCGGCTTCGGCCAGGTCCATCTCGTTATCCACGAAAACCGAGGCCTTTTGTGCCATATGCTCTTCCAACATCGTTCGATTCCTAATTCTCAATCAGTCGAGTAACGGCCGGAGCCGTTTGTCTATGGCTTCTCTCGCCCTGAAGATGCGGCTGCGGACCGTGCCGACCGGGCAGTTCATGACTTCGGCGATTTCGTCGTAACTCAGTCCGTCCAGCTCCCTCAGAGTTATAGCCAGCTTGAGTTCCTCCGGCAACTCGTTCAGCGCCGATTGAATCGTTGCCGCCAGCTCGTCGCTCAAAACCGCCGCTTCGGGCGTATCGACATCTTTTAGACGGTGGCCGTTCTCGAATTGTTCCGCAGATTCGACGTCGAACTCGTCCTCGCTGGGCCGGCGTGAACGGGTGACGAGGTAGTTTTTTGCCGTATTGATCGCAATGCGGTAAAGCCAGGTATAGAACTGGCTGTCCCCGCGAAACCCCGGCAGCGCCCGATAAGCCTTGATAAAGGCCTCTTGCGCCACATCCAGTGATTCGTAGGGGTCCTTGATGTAGCGGGAAATGAGCTGGGTGATTTTGAACTGGTACTTTCTGACGAGTAAGTCGAAAGCTCTCTTGTCGCCGCGCTGTACCCGTCTGACGAGTTCGTCGTCCAGTTCTTCACTCATCCCCATTCCACGCATCGCCTTGGACATCACACCATTTCCTTCCGGGAAATCCTCGGAATCGCGGACAATCACGATCCGCTGCTGGAACGGATAGGCGGAAACAAGATGCTGATTATCTTATGTTCGGAAGTGCGCTTCAACGCAATGCCGATTTACTGTAACATGCCGTTAACACAACGATACCCATGGACAAGGACATCATCTACGACGCGCTCATCATCGGCAGCGGTGCTTCGGGCCTCAGCCTGGCCCTGCGGCTCGCCGGCCAGGCCCGGGTCGCCGTCTTGTCGAAGGTCGCATTGAGCGAAGGCAATACCCGCTACGCCCAAGGCGGCATTTCCGCTGTGCTGGATGCCCAAGACTCGCTCGAATCGCATATCGAAGACACGCTGGCGGCCGGCGCCGGTCTGTGTGATCCAGACATCGTGCGCCTGGTGGTCTCCCAAGGCAAGCAGTGCATCGACTGGCTGCTCCAACATGGAGTCGCCTTCACCGAAGTCGAGAGCACCGACGGCGCCCATCATCTGCACCTGACCCGAGAGGGCGGTCATACCCACCGGCGGGTCGTGCATGCCGCCGACGCCACCGGCCGCGCCGTGGAGTCATCGCTGGAACAACACGCCCGCGCCCATCCCAACATCGATCTGTTCGAGTACCACAACGTCATCGACCTGATCACGTCCGGCAAGCTCAGCCTCGCCGGCCCGCAACGCGTGTTGGGCGCCTACGCGCTGGATACGAAAACCCACCGTACCCGGACGTTCCGCGCGCGCGTCATTGCATTGGCTACCGGTGGTGCCAGTAAGGTATATCTTTACACCAGCAATCCCGACGTTTCCACCGGCGATGGCATCGCCTTGGCCTGGCGGGCCGGTGCGCGGGTGGCGAACATGGAATTCATTCAATTTCACCCCACCTGCCTCTACCATCCTCACGCCCGGTCTTTTCTGATCTCCGAGGCCGTGCGCGGAGAAGGTGGCCGCTTGCTGCTGCCCGACGGCAGTGCGTTCATGCAGCGGTTTGATCCGCGCGGCGAACTGGCGCCCCGTGACATTGTGGCGCGCGCCATCGACCACGAAATGAAACGCCTCGGCGCCGACTGTGTTTACCTCGACATCAGCCACCGGCCGGCCGACTTCATCAAGAGCCATTTCCCGACGATTCATGCACGCTGCCTGGAATTGGGGATCGACATGACCCGTGAGCCCATCCCGGTGGTGCCGGCAGCACATTACACCTGTGGGGGCGTCGTGACCGATCGCCTGGCGCGGACGGATATCGCTGGCCTTTATGCAGTCGGCGAGGTGGCCTGCACCGGCCTCCACGGCGCCAACCGCATGGCCAGCAACTCCCTGCTGGAATGCCTGGTCTTTGCCAAGCAGGCCAGTGAGGATATCCTTAAGCGCCTGGGCGACATTCCTCCTCCCCCGCTGCTGCCGGACTGGGACGAGTCGCAGGTCACCGATTCCGACGAGGAGGTCGTCGTATCCCATAACTGGGACGAGATCCGGCGCTTCATGTGGGATTACGTGGGCATCGTGCGGACCGACAAACGACTGCAGCGCGCCTTACACCGGGCGGAGCTGCTCAAGCAGGAAATCGCGGAGTACTACGGCAACTTCCGGGTCACCAGCGATCTACTGGAACTTCGCAACCTGATCATTGTCGCTGAACTCATCATCCGGTCGGCCCTCCAGCGGAAAGAGAGCCGCGGATTGCACTTTACCTTGGACTATCCGGAACGGGACGAGACCCACCCGCCGCGGAACACCGTCCTCCAGCCCTGAGCACGCTGGGCTCAGGCCGCCCGGCCATACATCCGGACCTGGTGGGCCAGACGGTCGGCGTGCTCCTCGTGCAGTTGAGCCCAGTCGAAGCGCCAGCTCCAGTTGTCGCCCACCGTGCCCGGCGTGTTCATGCGGTGTCCCCGCCCCAGCTCCAGCACATCCTGCATAGGAACGATCGCCAGCCGCGCGACCGAGGCCATGGCCGCCTGAACCAACGCCGCCGGCATGGGGAGGCCGGACCGGCCGAGATAGTCGTAAACATACCTTTGCTGATCCGGCGAAAGCCCTTCGAACCAGGACAACGTCGTATCGTTGTCGTGTGTACCGGTGTAAACGACGCTGTCGAGAGCATGGTTGTGGGGTAGATACGGATTCCGGGGACCGCCTTCGAATGCAAACTGGAGTATCCGCATGCCGGGGATCCGGAAACGTCGCCGCAGCGCATCCACCTCGGCGGTGATAATGCCCAGATCTTCGGCGACCAAGGGCAGTGTTTCGCCGAAGGTCTCGATACAGCGCGACAAGAGCGCCTCGCCGGGAGCCTTGACCCAGCGTCCCTCCATCGCCGTCGGGGAAGAGGCGGGGATTTCCCAGTAGGCTTCGAACCCCCGGAAATGGTCGATGCGGATCAGGTCATAGAGGTTGAGCTGGGTACGCAGGCGATTCAGCCACCAGGAGAAACCCGAGCGCTCCATGTTTTCCCAGTTGTAGTGAGGGTTTCCCCAGCGCTGGCCGGTGGTGGAGAAATAATCGGGAGGCACGCCGGCGACGACACGCGGCTCGCCGTCATCGTCAAGTTCGAAATACTCCCGTCCGGCCCAGACTTCAGCGCTGTCCGAAGCGACGAAGATCGGCATGTCACCGAACAGCAGCACGCCAAGCCTCCTGGCGTATTCATGCAAACCCTGCCACTGCTCGAAGAACACGAATTGTTCGAAGCGGACCCGGGCGATGATGTCGGCATACAAAGTGCCCGCCGACGCCAGGGCATCGGGTTTGCGGTCCCTCAATGCCTTGGGCCAGGCCTGCCAGGGCAGACCACCGTTGACCTCTTTGAGCGCTGCATACAGGGCGTAATCGGCCAGCCACCAGTCGTTCGCGCTGACGAAATCGCCGAACGCCGAACACAAGGTGTCGGCAGTTCCGCGCCGGCGAAAAGCTTCGAAGGCCCGCTCCAACGCCTGTTGCCGGACGGTTTTTGCATCTTCGGCGGCAGGAATGGCATCGGCTTCCAGCAGTCCACGCTCGATCAGCCAGCCCAGCCCGATCAGGAGCGGATTGCCGGCGTGCACGGACGTGCATTGATAGGGTGAACCGTCCTCGTGAGTCGGATTGATGGGCAGCGTCTGCCATACCGAGACGCCTGCCGCGGCGAGAAAATCCACGAATCGGAAGGCATCGGCCCCCAGATCCCCGTTTCCCGGACCGCCGGGCAGGGAGCTGATATGGAGCAGAATACCCGCTCGGCGCCGATCGAAAATTCCGTGAGCATCCATGTGGCTATGACACCGAAAACAACGGGTGGAGCAGCAGTCCCGACCCTCCGGCCGGCACTTTCAAATCGCGATCAGCGATGGAAGTGCAGCTGCTGGCCGAGGCAATCGGGCGTCACCAGGACGATGCCGTCGGGGCTGACATAATAACGCTTGCGATCCTCCTCCAGATCCTCACCGATGACGGTGTTGGGCGGGATATTGCAGCCCTTGTCGATCACCGTCCGCCTGATCCTGCAATGGCGCCCGATGTTCACTTCCGGGAGGATCACCGAATCCAGCACGTGCGAGAATGAATTCACCCGCACATTCGAAAACAATAGCGAGTGGCGGACCTCGGCGCCGGAGATAATACAACCGCCCGAGACCATGGAATCCACGGCCATGCCGCGCCGGTCGTCGTCGTCGAACACGAACTTGGCCGGTGGCGTCTGGGCCTGATAGGTCCAGATCGGCCATTCCTGGTCATACAGATTGAGCTCCGGATCGACGCCGATCAGCTCCATATTGGCGGCCCAGTACGAGTCTACCGTTCCCACGTCACGCCAGTAGGACTGCACGCCGCTCTGGGCATTGCGGAAGCGGTAGGCAAACACGCGGTATTTCTGGATGACCTGAGGAATGATGTCCATCCCGAAGTCATGGTTCGAGCCGGGGGTGTCGGCATCCTTGATGAGCTGCTCGAACAGGAAGCCGGTGTTGAAGATATAGATCCCCATCGAAGCCGCTGCGTAATCGGGCCGGTGCGGGATGGCCGGAGGATCGGACGGCTTTTCGACGAATTTCTGGATACGTTGTTCGGCATCCATCTGCATGACACCGAATGCCCGCGCATCGGCGAGCGGCACCTCCAGGCAACCGATGGTAAGATCGGCGTTCTTCTCCACGTGATAGGCCAGCATGAGGCCGTAGTCCATCTTGTACACGTGGTCGCCGGCCAGGATCAGGATGAACTCGGGATGACGCTGCCGGATGATGTCCAGGTTCTGGTACACCGCATCTGCCGTCCCCGCGTACCAGCTTTCCTGCAGCCTCTGCTGGGCAGGCATGATGTCCACGAATTCGCCCAGCTCGCCGCGCAGAAAGCCCCAACCCTGCTGGATGTGGCGGATCAGCGAATCCGCCTTGTACTGGGTCAGTACGCCGATCTGGCGTATTCCGGAATTGACGCAATTGGACAGAGGAAAGTCGATGATGCGGAATTTGCCGCCAAACGGTACGGCAGGCTTGGCACGCCATTCCGTCAGTTTCTGCAGTCTGCTTCCGCGACCGCCCGCCAGGATGAGGGCCAGGGTTCGCCGGGTCAGCCGACTTACAAAACGGGATGAAGCGTGCATCGACTCGGGCATATAAGGGACTCCTGATTCCTGGCGAGGGGCAAACGCGGCAGGAAATCTGGTAACATCCTGCCACAGACATCGCATATTCCGGCACCGACCTGCCGGCATTGTACTATCAGAATTCCAGCAAAGTGAATCCGAACGGGAGGGATGCGGTTTGACGGACAGCTCGACCTTGACAGAACTCTCGCCGGACTTCCAACGGCTCATCGAAGCCCGCCATCACGATCCGTTTGCGGTGCTGGGCCGCCACCGGCGAGAAGGCCGGGATATCATCCGCGCTTTCCTGCCTCATGCCGAGGAAGTGCGTGTCGGCCCCGATGGACGGGTCATGGCACGTCTCGCCGGTACCGCCATTTTCGAATGTGAGGTCGAGGCGGGGGCCGCCGATCTGCACTACCGACTGTACTGGACCGACCAGACGGGGCAGACTCACAGCTTCATCGATCCGTACACCTTCCCTCCCCGGCTTTCCGAGTTCGATCTCTACCTCTTCGGGGAAGGCCGTCACTGGAACATCTATCGCATTCTGGGGGCTCATCCGCATAGCGTCGATGGGATCGACGGCATTTTGTTCGCGACTTGGGCGCCCAACGCGGAACGCATCAGCGTGGTCGGGGAATTCAATGGCTGGGATGGCCGCCGGCATCCCATGCGGGTGCGCGGCGCCAGCGGCGTATGGGAACTGTTCATTCCCGAACTGCAGCCGGGCCTGCTGTATAAGTTCGAGATACGCAACCGGCCGCATGGTACCATCCATCTCAAGAGTGACCCCTACGGTCGGCAGTTCGAGCTGCGGCCGAACACCGCCTCTATCATCACCCGCGAGAGCGGCTATGCGTGGAACGATGCCGGCTGGCTCGCCCAGCGCAAGGACTGGCCCTGGCTGCACCGGCCGCTGTCGGTATACGAGGTGCACGCCGGCTCCTGGAAGCGCGATCTGGAGGGCGGCTATCTGAACTATCGCGATCTCGCCCACGACCTGGTCGACTACGTCAAGTCGGCGGGCTTCAGCCACATCGAGCTGATGCCGGTGACGGAGCATCCGCTGGACGCCTCCTGGGGCTACCAAACCACCGGCTATTTCGCTCCTACCAGCCGCTTCGGCACTCCCGACGATTTCCGTTATTTCGTCGATCATTGCCATCAGAATGGCATCGGCGTGATCCTCGACTGGGTCCCAGCGCATTTTCCCAAGGATGCCCATGGTCTGGCTCGCTTCGACGGCACTGCACTGTACGAGCACGAAGATCCCCGCTTGGGCGAGCACCGCGATTGGGGCACGCTGATCTATAACTATGGCCGCAACGAAGTCAAGAATTTCCTGCTGGGCAGTGCGCTGTTCTGGCTGGAGGAATTCCACCTCGACGGCCTGCGCGTCGATGCCGTCGCCTCGATGCTCTATCTCGATTATTCGCGTCAGCCGGGCGACTGGATACCCAACAAGTACGGCGGCAACGAAAACCTGGAGGCCATTGCCTTCCTACGCGATCTCAATACCGTAGTACACCAACAGTTTCCAGGCGTGCTGGTCATCGCCGAGGAATCGACCGCCTGGCCCCAGGTCACCCGGCCGACCTGGACTGGGGGGCTGGGCTTCTCCATGAAGTGGAACATGGGCTGGATGCACGACATTCTGGTCTATATGAGCAAGGATCCAGTGCATCGGCATTACCATCACGACCAGCTCACGTTCGGCCTGCTGTATGCCTTCACCGAAAACTTCGTCCTGCCCTTCTCGCACGACGAGGTCGTCCATGGCAAGGGTTCCATGCTGGCAAAAATGCCGGGCGACGAATGGAGGCGCTTCGCCAACCTGCGTGTCCTGTACACCATGATGTTCACCTACCCCGGCAAGAAACTGCTGTTCATGGGCTGTGAATTCGCGCAGACCGGTGAATGGAACCACACGACGGCGTTGGACTGGCCCCTGCTCGAATCCAACCTGCACAAGGGGGTGCTGCATCTGGTGAGCGATCTGAACCGCCTGTACCAAAGCACCTCCGCGCTCTACACCTACGATTTCGAAAGTCAGGGCTTCGAGTGGATCGACAGCCACGACGCGGCGCAGTCGGTCATCAGCTATGTCCGCCGGGATGATGACAGCCACGTGATCGTCGTCTTGAACTTCACCCCGGTGCCGCGCCACAACTACCGCATCGGTGTGCCAGAGCCGGTTCGCTACCGAGAAGTCTTCAATTCCGACGCCGAATGCTATGGGGGTGCCAATCTCGGCAACTGGAACATCGAAACCGAAAACGTCGAATGGATGGGACGTGCCCAGTCCGCCGTGCTGACCCTCCCGCCCCTGGCCGGTATCGTGCTGGCGCCCGTCGCTCCGCCAGCCAAACCTGACACCAGAACGCCGGCCGACGAATGAAAGTCCTGTTCATCTCCAGCGAGGTCTTCCCCCTGATGAAGACCGGCGGGCTTGCAGACGTCTCCGGTAGCCTGCCGGCGGCCTTGTCCGCCCTGGGCCATGACGTGCGCATCCTGATGCCCGCCTACCCCGAGGCCATCGCCGCTGCCGAAACCCCCAAACAGCTGAGTCTGCGGCAGGCTGGCAGCCAGCTGACCCTGTTGTCGACGCGCTTGCCTGGCACCGCCGTGCCGCTCTGGCTGCTGGATGCCCCGGCCTCGTTCGGCCGCTTCGGGAACCCTTATCTGGCGCCCAACGGCGCCCCCTGGCCCGACAATGCCGAACGCTTCGCCCTGCTCGCGCGCGTCGCCGTCGATCTGACCCAGGACCGCCTCGGCCTCGGCTGGAAACCCGATGTCGTCCATTGCAACGACTGGCAGACCGGCTTGATCCCGCCGCTCTTGAGCGACGAGCCGAGTCGTCCGGCCGTGCTGTTCACCGTCCACAATCTCGCCTACCAGGGGCTGTTTCCCTACGAGACATTCCAGCGTCTGGCACTGCCTCCACGTCTTTGGAAAATGGAAGCGCTGGAATTCTACGGCCAGCTTTCCTTCATCAAAGGCGGTCTGGTATTCGCTGACCGCATCAATACGGTGAGCCCGAGCTATGCGGAAGAGATCCAGACCCCTGAGTTCGGCTGCGGCCTGGACGGTCTGCTTAGAAGCCGCAGATCATGCCTGAGCGGAATTCTCAACGGTATCGACGATGTAGCCTGGAATCCGGCCACCGATCCGCACCTTCCCGCGACCTACGGTCCGGACACCCTTGAGCGAAAAAAGATCAACCGCGCGGCGCTTAGACAGCGGTTCGGGCTGCCGGACGACCAGGAGGTCGCCGTGCTCGGAATGGTGGGAAGGATGGTCGAGCAGAAGGGAGTCGATCTGTTGATCGACATTCTGGATGATCTGCTGCAGTTGCCGGTTCAGCTCGTCATCCTGGGCAGCGGCGACAAAGAATTCGAACGCAGCTTCGAACGGGCCGCCGCAGCCTGTCCGGAACGTATCGCCGTCACCATCGGCTATGACGAACCGCTGGCCCATCTCATCGAAGCTGGCGCCGATATCTTTCTGATGCCCTCCCGCTTCGAACCGTGCGGATTGAACCAACTCTATAGCCAACGCTACGGCACTGTGCCGATCGTACGCAAGGTGGGCGGACTGGCAGACACCGTGGAAGATGCCACGCCCGAGCGCATTGCAGCCGGACAGGCCAGCGGCATCGTGTTCGAGACAGCCAAGCCCGCCTTTCTGCTGGAAGCCATCTACCGCGCCCTGGCACTGTACCGGGAGCCCGAGGTGTGGCGGGCGATCTGCAAGTGCGGCATGACCAAGGATTTTTCTTGGCGCAAAAGCGCCTCCCAGTATGTCGAACTCTACCGGGAGGCGCTGGCCGGGCTGAATGCCGGCCGTTCCATCGCCGACCCCCGGTACGCGGCCTAAAAAAACCGTCAAAGTCCGTCAGGCCGGGCCGTACCGCATCCTAAGACGCTCCCGGTTCAGTGCCAGCCATTGCAAGCCAATGATGGGAATGGCCGACCGGATCCGCCCTTCGCCGAGCAGGACCATCGCTTCGGCAAAGTCGACCACGCTGACCAGGATGTCCTCATGTTCGTCGGCCAGGCCGTGGATTCCGCCGAGGCCGGAGGAATCCACGATGCCGCAATAAAGGACGATGCTTTCGGAGCAGCCGCCTGGCGTAGTAAAGAACTCCGACACCGGTATGAGTTCAAGAATCCGGCTGCCGGCCTCCTCCATCGTTTCGCGATGGGCCACTTCGTCCGGCTGTTCGCCCGGTTCCACGGCGCCGGCAACGATTTCCAGCAACCACGGATTTTCCCCCGATTTGAGCGGTCCGACCCGGAACTGTTCGATCAACACCACTCGGTCGGCCACCGGATCGTAAGGGATGACCGCCACGCAACTGCTCCTGTGGTACAGCTCGCGCGTGAGGACTTCGCTCCAGCCGCCGCCATGAAGGGTATGGCGCAGGCGCAGCCGTAGCAGCGTGAAGAATCCGCCGTGAAGCTGCTCCTCCCGCAGAACTTTGAACTCGCGGGTCATCATTACAAGCGTGGCGACGAGGTGGCGAGTTTTGTCAAAGCCGTTTCCACGCTGGTGCCCAGTTGCCGGATGACGCGGTCCAGTAAGGTCTCCCGGTGCGAGTAATTCACGATTTCCTTGGCGCCGATGACCGTCTCGGCCACCTGATGCAACTCGCCGACGGCGTCCACGAGCCCCAGCTCGATTCCTTCGGCCCCGGTCCATACCAGGCCCGAGAAGATTTCGGGCCGGTCCTTGAGACGATCGCCACGGCCGGCCTTCACCGCTGCGATGAACTGTTGGTGAACCGCGTTCAGCAACTGCTGTACGTGCTGTTTCTCGGCCGGATCTACCGGACCGAACGGATCGAGGATCGCCTTGTGATCGCCCGCCGTCATCACCCGGCGTTCCACCCCCAGTTTCTCCAACGTTCCGACAAAGCCGAAACCATTCATGATCACCCCGATCGAACCGACGATGCTGGCCGGGTTCACAAAGATCCTGTCGGTGGCCGAGGCGATGTAATAGCCGCCCGAGGCACAAAGATCGGACACGACGGCATAGATCGGCAGCGCCGGATGTTCCTTCTTGATCCGACGGATTTCATCGTAGACATAGGCCGATTGCACCGGACTCCCGCCCGGCGTGTTCATTCTGAGGACGATGCCTTTCACTCCCTTGGCCTCGGCCGCCTCGCGCAACCCCTCAATGATGGTGTCGGCATCGATCTCACCGCCTTCGGCGATGGTGCCGATTACATCCACGACCGCCGTGTGTGCCTTGCTGGGTGCCGTCAGACCGCCTTGAGCCAGCGGCTTGAAGGCCAGTATGAAGCCGAGCCCGATCGCGGCAACCAGGAATACCCTGAACGCCAGACTCCACCGCCGTGCCTTCCGCTGCTCCACCAACGCTTCGAGCAGAAGCTTTTCCAGCAGTTCCCGGTCCCAGCCGGACGAGGGGCGGGCCGGTTCGGTCGATGACTGGGGTGTCGAATCCTCATTCATAGTTCTTGAACCCTGTGGAATTTTGAGACGGAAAACGAGAGTACTCGCGAATGAGCACCTGCGCCGGCCTCAGCGCCTGACAGCCGAGAGAAAGTCATGAAGGTCCTGTTCCAGGGGCGCTTCGACGCGAACCTCGCGTCCGCTTCGAGGATGGATGAACACGAGGGTCGCGGCATGCAGAAACAGGCGCTTCAAGCCGCGCTGGCGGAAAGCCTGGTTGAGCGAGGGGTCTCCATAACGTTCGTCACCCGCCAGCGGATGACCCAGCGACCTGGCATGCACCCGGATTTGATGGGTACGGCCGGTCACCGGCTTGGCTTCCACCAGCGTCGCCCCGGAAAGCGGTTCCAGGCGGCGGAATTCGGTGATTGCCGCTTTCCCCTCGGACGATATCTTCACCATCCGCTCACCGCTCTGCAAGACATTCTTGAGCAAGGGGGCGTCCACCACTTGTCGCCGGCGCGCCCACACGCCGCTGAACAGCGCCAGATAAGTCTTGTCCACCCCCTCCCCCCGAAATTGCTCGTGCAACTGCCGCAGTGCGGAACGGCGCTTGGCAATCAGCAGACAGCCCGAGGTATCACGGTCCAGCCGGTGTACCAGCTCGAGGAACCGCGCTTCCTCCCGCGCCGCCCGCAGACCTTCGATCACCCCGAAACGGAGGCCGCTGCCGCCATGTACCGCCATGCCCGCGGGTTTGTTGACGACCAGCAGGTCTTCGTCTTCATACAGGATCCGGTTTTCCAGCCGGTCCCGCAGCCATGGTCCCGGGACCTCTGCCGCCGGCGCCTCGGCGAGGCGCAAGGGCGGGACCCTGATGACGTCACCCTCGTTCAGCCGCTGCCGTGCCTTGCTGCGGCTGCCGTTGATCCGCACCTGGCCGGTACGCAGGATGCGGTACACATGGCTCTTGGGGACACCCTTAAGGCGCGCAAACAGAAAATTGTCGATGCGCTGGCCGACAGCCTCGGCATCGACTTCGATCAGGCGAGGTCGGTTCGGGTCTTGCAGGAGAGGTTTCATTACGGAAAAATCATATCAGCTTTACACCTTAAATTGATGCTTTTGCTGAAGGTTGCTATAGTTCATATTGGCATTTCACCGACCGCGTGCCTGATGGCGCGAGTCGTCTTCGGTGAGAGCCCCAAAGAATTGTTGAACGAATGACCCGGCGCATCGCCTGAAATACACAGACGCACCCCATGCGGCTACCTGCGGGCGGAAGCGTCGCAAAACAGTGGTGCCCGCCGGAATTCCAATATACAAATCAAAAACCCAAGGTCTGGATGCTCGACCATTGACGAGCTCGAGAGTTAAGTTTTCCAACACTATCATTATCCGTCGGACCGGCCTTCGGGCCGAGCGGACTGGCCGTGTTTTCGCACGGTATGGAAGTGGACGGGCCACGACGAAAGACCCTGCCGAACGCAGGTTCGAGGCTGGCATCGCGCTGCCTACCGTTCGCCGAATGGGAACGGTGCAGGAACCCTCGGGTTCCCCCGCAGCCCATCTTTAACACACAGCATCGGGATACCCATCATCCGATCGATCGCTTCGATATCGCGAACCTGAAGAAGAGCATTCGCATGACAGAAGAAACAGAACAGGAAGGGATGTGGGCGAAATCCTGCGGCACAACCGGTTCAGGCGGTTCTCCAGCAAGAACGCCCAAGGAATCCATTGATGAAAAGAATGTTGATCAACGCCACGCAGCCCGAGGAATTGCGGGTCGCGCTGGTCGATGGACAAAAGCTTTATGACTTCGACATAGAAATCCCGTCGAGGGAACAGAAAAAAGCCAATATCTACAAAGGCCTGATTACCCGTGTCGAGCCCAGCCTCGAGGCGGCGTTCGTGAATTTCGGCGCGGAGCGGCACGGCTTTCTGCCGTTCAAGGAAATCCTGCCGAAATATCTCGGCGCCAGCGGCGAAGAATCCATCTCCCGGCGGGAAATCAAGGACGTCCTCAAGGAAGGCCAGGAAGTCGTCGTCCAGGTCGAAAAAGAGGAGCGCGGCAGCAAGGGCGCGGCCCTGACTACCTATATCAGTCTGGCCGGCAGCTATCTCGTGCTCATGCCGAACAACCCCAAAGCAGGCGGTATTTCCCGCCGCATCGAGGGCGACGTCCGGTCCGACATGAAAGAGACGCTGAGCCAGCTCCACGTTCCCGAAGACATGGGGGTCATCATCCGCACGGCAGGCGGTGGCAAGACGGTCGAGGAACTGCAGTGGGACCTCAATTATCTGCTGCAGCTGTGGGAAGCGATCGAACGCTCGACGCGGGAAAAGCCGGCGCCGTTCCTGATTTTTCAGGAAAGCAACGTCATCATCCGGGCCCTGCGCGACCATCTGCGGGGTGACATCGACGAAATTCTGGTCGACAACCCTTCGACCTTCAGGCTGGTACACAGCTTCCTGCAACAGGTCATGCCGCAGTTCATCAATAAGGCGCGCCTGTATCAGGACAACGTGCCACTGTTCAGCAGGTACCAGATCGAAAGCCAGATCGAAATGGCCTATGCCCGCGAAGTGCCGCTACCCTCCGGCGGTGCCATCGTCATCGACCATACCGAGGCGCTGACGACCATCGATATCAATTCGGCGCGGGCCACCAAGGGCGGCGATATCGAAGAAACCGCGCTGAACACCAATCTCGAGGCCGCCGACGAGATCGCCCGCCAGTTGCGCCTGCGCGACCTGGGAGGATTGTTCGTGATCGATTTCATCGACATGATGGCGGCCCGCAACCAGCGTGCGGTGGAGAACCGTCTGCGCGAGGCGGTGCGCCTCGACCGGGCGCGCATCCAGCTCGGCCGGATTTCCCGTTTCGGCCTGATGGAAATGTCACGCCAGCGCCTGCGGCCTTCGCTCACCGAAACGGCACTCCTGACCTGCCCGCGCTGTAAGGGCCAGGGGACGATACGCAGCGTCGAGTCGCTGGCCCTGTCCATCCTCCGCGTCCTAGAGGAGGAAACGATGAAAAAGAACACCGACCGGATCATCGCTCAGTTGCCGGTCGAATCGGCCACCTATCTGCTGAACGAAAAACGCGCGGCGATCCAGCAGATCGAGACACGACACAACGTGGCCATTACCATCATCCCCAATCCACATCTCGAAACGCCCAACTACGACATACAGCGGATCCGGAGCGGCGGGGCCGGGGCGGAGGAAGAGGCGCGTAAGAGCAGTTACCAGCTCATAGCCGAGAAATCGCCCGAGGTTCCCAAGTCCATACGGATGCCCAGTGCCGCTGCGGAAGCTCCAGCGGTGCGGGAATTCATTCCCGCCGCCCCGCAGCCGTCCGGTGGCGATCAGCGTCCCCAGGCTCAACCGGGGCAGCACGGCGGCGGACTGATCAAACGTTTCCTCAACATCCTGACCGGCCAGCGCATCGAGGACCAGCCATCATCCCCCGAGGCGGCTCAATCATCCGCGGAACTGCCGCTGCCCGTGCCTTTCGTGCAGACGGGCAAGACGTCCGGTGAACAGGCGCAAATGAGCGCCGGTTCGGCCGACGAAGGTGAGCGTCCTGGTGACCAGCGCCGCCGTGAGCGGGACGGCAGCAGACGCGGCGGCAGTCGCCGGAAACATCCTGCGCAGCGGGACGAAACTGCCGACAGGCGCCGCAGTGGGCTATCGGCGGATATCGAAACCAGTCAGGAGCTCGGAACGGAAGGATCGCCCCAGATCATGGCTGCCCAAGAGGATCGGCCGAAATCCACGGAGGATCGCGGCCGCCGGCGGGATGGCAGGGGCCAGCGCCGTCGAATCTCGGCTCAGCCCATGACCGAATCACTGGCGGAAGATATCGCAGATGATACGGTCACGACGGAAAGTCCGGCAGCCACTGCGGATTTGAACGACCGGCTGCCGGTCGCCGATTTCGGCGAAACTCACGAACAAAGTGATGGCATCTGCTACGATCCGGCCGAAGGAGACTTCGGGGAGGCCGAACTCCGCCCGCGGTCTCCACGGTCGCGCCGGGCCGGCGTGAGGCGGCGCGGACGTGGCAGGCGGGATCGTCGTCCGGTAACCTCAGGTGAGCCGGAGGTAGGCGAAACTTTCGAGCCGGTCGGCCTCGAAGTACCCGAACGCAACGCCGTGGTAGCCGGGACCGAGCCGGCCTTACCGGGAGAAACCGACGATCGCCGTACCGTGCCGCCCGCCTCCGAGGTGTTTTCAACACTGGCGGAACACGAAGCTCATGCAGAATCCCGTCCGGAGCCTGACTACCATGCGCCCGGCCTGCCGCCCAAAGCATGGGAGCCCCCCAAACCGGATCACGAACCGCGGGACGATCGCAACGATCTCTTGCCTCCTGTTGAGCGCGGAACCGGGTCCACGGAGTGAGCATTGCCAACGGGCACACGGACCGAAGGTCCGTGTGCCCGTTGGCGGCTACGTAAAGGCAAAGCCATCTTCCAAGGCCGCTACGTCCTCGTACTCTGCGGGGAAAAAGACTCGTTGTTAAGGTCGCGCGATGTGATGTCAGGTCTTCAGCGCCGGCGGGGATGACCGCTGCGACCACAGCTCCCACAAACGCTTAGTCGAGACCGGATACGCCGTTTTCATCTGCTGGGCAAACAGAGAAACGCGGAATTCTTCCAGCGCCCATCGGAATTCGTCCCGTTCGGGGACAAAGGGCGCTTGGCCGTGTTTCACGGATTCCCAGTAGGGCTGCCAGAACGAATTGAGCTCCCTCTCCAGCGCGGCGTCGCGGACGGGATCCTGGCGACATTTTTCCAGACGGTGTAGCAGCGCCTTGAAATAGCGTGGATAGTGCTTCAGTCGGCGATAAGGCACCTTGGCCACGAAGCCCGCGTACACCAGATGGTCCAACTGGTCGGCGCCATCACGGGCGGCGGGATGGTTGCCCAGGGCAGCCAGGGCTTTGCGACACTCCGCATAAAGCCCCAGCGCCTGCTCAACGGTGCGCCCCAGTTCATTGGCCTTGAGCACTAAGTCGCCGCGCCCCTGTTCGCTGCGGGCATCGAATGCCACGCGGGTCCGCAACTCCGGCAGGTCGTCGAGGAACAAGGCCGCCATGAGCTTGTCCAGCAGGTCTTCCCTCAGATCGCGCCCGCCCGGGGGCAACTGGCGATAGAGCAGTTCGCTGGTCGCGGTGACGGGCAGGTTTTTACGTAGGTATTTGATCTCCCTGGCCAACCTCAGGCGCAGCAGACGGACCAGGCCGAATTCATGCTGCAGTTGGGCCTCCTCGGCCCGATCGAACACCCGCACGCCGACGGTCCCGCCTTCGTCGATAATGGCCGGAAAACCGTGCAGTTCTTGACCATCGACCCGTCCACTGTAAGCGGCCGGCAAATCGTCGAAATCCCAGACCCGCCGGCCGGAGACTGCAATTTCCTGGCAGGCGATGTTCTGGAAACTGCGGCCGGCTTCGGCGCCGTGGCGGGCCTGGAGCTGACCGAGATCGCGGGAGCGGGCGATCACGACGTTGTTTTCGTCGACCAGGGCATAGTTTATCCGCAGGTGCGCCGGCAGCGCGGCTTCGTCGAAGGCCGAAACCGGCGGCGCCACTTTGCCGATTTTTTTCAGCGCCTTGGCTAATTCCTGTGGCAGCGAGCCTCGCCGGTAGTCCAGCATGGGCAGGGCGCGGTCGGCGAAATCAGGGGCGGGTACGAAATGGATGCGCCAGGTCTTGGGCAAAGACTTGATCAGAGCCACCACTTTCTCGCGATACAGCCCCGGCACCAGCCAGCGCAACGGCTCGGGGTCGATCTGATTGAGCACGTGCAGCGGCACGATGGCGGTGACACCATCGTCCTCATGGCCCGGCTCGAAGCGATATTCGAGTTTCAGCCGCACCGGTCCCAGCACCAATTCGTCCGGGAAATCTCTCGCGTTTCCTGCCCCACCGCCGTCCAGGGTGATATCTTCCCGCGACAGCATCAGCAGTCGGGGCTCGCGGCGTTCGGCGGTCTTGCGCCAGATCTCGAAGCTGGCGCCATTGACCACTTCGGCGGGCACCCGCTCGTCGAAGAAACGGTACAGGGTCTCCTCGTCCACCACCAGATCCGCCCGCCGTTCCTTCTGCTGGGAGTATTCCGCTTCTTCCAGCAACTTGCGGTTCGCCATCAGGAACGGGGCCTTGCTGTCATAGTCCATGCGCACCAAGGCGGAGCGTATGAAGAGCTCCCGCGCCCCGGCGGGATCGACGTTCTCATAAGGCACTTTGCGGCCGTTTTGCACGGTGAGGCCATACAGGGCGGTGCGCTCGAACACGGCACCGCGCGCGGCCTTGCGTTCCCAGTGCGGCTCGTAATGGTGACGCTTCAACAAATGGGCGCCGCACTTTTCGATCCATTCCGGCTCGATCTTGGCTACGGTGCGGGCATAGACTCGGCTGGTCTCGACCTGTTCGGCGGAGACGATCCACACCGGTCGGGTCTTGAACAGGAACGAACCGGGAAAGATCTGGAACTTCTGTCCACGCACCCCGACATATTCATTGTAATCCTGGCGGAAACCGATATGGCACAGCAGTCCGCTCAGTATGGCGCGGTGGATCTCACCGTAGTCGGCGGGAACCTGATTCAACCGAAGTCCGAGTTCGCCCTTGATGACTTCCAGAATCTGCTGATGGATATCGCGCCATTCCCGCATCCGCAAAGCCGAAAGGAAATTGTCGCGGCAGTACTGGCGCAGCTTGCTGCCGGAGAGATGCTGGCGCTGCTCCTCGTAGTCCTTCCACAAAGCGAGGATCGCCATGAAATCCGAATCCGGATGGCGGAAACGGGCATGCTTCTGGTCGGCGGCCTGAGCTTTGTCCGCAGGACGCTCCCGCGGATCGGGGACGCTCAAGGCAGCGACGATGATGCAGACTTCGCTCAGACAGTTTTCCTCGGCTCCGGCCAGAAGGATCCGACCCAAGCGCGGATCGACCGGCAGCTTGGCGAGTCGGCGGCCCAGTTCGGTCGGCCGACCCTGAGCGTCCAGCGCGTTGAGTTCCTGCAGCGTCTTCAGACCATCCCGAACCAAACGCTCGTCTGGCGGTTCAACGAACGGGAAACCGCGGATATCCCCGAGATTCAGCACCTTCATCTGCAGGATGACGGCGGCCAGGTTGGTGCGGAGAATCTCCGGATCTGTGAATTCCGGCCGGTTCAGGAAGTCCTGCTCCGAATACAGGCGGATGCAGATTCCCGGCCCGACACGCCCACAACGGCCGGCGCGCTGATTGGCCGAGGCACGGGAAATCTTTTCGATCGGCAGGCGCTGCAACTTGCTGCGGTGGCTGTAGCGGCTGATACGGGCATAGCCGGCATCGATCACGCCGCGGATACCGGGCACCGTCAGCGAGGTCTCGGCCACGTTGGTGGCCAGCACGATGCGGCGGCGGCCGTGCGGCTTGAAGATTTTCTCCTGCTCGGACACTGCCAGCCGCGAATACAGCGGCAGCACTTCGCAGTCGACCGGATGATGCTTGCGCAGGGACTCGGCGGTATCACGAATTTCCCGTTCACCGCTCAGGAAAATCAGGATGTCGCCGGTGTTCTCCCGGCACAGCTCATCCACCGCATCCAGGATCGCCTGCTGTTCGCCGCGGTCGGTCTCGTCGCTCTCCTCTTCGGCCAGGTCCGGCGGGCGGTAGCGAATCTCCACCGGATAGGTGCGGCCGGAGACACTGACGATCGGGGCATCGCCGAAGTGCCGGGAAAAGCGTTCGGGGTCAATGGTGGCCGAAGTGATGACCAGCTTGAGATCGCGCCGTCGGGGCAGCAGCCATTTGAGGTAGCCCAACAGAAAGTCGATGTTGAGGCTGCGCTCGTGAGCCTCGTCGACGATGAGGGTATCGTACTGGTCAAGGAACCGGTCGGCCTGGGTCTCCGCCAGCAGGATGCCGTCGGTCATCAGTTTGATGAGGCTGTCCGGGCGGGTCTGGTCGTGGAAGCGGACTTTGTACCCGACGGTTTCGCCCAGGGGCCGCTTCAATTCGTCGGCGATCCGCGCGGCCACGCTGCGGGCGGCGATACGGCGCGGCTGGGTGTGGCCGATGTAACCCTGGATTCCGCGCCCCGCCTCGAGGCAGATCTTAGGCAACTGGGTGGTTTTGCCGGAACCGGTCTCGCCGCACACGATCACCACCTGATTCCGCCGGATCGCTTCGGCGATCTCGCTGCGCCGTTCCGACACCGGCAATTCTTCGGGATATTGCAGTGGGGGCACGGCAGCCGCCCGCGCCGCGCACAGAGCCGTCGAGACCTCGATCCGTCGGGCGATCGCCTCCAATTCTTGCACCGGCAGGGGTGCCGTTGCAGCCGTGGCCTTTAGACGCTGCAGTCGGCGTCGTAACGCAAACCGGTCCTTACCGAAACATCGGTCCAGCGACCGTTCCAGTCGTGTGAGGTAGTCGAGCATGAGGAATTATTGCGTCAGCCTGCACTCGAGGCGCCAGATGGCAAGGGAGATCGCCGATACGGCAAAGGCCAGCAATACCGCCACGTGCCCGAGCAGGGCCGAATCCAGCTCGCCGGCCAGCAGCGGACGGATCAGCGCCACGACGTGAAACAGCGGCAGACACTCGCTGCCGGCACGAACGATAAAGGGCAGACTGTCGGAAGGGAAGAATACCCCGCTCAGCAGCACCATGGGAGTGATGCCTAGCGTGATGTAATACACGAAAAAGTCGTATCCGCGCGCAAAGGAAGTCACCACCAGGGCGATGCTGCCGAAGCAGACACCGGCCAGGAAAGCCAGCGGCAGTACCCCCAACGCTGCCCATCCGGAAGTGAGACCAAAACCCGCCAGCACCGCCAGAATCAGACCAGCGGCGATCAAGCTCTTGGTGCCCATCCATAACACCTCTCCCATAACGACGTCGGCAAGCGACAAAGGCGCCGCCAGCATGCCGTCCCAGGTCTTCAACACCACCATGCGGGTATAGGCGAGGTACAGTCCTTCGAAGGTTGCGGCGTTCATGGCGCTGGTCGCGAGTATGCCGCCGGCGAGGAAATCCAGATAGGACAGGCCGGCGACCCGGCCGACGTAGCTCCCCAACCCGAAGCCGAGTACGAGCAGATTGAAAAGCGGTTCGACGAAACCACCCAGCAGCGCCGTGCATGCGCCTTTGCGCCATACCCAGGCGTTGCGCCGCCACACGGATTTCCAACGCTTGGCGGCCTCAAACATCATGCAGATCACGTCCAGTGAGCTTCAGGAACACGTCTTCCAGATTGGCGCGGCGGTAGACGTAATGCACGCCCTCCCAGGTATCCAGCGAGCGGACCAGGGCTTCGAGGTCATCACCATAGACGAAGACGCTCTCGCCGATGCGCTCGCAGCGCTGGCCATCGGCCAGCGCAAGCGCATAACACCAGTTTTCGGCGTTGGCGCCGTGGACTTCCAGCACATGCGGCTCGATGTGATCGCGAATCAGGGTCGGGGGACTGCTGTCGGCCAGAATCCGGCCGTGGTCCATCAGGATGATGCGGCCGCACAGGCGCTCGGCCTCTTCCATGTAATGAGTGGTCAGGATGATCGTCAGTCCTTCGTTCTGCAGCTGGCGCAGCATGTTCCAAATATTGTGCCGCACCTGGGGATCGAGTCCGGTGGTCGGTTCGTCCAATACCAACAGCTCGGGCTTGTTGATGAGGGCACGGGCGATAGAAAGGCGTCGCCTCATGCCGCCGGAAAGCTGGCCGATGCGAGCATGGGCCTTGTCAGTAAGCGCTGCGAGCTCAAGGAGCCTGGGAATCCGGACCTTCAGCGCCCGCTCGGCCAAGCCGAAATAACCGCCGTAAATGCGAAGGTTTTCCACCACCGTGAAATCGATGTCGAGATTGTCCTGCTGTGGCACTACGCCGATCCTGGCGCGCATCGTGCGCCCCTCGGCGGGGATGGCAAAGCCCAGCACCGAGAGTTCGCCCGAGCCCGGTGGCGTGTTGCCTACCAGCATCCGCAGCGTGGTAGTCTTGCCCGCGCCGTTGGGACCGAGAATACCCACGAATTCGCCTTGCCGAATTTCGAAGCACAGACCGTCCACCACCCGCTTCGCCCCGAAAGATTTGGTCAATTGGCGCGCGATGACGACTGGATGGCCGGGTGAATTCACGGAAAGCTTGTGGAAATGAACAGGCGGGAAGGCTTGAAAATTATACTATCGTGCTCCCCGGAGCCGCCATGCATCGGATGGCAATCCGCGGCGAACCGGCTATCCCCTACGGCTCGAAAAGCACACCGTCACCGATGGCAAGTCCCAGAATCTGGTCCGCTCTCCCCCGATTGACAGCGACCTCGACCAAATCCAGCGAGTTGCGGTACCACAATGCCGCGCCCCTCTCAACCGCGCAAAAAACCTCCGCATGCCGCACATACCGGTCGTTGACACGCAACATCCGTCCCGCGAATTCAGGACGGTAGCGCAGGCCTGTCAGCGCATTGCCATAATGGTCGCAATAGATGATTGAGGCTCGGTCCGCCGGCCATAACGTTAGCTCAGGTCCCGCGACCACGCGATGTTCCCAACTGAAATCCCGTCGGGCGATCCGGGCCGCGATCGGCGCGAACAGGTCGCGGCCATGGAAACTGGCCGACAGGATCGGCGGCCGCCAGTCGATCCGCAACCAGCGCCGGGTTTGCGCCTGTACGGCAATGGTATTGAGCAGACCATTGTTGGGGCCGACGAACCAGCGTCCGTCCGCTTCGAGTGCCAGCGCCTCCCGATCGCTGCCCACCCCCGGATCGACCACACAGAGAAAGACGCTGCCTTGCGGAAACTGCCGGCATAGCGCCGCCAGCAGGTAACCCGCGGGAAGCGGAGCCGGCGCGTCGCTCACCAAGTGGATGACGTCCACGCCGGGCGCGTTCAGCCGAAGCACCGCTTCCACTTGGCCCAGGTAGGGGCCAGCCGGCCCGAAGTCGGTGAACAGCAGAATCATGGCCGAAGGACCTGGCCTCAATGACCGGAAGCAGAGGAATCGCGGTGTTCGATGCCTCTGGTGGCTGCGGCCTCGTGGGCCGGTTTGGGCTCGAAAAACCGGGAGAAGAAGAACCCGAATTCGAACAAAAGCCAGATCGGAACCGAGAGCAGGGTCTGTGACACGACGTCCGGCGGTGTCAGGATGGCTCCTATCACGAAAGCGCCCACAATCACATAGGGGCGGTTGTTGCCGATGGTTTCGCGGGAAACGATGCCACTCCATACCAGGAGTATGGTTGCGATCGGGACCTCGAAGGCGACGCCAAAAGCGAGGAACAGAGTCAGGACGAAGTCCAGGTACTTGGCGATGTCCGTCATCACCGCCACGCCGGCCGGTGCCGTAGCGGTCAAAAAGCCAAACATCACGGGGAACACCACGTAATAGGCGAAAGCCACGCCAGCATAGAACAAGAGCGTACTCGCCACCAGCAGCGGCAGCACCATGCGCCGCTCGTGGCGATAGAGGCCAGGGGCAATGAAAGCCCACGCCTGGTAAAGGATGAACGGAATTGACAGGAATATGCAGACCACCAAGGTCAGCTTGAACGGCGTGAGAAACGGAGACGCCACATCGATCGCGACCATCTGCGAACCTTCCGGCAGGTGTTTCAGCAACGGCCCTGCCAGGAAGGAATAAATTCCGTTGGCATAGAATGCCAGTCCGAGAAACAGCACCAGCACCACCGCCAGGGCGCGAAGAATCCGCTGCCGCAATTCTACGAGGTGGGAGATGAAAGGCTGCTCCACATCCTCTTCGGCCATTCTCGATTTACGGTCGGTCATCGGCCTGTTCCGTCGCTGCGGCGCCCGACTCGTTCTCCGGTTGCACATGCTCCGGAGAGTTGCCACCTTTCTCTGCTGCGGATTCGAGAAGCCGGCCGGATTTGGCTTCCTGCATAGCCTGTTTCAACTCTTGCATTTCCATCTCGTGTTCGATCTCCGCGCGGACCGAAGCCAGCGTGCTGCGGGCCTTGCGTATCCAGTAGCCGGTTTCCCTAGCCACCTTCGGCAGCCGCTCCGGCCCGAACGCCAGCAGGGCGACCAGGCCGATCAGCAGCATTTCGGTGAAGCCGATATCGAACATGATCCGGTCAGACCCTGTCCTTTTCCTTCTTTTCCACCACTTCACCCTCGAGGGTGCGTGCCCCGCCCTCGGTGGGTTTGTCTTCGTTCTCGCTCATGGCCGAGCGGAAGCTCTTGATCGCTCCGCCCAGGTCGCCTCCGATGTTGCGCAAACGCTTGGTGCCGAAGACGACCAGAACGATCAGAAAAAGCAGCAGCAATTCCCAAACACCTATACCCATGGCTCAAACCCCCGGGTTGAACGTCATTTTACGAGAAGCAGCGGTTTGCCTTCCGATCCGAACTTGCAGTAGGTGCCAAGGAAATAGCCACAGTCCTTGGACTGCTCGATCACGGCCGCATCGCCTTTGAGGTGAATCTTGAGTTCACAGTAGCGCGCTTCGCTTTCCACCTGTTTCTTCAGCACCAGCTCATTGTCGGCAATCTTCTCCGCATTGCCACTGATCGTGTGGGAGCAGGGCCTCTTGCCTTCGTCGACACTGCCGACCGGCTCGAAGTCGACATCCACCTCGACGCTGATTTCATCGCCGACCTTGTTGATCTTCATGTGCTGGACGTGCCCGCCATCCTGGCGCACGTAATGCTGGGCGACGGCAAACACGTTGGCGGAGAACAAAAGGCCCGCTACTGCGGAGGATAATCGTTTCATGACTCTTCCTCGTTTATTTGTTGTTGGATAATCAGTCTCTGAGCAGCTCGTTGATGCCGACTTTACCGCGCGTCTTCTCGTCCACCTGCTTGATGATCACCGCGCAATACAGGCTGTGGCTGCCATCCTTGGCCGGCAGATTGCCGGACACCACGACGGAGCCCGCGGGCACCCGCCCGTAGCTGATCTCGCCGGTCATCCGGTTGTAGATCTTGGTGCTCTGACCGATGTAAACACCCATGGAAATCACCGAGCCCTCTTCCACGATGACGCCTTCCACGATTTCGGAGCGCGCTCCGATGAAGCAATTATCCTCGATGATGGTCGGGCCCGCCTGCAGAGGTTCCAGCACGCCGCCGATGCCGACGCCGCCGGAAAGGTGCACGTTCTTGCCGATCTGGGCGCAGGAGCCCACCGTGGCCCAGGTGTCGACCATGGTGCCGGAATCGACATAGGCGCCGATGTTGACGTAGGACGGCATCAGGATGACCCCGGGGGCGATGTAGGCGCCCCGGCGGACGGCGGCGGGCGGTACGACGCGCACGCCGGCGGCGCGAAAGTCTTCCGGAGCGAAGCTGCCGAACTTGGGTTCCACCTTGTCGAAATAGCGCGTCTCGCCGCCGTCCATCACGCGGTTATCGTTGATCCGGAAGGAGAGCAGCACGGCTTTCTTCAGCCACTGGTTGACCACCCAAGCGCCTTCCTTCTTCTCGGCGACCCGGGCCGCCCCGCTGTCCAGCAACCGCAGGGCCTCTTCCACCGCCTCGCGCACGTCGGGACTCACCGCGGCCGGACTGAGCTGCGCACGATTTTCGAAAGCTTCATTGATGATGTTTTCCAAGGACATGTTATCGCTGACTATAGGGTTTGAATGAACTGCTTGATACGGTGCGCCGCCTCGACACACTCCTCCAAAGGAGCGACCAAAGCGATGCGAACATGGCCTGCACCCGGATCGACGCCTCCACTCGGGCGGGATAGGAAGCGCCCCGGCAGCACCGTAACATTCTGAGCCTCGAACAGGCCGGCGGCAAATGCCGTGTCGTCGATGGGTGTGCGCAGCCAAAGATAAAATCCAGCCGAAGGTACGGCTAGATCGAGGATGTCTCTGAGCACGGTGGCAACCGCGTCGAACTTCCGCCGGTAAAGTTCCCGGTTTTCCCGCACATGAGCCTCGTCGGCCCAGGCCGTTGCGCTGGCTTTTTGCACCGGAAGAGGCATGGCGCAGCCGTGGTAGGTCCGGTAGAGCAGGAAACGGCCGAGGACATCGGCGTCGCCCGCCACGAAACCCGAACGCAGGCCGGGTGCGTTGGATCGCTTGGAGAGGGAATGAAACACCACGCAGCGGCGGAATTCACCGTTGCCCATCCCGGCCGCGGTCTGGAGCAAACCCGGCGGCGGATCGGCCTCATCGGCGTACAGTTCCGAATAGCATTCGTCCGATGCGACGATGAAATCGTATCTTTCCGCCAGTTCCAGCAACTGCCGCTGCTGATCGACTCCCATCACCGCGCCGGTGGGATTGCCGGGGGAGCAAACGTAGACCAGGCGGCAGCGGCTCCAGACCGCTTCGGGCACCGCATCGAAATCCGGCAGGAACCCGGACTCGGCCGTGGTATTGAGGAAAAATGGCTCCGCGCCGGCCAGGATCGCCGCCCCCTCATAGATCTGATAGAAGGGGTTGGGCATCAGCACCAGAGGCTGCTCCGCCGGATCGACCACCGCCTGGGCGAAGGCGAACAGTGCCTCCCGCGTGCCATTGACCGGCAGCACCTGCCGCTCCGGATCTATCGCGCCCTCCCCCAGGGCGAAACGCCGTTCCAGCCAGCGTGCGACACTGTGGCGCAGTTCCGGCCCGCCCTTGGTGGTCGGATAGGAGGACAGACCATGCAAATGCTGCAGCAGGGCTTCGGCAATGAAGTGCGGCGTCGGATGCTGGGGCTCGCCGATCGACATTGCGATGTGAGGCTTATCCGCCGGCGGCACGCGGCCCCGCTTGAGAACCGCCAGCTTCTCGAAGGGATAAGGATGGAGGCTGGCGAGCTTGGGATTCATGTCCGAAAGAATCGCGGGCGCCGTCTTCGTTGAAAAGGCAGGTTAGTATAAGTCATGGCGCCAGCGCTCTTCCAGAATCGGGACGGGATTCGGCCTGAAAGGCCCGGCAATGCTCCTGGGGCGCTGTCCTTGTCCCCGAAACAGTCGATGTTCACGCCCATAACGGGCGCTGGCCCCCGGCGATTTGTCGTGGGGAATACCATCGACCTAAAGGCTTCTGCCGGTCACCATCCCGCTGCCGCAGCCGAAATCCGACCATCGGCAAACCGTGGCGAAGTGGAAAAATCTGACACCCGCAAAGTCCGGCCCGGGTCGCCGTGACCCAGTCGGTGAGCTCTGGTCGGCACAATCGCCATGGGCGATCTTGGTTCGCCCCCCGCATCGTTGAAGCTATAATGCCTCGTCGGCCGTCACCCATCCGATCCTGATCCGTCCCGATGAACGCGAGTCCCGAATCCACGCCCCCTCGATCCACCGACTGTGATGTGCTGGTCATAGGCGGGGGGCCCGCCGGTTCCACGGCTGCCGCGCTCCTGGCCGAACGCGGCTATCGCACGGTCGTGCTGGAAAAATACCGGCATCCCCGCTTCCACATCGGCGAATCCCTGCTACCGGCCAATCTCCCCTTGCTGGAAAGGCTGGGGGTCAAAGAGGAAGTCGAGCGCATCGGCATGCACAAACCCGGCGCGGAATTCGTGTCGCCCGACCACGCCGAGACACTCACCTTCGAATTCGCCGACGCCTGGGATAAATCCATGCCATACGCCTACCAGGTGCGGCGATCGGAATTCGACCACATCCTCGTCCGCAACGCGGCGAAGCGCGGTGCGGAAGTCCTGGAAGGCTGGCGCGCGACGGATATCCGGTTTCTGGCCGGCGCACAAGGCGCGGAGGTCGATGCCCAGGACGACGACGGGCGGAGCCGGCGCTGGCAGGCGCGCTTCGTGGTCGATGCTTCCGGCCGCGACACTTTCATCGCCAACCGGCTGAAGCTCAAGCAGCGCAACCGGAAACACAGCAGCGCCGCGGTTTACGGCCACTTCGCCAACGCCCGCCGCTTGAGCGGCCGTCACGAGGGCTGTATCTCGGTGTTCTGGTTCGAACACGGATGGTTCTGGTTCATACCGTTGGCCGATGGCACGACCAGCGTGGGCGCGGTGACATGGCCCTATTACATGAAACGCAGGGACAAGCCGCTCGGCGAATTTTTCCTCGACACGATCGCGTTGTGCCCGCCCCTTGCCGAACGCCTGAACGCTGCCGAACTCGTTTCGGAGGTGCAAGCCACCGGCAATTTCTCCTATGTATCCACCCGGACGCACGGCGCATCCTATTTGTTGATCGGCGATGCCTTCGCTTTCATCGACCCGGTGTTCTCGTCTGGCGTTCTGTTCGCCATGCAGGGGGGGGTGGCCGCGGCCGAGACGGTGGATGCCTGCCTGCGCCAGCCGGGGCGAGCGGATACGGCGCTCAAACGCTTCGACCGGCGGATACGGCACGGCCCCCGCGAGTTTTCCTGGTTCATCTACCGGATGACCGACCCGACGATGCGCGAGCTGTTCATGGCGCCGCAGAACGTGCTGCGCATGAAGGAAGCCCTGCTGTCGTTGCTGGCGGGCGACATCTTCGGCCGTACGCCGATATGGTTTTCGCTGTATGCCTTCAAGGTGATCTATTACCTCAACAGTCTGTGGCACTTCCGCCGGACTGTGGAAGCGCGCCGGCGGCGCAGCCTGAACATCCAGGACGCCGATCCCGCCTGATGTTACCGGCCAATATCACGCCGGCGAACGGCATGCTGGCAGCCCTCTACCTGCGGCAGGCCGAACTGCCGGCCGCGCTCGATCTGATCGGGGAACGCGGGCTCGGCGCCGTCGGCTTCGGGGGGGAACCGCCGGCCGACCTGCCCTGCATGCTTCCCCGATTGGAGATCGCGATGCCCCAGAGGCTGCCGGCCGAGCCGCTGGTCGAAATTTGGTTGGGCGTCTCCCGAGCGACCTGGGGCAGAACCGGAGCCATCCACTGGGCCTGCGATGGCCACCATCTGTTCGGAAGCTTGCAGACCGATGCGGAGGCGGACATCCGCGGCGCGACGGCGCGCGCCTACGATGCGCTGTTCCGGTTGCTGGAGCAGCAGGGCTACCCGCACCTCGTGCGGGTCTGGAACTACTTCCCGGGCATCAACAGGGAAGAATCGGGTCTGGAACGTTACCGGCAGTTTAACATTGGGCGGCAGGAGGCATTTCTGCGGGCCAACCGGCCGCTTTCCGGTGCTTTGCCCGCCGCTTGCGCGCTCGGTACGCACGCCGGTCCCTTGGTGGTCTATTTTGTCGCTGCGCGTATACCGCTGATCCCTGTCGAAAACCCGCGCCAGCTCAGTGCGTATCGCTATCCTCCGGCATACGGGCCACGCAGCCCGAGCTTTTCCCGTGCCACTGTGCTGCGATCGGCCGATCAGACCGCGGTCTTCGTTTCCGGCACGGCGAGCATCCTCGGCCATATGAGTGTACATCCCGGCGATGCCGCGGCGCAGACCCGCGAAACGCTGATGAACCTCGCGGCCCTGGTCGAAACCCTGAACGGAGGGGCCAGCGGTGGCTTCACCTGGGAGGATTTCCGCTACAAAGTCTATGTCCGGCCCGGTTGCCCGCTGGAGCCGATAAAATATGAGCTCGCGGCGATGCTGCCGGCGGCGGAGGCGATCCTGATCGTCGAGGCCGACATCTGCCGCCGCGAACTGCTGGTCGAGATCGAAGCCTTCGGAAGCAGGAGCCTTGGCAATCCAGGAGAACCGATGTGAGTCGATTGATCAGCCTGCTAAAGGCGCTGTACGAATACAGCGTGCTATACCTGGGGCTCTTGCTTTATGCTTCCATGTCCCTTGTCTGGATCGGCGCCGCCGTGCTGCTCTATCCGTTGCTGCCCGAACGGCTGGGACGGCCGGTCGGCCGGTTCGGAATCATGTACGGCTGGCGGATCTTCTTTGCCATCATGCATGCGGCCGGCGCTTTCCGCTTCGACACTGCCGAACTCGAAGCCCTGCGCAAGGACATCCCGCTGCTGCTGGTCGCCAACCATCCCAGCCTGCTAGATGCCGTGATCGTCGCCGCGCGCCTGCCGGACCTGGTCTGCATCATGAAGGCGAACCTGAATGACAACATTTTTTTAGGCGCCGGCGCCCGCCTGGCCCGCTACATCCGCAACGATTCCGGCCATGGCATGATCAAGGCTGCCGTCGCAGAGCTGCACAAGGGCGGACAACTGCTGATCCTCCCTGAAGGCACCCGCACCGCGGAGCCGCCGGTCGGGCGGTTCAAAGGAGGGGCCGCCCTGATCGCCCGCCATGCGGGCGTCCCGGTGCAGACGCTGATCGTGGAAACCGACTCCCCTTTCCTGAGCAAGCGCTGGCCGGTTTATGCAAGACCCCGCCTCCCGATCCGCTTCCGCATCCGGCTGGGTCTGAGATTCGATCCGCCCGACGATCCTGTGGCCTTCACCCATGCGCTGGAAGCCTATTACGCCAGGGAACTCGCCCTGTTTTCCCCCCGCCCTTCGAAACCGGTTCCTAAGACATGAATACGCCCTCCAGTACCCATCTCGTCATCATTCCCAGTTATAACCCCGGCCCCAAAGTCTACGAAACCGTCCAGGCGGCCCGCCGGCACTGGAATCCGGTCTGGGTCGTGGTGGATGGCAGCACGGACGGTACCTGGGAAGGGCTGCTGAAGCTCTCGGCGGAAGATGGCGGCCTGGTGGTCCTGGGGATGCCGACCAACCGCGGCAAAGGCGCGGCCGTGCTGCGGGGATTGCTGACCGCCCGCCGCAAGGGCTTTACCCATGCCCTGGTCATGGATTCCGACGGCCAGCATCCCGCCGACTGGATTCCGGTCTTCATGGCACGCTCGCAGGAAGAGCCGGATGCCATGATCCTGGGGGTGCCGGTGTTCGATGACTCCGCCCCCTCTCTGCGCGTGAAAGGCCGGCGTATTTCCAACTGGTGGGCGAACCTGGAAACGCTCTGGAGCGGGATCGGCGACTCCCTGTTCGGTTTCCGCGTTTATCCGATCCATGCGCTATGCGTCATCATGCAGGATCATCAATGGATGCGGCGCTTCGATTTCGATCCGGAAGCCGCCGTCCGGCTCTGCTGGGCCGGCATGCGGCCGGTCAATCTACCGGTGCCGGTTTATTATCCCAAGCCCGAAGAGGGCGGCACCTCGCACTTCCATTACTGGCGCGACAACGCCCTCCTCACCTGGATGCACGTCCGTCTGATGTTCGGCTTTCTGGCGCGGCTGCCGATCCTGCTCGCCAGAATCGTCCGGCGGCCGGAAATCTGAGTTTGAGAGGAACCGACGTGCCCGCCAACGTTTTTCCCAGCGAGCAGGACCGGGCGTACATGCGGCTGGCAATCCAGACGATGCGGCATGCCGGCATCGTCGACCGAACCGGCGGCCCCTTCGGTGCGGTCATTGTGCGCGGCGGACAGGTGCTCGCCGTTGCCGGCAATAGCGTGATCCGCGACAACGACCCGACGGCCCATGCGGAAGTCAACGCCATCCGGGAAGCCTGCCGCCAAATCGGCAGCTACGACCTTTCCGGCGCCGTCCTGTATAGCAGTTGCGAATGCTGCCCGATGTGCTATGCATCGGCTTACTGGGCTCGGATCGATAAAATCTTCTACGCCGCCGCCTGGCACGACTACGAAGACCTGTTCGACGACTCGCGGATCCATCTGGACATCGCCAAGTCCTACGCCGAACGGCATTTAGCGCCGCAGCAGCTCATGCGGGAGGAAGCGCTCGAAGTCTGGCGGGAGTTCCGGGCTCTGCCCAATGGCGCGAGGTACTGACAGCCCCGCCGAACCCCATGGAGCCGGTCAGCACCGGTCCAGCAATTCGACCCAATGCCGCACCGGCCGCCTGGTGCCGGAAGCAAGCTGTAATAGGCAACCGATGTTGGCCGTTGCGATCACTTCGGGCTCGCCGGCTTCCAAGTTTCGCAGCTTGTCGTCTCGCAACCGCGACGACAACTCCGGCTGCAGTAGGGAATAGGTGCCGGCGGAGCCGCAGCAGAGGGCGGCATCCGCGACCGGCGTCAGTTCGAATCCCAATCTCTGCAACAGCGCCTCGACCACACCGTCGAGGTGCTGACCATGCTGAAGGGTACAGGGCGACTGAAAGGCGATCCGCCGGGTGGCGAGCGGCGCCAGTGAAGTCCAGTCCTCGGCAGCGACGACCTCGCTCAGATCCCGCGCCAGCTCGGACACCCGCGCCGCTTTATCCGCGTAGGCCGGATCGTCGCGTAGCAGTTCGCCGTATTCCTTCACCACCACGCCGCAGCCGCTGGCGGTGATGACGATGGCTTCGGCGCCGGCTTCGATGGCGGGCCACCAGGCGTCGACGTTGCGGCGCATGAAGTCCAGCCCTTCCCCGTGCGCGCCAAGGTGGTGGCTCAAGGCACCGCAGCAGCCGCTTGCCGGGACCCGGATCAGCGATATCCCAAAGCGGTCCAACACCCGCGCCGCGGTGGCATCGATGGACGGGGCCAGCACGGGCTGGACGCAGCCGCCCAAAGCTAGCATGGTGCGTCGATGACGGGCCGGTGGCCAAGGCGGCGTGCCTGAAGCAGGCGGCAGCTTGTTCCGCAAGACGGCAGGCAGCAACGGCCTCAACCGGCGGGCCAGACCGACCCAGGGCGCGAACCTGGACGGGTACGGCAGGAACATCCGCAACAACTTGCGCTCGAGCCTTTCCATGGCTGGCCTTGACCTCTGTTCCTCAATGATGCCGCGGGCGAGATCGGCGAGCCGACCGTAGCGCACGCCGGACGGACAGGCGCTCTCGCAGGCTCGGCAGCCCAGGCAGCGGTCCAGGTGGCTTTGGGTGCGCTCCGTAGCCGGTTCGCCTTCCAGCATCGCCTTGATCAGGTAGATCCGGCCGCGCGGGCCGTCCCTTTCGTCGCCGAGCAGCCGGTAGGTCGGACAAGCGGCCGTGCAGAAACCGCAATGGACGCAGGATTGGAGGATGGCGGCGGCCTCCTGTCCCTCCCGACTGTCTTTGAAATGTTCGTCCAAACGTGTGAGCATTCACGCCGCCTCGGGATACAGTCCGCGGTTGAGGATCCCCGCCGGATCGAAGACCGCCCTCACCCGGCGGTGCAGGGCGGCCAGCGCGGGGGCTAGGGGAGCGCAGCGCGGCGCCTGCGGATTCAGCGTCCGAAACAAGCGGGCATGCCCGCCTGCGGCCTGGGCGGCGGCAAATACCTCGTCCGGATCTGCATCGGTGCGCAGCCAGCGCTGAGCGCCGCCCCAGTCGATGAGCCATGCGCCGGACAACCGGCCGGTATCTGCGGCCGGCGGCAGCGATAGGCGCCACAGGTCAGCCTCTCCCGAGAAAAAGTCATGCGCATGCTCGCGCAGGCCGTTCCAGAATCCCGCTGCGTCTTCCGCCCTATCGCCGCCGATACGGCGGACAGCAGTGGAAACAGCCGGCTCCGCTCCGGCCAGCCGCAAGTACAGCCGCCCGTCCCAGGCCAAGCCGGTGACCGGCAGGCCGCTGCCGCCCCAACGGATCATCCGTTCGCGGCTTTCGACGTGCGAACATTCGAAGCTCAGAGTGATCTCGCACTCGGGCTTGGGCAGCACCTTCACCGAGATTTCCAGCAGCAGTCCCAGCGTCCCGAGCGCACCGGTCATCAGCCGGGAAACGTCGAACCCGGCAACGTTTTTCATGACCTGGCCACCGAACGACAGCACCTTCCCGCGACCGTCGACGATGCGGCAGCCCAGCACTGCATCTCGCAGGCTACCGGCCCAGGGCCGGCGCGGCCCGGACAATCCGCAGGCCACGGTTCCGCCCCAGCTCGCATCGGACCCGAAATGCGGAGGCTCGAAGCCAAGCATCTGGCCGGATTCCGCCAGCACCGCCTCGATCGCGGTGAGCGGGGTGCCGCTGCGGGCCGTGAGCACCAGTTCGGTGGGTTCGTAATGGACGATGCCGCTGTGGGTCCGGGTCGACAGCGGCTGCCCCGTGCAGGGCCCGGCGTAGAAGTCCTTGCTGCCGCCGCCTTGAATCCGCAATGGCTCACCTCGGGCGCAGGCTTCTGCCACCCGCCCCGCTAGATTTTCCGAGTCGTCCAGGCTACGCATGGTGGCTATCAGAACCGCTCCAGTTCGGGGTGGCGGAGCCGGCCACCGTGCACGTGCACGCGGCCGAATTCAGCGCAGCGCGCCAGCGTCGGGACGGCCTTGCCGGGGTTGAGCAGGCCGCCCGCGTCGAACGCGGCCTTCAACGCGTGAAACCGGCGCAGCTCCGCCGTGCCGAACTGCACGCACATTGGATTGAGCTTCTCAATACCCACCCCATGCTCACCGGTCACCGTGCCACCGACCTCGACGCAGAGGACGAGGATTTCTTCGCCCAGCGCCTCGGCGCGTTCCAGTTCGCCGGGGTGGGAAGCATCGTAGAGGATCAGGGGATGCAGGTTTCCATCGCCAGCATGAAAGACGTTGCCGACCGCCAAGCCATACCGTTCCGATAATTCGCCGATGCGCCCCAGCACTTCCGCCAGCCGCTTCCTGGGAATCGTGCCATCGATGCAGTAATAGTCGGGGGCAATCCGCCCGATCGCCGGGAAGGCGGCCTTGCGCCCCGCCCAGAATTTCCGGCGCTCGGCTTCGTCGCGGGATTCGCGCACTTCCACCGCACCGTGTCCCGCCAGCACGGTCCGCGCCCGGGCGATCTCGGCCTCGACCTGCTCCACCATGCCGTCCATTTCGCACAGCACGACGGCCGCCGCCTCCACGGGATAGCCGGCGTGAACGAACGCCTCCGTGGCGCGGAGTGTGAGGTTGTCCATCATCTCCAGGCCGGCCGGCACCAAAGCCGCGCTGATCACGCCGGCCACGGCCTCGCTCGCCGCCTCGATACTGTCGAACGCTGCTAGCACTGTCCGCGCCGTTTCCGGCACCGGCAGCAGCTTGACGACGACCTCGACGATCACGCCGAGCAGGCCTTCCGACCCGTTGATCAGGGCGAGCAGATCGTATCCGGGTCCGTCCAGCCCCAGCGAACCCAGTGTCAGCAGCTCGCCTTCGATCGTCAACAGGGTGACCTGCAACACGTTGTGCACAGTCAGGCCATACTTCAGACAATGCACCCCGCCGGAATTTTCCGCCACATTGCCGCCGATGGTGCAGGCGACCTGGGAAGACGGGTCCGGAGCGTAATACAGACCGAAGGGCGCCGCGGCTTCGGAAATCGCCAAGTTGCGGACACCCGGCTGCACCCGGGCCAGGCGGTTGGCGGGATCGACCTCCAGGATACGGTTGAACTTGGCCAGACTCAGCAGCACGCCCTCCGCCACGGGCAAAGCACCGCCGGACAGACCGGTGCCGGCGCCCCGGGTCACCACCGGCACACTTTGCGAATGGCACAGACGCAGCACCGCCCGGACCTGTTCCACGGTTTCCGGCAGCACGGCGAGCCAGGGCAGGACGGTGTAAGCGGACAGCGCATCGCATTCGAAGGGCCTCAAGTCCTCCGGCTCGCTCAAAACCGCCGCCGCCGGGAGAACCCGCTTCAATTCACGGAGAAAGGCCGCCCGCTCCATGCCTGACGTGAAACAATGGGCAGCGTTTTTTTGTCCTCCCTCACCCGCGAGCGGAACAGGGTCGGAGTGAGCAGTCGCTTCCATCCATCCAGGGCGGCCGGTCGCCATGATCGTCAGCTCCGAAAGACTCAGGTGCGTACCCGGCGCAAGCCGGTCTCTTCGGGTGGCTCGCGCTCCGGCAGCAGAAACAGCCGGTGTGTGAACACCCCCATGATGAAGCCGCCCAGATGCCCCCACCACGCCACATCGGCATAAGGCGCGTGACTGACGAAGCCGCTGGTGGCCTTGTAAAGCTGGAAGATGACCCAGGCGCCGAGAAAAGCGATCGCCGGCACAGTCACGAACAGCGGCAGGAAAAATACCCAGATCACCAATCGGGCGTATGGGTACAAAAAGAAATAGGCCCCCATGACGCCGGCGATGGCCCCGGAGGCTCCCACCGTGGGGACCGTCGACTGCGGGCTGAAATAGACCTGAAGCCCTGCCGCCACCACGCCGCACAACAAATAAAAGAACAGGAAACGGACCCCCCCCATGCGGTCCTCGATGTTATCGCCGAAGATCCAGAGCAGCCACATGTTACCGACCAGGTGGAACCAGCTCCCGTGCAGGAACATGCTGGTGATGAAAGGACTGTATTCATCGGCCGGGAAGCCCGCCGTCACCGCCCAGTCCGGAAATCCGTAGCGCGCCGGCACCAGCCCGTGCAGGGTGAGCAGCGCTTGCAACGCCCTGGGCGGCAGCGTTTGCGTGTAAACATGAACGGCGAGGTTACACACCATCAGGCTCCATGTCACCCAAGGCGTATAGCGGCAGGGAATGGTGTCGCGATAAGGAATCACGCCACTTTGCGCTCCGCCGCGGGCAGGCGGCGGAAATTCGCCAGCGCATCGACGGCACCCAGCACCGCCAGCCCGACGGCCCCGAACTGCGGCACGAAAACCAGGGCGAGATACGGCGGCAGCCAGCCTGTCCAACCGATTCCGCGCTGGGCCACCACCCCGTGCACGACCGCCAGCCCCTGGAACGCATACATCATGATACCCACCAGCAGCAGGTGCATTACCAACGCAGGACGCCCGAAATACGCGAGTACGAGCAGCGCCACAGCGACTGCCAGAGCGGCGCGAGGCAGACGGAGGCGCTGGAATTCCGCTCCGAACTGGTCCGGGTTATAGAGAAGGGATTGCCACCAGCGGGCCAAAAGCAGAGTCAGAAACGCGCTGGCTCCGACCAGCAAAGGGATGAGACCATTCATCAGCACCAGCGTGCCGTTCTCCTCGAAGCCCTCGACAGTTGCACCTTTGACGCCCTTCACCGCGTGCTGCAGCCAGCTCTTCCAGAACGCCGTGGCATTGCCGGAGATCAGCTCTATGGCGATGGCACCGGCCATGCAAACCGCACCGATGAATAGCAGCGCAGGACCTTGCCGTCCGTCACGACGCAGCAGGGCCGCCGCACCCAGCACCAGCGGACCGATCAGGACGAGCAGGGGCAGTTCCAGACCCGGCCGCGGCGGGAAAAGGTAGCCGCATGCCGTTACCGGCACGGCGACCGCCAGGGCCAAAAGTACTCCCCTCCCTGCGCCCAGGCGCAGGCTGACCAAGCCCATTGCGGCCGCGCAGAACGACGCGGCGGGGAGAAAATACAAGGACAGTATGCCCAATAGGCTCGCGACGAGGAAGGCAAATCCCGTCCCCCGCATGATCAGGCCGGCAAAGTCCCGCATGACCTCACGCATACTCAAGACCTCCGTTTCATCGTTATGGGCTTAAGTTAACTTAGGTGGCGGGCAATAAAAACCCTGGAACGAGTGGAAATTCCTGCGTCGTGGCGCCGAAGTTGGAATTTTGTAAGACTGTAAGCAAAAAGAAGGAACGGAAATGGCCGCGCTCACAATTGAAACCGACAAATCCATCCGGAAGCCACCCGATGCAGACTCCCTTCCGACGCAAGCCGGACTCGCTGCCACAGGCGCCTGAAAAAGGAATCGGTCCGCGCCTCATCCCTCATACACACCGAAAGCCCGACATGAAGCCATCCTTCGAACCCGATACCCTTCCGACCGAAACCCTTGCCAGCGGGCCGGACCGCCGGCGATTCCTGAAAGCCGGCCTGGCCGTCACCGGCGCCGCCTTGACCGGCAGCGTCCGGGCGTCGCCGGCGCCGTGGATGACGCGTCCAGGCGCTCCCCTTTCCAATTACGGTCAGCCCTCGCCGCATGAGCGCGCCGTCATCCGGTGGGTCGCAGCCAATGCCGACGCACCAGGGAACGGGGTATCCTGGACGCCGCTGGAACGACTGGAAGGCATCGTCACCCCCAGCGGCCTGCATTTCGAGCGCCACCACAACG
Organism: Methylococcus capsulatus; assembly: GCF_036864975.1. Taxonomy (NCBI): domain Bacteria; kingdom Pseudomonadati; phylum Pseudomonadota; class Gammaproteobacteria; order Methylococcales; family Methylococcaceae; genus Methylococcus; species Methylococcus capsulatus. The sequence continues at coordinate 2,707,526 of NZ_CP104311.1, read as the reverse complement.
GCGTGCCGCAAATTGATCCCGCCATCCATCGCCTGGTCGTACACGGCTTGGTGGGCAAGGCTTCCTCCTTTGGCATCGATGACCTGCTGCGCTATCCGATGATCTCACGCCTGGGCTTCATCGAATGCGGCGGTAACAGCAATGCCGGCTGGCACCAGGAGCCGATGCAGGTCCCGGCCGGGAATCTCCACGGCCTGGCTTCCTGCAGCGAATGGACCGGCGTTCCGCTGGCTACCGTGCTGGAGGAATGCGGCCTGCGGCCGAACGCCAAATGGCTGATCGCGGAAGGCGCTGATGCTGCCGCGATGAACGTCAGCATTCCCCTGGAAAAAGCGCTGGACGACGCCGTACTCGCCCTGTACCAGAACGGCGAGCGCCTGCGGCCGGAGAACGGTTATCCTTTGCGGCTCATCCTGCCCGGCTGGGAAGGCGTTACCCATGTCAAATGGCTGCACCGCCTGCAGCTCGCCGAGCAGCCGGCGATGGCCCGCAACGAAACCGCGAAATACACCGAGCTGCTGCCCTCCGGCCAGTCCCGGCAGTTCAGCTTCGTCATGGAAGCCAAGTCGCTCATCACCCGCCCCTCCGCCGGCCAGTCCCTGCCCGGCCCCGGCTTGCACCCGATCTCCGGCCTGGCCTGGAGCGGCCGGGGAACGATCCGACGAGTGGAAGTCTCCACCGACGGGGGACGAACCTGGCGCGATGCAATGCTAGACTCGCCCGTCTTGCCCCAATGCTTCACCCGCTTCCGCCTGCCCTGGCACTGGGACGGTGCTCCCGCTGTGCTAAAAAGCCGGGCCACCGACGAAACCGGCTATATCCAGCCCGAACGCCAGACCCTTATCGCCGAACGCGGGCGCCACGGTTATTTCCACTTCAATGCGATCGTATCCTGGGCCGTCGCCGTCGATGGGAGCATCAGCCATGTCTATGCGTGAGGGAGGGCTCGCTCTGTTCATCGCACTGGTCGGCGCTCCTGCAGCGAGCGCCCCCGAAGGGCCGCGCCTAGGACAACCGCTGGAACCGGCCGCGATCTCTGCTCTGGATATCACGGTGTTCCCCGACGGCACCGGCCTTCCGCCCGGTGAAGGCACGGCGGTCGAAGGCAAAGCCATTTACGATGCCAGATGCGCCGCCTGCCACGGCCCTAATGGCAGCGGTGGCAGTGCAGAGGAACTGGCCGGCGGCCGCAACCCGCTGACTAGCGCCGAACCCGACAAAACCATCGGCACTTATTGGCCCTATGCCAGCACGATATTCGACTTCATCCGCCGTTCCATGCCGCTGGATGCACCGCGCTCACTGAGCGACGACGAGACTTATGCCCTCACCGCCTACCTGCTCCATGCCAACGGCATCATCGGCGAGCGCGATCCGATCAACGCCTCGACGCTACCGAAAATACGCATGCCGAACGCCGCCGGCTTCGTTTGGGCCTATCCCGAACGGCAACCCCGCTGACATTCCGATCGATACGACCATGCAATTCCCCGAAGACCAATCCCCCCGCGACCGCGAATCCATCTCCACCCACGCCGGCCTGATCTGGCAATGGCTGGATGCCAATATCCTCGAACTCGGCCGCCAGATCCGGCTCAGTTACCTGCCCCCGCTCATGGTCTACCTGGCCGCCGGCATTTCGGGACTGACCGGCATCGTCGGCACCTTCTTCGTCAAGGAATACCTGGGGCTTTCGGCCGAATTCCTCGCTTCGCTCGGGTTCTGGGCCATGTTGCCCTGGGCGATGAAGATGCCCATGGGGCACCTGGTTGATCTACTTTGGCGACACAAGGGACGCCTGATCTACTTAGGCGCGGGACTCGTCGCCCTGAGTCTCCTCATCATGATCGGCTTGCTCGCCAAACCGGCGGCAATGCGGGAAATCATGGCGCCCGAAAGCTGGTATGTGCTCTCGGTCCTGCTGGCTCCGATGGGCTATGTCATCCAAGACACGGTGGCCGACGCCATGACCGTGGAAGCCGTCCCCCGCGTGGATGAGGAAGGCCACGCCGTTCCCGAGGAACAGCTCAAACTCGCCCACACCACCATGCAGACCTTGGGGCGCGTCGCCATCATCAGCGGCACCCTGCTGGTCGCCGCCATCAATGTGTTCATGTTCAACGGTGTGGAAACCATGGACATTGACCAGAAAAAGGAAATCTACCTCGAAATCTACCGGCTGGCCCTCGTCATCCCGGTCGTTTCCGTCGCCGGTGTCTGGCTGTCCGCGATGGTCCGGAATCGTGAGGCCCGGCGTCTCGCCGCCCAGGGATTCGAACTGGACGCAATCGAAAAACTGCAAAGCGCGCATGTCGAAACGCCGGAGGTAAACTGGTGGATACTCGGCGGCAGTCTCGCCTTCCTGGTGTTTTCCGTCGTCATGGGCCTGGCCGATTTCAAGTTCAGCGCCGAAATCGTCTTCGCCGGCTCCATGGGCATAGTCCTGTTCCTGATGCGGCAGCTCACCCAAGACCTCGCCCCCGACGCCCGCTTCGAACTCCTCGGCACGGCCGCCGTGATCTTCGTGTTCCGTGCCGTTCCCACCAGCGGCGCCGGCTCCACCTGGTGGATGATCGATGAGCTCGGCTTCGATCAACAGTTCCTTTCCAAACTATCGCTGCTGGCCAGCGCACTGGCGCTGTTCGGCATGTTCGTCTTCCGCCGCTTCATGGCCGAGCGCTCGGTGATCTATGTGTTCGGCGCGCTCACCGTCGCCGGCGCCTTGCTATACCTGCCGAACATCGCCATGTTCTATGGCTTCCACCACTGGACCTCGGCGCTCACCCATGGCCTCATCGACGCCCGCGCCATCGCCTTGATCGATACCGCGCTCGAATCGCCCCTCGGCCAGATCGCCATGATCCCAATGCTGACCTGGATCGCCCGCTCGGCTCCCCCTGCGCTCAAAGCGACCTACTTCGCCGTCATGGCTGCATTCACCAACCTGGCGCTGTCACTCTCACAGCTCGGCACGAAATATCTGAACCAGATATTCACGGTGACCCGCCAAGTGACAGACAGCGTCACCGGCGCCGTCAAAATCCCCGCCGACTACAGCCAACTCGGCGCGTTGTACATCAGCGTCGCCCTGCTCGGACTGATTCTACCGCTCACCACGATATATCTGGTCCAGCGCCATGCGCCGCGGCTTGCTCGACAGGATGCCCGAAATTAAAACTATCCCTGCCGTGTTCTGGGAACCGGGCTTTAAAGACTAGGCCAAACCGGAGGAAAACACTGCTCCGCGGCAAATTTGCAAAACCTCACTGGTTTTACATGAGCCGCCGAACTACGAATCCGAACCTCGCCACCCGATGAACTCCTTCTTCAGCCAAACCGCCGCCGACATGTCCGGGAAAAAATACGCGTCATGTCATTCGGTTCCAGAACCCACGACGAACAATGCGCCGGGGACATCGACTTGCTGGATCGACCTCGCGACCTTCGACACGAAAAAATAACGCGAGAGTCTGACATTCGTCATCCGCCTGCAAAAGACGGCTGGACGGCCAGTGCTTCGACGCCAGAGCCGCCCATATACCGAATCCTGCATGAAACCGCGAGACCCTTGTGAAAGACACTACATCTTCGCCTTTGTAGCGATCTATCGTATGCTCACATTGTGTGATCGATATGGAATTGACAAATATAATAAGCATGAATGCGACAGAAAGTACACGAGTTCACTCGACCTGAACATTCTGAACTGCTAGGTAGAACAAATTGAATAAGTTGCGTTTCATATGTGCAACCCGAGAAACCCGGAAGGGCTTTTTCGAAAAGACTCTTCTAGGTCGAACATTGAAACTTTTTGAAAGTCTTCCCTTGATAGGGCTGGAACTTAGCGCAGAAAATACTCGCGGCCTGCCAGAGGTTTATAATGAAGCCATAGATAAATCAAAATCAGATCCCGCCATTTTATTATTCTCACACGACGATATACAAATTCCTGACATCTACTTACCAAACCAAGTACACGCAGCCATGAAACATTTCGATATTGCTGGAGTCGCAGGCAACACACGCCGACTTCCAGCTCAACCTTCATGGTATTTTTCAGCCTTTTCAAATAACCGACTGGTCCGCGATGAAATAACCAATCTGAGCGGCATCGTAATGCACGGAAATGGTTTTCCAGAATGCAAACTAAGCTATTATGGCCGCCCTGGAAAATCAGTAAAGCTTCTGGATGGATTGCTTTTGATTACCAAAAGCGACACCTTACATAAACACGAACTCAGGTTCGACCCATTATTCAAATTTCACTTTTACGACATGGATTTATGCCGCCAAGCTGAATCAAAGAACTTAATCATGGGCACGTGGCCTATAACTGTAATTCATGGCAGCGCTGGCGACTATACCTCAACGAGCTGGAAAGAATCTTATATAAAATATTTGAACAAATATGGGGAGCATGATGTTGAAACAAACCAAAGCCCATGACAAACATAATGCTGACCTCTTGGCTATTCTGCCATTAAACGCTGAGCGGATCATCGAGGTGGGGTGCAGCACGGGAGCCTTGGCTAGGGAGTACAAGAAGCTGAACCCGAAATGCAACTATATAGGAATAGATATCGATCCAGACTACGCAAAACTTGCCGAGCGTTACTGTGACTCCACATTGGCAATTGATATAGAAAGAATACCAGAAGACATTTTTATCTCTCTGTTTCCATCAGACTGTTGGATTTTTGGGGATACATTGGAGCATTTTCATGATCCTTGGTCTGTTTTAACCAGAATACGCAAAATGATTTCTCAAAGTGGCTGTATATCTGCTTGCATCCCCAATGCCCAGCATTGGAGCGTCCAGGCACGTCTGAATTCCGGTAATTTCGTTTATGAGGAGGTCGGCCTACTCGATAAGACTCATTTGCGATGGTTCACTCGAACCACGATGTTAAACCTCTTCAATGATTGCGGATTCAGAGTAGAGGTAATTATACCTAGAATTTTTTACGAGCCTGGCAGAGATAAGGTTATGAGCGCCGTGCGCGCGATGGCCATAAGTATAGGGTCTGATCCGGAAAGAGCGGCCATAGACGCGATGCCAATTCAATATGTGATACGTGCTGCTCCAATATGATACATGCCTTTATTATAAAGGTGCCGCTTAATCATTTCCTCGCTCAAAATTGATAACGAGATGCTTTTGGTAAAAATAATAAAAAATATTTTCAATAAATATTTCAGAACCAACCATTCCAAGGTAAGCGTCCTCATACCAGCTTACAATCATGAGCTGTATATAGAAGAAACCGTGAGAAGTATTTGGGGTCAGAACTATCCAAATCTTGAGATAGTCGCCGTCGATGACGCGTCCAGCGACAACACCTTCGCCATTTTAAATGGGCTAAAAAAAATCTCACCCATACCTATGATCGTCTCTAAAAACGATGTAAATCGTGGCCCTGCATTCACTCTCAACCGGGCGGCAGCGATGGCAAGCGGGGACCTGTTCATTCTTTTCTCCTCAGATGACTTGTTTACGCCAGGCAGAGTCACGCTGCAAGTCGATATATTGTCTAATAATCCTGAATTATATATTTTATATTGCAATGGTCGCGGATTGGATATAACTACAAATATGAGAAAAGGCGTGTGTCATACGCCCCAGGCGATCGAGCTTTTGCGGAAAGATGCCAAAGATATTTACCTGTATCTTATAACACATAAAAATTGTATTTTCGTGCATACCGCAATAATCAGACGCAGTCTTTTTGAGGCTGTGGGTGGCTATGATCCCAGCATGTTGGCCGAAGACTGGAGCCTCAATGTAAAGATTTTTCATTATTTGTCGTCACTTCCGGATAAACGCCATGCATTTTGTGATGAGATCGTTTTTGAATATCGGCTCCATGCTGATCAAAGTTTTCGAAATGATAAACGGCAGCTTGAGTCCAAATGGAAAATGATCGAGCGATATACGCCTGATCATCTAAAGCTTCAGGCGAGCAACAATATAATTTTGGAACATCTCAATGCTCCGTGGTGCCGACTGACCGATACGGAAAAGTCTGAACAACTTATCAAACTTGTAAGATTCCATGCCTCTCTGGGCGAGTGGTCGTCTGTACTGAGACTTTGTTCCAGATATATATATTTGTACCAAGATAATGAAGACCTGCGGTTACTAAAATCGGCTGCCGAAAATCATGTATATTCAAACGCCAATGCAGCGTCACTCTAGAGCGTTGGGGCGAAGATGATGATTTGGCGCATCATACAGGATTTTGCTTCTGCAACGATTTATGGAATTAAAGGTATTTGTGACGCCGAGAAATTACTACAAAAAGGACAGATCGACAAGGCGGAACAAGCCGCTCTGAACATGCTTAGATGCAGACCAGATAATGCCAAGGCCCTGCATCTTGCCGGATTTATCGCGCATCGGAAAGGGCAGCACTCCCAGGCTATTGGGTTAATTTCCAAAGCACTTGAATATGCGCCTAACGAGAGTCTTTATTATTTTAATCTGGGCAATGCATATCTTGCAGCCGGTGCCGTTGACAAAGGGATCCAGGCTCTGCAGACTGCCACGCAGCTTGATCCGGAGCGTATGGATGCATGGATGAATCTGGGGCTTGCGTTGATAGAAGCGAAACGCCATCCCGAAGCCATTGTCGCATTCAAACGTGTACTGGAAATCGATCCTGATAACGACGTCGATGTTGCCTTCGCTTCCGCGCTGGTAGGTGCCGGGATCACGCTCAAAGATTCCGCAATGGTGGATCGTGGAATCTCAGTGCTCGCGTCGAAGCCCAGGGAGGGTTATGAACGCTATGCGGCGGGGGTCATCCTGGCCAGGGCGCTGGAACACCGGAATCGGCTCAGCGAAGCCGTCTTGCAACACCAAGCGTTGCTCGAAACAAACCCAGGCCATGTCGGAATCCGCAATAATCTCGCTCGCTGTCTGGTCCAGCTCGGGCGCGTAGAGGAAGCCAGAACACACTATCGATTGTGCGTTAATGCGGAACCAGACAAATATCATGCATTTTCGGCATTGCTCGCCGGCCTGAATTATGAACCCCATCTGACGCCAGAGATGCACGAGACTGAAGTGCGAAACTGGGAGAAGCAGCTGGCCTTACCCCATTACCCAATCGACCCGGATTTTCCGAACGAGCGCGATCCGGAGCGTCCCCTCAAGATAGGATATCTATCGCCGGACCTCAGACAGCACGTCGTCGGCCACAATTTCCTGCCCTTACTTGAGCACCGGAACCGCGATCAGTTTTCGGTCTTTTGTTATCACATCGGGAAAAAGGAAGACCACATGAGCCGCAGGATTGCTGCACTTTCGGATCACTGGCGCCATCTTCATGGCGCTTCCGACGATGAAGTGGCTGCGCTCATCCGTGAGGACTGTGTCGATATTCTCGTAGACTTGTCAGGGCACACCTCCCATACACAGCCCTTGGTTTTTGCCCGCAAACCAGCGCCGGTCCAGGTGAGCTGGCTCGGCTACTTCGATACCACGGGGCTGGCCACGATGGATTGGTTCATCACCGATCCGTATTCATCCCCTCCGGATCAAAAGCAGTATTTTTCTGAAAGACTATACCGTATGCCGCATACCCGTCTTTATTACCACCCTTATCCCGACATGCCGGAGGTAGGGCAACTACCGGCAAAGCGGAACGGTTACATCACCTTCGGTTGTCTGAACAATCTGGCAAAGATCAACGCGCAGGTACTCGACCTCTGGGCACAAATTTTGGCGGCGTCGCCAACCAGCCGCTTGCTCATTCAAACAGTCGCGCTGTGCGACAGGCTCAACCTCGAGAGGTTTCGCGCTCTTTGTGTCGAACGGGGTTTAGACCCGGCCCGGCTGGAACTTCGGCCCGCAACCTCTCTGGAAAAGTTCGCACAGACCTACCACGAAATCGACATTGCACTCGACCCTTTTCCCTTTTGCGGTGGTTTCACCAGTTTCGACGCCTTGTGGATGGGGGTGCCGGTGATCACATTGGAACAGCAACGACTGGCTGGACGTCAGACGATTGCTATGTTGATGAATCTGGGGTTGCCAAATCTCGTGGCCAGAACGAAAACTGACTACCTGACAATCGCGCTCGACCTCAGTCGCAATTTGTCAGCACTCGAACGCTTGAGAGCAGATCTTCGGCGACGGTTTATCCAGTCTCCCCTGATCGACAGCCGTCGGTTCGCCATCGATTTGGAACGAGCATATCGAGTCTTCTGGAGAACGTGGTCTACGCTATCGAATAGCTGACTTCATCAAAAAGCGCCTCAGAAGAGGCGCTACTGGTACGAGAAAGCTGTTTCGTTAGCGGCAAGAGCCCGGAACGTATCTTGCTGGAGCTCCTGTGCACGACCAGACCGCCGATCCCAACACAGAATTCCAACTGGGGGTCAAGGTAATGCTTACGGAGGCGCCCACGCTGTCAGTGGCAGTACTTCCCTGTATCACGATCGTTCCGTCGTTGCCAACATCGCTGCCTGTCGCTATTTTTCCCCCAATCGCAACCGTCATACTCGTCCCGGAGCCGGAACATGTACCGGCCAGCTGACACTTTTCAGTGATATCCGTCCTGAATTTGCTGCCTGCAAGAATCAGTTCCGACACTTTCGCTCGAACCGTATAGTCCTGATAGGCAGGCAGAGCGACTGCTGCGAGGACACCGATGATCGCCACGACAATCATCAGCTCGATCAATGTAAAACCTTTTTGTACCGCTTTCATATCATCTCCTTGTTTTGATTCTGCTTGCGGGGACAGTGGCTTGCACCACTTGCATAAACATAGCAGAGACTTTACCTTACCGAAAGGGGCACCCCTGCGATTCACGGCATGGCGCTGACCAGCCTCTGCGCAACGTGCCGCAGTACCGGCGTCCAGTCTCCGTGGCGGGGCTGACGGAACAGCCGCACCGAGGGGTACCACGGCATGGTGTCTCCCGAAGCGAGATAACGCCATTCCGGCACACGCGGGACCAGTACCCAGGCCGGACGTCCCAAGGCTCCGGTCAAGTGAACGATGGAAGTGCACACCGTGATGACTCGGTCCAGTGCCATCACCAAAGCGGCGGTTTCATCATAGTCGTCAATGGCTTCCTGCCAATGATGGACCACGATTCCATGCTGTGCCTCCAAAGTCTGGAGTTCCTGACGACAATCGGTGTATTGCAGGCTCACGAAATGCATCCCCTTGGTCGCCAGAATTGGCAGCCACTCGCGGAGGGGGATCGAGCGTACCTCCCGCCGGGTCGTCCCCTGCCCGCCGCGCCAGGAGATACCGATTTTTGGACCGTCACCCAACGCTGCCAGCCGATTTTTCCAAAATGTCACACGCTTCGGGTCGGCCTCGAGATAACCCCGATGGTTGGGGAAAGCGGCCTCCTCGGTGCGAAAAATACTGGGGAGGTCCCCTATCGCCGTCTGGAAATCTATGGTCGCCACATCCGCGAGACAATCGACGCCGGTTTGCGCTCTTGACCTGCCAATGACCAAAACGTCCGGAAACGAACGTCGAAACAGGTTTTCCAGACGGATGTTACATTCCAGAACTATCTTCGCCCCTGTTTTATCCTGCAAGTCCTTGAGGCAGGATGAAAACATGATTTCATCTCCCAATCCTTGCTCGCCGTAAACCAGCAAGGTTTTTCCCGTACAGGGCTGGCCGTCCCAGGCCGGAAATGGGAACGAGCGGCTCTGTGTGCCACGATAACGCCACCGCAGGTGATACTCCCGCCATCCGTCGCCGAATCGCCGGTTTTTCAGGAGCACAACGGAGCGGTGAAACATGACCTCTTCACGAAACGGTTCTGCCAGCATGGATTCGAAACCCGCGAGGGCTTCATCGACCTTCCCGGCATCCGCCTTGGCCTGATAAAGATTGAAGCGAGCTTCGGTCAGACAGGGATTCAGTTCCAGTGCCTGCATGAAACAGTCCGATGCTTTGTTGACATCGCCTTTCCCATAATGCCACTGCAATCCCAAATTGTTATGGGCCGACGCATCCAGAGGATTCAATGCAATCACTTCTTCCCAGGCACGAATCGCCAAATCGATTTCATCCAGATCGTCATAAATCAATGCAATCTGCGACAAAAACACCCCCGATCCGGAATGACGATTCTTGGCTTCCTCGAGGAGAGCAAGGGCTTCTGGTCTGCTTCCGAGAGCGACACAATTTCTGGCCAGCTTATGCAGAATTTCAGAAGAATCAGGGGAGCAGCGTAAAGCCATCCGTAAACAGTAATCTGCCTCGACCAGATCGTTTTTACGCTGATATATGTCACCCAACGTGGCATACGCCGAGGCATATTCCGGATCGTGGTCTATGGCCTGTTCCAGCCATCTCAGCGCTGAATCGATCTCGTTTGCGGCCAGTTCCGCCATCCCGCGCTGAAAACAGATTTGCGCCTCACTCCGAACCTCGTCCGCTATGGATATCATCGTCGTGCTACCCTATCTCAGCGAAATTCATGAGTGATGATACATTCGTCAAACGTGCGAGTTCCTTACCGATTTCGGCTATGACCGGTTCCCAATGGAGCGGTTTCTCCTGCCGGAACAAACGGGCCGCGGGGTACCATGGCATGCGTGATCCCTCGCGCCCGTAGCGCCAGCCCGGCGAACTCGGTACCAGAACCCACACCGGCACTCCCAGGGCACCAGCCAGATGCACGACCGCCGTACAGACACTGATGACCAGATCCAAGCTGGCAACCAAAGCGGCCGTTTCCTCAAAATCGTTTTCAAGCCAGCGCCAGGAATGAATCCGAGTGCCGTGGCGCGAGTGAAGCAAATCCAGTTCGGCCCGGCAATCGGTATACTGAATATTAACGAAATGCGTGTCCGGCATCTGTAAAATAGGCAACAAGATTTCCAGGGGGATCGAGCGTAAATAAGCGTTGGTTCTGCTGGTCCCGCCTCGCCATGACAAGCCGATTTTCAGCCCCGGTCCAAGTGCGGCAAGCCGTTCTTTCCAACGTCCGATACGCTGTGGATCGGCTGTCAGATAGCCAGAATGGCGGGGGAACTCACAGATTTCGTTGCGGAAAAACCGGGGAAGGCTGCCTAAGGGTATTTGCAAGTCGATGGGGCGGAATGCTTCCAGCCAGATGTCCGGATTTTTGAACCTTTTGCCGGCAAATTCAGCCTGTGGAAAGGAACGCCGATACAGGGTTTCGAGTCGGGGATCACATTCGATCACGCACCGACCGCCTCTAGCAAACAGGTCGGGGAAGCAGCTGGCCAGCATGATTTCATCGCCGATCCCCTGTTCGGCGCAGACCAGTAGGTTTTTTCCTGCAAGGTCCTCCCCTTTCCATTCGGGGAGTGAAAAACGGTCGCTTGGAAATTCCGGCGCCAGACGCCGGTATTCCTGTTCCTCCCAGCCTTCACGGAAACGTCTAGCCGAAAGCAGCAGATGAGCTTTGGTCAAATGAATGTCACCGGACTCCGGTTCCAGCTCCAGGGCGCGGTCTAAGGCTGCGATCGCATCGTCGAGCTTGCCAAAATCCTGCAGCACGACACCGATATTGGCCTGGGCCAATGCGAAGCCCGGCTTCAGCGACAAAGCCCGTTCGAGCATCTCCAGCGCTTCCGCAGGCCTGCCCAAATCTCTCAGCAAAAGCCCGCAATTGTGCATGGCTTCGGCGAAATCCGGCTTCAGTTCCAAAGCGCGCTGGAAACATGTCAAAGCTTCTTCGAGGTCGCCTTTGCGCTGCAATGCAATCCCCAGATTGCACCAGGCGTAGGCGTAGGTGTCGTCCTTGGCCAGGATGGAACGGAAACATGTCTCCGCTCTTGCGCAGTCATCCAGGTCCAGCCAGACGATGCCGATGCGGTTGTGAGTTTTCACGTCGAGGCCAGGCATGTGTTCGGCCCGGCCCAGACATCCTGAGGCTTCCGCCAGACGCCTTTGAGCGAGCCTGATCCGGGCGAGATGGAGACTGGCCAAGGCCGCATCGGGCCGCAGTTCCAAAGCTTTCCGGCAACATGTTTCGGCAAGCGCCAGATTGCCCTCCGCCAAAGCTTGCTCGATTTGCTGATAAAGCTGATCCATCTCTGCCTCACCGGATTCGACGGATTCCGCTTTATCGGTATGGCAACGAAGTATTCCGGCCGGGGTAGACTCGTCGTCCTCCGAATTCTGCAAAGCCTGTGCTCTGCCCGGAAAGCAGAGATTTTTGAATAACTGCAGCAGCATGATGGAATCCGGTGGCGGACCGAGAGCCAGCCGTCAGCGGGCCTGTCTCTGATCGACCCGCAACATGCCGGCGAGTTCGGCGCGCCACTCGTCGGAATATTCGCAGTCGCGGTACTCCTCGAAATAAGGTCCGCCTATGGTGTAATGCGCAAGTGATACTTCGCGTGATGGCGTATCGTATCCCACCAGGTGATTCCAGCGATGAGGTATATGACCGATCAAGGCTTCGTCATCCAGCCACTTGAACTGGTGTAGATCGAGGCCGGATGCGGTATTCACGTAATCCGGCGTCAAGGCTTTGCATTTTGTGTTGTTAAAAAGCACGACGCTGGACCAATTTTTCTTCTCATAGCGGGTTTGTGCCGCGTCCAGAAATTTGATTTCTTCGGCTGGAACGTGGTCGTGCTTGACCACCTGTATCGCATAACGCTCATCCCGCAGGGCCCAGAGCTTTGCGATATCGTCGAGGACGAGCATGTCGCAGTCCAGGAAAACGGACCAGCCGGAAAATCCCGACAGATACGGGACCAGGAACCGACTGAAAGAAAAATCCGTTGACTGGAGCGGATTGCGTTCCCGCCGGTAAACCTGGCCGAGCTGGCTCAGCATCAAAGGCGTGATGGAAACCGGCCGGGACGCTCGAACGTGGATGCTGTGGGCCAGCACACTGAAAGCCAGCGCTTCGCGCGGATCATAGCCAATGAATATTCGAATGGGGGATATTTCTTGCATTGTGCTTTTGGTAATTCCGTCTTTATTTGTCAAAAGGATCGAAGCCGGTGTTTTTGTTTAAATTCCGATCAACGAACGAAATTGCCGAGAGTAAAGAAACCGATGCCATGTAGCGGCTTCACTTATATCTCATCGCCTGACAGGATAATTCCGTTCGTTAAGAACAACTCGTCGTTCCAACACGGAATATCGGAACCCATAAATGCGGTAATGGCGACACCCCCACCCTTCCTAGTGCTCTGGATACTGAGCCATCTCTGCCGATATGACGGCCTAGGTCAACTGCATTATATATTTTAATGATTTGGCATCAGATTATTTATATCCGGCGCTCGATATCAAGAGCGGTGTGGCTTTATGCCAACAACCCTCATATCCCTGGGCTCTCTCAATTTGAATTGAGCAGGCTCCTGACGCACGTTGATCAACCCGGCTTGACGCATGATTTCCGCAAGGCTCTCGGGCGTATAAGCCCAGCGGTGAACCATCAGCGGATCACGCCAGGTTGGATCGCCGTAAAGCACCCACATCGACCGCTGGCATTCCCTCCCTTCCCCTGTCGCGGCGTTGGGATTCCGGAGGATCTCCTGGCATGCCGCGAGCAAATTCGGACATTCCAGAATCATCCTGCCGCCAGGTTTCAGAACCCTGACCCATTCCCGTAGCACATCCTGTACCTCCCATCGCCAAAAATGCTCGATGACGTGAACGGAAAGAATCTCGTCAGCCATATCGCCATCAAACGGCAAGGCATGAAGATCGCAAATGATGTCCGGCACCTTTCCAGCCCGGGCGAGGGCGACGTCGATGTTCAGATGGCCGGGAAGTATTTTGTCCCCACAGCCGAGATTCAAACGCAAGGGGTCGGCATCGGCCGTGACTTGTTTGTGAGTCGTGCCTGAGCCGGTTTCGGCGATGAGCTCCAGCCAGCGGGCCCCCATGTGTTCCGGGGTCAGATGATCATTTATGAACACCTGGGCCTGTGCCACCTGGTTCGGCACCATGTCCGGATGGGTCAATGCCCACTTGATGCCCGTCACCAGATCTTCGCTGATCCAGGCCCAGTCGATGAAATCCTGATAGGCCGGCAGCGGATGGGCGACGACGTATTTGCCGGCCCAAAGCGCTTCGGTCAGTCTGTTGTGACTCTTGACGGATTCCCGTCTGCCCTCGGGATCGCCGGGGACGATCACCAGATCACAGCGTTCCATGGCATCTTCCAGAGCCCGCAAAGACCACTCGGAGAACAAGATACGGAAGTTTTTGCTGGCCGTAGCCGCATGCGTCGACAACAAATCCTCCAAACCAGGATTTCTGGAGGTGACGATCTCCAGCTCTATCGGGTATTGCTGCGCCAATGCCCTGAGAGAAGGAATCACCGCCAACAGCGCCGGCAGATTGGACGGATGCCCAAACCACAACAGGCGTGCGGCCTCCCGAGTGCTCGCAAACAGGCCCACGCGCCGCCCGACGGTTCTCATGGCGGAAGGCGCCTTTCGTTGCCCTTCGACCGGATCGGGAATGACGGCCGCGATCAGACCGGTGTGCTGCAAAACCACCTTGCCCATCGCCGCAGTCGGTACGGTCACCCGGTCCGCCAGCGCCGCCATCGTCCGGTAGTGGGCGCTGAATTCTGGATGAATGAAATGATTGTCACTGATGTCGAACAGGACTTTCGCGCCGTTCCGCCGGGCGAAAGAAGCGGCTTGCTCGTTGGCCGGGTTGAAACTCTTGGAAAATATGACGACCTCGGCATCCAGCGAACCCCGCGGATAGGAATCCCAGTTCACCTCCGGGCCGATACCGTGAAACTCCACCTTATGTCCCTGGCTTTGGAGATACCTGCCCGGCAAGAGCATGCGATAGCGCGCGCTAGCCATGTCCGAAGTGATTGCACCATTCTCTGTACGGAGACTGGCGAAGGTGATCCAGCTAATTTTCATCGAGATAGGCGATCAGTTCATTTCTCACGCGAAGAATGAGTTCCTCCCACGCAAACGGCGCAGCCTGCCTGAATACACGGCAGGTTGGATACCAAGGCATCGTGCCTCCAGTCACCCCGTACCGCCATTCTGGCCCTACCGGCGCCATGACCCACACGGGCCGCCCCAGCGCACCGCCCAGATGCACCACCGCCGTACAGACGCCGATGACCAGATCGAGCGCCCCCAAAAGCGCGGCCGTTTCGTCGTAATCGGCGATGGCCGCAGGAAAATGATGGAGGGTCAGTCCGTGGACCGACCCGAGCTTTGCGATCTCGTCCCGGCATTCGTCGTACTGCAGGCTGATGAAATGCGCACCGGAAACTTCGAGTAGCGGCACCAGCGTGTCCAGGGGCATGGAACGATAGCTCTGGCGGGTCTGACGGGTGCCGCCCCTCCAGGTGATGCCTATCTTCAAACCGGGGCCGAGCCCTGCCAGCGACCGGCGCCAATATGACATACGTGCTTCGTCCGCCTTCAGGTAGCCGGTGTGTTGCGGGAAATCCTCCAGTCGCCGGCGGAAATGCAGAGGCAGGCTGCCCACCGGAATGCAACAATCGATCGGCGGTAGACCTGACAACCCGCTCGGTTCGTCATGTTGGCCGCCGTCATGCACGGTGGCGGTCGGGAATGAGCGACGGAACATCGGTGCCAGTTTTTTGTGGCATTCGATCACGCAATGGCCGGACCGGACGATGATGTCGGGCAGACAGGAGGCGAACATGATCTCATCGCCCAGACCCTGTTCGGCGTAGACCAGAATGGTTTTGCCGCTCAGCTCCGTTCCATCCCAGCGCGGAAAGGGGAGAGCCCGCCGGGGGCACTCCTCGTTGAGCAGGCGGAGTTCGTAGTCGGGCCAGCCCTGCTCGAAATCGTGCACCAGCAGCTTGGCCAGTGACCGGTGAAAACGCACCGCGCGGTTTTCCGGTTCCAGATGCAAGGCCTTGTCGTAACTGGCGAGCGCTTCATCGATGCGGCCTAGGTCCTGCAGGGCGATGCCGCGATTGCCGTGAAGTTCCGCATGGTTCATTCCCAGCGCCACCGCCCGATTGAAATGGGTGATGGCCAGATCGGGCCGGAAACGGTGCTTGAGCCACATGAAGCCCAAGGCGGCCTGCGCTTCGGCGTGGTCCGGCACCATATCGGCCCAACGCTCCAGAAGCTCCGCGGCGCCATCCGGCCAGTCGAGTTTCGTCTGAATACCTACCCAATGCCGCAGCGCCAGACCAAAACGGGGGTTCAGGTCCAGCGCCCGCCGGAAGCTCTCGGACGCCTCCGTCAGTTGGGAGCGCTTTTGCTGGCAGAGTCCTAAGTTACACCACGCCAAGACACTGGTCTCGTCCACGGCAAGCGCTCGTCGATAGGCCGACTCGGCCTCCTCCGGCTTATCCGACGTCAGCTGGACATTGCCGAGGTCGATCCAGGCTTCCGTGAAATCGGGTTTGAGCCGCACCGCCTTGGCCAGATTCCGGCCAGCGGTCGCCAACTCACCACGCATGCCCTGCAAGCGTCCGAGGCCATGGAGAGCCACCGGCGATTCCGGGTTTTGCCGAAGGAGGGAAACCCAAACGGCTTCGGCATTTTCCGCATCGCCTGATGCCAGCCGTGCGTCTATTTCTTCCCAAGCGGCGGGAGAAATCTCGCGTCCACGCTTGCCGCGGTCCGCCCATACCCTGGCGGCCCGTTTGAGGACCTGAGCGAGCATGCGTTTGCGGCGTTATTTTCTGCTGAGATAGACGATCAGCCCTTCGGTCGCCACCTCGATGAATTCCTTGCTGTAGCCGAGCTCCTTCAACTCCCAGCGGAACGTATTACCGAATTTGGCTTTCTTGTACATCCCCAGGGCCTTTTCCTGGTTGAACCGTTTGGCCTTCGCATAGGCATCTTCGAGGATTTTGGTGAGCCGGTTGGCGGAAATCTTTTTCTCCGGGGCGGTGTCCATGGATGGCGGGTAGCGTTTGGCGATGTCCTGCGCCAGCGTTTTGGCGAACAGATCGAGCTCTTTATTGGCGGAGAACCAGGAGAACAGGCCCATGTTGTTGCATCCCTCGACTATATTTAGAATTTTCGATCAATGTGCTGTAAAGCATTTGCGGTGGGAGAAAACTAGCAGATTTGCAACTTTCCGCAAGGGATCGCGCGCCATGGTCCCACACCGGGTGCACACGGACATACCCTTGCCGGCGCCAGGGAACGCCGTGTTTTTTCGGCGTCAACGGCTTGACGAAAACGTTCTGCGGCCCAAGAGTTCCGTTACAGGGCGGAAAGAACGCCCGATCGCTTTCCCACCCGATGCCCGGAACATGGCCGAACATCTCTATCCCGGTTTTTTCAGCGAACTCCTGGTGCTGCTCCTGGCATCCCTCGCCAGCGTACTGCTGTTTCAGCGCCTGCGCCTGCCCGACATCCTGGCCTATCTGTTCGCCGGCGGTCTGGTGGGGCCGTTCGGCTTCGGCATGGTGACCAACGGTGCCAACATCCATTTTCTGTCCGAGCTGGGCCTGGTGTTCCTGATGTTCGAACTGGGGCTGGAGTTCTCGCTTCGCCAGTTGCTGCACCTCAGCCGCGCGGTGTTCGGCCTGGGTTCCCTGCAGATGCTGCTCACCCTGTCGGTATTCGCATCGGCGCTTTTCTTTGGTTTGGACTGGCCCCTCGGCGCCACGCTGGTGGTCGCGGGTTCCCTGGCGCTGTCTTCGACGGCACTGGTCGTCCGCGAGCTGCGATCGCTCAAGCTCATCAACCGCCACCATGCCCAGCTTGCGGTGGGCGTGTTGATTTTTCAGGATTTGGCCGCGTTGCTCGGTCTGATCCTGGTGCCCGCGCTGGCCGGAAACAGCGGGCGCGCCCTGCATGAACAGCTGCTTCACGTCGTGGAAAAGGGTGGCATTCTGGTCGTGATATTGACAGGTGCTGGCAAATGGCTGCTGCCGACCATCTTTCACGAGGTCGCCCGGAGCCGCTCGGACGAAATCTTCGTCCTGACGGTGCTCGTCATCATCCTGCTGTCGGCCTGGCTGACGCAGACTTTCGGCCTGTCGATGGCGCTCGGGGCGTTCCTCACGGGGGTGATGCTCGGGGAGTGCGAATTCCGCCATCAAGTGGAAGCGGACATCCGCCCATTCAAAGACATTCTGATGGGCGTGTTTTTCGCCAGCGTCGGCATGCAGATCGATTTCGGCCTGCTGGTACAGGAAGGCCGCATCGTCCTGTTCGGCATCGTCCTGCTGATTCTGGCCAAGTCGGTGGTGATCGCCCTCGCCGCCCGGCTCATGGGCGAATCAGCCACGACGGCGAGCAAGACCGGCATCATACTCGCCCAGGCCAGCGAATTCGGGCTGGCCCTGATCACCTTGGGAGCGCAACTCCACGTGCTCGCCCAGCGGATCGCTTCGCTGTCGCTGGCCATTGTCGTCGGCAGCCTGATCCTCGCGCCCTGGCTGATCCGCTACAACTTCGAAATCAGCCAGTGGCTCTGCCGTCTGGCGGGCCAGAAAGTGTCGGGCCGGGACCGCGAGATGAGCCGGATTCCGCCGAACCTGTCCGACCACATCATCCTCGCCGGTTACGGACGGGTCGGCCAGATGATCGCGAAGTTCCTCAAAAACAACGGCATCCCCTTCATCGCCCTGGACCCGGACGGCAACCGGATCAAGGAGGGACGGGCAGCCGGCGATCCGGTGATCTACGGCTCCTGCGCGCGAATCGACCTGCTGCGACGCTGCCACATGGAACGCGCCCGGCTTGCCATCCTCACTTTCAAGTCGCTGAGCGAAGCGCGCCGGATCATTACCCAGATACGCCGCCAGGGCTATACCTTGCCTATCGTGGTACGCACCCAAAACGAAGCGGACTATGCCGAACTGATCGCGGCTGGTGCCGACTATGTCATCCCGGAAATGCTGGAATCGAGCCTGGTGATCGCTGCCAAAGTCTTGAGCCTGCTGGGGTATTCCAAGACCGTGGTGCAGCCCCAGATCGATGCCGAAAGAGCGCTGCATCCACAGATCAAAGAAACCGCCGCACCGGAACGCGAGGATGGTAGCCGCAGTCCGCCCAGGTAACGCCCTGGGCTTTCAGGCAAAGATTCGTCGTTCCGGCATCCATCCGGACCGGCCTCATTACGGACTTCAGTCACACCTTACCTCTCCTCGGCGGCTGTGGCGCCCTGCGCCTGAATCGCCGTGATCACCACCGTGTTGACGATATCGGCCACCGTGCAGCCGCGGCTGAGATCATTCACCGGCTTGGCGAGTCCTTGCAGGATGGGGCCGATGGCCAGCGCGCCGGTTTCACGCTGCACGGCCTTGTAGGTATTGTTGCCGGTGTTGAGGTCGGGAAACACGAATACGGTAGCGCGGCCGGCCACCGGCGATCCCGGCATTTTCTGGGCGGCGACGCCGGCATCGGCCGCGGCGTCGTACTGGATCGGCCCTTCCAGCAGGAGGTCCGGCCGGCGTTGGCGGGCGATGCGGGTCGCTTCCCGGACCCGCTCGACATCCTCCCCGTGTCCCGAGTCCCCGGAGGAATAGGACAACAGGGCCACCCTCGGCTCGATTCCAAAAGCCTTCGCCGTGTCGGCGGAACTGATGGCGATCTCGGCCAGTTGTTCAGCATTGGGATTCGGATTGACCGCGCAGTCCCCGTACACGACCACGCCGCTGTCCAGGCACATGAAGAAGACGGAAGACACGATCGAGCAGCCAGGCCGGGTCTTGATGATCTGCAGTGCGGGCAGGACGGTATGCTGGGTGGTGTGGATGGCGCCGGACACCATGCCGTCCGCATCGCCCCGATAGACCATCATGGTGCCGAAATAGGAGACGTCGAGCAGACAGTCGCGCGCGGCGTCCAGGGTCATACCCTTGTGCCGCCGCAGCTGGAAATAGGTTTCCGCATAGGATTCGCGCCGGGCGTCGGTGGCCGGGTCGACGATGTCCAGAACCGCGGGATCGAGGACAATGGCATGCCGCCTCAGGGCATTTTCAACCTCCTGCCTGGAGCCGAGCAGGGTGAGACGAACGGCGTCGCGCTCGAGCAGGAAGGCGGAGGCGCGCAGCACCCGGGAATCGGTGGGTTCGGGCAGGACGATGTGACGCTTGTCGGCCTTGGCACGCTGCATCAGGTTGTAGGTAAACATCCGTGGCGTCAGACCGTCGAAGCGGAGGTTTCGCACCTGCGATTCCAGGGATTCGGCATCGACGTGGTCGTTGAAGGCAGTGATGCTGCGCTCGATTTTGCCGCGGTCGCCGGCCCTCAGCTTGCTTTTGACCTGGAGCGCCCGGGTCGCGGTGGTATAGGTATCGGTGGCCACGGCCAGGATGGGCAGCGAGTCGGACGAGCCCTCGATCAGGTCCAGAATCGACGGCTCGGGCCGCTGACCGCCCGACAGCAGCAGACCGGCCAGCGACGGGTAGCGGACCGAACGGTCGGCCTGCAGCATCCCGATGATGATGTCGCCCCGGTCTCCCGGCGTGATGACCAACTGCCCTTCCTGCAGCCAAGTGAGGGCATGCTGCAACTGCATGGCCGCCACCAGATAGCCGGACACGAGCCCGTCCAGACGCTCTCCGCCGCTCAGGATCTCCGCACCCAGCCGGTCTGCGATTTCCCGCACGGTGGGGCTCCCGAGCCTGGCGTCGAATGGAATCACTGCCTTCAGCCCGACCTTGTCGCCGAAATGGCCGACCAGCGCTTGCCGGTAAGCCGCGAGGTCTGCCGGATCGGCCTTGTTCAGGAATACCCCGGCCACCCGTCCGCCACGCTCGCGGCAGGCATCCACCGCGATTGCCAGTGGATGCACCGCCTCGTCCAGGGTCTTTCCCTGGGCACCGGCGATCATCAGCACTGGCGCACCGAGATTGCGTGCAATCTCTCCATTGAGCTCAAACTCGAGAGAGGCCATCTCACCGAGGTAGTCCGTACCCATGCAGACGATGACATCGCAACCCGCTTCCAGCTTCTTGTAAGCCGCGATGATGCGTTCCAGCAGTTCGTCGGCCCGGTTTTCGCTTAGCAGCGTCTGTGCCTCACGGTAAGTCAGGGCATAGGAATCCTCGTAGCGCTGTGGAAGAGCGAAATGATCGAGGACCAGCCGGATGTCCTCGTCCGGGCCATCCGCCTCGGGAATCACCGGCCGGAAAAATCCGACCCGCGTGGTCTTCCTCAAGGCGAATTCGGTCGCGCCGAGTACCACCAGGGCCTTACCTGCGTCGGCTTCGGTCGCCGTGACATAGAACGCATGGCTCATGCCTGTCCACCTTGTCGAGGAAAATCGGTTCGAATTTTGCCAGCGACGGACCGCACAATCACCGCCCCGGTGAGCACCTGCGGACCTCCAGGCGGTCTCCGATCCGACCGGAGGATGCAGACACCGCAGCGCACCTCCGAAGGAAGCGATCGGCGAAGCCGCGGTATCGTCCACCGGACAGAACAGTTTGGTGATCGCGACGGGGGAATAGTCGTAGAACGGCAAAGTCATGCCATTCCATCACGTTGCCGCGCAGTCCGGCAAGGATGATGCGGTCGTGACGGCGACGCCGCACGGTTGCAGAAGCCATGTGGATATGCGGAATCCTCGCCGGAGCAGAATCGGGGAAAGGAAAACCGCCGGAGTCGCAGGGGCGAAAGACAGGCTCGCCATCTGCTGCCACCGCAAATACAATTCGCAGCGCCCGTATCCACCCCGCCGCCCATAATCCCTTGGAACCGAGAAGCTTCCCTACGCTCAGCGTTACCGAGTCCGAGACTGCCGTACCTTCGCTCGCGGCGCTCGAGGCCGGCCAAGTCCATGTCTGGCATGGGGATCTGGGCAGCCTGTCCGCCCTGGCTCAGAACTGGCTTGACGAAGGAGAAACCCTCCGCGCGGCCCGCATCGGTCTGGCCGCGGCGCGGATCCAGTTCGTGACCGGGCGCAGGCTGCTGCGTGGCGTGCTCGGTCATTATCTCGGCCGCAAACCGGCCTCGCTCAGCTTCTCGATCGGCCCCCACGGCAAACCGGCTCTGCGTGACGAAGGCATCGAATCCGAGCTTCAGTTCAACCTCAGCCACTCCGGCGACGTGATCGTGCTGGCGTTGGCCTGGCGATCCCCGGTCGGGATCGACGTCGAGGCACGGCGCCCCCTGGCTCGTCTCGATGCGCTGGCCCGGCGTTGCCTGGCACCGAGCGAACAGGCACAGCTCGATGGCCTCGATGACGAAGCGGCGGCATGCGCCTTTTTCCGCTTCTGGGTGCGCAAGGAAGCATTGGGCAAGGCCTCGGGACAAGGCATGGCGCTGGGCCTGCAACACTGCGTTTCCAGCCTCGAAGGCCGGCCGCGCTGGCTTGGAATTCCGCCGCAATTGGGAGACGTGCGAGGCTGGTCGCTCGCCGAATTGTCGGTACGGGAAGGGTTCGAGGGGGCGGTCACGGTGCAGGCGGCGAACGCCCGGTTTTTCTCCGGCGAGATCGAACTCGAAGGCGAAAATCTGGAATTTGAAAACCTCAAATCGCTTCTGTATCCTACCCCGGACTGCGTATTGGGAAACGCGGCAGCGGATTCATCGCGGTACCTTTCCCGGTAAAGCCACTTGTGCCATCGATCTCCTGCTACCAGTTCGCCCGGTCGCCGTCGGCAGCGGCATAGTTCGATCCACACCGAAGAGATGAGAGAGATGAGTCAAGTACAGCAGGGCACCGTCAAATGGTTCAATGAAACGAAAGGATACGGCTTCATTCAGCGTGAAAGTGGCGCCGATCTGTTCGTCCATTTCCGCTCCATCCTGGGCGAGGGTTTCAAGACCCTGAAGGAAGGCCAGCGGGTCAGCTTCGTGGAAGTCCAGGGCGCCAAAGGTCCGCAGGCGGATCAGGTCAGCGTCATCTGATTTTCCGAACCGGATATTCGCGGAAAACAGGCCCTGCGGGGCCTGTTTTTTTACCTCCCGTCGGATCCGGAGCCAGAGCTCCAAGCTATGCTAAAATGCCAATCATTTTGAGGTTGTGTTCCACTCCCGGCATGCCGCCATCCCGAGCCGCACCCGGAGACTGGACCGATACGCAGACAAAAATTCGATTAGAATAATCCCGGGAAGGGCAAAACGCATGAAAATCAATCTGATATTGGCCTATGTATTCAAGTTCGTCACCTTCGTGTTCTTCAGCTTCATCATTCTGGTCTATGCCGGCCTGTTGATCCTGCTGCCGCTGGACATCCTGTTCCAGGTCATCCGCCTCTTCGCGGGCATCGGCTTTCCCACGGTCATCGCCGCGCTGCTCGGCATCGGTACGCTGGGCTATGTCGGTTACAAAGTGTACCTGGCGCCCTCGCTATACAAGCTGGTTTTCGACGTGGGCTATCAGTTGATCGAATTCACCCGCTTCCAGTTGAAACGTTTCGACGACCTCATCGCTGCCGAGCAAAGCGGCAAGAGCTGAGCACTCCGGGTCGTTCCGACGTTGTCCCGATGCCCGGCGCCGCCGGGCATCGCTCGTTTTGAGACACCGCACTTTCCGCATTCGCCATGTCCGCTGACCTGAAACATACCCAACTCGCCGACTGGCGCCAGCGCGCTCTGGCCTTCGAACGTGAAGTCTGCAAGGCCGTGATCGGGCTGGACCGGCCCATCCGCCATATCCTGATCGCCGTCTTCGCGCGTGGCCATGTGATGCTCGAAGGCGACGTGGGCGTCGGCAAGACCACCCTGCTGAGGGCCGTGGCCCGCTGCCTGGGCGGCGCCTACGAACGGGTCGAAGGCACGATCGACCTGATGCCGAATGACCTGGTGTACCACACCTACATCAACGAACACGGCAAACCACAGGTCGACCCCGGCCCCGTCCTCAAGCACGGTGAGGATCTGTCGGTGTTCTTCTTCAACGAAGTCAACCGCGCCCGCCCGCAGGTGCATTCGCTGCTGCTGCGGATTATGGCCGAACACGCCGTGAGCGCTTTCAACCGCGAGTATTTTTTCCCCTATCTGCAGATCTTCGCCGACCGCAACCGGGTGGAGAAGGAGGAAACTTTCGAGATCCCCTCGGCGGCGCGCGACCGCTTCATGATGGAATTGCACATCGAGACGCCGGCCGACCCGGCGTTGCGATGCGCCCTGATGTTCGACCCGAAGTTCCACGACGTCGACCGCCTGCTCGATACCTTGACGCCGGGCCTCCTGCCCTACCGTGAAATCCCGCAGATCGCGCCCGTCATCCAGCAATCGGTCATGGCCAGCGAGACCCTGCAACGGTATGCACTGGACCTGTGGGAAGCGACCCGCCACCCCGCCGCCTACGGCCTCAAACTGGGGGACGTCGACATGGACCGGCTGATTCTGGCCGGAGCCAGCGCCCGCGGTGTAAGCATGATGATGCGCGCCGCCCGGGTCGCCGCCTGGCTCGACGGGCGCGACTACCTCGTGCCAGAGGACATCCATGATGTATTCCGCGAGACCATCGGCCACCGCATATTCTTCAATCCGGTATACGAACTGCGGCGGACGGCGCTGATCGACGAACTCCTGGACGGCATCAGGCAAAGGGTCGCTGCGCCATGATCCCGGAGTTCCACTACCGGGTCCGCTGGCGCGCCGGCGGAGCACATCCGGGCCACCACCCCAGCCACCAGACCGGAGGCGGCTACGAATTCGCAGGGCACCTGCCGTTCACGGCTTTCCCGGACCCGCGCAACATCGATCCCCATGCCACCTTGAATGATCCCTTCGGGCGGCTCATGGTGAAGAGCTTCCGCCAGCGCAGCGCGATCCCGGTGTTCGTCCTCGCGGACCTCTCGGCGTCCATGGGTTTCGCCGGCAAAGGGCGGACGCTGGTGGAATTTACCGCTGCCGCGGCTTATTCCGCCTACCGCAGCGGCGATCCTTTCGGCCTCATCGTCTGCGGTGAGACCATCCACTGGGATCTCAGCCTGCCGCTGCGCTGGCACAAGGGTGGTTTGCCCGCTGCCACGGCCGAACGTCTCGCCAGCGTCCGGCCGAGCGCCCGCAATGCCATGGCGCTGGCGCAGGCCGTTCCCCATCTCGGCCGCGGCAGGGCACTGGTGCTGTTGGTGTCCGATTTCCACCTGGATGATCCTTTCCTGGAATTGCTGCTCGACGCCTTGCGTCCGCACGACGTGGTGCCCGTCGCCGTGTGGAGCCGGGCCGAATACGAGGCGCTCCCCGACTGGGGACTGATCCATCTGCGCGACCCCGAGAGCGGCCGACGGCGGCGCTTGTTCATGCGTCCTGCCCTCAAACGGCGATTCCGGGATGCTTTCCAGGCGAGGCGGGATCGCCTACGGGAATTGGCAGCCCGCCACGGCACCCGCGAGCCCTTTCTGCTCGAAGACCGTTTCGACGCCGACGCGTTGACCCGGTATTTCTACGAGGCATGAAAGGCGGCCTCATGCGCAAGTTAACCCTGCCGCTCGCCAGTTTGCTCGCCGTCGTCGTGACCTTCGCATGGGTGTTGAGGGCGAACGACCGGACCGTGCCAGCGAGGTTCGAGAGCCAGGATGGCCACACCGCTACCCATACGATGGGCGACCTGATCACGCGCGATGTCGTGGTCTCTATCCACGGCGGCCAAATCGACCCCGCTTCGCTCCCCGTTCCCGGTCCGATCACTGAGTGGGCGGAGATTCGTAAGGTGGAAACCGACTCGGCCGACGATCGGACACGAGTCCGCATCACCTATCAGGTCTTCTATGGTGTGCGCGGGCCGGAAACCGCCGAGCTGCCGCCGCTGAGGCTGCGTGTCACAGACGCAGGCGGTTCGACCCTCGTCGAAGTGCCGGCACTGCCGGTCAGCTTCATGCCGCTGATTCCGCCCGGCATCCCCGACGAGAAAGTGACCATCCGAGCCACCCGGCCGGCAGAACGCCGGCCGTTTGCGCCTTACGGGCGATGGCTGAGTCTCGGAGTGGGCTTGGGCGCTGTAGCCGGCTTTTACCTGCTGTGGCTGCGCGGTCTACTGCCGTTATTCTCCGGGCCCCTGCCATTCCGCCGCGCCTGCCGCGAATTGCAGCAGCTGGTAAATCAGCCTTCACCGGGCCGGGCCGCCTGCCTCATCCTGCACCGGGCGCTGAATGAGACCGCCGGCGCCGCTGTGTTCGCCAACGGTCTGGAAGCCTTCCTCACCCGCCATCCGGAATTTGCCGACCTTCGCGAGCTGCTGGACAAGTTCTTTGCCCTGTCACGCCAGCTATTCTTTGCGGAAGGCTCCGATGACGGGGTCTACGCATTTTGCCTGAAACTTGCGCGCCAGGCCAGGCGCCTGGAGAGGCGGAGGTCATGAGCTTCGGATTCACTTCCCCCTGGTGGCTGCTGCTCGGCACCGGCGCCCTACTGCCCTGGCTGCAGGCAGGCCAGCCCACGGTCGGCTATTCCTGCGCGGCCATGATTCCGGAAGACCGATTGTCCGCCGCTATCGACCGAGGACTGCGCGCCCTCACCTCACTGGCGCTGCTGGCACTCGCCGCCGGTATCTCTGGCCCTTACGCTCTGGAGCAATGGGAGGAGCGGCTGGGCACCGGCGCTCACATCGTCCTGCTCATAGACCGCAGCAGCAGCATGAACGAGAATTTCTCTGGCCGCTATCTCGGCGGCACTGCCGGCGAGTCCAAGAACGCCGTCGCCCGCCGGCTGCTCGCAAACTTCGTCCGCCGGCGCGGCGACGATCTGTTCGCCATGGTGGCCTTCAGCGCTGCACCGCGCTATGTGATGCCCCTGACCCAGGACCGCGAGGCCGTGTTGGCCGCCATAGAGAGCGTCGGCGACCGCGGCCACGGTATCACGAACATCGCACCGGGGCTGGCCATGGCATTGGATTTTTTCAAAGGCAAGCCCGCGACCGGCGCCCGTATCATCCTGCTGGTCTCCGACGGCGCCACCCGCATCGAGGAAGAATCGCAGGACTTGATCCGGCAATGGTTCCAGGACAGCCAGGCGCGGCTGCACTGGATCTATCTCCGCAGCAAGAACAGTGCTCCGCTGGAACGCCCACCCACAGGGGCCAGCGAGGACGCCTCGCCCGAATACCTGCTGCACCAATACTTCCAGAGTCTTGGAGTGCCCTACACGGCCTACGAGGCGACAAATCCGCAGGCAGTGGAAGAGGCCATTGCCGATGTCGGACGGCTGGCCAACCAGCCCCTGCGCTATCTCGAGAAGGTGCCCCGCCAGGACCTCTCCGGATGGTGCTACGGCTGCGCCCTGATCCTGCTCCTACCCCTTCTTGTCGCCAAATCCCTGGAGGTGCGTGCATGGTGATGCAGGCTAAACTGCGCGAAAGTGCCGCATGGGGGCTCCTTGCCCTCAGTTTGGGATTGGCCGGATGGGCCGGTTACCACCTGTTCGTCGTGGCGCGGGAGAATGCGGCCATCGACGATCCCCGGCACATCATTCCGGACGAGGACACGGCGCCGGAAGTGATCCTGGCCAAGGCGCAGACGCTGGACCTCGGGGGCGATTACCAGGAAGCGTTGCGGCTCTACCACACGATCCGGAACGATCCATCCCCCGCATTTCGGCAACGGGTTCACTACAACATGGGCACAATCTACTTGCGGGAGGCGGCCAGTCTATGGAACTCGCGCGGAGTGCTGGAGTATGCGCGCGTCAACGCCCTGGTGGCGCTGGCCAAGGAAAATCTCAAAGAGGCCTTGCGGCTGAGGCCGGACGACCAGGATGCACGGTTCAATCTGGAATACGCCTTCCGTATCACGCCGCCGCCCAAGGAAAAGGAAAAGGCCAACTGGCAGGGCACCAAGTCCTCCGTGTTCTCTACCCTGCCCGGTATCCCTGGGGGTGGTCCATGAAGCCGCGCTTCGGCCGGTCATTCGCGGGGCTGGCGGCAGCCGCCGTACTCACCCTGCTGGCCTGGGCCGATCCCCGGATTCCACTGGAACAGCCGGTGTTCCGCTACCTGTTCGTGCTCGACATCACCCAGAGCATGAACGCCCGCGACTATCATTTCGAAGGACTACCAGCCGACCGGCTGAGCTTCGCCAAGGCCGCTATCCGCCGAGCCATCGCCGATTTACCTTGCGGCTCACAAGCCGGTCTCGGTCTGTTCACCACCCAGAACGTGGAACTGCTGTTCGAGCCGCTGGAAGTCTGCCGCCACGCCGGGGTGATCGAAGACGTGCTGGAGCATATCGACTGGCGCATGGCCTGGGCCGCCGACAGTTTCATCGCCCAAGGCATCAATGCCGCGCTGCGTATCGTCAAGAAACGCGATCCGGTTCCGCGGCTGGTGTTCCTCAGCGATGGCCAGCAGACGCCGGAGGATCCGGTCAGACCGGAGCTCCAGGTCAAGCCAGGTGAAGTCCAAGGGCTCATCGTCGGCGTCGGCGACACCAAGCCGGTACCGGTGCCACGCCTCGATCGGGAAAACCGGCCGCTGGGATTCTGGGAAAAGGCCGACATCCTAGCCCCGGTAACCACCACCGCTTACCTCGACGCTTCCGCCGATACCACCCATCGGCGCGGAAACGACGGCAGTCTGTACCTGTCCTGGCTACACGAGACGGAACTCAAGGATTTCGCCAACACTGTCGGATTGGGCTACCTGCGGCTCGACACGCCGGAAGGGCTGAGCCTGGCGCTGCGCGATCCGGCGCTGGGCGAACTGCGCGTCGTACCCACCGGCATCGGCTGGATGCTCGCACTCATCGCTTGGCTGCTGGTAATCTGGCCACATCTCGTTCCTGACCTGAGAGTCCGCCATGTCCCTGGCTAAGCTGCTGATCACCCTCGGACTCGGTATCGCCGCCCTGGGCGCGCTGCTGCATCTCGCGCCCGGTCTGTTCGGCTGGTTCGGCCGGCTGCCCGGCGATATCCGGCTGGGCGATGAAAACCGTTATGTTTTCATTCCGATCACTTCTATGATCGTGATCAGCCTCATCATCAGCCTGATATTGAACCTGTTCTTCCGACGCTGAACAGCCTCCGCCGGGGGAACATGGGCTGAATCCACTCCCACTGCCCCCCTACGACCATGACCGATACGCAAAACGCCGACCTACCCCGCCGCATCCGCAGCTTCGTGCTCCGGCAAGGCCGCATCACCGCCTCGCAGAAGAATGCCCTGGAAAACCTATGGCCGCGCTATGGCCTGGATCCGGAAGCGCCGTTCGACCCCGCAGCCGTATTCGGCCGAAGGGCGCCGCTCACCCTGGAAATCGGGTTCGGCAACGGCGAAAGCCTGGCGGCGATGGCCCAGAGCCTGCCGGCAGAGGACTTCATCGGCGCGGAAGTCCATCCTCCCGGCATCGGCCATCTGCTGATCGAGCTGGAGCGGCGGGGGCTGGACAACGTCCGGGTATTCCGGATCGATGCGGTCGAGCTGTTGGAGAAATGCATCCCCGAAGGCGCTCTGGCGCGGATCCTGGTGTTCTTTCCCGATCCCTGGCACAAGCAGCGGCACAAGAAACGCCGCCTCATCTCGCCGGAATTCGCCCGGTTGGCCGCCTCCCGCCTGGCTCCGGGAGGCGTGTTCCATGCCGCCACCGACTGGGAGGATTATGCGATGCAGATGCTGGAGGTATTGAACGGCTGCGAGCCGCTGGTAAACCAGGCGCCGGACGGGCGCTTCAGCGAACGCCCCGGGTACCGCTCGCTGACCAAGTTCGAACAGCGCGGTCAGCGGCTGGGACACGGGGTGTGGGATCTGGTTTACCGGCGATCCTGAACCGCTCCCTCCGTGGACAACCAACCAATGCCCTTCGGTCTCGATCGCCCGCCAGAACCGCTGGTAGAAATCGCTGTCATGACGCCCGGACTGGAGAATCCTGGGTGTGCGTCCGAGCGCCTCTTCGGCACTGTAGCCGGTGATGGTTTCAAAGGCGGGGTTGAGCTGCAGAACCCGGGGCTAGGCGTCGGTGATCAACACCGCATCGCGAGTATGCTGGAAAGCGGTTTCGACCAGGCGTAGCTGCGCCATCGCCTTTTCCCTGTCGGTCACATCGTTCAAGGAGAACAGCAGACATTCGACCTCGCCATTGCCGTCGAGAACCGGCACCAGGGTCCAGTCCCAGTAGGTGACACCCCGGTCCGGCTGATCCGGAAATGTGAAAGGGCGCGCAAAAACTCCGACCGGGCCGTCAGCTCCGCACGACCTCCTCGAAGAGGAACCGGGTATCCGAAGGATATAGTTCGAAATGGTTGCGGCCTTCGAACTCGGCAGCATCCCGGCGGCAGGCCCGCGCATAGGCGGGATTGACACGGATGAAATAGAACCGTGGATCCAGCACGACGAGGCACGAGACACTGTATTGGAAGACCATTTCCACCAGTTTGAGCCGCTCTTGCAATGCTGCTTTCAGCCGCTCCATTTCCGTGATGTCACGAATGATAGCGGACACCCCGGCCAGGCGGTTTTCGGCGTCGAAAAGCGGTGAAACCGTGAGTGATATCGGGAAGTCATGGCCGTTCTTGTGCCGGTCCCGGCTCTCGAAGCGGACGACCTCATGCTCATGGATGACCTGCCGCAATATCCGCCCTGGCTCGCCCTGCTTTTCGAACGACGGCAGAACAGTGGCCGGCTGTCCCACGATCTCGTCCGCCGCATAGCCCCACATCCGCTCCGCCCTTTGTTCCAGGTGCAGATCCTGCCCTGGAGATCGATGACGATGACAGTGTCACCGGTCGATTCCACGATGGCAGCGAGTCGGCGAAGTTTCTCTTCGGTTTCGTGAAAGGAAGTGATGTCCCATACCGTCCCCACCGATCGCAAGGGCCGCCCATCGTCGCCGTAAAAGGTCTGGCACCACTCGCGGACATGTTTGACACGGCCGTCCGGCATGAGCGGCCGATGGACGATTTCGTAGGGCTGCCTGTTGGCGACCGAGCGGCGGTAGGCCGCATCCACCCTTGTATGTTCTTCCCTGAGCCACGGAGGTATGAATAAGAGGTTCGGAGGAAGATAGATCGTTGACCCTCGAAGCCGAGAAATTGAGCTTGTGGGAGAGCGTGGATCGTCTTTCTTCTTTTGTTGGCAGAGCCCGAACAGTTGCTGGGACGGAAGTCCGAATTTTTACAAGGTGGGGTGTGTACGACATGAATAACGAAGAGCGATTTGCCGGGGTGGATGTATCGAAGGCGTATTTGGATTTGGGAGTCAGTCCCGAGGGCGGGGTCGAGCGTTTTAGCAATGATGAGGCAGGGGTCACGGCACTGATCCAGCGACTCCTCACGCTCCAACCGGCGTTAGTCGTCTTGGAGGCGACCGGGGGACTCGAAACCTTGCTCGCGGCTTCCGGTCGAGTGGCCGGACTGCCGTTGGCCGTCGTCAATGCTCGCCAAGTGCGTGACTTCGCCAAGGCCACCGGCCGGCTCGCGAAAACCGATAAGCTGGATGCCCTGGTATTGGCCCATTTCGCCAAGGCCGTGCGCCCCGAAGTTCGCGCCGGCCGGACCGAGGCAGAGCAAGCCTTGGTGGAACTGGTCGCCCGGCGACGGCAATTAGTGGAGATGCGCGCCCAAGAGAGAACCCGCTTGGCGATGGCCGGCTCACGGCAAAAACAGGGCTTAAAGGAGCACATTGCCTGGCTGGACGAGCATATCGCTCGACTCGACGGGGATTTGAAAAACCGGCTGCGCGAATCGGACATTTGGAAAACCCGAGTCGACCTGCTCCAAAGTGCACCGGGCGTAGGCCCCGTGACGATGCTCACGTTGCTGTCGTATCTGCCAGAACTCGGCAAACTCAACCGGCGCGAGATCGCTGCCCGGGTGGGATTGGCGCCGTTTAATCGGGACAGTGGCTTCCAGCGAGGACGGCGGAGGATTTGGGGCGGACGAGCGGAAGTGCGCTCGGTGCTGTACATGGCGACCTTGGCCGCTACCCGAGGCGATAATCCCATCGCCACCTTCCATCGTCGATTGGTCGAAAAAGGCAAACCGGCCAAGGTCGCTTTAACGGCGGCCATGCGTAAGCTCCTCACCAGCCTGAATGCCATGCTGAAACAAAATAAACCTTGGTCATGCCCACAAATCGCTTGACCTCCAACACAGTTGCTCTCCCTATCGTCGGGATGCACGAGGGCGAGAAACGCCTCGTAGGACGCCCCGAATCGCGCGAGATCAAGCTCGAAAATACGGAAAACCTGATCCGACCATTCCAACCGGTCTTCCACGAGATCGAGTTCCCAGCTGCCGAGATTGCCCACCCGCTGCGCCTCGCGCAGATGGTGAGTGCTCCGCCGCAGCGCCGACTCGACCCGCTTGCGCGCGGTCGAGAATGCGCAGGCCAGCGCCATCATGACCAGCGCAATTGCAAAACCAAAGATCAGGTAATCCATTTGCCGTTGCCGTTCGGACCCCGGCCACGCGCCTTCTGCCCCGGCACGCCTCCCCGCACGTCCCGATTTCTTGCCAGCCTCTTCGGGGGAAGAGACGTTCTTCTCCACAGCCGGCACAGAACCGGCCAGTACTGCGTCAGTTCAAAAGCACTGCCAGATGCTGAAGTGGTGGCAGGAACAGCATCCTGACCAACTGGATGCCGATCAGCGGCAGGAGGGGGGAGAGATCGAGTCCGCCGGTGGGCGGCAGCAAGCGGCGGCTGCGGCGCAGCAGCGGCTCGGTCAGGCTGGCGAGAAGGGCGGCGGCCGGATGGTAGGGCATCCGGCCGAACCAGCTCAGCAAGGCACGGGCGATGATGCAGAAAAAAAAGATGTTGAGGACGAGATCGAGCAGATCGTGAACCGACCACACCGCCAGGGCCGCAACCGAAATGGCGGTAGTGCCCTGCAGCAAAAACACCAGATAGCCCGCCACCATCTGCAACGCCAGCATCAGCACCAGCGAGGCGGTATCGACCCGGCCGATGGCCGGAATGAAACGCCGCAGCAGCCGAAGCGGAGGATGGGTCACCTTGACCAGAAATTGTGATATGGGGTTGTAATAGTCCGCTCCGGTCCATTGCAGCAGAAACCGCAGGAGAACGGCGAGAATGTACAGGCCGAACAGGGTTTCCACCAGAAACACCGCCGGATTGACGAGATAGCCCAGGTCCATCGCTCAAGCCCCCAGTTCCCGCGCCAGCTCGATCGCTCGGGCGTGGGCGGCCGCCACGGCATCCCTCACGATCTCATGCAGCCCCCGCTCCTCCAACACGCCGATGGCCCGCTCGGTCGTCCCTTTGGGAGAGGTCACCCGCTGCCGCAGTTGGGCTGGGCCTTCTTCGGACTCGATGGCGATACGGGCGGCCCCGAGCGCCGTCTGTTGCACCAACAGGCGCGCGGTCTCGGGATCGAGACCCAGGCCGGTCGCCGCATTTTCCATCGCTTCCATGAGCAGAAAAAAGTACGCCGGTCCACTCCCGGAAATCGCCGTGACGGCATCCAGTGCTTCCTCCCGCTCGACCCATACGGTCACGCCGACGGCACGCAGGATGCTCTCGGCTTCGCTGCGCTGGGCCGAGGTCGTCTTTTCGTTCGCATGCAGGGCGGTGGCGGAACTTTTGACCAGCGCTGGGGTGTTCGGCATGCAGCGGACGAGGGACTGTCCGCCGCCCAGCCAGCGGTCGATGACGGACTCGCCGACGCCGGCCGCAACCGACAGGATCAGCGGCCGGGTTTCCGCGACGATGTCCGCCACACCTTCTGCCACTTCCCGCAGAATCTGCGGTTTCACGGCCAGCACCAGGATTTCCGCCAGTCTCGCCACCCGCCGGTTGTCTCCGCTCACGTTGACGCCGAATTTCAACGAAAGCGCGTCCAGCTTGGCCTCATCCACGTCCGACACCCAGATATTGCGGGCCGGATAACCGTCAGCCACCAGCCCTCCCACCAGGCTCGAGGCCATATTGCCGGCCCCGATGAACCCAAGCATTTTGTGTTTCACTATCCCGCCCCTCCCAACTGAAAAATTTTGATTATCATAATTTACTGTCTGCCGCGCCGGAATCCTAAGCTCGTCCCTTGGCACGCGGGCGGCGGCCGAAAATCGAAGTTCCGATGCGCACCAGGGTCGCCCCTTCCGCCACTGCCGCCTCCAGGTCGTTGGACATACCCATGGACAGCGTATCGAGTCCCGGTATCCCGAGACGTTCCAGCAGTTCCCGCAAACGGCGGAATGCGGCATGTTGCGCTCCCACCTCGGCGGTCGGCGCCGGAATCGTCATCAAGCCCCGGAGCCGCAGGCGAGGCAAGCCGGCGACCGCATGTGCCAGCCCGGCCACATCGGCCGGAGCCACGCCGGATTTGGTCGACTCCCCGCCGATGTTGACCTGGATGCAGACATTCAATGGCGTCATGGATTCCGGGCGCTGGTCACTGAGGCGCTGGGCGATTTTCAGGCGGTCGATTCCGTGCACCCAGTCGAAGCGCTCGGCGATGGGCCGGGTCTTGTTCGATTGGATCGGCCCGATGAAGTGCCAGAGGATGTCGAGATCGGCCAGGGCATCCTGTTTCTCCATGGCTTCCTGCAGATAATTTTCGCCGAACTCCCGCTGGCCCAATCCATAAGCCGCGCGCAACACCGTGGCGGGCTGGGTTTTCGAGACGGCCAGCAGCCGCACCGAGCCCTCCGGACGGCCGCATGCCTGCTCCGCCGCCCGGATTCTCCGTCGCACGGCCTGTAAATTTGCCTCGAGCTCCAGCATTACATACACCGTTAGCTATACTTTTGCGCTTTCGGATTTTACCCGACTGGCCCGATGGATATCGCCGAACTGCTCGCCTTCTCAGTCAAGAACAAATCTTCCGACCTGCACCTTTCTTCCGGGCTGCCGCCGATGATCCGCGTCGACGGCGACATCCGGCGCATCAACGTGCCGCCGCTGGAGCACAAGGAAGTACACGCGCTCATATATGACATCATGAACGACAAACAGCGGCGCGACTTCGAGGAGTTCCTGGAAACCGATTTCTCATTCGAACTGCCGGGTGTCGCCCGTTTCCGGGTCAATGCCTTCAACCAGGACCGCGGCGCGGCGGCTGTGTTCCGGACCATCCCTTCCAAAGTCCTCACGCTGGAGGAACTGGGCTGCCCGAAGTTCTTCCAGGACGTCACCCGCCAGCCACGCGGCCTGATCGTGGTCACCGGACCGACGGGTTCGGGCAAGTCCACCACGCTGGCGGCCATGATCGACTACATCAACTCCAACGACTATTCCCACATTCTGACCATCGAAGATCCGATCGAGTTCGTCCACCAGAGCAAGAAATGCCTGATCAACCAACGCGAGGTGCACCGCAACACCTTGGGCTTCAACGAAGCCCTGCGCTCGGCCCTGCGCGAAGACCCGGACGTGATCCTCGTGGGCGAAATGCGCGACCTGGAAACCATCCGCCTTGCGCTGACCGCGGCCGAAACCGGACACCTGGTGTTCGGCACTTTGCATACCAGTTCCGCCGCCAAGACCATCGACCGCATCGTCGACGTGTTCCCGGCCGCCGAGAAAGACATGATCCGCTCCATGCTGTCGGAATCGCTGCAGGCGGTCATTTCGCAGGCCCTCGTCAAAAAAGTCGGCGGCGGCCGGACGGCGGCCTGGGAGATCATGGTCGGCACTCCGGCCATCCGCAACCTGATCCGCGAGGCCAAGGTGGCCCAGATGTATTCGACGATCCAGACGGGCCGTAAGGACGGCATGCAGACCCTGGATCAGCACCTGCAGGAACTGGTGGAGAGAGGGATCATCACCCGTCAGGTCGCCCGCGAAGTCGCCGTCAACAAAGCCGCGTTCTAGCACCAGAGCCCGCCCATGGAATTCGAGTCACTGCTCAAGCTGATGGTGCTGAAAAAAGCATCCGATCTCTTCATCACTGCGGCCAAGGAACCCTGCATGAAGCTCAACGGCAACCTCGTACCGCTGGCCAGCACCAAACTCACCAGTGAACAGGCGCGCCAGCTCGTCCTCGGCATCATGAACCAGCGCCAGCGCGACGAATTCGAGAACACCAACGAGTGCAATTTCGCCCTCTCAGCGGCCGGACTGGGCCGGTTCCGGGTCAGCGCCTTCGTCCAGCGGAACAGCCCCGGCATGGTGCTACGCCGGATCGAGACCGAAATTCCCACAGTGGAGCAGCTCAACCTGCCGCCCATCCTCAACGATCTGGTGATGGCCAAGCGCGGTCTGATCCTGTTCGTGGGCGCGACCGGCACCGGCAAGTCCACTTCGCTGGCGGCGATGCTCAAGTACCGCAACGAGCATTCCAGCGGCCACATCATCACCATCGAGGATCCCCTGGAGTTCGTCCACCCGCACGCGGGCTGCATCGTCACCCAGCGCGAGGTCGGCATCGACACCGAATCCTACGAAGTCGCACTGAAGAACACCCTGCGGCAGGCGCCAGACGTGATCCTGATCGGCGAGATCCGCACCCGTGACACCATGCAGCAGGCCATCACCTTCGCCGAGACCGGTCATCTCTGTCTGAGTACCCTGCATGCCAACAACGCCAACCAGGCGCTGGACCGCATCCTCCATTTCTTCCCGGAAGACATGCATCCGCAGCTGCTCATGGATCTGTCGCTGAACCTGCGCGCGATCATCGCCCAGCAGCTCGTGAAACGCGCCGACGGCAAGGGGCGCTATCCGGCGGTGGAAATCCTGATCAACACGCCCCTGGTCTCCGACCTGATCCGCCAGGGAGAGATCCACAAGCTCAAGGAGGTCATGAAGCAATCGCGCGAACAGGGCATGCAGACCTTTGATCAGGCGCTGTTCGAACTGTTCAAGGCGGGCCGGATCGGCTACGAAGATGCCCTCTACTCGGCCGATTCCAAGAACGAAGTCCGCTTGATGATCAAGCTCAGCGAAGAAGGCAGCATCGACAAATACGCGCCCACGGACGCATCGATCCAGATCGTCGACAACTGAATAGCAGAAGTGGCTGGTACGATCCGCCGCGGCCCCTATTTGCAATGCTCTGGCTTCTCGGCATCCTTGGCGGCCTGATGGACCATCTGGTCCAGGCTCATGCCCGATCGGGGGGTGAGTACGTCGCCACCGGTGGCCTTCGCGATGCAGCCGACTGCGCCGTCACCGACGATGTCCACCACGTTGATCTTGAGTTTGGGCTTGGCGGCTTTGACCGCCGAGGCGATGGAGCAGGGATCCGCATTGCAGCTGTCCTTGCCGTCCGACACGACGACCATGACTGCCGGCGCCCGCACACCGTCCACCTTGTTTGCCGCCTGCACGATGCCGTTGCCCAGCGGCGTGCCCTTGCGCGGAATCAGGCCGTTGACCCGCTGCAGGAGCTGCCCCCGGCGGGAGCCATCGTACATCCCGTAATCGGATGCCTGCGGGCAGTCCTCCAGGACTACGAGGCCGACGTCGACGTCGCCTGGCAGGCCGCTGACCACGTTGTTGACGGCCCGCTGGGCGGCCATCAGTCGGGTCGGGCCGCGGCCGCCCTGAATGATCGATTCGTAGACGCCGATGAGGTCCGCACAGACCACCGGGGCGAGCAGTCCACTGTCCAGCATGCAGCGCTCGAAGCGGGCGATGAGCTGGGCACTGTTGCCATCCAAAACAGATGGAATGCGCATGCTGCCGGAAGCGTCGAGCACGATTGCGACATCGGGCGCATCCTCCGGCGGACGCTCGCCGGGACAGGGCGGCAGGCCGCCCGCCGCCTGGGCTGGCCTGGGCGAGCCTTCCGGAACAGGCGAAACGGCGGCCGGCGAGGTCGTTTCGGCAGTCTTGATGGGCGGCTGCTTGCCGCAGCGGTTCAGCTTGGCGGCGAGTTTGGCTTCCACAGCGGTCAGCTTGGTGCGCAGTCTGGCCGACTCGGCCAGTTCGCCGCTCAGTTTGGCGCCGCCGCACTTCCCCAGCGCGGCTCTCAGGTTCCGCTGCAGACCGGCGAGCTCGATGTTCAGTGCGTCGCGTTCCTTCGACAAAGCGTTGACCGCTGCCTCACCCCGGCAGTTCTCCAGGCCTCCGGCCAGCTCTGCCGCCAGCGCTTCCAGCTTTCCCGCCAACAGTTCTCCTTCCCGCGCCAGCGCATCACGCTGGGCTTCAAGCGCACATCGGCCCAGGGCCCGCGCCAGATCGGACTGGCGTGCGAGTAGGACACGCCGCAGATCATGGCCGGTCTCCCTTTCGGCAGCGAGCACGGCGGCATAGTCCGGACCCCACGGGGGCCAGCGCCACCAGTCGAAACGGAGACCGGCCCACCCCAGACCGGCGGCCAGAATCAAGCCGGCCAGGTCCCGCCACAGCCGGCGGAAAAGCTTCGCCCACGAGCAGTCGGAAGGCAAAACGGGACGCTCAGGCTGTGTCGTGGTGCCATAGCCCCAGAACGTCAATACCGGCTGGCCGTCGACCACGTAGACCGCGGACTCATCGGGGAACCCCGCCGCCCGGCGCATCGCGTCGGCCAGATCAGGATCGACGGCAGCCAGCCGCTGCGCCAGCACCGCCATGGCCTGGATGCGGTCCTGCAGCAGATTGCGCGTACGTCGCAGGGCTTCCCCGGACAGAGAACGCAGCGGGACGGGCTGGCCCGCCAGCCCGGTGTACCAGTCGATCCATGCGCCATCCCCGCTCGGCACGGGCTCAGCCAAGAGAGTCGCGGCGGCGGGGGAAAGATGGCGCCGCAACGCATCGCACAGCCGGGCGTGCAATACTGCATCGGGCCGGCCAGAGGGCGGATGCGGATAGGCGGCGGCGCGGGACCGGCAAATGCGCAGACGGCTCATCCGCGCCGCTTCAATGAAGTTGACCAGCATTCCGGCTTTGATGCGACATCGCCCGGCAACGCAGATGGACGCGGAGGCGACGATAGGTTTCGGCGTCGACGCTGTCCCTGAACACCGGAACTACGACCCTGCCGCTTTCGGTCGAGAAATGCAGCACCACGCAGAGCGACGAAGCGAAACTCGATCCCCTCAGCTTCGCCGGGATCGCTTCTCCACCAGAAGAAATCACGCTCCAGGCACCCGCGCCATCGAAGCGGGCGCCGATACCCGGGCCACCCTGCAGGAACACGAGGTACCCTGCCAGGCACAGAGTGAACCCCAGCCTGACCAGCAGCGGAACATCCGCGATCCAGATGCCGTAGCAAGCCAGCAGACCGACGGCGTGGACGGCCAGTGAATGAATCCGCGACGGGGTCGGCTCCACGGTCAGCATGCTGCATATGCACCGGTGGCGAGAATGCGAAGTTTGGCCGCCAGGGCGGCCAGCGCCGGATCTTCGGGACAGGCGAGGCCGGTCAGGCAGCGCCAGAGGTCGGCGTCCGGCATATCCAAAAGGCATTCGAACGCCTGCCGCTCGGCGTCGTCGGCTTGCTGGTAAGCAACGTCCACATAGAGTGTGAGCATCCGATCCAGTTCGGCCATCCCCCGGCGGCAGCGCCACAGCAGCCGACCCTGTCCGCTCATTTTTGCCGCTCGACCAGCAGCTTCTTGATCTCGGCGATCGCACGCGCCGGATTGAGGCCCTTCGGGCAGGAATCGGTGCAGTTCATGATGGTGTGGCAGCGGAACAGCTTGAAGGGGTCTTCCAGCGCGTCCAGGCGTTCTCCGGTAGCTTCGTCCCGGCTGTCGGCGATCCAGCGGTACGCCTGGAGCAGGGCGGCCGGCCCCAGGAAACGGTCGCCGTTCCACCAGTAGCTGGGGCAAGCGGTGGAACAGCACGCACACAGGATACATTCGTGCAACCCATCCAGCTCGGCCCGCTCCGCCTTGCTCTGCAGGCGCTCGCGATCCGCGGGCGGCGGGGTCTGGGCTTCGATCCAGGGTTTGATCGAGGCATATTGGGCGTAAAAATGGGTCAGATCCGGCACCAGATCCTTGATGATCGGCTGGTGGGGCAGCGGGTAGATCCGGACCGGCTCGCTGCAGTCGTTCAGCGGCTTGATGCAGGCCAGCGTGTTGCGCCCGTCGATGTTCATGGCACAGGAGCCGCATACGCCCTCCCGGCAGGAACGCCGGAACGCCAGGGTGCTGTCGATCTCGTTCTTGATCTTGATCAGAGCGTCCAACACCATCGGACCGCAGCGGTCCAGATCGACGTGGTAAGTGTCCAGGCGAGGATTGCCCCCCGTATCGGGATCCCAGCGGTAGACTAGGACGACCTTCACCCGTCGCGCACCTTCCGGCGCCGGATAGGTTTTGCCCCGCTCAACAACCGAATTCTTGGGCAGCTTGAACAAGCCCATGGCGTCGCTCCCAAAGGTTTTGACAAAAGAATCAGCCCGCACCGCCAGCCGGCACGCTATGGATACCCCCGGAAGTCAGGGTCGCCGGATCAAGCAGATGCTCCAGTTCGCCGCGATCCAGACCGCTCATTTCAACGGCCACCTCCAGGATCGGCCGCCCCGTCCGATAAGCGGTCTTGGCAATTTCCGCCGCCTTCAGGTAGCCGATGAGCGGGTTGAGCGCGGTCACCAGGATCGGATTCGTTGCCAGAGCCCGACGCAGATTATCCTCGCGCACCCGGAAATCGGCGATGGCTTTATCGGCCAGCAGGCGGGCAATGTTGGCTAGCAGCTCGATGCTCTGCAGCAGGTTGTAGGCGATCACCGGCAGCATCACATTGAGTTGGAACGAACCCGACTGCCCAGCCACCGTGATAGTGGCATCGTTGCCGATCACTTGCGCCGCCACCATGCAGGCAGCTTCCGGAATCACCGGATTGACCTTGCCCGGCATGATGGAACTGCCGGGCTGGAGCGCAGGCAACTCGATCTCGCCCAGGCCGGCGAGGGGGCCAGAATTCATCCAGCGCAGGTCGTTGGCGATCTTCATGATGCCGACGGCGATGGTCTTGAGCTGGCCCGACAGTTCCACTGCCGCGTCCTGGCAACTCAGGCTCTCGAAGAATGAATCGTTCGGCCGGAACGGCAGGCCCGTGGCATCGGCCAGAGCTTCGGCAAAGCTGGAAGCGAAGGCCGGATCGGCGTTGATGCCGGTGCCCACGGCCGTACCACCCTGCCCCAATTTGTAAAGCCGCGGCAGGCTCGCCCGCAGCCGGTCGACGCCGTTGGCGATCTGCAGCGCCCAGCCCGAGAGCTCTTGCTCCAGCCGCACCGGCATGGCGTCCATCAGATGGGTCCGCCCGGTCTTGACCACCTTCGGATGCGCTAAGCCCTTGTAGCGTATCGTCGCCGCCAAGTGTTCCAGCGCCGGGATCAGCTGTTCGTTGACTGCCAGCGCGGCACTGACGTGAATCGCTGTGGGGATGACGTCATTACTGCTCTGGCCCATGTTGACGTCGTCGTTGGCACTCACCGGCATTCCCGAGCGCCGGGAAGCCAGGGTCGCCAGCACTTCGTTGACGTTCATGTTGGTGCTGGTGCCGGAACCGGTCTGAAACACGTCGACCGGGAACTGCTCGGCATATGCCCCGCCAATGATCTCCTCGGCCGCAGCCATGATCGCCTTGCCCTTGCCTGCATCCAAATACCCCAGCGCCATATTGACCCGAGCCGCACATTGCTTGATCCGGGCGATGGCGCGGATGAACGCCGGCGGCAAAACCAGCCCGCTCACTGGAAAATTGTCAATGGCACGCTGAGTCTGGGCCGCGTAGAGCGCGGAAACCGGAACCCGCAGCTCACCCATGCTGTCTTTCTCGATGCGATAGCCGTCGTGGCTCATGATCTCTGTTCCCCCTTCGATTCAGTCCTGCCGGATAAGACTCCGGCATCCAGTTCCCAAAGCTTGCCCCAGACTCGATCCGGGAGATGGGAAGTATGCCGGAGCGACGTTGCGCTGTATGGTGCGTAGATTACCGAGCTTGCCTTCCATGACCGTGGGCTCCGGTTTCCCGGCCGGAGCGAGGTCCGTTATGTCCAGGATTCCCCCTACCTTCTTGGAACCGCACTGCACATAGTCATCGGTCTCCGAGAAACCGCCGCACCGCCGCAGCGTCGAACGGCCAGCCCAGCTCGCGCCCGGCGCCATCCCGCAGCACCGGAATCCGGAGACCGTACCGCTGCAACAGATGGTCGTCGCCGAGGATGTCCACCGCCGTTGCCACCACGCCCAGATCCGTCAGCACCTCCCCGGCTGCCTTGCACAGATGGCAACCGTCCGTGCCATATAAAACCAGGCCGGATTCAATCGGCATCGTAGCCCAGACTCGGCGCCAGCCAGCGCTCGACCTCGCGTACCGTCATTCCCTTGCGCCGAGCGTAATCTTCGACTTGATCGCGGCCGATCTTACCGACGTTGAAATACTTTGCCGAGGCATGCGAAAAATACCAGCCGCTGACCGAGGACGCCGGATACATGGCGAAACTTTCGGTCAGTGAGATGCCGGTGTTGGCTTCGACATCCAGCAAGCGGAACAACGTGGCCTTCTCGGTATGGTCGGGGCAGGCTGGGTACCCCGGCGCCGGCCGGATGCCGCGGTATTCCTCCGCGATCAGCTGATCGTTCCCCAAGGACTCCTCCGGCGCATAGCCCCAGAATTCACGCCGCACCCGGCGGTGCATCAGTTCAGCGAATGCCTCAGCCAGTCGGTCGGCGAGCGCCTTCAGCATGATGCTGCTATAGTCGTCATGGACCTGGGCGAACCGCTCCAGCTGCACCTCGATACCATGGCCGGCGGTGACGGCGAAACCGCCCAGGTAATCCGCCACTCCGCTGCCAACCGGAGCGACGAAATCCGCCAGACAGTATTCTGGCTGCCCGCCCGGCTTGTCCTGCTGCTGACGCAGATGATGCAGCACAGCCAGCCGCTCGCTCCGACTCTCGTCGGTCCAGAGCACGATGTCATCCCCTTCCGAATTGGCCGGAAAAAATCCGATCACGCCACGGGCAGTGAGCCAGCGCTGCTCGATCAGGAGCGCCAGCATGGCGCGGGCATCCTGCAGCAGGGTACGGGCGTGCTCACCCACGACTTCGTCGTCCAATATCTTTGGATAGCTGCCGGCCAACTCCCAGGTATGGAAGAACGGCGACCAATCGATGTATCCGGCGATCTCCTCCAGGGGATAAGCGTCGAACACCTCCAGCCCCAGCCAATGCGGCGGCGGCGGTACGTAATGCGCCCAGTCCGTATGGAAGGCTCTGGCCCGCGCCTGCTCCAGACTCAGCAACGTACCTTGGGCGCGTCGTCCGGCGTGATGCCGCCGTACCTCTTCGTATTCCTTGCGCACCCGGGCCGTAAAGTCATCTTTCAGGTCGGCGCTGAGCAGGCTACCCGCGACGCCGACGCTGCGCGAGGCGTCGGTCACATAGATGGTCGGCCCATGGTAATTGGGCTCGATCTTGACGGCGGTGTGCGCCCGGGACGTCGTGGCGCCGCCGATCATGAGCGGGATTTCGAAACCGAGCCGCTCCATCTCCCTGGCGACATGGACCATCTCATCCAACGAGGGCGTAATCAGCCCGGACAAGCCGATGATGTCGACGTTTTCCGCCCGGGCAGTCTGCAATATCTTGTCGCAGGGTACCATGACTCCCAGATCGATCACCTCGAAACCGTTGCACTGGAGCACCACGCCGACGATGTTCTTGCCGATGTCATGCACATCGCCCTTCACCGTCGCCATGAGGATTTTGCCGTTGGCGCTGACGTCGGTTCCTGCCTTCTCGGCGTCCATGTAAGGCATCAGATAGGCCACGGCCTTCTTCATCACCCGCGCCGATTTGACCACCTGGGGCAGGAACATCTTGCCAGCACCGAACAAATCGCCGACCACATTCATTCCGGCCATCAGCGGTCCTTCGATGACATGCAGCGGGCGTTCGAATTGCCGGCGTGCTTCTTCCGTATCGGCTTCGATGAACTCATCGATGCCTTTGACCAGCGCATGCTCCAAGCGCTTGTCCACCGGCAGCGAGCGCCAGGCCAGATCGGCCTTGCGCTCGCTGCCGGCGCCCTCCTCGCCCCGGTAACGGTCAGCAATGGCGAGCAGGCGCTCGGTGGCGTCCTCGCGGCGGGCGAGGATGACATCCTCCACGGCATTGCGCAGTTCCTCCGGCACTTCTTCGTAGATCGCGAGCTGGCCGGCGTTGACGATTCCCATGTCCATCCCGGCGCGGATGGCGTGGTACAGGAACACCGCGTGGATGGCCTCGCGCACCGCATTGTTGCCGCGGAAGGAGAAGGAGACGTTGGATACACCACCGGAGATCAGCACATGCGGCAGCCGGGCCTTGATTTCGGCAACGGCCTCGATGAAATCGAGACCGTAGCGGTTGTGTTCCTCGATGCCGGTCGCCACCGCGAAGATGTTGGGATCGAAGATGATGTCCTCGGCCGGGAAGCCGACCTGCTCGGTCAGTAGTTTGTAGGCTCGCTCGCAAATCTCGACCTTACGCTCACGGGTATCGGCCTGGCCCTGCTCGTCGAAAGCCATGACGATGACCGCCGCCCCGTAACGCCGCACCAACCGGGCATGGTGGATAAAAGCCGCCTCCCCTTCCTTGAGCGATATCGAGTT
Source organism: Methylococcus capsulatus (assembly GCF_036864975.1). NCBI lineage: Bacteria > Pseudomonadati > Pseudomonadota > Gammaproteobacteria > Methylococcales > Methylococcaceae > Methylococcus > Methylococcus capsulatus. The sequence goes on along the minus strand of NZ_CP104311.1, from coordinate 2,663,304 downwards.
GACGATACCCTTGCCCTGGATACACTTGAGCCCGGCTTCCAAGATCTCCCACTTGGACGAATCGATCATCACCGGCACGCGGGCGATATCGGGCTCCGAGGCGATGAGATTGAGGAACTGCACCATCGCGGCGCGCGAATCGAGCATCCCCTCGTCCATGTTGACGTCGATGATCTGGGCTCCGCTCTCGACCTGCTGGCGCGCCACTTCCAGGGCTTCATCGTACTTCGCCTCCCGGATCAGCCGCCGAAAAGCCGCCGAACCCGTCACGTTGGTGCGTTCGCCGACGTTGACGAACAGTGAATCCGCCGTGATGTTGCAGGGTTCCAGTCCGGCCAGCCGGCAGGCCGGTGGTATCTCCGGAATGCGCCGGGGTGGAAAATGTTCGGCCGCGTCGTGGATCGCCTTGATGTGCGCCGGCGTGGTACCGCAGCAGCCGCCGATAATGTTGAGGAAGCCCTGTTCGGCCCAGTCGGCGATCTCGCGTGCCATCGCTTCGGGTGATTCGTCGTATTCGCCGAATTCGTTGGGCAGGCCCGCATTGGGATGAGCGGAGACGTAGGTGTCGGCGATGCGCGAGAGTTCTTCGACGTGCTGGCGGAGCTGTTTGGCCCCGAGTGCGCAATTGAGGCCGATCGAAATCGGCTTGGCGTGGCGCAGTGAATTCCAGAAGGCTTCGGTGGTCTGCCCCGACAGCGTGCGGCCGGAGGCATCGGTAATTGTGCCGGAGATCATCACCGGCAGGGTATAGCCCTGTTGCTCGAAGAACTGCTCGACGGCGAATACTGCCGCTTTGGCATTGAGGGTGTCGAAGACCGTTTCGATCAGAATGATGTCTGCACCGCCATCGACCAGGCCGCGTACGGCCTCATCGTAGGACGCCACCAGTTCGTCGAAGCTGATGTTGCGGAAACCCGGGTCATTGACCGAGGGCGAGATCGACGCGGTCCGACTGGTCGGTCCCAGGACCCCAGCAACGAAACGCGGCCGGTCCGGCGTCTGCCGGCTCATGCGGTCCGCCGCCTGCCGGGCCAGTCGGGCCGCAGCCACGTTGATCTCGTAAACCAGCGCCTCCATGCCGTAATCCGCCATACTGATGCGGGTAGCGTTGAAGCTGTTGGTTTCCAGGATGTCGGCGCCGGCTTCCAGATAGGCCCAGTGGATGGCTTCGATCACGTCCGGACGGGTCAGTGACAAGAGGTCGTTGTTGCCCTTGACGTCCTGCGGCCAGTCGGCGAAGCGCTGGCCCCGGTAATCGTCCTCCGCCAGCTTGTAGCGCTGGATCATCGTACCCATGGCGCCATCGAGAAACAGGATGCGTTCCTTGAGCAAGCGTCTCAGGAGCGACGAACGCTCCATGGCAGTAACGGGAATGGTCATTGTCCGAAGCCGAAAAAAAAAGGGCTCCATTGTATTCGCTCGGGCGCCATGGATAAACTTGGCCGGTTCCTTGCCAGATGCGAGTCAACCGGGAGACAATTGACCAGTGACATAGGAGTTTAGACCCGAGCGCCTCCCCGAACGAACGGAAGGAGAGCCGCACCCCGCTATGGGCACTTGAATGAGGAGGATCGGAATGAAGCGTTTTTCCACCCTCGCGGGCATCGCACTGCTCGCAGGACTCTCGGCTGGCACCGCCGCTGCCGATGTTTACCTGAAGGATCCGAGCGAAATCGTGGGAACCTGGCAGCTTGAAACGGTGTCTTCTTCGCTGAAGGGTCCTCGGATCGAAGAGAACCGTACCTGGGAGTTCCGCGCCGATGGCGTCATCGTGACCTCGGGTTACAATCGGCATCTGAAGACGAATGACGTGCACGAATGGAAATACCAGATCGTGAACGGCAAGATCTCCGCCGACGATCCCGGCCGCCCAGGTAAGACGATCGACTATACGGTACAGGAGAAAACCGCCGATAGCATGATATTGAGAGGAGGAATAGAAGGCTTCTATTTCTTCAAAAAACGCTAGGAGAAAAACAATGAAAATCAGTGACTTCTTGGAATTCAGCGAAGTAGACAAGAAACTCTGGATCGGCATCGCCGGGGTGAGCGCCCTCATCATCGTCCTACTGTCGGTGTTCGCCACGACATCTCCGTTCTACTGGGTGGAACGCTTCCTGATTACCATCCTGGAAATGTTCATGCCGGGCTATCTGATCACGAAGTTGTTCTTCGACAAGGTGACTTTTTCGGAGTACCCGGTCGCCGACAAGTTCATCGTCTCTCTCACCCTGTCCATCGCCACGGTTCAGACGCTCTACTTCCTGAGCACCTATGTGCGTACCTATGGCTTGAACGTGGACGAAGACGTGATCAGCAGCGACAAGATCGCCGTGGGGTTGGTGTTCCTGGTGATCGCCGGCGCTTTCGGGATCAAGTACTATCTGCTCCGGAAAAAAACGTCCACCCCGGCATCTTGACCCACTGCTCGAACGAAGGCGATCCGCCGCGAATCCCCTGCCCAGTATGTCCGACACCCCGAACAAACCCAATCTGTTGCAAGTGATGGTCAGCACGCTTGCCGGCGCCTTCGGCGTACAGAGCGAAAAGAACCGGCTCCGCGATTTCCAGTACGGCTCGGCGAAAGCCTACATCGCTGCGGGTATTATCGGAACGGTCGTTTTCGTCCTGATAGTGTACGGTGTGGTGAAGCTCGTTCTGAGCGGCGCTGGAAAGTGACGCCGGTGCCATGATCTCCGGCCCGTTTGCAAGCGAGCCGCACGGCGTGGCGGTGCCTGATCCGGGCAGAGTGTTGCATCGCCCATGGAAAGAATGAACACCGAGTCATCCCGGCCGTCGGTCCGCGAACGTCCGCTTTCGCCTCACCTCCAGGTTTATCGCCTGCCGGTCACAGCCCTTCTGTCCATCACCCACCGCATCACCGGCGTCCTGCTCAGCATCGGCCTGATTGGGCTGGTGCTGGTGCTCATGTTGGTGGTCCAGGGGCCCTCGGCCTATGCGCCGGTCCATGCATTCCTGTCCGGCATCGTGGGCCGAATCCTGCTTTGGGCCTGGATCACCGCCCTGCTTTTCCATCTTTCCCATGGCATCCGCCACCTCGCCTGGGACACCGGCCATGGTTTTTCGCGGGATTCCCTCCTGTATTACGCAGTGGGTGAACTCGTGGCAACGCTGGTACTGGTATTGGCCGTCGCGGTTGCCACCCTCGCCAGGAGCTGAACCCGATGAAAAACTATCAGACGCCGCTCGCCCGTGCCCGCGGCCTTGGCTCCGCCCGCGAAGGGCTGCACGACTGGTGGCGACAGCGGGTGACGGCGGTTGCTCTGGTCCCGCTGGGACTGTGGTTCGCCTTCAGCGTGGCCCTGCTTCCTTCCGCCAGCCATGCCGAGCTGGTGGGATGGATCACCGTCCCCTGGAATACGCTGCTACTTCTTTCCTTCGTACTGATCGCGTTCTACCACACGATGCTCGGCCTGCAGGTCGTCATCGAAGACTACGTCCATCTCGATTGGCTCAAGCTGGCAGCGATTCTCGGCGTCAAACTGGTGACATCTTTCCTGACGCTGGCAGCGGTCTATGCCATCCTCCGCATCGTATTCGCATAGCTGAAATGAGCAAGGCCTATGAAATCGTCCGGCACACCTACGATGCCGTCGTAGTCGGAGCCGGTGGTGCGGGACTACGAGCTACCCTGGGGATGGCCGAGAAGGGCCTCAAGACGGCCTGCATCACCAAGGTGTTTCCCACCCGCAGCCACACCGTGGCGGCGCAGGGCGGCATCAGCGCCGCGCTCGGCAACATGGGTGAGGATGACTGGCGCTGGCATATGTATGACACGGTCAAGGGCTCGGACTGGCTGGGCGACCAAGATGCCATCGAATATATGTGCCGCGAGGCCATGCCGGCGGTCATCGAATTAGAGCACTACGGCGTTCCGTTCTCGCGCACCGAAAACGGCAAGATTTACCAGCGACCCTTCGGCGGCATGACCACGCGTTTCGGCAAAGGGGTCGCCCAGCGCACCTGCGCCGCCGCGGACCATACCGGCCACGCGATCCTGCAGACCCTGTACCAGCAATCGCTGAAACACGAAGCCGAGTTCTTCGTCGAATATTTCGCGCTCGACCTTCTCATGGATGAAGGCGAATGCCGCGGCGTGCTGGCCTGGCGCCTGGACGACGGTACGCTGCACATGTTTCGGGCACATATGACCTTGCTCGCCACCGGCGGCTACGGACGGGCCTATTTTTCCTCCACCTCGGCCCATACCTGCACCGGCGACGGCAACGCGATGGTGCTGCGGGCCGGCCTGCCCTTGCAGGACATGGAATTCGTCCAGTTCCATCCCACCGGTATCTATGGCGCCGGCTGCCTCATCACCGAGGGCGTGCGCGGGGAAGGCGGCTATCTCACCAACTCCGAAGGCGAGCGCTTTATGGAGCGCTACGCCCCGCATGCCAAGGACCTTGCCTCGCGCGACGTAGTCAGCCGCGCCATGACGATCGAGATCCGCGAAGGTCGTGGCCTCGGCCCGGAAAAAGATCACCTGCATCTGCATCTGGAACATCTCGACCCGGGGGTCATCCACGAGCGGCTTCCCGGCGTCGCAGAGACCGCTCGGATCTTCGGCGGCATCGACGTGACCCGGGAACCGATCCCAGTGCTGCCGACCGTGCATTACAACATGGGCGGTGTTCCCACCAATTACCGTGCCGAAGTCGTGACGCTCAAGGACGGAAATCCGGAAACCGTAGTGCCGGGCCTGATGGCGATCGGTGAAGGCGCCTGTGTCTCCGTCCATGGCGCCAACCGGCTGGGTTCCAACTCACTGCTGGATCTGGTGGTATTCGGGCGCGCTGCCGCGCTGCGCTGTGCCGAACTGATCCGGCCCCGCCAGATGCACAAACCTCTGCCCGAGGGCACCTGTGATACCGCCCTGGCCCGCTTCGACCGCCTGCGTCATGCCTCTGGCAGCCGGCGGACCGCCGACATCCGGCTGGACATGCAGCGCACGATGCAGAGCCACGCCAGCGTGTTCCGGACCGGCGAGGTATTACGGGAAGGGGTGAAAGAACTGAAGCGAATCATGGATTCCTTCGGCGACGTGTGCATCCGTGACCGCTCATTGATCTGGAACGCTGATCTGCTCGAAACCCTGGAGCTGGAAAATCTGCTTCAGCAGGCTATGGTAACCGTCGTCGCCGCACTCAACCGGGAGGAAAGCCGCGGCAGCCACGCCCGGGAAGACTTCCCGGAGCGGGATGATGTCAACTGGCTCAAGCACTCTTTGCTTTGGCTCAACGAGCGGCACGAAACGACCATAGCCTACCGGCCCGTCCACCTCCATACTCTGACCTCCGACCTGGAGCCGATACCACCCCAAAAGCGTGTTTATTGAACCGCTATTCGCTCCACGGAAAAATACTGCTTCCCGAATTTTCCCGGCCATGCGGGAAATCGCACGCCAGCTCTGGTATCTTTAACTATTTCCCCCACCTCCCTGCTTCCGATCGGCATCCCGATGTATTGGCTTTGGTACCTTTATGGCTTGGCGGCTCTCTTGGCCGTCGGCTGGCTGATACGGGCCATTCCCCGGCGCAAGCTCAAGCGCGCCCGCACAATGCCCTGCCAGATCAAACGGATCCTGTTTTCCCCGGAAGAACATGCCCTGTTTGCCGTCCTGAAGAGTGCAATCGGGAACGAATTCGAGATCTTCGCGAAAATACGGGCGAGCGACATCCTGTCTCCGCATCCGGGGATCGGTCGCCGGGAAGCAGGTGAGCTTTACCAGTCGATGGCCGGCCGGCGCTTCACATTCGTGCTCTGTCACAAGCCCGACCTGTCCGTCGCCGGGATCGTGGAGCTGGCCGAGCATGGAACGGGACGAAAGCTCCAGGAACCGGACGACCCGGTCGTACTGCTGTGCCACGCCGCCGGACTGCCTTTGATCCGCATCCCGGCCAGCCCGTACTACGACACGGGAGAAATTGCCCGGCAGGTCAAGGACGAAATCCGGCGGGAACCCGTGTTCGTCCACGGCGACAGCGAGAGTGGCCGGATCGAGCCGCGGATATCCAGTCTCGAAGACCTCAAGTTCTGAACATGGCAACACTCACCCTCTACGGTATCGCCAATTGTGATGCCTGCCGCAAGGCGCGCCGGGCTCTGGAAAGCCGGGGATATAACTTGCGCTTCCATGACCTCCGTCACGACGGCCTGGATCCACTCTTGCTCGGATGCATGGTCACAGACTTGGGCTGGGATAATCTGCTCAACCGCCGCAGCACCACCTGGCGCCTGCTGCCGGAATCCATTCGGACCTCGCTCGACCGCGAACGCGCGCTGGAGCTCATGCTGGCCCACCCGACACTGATCAAGCGCCCGGTCGTCGAAGACGCAGGCCAATTTTTCCTCGGTCTTGCGGACTTCCCCTCCATCCCATGAGCGATACCCTGAACCTTGCCTTCGAGCTGATTCGGCGCGAATCCGTCACCCCTGAAGACGCAGGCTGCATGGACTTGGTGATCGAACGGCTGGCACCACACGGCTTCCGGCCCGAATGGCTGAATTTCGGCGACACCAAGAACCTCTGGCTCCGCCGCGGCGACGCGGCGCCGCTCTTCGTGTTTCTGGGCCATACCGATGTAGTACCGCCGGGCCCTTTGGAAGACTGGTCATCTCCGCCGTTCGAGCCCGAAATCCGTGACGGCAGACTGTACGGACGCGGCGCGGCCGACATGAAGGGCAGTGTCGCTGCCATGACCACCGCCTTGCAGCGGTTCGTGGGCCGTCATCCGGGGCACCCCGGTTCCCTCGCCGTTCTGCTGACCAGCGACGAAGAAGGCTCGGCCTACGACGGTGTGGTCAAGGTGGTGGAGGTCCTGAAATCGCGAGACACGGTGATCGACTGGTGTCTGGTCGGCGAACCTTCGAGCTTCGCCCGGCTGGGCGACGTGATCCGGGTGGGCCGCCGCGGCTCCTTGGGCGGCATATTGCGGATCCTGGGCGTGCAGGGCCACGTCGCTTATCCCGATAAGGCCGACAACCCCATACACCGCTTCGCTCCCGCGCTTCACGAGCTCACCGCAGAAATCTGGGACGAAGGCAACGAGTTCTTTCCTCCAACCAGCTTCCAGGTCTCCAACATCCATGGCGGGACCGGCGCGGACAATGTCATCCCTGGCAAACTGGAGGTCCTGTTCAATTTCCGCTTTTCGACCGAACTCACGGTGGAGGACATCCAGCGCCGGGTAAAAACCATCCTTGACCGCCATCGCCTCCGCTACGAACTGAGCTGGCGGCTTTCCGGCCTACCGTTTCTGACTCGGGAAACGGAACTGGTGAATGCGACCCGTGCCGCCATTGCCGCAGTCACCGGCCTCAGCCCGCGTGCCGATACCGGTGGCGGCACTTCCGATGGCCGCTTCATCGCCCCGACCGGCGCTCAGGTCGTGGAACTGGGACCGATCAACGCCAGCATCCATAAGATCGACGAACACGTCGATGTCGAAGACCTCGAAGTGCTGTCCGCGATCTACGAACGTATTCTCGGTTATCTGCTGGCAATCTCCTGACCGTCTGAAGCGGATCGCCGCCGATGCGGTTTGTTCAGTTAACAATTAATTGCTATTTACCGGTATTGTCAACACACTCTCCCCTCTATAACCTAGAGCCGTGTTCCACATTCAAGGGTCGAGGTATTTCTTATGACTGCTCTCGAACTTGTTCTGTTCACGGCGCTCTTCGCCACCTTCGCCGGCAGCGTCGGCTATTGCTGGAACCATTACCGCTCGCTCGGCAAATAAGTGCCGGGCCCGATTTCACGGACACCGACGATCTCCTCCTCGTGTGCCATAGAGCTCACGCTTGACCTGCCCTTTCGGCAGGTCTTTTTTTGCCCGCCGGAAGAGCAGATGGCGATGGTATCATCCGGAGGACCCTACGAGATTTCAGGACGATTCCATGCATGATACCGCTTTCCCTCCTCTGGTCGATGCCCGCTGGTTGGCTGAGCACCGGCACGATCCTCGGGTCTTGGTGGTCGATGCCAGTTTCTTCATGCCAGCACAGCGGCGCGATGCCAAAGCCGAATTCGCCGCCGCGCATATTCCGGGCGCCCGGTTCTTCGATATCGACGTGATTGCCGACGCCGCCACCCCCCTGCCTCACATGCTGCCGGCCCCGGCGTTCTTCGCCCACCAGGTCGGCCGGCTGGGGATAGCCAATGACAGCCATATCGTCGCCTACGACGACAACGATTTCATGGCTTCTGCCCGGGTCTGGTGGACATTCCGGGTGTTCGGCCACGACCGGATATCGGTGCTCGACGGCGGGTTCCAGTCCTGGCGGGACCTGGGCCTGCCGGTTTCTTCCGAGGATACGCCACGGGCCGAACGCCCCTTCCGGGCGGGGTTCCGCCCTGAACTGGTGATAGACCTCGAAGCCATGAGGAAGGCGACAACGGAACGGACGATACAAGTGCTGGATGCCCGTTCGCCTGGACGATTCACCGGCACCGAGCCAGAGCCCCGGCCCGGTCTGCGCTCCGGCCATATACCCGGCAGCCGTAACCTGTTCTTCAAGCGACTGATCGATGAAACCAGCCATCGGTTCAAATCCGTCGCCGATTTGGCGGCGCTCTACCGCGAAGCCGGTATCGACCTCAACCGTCCGGTGGCTGCCACCTGCGGAACGGGTGTGACGGCCGCGGTCCTTGCGTTGGGATTGTATTTGCTGGGGCGCTCGGATACTGCGGTCTACGATGGCTCATGGACCGAATGGGGCGGTCGGACCGACACCCCCGTCGAAACGGGTTGAACGCTTCCCGCATGCCGTTCGCTCCGGAACATGCCCCGATCATCGGCAATATCGCCGAGGTCCACGGTCCGGTGGTGGTGATCGCCTGCCAGACACTGCCGCCGCTCCGGCAGGCCCTGTACAGCCGAATCGATCACGAAACCTATCTGTTCGAGGTCCACCAGCACCTCGACGAAAGCCATGTCCGGGCCGTGACCCTGCACCGTACCGCGGGTCTCAAACGCGGCATGGCGGTCCACGATCTCGGGGCGCCGCTGCAGGTCCCGGTGTCCGCGGCCTGCTTGGGCCGGCTGGTGAACCTGTTCGGCGAACCGCTGGACGGCGGCCCGCCGCTGCCCGACTCCGAATACCGCAAGGCCCATCGGCCGCCGGCGCCGCTGGCTGAATCGCTCGCCGCCAGCGAAACGCTGGAAACCGGTATCAAGGTCATCGACCTGCTCTGCCCTTTCGCCCGCGGCGGGAAGACCGGGCTGTTCGGCGGTGCAGGGGTCGGGAAAACGGTGCTGATCATGGAGTTCATGCATGCCGTCATCGCCCTGCACCGCGGAGTCTCGGTCTTCGCCGGCGTGGGCGAACGCATCCGGGAAGGCCACGAATTGTGGCGGGAGCTGGCCGAAGCCGGCGTCCTCGACAAGTCGCTGCTGGTGTACGGCCAGATGGACGAGTCGCCCGGCGTCCGTTTCCGGGTCGGCCTGACCGCTCTGACCTATGCCGAGTATCTCCGCGACACCCTGCACACCGAAGTGCTGTTCCTCGTCGACAACGTATTCCGCTTCGTTCAGGCCGGCAGCGAGATTTCCAGCCTGCTGGGCCGGATGCCCGCGACCGTGGGTTACCAGCCGACCCTCGCCACCGAGGTGGCGGAAATCGAAGAACGCATCACCTCGACCGCTGCCGGTGCGATCACCTCGATACAGGCCGTGTACGTGCCGGCCGACGACATGACTGACCCCGCCGTGGCCGCCATTCTCAGCCACCTCGACACCACGGTCGTGCTGTCGCGCGCCCAGGCGGGCAAGGGCATCTACCCGGCGATCGACCCGCTGGCCTCGGGCAGCCGCCTGATGGACCGCCATGTGATCGGCGGCCGCCATTATGCAATCGCCCAGGGGGTGAGGGAACATCTGGCCCGCTATCGGGAACTGGAAGACATCATCACCATGTTAGGGATGGAGGAGCTCTCGCCCGCGGACCGGCTCCTCGTGCTGCGGGCACGCAAGCTTCAGCGCTATCTGACTCAGCCTTTCTTCGTCACCGCCCAGCATACCGGGCTTGCCGGCGTCAGCGTGCCGCTGGAGGCCACACTCGGCGATTGTGAAGACTTTCTGACCGGGCGTTACGACGATTTAGCGGAAGAAGATTGCTATATGCGCGGCAGGCTCGGGCGCGGCACATGAGGACCTTTGCCCTGAGTCTGAGGGATACCCGCCGCTGTGAGGAAATCGAAGGCATCGAAACCTTCGTCGGCGCCGACGACACCGGCAGTTTCGCCATCCGCGCCGGGCACGCCCCGCTGATCGCCGCCTTAGGGTTCGGCCTGGCGCGCTTCAAACCCGCAGACGGCGACTGGCGCTACCTCGCAGTACCCGGCGCCATGCTGAATTTCGTCCAGAACCGGCTCGAGGTCCTGACGCGGCGGTTTTATCTCTTCGACGACTACCGGATCGCAGCCGCGGCATTGAGGGAGGAGCTGGAAGCCGAGGAGAAGTCGCTGGCGGAAACCCGAGCCAGCATCCGCGCCCTGGAAAGGCACATGCTGAAACGCCTGTGGCAGCTACGGCGCGAGGGGATCAAGCTTTGACATCATAAGGGACCGCCCCAGTAGCCGCCGCTCAGTGACCCCGCGCCCAAGTATCCGCCACCGACCCCGTACCCATAAGGTCCCGCATAGGGCATGCCGTAGTAATAATAGGGGTTGCCGCCGTAGAAACCACTCTCACCCATGGGGTTGCCTGCTTGGCCTGCGTAGTAACCCAGGGGTTCCCCGTCCTGCGTCAGATAGGCATCGGCCCCCGGCCCGCAACCCGCCATTGCGAAGAGAGCCAGACCCGCGAACATGCGCGGCCTCGAAACGCCGGATTCAGCGATGGCGGTCATCAACATCCCCCACGTAAGGATCGCCCCAGTAGCCACCCATACCGTACGGCATGCCATAGTAGTAGTAGGGATCGCCGTAGGGACCTCCATAGCCGCCGTAATAACCCATACCGGCATAGGGATTTCCGGCCCCCACGGAGTAATACCCGAAGGGCTCGTCGTTGTTCAGATAACCCTGATAGCCGGGATCGCCGCAGCCGGCGCCAAGGACTGTCAGACTTCCCGCCATCACTCTGCTCCAAATCTTATGCCGGACCTTCAATGGCGGTCTCCTCCAGCCACTGCACGAACCCAGAGGATAGCCGGTTTCACGCTCACACGCACGCGCGTTCAGCGGTCGCAGCCGGTTCCGGCTCGGACACCCGTTTGCGGTAAGTGAGGATACGATAGCGCAGGAGCCCCAGGCGGCTGGCAAGCTCGGCAAACAGCGTTTCCGCCACGGCGGATGACCGCAGCGCCGGCAGTCTCGGGCTCAAGCGGCGCAGGAATGGATAGGTGGGCAGCGTATGACGGGTGATGTCGCGATCGAGCAACGGCAGAAAGCCGGCTTCGGTAGCGAGCTTCGCGTAACGGTGCGCAGTGCAGCGCATATCGACCTTGCCGTAGAATCCGCGGGATCCTGGCCAGAAACCCGCGGCCAAGGTCACGGGCAACAGGACTTTGGCCGGCACGAAATCGGACAATGCCAGCCGGCCGCCGGGTTTGAGCACACGCCAAGCTTCGGCGAAAAAACGTCGGCGGTCGGGAAAATGAAAGATGCACTCCACCGCGAGAACGACGTCACAGGAGACAGCGGCGAGGGGAAGGGCACAGGCATCGGCACACAGCCATGCCAGTGTGTTTCCAGCATGGGCGGCTTTCGTCATCCGGGCGGCGCGGAGCAGCTGGCGGTGGTCGATGTTTACACCGGTAAGGGTGACACCGCTGCGCTGCGCCTCCACACTGACCAGCGTCCCGCCGAAGCCACAGCCGACGTCCACCACCCGGTCACCGTCACGGATGCCGGCGGATTCCCAGACCTCCCGGCACAAACGCTCGGCCGCCCTTGCGAACTCGGCCGAGGTCGGCGCACTTTCCGGTTCCTGCTCCCAATAGCCCCAATGGACATGGCGGCCGAAAGCCTCGGCGACATTCGTGTCTCCGGCGTCGAAGCTCTCCAGCAACGTATCGAAGTAAGGAAGCCGGGAACCTTGGACCATGCCTGCTCCGTATGCCCGCTGTCAGATCAATGCAGTCAAGAGGATCAATGAAACGAAACCGACCAGGATGAAGGTGAGAGTACGTTCGTGATGCCCCGCTTCTTGATCTGTAGAGAAATTTTCAAGCTTGTCAAGAGCCTTGTCCAGAAATTTCATGGTGTTTGCATTCCGAATACAGCACACGGAATGAGCCGTGCCTCAGAAAAACTCAAGCACGATTCGGGCCACATAACACATATCGTTGGATCAAAAGGTTGCATGGCGAGCGATTGGCTCGCCTTCCAGTCTTCCGGTTGAAGACAACCAGACCGGTGGTCGTTGAAACCACGGATCGACACCAGGTATTCCCCTCAGGAAGCTTTCCCGCAGCGTAGTTTTGGGTATCACCGCCGCCTCCCAACAACTTGAAAAACCGGGCGCTGGCCCTATGAATCCCCGCGGACTCTCAAGCAACTGCAACCCATAAGGAGGTAGAACGCATGCTTGCTCAGTTGGCCCCGTCCTCCCAACCGTCGAGGTATCCGTCATGATTGAAGCCTCGGCGCTCACCAAACGCTATGGCCGTTTCACCGCCGTAAACGCCGTCACCTTCGAGGTCAGGCCCGGACAGGTGCTCGGTTTCCTCGGACCCAACGGAGCCGGTAAATCCACCACCATGAAGATGATCGCCGGCTTTCTCTCCCCTACGGCCGGCCGCGCGAAAGTCTGCGGTTTCGACGTCGAGACCCATCCGATCGAAGCCAAGAAGGCATTGGGCTATCTCCCGGAAGGCGCTCCCAGCTATGGCGAAATGACGGTCCGCTCGTTTCTCGAGTTCATCGCCGGTATCCGGAGTCTTACGGGAGAGTCGAAACGACGCCGGCTCGACGATGTGATCGGACGCCTGCACCTAGAAGACGTACTGCAACAAGCCATAGACACACTGTCCAAGGGCTTCAAACGCCGGGTCGGTCTGGCGCAGGCCATACTCCATGATCCGCCCGTGCTGATCCTCGATGAGCCCACCGACGGCCTCGATCCCAATCAGAAGCACGAAGTGCGGCGCCTGATCAACGATATGGCTGAGAACAAGGTGATCGTCATCTCGACGCACATCCTCGAGGAGGTGCACGCGGTCTGCAACCGCGCCATCGTGATCGCCGATGGCACGCTCTTGGCCGACGCCACACCTGGCGAACTGGAGGCCCGTTCCCGCTACCACATGGCGGTGTCCCTGACCACCGGTGAAACTGCAAAAGCCAGGGAAGCACTGACGGCCATCCCCGAGATCGAGACCATCGAAGTCGATCCGCAGAACCAGCGCATCACCGCCTTTCCCCGCAAAGGCAAACAGATACTTATGGCCGTCAGTGACGTCCTGAGAGCACAGGGCATCACCGTCAGCGAACTCCAGCTCGAAACCGGACGCCTGGACGAGGTGTTCCGGAGCATCACCCAGTCGCATCTGCGAGAGGCCCATGCATGAAGCCGACCTTCACCCTCTTCTGGCGCGAATTGCGCAGCTATTTCGCCACGCCCGTGGCCTATGTCTTCATCGTCATCTTTCTGCTCTTGTCCGGCGCCTTCACTTTTTACCTGGGCCGGTTTTACGAACGAGGCCAGGCCGATCTCGATCCGTTCTTTCAGTTCCATCCCTGGCTTTATCTGTTCCTGGTACCGGCGGTGGCGATGCGGCTTTGGGCCGATGAACGCAAAAGCGGCACCATTGAGCTGCTGCTGACGCTGCCCGTCACCATGGGACAGGCCGTGCTGGCCAAATTCCTCGCGGCTTGGTCCTTCGTCGCCCTGGCCTTGGCGCTGACTTTCCCCATCTGGCTCACGGTCAATTATCTGGGCGATCCGGACAACGGTGTCATTGTCACGGGCTATCTCGGCAGTCTGCTGATGGCAGGGGCTTATCTCGCCATCGGCGCTTGCCTGTCGGCGGCAACGCGCAGCCAGGTCGTCGCTTTCATCCTCAGTGTGGTGGTGTGTTTCCTATTCCTTTTGGCCGGCTTTCCGCTGGTGTTGGACGTGTTCCGCGCCATCGCCCCCCAAAGCCTGGTGGATGCGATCGCTGGCCTGAGCTTCCTCAGCCATTTCAACGGTATTTCCCGTGGCGTGATCGATCTGCGCGACCTGATCTATTTCCTCCTCACCATCGGCTTCTGGTTGTATGCCAATGCCGTCGTCATCGACCTGAAAAAGGCCGATTAAGGAGCAAAGGACCATGACCCTGAATCGCAAGACCCTGAGTGGTAGCGCACTCGCCGTCCTGGCGGTGCTTTTCGTGTCCTTGACGCTGATTTCCAATACCCTTTTCCGCGGCGTCCGGCTCGATCTGACGGAAAACTCGCTATACACGCTGTCAGAGGGAAGCCGTAACATCCTGGCGAAGCTCGATGAACCGATCCACCTGCGGCTGTACTTTTCCGACAAAGCGACCGCCGAAAGCAATCGCCCCGATGTACGGGCACTCCGGCTGTACTTCGACCGGGTTCGGGAGATGCTGGACGAGATGAGCGCGCGCGCCGGAGGCAAAATCGAGCTCGAAGTGATCGATCCCTTACCCTATTCCGAAGCGGAAGACCGGGCGGCAGCGGCCGGACTCCAGGGTATCCCCCTCGGACCCTCCGGAGAAAAGGTATTCCTCGGGTTGGAAGGCAGCAACTCGACCGACGGGCGGGCTACGATCCCCTTCTTCGAACCCGGTAAGGAACCGTTTCTGGAATACGATCTGGCCAAGCTCGTCCATGATCTGGCCACGCAGAAAAAGCCGGTGGTGGGACTCGTTTCCGGTCTGCCCTTGGCGGGCGGCTTCGACCCGCAACGCGGAGACATGGGCTCACCCTGGACCGTCTACGAGCAGCTCTCACAATCGTTCGACGTCCGGTCCCTAGATGCCGACAGCCTCAAGGCCGTCGCCCCCGAAATCGAAGTATTGGTCGTCGTCCATCCCAAAAGGCTCGGAGAGGACGCCCAGTACGCTCTGGATCAGTTCGTTCTGCGAGGTGGACGTCTGATGGTGTTCGTCGATCCCCATGCGGAGAGCGATAGTGTGGGCGATCCGATGGCGGCCATGGTGACTCCCAAGGCTTCGGACCTTCCCGCCCTGTTCAAAGCCTGGGGGGTGGAGTACAAAGCCGATGAAGCGGTGCTGGACCGCGCCCGTGCGGTCACAGTCAATACTGCCCCGGGTACTCCTCCAAGCCGGCATCCAGCGATTCTGCGGCTAGGCAAGGCGGATCTGGACACCGTCGATGTGATCACCGCCAACCTCGACACCATTCATCTCGCCAGCGCCGGCCACTTCAGGCCGACAAAGGACAGGGAGACCCGGCTGACCCCCCTGCTCCAGAGCAGCGACCAAGCCATGATCGTCCCCGCAGACCGCCTCCGCTTTCTCGGCGACCCCTCCGCCCTGTTACAAGACTACCAGCCGGGTGGCGAGCGTCTGGTCCTTGCCGGCAGGCTGGAAGGCAAGTTCAAAACTGCTTTTCCGCAACGCAGCGATCCGGGTCACCTGGCAGAAGCCAAGAAAACCGGGGAGATACTGCTGATAGCAGATACTGATCTGCTCAGCGACCGGCTGTGGGTCAGATCTTCCAACTTCTTCGGTCAGAAGCTGCTCACCACCTTCGCCGGCAACGGTGACCTGTTCATCAATGCTGTGGACAACCTCGCCGGCAGCTCTGACCTGATTTCGATACGAGGACGGGGCATCTCGGCACGTCCCTTCACCAAGGTCGAGGAACTCAAGGCAGCAGCGGACGACCGCTTCCGCAGCAAAGAGCGGGAGCTCCAGCACGAGCTCAGCGAAACAGAGCGCAAGCTGGCCGAGCTGCAAAGGGACAAAACCGGAGATGACGCCTTCGTCCTCAGCCCCGCACAGCGGAGAGAGCTGGATGACTTCCTCAGGCGCAAACTCGAAATCCGCAAGGAACTGCGCGAGGTGCGGCGACAACTGGATGCGGATATCGACGCGCTGGGAGCCCGGTTGAAGTTCATCAACATCGCACTCGTGCCCCTCCTGCTTACCCTGGGCACGCTGGGTTTCATCGCCTGGAACGCCAGGCGAGGGCAAGCTTGAAGGAGACAACGATGACTCATCTCAATGCCAGGGCGGTGCTGGGACTGGGCGCCGCCGCCATTATCGCCGTGATCGCCGCCCTGATGATATCCTCGGGCCGTCAGCCCGTCAGCGAACCCAAAGGTGCAGGCTATGCCCTCCCCGGGCTACGGGATCATCT
This sequence comes from Methylococcus capsulatus, assembly GCF_036864975.1. Lineage (NCBI taxonomy): Bacteria > Pseudomonadati > Pseudomonadota > Gammaproteobacteria > Methylococcales > Methylococcaceae > Methylococcus > Methylococcus capsulatus. Next base: position 2,647,001 of record NZ_CP104311.1, on the reverse strand, counting down.
CAACGAGATCCGATCCGTCACCATCTTGGGTCCGGAAAACAAGACAATGGTCAGCTTGCTGAAGGAGGAGCAAGGCTGGAAGGTCCTGGAAAAAGATGGCTACCCCGCGGACAGCGGCAAATTGCGGGAAATGCTGATCACGCTGGCAAACGCCGAACTGCTGGAGCGTAAGACGGCAAACGTCGAACGTTATGCCGACCTGGGCGTTGAAGACGTCCAGGCCAAGGAGGCCCGTGGCGTCGAACTGCGGGTGGAAGGACTGAGCCAGTCCGCCCGTCTCATCGTCGGAAAGGTCGATGACGACAATAGCGCCACTTTCATCCGGAGACCGGAAGAGAAGCAGAGCTGGCTGGCGAAAGGGGTGTTACGCATCGATCGGGACCCGCTCCGGTGGCTGGACAAAGCCCTCACCGACATTCCTTCGAGCAGGATCATGGAAATCAAGCTGTCCCAGCCCGGCAGCAAGAGCCTGCGGCTGTTCAAATCAAAACCCGAAGACAGCGCTTACACTGTTGCCGATCTGCCGTCCGGACGAGAAGCCGATCCCGCTAGCGGCGGGCTTGCATCGACCCTCGCGGGTCTGAGCCTGATCGATGTCTTCCCGGTTTCCGCGGTTACGATTCCGCCCGAAAGCAATCTGCTCAATGCCCAATACCGGACCTTCGACGGACTGACGATCGAAGTAAAGGCATGGAACCAGGAGGGCAGACACTATGCCCAGTTTTCGGCGCAATTGGACCCCGAACTGGCCGAAAGTCACCTCCAGTCCGAAGTGGTAACGCCTTCTCAGACAGCGGATGCCGGAAATACCCAAAGTTCTCCGGCCCTGGCGACGCCTGATCCCGATCCGGGCCGGCGGCTGGATGCTTTGAACAAGGAGGTGGAACTGCTCAACCGGCGCTTTAGCGGCCGTGTTTTCGCTATTCCGGCGGACAAATACGGCAACATGGACAAATCATGGGCGGATGTCTTGAAGCCGGCCCCCTCGGCAAAAACGAAAGGAAACCGTTCCTGAGGAAGGCGGACAGGGACGTCCCCCCTTTGACCGCCACCTGGCAGATCACGCTCAGGGCAAGCAACCGGTCCCTTCCTTTGTTCATGAATAGCGGCGTGAGCGATACGGGCCTCTGGACCGGCGATCTCCTGCTTTATACTCTGACGAGCAAGGCAACGCGGGGATCCGTCCAGACCACCGATCCGGGCTGCGGCCGGGTAACGGCCCCTCGGAAAACGTTGGATGCTTCACAGTCTCCGCCCTGCGCGGACTGTCGGTACTACTGCTGTATTTTCCTGACGGACGCCGCAACGACATCCCTGATGTGGTAGATTTTTACGAAACCCGATTCGGCCCAGGCAACAGGGAAAGTCTGGCGCTGATCAGTTTTTTGCGGACCCTTGGACGAATCGAACGACCATTCCAGCGGGCACCTTTATGAACACTCCACCCACATCCGCCACCGAACAGCAGATAGCCGAACTGGTGAGGCGTTTTTACGAACGGGCTCTCGCCAACGACAGCCTGCGGCCCATTTTTGATGCTACCGTAACGGACTGGGACACGCATCACCGCGTGGTCCAGGATTTCTGGTCTCGAACTTTGTTGGACACGAACAGGTACCGCGGGCATCCCTACCCCGTCCATGCGCAGCTTCCGTTGCAGCCGGAGCATTTCGACATCTGGCTGGGGCTGTTCCGAGAAACGGCAAGGGAAGTGCTCCCCGCCGATGCCGCGGCCCAGGCCATTGCACGCGCCGAGCACATGGCCGAGAGTTTCAAGGCGGGCATGTTCAGTTTTCCGCCCTATCCAGGCCCGAAGCTATGGAAGCCGGCCCTGTGAAGCCGCGGCCGGCCGCCGATGCCGAACCCCGCTTCCTGCTTTATCACCTTCATCCCCTCAGTTCGCGCCTGTTGTTCATGCGCCATGCCACAGGCAGCGTACTGACACCGCGCCCCCTGCCCTGGCTATCCAGCCCAGTCGAAGGCGACGGCGCCGATGAGGAGCTCGATCCTGTCCTCCAATTACGCCTGGGCATGCAGATCCATGCTGGGCTGGGGTTCGAACCCGGCACGCTGGTGGTGGAACGGAAATTCCTGCGTCAGGCGGAAATCCCCATGGCGGTAGTGAACCTCCATCTGGCCCGCTTCATTGCCCTCGACCCGCCCCATGAGGAAATACAAGCGAAAGGCGGCCAGTTCTGCTCTATAACTGAACTCCAAGGCGGCCATCCAGTGGAAATGGCTTTGCTCCGCTGGGCTTATGAATTTCTACTCGGCGGTTGAATCTTCCGCGCTCCGACGAAATCAGACCAGGCCAAAGAACGGCTGTACGTCCACCAGGCTGCCTGGTTCCACCGGCCCGCTGTCCAACGGCAGCACGATGAAACAGTTGGCTTGACTCATCGAAGTCAGGATACCCGATCCCTGCTGACCGGTCTTGCGGACCACCATCCGGCCCCCGCCATCCGGCTCGACGATCCCACGCTGGAATTCGACCCGCCCAGGCCGCTTTCTGAGGCTGGACAAGCACACAGCCTTGAACAGCACAGGGACCGGCAGCGGCCACTCGCCTGCCATCCGGCGGAGCGCCGGCTGAACGAACTGGTAGAACGTTACCATGGCCGCCACAGGATTTCCGGGTAGGCCAAAGAACGCAGCGCCACCGACGCTGCCGAAAGTGAGAGGCCGCCCAGGCTTTATCGCGATCTTCCAGAACCCGACTCGACCGGCCTGCTCCAGCGCTTCCCGCAGGAGGTCGAATTCGCCGACCGAAACGCCGCCGGTCGACACAATCGCGTCTGCTTCGGCGGAAGCCTGGGCCAATACGGCTTCGAGCCGCTGCCTGTCGTCACCGACGATGCCGAATTCCCGTATTTCGATCCCCAGACGCTGCAGCATGCCGAGCAGCGCATAACGGTTGCTGTCATACAGGCCGCCTTCGGGAAGTACTTCGCCCGGCTCCCGCAACTCGTCCCCAGTGGTGAACAATGCGACCTTCAGTTTGCGGTAAACCGGTACCCGAGTCGCTCCCTGGCCGGCGAGCATCCCCAGGTCGGCGGGCACCATGCGACGTCCCCGCGCCAGCACGACCTGGCCAACAGCAACGTCTTCCCCGGTCTGGCGCACATTCTGGCCAGGCTTTTCCCCGGAGCCGACGACCACCCAACCGGCTTCAGCTTCGGCATGCTCCTGCATGACGACGGTATCGGCTCCGGCCGGCATCACAGCGCCGGTGAATATCCGCACGCATTGCCCTTCCCCGACAACACCGCTGTAAGGTGCACCGGCGCGCGACATCCCGACAATCTCCAGGCGACGCTTTCCTGACACCGGCAAATCCGCGCCCCGCAAGGCATAGCCATCCATCGCCGAATTCGGCGCCGAAGGGACTGCAACCGCGGCGCGGACATCCCCCGCCAGCACCCGGCCGAGCGCCGATCGCAAATCCACGGTCTCGGTTTCGGCTATGACGTGTACGGCGTCGAGAATGCGGGTTTGCGCGACCTCGATCGTCAAGGCACTGGGATCAGAGTCATCTTCGCAGCTAAAGGCTTGAATGGCGGAGTTCATGAGAAAGCTGGGAGCCGAGTCTTCGGTCAAACGGTGGCACTGCCGGTGCGTGGGGCGAGAATGATAGCGCTATCATCCCCACGCTCGGAAGGCGGCTATGCCGTCTTCTTGAACCGAGCCGCCTCCTCCGACCCTCCGGTCGCATCGCCTTCGCTGTATGAGTGCGCCCCCATGCCGGCCAGCTTTCCGCCGTCGACGATCAGATATTCTTCCCGGATGGGACGGCCATCGAACCAGCATTCGAGCACTTCCCGCACCCCGGCGGCATAGCGGGCCTGTGCGGACAGGCTGGTGCCGGAGATATGCGGCGTCATGCCGTGGTAAGGCATGCTCCGCCACGGGTGGTCCTGCGGCGCCGGCTGAGGGAACCAGACGTCGCCGGCGTAGCCGGCCAACTGGCCGCTTTCCAGCGCAGAGGCGATAGCGTCACGGTCGCAGATCTTGCCGCGCGCGGTATTGATGATGTAGGCGCCGCGCTTCATCTTGGCCAACATCACCTCGTCGAACATGTGTTCCGTTTCCGGATGCAGCGGACAGTTGATGGTGACCACATCGCACACCCGGATCATGGATTCGACGGTCGGATGGAAAGTCAGGTTCAGCTCCCGCTCGACTTCCGGCGCCAGCCGATGACGGTCGGTGTAATGCAGTTGGACGTCGAAAGGCTGCAGACGCTTCAGCACCGCCAGACCTATGCGTCCGGCGGCGACGGTCCCAACCTGCATGCCCTCCAGGTCGTAGGACCTCGCGACACAGTCGGCGATATTCCAGCCCCCCTTTACCACCCATTGGTACGACGGAATGTAGTTGCGCACCAGCCCCAAGATCATCATGACCACATGCTCAGCCACGCTGATGCTGTTGCAGTAGGTGATCTCGGCTACCGTGATGCCGCGCTCCATCGCCGCCTGCAGATCGACATGATCCGAACCGATGCCTGCAGTCAACGCCAGCTTAAGCCTGGGTGCCTTGGCGATCCGCTCACGCGTCAGGTAGGCCGGCCAGAACGGCTGGGAAATCACGATGTCGGCGTCGTGCAGATGCCGATCCAGCTCGCAACCCTCCCCGTCCTTGTCCGAAGTCACGATGAGGGTATGGCCCCGAGCCTCAAGAAATTTCCGCAGGCCCAATTCACCCGAAACGCTGCCCAGAAGGTGACCGGGCACGAAATCAATCGCCTCGGGAGGGGGAGCGGTCTGCCCGTCGGGATAAACGCGAATCTCCGGGATGGAATCGCGCGCATAGGATTGCGGATAGCCGTCGACTGGGTCGTCGTACAGCACACATACGATTTTGGCCATGACACTTACTCCAGAAACTGAAATTATCTCCGGTGCCCTGAGTGGACTACCGTCCTCGATCGGGAGTGATCAAGTGCGAAACATTCTCAACGTCATAACAGGAAGCAAGCCAATCGTTTGCGACGATCGTTCAATAGCTCACGTTTATCAAGGCATCCAGCCGAGATTGGAGACCCAGGTTTTCGGCGAGCATCCAAGCTTCGGCAAGAATAGTAGGCAGCAATTGGTGATTGCGCGCCACCAAACCAATCTGCCGCGAAAGCTCGGGCCGCACAGGAATTGCCACCACCTCCTGCCGCATCTCGAATAGCGTCAACAGGCTATGGGGAACCACGGAATAAAGGCCGGCACAGCGGACGTGGGCGTAAAGCGCGAACACCGAATCTGTTTCGACCATGACCCGCGGCGTAGCGCCTGCGTCACGGAAGGCGGCATCGATCAATCTGCGGTTCTGCATGTTGGCGGAAAGCAGGCAAAGTGGAAGCTCAGCCGCCTCCCGCCAGCCGATGGTCTGTCCCCCAGCGACTCCCGCGCCATCCCTGGCCAGCAGCACATGGGTTTCGCGGTACAGCGGCAAGACACGGAATCCCCGCAGGCGGGGATCCTCGAGATAAGTCAGACCAAGATCGAGTTCGAAGGCATCGAGGCCGCGGATGAGTTCTTCCGCGCACAATGCGCTCACACTCAAACGGATGCCGGGGTGGACCCGCTGCAGGGATTCGGTGAACAAAGGCGAAACTGGCAGGGCGGTCGGAATGGCCCCCAGCCGCAGCACCCCGCTCAAACTGCCGCGAAGCTGTGCCGCTGCTTGCCGCATGCCGTCATAGTCGGCCTGAACCCGCCGTGCCCATTCGAGCAGGCGCTCACCTTCCGGAGTAAGTCCTTGAAAACGCTGGCCGCGCTGGATGAGCATCACGCCCAGCTCGGCTTCGAGATTCTGAAGTGCGATGGAAAGCGCCGGTTGCGAGACATGGCAACTTTCGGCGGCGCGTCCGAAATGCCCGGTCTTGGCCAAGGCGACGAAATAGCCGATCTGGCGTATGAACATGGTTGTCCCCGCTCTAAACAGGTAGGTATTCCGCGATAGCCATCCCGATGATGCTGGCTAATGCCGAATATGCGCCTTAAAACCTGAAAAACGGCGGTGAGTTTCCGACCGGCAACGCCCGTTGCGCTACCGGCCGGACTTAGGGACGTCGGGACAGGAATCCCGAGTGCGGCCGATTATTTCTTGGGCTGGGTCGCGGGAGCGGAAGTCCCTGCAGGCGCTGCCGCCGGCTTGGCGGCGGCAGGTTCGTTACCCTCCGGTGAGCCAGCCGGAGCCGCTGCAGGGGAAGCCTCGGAGGCCGGCGTCGGCGTCGCAAAGCGCTCGACCTTTGCCTTCGCCGTCAGATCATCGATGTACTGATGCAGTTTCTGCGTCTGCAGCATCGACTTGAGCTGTTCCTTGACGGCATCAAATGCCGGCGGAGCGGCTTCCCGCGAATCCTCGCGCTGGATCACATGCCAGCCGAACTGCGTCTGTACCGGCGTCTGGGTGATCTCACCGTTTTTTAGCTTCTCTACCGCAGCAGAGAAAGGTTCGACCATTTGTTGAGGGCTGAACCACCCCAGTTCGCCGCCTTCGTTCTTGGAGCCCGGGTCCTTCGAAAACTTCTTGGCGAGGTCTTCAAACTTCGCCCCCTTTCTGAGCTTGGCGATGATGTCCTTCGCCACCTCTTCCTTGTCCACCAGAATATGCCGGGCCCGGTATTCGGCGCGCTGCATGGCGCCAATGCGGCTGTCATACTCCTTCTTGAGCTCCTCATCGGAGATAGTGAGGTTTTTCATGAATTCCTCGGCAGCGATCTGAGAAAGGATCACCCTTTCGGCGTTGTTGACCCGTGCCTGGTATTCTGGATTTTTGGTCAATTGCCTGGCCACCGCGTCCTGCCGCAGCAGTTCGCGCTTGACCAGCTCGTCCACGATTTTTTCCTCCGAAACCTCGCCGCTGCGGCGCTGGGCGAGCTCCGATTTGATCGCGCCAACCTCGGCCTTGGTGATGGCCGTTCCGTTGACGCTGGCCACCGAATTCTCCGGTGTCGCCGCGATGCCGGCTTTGGCTGCGGAGGACGGGGATTTCGGCGCTTCTGAAGCGGGTTGATTGCAACCGGTCAAGGCGACCGCCAAGATTGCTGCGCCGCTGGCAAGAGTCTTTTTCATCAAAGATTTCCTGTTGTTGGATATTCAGAAGGAGTCAAAGCTTTCATGCTGAAGGCATGAATTTCGTTGTGCATCATGTCGCCCAGCGCCGAATACACCATCTGGTGACGTTGCACCAGCGATTTCCCGTCGAATTGGGCTGACACGATTGTGGCATGGAAATGCCCACCGCCCGCCATCACCCCCGCATGGCCGGCATGGGATGCGCTGTCGTCGATGATTTCCAGATGCAGGGGCGCCAGCGCCCCCTCAAGGCGTTCGCGAATCTGTTCGAGCCGGTTGTTCATTTGGGGTACACCTGCCGAAAGGGTTTGACCACCACGCGGGCATACACGCCTGCGTGACCGTAGGGATCTTCTTCCGCCCAACGTTGCGCTTCTTCCAGGCTCGGAAATTCGGCGACGATCAGGCTGCCGGTGAAACCGGCCTCGCCCGGATCCTCGCAATCGACTGCGGGATGCGGTCCCGCCAGCACCAGCCGGCCTTCGTCCTGCAGGCGGTCGAGCCGCTGCAGATGAGCCGGACGCGCGGCCTTGCGCAGCTCGAGGCTGCCGGGGTGATCTTCGCAAAGTATGGCGTACAACACCGACCTCACTCCTCAGTCTTGGCATCGGGAACGTGGCGCGCCAGGAAGATCGATTGGGCCACGACGAACATCAGGGTCAAGCCCATCATGCCGAACAGTTTGAAGTTCACCCAGGTTTCGGTATCGAAACTATAGACGACGAACAGGTTGGCTGCGCCGACGGTCAGGAAAAACAGGACCCAGGCCAGATTGAGCCGCTGCCAGAGTGCCTTGGGCAGGTCGATCTGCCGACCCATCATCCTTTCGATCAAAGTGCGCTCGCCGACGAAGCGGCTCAGCAGGAAGCCCAAACCTAAGGCCCAGTTGAGCACGGTCGGCTTCCATTTGATGAACAATTCATCCTGGAATATCAGCGTCGCTCCGCCGAACACGACGATCAGACCCAGGGTCACGAGGTGCATCGGTTCGACCTTACGGGTGCGATACCAGACGATGCCGACCTGCAACAAGGTCGCGGCGATCGCCGCTGCCGTGGCGATGAAGATGCCATGAAACTTGTAGGCGACAAAAAACAGGACGATGGGAAAAAAATCGGACAACAGTTTCATCGGTACTCGAGTCTTTGGAAAAGACGCCGGAAATAGTTCTTGCTTTCCAGCGCGGCCGTCTGCAGGATCGGACGGCATCACAGTCGCCCAACAGAGGCCATTACGGAAGCCCATAGTTTACACATCCCAGTGACGGTGGGCATTATGATCTTCATCCGGATTCACGCTTCCCTACACGTTCATTTCATGGACCCAAAGCAACGCACAGAAATCGAAGCGCGGGCGTTCCGCCGCCTCCTCGCCCATCTTCAAGCCCACACCGAGATCCAGAACATCGATCTCATGATCGCGGGAGACTTCTGCCGCAACTGTCTGGCGAAATGGTACAAGGCGGCAGCGGACGAAATCGGCGAAGAACTGGCATACGCCGATGCGCTTGCCGCCGTCTATGGCATGCCTTACGACGAATGGAAAACCCGCTACCAGACTGAGGCCACACCCGAACAATTGCGGCAATATGAGGAAAAACAGAAGCGCAAACAGGCCCCTCCGGCCTAGCCTGCTGGCTTATTTTCGATCAGTTCGATCCGGTAGCCGTCGGGGTCGGCCACGAACGCGATGACCGTGGTTCCATGTTTCATCGGACCGGGCTCCCGCACGATTTCGCCCCCTCGTGCCCGGATCCGCTCCACGGCCGCATGGATGTCATCCACACCCAATGCGATATGACCGAAGCCGGTGCCCAGCTCATACTTGCTCACGCCCCAGTTGTAGGTCAGTTCGATCACCGCATCGTGGGCCTCGTCACCATAGCCCACGAACGCCAAAGTGAATTCGCCGTCCGGAAAATCCATCTGCCGCAGCAATCGCATTCCCAGAATTTCGGTGTAAAACCTAAGGGACTTCTGAAGATCCCCGACTCGCAGCATGGTATGCAAAATACGCATGGTTTCGTGCTCCTTATGTGCTTAGGGGTCCCCAACGTAGCCGGCAAACGCGTTCGGCGCGGACGATGATAGCGCGGCGCAAACGGAAAAACGTCGGATTTTCCCTTGTCGCAGGGAGACCGTCGCGAGCAAGGGCTGACAGTCGGAAAAATCTCGGATAGAATGCGCCCTTCTTCCACGGAGAGATGTCCGAGTGGTTTAAGGAGCACGCCTGGAAAGTGTGTATACGGTAATACCGTATCGAGGGTTCGAATCCCTCTCTCTCCGCCATCCGACTGTTCCAGACAGTCCCAGAATGTCCCCAAGCCCGCAGAATTGCGGGCTTTTTTGTGGACCTGTGGCCGGCTTGACCGTATTTTAGCAAGAGCCGGCCCCGGCGGGTGACACCTCGCGCCGCTGGAAATGCCACCCGTACCAAAAGTGGCAGCCAGCGGTTTATTCATCTTTGTAACCCTCTATCTTTTTGCCTGGTTCGATCGCCTCGATGCGCGGCGACATCCGTTTGACACGACGTCGTCGCAGCCCTATATTAAGCAAATATCATGCCGACATGGTGTCCGGATTTCTGTCGGATTTGAGACCGGAAAAGGTAACGAAGAGGTCCGATCCTGCTCCGTATAATGACAGCTATGACGCGATTGGCCCGGCAGCTCCCGCGCAACAGGCGGCTTGAAAACGGCGAAAGCCAAAGTGGAACATTGGTCATCGGGTGATAAGCTTGATTTCGATGAACGTGGTGTGCGAGGAGCCGTATCATGAAAGGCCCAACGACTTTACTGTTCTTTCCGCATGCAGGCGTCGCAAGGTTTTACACTGGCACCGCCGATGTCACTGCTGTCCAGGAATGAACCGCAGAGGGGAGGAGGACCGCGGCTATGGCACCAATCACGGCTTTGAAGGACTCACTGGATTACCTCCCCCACGGGTACTGCTACGCCTGGGTTCCGGCGTTGCTCTGGCTGCACGTGATCTCCGATCTGGTCATCGCCCAGCTTATTATGCGATCTCCATCGCACTCCTCTATTTCGCCAAACGGCGGCGGGACGTGGTTTTCCGGGGTATGTTCCTCCTGTTCGGCCTGTTCATACTGGCATGCGCCAGTACGCATATCATCGGGGCCTGGACGGTCTGGTATCCCGCCTATTGGACGGACGGTGCCGTCAAGGCCATCACTGCGGTGGTGTCCCTCGGCACCGCGATCATGGTCTGGCCGCTGATGCCGCAAGCGCTGCAAATTCCTTCGCCGAGACAACTGCTTGAACTCAACCAGAATTTGGCGAGTGAGGTCGCAGAACGAAAACAGGCGGAAGAACGCCTGCGCATGCTCATCGACGCGGAGCCGGAATGTGTCAAAACGATAGGCGCCGACGGTGCCCTCCTCGACATAAACCGGGCAGGTCTTCGCATGATCGAGGCGGAATCGATCGAACAGGTACGGGGAAAGCCGGTCTCCTCGCTCGTCGTTCCCCCGGATCGGGAACGGTTCGAAACTTTCAATCGACGGGTGCTGGCAGGCGAAAGCGGTACGCTGGAATTCCAGATCATCGGCCTCAAGGGCGGCAGGCGCTGGATGGAGACCCACGCGGTGCCTTTCGCGGGCAGACCCGGCGCCCCCCCACGCGGTGCTGGCAGTCACGCGTGACATTACCGGGCGCAAGCTGGCGGAAGAAGCCGTCCGGCTTGCGGCAACGGCTTTCGAGACCAGCGAAGCCATCATGATCACCGATGCCGCCGGCATCGTGCAGCGGGTCAACTCGGGCTATACTGCGATCACCGGCTATGCCTCCGATGAAATCGTGGGTATGCCTTCGGAATTTCTATGTCTTGGCGCGAACGAAGGCAGGATTTCGTCCCCAGGACTACTGGACACCTTGAACGCGACGGACGGCTGGAAAGGGGAGGTCACGGCCCGGCGCAAGAACGGCGAGGTGTATCCAGCATGGCTTTCCATCAAGGCCGTCCGAAACGACGAGAAGATCCTAACGCATTATGTCGCGACCTTCGTCGACATCAGCGAGCGCAAGCGCGCACAGCAGGAAATCGAGCAGTTGGCCTATTTCGATTCACTGACCGGCCTGCCGAACTGCCGCTTGTTTCTCGAGCGCCTGAATCAGGCCGTCGGCGACAACCGCGTCAACGGATCCCGCTGCGCGCTGCTGTTCGTCGACCTCGACCGGTTCAAGCATCTCAACGATGCGCGCGGCCATGCGGTGGGGGACCAGCTGCTGCGTAAAGTCGCGGAGCGTCCGTCCGATGGCATCGGCCAAGGCGACATGGTCGCCCGCCTAGGCGGCGACGAGTTCGTGATCCTGCTGGACGGTTTGGCGGAAGAATTCGACTCCGCGTTCCGGCATACCATGGAGGTTGCGGAAAATCTGTGGGTGATGCTGCAACGGCCCTTTGTGCTCTCCAGCGGCCGGCATTATGTCACCGCGAGCATCGGCACCGCCATCTATCCGTTCAATACGGTCTCGGCGGACGACCTGCTGAAAGCGGCGGACATGGCCATGTACCAAGCCAAAGCTGAGGGGCGCAATGCGGTGAGGGCCTATGCATCGACCATGCAGGCCGCGGCCGAGCGCCGCCTGACACTGGAAAGGGACATGCACGCTGCGCTGGACCGCGGCGAATTCCGGCTCTATCTGCAGCCTCAGGTCGATGGGGAAGGCAGAACGGTCGGTGCGGAAGCCCTGCTGCGCTGGCAGCACCCGACCGAGGGATTGCTGCTGCCCGACAAATTCATTGGCCTGGCCGAAGAAACCGGACTGATTCTGCCAATCGGCGAGTGGGTCTTCGAACAGACCTGCCGCGAAAGTGTCCGTCTGTCACAGGCGGGGTACCGGCTGAACCTCTCCGTGAACGTCAGCCCCCGTCGCTTTCAGCAATCCGATTTCCTCGAACGGGTCCGGCGGATTCTGGAACGGACCGGCGCCAATCCTCACGATCTGATCTTCGAAATCACGGAAGGGTTGCTGGTTTCGGACATCGACGATGCCATCGCCAAAATGAGTGCACTGGAACGGCTCGGAATCCGGTTTTCCGTGGACGACTTCGGTACCGGCTACTCTTCACTGGCCTATCTGAAACGCCTGCCGCTCAGTGAACTGAAGATTGCGCAAACCTTCGTCAAAGACCTGCCGGACGACCCCAGCGACGTCGCACTGGTCCGGACCATCCTGTCGATGGCGTACCATCTGAACCTTGAAACCATCGCTGAAGGCGTCGAGACCCGAACCCAGCTGGACTTTCTCAAGGAGAGCGGCTGCACCCGCTTTCAAGGATATTATTTCAGCCCGCCGCTGCCGTCCGCGGAATTCTTCGAGAAACTTGCGTGACACCACGCCTCCGGCTCGTGTCAGTCTGTCGGCCGCATCACCGGGGTTTCGACGCCGATCTCGGTCTCGCATTTCGGGCAGGCATACCAGGTTTCGGCGTCCGGCCCCCAGGCATAAGCCCCGTTCCCGTCCTCCTCCATCGGCACGAGCTCCCGGCCCCGCCCCCGCCAACCGCATTCTGGACACAGATACATGGATCGCTCCATTTCGTCCAGAAACCGCTGAAAGGCAACGAAGCTGATCTTGCTCATCGACAGGCGGGCGGAACTGATGTGAAAGCGGATCCCTGCCGCTTTGTCGTCGCATTCCCTGGTGATGCGTCTGGCCATGGCGATTCCCCGTTATTGGCGTCTGTGGACTGGCACAGGTAATCCGGTTACCTGAGGGCAAACAACTTACTCCTTCCCGGATCAACGGGTCAAATCCCGCAGCCTCCCCCGCTCAGCGAAGATGGCTGGTCATCGACGATGGTGCTATCAGGATATGAAGGATCACGGACGACAGTAAGCCAGCAGCGACGTCGTCGAGCATGACGCCCCAGCCACCGGCGGTTCGACGGTCGATGGCCCGGATGGGCCAGGGTTTGACGATGTCGAAGAATCTGAAGAGGACGAAGCCCAACAACACGTTCTGCCAGGAGGCCGCAATACCCCACATCGTCAGGAGGAAACCGACGATCTCATCCCACACGATCGCCGGATGGTCGGGCTCACCCAGAGTGCGGCCACAGCGCCCGCAAGCCACCACGCCCAGCCCCAGCAGCACGATGACGACAGCCGAATATACCCCCGGACTGGTATCGACGAGCAGAAGATACAGCGGAATCGCCACCAAGGTCCCCCAGGTGCCAGGCACCCAGGGCGCCAGCCCGGCGCCGAAGCCAAGGGCGATCAGGGTCCAGGGATTCTGGAATGCCTGGCGGAATTCGAGGCGACGACGCTTCATCTTCGCGTATCCCCGGGGGAAAAGTGTACATAGCCAGAGTATGGCAGCTCCACCGACCGGCCGTAACGCCGGATGATCAGCCCCGATCCGGCACGGATCGTCCCTATGCGCCTCACCGGCGTGGCGGTTGCATCGGCGGCAAGCGCGATCGCATGAGCATAGGCGGGGGACGCGGTGAAACAAAGTTCGTAGTCGTCACCGGCGACCAACGGCATTTCCCAATCGCCGGAATCGGCCACATAACGGCAGACGGCAGACGACAACGGCAGTACCTCCCAATCCACCTCGGCTCCTACGGAACTCTGTTCGAGGATGTGTCCCAAGTCCGCCACCAAGCCATCCGAAACATCGATGGCAGCGCTGGCAAATTCCCCGAGGCGTAAGCCGAAGGCGGTCCTCGGTTCGGGAGCCTCCAGCCGGTCCAGCGCCTCCTCGTCCGGGACAAGATATGCACCCTGCCTGATCTTCAGACCCAGACCGGCAAGGCCGATGCTGCCGCTGACATAAACGGCATCACCGGCCTGGGCGCCCGATCGCTTCACTGCTGGCCCCTCGTCTATGGTCCCCAATGCATGGACGGTGACTGCGAGGGGCCCGCGTGTGGTGTCCCCGCCGATCAGCTGTACACCGTAGCGCTCAGCGAGCCGGAAGAAGCCTCGCGCAAAGGCCGTGATCCATTCGGGATCGTTTTCGGGCAGGGTCAAGGCCAGTAACGTCCATCTTGGTCTGGCCCCCATGGCAGCCAGGTCACTGAGATTGACTGCGAGCGCCTTGTGGCCGAGCCTCGCCGGATCGGTATCGGAAAAAAAATGGACGCCCGCGACCAGAGTGTCGGTGGTCAGGGCGAGCCGCGCCGCTGTCGCGAAGTTGAGGATCGCGCAGTCGTCGCCGATGCCGATCTCGGTATCCGCATCCACCACCCGCTGCGCGGAAAAAAAGCGCCGGATGATCTCGAATTCACCCGGCCATTGCGATAAACCTGGCAAGCTCACCCCCGCCGGCGAGCCACCATTTCCACCGCCCGGCATTCGTGCGCCACCCGATCGAGAATGCCGTTCACGTAACGGTAGCTCTGGGCGGCACCGAACTCCTTGGCCAGATTGATGGCCTCGTTCAGGATCACTCGGTACGGCGTTTCCGGACGGTGCAGGAATTCGTAGCAGCCGATGCGAAGGATCGCCCGCTCCACCGGATCAACTTCATCGATGGGGCGATCGAGGTATTTTGCCAGCGCGGCATCCAGCACGGGCAGATTGTTTACCACCCCATGCAGGAGCTCCTTGAAATAGCCGACCTGGACGTCGGGCACCTGGCATTGGCTGGCCCTCCGTTCCAGCGTCGCATCCTCCTCCTCGATCTCGTCGGCCTCACGGGAGCGGCCGAATTTCTCCAGCAGCTCCTCGAGCTGCTCCCGCTCGGGAGCAGTCAGTTCGAAACCGTTGGCATGGCGCCGGTACAATGACTTAGCGAGCTGCAGCTCCTCGACGAATTGTCGTTCGATTTCCGGCAGGCTGTCCCGCGCCAGCTGCCACTGGTAGACGGCCTGCACGGCGGCGCGGCGCGCCAATGTCCTTGCTAGACTCATTCGGCCTCCAACTGCCGCAGCAGATTGACCATTTCGATCGCTGACAGGGCCGCTTCTGAGCCTTTGTTGCCAGCTTTGGTCCCGGCCCGCTCGACCGCCTGCTCGATGGTGTCCACCGTGAGCACGCCGAAGGCGACTGGCAGGCCGTGCTGCAACGAAACGCTCGCCAGGCCTTTCACGCATTCCCCGGCGACATAATCGAAATGCGGGGTGGCGCCTCTGATGACTGCACCCAACGCGATGATCGCGTCGAAACGCCCGGAACTGGCGATCTTTTTGACGGCCAGCGGCAGCTCATACGCCCCCGGCGTCTTGGCGATGCAAATGTCCTCCCTGCTGACACCGTGACGGACTAGAGTATCGACCGCGCCGCTGACCAGGTGATCCACGATGAAACTGTTGAAGCGTGAAGCGGCGATGCATACACGCAGCCCTGCGGCATTCATGTCGCCCTCGAAAGTCTTGATATGAGCCATGTCGATTCCCGATCAGTCGGTTGTCACGTAATCCACGACTTCCAGTCCGTAGCCGGAAAGTCCCAAATATTTCTTGTGCGCTCCCAGCACCCGCAATTTACGCACGCCCAGGTCGGCGAGAATCTGCGCCCCGGTTCCGGTCGTACGCCAGTCCACCCCTGGGTCCTCGCGCTGGCCGATGTCCACGCCGTGGTCCTCCATCTGGTACTGATGAATGCGCTCCACCAGGCAACGATCGTCTTCCTCGTTGCGGATCACGACGAGCACGCCCCGCCCTTCGTCAGCGATCCGCTTCATCGCCGCACGCACGGAGATGCCGACATCGCCGCGCCTCACCCCGAACAGATCGGTCAGCAGATTCCGGCCATGGACCCGTACCAGCACCGGCTCGCTGCCGGCAATGTCGCCCAGCGTAAGGGCGAGATGCAGCTTGTTGTCCAGACGGTCCTGATAAGCGTGGAGGCGGAAACGCCCGTGTTCGGTCGGGAAATCGCATTCGCAGATGCGCTCAACCGTCTGCTCGTTCTGCATCCGGTAATGGATCAGGTCGGCAATGGTGCCGATCTTGAGGCCATGGACCGCCGCAAATTTTTCCAGGTCGGCACGCCGCGCCATCGAACCATCCTCGTTGAGGATTTCCACGATGACTGCTGCCGGCACCAGTCCGGCCAGGCGCGCCAGATCGCAACCCGCCTCGGTGTGCCCGGCACGGTTGAGTACCCCGCCGGGCTGCGCCATAAGCGGAAAAATATGACCCGGCTGGACCAGATCTTCGGGCTTGGCGTCCGGGGCCACGGCGCACTGGATGGTACGGGCCCGGTCGCTGGCCGAAATACCCGTGGTGACACCGGTGGCGGCTTCGATCGACACCGTGAAATTGGTCGAGTGCGGCGTCCGGTTCTCATTCACCATCAGGGGCAGCCGCAATTGCTGGCAGCGCTCACGGGTCAGCGTCAGACAGATCAGACCACGGCCATAACGCGCCATGAAGTTGATGTCCTCCGGCCGCACATGCCCTGCCGCCATGACGAGATCGCCTTCGTTTTCCCGGTCCTCGTCATCCATGATGACGACCATTTTTCCCTGGCGGATGTCTTCGATGATTTCTTCGATCGTATTGAGCGTCATTCCGGGATGAATCCATGACCGCGCAACCATTCGCGCGTGAGTGAACCGGCGGGCCGCGCCGCGCCTTCGCCTTGAATCAGGCGTTCCAGGTACCGCGCCAGCAGGTCCACTTCGAGATTGACACGTCTGCCGGCCTGGGCGTCCCCCAGCGTCGTTACCGCCAGCGTATGGGGAACGGCGTTGACGTCGAACACCGGGCCGTCGACGCGATTGACCGTCAGACTGATTCCATCGATGCAGATCGACCCCTTTTCGGCGATGTATTTCGCCAGGTGCGCAGGCGCATCGATCTGGAATCTGACCGATCGTCCATCCTCGTCCCGCACCCTGACGATACCGATGCCATCGACATGGCCGCTGACGATGTGTCCACCCAGGCGGCTGCCCGGTGTCAGTGCAAGCTCCAGATTGAGCGCCGCTCCAGTCCCGAGCTCTCCCAGGGTAGTGCGTGATAGGGTCTCTCGGGAGACGTCGGCGCAGAAACTGCTCCCGCCGAACTCGACCACCGTCAGGCAGACGCCATTGACCGCGATGCTGTCGCCGAGTCTCACCTCGCTCATGGCCAAGTTGCCAGAGGCGACGGTCAGGCGGTAATCGCCGCCGCGAGGCTCCTTGCGCTGTAACTGCCCCATGGCCTGTATTATGCCTGTAAACATGGTTTCAAGGTTCTCCGGAACCAGCCACCGGTTTCAGCCGCACGGCCGCAGGATCAGCCGCATGTCCCTGCCGACCCGCCGTGCATCCACGATCGCCAGTTCCTGGCGGTCCGCCATCCCGGCCAGACCGGGCAGCCGGAACAGTCCACGCGCCTCGTCCCCCAAAACACAAGGGGCGAGATAAACGGTCCACTCATCGACCACGCCAGCCAACAGTAGCGCTCCGTTCAGGGTAGCACCGGCTTCGAAAAGCACCTCGTTGAACTCCATCCGTCCCAGCAGGCGCAGAACGGCCGTCAGTTCCGGTCTCCCCGCGGCATCGGGCTGCACCTCCAGCACTTCGGCGCCGGCATTGAGCAGTGCTTGCCGAGCCGGAGGATCGCTCGCCGTGGTCAGCACCAGCGTACGGCCGGCCTGCCGGAAAACCCGTGCGTTCGCTGGTGAGCGCAGACGGCTGTCCAGAATCACTCGCGCCGGCTGCTCCAGATCGGTCGCTTCATCCGGCCGGGCGGAGAGCAAAGGATCGTCGGCCCGCACGGTGCCGATCCCGGTGACGATGGCGGAGCTGCGCGCCCTCAGGCGATGGACGTCTTGCCGTGCCACTTCGCCGGTGATCCATTTGCTCTCACCGGACGCCAGGGCGGTCCGCCCGTCGAGGCTCATCGCCAGTTTACTCCGGACGAATGGCAACCCCGAACGCATCCGCTTGATGAAGCCTGGATTCAGGCGCTCCGCCTCCTGCCACAGCAAACCACAGGAGACGTCGATGCCGGCCCGCCGCAGCCGTTCGAGACCTCGTCCGGCCACCCGCGGATTGGGATCCTGCATGGCCACGGCCACACGGCGCACGCCCGCCTCGATCAGGGCATCGGCGCAGGGCGGCGTGCGGCCGTGATGCGAACAGGGCTCCAACGTCACATAGGCCGTGGCATCCCTAGCCCGCTCCCCGGCATCCCGCAGCGCCACGATCTCGGCATGAGGGCCGCCGGCCCTTTGATGCCAGCCTTCGCCGACCACCTCGTTTCCTTGCACCAGGACGCAACCCACCCGCGGATTGGGATCGGTCGTATACAAACCCTTTTCGGCCAGGCGCAAGGCGTGCGCCATGAAGCGGTGATCTTCGGGAAACCAGTTCACGGCATCAGACGAAGGGACCATCGAGGAAGACACGGATCGCCCGTTCTTTTAGGCATCGAAAGCATCCGCCTGCCTGCCGGCGGTTTCCGAATCCGGCTCGCTTTCCAGGCGGTCGATCACTTCACGAAACTGGTTGATGTCCTCGAACCGGCGGTAGACCGAGGCGAATCGGACGTACGCCACGTCGTCGAGCTGGCTGAGCTCGCTCATCACGTATTCGCCGACCAGTCGGGACTGTACCTCACGCTCACCCCTCGCAAGGAGGCGCTTTTTGATACGGGTAATGGCGGCTTCCACCCGGTCGCTGGATACGGGGCGTTTTTCCAGGGCACGCAACATACCCGCCCGCAGCTTCTCCTCGCGGAACGGCTGCCGGCTGCCATCCGATTTCACTACCCTGGGCATGTTGAGCTCGGCTGACTCATAGGTGGTGAAGCGCTCCCTGCACTCGCCGCATTCGCGGCGACGACGCACCTGGTCCCCCTCCTGCGACAACCGGGAATCCACGACTCGGGTATCTTGAGCACCGCAGAAAGGACACCGCACAGGCGAAACTCACCCCTCAATGGCTGCGGAGCGCCGGCCAACGCCTCGTATTTTCAATCGGCATAGACCGGGAAACGCCGGCACAGATCGGTCACCTCTTCACGCACTTGACCGATGACCGTTTCGTCTCCGGGATGGTCCAACACATCGCACATCCAGCCCGCCAGCAAACGGCATTCCTCGACCCCGAAGCCACGCGTCGTCACGGCGGGGGTACCCACCCGGATACCGCTGGTCACGAAGGGGGACTGCGGGTCGTTCGGCACCGCATTCTTGTTGACGGTGATATGCGCCTTGCCCAACACTTCTTCGGCCAGCTTGCCGGTGAGTCCTTTTTCGCTCAGATCGACCAGGAACAGATGATTCCGGGTGCCGCCGGACACGATGCGGTAGCCGCGATGGCTGAAGGTCTTCGCCATGGCGTCGGCGTTCACCATCACTGCAGCCTGGTAGTGCTTGAAATCCGGCTGCATGGCTTCCTTCAGTGCCACGGCCTTCGCCGCGATCACATGCATCAGCGGACCACCCTGAATGCCGGGAAAAACCAGTGAGTTGAGCTTTTTCTCGAGGTCGGGGTTGGCCTTGGCCAGAATCAGGCCGCCCCGCGGACCACGGAGGGTCTTGTGTGTGGTGGTGGTCGTCACGTCGGCGATCGGCACCGGATTGGGATATAGACCGGCCGCGACCAGTCCGGCGACGTGGGCCATGTCGACCATGAGCCAGGCGCCGACCGACTCGGCGATCGCGCGGAAACGCTGCCAGTCGACCACCTGGGAGTAGGCGGAGAAGCCCGCCACGATCATCTTCGGGCGATGCTCCCGGGCCAGCTCTTCGACCTGCCGGTAGTCGATTTCGCCGGTCTCCGGCTGCAGCCCATACTGGATGGCATTGTAAAGCTTGCCTGAAAAATTGACCTTGGCGCCGTGGGTCAGATGTCCGCCGTGTGCCAGGCTCATGCCCAGCACCGTATCGCCCGGATTCAACAAGGCCATGTAGACGGCGGCATTGGCCTGCGAACCCGAATGCGGCTGGACATTGGCGTAATCGGCCCCGAACAGCTGTTTGGCACGCTCGATGGCCAGAGTCTCCACGACGTCCACGTACTCACAGCCGCCGTAATAGCGCTTGCCCGGGTACCCTTCCGCATATTTGTTGGTTAGCGCAGTCCCTTGAGCCTGCATCACCCGCGGGCTGGCATAGTTCTCGGATGCGATCAGCTCGATGTGGTCCTCCTGCCTGCGTTCCTCGTCCTGGATCGCAGCCCACAGTTCGTCGTCGAATCCGGCAATCTCCATACCCTTGCTGAACATGGGAACCTGAACCTCTTTCCGTCGGAATGAAAAAACGCGCCGTGGCGGCGCAAGATCGAACGCGTAAGTTTACACCGATTGATTGCCGGCTTCCAAATGCGTTTGCCGGTGGCGACCGGAAATTTCACCGTCATACCAAAGCACATCACGACAAACGGAAAATGGCGATCTCCTTGCGCAGCTCGGCGATCGCCTTCTCCAGCCGCTGCGAGGCCCGGTTCGTTTCATCCAATGTCTGCGCCGACTGCATCGCACTTTCCGACAAGGCCACCATGGCATCGCGAATCTGGAGCGCGCCGGCCGATTGCGAGCGCATACCTTCGTGCACGGCATCGAAGCGGGGCGTGAGCTCGCCCACCTGTTCGATGATCCGGGAAAACTGCTGGCTGATCCGGCTGGTCTCATCAACCCCCCGGCGGACCTGCTCGGAAAACTTGTCCATTTCCATGACCCCGACCGATACTGCGGCATGCATCTCCCGCACCACGGTCTCGATGTCCTGGGTGGCCACGGCGGTTTGATCCGCGAGGCGGCGGATCTCACGGGCGACGACGGCGAATCCCAGACCGGACTCTCCGGCTTTTTCGGCTTCGATCGAGGCGTTGAGCGATAGGAGATTGGTTTGTTCGGCCACCCGCTTGATGGTAGTGGTCATGGTGGAGATGTCACTGGCACGCGCACTGATCGCATTGAGCTTGTCGGCGATGGAACCCGTGGACTCGGCCAGAGTGCGCATCACCTGTTCCATGTCGGCCAGCTCATTCCGTCCTGCATTCGCCATCTCGGCCGTGCTGCCGGCCATGCGGGTCACGTCCGCCATCGTGCGCAACAGCTCTTCCGAGGTCGCCGAGATTTCCCGCGATGCCGCCGCGATCTGATTCGTGGTCGCGCCGAAGGCCGATATGTCTTCCTCCTGGGCCCGGTTCATCGCCGTCAGCGTATTGGAGGTCGACACCAGCTCAATGATGGATTTCTGCACCTGTCCGACCAGCGAATTGAGATAGGTCGTCATCCGCCCCAAAGCCCGGAGCAATTTGCCGGTTTCGTCGTTGCGGTCGCTGTGGAGATTCGCCGTGAGGTCACCGGCGGCGACCGTCTCTGCGGCGGCAATGGCTTCGCCCACTGGGCGCGAGATGGTACGCGAGACCAGGGACGCCGCCAAAGCGGTGGGAATCAGCAGCAACGCCAACAGTCCGCCATTGACCAGGCGCTGGGTGTCCACCAGAGCCAGCGCTTCGTCCACGTCCATCTGCACTGAGAGACCCCAGCGGAAGGACGGCAGATATGTCCAGCTCGCCAGCACCGCTTCCTCGAAGAGGTCTAGAATTTCCCCGAAATCGCGGTTGCCGAGGACGGCTTTCTGGATACCCTGGCCTCGGCGGTCCCCCATCTGGATACGGAGCTTCTGCGCCGCATCGGGCTGGTGTCTCAGCGGCGAAATGATGCGTATCTCATTGTGGTCGAGGAGACCCACCACCGTCTTACCGGTATCTCCCAGCCCGCTGTAGTCCAGGAGCGGCGCGAACACCTCATCCGTATCCAATTGCAAAGCGATGATAGCGACAAGCTCTCCCCCCCTGTCGAAGAGCGGCGTCACGACGTATCCCACCGGCTTGTCACCACCCGGATAGGCGCCGAAATCGGAGATTTCGGCATCGAGCAGCGTCGTAGCGTTCTGCACCGCTTTGGCAAGCGGTGACTCCTTCAACTGGCCTTCAAAAAGGTTTTTCCCGAGCTGCTGGACCGGATGCAACTGATACAGGACATCCCCACGCGGATCGAAGGCGATCAGATTCCTGAAAGCCAGATTTTCGATCATGAAGTCCAGTACGGGGCGCACCTCCGCATCGAATGCTTGTTGTTCCCTGGCATAACGTCCCGGTTCCAGCCGGTACTTCTGCAAGGCGTTGATCGACGAGATCAGATAACGGTCGTTGCGCAACACCACCGCCGCCCGTATCCGCTCATAGGCATAGGTTTCGACGTCCTCGGCCTTGGAAAGGGCGATGAACATCAGCTCACCCTGGACCCGGTCGCGCAGCGCCTCCGCGGAAAGGTTATTGGTGACCAGGGTCAATACGATGGCGGGAACCGTCGCCAGGATCAGAAACCAGCGGAGTATGCGCCCCGCGATGGTGCCTTGTTCGAGCCAGGAAGCCATGAATTTCACCGCTGCCTGTCCTTGCGTCCGGCGGTCGCCACGGGAGGCACGGGATTCGCCCAGTTATGGTTCCAGCGCAGATAGAGTTCATTGAGAAAATTTTCCCACTCCCGTCTGCTGCGGGTTCGGGGATAGGGCACGGGCCTGATGGGGTGATCCGTCGACCAGACGATTTCGACCTGGCCATTGTCGAGGATGCGCCCGATGTTGAACGACCGCCAGGTGTGGCGGGTGGAAGGATCGATCGTCACCACGCCCTCGGGGGCATTGAGACTCTGGCCGAGAATGTATTCGTTCACCAGAGCGGCCTCGGGCGATCCCGCCTCCCGCACCGCCTCGGCCCAAAGCAATATGCTGAAATAGGCCGTCTCGGGGAAATCCGCCGTCACCCGGTCCTGGCCGTAGCGATCCCGGAAACGCCGGACGAACGCGGTGTTTTCCTCGCGGGCCACCGCCTGAAAATAACCCCAGGCCGAATAATGCCCGGCAGCATCCTGCGGCGGAATATCGCGGAGTTCCTCCTCCCCCACCGAAAGCGACACCACAGGGACGTCTTTCGCCTGGATACCGGCTTCCCGCAGCGCACGGTAGAAAGCCAGATTCGATTCTCCCGCAATCGTGCTGATGACGACATTCGGACGCAGGGCGGCGATTTTCCCGACCGCGCCGGCGACGTCGCTGCTGCCGAAGAAAACGTATTCCTCGCCCACGATTTCGCCGTCCAGCCCCTTGATCCAGTCCCGCAATACGGCATTGACGCTGTGCGGCCAGACGTAATCCGACCCCACCAGGAAAACCCGCCGTCCCAGCTTGTCCAGGCTCCATTTCAGGGCGGGGACGATCTGCTGGTTGGGGGACAGCCCCGTGTAGATGATGTTCTTGGAAATCTCCAGACCCTCATAGGCCATGGGGTAGATCAGCAGATGGTTGTATTTTTCCACCACCGGCTTGACGTTTTTTCTGCAGGCCGAAGTCCAGCAACCGATGATCGCGCAGACCTTTTCCTCGGTGATCAACCTGCCCGCCTGCCTGGCGAAAGTACCCCAATCCGATGCGCCGTCGGCCACCACCGCTTCGACGCGACGCCCCAGCAGGCCACCCCCGGCATTGATTTCGTCGATCGCCATGAGTTCAGCATCCACCGCTGATTTCTCGCTGATGGCCATGGCGCCGGTCAGCGAATGCAGTATGCCAATCCTGATAGGCGGCCGGGCATGTTCGCGAAAGCCCCATGCGCCCGCCAATGCGGCCACGATCACGAACGCCGAAGCCCAACCGACCAGCTTTCTCATGGCAGACACCCGCAGCGCCGCGCCGGCATCTTTGCTCAGGTCACATGTTCCAACGACGGATAGATCGAAAACAGCCGACTGAATCCGCTGATCTCGAAAACATCGTTGACCGCCGGGGTCAAGGCGCAGAGTTTCACCGAACCTTCCGCTTCCTTGAGTTTCTTGGCGATCAGCAGAAAGACCCGTAAACCGGCGCTGCTGATGTAGCTGATGGATGAAAGATCCATCACCAGGTCGCGGTTCCCCGTCTCCAGCCAGGCCAGCGCCTGTTCTTCGAAGGCACGGGACGCGGCGGCGTCGATACGGCCGCTCAGGTGCGCGACAAGCATCCCGCCCCGGGTTTCACAAGTAATATCTAGCATCGGTCTACTCCAGGCAACAAATTGAAATACAGCGAATGAATCATTCGACGAAAGTCAGGCGCAGCTCCGCCAGCCCATTGGAAAGCTCACGCGAACGCACCCTGTCTGCAAGCTTGTAAAGCAGATAGCCCGCCATTTCCAGAATCCCCTTGTCGGACTCCAGCAGCGCCTCGTGGCTGGGGGCATGGGTGGAGACCGGTATCACCTCGCCGCGGTAGCGGGCGACGACGGTGAACGTGAATTCGTCCACCAGGGTTTCCACCTCTACGACGCCCTGACCTTGTTCGTTCCGAGCCACGAAACCGTGATCATGGAGAATCTCGAACGCCTGCCATATCGCATATTCGCTGCGTCGCACGACATCGGCGCGAGCGCCCCAGGCCCGGCCCTGCCGATCCAGGTAACCGACGACGTCGTCGAGCTGCGATTCCCCCAGGACAAACGATCGCCGCTGCCGCGTCCCTGCGCCGATGCGGAACACCCCCGACAGCAACGTCGCACCGGCCACCCCAAGAGCGACGCTCGACTGGGTCACCGGCACCAGAAAGGCAGGCAGTTCTTCACGGTAATAGTGCTTCAAAGGCTCATGACTGATCCCCAGCAACAAGCCGATGCCAACGGTAAGAATCTTACGGTTGTCGAGCATACGCGATGCGATCATCTGCAAGCCGGCCAGCAGGGTGAAGGATGACAGAAACACCGCCGCCGCCCCGATCACCGGCACGGGCAGCACGAACCACAACATTGTGATCTTGGGTACGAAGGCCAGGGCGATCAGGATACCACCGAGCCAAAAGGCGATATGGCGGCTGGTACAACCGGTGGCGGCGGCGAGGGAGACGGCGCCGCCGCTTGAGGTGAGCGGCAGACTGTTCACCAACCCAGCAATGAGGTTGGAAACCCCTTCGGCACGGATGCCCCGCGAAATCTGCGCCATGTCGGGACGCCGCCATTCCGAATCGTTGAAACGCTGGGCGGCGGCGAGAGCGCCGAATCCGTGCAGGGAAAAAGCCAGACCCAGCACAATATACGGCACGATCAGCGTCGGGTCGAATGCCCAGCCGAAGGTGGGCAACCGGGGTAGCGCCAACAGAGGCGTATCCTTGTAGCGCTCGGCGTCTTCAGGCCGAACGCCGTCGACCAGGACACTGACGGCCAAACCTGTAGCCAAGCCGGCAAATGCCGAAAACAAGCGCAGGCTGCCGGACGACCAGACATTGCAAACGATCATGACTGCAAGCGCGAGAAATCCGACGGCGATGTCGTGCTTCCATAGCCCTCCGGGCGCATCGATGCCGCCGAGCAGGGTGACCCCCTTGTAACCGAGGCCCAGGCCGATCAAGGTCACCGCCACGCCAGCGAGTTCGACCGAAAATACGCTGCGCAGCCGCCGGAACACCTCCCCCAACATGACCTGCGCCGCCCCCATCACGCCCACCATGCCGAAAGCAAGTTCCAGCCCTCCGCCAAGCCGCGCCAGTTCCATGGTCGCAAACGATGCCGAAGTGGCCTGCAACGGGCAAAAGTAGCCGGAACCGATACCCAGCCGCCCGGCCGCCTGCAACATCACTCCGATGCCGGAAACCAGGAGCGTGGTCGCCATCAGAATCTGTGAATCGTGGTCACCGATGTTCTCGGTCCTCACGAACAGTGGTGAAATCGCGAGATAAACGCCCAAAAACGACATCTGCTGCAGACCCACGAACACGGCGATCGCGGCCGGCGGTCTGTCGTTCAGCCAATAGACGATGTTCTCGGGCCGCTTCATTCGGGACGAGATCAGTCGGCGACGGGGAGGAACTGCGAATTGTCACCGGTGGTCACCCACAGGTCTCCGGATTCGAGATCGAACCACCAGCCCTGCAGGAAAAGCCGCCCCTTCTCCACCGCCTCCCGGACCCATGGATAAGTCAGCAGATTCCCTAGAGATCCCTGAATGGCCGCGCGCTCCACCAGATAGGCATAGTCTTTCAGCCGCTCCAGAGAGACCTGCCTGAGCCCCTCCCCGCTGGCATCCGGCACATACTGCCAGCAAGCGTCCATGGCCATAGATACCCACTCGCCGATGAAGTCGCTCTCGAACTTGGCTCCGGTTGCCATGTCGAGCAAGGCTTTGATGCCACCGCACTGGGCATGCCCGAGAACGATGATATGGGGCACATGGAGATGACGGACGGCGTATTCGAGCGCCGCACCCACCCCATCGGGGGCCAATGAGGCATGGTAGGGCGGCACGAGATTGGCGACGTTGCGCACTACGAACAGATCACCTGGCGCCACGTTCATGAGCAAAGCCGGATCGACCCGTGAATCGCTGCAGGCGATCATGAGCGCGACCGGACGCTGCCCCTGCTCGACGAGCTGCTGCATGTGTTCCGGGTAGTGGCCGTAAAAACGTTCCTTGAACCCTTGGACGCCGGAAATGAAACGTTCGAGATCGCAGCAGGAGTCTTCAACCCCGCCTTCCTCCTTGCCTTCGCTGTCAGACTCTTGCACGATTCGTATCCTTGTAGAGAGTGGATGCGGTCCGCGCCCGGCCCGCCGCGTCGAGAGACGCTTAAGTCAAAAGCGGCGTTATTCTACACCGGTTTTTTTCTGACCCAATCCACATCGAGCGCCATGGAACCGAACCAGCCCGACGTGCAATGCGCCAAGTTCGAGCGCACCATCGAAGCCGGCATAGCGCCACTGATCGAGGTCATGGAGCAGCTGGAAGCATTCTGCTCGGCTGCGGGCGTACCCGAACCAGTCACGGTCCAGTTGAATCTGGTATTGGAAGAGTTGGCGACCAATACCATCAAATACGGATACCCAGCGGGTGAGCGGGGGGAAATCGGCGTTTGCCTCACCCTCCACGGCAGCCGCGCCTCCCTCACCGTCACCGACGATGGCGATGAGTTCGACCCCACGATCGCCCCGTCTCCCGATATCCACAGCAAGCTGGAGGAACGCGCCATCGGCGGCCTGGGGATTCTCCTGGTGATGAGGATGATGGATTCGATCGGCTACCGGCGCTGCGATGGAAAAAATGTCGTGTCGGTGACCAAGCGTCTAACCGCTGTGGCGGGCGAGCAAGCCGGGGCTTAGCTCAATCGTATCGCGCCACCCGGGCGCCGTAGCGGGGATCCAATGAAATTGCGCAGATCAATTGATAATATGCCGCGTCAATGTCAGCCGAACTGTGGACTGTCCGGTCCCGGTTCGATTCCCCTTAGTACGTCACATCACCCAACGTGAAATCCAAGCAAGCCATCAGACTAGGCGTCAACATCGACCACGTGGCGACGATCCGGCAGGCGCGGCACACTTCTTACCCTTCGGTCCTGCACGCCGCCTTCGTCGCCGAACAGGCTGGTGCCGAAGGGATCACCGCTCATCTGCGCGAAGACCGCCGGCACATCCAGGACCGGGATATCGAGCTGCTTCGTGACCACATCGAGACCCGGCTCAATCTCGAGATGGCCGTTACCGACGAAATGGTTGCCATTGCCTGCCGTGTGAGACCCCACGCCTGCTGCCTGGTGCCGGAAAGACGGGAGGAGCTCACGACCGAGGGAGGGCTGGACGTAGCGGGGCATTTGGACCGGATCGGCGAAGCGTGCCGCCACCTCGGCGACGCCGGCATCGAGGTGTCTCTGTTCATCGACCCGGATCCCCCCCAGATCGAGGCGGCAGCCCGCGCCGGTGCGCCGGTGATCGAACTGCACACCGGCCGTTACGCGGATGCGGAGACCGACCGGGAACGATCCGCCGAGTTGGAAAAACTACGCCATGCCGCGGCGGTGGCAGAGGCATTGGGACTGCAGGTCAATGCGGGACATGGCCTGACCTACGCCAATGTGGGCGCGATCTGCCGCATTCCGCAAATCGTCGAGCTGAACATCGGTCATGCCATCATCGCCCGGGCGTTGTTCTCGGGGCTAGAAAAAGCCGTGGCGGACATGGTGGACATCATGCGGAGGGCCCGGTACAAATGAAATTGACCGGCCGCGGGCGATCTGTCATATTTGAAAATCAGTTCCGGTCCGGCTGAACCGCTGTGAGTAGGTGCAAACCAACCTTCAACGCCCATGGATAACAAGGGAAGCAATGTCTCCCAGAGCCGTCCCCGTCCGGACTGCGGCGGAATCGTGCTCGCCCGGCCGAGCATGGCGGAGCCGCGAGGGTCGTCCTGGCTGCGCGTGGCGGGGATAGCTTTCCTGTGGCTTACGCTGGCGATCATGGCGATGATCCTGTGGCGGGGAGAAGCCCTGATCAAAGCGCTGAACGCATCTTACGGCGAGCGTATTCTCGTTCAGAACCCGGATCTGCAACAGTACCAGAACGAACTCGATTCCCTGCAAGGGAGGGTCGCCGGCCTGATGAAGGACTCGGTCGAAAACAAACTCAGAATGCTGGAAAAAAGCG
Source organism: Methylococcus capsulatus (assembly GCF_036864975.1). Classification (NCBI taxonomy): domain Bacteria; kingdom Pseudomonadati; phylum Pseudomonadota; class Gammaproteobacteria; order Methylococcales; family Methylococcaceae; genus Methylococcus; species Methylococcus capsulatus. Next base: position 2,618,570 of record NZ_CP104311.1, on the reverse strand, counting down.
TCCAGGGTGGCCGCTTCGGACCGGACGAAGCGGGGCTCCTCGAGGCCCTGAAATCCGAACTCCAGTTCCTGCAGAATTACGCAACCCAGGGCGGCCAGTTCAAGTCGACAGGGGAGCACGAGCGCTACCGCATGTCGCCGGAAATGGCCGAGGATCCGGCCGTCGCCAGAACCGTTCGGGAATGGGTGGAATTCGAGAAACTGCTCTATCTCGGTGCCGGTGCCCTGGGAGCGGGTACGCTGATGCTCAGCGGAGCCTGGCTGAGCACACGTTCGGTGCAGTATCAACCGTCCCGCCAGGATGTGTTCCTGACCGGCCATTCGGAAGACAATTCCGCATCGTGACGCCTCCTTGAGCGCTTTCAACGTCCGGCCCCCGTCCGGTGATCCAGCCGGGCCATTGGCGGTACCGTCGGTTACAGCCGACACCCAGCAGTTCCGACGCCGTCTGAGTGTGGCGCCGATGATGGACTGGACCGACCGGCATTGCCGCTTTTTCCTGCGGCTGATTTCCCGCCACACCCTGCTCTATACCGAAATGGTGACGACCGCAGCCATCCTTCGCGGCGACCAGGAGCGGCTCCTTGGCTTCCATCCGGCGGAGCACCCGCTGGCGGTCCAGCTCGGTGGCAACGATCCCGAGGCTCTGGCTGAATGCGCGAAAATCGCGGAAGGCAGGGGGTTCGACGAAGTCAACCTCAACGTCGGTTGTCCCAGCCCCAGAGTCCAGATCGGCCGCTTCGGCGCCTGCCTGATGGCCGAACCGGAGTGCGTGGCCGATTGCGTCCGCGCCATGTGCGAGGCCGTCTCGGTACCGGTCACGGTCAAGACCCGCATCGGCATCGACGACCGCGATTCTTACGAAGACCTGCTCCATTTCGTCACGACCGTTGCCGACGCCGGCTGCGGCACTTTCATCGTCCATGCCCGCAAAGCCTGGCTGCAAGGGCTTTCACCGAAGGAAAACCGCCAGGCTCCGCCGCTGCGCTACGAGGTGGTCCGCCGACTCAAATCCGACCTGCCGCAACTGGAGATCGTGCTGAATGGCGGTATCCAGACTCTGGACGAAGCCGAGCAGCATCTGTCATGGTGCGACGGCGTCATGATCGGCCGCGCCGCTTATCACAATCCCTACCTGCTGGCCGAAGCCGACCGCCGTCTGTTTGGGCAGGGTGACCTCGGACCCAGGACACGGGAAGAAATCATCGAAGATTTTCTGCCCTACGTCCAGGACGAACTGGCCAAAGGCAGCCGGCTGCACGCCCTCACCCGGCATATCCTGGGCCTTTATCATGCTACGCCAGGTGGCAAACGTTGGCGCCGGCACATAAGCGAAGGCGCCTCCCGGCGGGACGCCGCTGAAACCTTACTCCTGGATGCCGCGAATGCACTCGCCGCAGGCGACTTTCGCGGAGACCAGACCAGGCGCGGCTCGTTCTGTTAACTCGATTCTAGAGGCTTACCCGATGTACAGCGCAATGGAAAAATTGTTCAGCCAGCTCATTCAGGAAATCGGCGAAGACGTTTCCCGCGAAGGACTCGTCGACACGCCCAAGCGGGCGGCGAGCGCCTTCCGGTTCCTCAATAGTGGCTATCACCAGTCGCTCGATCACGTCCTCAACAACGCGGTTTTCGAAGCAGACTCCGAGGACATGGTGATCGTCAAGGACATCGAGTTGTATTCGCTGTGCGAGCATCACCTGCTGCCCTTCATCGGTAAATGCCATGTCGGCTATCTGCCCCAGGGCAAGGTCATCGGTCTGTCCAAGATCGCGCGGATCGTGGAAATGTATGCACGCCGTTTGCAGATACAGGAGCGACTGACCAAGCAGATCGCGGAGGCGATCCAGACCGCAGTCAATCCACGCGGTGTCGCCGTCGTGGTCGAAGCCAAGCATCTGTGCATGATGATGCGCGGCGTCGAGAAACAGAACTCGGTAATGACCACCTCTTCCATGCTCGGCCTCTTCCGCAAGCAAAGCAGTACCCGGGCGGAATTCCTCGATCTCATCAACCGAAAATAAGGCGATGAATACCGGCACCGCCCGAGTCGGGGTCCTGCTGGTCAACCTCGGCACACCGGAGGCGCCGACGCCGAAAGCGGTCCGGCGCTATCTGCGCGAATTCCTGTCCGATCCGCGGGTGGTCGAAATTCCCCGCGTCCTGTGGTGGCCGATCCTCCACCTCGTCGTGCTCCGCATTCGGCCCGGCAAATCGGCCCCTGCCTATCGGACGGTCTGGACCGAACGCGGTTCGCCGCTCCTGGTACACACGCAGGACCTGCGCGATCTGTTGGCCGCGGATGGCAGGTTTGCCGCCGTCGAAATCGCCATGCGCTATGGCATTCCCTCCATCCGCTCGAAGCTGGAGGAACTGCGGAACCGGGTTGAAACGATCGTCATCCTGCCACTCTACCCTCAGTATTCGGCCGCCACTACCGGCTCGGCGTTCGATGCGGTATGCGACACCGTGAAAAGCTGGCGCCACATTCCCAGCCTGCATTTCATCGCCGACTACCACTGTTCGCCCAAATACCTGGAAGCCGTCGCCTCGAGGATCCGCTCGTTCTGGCGGGAACATGGCCGTCCCGACCGCCTGTTGTTCTCCTTCCACGGGCTGCCCCGACGCTGTATCGACCTGGGCGATCCCTATGCCGGCCAGTGCCAGGTCACGGCGCAAGGCATCGCCCGCCTACTCGGTCTGAGCGATGATGAATGGCTGCTGGCCTACCAGTCGCGCTTCGGCCGGGCCGAATGGCTCAAGCCCTACTGCGTAAACCTCCTGCGGGAACTTCCGGACCGCGGCATCCGGCGAGTGGATGTAGTGTGTCCCGGTTTCGCGGTGGATTGCCTGGAAACCCTGGAGGAAATCGCGATCACCAACCGCAAAGAATTTCTCGCTGCCGGCGGAACATCCTATCGCTACATTCCCGCCCTGAATGCGAGTCAAGAGCATGCCGATACCCTGATCAATCTGCTGGAGCCTTACCTGGCCTTGCCCGCCTGACTGGCCCGGTCGCAAGTTCAGGCCGCCATTGCCAGGAAGCCTTCCTCGGGGATCCCCTTTTGACACCACACCCCTTCCTACGCGCATGACCCGCAAGTTTCTTTACCTGTCGGCGTTGGCCTTGACGGTCGCACTGATCAGCTACCTCGCCTACCAGGATTCCGTGATCCGCGAAAAATTCGAGGGGCGGCGCTGGGCTCTGCCAGCCAGGGTGTATGCCATGCCGGTTGAACTCTATGCCGAAGCACCGATTTCTGCAGATCAACTGGTGTGGATGCTGGATCAGCTCAAGTACCGGAACGACGCCGGGCTGACATCTCAAGGCAGCTATTCGCGCCGGGGCAACGAAATACAGCTCCGGACCCGGGAGTTCCTGTTTCCCGACAAATCCGAACCCTCTAGCAAAGTCAGGGTACAGTTCGACGGCGGTAGGGTACGAGCGCTGGAAAGCCTGGATTCGGCCGAGTCTCCCCCCCTGGTGCGGCTGGATCCGGTGCAGATCGGTAGCTTTTATCCCGCGCTAAAGGAAGACCGTATACTGGTCAAGCTCGAGGAGGTGCCCAAGTCGCTGATCGACGCGCTGCTCGCGGTCGAAGACCGTGATTTTTATGAACATTTCGGCCTCTCCGCCAAGGGCATCCTGCGGGCCACCTGGCAGAACGTCAAGGCGGGCGGCTTCGTCCAGGGTGGCAGTACACTGACCCAGCAACTGGTCAAAAATTTCTTTCTGAGTTCCGAACGTACCCTAGGGCGTAAGATCAGCGAAGCTTTCATGGCGCTGATTCTGGAAGCCCGCTACAGCAAGGCTGCGATTCTCGAGGCTTATCTCAACGAAATCTACCTGGGCCAGGACGGCACCCGCGCCATCCACGGCTTCGGTCTGGCGAGCCAGTATTATTTCAGCCGGGCCCTCAACGAATTGGAACTGCCTCATGTGGCGCTGCTGGTTGCCCTGGTGCGGGGACCGACCTATTACGATCCGCACAAACACCCCGAGCGCGCCCGGGAGCGGCGGGACCGCGTTTTGGATGCGATGGTGGAGCAGCGATTCATCACGTCCGCCGAGGCCGACGCCGCCAGACAGCGGCCGCTGGACGTGATCAGGAATCCGCACCAGGCCATCAGCCGTTATCCGGCCTTCCTCGATTTGATCCGGCGCCAGCTTCAGGAGCAATACCGCCCCGAGGATCTGACCTCCGAGGGGCTGCGCATTTTCACCACACTCAACGTGTTCGCCCAGGAGCATCTGGAGTCGGCGATCACCAAAACCCTGGCGCGGCTCGACCACTCGACCCGGCCGGACGGTCGGCTGGAAACCGCCGCCGTCTTCACCCGGCGGTCCAACGGTGAGATCGCAGCCCTTGCAGGGAGTCGCGATGCCGAGTCGTCGGGCTTCAACCGCGCACTCGACTCCGTCCGCCAGATCGGCTCCCTTTACAAACCGGTGGTTTATCTTACCGCCCTGGAGCAGCCCGGCGGCTATACCGTCGCCACCCCCCTGCTGGACGAACCCATCAAAGTGGACGGTGGCGGCAAACCCTGGACGCCCAAAAATTACGATGGCAAAGAACACGGACAGGTGCCGCTCCACACGGCGTTGGCCCATTCCTACAATTTGGCGACCGTGCGACTAGGCCTTGGCCTCGGCATCGAACGCACCGCCGAGACGCTCCGAAAGCTGGGTGTGAACCGCGAAGTGGAAACCTATCCCTCACTGCTGCTAGGCGCGGCCAACCTGTCACCGATCGAGGTCGCCACCCTTTATCAGACACTCGCGAGTGACGGTTTCGTCACGCCGCTGCGCGGAATCCAGGCCGTCCTGTCCCAGGACGGCCGGACCCTGCAGCGATTCGGACTGGAACTTCGCCAGGCCGTGGATCCCGGGGCTGTCTATCTGCTGAACACCATCCTACAGGAGGTCATGAGCGAGGGAACCGGCCGTTCGGTCTACACCTACCTGCCGGAGGACTTCCATGTCGCCGGCAAAACGGGGACGACCAACGACATGCGCGACAGCTGGTTCGCCGGTTTCAGCGGTGACTATACCGGGGTGGTCTGGGTGGGGCGCGACGACAACCGCCCGGCGGGTCTGACCGGGGCCCGGGGAGCTTTGCAGATCTGGGGCGCCACGATGCAGAAGCTGGCGAAGGAGCCCCTCGATCTCATCCCGCCGGACGACATAGTCGTGCTGCGGGTGGATAGACATACGGGGCTGCGCGCCGATGAGGGCTGCGCAGACACCCAGGAATTGCCATTCGTCAAAGGCTCGGAACCGGCGGCCTGGGCACCTTGTGCCGAAGGTGGCGAAACCGGCGGAGATTCATGGTTCCGACAACTGTTCTGACGACCCCGGCGATTCCAGGCTGCCGCACCGCCCGGTTTTTTTACATCGAACGCCAAAAGGGCGGTCTCAGTCACGATAGCGCAGGTCCGTTTCCAGACGTAGCGCGTGCTCCATACGCCATTTGGTGAACTCCTTGGGGCTCAGCGGGCAGGAGAACAGATAACCCTGTCCGAAGTCACAGCCCTGTTCCAGCAGGATGCGCCGCTGTTCCTCGCTTTCGACCCCTTCCGCGATAACCTTGAGCCCCAGGCTGTGGCCCAATGCCACCACCGTGCCGGAAATGGTCCTGTCATCGGCATCGAAGGCGATATCGCGGACGAAGCTCTGGTCGATTTTCAACGTAGCTATCGGCAGGTTCTTGAGATAGGACAGGCTAGAATAGCCGGTGCCGAAATCGTCGATCGAGAGGCTGCATCCCAGCGCGATCAGCGCCTGCAGCACGACCATGGTCTGGCCGTCGGCATCCAGCAAGGTGGATTCGGTGAGTTCGAGCTGGAGGGACGAGCCCGGTACGCCATAACGGCACAGCAACGACTCGACACGCTGCACCAGCCGTGGATCGCGGAAATGACGGGCGGACAGGTTGACACCGACGGTGATCGGCGCCAGATCGGCTTTCTTCCATTGGGCAAGATGGCGACACGTGTCCTCGAGCACCCAGTCGCTGACGGCGACGATCAGATCGTTGCTTTCCGCAATCGGGATGAACTGATCGGGCGATAACAGGCCCCGCGCCGGATGCTGCCAGCGCACCAGGGCTTCGGCCCCAACCAGTTGCCCGCTGGCCAGATCGATTTCCGGCTGGAAAAAAGTCCGGAGCTCGCCGACGGAAATCGCCTCCCTGAGTTCGGAAAGCACGGTCAGGCGCGCCAAGATGTCCACGTTCATCCCGGGATCATAGAAACGGAACCGATTGCGGCCCTGCTGTTTCGCATGGTACATCGCTGTGTCCGCGTTGCGGAGCAGGGTTTCAAAATCGGTTCCGTCATGGGGATAAAGGGCGATGCCGATGGAGCCCGTCACCGCAAACGCCTGGCCCGAATGCTCGAAAGGCTTGCGCAGCGCGACCAGGATCTTTTCGGCGACCTGCGACACCGCGTCACGACCGAGGTCCGGCAGCAGCAGCGCGAACTCGTCTCCCCCAAGGCGCGCGACCGTGTCCGTATCGCGGGTGAATTCCTTGATCTGCGCTGCCACCCGGACCAATAGTTCATCGCCTACCTGGTGTCCCAGGGAATCGTTGACATCCTTGAAATGATCGACGTCCAGGAACACCACCGCCAACTCCTCCTTGCGGCGTTCCGCCAGCGCCAAGGCGTATTCCGCCCGCTCCATCAGATAGCGCCGGTTGGGCAAAGACGACAAAGGGTCATAATAGGCCAAGTGGTGGATGTGCTCTTCCGCCGCCTTGAGGCTGGAAATGTCTGCGGCGACGCCGATGTAGTTGACCGTGGCGCCGGCCTCGTCGCGAACCGCCACAATCGTCTCCAGCACCGCGAACAGCTCGCCATTCTTTCGCCGGTTCCAGAATTCGCCCTGCCAGGACCCTTCCTGGTCGATAGCCCGCCACAGTGCCGCATAGTATTCTTTGCCATGGCGGCCGGACTGCAGGAAAGCCGGCGTCTTTCCTACCGCCTCCTCCGGACTGTAGCCAGTCATGTCGCTGAAGGCCGGATTGACAGCCACAATCACGCCGTTCGCATCCGTCACCATGATCGACTCGCGTACCGCTTCGAACACCTTGCCGGCCAACATCAGGCGTTCGTCGCCTTTTTTCCGGTCGGAAATGTCGATGCACGAGCCGATATAGCCGATGAATTCGCCGCCGGCGTCGAACCGCGGCGTCGCCTTGCCCAACATCGTGCGGTATTCCCCGTCGCGACGGCGCAGGCGGTATTCGATCTCGAACGGCTTGCGGGCAGCGAAGGCAGCAGAGTAGGCTCCGGTCCAGCGGGAACGGTCCTCGGGGTGCACACCCTCCAACCAGCCGTCAACCAGTTCGTACCCCAGCGAACGTCCGGTGAAATTCAGCCACATGTCGTTGAAAAAGGTGCAGGCACCTGCGGTATCGCCCATCCAGATCAACACCGGCGCCGAATTGGCCGCCAGCCGGAACCGCTCCTCGCTTTCCCGGAGCCGCATTTCGCTCCGCGCCCGCTCGGCATCATGGGCCAGGATGTCCAATGCGAAAGAGACGTCCATGGCCATGGTGTCGAGCACGGCGACAATATCTTCCGAAAAGAAACCCGGTTCACCCGCGTAGAGGTTGATCGCACCTACCACTTCTCCGAACCGCCGGATGGGAAAAGCGCCGGAGGCACGCACTCCCGCAGCAATACCCGCCTCATGCCATGGCCGTGTCAGGGGGTCGGCAAGAAAATCATCACTGATCATGTGCCGGCCGGCGGTCACGGCCATGTGCGTGAGATCGTGATGTTGCGCAGCAGCCGCCCCGGACACATGCAATCTCCCCAGGTAACCGGCATCATCGCCATAGCGGGCAACCGGGACGAGGGTGCTGGTTTCACATTCGAGCATCCCGATCCAAGCGAAGCGGAAGCCGCCATTGCGAACGGCAATCCGGCAAATCGCGTCGAACAGATCCTGTTCACAGGTGTGGCGGACGATGATCTGGTTGGTCTGCGCCAGCAGGCCGTACAGGTTCTTCTGCCGGGCCAGCGCCAGCTCGATGCGCTTGCGCTCGCTCACATCCCGCACGATCGCCTGGACGAAATCGGAGCCGTCCACGCTGATCAAGCGGATGCTCAACTCCACCGGAACCGCGCCTCCATCCTTGCGGGTATGCACCGACTCCCAGACGCCTCCACCGCGGGCGAGCGCTTCATCCAGGCGTATCTGCTGGACAGCTTCTGCATTCCCGGCCACGATATCGGCCAAGGCCAACCCGATAAGTTCTGCCCTGGAGTACCCATAGAGTTCCAGGGCGCGGTCATTAGCGTCGACGATGTGATGATCCCGGTCCGCGAGAAGAATGGCGTCATTGGCGTATCTGACGAAATACTCGAAGCGTCTCAACAGGTCGGCCCTTTCCCTTTCCGCCTTGAGCACGGCTTGCAGGTGATTGCGCTCGGACCGGCGCCCGAGCAGTGCCGCCCCGGCCGCCAAGGCGCCGAGCAGTGCCAGTAGCGAGGAGCCGAGAAAAAAGGGCTGATTTTCCTGCGAGAGCTGAGTCGCAGTGGCTTCGGCCATGACGTACCAGCTGGATCCCGGAATCGATTCTCCCAACGACAGCAGTGTTACACCGCCATCACGTTCCTGTGTGAGCAGGCCGCGATCCCCCTGGGTGATCCTGAGCGCCGCTTCGGAAAGCGGCTTCGCCGGCGACGAAGGCGTTCCCTCACGCGCCAGAAAGTCGCGATCCAGGGAAACCATACGGTTTCCCCCCTGACCGATGAAAGAAATCTCCGGTCTGAACTGTGACAGCGATTCCAGCAATGCACGCAGGAAATGCCCGGCATCGGCCACCATCACGATGGCGCCCACGAGCCGATGCTCGCCATTCACTTCGTGCGATACCGGGATGAACACATCGGCCAGAAGTTCCGCTTGGTTTTGCGAAAGGTACCAGTCACCGAGGAGCGGACGTGCACCCTCGTCTACCATTGGCATAGGAACACGCTCGTAGAAGCCGCCTCGATCGTCCCCACCCTGGGGCGTCAGCGACAACCGGATGCGGCCGGCCACGTCGAGCAGCAGAACATTTCGGTAGGAGCCCATGGCCAGGAATGACTCCATTCGGGATAGCACAAGCTGAGTCGAGGCCGTCTCCTCCTTGTCCGCAGCCAACCAGGCGGCGGCGGCCGCGAGGAATGGCGCATTCCCGGCCACTTGCTCGGCATCGGCCAACCGCTCGGCGCGCCAGTGCGCAACATGCTGAAACTTCGCCTGAACCACTGCTGCCAGGGTTTCACTGGCGTGCAGGCGCGACTGCTGTACATAGGATAGACAGAACTGTAACCCTCCAAGGAGGGTAGTGAATAGCGCCAGCGCGACGATGACCGACCATGGGAGGAAGCGCCGGAACGGCTGCAACACCGCCAACCGCTTAGCGCGAGGTGCTGCCCCCTTTGCCTCGTTACTCATGGATACCTCAGGAAAGAACACGACAACACAGGGCGCGGCCACGCCTCGCGAAAGTGGGTTACAGCCTGAACCTGCCGATTTCGGTCTGCAGCTCCTGCACTGCAGTGTGGAGTCTGACCACCATTGAGTTCAAGTGCTCGGCCGACTCCGCCACCCCCTGGGCTTCATCGTTCCACGCAACCATCGCCTCATTGATCTGGCGAGCACCCTCTGCCTGCGCTCGCATTCCTTCATAGACCCGGCCGAAACCGGGCACCAGATGGTCGATCCGCTCCAGGACGGTAGTGAAATGGTCCGCCAGTCTCCGCACATTTGACAGACCGGCCGTCCTCATGTCCTCCTGGAAAGACTCCAGAACCTGGACACCGCCTGCAACCACCTGCTGCATGTCGCGCACCATCGTCTCCACATCCAGCGCCGCGACGGCGCTCTGATCGGCCAGCCGCCTAATCTCGCCAGCGACGACAGCGAACCCCGCTCCCTGCTTCCCTGCTTTTTCGGCCTCGATCGAGGCATTCAACGAGAGCAGATTGGTTTGCACGGCGATATCCGTCATGGCATTCATGATCCTGTTGATGCCCTTCGCCTGTTCTCCGATGGCGGTGAAACGCTCTACCACGGATGACATCCCCTCGTTCATACGGCGCATCGCCGCCTCCGTTTCCCCCAGGCATGCCCTCCCGGCCGAAGCGACTTCCGCGGTCGCGGCCACCGCACCGGCGACATCCGCGACGTTGCGGACCATCTCGTCGCCAGTGGTCGAAATCTCACGGACCGACGCGGCGATCTGCTGTGTCAGAGCGCCGAACTCGTGCGCCAGGCTTTCTTCATGCTGGGCGGCCACGGTGATTTCATCGCCAACAGCCACCAATTGATCGCTGGACCGCTTCACCCGCCCGATCAAATCGGCCAAAGCCTGCCGCATGGCATCCATGGCCCGCAGCAGGTCACCGATTTCATCCGGCCCGGCAATGTCCAGTCGTGACCCCAGATCGCCAGCCGCCACCCGCGCCGCGGCACCCGCAGCGTCCTCGATACGCCGGCTCACCGCCCGCAAGGCCAGGAGAGCCATGCCCAGAACCGAAGCGAGCACCACCACGGACACGCCCGCCGCCCCCTTGACCACATCGCTTAGGCCAGCCAGGATTTCAGCGCGACTGGCCGCCAGAACCAGCGTCCAGTCGCCAGTCGCCAGTCGCGTCGAGACGACATAAGTTGCGGTGCCGTCGCGGGGATCCGGCGCCAGCTGGAAAGTCCCTTTGCCCGTATCGAGATATGCCAGCTCCAATGCTGGCAACCAGGGGGTATCTTCGATACGGCGGGCCCGCATGGATGGATCGACCGTCGAGGCGATGACACGCCCTCGCTGGCTCAAAAGGAAAAAACCGCCGGATTCGTGGCGATGTATTCTCCGAAGGGTGTCGTCGATGTCGTTGAGCGCCGTGTCCACCCCCGCGATTCCCAGGAACCGCCCATCCCGCAGCAAGGGAACCACGTGCTCCACCATGTATTTTCCTTCGTACTCATAAGGTTCGGTCACCATCGTGAAGGACTGGCCTGGCGTCCCGTTTACGGAATGCCGGTAAAGCCGGCTGATTCCACCGGGCAGACTGACACCCTCCTCCTCGGTTTTTCCTTCTTGCCTATTCTTGACACCGCGGTAATAGTAACTCGACTCGGTGTTTACCAACGGCGACAGCCGGATTCGCAAGGGGTCTTCGCGGTCGCGAAACCAGTAGGGTAGAAACCGTCCTTCCCGGCTCACCGCATCCCGCGGAACCCCATCGGTCTCGGCAGCGGAACGGTCATGGCCGTCGCCGTCGGGCTCATAACCGAAATAAGCGCCAGTAAACTCCGGAAAGGCTTCCAGGATCCTGCGGGCGAATTCCAAGGAGACCGGTCGGTTGCCGAACAACCCCGCTTCTTGCGCCAGCGCCATGGTCTTCGGGACGGTCGAGGCGGTGACATTGGCGAGATCTATCCTCAACCCGGCCTCGTTGACCTCGGCGCGGAGCCTCAACTCCGATTCCCGCACCAGATCCCGGTAATAGTTCCAAATGACGAAGCCCAGCATCGAGACCATGGCCAAAGCAAAGGGAAGAAAGCAGGCGAGCAAAAGCCGCGCGCGCACCGTCAGCCGGAGTCGCATGTCGAACCCCTAAGACAAAGCCAATGGGCTACGGCGGAACGCAACCCCCACGGGGCAAGAGGAGACGGCATGTGGCATTACGGCTCGGCGCTAGGCATGCTGCCTCTGTCCAAGGGACTGGGATCGCCCTTGACCCGCATCAACCTGGCGACTCGACGACTACTCCATCCCGAACTTCTTTCCATGACCAACGGCCCTCCGGTTCCAAGTCCAGCACGGCGTCGTAGAACGACAGATTGTCGTGACTGTTGCCAAGTGTGATGTAAGCGATCGAATGGTCATGCAGCATTTGCAACACCCGGTTCAGTTGCTCGGCATCGAGGGCGGTTCCCGGCCGGTCCAGGAACACGAAACGAGGTTCCAAAAGCAGGAGATGCGTGAACGCCAGAAGCTGCTGCTCCCCCAAGGACAGGACGTCATCCCAATCGGCTTCCGTATCCAGCCCGCCGACCCGGATCAGGATGGAATCGATGTTCAAAGACCGCAGAGTCGCTATGATCCGCTCGTCAGGAATCTGATCCTCACCGCCCGTGCGCAGCAAGGATTCACGCAAAGTCCCCGGAGGCAGATACGGCCGTTCCGGCAGAAACAGGGTATCCTCCAGACCGGGACGAATGATCTTTCCGGTTCCCGCGTTCCAAAGATCGGCCGTCGCTCTGAACAAAGCCACCTTCGCAGTCTGATTCTCGCCCCGGATCAGCAGGCGGCCGCCCGCGGGAATCTCCACGGAGAGTTGGTCGATCAGCACCCGGCCGTCCCGTGGCGAGTACAGGGTCAGTTTCTCATAAGCGATCCGATCACACATCTCGCAGACTTCGATGGGAGAAGTGGTTTCCGAGCGCACCTTCTCCACGGCCTGAATCAGACCGCGAAGGCGGGCTATGACCGCAGTGTATGCCGAAATGGATTGAAACTGAGTCACGATCAGCGAGAATGCACCGAGCAGATAGGTGAATGCCATCGTCGACTGGGTGATCACCCCGAACTCGACCTTACCCTCGATGAACAAGGGTGCCACCACCAGTGCTGGTATGACCGGGATCAAATAGTTGTACCAGGTCGTGAAAAACCCGAGATTGCGATTGACCGCGATCAGCCTCCGGAAATTGGCGGTGAGGGCTTCGAGCTGACGCAGCAGGCGGGACTGAATCCGCCGTTCCCGATGCAGCAGGGCGATGGATTCGGCATTTTCGCGGACATGAAGGAGACCTGCGCGAAAATCCGCTTCGCGGTCGAGCTGATCATAATTGAGTTGGACGAGGGGCCGCCCCAGCCGAACCGTGAAGTAGGAGCCGGCCACGGCGTAGGCGACCGCGACCCCGAACAGCAGCGGACTGATGCTCCACATCACGCCGGAAAAAGCCAGCACAGTGAACGTACTGTTGAGAAGCATCAAGGTAAAAGAAAGCGTGGTGACGGTGAACGCCTTCACGTCTTCGGCGATACGCTGGTCGGGATTGGCGACCTCCTGGCTCTCGTCGAGACGGTAATAAACGCGCTCGTCCAAATAAGCATTCAGCAATCTTCGAGTCAGCCATTCCCGCCACAACAGACCCAGCCGTTCCTCACAAAACCGGTAGATCACCGCAGCGACGGTGGTGGCAGCGAATACCCCGAGATAGATCACCGCATACCAGACGAAGCCGCCCATGTAGCGATTCTCGATCGCGGTCATGAAATCCCGGCCCACGTAGCTGTTCAGCACGTTCAGACCGTTGATCGCCAGCATCAACGAAAGAAGTGAAACAAATAGGATCTTGGCCTTCCAGCCCACCTCCGAGCCGGCGAAATCCCGTACACTGCCAAGGATGCGCTTGACGATCAATCCGTGTTTTGAGACTTGTTCGGCGCTCATGTTTGTTCTTCTCGAATGCTTATCCCGCAGATGCCGACGACGGTCCACCCATGAAAGGGGGCGGCCGACCGGACCGCGCCTCACCCTGCCGGCACCGGAACCGGACGGCGTTGAGGCATTATCGACAAAACGCGGCAAGACACAATCGAGGCGTCTTGGACAAACGGCTGCCTTTCGCCGGATCAGCAAATGCGGGGCAGCGGATCGTCTTCGAGCTCCGGGAGGATTCTTTCACCGCCGAGGGAAGTCTTAAGAACAACTCGCGGCGCACCCGCCTCGATCGTGCCCGCAATGCTTGCTTCCGGGAATCCGCCACGATGGAGCGCTGCGAGCGCATCTGTCGCGGCTGCAGCATCGACCACAGCCACGACTCTTCCTTCGCAGGCCAGGTAATAAGGATCGTAACCCAGAATCTCACATACACTGCGGACTTCCGGCCGGACCGGCACATCCCGTTCGATGAGGCGAACGGTCGCCCCGACGGCGCGGGCAATCTCGTGTGAGACGGTCGCCACGCCGCCACGGGTGGGATCTCGCATGAAACGCAGCCCTGGAAAGCCGAGCAGAATGTCGGCAATCGGCAGAACGCTCCCGGCGTCGGAGCGGAGGTTGCCAGACAAACCGAACTGCTCCCGGGCCAGCAGGACGGCGGCGCCATGATCCCCCACCGGACCGCTCACGATCACCCGGTCACCCGGGCGAACACGGTGCAAGCCCAGATCGACGCCCGGCCGCCGGCGCCCTATGCCGGTGGTCGCCAGATAGAGCCCGCCACCCTGTCCCCGCCGGACTACCTTGGTATCCCCGGCCAACACCCTGACACCACAATCTGCGCAGGCTCGTGCCATGGATGCAACGATCCGCCCGAGAATCGCGATATCCAGCCCCTCCTCGATGAAAACGTTGAGGCTGAGGAAGCGTGGCACTGCCCCGGACACGGCGAGGTCGTTGACAGTACCATGTACCGCGAGACTCCCGACGTCACCACCGGGGAACTCCAGGGGCTCTACGGTGAAACCGTCCGTGGTGATCATCCACTCGTCGCTCCCGGTGTCCAGCGGCAGCCTTACCGCATCGGCCGCAGTATCCAGTTCTTGCTGGCCGAGGTGGAAAGCGAAAATTTCTTCGATGATTTCCCGCATCAAGCGGCCGCCGTTACCATGGGCCAGAGAAATCCGAGCGGTATCACGACAGGTGTCGTCAGTCATGAGGAGTGGCAGGAAGACGTCTTGAGAATGGACCGAGATGGTAGCAGAGTGTGGAGTCAGCGGAGCGGCCGAATAAAGTTTGTTGACATCCCATTCACGACCGGTATAATTTGCAAAATCAGATGCGGGAATAGCTCAGTTGGTAGAGCACAACCTTGCCAAGGTTGGGGTCGCGAGTTCGAGTCTCGTTTCCCGCTCCATCGCTTTCGGAAAAAGCCGCGTTTGTGATCGCGGCTTTTTGCTTTGGCTTCAGAGGCTGAGTGGCAGAGTGGTTATGCTGCGGATTGCAAATCCGTCTATGCCGGTTCGATTCCGACCTCAGCCTCCATCTTTAACTCCCCAAAAGGCAAGACCATGCTTCGGCCGGTCTTGCCTCACCACATCACATCTGACGCCGGCATGAAATCCTGTCCGGAAGCAGCGCCGTTCGCACCGGCAGTGACGCGACGCATTTTCCCGCTGGAAATCAGCGCCGATGGGAAGAACCCGCCGGGCCCCGGAAGGCGGCGGGTCATCCACTGCTTCAGCCCGCCTTACAGGCTGTAATACATATCGAACTCGACCGGATGAGTACTCATCCGCAGGCGGGTCACTTCCTGACCTTTCAGGTCGAGGTAAGCATCGATCATGTCATCGGTGAAGACACCACCACGGGTGAGGAACTCGCGATCCTTGTCCAGCGCTTCCAAGGCCTGATCGAAGGAATAGCACACCTGAGGAATGGCCTTCTCTTCTTCCGGCGGCAGATCGTACAGATCCTTGTCCATGGCATCGCCCGGATGGATCTTGTTCTGGATGCCGTCGAGACCGGCCATCAGCATCGCCGCGAACGCAAGGTAAGGATTCGCAGTGGAATCCGGGAAACGGACTTCGATGCGACGGGCCTTCGGGTTCATCACGTAGGGGATACGGATGGAAGCCGAACGGTTACGGGCGGAGTAAGCCAGCATGACCGGCGCTTCGAAGCCGGGTACCAGACGCTTGTAGCTGTTGGTGGAGGCATTGCAGAACGCGTTCAAGGCCTTGGCATGCTTGATGATACCGCCGATATAGTACAACGCGGTTTCGGACAGCCCGCCGTAAAGGTCGCCGCTGAAGAGATTCTTGCCGTCTTTCGCCAGGGACTGGTGAACGTGCATGCCGTTACCGTTATCGCCGACCAGGGGTTTCGGCATGAAGGTGGCGGTCTTGCCATAGGCATGCGCCACGTTCTGGACGGCATATTTGAGCAGCAGTACCTCGTCGGCCTTTTTCACCAGCGTGTTGCAACGGACGCCGATTTCACACTGACCGGCGGTAGCCACTTCGTGGTGATGAACTTCCACGGCCATTCCCATGTCCTCCAGCGTGTTGCACATGGCGGAACGCAAATCCTGGAAGGAATCGACTGGTGGCACCGGGAAGTAGCCTCCCTTCACCCCGGGACGGTGACCGATGTTGCCGTCTTCATAGACCTTTTCCGAGTTCCAGCCTGCTTCTTCGGAATCGACCTTGTAGAACGAGCCGGACATATTGGCGCCCCAGCGGACGTCGTCGAAGATGAAGAACTCGTTTTCGGGCCCGAACAGCGCGGTATCGGCGATGCCGGTGGACTTCATGTAGGCTTCGGCCCGCTTGGCGATAGAGCGCGGATCGCGCTCATAACCCTGCATGGTGGCCGGTTCGACGATGTCGCAACGGAGGATCAGCGTCGGATCATCGAAGAACGGATCCATGACTGCAGTGGACGCATCCGGCATCAGAATCATGTCGGACTCGTTGATGCCTTTCCATCCGGCGATCGAGGAACCGTCGAACATCTTGCCCTCTTCAAAGGCGGCCTCATCGATCGTCGAAGCAGGAACCGTCACGTGCTGTTCTTTGCCGCGGGTGTCGGCGAAACGCAGGTCCACGTAGCGGACTTCCTTTTCCTTGATAATTTGCAATACGTCTTTCGGTGTCATAGTAAAGTCGTCTCCTCCAGCTAGGATTGGGTAACTCAAGAACTAAACAGGAATTATACCAAGGGTACCGGGCAATTATCTTCTTGATTTTACGCCCGAGTTAAGTGCCATTCGTTTCGAATGGCGCACTATCATAGTGCCAATTGCACTTTGATGGAGCATCGTGATCACAGAAATCCCCGAATACCGGCTATCCCCCAGGCTCCGGCCGATCTGGCGCGAGCGAGATGCCTTAACGCCATTCCGCCCAATGCATAGACCGGGAGGTTGACGGCTTGGAGACATCGGGAGAAATGCTCCCAGCCCAATGGGGCCGACCCCGGATGGGACCCGGTCGGCAACACGGGACCGAAGACGGCGAAATCCAGTTGCAGAGATTCCGCCTTTTCCAGTTCGCTCACATCGTGACACGAAGCGGCGACCCAGAATCGCTCGTCCAGCGGCCTTGAATCGAGGCTGTTCAAGCGCGCGCTGGTTAGATGAACGCCGGCGGCACCGAGCTCGACTGCCAGTTCCGGTTCGGCGTTCAAAATCAGTCGAGTATGATCATCAGCACAGTAGTCCAGGCATTCCCGCGCGAACGCGCGGAAGTCCGTCGGCGACAGCGCCTTCGCCCGCAACTGGATCAGCGAATAGCCTTCGGCTACCAGGCGCCGGAACTGGCGGCGCATGGCCGTGAGACCGCCCGCTGCATCATCCACGATCGGGTAGTGGTACGGCAGCCGAGCCGCCGTTACGATGAAACGGTTCGCCGCCGGAAACTGGAAATCGACCAGTTCATCGGGGCAGACCCAGCGGACGGGCTGTCCCAGACAGCCGCGCGCGACACCGGAAAACCGCCGAACCCGCCAGATATCCAGGACGACCCGCCGGGAGGGATAGTTGTGGCGAACCACCAGCATCGGTTCGGCGCCAGCCACGGCGATGCCCGTCTCCTCCATCAACTCGCGGCGCAGGGTATCGAACGGCGTCTCGCCGGGCTCGATCTTGCCGCCGGGGAACTCCCACAGGCCGCCTTGATCCGCTTCGGCCGGCCGTCGTGCGATCAATATGCGGCCGCCGGCATCTTCGACGACGCCGACGGCCACGCGAATCTCCTTGTTGCCGGAAGGTGTCAACGGAGCTTCAGGTCCGGTACTCAGCGTTGATACGAACGTAATCGAAAGACAAATCGCAAGTCATGATGCGTGCGGACGCCTGCCCCCTGCCCAAGGATACACGCACGGTGATCTCCGGCCGCTGCATCACGGCGACACCACGCGCCTCGGTATAGTCGCTGTCGCGCCCCCCACCGGCAACGATTCGGACCTCGTCCAGCCAGATCGCCACCCGCGAAATGTCCAGATCCTTACACCCCGCCCGTCCGACTGCCGCCAGAATGCGGCCCCAATTGGGATCACTCGCGAAGAAGGCGGTCTTTACCAGGGGCGAATGCGCGATGGTCTTCCCGACCAGCCTGGCTTCGTCTTCCGAGGCCGCTTCTTCGACCAGGATGCGAATGAATTTGGTGGCGCCCTCCCCATCACGGACGATCGCTTCGGCCAGCTCCTCGAGCACCGCGTCCACGGCGGACTGAAAGGCCCTCAGATGCGCACTCCCCGGCTCGATCGGCGATGCTTCCGAGCGCTGGCTCGCCATCAGCACGCAGGCGTCATTGGTCGAGGTATCACCATCGACGGTGATGCAATTGAAGGAGCGGTTCACCGCCTGCTCGAGAACGCTCTGCAACAGCCCGGCCCCGATCCGGGCATCGGTGGCGACGAAGGCCAGCATGGTGGCCATGTCGGGGTGGATCATGCCGGCGCCCTTGGCGATACCGGACACGAATATGGGATAGCCTTCGATATCGATTCTGCGTGTCGCCTTCTTAGGGCGGGTATCAGTGGTCATGATGGCGCGGGCGGCCTTATCCCAGCCTTCCTCCGACAGAGTCTCGTAGGCTTTTGGCAAGGCGGCGCGGATCTTATCGAGCGGCAGATATTCACCGATCACCCCGGTGGAAAAGGGCATGACCCGCTCGGCGGGTCCCCCGACAAGCGCTGCGACCGCCTCGCAGCTCGCTCGAGCATCCGCCAGACCTCGCGCCCCGGTACCGGCATTGGCGTTGCCGGAATTCACCAGCAGCCAGCGCGGTGCCTGCCGCAAATGCTCGCGCGCTAAGGAAACCGGCGCCGCGCAGAAGGCATTCCGGGTGAATACGGCCGCGCAGGCCGAACCTTCCGCCATTTCGATGAGCAGCACGTCGTCGCGGCCGACTTGCTTGATGGCCGCCGCTGCCGTACCCAAACGAATCCCGGCTATCGGAAAGAGGCGGATGTCTGCCAGCTTTCTGTCCTCAGGCGAGGCGGCCATGGCACTGCTTGTATTTTTTCCCGGAACCGCAAGGGCAAGGATCGTTGCGGCCGATCTTTTCGCCGGAACGAACGAAAGGCCGCGGACCTTCAGGAATCGCATAGCCTTCGGATTCTTCCGGCGGTGCGGCGGCAGGTTCTTCGAGGGTCAGAGCGCTGACCTCGGCATGTTGGAACTGCATTTCCTGCGGCTGGCGGCCCTGCTCCTCCATCTCCTGGACTTCTTCCTCGGAATGGACCTGAACGCGGGAGACGATGCCAACCACTTCCTGCTTGATGCTGTCGAGCATGCCGGTGAACATCTCGAAGGCTTCCCGCTTGTATTCCTGCTTGGGATCCTTCTGGGCGTAGCCGCGCAGATGGATTCCTTGGCGCAGATGGTCCATCGAGGCCAGATGCTCTTTCCATGCGTTGTCGAGTACCTGCAGCATCACCGACTTCTCGAAATGACGCATGACCTGCGGTCCGATCGCTTCGACCTTGGCGGCGTAAGCTGCATCGGCCTCTTGAATGATGCGATCCAGTAAGCTCTCCTCATGGAGGTCGGGCTCATCCTCCAGCCATCGCCGTATCGGCAGGCTCAAGCCGATCTCGCGCTCGATCACCTCCTCCAAGCCCCGGACATCCCACTGTTCCTCGAGGCTGTGCGGAGGTATGTGTTCGGCGAACATGCGGCCAATCACATCGTGGCGGATATCCTCGATGGTCTTGGAAATGTCGTCGGCCCGCATCAGTTCGGTGCGCATGTGGTAGATCACCTTGCGCTGATCGTTGGCGACGTTGTCGTATTCCAGCAACTGCTTGCGGATGTCGAAATTGCGCGCTTCCACCTTGCGCTGAGCGTTCTCGATGGCGCGGGTCACCCACGGATGTTCGATCGACTCCCCTTCCTTCATACCGAGGCGTTGCATGAGCACCGCCACCCGGTCGGAAGCGAATATGCGCATGAGGGGATCTTCCAGAGAAAGATAGAAGCGGCTGGAGCCGGGATCCCCCTGACGTCCGGAACGGCCGCGCAGCTGGTTGTCGATGCGGCGCGATTCATGGCGCTCGGAGCCGATAACATGGAGACCACCGGCGGCCACGGCGGCATCATGGCGTTGCTGCCACTCCGCCTTGATCCGCTCGGCCATGGCGGGATCGGCATGAGCCAGATCCTCTTCAAGACTGCCTCCCAGCACGATGTCCGTACCTCGCCCGGCCATGTTGGTGGCGATGGTGACCGCTCCCGGCCGGCCGGCCTGGGCGATGATGTGAGCTTCCTGCTCATGATGCTTGGCGTTGAGCACCTGATGCGGCACGCCGGCCTGGCGCAGGATGCCGGACAGCAGTTCCGAGTTCTCGATCGACGTGGTGCCGACCAGCACCGGCTTGCCGTGTTCGACGCAATACTTGATGTCCTCGACGATTGCAGCGAATTTCTCGCGGGCGGTGAGATAGACCAGATCCCCCATGTCGTTCCGGATCATCGGCCGGTTCGGCGGAACCATGACCACCTCGAGGCCATAGATCTGGTGGAACTCGGCCGCCTCGGTGTCCGCCGTACCGGTCATGCCCGCCAGTTTTTCGTAAAGGCGGAAGTAATTCTGAAAGGTGATCGAGGCCAGCGTCTGGTTCTCGTTGTGCACCGGAACGTTTTCCTTCGCCTCCACCGCCTGGTGCAACCCCTCCGACCAGCGCCGGCCGGGCATGGCGCGGCCCGTGAATTCGTCGACGATGATGACCTGCCCGTCGCGCACGATATAGTCCACATCGCGCTGAAAGAGCGCATGTGCTTTCAGTGCGGCGTTGATGTAGTGCATGAGTCGGATGTTGACGGCATCGTAGAGGCTTTCGTCGGCACCGATCAACCCCTGTTCCACCATCAGCCGCTCGATGGTCTCGTGGCCGCTCTCCGTCAGATAAACCTGGCGGGCTTTCTCGTCCACCCAATAATCGCCGGGGCCGCCCTCCGTTTCCTGGCGGGTCAGATGAGGAATCAGGGTGTTGACTTTGTGATAGAGGTCACTGCGATCTTCGGTCGGACCCGAGATGATCAGAGGGGTTCGCGCCTCGTCGATGAGAATGGAGTCCACTTCGTCGACGATCGCGAAAAACGGATCGCGCTGCACCCGCTGATCCAGGCTGAACGCCATGTTGTCACGCAGGTAGTCGAAGCCGAATTCGTTGTTGGTGCCGTAGGTAATATCGCAGGCATAGGCCCGACGGCGCTGTTCCTGGTCCAGATTGCTGACGATGACGCCGGTGCTCAAACCCAGAAAACCGTAAAGTTTGCCCATCCACTCGGCGTCGCGCCGCGCCAGATAATCGTTCACTGTCACCACATGGCAGCCTTTGCCTGGCAGGGCGTTGAGATAGGCGGCCAGGGTAGCGACCAAGGTCTTGCCTTCGCCGGTTTTCATCTCGGCGATCTTCCCGTCGTTCAGCACCATGGCGCCGATCAGCTGAACATCGAAATGACGCATGTTCAGCACGCGCCGCGAAGCCTCCCTCACCACTGCGAAAGCTTCCACCAGCAGGTCGTCGAGCGCCTCACCGCGACTCAGCCGCTCCCGGAATTCCACGGTCTTCCGTCCCAATGCCTCGTCGCTCAGCGACGCAATCGTAGGTTCGAGCTGGTTGATCTTCTTGACCAGCCGCCTCTTGCGTTTGATGATTCGGTCGTTGCGGCTGCCGACGACTTTTCTGACAAGCTTGCCAAGCATGATTGGGTGAATTCCGGACAAAAACGTAATCCGTGCATGATACCGCAAAACCCAACCCCTGGAAAAATGCAGGGAGTAGGCCGGTGTGCGAACGGGTAAAGCGGCTGCGGAGGTATGCTGCGAAGGTATAATGAATAACGGCAATCTCCCACGCTTACCTCCACCATGAGCACCGCGGCAGCGGCTTTCGACATCAAGACCTTCCTCGCCACCCTCACCGGTGCGCCCGGCGTCTACAAGATGCTGGATCGGAACGGCGAGGTGATCTACGTCGGCAAGGCGAAGAACCTGAAGAAGCGTGTGGCCAGCCACTTCGCTCAACGCGCCAGCTCGCCCAAGCAGAACGCGATGGTGGCCCGGGTGCAGGCGATTGAGGTCACCGTAACCCGCACCGAAGGCGAGGCATTGCTGCTCGAAAACCAGCTCATCAAACGCCATAAGCCGCGCTACAACATCAACCTGCGCGACGACAAAAGCTATCCTTACATCTACGTCTCCACCCACCAGGAATTCCCGCGGCTGGCCTTCCATCGCGGCAGCCGGGCGCGGCCGGGGCGCTTCTTCGGACCCTTCCCAAGCGCCGCCGCGGTGCGCGACAGCCTGAAAACCCTGCAGAAAATCTTCCCAGTCCGGCAATGCGAGGATTCGTATTTCGCCAACCGCACCCGGCCCTGCCTGCAATACCAGATCGAGCGCTGCACCGGCCCTTGCGTAGGACTGGTCGGGCCGGACACTTACGGCGAGGACGTCGCCAACACCTTGTTGTTCCTCGAAGGCCGAGGCGAAGCACTGATCGACCGGCTCGCCCAGCGCATGGAACAAGCCGCCCAGCGCCTCGAGTTCGAAAAGGCGGCGCGCTTCCGCGACCAGATTTCCAACCTTCGGACCGTACTGGCGAAGCAACTCGTCGCCGGCGAGCAGGGGGATCTCGACATGATCGCCTGCGCCATCAGGGGCAATCTCGGCTGCGTCCACGTCGTGTTCATCCGCAACGGGCAGCAGATCGGCGACCGCAGCTTTTTCCCGAGAATGCAGGACGAACACGACGCGGCAGCCGTACTAGAGGCCTTCATTCCCCAGTTCTACCTGGACAAGGAGATCCCGCGCGAACTGCTGCTGAGCCACGAGATCCGCGAACGCGAGCTGTTCGAGGCCGTGCTCGGACAGCAGGCCGGGCGCGGCGTCAAGATTTCCTGGCGGCTGCGGGGCGAGCGCGCCAGGCGCATGGAGCTGGCCTGTGCCAACGCTGAATATGCGCTGAAAACCAAGCTGGCCAGCCAGCAGAACATCGCCGATCGCCTGCGGCATCTGACCGAAATGCTGGGTCTCGCCGAGCCGCCCAACCGCATGGAATGTTTCGACATCAGCCATACCCAGGGAGACCAGACCGTTGCGTCTTGTGTGGTGTTCGACCGCAACGGCCCGCTGAAATCGGCCTACCGCCGCTTCAACATCGAAGGCATTACCGGCGGCGACGACTATGCGGCCATGGCCCAGGCGTTGTCGCGCCGCTACCAGCGAGTTCGCGCCGGTGAATTCGATGCGCCAGACATCCTGTTCATCGACGGCGGCAAGGGCCAGGTTCACGCGGCAGCCCAGGCCCTCGCCGAACTCGGCGTGGGAAATATCCGTATAATCGGCATCGCCAAAGGGCCCGACCGCAAGCCCGGCATGGAGACCCTGTTCCAAACAGGCTGCGGCGACCCCATCGTCGTCGAACCCAACAATCCAGGTTCCTTGCTGATCCAGCACATCCGCGACGAGGCGCACCGCTTCGCCATCACCGGGCACCGGCAGCGGCGGGCAAAAGCCGCGACCCGCTCCCCGCTGCAGTCCATCGCGGGATTGGGACCCAAACGGCGCCAGCAGTTGCTGCGGCAGTTCGGCGGCCTACGGCAGATCAGCCGCGCCGACGTAGAAGCCCTGAGCCGAGTCGAGGGAATCAACCGGCAACTGGCTCAGCGGATTTATGACCTGTTCCACGATCATGGCGCCTGACCCATGCACTTCAACCTGCCCACTTATCTGACGCTGCTGAGGATCGCTCTCATCCCGATCCTCGCGGTGCTGTTCTACCTGCCCTGGAGCGGCGCCCACGTCGTCTGCGGCATCATTTTCGCGATTGCTGCGGTGACCGACTGGCTGGACGGCTACCTCGCACGGCGGCTGGGCCTGACCACCCGCTTCGGTGCATTCCTGGACCCTGTGGCCGACAAGCTGATGGTTGCCGTCGCTCTGGTCCTGATCGTGCAGGCCGAACCCCAGCCGTTGATCGCCGTAGCCTCTGCCATCATCATCGGCAGGGAAATCACCATCGCCTCTCTGCGCGAATGGATGGCGGAAATCGGACAGCGGAAACGGGTCGAGGTATCCGCCCTGGGCAAATGGAAGACCACCTTCCAGATGCTGGCGATCACCCTCCTGCTGCTGGGTCTGGACGCACCGCACGCTGGGGTCAAAACGACGGGTGAATTGCTGCTAGTGGTTTCCGCCACCCTGACGCTGTGGTCGATGATCCTTTACCTCCAAGCTGCCATGCCGGTGTTCAAGGCAAGTACCGAAGCAGAATGAGGACGGGCCCGAGCGGGCGGTCGGCCGAGACCGCTCCCCGGTTCAGCACACCCGGAGCGCCACCATGCTGATGTCATCGCGCAGCGGATTCTTCCCGGCGAATGCCCGCAGCTCGTCCAGGAGTCCGGCGACCATCGCTTCCGGCGACAGCGAGCGGCGTGCCGAAAACTGGCGGCAAAGCCGGCCGATGCCGAAAAACTCCCCTTCGCTGTTCTGTGCTTCGATCACACCGTCGGTGTAGAGCAGGAGCCAGTCCCCAGCCTTCAAGTTTTCGGCCTTTTCCTCGAAGGACACGCCTTTTCTGACGCCCAGAACCAGACCGTCCGCATCCAAAGGGATGCAGCTCTCCTCGCCGCTTCGGAGCAGCAACGCGAAATTGTGCCCCGCGTTGGCGTAGCTGAGCCGGCGCGTCCTGCAATCGTAGCGGACATAGAACATCGTGATGAACAGATCCGCCCCTGACAGATCCTCATGCAGCGCGTCGTTGATACCGGCGAGAATCGGGGCTACACCCTCCCCGCCGACCGGTTCGACCGGTGTTCTGCGCGCCTCAGTCCGTAGCACGCTGCGAACTTCCGCCATGATGAGCGCCGCCCCGACGCTGTGGCCGGACACGTCGGCAATGACCAGATCCACCCAGTCCCCGCGATGAAAATAATCGAAATAATCGCCCCCCACATGGGTCGCCGGCACGCAGAAGCCGGCAATCTCGGCTGTCGCCAAATGAAGCGGTGCCTCCGGAAGCAGCGAGAGCTGGATCTGCTTGGCGATTTCCAGCTCGTGCCGCTCTTCCTCCGCGCGGCGGCGTTCGGTCACATCCGTCTGGATCCCGATGTAGTGGGTGATGACGCCGCTCTCGTCCTTCACCGGTGAAATCAGCAGTTCATTCCAGAAAGGTGTGCCGTCTTTGCGGTAGTTCCTGATCGTCAGCCGGCACGGCCGGCCTGCCCGGATCGCCGCGCGGATTTCTTCGACGCTCGCCGGATCGGTCTCCGCTCCCTGCAGCATCCGCATACTGCGATGGAGCAATTCCTCCCGGGAATAGCCGGTGATCGAGCTGAGCGCCGGATTGACGTATACGTTGGGCAGCCCCTCGGCCTGTGCATCGGCGATGTTGATGCCGACGCTCGCCGATTCGATCGCGCGGTCGCGCACCCTCAGTTCGTCTTCGTAACGCTTGCGGGTGGTGATGTCGTGGTCAACGCCCCGCCATTTGATGAGTTCGCCCCGCTCACCGAAGATCGGCGCTCCCGTGGATTCGGTATAGACTTCGTGCCCGTCCTTGTGGCGATAACGATTGATGAGACGGAAGAACGGCTTTTCGCTCGCCTTCGCCGGTGGCAGGGCGCTCATCCAGTGCTGCCTGTCCTCCGGTGTCAAGAGATCGAAGTAATGCTTGCCGCGCACCTCCTCCGGCTCGAAACCGAGGATAGCCCGGACGGCGGCGCTGCTGTAAAGGTAATGTCCCTGGGGGTCCTGCTCCCAGAGCCATTCGCCCGCCATCTCCGCCACCTGCCGAAATCGCTCCTCGCTCTCGGCGAGCGCTTCCTTGTCCCGTTTCTGTTCGGTGATGTCCTGCTGAATCAGGAGGTAATGGGTCGCTTCGCCGTGCGCATCCAGTATCGGCGTGATGCTTTCGAGCGCCCAGTAGATTTCGCCGTTCTTACGCGACTCCTGGACCTCACCGCGCCATGCTTCGCCCGATCGAATAACCTTGCGCAGACGTCCGAAGCGATTCGCCCTCCCCGCGCCACCGGGACGCGTACCCACCAGTTCCTCTGCGCCGCATCCGGTGAGCGCCGTGTAACCCCGATTCACATACTGGATACGGCCCTGAGCATCGGCGATCACGACTCCAGTAGGGCTTTGCTCCACTGCACTGGATAGCATGAGGAGCCGGTCTTCCGTCTGTTTCCCCGCGGTGAGATCGCGGGTGACACCGACGAACCAACGGTGCTGGTCCCTGCAAAATTCGCCGACGGAAAGCTGGAGCGGGAACAGACGGCCATCCTTCCGACGCCCCTGGACCTCCCGTCCGCTCCCAATGATCCTTGGTTCACCGGTACGAAGGTAACGGCCGATATAGGCATCGTGCTCCTCACGGTAGGGCGATGGCATCAGCAGCGCCACATTGCGGCCAAGGACCTCGTCCGCATGGTAGCCGAACATGTGCTCCGCGGCAGGCGTGAACAACTGGATCACACCCTGGTCATCGATGACGATGATGCCATCGACCAATGTGTCGAGCACTGCCCTCAGGGTCGCTTCGCTATCCCGGCCGCGGCCATCGCTCACCGACGGGTCAGACAGGCGCAACAGGCTCATCGGGCTGCCGGCGACAAGTGGACGGACTTCGCCATCGAGCAGCCGGTCGTTCCTGCCTCCCAGGCTGATCCCCAGCCGCCGCGAGGCCGGTCCGGACATCGGCTCCGACAGCAGTTTTTTTCCCAGCAGAGCCCGCCGCTCGAGGCCTAGGAGGCGTTCCGCCGCTCCATTCACTTCCACCAGACTGCCGGTGGAGTCCACCAGACAGAGCGCCTCGTCGAAGGCGTTGAGTAATGCCCGCAAAAGTTCCTGTTGCCGCATGGATGAAACCGTCAGACCCCTGGGGACCGGCGGAGATCGACCAGGGCTTCCAGCTCCGCACCCAGGACGGCGAACGGCGTCAAGGACGGCGAGGAAGTGTCCTCCAGCTCGTTCAACAACCGCCGGAACCGCATCAGTCTGTGCCGAAACCGTTCCCCGGAAAACGCGGCCAGCGGTTCCGTCGTGCCCGCTTGCAAAGCCTGCCCAGTCAGGCGCGCCGCGGCGCTGCGGAATCGCTCGAGAAGAGCGGCCTGGGCGCGCCGTTCCCAGCGGTCGCGCGGCCGGACGCCCCGGAGCAGGCTGAGGCAGCGGCGAAGCCCTAGCTGTCCGGCAACGACATCGTCCACGGCGACAACCCGCTCCAACGGTGCACCAGCCGATCGGGCGAGATGGGCCAACACCGGGAAATCCCGGAGCTCCCCGAGCGACGCGCTTATCCAGGCTTGTTCCCGGCTCAGGCCGCGATCCGTCAACTCCGTCACCCGCCCGTCCCAAGCGGTACGCTCGGTGTCGCCGAACGATGCCACACGGTGATTCAGATACGCCCCAAGATCAGACCGCCAGGCTTCGATTCCGGATTGACCCGGACGCAGTTCCAGACCTTCGCAGACTGCCCATTCGCACCATGCACACAGGAGATCCGACAGATCCAGGAGCATGCGGTAGGAGGCAGACACCGCCGTGCTTCCGGTCCACCTCGAAACCGTCCTCCGCAACGCTTCACCGCCGAGCACAGCATCGAAGCATAAATAGGCGCCAGCCAGATCAGCGGCCGTCGCGGGATCGAATTCCTCGGCCAGAGTCAGGAAAGACGATCCCGCCTGATCCAGTATGCGATTGCAAATGACGGTGGCGGTGATTTCACGGGCCAGGGAATGGCCGGAGAGAGCCGGTCCATAACGCCGCCTCACCTCCGGCGGAAAATAGTCCGCCAGGATCGGCCGACTCCATTCGGCGTCGAGAAAACCAGGCGCGGCGAGCAGCGCCCGCTTCAGAACCAATTTGGCATGGGCGAGTAGAAGTGCCAGTTCCGGTCGCACCAGTCCTCTTCCCTCACGAGCCTGAACCTCTTTCCGGCTCGGGAACGCTTCGTAGCTCGGGTCCAGGCTGCCGGCATTTTCGAGCCGCTCCGCAAGTTCCAGGAATGGCTCCACATCACGCAGGCAGCGTTCCCGGTCGAGCGATATGGCGAGACTCTGGGAAGCGTTGTCGCGCAGCACCGAATCGCAAACGCTTCCGGTCAGTTCGGCCAGCAACCGGTCGCGCTCCTCCCTACCGCCCAGTACCCCTTGCGCCTGCAAGATGCCCGTGAGTATCTTCAGGTTGACCTCGTGGTCGGACAAATCCACGCCGGCCGAATTGTCCACCGCATCGGTATTGATCCGACCGTTGCCCAGGGCGAACTCCACGCGTCCCTGCCGGGTGAAGCCGAGATTGGCCCCTTCGGCCACCACTGCCGCTCGCAGCTGAATGCCATCCACCCGTACCGCATCATTGGCCCGGTCGCCGACATCGTCGTGGCTTTCCGCACTGCCCTTCACATAAGTGCCGATACCGCCGAGCCAGAGCAGATCGACCGGAGCGGTCAGCAGCAACCGGACGAGCCCTTCGCCATCCACGGACCGGTGGCGTAGGCCGAGCCAGGCTCGGATCGGCGGAGCGAGGGGGATGTCCTTTGCATCACGCCGGAACACCCCGCCACCGGCCGAGATTGCCCGGTGGTCGTAATCCGCCCAACTGGACCCCGGCAGATCGTACAAGCGCCGCCGCTCCCGGTACGACACCTGCGGATCGGGGTCCGGGTCCAGAAAGATGTGCTGGCCGCTGAAAGCCGCCAGCAACCGGATGTTCTGCGAATACAGCATGCCGTTGCCGAACACGTCGCCGTCCATGCTGCCGACGCCGACCACCGTGAAGGGTTCTTTCTCGATGTCCCGGCCCAACTCCGCGAAATGCCGCTTCACGCATTCCCACACACCGCGCGCCGTGATGCCGAGACGCTTGTGGTCGTAACCCTGTGAACCGCCGGAGGCGAAGGCATCCCCCAGCCAGAAGCCGTATTCCTGCGCGATGACGTTGGCCGTGTCGGAAAGACGCGCGGTACCTTTGTCCGCCGCGACCACCAGATACGGGTCGGGGTCGTCATAGGCGATTACGAAAGGCGGGCGCACGATGCCAGTGGCCGTGACGTTGTCGGTCAAATCCAGCATGCCGCGGATGAGCGTGGCATAGGCCACCGTGGCGAGGCGTCGGCACTCTTCCGGATCGCGGCAAGGCGACTTGAGGACGAAGCCGCCCTTGGCGCCCTGCGGCACGATCAGGGCATTCTTGATCATCTGGGTCTGCATCAGGTCCAGTATCTCGACCCGGAAATCGTCGGGCCGGTCCGACCATCGGATGCCGCCACGGGCCACGCGAGCCCCTCGCAAGTGGATGCCCTCCATCGCCGCCGAATGGACGTAGATTTCGCACAGCGGCTTCGGCGCAGGCATGTCGATGACGCCCAGACTGCTGATTTTGAAGGCGAGGAAGAAATCGGGGTCATCGCGGCGCCGGTAGAAGTTGGTGCGCACGGTGGCATCTATCAGGTTGAACAAATCCCGAAGGATATGGTCTTCGCTACTGTCCGCCACATTGACCAGTGCCGCGACGAAGTCCTGCCGCAGCGCCGATTGTGCTTCCTCATCGCCCTGCACATCGGGGCGGAACCGGGCCTCGAAATAGCGGTAGAGTAGACGGGTGGCTTCAGGATTGTTGAACAACGCACGGAAAAAGCTCGAACGGCCGAACCGGCCGCCGAGTTGGCGCCGGTAATCGCGATAGGCCCTGAACACCTGGATTTCCTTCCAGGACAGCCCCGTGGCAAGGATCAAGGCGTTGAGCGCGTCATTCTCCACCCGGCCCGCCGTCACGGCAGCCAGGGCTTCCAACAGCGGTTGGCGCCGCCGCATGAGATCTCCGCCCGGTGCTTCCCCGGCAGCCACGGCGAAACTGCGGACCGAGCAGCACTGCCCTCGGAACTCGAGCCTGAACCAGATCTGATCGACGATGCGCAGTCCCAGATTCTGCAACAGGGGCATGATCCGGTCGAGGTCATCCTCCGCCAGACTGTAAATTCGAAGACGACAGTAGCCATCGCCGAACTGCGGCGAAGGGCGCCACAGATCGGCGGTGCAAGATACCGTCCGTACCACCTTTTCGAGCAGGAGCGCATCCCGTACCGCTGCCGCCGGCGGAATACGCGAGCGGTATTCGAGCGGAAAAATCCGGGCGTCGGGCAAAGACCCCGCGGCGATTCGCCGGCGACGGCAAAATCGCATCAGTATGTCCGTGTAAGCGCTTTCCCAGTTTCCGCCGGCATCCGGCCCCCTACCGTCCAAACCGGCGTCCCCCCGTAAGCTAGGCCAGCTTCTTGCGCATTTCCAGGACATTGCCGCTCTCGGTACGACGGTAGGTCACCGTGTCCATCAGCGTCCGGATAAAAAAAATGCCACGGCCGTGTTCACCCGGCTCGTCGAAATCCGGCATCGGAACGGACTCGAGATCGAAGCCTTGCCCTTGGTCATAAACACGGATGCACAGCTCATCATCTTCGATATGGATCCAGACCCGGACCGTCTTGCCCGTTTCGCCCGGCGTGGCGTGTTCGATGGCGTTGACCATGGCCTCTGTCAGCACCAGATTCATGTGGTAACCCAGCGTATCGCGGTCGCCGCGGTAATCCACCAGCTCCCGGGCGATCTGCTCCGCAATGTTCCCGATCAGCCCGAGGTAGCGGGTCTGGTTGGGGACCACGATGTCGACATTGACATCGGTTTCGCCTGGCATGACCACCTCCCGGCTAATCGCCGCGCAATGCTTCCTCGACGGTGGAATATATCTCGAATACCCGGTGCAGGCGGGTCAGCTCGAACATGGAGCGCACCCGCGGCTGGAGACCCGCCAGCATAAAGACACCGGAGCGCAAGCTGGCATTCTTCTGCCCGGACAACAGGGCACCCAGCCCCGAACTATCGATGAAGCTCACCGGGCTGAGATCGACGACCAGATGGCGTCCGCCGCCCTCCAGCAACTTGAGCATGAAGTCCTTGAGTTCGCCGGAATTGTGGGCATCCAGGCGCGGTTCGTCCAGCCTCAGGACCGTCTTGCCGTCCACGGTTTCGGTTGTGAGCTTCATGCCTGCGGATTCCCCATCATGCGAAAAGACGTCATCCCAGAAAGATGGGCATACTCATACACCGAAGCCTCCGGGCAGACAAGCACGGCACGAGCGGTTCATCGCCGAAGGAGCACTAAGGAAGTCGAGCGGAGCGCGCGAGTGCGCCCCCCCGCGAAGCCGTAGGCCCGGATGTTTTGTCGGAGTCTGCGGCTTCATCGTAGGTGGAGACAAAACATAAGGGAACCGACACGGCGTCGAGTCAGTGGGGGAGCCTTGGCGGAGAGCGTCGCTTGAGAGACGGACGGAGCCGAGGCGGACGCAGGACGGCGCGGGCCGCCGAAGGCAAAGATGTCGCCACAATTTGCTCCCGAGGGTGACAGGGATGTCCCGTCGGGTTTCGCAAAAAATGGCGACGCTCCAGTCCCACGGCCATCTCGCTGCGAAAGCTTTCCTCCTCCGACAACAGGCGGGCGACGGAACGCCCGGCCCGGACTTCGACCACATGGCCGATCAGCGAATTTTCGGATATGTCCATGGATCTCTGTACATCCTGGTTGAGGCGAGCCCTCAATCCTCGGCGTTCCGGTGAGGCTTAGGCCTCCCCGGGTCAGCCTGCTCCGGCTTCCGCGCCGTGCGCAGCAAAAGCAATGCGTTGCCGACGATGACCAGGAAAGCAATAATGGAGAAAATCAGAAACAGCTCCATGACATCCCCCTGCCCATTCACCCACAGACTCGATCGATGACCGGCCGCCAAGGTTTCCATTCTGCCTGGACGAGGAAGACATGAATACATCGGTCTGGCACATCGGACAGATATTGAACTCGGTGCAAAGCACCTTTGTGGGACTCCTGCGCATCTGGTCCATTCCGCTGGTGCTGCTGCTCAGTCTCGCCTCGGGCTACACCACGTATTATGGTCTGTCCTACTTCATCACGGACTGGATCGCACTGATCATCACCGTCGCCGTGCAATCGGTCATCGTGATCTCCTCCCTGGAACTGGCGGGCTGTCACTGGCGCGCCAACCTTGCGCGCGTCCTCACCGTCGGCGCGACGCTGGCCGTCGCTCTGCTGGTCTCGGTGTCGTTCTCGTATTTCAAGTTCTACGAGCTTTCGCAGCAGGACAACACCTTGCTGGCCCGCTACCGCACCCTGGACCGGAATCTGAACGACTACCTGGACCAGGTCAACAAACTGAAGAGCACGCTGATGGCGCGCCAGCAGAAGCGCGCCGAAGCCGCGGCCAAGGAAGCCACCCAGGCCTATCTCGGCACCCTGCAGGGCATACGCGATGAAAACCGGAAACGGGTGGGCAAGGGACCGATGTGGAGCCACTACAACGAGCTCCAGCTCGCGGAACAAAACCGGCTGAGACAGATGGAAGAAAGCTTCGGCGAGCTCGACCAGCGCATCGCGGCCGCGCGCGGAACCCTGCAAAAGTTCTCTTCCGATCTCAAGAATCCGGCCCTCTACGCCGACCTCATGGAACAGGTGCGACAGGTCCAGGGCAAGGCCGACAATCTGGCATCGGTCCATGCTGCCAGCCCGGTTCCCGCCCCGCTCTGGGGCAGCCACGCCGAATTCGTCCGGGGTATCACACCTTCCTTTGCGATGTGGGAGGACCTGTCGCTGTTCGCGCTCGCCTGTGCCGCCATGGTGGATTTCTTCACGCTCGTGTTGTCCTACCGGCTGGAATTCAGTGCGCCCGGCCCATTGACCGAGGAGGAGAAGCTGCTGGCCTTCCACGGACTGCGCGAGTTCTCGCAGTTCGCCATCAACGACAACGACGAGCTGGAATTCGTGTTCGAGAAAACCGAGCTCGAGCGGGCGAAACGCTATCCCGACTGGAACCGCATGTTCACCGTTGCTTTCCTGCTCAACCGGGGGTTTCTGAGAAAGGTGAGCGAACGCAGCGTGGAATTCGCGCCCAACCTCTACCCCATCGTGGCCGAATGCATGAGAAAGGAGCTACCGCAGGCCGGCTCGGGTTTCCACGATGGCAAAGTCCGGCAATTGATCGAGAAAAAAGCCCATGAACAGCGAGCCTGACACCGATCTCTGGGATCCCGGTTTTGTCGGCGGCCATTACCTCGTCACCGCCCGGCTCGGTCTCTTCCGCAAGCTGTTCCTCAAGCCGCGCGATTTCACCCCCCGCTTCTATCACCGCCTCACCGAACTGGCCATCGAGGACTGGAGCCTGCCAGTGCCGGATCTGATACTGGGCGATGCGCTGCGCATCGGCGTCGATTTATCGATACGGTTCCAGCCGACCCTGGACTACGCCCGCAGCAACCCGGACAACCTAGACCAGCTCGCCCATGCTATCAAGCTGCGCTACCAGCGGCTTCTGCTCGATATGGTCATGGAAGAACTGCGGGTGCTGGAGGACCCGTTCTGGCTGACAGAGGGCTGTGCAACGATCGAGCGGCGCGTGGAAACCCTGATCAACGAGGCACTGGCGGCCCAGAGCATCCGCTGCCGCACCCGCTGTATCCTCGCTCCGGAGTTTCAGGCACTGGATGAAGCAGAAGTCGAAAATCTGCCGGCATGGTCACCGCATCGACCGCTGTATCGGGCTTTGCTGCAACGCCAGCGCGACCTTGCCGAAGAAGCCGCACGGCGGCGGATGGAGCAAGAGGCCCGCGACGAAGCCGCCCGAATCGAGCGGGAACGTGCCAGGCTGGCGCTGGAGCAGCTGGAAACCGACTTGCAGAAGGCAAAGTACGCCCACGAAACCGAACGCCTAAAGGCTGCAATCGCCGCGGAAGAAGCGCTGCAGGCCGAACGGCGGGCCGCGGAAGTTCGCCAGAAGGAAGAACAGGTACGCCATGAGCAAAAACTGCGGGAGATGGAAATCGAAGCCGAATTGCAGTCCAAGGCCCGGCGGGCCGAAGCCATGGACGACACCGACGCCCGCCTGCGCCGGGAAATCGAGCTGCTCGCCCTGGAACGCCAGCGCCTGCTGCTCGAGGAAGAGGTCAGGGACATCAAGCTCGCCAAGGCCAAGGGCTGGATCATCAATGCCTCGCGCCGGTTTCAGCTCGGTCAGGACGCCGGATTCGACGAGCCGGAGCCTCCCAGCCTTCCCCCCGAATTGCCGGAAAATTGAAGCACGGATGCCGTCGAACCGCCTGGCCCTACTCACTGCCCTGGCCTTCTTCGTCAGCCTCCCTGTGGCGGGCCGCGACTGGGGGGACGTCCTTTCCCCCACCTCAGGGACGCCCGAGGCCATCGGCGAAACCGGGGCAGGATGCTTGGCCGGCGGCATTCGCCTGCCCCCCGAAAGTGACGGCTACAAGGTCATGCACCTCGAACGCAACCGCAACTACGGCCATCCGGACCTGATCCGCAGCATCATCGACCTGGGACGCGCGACCGTGCAAGGGCGTTGGGGCGAACTCCATGTCGGCGATTTGTCCCAGCCCCGCGGCGGGCCGATGCGGTTCGGCCACCGCAGCCATCAGACCGGCATCGACGCGGATGTCTGGTTCGCGCTGGACCCCAACCTGATCCGCAACGCCGACGGCCTGCGCAGCAACATTCCCGCGCCCTCGTTGCTGACCCCCGACCAGACCCACCTCAACCACATGCTTTGGGACACCCGCCACGCCCGGGTACTGGAAGCCGCCGCCCGCGACCCGCGCGTCGACCGGATCTTCGTCAACGCCCACATCAAACAGGAACTCTGCCGCTCGGTACGGGGGGACCGCTCCTGGCTGCGGAAAATCCGTCCCTGGCACCGCCACGACGACCACTTCCACATGCGCCTCGTCTGTCCCGCCGACAGTCCCGATTGTGTGCCGCAAAAGCCGCTCGAACCCGGCGATGGCTGTGACGCATCGCTGGACTGGTGGCTGTCCCTCCCGCCGCTGCGGCCACTGCCCGACAACCATCACGGGCCAGCCCCCTCGCCCGCCCTGCCCAGAGCCTGCAGGGCGGTGTTGAATGGCAAATGACAGCCGGGTTCAGCTTGATTCGGCGTAACTGCAGTAAACGGGAACCTCAGAAAAATTTTCTGACGTTCAGCGATGCGGGCGGCCAGACCCCAAAGCGCCCTCTTCTGCTCCGAAAAAGAGCGTCCTATCCAGCCAGAGGGCTTCCGCCCCGCGACCTCCTCTCCTGCTCGAAGATTTGGCTCAAGCGGCGGTCCGGCATGATCACGTCCGTACCCAAAGATCTATAGTACTGCCTTTACCTCCCTCACCGCTTTGTCGATCAAACCGGGTGCCTCGCTTTGCAGCCAAGTCGCCTCCGTCTCCTTTCTCAACCAAGTGTACTGCCGCTTGGCGAATTGCCGGGTAGCGATGATGGCGCGTTCCACGAAAGTATCGAAATCGCATTTCCCTTGCAGATAATCCCAAGCTTGGCGGTACCCCACGGCGCGGATAGAGGGCAGAGTTTCGTTCAGGTCGCCGCGCCGATAGAGGGCCTCGACTTCTTCCAGAAAACTCTCCTGCAACATCCGCCTGAACCGCTCGGCGATGCGCTCCGCCAGCACGGCCCGGCTCGATGGCGCCAGCACGAGGCGCAAGGGCCGGAACGGCAGCGCGGCGGGGCGGCTGCCTCCGCACAGGTCGGACAGCGTCCGGCCGGTGAGGTAGAACACTTCCAAAGCGCGTTGCAGGCGCTGGGGATCGTTGCGATGGATGCGGGCAGCGGCAGGCGGATCGATACGGGCCAGTTCGGCGTGGAGGGCATGCCATCCTTCCCGCGCCGCCCGCGCTTCGATCTCCCGGCGGATAGTCGGATCGGCTGACGGCAGTTCCGCCAATCCCCGCAATAGCGCGTTGAAATACAGCATGGTGCCGCCGGCCAGTATCGGCAGTCGGCCGCGGGCGGTGATGTCGGCGATCAGGGCCAAGGACTGGTCACGGAACTGGCCGGTCGAGAAGACCTCACTCGGGTCGAGGATGTCGATCAGGTGGTGCGGCACGGCCGCGCGCTCAACAGGGGAAGGCTTGGCGGTGCCGATGTCCATGCCGCGGTAGACCAGGGAGGAATCGACGCTGACGATCTCGCCGTTCAGTGCGTCGGCGAGTTCGATCGCCAGTCGTGATTTGCCCGACGCGGTGGGCCCCATCAGCACCACGACCGGCGGCAGCTCGGAGACCGTCATCGGCCGCGCAGGAACAGACGGTCGAGCTCCTGAGTGTCGAGCTGTACCCAAGTCGGCCGGCCGTGGTTGCACTGACCAGCGCGCTCGGTGGCCTCCATTTCACGCAGCAGCGCGTTCATCTCCGGCACCGTGAGCTTACGCCCGGCCCGCACGGAACCGTGGCAAGCCATGGTGGCAAGAATGGTGTTCAAGGTTTCCTGCAAACGCCCGGAAGACCCGTGCTCGTGCAGATCGGCCAGCGTATCCCGCACCAGGCGTTCGACGTCGCTCCCCTCCAACAAAGCCGGCACCGAACGGACCAGTACGCTGTCCTCCCCAGTGCGCCGCAGCTCCATTCCCAACCGCGTCAAATGCTCGCCATGCTCTTCAGCCAGATCGGCATCAGTGCGGCTCAGCTTGATCCTCACTGGCAGCAGCAGGGGCTGGCTGGCGATCCCCCCCGCCTGATATTCCCGTTTCAGGCGCTCGTAGGTGATCCGCTCGTGAGCGGCATGACCATCCACTAGGATCAGCCCCTGCGCGTTCTCGGCCAAGATGTACACACCCTTGAGGTGGGCCAGGGCATACCCCAGCGGCGGGATCTCCTGCTCGGCCCGGGTCTCCATCGGATTCGGCTGAGGAGCCGAATACAATTTGCGCAGATCGCCGAAGAGCTCGGTGATACCGCCGGGCAAATACGGCCGGTGCGGTGTCTCCGCCACCCGGAATAAAGGCTGCTGACGCTGCTGCGGCTGTTCCGCAAGCGAGGTCGGTCGTTCTACGGCGGGTGCTTCGACGACGCCCACCGCCTGCCCCGGCCGATGCCCGGCGATGGACCGGTGCAAAGCGCTGAACAGGAAATCGTGCACCATCCGCCCTTCGCGGAAACGCACTTCCAGCTTGGCTGGATGGGCGTTGACGTCGACCAGCCCGGGATCAATCTCCAGATACAGCACGTAGACCGGCTGGCGCTGGTGGTACATCACGTCCTGGTAGGCCTGGCGGACCGCATGACCGACCAGTTTGTCGCGGACCAGCCGGCGGTTGACGTAGAAGAACTGTAGATCGGCCTGGCTGCGTGAGAAGGTCGGCAATCCCACCCACCCGTGCAGGCGCAGGCCGGATGCCTCGAAATCCACCCGCAACGCCTGTTCCAGAAAATCCGACCCGCACAGCGCGCCGATCCGTTCGGCCCCGCCGGCTTCCTCAGTGTCCGGCCGCAGCCGGAGCACTTCGCGCTGGTTGTGCCGGAGCCTTAAGCCGACATCGAACCGTGCCAGTGCCATGCGCTGCACCAGCATCTGGATATGGCCGAACTCGGTTTTCTCCGCCCGGAGGAATTTGCGGCGAGCGGGGGTATTGTAGAACAGGTCCCGCACTTCCACCGTCGTACCTCGGGCGTGCTGGGCGGGCTGAATTTCGAAGCCGCTTTCGCTGCCGTCGGCGCTCACCCGCCAGCCGCATGGGGCATCGGCAGTGCGGGAGGTCAGCGTCAGCCGGGCGATGGCGCTGATACTGGACAAAGCCTCGCCACGAAAACCCAGGGTCGCCACCCGCTCCAGATCCTCGAGCGACGCGATCTTGCTGGTGGCATGGCGCGACAGGGCCAAGCCCAAGTCTTCACGGTCGATGCCGCAACCATCATCGCGTATCCGGATCAGCCGGACGCCGCCCTCCTCAACGTCCACTTCAACCTGACGGGCACCGGCGTCGAAAGCATTCTCGACCAGTTCCTTCACTACGGAAGCCGGCCGCTCGATGACCTCGCCGGCCGCAATCTGGTTGATCAGCTGGGGAGGGAGTTGGCGGATCCGCATGCGGAGCGAGACTGGGGGAAGTTCGACGCCGCTCATCCGGCAAGTCTTCTCCGCACGCATGCGAACACGGGACGCAGGCGAACTTTCTCTCTCATCGCGGCCGGCAGCCGGCCCGGCTGTGGAGACATCATTTCCCAGGTGAGTGCACGACTTTGGCCTTGATGCCGGGATCGGCCCAGACCTGCATCCTGCCCTGCTTATCCCAGACGAGCTGGTACCGGTCGAAGCTGGACAGCCAGTAATTCCACACCGGGGCGTCCAGCGAAGGGGTTTCGCTGGTCAGGGGATAACCGACCGCCATGATGGCCTGTTCCTTCGTCATGCCCCCAGATACTTTGCCCATCCGGATGGCCTCCCGCACATCCGGCGAAAACACGGCGAGACGGACCTTGGGATCCTTCGTCACGACGATTTTCTCAACCCAGTGCTGCAGCGTTTCCTCGTTGCGGCCGTAGTCATGGCCGAGCCGCATCTTGCGCCCGCCGATCTCTGCATAGGCGCAGTCGCCACTGTATCCGTACACCTTGACGGGCGTTCCCGCGGCGATGAACGGGTTCTCGCCGTAGTTGCCGTCGCTGATCCAGTCGTCTTCGAAATGCAGATTGCAGCAGGTATAGCCAGTCCTCAGCGCAGGAGCGTTCGGATCATAGTGAGGGGCACACGCGATCACCCCTGCCATGATCAGACCTGAAAGCGCGAACCGACAAGCCGTCGGTGAATTCCAGACAGTCATTTTCATTCGCGACTCCTCGATGAGCTCTGGGACCCCAAAATACTCACCCCTGGTTGTCGAGAAACTTCTCGGCATCGAGCGCGGCCATGCAGCCCGAGCCCGCGGAAGTGATGGCCTGCCGATAGATCG
Source organism: Methylococcus capsulatus (assembly GCF_036864975.1). NCBI lineage: Bacteria > Pseudomonadati > Pseudomonadota > Gammaproteobacteria > Methylococcales > Methylococcaceae > Methylococcus > Methylococcus capsulatus. The sequence goes on along the minus strand of NZ_CP104311.1, from coordinate 2,579,814 downwards.
CATCGGAGACGTCGCCGGCCGCGAACACACCATCCACGCTGGTCGCCGTCGCGCCGCCCTCGCTGCCGCCCTTGACCACGATGTAGCCGTTGCGCATCTCCAGTTGCCCCGAAAAAATCTCGGTGTTCGGGGTGTGACCGATCGCGATGAATACGCCCTCCAGGGCAATGTCCTTGGTCGTGCCGTCGTGCACGTTCCTGATGCGCACGCCCGTGACGCCCATCTCATCGCCCAGGACTTCGTCGAGCACGCTGTTCCACTCGATGCTGACGTTGCCGTTCGCCGCCCGATCCAGCAATTTGTCCGACAATATCTTTTCGGAGCGGAACTTGTCGCGGCGGTGGACCACGGTCACCTTCGCCGCGATGTTGGACAGGTACAGCGCCTCCTCCACCGCGGTGTTGCCGCCGCCGATCACGGCCACGTGCTTACCTTTGTAAAAGAACCCGTCACAGGTGGCGCAGGCGGAAACGCCCCGGCCCTTGTACGCTTCCTCCGAAGGCAGCCCCAGGTAGCGGGCGGATGCACCGGTGGCGATGATCAGGGCGTCACTGGTATAGACACCGGCATCGCCCGTCAGGGTGAAAGGACGCCGTGACAGATCGGCCGTGTGGATATGATCGAAGACGATCTCAGTGTCGAAGCGCTCGGCATGACGCCGCATCCGCTCCATCAGTTCCGGCCCCATCACGCCGTCGGCATCGCCCGGCCAATTGTCCACCTCGGTCGTCGTGGTAAGCTGCCCGCCCATCTGGATACCGGTCACCAATACCGGCTTGAGATTGGCGCGCGCGGCATAGACTGCGGCAGTGTAGCCGGCCGGGCCCGAACCCAGGATCAATACTCTGGAATGCTTCGGTTCGCTCATGAAATCCTCTATCCTGCTGAGAAAATGAAAGCATTATACGGCTCGGCTGTGCGCGATTTCTAACCGCCAGAACACGGCAACCCGCCTGCGTCACAAACAGTGCGCCTTGCGGATCGGCGCGCACATTTGAAACAATACCCGGTTTGTATATTTGATTGATTTGGTGAGCCTTTTGGCGAAAGCGGACAAGAAAATGAAACCGGCGGACGATCTGCGCTCCTCGCTGGTGCGGACATTGAGAGAGGGAGCATTTCTGGCCTACCTGGCGCTCGCCGCGTTCTTCCTCATCGCACTGGTCACTTTCGACCTGGAGGATGCCGGTTGGACCCATACCGGCAACCGCGGAACGGTCTCCAACGGCGCCGGCGCTGTAGGCGCCTGGTTGTCGGATTTCTCGTTTTCCTTGTTCGGCATCGTGGCCTACCTACTCCCGCTGCTTCTGGCCGGTTACGGCTACCGCATCTACCGGGGCCGCTGCGCACACTCCCGCTTCTCGCTGCTGGACTCCACCTTACGCTGGCTCGGCCTGGGCGCAGCCATCGCCGCCGGTTCCGGCATCGTCGACCTGCAACTGCTGCGGGTGCCGCTGCCTCTGCCGGAGACTACGGGAGGCATCGTCGGGCGGGAACTTGCGGACCTCATGACCGGCTCGTTCGGCGTCAAAGGCGCATCGGTGCTGCTCGGCGGTGTCTTTCTGGCCGGAGTGTCGCTGGCGACCGGCCTGTCCTGGCTGAAGCTGGTGGATGCCACCGGCCAGGCGGTATTGCTCCTGGTCCGGCGGGTCACGACCATTCCTGCTTTCCTCGCCAGGGGCGGGCAGCAACCGGCAGCCGCGCCCGAGCCGCCCCCGCCGATGGCCGCCGCTCCGGCGAAACCGCGCCAAGCCGTGCCGCGGCCTGTCAAGCCGCAGGAACGGCCGGCGGCGCCATCCTGTGCCTCCGAACCTGCCGGACAGCCATCGGAACCGGCAGCGCCGCGTGCTCCGGTCATTCCTTTCTTGCAGCCCAAGAAGCCGCCGGCCTCATCCATGGTCCGGAAGCCGGCCAGCGGTGCCCTGCCCTCGCTGAGCCTGCTGAACGACGCTTCGGCCAAGGTGCATGCCTATTCACCGTCCGTGTTGCAGCAGATGTCGGAACTGGTGGAAACGATCCTGGCGGATTTCGGCGTGGACGTGGAAGTCGTCTCGGTCCATCCGGGACCGGTGATCACCCGGTTCGAGTTGCAACCCGCCCCTGGCGTCAAGGTCAGCCGGATCAGCGGTCTGGCGAAAGACCTGGCGCGGGCACTGTCGGTTACCAGCGTGCGGGTGGTCGAAGTGATTCCCGGCAAATCGGTGGTAGGTCTGGAAATCCCCAACCGGGAGCGCGAGATCGTGCTGCTGCACTCGGTCCTGGCGTCCGAAGCCTACCAGCAGGCGTCATCCCCTCTCACGCTGGTACTCGGCAAGGACATCAGCGGCCAGCCCGTGGTGGCCAACCTGGCCAAAATGCCGCATCTCCTGGTCGCCGGCACCACGGGCTCCGGCAAATCGGTCGCCATCAACGTGATGATCCTGAGCCTTTTGTACAAGGCCCGCCCGGCTGACGTCCGGCTGATCATGATCGATCCCAAGATGCTGGAGCTTTCAGTTTACGAAGGCATCCCCCATCTGCTGACGCCGGTAGTCACCGACATGAAGGAGGCCGCCAATGCACTGCGTTGGTGCGTCGCCGAGATGGAGCGCCGCTACAAGCTGATGTCGCTGGTCGGGGTGCGCAATCTCGACGGTTTCAACCAACGGGTAAGGGAGTCCGCCGAAGCCGGCAAGCCGCTGCGCGACCCACTGTGGAACCCGAACCTTGCCTTGGGCGACGAGGAGCCGCCGCTGCTCGAACCCCTGCCCTGTATCGTCATCGTCATCGACGAGCTGGCCGACATGATGATGATCGTGGGCAAGAAAGTGGAGGAGCTGATCGCCCGGCTGGCGCAGAAGGCGCGTGCCGCGGGGCTGCATTTGATCCTGGCCACCCAGCGGCCCTCGGTGGACGTGATCACCGGCCTGATCAAGGCTAACATCCCGACACGCATCGCGTTCCAGGTCTCCTCCCGAATCGACTCGCGCACCATCATCGACCAGGGCGGCGCCGAAGCGCTGCTCGGCAACGGCGACATGCTCTATCTGCCCCCCGGCACCGGCTTCCCGCAGCGCGCCCACGGCGCTTTCGTGTCCGACCACGATGTCCACAAGGTGGTGGAGTTCCTCAAGAGCACCGGCGAGCCGGATTACATCGAGGACATCACACGGTTCAGCGAAGACTCGACAGACGGAACAGGATTCCGCGGGGGGAACGGTGACGGCGGAGGGGGCGATGAAAGCGACGCCCTTTATGACGAAGCGGTAAGGTTCGTTACAGAAAGCCGCAAGGCTTCCATATCCTCCGTGCAGCGCCGCTTCAAGGTGGGCTACAACCGTGCCGCGCGGATGATCGAGGACATGGAACGCGCCGGCGTGGTCACGCCGGCCGATACCAATGGAAGCCGCCAGGTACTGGCTCCGCCGCCACCGCCGATCTGAAGAAATTCCCTTTCTTCAGACAGACCCGCTGCTTCCGACGCTATCCCGTACCTCCCCTTGCGGCAACGCCGGACCGGCGTTGCCGTAGCGCTTGGCCGCCTGATTGCAGAACGCGGCCACCAGCGATTCCATCACCTCCCTGAAAATCCCGCCCAGAGCCATCTGCAGGAGGGGATTTGCAAATTCGAAATCCACCCGGAACGAAACGTCGCAGCCGCCGTGAGGATTGGCGTCGAAACGCCAGTTCCCGCGCAGATATTTGAACGGCCCGTCCACCAGCTTCATGTGGATATGCCGGCCGGGTTCCATGGTATTGGCCGTGGTGAAATTCAGTCTCACAGCGCCTTTGGCCAGGGTGATGGTCGCCTTGATATGGCGCTCTGCCGCGGACAGCACTCTGACATCGCGGCAGAGCGGAAGATATTTCGGATACTCGGCCACGTCATTGACGAGCTCGTACATCTGGTCCTGCGTGTAGTTCACGCAGACGCTGGTCGATATTGTCGGCATCATTTCCCCCGGAAGTTCGACGATCCTCCGGCCCCCTTCGTCTGGAGCCGCAGTGCAGACCGGAACGTGAAATGATAAAGCAGTTTACCCCCTGGATCGAAGCGGGGCCTCCTCCAAAACCAGCCAGGCGAAGCGGATGCCCTGCGACTCACGAACTCCGGCCACTCGGCCTTCAGGCCACACCAGACATACAAAAATTTGACCGGCCAGCGGGCGGAAAATTCGAGGAAGCTCCGGCTGCCCCGGAGCTTCCATGCAACGTTGCGGGCTGAAGCAAACCAGCGGCCGTCAGGCGCCGACGAGGGCCGGCTTGACGATCGCCAGCCACTCGTCCAGGCGTTCGTCCGTCATTTCGCTCTGGTTCTCGTGATCGATCACCAGGCCGACGAACTTACCATCCACGACCGCTTTGGACTTTTCAAACTCATAGGTATCCGTAGGCCATGCGCCGACCACCCTGGCCCCGCACTCGATCACCTGATCGTAGATTTCGCGCAGCGCGTCGACGAATTCATGGCCATATCCCTGCTGATCGCCCAGGCCAAACAACGCCACGGTTTTCCCAGACATGTCCCTGCCCTTGAACTTCGGCAGGAACTCGAGCCAGCTTTCCTCAGAAGCACCGGAGTCCAGGCCAGGCAATTCGCCCTCCCCCAGGGTCGGTGTGCCCAGAATCAGTGCATCGTACTTGAGCACATCGTCGATGCTGGCTTTCTTGACATCGACCGGAGCGTCCGCATCATCGCCCAGTTTCTTGGCAAGCTGCTTGGCGACGCGGCGGGTATTACCGGTATCGGAGCCGAAAAAGATCCCTATCTTCCCCATGACTGTTTCCTCTATAACATGTTGTTCAACCAAGGATAATATTGCGTCCGAACCGGTCTTGGCCCGATCGGCCGCGGCCAAAGGACTTCCGCCCCCGGGGTTCCTGAACCAGGATGGCCGCGCGCAAGTCCGCGGCAAGCGCCAGCGGTTCAGACATCGAGCAGAATAAAGCAATAACCAGACCAATCGTAAGGAAAACCGCGGATCACGGCCACCGACACGATTTCCAGGCCGGAAAATGTCCACAGAATCTGTGGATAAGAATGTGGGCTCACCGGGCAATCATGAGTCATCAATCTGATATATATGGATATTTGTACGATGCTCAGAGCTTTTCCAGAGACGCCCGCAAAAAGTGCAAAAAGCCCTCCACGGCACCGTCCCCAGAGGCATGGACTGTCAGAAAAAACGCGAGTTGACGATGAGATGAGCCCCGATGGCTGCAAAATAACCAAGAAGGATCACCGGGCACCATTTCAGATGACTGCTGAAACTGTATTGTCCGCGGGTCATCCCGAGCAAGGCAATGCCCGGTGCCGAGCCGATGGCCAGCAGACTCCCGCCAACCCCCAGGGTCAGGGTCACGAGCAGCCATTGCCCTTCGGGCAGTTCAGGGTGCATGCTCAGGACGGCGAACATCAGCGTCCCGTTATCGACAAAGGCGGACGAAAGTCCGATCAACACGTTAGCCAAGGTGGCGCTGTGCTGACCATACAGCCAAGCAGAAACGGCGTCCAAATAGCCGATGAAGCCGAGCCCGCCGATCCCCATCATCGCCCCATAAAAGAAGAGGAGCGTGTCCCATTCGAGCCGTCCCACTTTTTCGAAGATGTCGAAGCGCTGAGTCTCGAGGATACCATCCGGCATATCGGGCTCGTCCAGGGACAGTTTGACACCTTGCGACCCCGGCGCGATCCGGCTCGAGGTCTTGCGGAGATAAAACGTGAAGAACTGCAACAGCGACAGGCCGGCCATCATCCCCGCAGCCGGCGGCAGGTGAAGATACATGTCGGAGAACACGGCCAAGCCGATGGTGACCCCGAACAGAAATACCACTCCCCCGGCCCCCCGCTGCATCACGACGCATTCCGCTTCGACCAGCGGCCGGTCCCTGGGCAGCGCGAAGTGCATGGCAAGCGCGGGCACCAGAAAATTCACCAGACAGGGAACGAACAGGGTGAAAAACTGGGTGAACTGCAGCATTCCCTTCTGCCAGACGAACAGCGTGGAAATGCCGCCCAGCGGACTGAACGAACCGCCGGCATTGGTCGCCACCACGATGTTGATACAGGCCAGGGAAACGAAGCGGGGACTGTTCCGCCCCACCGCGACCACCACGACGCCCATGAGCAGACCGGCGGTGAGACCGTTGATCACGCAGGCGATGAAAAACACCAGGATTCCGGTGACCCAGAACAGCGACCGATAGCCCAGCCGCCGCCTTACCAGGGCGATCCGCAAGGCATTGAACACTCTCATGTCTTCCATGACGTTCAGATAGGTCATGGAGACCATAATGAACAGCAGCAGCTCGCTGTAGGCCAGGAGATTCGAGGCGAACGCCGTCACCGCCGCATCGACCTGCCCGTGCCGCCGGTAGACCAGGGAAATGGCGAACCAGACCAAGGCAGCACCGAGCAGCATGGGCTTGGATTTTCTAAGATGCGTGACCTCCTCCAACATGGCTGCTGCATAAGCAGACACCATCACGACCAGTGAGAAATATCCTGCCCAGTGTTGAGTGAGATCCAAGGGTGGTGACAGCGTGTCCGCATTCCCCAGGGCGACCGATGGAAGCCCGACAAGCAGGCCCAGCAACGGCAAGGCCGATTTCCGCGAGCGCCGATTCATTCGATGTCCTTTGTCAAACATCAAGAATATGGTGGAAAGGGGTATGCCGGAAACCAGCGCACGCGCCGTCCGCCGCCAAGGGTGCGGGCATCAGAAAGTCACGACCACATCCGCGGAAAACAGGAACTGGTCCGAGCGTTTCCCGGCATCGAAGATCTTGATGTTGTCGGACCAATCGTAGCGGGCGTTGGGACGCAGGATCACCCAGTTCAGTGGCTTCCAGTTCAAGCCCACCGTCAGCGCGTAATAGCCGCTGCCCTGGAACGGATAGACGGTGGAAAAATCGGGGTTGCAGGCATAGGGCCGTGCGGCCCCGGCGCCATCGATGTTCACGCTCCCGCTGCAGCGCGGCGGTCCGGACACTCGGAAGCCGTTGTTGTCGCGCCACCATTCGGCCCGCAGCCCCACCGACCAGTGCTCCTCTAGCGTATAGGTCAGCCATTGGGCAATTCCGTACCATTGGGCGTTCTCGAGCTTTCCGCCGTTGCGGGAGTAATTGGCGGTCTGCACCTGATCCGCGAAACCATGGGTATGTTCGATGACGTAATGCAGCCTGTCGTCCAGAAAACTCGTCTTGCCCACCAGACTGTATACCGCCCATAGGTCGCCGAACCGTTCGGAACGCCCTCCCGCCATCGAGGTCACACTGAATGAATCGCTCCTGTCGTCGCCGGTCCAGCCCGCACCGCCCAGGAAATCCCAGTTTCCGAGCTGCTGGTCCCAGGTGCCGTCACCCCCGCCGGTGGCGCTTCCGGTGACCGCACCGGCCGACACCGACCAGTTGGCGTCGATCGTATAACTGGACAGTACGCCGGTGTGGGTGAAGGGATTGAACTGGAACGTATAGGGCCGGGTGATGAAAAAGTTGTCCGGCGCCGTGACCATTTCGTACCCCAGCGGAGTATAGAAATGGCCGGCCTTGACGACGAGGCCGTTGCCCACTGGCAGATTGAATTCGGCAAAGGCCTGGGGCAGAGCGATCCCGTAGAAACGGTTCGACCAGCTTGAGAGATGCAGGTCCCAATGCCCCCGGTTCAGTGGCCGACCCGTTCTCGGGTCAACGTAGGGGATACCATAGGACTGGGTGAAGATCGCGTCGGTACCATACATGAAGTCGAAACGGCCGCCGATGTCCCAATCGTCGGGACTGGCCGCGACGGCACGCTCCAGATACAGATAGAACTGGTTCATCTGAAGTTCGCCGGCGCGGTCGTTGAACGAAACCGGACCGTTGAAATTGTCCGGCGGATTGCTCGCATTGTAAGTCATGCTGGCGTTCACCCATCCGCCCACGTGGATGCCCAACCGCTGGAATTCCGTGCGGCCATCGATGCCGGCGCCGAGATAATCGAGCAGGCCCGACGTGGTATCCGTGGCGAATGCGTGGGAACAGACCAGGAATAAACTCACTGTGACGGCGGAGCTACGGGTAAAGGGAAACAGCCTCTCCGGCACCAGAGCCATTCAATTGTCCAATGAAAAAAGAGGGCAGTTTATCTACGCGGTGATAAAAAGTGCGTAAAAGATTCGAGCACGGTCAAACTCCCTGCCTTGACTGAGGAACCCACTGTACTGGGCCTACGACACGCTCGACGATGCCCCCAAGCGTCTCATCGACGGCCTGCAGCTCATCACCTACAATCCCTTTAAGTGCAAGCAAGGTGCCTCACGTCCCCGCTGCCGGTTCGACCCGAAAACCCCACCCAGCAGCAAGGCTTTCCCCCAGCCGCAGGTGCGCGCCCATGCCGAGGCCGGCAGGCAGCTGCTGTATCTCAGCGTGGCCACCGAAGTCGAAATCGTTGGCTGGGAACCGCAGGAGGACGCGGTCTGACCGGGCTGTTGCGAGCCCATCTTGCGGACCCGCGTTTCGCCTATCGCCACCGGCGGCACGTGGGCGGATCGTGTTCCGGGACAATCAGGCAACCGTGCTTGTGCGAATCCCGTTCCCCGCTGAATCGCAGCGCGTGCGCAAGCGCACCAGCTTGGCGGGAGGGCGGCCCTTCTGATCCAACGATCAAAAACCATGAGCTCAGTCCCAACGCTACTCGCCTCACGTTACGGCAGGCATGAAACCGTACCGGCCATCACCTCGAACGCTGTCCTGGAACACCTGCTTTCCCACCGCTCGGTCCGCAACTACACCGCCGAGCCCTTGGCCCCGGGTACGCTGGAAGCCCTGGTCGCTGCGGCCCAATCCGCCGCCAGTTCGTCCAACCTTCAGCTCTGGAGCGTGGTCGCGGTCGAAGACGGCGCGCGGCGCGCTCGCCTGGCCGAACTGGCTGGCAATCAGGCCCACATCGTCCAGGCGCCGTTGTTCCTGGTCTGGCTGGCCGACCATGCCCGTCTGCGGAGGATCGCCGCCCGGCGCGGCATCGCCACCGAGGGACTGGACTATCTGGAGATGTACACCATGGCTGTGGTCGACGCCGCCCTGGCGGCGCAGAACGCCGTGGTCGCTGCGGAATCGTTTGGATTGGGCACGGTCTACATCGGCGCGATGCGCAACCACCCGGAACGGGTGGCGGAGGAGCTCGGCCTGCCTCGGGGAGTTTTCGCCGTCTTCGGCCTGTGCGTCGGCCACCCCGAGCCCGGCGCCATCCCCGCCATCAAGCCGCGTCTGCCGCAAAACGCGGTGCTGCACCGGGAAACCTATGCTCTGGAAAGCCAGGACGAGGCAGTGGAGCGTTACAACGCCACGATGTCGGAGTTCTATGCCGAACAGAACATGGCGGTCACGGGTGACTGGTCAAAACACTCCGCCTCGCGCATCTCCGGTCCCGCCAAGCTGTCCGGCCGCGACCGGCTCAAGGCAGCCCTGAATGCTCTCGGCTTCGAATTGCGCTGAGATGGACAGCCTTGCCCTCAAATTGAAGATTGTCCAGGCCGGCGAACCGGTGCTGCGGCAGCGGGCGCGTCCCTTGAGCCCGGAGGAAATCCGCAGCGCCGCGGTGCAGACGCTGATCGGGCACATGCGCGAGACGATGCGCGACGCGCCGGGCGTGGGACTCGCCGCCCCACAGATCGGCCAGGGTCTGCAACTGGCCGTCATCGAAGACCGCGCCGACTACCAGAAGGGCCTGTCGGCCGAGGAACTGGCGGCGCGAGGGCGCGAACCGGTGCCCTTCCACGGCATCGCCAACCCGGAAATCGTCGCCCGCTCGGAAGATACCGACGTCTTCCACGAAGGCTGCCTCAGCCTCGCAGGCTTCAGCGCACGGGTCGCGCGAGCCCGCTCGGTACGGGTATCCTGCCTGGACCACTGGGGCGAACCGCGGATCATCGAGGCCAGCGGCTGGTATGCCCGCATCCTGCAGCACGAGATCGACCACCTGCACGGCAGGCTCTACATCGACCGGATGGACCCGCGCAGTTTCACTACGCAGGCCAACTACGCCCGCTACGGTGACATCGAAACCGGCTGAGGGTGACGGCGGACTGCCCGGCCGGCAGCAGTACTACAACAGCACATGGAGCCAAGAACGCAGAGCTATTTGCGCAACGGGGCGGAGCTGGCATTAAGGCAATGGACGAACCGTGGCTCACCGCGCGCAAGGGCCGTTCAGCGGGTCAGCGGGCCCATGCTAAACTGCGACGCAAGGCGTTTCCGGGACGACCATGAGCGTAGCGCTACGACTGTACGAACAACTGACCGAGGCGGGCGAAGACAAGACGCGCGCCAAACTGATCGCGGAAGCCTTCGAGCATCTGGAGGACCGCTATCCCCAGTTGAAGGACGTGGCGACCGCCGGCCAGGTGCGCGAGACCGAATTGCGGCTGCAAAAGGAGATCAAGGAAGTCGAATTGAAGCTCCAGAAAGAGATCAAGGAGGTGGAAGTGCGTCTGACGCAGGCCATCCATCGCCAGACCCTCTGGGTGGTCGGTTCCGTCGGTGCGGTGGTGGGCGTGATAATGATCCGGCTGCTGGAATGGTTCCTCGCCCATCTGCCCAACCCATAGGGCAACGTCACTGAAGAGAGCTTTGGCAATGGGCGACCTTCGGCTGCAGAAGCCTCCTCGAGTTTCCGTCGCGGCAGCGACAGGGGCGCATCATTCGCGTCAGTTATGCCGCCATGAACCGGAGAGGCGACGCTGCCGAACCGATGCAGGCATCCCAATTCAAAGCGACGAAGGGAATATTCAAGTTGTCGGAATGGCCCGGTGCGGACCATGAAGAAGGGGCCAAGGTGACCCGTGTTTCGCCCGGATAGGGAAAACCCGAGCCCGCCTGCGAAAGCTGCATAGCTGCCCGCAGCGCGGCGCCATCACGTTCGGTATGAACCGAAGCGATACTCAGGCCGCCATGCCCTGCTGCTCGAGCATGGCGTTCTCCGCCTGGGCTTCCCGGATGAGCGTCTTGACTTCCAGCGCGCATTTTCCGCACTGACTGCAGGCGTCCAAACGCTTCCGCAACGTGCGCATATTGTGCACGCCATGGCGAGTGACGGCTTCCCGAACCTGGCGGTCAGTGACGTTCCTACAGATACAGACATACATAAGCATGGACCTCAAGACTGGGTACGAGCTTAGACTAGCAGAACTGAGAACGTTTCTCAAACAAGAATCGGAAAAAATTTTGTTTCCGAATCGGGACAACGGCATTGCCCCATCCAGCTGCCGACACGGCGCCTAAACCCTTCATTCCATTTGGCTTTGCAGATAATTCTCCAGGCCAATGCTCTCGATCAGCCGAAGCTGAGTCTCCAGCCACAGGCAGTGATCCTCCTCGGTGTCGTCGAGGAGAACCTGCAGGATACGCCGGGTCTCGTAGTCGCCCTTCTCCTCGCACAGGCCGATCACCTCGCGCAGATGGCCGATGACGGCGTATTCGACGCCGAGGTCGTTTTTCAGCATCTCCGGCACGTTCCGTCCGACGTGGATCACATCCCTGCCGACCACATCCGGAACCCCTTCCAGGAACAGGATACGCTGGATCAGCGCACCGGCGTGACCCTGCTCCTCCTGCATTTCGTGGGCCGCGTGCTCATGCAGGACATGAAATCCCCAGTCCCGGTACATCATCGCATGGATGAAATACTGGTCGATCGCAGCGAGCTCGCCCGCCAGCAGCCGATTCAGCGCCGTTATCACCTCAGGCTGACCTTTCATATCCCCATCTCCCGGAACGCCCTCTTCAGGGCTTTTGTGGTTGTCGTACGTAATTGAAACAGAATTACGTATACTAGTCAGCTCAAAAAACCCTGCCACAGTCGAACCTACGCCCGATCCGAGACGCAGGCAACAAGAAGACCACGACATCGGCGACCGGACCACCTGGACAAATGAACGAAATCGAGTACGAACTACGCGAACAGGACCTGCTGGCTTTCAGCGAGTATCAGATACGAGAAACCAAGGCCCTAAAGAAACGGCGGCAACGGCATCAGTCCACCATCCCGGCATTTTTCGTCGCCATTTCGCTGTTTCTCTGGTTCTATTACCAGGACATGGTGTCCGCGGCCTATGTGGGCATCATCGCGCTGGCCTGGGGCTTCTTGGTTCCCGCCTATATGCGCTGGACCACGCGCAAGCAACTGCTGGCCATGTACTCGGACGAAGACAAGCGCCGCATTCTGGGTCGTTACCGGCTGACTGTGGCCAGGGACGCGCTGATCGAGAAAAAGCTGGACGGCGAGGAAACCCGGATTCCCTGGAGTGAAATCCTGCGGATCGAGCTCACCGACAAATACGCGTTCATTTTCGTCGCGATCGACGAGGCTCTGATCGTACCGCGGGCCACGACCAATGCCGCCAAGCTGCGCGACTTCGTAAAGGCGGCGGACGAACGGATCGCTGCGGCGGACTGAAGCGGCTGCGCCTGTCTCACGATGATCGAGTTTCGCGAGGTCACCCTCAGAATCGGCGGCCGGATCCTGTTCGAGCACGCCTCATTCAACATCTTTCCCGGCCAGAAAGTCGGGGTGACCGGCGCCAATGGCGCAGGTAAGTCCAGCCTGTTCAAGTTGGTGACCGGGAGCAGGCAGACCGACGCGGGCGAAGTTCGGCTCCCGCCGAACTGGGTCATCGCCCATGTCGCCCAGGAAACGCCAACCGACACACGGGCGGTGATCGAGTTCATCATCGATGGCGACGCAGAGCTGCGCGAGGTCGAGCGTGAGATCGCCTTGGCCGAAACCTCTGGAGACGGCCTTGCACTGGCCCGAGCGCACGCCCGTTATGCGGCCATCGGCGGCTATCAGGCCAGGGCCAATGCAGCGCGGCTGCTCGCCGGTCTGGGGTTTGCGGCCGGCGATAGCGAGCGTCCGGTCGACGCCTTCTCTGGCGGCTGGCGCATGCGGCTTGCACTGGGCCGAGCGCTGATGTGCCGCTCGGATCTCCTGCTGCTGGACGAGCCCACCAACCACCTCGACCTCGATGCTATATTGTGGCTGCAGGAATGGCTGGCCGGCTATCCCGGCACCTTGCTGTTCATCTCGCACGACCGCGACTTCCTCGATGGTCTAGCCGACCACATCCTCCACATCGAAAACGGCCAAGTGGTTCTCAACACCGGCAATTTTTCCGCCTTCGAACAGGCACGGGCCCAGCGGCTGGCGCAGAACCAGGCGGCCTTCCACAGGCAGCAGGCCGAAATCGCCCGCCTGCAGGGTTTCGTCGACCGGTTCCGTGCCAAGGCGACCAAGGCGCGTCAGGCCCAGAGCCGGCTCAAACTACTGGCGAAGATGGAAGTGATTTCACGGGCCCATGTGGATTCACCCTTCGAATTCGCCTTCCGCTCTCCGGAAAAACTGCCCCGTCCGTTGCTGCAAACCGAAGATGTGACGGTGGGATATGAAGGCGTACCGCTCTTGGAAAAAATCGGGATGTCGCTGATGCCGGGCGACCGGGTCGGCCTGCTGGGTCGCAACGGCGCCGGCAAATCGACCTTGATCCGGCTGCTGGCCGGGTTGCAGCCGCCCTTGAGCGGTGAGCGCCGGGTTTCAAGCGAACTGCGGCTGGGATATTTCGCCCAGCATCAGCTGGAACTGCTGCGTCCCGGGGAAAACGCCGTGTTCCATGTCCAGAGGCTGGACGACAAGGCCTCCGAAAAGGACATCCGCGATTTCCTCGGCGGCTTCGGCTTCAGCGGCGAACGGACTTTCGACCCCATCGCCGGGTTTTCGGGCGGCGAGAAAGCCCGACTGGTACTGGCCCTGATCGTCTACCAGCGACCCAACCTCCTCTTGCTCGACGAACCAACCAACCATCTGGATCTGCAAATGCGGCTGGCGCTGATCCGTGCGCTGCAGGATTTCGAAGGTGCGGTCGTGCTGGTGTCGCACGACAGCTACCTGCTGCGCGCGGTGGTAGATGATTTCTTCCTCGTCGCCGATGGCGGGGTTACCCCATTCGACGGTGATCTGGACGACTACCGCGCCTGGCTGCGCAACCGCGCTTCCTCCACCTCCAGCGGAGCCGATGGCCACCGCGACGCGGGGGCGTCCCGCCGCGAAACCCGGCGGGCCGATGCCGAAAGACGACAGCGGCTCCGGCCTTTGCGCCTGCAGCTCGAACGTGCCGAAGCGGAGCTGGAGCGCTGCTCGAAGCGGCGGGAAGAACTCGAAGCCCAGTTGACCGATCCCGGCCTGTATGCCGCGGAAGCCAAGGACCGGCTCAAACGCCTGCTACTGGACAAGGCCGAGGCGGAAAATTCGCAGGTCCGCGCTGAAGCAGCCTGGTATGCCGCCAGCGAAGCGCTGGAACAGGCGCAGCTCCAGACCGACATGGCCTGCTGAATCCGGAGAAGACCCCGCATGCCGCTGATCCGACTGTTCATCGAAATCTGCCTGTTCCGCAAAGGGCCGCAGGATGTCCCGCGGTCCATGCTGCTGTTGTGGCTCACAGCGGCAGCCTACCTCCTGGTCGGCTTCATCCTGCTAGGGCTGGAAGTGGAATGGCTACCAGCCATCGTCGAATCAATGGCGGAATTGGCGATGCTCCTCGGGTTCGTATGGCTGTTGCTGGCTCTGTTCAAGAAAACGCCGCGCTGGCAGAAGACGGCGATCGCCATGCTCGGCAGCGACGTTGTCATCAGCGCGCTCGCCATCCCCCTGGTGGCCTGGACCTTGGCGGCGCCCGACGTTGCCGGCATCCATCTCATCCTCTTCAGCATGATGCTCTGGCATGTCGCCGTCGTCGCGCACATTTTCCGGCACTCCCTTTCCCAACCCTGGGCCACCGGCTTGCTGCTCGCCGTCGCGTACGTGGCGGGAAGCTACAGCGTGATGATGACATTGTTCCCCCCTTCGGCCGTTTGACGATATCGGCATTCCCCGCCTTAGGCTTCGTCCTTCTCAGTGCGCACATACGCTTCCGCTACATGACCGCTTTCCTGCGCCGCCCCCATCACAGTTACCAAGACCCCCTGGCGCGGATCTGGATCGCCTGTGCCGAAAACATAGGCTTCCGCGTCGCGCGCAGCCCGGAGGTGTACGCCTCCACGGACGGACGAGGCACGATCTTGATCGGCACCGACGACCTGCTCGACCCGGACGACTCCCTCGCCCAAATGATCTTCCACGAGTTGTGCCATGCGCTGGTGGAGGGCGAAGCCGGCGAGGCCCAAGTGGATTGGGGACTGGACAACACCAGCAACCGCCACCTGTGGCGCGAGCAAGCCTGCCTGCGGCTACAGGCCTATCTCGCCGACGGTGTGGGCCTGGGCGACTTCTTCGCCCCTACCACCGACTTTCGCGTCAAATTCTGGCCCAACCTCGGCGATGACCCGATGACGGCCCCGCCAGACCAAGGCGGCCGCCGCGAACCCTCCTGCGTCGCCGCCCGGCTGGCTGTCTGGCGTGCCTCGCAGCCACGCTGGGCGCCGCACCTTCAGGCCGCTCTGGCGGCGACCGCAGCCATCGCCCGCGTCGTTCCCCGCCATATCACAAGCGACGACGGGCAGCTGCCGTCCTTATGGGCTACGGTCACGCCCCCGCCCCCCATGCATCCCGCGGGCCATGCCGCCGTCGCTCGCTACCGGGTGGAGGCAGGCTGCACCGGCTGCGCCTGGTCATACGCCGGCCGCCGGGGGATGAGCTGCCGTCATGCGCAGAAGGCGCGCATCCCTCCCGATGCGCCGGCCTGCATGCGCTGGGAGCCTGCCGAAGACCTCGATTGCCTCAGTTGTGGCGCCTGCTGCCGGGAAGCCTACCAGGCAGTGGAAATATCGGCGCGCGAACCGCTCGTCCGCCTGCATCCCGAACTGGTCGTCTCCACCGATGGACGCCGGAAACTGCGCCGCGACGGCGGGCGCTGTGCCGCCCTAACGGGGGGTAACGCCCCGGCGGAATCCTATGCCTGCGGCATCTACCCGGACCGGCCGCGGACCTGCCGGGATTTCACCCGTGGCAGCGCAAATTGTCTGGATGCCCGCCGGCGGGTGGGTCTGTCGCTGTAGAAATGCTCATTGCCCGGTGCTCCTGGGTACGGAAAACCTCACCGAGACGCGATTGCTGGTATAGCCGTGATCGTAAGCCTTGCCGTTGTAATCCAGGCGGGTATCGGCCGGTCGGCCGAGCGTGACCCTAAACGGCGCCTTCCCCTGGACAGTTCTCACTTGGCCTTTGGCCAGAGTCTGAAAGAGCAATCTTTTCCCTTCCGCGTCGATCACGCTGGCCCAGGACTCCCCCGAGAAGCTCAGCGTCAGAGTATCCACCTCGGGCGGCAAGGGTTCCGGACTGGGCTGCGCCGACGGAGACGGCGCAACGACCGGTACAACGAGGGCTTCGACCGCCGCCGGGCTTGAAGCGGGTGGCGGCATACCGGAGGGAGACGGCGCCTCCTCCCGGTCGGCCACGGTGGCCCCGGTCCCGGCCGGTTCGGCCGGCACGGGTTTGGCAAGTCCGGCCGGAGAGGGGGCCGGCCCGGAGGTCTGGGACGAATGCCAGTACTGATAACCCCAGATGCCCGCAATCCCAACCAGGACCAGAGCCAGCGGACCGAACCAGGCAACCGGTCTGACCTCGCTCTGGGCATGCACCACCGGTTCCGGCTCCGGAGCCGGTCCCTCCCCTGCGACGCGGTTATAGGCGTCGACGATTTCCTGCTCCGGCAGATCCAGCAAACGTGCGTAACTGCGCAGATATCCGCGAACGAACGTAGGGGGCGGCAGACCGGAATAGTCGTCCCGTTCGAGTGCGCCGACGGTACCTACCGATAAATGCAGTTCGCGCGCCACCTTGTCGAGCCCCAGCTTGCGTGCCTCCCGGGCAGCCCGAAGCCTGTATCCCGCGCCATCCTCTCCCGGCCGGTCTGCGGGATCGTTGTCCAGCGTGTCACCCATGTCGTTGTTCCGCCGCAAAAACGAAATTACTTGAGCGCTTGCCCGTCGCCCCATTCAAACGCATCCGGTTACGGCTTGGCAAGTTCAATTCCGCCGTTCCCTGGCATGCAAGGCGCCACATGCCACGGCCTGCCCCGAGGTGTCAAAATAGCCGTACCGGACAACCACTCCGGCGTAAGGCTATGCAGTCTCCACTCCCAAAACAACAAAGGGCCGTTGGCCCGATTGCAGAACGAGGAGAAAACTATGGAACTCGGCACCTGTGTCCATTGCGGAACCCAAATCTCCGCGCAAGCAAACATCTGCCCAAGCTGCGGAAAAACGGTCGAATCAACCTCCAGTGAAAGCGAACCCCCAATCCGAAAGCTCCGCGGAAAATTCCAGGCCATCGGCATCCTGACTCTTGCCGCCGGCATCGTGGCCACCCTGGGCGGCGCCTGGTGGGGACCGGCGCTTGCGATGCCGGGGGCGGTGCTGTTCATGCTTGGCATACTGTAAGCGAAGGCCCGACACGAAGGGAGGGAGCCCTTCGTGTTCTTGCTGACGTGAAATCCTGCTACAGAGGCCACATGACGGTCGCCGATCGACGCGGCCCTCATCGAGTGAATTACAGTTCCAAGGCATAGCTCGACACCCCCGGAGACTTGAGGCATGCTTGGCACATTCCAACGCGCGGTCGGCGGGACACGACCTTCCCCAGGACCTTTAACTGCAGGATTCCATACAGGATGGATCCCCAAATCGAGCTGTTGAAAAACACCGGCTGCCGGCTGCTTCTGGTCCTTCCAGTGGTTCTGGCCAGCGGCTGCAGCAACAAGATCGGACCGGACTACCAGACGCCCGAAACCCAGGTTTCCCCTGACTGGCTCGAAAGCGAAGACACGCGGGTTTCCAGGAAGGAGGGCAATTTCCGCGAGTGGTGGCGCATATTCAAGGACCCGGTCCTGAACAAACTCGTGGAAACCGCTTACTCACAGAATCTCCCGCTGCAGGTCGCCGCCGTCCGCATCCTGGGTTCGCGCGCGGAGCTGGGTATCGCCACCGGCAATCTGTTTCCGCAGCAACAGGGATTCGAAGGGCAAACCGAGAAAATCAGTTTGCCTTTCCTCCGGGATCTCGGGCTGGGAAGTGGCAACAGCCTTTGGTATACCCGCGTCGGCGTCATGTCGAACTGGGAAATCGACATCTGGGGCAAATATCGCCGGGCCATCGAGTCCGCCGACGCGCAGTTGATGGCTTCCATCGCCGAGTACGACGACATCCTGGTCACCCTCACCGCCGACGTCGCCAACACCTATATCCTGATCCGAACCCTGGAAAAGCGCCTGGATATAGCCCGCCACAACGTCGAGACCCAGAGCGAGAGCCTTAGGATCGCCGAGGCCAAGTTCCACGGCGGCACCAGTACCCAGCGCGACGTGGAGCAAGCCAAAACCGTGCTCGCCGGCACCCAGGCAACCATCCCGGTGCTGGAAGCACAGCTTCGGCAGGCGAAGAACACGCTTTGCTATTTGCTCGGCATGCCGCCCGATAAACTCGACCAGCCCTTGGGCTCTGGAGCGCAATTCGGCCAGATCCCCGCTCCGCCGGTCCAGGTCGCCGTCGGCATTCCCGCCGACCTGCTGCGGCGCCGCCCGGACGTGCGTCGGGCGGAACAAAGCGCCGCGGCCCAGTCAGCCCGCATCGGCATCGCCAAAGCCGCGCTCTATCCGGCCTTCTCGATCAGTGGCAGCTTCGGCTTCGTTTCGACCAACTCCCAGGGCCACAGTCTGGGCGACATTTTCAATTGGGGACAGCATTTCTACCGCTTCGGCCCTTCCGTGCAGTGGAATCTGTTCAATTACGGCCAACTCACCAATCAAGTCCGGGCCCAGGACGCCCGGTTCCAGGAACTGGCCCTGGGTTATCAGAACACCGTACTGAAGGCGCAGCAGGAGGCCGAGAGTGCCTTGATCGGCTTCCTCAAGACCCAGAATTCCGCACAGTTCCTGGCCGAGAGTACCGCCGCCGCCCAACGCTCGCTGGATCTGGCCACCCTGCAATACCGCGAAGGCATTGCCGATTTCACCACGGTGCTGACGGCGGAGCAGGATCTGCTCAAGCAGCAGGACAACTTCGCCCAGACCCTAGGCAGCATCGCCACCCATCTGGTCGGCGTCTACCGGGCCCTGGGCGGCGGCTGGCAGATCCGCGAAGGCAAGGACTTCGTGCCCGAGCCCATTCTGCAGGCCATGGGCGAGCGAACCCACTGGGGCGACCTGTTGAAGCCGGGGGCCGTCTCCAAGACACCGCCGGCCAACCTCATCCGGGCACCGGATTGGTGAGGCCGCAAGCCTTGCCGAATATTCATTTTGACTTAATTGGGCGACTAGCCGCGCTCCAGCCGATTCAGCCGCCGCCACCGGAAACGACTTCAGGGAGACTCTTCCAGTGATTCGCACGACGCCACACCGCCGGGGCAATTTGCGGCGCACCCTTGCCGGCACCTTGACTTACCTGCTGTTCGTGGTCGGCAGCGGCTGCGATCGATCCAACACTTACGCCCCCCCGCCGCCGCCCCAAGTGATCGTCAGCCAGCCTGTCGAAGGTCCGGTCACGCCTTACCTCGAACTCACGGGAAACACCCAGGCGAGCAAAACCGCAGAACTCCGCGCCCGCGTCGAAGGTTATCTGGAAAAAATTCTGTTCCGCGAGGGCGAAATCGTCAAGGAGGGACAACTGCTGTTCCTCATCCAGCAGAACACCTACGAGGCCAAGCTGAAGGAGGCCAAGGCCCAGCTGCTCGCCGACAAGGCTCGTCTGAAGCATGCGGAAACCGAATACATACGGTTTTCCGGATTGCTCAAACAGAACGCCGCCGCCCAGACCGACGTCGATCGCTGGCGCTACGAGCGTGACGCAGCGCAGGCTGCGGTCATGGCCTCGGAAGCCAACGTCGACCTCGCGCAGCTCAATCTAAGCTATACCGAAGTCAGAGCCCCCTTCACCGGCCGTGCCGGCCGCCGCCTCAAAGACCCCGGTAACCTGGTGGGCGCTGGTGAGAAAACCGTGCTCGCCGAAATCAACCAGATCGACCCGATCTATGCCTATTTCACGATCAGCGAGCAGGATCTGCTGCGGGTTCGCGGCCAGCACCAGGACGAGGCAACCAGCCCCCGCGTGCCGGACGTACCCGTGTTTCTGGGACTGGTCAACGAAGACGGCTATCCGCACCAAGGGAAACTCGACTTCGCCGGCATACGGCTGGACCCCACTACCGGCACCTTGCTGCTGCGCGCCATTTTCCCGAACCCGGACTATTCCATTCTTCCCGGCCTGTTCGCTCGGCTCAAGGCGCCGGTCGACGTGGCGCAGTCCGCGCTGCTCATCCCGGTGGAAGCCATCGGCTACGACCAGCTCGGCCCCTACGTACTCGTCGTCAACGACAAGAACCTGGTCGAGCGGCGCAGCATCGCCGCTGGCCCCCCTTCCGGGCGCATGCTGTCGGTCAGCGACGGACTGAAAAGCACCGACTGGATCGTGGTCGACGGCCTGCTGCGCGCCATTCCGGGCAAGGAAGTGGCTCCCGTCCGGCAGCCGCTGGCGGCTGACTCGACCGGTAATTCCGCGGGAGCGCCCGCCCGATGATCTCCAAGTTCTTCATCGAACGGCCGATCTTCGCCAACGTCATCGCGATCGTCACGATCATCCTGGGTGTCGTCAGCCTCATCAATTTGCCGGTCGCCCAGTATCCCGACATCGTGCCCCCCACCATCCAGGTCACCACTCGCTATCCCGGGGCCAGCGCCGAGATCATAGCCAATACGGTCGGCATCCCGATCGAACAGGCGGTCAACGGGGTGGAAAACTCGCTGTACCTATCCTCGACCAGCGGCAGCGACGGCTCCTACGCCTTGACCGTGACCTTCAGGGTCGGCAGCGATCTCAACACCGCCTTGGCCCTGGTGCAGAACATGGTCAACGGCGCCCTCGCCCAGTTGCCGGACGCCGTCCAGAAGCAGGGCGTCACCGTCAAGAAAGTCTCGACCGACATGCTGCAGGTCATCAGCCTGTACTCGGACGACGACCGTTTCGACGAAACCTATCTGTCCAATTACGCCGTCATCAATCTGCAGTATCCGCTGGCCCGCATCCATGGCGTCGGGCAGATCAAGGTCGTCGGCGCCGGCTCCTACAGCATGCGGGTATGGCTGAATCCGGAGAGGTTGCGCTACTACGGCCTGACCGCCAAGGACGTGGCCGACGCCATTCAGCAACAGAACGTCGAGGTCGTGGCCGGCCAGCTCGGTAGCCCTCCGGTGCCCGAGGACCAGCCCTACCAGTTCACCATCAATGCCCTGGGCCGTCTGTCCGATGTCTCGGAATTCGAAAACATCATCATCAAGACCAGACGGGGAAAGCCCCAGCAAGCGGTCGCGAACGAGGATATCGCCCGGATCGTGCGCGTGAAGGACCTCGCCCGAGTCGAGTTGAGCCAGCAGACTTACACCAACTACGCCGAGGTCAACGGCCACCGATCGACCCAGATCGTGGTCTACACCCTGCCCGGGGCCAACGCGGTCGACGTTGGCGAAAAAATCAAGCAGTCGATGGAAGAAATGAGCCAGGACTTTCCGGAAGGGCTCAAGTACGCGATCTTCTACGACACCACGAAGTTCATCGATCAATCGATCCATGCGGTCTACGAGACCTTGCTCGAAGCCGGCGTGCTGGTGCTGATCGTCATCATGGTGTTCCTGCAGAACTGGCGGGCGACCCTGGTGCCGGCAACGACCGTGCCGGTCACCATCATCGGCGCCTTCGCCGCGATGGCGATGCTCGGCTTCTCGGTCAACCTGATGACCTTGTTCGCCTTGATCCTGGCGATCGGCATCGTCGTGGACGATGCCATTATGATCGTCGAGAACGCCTGGCACTACATCGAGAAGGGGCTGACGCCGAAGGAGGCGTCGATCAAGGCGATGAGCGAGATGACCGGCCCGGTCATCGGCATCACCCTGGTGCTGACCGCGGTATTCCTGCCTTCGGCCTTCCTGCCCGGCATTACCGGCCAGATGTTCCGACAATTCGCTCTGGTGATCGCCTCTACCGCGGTCATCAGCGCCATCAACGCATTGACCCTGAAACCCGCGCAGTGCGCCCTTTACCTGAAGGCCAGGCCGGCCGAGCACCGCCCGAATGCGTTCTATCGCGGATTCAATACGGTCTACGCGAAAATCGAGGCGGCCTATACCCGGCTGGTGCGTTGGATGGTAAACCGGCCCGGTACCATGGCCGCGGTTTTTTTTGCCGTCATCGCCATGGGCGGCTGGCTGTTCAGCATCCACCCGACTGGCTTCCTGCCCAGCGAAGACCAGGGTTATGCGATGATCATGACGCGCCTGCCGGACGGCGCCGCGCAGCCCAGACTCCGGCAAGCCAGCCGGAAGCTGGACGAGGTCCTGAAGAAAACCCCCGGCGTCCATGCCTGGGTCGTGATCGGGGGGTTATCGATCCTCGATACCGCCAATCTTTCGAACGCCGCCACGACTTTCGTCATTTACGACGATTGGGACAAGCGCGGCGAGACGCTGACTCAGGCCCGCATTCTCGGCGGCCTGAAAAAGCAGCTCGACGCCATTCCGGAAGCCCAGTTCGCCATCATGATCCCCCCGCCTATCCGCGGCCTCGGCCAAGCCGGAGGCTTTCAGATGATGGTCGAAGACAAACGCAGCCTCGGCCTGCCCGAGTTGCAGAAAGGCGTGCTGGAACTGGTCCACGCCGGCTCCGCGCAATCCCGTCTCGGCTTCGTCGGTTCGACCTTCAGCAACCGCAGCCCCCAGCTGTACCTCGACATAGACCGCACCAAGGCACAGTCGCAAGAGGTGCCGCTGAACAACGTATTCGCCACCCTGCAGGCGTATCTCGGGTCGGCTTACGTCAATCTGTTCAACAAATTCAACCAGTCGTTCCAGGTCTACGTCCAGGCCGATGCGCCCTACCGGCTGCGGCCGGAGGACATCCAGAATCTGTACGTGAAGAACGTCCGGGAGGACATGGTACCGCTGGGTTCCCTCCTGACGGTGAAACACAAGCTGGGTTCGGAACTGGTCACGCGCTACAACCTCTATCCGGCGGCTCCGGTATTCGGCACCGCGGCCCCGGGGTTCAGCTCTGGCGAGGCGATCCAGCTGATGGAGCAGGTCGCCAAAAACACCTTGCCGCAAGGCATGAGCTTCGAATGGACCGCGACCGCGTTCCAGGAAAAGCAGCTCGGCAACCAAGCCTATTACATCTACGCGCTTTCTATCGTCCTGGTGTTCCTGGTGCTGGCTGCCCAGTATGAGAGCTGGGCAAGCCCAGCCGCCGTCATTCTGGTGGTGCCCATGGCCCTGGTGGGCGTCATCGTCGCCCTCATCATCCGCCACTTCGACAACAACCTCTACACTCAGGTCGGGCTGGTCCTGATGATTGCACTGGCCAGCAAGAATGCCATCCTGGTGGTGGAATTCGCGCGGGAACTGCGCGCCGAAGGCATGGCCATCGCCGATGCCGCAGTGGAAGCCACCCGGCGCCGGTTCCGGCCCATCATCATGACTTCGTTCGCTTTCATCCTGGGTGTCGTCCCACTGATGAAAGCCGGCGGCGCCGGCGCGGCCAGCCAGCAGGCGATCGGCACCGTGGTGTTCGGCGGCATGCTGGCCTCGACGATCCTGGCCATCCCCTTCGTACCGGTGTTCTACGTCATCACCCAGCGCTGGAGCGAGCGGAAGAAAGGAGGTAGGCCGGAATCTTCAGCGGCCGGCTGAAATGGGCCGTAGGCATATCCAGGCTTTCCGTCCCGGCTAAAGGGCAGGGCATGAGCCGCTCCTGCAACGACGATTGACAAACCGCCTCCACTTGACGAAAGTGTATCCGACCCTTGCGGCAGGTCTTTCGCCCCGGCGAGGAATGCTTATACGAACATCCGGAGACATGGGCACATGAGTTCCACCGGCGTTCCACATACCGATCTTTGGCCGCTCCTGCTCTATTTCGGGCTGGTTCTGGTCGTGGTAGGCACGATGCTCGCGCTGCCCCCTTTCCTTGGGGAACGCCGCACCCGCCGCACTTGGTCTACGGAGCAGCCCTACGAGTCCGGCATCGTCGCGGTGGGCGGCCCCCAGCTCCGCTTCTCGGTCCGCTTCTATCTCATCGCGATCTTCTTCGTCATTTTCGATCTGGAAGCCGTCTTCATCTTCGCCTGGGCCATCGCCTTTCGCGAAAGCGGCTGGCCAGGTTACCTCGAAATCCTGATCTTCATCGGCGTCCTGGTCGCCACACTGGTTTATCTGTGGCGCATCGGCGCACTCGACTGGCGCACCCCCCGCCAGCGCATCGTCGAAGCCAAATTCCACCTGTAGCCCCCCATGCGCTGGAGCCTGACACGAGCAGACCAGATCCCGGCCCCCCAGCCGGGCCGGCAGACTTACGAGGAAGCCCTGCGGCGCAACATCCTGTTTGCCCGCCTGGACGACCTGGTGCGCTGGGGTCGCAAGAATTCGATCTGGCCGTTCAATTTCGGCCTGTCCTGCTGCTACGTGGAAATGGCGACGGCCTTCACCAGCCGCTTCGACATCGCCCGTTTCGGTTCCGAGGTGATCCGGGCCAGCCCCCGCCAAGCCGACCTGATGGTGATTTCCGGCACGGTCTTCCGCAAAATGGCGCCGGTGGTCAAGCATCTCTACGACCAATTGCTCGAACCCAAGTGGATCATTTCCATGGGCTCCTGTGCCAACTCCGGCGGGATGTACGACATCTACAGCGTGGTCCAGGGCGTGGACAAATTTTTACCCGTGGACGTCTACGTGCCGGGCTGCCCGCCACGGCCGGAAGCCTTGTTGGAGGGACTGATGATGCTGCAGGAATTGGTGGAAAAGGAGGAGCGGCCCTTGAGCTGGGTGATCGGACCGCAAGGCATTCAAAAGGCTCCCGTGCCCAGCCGGCGTGACCTCAAACAGGCCGAACGCAACCGGGCCACCGAACTGCACGATCCGTTCAGCCTGGATTGAGCGGGAGGAAATCCGGACATGGCGGCCTCGATGACGGAACATGCTGGAACCATCGTACCGGCCCTGTGCCGTCGCTTCGGCGACGAGAGCTTCGTCTACCAAGCCACCGCCGACGGCATACCCACACTGTGGCTGCCCGCCAGAACCCTCGTCGAGACGATCCGCTACCTGCGTTCGGAAATCGACCGGCCCTATGCGCTGCTGTTCGACCTGACCGCCGTCGACGAGCGGGTCCGCAAACACCGCGAGGGATTGCCCGCCAGTGCCTACACCGTCGTCTATCACCTCATTTCGTTGGAGCGCAACGCCGACGTCCGGCTGAAAGTCGCCCTCCCGGAAACCGATCCGGCACTCCCCAGCATCGTTGCCGTCTGTCCCGCCGCCAACTGGTACGAGCGCGAAGTCTGGGACATGTTCGGCATCCGTTTCGACGGCCATCCCAACCTGCGCCGCCTCATCATGCCGCCGACTTGGCAGGGCCATCCGTTGCGCAAGGACCACCCGGCTCGGGCCACCGAGATGGAACCGTTCAGCCTACCGGACGAGGTACAGCGGCAGGAACAGGAAGCTCTGCGCTTCGTGCCTGAAGAGTGGGGCATGCAGCGCCAGAGTGACGACACCGATTTCCTGTTCCTGAACTTAGGCCCCAACCATCCCAGCGTGCATGGGGTGTTCCGGGTCGCCCTCCAGCTCGATGGCGAGGAGATCGTCGATGCCGTCCCGGACATCGGCTACCACCACCGGGGCGCCGAGAAGATGGGCGAGCGCCAATCCTGGCACAGCTACATCCCCTACACCGACCGGATCGATTACCTGGGCGGTTCGATGAACAACCTGCCTTACGTCATGGCGGTCGAAAAACTGGCCGGAATCGAGGTGCCGGAGCGCGCCCGGGTCATCCGGGTCATGATCTGTGAGTTCTACCGGATCGCCAGCCACCTCCTGTTCTACGGGACTTTCGCCCAGGATGTGGGCCAGATGTCGCCGATCTTCTACATGTTCATCGACCGCGAGAAGGTGTTCGAGATCATCGAATCCTTCACCGGCGCCCGGATGCATTCGAGTTTCTTCCGCATCGGTGGCGTCGCCATGGACCTGCCCGAGGGCTGGGACAGACTGATCCGCGAGTTCATCGCCTATTTTCCCAAGCGTCTGGCCGAATACGACAAGGCAGTGATGGCCAACAAGCTGATCCAGCGCCGCACCCGCGGCATCGGTGCCTACACCACTGCTGAAGCCATCGACTGGAGCGTGACCGGGGCGGGACTGCGGGCTACGGGTCTGCCCTGGGACTACCGCAAGGCCCGGCCCTATTCGGGTTACGAGCACTTCGAATTCGACATTCCGACCGGCACGAATGGCGACTGCTACGACCGTTGCGCGGTGCGGGTGGAGGAGATGCGGCAGAGCCTCCGGATCATCGAGCAGTGTGTGGAGCACATGCCTACCGGCCCTTACAAAGCCGAGCACCCGCTCACCACCCCGCCGCCCAGGGAACGCACGATGCACGACATCGAAACGCTAATCCAGCATTTCCTCAGCGTCTCTTGGGGCCCGGTGATCCCGCCCGGCGAGGTTTGCATGACGATCGAGGCGACCAAGGGCCTGAACGGCTATTATCTGACCTCCGATGGCGGCACGATGGCGTACCGTACCCGTATCCGCACCCCCTCGTTCCCGCATCTGCAAATGATTCCGCTGATGAGCCGCGGCATGATGATCGCCGACCTCATCGCCATCCTCGCCAGTATCGATTTCGTGATGGCCGACGTGGACCGCTGAAGGAGCCTGAACATGATCCTCACTGCCGACGAAATCCAAGCCATCCGCCAGGAAGCCGGGCATTTCCCCCACCCTTCGGCGGCCGCGATCGAAGCGTTGAACATCGTGCAGCGCAGCCACGGCTGGATTTCCGATGAACTGCTGGAGGAGATCGCCGAACTGTTGGGGATGTCACCGGCGGAGCTGGACAGTGTCGCCACCTTCTACAACCTGATCTACCGCCGCCCGGTCGGCAAGCGCGTCATCCACTATTGCAACAGCGTAAGCTGCTGGATGTTGGGCGCGGAGGAAAACCGCCGCCATCTGACCGAGAAGCTCGGCATCGGTCTGGGGGAAACCACGGGGGACGGCGAATACACCCTGCTCCCCATCGTCTGCCTGGGCGCCTGCGACAAGGCGCCGGTACTCATGATCGGCGACGAGACCCATTTCAACGTCGATCCCGCCAGGCTGGACACCATTCTCGGTGAAACCGGAGCGCCCTGATGGACGCGCCGCTCACCCGCAACATCAAATCCGACGGCTCGACCGTGACTCTGGCCGAATATCTCGCCGGCGGTGGCTACGAAGGGTTGAAAAAAACCCTCGCCGAATTCACCCCTCTGGAGGTGCAGCAGCGGGTCAAAGACTCCGGACTACGCGGCCGCGGTGGCGCCGGCTTCCCGACCGGCCTGAAATGGAGCTTCGTGCCGATGGGCGAGGATGCGCCCAAAACCAAATACTTGGTGGTCAATGGCGACGAGATGGAGCCCGGCACGTTCAAAGACCGGCTGTTGCTGGAAGGCGATCCGCACCAACTGATCGAAGGCGTGGCCATCGCATCTTACGCCATCCAGGCGAACGTCGCTTATATCTTCCTCCGGGGGGAGTACCGGCTGGCGGCGGCGCGACTGCGGCGGGCGATCGCCGAAGCCGAAGCACACAAGCTGCTCGGCGAAAACATCCTCGGCTCGGGATTCAGCCTGGATCTGCGTCTGCACACCAGCGCCGGCCGCTACATCTGCGGCGAGGAAACCGCCCTGCTCAACTCCTTGGAAGGGAAGCGCGCCACCCCTCGCGCCAAACCACCGTTTCCGCAAGTCTCCGGGCTGTTCGGCAAGCCCACCATCGTCAACAACGTCGAGACTCTGTGCAATCTGCCGCACATCCTCCGCAACGGAGTGGAGTGGTACCAGAGTCTCAGCCGCAGCGGCGAGCCGGGCACCAAGATTTACGGCGTCAGCGGTCGGGTCGAGCGCCCCGGCGCATGGGAGCTGCCCATGGGTACCACGGCGAGGGAGATCATCGAAGAACATGCCGGCGGAATGCGGCAAGGCTACCGGTTGAAAGGCTACCTGCCCGGGGGGGCGTCCACCGATTTTCTGCTGCCCGAACACCTGGACATCCCCATGGACTACGGGTCGATCGCCAAGGCCGGCAGCAGGCTCGGTACCGGCACGATGATCCTGTTGGACGATAAGACCTGTCCAGTGCAGATGGTGCTCAACCTCGAACGGTTCTTTGCTCAGGAATCCTGCGGCTGGTGCACCCCCTGCCGGGATGGCCTGCCCTGGACCGTCAGCCTGCTCGAAGACCTGATAGCAGGGCGCGGCCGGCCTGAGGACCTCGAGACTTTGGCGCGCTTGTGCGGCCTGCTCGGCCCCGGCAATACCTTCTGCGCCCTCGCCCCCGGCGCGATGGAGCCGCTGCAGAGCGCCCTCAAATATTTCCGCGCCGATTTCGAGCGCTATCTCCAGCCGCAAAACATCAACGGAGGCGCCCATGCCTGACAAAATCGTAAGGAACGATTTTGGACGGCCGAAGGCCGGTCCCCAGGACGGACTCCAGGGAGGGAGTCCGCACAAAATCGTAAGGAACGATTTTGAACGGCCGAAGGCCGGTCCCCAGGACGGACTCCAGGGAGGGAGTCCGCACAAAATCGTAAGGAACGATTTTGAACGGCCGAAGGCCGGTCCCCAGGACGGACTCCAGGGAGGGAGTCCGCACATCGAAATCGACGGCAAGAGCTATCCGGTCAAGGCAGGGGAAAACCTGCTGCAGGCGATACTCTCGCTGGGCCTGGACCTGCCTTATTTCTGCTGGCACCCGGCCATGGGTTCGGTCGGCGCCTGCCGCCAGTGCGGCGTGATCCAGTTCAAAGATGCAGACGACACCCAAGGCCGGGTGGTGATGGCCTGCATGACACCGGTTGCGGAGGGTATGCGGATTTCTCTGCAGGGCCCTGACGCCAAAGCCTTCCGCGCCGGCATCCTGGAACTGCTGATGACCAACCATCCGCACGACTGCCCCGTGTGCGAGGAAGGCGGCGAATGCCATCTGCAGGACATGACTGTGATGACCGGCCATACCTTCCGCCAATACCGCGGCCTCAAGCGCACCCACCGCAACCAGGACTTGGGACCCTTCATCAACCACGAGATGAACCGCTGCATCGCCTGCTACCGCTGCGTCCGCTATTACCAGGACTATTGCGGCGGCGAGGATCTGCAAGTATTCGCCTCGCACAACCACGTCTATTTCGGCCGCCACGAGGACGGGACGCTGGAGAACGAATTCAGTGGCAACCTCGTTGAGGTCTGCCCCACCGGGGTGTTCACCGACAAGACCTTCAGCCGTCATTACAGCCGCAAATGGGACCTGCAGACCGCGCCCTCGGTCTGCGTCCACTGCGGCATTGGCTGCAACACCAGCCCCGGTGAGCGTTATGGCAGTCTGCGGCGGATCGTCAACCGCTACCACGGCGAGATCAACGGCTATTTCCTCTGCGACCGGGGGCGATTCGGCTACGGCTTCGTCAACGGCCCGGCTCGCCTGCATCAGGCCCGCTCCGCCGAAACCGCTCCGCTGGACGTGCACGCCGCCGAAAACCGCTTGCGCGCCATGCTCGAGGATGCCAAGGGAATCATCGGCATCGGATCGCCCCGCGCCAGCCTCGAGGCCAATTTCGCCTTGCGGGAACGGGTCGGCGCGGAGCGTTTCCATGCCGGCATCGGCGGCGCCGAACATGGCTGCCTGCGCACCCTGCTCGACCTCATCCGGAACTTCCCCGTCCACCTCG
The DNA here is from genome assembly GCF_036864975.1 of Methylococcus capsulatus. NCBI lineage: Bacteria > Pseudomonadati > Pseudomonadota > Gammaproteobacteria > Methylococcales > Methylococcaceae > Methylococcus > Methylococcus capsulatus. The sequence continues at coordinate 2,550,057 of NZ_CP104311.1, read as the reverse complement.
TGTCGCTGCGGGAGGCCGAACGGGCGGATGCCGTCTTCATCCTGGGCGAAGACCCGACTCAGACCGCACCGCGGCTGGCGCTGGCGCTGCGCCAAGCAGTGCGCAACCGTGCCCTGGCCATCGCCGACGAACTGGGCATCCCGCACTGGCAGGATGCCGCCGTGCGTGAAGCGGCCCAGGCCGAGAAGAGCCCGCTGTTCATCGCCAGTCCGGCGCCGACCCGGCTGGACGACATCGCCGTGCGAATCTGCCGCGCATCCCCTCAGACCATCGCCCGGCTGGGCTTCGCCGTCGCGCACGGGATCTGCCCCGAAGCGCCGGCCGTCTCAAATCTGCCCCCCGAACACGAAGCCCTGGCTGCGGAAATCACCCAGGCGCTGACCTCGGCCGAACGGCCCCTGATCGTGTCCGGCACTGGCTGCCTGAGCGAAGACGCGCTGCGGGCGGTGGGCCAGATCGCCGCCGCACTGGCGGCGACACGGGGGGGTCAGGCCACGGCGGTGCATTTCGCCGTACCGGAATGCAACAGCCTGGGGCTGGCGATGATGGAGGCGCAGCCTCTTGCCCACGCCTTCCAGACCATCGAGGCCGGAAGGGCCGACACGCTCCTGATCCTGGAGAACGATCTCTACCGGCGGGCGGACCGGACCGCGATCGATGCGCTACTGACGCGTGCGAGACAGGTGATCGTGATCGACCATACCCTGCACGCCACAGCGGAGCGCGCGCACCTCGTCCTGCCGGCCGCCAGCTTCGCCGAAACCGAAGGGACGTTGATCAGCAGCGAAGGGCGCGCCCAGCGCTTCTTCGCAGCGATGCAGCCGGCCGGCGACAGCCGGGATGGCTGGCGCTGGCTCGGGCCGTGGCCCCACCTCGACGATCTGACCCGAGCGCTGGCCGGCTCGCTACCGGTGTTCCAGCAAATCACCGCTTGCGCGCCGGGAGCGGCCTTCCGCATCGCAGGCCAGAAGATCCCGCGCCAGCCGCACCGCTACAGCGGACGCACCGCAATGCTGGCCGACGTCCGCATCCACGAACCGAAACCGCCGGAGGACACCGATTCGGCCCTGGCCTTCTCCATGGAGGGAGCGGCAACCGATCATCCGCCTGCCCTGAATCCCTTCGTCTGGGCGCCGGGCTGGAACTCGAACCAGGCGGTCTGCAAATTCCAGGATGAAGCCGGCGGGCATCTCTCCGGCGGTGATCCCGGCATCCGTCTGCTCGGTGGCGGCGACGGGGCCGAACGGCCGTGGTCCCCGCCGCCGGAAGCCGAGGCGCCCCTTGCGGACGCGCTGCGGCTGGTACCGCTTCACCACATCTTCGGCAGCGACGAGACCAGCATGCACTCGGCCGCAGTGGCAGAACGGGCGCCGCATCCCTATCTCGCCATCGCTCCCGAAGACGCGACCCGGCTCGGTCTCGCCGAAGGCGAAGAAGTCGAACTCGCCCCGGACGTCTGGCTGCCGGTGAAGCTCCTCTCCGGCCTCGCGGCCGGCGTCGCCGGCGTACCGGCCGGCCTGCCCGACCTGCCTTTCCTGGCAACCGCCTCGCGGCCGTGGAAACCGAACGAAGCTGGAGAGGAGATGTCATGACCGTCGGATCGCCTTATGTCGTCGTCGGCATCCTGCTCTCGGTCGTGGTCGTCGCGGCTTGGCTGATCTGGGTGGAGCGCCGCCTGATCGGGATCTGGCAGGACCGGCTCGGGCCCAACCGGGTCGGCCCGCTCGGGCTGGGACAGGTGGTGGCTGACATGGTCAAGATCTTCTTCAAAGAAGACTGGATTCCGCCTTTCGCCGACAAGCCGGTGTTCGTCATCGCGCCGGCCATCGTCATGGTGACCATGCTGCTCGGCTTCGTGGTGGTGCCGTTCGCGCCGGGCGTGGGCGTCATCGACTTCAACTTCGGCCTGCTGTATTTCTTCGCGCTGTCTTCGCTGGCGGTCTACAGCCAGGTGCTCGCGGGCTACGCCTCGAACAACAAATACTCCCTGCTCGGGAGCCTGCGCGCCGCCGCCCAGAGCATCAGCTACGAGGTCTTCATGGGGCTGGCCGCCATGGGTGTGGTGATGCTGGCCGGCAGCTTCAACCTGCGGGAGATCGTCGAAGCGCAGAAAGACGGCTGGTACGTACTGCCGCAGTTTGCCGGCTTTCTCGCCTTCCTGGTGGCGGCTGTGGCGGAATGCCATCGCGCTCCCTTTGACCTGCCGGAAGCCGAACAGGAGATCACAGGTGGCTTCCACACCGAATATTCCGGCATGAAGTTCGGCATGTTCTTCGTCGGCGAATACTTGGGGATCACCCTGAACTCGGCCATGCTGGTGACACTGTTCTTCGGCGGCTGGCTGGGACCGGCCTTCCTGCCGCCTTTGGCCTGGTTCATCCTCAAGACCCTGGTCTTCATCCTCTTCTTCATCCTGCTGCGTGCGGCGCTGGCCCGGCCGCGCTACGATCAGCTCATGAGTTTCGGCTGGAAGGTGATGCTGCCGCTGACCCTGGCCAATATCGTCATCACCGGGGCCGTCGGCCTGTTGGTGCCATGAGTGAGAAAGCGAGATGATCAGCCAATTGCGCACCCTGTGGATCGTGCTCAAGCACACCTTCTCCCGTGCCGACACGGTCCAGTACCCCGAACAGCGACCCAAGCTCTATCCGCGCTACCGCGGCCGCATCGTGCTCACCCGCGACCCGGACGGCGAGGAGCGCTGCGTCGCCTGCAATCTCTGCGCTGTCGTTTGTCCGGTGGACTGCATCGCGCTGCAGAAAACCGAGGATGTCGATGGCCGCTGGTATCCCGAATTCTTCCGCATCAATTTCTCGCGCTGCATCCTTTGCGGCCTGTGCGAAGAAGCCTGCCCGACCTACGCGATCCAGCTCACCCCCGATTTCGAACTGTGCGAATACGACCGCCGCAACCTGGTGTACGAAAAGGAACACCTTTTGATCCAGGGGACCGGGAAATATCCGGGCTACAGTTTCTACCGGGTGGCGGGCAAGGCGATCGCTGGTAAAGACAAAGGCCAGGCGGAAAACGAAGCGCCCCCGATCGACGTGCACAGCCTTCTGCCCTGACTGCAACCCCACAGGCATCGACATGGAACTGACCCTTTTCTACCTCTCCGCCCTGGTCGCCGTCGCCGCCACCTTCATGGTGGTGATCCAGTGCAATACCGTGCACGCCCTGCTCTACCTCATCGTCTCCCTGCTGGCCTCGGGCTTCATCTTTTACCTGCTGGGCGCGTTTTTCGCGGCGGTGCTGGAGGTCATCATCTACGCCGGGGCGATCATCGTGCTGTTCGTGTTCGTGGTGATGATGCTCAATCTCGGCAGCAAAACGATCGAGCAGGAAAGACAATGGCTGTGCCCAGGCATCTGGCATGGCCCCGCCGCACTCTGCGCCATCCTGTTCGCCGAGCTGCTGTTCACCCTGACGCGTTCCGGCGTCCACGAGGCGAGCCGGATCGTCGAATCCAAGACACTTGGCATTGCCCTGTTCGGCCCCTACCTGCTGGCGGTCGAAACGGCCTCCATGCTGCTGCTGGCGGGGCTGGTCGGCGCCTATCACCTCGGCCGTCCCCTCAAGTCTTAGGAGCTGAAGTAATGGCGCCGATTCCTTTCGAACATGCGCTGCTCCTAGCCTTGGTCCTGTTCGTGCTAGGCCTGATCGCCCTGCTGATCCGGCGCAATTTGATCGTGATGCTGATGTCGGTGGAGATCATGCTGAACGCGGCGGGACTGGCCTTCATCGCCGCCGGGTCCCGCTGGGGCCAGCCCGACGGCCAAGTCATGTTCCTGTTGATCCTGACCCTGGCCGCTGCCGAAGTCGGTGTAGGGTTGGGGCTGGTGCTGCAGATCTACCGGCGCCACAAGACGCTGGACGTGGATCGCCTGAGCGAAATGCAAGGCTAGGAGTCGTCATGCTGAATCTGTTGTGGCTGGTTCCCTTCCTTCCTCTGACGGGCTTCCTGATCCTCACCGGGAGCGAAGGCCGGCTGGCCAGACGTTTCGTCCCCTGGATCGGCGCCGGTTCGGTCGGCGTCTCGGCAGCCCTGACGGCCGCCCTGGCTTTCGAACTTCTGACCCTGGCGCCGGAAGGCCGGGTGTTCCGACAGACGCTCTGGCACTGGATGGCGGCGGGCGATTTCGGCGTCGATTTCGCCTTCTACCTCGACGCCCTGTCGCTCAACATGCTTTTGGTGGTCACCGGAATCGGTTTCCTGATCCACATCTATTCCGCCGGCTACATGGCCGATGACCCCGGCATGGCCCGTTTCTTCGCCTACATGAACCTGTTCGTGTTCGCCATGCTGATCCTGGTATTGGCGGACAACCTGCCGCTGCTGTATCTCGGCTGGGAAGGCGTGGGGCTGTGCAGTTACCTTCTGATCGGCTTCTGGTATGAGAAACCCGAGAACGGCTATGCGGCCCGCAAGGCTTTCGTCGTCACCCGCGTCGGCGACACCGCCATGGCGCTGGGGTTGTTCCTGCTGTTCAGCCAGCTCGGCACGCTCGACATCCAGGAGGCATTGACCCGAGCCGATACCCAATGGCCGGCGGGCTCGGCCATGGCCACCGCCGCGGCCCTGCTGCTGCTTGGCGGCGCCGTCGGCAAATCGGCCCAGTTGCCGCTGCAGGTCTGGCTGCCCGACGCCATGGCTGGCCCCACCCCGATCAGCGCCCTGATCCATGCCGCCACCATGGTCACTGCCGGCGTCTACCTCATCGCCCGCACCCACACGCTGTTCACTCTGGCGCCCGAGGTACAGACCCTGGTCGCGGTCATCGGTGCCACCACCCTCCTAATGTCCGGTTTCAGCGCCCTGACCCAGACCGACATCAAACGCGTCCTGGCCTATTCCACCGTCAGCCAAATCGGCTACATGTTCCTGGCGCTGGGCGCGGGCGCCTGGTCGGCGGCGATCTTCCATCTGACCACCCATGCCTTCTTCAAGGCCCTGCTGTTCCTCGGCGCGGGCGCCGTCATCCTGTCGCTGCATCATGAACAGGACATCTTCAGGATGGGAGGCTTGCGGCGCAGCCTGCCGCTGGTATTCTGGACCTTTCTCATCGGACTGGCGGCCCTGGTCGCTCTGCCGTTCACGTCCGGGTACTACAGCAAGCACGAAATCCTGCTCAGCGCCTACGCTGCCGGTACCGCCGGCCCCTGGTTGTGGGCCGCAGGTACGGCGGGCGCGATCCTCACCGGCCTCTACAGCACCCGGCTGCTCCTGATCGCGTTTTTCGGCCCGGAACAAACACCGGCCCATCGGCATTACGGCTCCAGCATCGGCGTGCCGCTGGTGGCTCTCGCCGTTCTTTCCCTCGGCGGAGGTCTGGCGAAACCGTCCCTGTTCCCTGCGCTGCCCGAAACCGGACCGGAACAGGCCGGTGGCCCGATCGGCATCTTGACCACAACAGCACCGTTCCTCGGCATCGCGCTCGGCTATCTCATCTACCGTACCGGCGCCAGTTCAGCCGAAGCCCTAGTGCGGCTACCCGGCGCAGAAGCATTGCGGCGCCTGTGGTTCAACGGCTGGGGCATGGACTGGCTCTACGACCGGCTGTTCGTCCGGCCTTTCGTTGCGCTCGCCCGGCTGAACCAGGCCGACGTGGTCGACCGGCCGTATCAAGGTATCGTCGCCCTCGCCCGCCTGGGTCATCGCCTGCTGGTACCCACCCAGACCGGCCAGCTCCGGCGCTACGCCGCTGGTATGCTGTTCGGCGCCGCCCTGATCCTGGCCTTGGGGGTATGGGCATGATCCTACTCTGGCTGATCCTGATTCCCCTGATCGGCGGACTGCTGGCGCTCCCCGCCGGCCGCTGGCGGGACCACGCTCCGCGCTGGCTGGCACTGGCCGCCCTGACCTCGGACACGGCACTGCTGCTGGCTCTCTTCGCCCAGCCCGTGCCGGACTCCACCTGGCTGGTGCAGACCGACTGGGCCTGGATTCCGCGCTTTGGCATCCGTTTCCATCTGGCGCTGGACGGATTGAGTCTTCTCCTCACCACCCTCACGGTGTTCCTCGGCTTCGCCGCGGTGCTGTGCTCTTGGACCGAGATCCGCGAACGGCAGGGCTTCTTCCATTTCAACCTGCTGTGGACGCTGGCCGGCGTCATCGGCGTGTTCCTTGCCCTCGACCTGTTCCTGTTCTTTTTTTTCTGGGAAGTCATGCTCATCCCGATGTATCTGCTGATCGCCATCTGGGGGCATGAGAACCGGGTCTATGCGGCCATGAAATTTTTCATCTTCACTCAGGTCAGCGGCCTGTTGATGCTGATCGCGATCCTCGCCCTGGTGTTCCTGCATTACCAGACGACACGGACGCTCAGCTTCGATTATTTCGAGCTGCTCGAAGCCGACCTGTATCCGGGCGCGGCCCGCTGGATCATGCTCGGCTTCTTCATCGCCTTCACGGTCAAGCTGCCGGCGGTTCCCTTCCACACCTGGCTGCCAGACGCCCATACCCAGGCACCGACCGGCGGCAGCGTGATCCTGGCCGGGGTGCTGCTGAAGACCGGCGCCTACGGCCTGCTGCGCTTCGTGGTACCGCTGTTCCCCGGCGCGGCGCAGGATTTCGCCCCCATCGCCATGGCGCTGGGCGCGGTCAGCATCCTCTACGCCGCCAAGCTCGCCTTCGCCCAAACCGATCTCAAGCGCCTCATCGCCTATACCAGCGTCAGCCACATGGGCTTCGTGCTGCTCGGCACCTTCGCCGGCAACCAAGCGGCGCTGCAAGGCGCGGTGATGACCATGCTCGCCCACGGCGTCAGCGCGGCAGCGCTGTTCATGGTCGCCGGCGCCCTGCAAGAGCGGCTCCACACCCGCGACATGGGCAGGATGGGCGGCTTGTGGGCCCGGGCGCCCCGCCTCGGCGCTATCACCCTGTTCTTCTCGGTCGCCGCGCTGGGCATGCCGGGGCTGGGCAATTTCGTCGGCGAATTCCTGGTGCTGCTGGGGAGCTTCCGCGTCGATGCCGCAATAACCGCGTTCGCCGCCCTCGGCCTGATCCTAGCGCCGGTGTATGCGCTTTACGTGATGCAGCGGGCGTTCCACGGGCCGGATTCCCGCCATGAAATCCGCGATTTCGGCCTGCGCGAAATGGGCGTGATGCTGTTCCTGGTCTCTGCGACTGCCTGGATGGGGCTGCATCCCCAATCGATGCTGGCCTACACCGATGCCACGGTGACCGGCCTGACCCGGACCCTGGCCCAGCGAGGAACCTGACGTGACCGCCGACGCTTTCACCGCCCTGCTCCCCTTCATCGTACTGTCGGCGGCCACCGTCGCCGTGATGCTCGCCATCGCGATCCGGCGGAGCTTCCGCCTCGTTTTCTGGCTGACGGTCGGCGGCCTGCTGGCCACACTGTCCACTCTGCCCCGCGCACTGTCGGTCGCACCGGCCCGCGCCACCGACCTGCTGCTGATCGACGCCAACGGCGTGTTCTTCCATGCGCTTTTCCTGCTCGCCGCGCTCGCCGTCGCCCTCCTGTGCCTGGCCTATTTCCGCCGGCGCGAGAACGAGAACGAAGAAATCCTCGTGCTGCTCCTCACCTCGACCCTGGGCGCACTGCTGCTGGTATCCAGCGCCCATCTCGCCATGTTCTTCCTCGGCCTGGAAGTACTGACGATCTCCCTGTTCCCGATGATCGCCTACAGCGTCCGGGCCTCCCGCCCACTGGAAGCAGGCATCAAATACCTGATGCTATCGGGACTCGCCTCCTCTTTCCTCATGTTCGGCATGGCGCTGGTCTATGGCGACCTGGGCGTGCTCTCGTTCGAACAGATCGGCGCGAGCGGCCTGGAACTGGAGCAAAAACCGCTCGCTCTCGCCGGCCTGTTCCTGATCCTGGCCGCGGTTGGCTTCAAACTGTCTCTGGCGCCGTTCCACCTGTGGACGCCGGACGTCTACCAGGGCGCACCCGCCCCCGTCACCGCCTTCCTCGCGACCGTATCGAAGGCATCCATGTTCGCCCTGCTGCTGCGGTTTTTCACCGCCGTCCATGCCGAGCGCTCGGAAACCTTTCTTTGCGTGCTCGGCATGCTGGCCGCCGCCTCCATCCTGGCAGGCAATCTCCTGGCGCTCCTGCAGGTCAGCCTGAAGCGGCTGCTCGCCTATTCGTCCATCGCTCACATGGGCTATCTGCTGGTGGGATTCGTCGCGGCGGGACTACTGCGGCGGGACTTGCAGGCGGAAACGATCGCCTTCTACCTCGCCGCCTACACGCTCACCAGCCTGGCCGCGTTCGGCGTCATCTCCGCTCTATCCGACGACGACCGCGAAACCGACCGGCTCAGCGACTACGCCGGCCTGTTCTGGCGTTCACCCTGGCTCGCCGCAGTGCTCAGCCTCGCCCTGCTGTCGCTGGCCGGCATCCCCCTCACGGTCGGCTTCGTCGGCAAATTCTACGTCTTCGCCGCCGGCGTGCAGGCTGGAACCTGGCCCCTGGTCGCCGCCGTCGTCATCGGCAGCGGCATCGGCATCTACTACTACCTTCGGGTCGTGCTGGCCATGATTCAGCCGGCCGGCGCCGCTCAACGGATCGCACTGCATCCGGCGGCCGGCGCCGCGCTGGGCGCCGCAGCGCTACTGGTGCTCGCGGCCGGCTTGTTTCCACAACCTTTGATCGATGCCGCCGCCAACGGCCCCCAACCGCCCTCCACCGCCGACAACCCGCAACGGCTGACCGCGATGGGCGGAAACCCATAAGACGTTTCCGCGCCACCTGCTCATCGCATCGCACTTTCCGGGAGGGAAGCACCGGCAAGCTTGCTGGCGGTCAGCGCTCGGGAACCGGAATGTTATGATCGGCGTGACGACAACAACACCGCCATCCTTATCATGACTTGGCCTGGTCTCCCTCTCGCACACTACCGCTTCGAATTCTCCTCCGAACAGCCGGTCAGGCTGCCCGATTATCCCGGCTCGGCCTGGCGCGGCGCCCTCGGCCGCGCGCTCAAGCGCGCGGTATGCGTAGTCCGCGGCACCCCCTGCAAAGAGTGCCTGTTGTATCGCGCCTGCGTCTATTCTTACGTATTCGAGACGCCCCCACCCCCCGGGACCCGCAAGATGCGGAAATACGACGCCGCCCCACACCCTTTCGTGCTCGAAGTTGAGCCCTCCCACGCGCCACAAGCCATCCAGATCGGTGTAACCCTGATCGGCCGGGCCGAGCGTAATCTGCCCTACCTCGTGCACGCCCTGCAGCAGGCTGGGCGACAAGGCATCGGCAAACGCGACAACCGGCTCGAACTCCAGACCATCCGCCAGCACGACGGCAATGGCAACACGCTGCCCATCTGGAGCGCCGAACAGCCGCTCACGCCGCTGCCCGCCGCCATTCCGGCCACCCCGCCGTTGCCGGAACGCTGCCGCATCCTGTTGCAGACCCCGTTACGGCTACGGCGGGAAGAACACCACGTCGGCCCTGGCGAATTCGGTTTCGCCATCTTCTTCGGCAATCTGCTGCGCCGCCTCTCCATGCTCAGCTACTTCCACACCGACACTCCGCTGGAAACCGACTTTGCCGATCTCATGACCCAGGCACGCCAAGTCCCCCTGAAAGATACCGAACTGCGCTGGTACGACTGGACCCGTTATTCCTCCAGGCAGAACACCGCCATGCAGATGGGGGGACTCCTCGGCAGCTTCATCCTCGACGGCAGCCGTCTCGCCCCCTTCTGGCCCTACCTCTGGCTGGGGCAATGGACACACACCGGCAAAGCCACCAGCATGGGACTGGGGCGCTACCGGATTGAAGCCCTGCCGGCAAACTCCGATGCCGCCGGACCCCGGCAACCCCCCGCAAACTTGCCGCAGCCCCCCGCGAACGCCTGATCCGGCATACTTCCGCCCCGTGTTCGTCTCAGCCACATCGTATGGAAACGCCACCACTTTGCTACACCCGGCGCATTCTGCTCGCAGTCACCGGCCTCACGCCGCAAGTCGTCACCGAAACCCTCTATGCCCTACGTCACCGAGCAGAGGATGCCCTGCCGACCGAGGTCCACCTTCTCTCCACCGCCGAAGGGGTCGAACGCGCCCAGCTCACCCTGCTCAGCGATGAGCCCGGCTGGTTTCACTGGCTGCGGCGGGATTACGCCCTGCCGCCCATGCACTTCGACGAAACCTGTCTGCATGTCCTCGAAGACGCCGCCGGGCGAGCGCTCACCGACATCCGCACCGAAAGCGACAACATCGCCGCCGCCGACGCCATCACCGACTGGATCCGCCACTTCACCGACGACGACGCAGCACAGCTCCACGTCTCGCTGGCCGGCGGCCGTAAGACCATGGGATTTTATGCCGGCTACGCCCTCTCACTGTATGGCCGCTCACAAGACCGGCTCTCGCACGTCCTGGTGATGTCCCCCTACGAATCGCATCCCGACTTCTTCTACCCCACCCCGACCAGCCGCATCATCTACACCGCTGGTGTCGACAGTCGGCCACTGGACACCAAAGCCGCCACGGTCACACTGGCCGACATACCCTTCGTGCGGCTGCGGCAAAACCTCCCCAAAGCCCTGCTCAAAGGCCGCAGTCGATTCTCCCTCGCAGTCGATGCCGCCCAATCCGCGCTCGCCCGGCCGGAACTGACGATCGACCTGGCGCATCGGCGAATCCAGGCCGGTGGCGTGAGTCTCTGCCTCGCGCCCACCCAACTGGCCTTTCTGGCCTGGTTCGCCCGCCGCCGCCTGGCTCAAGCGCCCGCCCTGGTCTGTCCTCCTGACGGTGTTTTCGAATCCGAATACGCCCGCGAATACCTCGATGAATACATGAAGATCATCGGCGCCATGGGCGATGGCGACCGCACCCAGGAACGGCTCAACCGCGGCATGGACAAAGGATTCTTCGAACAGACCAAATCCAAGCTGCATCGCAGCATCGACGACGTGCTCGGCCACGCTGCCGGCCCCTATCTCGTCGGCCACGATGGCAGCCGGCCCCGGCGTTTCAGTCTCACCCTTCCGCCGGAAGCCATCCGTTTCGGAACCATCGACACCTGATGTTCGCGTAAATAGCGAGCGTAAAGAAATCAACCGCAGATCGTCAGGCCGGAATGGACAACGCCCCTCGCAAGGACGTAAAAGCCTTGCCCCCGATCGGCTCCGGGGCAGGCGCCCGACGCCGGAGTCCGGGTTCCCACATGGAAATGGCTTCAGGCAGCGGCAGCAAGTTTCTTTCCGTCAAGAAACTTGCCGACCGGCTAGGCCGCTCATGCCAGCAAGCTTGCCGGCTCTGACACGGCCGCCGTCTCTCCCTAAACTCCGCGCCGAACCACGACAGTCGCCGCAATAGCGGCTCATCGTCATCGACCTACCAAGGAGAGTGCAAAGTCTCATGAAAAAACCGCTGATCATCGCCACCGGCCTTATCCTCTCGGCCTGCAGCGCGGCGTGGCATGGCCACAACGTACAAGATGCCCTGAACTCCGGCGACAGACTCACCGCCGGTACCGTCCAGCGCAGCATCCGCGTCGGCATGAGTTCCGCCGACGTCATCGCCGCCCTGGGTGCCCCCAACATCGTCAGCACCGACGAACAGCGGCGGGAAGTCTGGGTATACGACAAGATAGCCACTGACGTCGCCTACTCCACCAGTACCAGCTACGGCACGCTGCTGCTGCTCGGCGCCAATGGCGGCAGCGGCGCCCGCTCCAGCAACCAGCGCACCCTCACCATCGCTATCAAATTCGATGAACAGCACAAAGTGCGCGACTTCTCCTACCACCAATCCAGTTTCTAAGAATCCCTATGATGCATCGCACACCACTCCTGCTGCTGCTCGGCCTGACCCTGCTCACCGGCTGCGCCGGAAAAATCCCCAAAGAAGCGCTCGCCCTGTCCCAGGAAAGCCTACAGGTCCGCCAGTTGGAAACCCGCCGCTTCGCCACCCGCGACGAAAGCCAACTGCTCAACGCCTCCTCTGCCCTGCTGCAAGACATGGGCTTCTCGATCGAAGAAGTGAACGCACCACTTGGCGTACTGGTCGGCAAGAAAACCCGCGACGCCCGCCGTGCCGGCCAGATCGTCGGTGCAGTACTGCTCGCCCTCCTCACCCGGGTACCCATGCCCACCGACAGCTACCAGATCATGCGCGCCTCGCTAGTTACCCGCCCCCTGTCGAACGGCAAGGACACCGCCGTGCGCATCACCTTTCAGCGCATCGTATACGACACACAGGAAAGGGTCACCGCCGCCGAACCGATCCTTGAACCGGAAATCTATCAAGAATTTTTCGCCAAACTTTCCAAATCCGTGTTTCTCGACGCCCAGCAAATCTAAAGCCCAGACATGAACGCACTCCGACTCGCCCTTGCCACCAGCCTCGCCGTGCTCACCCTCACCGCCTGCAAAAGCACCCGCGAACACCTGCTCGACAGCGACCAGAGCCAAATCGCCCTGCGCCAGATCCAGACCAAAGCCTTCGACACCGCCGACAAGGAAAAGACCCTGCGCAGCGTCATTGCCACCTTACAAGACCTGCAGTTCGTAATCGACAAAGCCGACCTGACCGTCGGCGTGGTCAGCGGCACCAAACTATCGGGTTACCAGCTCAAGATGACCGTCACCGTGCACCCGCGCGGGGACAAACAAATGGTGGTGCGAGCCAATGCCCAGTACAACATAACCCCCGTCACCGATCCCGAGCCTTATCAGCAATTCTTCGCCGCCCTGCAAAAAGCCATGTTCCTAACCGCCCATGACGTCGACTAAGGCTCCCGGTACCGTCGCAAGTGGACCGCGAGACTTGCCTGGCACCTGCCTCGATGCTTAACTAGCCGGTACCGGTACTCTCACCGGTACCGGTCAACCCGTGCAAAGCTAAAATCAGCTTTTTGAGACCGCGATTCCATGGTAACCAATGGATTGGAAAGGATAAAAAAACGAATGGTGTAATCGAGATCTGATTAAGAAGGGATTCAAATTAATATGAAACAAGCCATCATTTTCCACCTAAAAAGGATACTCATGGATAAACACACTCCAGTTGTCGCCCTGCTACTCGTTCTCGGCATGCCAGCCCATGCCAGTATCGAGGGCCAATGGCTTTGCAAGATCAAAACGCAAACCGTCACTACGGTCCATGGCCGGCAACATGTCTCTTACGATAAATCCGTCGCCGAATTGATTTTGAATGAAGACGGTTCATATACTTCGACCACGCCCGTTCTTAGGGATTTCGTGATGACGGGCCATTTCAAACAAAACGGGTTCAAGTTTAGCTTTCGTCCGAACTATGAGGACTTGATTTTTGTCGTCGAAGAAGGCTGTCGTCAAACGGGTATGGAATGTAAAGTCTATGGCATTTCGGGCAGATCCAAGGGAAAAATAACTGCCAATGAATCGCGGTGCCAATGAATCGCGGATCAAAACCCACAACACCTAGACGATCTCCCTACGGGTCAACTCCACAATACCCGTTCATACCAAATCAACCTCGTTTTCGGTGTGCCAGCGGGATTAGGACCATAGCATTCGATCGCGGCGAAACCTCCGGACACGATGATCCGCCGTAGTCCGGGTCAGGCATTCCCTCGCATAACCCCACACGCACCTTTGCGCCGGGCTCCTCACTGAACGGCCGCGTAGATCCGGCAAACTTGCCGTGCATGACAACGCTTTTAAGCTTAAATTACACTCCTCACCCGCCGAAGACACGCCAGTCCTTGGTAAGGCGGCCTTCGGCCATAGACCGACCCCGATACAAGGAGCATGGCTTTGGACCTTCAGGAACGGCTCGATGCTTCCAGCCTGCTGGCGCTGGCGGCATTTCTTCACGATCTCGGCAAATTCGCGGAACGCGCCCGTATCGGTGAAGCCAACGAAAAGCGCGCCGATGGCACGACGCGCATCGAAATCGAGAAACAACTCCACTGCCCCCATTTCAATGGTCGTGCGACCCATATCCATGCGGCGTACACGGCCATCGGCTTCGATCTGCTGGAGCGAGATCTGCCGGATCTGGCGGGTGAGCGGGTGACGCCGTTCGCGCCCTGGCGGGATTGCGATGCCGACGATTCCCTCATCAACGCCGCAGCGCGCCACCATCGCCCGGATACCTTCCTGCAATGGATCATCGCCACGGCGGACCGGCTGGCCTCCGGCTTTGAGCGCGACAGCTTCGCGGCCTATAACAAGGCCAGCGACGAGGCGCCGGCACAGAAGCTGAACCATTACACGACCCGCCAATGGACGCTGTTCGAGCGCATTCATCTGCAGGAGCGGCCGGCGTCCGGACGCTGGCGTTATCCGCTGAAGCCGCTGTCACCGGCGTCGATTTTCCCGGTCTTGGCGGATCGCTACGAATCGGCGGACACCAACGCGGCGCAGGCGGAATACGCGGCATTGTGGAATGGATTCCGGGCGGGGCTGGCGCGGATTCCGGCCGAGCACCGGCGCAACCTGGCGCTGTGGCTGGATCACTTCGATAGCCTCTGGCTCACTTTTACCCATGCCATTCCGTCGGCCACCGCCGGTTTGGGCGGTTCGGTGCGGCCGGACGTGTCTTTGTACGACCATTCCAAGACCACGGCTGCGCTGGCAGTGGCGCTGTGGCGCTTCCATGACGATCGCGGCGACGCGCCGGAAGCGATCCGCGAGCAGTTGCGGGCGCAATGGGACCGTTTGCGGGCCGGCGACGACGACAGCCGGCAGGCTTGGGAAGAGGAAAAGTTCCTGCTGATCCAGGGCGATTTCTTCGGTATCCAGGATTTCATCTTCGCCAGCGGCGGCGAAACCCAAAAACGCGCCGCCAAGCTGCTGCGCGGGCGCTCGTTCTACGTGTCGCTGCTGGCCGAGCTGGCGGCGCTGCGGCTACTCGAGGCCTTGGGGCTGCCGCCGACCAGCCAGGTGGTGAACGCGGCGGGCAAGTTCCTGATCGTGGCGCCGAACACGGCGGAGGCGCGCGCCACGGTCCGGGCGGTGCAAGCGGAATTCGATGGCTGGTTCCTGAGCCACAGCTACGGCCAGTCCGGCATCGGGCTGGCCATGCTGCCGGCACGGGCGCGGAATTTCCAGGCTGGTAAGGCGGGCGAGGACAGCCCATTCCGCCGGCTGACCCAGCGGCTGTTCGAGCAGCTGGAAGAGGCCAAACTGAAGCGCTTCGCGCTCTGCGGTGAAGCTCCGGCCGGGCCGTTGTTCAGGGATTTCCTCGATGCCTTCACCGCAAAAGGGGTTTGCGGCATCGATGGACGCTCGCCTGCCACGACGGAGGAAGGCGGCATCGCGGTCAGCGCGCTGGCAGCGGACCAAATCCAGACCGGGCACTACCTGGCCACCCAGCAGCGGGTGTTGATCAGCACCGAGTGCTTGAACCATCACACGCTGAAGCTGCCGATCTTCGGCTATTACGTGAATTTCTCCCACGGGGAGGCGGACACCGGCCGGTTCGGGCACGAAGCGAAAACCGGCCATTTGCGCCGCTGCTGGGATTTTTCGCTGCCCGAATCCGCCGATGCGCCGTTGTGGAACGGCTATGCGCGCCGCCACATCAACGCCTACGTGCCGCGCTTCGGCGCGCTGAATGAGTTCGAGCGAAGCCGTTACTCCGGCTTGGATTCGCCTAGCGTGGATGAGATCAAGACCCTGAACCACATCGCGCGGGATGACCGGAGGCTGGACGAAGAAGGCCACTGGTACGGCCAGGAAGCGCTGATGACGCTGAAGGGGGACGTGGACAATCTGGGTCGGATCTTCGAAAGCGGGCTGGAACGGCCGACCTTCGCCCGCATGGCGGCGCTGTCGCGGCAGATGAACGCCTTTTTCGCCATCTACCTGCCTTGGCTGTGCGCGCACGGCGAGGACAATGGCGTGTCCCGCTACCGCAACACCTACACCGTGTTCGCCGGCGGCGACGACTTCTTCCTGATCGGGCCCTGGCACTCCACGCTGCGCCTGGCCGAGCGCATGCGCAAGGCCTTCAATCGCTATGTCGCGGGCAATCCCGATATTCATTTTTCCGCTGGCCTGTCGATGACCAAGCCGGGTTTGCCCATCCGCCAGTTGGCAGCGCTGGCCGAAGAGGGCCTGGAGGCGGCCAAGGCGTATGCGCCCGGGGGGCCGAACACCGCGCCGGTCAAGAACGCCGTGACCTGTTTCGGTCAAACGGCAAGTTGGTCCGATTTCGACGCCATTCTGGCCCAGGAGGCCGAACTGGAACGGCTGGCCGGCGAATTCGGGCTGTCGACCGGCTATGTTTATGGCTTGCTGCATCTGACCGACATGGCGGCGGCCGTGAGCCAGCGCCCGGAGAATGCACTGTGGCATGCCTACTTCGCCTACCGCACCCGGCGGATGCTGGAATCGCGCGTCAAAGGGGGCGAGGACCGCGAGGCCACCGAGTGCAAGCGGCGGGCGCTGCAAGGCGAATTGGCCGCAGAGATCGCCCATAAGGGCATCGGGCAGTTCGGGGCGGCCTACAAAATCGCCCTGTTTACCTATTTGTATCAGCAACGGGATTGAGGAGCACAGATGGCTGAATATCACGGGCAACAGCGAAATCAAGGGCCGCGGAGAGGCCACGAGGAACGGTTCCCAGAACCGGCCTTGGATACCAGCGCCGTCCATTTGGCGCCGGTGGATGCCGAACTGTTCAACGGCACCGCGAAGATGATGGCTCAGGCGGTGGCCCGGGCGGATCGGAACCGCAACAAATCGACCCAGTTGCGCCGTTTTTACGATGAGCTGGTACTGTGGGAAACCCGGGTGAACCAGGCGTCCACCGAACAGCGGGCCGCCAAGTTCGCCGAATGCCTGCCGTTCATCCGCATGATCAACGCCAAGGCGGCTTACGCCGAGGGCCGCAAGCTTGTCGACTCCAGCTTCGTGAAGCTGATGCACGATACTTTGGCCCAAGTGACCGACCCCGCGACGCTCGGCACCTGCAAGCTGTTCTGGGAAGCCTTCATGGGCTTTTACAAACAGGAAAGGCAGGACTCAAACACCCCGTAGGATGCGGTTCGTTCAACGATGCGGTTCGTTCCTCACCGCATCCTACAACCAATGGGGGTAGGTTGAACGCGTTGATGAATCTTATAAAGCCGTATTCCCTGCGGCTTGGCGAAGCATCTTCGATCGGTTCGAGCCACCACCCAACCCCTGAACAAGGAGACATAACCCATGAAACTGATCGCACTCCAAAAACTCACCGGCACCCTCGAACTGGTCTCGGGCCTGCACATCGGTTCCGGCAACACAGAAATGCACATCGGCGGCACGGACAACCCGGTGATCAAGCATCCGCTGACCCAGCACCCTTATATTCCCGGCTCCAGCCTCAAAGGCAAAATCCGCAGCCTGCTGGAATGGGAACTGGGGGTGGTCGGCATCACCGATGGCACCCCGCTGGGTTTCAAACACATCGACAGGATCGACCCGGCCCAGCTGGAGCCGGCCAAGAACCTGCTGCGCCTGTTCGGCGGAGCACCGGAAGGCGGCAACCATGACAGTGATCTGGTGAAAGAGATCGGCCCGACCCGGCTGGCTTTCTGGGATTGCGCGCTGGAACCGGGCTGGATCGAGGAAATGAACAGCCGCAATCTGCTGCTGACCGAAAACAAGTCGGAAAACATGATCGACCGTATCCGCGGCGTGGCCGAACATCCGCGCAACACCGAACGGGTGCCGGCCGGCGCACGCTTCGAATTCAACCTGACCCTCCGCGTGCATGACGGCGATGAAAACTTGCTGGAAATCGTCTGGAAGGGACTCAGGCTGCTGGAACTGACCGGCCTTGGCGGTTCCGGCTCGCGCGGTTACGGCAAGCTGAAATTCACCCGGCTGGAGCTGGAAGGCGAGGACAAGCTGCCGGAATTGGGAAAAGTCCGCTTCAGCGCCGCGGCGTGAGCAAAGCCGAGAGCATTTTCAATTTCGATGATTCCTGAATTTTCGGACTATTGTGCATGTATCAGCTCTACCGCTTCATCATCCGCCCCCTCTCCGCCTTCGGTTCGGAACCGCTGGGGGACATGCTGTTCGGCCACTTGTGCTGGGCGGCGCGCAACCGCTTTGGCGAGGAGCGGCTTGACACGCTGCTGACGGGTTATACCGAAAACCGGCCGTTCGCGGTGCTTTCCGACGCCCTGCCGGCGGGCCATCTGCCCCGCCCCACCCTGCCCGGACATTGGTTTGAACATGCCCCGGAAAGCGACCGCAAAACCGCCAAAAAGTTGGTCTGGATGCCGCTGGACCAGGCGACGGTGCCCGCATCGGAATGGGGTCGGCATTGCAAGAAGCCTGGCGATATCGCCGGTGTGATCGCTTCGGAGCATCCCCAGCCGCACAATAGCATCCAGCGCCTGACCGGTACAACCGGGGAAGGCCAGTTCGCGCCGTACACCCAGAGCCAGCTCTGGTACGGCGCAGGCGCCGCGCTCGATATTTACGCGGTGCTGGACGAAACCCGCCTGACCCGCGCGGAGCTGGCCACGCTGTTCGACGACATCGGCACCTTCGGTTTCGGCCGTGACGCCAGCATCGGCCTGGGCAAGTTCCAGGTGGAAGATCTGGCGCCGTTCGCCTGGCCCGAGCCGGCCGCCGCCGATGCCTGGCTGACGCTGGCGCCGTGCGCGCCGCAAGGCCTGGACTGGGACGCCGAGCGCAGCTTCTACCGACTGTTCACGCGGTTCGGACGGCATGGCGATGTCGGTGTGCATCAGAGGCATCCGTTCAAGACCCCGGTGCTGCTGGCCCAGCGCGGGGCGGTTCTGACCCCGCGGACCGGTGGCCCAAGCTCCGGCGATAGCCGGGCATGGTTCATCGGTCAGGGCCTGGGCGGCGCCAATGCCTTGTCCCGGGCCGTACCCGGCACCGTCCACCAAGGTTATGCACCGGTGTTCGGAATTCAACTGCCGCGAAGGGAGGCCGCATGAGAGCATTCACCAGCTACCGGTTGCACATCACACCACTGTCACCGATCCACATCGGCACCGGCGAATCCTACGAGCCGACCCATTACGTGATTGAGGACGATCTCCTGCATGAGTTCGACAGCGGAGCGGTGATGGACGCCTTATCCGACCAGGACCGGAAGGAGCTGCTGACCGTCGTCAGCGGCAGACCGGACACCGAGATGATCAAAAAGGTGCAGCGCTTTTTCCATGCTCGCCGAAGCAAGCTGATACCTTGGGCGCGCTACTGCGTGCCGGTTCTACCCCAGGTGGCTCAAATGTACGCAAGCCGGGTGGGACAAGCCGCCAACCGGGAAGGCGACGGCGGGCAGGTATTGAACCGCCTGGAAATCGACCGCACCGCCTTCGATCCGATCAGCCGGGCACCGGTGCTGTTCG
This sequence comes from Methylococcus capsulatus, assembly GCF_036864975.1. NCBI lineage: Bacteria > Pseudomonadati > Pseudomonadota > Gammaproteobacteria > Methylococcales > Methylococcaceae > Methylococcus > Methylococcus capsulatus. The sequence continues at coordinate 2,530,771 of NZ_CP104311.1, read as the reverse complement.
GCTCCTCGCTGAAAGGCGCGATACGGACGGCGCTGCTGGACAAAATCAATGGCGGCGCCCGAGCGCCGGAGCGCAAGGGCTTGCACGAGTTCCAGGGCCGCTTGCTACGTTACCGCGATCTGCAAACCGGAAAGCAGCGCCTGGAACTCGATCCGCTGCGGCTGGTGCATCTGTCGGATTCGGCTTGGCGGGAATCTTCCGGACTCACGGCCACCGCGGTGCATCTGGCCGTGAACCGCAAGAAAACGCCGGTCAAGGACGAAAAAGGCCAGTTGCGCAAGGCCATGGGCGAAAATCTGTACCAGATCCTGGAATGTGTATCGCCCTGGCGCTACCGGGCGTTTTCCGGACAGCTCAACCTCTACCGGCTCGATGCTTTACCCCGGCAAGAGCTCCTGCCTTCGCCTGAGTTTCGGTATTCGATGGAAGCATTGGCCACGGCCTGCAACCGCTTTTATCTCCCAATGCTGACCGGGGAAACCAAGCTGCTGAAGGAACGCGGCTTCGCCGATCAGTACTGGTGCGAAACCATTCAGAACACGCTGAAACAGTCTCAAGACAGGCTCAAAGCCGGTCGGGCTTTCGTGCTGCGGGTGGGACGCCACAGCGGCGCGGAATCGATCACGGTTTCCGGTACCCGAAAGATCAAGATATTGAAAGGCAAGGGTCAGCAACCCGATGAGGCGAACGCCGCCAAAACCCTCTGGCTTGCCGCCGAAAGCAAGGATCAGAACACCGGATTGCTGCCTTTCGGCTGGCTGTTGGTGGAGGTCGAACCGCTGGTTGCTCTCGAAACCGATTGGCCGGAGCTGAAGGCCCTGTGTGAGACGCGGCTGGTTGAGGCACGCCGTTTGGCGCAGAGGTTGCGGGAGCGCGATGCCCAGGCCGCGCGGGATAGGGCCGAGGCCGAGGCGCGACGCCGGGACGAACAGGAAAAAGCCCGCCAGGAAGCCGAGCGGCTGGCCCAGGCCGAACGTGAGCGGGCGGAACGGGCGGCGCGTCTGCAGGCCATGGGACCGGAGCTGCGCGCCGTCGAGGAATTCCGCACGTATTACCTCGCACAGAAACAGAAGGGGCGCTATCAGCCGGGTAGCCAGTTCGACGAGAAGCGCCGCGCCCTTCTGCAAACCGCCCTTGGCTGGAGCATCTCCGAAGCGCGCCGGGCCGCCGCTGCCCTGCTGCGCGAAACCATCAAGGACTGGACCGACTGGCCCTCGAAAAAGGAACGCAAGGCGGAATTCCGCTCCGGCCTGGAAGCGCTGGAAAGTTAGGCCACAGCCGATAAGGAAGACAGCGAAGTATGCAAACCGAAGTTCTCGTCATTCCGCAGCCGCGCGGCCGGGCTCAGGACGCCCTGCCGGGTGGCTCGCTTTTCGTATTGCCCACTGGCAACGACCCGGCCGCTGCGCTGGCGTGGCCCCGCGACTGCGGCGACTGGCCGGACGAAACGCTATGGCTGCCGCGCGCCGACGCCGAGGGGAATGAGCGCTATTTGCAGCTCATTCCTTACGCCTTGCTCCGTAATGGGTCGGGCGATCTCTGGTGTTATCGCCGCCATGGCGGCGACCAGCGTCTGCGGGAGTGCTTCAGTTGCGGTGTGGGCGGACACGTGGACCGTGAGGACGAGGATGTCACCCTCAGAGCGACGGTATGGAACACCTTGCTCCGTGAACTCGGTGAAGAACTGAACTGGCAACCGCCGCCCGAGCCGATCGAACCCGTGGCTTGGATTTACGAGGGACTTTCTCCGATAGGACGGGTGCATTTGGGGCTGCTCTATCTGCTGGACTGGCACGACGAAGAACCACCCCGCGCGGTGGACCCTGCCCTGGCCGACATCGGCTTCCGGTCGGCGGCGGACATCCTGGCCGAACCCCGCTTCGAATTGTGGAGCCGCCTCGCGGCCCGCTATGTCAGCGGAGAAAGCCGATGACGCCCATCCTGCTTTGCACCTTGGGTGCGTCCTGGGCGGTGATCCCGGAAGCCTACGGATTTCTCGCCCCCGACCGCCTGCCGCTGTTTGCGAATCATCCCGAACGCGAGGCGCTCGATGCGCTCCGCGCCCGCTACCAGTTAGCCGCGCCCGAGGAAATCTGGGTATGCACGACACAAGGTGAAAAAACCCGCACCGGCATCGAGCATCTGCTCGACTGGCACGGCCTTCTGGATAGCCCCGTCACATTACGCATCTGGCAGGCCGAAGCCACCGACCAGCTCGCCAGCCAGGCCGAATGCGACCACATGCGGGAGCTAATCCTCCGGGCGGCGCTACTGGCGCATGAGCACGCCAGGGGCGGCCAAGTGCTGCTGTCGCTGGCCGGCGGGCGCAAAACCATGAGCGCCGATCTGCAACGGGCCGCATCGGTATTCGGCTGCCAGGCCTTGCTGCACGTGATCGAAAATGAGATGCCGCCGCTGCTGAAAAACCCCACGGCGGAATTCCTGACCCGCCCGCTGCCCGCCACGGACCCCGAAGGCAGGAGCTGCGCCGGCGCCATCCTACCCTTGATCGCCACGGGGGCCTCGCCCCGCAGCGAGTTGCTGGATGTCGCCTTGGATGAACGCCCGCCGGTCTCCGCTCCCCGTTTTCCGCTGCCCTTGCCGGCCTCAGGAACCGTTCTGGCCTGGCCCGCAGCCACGGACGACCTGCTGACCCGAGAACTGAACGAACGCGAAACCGCGGGAAGCCGGCTTCTCGGCAATTACTTGCAACAGCTCAGCCACAGCGAACGACACGAGAATTGGCGCAGCCTTTACCGGCTGCCGCCGCGCACCATCGAATTTCTGCGTGATACCGCCATCGGCCCGGAATACCGGAACTGGCTGGAACGCGTGCCCAAAGCCGACCTGCACCGGCATTTGGGCGGTTGTCTCGATATTCCCGCGCAGCGCACGGTGGGACAGGCCATCTGGCAGAGCTTGAGCCCGGGTGAGCGAGACAACGCCCTGAAAGCGGTGAACCCCTTGCTGCAAACGGCTGCATGGCCCGACCAATGGCCGGAAATGCTCGCGGCCAAGGCGCCGCGCTCGCATTGCGCCGCCGCCCTGCTGGTCGAGGCCGACGATGACCGGCTCCACCGCAATCTGTACGGCGTCACCGAACCGCGCGTCGCCCTCAAATCCAAACATCGTTTGGGATTTGCCGCCTACGAACGACCGGGCGAGTTATCCGGTTCCGCGCTGTTGACGCATCCGGCGGCCATCGAGCCGTATGCCCGCGCCGTCGTCGGCCAGGCCCGTGCGGAAGGACTCCTGTATGTCGAATTGCGCGGCAGCCCCCAGAAATACGGCGACGGCCTCGCCTTTCTGCGGCAATTGCGCCAGGCGCTGCACGATGCTCTGCCCGGTCCCGCCGATGGCCCGGTTCCACGCTTTTCCTTCACCGTCATCGCCGACCGCCGCCAGCGCGACCGTATCGCCCAAGTGATCGAGCTCGCCGTGGAAGCCAAGAATGAGATGCCGGATTTCGTGGTGGGGTTGGACCTGGCCGGGGACGAGGGCACCACCCGGCCGGAACAGATCGCCGGCCTGTTCAAAAAAGCATTCGAAATCTGCCTGCCGATCACCATTCATGCCGGCGAAGGCGAATCAGCGGAGTCGATCTGGCAGGCCGCGTATCACCTCCACGCGGACCGGATCGGCCACGGGCTCACCATTGCCGAACATCCCCAATTAGCCGAGCGCTTCCGCGACCGCGGCATTTGCCTGGAGCTTTGCCCCACCTCGAACCGGGAAGTCGTCGGCTACCTCGATCCGGCAGTGGAAACGAGCCAGGGCTGCCCGGCCTACCCGGTTTTGGAGCTTTGGCAAAAAGGATTGCCGCTCACCCTATGCACCGACAACCCCGGCATCAGCCGCACCCGCTTGAGCGATGAATACCTGACGGCGGCGCGCATGAGCGGCGGCAAGCTCTGCCTGTGGGATGCGTTGGCCATGATCCGGCAGGGATTCACCCACGGCTTTTTGCCGGCGCTGGACAAGGCGGAATTGCTCAGGGAGGCCGACGCCCAGATCTATCGGCGGGTGCTCGACCGCTTCACCGATGCCCCTGCGTGATTTCTGTCCGGGATTTCGTCGTCGGCAAACTTGCCGAACCGGGCGAGCGGCTGCCGGAACGATCAGACTAGGTACCGATCTTCCGCTGTTTGGCTATTGATCAAGGAGAGCCCCTCTTGAAACCGATGAAAACGCTGTCCTATCAAGTGACATTCCTCACCCCCGCCTTTCTCGGCAACGCCGAGCAAAGCGGCCAATGGCGCACGCCGCCGTTCAAGCACCTGCTGCGCGAGTGGTGGCGGGTGGCGTATGCGGCCGATCACAAATTCGAGATCAACATGGCAGCCATGCGGCATGAAGAAGGGAAACTGTTCGGCCATGCCTGGCTCGATGATGACTACGATCAACGCGGGCAAAAAGTCGCGGCACGCAAGAGCTTGGTGCGGATGCGGCTGGAACACCCAAGTGGTGACCATGACAAAGCGTGGCTCGTTGGAACCCAAAGAGGAGTGGCACCGCTCTCCGATGGATTGGAGACCAGCTACGCCTGGTTTGGCCTCATCAAGCGTGGTAGGGGCCAACCTGACCGCACCGCGATCAAGGCAGCGGACGGCAACAACGCCACGGCAAACGAAACGACGCGCCTGCTGCATATCGCCGTCCCTGACGGATTCGCGCCAAAAATTCTTGAAATCATGCAATTGATCGATGCATTCGGCCTGCTCGGAAGCCGCAGTCGCGGCGGTTGGGGAGCACTTCATGTCGAAGGTATCGACCGGATGCGTCGCGAGGCGATGAGCCGTTATACAAGGCCGCTCGACAAATGCCTTGAACAAGATTGGGCAATGTCGCTGGCAAGAAACGATGACGGATTGTGTGTCTGGCAGAGCAATTCTTCATTCGATGCGTGGCACAAAGCAATGCGGGTCGTTGCTATCGAGCGCAGGCTGGTTCGCAGCAAACTGAAAGGAATCAATGGAAGAGACCTACGTCCTGCGCTGGGGTTTGTCACGCCGAGCCGCATGCCAAGCCCATTGCGGTGGAAAATTATTCCGAGTGACAACGGGAAGCTGGGGATTCGCGTATTTGCCCTGCCACACAAACTGCCCGCAGAAAATGGAAAATCCATACAGGCCGATCTGTTACGGCGAGCGTGGCGGGTCGTATGCAACACCCTTGATCAATCCCAGCATGTCACCCGCTTGGGTTGATAGGACAAGATCATGGAAAACACCAACTACACCCTCTGGCAAACCAAACTCGCCGCCCGCCTCCACGACCCGGCGGAAAAAGCCCTGGTGCTGCTGCGCGACCCGGCGGGGCACGAGAACGGCACGTCGCGCGCCCTCACCCGGCTGCTCGGTCTCTCGGAGACCGGCGCCGAAACCCTGGATCCGGACAACGCCGACGTCCTTTCCACGGTGATCTTCAAGAAAGGCCTGCCGCGGGAAATCTACCGCCACGTCCAGCGCGCCGACTGGTGGGCCGCCGCGGCCGACCGTCCGCAGTGGCCGATGCAGGAAATCACGGTGACCACCCAAGCGGGCAAACGCAAGACGCTGAAAGTGGCCGACTGGGCACAAGTGCGCTGGACGAACCAACCGGTGTTGATCCATCCGCTCACCGGCAAGCAGTACGCCTTGCCCGGCGGCCTGTCCGAAACCGATTTCCACGACATCAAGCAGCGCAGCTTCGAGCACTTCTCCCGCCTGCTGGTGAAGCTCGGCGCCGAGGAGGGTGAAACGCGCGATCTGCGCAAGACCTTACTCGCCTACTGGCGCTTCGGCCCGGATTTGTCCGTGAATGGGGCAGACACCGAAGACTTCGGCAAGCTGGGCGCGCTGTGGGGGTTACTGCCCGCCGATACCCGCATTCCCGATCATTCCATCTGGGATCATCTGGACCTGACCTCGGCCTTCGCAGGCGCCTTTGCCGCCGATCCGAACGGCGAATCGGCGCTGCTGGCGCTGTCGATCGGCCCGGTGCAAAGCTTCATCGCCACCGCCCGCACCACCTCCGACCTGTGGGCCGGATCGCACCTGCTCGCGCGCTTGAGCTGGGAGGCGATGCGCCCGGTATGCGAGCGCCTGGGCCCGGACGCCATCCTGTTCCCCCGGCTGCGCGGCATTCCCCAGGTGGATCTGTGGCTGCGCGACCAAATGGAACTGCCCGGCGAGTTATTCCAGAACAGCGACTGGACGCGCGGCGCGACGGATGCGAACCCGCTGTTCTCGGCGGCGCTGCCCAACCGTTTCGTGGCCGTGGTGCCGGCCAGCCAGGCACGAGCCATCGCCGATGAGGTCACGCAGGCCGTGCGCGGCTGGCTGCAAAGGCTCGGCGAGGATGTGGTGATGCGTCTGCTGCACGAAGCGGGCTTCGACAAGGAGGCCACGCACACACCGTATGAGCAAATGAAAGAACAGCTCGAAGGCTTCCCGGAAGTCCACTGGGCCGCCGTGCCGTTCTCCCTGATCCGCCCGCGCAATGAAGCGAGACAGACCGACCTCGACGTGAGCGCCCTCTCGTCCGCCATGGCGCCTTTTTTCTCCCCTCTCCCCGTGGGAGAGGGGGCGGGGGGAAGGGCCGGAGGAGAGGGCCAATATGGCTTCCTCGCTACCCCCGCCTGGCAGGTTCTGCAGCAGGAAATCGACTGGGGCGACGGCACCACCTTTTTCGCCCCCAACCCCGGCGTGCTCTACCCGGCGGTGTACGACCTGGCCGAGCGGGTCATGGCGGCGGCCAAGGCCACGCGAACCTTCGACCAGACCTCACAGACGGGGTGGCGCTGTTCGCTGACGGGCGAGACCGAATGGCTGACCACCGACCGCGCGCAACTTGCATGGCCGCCCGGTCAACGCAAAGACACTTTGTGGACGAGAGTCGCCGACGAAAAGCCCGCCTGGGCCAAGAAGGGCGAGCACCTCGGCGCCCTGCCCGCCATCAAGCGCCTGTGGCCGACGATCTTTGCCGAAGAAGTCGGCAAAGCGCTCAACCCGAAAGACGACGGCACGGCGAAGGCCATCGGCCGCTTCGTCGTCTCCACGCACACCATGGCGCTGGCGCACCAGCTCGATCAATGGCTGGAAAAAGGCGGGCATACGGCCGAAGGACTGGCCTCCGCCCTCAAGAAGTATCGCAGCGACACGGTAGCGCTGCCACGTCGCCTCATGCGCCGCCACCAGGACAACCCGGCATTGGCGGATGCCAAGTGCATCCCCGGCCTGCTCGAATCGGCACGCGATGACGAGGATGACGACGCTTACGAGAAGGTAAAAAGTCTGGTGCGCCAAACCCTGGCCCTCACCCCCAGCCCCTCTCCCAAAGGAAGAGGGGAGAAACGCGAGGAAATCCGGCTGGAAACCTATTACGCCCTGCTGATGATGGACGGCGACCGCATGGGCGCCATTCTCTCGGGCGACGACAAAACCGGCACCGCCATTTCCTACCGGGACAGCTTCCACCCGCAGGTGCGGACAGGCTTCGACGCGCACGCGGCGCGGCAGGACTTGATCCGCAAGTACGGCGCCCAGAAGCGCCCCATTTCGCCCAACCGGCATCTGGCCATTTCCGGCGCGCTCAACGACTTTTCCCAGACCGTGGTGCGCCATGTGGTCGAGGAAGAACACCTGGGACGGGTGATCTATGTCGGCGGCGACGACGTGCTGGCCATGCTGCCGGTGGCCGATCTGCTGCCCACCATGCAGCGGTTGCGTTATGCCTACTCCGGTGTCGATCCCGAACATGAAGGTGGCGTGTGGCAGGGGCTGACCCTGCAAGGAGGCTTTGCCGCCCTCAGAACCGGGCATGGCAAGAAGCAACGGCTGCAAGTTATGCGCATGATGGGGCATAACGCTACCGCAAGTTGTGGCGCCGTCATCGCACACCACCAAGCGCCCTTGGGCGCGGTGCTGCGCGAACTGCGCGCGGCGGAACAACGCGCCAAAACGCAAGGTGGGCGCGACGCGTTCAGCGTCACCGTCATCAAACGCTCGGGCGGGGCGCTGTACCTGACCGCCAAGTGGGGTGAGCCAATCAAGCTGCTGCTTGATCTGCGCGACTTTCTTGCCCAGGACGACGTCTCGCGCCGGGCCATCTTTCACACCCACGCCTGGCTGCGCGACTTGCCAGAACCGCATGGCGACGGCCGGATGCTCGCCGATCTGCTCACCTACCAGCTCGTGCGGCAAGCGCAGGGAGACGCCGAGCGCAAGGCAAAGGGGCTGGCCGAGCGCCTGACCGAACTGGCACTGCAACAGCCTGGAAAGCGCCGGGCGTGGCTGGAAAACTTCCTGTCCGTCGCCGAATTCCTCGCCCGCGAAACCCGAAGCCAAGGAGAAGACGCATGAGCGCCGTCGCATACCGTTTTCTGGAACCCCTGGACGTGCTTTTCCTGCGCGGCAACAAGCTGTTCGGCGATCCGGGCAGTTTCGGCGATTCGCTGATCCCGCCCTGGCCTTCGGTGGCGGCGGGCGCGCTGCGCTCGCGGATACTGGCCGACGATGGCGTGGACCTGGCCGCCTTCGCGCGGGGAGAGATCGACCATCCGGCGCTGGGAACGCCCATGGAACCCGGCCCGTTTGCCGTGACGGGCTTTCACGTGGCGCGGCGGTGGGCTTCAGGCCAGGTGGAACTGCTCATCACGCCGCCAGCCGACCTGGTCATCTCGGAGGATGATCGCAAGCCATCCGCAGTGCGGGCGATCGTCCCCCTCTCCTGGCCTGGTGGCAAGCCATCGTCCGCAGCGGGGTTGGCCAGCTCCTTTATCCTGCCGCGATTGCCCGTGCTGGCCGAACGCGAGCGGGGCAAGCCCGCCAGCGGCTACTGGCTCACCCAAGCCGGCTGGGCGCGCTACCTGCGCGGTGAGGTGCCTGCTGTAGGCGAACTCGTCTCCAGCCACGAGCTTTGGCAGTTCGACCACCGGGTGGGCGTGGGTCTCGATGCCGCCACCCGTCGCGCCGCCGACGGCAGGCTCTTTACCGTGCAAGCGGTGGCGATGAAGGCCGGCGTAGGCTTCCTTGCTGTCGTTGTGGGAGCGGATCTCCCCAGCAACGGGACTGTTCGCCTAGGCGGTGACGGACGCGCGGCGGCCGTCCAATCCGTGGATTTCTCGCCGCCGCAATCGGACTACGAAAGCATCGCCAAGGCGCGCCGCTGCCGGCTCGTGCTCACCACCCCCGGCATCTTTGCCAAGGGCTGGCTGCCCACCGGGGCGCGGGAGAACGATAAGCGAGACGATGGCGCCGTGTGCTTCGATCTCCACGGCGTCAAGGGCTGGATCGTCTCGGCCGCTGTGCCGCGCTTCGAATTCGTCTCCGGCTGGGATCTCGCGAAGTGGCAGCCCAAGCCTGCGCTGCGCGCCGCCCCCGCCGGCAGCGTCTGGTGGTTGGAACTCGACGAAGGCATCACGGCGGAAGCGCTTCGCAAGCTTGTCGAGCGTGGGCTTTGGACCGATGAGCAGTACGATGAAGAAATGCGCCGCGCCGAGGGTTTCAACCGGGTGGCGCTGGCTGTCTGGAAATGAACGATGCGCTCATTCCTACAAGGTTCTGATGTCGTACGAAATGCGCCCACGCGCCTTCCGGCGCATGCACCGTGAGCTTGCCCTGGGCGGGTTTTTGCGTTGCTTCCCCCACCGAAACCGCGCTCAGGAAAAGGGTGTGATCGGGGTCGGAAAGGATCTCGCGCATCGCAGGCGGAAGTTCTGGCCCATCCCAGATCAACCACAGGAATACATGGGTATCGAGCAGCAATCTCACCGCGGCTACTCGGTCTTGGACTTCCCCTCCGGGTGCAGCGGGTCACTGGGTTTGATCTCGTACCAATCGGCAAGCTCCTCCTCGCTCATGGGTTCAAAAAAATTCGGGGCCGACGTGTCCCATGCCTTTGGCGAGTCCGATCGGCCGCCGCGCCTTGGAAGGAGAGGGACCCTGGACCGGATGCAGCTCGGAGACCGGCTTGTTGCGCCGCGCGATCACTACGGTCTCGCCCTGTTCAACCAAAGCCAAGTACATCGATAGATGGGCTTTGACCTCGTGAATATTGACTACTTTCTGGAGAGTTATAGACCATGTTTGAGAAAAGGGCCGCTGTTTTTCTCTACGCCGTCAGCCCCGTCCACCTGGGCGCCGGGCAAGCCGTAGGCGTCATCGACAACCCCATCCAGCGCGAGCGCCACACCGGGCACCCCTGCTTTGCCGGTTCCGGCATCAAGGGCGCGGTGCGGCATGGGTTCGAGACCATTGGCGGTGATGCCAGCCTGATCGACCGGCTGTTCGGTCCCGATGCGGGAAGCGCCGACCTGCACGCCGGCGCCGTCAGCTTCGGCGACGCCCAACTGGTGGCCCTGCCGGTTCGCTCGCTCAAAGGCGGCTACGTGTATGCCACCTGTCCCCAAGCCATCTCTCGCGCCCAGCGGCTGCTCGGCCTGATTGGCATCCCGGAGGGTTGGCCCGCGCTGCCCGGCATCGAAGAAGGCCGCTGCCTGCTCGCCAACCCGGCCTTGCTTTCCGGCGACAAGCTGCACCTGGAAGCCTTCGAATACACCGCCCAAGTGTCCCAAGACTTGCCCAGGCTTTCCGAAGACCTCGCCACCCGCGCCCTGCCCGCGGACGACGGCTACACCTTTTTCCGCGACAAGCTCAAGACCGACCTGGTGGTGCTCTCCGACACCGATTTCGCCTACTTCGCCCAAAACGCCATGCTGATCGAGCCCCATGTGCGCATCGACCCCGATACCGGCACCGCCAAGGAACGCGGCCTGTTCTACACCGAGAACCTGCCGCCGGAATCGCTGCTCATCGCGCCCCTGCTGGCCAGCCAGACCCGCACCGGCAAGAAAAAGGACGACAAGGAAGACTGGGAGGATGCCGCCGGGGTGATGCTCAAAATCAAGAACGTCATCAACGGCAAGCTGCTGCAAATCGGCGGTGACGCCACCACCGGGCGCGGCCTGGTGGTGGCCAAGGTGGTGGAGGGCAACTAATGAAAACCCTCTCCCTCAGCAAAGACAAACCCCGGCAAACGCTGGAACAACAACGTGCCCAGGATGCATGGGACTGTGCTGTCAAGGCCAAGCAGCAACTGGGGGCCGAATATGACAAATACGTCGATCTAGCCAAGAGCGTACCCGCGTTGATCATGAATTCGGGGCTGATGCAGGTATTGGCGTACCTCCACGAGAAAAGTCTGGACAAGAAAACCGGTAGACCTAAACCTGACGACCCGCATACGCACATTGGTCAGCATCTTAGGGACGCCTTGCACACGCGTTTCGATGATCTTCCTGCGGATTTCGAAGGGGCCATGAAGAAACTCATGGAAGCCGAGTCACTCCGCTTTCAAGCCATCACCGCCGAAGCCTTCGCCTGGCTCAAATGGCTGCGGCAAATGGCCAGCGCACGTATGGGAGGAGAGTGACATGCCGATTGCCGCCGTGCCCCAATATCTGGGGCAAGATTTCAAGGACGCCTCCCCGGGAATGCGGTTTGGACTGCTGCTCCCGATATGGACTGACCGTCAGGATCAGGAAAATCAGGTCAAGAAACAAGCTGAGCGGAAAAGTTCCGAAGGCCGAGAAATCGCCGAAATGCTTCGACGCTACGGTATGGATGCCACCATCGCGGAGCTGTGCCGACGCCAATGCAACCCCTTGCCTGGGCTATGGGAGAAAAACGATTTCGCCGCACGTAATGCCTGGGACAGCATCAAGGTGCTCACTCCGAACGATCGCAAACGCATGAAGGCGCTCGTTGACCGTCAAACGGATTTGACCTGTGGAATTCCTGACGACGCCCTGCTCCGTCTCGACGCCATCGCCACCTCCCCCTTCACCACCGGCCTCGGCAACGAACACCCGCTCGAAAACGGCTTTTCCTTCCTCTGGCCCTATGGTTTGCCCTACTTGCCGGGCAGCGGGGTCAAGGGCGTGCTGCGTCAAGCGGCACGGGAGCTGGCCAGCGGCGAATGGGGCGAAACTCACGAGTGGGATGTGCACCCTCACCCTAAATCCCTCTCCCCCCGGGAGAGGGACTTTCCGCTCCCCTCACCCGCAAGCGGGAGGGGGGACGGGGATAAGGGCCAGTCGGTCATCGACATTCTCTTTGGCTTCGAATCAAAAGATGGTGACACCGAACACCTGCGCGGCGCGCTCAGCTTTTGGGACGTCATCCCCCAGATCGAGGGCGACAGCCTTCTGGTCGAGATCATGACCCCGCACCAGTCGCACTACTACCAGGAAAAACGCGACCGCAAGACCGGCGACAGCATCACACCCCACGACTCCGGCCAGCCCACGCCCATCTTCTTTCTCACCGTACCGCCAGGGTCCGGATTCACGTTTCATGTGCAGTGCGATCTGGCACATCTCGATCGCCTCGCACCGGAACTTACTGCCGATAGCCAGTGGAAAAAGCTGATCGAAGCCGCGTTCGAGCACGCGTTCCAATGGCTCGGCTTCGGCGCCAAGACGGCGGTGGGATATGGGGCGATGCGCTCGGACAAACAGCGCCAAGCGCTGGAAACCGCAGCCGCGGAACGTGCAGCACAACTGAAGGAAATCGCCAAAAAACAGGAGGAAAAGCGGCAAGCCGAGCAGGCTGTTCCATGGCCCGGTGCACGCATCAAATTTAACCGGAACAATGGAACGCTCTCGGTCGAGAAGGACGGCAAGATCGCCTCCGCCCTCGCGCCGCAAGGAAAAGAATTGCTGGAAACCTTGCCATCGGAAATTCAAAAGAAGGTACTCGCCAATCAGTTCATCAAAGTCACAGCCTACGTGTGCGAAAAAACCCTGATACGGCTGGAGACGGCATGACTACCTTCTTCATCACCCGCCACGCCGGCGCCCACCTCTGGGCGGAACAGGAAGGCATCCGCGTCGACCGGCTGGTCGACCATCTCGATCCGGCGGAAATCGAGCCGGGCGATACGGTGCTAGGCACCCTGCCGGTCAACCTCGCCGCCGAAGTTTGCGCCCGCGGCGGCCGGTATCTGCACCTCAGTCTGGTCTTGCCGGCGGAATGGCGGGGGCGGGAACTTTCCGCCGACGATCTCCGCCGCTTCGGGGCGCGCCTGGAACAATTCGAGGTGCGGGCCACCCCGTCGGCTGGACGGCCATACGGTCCCGTCGGTCGTGATGCTGGAGACGAAACCGAAGCTCGGCATTGCCAGCGGACGACCGATTCCGTAACGGGAAATACTGGAGTAAGTTCCGAACAAACCGATCCGTGAGAACCAAGCACACCCGTGAAAACCCTTATCAGCTTCCTCGGCAAAGGCCAACTCGACCCCGCTACCGGCTACAAACCTGCGACCTACCGTTTCGAAGACGGCAGCCAACGCACCTCACCCTACTTCGGACTGGCGCTGACTGAATATCTGCGGCCCGACCGGCTGGTCATCCTCGGCACCTCCGGCAGCATGTGGGACGTGTTCATCGAGCATCAGGCCCAAACCGGCGAACATGAAGAAACCCGGTTGCAACTGTTTGACGCCGTACCGGCAAACCGGGTTGACGATGCGCTGCTCGAAAAACTCGCTCCGTTGCTGGAAGACCGATTGGGCGTTCCGGTATACCCCGTCATCGTGCCATATGCCGTGAGCCAGGAAGAACAGGTCGCAGTACTGGGAAGGCTCGCCGACACCGTGAATGAGGGTGGCGAGGTTTTTCTGGACATCACCCACACCTTCCGCACCCTGCCGATGCTCGCGCTGGTCGCCGCCCAATACCTTGAGCGGGTCAAGAAAACCCAAATCGCCGATATTTACTACGGCGCTTTAGGCATGGAGAGCGAAAATGCCACCCCCGTGGTGCGTCTAGGCGGCCTGCTCCGGCTCATGAACTGGGTTCAAGCCCTAGCCGCCTATGACAAAGACGGGGATTATGGCGTTTTCGCCTCATTGCTCGAGCAGGAAGGCTTCGATACGAGAAACGCCGAACAGCTACGCTTGGCCGCCTTCCGTGAACGCACCGGTAATCCGGTCCAGGCCCAGCAATCGCTCAACACCGTCTATTCAGCGATCGAGCAACTGAATACGCCGATCGGCAGATTATTCCGACCGGAACTGCTACGCCGGCTGGCGTGGTGCCGCGAACCCCGCCGCGCCGACTGGGAGCTGGCATTGGCGGACACCGCACTGGAGCGCTCCGATTTCCTGCGCAGCGCGATCTTTCTGCAGGAAAGCTTCATCACCCGCAAGGTCTACGCGCGCAAGGAAAACATCAACGACTACCAGGCGCGCGAGAACGTCCGGAACGATCATCGGGAGCAGGCCGACTTCAAGTTGCTTACTCGATTGCGCAACGCCATGGCCCACGGCCTGCGCGCCAATGACAACGACGTACGGCAGGCGATGACAGACGCGAATAAGCTACGGACGAAGCTCCGACGGATCCGGAAAGCGCTCTTCGGTTAAAGCCGAACCTCCCCTCGGCACCGCTCGGGGGACGGCAAGCAAAAGTCGCCGGCTGAGCGCACTCGAAGCCGGCGGCCCCCGCAAGCTTGCCGACCCACCCTTCCCGCCGTTCGCGCGGTAATCTTGCGCCATGGCGAAACGCACCCTTTACCTCGGCGCTTACGACGTCTCCGACGACACCCGCCTCCGGGCCGCACTGAAAGTGCTGCGCAATTACAGCACCGGCGGCCAGAAGTCGGTATTCGAATGTTTTCTGAGCGCCTTGGAAAAACGCCAATTACTGGAAGACATCGCCGGCGTCATTGACCTCACCGAAGACCGCTTCTTCCTGATCCGGCTCGACCCGGCATCCAAAGTCGCGGTACTCGGCACCGCCATAGCGCCGGCCGATCCCGCCTACTACTACGTCGGCTGACTCTCCCATGGGCACACTGTATCTCGACCGCAAAAACCTCGAACTCCGCCACGAAGGCAAGCACCTTTGTCTCTACGAAAACGGCACGAAAAGCGGCACCGTCCCGATCGGTCTGATCGACCGCGTCGTCATCCGTGGCGCCGTGACACTCACCTCCGGAACCATCGGCGCCCTGACCGAAGAAGGCATCGTCCTGGTATTGCTCAGCGGTCGCCACGGCAAACACATGGCCACCGTACTGGGCCGTCCGCAAGGGGACGCCTGGCGGCGGATCGGCCAATACCGCTGGTATCACGATGCCGGCTACCGCAGCCGCTGGGCCCGCCTCCTGGTGCTGCTCAAATTGCGCGCGCAGCACCGCATGCTCACCCGTGCCCTGCAGGAACGGCCCGATTGCCGCAGGCCTCTGACCGACGCCCAGGACAAACTGCTGCAACTGATCGGCAAAGTCCAAGCCCTGCCGGCCGAAGCTGCCGCGCTGCCCACCCTGCGTGGATTGGAAGGCGCCGGAGCCGCCGCCCATTTCGGCGCTCTGCAAAGCCTGTTTCCGCCGGCGCTCGGTTTCACCGGCCGCAACCGCCGGCCGCCGCGGGACCCGGTCAATGCCGTACTGTCGCTGGCCTACACCCTGCTGCATTTCGAAGCCATCGCCGCCTGCCATGCCGGCGGGCTCGACCCCTACATCGGCTTCTATCACGAACCCGCCTATAACCGCGAGTCGCTCGCCGCCGACCTGATCGAGCCCTTACGCGCCCACATCGACGACTGGGTCTGGCGATTGTTCGCCGACCGCGCCCTGCGCGAAGACCATTTCACCCGCAGCGGCGACACCTGCCTGCTCGGAAAAACCGGTCGCGAACGCTTCTACAGCGCTTTCGAAATCCGCTGTCGGCCCTTACGCCGGCTGCTGCGGCGCCAGGTATACGGCATCGCCACCCGCCTCAAGGACGACCACGACGCCAACGGGAGTGCCGCCGCATGAAACCGCTCTATCTCTACGGCAGCCAGTTGCAAGTCGCCAACGACGGCGCCGCGCTGAAAATCAGCCAGCCCGAACAGGCGCCGCGCTGGTACCCCCTGGGCCGGTTGTCCCGCGTGGTATCCGCGTGCAACGTCGAATGGACCACTGCGGCGCTGCTGCGGTGCGCCGAGTCCGGTATCACCGTGACCTTCCTCGATGGTGACGGCAGGCTCGTCATGCGCTGCATCGGACCGCGTCCCTCACCGCACGACCGCTTCGCCCAGCGCCTCGACGAATTCCTCCAGCATCCCGATCGGGACGTACTCTACGCCGTCTGGCTCGAAGGCGTCGAGCGCAACGCCATCCGCAGCCTGATCCGCCGCGCCGGACTCATCTTCACACCCGACCTCACCGCTCCGGAACTGCGCCGGCTGTTCCTTGCCTCCGCCAAAGACATGGGCGGGTACGACGCCTACCGGGCCATTGGCGCTCACCTCCGCTGCCTGTTGAATTCCCACGTCACCCAGACCCTGCACGATCTCGGCGTAGACCTGGGCCAGTGTACCGCGGTCGGCTTCGACCCCGTCACCGGGTGGGTCCGCCTGTTGCGGTGGGAATTCGAGCTGCCCTGTGCAGCGTGGCTGGAACACCGGCTGCAGCAAGGCCGAATCGCTGAATGTCCGTCGCCGGCCGAAATCGTAGCCTGGTACGAACGACGGAGAGAAAGGCTCGACTGGCTGACCCGCAGCATCACCTCCCGCATGCACCGCTGGCTCATAGAAACGGAGTGAACATGGCTCAAAACACCCCCCGGCTCCATATCATCAGCTACGACATTGCCGATCCTCGTCGTCTGACCCGTCTGCACCGCTATCTCAGTGGTCTCGGCATACCCTTGCAGTATTCCGTGTTCGTTGCCAAACTCTCGCCCCGCAAACGGGCGCGCATGCTCGAAACCATCGCCGACATCATCGATCCCCGCCGCGACGACGTCCGGATTTATCCCTTTCCCCAGCATGGCGAGCGCATCCGGCTTGGCCGCCAGAGCTTTCCCGAGGGCATTTTCCTCATCGACGGCGGCTGCGACCTGCTTTCCTTGAGCAAATCCTGACCGCCCGTCTTGCCCGGATTTCGCACCGATGATTTACTACAGACCGAACGGACGTCATGGCATAAGCAGAAACGCCACCCTCCGGGGAGTCAGCTTTTTGAACGGGCGAATTTTCTTCAACCCCCTTTGCAAGCCATTGAATGGCAAGGAGGAAAAAGACGAAGCAGTTGTAATCGAGACCTGATGAAGAAGGGATTAAGACGTTAGTTTCTGAAGCGTTTGTGTTTCGCTTCAGTGTTGTAATCGAGACCTGATGAAGAAGGGATTAAGACTTCATCATATACGTCCCATTCCTTAAATTCGTTGGTTGTAATCGAGACCTGATGAAGAAGGGATTAAGACCCATTAGAATTTTTATAATTAATTAAATTACTATGTTGTAATCGAGACCTGATGAAGAAGGGATTAAGACATTATCCGCCAACCATTTAAAAGCATCCGACTCCGTTGTAATCGAGACCTGATGAAGAAGGGATTAAGACCATTGATACATCCGCCGGCTTCGATGCCTCCGCTTGTTGTAATCGAGACCTGATGAAGAAGGGATTAAGACTCTATCAGTCCGCCGGCTTCGATTCCTCCGCCGGGTTGTAATCGAGACCTGATGAAGAAGGGATTAAGACCGACAGCCTAATCCGCTTTTTTCAGCTAACCGGCGGTTGTAATCGAGACCTGATGAAGAAGGGATTAAGACGTATGTCTGACAACGGAACATCAAGAATACTGGCGTTGTAATCGAGACCTGATGAAGAAGGGATTAAGACGCAGCAAATCGCGACGATGCAGACGATGCAGACGGTTGTAATCGAGACCTGATGAAGAAGGGATTAAGACGATTTCTCCAAGGTCGCATTGGTTCTCACCGTATGTTGTAATCGAGACCTGATGAAGAAGGGATTAAGACTAAATAATATGTATAAGTTTGCGTTTGCGTTTTGTTGTAATCGAGACCTGATGAAGAAGGGATTAAGACTCTCGGTCTGGTTCAACCGAGTTTATCTTCCATTCGTTGTAATCGAGACCTGATGAAGAAGGGATTAAGACGGCGTGATGCCACGTTTCTTTAGCTCTTCGGCAAGGTTGTAATCGAGACCTGATGAAGAAGGGATTAAGACGTCCATTCGCCTAGGGCATTGCCCCAGACTTCAGTTGTAATCGAGACCTGATGAAGAAGGGATTAAGACAATCTCTTGCGCGCGGGTATCGATAACGGCAGGAGTTGTAATCGAGACCTGATGAAGAAGGGATTAAGACATGGCTTTTAGGCCTGTTATTTTTTGTTTTAATTCGTTGTAATCGAGACCTGATGAAGAAGGGATTAAGACTACAAGAAATTGCCTAATTATTGAATTCTCCCAGCGTTGTAATCGAGACCTGATGAAGAAGGGATTAAGACGGCACAATAACGCAGTGTTTTTGGCGATTTCTGTGTGTTGTAATCGAGACCTGATGAAGAAGGGATTAAGACTCAAGCTGTTCGGGAGTCGCTCTATGCTGTGTCAAAGTTGTAATCGAGACCTGATGAAGAAGGGATTAAGACGGAGCATAGGAAATGTACTTATACGGCATTCCTTGTTGTAATCGAGACCTGATGAAGAAGGGATTAAGACTGCATCGCTGCCGGCCTTTCTTCTTCATGCATCCGTTGTAATCGAGACCTGATGAAGAAGGGATTAAGACCCCGTAGCGCCTCTATGGCATCGAGCATCTGATGTTGTAATCGAGACCTGATGAAGAAGGGATTAAGACCGTCAGGCGCTTGCAGAATTGGGCAAGCTGGCATGTTGTAATCGAGACCTGATGAAGAAGGGATTAAGACCGAGTAGTAGTCGCGGATACGCGCGATGAGCTTGGTTGTAATCGAGACCTGATGAAGAAGGGATTAAGACTATGTACAGTCGTCGATGCGCTTGGCGATGGGGTTGTAATCGAGACCTGATGAAGAAGGGATTAAGACGAAAACGCCACAGGGATGCCCTACGCTCCGGCCGTTGTAATCGAGACCTGATGAAGAAGGGATTAAGACATCACCATACAGGTAGAAATCACGCAGGACGCAGCGTTGTAATCGAGACCTGATGAAGAAGGGATTAAGACGAGACCTCTTGACGCAAGGTATCTACCAAGTCTCGTTGTAATCGAGACCTGATGAAGAAGGGATTAAGACCGATGAGCATTTTCTTTTCCTCCAAAAAATCAAGTTGTAATCGAGACCTGATGAAGAAGGGATTAAGACACGCCGCGCAATCCCAATGCGCGGTTAAATTGAGTTGTAATCGAGACCTGATGAAGAAGGGATTAAGACTCTAAGTAAACCGGGTTATATCCCGGAAGTCTTTGTTGTAATCGAGACCTGATGAAGAAGGGATTAAGACCCTATCATCCAACGGGATGATAGGGCACGGAAGGTTGTAATCGAGACCTGATGAAGAAGGGATTAAGACTATATGTAGTTTACAAAGCAAAAATCCCTATGTCGTTGTAATCGAGACCTGATGAAGAAGGGATTAAGACCGTTGCCCGATGTTGGGTTAAATTGATCATTTGTTGTTGTAATCGAGACCTGATGAAGAAGGGATTAAGACCACGGTCTACCATCCTGTCTAGGATGGCTTCCGCGTTGTAATCGAGACCTGATGAAGAAGGGATTAAGACGACACGGCCGAGTCATATTCGACTGTGCCAATAAGTTGTAATCGAGACCTGATGAAGAAGGGATTAAGACGGATGATAGGGCACGGAAGATCATGCCGGAATGAAGTTGTAATCGAGACCTGATGAAGAAGGGATTAAGACGGCGGACAAGACCGGCATTAGCCAAGGTGGCCCGGTTGTAATCGAGACCTGATGAAGAAGGGATTAAGACCGCAGACCTCTTGCCGCAAGTTGTCGACAAGGTCGGTTGTAATCGAGACCTGATGAAGAAGGGATTAAGACTGTGTAAGGTTTATCATTTTTCTCTCCAAGAAATCGGTTGTAATCGAGACCTGATGAAGAAGGGATTAAGACGCGTCTTGCTGTTCCGGTGTCGACCTATGCTGAGTGTTGTAATCGAGACCTGATGAAGAAGGGATTAAGACGGATGATAGGGCACTGAAGATCACGCCGGGATGAATGTTGTAATCGAGACCTGATGAAGAAGGGATTAAGACCAATTTCTTGTGCCCGAATCCGAATGGATTCGGGGTTGTAATCGAGACCTGATGAAGAAGGGATTAAGACGCTTACAAGTCTATCAGCGGTTATTGTGGTCATTGTTGTAATCGAGACCTGATGAAGAAGGGATTAAGACAGAGCCGAGCGAAGCTCTTCTACTGCCTTAGCGTGTTGTAATCGAGACCTGATGAAGAAGGGATTAAGACCCGATAAGGGCGTCCGTGTGCCTCGTCCATGAGGCGTTGTAATCGAGACCTGATGAAGAAGGGATTAAGACCCGATAAGGGCGTCCGTGTGCCTCGTCCATGAGGCGTTGTAATCGAGACCTGATGAAGAAGGGATTAAGACTGTCCATGCTGTTAAGCGTTTCTTCCGGTGTTATGTTGTAATCGAGACCTGATGAAGAAGGGATTAAGACGATGACCACTGGGTGAAGCTGCCTAGGCAGCGCGGTTGTAATCGAGACCTGATGAAGAAGGGATTAAGACTTGGCATAGGCCAAGGCCTTAGACACGGCAGCGTGTTGTAATCGAGACCTGATGAAGAAGGGATTAAGACTTGGCATTGCCCCATACTTCGTAGATGTAGAACGTTGTAATCGAGACCTGATGAAGAAGGGATTAAGACTTCCGGCGTGGGAATGTGGTTGAAGGTTAGCAGCTGTTGTAATCGAGACCTGATGAAGAAGGGATTAAGACTTGGCATAGGCCAAGGCCTTAGACACGGCAGCGTGTTGTAATCGAGACCTGATGAAGAAGGGATTAAGACTTGGCATTGCCCCATACTTCGTAGATGTAGAACGTTGTAATCGAGACCTGATGAAGAAGGGATTAAGACAGTATCGACTACCCAGCCTTGCCCGTACCTATGAGGTTGTAATCGAGACCTGATGAAGAAGGGATTAAGACATCATTGCGTTGGGATCTTTGGTAAGCGCGGCAAGGTTGTAATCGAGACCTGATGAAGAAGGGATTAAGACTTTTCACTCCAAAAAATAGTCATAGAAATTAAGACGTTGTAATCGAGACCTGATGAAGAAGGGATTAAGACACTGAACTCCACGCTCTGAATACGGGCAATCCCGTTGTTGTAATCGAGACCTGATGAAGAAGGGGCGGATTCAAGGATGAAGTGCAATTATGAGTAACGCAGGTCAGGAGGGCGGGATGCGGTAGCATCCATGCCTTTTTGACCGCCCAGTCGAAATTGCAGAAATGAACTACACACACCTCAGCCGAGAAGAACGATACCGGATTTACGCCTTGAAGAAGGCAGGACAGACGCCAAGCAGGATTGCCAACGTGCTGGGACGTCATCCATCGACCCTCCGCCGGGAGTTGCGCCGCAACCGCGGCCTGCGCGGCTACCGACCCAGGCAAGCCCAGAGTCTGGCCGATGCCCGTCGCGCCTTGAACGCCCGGCCGATCGACGATGCCACCTGGCAGTTCGCCCGGGATCGGCTAGGGGAGCAGTGGAGTCCAGACCCAATCAGCCAGCATGCGGCCATCAGCCATGCGACGGTGTATCAGCGCGTCCCTGCCGACAAGAAAGCGGGCGGTGCGTTATGGCGCAACCTGCGCTGCCCGAAGCTGCGCAGGAAACGCTATGGCAAGCATGACCGCCGCGGCGTCCTCCCCAACCGGCAGTCCATCGAACAGCGCCCTGCCGTTGTCGCAACGCGCAGCCGGATCGGCGCTTGGGAAGCGGACACCGTCATCGGCGGTGGACACAAACAAGCCATCGTCAGCCTGGTCGAACGCAAGTCAGGCTTGACCCTGATCGAGAAGGTCGGGCGCAAGACCGCGCAGGCCGTGAGCGATGCGATGATCAAACTGCTCAGGCCATACCGCAGACGCGTGCTTACCCTCACCTCCGACAACGGCAGGGAATTCGCCGGACATGAGTCGATCAGCAAGCCATTGAAGGCCGACGTCTACTTCGCTCATCCCTGCCCTTCATGGGAGCGCGGCACGAACGAGAATACCCATGCGCTCATCCGGCAATACTCCCCGAAGCACCGGGACTTCACCACCCTCACCCAACAGGAGATCGATAGGGCTATGGAGAGACTCAACAACTGCCCCAGGAAGAGTCTGGGATACCCGACACCTGCTCAGGTATTCTTTCAATCAGGCGTTGCTCTTCAAATTTGAAGCCGCGTGATGCCGCTATGTATTAAGGAGAAAAAAAGCCGTTCCGACCGGCGGAGGTAGCAATGTTCCAGTCCGATACCGGTCGTCGCAAGCTCCGCCTGGCCTGCAGGGTGGAATTTGCCGGCAGTTCGACGATCAGCGGCAATACCCGCGTGCTCTCACCGGTGGCCGTCTCTCTGCAAAGCGCCGCCTTGCTGACACCGGGGCCGCGCCGCCCCAAGCCGGGAGACCGGGGCGTGCTCACCCTCATCATCCGCGGCCCTGGGTTGCCCAATGCTTTGCTGAAAATTCCCTGCCGCGTGGCTTTCCTCAACGGCAATATCCTCGATTTGCAGATCATGACGGCGGGCCTGGACGCTCGCCAGCAGGCGACCTTCGATCTGCTGTTCCAACGCTGAGCTAACGGTTTTCGAGCCGATTGAAATCGAACAGCGCTGCTTCCACCGGGTCGGCCTGGCGGAAGGCTTCGTGCAGGGCATCGCTGTGCGCCCAGAAACGGGGATCGGTGCGGCGGACGGCAAAGCGGGCGGCGAGTACCGCATAATCCTGCTCTGACCGGAGACGGCCGACCTGGTCGACGAAGGCCGCCAGCCGGTTGCTCCGGAGCCGGTAGAAGGCATTGGGATAGGCGCCGATGAATCCTTGCGCCACCAGCAGGGTGTCTTCATCCGGCAGGCGCCGGTCTTCCTCGAAGAACAGCTCGGAAATGTTGCTGTGGGCGCTGTTGCGGATCAGGGTGTAGTGACGGTCGATGCCGTCGATGCCCTGGACGGTCAGGAAACTGGATTCGGGCAGGAAGGAAAGCATTCTGCCCTGCAGATTGGCAAGTTTTTTCAGGAGCCCGGCATTGGGATCCTCCCGCGTGCTTGCGGCCAGGTCGTAGCGGTGATCCAGCACCGGCGCGAGATGCGCTTTCCAGAGTCCGAACAGTTCCGGTAAGGGGTCGCCGGTCCGGTATTCGACACCCGTGCGCTGGGTGAAATAGGCTTTGCTGCCGTGAAGGAGCACAAGGAAGTCGAGCGAAGCGAGCGAGTGCGACGACCCCCGCGAAGCCGTAGGCCCGGATGTTTTGTCGGAGTCTGCGGCTTCATCGCAGGTGGAGACAAAACATAAGGGAACCGACACGGCGTCGAGTCATTGTGGGAGCCTTGGCGGAGTGCGTCGCGGAGAGACGGACGGAGCCGAGGCGGACGCAGGACGGCGCGGGCCGCCGAAGGCAAAGACGTCGCCAATTTTTCGCTTCCGAGGGTGACTTGGAAGTCCCGTCGGGTTTCGCGAAAAATGGCGACGCTCCAGTGAGATAGGATTTCACTTCCTCCCCTGCCCCGCGATACCAGAGATCGCGCACTGCGTTGCGATCGCCGCCGGGCAGCAGGGCCAGGAAGTTCATCTCGCCCTCCATCCGGAGAAAATCCATGTAGAGCCGGGCCTCCAATTGGTGTGCGGTGTTGCCGTAGACGTCGAAACCCGCCACTAAAAGGTAGTGGATACGCTCCAGTAAGGTGTAGCCCATGATGAGGGCGGTCTGCGGCCGCTCGCCCAGCAGCCCCTTGACCACGCTGGCGCTGTCGAAATGGCGAAACACGGTGAGCGCAGCATTGGTGTTGTTGCCGTCGCCGTCCCACAGCATGGACAGGCTGGGGCTGTTGTTGCCGGTAAACCGTCGATTCGCCAGTTCCGATTTGCGTCGCAGGTATTCGGTCTGACCGCGTGAATACGAGAGCCAGCGGGTGAGGAGCGCATTGCTCTGCTGTTCCGTCGGCAGGCTGACTTCCTTCAGGACGTCGGCCAGAAACGCCGAGGTTTCGTTGAACACCGGCAGGTCCGGGTGTATGAACCCGATCCAGAAGTGGTCGGTGATCACGTTGAGTGCGACCTGCCCCCGGCATACGGGCCCTTTGATGAAATTCATGATGGTGAACTGCGCCTCGTCCAGCAACAGGCGATAGCGCGAACGCACCGGAATCTGCTCGAATGCGATGAATGGATTCGCCGAGACCTTCGGGTCGTAGGACGGCAGCGCCTTGACGGTGTAGGGCTCATCGAGGAACCACGTCTTGATACGCGCCATCCGTGCCGCGTTCAGGGCATAGGGCATGTGGGTTTTGGACACCAGCGTCGGCCGATGCGGCCGCAGGCGGTAGTAGACCCGCGCCACGCCCGGGTCGTCGTAGGGACGGCGGGTCGCGATGGGCTCGATGGGCCGGCCCGGCGCGGTGCGGGAGCGGATGAGTTCGAAGTAGCCGCCCGGCGGAAGCTCGTCGAAATAGAGATGAGCCAGGAACCAGTGTTCGTACAGATAGCGGCTCATCAACTGGGTCTTGGGATCGGCCCCGTTGAGGAATGCTTCCCAGCGGGCGATCTGGTCGCGCTGCGCCTCGGTGAGGGAAGGCTCCGGAGCGGCGGGAGCGCCAGCCTCCAGCCACGCCATGAGGGTGCGGTTTTCCTCCTCGGAGAGCGGCGGCAGACCATAAGGCATGCCCCATTCCGGATGCTCGGCTTCGAAATCGCCGATTTCTTCGATGGCCGGGCATTGCTGGCTGCGGTCCAGGGAAAAATCGTAGCGATTCGGGGACAGTAAGCCGTATTGGGGAAAATCGAGCCGGCGTTTGAGTGTTAGCAGGCGCGCCATCACGCCGGCGTCGCGATTGGCTTCGGGGCCGGCGCTGCGCTCGTTGAGCACGGGATGGAATCCTTTGCTTCGCCATTCAGCAGTGCTGCGGGCATCCAGGAACAAACGGGTGGGCTCGGCCGCCAACAGGCGGGCGGCATCGTAGACCCGCTCGCCACTGGCGCCGCGCGTCACCCCTTCGTAGCTTCCCAGTTGCAACTGACAGGGCGCATCGTAGCAGGCATGACAAACCACGCAGCGGCTGTCGAGGACGGGTTTGACGTCGCGCCGGTACTCGACGGGCAGTACCGCAGTGCTCCGGGGCCGGTCGAAACGACGGGGGTCGGGCGCGCCGTAGCGCTGATCCAGCCGAATCTGGCCATAGGCGGCGCAGCCGGCAACGAGGGCGAGAAGGAACAGCACGATGAAAGGACGCATTCAGAATTCTCCGGAAGCAAGGCAAGACACTGCGGCGGCAGCACCGGGACACCCTGGCTAAGGTAGCAAACACACTGCCGCGGAGCGAACGCGGCTTGGTTTGCCCTTTGTAATCCACTATCCTCCACTGGAAGCGGTTACGCCGCCGTGCCCAGCGGCCGAATTCGGAAATATCCCCCGCATGCGCCTTCAGATTACTCAGCCTTTTCATTCCGGCTTCCGGGGCCGGATCATTTGCAACGGCCGGTGTTGACCATGAACCCACAGCATCCGATGACCGCACGGCCGGCGATCCGCCTGGAAAGTCCTTCCGGCGTGATCTTCCACCTTACATCCAGCGGGTCGATCCGGCGCATGGATTACGGGGATGTCCTGCTCAACCTGTTCCCCGGCTCGGAGGTCGAGGGCGGACCGGCCAACCTCTATCTGCGCCGCCTCTCGGAGCCTGCCCGGAGCGTGCCCGAAGGGCCGGCCGAGGCCGTGCCGCTGCTCGGTCCGCGCAGTCCTGGCCGCATACGGTGCGACGGACGCGGGCTATCGATCGAGGGGGAATGGGCGGGCATCCGGTTCTGGGTGTCCCTGGTGCTGGCCGAAGCCGCGCCCGCCTGGTTCTGGCACGTGGCCCTGGAGAACGTCGGCGGGACCGCCGAGACGGTGGAGCTGGTCTATGCCCAGGATTTGGGGCTGGCGCACTATGGCGCGGTGCGGCTCAACGAGTACTACGTCAGCCAATATTTGGACCATACGCCGCTCCCTCACCCCTCACAGGGTACGATCCTGGCCTCCCGCCAGAACCTGGCGATGGGCGGTCGTTTTCCCTGGGTCGCCATCGGCTCGCTGAACCGGGCCCGGAGTTTCGCCACCGACGCATTGCAGTTCTACGGGCTGGCGGGCCGCGCCGGCCGCCCGCCGCGGGGGCTGATGGAGGGCCTCCCCGGAACGCGCCGCCAGCACGAGCATGCCATGGCGGTGCTCCAGGACACCCCGTTGACACTGGCACCGGGCGAGGCGTCGGCGGCGGGGTTCTTCGGCTGGTTCGAACCGGACCACCCGGCGGCGACCTCCGTCGCCGATCTGGCCTTCGTCGACCGCGCATTGAGCCTGCCGGAGGCGGCGCCTCCCGCGGTAAGGTGGGATCCATGCGAAGGCTTCGCGCCGTCGGCCAGTCTGTTCAGCACCGCACCACTCCTCGAAACCTTGGACCTCGGCGAAGCCGAGATCACCAGGCTGTTCGGCGGCGAACGGCGGGAGGCGGAGCGGGAGCATGGCCGCCTGCTGTCATTCTTTTCGGGGGAACGCGCTCATGTCGTGCTCAGGGCCAAGGAACTCGAGGTGCTGCGTCCCCATGGCCACATCCTCCGTACCGGCCGCGGTCTGGTACCGGACGAGGCCGGCCTGACCTCCACCGCCTGGATGGCCGGCGTGTTTCATTCGATGGTGACCCAGGGCCACGTGAGCATCAACCGCTTCCTGTCCACCACCCACAGTTACCTGAGCCTGTTCCGGGCGCACGGCCAACGGCTGTTCATCGAGATCGACGGCCGCTGGCGGCTGCTGGATGTGCCTTCCGCCTTCGAGATGCGACCGGAGGGCTGCCGTTGGATCTACCAGCACGCCAGCGGATTGCTGCAGGTGCGCAGCGAGGCCGCCAGCGGGAGCCATGAACTCTCGCTAACCCTGGATGTGCTGGAGGGACCGCCCATCCGCTGCCTGCTCAGCAACCATGTCGCCCTCAACGGCGACGACGGTGCCGAGGCCGTGCCGGCGCAGTTCGTCCGCGACGGGACGGGGGTGTTGGTCCGCCCGGTCCCCGAATCCGATGTCGGCCGCCGTTTCCCGGATGGCGGCTTCCGCATCGATCCGCTGCCCGGCACCCCGCTCGAGACCGTTGGCGGGGACGAGCTGCTGTACGCCGACGGCCGATCCCGCGGCGAACCCTTTCTGTGCCTGATCACCGCGCCGGTGTCGTCGGCCGGCTTCCGCATCACCGGCTGTCTGGTGCCGGCTCCCCCGGCCGCAGCCGACACAGGCCCATATTGGCACGAAATGACCGCGGCCTTGCGGGTCCATCCGCCGGGCGGCAGTACGCTGGGGGGAGACATCGGGCGCCTGCGGGAAATCCTGCCCTGGCTCGCCCATAATGCCCTGATCCATTACCTCAGCCCGCGCGGGCTGGAGCAGTATTCCGGCGGCGGCTGGGGCGTCCGTGACGTCTGCCAGGGACCGGTGGAAATGCTCCTGGCCCTGGGCCGGCCCGAGCCGGTCCGCGACCTGCTGTGCCGGGTGTTCAGGAACCAGAATCCGGACGGCGACTGGCCGCAGTGGTTCATGTTCTTCGAGCGGGAACGCCACATCCGCCCTGGCGACTCGCACGGCGACATCGTGTTCTGGCCGGTCCTGGCCCTCGCCCAATACCTGCTGGCCTCCGGAGACGGTGCGCTGCTGGATGAGGTTCTGCCCTTCTTCCATCCAGAAGGCGGCGACAAGGCCGAGCGGGCGACGCTCTGGGGGCACGTGGAGCGCGCGCTGCGAGTCGTGGCCGCGCGGAGCATTCCCGGCACCCGGCTGGCGGCCTACGGCCACGGCGACTGGAACGATTCGCTGCAACCGGTGGACCCGGCCATGCGCGAACGGCTGTGCAGCACCTGGACGGTGACCCTGCATTACCAGACTCTGACCACGCTGGCCGAAGCGCTGCGCCGCTTGAAGCGCTATGACCAGGCGGCGGCTTTCGAGACCGCGGCGGCGGAAGTGCGCGAAGATTTCCAGCGGCGGCTGTTGGTCGAC
This sequence comes from Methylococcus capsulatus, assembly GCF_036864975.1. NCBI lineage: Bacteria > Pseudomonadati > Pseudomonadota > Gammaproteobacteria > Methylococcales > Methylococcaceae > Methylococcus > Methylococcus capsulatus. Next base: position 2,502,730 of record NZ_CP104311.1, on the reverse strand, counting down.
GGCGTCCTCGCCGGCTACGCCCATTTCGGCGAGGACGGACGAATCGCTTATCTCGCGCATCCACGTGACCGGACCACCGGCCTTTCCTACAGCTTGCTGCCGATGATCCATGCCATCGCCAATGGGCTGTTGACGCCCGCCCAGGCGGCGCGGCACCTGCGGCTCATCGAAGACCATCTGCTCGGCCCCGATGGCGCCAGGCTGTTCGACCGGCCGATGGCCTACCGCGGCGGCCCGCAGAAGTATTTCCAACGGGCCGAGAGCAGCAGCTTCTTCGGCCGCGAAATCGGCCTGATGTACACCCACGCCCATCTCCGCTATGCCGAAGCGCTGGCCCGCTACGGTGACGCGGAGGGCTTCTTCGAGGCGCTTTGCAAGGCCAATCCGATCGGCATCCGCGCTCTCGTACCCACCGCGACCTTGCGCCAGGCCAACTGCTACTATTCGAGTTCCGATGCCGCCTTCGCCGACCGCTATCAGGCTCAAGCCGAGTACGAGCGGGTTCGCAAGGGGGAAATCGCCTTCGACGGCGGCTGGCGGGTGTATTCGAGCGGCGCTGGCATCGGCATGAGCCTCATCTTGCGCGGCTTGCTGGGGTTACGGCTGGAAAGCTCGAAGCTGGTGATCGACCCGGTCATCCCGAAGGCTTTGGACGGCCTGCGGGTCGAATTGGAACTCGCCGGATCAGCGTTCGAAGTGGTCTACGCCATACAGAATTCCGGGGCTGGCCCTCTCTCGCTCAGCCTGAACGGCGCCGATCTGCCGTTCAGCCGGGCGCCCAATCCGTACCGGACCGGCGGCGCGGAAGTCGCCCTGGACGCGCTGCGGATGAATCTGACGGGAGACCGGAACCGGCTGGCCGTGGCTCTGCGCTAAGGCGCGTGGACGGCATCGGAACCGTTTCGGCGATTCAAAAGCCTGCGATGGTTCTTGCGCTGTCATAATGGGATAGCAAAATAGCCGGGGCCCGCCGGGCCCTGCTCAAAACCTCCTTAAGCCCCGAAGCTCACCTCAGGAGAGTGACCCATGGAAACCCAGCCCCCCTTTTCTTCCGAATTCGAACGGCTCACCGTCTACGGCCCGACCCGCGCCACCGTGGGCGGAACCCCGCTGGATGCCGAAGAAGCCCGGAAAATCCATGCCTTCTGGCGGGCTTGCAACTACCTGGCGCTGGGCATGATCTACCTGCGGGGGAATCCGTTACTGCGTGAGCCGCTCAAACCCGAGCACATCAAGAACCGCCTGCTCGGCCATTGGGGCTCCAGCCCCGGCCTTGCATTCGTCTACACCCACATGAACCGGGCCATCCGGAAACACGACCTGAACATGATCTTCATGGCCGGCCCCGGCCACGGCGCCCCCGGAGTGCTGGGTCCGCTCTACCTGGAAGGCAGCTACACCGAAATCTACCCCGACAAGGACCTGAGCGAAGAAGGCCTGCTGAACTTCTTCAAGCAGTTCTCCTTCCCTGGCGGGATCGGCAGCCATTGCACGCCGGAGACGCCCGGCTCGATCCACGAAGGCGGCGAACTGGGCTACGTGCTGTCGCACGCCTGCGGCGCGGCCTTCGACAATCCCGATCTGATCGTGGCTGCCGTGGTCGGCGACGGCGAGGCGGAAACCGGCCCGCTGGCCACTTCCTGGCACATCAACAAATTCCTCAACCCGATCCGCGATGGCGCGGTGTTGCCGATCCTCAACCTCAACGGCTACAAGATCAACAATCCCACCCTGCTGGCACGCATCAGCCACGACGAGCTGGAAAACCTGCTCAAGGGCTACGGCTACACTCCCTATTTCGTGGAAGGCTCGGAACCGGAGAGCATGCACCAGGCGATGGCCGCAACCGTGGACCGCTGTGTCGAAGACATCCACGCCGCCCAGACCGAAGCCCGCGCCTCCGGCCTCGCCCGACGGCCGCGCTGGCCGATGATCGTGCTGCGCTCGCCCAAAGGCTGGACCGCGCCGCGCCAGATCGACGGCCGCCACGTCGAAGGCTTCTGGCGCGCCCACCAGGTGCCAGTGGCCGACGTCGCGAAAAACCCCGAGCACCTGAAGCTGCTGGAAAACTGGATGCGCAGCTACAAGCCGGAAGAACTGTTCGACGCCGAAGGCCGCCCCATCCCGGAAATCCGGGAAATGGCGCCGGCCGGCCTCCGCCGTATGGGTCTCAATCCCCACGCCAACGGCGGCCTTCTGAAAAAGGCTCTGCGCATCCCGAACTTCCGCAACTACGCCATCGAGGTCGCCAAACCGGGCCAGATCGAAGCCCCGAACACCCAGCCGCTGGGCGTGTTCCTGCGCGACGTCATGAAGGAGAACATGCACAACTTCCGGATCTTCGGCCCGGACGAGAACACCTCCAACAAGCTGGACGCCGTGTACACTGCCGCCAAGAAGTTCTGGATCGCCGAATATTTCCCCGAAGACCAGGACGGCAGCGAACTGGCCCCCGACGGCCGGGTCATGGAAATGCTCAGCGAGCATACCCTTGAAGGCATGCTGGAAGGCTACCTCCTCACCGGACGCCACGGTTTCCTCTCCACCTACGAAGCCTTCGTCCACGTCATCGATTCGATGTTCAACCAGCACGCCAAGTGGCTGTCGATCTGCAACAACCTGTCCTGGCGCCAGGACGTGGCCTCGCTCAACCTGCTCATCACCTCGACCGTGTGGCGGCAGGACCACAACGGCTTCACCCACCAGGACCCCGGCTTCCTGGACCTCGTCGTCAACAAGAGCGCGGAAGTCACCCGCATCTACCTGCCGCCGGACGTCAACAGCCTGCTTTCGGTCGCCGATCACTGTCTGCGCAGCCAGAACTACATCAACGTGATCGTGTCGGACAAACAGTTGCACCTCCAGTTCATGGACATGGATGCCGCGATCGCCCATTGCACCGAGGGCTTGGGCATCTGGGAATGGGCCAGCAACGACGAGGGGCAGGAACCGGACGTGGTCATGGCCTGCGCCGGCGACATCCCAACCCTGGAGGCCCTGGCCGCCACCGCTATGCTGCGCGAGGAGTTCCCGGAACTGAAGATCCGCTTCATCAATGTGGTGGACCTGTTCAAACTGCAGCCCGAATCCGAGCATCCGCACGGTCTCAGCGACAAGGATTTCGACAGCCTGTTCACCAAAGACAAGCCGATCATCTTCAACTTCCACGGCTATCCTTGGCTGATCCACCGCCTGGCCTACCGCCGCACCAACCATGTCAACATGCACGTGCGCGGCTACAAGGAGAAAGGCAACATCAACACTCCGTTGGAGCTGGCGATCAACAACCAGATCGACCGCTTCAGCCTGGCGATCGACGTCATCGACCGGATTCCGGAAATAGCGGTCTCCGGCGCCCACGCCAAGGCCCGCTTCCGCAAACAGCAGATCGCCTGCCGTCAATACGCCTACGAACATGGCATCGACATGCCGGAGGTCGCGGCCTGGCGCTGGCCGGGTTGACCGGCCACAGGGACGGCGGTACCGCCCGGCCGTCTTCCTTTCTTATCCATAGCAAACAGGAAACCCCATGACGGAAGTCTCCAAAGATCAGGGCATTGCGGTCGCTCTGTTGACGGAATTCACCACTCACCGCCTGCCGCGGGCACGGGACATCCAGGCGAAAGTCGAGCGCAAGGAACCGCTCGACGAGCTGGACATCGGCTTTCTCCGCAATGTGTTCGAAACCGCGCAAGCCATCAAACCGCAGGTGGACCGCCAGCCGGAATACCAGGAAATTTATGCCCGCGCGGTCGAGCTCTATAAAGAGATCATGGACAAGGCGATGGAAAACGAACGTGAACAACCGGGACCGGCTTCCCTCCTCTGAGAACGCCATGGACGGGCCCGTCGCAGTCGTCAACGGCGGTTCCTCGACCGTCAAGTTCTCCCTGCTGAACGGCGAGCAACGGCTGCTGAGTGCCCTGCTCGACCGGCTGGGCGACAAGCCCGGCAACGGCGCCTGCGCCCACCTGCGCGATGCCGCTGGTACCGTGCTGTTTCAGGGTCCGATCCCGGCACAGACCCACGAGGAGGCGCTGGACTGGCTGTTCGCCTGGCTGCAGCGCAACGACGGGGGCTTCGAGCCCGCCGCGGTCGGCCACCGGGTGGTGCACGGCGGTGACCGCCTGATCCGGCCGGTACGGGTTACCGATGAAGTCATCGGCCAGATCGAGGCGCTGATTCCCCTGGCGCCGCTGCACCAGCCGCATAATCTCGCCCCCATCCGACTCTTGGCGACGAAGTTTCCCGACCTGCCGCAGGTGGCCTGCTTCGACACCGCCTTCCACGCCACTCAATCCGCCATCGAAAAGCGCTTCGCCCTGCCCAGGGAATACGAGGCGGCCGGCATCCGCCGCTATGGCTTCCATGGCTTGTCCTACGAATACATCGCTTCGCGCTTGGCCGAAATCGACCCCGTCGCGGCGGCAGGCCGTACCATCGTCTGCCATCTCGGCAACGGTGCCAGTCTGTGCGCTATGCGGGCGGGCCGCAGCGTCGCGACCACCATGTCCTTCACCGCCCTGGACGGCATTCCCATGGGCACCCGCTGCGGTGCCATCGATCCCGGCGTGCTGCTGCATCTCATGGACCAGCCGGGCATGGATACGCGGACCCTCTCGGACCTGTTGTACAAGCGCTCGGGACTCCTGGGACTGTCCGGCCTAAGCGGCGACATGCGCGACCTCCTGGCCAGCGCCCGGCCGGAAGCCGCCGAGGCCGTGGAGTATTTCTGCTACCGCATCGCCCGCGAAATCGGTTCGTTGAGTGCCGCACTGGGCGGGCTGGACGCGCTGGTCTTCACCGCCGGCATCGGCGAACACGCAGCGTCCGTGCGGGCCCGGATCTGCGAGCTTTCGGCCTGGCTCGGGGTCGCGATCGATCCGGCGGCCAACCGGGTCCTGCATACGCCGGAAAGCCGCATTCATGTGCTGGTGGTCCCCACCAACGAGGAGGCCATGATCGCCCGCCATGTCCGGCGAACCCTGGCCCTCCCGCCCGGTTCCCCCAGACCCCTTTAAGTCTTAACATTCGCCCCCCCAAAATAGCGAAGCGAACAGGTAGCCGACCATGAGCAATCCTCTCCAAGAACAACTGCGCAAGGCAGGTCTGGTCAATGACAGGCAACTGAAAAAGGCGCAGAAGGACCTGCGCAAGGAACGCCAGCGCAGCGCCGAAAACAAGGGCGCGGATGCCGAAAAGGCCACGATCCGGCAAGCCCAGGCCGAGAAAGCCGCGCGCGACCGCGAGCTGAATCTGCAAAGGAAGGAAGCCGAGGAGCGCAAGGCACGTGTTGCGCAGATACGCCAGCTCATCGAAGCCAACCGCCAGAGTGGCGATGGAGAAGTCGCCTACAACTTCGCCGACGGCGGCATCGTCAAGCGTATCTACGTCGACGAGGCCATGCGCAGACGCATCGTCCACGGCCAGATCGCCATCGTTAAACTGGACGGCCGATACGAACTGGTACCGGCGGAAGTCGCCGAGCGCATCGCAGTGAGGGACCCCTCGTGTATCGTGCTGAAAAACCCGCCGCCCGGCGCCGGCGAGGAAAACAAAGACGATCCCTATGCCACCTACCCAGTGCCGGATGATCTGATCTGGTGATCCGGGCAGGCCGGCGCACCGGCGTCGATCGGCCGTCCACCGGAGAGGGTCGCTTCGCGGGAGACGGCGGACATCGCTCCTTGTGCCGCTCTGGATTAACAGGCATAATGCGCTTTCTCTGATGAGCACCCGGCTCACCGATTCTATGGCAAGCCGCATCGGTCCCCTCGCAATGATACGCTGTGAACCCCGCCAGGCCCGGAAGGGAGCAACGGTAGCAGCGGACTCGTGTGCCGGGGTGTGGCTGGTGCGGTGAGCCACCCAATTCCCTACTTCTTCCGCCGCAACCCCATGCTCTACCAGGCACTTGCGCGTAAGTGGCGGCCCCACGACTTCACCGAAGTGGTCGGCCAGGAGCACGTCGTCAAGGCGCTGACGCATGCGCTGGAAGCAAACCGCATGCACCACGCCTATTTGTTCACCGGCACCCGCGGCGTCGGCAAGACCACGCTGGCCCGGATTCTGGCGAAGGCGATCAATTGCGAAGACCGCCAGGGGCCGAATCCCTGCGGGCGCTGCCTGAGCTGCCGGGAGGTGGACGATGGCCGCTTCATCGATCTGATCGAGGTCGACGCCGCCTCCCGCACCAAGGTCGAAGACACCCGCGAGCTCCTGGAAAACGTCCAGTACGCTCCTAACCAGGGACGCTACAAGGTCTACCTGATCGACGAAGTCCATATGCTCTCCGGGCACAGCTTCAATGCCCTGCTGAAGACCCTGGAGGAGCCGCCGCCGCATGTGAAATTCCTGCTGGCGACCACCGATCCGCAGAAGATCCCGGTCACCGTGCTGTCACGCTGTCTGCAGTTCAACCTGAAACGGCTGACTCCAGAACAGATCCGCGCACAGATGGTGCAGATCCTCGCGGCAGAGAATCTGGAGTTCGAGCCCGGTGCCGCCAAAGCCCTGGCCCGCGCCGCCCGGGGCAGTATGCGCGACGGCCTGAGCCTGTTGGACCAGGCCATCGCACATTGCGGCGGCCGACTCACCGATACCGGCGTCAGCGCCATGCTCGGCACCGTGTCGCGGGAACCCGTCTACAGCCTGCTCGATGCTCTGGCCGAGGGCCGTGCCGACACGCTGCTTGCGGAGGCCGCCGCGCTCGCCGAATTTTCGCCGGACTACCAGGACGTCGTGCAGCAACTGCTGGCAATCTTGCACCAGATTGCGATCGCCCAGTTTGCACCGGATGCCATCCGCCACGACGAGGAGGCTGAATGCGTACTGGCCCTCGCCCGCCGCCTCGCGCCGGAGGATACCCAGCTCTACTACCAGATTGCGCTGCAAGGTCAAAAGGATTTGCAGTTGGCGCCGGACCCGCGCGATGGCTTCGAGATGCTGCTGCTGCGGATGCTGGCCTTTCGGCCACAGGCCGCGGAGGCCGCCGCCCTCAGGGCTGTCCCGCCGACCGCAGCGGCGCAACGCCCCCCCTCCGACGGCGGCGGCATCCGGGAGCCGCGCAGCCTCCCGGAAGGCCCCCATCATGCCGCTGTCCGTCACCCTGTCGCGGAAACGGCCGAACCCGCCGCCCGGCCGGCAGCAGCCGGCACCGGCCGGGATTGGCCGCAGATGATCGAGGCGATGAACCTCGCCGGCATGACCCGCCAGCTCGCCAGCCACTGCGTGCTGAGGGCGCTGACGGAACAGACCTGCGAGTTGGCGCTGGACCCCAGACAGGCGCAGATCCACACGCCGACGGTGACGAACAATCTCGAGACCGCCTTGCAAAAGTTCCTCGGGCGCCCCATCAAGCTGACGATCCGCAGCGAATCCCTGGACGAGGAAACACCGGCGGCCGCCGACCAGCGCGCCCAGGCCGAGAGACAGCGTGAGGCTGAACTCGAAATCGAAAACGATGCCACCGTCCACGCGCTAAAGGACATGTTCGGTGCGCAGATCGTGGCCGGCTCGACCCGGCCGCTGGACAGCCACGAAAATCCGAGGTAACCCCATGAAAAACCCTTTGGCCAACCTGATGCAGCAGGCACAGCGCTTCCAGGAAACCTTCCAGAAAACCCAGGAAGAGATCGCGGCGACCGAAATCCAGGCCGAAGCCGGCGGTGGCTTGGTAAAAATCCGCATGAACGGCAAACGCGAAGTGCTCAAGGTGGAGATCGATCCCAGTCTGCTCCAGGAGGAACGCGAAGTGTTGGAAGACCTGATCGCCGCGGCCTTCAACGACGGTGTGCGCCGGGTCGCCAAGCTCAAGCAGGAAAAAATGGCCGGACTGACGGGAAGCCTGGGCATCCCGCCCGGCTTCAACATGCCGTTCTAGTTCCACATGCGGCAAGGCGGCGCCATTGCCGAGCTGATCGAAGCGCTGCGCTGCCTGCCCGGCGTCGGGCCCAAAACTGCCCAACGTATGACGCTGCATCTATTGCAGCGCGATCGCGACGCTGCCGGTAGGCTGAGCGAAGCCCTCCGCCAAGCTCTGAACAAGGTGGGTTTATGCAGCCAGTGCCGCACCTTGACCGAGCGCTCGCTGTGCGAGTACTGCGCCAGCCCGGCTCGGGACCGGTCCCTCCTTTGCATCGTGGAATCGCCGGCCGAGGTGTTCGCCATCAGCCGCTCCACCGGCTACAAGGGCCTGTTCTTCGTACTCAACGGAAGGCTCTCGCCACTCGATGGCATCGGCCCCGAAGAGCTGGGGCTGGACATCCTGGAGCAACGGCTGAAGAACGACGGGGTCGCGGAACTGATCCTGGCGACCAACGCCACCGTCGAGGGCGAAGCGACCGCCCATTACATCAGCGACATGGCCCGGCGCCACGGCGTTCGTACCACCCGCATCGCCCACGGAATCCCATTCGGCGGAGAGCTGGAATACGTCGACGGCGCCACGCTTTCGCATGCCTTTGACAGTCGCAAGGATTTCTAAAAACGTCCACCCAAGGAGCCGCGTATGCCGCAATGTATCTTCTGCCAAATGGTCGCCGGGGAAATCAAACCGGCCGTGGTCTATGAGGATGAGTTGACGTTGGCGTTCAGGGACATCAACCCGCAGGCGCCGGTGCATGTGCTGGTGATTCCCAAGGCGCACGTCACCAATCTCAACGAGCTGCCGGCGGATGCGCCGGGTCTGGCCGCAGCGCTGTTCGAGACGGTCAAGCGGGTCGCCGCGCTGGAAGGGATCGCCGAATCCGGCTACCGCACAGTGGTCAACTGCCTGGGCGATGCCGGCCAGGCAGTTGACCACCTGCATCTGCACGTCCTCGGCGGCCGCCGCCTGCACTGGCCGCCGGGCTGATCCGCCCATAGGCGGAGAGGCAAAGCTGTCATTCGCCGCCGTCGACGGGATTCAGCTCGGTGCCGAGGATGGACCAGTCGTCCGGATTGGCTTGGTCTTCCCCCGTCATGCGCAGCTTGCACACGAATTTCTGGGCGGTCCGGCCCTGCTCGGAATCGACCAGCACCTCGGACCGCAGAATGTAATTCCTGCCGCCCAAGGCCCAGGCTTCGTATTTGTCATCGAGGAATTCCGAATTCTCTGGCACCACGTGGTCTTCCAGCATTGCGGCCTTGCAATGCAGGTAAGCGAAGTCGGTACGGGCATTCTTGATCTTGCCGAGCTGCTCTTCCTCTTCGTCCTTTATATCGAAGAGGTCGGATTCGAGGACCTTCATCACGAAAGGCGTCACACCCTTGTTCTGCAGCACGTAAAGACCGACGATGAATAAAACCAGTAATAGGAGGGAGATGTTGCGGCGCATGATGCTCCTCTTGTTTTGTTCTGCTTTTGTTCTGATTGCCACGAATCCGGGAACCTCTCGGGGAGACGCCACGGAAAACGATCAATTGTGCGGCACCGCTGCCGAAATGTATACCGGCGCTGCCGGAACCTTCGCGATTTTCAAGCCATGAACCAACCCTCCAGCCTCGTCGTCGCTATCTCCTCACGCGCGCTTTTCGACCTCGACGAATCGCACCGCATCTTCGAACAGGAAGGCCGGGAGGCCTATTGCCGCTACCAGATCGAGCATGAAGACGAAATTCTGGCGCCGGGTGTCGCTTTCCCGCTGGTCCGCAAACTTCTCGCGATGAACGACCGCCTCGGCGCCCCGCTGGTCGAAGTCATCCTGCTCTCGCGCAACAGCGCGGACACCGGTCTTCGGATCTTCAACTCCATCCAGCATCACGGACTGGACATCACCCGGGCGGCCTTCACCGGCGGCCGCTCACCGTTCAAATATGTCGCGGCCTTCGGTGCCCATCTGTTCCTGTCGGCGGAAGCCGGCGACGTCGCCGACGCCCTCAACGACGGGCAGGCAGCGGCCACCATCATCACGGCTCCTGCCCGCGGTAGCGACTCCGACCAGCTGCGCATCGCCTTCGACGGCGACGCGGTGCTGTTCTCGGACGAATCCGAACGCATCTACCGCTCGGCCGGACTGGAAGCCTTCGCCGAGAACGAACGCGTCGCCGCGCGCGAACCTTTGCCCGGCGGCCCGTTCCGGAATTTCCTGGCAGCTGTCCATCATATTCAGACCCGCTTCGATGCCGACAGTTCACCGCTGCGCACCGCCCTGGTGACAGCTCGCGCCGCGCCCGCACACGAACGGGTGGTACGGACGCTGAGGGCGTGGAATATCCGGATCGACGAAGCGCTGTTCCTCGGTGGACGGGACAAGAGTCAGTTCCTGGCCGCTTTCGGGGCGGATATCTTTTTCGATGACCAGAGAAGCAATTGCGAAGCCGCCAGCCGCCATGTAGCGACCGGCCACGTGCCGCTTGGCGTGGCCAACCCGCCCGATGATGAAGGGCAAACGGCGGCCCGGGATGGATGAAGGTAACCGCTCGTCATGATCGCCCCTTCACCCCGAACCTCTCCCAATTGCGGGAGAGACGGACAAAGAAACACTTCACGTTGTCTCACATGAGCCGCGCGGCAGCTTGTAGGGCTGTCCCTCGATTTCCCGGACCAGGCGCGGTACCAGATATCCAGGCAGCCGGCGGCGCAGGGCTTCGTGCAGCATCCGGGCTTCGGCTTCCGGCACTTCGAAATGGGCAGTACCGCGCACTCTGTCCAGCAGATGCAGGTAGTAAGGCAGCACCCCGCGTTCGAACAAGCATTCGCTGAGTTCGCACAAAGTGCTGACGGAATCGTTGACTTGCTTCAGCAGCACCGCCTGGTTCAGCAGCGCCAGGCCCGCATGCCGCATGGCGGCAAAGGCGCGGTCGCTCTCGCCGCCCAGTTCCCGGGGATGATTGGCGTGAATCACCACCACCGTTTTGAGCCGATGGCCGGCGAGAACTTCCAGCAGCTCGTCATCGATGCGGGACGGCAACACCAGAGGCACCCGGCTGTGGATACGCAGCCGCCGCAAGTGCGGAATCGCCGCGAGCTGGTCCGTCAGGCGCGCCAGGCGGTCGTTGCTGAGGAGCAGCGGATCGCCGCCGCTCAGAATGACCTCCCCAAGCTCCGGATCGCGGGCGATGTAATCCAGAGCGGCCTTCTCCCGCTGGCGCGTGAACTGGCTTTCGGCATAGGGGAATTCGCGCCGGAAACAATAGCGGCAGTGGATCGCGCAGGCACCGGTAGTGATCAGGAGCGCCCGCCCCCGATATTTGTGCAGCAGGCCGGGGACCTTGAGGGCCTGCCGGTCGCCGACCGGATCGCTAACGAAACCTTCTGGAGAGGCCAGTTCCTGCCCCAACGGCAGAACCTGCCGGAGCAGCGGGTCATATGGGTCGCCCGGTCTTATTTTCCGGGCATAGGCGCGCGGCACACGGAACGGAAACTTTCCCGCAGCCTCCACCGAAAACGGCGCGGCGATGCCGAGAAAATCCAGGAGATCCCGGACACTGCCAAAACCCTCGGCCAGTTCGGCCTGCCACTGCTCACTCATGTCGTCTACCGTCCCTGACCGGCGCTGTACGGTTTCGCAATAAAAAAGCGTCCATTATAATGCTCCGTATTTTTTTCAGATGCATTGACCCGAGGTATGCATGGCTATTGTTAGCACGAGTGAGTTCAAGAACGGTTTGAAAGTGATGCTGGATGGTGATCCCTGCACGATGCTCGAAAGCGAGTTCGTCAAGCCGGGCAAGGGCCAGGCCTTCAACCGGGTCAAATTGCGCAACCTCAAGACCGGCCGGGTGGTGGAACGGACATTCAAGTCCGGCGAGACCCTGGAAACCGCGGACGTGGTCGACGTGGAGATGCAGTATCTCTACAACGACGGCGAGCTCTGGCATTTCATGGTACCGGAGTCCTTCGAGCAGTACGCCGCCGATCAGAATGCCGTAGCCGACGCCAAGAAGTGGCTGAAGGAACAGGACATCTGCATCCTGACCCTGTTCAACAATGTCCCGCTGGCGGTTCAGCCGCCCAATTTCGTGGAACTCACCATTACCGAAACCGACCCCGGCGTGCGCGGCGACACCTCCGGCGGTGGCGGTAAACCTGCCACACTGGAAACCGGCGCCGTAGTCCGGGTACCGTTGTTCGTCCAGACCGGTGAGGTCATCAAAGTGGACACCCGCACAGGGGAATACGTCTCTCGTGTCAAATAGGGCGCCTTCCGACTGGCGTCCGTCCTGCCCGCCGGCCATGCTGCACCGGCGGGCGGAGCTTCTTCGGAAAATCCGACAGTTCTTCGCCGAACGGGAGGTGCTGGAAGTCGAGACCCCCCTCCTCTCGCACGGTACTGTGACCGATCCGCACCTGAGCGTTTTTTCCGTCTGTGGAAGCGGCGACGGTTCGTCACGGCTGTTCCTGCAGACCTCGCCGGAATTCGCGATGAAGCGGCTGCTGGCCGCCGGCAGCGGCTCGATCTATCAGATATGCAAAGCCTTCCGCAAAGATGAATCCGGCCGCTTCCACAACCCCGAGTTCACTCTCCTGGAGTGGTACAGGGTCGGTTTTGGCCTCGCTGAATTGATCGAAGAAACCGATGCGCTGTTGCAGGTACTGAGCGAAAACGTCCGTCCGCTGGCCCCCTCCGAACACCTGAGCTACCGCGAGTCCTTTCTGAGACATGCCGGCATCGATCCACTCGACGCCGGGTTTGCCGATTTCGTCGGCTGCGCTGCGAGCCACGGCCTGCAGGAAGCCGAAGCAATCTGCGGAACGGACCGTTCGATCTGGCTCGACCTGCTGTTCAGCCACCTCGTCCAGCCCCATCTGGGGCAGGGACGTTTCACGTTCGTACGCGATTTTCCCGCGATCCTGCCGTCCCTGGCCCGGTTCAAACCGGACGATAAGCGGCTGGTGGAACGGGTGGAGGTATTCCTGGACGGGATGGAGCTGGGCAATGGCTTTTTCGAACTCAACGATCCGCTGGAGCAGGAATGCCGCTTCGACCGGGACATCGCGGCCCGCATCGACGCCGGCCTTCCCGCTCCGGAAAAGGACTACCGCCTCCTGGATGCTCTGAAAGCCGGTCTGCCCGATTGCGCCGGTATCGCCCTCGGCATCGACCGGCTGCTGCTCGGTCTCCACCGGCTGGACGCGATCGCCGATACCCTGGCCTTCCCTTTGGCCAAAGCCTGAGCCGGTCGAACTTACGGGGAAATCCGTACCCGCTCCCCCCCTTCTGGCGTCCAGCGCAGGAATTCACCTTCGCTGTGCCACTCCGCCAGTACGATCCGACGGACCGGACGACCGCAGACCAGGTCGTGATCCGCCGGGCGGTGGGTGTGGCCGTGGATCATGACGTCCACGCCGAAATCCCGGAACACCCGCGCCACCTCGGCCGCGTTGACGTCCATGATGTCCGGCGCGTTGCCGCGCTTGTCCAGCGCGGAACGCAAGCGGTACCCGCGTGCGTAAAGTCTGCGTATCCATAGCGGTTTGCCCAGGGCGTGGCGCTTCCAGGCATCGGTGCGGACCCGCGCCCTGGCCTGCTGATATTTGCGATCGTCCGTGCACAGCAGATCGCCATGCGTGACCACGGCCTTCTGCCCGTACAGGTCGATGACCGCATAGTCGTCGAGCAGGGTTGCCCCGGTGGTCGCGGCGAACGCCGGGCCGACCAGGAAATCGCGGTTGCCCTGCTGGAAAAACACCCGGGTGCCGGAGTGCGTCAGCGCCCGGAGACTTCGCCGCACCACTCCGGCGGGAAAAGCGGTATCGTCGTCGCCGATATAAGCGTCGAACAGATCGCCGAGTATGTACAAAGCCTCGGCGCCACGGGCATGGCCGGCGAGGAAATCCTCGAACAGCCGGACCCGGCCAGCCCCTCCCGCGCTCAGGTGCAGGTCGGCAATGAACAGCGTCTCCGGTCTCAAAGTCTGCTCCAGGGAAGCCTAAGGATAAAAGCGCCGGTTCGACCGAACGGCGGGGTAAAGTGCTTGAGAATCTGGGGGTTTATCTCCTCGAGTTATTTATGGTAGCATACACAGTCTGATGAGACGGGTCTTCCAGCCTGGAGGACCAGGTCCCGAATGGCGCCCCTTGCGGGCGTTTTTAGTTTCTGAAGGAACGGGATAACAACATTGGGCCTTGTGCCCTTTTTTTGTGAGCGGACACTGACCATGCGGATGCCCGAACACCTGCAGCGACTGATCGAGCCCGTCGTTACCGGCCTGGGTTATGAACTGGCGGGAATTGAATTCGACGCCCGTGCCAGAGTTCTGCGCGTCTACATCGACCACTCCGAGGGAATAGGTCTGGACGACTGCTCGAAGGTCAGCTACCAGCTCAGCGGTATGCTGGATGTGGAAGATCCCATCCCCGGCCAGTACCAGCTGGAAATATCATCGCCCGGACTCGACCGGCCGCTGTTTACCATCGAGCATTTCGAACGCTTCATCGGCCGTCAGGTGCGGCTGCAAACGATGCGATCCCTGGATGGTCAGCGGCGGTTCAAGGGCAAGATCGCGGGCGTCCGAGGGGATGTGATCGACCTCGAGGACGACAACGGCCTGCATGCCATCCCTTTCGACCTGATCGACAAGGCCCGGCTCATACCCGAATTTGATATCTGAGATTGTAGGACGACCTGATGGCGAATAAAGAAATCCTGCTGGTAGTGGACGTGGTGTCGAACGAAAAGGACATCGAAAAAGAAGTCATTTTTTCCGCGATCGAAGAGGCGCTCCGCACCGCGACGATCAAGCGGCACGACGGCAGGTATGATGTGCGTGTGAGTATCGACCGCAAGACCGGCGACTACGAAACCTTCCGCCGCTGGAAAGTGGTGGAGCCCCGCGAGGAATTCGAAGGTGGCGTCGAATTCCCGGATAAAGAGATATTGCTCGAAGAAGCGCGCAAAACCCACCCCGGCATTGCCGTCGGCGAATTCGTGGAAGAACCGTTCGACTCCATCGAGTTCGGCCGGATCGCCGCCCAGACGGCCAAGCAAGTGATCGTGCAGAAAGTGCGCGAGGCCGAACGGCGTAAGATCGCGGATGCCTATCAGAGCCGCGTCGGTGAGCTGGTCACGGGTGTCATCAAGCGCATCGAACGGGGCAATGTCTTTCTCGACCTCGGCGGCAACGTGGAAGCCTTCATCCCGCGCGACGAAATGATTCCGCGCGAGTCCGTCCGGGCCGGCGACCGCCTGCGCGGCATCCTGAGCGCGGTCCGGCCCGACGCCAGGGGCCCGCAGCTTTTCGTCAGCCGCACGGCGCCGGAACTCCTGATCGCCTTGTTCCGGCTGGAAGTCCCGGAAGTCAGCGAAAATCTCATCGAAATCAAGGGGGCAGCGCGCGACCCCGGCGTCCGTGCCAAAGTGGCCGTCAAGAGCAACGATCCCCGCCTCGACCCGATCGGCGCCTGCGTCGGCATGCGCGGTTCGCGGGTCCAGGCCGTGTCCAACGAACTGGCGGGAGAACGCATCGACATCATCCTGTGGAACGAAAATGACGCCCAGTTCGTGGTCAACGCCATGTCGCCGGCCGAGATCGTATCCATCGTCGTGGACGAAGACCGTCACAGCATGGACATCGCCGTCGCCGACGAAAACCTGTCGCAAGCCATCGGACGCGGCGGCCAGAACGTACGCCTGGCGTCCGAACTCACCGGCTGGACCTTGAACGTCATGAGCTCCACCCAGGCCGCCGCCAAGACTGAGGAAGAAACCCGTCGCCTGATCCAGACTTTCGTCGAGCAGCTCGGCGTGGACGAAGACGTCGCGGAAATCCTCGTCCGGGAAGGCTTCTCCAGTGTGGAAGAACTGGCCTACGTGCCGACCAAGGAATTGCTCGAAATCGAGGAATTCGACGAGGATATCGTGGAAGAATTGCGCAATCGTGCAAGGGACGCACTGCTCATCAAAGCCATCGCCTCCGAGGAGAAGCTCGAGGACGTCGAGCCCAGCCAGGATCTTCTGGAACTCGAAGGTATGAACCGCGAACTGGCCTACCGCCTCGCGCGCCACGGCATTCGCACGCTGGAAGACCTGGCCGACCAGGCCGTCCCGGATCTTTTGGACATCGAAGACATGGAAGAGGAAAAGGCCGCTGAACTCATCATGAAGGCGCGCGCCTCGTGGTTTTCCTGAAGACGCAAGGACGATTACCGATAGGGGCTGAATCATGAGTGATGTAACAGTGAGACAACTGGCCGGGATCGTGGGCATTCCCCTCGATCGGCTGCTCCATCAGCTCGGAGACGCTGGCCTTCAGATCTCTGACGCGGACGATGTGTTGAGCGATGCCGAAAAAATGAAGCTGCTCAATCATCTGCGCCAAAGTCATGGCAAAGTGCAGGAAAGTGTGACCGAACCCAAAAGGGTCACGCTCCAGCGGCGCTCCGTCACCGAGCTGAAACAGGGCACGGTACCGGGCAAGGGGGCGAAAACGATCAGCGTGGAAGTGCGCAAGAAGCGCACTTACGTCAAGCGCAGCGAACTGCCCGAAACCAGCGAACGGCTTACCGAAGCCGAACTGGCCCGACGGGCACTGGAGGAACAGCAGCAGCGCGAACTGGCCGAGCAGGAAGCACGCCGGCAGCAGGAAGAACTGCTCCGCCAGCAGGCGGCCGAAGAAGAGCGCCGCAGGCAGGAAGAAGCCGCCCGCGCGGCCGAAGAGCTTAAGCGCCAGGAAGAGGAAGAGCGCCGAACCACAAGCGAGCGTGAAACCCCTGCGCCCATGCCCGCACCGGCCCCCACTCCTTCGGCCCCTCAGCGGGCGCCGGAAGCCCGTCCTGCGGCGCCGCGGCCACCCGCAGGCAAACCCAAGGGCGAAGCCCCTCGCGCCTATGTCCCCGAACGCGAAGTGGAAGCGCGTGGTGAGAAGCGGGGCGCGGGTTTGAGCCGAAAAGACGAATACCGGGAAATCCAGGGTGACGATTTCCGCAAAGGCGGCGGAAAACGCAAAAAACCCAAGTCCGGCAGGCCGATGGTCATGCCGGAGCAGAAGCACGGTTTCGAGAAACCGACCGCCCCTATCGTTCACGAAGTCGCGGTTCCCGAGTCCATCACGGTCTCGGATTTGGCCCAGCGTATGTCGGTCAAGGGCATCGAAGTCATCAAGGCCCTGATGAAAATGGGCGTGATGGCGACCATCAACCAGATGCTGGACCAGGAAACGGCCATTCTGGTGGTCGAGGAAATGGGCCACAAGGCTACCGCGCAAAAGGAGGACGACCTGGAAGCAGAAATCATGGCCAATCTCGCCGCCGAGGCCGAAGCCCCGCATCTGCCGCGTCCGCCGGTGGTCACCATCATGGGCCATGTCGACCACGGCAAGACCTCACTGCTGGACTATATCCGCAAATCGCGGGTCGCCGCTGGCGAAGCCGGTGGCATTACTCAGCACATCGGCGCTTACCAGGTCAAGACCGACCACGGCTCCATCACCTTCCTCGACACGCCCGGCCATGCCGCGTTCACCGCGATGCGGGCCCGCGGCGCCAAAGTCACCGACATCGTGGTGCTGGTGGTCGCAGCCGATGACGGCGTGATGCCACAGACCAAGGAAGCCATCGACCACTCCCGCGCCGCCGGCGTACCTCTGGTCGTCGCCCTGAACAAAATGGACAAGGCCGACGCCGATCCCGACCGGGTCAAGCAGGAGTTGGTAGGACTCAACGTGGTGCCCGAAGAATGGGGCGGCGACGTGCAATTCGTTCCGGTATCGGCCAAAACCGGCGCCGGCATCGATGCGTTGCTCGATGCCATCCTGGTCCAGGCTGAGGTGCTGGAACTCAAGGCGCCCGTGGACATTCCGGCCACCGGTGTGGTTCTGGAATCGAAGCTGGAAAAAGGGCGCGGCCCAGTGGCCGACATCCTGATCCAGCGCGGCACCTTGCGCAAAGGCGATTTTCTGCTCTGTGGCAAAGAAATCGGCCGCGTCCGCGCCATGTTCAACGAAAACGGCAAACCACTGAAGGAAGCCGGGCCCTCGACGCCCATCGAAGTGCTGGGGCTCTCGGGTGCACCGGAAGCGGGCGATGAATTCATCGTGGTGGCCGACGAACGCAAGGCGCGCGAAATCGCCTTGCACCGCGAGGAAAAACTGCGCTCCACCAAGCTGGCCGCGCAACAGGCCGCCAAGCTGGAGGACGTGTTTTCGCTCATGGGCAGCGAAGAAACCATCGACCTCAACCTGGTCATCAAGGCCGACGTCCAAGGCAGCCTCGAAGCACTGCGCAGCGCCCTGACCGAGTTGTCTACCGACAAGGTGAAGGTGAGGGTCATCGGCGGCGGCGTCGGCGGCATCTCCGAAACCGACGCCAACCTGGCGTTGGCCTCCAACGCGATCCTGATCGGCTTCAACGTGCGCGCCGACGCCAGCGCCCGCAAGCTGATCGAGGAACGGGGCATCGATTTGCACTACTACAGCGTGATCTACAACGCCATCGACGAGGTCAAGAAGTCGATCAGCGGCATGCTGGAACCCGAGTTCAAGGAGCAGATCATCGGCATCGCCCAGGTCAGAGAGGTCTTCCGTTCATCCAAGTTTGGCACCGTCGCCGGCTGTCTGGTCGTGGAGGGCCACGTCCGCCGCAACCTGCCGATCCGCGTGCTCCGCGACAACGTGGTCATCTTCGAAGGCCAGCTCGAATCCCTGCGCCGCTTCAAGGACGACGTCAACGAGGTCAAGTCCGGCATGGAGTGCGGTATCGCGGTCAGAAACTACAACGACGTCCGCGAAGGCGACCAGATCGAGGTGTTCGAAAAGGTCCAGATCACGCCCCACTGACACGATGATCCAGAAACATGCCTAGAGAATTCAGCCGCAGCGATCGGGTCTCCGCCCAGATGCAGCGGGAAATCGCCGAGTTCCTGCGCACCGGCATCGATGCGCCGGAGCTCGGCATGGTTACCGTCAGCGACGTCGAGGTCAGCCGCGACCTCACCGTGGCTAAGGTATTCGTGACTTTTCTCGGCGGCCGACTGGAGACCAAAGCGGCTGTAAAGCGGCTGGGCGAGTTCATCCCTCAGCTCCGACAGGTGCTGGGGCGGCGGATGCGGATGCGCATCATCCCGGAAATCCGTTTCGCTTATGACGACTCCATCGAGCGCGGGATGCACATGGACGAAGTGTTGCGATCTCTGAACAAGGGCGATGCCTAAAGGCATGAGGTCCTCTTCGGCAGCTACGCTGTCCGGGGTCCTGCTGCTCGACAAGAACAGCGGCATGACATCGAACAGCGCCTTGCAGCGGGCCCGAAAACTGCTCGGCCTGCGTAAGGCTGGCCATACCGGCAGCCTGGATCCCCTTGCCAGCGGCATCCTGCCGCTCTGCTTCAACGAGGCCACCAAGCTTTCCGGCTACCTGCTGGATTCCGACAAGCGCTACCGCGCCTTGGCCCGGCTCGGCATCACCACCGATACCGGCGATGCCGACGGCGAAATCCTGTCGCGGTCGCCCGTACCTGTGCTCGATGAACCGGCCCTCCTCGCCCTGCTGGCAAAATTCACCGGCCCCATCCTTCAAGTGCCGCCGATGTTTTCGGCCTTGAAGCATCAAGGAAAGCGGCTCTACGAACTGGCGCGCAAGGGGGTGGAAGTCGAACGGCAGGCGCGCCCGGTGACGATCTTCCGCATCGAACTGGCGGCAAGGGGGGCGGATTATCTGGAACTGGACGTCCACTGCTCCAAGGGCACTTATGTCCGAACCCTGGTGGAGGATATCGGCCATGCGCTTGGCTGCGGGGCTCATGTCGAAGTGTTGCGGCGCACCGCCGTCGCCGGATTT
The DNA here is from genome assembly GCF_036864975.1 of Methylococcus capsulatus. NCBI lineage: Bacteria > Pseudomonadati > Pseudomonadota > Gammaproteobacteria > Methylococcales > Methylococcaceae > Methylococcus > Methylococcus capsulatus. Next base: position 2,483,035 of record NZ_CP104311.1, on the reverse strand, counting down.
TCCGTCGCTCAGGCCGTCACCCTGGAGCAGTTGGAGGCCATGGCACCGGCGGCCCGGCTCGATTGCCTGCGGCCGATGGACTCGATGGTGCCGCACTGGCCGGCGGTGTCGCTCGATGCCGACCGGGCCCGGCTGTTCCTGCACGGGCAGGCCGTCAGCGGGATCGATGTCCCGGTTGGCGAGCTGCTCCGGGTGTATTCCCGCGGACAGGTGTTTCTCGGCATAGGCCGCAGCGACGGCAAAGGAGGAATCGCCCCCCAGCGGGTGATCAATCCTTGCGGCTGCGAAGCAGAGCCCAGGTCCGCCTGAGTCGGTCCGGCTCGAGGGAATCTTGTCCTGATCCTGAGTCAGACGGTACAATTAACGATTGTTTAAAAGGTTTTCAACGAGTTTTTTTTGGAGATTATCCCATGGCTTTCACAGCAGCAGAAAAAAGCGCCATCGTACAGGAATTCCAGCGGGCCCCCGGCGATACCGGCTCCCCCGAGGTCCAGGTGGCCCTGCTGACCAACCGCATCAACTATCTGACCCCTCATTTCGTCAAGCACAAAAAGGACTTTCATTCCCGCCGCGGTCTGCTCCGTCTGGTCAACCAGCGCCGCAAGCTGCTGGACTATCTGAAGAGCACGGACAACGAACGCTACCGCACGCTCATCGAGCGGCTGGGTCTCCGCAAATAACCCTTACCCGCCGACAGCCCAAGGAGAACCCGTGAACCCGATCCGGAAGCAATTTCAGTACGGCGCTCATACCGTTTCGTTCGAAACCGGCGAGATCGCCCGTCAGGCCGATGCCGCGGTCATGGTGGACATGGCGGGCACCGTGGTGCTGGTTACCGTGGTGGGGCGCAAGGACGCCTCCCCGCACGGCGATTTCTTCCCCCTTACCGTCAATTACCAGGAAAAGGCCTACGCTGCCGGACGCATTCCGGGCGGATTCTTCAAGCGAGAGGGACGTCCCAGCGAAAAAGAAACACTGACCGCACGCCTGATCGACCGGCCCATCCGGCCGTTGTTCCCGGACGGCTTTACCCACGAAGTCCAGGTCGTCGCCACCGTCATGTCGCTGAATCCGGAAGTCGACCCCGACATCCCGTCGATGCTGGGCGCGTCGGCAGCGTTGACGCTGTCGGGCCTGCCTTTCAAAGGTCCGATCGGCGCCGCCCGGGTGGGATTCGTGAATGGCGCCTACGTCCTGAATCCGGACGGCTCGGTCATGGAAGGATCGGAGCTCGACCTGGTGGTCGCGGGAACCGCCAATGCGGTGCTCATGGTCGAATCGGAGGCGAAGATCCTGCCCGAGGAAGTGATGCTGGGGGCGGTCGTGTTCGGCCATGAACAGATGCAGACAGCCATCCGCGCCATCAACGAGCTGGCGGAAGAAGTCGGCGTGACACCCTGGCCGTGGGAACCGCCAACCGTCGACACGGCCCTGGTCGCCGCAGTCGACGAACTAGCCCGGGCGGGACTGAGCGAAGGCTACAGCATCGCCGACAAGCAGCTCCGCCAGCAGAAGCTCAAAGAAGTTCGGAAGGCGGTGACCGATGCCCTGACCGCCGAAGGCGCTCACGATGAAAACGCGGTCAAGCGGCAGATCGAGAAACTGGAAGAAGAAATCGTCCGGGGCAACATCCTCCACCACGGAAAACGGATCGACGGGCGTGACCTTTCCACGGTGCGCCCCATCACGATCCGCACCGGCGTGCTGCCCCGTACCCACGGCTCCGCCTTATTCACCCGCGGCGAAACCCAGGCGCTGGTAGTCGCAACGCTAGGCACGGGCCGCGACGCGCAGCTCATCGACGCGCTGGAAGGCGAGTACAAAGAAAATTTCATGCTGCACTACAACTTCCCCCCCTATTGTGTGGGGGAAACCGGCGCCATCGGCTCGCCCAAACGGCGCGAGATCGGCCATGGACGCCTGGCCAAGCGCGGCGTGCAGGCGATCATGCCAACGATGGACGAGTTCCCCTACGTCATCCGCATCGTCTCGGAGATCACCGAATCCAACGGCTCCAGCTCCATGGCTTCGGTCTGCGGAAGCAGCCTGGCATTGATGGATGCGGGCGTGCCGACCAAAGGCGCCGTGGCCGGCATCGCCATGGGACTGATCCTCGAGGGCGAAGAATTTGCCGTGCTGTCCGACATCATGGGCGACGAGGACCACCTGGGCGACATGGACTTCAAGGTCGCCGGCACCCGCGACGGCGTCACCGCGCTGCAGATGGACATCAAGATCGATGGCATCACGCCGGAAATCATGCGCCAGGCGCTGCATCAAGCCCGCGAGGGACGGATGCATATCCTGGACAAAATGGCACAGGCGCTGCCGGCGCCGCGCAGCGAAATGTCCGATTACGCGCCGCGCATCACCAGCTTCACCATCGATCCCAGCAAGATCCGGGAAGTGATCGGCAAGGGCGGTGCGACCATCCGCGCCATCACTGAAGAAACCGGCACCAGCATCGACATCACCGACGACGGCGTCGTCAAGATCGCCTCGGTCGACAAGCAGGCCGGTCTGGAAGCCCGCCGCCGCATCGAGGACATCACGGCGGAGGTCGAGGTCGGCAAGGTCTACGAGGGCAAGGTCGCGCGGTTGATGGACTTCGGCGCCTTCGTCACCATCCTGCCGGGCAAGGATGGCTTGGTGCACATCTCTCAGATCTCCGACGAGCATGTCGAGAAAGTCAGCGACAAGCTGGCGGAGGGCGACGTGGTCAAAGTCAAGGTACTGGAGATCGACCGCCAGGGCCGGGTCCGGCTCAGCATGAAAGCCGTCGACTAATCTACAGCCGTCGGAATGAAAAACCCCGGCTTAGCCGGGGTTTTTTATGGCCGAATGACCGGCGACGATCAATCGTCGCTACTGAACACACCGAGCAACTGCAACAAACTGGTAAACAGATTGAAGATCGTCACATACAGCGACACGGTGGCGAGAATATAATTGGTTTCGCCACCGTGAATGATCGCGCTGGTCTGAAACAGAATCATTCCGGCCATCAGCACCACGAACATTATCGACACCGCCAGGCTCAACCCCATCAGGCCAGGCACGAAAACGGCGACCAGACCGGCCAGGAATGCGACCAAGATGCCAGCTCCGAGCATGCCGCCGAGGAAGCCGAAGTCCTTGCGGGTCGTCAGCGCATAAGCCGAAAGGCCCAGGAACACCGCACCGGTACCGCCCATGGCCATCATGACCAGCTGAGTACCATTGGCGAAGTGTGTGATATAGGCGTTCAGGATCGGCCCCAGGGTGTAACCCATGAAGCCGGTCAAGGCGAAGACCCACAGGAGGCCAAGCGCGCTGTTGGAATACCTGTTGGTCAGCCACAGCAAGCCGAAATAGCCCACCAGGGTGATGATGATGCCCGGATGGGGCAGTGCCAGCGCCATGGACACACCGGCAGTGAGCGCACTGAACAGCAGCGTCAGTGACAGCAGCGCATAGGTGTTGGTCAGAACCTTGTGGCGAGACACGACGGCGGAAGCGCCACGGCTCAAGACCTGTTCACGGGGGATACTCATTCGATAGCTCCTCAAGTTATTTCACACAAAACCAATATGAACCGCATTATATTAGCCGAGTTTCACTGCAACAGGATGCGCTTTCACACGCCGATGTCCTCATTCCAGAGCGCCGGTTGGGTTGGGCTGCGATGAAATCCTTCATCAGCGCGGCACATTCCGGATCATCCAGCACCAGCAGCTCCACGCCGCGTGAGCGGCGGTACGCCTCCGGTCCCTGGAACCTCCGGTTCTCCCCGGCGACGATGCGGGGGATGCCGTAGAGCAAGGCCGTGCCGCTGCACATATCACAGGGCGATAAGGTGCTGTGGAGCCTCGCCCGGTGGTACTCCGCAGCACTCAGGCGTCCGGCGTTTTCCAGGCAATCCATCTCCGCATGCAGGATCGCGCTGCCTTTCTGCACCCGCTGGTTGTGTCCCCGGCCCACGATTTCGCCATCGATCAACAGGACCGAGCCGATCGGGATGCCGCCTTCTTCCAGCCCTTTGCGGGCTTCGGCGATGGCGGCCTGCATATAGATATCGGCGGATTCGAGCAGCCTCAGGTCGAAGGGTGACAGGTCGAAGGCCATGGCCTGTTTTTGCTCCGCCGAAACCGCCTCCGCATACAGGCGGATCATGGTGTTGGCCAAGGCGGCGTGATCTTCGCGGCTGACCTTGCCGATCACGTGCTGCTTGAGCCGCGACAGGGAGCCGAAGGGGTCCAGCATGCCATCGTGCAGATAGAACTGCCCTTCGGTGATGTAGCCGGTGTTGTCGGGCACCGGATGGGTCACGTCGTTGCCCGGCATGGTCGTCACCGCGAGTATGGTGACCGATCCGGCGCCGCTGAAATGACAGGCCTTTTCATAACGGCGCGCCAGTTGCGAGTAGAGGTCGCCGCCATAGCCACGGCTCACCGGCCCCCGTTCCAGAGCCACGCCGATCTCTTTCATGGCGTCGGCATAAGTGGTCATGTCGGTCATAAGGACCAGGACCCGCTTGCCGTGCTCGACGGCGAAGGGTTCGCCAGGGATGGAGAAAATCGGGATCTTCTGGCTCTCCACCAGGCAGTTGAACAGGTCGATCATCGGCACGTTGGTACGGATCATGCGTGCGGGCACGGTCCGCCTCAAGGGGTTCACCGACGCAACGCCGATCGGTACCTTGGGATCGAACTCCAACCGGGAGTTGCCGTCGAGAGGCTCCCCCGTCCCCGCAAACACACGGCCTAGTATGTTCGAGGAATAAGTGACTCGCATGGCGTGGCCGAGGAAATGGACCGAAGCCTGGGTGGCCCCCCTGGTTCCGGAGAAGACCTGGAGCGACACCTGTTCTTGCTCTATCCGGATTACTTGGGCCAGGGATCGAAGTGCTGGGGTATCTTCGATCACGGCGAGGTCACCCAAGCGAATCCCGACTGCACCAAGGTCCGTATGACCAATGGCGGGCACCTCGACCTTAACGATGTCGCCCACTATGGAAAGGATCTTCTTGAAACGGACCAGACTCTGAGCCATCGTCATGCCGCGCCGGGATTCCTCCCAAGATGCTAGAAGTCTGCCATGACCATTGTGTGACGGCCCGAAGGGAAATGCCCATAGGTTGTGTCTGGACTTCTCGCCATGGACCCGGTGATCTTTCTGGAGGGGAAACCAAGCTGTTCGCTACGTGACCTCCATCGAGTCGACCAAACGCAAGCCCGGCGGCAGCCCCTCGCCGAAGATGCGCTTTTCGTCCGCTGCACCCAACACTCTGATCTCGGTCACCAGCTCCAGCCACGATTCCGGTGCACGGGACGCAGCCAGTTTTTCCGCGACCCGGTCCCGCAGGGCAGCGTCGAGGTCGCGCTCGCGGTCTCCGGTCAGGCGCGCCAGCAGGGTCGCAGCGAAAGCGATGAAGCTCTGTTTCTTCCAGTCCCGCTGCAGGGCCAGCTCTACCCAGCTTTCGACGACTTCGCGGGCGACGAGGTTGTGGGCGCTGCCGTGGAACGGCGCACGCGCACCGACACGGCCCAGCGCCCACCAGAGCTCCGTCGAATCCGGCGCCTTATCCAGTCGCTGGATGAGCCATCCGCCCAGCATGGCCTTATCGCCCGATGACAAACGCTCCAGCGACGCCGCCAGCCGCAGCATGTCCTCGAAGCCGCGCTTCTTGGCCAGCGCTTCGGCATTGCCCCGCCGCGCCCGCATCGGATCGATGAAGCCGGTGACATCGGCGAACAGGCGTTGCTGTGCCTCGGCTCTCAGTCCCCCGGCGATGCGCCGCCACAATATCCACCATTCGGACCAGTTTTGCGCCTCGTTCACGAACTGCAATCCCTGCGAATACAGATTCCAAACCTGCCCCACCCGCCAGTCGTCCAGCGGCGCGCCGAAGCCGGGCCGCAGGCAATAGCCGGCCAGGCTCAGCCAGAGCCGTTCGTGATCGGCCGAGCGGCGGCGATGCGGTGCGCCTTCGAGCAGGGCCGCGTACAGTTCGCGGCACAATGCACTATCCCAGTCCTCCCGTTTGCCCAAGATCTTTTCGAGATCGTTGCGCAAGGTCTTGACGGCCTTGGGATCGAGTTGGCGTGTTTTCTTGCCGAAGATCAACCCGATGTGCTCCTGCGCTTCCGCCGTGCGCGGATGCAGACTCGCGGACGCCGTCGGCCTCGGGCCGCCCGCACGCAGCTGCAACTCGAGATCCCAGCGCTTTTCCGGATCGGCGACCGACACGCACTGCAGCTGCAGCGTACCGATCGCCGTGAGTCGCGCGGCCAGGCGCACCTCGACGTCACCCCGCTCCTGCGCCTGGAGCGCTACCGCTAGCGGCGGCAGCTCGCCGAATCCGGCCTCGTCCAATACCGCGAGGTCGCCTGGAGCGTGACCCGAGTCGACGGTGGAAGAAAACACGTGAAACCGCACAGGCCGGCCAACGCTCAGCAGGAAATTCCGCTGCTCGACGGTCCACTCTTGGCCCTCGGCGGCACCACGCGGTAGGATGCAGACGCCGCGGCGGATCTGTTCGTTGGCATCGCCGACCAGCAGATAATAGGTCCGGGGCGAGCCGCCACCGATCTTCCGCACGGCGAGCCCCCGCCGCGCCATTCCGAAGGCCACGGCGCCGAAGGCGACGGCCTGGTCGGGGCGCGGGTTCCGTAGCATCACCGGTGTCCGCCCGCACCAGGAGCCGATGACTTCCGCCATCCGCCCGGCGATCACCGGACTATGGAATGCGCCCCCGTTCAGCAACAGTGCGTCCGGCACGGCACCGCCGGCATCTTTCCGGTGGCGGGCCAGGAACGCCGCGGCATGGCGTGTGATCGCCGGATCGGACGCATAGGGCAAACCGAACTCGACCACGCCGCTGCGCCGTTCCGGCACTGCATCCGCCCCGACCCGCGGAAAGAATCCGTCGAGGACGACTTCCAACACTTCGTGGCGGCTCAGCTCGACGGAACGGGCGCTCCCGATCAGGCCGCCGCCTTTGCCAAGCAGGGTGACGGTCACCGATTCCGGTCCATGCTCCGCCAGCAGCGTTTCCTTGGCGCGCCGGCACTGTTCGGCCAGGAGGATCAGATCGGTGGCGGATAGGCTGTGCCCGGCCCCGGTCAGCCGCGGCTCCAGCCGGTGCGCCAGAGTGAGGTCGATGTTGTCCCCACCCAACATCAGATGATTGCCGACGGCGATGCGCTCGAGTTCGGGTTCCGATCCGCCGCCATCGACACGTATGAGCGTGAAATCGGTGGTGCCGCCGCCGACGTCACAGACCAGCAACAGGTTCACACCCTCCAGGGTCTCGGCCAGCCGGCCGCGGTGGGTCCACAGGAAGTCGTAGCAGGCTGCCTGCGGTTCTTCCAGCAAACGGACGTTCGCAAGGCCGGCCCGCCGTGCCGCCTCCACCGTCAAGGCGCGGCCCGCGTCGTCGAACGATGCGGGGATGGTGACGATGACATCCTGCGTTTCTAGCGGATGCGCCGGGAAACGGTGGTTCCAGGCATACCGCACGTGCCTGAGGAAACTTGCCGATGCCTCGACTGGCGACACCTTGGGCACGTCGTCCGGCGCGCCCCACGGCAGGATATCGGCCGTCCGGTCGACGCCCGGGTGGCACAGCCAGCTCTTGGCGCTGGCGACCAGCCGCCCGCGGCTGCGACTCCCGAGCTGGCGGGCCAGTTCACCGATCACCGGGCGGCAGCCCGGTGCCATTTCCTCCACCGGCCAGGGCAAGGCATTGTCGGCTTCGGCAAGTTCGCCTGCCGCCGGGTGATAACGCACCGATGGTAATAGCGGCCGCCCGACCACCTGTCCCGGCGCAACGAGCTGTTCCAGGAACAACGGTTCGATCCGCGACGGGTCACCGCCGTCGGCGTAAGCAACGACGGTATGCGTCGTGCCGAGGTCGATGCCTACGATGTAGTGTGGCGCAGCGGAAGACATGCGTGAAACCGGCCGCCGAAGCGGGACGAGGCCGGCCGCCGTCCCCATCGGTCAAGATTTATTTGTTGAAGGACCAGAAGGGCTTCCTCTCGGCCTACTCTTCCCCGCCAGCAGCCCCCTCCGGCGCCGACTCGGCAGGCGCTTCGAGGGTGCCGAGATAAGGCGCCTCGGGAACCGCCTCATCCAAGGCTTGCGCGGGTTTCTCGCCACTGCGTACCTCGAACTCGACCTTCCACCGCTCGCCACTGTCCCGCGCCACGGCTTCGAGCTGGAGCGTACCGACTTCGGTGACCCGCGCCGCCAGCCGTACCGGCACCACCTCGCCGGGTTGGTGGCCTTCGACCGGCAAGGTTATCTCGATTTCGTGCAGTTCTTCGATCTCGTCCTCGCGCCAGTCCTCCAGCCGCGTGCCGACCAGGTCCTCGCGACGCAGTGTCGAAGCGAAGAAACGGAAGCGCACCGGCTCGCCCACCACCAGCCCGAACTCCTCCGGCGGCAGCTCCGCTTCGGTGCCTTCTTCCATGCCGAACGGAGCGATGCACAGCACTTGCAGCGGGGCGGGGAAACCGGGCACCGCCGGCATGGCGCTTTCCACCCCCACATAATAGGCCGCCGCCGTGCCGCCCCGGATGCGCACCCCCTTACCCTTGCGGACATAGCCGTAATAGGCCGCGCCGCGGGCCACAGCCAGATCCAGATCGGCGCCATGCAGCAACCGTGCTTCCGGCGCTCCGTCGACCCGCAGCCAGCCATTGAGCACATCCAGCAGGCGCCGTTCCAGGGCCTCGGACTTGAACACCCCGCCGTTCAGGAGCAGCGCCGTAGGATGGATGAAGCGCGCGCCCTCGGCCAACGCGAAACCTTCCAGTTCGGCGGCCGCACTCACATGCCGGCTCAGGAACGCCGCCAGATGACAGGTGATGCGGGCATCCTTGGCGTAAGGCAGGCCAAGGGTCGTCAGGCCGGTACGGGCCTGGACCAAAGGTTTCTCCTCGATCGGCACCTGAGGGAAGAAACCCTCGACCAGGGTGCGGTTCACTTCGTCCTTGGTCAGCGCAGTGCGCAGTGTCCCGCCGACCAGCGAGGAACCGCGGCTGGGCACCACCACCGCAACCTCGGAAACCTCTGGATCGGACAGCAAGGATTCTTTGGCATCCCGGCAGCCATGCATCAGAGCCTGCACTTGCCAGGCCTCGAGCTTCCGGCCTTCGGCTTCCAGTTTCAGCTTCAAGCCATAGGCCAGCGCCAGGTCCATGTTGTCGCCACCCAGCAAAATGTGATCGCCGATGGCGATGCGGTTGAGTTCCAGGTTGCCGTCGGCCTCGGTGACCGCAATCAAAGACAGGTCGGTGGTGCCGCCGCCCACGTCGACCACCAGGATGACGTCGCCCGGCTTGACCTGCTCGCGCCAACTGCCGTCGCTGGCCTGAATCCAACTGTACAACGCCGACTGCGGCTCTTCCAGCAAGATCGCCTGGCGTAGTCCTAAGGCATGGGCCGCCTCCACCGTAAGCTCGCGCGCCGCCGGGTCGAACGAGGCCGGCACGGTGATGGTCAGGTCCTGTTCGCTCAGGGGATATTCGGGATGACGGGCGTTCCAGGCATCGCGCATGTGGCGCAGATAAGCGATCGAAGCCTGCAGAGGTGAAACCCGTTTGACCTCTTCCGGCGCCTGCACTGGCAGGATCGGCGCGCGACAGTCCACCCCGCTGTGGCACAACCAGCTCTTGGCGCTGGCGACCAGCCGGATCGGGGTCTTGGAACCGAGCTGGCGGGCCAGCTCACCAGTGATGGCTTCGGGGTGCTCATCCCAAGGGAGGACGATATCGCCCGGCGCCAGTTCGGCGTCATGGGCCTGATACATGAACGATGGTAACTGCTTCCGGTCACCGATCGTCCCCGGTGCGGTGAGCTGGGGGATTTCGAGGATTTCCAGCGGCGCTTTTTCACCGTCGCAGCCGCTCAAGTCCACATAGGCCACCACACTGTTGGTGGTGCCGAGGTCGATACCGACCGAATAGCGGGTCTCACTCACAGTTCCACCTCGGCCTGGGCGAGAATGCGGATGTCATGGCCCTCCGCGACCTTGGGCAGGCGGATGTTTTCCACCTTCCAGCCCCGGTGAACCAGTGTGCCGGTAAACGGCGGCTCGCCCACGACGTTGCCGGCCAACCGCACGCTGGCGGCGTCGAAGCCCTTGGGCAGTGTCAGACGGCTGCCTTCGGTCTCGTTGCGCACCGGCGCCAGATCGAAGACCTGGCCGATCACCTTGCGGCAACCTTCGTGCACTACTCGTGCCGCCGCGCCGATTTCCGCGTCGGAGTAGTGGGCGATGTTTTCCTGCACGAAGTCGATGAAGCGCGCCTCCTTCTGCAACAAAGCCAGGAGCTGCAGCGCCGCGTCGGGCGTCGTTTCCTTCAGCACCACGGTTTCTTTCTTCACGACCGGCTCCGGCGCTTTCACGGCTCCGGGTGTCGGAGCAGCCGGCGCCGGCGTGGGATAAAAGGTCACGGCAGGCTCGGGTTTGCGACGCAACAGAGCGATCACCACCACCGACAGCAGGATGATTTGCACCAGCAGCAAGACCACCACGATGGCGGCCAGGCCGGCATGCACCGCGTCCAGCTTCGCGGGAATCAGATTCAGATCGATTTCCATGGGTTTCCCTTCTGAGGGGTAAGGATGGGGGGAGGGGGTATCGGCCGTCGCCGAGAGCTCCGGCGCCGGCTCCGCCGCCGCGCGTGCGGCCTGAGCCGACATCAGCAGCCGGACGAGATCCCGGGCACCACGCGTGCGGTATGAACGCATATAGCGCTCACTGATCGAATCGGGCACTTGCTCGGCATCGAACGCAGCCTTCATTGGAGTCAGCCGGTTTTCGCAAGCATGTAAAATCCGGTCGGTCTGAAGGCGGGAATCGACGTCTTCGCCGACATGGGCCCGGAATGCTTCGTTCAGGCAGTCCTGGTATGCCTTGGCCGCCTCGTGCACCTTGGCCAAGGTCGCCTCGGACAGCGTCGAGGGCTGCCACTCGCCCTCCGCGTGGAGAAAGGCTGGTGCACCCAGCGCCACCAGAAGCACGGCGCCTGCCACGCATCGGCTATACGAATGTTCTGTTCTCAATGCTCTTCTATCATCGGCAACGGCGGGGGGCGATTTTACGCCATGTTGATGCTCTTCTCATGCCCTGGGCCGATATAAGGCTGCCGCGCCGGCATTACAAGCGTACCGGCGGAACCGTCGGCGATTCAACGAACAGGCCGTTTCCTCTCTGGGAGCTTGTTTTGGAGCCGGTGTCGGTTAGGCTTCAAGGCATCCTGCCTGGCGAACCCCAACCAATGAAACTCTACATGACTCCCGGCTCCTGTTCGACCGGCATCCACGTCCTGCTGGAAGAACTGGACATCCCCTTCGAGGCCTACATCGTGAACCTCCCGGCGGGCGACCACCGCAAGCGGGAGTACCTCGCAATCAATCCCAAGTCCACTATACCGACGTTGGTGCGTGACGACGGATCGGCGCTGACCGAGTTCCAGGCCATCGCCTATTGGCTGGCGCGTGCCTACCCCAAAGCCAAGCTTCTGCCGGAAGACCCCGACGGCGCGGCCCAAGTGATCGAAATGCTGGCCTACGTGGTCGGCACCCTGCACGGGCACGGCTTCGCCCGGATATTCACCACCGAGAGCTTCACCTCCAACGAAGCCGAGCGCGAGGCTGTACGGGCGCGCGGCCGGGAGATCGTGGAACGGGGATTCGAGATCGTGAATGAAGCCCTGGCGGGGAAAGACTACGTGGCCGGCACCTTCTCGATCGCCGATGCCGCGCTGTTCTATGTCGAATTCTGGGCCGACAGGCTGAGGTTCGACCTGCCCGAGCACTGCCTGGCGCACTACCGGCGAATGCTCCAGCGCCCGGCAGTGCAGCGGGTGCTGCAGGAAGAGGGCTACCGCTGAAGCGGCACTGCCCCGTCGCCGCCGATAGAGAGGACCGGAGCCGTCTTCGTCTGTCTTTCCAAGCCCCAGGCCACATGCTCGCGCACCAGCGGAGATGCATCGTCGAGCCGTCGCCGCAAGGCTTCGGCGAAGTCTGGATGGGGCGGTGCATTGCCGATGGCCACCGCCAGGTTGCGCAACCAGCATTCATGGCCGATGCGACGAATGGCCGAGCCTTCCGTGCGGCGGAGGAATTCGGCCTCGTCCCAGGCGAAGAACTCCAGCAGCAAGGCACGGTCGATTCCCCGCCGCGGCAGAAAGTCGGCTTCCCCCGTCATCCGGGCGAAGCGGTTCCACGGACAGACCATCTGGCAATCATCGCAGCCGTAGATGCGGTTACCTATGCCGGGGCGCAGCGCCTCCGGAATCGATCCTTTGAGTTCGATGGTCAGATACGAGACGCAGCGGCGGGCGTCGAGCCGGTAAGGAGCAACGATGGCCTGGGTCGGACAGACGTCGATGCAGGCCCGGCATTGACCGCAGTGATTGGTGACCGGCCGGTCCGGAGGCAGCGGCAGGTCTGTGTAGATTTCGCCGAGGAAAAACCAGGAGCCGGCCTCGCGGTTGATGAGATTGGTATGCTTGCCGATCCAGCCGAGTCCGGCATTCTCCGCCAGTGCTTTCTCCAACACCGGCGCGCTGTCGGTATAGACCCGGTAGCCGAACGGCCCGGCATGCCGGGTGATGGTAGCTGCCAGTCTCTGCAGGCGGCGGCGCATCAGCTTGTGATAATCCCGTCCCAAGGCATAGCGCGAGACATAAGCAGCGGCCGGGTCGGCCAGTGTCTCTTTCATGTTCTGCATGGGTTCGGGCAGATAGTCCATCCGCACGCTGATGACCGACAGCGTGCCGGGCTCCAACTCGGCCGGACGGCTGCGCTTCAAGCCGTGCCGGGCCATGTAGTCCATTTCGCCGTGAAACCCTGCCGCCAGCCATTCGAGCAACCGGGCTTCGTGGCCACCCAGGTCGATGCCTGCGAAGCCGATCTGCTGAAAGCCCTGCGCTCTGCCCCATTCGCGGATACGCTCCTTCAGCGCCACGAAGTCGGGGGTTGCAATGGCGGCAGGGAGCACTCAAGAATCCTTGGCGTGGCGACGGGAGTCGGCCAGAATAGCGCTTTTTTCAGCATTCCGCACAGCGCGCTTTCGCCCAGCCGATGCCTCCCGATTCGAACGACAGCCTGCCCACCGCACTTTTCACCGCCGCCCAGGTGCGGGCCATGGACCGCCATGCCATCGACAGGCTAGGGATTCCGGGACTGGAACTGATGCACCGAGCCGGCGCCGCGGCCTTCGAGGCACTGCGCCGGCGCTGGCCGGAGGCGAAGACTTTGTCGGTAGTATGCGGTCCCGGCAACAATGGCGGCGACGGCTATGTGATCGCTCGGCTGGCGCTGGCAGCGGGCTTCGACGTCCGCGCCTATCCTGTCGGCCCGGTCGAGCGACTGCGGGGAGATGCCGCAGCCGCGTTCGCGGAGTACCGGAACGCTGATGGACCGCTGCTGAACTTCATTCCACCCGGCTTCGAAGGCGCCGAGATCCTGGTCGACGCCCTGCTCGGCACCGGCCTGGACCGGGACGTGGCCGACGAATACGCTGCCGTCATCGACGCTGTCAACGATTTTCCCGGTACAGTGGTGGCCGTGGACATCCCCTCCGGACTCAACGCCGACACCGGGGCAGTGATGGGAAACGCGGTCTGTGCGGACCTGACGGTCAGCTTCATCGGCCTCAAACAGGGCCTGTTCACCGGCGCCGGCCCGGCGCACTGCGGCGAGATCGTCTTCGACGATCTGGACACGCCGCCGGAAATCCGTCTGGGACAAGCGCCTTCCTCACGCTTGCTGCGGAGCAATGACTTCGCCCTCCCGCCCCGGCGCCGGGATGCCCATAAAGGCCACTACGGGCATGTATTGGTGATCGGCGGAGAACGCGGTTACAGCGGCGCGGCACGGATGGCGGGCGAAGCGGCGGCACGGACCGGCTCGGGTCTGGTCAGCATCGCTACCCGGGCGTCTCACTCGCCCCTGCTGAACCTGGGCCGGCCGGAGCTGATGGTGCACGGCATCGAATCCGGCCGAGAGCTCGAGCCGCTGCTGCAGCGAGCATCGGTGCTGGCACTCGGTCCCGGCCTCGGGCAGAGCGAATGGGCGAAGGCGCTGTTCGACGCCGCGATCGCCTGCGGCAAACCGCTGGTGGTCGACGCCGACGCGCTGAATCTGCTGGCGGAGCACCCGCTCCAGTGCGACCGCTGGGTACTGACGCCGCATCCCGGCGAAGCCGCCCGCCTGCTCGGGCTTTCCGGCGCCGACATCCAGCGCGACCGCTTCGCCGCCGCGTCCGCCTTGCAGCGGCGCTACGGCGGCATCGCCGTGCTCAAGGGCGCCGGGACGCTGATCGCGGGACCGGATGGCGTCCCGCACGTGGCCCGCTGGGGCAATCCCGGCATGGCCAGCGGCGGCATGGGCGATGTGCTCACCGGGGTGATCGCGGGGCTTCTGGCGCAGCACGTGCCGCCCTTCGAAGCCGCCTGTCTGGGGGTACGGCTGCACGGCCAGGCCGGAGACCTGGCCGCCGCAGCCGGAGAGCGGGGTCTTCTTGCCGGCGACGTGATCGAGGCTTTGCGCACCTGCGTCAACCGATGATGCTATACCTTCCCGACGAGGAGGCGACGCTGGCCTTCGCCGCCCGCCTGCAGACGGCTCTGCCGCCCGGATATGTCGTGTTCCTCCACGGCAATCTGGGTGCCGGCAAGACCACCCTGGTGCGCGGCTATCTGCGCGCCTCCGGCTACCAGGGCACGGTGAAGAGCCCCACTTACACCCTGGTCGAGGAATACCCTCTGGGCGACCGCACCGTCTACCATTTCGACCTGTACCGCCTGAACGACCCGGAAGAACTCGAATGGATGGGCATCCGCGATTATTTCCGGCCGGACAGCCTGTGCTTCGTGGAATGGCCCGAAAAGGGCGAAGGCCTCCTGCCCTCGCCCGACCTGGAGGTATACCTGGAGCAGGAGAACACGGGAAGGCGGCTCCGAATCAGCCCGAATCCGTTCTGATCTCATCCGCTCCCTGCGCGTGATTAAAACCGCACCGCCGGGCCCTGCCGGAAACCCACGCATCCAGGCTGTATCGCCCGGCGCCGCCGAACAACAGCGGCAGGAGCATGGCGAGATACATCAGCGGCAGTTTGAAGTTGCCATGACCTTCATCGGTGATCGCATACCCTTGGGCCAAGTCCGAGAGGCTGGCCCAGTCTGAAGGCCAATGGACCGCGGCGATGGCGACGACGGTGAGGACGGCCAGGGCGAGGCTGAACAGCCGCGTCGCCACCCCCAGCGCCAAAGCGATGGCGCCGAGCAGTTCGAAACCGGTCGCCAGCCACCAGTTGACAGATGGCGGGAACAGATTGAAGGGAAATGGAAAGCTGAGATCGGCGAACCAGTTTTCCCCGTAAAGCTTCATCAACCCGGCCTCCCAGAACTCCCACGCGAGAAGCAGCCGGAGCAACAGCGGCGGCGCCCCCGAGGCTTGCGATTCCAGCCATCCCGACAACCACCGCAGCCTCGACGGCCCCAGAGGTTTCCGGTCTTCGCGCGATGCATCCGGGCGGCAAATTTCGAAGGATTCGTTCATGGCTGACCCCATTGGCATTGAACAAAAGGAGCGCGACGGGTACCCAGGATGGCCCCTTGCTCCCGCAATCGGACCAGAATGTCCATGCCGAACGCCATGAAGGCTTCCGGGTCGAGGAATTTCCAATCCGATGCCAGTTTCCGCAGCACAGTCCTACCGGACGAAGCGCCCGTCATCAGGCGCTCGACCAGTGCCGCCGCGGGCTCGTTGAGTTCGATGAAACGTACGGTGTAGGCCCGATCGCGGAAACCGAGCAGAGTTGCCGGCTCCTTCGATCCGCTGGGCCAAACCGGAGCTTCTGCAACGATCCGGTGGACCGGATAGGCGTAGCGCAGCAGCGCCATGGCAGGAGCGAATACAGGGAAGCCGTCCAGCAGGCTGCCATTCCCATCCAGCGGTTCGTCGGGAAGCCGATCTTTAGCGATGGCGAGATGGAGCTCCATCCATTCGAAATGAGCCAGCTCCGCCAGAAACGCCGGCTCCGGGGTCTCGTTCCATTCGTCCCGGAGGTAGGCCAGGAACTCGTCCGGAATCTGGCGGTACAGAGGCGAGAGGCAGTGATGCCCGGCGATGAACCTGCGGACCAGATCCTCCCAGCGCCGCGTTCCCAGCAGGGCGCGCGTGACGGGAAAGCAGCTCGCCAAGCTGTCTTCGATCTTGTTCCGCACCAGTTCCACGTAGATCCCGACACGCTCCACCGATACGCCGGCGGGCGGCGGGAAACGGGATGGGTCGCGAAGATGCCGGACGAATTCGCGCTGGTAGTCCTGAAAGACGAACAGGGACGTCTTCCCGGGAATCTGCCGTAGCCCGCTCATAGTCCACCCCCGCCGCTTGCCGCGCGTTTAGGCTGTTCTGAGCAACAGGCTCGCTGCAGCCCGACGATGCGGGAGACCTTGGCGAGCAGATTGCCCAGCGCCGGGAGGTTGAAATCCCGCTCGAGCGCGGTCGGAAAGATCCCGAATGTCTCATAAGCCGTCGCAAGCAGTTCCCATACGGGATCGGCGACGGGCCGTCCGTGCGTGTCGATGATCAGATCCGGCCCATCCCAGTCGTGGCCCGCGACGTGCAGGTAAACGATGCGATCGCCCGGTAAGCCGAGCAGGAACTCCCGGGGATCGTAGCCGTGATTGAAGCCGTTGACGTAGAGGTTGTTCACATCGAGGTGCAGGTCGCAGTCCGCCTCTTCCAGCACCGCCTTGAGGAAAGACAGTTCGTCCATCTCCGAAATCGGCGCCTGGACGTAGTAAGAGGCGTTCTCGACGGCGATGCGCCTTTCCAGGACGTCCTGGGTGCGGCGAATCCGCGCCGCCACGTAATGAACCGCCTCTTCCGTAAACGGGATAGGCAACAGATCGTAGAGATGAGCTCCGTCGCTGCAATAGGCCAGATGCTCGGTGTACAGGGCGATCCGGTGGGCATCCAGAAACGCCTTGATCCGCCTCACGAATCCCTCGTCCAGAGGCGCGGGGCCACCCAGGGACAGCGACAGGCCATGGGCCACGAAGGGGAAACGCTCGGTAAACCAGCGCAGCTCCCCGGCCGACCGGCCGCCGACGTCGATCCAGTTTTCCGGCGAAATCTCGAAGAAATCGATGGCGGATGATCCAGCGGCCCGCAGGGGGAGCATCAGCTCCCGCCTGAGGCCGAGGCCCGCCCCATAGACGCATGGGGTATCCATGGCAGGCCCAGTGCCGGATTATTGACGGGGTTGAGCGGCTTCTTCCTTCTTCGCGCTGCCGCTGCAGCCGCCTTCCTTCATTTTACTGGCGCCGCAGTTGCCCTCTTTGGCTTTGCTTGCGGTGTCGACACCGGTCGCGGCTTTTTTCCCGGCGCCGCATTTCCCTTCCCCGCACTTTCCGTCCTTCATTTTTTCGCCGCTCTCGGCCATCTGCGTGGGAGTCGAAAGGACTTTCATGGCAAAGGGATTTTCCACCGCATCCGCGGCAGGGGCGAGGATCAAAGTGGTCGCGATGGCACCGCCAAGGCTCAGGGACAAGGATTTCTGATTCATGTGTCACTCCAAAAGTTGTAAGGAACGTCGAATGGGAGCGATGCGCACATGAACCGAAAAAGATCATGTCATTGGCGCACCGCCTTTCTGATGCGTTCCCGCGCCTCGGCACCCAGTTCGACCCGGTCCGAGTGGAGCATTTCCTCATCCAGCTTGCGGGCCGCCTGCCTCAGGAACAGGAGCTGCTTCTCGATGTTCGGGCAGGCCTTGCAAAACCAGATATGGAGGCGAATCTCCACCCGCTTTCGGAGCGGCAGCGACTGGTCCATGGAGAGCGACAGCAGGCGGCTGACGTCTTTACAGCTCAGCATCAGCCTGCCTCCCGGTCGTTCTCGAACCATCTATATTCCAGGCACTGCCTCAAACTCAGGCGGGCGCGGTACAGCATCACCCATACGTTGGTCGCGCTCACCTCGAGTTCCTTACAAATTTCTTCATTGCTCATGTCATGAATTTCCTTCAGGACGAACAGATGGGCCAGCCTGGGCGGCAGCCGCTGGATGCATCTCCGCAGCACTTCGAAAAACTGGCTCTGTTCCAGAGCGCTGTACGGATTGCCCCAATGCGCCGGCTGGCGGTCCCAGTGTCCGTCCGGAGCAAACAGTTCGTCCATGCCGAAGTCCTCGCCCGGATAGGCGGAAGGATCGTCGTCCAAAGACCGTTCACGCCAGGAGCGGCGCAAGTAGTCGACGACCTTGTGCTTGAGGATACCGGTCAGCCAAGTCCTTTCGCTGGACAATCCGGAACAACGATGCTGCGCCGACATTGCCGCTAGCAGGGTTTCCTGCACCATGTCTTCGGCCGTGCTTTCGTCGCGGACGCGTAACAGGGCAAACCGAAACAGATAGTCGCCGTGCTCGTCCAGCCAGCGTTCCGGAGCGGCCGGTTCCGGCGATTCGGGATTTGCCACTTGCCTGCTCCTCGCTGTTCGTAGCGGGTTTATTCGCTCAGCCGCCTGGTCTGCTCGACCGGCGTCACCCAAACGATGCCGTCGCCCAGCCGGCCTGAATGGGTATTCTCGTAGATGATCCGGACAATCTCCTCGACCTGAGCTTCTTCGGCGAGGATCTCGATCCTGACCTTGTGCGAGAAATCGGTCAGTTCGCAGCGCAGGCTGTCGTGCACTTCCTCACCTTCGTGGGAACTGCAACCCTCCACCCGCCAGACGCTCATGCCGGGGAAACCAGCCATGCGCCGGAAAGCGTTGCGCAGGGATCTCAAGCGGTAGGGCTGGATGACAGCCTTGATCTCTTTCACATCATCACCCGAAGGTTATTCATCTTATAGTTCGCGCTCAGGCCTCGATCCGCTTTTCCTCGAACCAGCGATAAACGGTAGGTAAAACCAGCAGGGTCAATGCAGTCGAAAATACCAGTCCGCTGATCACCACGATCGCCAGCGGCCGCTGGATTTCCGAACCCGGACCGGTCCCGAACAGCATGGGGATCAGGCCGAGCAACGCGGCCGACGCGGTCATCAGGACCGGCCGCAAGCGCTGCATGCAGGCCTGCACGCACGCATCGTACTGGCTGTAGCCATTCTTGCGCAGGTCGATGATGCAGGAAACCAGCACCACGCCGTTCAGCACCGCGACGCCGAACAGGGCGATGAACCCCACCGAGGCCGGCACCGACAGGTATTCGCCGGTCGCGAACAGGCCGAAAATCCCTCCGATGCAGGAAAACGGCAGTTCCAGCAGGATCAGCGCAGCGTACCGCAGCGAGCTGAACAGTACGAACAGCAGGAAGAAGATCATGGCGATGGTGATCGGCACGGTGATGCCGAGCCGGGCCATGGCCCGCTGCATGTTCTCGAACTGTCCGCCCCAGTCCAGCGAATAACCTTCCGGCAGGTCGACCATTCGGGCTATCTTTTCCCGGGCTTCGGCGACGTAGCCGCCAACGTCGCGGTCCTCCAGATTGGCACCGATCACGATGCGGCGCCGGCCCGTCTCGCGGCTGATCTGGGCCGGACCGTCCTGGAGCCGGATATGGGCCACGTCGTCCAGCGGCACCACCGCGCCGTTCGGAGACAGCAGGGCGATCGTATGGATACGCTCGACGCTGTTACGGAAACCCTCCGGATAGCGCACCACGGCGTCGAACCGGCGCTGGCCTTCGTAGATTTCGGTAGCCTTTTTGCCGCCCACGGCGGTCTCAATGATGTCATGGATGTCCGCGGCATTGATGCCGTGGCGGGCGATGGCAGCGCGGTCCACCTCGATGGTGAGATACTGCTGGCCGGTCACGCGCTCCACCCGTAAGTCCCGGGTACCCTTGATGTCCCTGAGAATCCTGGCGATTTCGTCGCCCTTTTCCTTCAGTACCAACAGATCGTCTCCGAATAGCTTGATGGCAACCTGGGAGCGGACGCCCGATACCATTTCGTCGAGCCGATCGGCGATGGGCTGACTCATCACCAGCTGAATACCCGGCAGCACATCGAGCTTGCGGCGGATTTCCTCCTCGATGCGAGCCTTGTTCCAGCCGTCCGGCATGTCGCGGTTCGGCATCAGCGTCACCACCGGATCGGCCTCGTTCGGTCCGCCCGGGTCGGCCGGACTCTCGCCCCGGCCCAGCTTGGATACCGCCATCTTGACGCCCGGCACTTCCATGACCCGCTTCATCGCCTCCATTTCCATGCGCAGCGATTCATCGAAGGCGATACTGGGCACGCGGGTGATGCCGGGCGTGATCGTCCCTTCGTCGAGCGTCGGGATGAACGAAGTGCCGAGAAAGGGAAACACTGCCAGCGCCGTGGCCAGCAATATCCCCATCATGACGCTGACCAGGACCCCGCGCGGCATCAGCCAGTGCAAAAGCCTGGCGTAGGGACGCTTGATCCGGGTGATGATCCGGCTCTCGGCATGCGCCTGCGGCTTGAGCAGATAGGACGAGAGCACCGGCACCAGCACCATCCCCAACACCAGCGAAATAGCCAGAGCTATGGCGATGGTCAGAGCCAGGGGAGCGAACAGCTTGCCCTCCATACCCTCCAGCATGAGAAGGGGCAGGAACACCAGCACGATGATGCCGACGCCGAAGATTACGGGGATGCCGACTTCCAGAGTCGCCTCGAACACGATGCGGACCCGGCTTTCGCCGGTGTCGCGGCGCTCGCTCAACTGACTCACCGCATTCTCCACCACCACCACCGAGCCGTCGACCATCATACCGATGGCGATGGCGAGGCCGCTGAGCGTCATCAGGTTGGCCGAGATGCCGTAATGGTTCATGACCAGGAAAGTCAGGAGAGGCGTCAAGACCAGGGTGGAAACCACGATCAGGCTGGAACGGATTTCGCCCATGAACAGGAACAGCACCCCGATCACCAGCAAGACGCCTTCGGTCAGCGCCTTGGTAACGGTGTTCAAAGCCGCATCGACCAGATCGGTCCGGTCGTAGAACGGCACGATCTTGAGCCCGCCTGGCAGCATGCCCTTGTCGTTGATCTCCTTGACCCGCGCCTTGACCCGAGCCACGATTTCCTTGGCGTTGCCGCCCCGCACCATCATCACCACCCCGGCCACCGACTCGGTGTAGCCGTTCTTGACGATGGCGCCGGTTCGCACCTCGTGCCCGAACCGGACTTCCGCCACGTCACCCACATGCACCGGCACCCCGCTGATCTCCTTGAGCACGATGCTGCGGATGTCTTCCAGGCTCGAAATCAAAGCCACGCCGCGGATCAGGTACTGCTGGGCGAAATGGGGAAGAATGCCGCCGCCGCTGTTGGCGTTGTTCCGGGCCAGGGACTCATAGACCTCGCGCAGACCGATCTGGTAGTGGCGCAGCCGGTCCGGGTTGGCCAACACCTGGTATTGCTTGACGAAGCCGCCCTGGGAATTGATCTCGGCGACACCGGGAATAGTCCGGAGTAAGGGCCGCACCACCCAGTCCTGCACCGTGCGGCGCTCCAGCAGCTCCTCGTAGGTCAGCGTGCGCCGGCCGTCGTCCGGACGCTCCAGTGTGTACTGGTAGACCTCGCCCAGCGCCGTCGACACCGGCCCCAGCACCGGCGTGACACCCTCCGGCATGCGCGAAGCCACTTCGATCAGCCGTTCCATCACCAGTTGGCGGGCGAAGTAGACGTCGGTGGCATCGGTGAACACCAGGGTCACGATGGACAGGCCGTTTTTGTTCAGCGAGCGCAACTCGGCGAGGTTGGGCAGGCCGGTCATGGCGACCTCGATCGGCGCCGTGATGAAGCGCTCGACCTCCTCCGGCGAGCGGCCGGGGGCTTCGGCGGCAATCTGCACCTGGACATTGGTGACGTCCGGAAAGGCGTCGACCGACAGCTTGCGCGCCGCATCCAGACCGAAGCCTAAAAGAGCCAGCGCCACGACCAGCACGATCAGTCGCTGTTTGAGCGCGGCCCGCAACAGAGCCTCGATCACGGATTACTGCTCCAGCTCCCGGCGGAGGCGTTCGTTGTTGAGATGGAATGAACCTTCGGTCACCACCTCATCGCCGGCCGAGAGACCCGACAGCGCTGGCCGCTGGCCGCCGACCTCCTTGCCCAATTTCACCGGTACCAGGCGAAACCGGTCCGCTCCCGCCGGCGCGAATACCGCTTCCTGATCACCATCCCGGACCACGGCTTCCGCCGGCACCATAGGCAAGCGGCTCACCTTGCCCGAAATCAACATGGTCGCCAACATCTCCGGTTTGAGCGAGCCGTCCGGATTGGCGACCTCCATGCGCACCGTGACGGTGCGTGTCTCGGGATCGACGGTCGGAGCGATGTAGACTAGATGGCCTTTGACCCGCCGGTCCGACAGCGCCGGGATTTCCGCCTCCACCTGCTGTCCGAGCCGTGCCCACTCGGCCTGCTGTTCGGGCACTTCCGCTACAATCCAGAGCTGGGACAGATCGGCGACCACGAAGAGGACGTCCGCCGGCTGGACCACCAGGCCCTGGCTGACGTGACGCTCCATCACGATGCCGTCGATGGAGGAGACGACCGGCACCAGCGGCTGGATCACCCGGGTCTTTTCCAGCAATGCGAGAGACTCGCTCGACATGCCGAGTACCTGCAACTGATCGGCCATGGCGTTGTACTCGGTCTCCGCCTGCGACAGCTCGCTGGCGCGGCGCTGGAATTCCAGCTCACTGATCACGCCGGATTCGTAGAGCTTGCGCGCCCGCTCGACGATCACGCTGTGCAACTGTTTCTGGGCAAGCGCCTTCAGGAAGGCCCGCTGGGTATCGGAAAACTCGGTGCTGTTCAACACTGCGAGCTTCTGCCCCCGCTTCACCCGCTGGCCCACGGAGGCATCGATATGGGTAATGCGTCCGGTCACCGTCGCACCGATACGGGCCAGGCGTCTAAATTCTTCGATGCCAACCCGCCCCGGCACCCGCAATGGCTCGTGCAGTTCACCTTCGGACACCACGGCGATACGCAACTGCTTCATCAGATCCGGAGGAACCGTCACCACCGCTCCATCCGGTTCCGTGGCTTCCTGCGGAGCCGCCGTGGCCGCGATGTCTGCCTGCACCCGTTCGGAACGTTCCGGTTCGGGCTCGCCTTGACAGGCCCACAGAAAAACCGCGGTCCCGGCCAGCTGCGCCACGCGCATCCCCCCGACCGACGCAAATCTCATATCGCCAACTCCTAAAAACCCTGGACAAATTGAATTGCAGCCAGCGTGCCACAACCCATTATATCCGTGTCGGCGACGGCGTCCCGTTTGCGGGTCCTGGCAATGGCCAGGCGATGCGATCTTGAATCCCGCGCTTCGTCCCGAACGAGGCCCGTTATTGCAGAAGCCCCGGCACGCGGAGTATCGTTACTGCGCCCGTTCCGACGCCTTCCACCCATGCGACATCCTTTTTCGGCTGCATTCCTGTTCGCCCTCATCGCGCTGCTGTCGCCGGCCGGATCGGCGGACCCGGCGGCAAAGGCCACGGTGAGTCTGAAATCCGGGGCAAACGTAACGCGCTTGCTGCTCACTGTGCCCAAAGGATCCAGCTTAAAACCACAGGCTGGGCGGGCAGATCAACTGATCGTTGCGATGGAGGGTGTTGATGCGCTGCCGGGACTGCCCAACCCGGCGGGAGACCGTTATATCGCCGCCCTGCATACCCGCAGCAAGGCCAAGGGCAGAATCGATCTGATCGTGGAACTGCGGCCCGCCGCAGAGTACCGGACGCTGCTGTCGGTGACCGACTCGGGGAATCCCAGCCTGACCGTGGACGTGACAGCAGGCGGGGCAATGACATCCCGGCCGCCACCGACCCCAGTGGCCAAAGCATCAGACGGACCTCATCGCAAACGCTTCGTGGTCGCCCTGGACGCTGGACACGGAGGAAAAGACACGGGAGCGCTGGGGGCCGGAGGCAGCCAGGAAAAAGACATCGTTCTGGCCATCGCCCGAAAGTTGGAAGCCCTGTTGCAAGCCGAACCCGGCATCCGTCCCGTCATGATCCGTCGGAACGACGAGTTCATCGACCTGCGGCAGCGCATGGAACGCGCCCGCAAAGAACACGCCGATCTGTTCATCTCACTGCATGCCGATGCCTATAACGATCCGCATGCCAGAGGTGCCTCGGTATTCACGCTTTCCGAGCACGGCGCCACCAGTGAAGCCGCCCGCCGCCTGGCCGACCGTGAAAATGCCGCGGACCGGATCGGCGGAGTGGCATTGC
Source organism: Methylococcus capsulatus (assembly GCF_036864975.1). Classification (NCBI taxonomy): domain Bacteria; kingdom Pseudomonadati; phylum Pseudomonadota; class Gammaproteobacteria; order Methylococcales; family Methylococcaceae; genus Methylococcus; species Methylococcus capsulatus. The sequence continues at coordinate 2,458,810 of NZ_CP104311.1, read as the reverse complement.
ACGACAAGGACGAAGTTCTGGCCTCGGTACTGCTGGACCTGACCCAGAATGCCACACTGGAGGCCAGCGACCGCGCCGCGGACAGCATCCTTCAGGCGCTGCGGAAAACTCACTCCATCCATCAGCCGGGCATACAGAAAGCCGGCTTCGTGGTGTTGAAGTCGCCGGACGTACCTTCGATCCTGGTGGAAACCGCCTTTATCTCGAATCCGGAGGAAGAATTGAAACTGCGTTCCTCCGCTTACCAAAACCAGATCGCTGCCGCGATCGCCGAAGGGATCCGCAACTATTTGAAACTTGCCCGGCCCGCCACCGTCGCTCCCCCCGACCGGCCGGTCCGCCAGGAAGTAGCCGTGTCGGCGACCGACAACGTGGTCAAATAACCCGCCGTTCAAGTCTCCTCACCTTGCACGACGACCAGCCCCAGCGCGATCGCGGCCGTCGCCCCCGCGAATATGGCGACTGCCTCAACCGTCCCGTCGGCATAGCGTTCGTAATGGTGTACCGTGCCACCGTAAATCAGGCGGACGCTCCAGTCGACGAACATATAGATGAAATAGTAAGCCACGATGCCAGTGATCGCCGCCGTCGCGGGATTCCGCTTACGGACCACGGCCCGGTGAAAAAACCAGGCGCCGATACCGAGCGCAACTAAGAGACTAACCATGACACACCCCTCCGATGTTGTTGTGCCGACCAGTCTATCGGCACAATATTGCATTGGCTTGACTCCGAGGAGGCGTCGCTCGTCCGGCAAAATCCGCCCCGACACCGTGCGATAATCACCAAATCGTGAAAATACCCGGCACGACAAGGTAAGCCATTTTCCGTCCTGGATGAAACCTTCCGATGAATTTAGGCGAGCTCGCAAAGCACATTCCTGACGCCAAACTGAGCGGCGATGCCGAAACCGGTTTCGACGGCGTCTCGACCGACACCCGTACCATCCGGCCCGGCGCGCTGTTCTTCGCCCTGCGGGGAAACCGCTTCGATGCCCATGATTTCATCGCCGATGCGGTGGATCGAGGGGCCGCGGCACTGGTTGTGGAACGGCGGATCGACACCTACCTGCCGCAGATCGTCGTTCCGGACGGACGCAAAGCGTTGGGTGCCGCAGCCGCCGCCTGGCGCGCGCAGTTCGATATGCCGCTGATCGCGGTCGCCGGCAGCAACGGCAAGACCACCGTCACGCAGATGATCGCTGCCATTCTGGCGGTCGCATTCGGTGAGGAGCGCCGCCTGGCGACGCGCGGCAATCTCAACAACGACGTCGGACTCCCGCTGATGCTGTTCAAACTGAAAGCCGGCCACCGCATTGCCGTGCTCGAACTCGGCATGAATCATCCGGGCGAAATCGCCTACCTCGCCAGTCTCGCCCGACCCACCGTGGCGCTAGTGACCAACGCTCAACGCGAACACCAGGAATTCATGGCCAGCGTGGAAGCCACGGCCCACGAAAACGGATCAGTGATCGCGGCACTACCACCCGATGGCACCGCCGTGTTCCCTGCGGATGACGCCTGTGCGGGCATCTGGCGAGAGCTGGCCGGAACGCGCCAGGTGATCGATTTCGCGCGCCACGGAACAGCAGCCGTCAGTGGGACATTCCGGGCCAGCGCCGGTTTCACCGAAGTTTCGATCACGACTCCTGCCGGCTCTTGGCAAGCCACGCTCCCGCTTGCCGGTGAACACAACGTCCACAACGCGCTGGCTGCGACGTCGGCTACGCTGGCGGCCGGCGTGCCTCCTGCGGCCGTACGCCAAGGTCTGGAATCCTTCCGCCCGGTCGCCGGCCGCGGCGTCCAACTGCGCACACGAACTGGCGCCAGACTGATCGACGACACCTACAATGCCAACCCCGATTCCGTAAGGGCGGCGATCGACATGCTCGCCGGCTTTCCGCAGCCGCGCATCCTAGCCCTGGGCGACATGGGGGAAGTCGGTGCCCAGGGCCCGGAATTTCACCGCGAAATCGGCCGCTATGCGCGTGAGCGCGACATCGATACCCTGCTCGGTCTGGGCGAACTGTGCTCCGAAGCGGTCCAGACTTTCGGCACCAACGGCCGCCACTTCGGCTCCATGGACCAGCTCATCGCGGCACTGGCATCCGCTGACCGTCCCGGGGCCACGCTGCTGGTCAAAGGCTCGCGCTTCATGCAGATGGAACGCGCGGTCAAGGCGCTGGCGAAACCGGAATGAAACCGTCCGGTTTCAAAGCGCTCCTGAGCCTGCTGCTGTGGCTGGAAAACCCGGCCGTAGCGATGGCCGTGCCAGTCGAAGGCACATTCTCCGCTGGGCGGGATTGTCCGGCCTATGTCTCGAAAAACAAGCTGACCAACCCGGACGGTGCCCGCGTCACGGCAGGCAAGGCTTATCCCGTGATCGAGGCCGACAGACGGTGGGACGCCCGCTGGTACCGGCTCCGGTTGCCCTCGGCCAATCCGCCCGAACGGTGGGTGGGCCGGGACTGCGGCCGGCTGCAGCCGGGCGCGGCAGCCGAACCGGCCGCGGAGCGATGCGATGTCGCCGGCCAGGCGGACGCCTACGTGCTGGCCCTGAGCTGGGAGCCGGCCTTCTGCGAACTCAAACCCGACAAGCCGGAATGCCGCCTGGCCGATCCGGTGGCCTATTCCGCCCGCCACTTCAGCCTCCACGGCCTGTGGCCGAACAAGTCGGGCTGTGGCACGGATTACGGCTTCTGCGGAGAGGTGAAGCAGCCCAGGCGCGATTTCTGCGACTATCCCCCGATCACTCTCGATCCGGTCAGAAAAGCCTCTCTGGCCGAGGTCATGCCCGGAACCGCATCGTGCCTGGAACGCCACGAATGGCACAAGCACGGCACCTGCCAGACCGCGATGTCGAGCGATGCCTATTTCGCCCTGGCCGCCGACCTGACGCGCCAGTTCAACGGCTCCGGCATCGCGGATTTTGTCGCAGACCGCATCGGACGAACGGTACGCACCGAAGAGTTTCTCGCCCGATTGGATGCGGCCTTGGGCAGAGGGGCCCGTGACCGGATTGGGCTGAACTGCGAGCACGGCATGCTGGTCGAGATCCGCGTCAACCTGCCTTCCGAGCTCAAACCCGGCGCCAGTCTCGGCTCTTTGCTTCCCCTGGCCGGCAAAAGCAGCGGCTCGAACTGCGGAAGCCGCTTCCGGCTGGACTCGATGGGACGCCAGTTCCTATCCAGAATCGAGACAGGGGGCTGACATGATGCGTCTGATCGTTGCGATGTTCGGCATGCTGATCGCATCCTTTGGGGCTTTCGGGTTGATCAGACCCGCGGATTTCGTCGGGCTCGTCCGGAATTTCTGGGCCACGCCGAAAAGCGTGCATTATGCTGCCGCCCTGCGTCTGGCACTCGGCGCCGCCCTGCTCCTGGCCGCCGCCGGCTCCGCGTACCCTCGGACGTTCACTGCGTTTGGCTATCTGTCTCTGGCCGGTGCCGTGATCGTTATCGTCCTCGGTCGCGCCCGGCTCACGAATCTCATCGAGTTGTGGGCCCGGCAGCCGGAAGCCATCATCCGTCTGTGGGGGCTCATTGCTCTCGCCTTCGGAATCTTCCTCGTTTCCGCCATACGCTGATGACTCCGATCGGGCTACCATAGCGGCGGCGCAGGTTCCCTGGCCGCGCCTGATCCCTACGACCATCAACCACCAAGGAGTCCACGAATGGCTGAACTGATCTCTATCGTCTACCCGGACGAATTCCGCGCCGCCGAAGTCATGGCCACACTCAAACGCCTGCAGCGCGGCTATTTGGTCGACCTGGAAGATGCCTGTGTCGTGGTGCGCGACAAGGAGTCCGGCAAAATCAAACTCCATCAGGCGGTGGACCTCACTACCATCGGAGCCACTTCCGGCGCGCTGTGGGGTGCGCTGATCGGACTCATTTTTCTGTCGCCGCTGGCGGGCATGGCGGTGGGAGCCGCGGCGGGTGCGATCGGCGGTTCCTTGAGCGACTACGGGATCGACGACGGCTTCATCAAGAACATCAGTGAAAAGATGCGGCCCGGCACCTCCGCGATCTTCATGGCGCTGCGCAACATCACGCGGGATAAGGTCGAGCCCGAACTGGCCCGGTTTGGTGGCGAGATTCTCTATACCAACCTGCCGAAGGAAAGCGAGGAAGCGTTGCAGAAGCTCCTCGCCGCACACCGCTCGGCCAATCTCTCGGCCTGAAACGTCGGGGCGGGTGGCGTCATCCTCACCCGCCCTCGTTCTGGTCATACCGAATTCGTCGACCGACCGTGCTGAAACAGCTTTTCCTCTCCATCCTCGCCATTCTGGTCCTGTTTGAAGAATGGCTCTGGGACCTGTTGACCATTCTCGGCCAACGGCTCTCACGCCTGTTGCATCTGGAACGCTTCGATGCTTGGCTTTCGCAAGCCTCGCCGAACCTGGCACTGGCCGCCCTCGCCCTCCCGCTGGCTCTGGTCACACCCCTCAACGTTGGCGCAGTGGCGCTGATGGTGCACGGTGCAGTGACTGCCGGCATCCTGATGGAAATCGCCGCCAAGCTGCTGGGCACGCTGCTGGTTGCCCGAGTCTTCAGACTGACGCGGCCGGCGCTCATGTCGTTCGCGTGGTTCGCCCGGCTCTACGAATGGATCATGCGGCTGCTGCGCTGGGCACACGCGCTGGTGCAGCAATCACGGCTCTACTGCGCGGTGCTGGCTCTCAAGACAGCTATGAAGCGTTTTCTCCGCGGCTTCCTCGCGGATTAACATAGCCCCTCTGTCCTCCTTACGCCGGCTTCGACTGCCGGGAATGCATCACGAATATCGCCGCGGAGGGATTTCCGGCTAAACTGCGGTAACACCATTTCGGCAAGCGGTTCCTCGAACAGGGAAGGTCCGCCCTTTCCACCGGACCGCACAGCCTGGCTCCGCGTTTCTCGCCAATCGGAGGATTCGGCAATGCTGAAAACCATCGACCTATTGCTGGGGATTTCCGTCGTCATGCTCATCGCCAGTATGGCGGTGACTGTGCTGACCCAGCTCATCACCGATGTGGCGAACACCCGGGGAAAACATCTCGCACGCGGGCTGGGCGATTTGTTGCGGCAGATCGATCCCAGTCTGAGCCGCGAAATGGCGGAGCAGGTCTCCCGCGCCCTCCTTACCCACCCCATGATCAGCCACGTAGGACAGCGACTCGGCGCCACGATACACCGCGAGGAATTCACCAAGCTGCTGCTCGACATCGCCAGCGGCCAGACGCCGAGGGATGACAGGAACCGCCTGTCCGACTCCGCCCGGCAAATACTCACCAAGATGCTGGAAAAAAACGGTATCGAGGATCCGGCGGCCACGCTCGAAAACGTCCGGGCCTGCGCCTTGCAGCTCGAGTTGAGCCATCCGGAACTCGCGACCAACGTGCGCCACAGTAAGGCGCTGTTGCAGGAGGCCAATAGCCGTCTGGTGGCCAAGATCAACGGCTGGTTCGATCAGACCATCGACCGGGTTTCCGAACGTTTTACCGCCACCACCCGGCTGATCACCGTAGCCTGTTCGACCGTGATCGTCGTCGCGGTTCAACTCGACACCATCGACATCATCAACCGGCTGACCGTCGACGAAGGTCTGCGAAACACCCTGGTCCAAAAGGCTTTCGAGCTTGACCAGCGGCCACATGATGCCGCCGGTCCCGAAAAGGCCAGCGCGGTCTCCCGATCGAAGATTCCCTCGCCTCCTTCCGGCAGTGCCCCTCTGCACACGAAAGGCCCAGACGGCACGACAGCCGTTCCCGACCGGCCGGAGGCACCCAAAGGCAAACCGGCGGCCGCTCTGAGCGCACTGGCAGGCGTGGCGGCGGTACCGTCCCCGGTTCCCATTCCACTCAGCAATGGCGGATGGGTCGATGTCAGAACCGACCTGGAACATCTGCAAGACCTCGGTCTCATCAACGTCCTCGGCAGCAGCAAGGGATGGCTGGAGCGATGGGGTGAGGTCAATCCGATCGGCATGATTCTCTCGGTGTTTCTCCTCAGCCTCGGCGCGCCTTTCTGGTACGCCGCGCTGCAGAATCTGCTCAAGCTTCGCGGCGTCCTGGCGGTAAAGGATGACGAGCAGCGGCGCGAGCGGCAGAGCCCTCAGGCATCTGCCGACCAGTCGGCTGGCAATACGCCGGCCGTACCGCCGCTCACCGGCGAGCGCGGCATATTGGGATAGGAGAGCCTGCCATGCTCAAACAATGGATCGGCTGCCGCGTCGATAACTTCACCCACAGCTGGCGTGGCAATAAACCTCTGGCCGTTGTCATCCATGGCTACTCAGGCATGGAAACCGCCCAGGTTCTGTTCGCCAATCCCAGGTCCAGCGAATCCTGTCACTACCTCGTGGCTGCTGGCGGCCGGATCCATCAGCACGCCGACGAAGCGGACACGGCCTATCATGCCGGCCTGGTCATCAACCCCGCTTGGGTGCTGTATCGCCGTGGGTTCAATCCCAACCTCATGACGATAGGCGTCGCAACCGCCGTCGGCCCGGACGAAAACTGGTCCGAGGAAATATACGACGCCACGGCGGAACTGATATGGGAGAAAGCGGCATAGTGGAGCTTCCCGCCAGACGCGGAACACATCGTGCTGCATGCCGAGATACGGGCTGCGCGTGACTGTACCGGCCACGGGTTCGACCGCGCGGAACTGCTGAAACGGATCGGATCCCACCCGGCCCCGCCGGCGCCCGCTACTGCGCCACTCGTCACGAGTCTGGAATAACACGTCATACGACTCCTCGGTGCGGCCAACCCGCGCGAAGACGCACCCACCGCCCGCGTCCGCATCGCCGACGGTCTCATCGCCTGCACGAACAGACCCAACGGCGGTGTTGACGCCCGAACGGGTATCGCGCTCGACCCAGCATTCAATCTCATCCGCGCTCCCTGGACCGGCCGCTTCGAAAAATCTGCCCTTCACCTGCCCTTTCAACGGGCCCAGGTCCAAACCGCCGCAGGCGCGCTCCGCCAGTTTCTTGGAAAGATAAAGAACTACGCATCGGACCTCCACCCGGAACGCGGCATCGCCCTCATGCTGGCCATCACCAACCAGTTCGGTGACGGCGGCCTGAAAAAGCGCTATCTGGCGGCCCCCAGCGAGGACATGGCCGAAATGGACCTTCTGGAAGCCATAGCCGATGAAAGCGTGGAGCGCATGCCGGACAGATTCAAACAAGGTGTGCAGGCCAGGCGCGATGGCTTTCTTCAGACGGACAGATTGTCGGACGCAGCCGTCGACAGGGAGGAGTGGGGATAGACCGGGACTCCGTCCAGCATTCGGACGGTACTCACGGGCTGATGGCTCTTGATCTCGAACACGCCATAGAATGCCCGAACCTTGGTTTGCGCTTCCTGCGATACAGAACGGGCGATGAATACCCCTTTGTTTACCGATAATAAACGTCAAGCATGGACGTCATAAGAAACTCTGATACTAATGCGCATCGAATTCGGTATAATTTATCTAAGTTCAATAGGACGATGCGGTGCAGTTCAACCAGTGATGGTTATTGCGCGGTTTTTGTTCTCCTCCTCCTGGGCGGCTTTTTGGGGTCGCCTCATTCTCCCTCCCTGGCGGACATAAGAAAGCCCGCCAAGGGCGGGCTTTTTAGCGTTTTTTGTTATTGTTGTTGTTTCAACGCTATCGCCGAGTTTACCTGCGAAGCGCATCGGTAGTTGCGTTATTGTTGTAATTATCGATTGCCCCGAAGGGCTCTCCTCCTCATTGACGACTCTCTCTGAGGCCCCATCCCTGACGGCTGGGCAGAAGTATAGCGGAAAAGTTCCCGGTGTCTAGATTTTTTTACAAACTTGAAACAACCTCTTTACCGTCCAACTTTACCTTTATAATTCAATAAGCTGTACTTCGTGACCAGGAAAGAGGCGATCCGGCGGCTGAGGACCTGAGGATTTCCCTCTGCCAGATTACTGGTACACCACTTGGACCCGGGAACTGCCGATGCATTTCCTCAGGCTCCCCAGCAACTCGTCGCGGGGATGGACCCGCCAGCGATCAGCAAGACGGAGCACGGTCTGCGCACCCCGTCCCCGGTAGGCAACATGGACAGGACAATTCCCCCCCGCAAACCGGTCGAGCAGCGTCCTGAATTCCCCCAGGAATGAAGAAGGAACACTGTCGGCCTCCGCAGCGGGCCATTCGATCCGGAGACAGCGGGCAAAATGCGCCCTCGCCTCCTCGATGCTCAATATTCTTTCCGCGGTGATGCGGGTCTGCCCGGCATATTCGTCGTATCCCAGGATCCCCTCGGCAACGATGAGACCGTCCTTGGCAAGATGGTGGCCGTCGCGCTGGAAGGTTTCCGTATAGACGGCCAGTTCCATACGGCCGGTACGGTCGTCCAGCGACAGAAAGCCCATTTTCTGACCGCTGCGGGTCACTCGGGTACGGATATCGACGATAAGGCCAGCGACGACCACCCGCGTCTCCCCCCGGGTGCCCTCGCCCTCTCCCATGAGAGGGCCGAGCCGGCTGGTGATGATCTGCTCGAGTTCGCGTTCGTGCGGCGTGATCGGATGGCCGGTGAGATACAGACCCAGCGTGGCTTTTTCCTGAGCCAGCCGTTCCGCTTCGCTCCAGGGTTCGACCTCCGCCACCACCCGGCTTGTGCCGGAGGCCGAGGGGCTTTCCGCAGTAAAGCCTCCGAACAGGTCATCCTGACCGGCAGCGCTCATGACTCCTTGCTGCTCCGCCGCCTTCAGCACGTCCGGCAGGGCAGCGAACAGGGCGGCCCGATTCCGGTCGAAACAATCGAACACGCCCGCCCGAATCATCGCCTCCAACACCCGCCGATTGGCCTTGCGGAGGTCGATGCGTCGGCACAGGTCGAGTAGGTCGGTGAACGGTCCGTTGTTCTTCCGCTCCTGCAGGATGTCTTCGATCGCGGTCTGACCCACGCCTTTGACCGCACCCAGGCCGTAAAGGATTTCCCTCCTGCCCTGGACGGTAAACCGGTATTCAGAGAGATTGATGTCGGGCGGCAAGATAGACAGCTTCATCTCGCGGCATTCGTCAATCAGCACGACGACCTTGTCGGTATTGTCCATGTCGGCTGACAGCACCGCCGACATAAACTCGGCCGGATAGTGTGCCTTGAGCCAGGCGGTCTGATACGACACCAGGGCATAGGCAGCGGAATGCGATTTGTTGAACCCGTAGCCGGCAAACTTCTCCATCAAGTCGAAAATGTAGGAGGAGATGCTCTGATCTATGCCTTGGCGGGTGGCACCAGCAATAAAGATTTCCCTTTGCTTCGCCATCTCCTCCGGCTTCTTCTTGCCCATGGCGCGCCGCAACAGGTCGGCTCCGCCCAGGGTATAGCCGGCCATATCGCGGGCGATCTGCATCACCTGCTCCTGGTACAGGATGACGCCGTTGGTCGGTTTGAGGATGGGCTCCAGCACCGGATGGGGATATTCCGCCTTGGTCCGGCCGTGTTTGACGTTAATGTAATCATCCACCATGCCGGACTGCAGCGGGCCGGGGCGAAACAGCGCGACCAGGGCGATGATGTCCTCGAAGCAGTCGGGCTTGAGGCGCTTGATCAGGTCCTTCATGCCGCGCGATTCGAGCTGGAACACCGCGGTGGTCGCGCACCTTCCCAGCAGCTCATAGGTCGTGGGATCGTCCAAGGGAATCCGGTTGATGTCGACCGGCTCCTCTCCAGCTGACCGCCGTTTGGCATTGATGTCGGCCAGCGCCCAGTCGATGATCGTCAGAGTCCGGAGTCCCAGGAAGTCGAATTTGACCAGGCCGACAGCCTCTACGTCGTCTTTGTCGAATTGGGTCACCAGGTTCCCGCCGCCCGGCTCGCAGTACAGCGGACTGAAATCGATCAGGCGCGAAGGTGCAATCACCACCCCACCGGCATGTTTGCCCGGATTGCGGGTGATGCCCTCGAGCGACTGGGCCAGATCGAGGAGCGCCCTGACCTCCTCGTCTCCCTCGTACAGCTTGCGCAGATCTTCGCTGTCCTCCAGCGCCTTGCTCAAGGTGATACCGAGCTCGAACGGGATCAGCTTGGCGATACGGTCGACGAAGCCGTAGGGGTGACCCAGCACCCGGCCGACATCACGCACCACGGCCTTGGCGGCCATGCTGCCGTAAGTGATGATCTGGGACACCTTGTCGCGGCCATATTTGCGGGCGACATAGTCGATCACTTCATCGCGTCGCTCCATGCAGAAATCGACGTCGAAGTCTGGCATGGAGACGCGCTCGGGATTGAGGAAGCGCTCGAACAGCAGCTCGAATTCGATCGGGTCGAGATCGGTGATCTTGAGTGCATAGGCTACCAGGGAGCCCGCACCGGAGCCGCGTCCCGGTCCTACCGGGATACCCTGGCTCTTGGCCCACTGGATGAAGTCGGCGACGATCAGGAAATAGCCTGGAAAGCCCATATGGCAGATCACGGACAGCTCCAGTTCGAGCCGGTCCCAATAACGTTTGGTCCGTTCTTCCAAAGTTCCGGCTCCCGAAGGCGGTCGCACGGCCAGACGTTCCCTCAAGCCTTTGCGCGACTGCTCCGAGAAAAAATCGTCGGGCGTCATGCCCGCCGGCACCGGGAAATCCGGCAGGAAGTTCTTGCCCAGAGTCAGGCTGATGTTGCAGCGGCGCGCGATCTCGACGCTGTTCTCCAGCGCCTCCGGCAAATCGGCGAACAGCGCCAGCATCTCCTCCTCGCTGCGCAGATACTGCTGCTCGCTGTAGTCCTGTGGCCGGCGCGGGTCGTCCAGCACCCGTCCCTGGTAGATACAGACCCTCGCCTCATGGGCCTCGAACTCTTTGGCGGACAGGAAGCGAACGTCGTTGGTGGCCACCACCGGCAAGTCCAGGCGGGCGGCCAGGTCCACCGCTGCATCGATGTAGCGCTCCTCGTTCGGGCGCCCCGTCCGGCACAATTCCAGGTAGAAACGGTCCCGGAACGTTCCTCCCCAGTATTCGGCCAGCCGCGTCGCTTCCGACCCGTTACCGGCGATCAAGGCATGGCCGATGGCGCCTTCGCGGCCGCCCGAGAGCGCGATCAGGCCGGTATTGCGATCCGCCAGCCATTCCGGCATCAGCATGGGAACGCCTTGGTGCTGGTTTTCCTGGTAGCTGCGTGAAATCAGCTCGGTCAGCGCGAGGTATCCCTCCTGATTCTGGACCAGCAGGGTGAGCCGGTGAGGGGCACTCACATCCTGCGGGTTCTGCACCCAGACGTCGGCCCCGGCGATCGGCTTGATACCGGAGCCCATGGCCGCTTTGTAGAACTTGACTAGCGCAAATAGATTGGACTGGTCGGTGACCGCCACGGCCGGCATGCCGAGTTCAGTCAGCCGCTTGACCAGCGGCTTGATCCGGACCACCCCGTCGACCAGGGAATACTCGGTGTGAATCCTGAGATGGACGAACTTAGGCTCCATGAGTGCCAGCTATTGCAAATTCATATTCAAAGGCCGCGGGCCGCGCGCAGCAAGGCCGTTTCCGCTCTTGATCTCTTCCCCGTTAGCTCGCACCGAGCATCGCAGGTTTCGGCGAGACTAGCCCGAACGGGAGCCGCAGGGATGTGGCTCGTCCATCGAGGGGCAGGAACCCCTTCGATGGACCCTCCCCGAAAGCGACACCTTTGCTGGGAGCAAAGTTGAACAGCCGAAGGCTGGCCCATTAGGCGAAAACCAGGGACGGTTTTGGTAATTGCACAAAAGATTTCGCGGCCTCCGGGCGGTTCTTCTTTGCGTACTTCGTTTTGCGGCTTTCCTGCCGCAAACCCTACGGGCGCACTCCGTGCGGCCCCATTTGCTCCCAGCGAACGGGTCTTTTGTCCGTACAAAAAACAAATTCGCCGGGAGCGAATTCGGGCAGCCGAAGGCTGACCCGCAGAGCGAAACCCATGGAGGGGTTTCGCAAAGTAACCCGACCTGGGTTCGGATACCCACATTCAATCAAACCGCGCGTAACGCCTCCTTACCGATCAGCCCAAGCACACCGCCTGAAGACAGTTCTCACCGACTGGCAAGATCAGCCAGACAAAGCTCCAGCGCCTGGTCCCAGACGGGGGGTACGATGCCGAAGCGCGCCTCGAGTTTGCTCAAATCCAGCACCGAATATGCCGGCCGCTTGGCTGGCGTGGGATATTCCGAAGTCGGGATGGGCTCGACCCGGGCCGCTGTGTCGGAAAGCAATCCGGCGGCCACGGCCTGCTCCCGGATGGCGCAGGCGAAGCCGTACCAACTGGTCTGGCCGCGGCAAGTGAGATGGTAGATGCCGCCAGCCTCGGCCAGATCGGCTGTGCCGGAACGCAGTGAACGCGCGACCAGAATCGCCGTCGCCTCGGCGATCATCCGCACCCAGGTCGGAGTGCCGAACTGATCGTCGATGACCCGTACCACCTCGCGCTCGGCCATGAGCCGCAGCATGGTCCTCAAGAAGTTCTGGCCGCGTAGGCCGTAGACCCATGCAGTGCGGAGGATGAGATGGGCGGCGCCGGATTCGACGATAGCCGCTTCGCCGGCCAGTTTGCTGCGGCCATAGACGTTCCGCGGACCGACCGGGTGGTCTTCGCGGTACGGCGCGCTGCCATCGCCGGGGAAGACGTAATCGGTCGAGTAGTGGATCAAACCCGCGCCCAGGCGTGCCGCCTCGACCGCCAGGACGGCGGGGCCTTCGGCGTTGACCCGCCATGCCGATCCGGTCTCCTGTTCAGCCCGGTCGACCGCAGTGTAGGCCGCCGCATTGACGATCAAATCGGGCCGGACGGACCGCACCGCCGCAGCCACACCCCCCGGTTCAGCCAAATCGAGGACCGGCACGGTTCGGCGATCGAGCGCGACGACCTCGCCGAAACAGGCGAGCGTCCGCCGTAGCTCCCACGCCAGTTGCCCGCCCCTGCCGATGACGAGGATCTTCATGGATAGACGGGCAGCCGGTCCTGCGGGAAGTCCCGGAGCAGCAGGGCGTCCCTGTCCTTGGCCGAGAGTTCGGGGGCAGACTCCAGCGGCCAGGCGATGCCGATGTCTGGATCGTCCCAGCGCAGCGAGCAATCGGCCGCAGGCTCGTAATACTCGGTGCACTTGTAGGCAAACAGGGCGGCCTCGCTCAGCACACAGAAACCGTGGGCGAAACCTTCCGGCACATACATCTGCAGATGGTTCTCCGCCGACAGCACGGCGCCGAACCAATGGCCGAAGTGCGGCGATCCGCGCCGGATGTCCACCGCCACGTCGAACACCTCGCCCTGCAGTACCTGCACCAGCTTGCCTTGGGGGCGGGGATTCTGGAAATGCAGGCCGCGCAGGATGCCTTTGCGCGAATAGGACAGATTGTCCTGCACGAAGTCGCCGGGCAGTCCGGCGTCCTGGTAGCGCCGCCGGCTCCAGGTCTCCTTGAAATAGCCGCGGGCATCGCCGAACACTTTGGGCGAAATCAATACCACACCAGGCAAACTCGTCTGTTCGACGTTCAAACCGGCATCCCTCCTTCGATCAGCCGGCGCAGATAGGCACCGTAGCCACTCTTGCCCAGATTGTCGGCCAGTCGGGCGACGTCTTCCACGCCGATCCAGCCCTTGTTCAGTGCGATTTCCTCCGGGCAACAGATTTTGAGACCCTGCCGCTCCTCGATGGTCTGGATGAAATTGGACGCCTGCAGGAGTGAATCGTGAGTCCCGGTGTCCAGCCAGGCGACCCCACGCCCCATCTTTTGGATATGCAGCTGACCCTGCTCCAGATAAAGCCGGTTGATGTCGGTGATTTCCAGTTCGCCCCGTGCCGAGGGTTTGAGCGTGGCCGCCATGTCCACGACCTGGGCATCGTAGAAATAAAGCCCGGTGACGGCATAGTTCGACTTGGGGCGAGCGGGCTTTTCCTCGACCCCGATCACCCGGCCCGCCTGGTCGAATTCGGCGACACCGTAGCGCTCCGGATCGCGCACCCAATACCCGAACACCGTGGCGCCTTCTTCACGGGCCGTGGCGCCGGCCAGGAACGCCTGGAAATCGTGGCCATAAAAAATATTGTCGCCGAGGATCAGGCAGCTGCGCCGCCCGTCGATGAAATGGCGGCCGATGAGAAAGGCCTGGGCAAGACCTTCCGGCTTCGGCTGAGCCGCATAACGGATGCTGATGCCCCACTGCCCGCCATCACCGAGCAAGGCTTGGAACAGCGCCGCATCGTGCGGCGTCGTAATGACCAGGATGTCGCGGATGCCGGCCAGCATCAGCACCGACAAAGGATAGTAGATCATCGGCTTGTCATAGACCGGCAGCAGTTGCTTGCTGACCACGTGAGTCAGGGGATACAGCCGGGTGCCGGAGCCGCCGGCCAGAATGATGCCACGGATTCCGCTCATGCCTTCTCCTTGACGCTACCTACACCCAGACGCTCGCCGCCGTAGTTACCGGATTTGACATACTCCACCCAGTCGCGGTTGTCGAGATACCAGCGCACCGTCTTGCGCAGGCCCGTCTCGAAGGTCTCCTCCGGCTGCCAGCCCAGTTCCCGGCCGATCTTGCCGGCATCGATGGCGTAGCGCAGGTCGTGGCCCGGCCGGTCCTGCACGAACTGGATCAGCTGACGGTGCGGTCGGTGGGGCGAATCGGGCAGGAATTCATCGAGCAAAGCGCAAATCGTCTTGACCACCTCGATGTTGGTCTTTTCATTGTTGCCGCCGACGTTGTAGACCTCGCCTGGCCTGCCCCCGGCCAGCACGGTCTCGATCGCCCGGCAGTGGTCCTCCACGTAGAGCCAGTCGCGGACATTGGTCCCTGAGCCGTAGACCGGCAGCGGCAGGCCCTGAAGCGCGTGGTCGATCATCAAGGGGATCAGCTTCTCCGGAAACTGGTACGGCCCGTAATTATTCGAGCAATTGGTGGTCAATACCGGCAGTCCGTAAGTATGGAAGTACGCCCGCACCAGGTGGTCGGAACCGGCCTTGGACGCCGAATACGGCGAGTTGGGCCGGTACGGCGTCTCCTCGGTGAACTTACCGGTCGGACCCAGTGTGCCGTACACCTCGTCGGTCGAGACGTGCAGGAACCGGAACGCCTTCCGACGCTGGCCGTCCAACTGGCGCCAGTACCATCGCGCGGCTTCCAGCAGTTCGAAAGTGCCGAGGATGTTGGTGTGGACGAAAGCGTCCGGGCCGTCGATCGAACGGTCGACATGGGTCTCCGCGGCGAAATTGACGATTGCATCGGGCTGATAGCGTTCCAGCAGGTATTCAACCAGTTCACGGTCGCCGATCGAGCCGAGCACGAAGTCGTGGTTGGGATTGTCCTCGACTTCGGCAAGGGTGCGCAGATTGCCGGAGTAGGTCAGGGCATCCAGGTTGACGACCCCGACGCCGCCTCGCCGCATCTGCCTGAGAACGAAATTGCCACCGATGAATCCGGCTCCGCCGGTAACGAGTAAAGTTTTCACTGGGTTCAAGCGCCGCCTTTACGCTGCATCATGCCTTTGGAAGGGTTGTAGCCAACAATCGCCGCGGCGAGAAACAGCGCCGTGGCCGCGGCCGTGTAGCCACATGCCAACCCGTTGAATCGTCCGTACAGCGCGAAGCGGATCAGTTCCACTGCCTGCGAGAAAGGGTTCCAGCGGGCCAGCCAATACAGCAGTTCGCTGGACTCCTGGATCTTCCAGAGCGGGTACAGCGCCGTGGACATAAAAAACATCGGGAATATTACGAAATTCATCACGCCGGCGAAATTCTCCAATTGGCGGATGAATGATGATAATAGCAGGCCGAGCGCCCCCAGCATCACGCCGGAGAGCAGCAGTGCCGGCAGCACCGCCAGATAGCCCTGGACCGGCGCCTCGATGCCGTAGGCCCAGGCGATCCCTAAGAACACATAGACCTGGAGGATCGACACCGCGACGCCCGCGACCAGCTTGGCCGTCAGCAAAAACCAGCGCGGCAGAGGGCTGACCAGCAAGGTTCGCATGCTGCCCATCTCACGGTCATACACCATCGACAGCGAACTCTGCATGCCGTTGAATAATTGGATCATCCCGAGGAGTCCCGGAGTGATGTACACCTCGTACAGAATATAGGTCTCATAGGGCGGAGTGATCGCCAGACCCAAGGTCGAACGGAAACCCGCGGCGAAGACGAACAGCCAGACCAAAGGCCGCACCAGGGCAGAAACGAAACGTTCGCGCTGCTGGACGAAGCGGTAGAGTTCGCGGGCGACGATGCCGCGCAACGCCCGCAGATAATGCATCGGCCTCATCCCTCACCCTCCGCCGTCAGCCGGTGGAATGCCGCGCTCACCGTATCCACCCCCTGCCCGGCCAGCACCTCACGCACGGTACCCTGTGCCCGGACCCGCCCCTTGTGCAGCACGATGAGGCTGTCATCCTCGCCGATCTCATCGATCAGATGGGTCGCCCACAGCACAGCCACACCGCGGGAGCGGCACAGCGCATGGATGTATTCGACCAGGGCCCTGCGGCTGGGCACGTCCAGCCCCACACTGGGCTCGTCCAGCAGCAGCAGGACGGGACGGTGCAGGAGAGCGCGGGCAATCTCCACCCGCCGCCGGTGGCCGCCGTTGAGCTGTCGGACCTTCTCGTCGCGCCGGCCGTACATGCCCTGCCGCTCCAGTTCCTCGCCGATCCGGCGTTCGGCCTCCTTGCGACTGAGCCCATGCAGGGCGGCATGATAGCGCAGGTTCTGGGCGACGCTCAGATCCAGGTCGAGGGTTGGCTGCTGGAACACGACGCCGAGCCGGGACAGCGCGGCATAGGAGTCCTCGCGCAAAGAACGGCCGGCAATGCGGATCTGCCCGGCAGGCGCATCGTAAAGCCGGGTGACCAGCGAGAACAGTGTACTCTTGCCCGCGCCGTTCGGGCCAAGCAGGATCGCACACTCGCCCGGCTGGACCCGGAAGCCCACTTCGTCCAGCGCCTTGCGCGGCCCGTAGGCAAACGACAGCTGTTCGACCTCGAGTACTGGAACCGCCACACTCATGGCCGGACAGCAACCCCCCAGGGGTGGGAGCCCACCGCCACCGATTTGGTCACTTTGTGTGATGCCAGGTCGATGATGGAAACATCGTTGCTCAGACCGTTGGTCGTATACAGCCGCTTGAAGTCCGGCGAAAACTCCAGATTCCACACCCGCTGACCGACCAGCAGGTAATCCTTCACTTCCAGCTTCTGCGCGTCGACCACCGCGACGCGGTTGGCCGGCCCCAGCGCCACGTAGGCGTAGCTCCGGTCGGGATCGATGCGGATGCCGACCGGCTGGACCTTCTCCGGCGTCACTCCGGCAATCTTGAAAGAAATCGTCTTGAGAGGCTGGCGGGTTTCCGTATCGATCACCGTGACCGTCCCGGCGATCTCGGAACTGACCCACAGTTGCCGGCTATCGGCGGTGAAGGCTGCGGCGCGGGGCCGGGGGTCGAGGAGGGTGTTGTCTACGACTTCCAGTTCGGCCCGGTCGATCCAGTGCGCCATGTTGGTGGTCTCGCTGGTGCTCACCACCCAGCGTCCGTCCGGGCTGACCGCGATGCCTTCCGGCTCGACACCCACCGGGATCGCCTTGACCGCCTTACGGGCTGCGATGTCGATCACCGTCACCCGGTTGTCGTCCTCGTTGGAGACGTACAGAAACCGGCCGTCCGGGTCCATGGCGAAGGTTTCCGGATCCTTGCCGGAAGGCAGCGTCCCGATGACGTTCAGCGTCCCGGCATCGATCACCTGGATGGCATCGCTGTCGCTGGCGGCAACATAAAGACTGTTGCCGTCCTTCGCCAGCGAGATTCCGCGCGGGCGCTTGCCGATCTTGGCCGTCTTGGTCCGGGTGCCGGTGGCGCCGTCGACGACGGCGATGGCATCGTCCTTCTCCAGGGTGACGTAAACGGTATCCGCGGCCGCGACGCCGCAGAGCAGGACGAGGACGGCGCCGATCAGGCGGCTGTCATGGCTTGGCACGGCACGAAGTCTCCGGTTCATCATAACCCAGACTGTCCAATTCATTCTTCGGATGGGCAAACCCCTCCAATGGGGCCACCGCGACCAGGGAGCGTTCCTGTGCCAGCAGTACCGGCTGCCGCAACTGGCCGTCCCAGCGCCGGAACGACAGCGGTACGCCCTTGAAGCCGGCCAGCGCGAAGCCGTCACCCAGCAGGAAGGACCGGATCGCCTCGAACTCCAGCGACCGGGTCCGGGTCGCAGCCTCGCCGATCGCCCGCACCGCTAGCCACGCGCCGTAATCGGCCTCGGTCATCCACCGCCCCGCCTGCTGCCGGAAACGGTTTTGCAATTGGATCGCCCCCCATGCCTCCAGGGTGTGATGCCAGGCGCTGGCAGTCAGTCCCTGGGTCCCGGCGACGGGTCGGGGCAGCCAGGTCCGGTATGACAGAATGTCTCCGAACAAACCGGCCTCATCGGCCACGAGGACGATGTCGTAATCGCTGCCCTGAGTGAACACCGGCACCTCCGATTCCGGCGTCCTCCGGTCGTCGAAGCTGTGCGCCCAGGTCTTCTCCGCGACGATCTTCATGCCGAAGCGCTTGGCCGAGCGCTGCAACGCGTCGGCAAACAAGCGGTCCTCCGGCGCCGGCCCCACGGCCAGGAACCATCGGGTCCATTTCTTCTTCGCCAGATACTGGGACAAGGCGTCCGCCCGCATGGCCCGGCTCGGCAGCAGATGCAGCACGTTGGACGCGCAGGCCTCGCCACGCAGGGCATCGTCGCGACTGGAAACGTCCAGCAGCAGGATGTCATGCGCCTCAGGCAGAGCGGCCAGTCGCCGCAGAACTTCAGGCTTCAGATCGGTCAGGATGAAACGGCGGCCGTCCGCGACCAGCCGCTTGAACGCCGCCTCCGGATCGTCTGACGGCGCGAGCAGGGCTTCGGCGATGGCGAACTCCTGGCGGGTGAAGCGTCCGGTGGTGTTGTCATCCGCCAGCCCGAGTCTTGCACCTTGAATGCCGCGGTCAGTCACCACGGGGTCGAAATACGGTGGAACCACGGTCGTTTCCGCTGGCTGGCCCAGATAGGCGAGGGTTAACCGTTCCACCGCCGGGGGCGCCGCCACCGGTGCCTGGGTCTGCTGCGGGTGAGGCGAAGCCCGTTTGGCCGCCTCGACCGCATCGGCCTGAAGCAGCGCCAAGGCGGCGATGCCGGACCTGAGCGCGGCCCGACCCGCACTGACTCCGAGGCGGTTGAAGCGGATCAAAAGTTTCAATGCCGGATTGACTTCAAAGCGAAGCAACACCCCAAGACCGGGGAGGGTGGAATTCTATGGGATTTGTAAGGAACACACCATGAGGCGGCGAGATGATAGATAATCGCTAAATTACACGCAGGTCGTAGCGGCCCGACAGCCAGACCGCCCGGTCACTGGCCGCGCATTCCCATCTCCTTCGCTCACGCTGCATGAATAAGCCCGCGTTTGCCGCTTTGTTTCTGTCATTGTCCGCTCCGCCCGCTCCTGCCGTCGATCTGCTCGGCGTATTCGATCTCGCGCTGCAATACGATCCCCGTCTGCATGCCGCCCAGGCCCAGCGCGACGCGGCGCTCGAGAACAAACCGCAGGCCGTGGCCCGGCTGCTGCCGACGGTATCGGCCAGCACCGGCCTGACCCGCCAGATAGTCCAGACCGGTGACTCGCCCATCCTGGCGTTCAATGCCAAAAAGAACGTCGGTTTCTGGCTGGCGACCGGCATCGTGCAGCTGGTGCAGCCGATCTACCAGCACGACTTGTGGGTGCGGCTGGCCCAGGCCGACAATGCGGTGGCCGAAGCCGAGGCCCTCTACGCGGCGGAACTGCAGAACGTGATGCTGCGGGTGACCCAGACCTATTTCGAGGTGCTGTACAAGGAAGCCTCGCTGGACTTCGCCAGAGCCGAACTGGAGTCGATCAACCGGGAGCTGGAGCAAGCCAATGCCCGCTTCGAGGTTGGCCTGTCAGCGGTGACCGATGTGAACGAAGCGCAGGCCGCAGCAGACAGGGCGCGGGCAGGCGTCATCATCGCCGAGAACGAGCTGAACAACGCCCGGGAGTATCTGCGTCAGATCGTGGGTGACGATCCCGGCGACCTGGAACCCCTGAAGCTCGAAGTGCCGTTGGAAGATCCAATGCCGGACGACATCGAGCGCTGGAACGACACCGCCCAGCAGAATGCGCTGACCATCATCGCCGCGACCAACCGGGCCGACCGAGCCAAACAGGAAATCGAGGTGCAGTTCGCCGGGCACTATCCCTCGATCAACCTGATCGCCGATACTCAGTTCTACGACAACGACCGGCCGCCCCGCCCCAATCGCTACCAGCAGCAGGACGTGGGCATGCAGATCAACGTGCCGCTGTTCGCGGGCGGCGGAGTGAATTCCCGGGTCCGGCAGGCGCGCTTCGGTTTCGAAGCCGCCATCCAGCAGCTGGACCAGGAACGCCGCGCCGTCCGCACCAAAGTGAAGAACGCCTATCGGGCCATCCGTTCCGCCATTGGCCAGGCCCAAGCCTTCAAAACCGCGATCAAGTCGTCCGAAAGCGCGCTGGAGGCCGCCATCTCCGGCATGGAGGTCGGCACCCGGACCATGACGGACGTGCTGTTCGTACAGCGCCAGTATTACCAGAACAAACGCGACTTCGCCCTGGCTCTGCGCGACTACATCATCAACAGTGTCGCGCTCAAGGAAGCCGCCAGCGTGATGCAGCGCGAGGACCTGGACCGGATCAACGGATGGCTGCAGGCTCAGGCCGCGGCATCGGCAAAGGACAAGGCCGGGCCGCGCCAGTGCAATCGAAGCCCCGGCCGGGCCGCACCGCCGGCTGAGGAAGCAACCTGCTCGAAGCGCCCCGGACCTGCACCGGCAAACCGCCCTCGGTAATGTGTCGCGACCTGGCGCAAAACGCTCTATCCCCCCGCGGCGAAACCGGCCGGCAACGGCTGCACCCCCTGTGAGCCTGGCCATAATACCGCCACGGCATGGCTCGTTACCTCCTCCGGACCGCTGCTCCAGAACGCTTCGGCACCCGGCGACGTCCGCCGCGTGAGCAGCCCCTCGGCTTCGAGACGGCGCCGGAGCTGGCGCGCCACCGCAGAACCGGTTTCGACGATGCACACCTCGGGCCCAGCAATCTCGGCGATCAGACCGGCCAGGAAAGGATAGTGGGTACAGCCCAGCACCAGGGTATCGGCACCGCGTTCCAGCGCCGGCCCGGTGTAACGGCGGACGAGGTCGCGCGTCGCCGGACTCGTCAGTTCTCCCCGCTCCACCTGCTCCACCCAGCCGGGGCACGCCTGCGCGATCACTTCCACCCTTTGGCCGGTACGGCCGACCAGTTCGCGGAACCTGGCGCTGTTCAATGTACCCTCGGTCGCCAGCACACCGACGACGCGCGATTTCGACAACGCAACGGCGGGCTTGATGCCCGGCTCCATGCCGATGACCGGGACGCTGAACTCCGCGCGCAACACCGCGATGGCCGCCGCCGTCGCGGTGTTGCAGGCCACGACGATGGCTTTCGCGCCGCGGCCGAGCAGAAACCGTCCGACCGCCAGCGCCCGCCGTTCGATGTATGCCGCGGGCTTGCTGCCATAGGGCAAATGGCCCGAATCAGCGACATACAGCAGGTTCTCGCAGGGAAGCGCGGCGCGTATCTCCCGCAGCACGGAGAGTCCGCCCACACCCGAATCGAACACGCCGATGGGATGGTCGTTGCCAGTCAAGTCCGGAACACTCTTCGCAATCAGGCCGGGGGCAGGCGCATCTCGTCGTTCCAGTCGCGCCACAGCGAAATGAGCACGGCCATTACGGTGGGTCCGATGAACAAGCCGACGAACCCCATCGCCTCGACGCCACCGAAAATGCCCAGCAGGGTGGGCAGGAAAGGAATGTTGGCGGCACCGCCGATCAGGGCCGGGCGCACGTAGTTGTCCGCGATGAGGGTAACGATGAAGCCGTAGACGGCCAGTGCGATGCCTGCCATCACATGCCCTTGCACGATCAGATAGATCGAAGCGGCGCCAAACACGAGCTTGGCGGCGAACGGCACCAACGCAATGACTGCCGTCAGGGTGCCGAGCAGGACCGGCTGGCTCAGACCGGCCGCCCAGTAGCCGAGGCCCAGCACGACTCCCTTGCCGATCCCGACCAACAGCATCCCGTTGACCGTGCCCCGCACCGCGGTGACGGCGTGCCGTGCATAGCGGGCACCGGCGGAACCGAACAGCCTCACGGAACGGTCGAGGATCTGCCGCCCCAGCCCGTGTCCGTCGCGGAATATGAAAAACAGCGCGAGCAGCGTGATGAAGCCGGACATGAAGCGGTGCAACACCTGCGCCGCCAGATCACGGGTGTAGGTGAACACCGTACCCATCCCCATCGCGTTGAGCGCATTCTTGATCGTTTCCGGGTTACCGAAAGTCTCGCTCCAGGTTTCCTCTATCCAGCCGCCGACCCAGGGCAACTGAATCAGCCACTCCGGCGCACCGATGCCGGAACTCTGCACCTTGATCAGCAGGCGGTGGAGCATCTGCACCTCATGGCCGAGCACCACGACGCCGAAGGTCGCGGGAACCATCAGCAACACCATCATCAGCACGGTCATGCCCAGCGGCAGCCAACCCTTGCGCATCCAACGAGGCGCCCTCTGGTACAAATGCTCGTACCAGGGCCAGACGGCAAAAGCCAGCACGGCAGCCCAGGCGATGGGCATGATGAAACCATGCAGCACCCAAAAGCCCGCCGCGAGGAGCAGCAACACCGCCAGGCCGGCCGGTTTGATAATCGTCAAAAAGTGGGAAGAGGTCATCGTGATTAGGTTTCTTATGTGTTCTTATCGGCTGTCCAGAATCGTCCGCAGGCCGTGCACCAGGCGGCCTATGCCTTCCTCCGCGGTCGTGGGTCCGAGCGCGCCATAGGCGATCCGCAGGTAACAGCCGCCGTCGAGGCCAAAGGCGGTGCCGGGGATCACCGCCACGCCGAATTCGCGGATCAGCCGTTCAGCCAGGGTCAAGGCATCGCCGCCCCCTTCCACACGGATGAGGACATAGAACGCGCCTTGGGCGTCCGCCACATGGCAACGCTCCCCCAGACCAGACAACGCATCGAGTACGATGCGCCGCACCCGCGCAGTCGTCGCCAGCTTTTCCCGACAGTAGGCCGAGCCGGTTTCCATCGCTCCGACCGCCGCGTGCTGGCAAACCAGGGGCGCGCAGATCAGGTTGGTGTCCTGTACCTTGAGCACGGCCGGCTCCAGCATTTTTGGGATGAGCATGTAGCCGATGCGCCAGCCGGCGAAGCCGTAGGCCTTCGACAGAGAATACAGGGAAATCGTATGAGCAACGGAATTGGGCAGGGAAGCCGGCGAGAAATGGCGCGCACCTTCGTAGACGAAGCACTCGTAGGTTTCGTCGGTGATGTGGAACAGCCCCCGCGCGCGGCACAGCGCATTGACCGCCGCCAAGTCGGCTTCCGGATAGACCGCACCGGACGGATTGTTGGGTGATATCGTGACGATGGCCCGGGTACGCGGCGTGATGGCACGTTCCAGGCAGTCCAGATCGAGTTGGAACCGGTCGTCGGTTGGTGCCGGGACCGGCGTGCACCCCAGCATGCGGACTGCCATTTCCTGGTTGAAATAATAAGGACTCGGCAGGATGATCTCATCACCCGCATCGGCGATGGCAAACAGCGCATTCAGAAATCCCATGTTGGCGCCCGCCGTCACCAGCACCGACCGGCCGACGAGGGAAATGCCGTTCTCCCGTTCGAGTTTTTCGGCCATCAGCGCCCGCAACTCCGGCAGCCCTTCCACCGGGCCGTAGCGGTGCTGGTCCGGCCGCTCGCCGAATTCCCGCATCCGCTCCAACGCCCGCCGCGGTGGCCCGTACCAGGCCACGCCCTGCCCCATCGAAATGCCGCCGGGGTGCTCGCGGATCATCGCGGCGATGACCGGAATGATCGGTGCCTGGACCGCGCGCATCCGCCCGCTCACGGGATTGCTCATCATGGAAAAACCGTCAAACCGAAAAAATCCCTTTATTCTAGCGTCCTGCGAAACATTTACGCTTGCCCTCCGAACCGCCGGAGTCATCTTCCGCCGGGAATACGACGTGACAAAGCCAAGCGAAATGGTCAGAATTATTTGATGATTATCGACACTCTGATCACCGCGCGCTGGATCATCCCGGTCGAGCCCGACGGGGTGACGCTCGAGCACCATGCCCTGGCCATCGACCGCGGCCGCATCGCCGACCTCCTCCCCACCGCCGAAGCGCTGGTCAAATACCAGCCGCGGCGGATCGAACGGCTGGAGCATCACGCCCTGATCCCCGGCCTGGTCAATGCCCACACCCATGCCGCCATGACGCTGCTGCGCGGCGTCGCCGATGACCTGCCGCTGATGCAATGGCTGCAGAAACACATCTGGCCGCTGGAGCAAAAATGGATCGGAGAAGCCTTCGTCCGCGACGGCGTACAGCTGGCCATGGCGGAGATGATCCGGGGAGGTGTCACTTGCTTCAACGACATGTACTTCTTCCCCGAGGTGGTGGCGCGTGAAGCGGCGCGCGCCGGCATGCGGGCGGTGGTTGGCATGATCGTGGTGGACTTCCCCACCGCCTGGGCCACCGACGCGGACGAATATCTCCGCAAGGGATTGGCCCTGCGCGACGACTACCGCCATGAACCGCTGATCACCACGGTGTTCGCACCGCACGCCCCGTACACCGTGAGTGACGAACCGCTGGCGCGGATCCGTACCTGGTCGGAGGAACTGGACTGCCCGGTCCACATCCATCTCCACGAGAGCGCCGAGGAAATCCACCGGAGCGGACAGCAGTACGGCATGCGCCCCCTCAAACGGCTGGACCAGCTCGGCCTGGTCGGGCCACATCTGATCGGCGTCCATATGACTCAAGTGGAAGACGGCGAGATTGCGCGCCTGGCCGAAGCCGGCGCCAGCGTGGTGCACTGCCCCGAATCCAATCTGAAACTGGCCAGCGGCTTCTGCCCCGCCGCCAAGCTGCTGGCGGCCGGCGTCAACGTCGCCCTGGGCACCGATGGGGCGGCCAGCAACAACGACCTGGACCTGCTCGGTGAAACCCGCACCGCGGCACTGCTGGCCAAGGCGGTGGCGAACGACGCCGCTGCCCTCCCCGCCCACCAGGCGCTGCGGATGGCGACGCTGAACGGCGCGGCGGCCTTAGGATTGGCGGCAGAAACCGGCTCGCTGACGATCGGCAAAGCCGCCGACGTGGTCGCCATCGGCCTGGAGCACATCGAGTCTCTGCCCATCTACAATCCGATTTCCGACTTGGTCTATGCCGCCGGCCGCCAGCAGGTCACCGACGTCTGGGTGGCGGGGCGTCAACTGCTGAAAAAGCGCGAGCTGCTGACGCTGGACGCCACGGGAATCCGCGAGAAGACGCTGATCTGGCGCGATAAACTGATCCATCATTCCTGACCGGTCGAGACCCATGACAACCGACAACGTCCACATCGGCGAAATCGAAAAATTCGGCTCTCACGCCCACCGCTGGTGGGACCCGGACGGCGAACTGAAGACCTTGCACGCCGTCAATCCCCTGAGGATGCAATTCATCCAGGCCCACGCATCGCTTGCCGGCCGCAAGGCGGTCGATGTGGGGTGCGGCGGCGGCATCCTCACCGAAGCCCTGGCCAAGGCCGGCGCGGATGCCTTGGGAATCGACCTCAGCGAAGACTTGCTGAGCACCGCGGAGGAGCACGGCCGCGAATCCGGCCTGACCGTGGCCTACCGGCAAATCAGCGCCGAAGCGCTGGCAGACTCGCAGCCCGGTGAATTCGACGTGGTGACATGTATGGAAATGTTGGAGCATGTGCCGGATCCTGCGTCGGTGGTCGCCGCCTGCGCAAGGTTGGCCAAACCCGGCGGGACCGTGTTCTTTTCCACCCTGAACCGCACCCTCAAGGCCTATCTCCTGGCCATCGTCGGCGCAGAGTACCTGCTGCGCATGATCCCCCGCGGCACCCATGACTTCAGCAGCTTCATCCGTCCCTCCGAGCTGAGCCGCTGGGCGCGCGACTGCGGCCTGGACCTCGCCGGCATGGAAGGCATCGGATACAACCCCATCACCGGTCAGTTCCACCTGACTTCCGAACTCGGCGTCAATTACCTGGCCGCGTTCCGCAAACCCGCCGCTGCCGGATGAGCGCTGCCAACCCTGCACTCCAAAGCCGCACCGTCGTGATCACCGGCGCCGGGGGCGATCTCGGCGCCGTCGCCGCCGAAGCCTGCGCCGGCGCCGGCGCGACGGTGATCCTGCTGGGCCGTACCCTCGCCCGACTGGAAGCCACCTACGACCGCATCGTCCGGCAGGGTGGCCCCGAACCGCTCCTGGCGCCGCTGGACCTGGCCACCGCCACGCCCGAAGAATTGTCGGCCATCGCCGGCTCGATCGAATCCCGACTCGGGGCGTTGCATGGGCTGATCCATTGCGCTGCGCACATGGATTATCTGAGCCCTTTGCGCGACGTCGGCGACGCCCAGTGGCGCGATACGCTCGACGTCAACCTGACCGGGGCGTTCCGCCTGACCCGGACCCTGTTGCCCCTGCTGACGCGCTCGGAAGCCGCCGCCGTGGTCTTCGTCAGTGACAGCGAAGCCGAGCGGCCGCGCAGCTATTGGGGACCTTATGCCGTCGCCAAGGCCGGGCTGGAAGCCTTCGCCCGGGTTCTCGCGGATGAATACGACGGCGCCGGCACGCTCAGGGTCAACCTGTTGACTCCCGGCGCGATCCGCACCCGCCTGCGGCGCAAGGCCTTTCCCGCCGAAACCGCCCTGGAACCGGCGGCGCTTGCCCCTTGTTTCGTCGACCTGATGCGCAGCGACAGCCCCTACGCCAACGGCGAACGGATTGCCGCTGCGGTCACCCCATCCGCCATCGAGGAGGAAATTCAGCATGTACGGACGTGAAGACATCGTCCTGCGGCGGGATGTCAATGCGGTCCAGATTCCCGACGGCACCCCTTGTGTGCTGCCGCAAGGCCAGGTCGTCAGCCTGTTCCAGTCCCTGGGCGGCAACTTTACGGTCACCACCGAGCGCGGCTACATGGCTCGGATCGCCGGCGCCGATGCCGACGCGCTGGGCAAGGAACCACCCGTCATGCCCGGCATCAGCCCCGACGCGGACGCCGAATCGGTGGAAAAGAACGTATGGGAAGTCCTGCGCACCGTGTACGACCCAGAGATTCCGGTCAACATCGTCGACCTGGGACTGGTCTATGCCTGCCGCGTCATCCCGGACGGCAGCGGCGGCTTCAAGGTGGAAATCGTCATGACCCTCACCGCACCCGGCTGCGGCATGGGACCCGTGCTGCAAAGCGACGTGGAATACCTGGTGAAGAACCTCCCCGCCGTGACCGCCGTCGAAGTCAGCGTCGTGTTCGACCCGCCCTGGGGCCGCGACATGATGTCCGAAGCCGCGAAGCTGCAGCTCGGGATGCTTTGAGCATACCGCAACCCATCCTGAAAGAAATGAGCGGCTGATCTTCTGCGGAATCCAACGGCAACGTGCTGTACCCTTGTATCTTCCCGAATCATGAATCCAGTAGTTGATGATACGCTGTGGAGCTTGTGGGCAGCCGCCGACCTGTGGGCAAGCGGTGGGAAACGCGCAGCGTTTTCCACGGCTTGTCCATGGGGAACCGCGCTTTGCCGGTTAGGCGGGAATCGGCGCAGCCGGCTGTCCACAAATCCACGGCGTCCGTTGTTTCGGGCACGGCGGCGCAGCCTGTTCCCCCCTGGGGCCACCAAGCCCGTCCGCGAGCGGATGGCGCGCCGCCGTGACCGTTGCTCATTTCACCTTCTCCACGCCCAAATCCTGGCAAATCTTGTTGGCCAGAAGCTCGGGGATTTCATGATGGCGCGGAATGGCGGAGCGGCGTTTGTTGGCCGGATTCCACCACCAGGAATGGCGGCCGCCCTCGCGCAGCAGATCGCAGCCTTGCTGCCGCAAATAGCGCAGCAATTCTTGCCGCTTCACAGGGTAATGACCTCTTCCCGGTAATTCGGCCCGGCTGCGGCGAGGGCGTCCTGGCGGTTCATTTCGATGGATTCGGCCAGACAAACCCTCAGGCTGTCGAGCAGTGCTTCATACGTGGTTTCCTGGGCGTTGACACCGGGAAGTTCCTCGATCCAGCCAATCCACCAGCCTTCGCTTTGCTGGACCACAGCGGTGTAGGTTTGCTGATTCATACATCGACCTCTTCATTCAAGTTCAGTCATCAATTTTTCCAATCCCGCCACCACCTTGCAGTAATCCTCCAGCACCTCGGCCACCAGCGCGCGGGTCTTCGTCGCTGGTCTTTTCCGCCACGCGCGGCTTCCACTGGCCGGCGCCCAGGTTGTAGCCGGCATCAGGTAAGCTTTTCGCGGCTCACCCACCAGCAAGTCGGTTCCTCGCTACCGTGCGGCAGCAGGGTGTTGGCTTCCAGTCCGAGCGGGGCGGCGAAGCCGCCGGCCTTGTAGGCCTTCCAGTGCGTGAGCAGGTCGGGAATGTCGTTCTTCTCCGGCGTCTCGACGCGGCCGCCGCCGGCGATCTTGTCCGGGTCGTAGCCGTCGTTCCTGACCTCGTAGAACCAGACCTTATCCACCCCGCTTGGCGGTGTCGGAGGCGGGCTTTCTGAACATTCGAAGATGTCACCCTTCACATCCGGACCGAGCTTGCGGAATTCGAAGCTGTCGAGCTCGTCGATGACCTGCTTGAGCACGTTGGAATCGACGATCTTCCAGCACGGCATCGCGGAAGTACTCGGCCACTCCGGCTCATCCTTGGCGAGCGAAGCCATGTAGGGGAAAACCTCGTCGCGCGGATGAAGTCGCGCAGCTCCGTGCCGCTCTTGAAGCGCCAGTGGCTCCAAGTCGGGCGTATCGTCCTTGCAGCGATAGAACTGGAAGGTGTTGCGCTCGATATAGATGGCCGGCGTGGCCGTCAGGCCAATGTGCAGCGCGTCGAAATGGGTGAGCGCGGTCTGCCAGGCGCCGTAGATGGAGCGGTGACACTCGTCGGCCACGACGACATCGAAATATCCGCTGGTGCATTCCTGATAGCGGCCGATCATGGTCTGTAGCAGGCAGACGGTGATCTGCTTTTCCTGCCGCACGATGCCGGGCTTGAGCCAATAGCTGGAATAGCTTGGCAGCAAATCCTGGATGGCTTCGATGGCCTGCTTGGCGAGTTGATCGCGGTCTACCAGGAAAAGGATGCGCTCGGCCTGCCCGGCCTGCACCAGCCGCTTCAAGTAAAGGGCGATCAGCTCGGTCTTGCCGCAACCGGTGGGGGGGTTCGATCAAGAAGCGGCGCTTGCCGAGTTCGACCGTGCGGTCGAGTGCCTGCATCGCCTCTTTCTGGTAGGGACGCAGCGTGCGGGTTTCGCCTTGGCGCAGATAAGTGTCGGGGATTGGCACCGTGGCCAGGGGCTTGCGCTCGGCGCGCATGTGCACCAGTTGCTCCAGGTCGCGGCGGGAGAAAAACGAATTGACGATGCGTGCGTCGTCGTTCTGATAGTCCCAGAAATAGATCAGTTCGCCATTGGTAAGGAAGATGAACGGCGCACCGATCTGCTTGGCGTAAGGCAGGGCCTGTTGCTTGGCGGTGTAAGGCTGAATGGTCTGTTTCTTGGCCTCGATGATGGCCAGCGGACGGCCGCGCTGATCGAGCAGTACGTAATCCGCCCGACCGGTGGGAATCGTGTCGCCATCCGCAGTGTTGAGGACGGTCGATTGCGCAGCCGGCTCTGCGACGTGGTGGCCGCCGGAAACACTGACTTCGGTCAGCACGGGCGACTTGTCGGCCGGATTCCAGCCGGCAGCGCGCAACTGATCATCGATCAGGATGCGGGCGTCGGTTTCCTTGGATTGGGTGTTCAGGTCAGTTCCCCATATATATTGCGCAAGATTTCTTACGGATGCCGGGTTATAAGCATTTGGTGTGCCAGCTAGCCAACTCCATACTTCTGCAGCCCAATCGACATGGAATATAATTTTTTTGATGACAAATTTATTGTACGGGGCGGCGTATTTGAACCCACAGCAACCCCAGCACGACAAGCACCAGCCAGATGCCGACGACCACGAAGCCGGCGGCGCGGCTCACCGGCCGGCCATTCACCGCCATTTCCGCCGCCTTGGCCCGGCATTCCGCCAGCACCGGCGGCGGTATGAGCCTGAGGGCAAGCAGGATGCCTAAGGGGATCAGCACCAGGTCGTCCAGATAGCCGAGGATGGGTACGAAGTCCGGGATCAGATCGATCGGGCTGAAGGCATAGGCCACGACGCCTGCGACCAGCAGCTTCGCGTACCACGGAGTCGCCGGATGGCGCGCGGCCAGATAGAGCGCGAAGGTTTCCGCCTTGAGGTGGCGGGCCCGGGATTTGAGACTGGCCAACATGGATGAGAACCGCGCTAAGACGCTTTCCGCAGCCCGGGCAATGCCTCGAGCAAGGACCGGGTGTACGGATGCTCCGGCCGCAGCAGCACCTGTTCGGTCGGCCCGGTTTCGACGATCCGGCCGCGGTACATGACGGCGACCCGGTGGGCGATGTCGGCGACTACGCCGAGGTCGTGGGTGATGAACAGATAGCTGAGTTTTTCTTTCTTCTGAAGATCCTTGAGCAGTTCCAGGATCTGGAACTGGACCGAGACGTCCAGTGCGCTGGTCGGTTCATCGCAAACGATGAGACGCGGTTCGACCGCCAGGGCTCTGGCAATGCAGATGCGCTGGCGCTGACCACCGGAGAATTCGTGGGGATAGCGCAGCCGGCTTTCCGGGCTCAAACCCACCGATTCCAGCAGGGACTCCACCCGCCTGCGGCGCTGCCCGGCGCTCAGCTGCGGCATCACTGCCTTCATCCCTTCTTCGATGATGTCGCCCACGATCATGCGCGGATTCATCGCGGCATACGGGTCTTGGAAAACGATCTGCATGGCCCGGCACAGCATGCGGCGCTGCTCGCCGCGGGCGGCGGTGATGTCGGTGCCGTCGAATTCGACCCTTCCGCCGGAGGAATCGATCAGATTGAGGATACCCTTGCCCAGAGTGGTCTTGCCGCAACCGGATTCGCCCACCAGAGCCAAGGTTTCCCCCGCCCGAAGGCTGAAGGACACGCCGTCCACTGCCCGCACATGACCCACCACGCGCTGGAACAGCCCTTTGCGGATCGGATAGTGTACCTTGAAATCGCTGACCTCCAGCAAGGAACGTCGGTCCTGAGCTACCGGCTCGCGCCCGACGCAATCGCTCAGTCTGGGCAAGGCATCGAGCAACTGGCGGCTGTAAGGATGCTCAGGCTGTCTGAAGAAATCATCCCGGCGGGCCTCTTCGACGATCAGGCCGTTACGCATTACCGCGATGCGGTCCGCCAAGTCGTGGACGATGCCGAGGTCGTGGGTGATCAGCCACAACGCCATGCCGGTTTCCCGCTGCAGGCGCTTGAGCAGCTCGAGGATCTGCGCCTGTACCGTGACGTCCAGCGCCGTGGTCGGTTCGTCGGCGATCAGGAGATCCGGCTCGCCCGCCAGGGCGATGGCGATCATGACGCGCTGGCGCATGCCACCGGAAAGCTGATGCGGATATTCGGCGAAATGCCGTTCAGGCCGGGGCAGACCGACCAAGCCCAGCAATTCGATCACCCGTGCCTTGAGCGCGCCGCCGTTGAGCCGTTTGTGCAGCCGCAGCACTTCGCCGACCTGCTGGCCGATGCTCATGACCGGATTGAGCGAACTCTGCGGGTCCTGGAAGACGATGCCGATGCGCCTGCCCCGCACCGAGCTCATCGCCATCTCGGGCAGGGCGAACAGGTTCCGGCCCTTGAGGGTCACCTTGCCGTCGAGAATCCGTCCGTTCTGCGGCAAGAGGCGCAGCACGGAGAGCGCCGTCACCGATTTGCCAGAGCCGGATTCGCCGACGAGGGCAAAGGTTTCACCCCGTTCAATGGCGAAGGACACGCCGCCGACGGCCTTGGTCATCTGTCCGCCTTGGACGAAGCCGGCCTTGAGGTTCTCCACCTGCAGCAGGGGGCTGCTCATCGCGTGTTTTCCAGAAAATCGCTGACGGCGGCCAAGTCGGCGTGTTCGATCACCGCGTCGGCGACGGCCCGCAGGGCCGGTTTGGGCCGGTAACCCACGCCCAATCCCGCGACCCCGAGCAGCCTGGCGTCGTTGGCCCCGTCGCCCAGACCGATGGAGGCCGCCGGCGTAAGCCCCAGCCGCCGGCACAGGCTGAGCAGAAAGCCGGCCTTCTCTGCCCCACCGCAGACCGGCCCTTCGATACGGCCGGTCAGGAAACCACCGCGCGATTCCAACCGGTTGGCGAGGGCGAAGTCCAGTCCGAGCCTGTCCTTCAGCCGGTCGACGAAGAAGTCGAAACCGCCCGATACCAGGGCAATGCGAACTCCATGGCGCCGGCAGGCGGCGACCAGCGACTCCGCTCCGGGGTTGAGCACGACCTTTTCGGCGTAGACCGCCTCCAGCACCGAAACCGGCAGTCCTTCGAGCAAGGCAACCCGGCGCTGCAGAGCTTGAGCGAAGTCCAGCTCGCCGTTCATTGCCGCCTCGGTGATCGCTGCCACCGCTTGTCGCTGACCGGCGCGGTCGGCGAGCTCGTCGATGCACTCGATGGCGATCAGAGTGGAGTCCATGTCGGTGACCAGCAAGCCGGTGGCTGCGCCCTCGAAGCCCCGCGGCAGCGGATTGATGTCCAGACGGAGCGAAGTGCGCAGCGTCTCGACGGCTTCGCGTTCGGCCGGCCGCTCATGCCTCAGCAGCCAGTGTCTACCCCGGGCCTCGAGCCGGCCGGGGATCGCCGCCAGGATGCTTGCCGCATCGGCATCGGCAAGGCGGGCGGTATGGATCAGGGTTCGGTACACCTATAAGGCTCCTTCAGTCGGCCCGGCGTGGATCGAAGGCGTCGCGCACCGCGTCGGCGAACAGATTGGCCGCCAGCACCAGGGCGAACATAAATGCGAAGGCTGCGGTGAGCGACCACCACACTGGCGGCTCGCGGGCCATTTCCAGGCGGGCGCTGTTGATCATATTGCCCCAGGAATCGGTGGTCGGATCGACACCGATGTTGACGTAGGACAGCACGGCCTCGGCCAGCACCAGCGAGCTGAAATCGAGCGCCACCGAGATCAGCACGAGGTGAAACACGTTGGGCAGGATGTGGCGCAGCAGGATCGTCCCCTGCCGTACCCCGAGCGCCCGCGCGGCCTGGACATATTCCATCTCGCGCAGCTTCAAGGTCTCGCCGCGCAACAGCCGGCACAACCCGGTCCAGCTCGTGATGCCGAGGATCAGGCACAGAAACAGCAGGCGCAGGTCTGCACGCAGGGCCAAGCTGGCGAATTCTTCCTCGTGTTTGGCCATATAGACCTGGGTGAGCAGGATCGCCGCCGCGATCAGCAATACGCCCGGAATCGAATTCAGGGTGGTGTAGAGATACTGGATCAGGTCGTCGACCCAGCCGCGGCAATAACCGGCAAGGACACCGAGCAGCAGCGACAGCGGCAGGGTCACGAAAGTGGTGAGGGTGCCGATCAGGATGCCGGTACGGATGCTCTTGAGCGCTTGATAGAGCACGTCCTCCCCCACCTTGTCGGTACCGAACACGTGGTATTTGAGCGCCAGCTCGCCAAGCACCCCGCCGACGATGCACAAGGCGACGACAGTGCCCAGGATGGCGCGCCAGGGAATCTCACTCTGGCCCGAGAACACCTCGCCACCCACGAAGGACACCGGTAGCTCCCGCACTCTGGCGATCAGCAGCACCGTCCCGAAGCACAGAATCGCGCCCAGGCCCATGCCCCCGAGCGCTCCCTTGAAACCGGTCCGCAGCACGTCTCCCAGCCACCCCCGCGCCGGATCCTTCAAATGAGCACCGCCGAACTTGAGGCGGGGATAGTCCCAGCGCGTACTGCCATCGGCCAGGCGCAGGGTTTCCCTGGCGTAGCTCTGCACCGCCAGCGGTGCTGAATAGGTCTTCTCCACCCGCGTCCGTAGCGGCGTCAAACACCAGTCCAGCACACTGACCGGCTCGGTCTTGTACCGGGCTCCGCCCTCGCCGTCCCGCGGCAGGAAATGGATCGAATCGAGCACGGCGATGAACAGATAGGCCACCAGGATCACCGCCGAAATCATCGCGCTGCGGCTGCGGGCGACTTTGCGCCACGGCCGGCGCAGATGTTCATGCCGACGGCTGTGCCAGATCAGGCCGCCCAACATGGCGAGCAGCAGCAGAAACAGGGCATCGGTCCAAAACAGAGTCAGCATCAATTCAAGCGCACGCGCGGGTCGGCCAGAGTGTAGGAAATGTCGGTCAGTACCAGCCCCAGGATGTACAGCGCCGAGCCCAGGAACACCATGGCGCGCACGATGGCGAAATCCTGCTGGGCGATGGCGTCGATGGTATAGCTGCCCAGGCCGGGAATGGCGAAAAACGACTCGGTGATGAGGCTGCCGATGAACAGCGAAGGCAGAATGACCACCACGCCGGTGAGAATCGGAATCAGTGCGTTGCGCAGCACGTGGGTAAACAGCACCAGGGTTTCCGAGAGCCCTTTGGCACGGGCGGTGCGGACATAATCGCGCTCAACCTCTTCCAGGAACAACGTCCGGTACCAGCGCACGCCGGAGCCGGCGCCCGCCACGATGTTGATGAGTACCGGCAGGATCAGGAACTTCACGGCGTTCCAGCCGCCGTCATAGCCGGAAATTGGCACCAGCAACAAGAGCTTCCCCATGAGGTACTGACCGCCGATGATGTAGAACAGGGAGGAAATCGACAACAGTGCCACGCATAACGCGACGCCCCAGAATTCCAGGTAAGTCAGGCGGAAGAACACGAGCCCCACCGCCAGGGTGATATGGACCAGCAGCCCGAAGATCAGGGCGGGTACGGCGAAAGCCAGCGAAGGCCAGGCCCGCTGGGCGATGTCCGCCCCGATGTCGCGCCCACTGTCCGAGCGCCCGAAGCGGAACAGGAACAGTCCCACCGATTTCTGAAAAAAAATGGTTTCGGTCAGTTTGGCCGTACCTTCAGCCCCGGCGTTCCAGAGCTTGGGCAGGTCATAGCCGCGTTCGTGCTTCCACAGATCGATCGCCTCCTGAGTCACGTGCTTCTGACCCAGGTGCATGCGCGCCATGTCATCGGGACTGTTGACCACGAAGAACAGCACGAAGGTGAGAACGTTGACGCCGAGCAGGAGCGGCAGTGCGTACAACGCGCGGCGGATGAGATAAGCCGTCATAAAGCAGCAGCCCTCAACCTGTGGCGGTAGCTGCGATAGGCCGGAACGACGGCCGCGAGCAACAGCGCCAATCCCGCCAACAGCGGCCACCACACCGGCCGGTTCCACTCGGCGCGGCGGGCCGCGCGCTGCCGTGCGTCGATCTTCAGGTACTTGAGTTTGTTGTTGGCCATCAGGTTGGGCTTGAGATTACCGTACCAGGCATGATGCAGCGAGAAACCCTTGGGATGCAGCCCGAAAATCCAAGGGGCATCGTGCCGGACCTTTTCCTGCAGGGCATCGATCAGTGCCAGACGCTCCGGACCATCGTCCAAGTTGCGCATCCGTTCGAACAAGCGGTCGAATTCTTCGCTCACATAGTTCGAGGCATTCTCGCCGCCATTCGGTACCTTGGCATTGCGCCCGTACAGCAGGAAGAAGAAATTCTCCGGATCGGGATAGTCGGCATTCCAGCCCCACTGGTAGATCTGGGCGTTACCGGCCGCCATCTTTTGCTGGAACTGGTTGTAGTCGGTAGCACGAAACACCAGTTGTACGCCGAGCTTCTCCAGTTGCTTGCGGTACCAGGCCAGTAACGGCTTGTCGTCTGCGCCGTGGGTGGAAAGATCGAGATACAGCACCAGCGGCTTGCCGGTCACAGCATCGACGCCGTTGGGGTAGCCTGCCTCCGCGAGCAGACGGCGGGCGGTTTCGATGCTTTTGCGCCGTGGCGCCCCGTCCACCCAGTCGTAGACATAAGGATTGATCCCCTTCTCCCCTTCCCGGTAGCCGTAGATGCCTGGCGGGAGCACGCCTTGCGCTGGTACCCCCCGGCCATTCATGAAGATAGCGATGAATTCCTCGTAATCCATGGCGATGCTGAGCGCCTGGCGCAGCTTGCAGTGCGCTTCGTCCAGTCCGCCGACCACCGGGTCGCGCAGGTTGAACCCGAGGTAGTAATCGGACGCCGCGACCGAAGTCTCCAGCCGGATGCCCTTCTCCAGCATTTCCGGCGTCAGCTCTGGACTGCCCGAACTGCCGACCTGCACCGCCTGGTCGAAATTGTCCGAAGCGATGCCGGAATAATCGTAATAGCCTTGCAGGAACTTGTTCCAATAAGGGATCGTTTCCTTTTCCAGAATCATGACCACCCGGTCGACCAACGGCAACAACCTGCCCGCGTCGGCCAGCAGACCGGCCGGCCCGTCTTCGGGATCGCCCTCGGCCGGATAGCGGTCCTCGTGGAAATAGGGATTGCGTTCCAGCACCATGCGACGGTTGGGGTTGTTCTCCGCCAGCAGGTAAGGGCCCGAACCCACCGGATACCAGTCCAGCGTGATGTTCTTCTCGATGAGCCCCGGCTGGGCATAGAAGGCGTCGGCCTCCCAGGGCATGGGCGCGAAGAAGGTCATCGCCAGCCAGAAGCGGAACTGCGGATATTTGCCATGGAGCCGGATGACGAGGCGATGAGCGTCCGGAACCCGCACACCTTCCAGGGTATAAGGTCGGAGATCGAAGAAGCGGCCTTTGGGAGTGGCGAAATAATCCCGCTCGAGGATGTCCCCCAGCGCTTTGAAGCCGACGATGTGTTCCTTCATCAGTTCCGCGATCGGCGAATGCAGCGCCGGATGCAGCAGACGCTTGATCTGGTAAGCGTAATCCTCCGCCGTCAGTTCCCGGGTACCGGTTTCGGGGAAATCCGCCAAGGTCCGGATTTGGGCGAGCTGCTCGGGATTCAGATGGTGATAGAGGTACTCGCCCTCCGCGCTGCGGGCGAAGGCCGGATGCGGCTGGAAACGGATGCCGCGTTTCAGGCGGAAGTCGTACTCGCTGTAGGCGATGGCCGAATCCGGCGCGCCTGGCGGCAGCGGCCGGCCCTTGGCGTCGAGATAGCGGATCTCCGGCAAGGCCTCAGCGGTCGCCGGCTCCAGGACATAAGGGCGCTTGAGGTAGTGATACTGCAGCAGCGGCTCGTAGATCTGGCCAATGATGAGACTCTCGTCGGAACTGTAGGCGCGCGCGGGGTCGAGATGCTTGGGACGCTCCGAAAACGAGGAATACAGAATGTTGCGCTCGGCATCATCCGCCGGATACGGGCTGTTGAGCGGCCCCTCGCAGCCCGCCAGCCCGAGGGTGACAACCAGCAGCAGCCCCAACCCGAGTTCGCCCGATCTCCTGATCACAATCCGAGCCCATGAAAAAGGTGGGCAATTATACGCGAACCACCCGTGGACGATAGCGCTGGACAGCCCATTGGCCCTTGGCGATACTCTGCGCCTTTCCAAAAACCCCATCCCGAAGGAGCATCCCCATGGGTTTCATGCAAAACAAGCGCGTACTCATCGTCGGCGTCGCCAGCAACCGCTCGATCGCCTGGGGCATCGCCGAAGCGATGAAGGCGCAGGGCGCGGAGATCGCTTTCACCTACCAAAACGAGAAGCTCAGGGAACGCGTGGAAAAGCTGGCCGCCGACTGCGACTCCTCCATCGTCCTGCCCTGCGACGTCTCCAGCGACGCCGAGATCGAGCAGTTGTTCGCCGATCTGGGCAAGCACTGGGACGGCCTCGACTGCATCGTCCACTCGGTGGCCTTCGCTCCCCGCGAAGCCTTGGAAGGCTCCTACATCGACTCGGTCACCCGCGAGAACTTCCGTATCGCCCACGACATCAGCTCCTACAGCTTCGCCGCCCTGGCCAAGGCCGGCCGGGCGATGATGGCCGGACGCAACGGCGCCCTGCTCACCCTGTCGTACCTGGGCGCCGAACGCGCGGTCCCCAACTACAACGTCATGGGGGTCGCCAAGGCCAGCCTGGAAGCCAATGTCCGCTACCTGGCCTATTCCTTAGGGCCGGAAGGCATTCGAGTCAATGCCGTCTCCGCCGGTGCCATCCGGACGCTGGCCGCCTCCGGCATCGCCAACTTCCGGGAAATGCTGGCAAAAGCCGAACAGGCTTCGCCACTGCGCAAAAACGTCACCATTGAAGAAGTCGGCAACGCCGCCGCCTTCCTCTGCTCGGATCTCGCCTCCGGCATCACCGGCGAGATTCTCTACGTCGATGCCGGCTACAACTTCGTCGGCTTGCCGAACTTTTGAGCCCAAGGTGGGGTATCGACGCTGCTGCACCAACTCCCGGAGCCGTTGCGACACTCCACCTACAGCGATTGCCCGCCTGCCATGCGGTGGCACGCGCCTAAACCGAACCAAGTGGCGTCTGCAAATTCATGCGCAGCGCCGTAAACGCCGGAAAAAATGAGAACGGCGCCGCCGTGGACGGCTGCGGCGGCCCTTAAGTGGCGCGACTATACCTTTGCTACCTGTTACGTCCCGGACGATCCTATAGACGAAAGGCATTATCCGTTATTCTATGCGCGAGCGCTGTTGACGGCGCATTTCGCGCCATCATGTGATATCGACGTAAGAGAGTCCGCCCCATGCAGATCGCCCTGCATAAACCAGCCCGCACGACCCCGGCAGCGCGAGCCGAGATAGCCCCAAGTCAGGATCCCATCCGGGTGTTGGCGCGCCGATACACCGGTGACGGAGGCCACCGTCCGAAATCCTGTTCGCCTGTGCCAAGAGCGAGCGTGGACGGCCCGACCAGTATGTGCATCGCTACCAGGGGCGGGAGTACGAGGGGCACAACGCGCTCGAGGTCATGACCATGGCGTTCCAGGGCCTCCTGGGTGAGGACAAATTCGCGGATGAATTGCTGGCAAAGTTGCTAATATTCGATCGCGAGATGCTCAAAGTGGCACTCGGCCTGTTGTTCCATTTCCGGCCATGAAACTCGACCTGACCTTGTCTCATCATCTGGCCGGTGAAGCGCTGTCGTTTTCCTGGGATAGCGACACCGGTACCTTGACTGGCCCCGATGCCGATCGGGCGCGCCGGATGGTCGAGCGCGCCGAGGGAAAAGTCACACTCCCCACGTGGCCAACGATCGAAGTGCCCGATCCCCTTCATGACCCAGCCTCATTGGCTCTGATCTTCGCCGGCTTCGGGTACGAATTGTCGCCCGAACTGGAAATCCTTTTGCCGGAGCTCACGGACGATCTTCCCACCGATGCGGTGGCCTGATAGCCGGCACGGTCATTCAAGTCGATGACGAGAATGCCAGGAAGGCCCTGGCAGAATTGGCGCGCCTGATCGGCCATCCGGAGCCCGCGCTCCGTGACATCGGCGCTTATCTGGAGCGGTCCCACGATGAACGCTTCGCCGCAGGAGAAGCGTCAGCGGCGGATTGGATGCGATCAAAAACAGACCATGACCGAGCGACCTGCCGGTGCAACCATTTCAGCGCCCAACCGGCCCGCTCCAGAAGGGCACGCCCGGTCTCTCCAGAACGGGGGGCTTCCGGACCGACACGCTGGAAGCAAAACCAGGATTCCCTATCGCCGTTGACCGGCATCGCTATGCAGCAGGAATCACTCTATCGAAAGGCGCGGACAGGTTGGATAGAATTCGCCATCGTACCAGCCGGGTGCAGATCCCGTGCCGGATGCAAAGGGGGAAACGGCCGGCATGCCGTGGATGGGCGATGATGCTGGGATCGACGCCGCCCTGGTCGAGACAGCGGCACTGCTCCGCAGAGGCCGCATCCCGCCCGAGGCGAGGGTGAGGATGGCAGATCAGGCCCGTCAGGCGGATCGTCCCACCTCGGGCCTCACCGGATGGACTCGAACGAAATCAATGCTTGCAGCCGCAGCCGCCCATGCCGCAGCCGTGGCCGGCTGCAGGCGGCGAGGAATGGCTCGATCTGCCATGCACGGCGGGTGCCGATAGCTTCTTGGTCACCGACTCGGCGCCGCAGTGCGGACAGACGGGCGCCGGATCGGCGATTTTCTGCATTACGGTGAAATCCCGGTTGCAGGATCGGCAGGCATAGTCGTAG
The DNA here is from genome assembly GCF_036864975.1 of Methylococcus capsulatus. Lineage (NCBI taxonomy): Bacteria > Pseudomonadati > Pseudomonadota > Gammaproteobacteria > Methylococcales > Methylococcaceae > Methylococcus > Methylococcus capsulatus. The sequence continues at coordinate 2,418,701 of NZ_CP104311.1, read as the reverse complement.
GTGGGCATTCGTGCATCTCCTCAGAAGGGTTTCAAACTTGCGAGCAGGACGATGGCGAAAAGAAACAGCACGGGGACTTCGTTGACCCAGCGGTAAAACAGATGGCTGCGCCTGTTGCGGTCTTCGGCGAAATCCCGCAGCCATTGCCAGCACAGGCCGTGGTAGCCGACGAGCAGCGCGACCAGAATCAGCTTGACATGCAGCCAACCGCTGCCGCCGTAAACTGCCCAGGCATAGTCGGCCAACATCCAGACACCGAACAGGAGGGTCAGAAGCATCGCCGGCGTCATGATTCCCCAGAACAGTTTTCTTTCCATGATCTTGAACCGGGCGATACCCACCGCATCGGAGGTCATGGTGTGGTAGACGAACAGCCGCGGCAGATAGAACAGACCAGCGAACCACGTCACCATGAAGATCAGGTGAAAAGCTTTCAGCCACATGCGCTCATCCCTCCCGGAGCAGCTTGCCTATCGTTCCCCGCAGTTCGCGGAAATCCGGTTTGCCGAGGTGCGTCGCAACGATCGCACCGTCGCCGTCCAGCAGGTAGCAGTTCGGCACCAGTTCGACCCCGAGCGCACGTGCCAGTTCACCCAGGGGATCGAGCGCCACAGGAAACGGCCAGCCTTCCCTCCCGGCCAGAGATACGACGCGGCTGGGCACATCATAAGGCATCGCCACTGCCGCCAACCGCAGCCCTTGCCCTTGATAATCCCGAAACATCGCAGCGAGCTCCGGCATTTCTTCCAGGCAAACGCGGCAATTGCTGGCCCAGAACGCCAGCAGGACGGGATGGCCGCGCCAGTCCCCGAGATTCACCCTTTGTCCATTGATGGTGGTGAAACCCAGAGCCGGAGACAGACTTCTGCTCTCCAGGTGTCCATAGCCGAGCCAGATCACCGCCGCGAGCAAGCCTGCGGCGGCGAGGAGCCGGACTAACCGCCCCCTCACTCTCCTGCCTCGGCGTAAGGAGACGATCTTCAGTCCTCGACCTGCTGGATGCCGTCCAGGAACCAAGTAGGCTGTCGGCTCGAACGCGAGCGCACGAAATGCCAGACTTCATGAACCACGGCCGGTTCTTCGGCTGGCGTCTCGCGCAGGGTGACGTCGAACAGCACGGCGACCTCACGTTCGTCACCGCGGTCGCTGACCTCCAGGATTTCCGCATCGACCCGCAGCAGCTCCGTGCGGTGGCGCGCAGCGGATGCCCGCAACTGGTCCTGCAATTCGGCAAACACCTTGTCGGTCGTGAGCCCCCGCAAGGTCCCCAGGTCACGTTCATCCCATGCCGCCTGGAGCTGGCGGTAGGCGGCCTTGGCGCCGTTGAGAAAACCGGTTGCGTCAAAATCCGCCGGGAAGGCTGGTCCCGGCTGCGCACCACTTCGACGGGAAAGCAGATCGGTATCGAAGGAAGGATATCCCGAAGACTGCTTCATGCCCACGGTATTTTCCGAATGCGGGTAATAGCCCGCCCCCGTCGCAGGCTGCGGCTGACTCCTGCGGGCGGCTAACAGCCGATAGAGCAAATAGCCGATCCCCGCGAACAGCAGGATGTCGAAAAAATTCAGGTGCTCGAAAGCTCCGCCAAACAGCATGGCACCCAGCAGGCCACCCAGCGCCAAGCCGCCAAGCATGCCCATCAGTCCGCCACGGCGGGCGTAGGCCTCACGCGCCACCTGGTTGTGCTGGCTGGCGGCGTTGGCCGACTGAGCGGGCTGATAAGCCGGCCGCTGGGTCTGCGAGAAGGAATTTCCGTCGGTCGAACGCCGATAGGGTTCGCTGTATGACGGCCTGCTTCCAAAGGACTTGCCTCCGCCCAGGCGTTTGGCGAACGCGTCGTTCATGCCGGAGAACAACAGTGCCGTGACGAGCACGGTACTCAGTGCGAATCCGAAAATCTTATTCATAGGGCCCTCAAGCCTCAACATCGTCGCAGGTGTTATAGGGGAAGCAAGGGCTAATTACAACTCCCCCGCCAAGGCCAGGCTGCTCACCGGCGTGACCGCCGGTGAACAGCCTGGCCGTCGCCGCCCACCAGGCCGGCGAACACGGTTTCCTGCTCAATCCAGCAGCTCGAAGAAACTCTTGTCCACGCCGCACTCAGGACAACCCCAGCCTTCGGGAATATCTTCGAAAACAGTGCCGGGCGGAAGCCCTGCGTCGGGATCGCCTTCGGTTTCGTCGTAGATGTAGCCGCAGGCGGAACATTGGTATTTGTGATATTCGACCATGATTCATCTCCTTGTCGGTTGTGAAGCTCGAAAAAATTCAGCCGGCGGATTCGAGCATTCCGCTATGGCGCAACAACGCCTCGATTTCCGGTTCCCGGCCGCGGAAGGCGACGAAGGACTCCAGCGCACTGCGACGCCCCCCCTGTTCCAGCACGTTGCTCAGGAAAGCATGGCCGGTCTCCGGATCGAAGATGCCGTGCTCCTCGAACAGCGAAAAGGCATCGCTCGACAGGACTTCCGCCCATTTATAGCTGTAATAGCCCGCCGCATAGCCGCCACCGAAGATGTGCTGGAAGCTGTGGGGAAAGCGGTTGTACGGCGGAGGAGGCATGACCGAGACCTGCCGCCGCACGTCGTCGAGGATTTCATAGACGCGTCCGCCTCGGGCCGGATCGTATTCGTGATGAATGCGGAAATCCAGCAGGGCGAACTCCAGTTGACGGACCGTCTGCATGCCGGCCTGGAAGTTTTTCGCCGCCAGCATCCTAGCCAGCAGTTCATCCGGCAGAGGCTCACCGGTCCGGTAATGGCCGGAGATCAAGGCCAGCGCCTCGCGCTCCCAGCAGAAGTTCTCCATGAACTGGCTCGGCAATTCCACCGCATCCCATTCCACGCCACGGATTCCCGAGACGCCGAGATGTTCGACGCGGGTGAGCAGATGGTGCAGGCCATGGCCGAATTCATGGAACAGCGTCACCACGTCGTCGTGCCGCAGCAGCGCCGGCTCATCGCCTGCGGGCGGGGTGAAATTGCAGGTCAGATAGGCGACCGGCATCTGAATCGCGCCGCCGATGCGGCGCCGGCTGATGCATTCGTCCATCCAGGCTCCGCTGCGCTTGCAGGGCCGGGCGTAGAGGTCGAGATAGAACCCGCCCCGCCGTTCGCCGCTGCGGTCGAATATCTCGTAATAGCGGACATCCGGATGCCAGACGTCGACACCTTCACGCCGCTTGATTTCCAGACCGTAGAGCCGCTGTACCACCGCGAACAGACCGGAAACCGCGCGTTCGGCGGGAAAGTAGGTCTTCACATCTTCTTCGGAAAACGCATACTTGTGCTGGCGGAGTTTTTCGGAGTAATAGGCGAGATCCCAAGCCTGCAACTCGTCGAGGCCATGATGCTCGCTGGCGAAAGCCTTCAGCTCCTCCAGGTCACGCCGGGCGAAGGGGAGCGCCCTTTTGGCCAGATCGTTCAGGAAGCTGAGCACCTGTTCGGGGCTCTCCGCCATCTTGGTGGCGAGTGACAGCTCGGCGTAGTTGGCGAAGCCGAGGAGTCTGGCCTCTTCATGACGCAGGGCCAGGATCTTCTCCATCACTTCGCCGTTGTCCCAGCGCCCGCCGTGGGGGCCGGTTTCCGATGCGCGGGTCACATAGGCCCGGTAGAACTCCTCCCGAAGCGCCCGGTCATCGGCATAAGTCATGATGGCGATGTAGGAGGGGAAGGCGAGGCCGAACAGCCAGCCGCTCTTACCTTCGGCTTCCGCGGCCTGGCGGGCCACCGCCCGGTCGGTTTCAGGTACTCCCGCCAAGATCGCCTCGTCGTCGATATGCCGCGTCCAGCCCTTGGTGGCATCGAGCACATTGTCCGAAAACCGGCTGCCTAGGCGTGACAACTCCTGGGCGATTTCCTTGAAACGCGCTTTCTGCCTCCCTTCCAGGGCCACACCGGACAAGCGAAAGTCGCGCAGGGCATTGTCGATAACCTTGCGCTGGGCGGTATCCAGCCGGGCGTACTCCACGCCTTCGGCGATTTCCCGGAAAGCGTCGTACAGCCCCGTATTCTGACCCATTTCGGTGGCATATTCGCTCAAGAGCGGCAGACCGGCGTTATAGGCATCCCGCAACGCCTCGCTGTTCATCACAGCGTTCAGATGAGCGACCGGCGACCAGGCCTTGTTCAGACGGTCGTCGAGATCGTCCAGGGGCTCCACCAGCCCGGCCCAGGTATATGGCCCGCCGCGGTGGAGCAACGCGTCCACCGCAGTCCGGCTTTCACCCAGGATTTGTCGAACCGCCGGCAATACATGGCTCGCTTCGATGCGCGAGAACGGTGGCAGCTCGTAATCTTCCAGCAAAGGGTTGGTCATCGCATCACCTCGAATCCGGTTGGAATCCCGTAAACCGCAAGAGCGGCGACCGGCTTGCCACCGGCGACCCCTGACGGCTTTATCGAAAGGAGGGAATATACAGGAAACTGGAACAGACCCTCAGCTCATCTCTCAGAGGGACAACGCGGTCCAGCCAAGAAGAAGAACGCGTTGTTCCGGCGGGGGAACCCCAAAATCCGGAAGCCAAGGATAACGACGGCTGTACACCTCCATCTGACCTGGAGTCATGCCGGGCTGTCCCGCCCGACACCCAGCGGGCCAGGGCCAATGAGCCGCTCCGGGCGGATTGGTCCGGCGATCCCTGCCGGTATGACGGCTTGGGTCATTGGGCATTGCCCACAGGGAGAGGGAATGGGAGGATTCAAAGCAGAGGCACGATTAGGAGAGCGACGATGTTGATGATCTTGATCATCGGATTCACGGCGGGACCTGCAGTGTCCTTGTAAGGATCGCCGACGGTATCGCCGGTGACGGCCGCCTTGTGCGCTTCCGATCCCTTGCCGCCAAAATTGCCGTCCTCGATGTACTTCTTGGCATTATCCCAGGCGCCGCCGCCGGTGGTCATCGAGATGGCAACGAACAGGCCGGTGATGATGGTGCCGATCAGCACGCCGCCCAGCGCCTCCTTGCCGAGCAGCAGCCCCACCAGGACTGGAATCACGACCGGCAGTAAGGAAGGCACGACCATTTCCTTGATCGCCGCCTGGGTCAGCATGTCGACCGCCTTTGAGTAATCGGGCTTGGCCGTGTGCTCCATGATGCCCGGTATCTCCCGGAACTGCCGCCGCACTTCGTTGACGATACCGCCGGCAGCCCGTCCCACCGCCTCCATGGCCAGGGAGCCGAACAGATAGGGCACCATGCCGCCGATGAACAGGCCGATGATGACCATGTGGTTCGACAGATCGAAATTGACGTTGCCGCCCAGGTTATGCGTATAGTCGGCGAACAGCACCAGCGCAGCCAGCCCCGCCGAGCCGATCGCATAGCCCTTGGTCACGGCTTTAGTGGTGTTGCCCACGGCATCCAGCGGGTCGGTGATGGCGCGGACCGACTCCGGCAGTTCCGCCATCTCGGCGATACCGCCGGCGTTGTCGGTGATCGGACCGTAGGCATCCAGCGCGACGATCATGCCGGTCAAGGACAGCATCGAGGTGGCCGCCACCGCGATGCCGTAAAGCCCCGCCAGCTCATAGGCGCCCCAGATGCTGGCGCACACCGCCAGCACCGGCGCGGCGGTCGCCTTCATCGACACGCCGAGGCCGGCGATGATGTTGGTGCCATGGCCGGTGGTGGACGCTTCGGCGATGTGGCGCACCGGGGCGAATTCTGTCGCGGTGTAATACTCGGTGATCACCACCATCAGCCCGGTCAGGCCCAGCCCGATCAGGGCGGAGAAGAAGATGCCGATCCAGGACACGTCGACACCGCCGAGGCTGAGGCCGCCGCCGAACACGAAGCCCGTGATCGGCAGGAAAGCCGCCGCTGCGAGCCCCCCCGCTACGATCACACCTTTGTACAGCCCGCTCATGATCTTCTTACCCGGGGTGATCCGGACGAAGAAGGTGCCGATGATCGAGGCGAGGATAGAAACGCCGCCCAGCACCAAGGGGTACACGATGGCCGCCTCATTACCCCCGGTCAGGAGACCTCCCAGCAACATGGTGGCGACAATGGTCACCGCATAGGTTTCGAACAGGTCAGCCGCCATACCCGCGCAATCGCCGACGTTATCGCCCACGTTGTCGGCGATCACAGCCGGATTGCGCGGATCGTCTTCGGGAATCCCCGCTTCCACCTTACCGACCAGGTCGGCGCCGACGTCAGCGCCCTTGGTGAAGATCCCGCCGCCCAATCGGGCGAAAATCGAGATCAGCGAACCACCAAACGCCAGGCCCACCAGGGCATGGAGCGGATCACTCGCGCCGGCCGATTTGAGGAGGGCATAGTAGCCGGCCACGCCGAGCAGCCCCAGACCCACCACCAGCATGCCGGTGATGGCCCCGCCCCGGAATGCCATCGAAAACGCTTCGTCCATCCCCGTGATGGCGGCCTGGGCCGTGCGGGAATTGGCGCGCACCGAAATGTTCATGCCGATGTAGCCCGCCGCACCGGAAAGGGCGGCACCGATCACGAAGCCGAAGGCGATCGACCACCCCAGGAAAGCACCGATGACAAAGAACAACAGGCAACCGACGGTCCCGATGGTACGGTATTGACGGTTGAGATAAGCCTGGGCACCCTGCTGGATCGCCGTGGCGATCTCCACCATCCGCTCGTTGCCGGCAGGCTGGGCATTGATCCAGCCAATGGAGAGGATGCCGTAGAGCAGCGCAGACAGCGCAGCAGTAAAAGCAAATGCCGTTCCCCAGTCGACCAGCAGGCCGATCGCGAGAAATTCCGCGAGCCCCGCCAAGGCGATCACCTTGGTCCGCGGATTGCTCATCACACAACACAGCCCCTCCCGGGCGCAGGACATAACCGAGCAAGCCATAGCGATACTCCTCGAACGTTGTTGGTGTTACGGAATAGGTTAGGTGAGGAACTCAGACGCTGAACGAAGCAGCCAGTTTTTTCGGGACGGCGACATTCCGCAAAGTCACATAGTCCGGCAAGCCTCCGACATAGGGCGGGTAATCCTCGCCCTCGATCAGCGGCTGGAGGTAGCGGCGGCATGCTTCGGTGATGCCGAAGCCGTCGGCGCTGATGAATTCGAGGGGCATTTTCTTTTCGACGTTGGCCACCTCCGCCAGATTGGCGGCCGCGATTTCCCAACGATACGGCGAATCCGAGGTGCGGACGATGGCCGGCATCACGGCGTTGCGCCCTTTCAGAGCCATCTCGACGCCCGCCTTCCCCAACGCGTAAGCCTGCTCGACATCCGTGCGGGAGGCGATGTGACGGGCCGCACGCTGGAGGTAATCGGCCACGGCCCAGTGGTACTTGTAGCCCAGGCGCTCCTTGATCAGAGCGGCGACGACCGGCGCCACACCACCGAGCTGGGCATGTCCGAACACGTCCCGGCTGCCGGATTCGGCGACGAATCTGCCGTCGGCGTCTTTGATGCCTTCCGACACCACGATCGAACAATAGCCGCGCGTCCGGACCTTTTCGTCCACCGCCCGTAGAAACCGTTCCGGGTCGAACACCCGCTCGGGAAACAGGATGACCAGGGGCAGCTGATGCCGCTCGTCGCTCGCAAGTCCCCCGGCTGCGGCGATCCAACCGGCGTGGCGGCCCATGACCTCGAGCACGAAGATGCAGGTGGAAGTCGCCGCCATGGAACGCACATCGAACGTCGCCTCACGTACCGATACTGCGATGTACTTGGCAACCGAACCGAACCCCGGACAACAGTCGGTGATCGGCAGATCGTTGTCCACCGTCTTCGGAATATGGACGGCCTGGAGCGGATAGCCCAGCTTTTCGGAAAGCTGAGAAACCTTCAGGCAGGTATCGGCCGAATCCCCGCCGCCGTTGTAGAAGAAATAACCGATGTCGTGGGCGCGGAAGACTTCGATGAGCCGTTCGTATTGGGCCCGGTTCTCCTCCAGTCCTTTGAGCTTGTAGCGGCAGGAACCGAACGCCCCGGACGGCGTATGACGCAGTGCGGCGATGGCTTCGGCACTTTCCTGCCCGGTATCGATCAGGTCCTCGGTGAGTGCGCCGACGATGCCGTTACGCCCGGCGTAGACCGTGCCGATACGGTCGGGATATTGCCTGGCGGTTTCCAGCACCCCGCAGGCTGATGCGTTGATAACGGCGGTCACACCGCCGGACTGGGCATAGAAAGCATTCCGCGCCGCCATGAACCGCCTCCCCTTCAGTATTGTTGGCTGGCGCCTAACTTAGAACAAACGCCCCCTCCGTTACAACAAGTTTCGGCCCGCCAGCCTCACCCGGCTACGCGCGAAAACAGTTGAATCGAACCCACGACCCCGCTACGCTAACGCCCGGGGCATATCAGCCTCTTGCCGGTCATCATGTTCGAATCCTCAACCCATCCCAACCGCCGGTTTTGCCGGACGGCCGATTGACGGACTGACTCGTGTCCGACGAATATCCCAGTTCATGCCATGGGCATGAACTTTTCCTACTCCCGAGCCTCCCAGCCACCTCGCACGCACCCCGCCGGTTTGCCGGGGATCGCCACCATCCGTGCTCCAGCCCCGGGGTTCAGTTCCGCTTCGCTCGTGAGCCTGTGCCATTGTTCCACTACCTGCACCCGATAAAGTGATCCAGATCGGATTGGTTCTGTTCCTCATCTTCGTCAACGGCCTGTTCGCGATGTCCGAAATGGCCATTGTCTCCGCCCGGCGGTCCCGGCTGCAACAACGGGCCGACAAAGGCGGCACCGGCGAAATGCGTGCCCTCGAACTGGCGGCACAGCCCTCGCGGTTCCTCTCTACGGTGCAGGTCGGCATCACCACGATCGGGGTGCTGAACGGCGCGCTGGGCGAGGCTTCGGTGTCCAGCCAACTCGAGCCGCTCTTGCTCACGATGCCGGAATTGGCTCCGTATGCCCATGAGATCAGCCTCACGGTCACCGTTTGCGCGATCACCTATCTGTCCCTGATCATCGGTGAACTGGTGCCCAAACGGCTGGCTCTGCTCCACGCCGAAGCCATCGCGGCGGCTGTGGCAAAACCCATGCATTTTCTTTCCCTCATCGCCCTCCCCCTGGTCAAACTTCTGAGCGTATCCACGGACATCGTGCTCCGGCTGCTCGGCGCCAGACCGGTCCGGCAGCCCTCGGTCACGGAAGAGGAAATCAAGCTGTTGCTGCAGCAAGGCACGCTGGAAGGGGTGTTCGAAGAAGTCGAGCAGAAGCTGGTGGAAAACATCCTGCGGCTGGACAGCCGCAAGGTCGGCGCGATCATGACGCCGCGCAAGGACGTGGTCTACCTGGATGTCACCAAGTCCTACGAAGCGAACCGCGGCATCCTGACCGACCATCCGCACTGGATCATCCCGCTGTGCCGGGGCGGCGTGGACAACGTCCTCGGCTTCGTGAAAACCAAGGATGTGCTGAACCGCCTGCTGGCTGGCGAAAAGCCGGAGCTGGCGGAACTGGTAACCCCCGCGCTGTTTGTCCCCAACTCGCTCTCGCTGATGCAGCTGCTCGAACATTTCAAGCGGTCGCACTTGCAGACGGCGCTGGTGGTGGACGAATACGGCGAACTGACCGGCCTGGTGACGCTGACCGATGTGCTGGAAGCGATCGTCGGCGCCATCGCCTCCGAAACCCCTGAGGAAGAACCCCAGGTCTCGCAGCGCGAAGACGGCTCTTGGCTGGTCGACGGCATGCTCGATATCGAGCGCTTCAAGCAGCTCTTCGACCTCGATGCCCTGCCGGAGGAGGAGACCGGCAATTTCCATACCATGGCCGGTTTCGTCATGCTGAGGCTGGGCAACGTGCCGAAGGTGACCGACAGCTTCGAATTCCAGGATCTGCGGTTCGAGGTTGTCGACATGGACCGCAACCGGGTCGACAAGATTCTGGTCACGCGGCTTACGCCGGTGGCCGGATGATCCTGATCCGGTCTGCCCTTCAAGCGGCCGGCGTGCCGCCGTGGAACACCAGTTGCGACAGGAATTCGTCGCCCTGCTCGATGCACTCGATGCGGGTGATGCCCGCGTTGGCCACCTTGATGTGGAACAGATTGGCGAGCGGCACGTCGAGCACGTGCGCGATCACCATGCGGATCGTGCCGGCATGGCAGACGACCAGGATGTGCTTGCCGAGGTGCCGCTCCAGCATCTCCTTCCAGGCCGAAATGACGCGGCTGCGGAAATCCCCCAAGCCTTCGGCATTTTCCGGACGGTGGTTGAGGGGATCGCGATAAAAGCGCTGCAGCACCCCCGGATCGTATTCGGTGGTGATTTCTTCCCGGGTCTTGCCCTGCCAGACGCCGAAACCGAGTTCCTTGAAGCGCGGCTCAATTTCCAGCGGTCGTCGATGGCGCTCGGCGAAAGCCTCCGCAAACGCTTGGCAGCGCAGCAGCGGAGAAGTGACGATCACATCCCACGGGCAATGCCGGCCCACCGCCCGCCACATCTGCTCCCAACCTACGGCGCTCAAGGGGTCGTCGATCTGCCCGCGGTAACGGCTGCCGCCGGCGGGTTCGCCGTGGCGCATCAGGTCGACCAGGGTATTGCAGCTTTCGCCGGCCATCAGCTCTCCTGCAGGGTCGCCAAGCGGACCCGCGCATCGGCGACGGCCCGTCTCACGCAATCAGGCGCTGTGCCGCCAGGATGCGAACGCGCCGCCACCGAACCCTCCAGCGTCAGGACCTGGTAAACGTCCGGCCCGATGGCATCGGACAGCGATCGAAGCTCCTCCAGCGGGATATCCGCCAGGTCGCGGCCGCTGTCTATCCCTAAGCGGACCGCCCTGCCCACGATTTCATGGGCGTCGCGGAAGGGCGTCCCACGCCGGACCAGGTAGTCAGCCAGATCGGTAGCGGTCGCGTAGCCCTTACGGGCCGAGGCGTACATGGCAGACCGGTTCGGCCGCACGTGCGGCATCATGTCAGCGAAGGCGCGAAGACAGCCCGCCACCGTATCGACCGTATCGAACAGCGGCTCCTTGTCCTCCTGGTTGTCCTTGTTGTAGGCGAGCGGCTGGCTCTTCATCAGGGTCAGCAGCGCGAACAGATGACCGAATACCCGTGCGCTCTTGCCGCGTATGAGTTCGGGTACATCGGGATTCTTCTTCTGCGGCATGATCGACGAGCCGGTGCAGAAAGCATCGGGCAGTTCGACGAAACCGAACTGGGCCGAGGTCCACAGGATCAGCTCCTCCGAAAAGCGTGACAGATGCATCAGCACTAGGCTGGCGCAGGCGGCGAACTCGATGGCGAAATCGCGATCACTGACGGCATCCAACGAATTCGCCGCCGGCCCGGAGAAGTCGAGCAGCGCCGCCGCGTAATCGCGGTCCAGAGGGAAACTGGAACCGGCCAGGGCCGCGGCGCCCAGCGGCATGACATTGACCCGTTTGCGGCAATCGCGCAACCGGTCGTAATCACGCGACAGCATTTCGTACCAAGCCATCATGTGATGGCCGAAAGTGACCGGCTGCGCTACCTGCAGATGAGTGAACCCCGGCATGATGGTGCCCGCCTCACGCTCGGCCAGATCCACCAGCGCAGTCTGCAGTCGCAGGATCAGGCCACAGATGCGGTCGATTTCGGTGCGCAGGTACAGGCGTACGTCGGTAGCCACCTGGTCGTTGCGGGATCGCCCGGTATGCAGCTTCTTGCCGGCTTCACCGATCCGCTGAGTCAGGCGGGCCTCGATGTTCATGTGCACATCTTCCAGACTCACCGACCAGGGAAATTCACCAGCCTCGATTTCTGCGCCGATGGCTTCGAGACCGCCGACGATCGCCCGCAGTTCCTCGCCGGTGAGAAGCCCCAGCCGCTCCAGCATCGTGGCATGTGCGATCGAGCCCCGGATATCATGCGACGCCAGCCGCTTGTCGAAATCCACAGAGGCAGTGAAGGCCTCGACGAAGGCGTCCGTCGCCTCCTCGAACCGCCCTCCCCAGGGCTTTTGCTGGATGCTCATTGCGTCTTTCCGCTGCGAGGTTCAAAGCAACCCATTATAAACCCAATGCCGCCCGAGCTTCGCCCACCCCCGCCGCTTGTAGTAGCATTTATGCTATGAGCGGCAGCCACCAGCCCGCGCGACACTATGATAAGGAAACCATGCCACAATCGACCGACCTCCCCGCCTGGCGGACTCTTTCCGAACACTACAAGACCATTGCCCCCCGCCATATGCGCGACATGTTCGCCGACGATCCGGGGCGTTTCGATGCTTTTTCCGTCCGGCTGGGCGATCTGCTGTTCGACTACTCGAAGAACCGGATCACCCGGGAAACCGTCGCTACGTTGATCCGGCTCGCCGAAGAGGCCGGCCTGCGTGAAAAGATCGATGCCATGTTTAACGGCGAACGGATCAACGTCACGGAGAACCGCGCAGTGCTCCATGTCGCCCTGCGCAACCGCTCCAACCGTCCGATTCTCGTCGACGGCAAAGACGTCATGCCGGAGGTCAACCGCGTTCTCGACCGCATGCGCCGGTTCTCACAGTCCGTGCGCACGGGAGAATGGCGCGGCGCAACCGGTAAGGCTATCACCGACGTGGTCAACATCGGCATCGGCGGGTCCGACTTGGGCCCCAAGATGGTAGTGAAAGCCCTGCTCCCTTATGCAGATCCGCGGCTGCGCGCGCACTTCGTCTCCAACGTCGATGAATCCGACCTGGTCGAAATCCTTAGGCCGCTGAATCCGGAAACCACCCTGTTCGTCGTCGCCTCCAAGACTTTCACGACCCAGGAGACCATGACCAATGGCCGTTCGGCCCGCGCCTGGCTCCTGGAACGTATTCAGGATGAAACTGCCATCGCCCGCCACTTCGTTGCTATTTCGACCAACCGGAGCAAAGTGGTGGAGTTCGGCATTGATCCCCTCAATATGTTCGAATTCTGGGACTGGGTGGGTGGCCGCTATTCACTGTGGTCGGCCATCGGCCTGCCCATCGCCCTGAGTATCGGTATGGACCACTTCGAGGAACTGCTCGAAGGCGCCCACTTCGTCGATGAGCATTTCCGTACCGCCCCGTTCGCGCGCAACATTCCGGTGTTGATGGGGCTTCTGGGCATCTGGTACATCAATTTCTTCGGCGCCCAGAGCCATGCCGTACTGCCATACGATCAATATCTGGAGGATCTGCCGACCTATCTTCAGCAGGCCGACATGGAAAGCAACGGCAAAACCATCGACATCGAAGGCCGGCCGGTGACCTACTCCACCGGTCCCGTCATCTTCGGCCAGCCCGGCACCAATGGCCAGCATGCTTTCTACCAGTTGCTCCATCAGGGCAGCGTGTTGGTTCCCTGCGACTTCCTCGCGGCGGCCGAAAGCCATTACCCCCTGGCCGAACACCACGACATCCTCATCTCCAATTTCCTGGCCCAGACCGAAGCCTTGATGCGCGGGCGCACCACTGATGAAGCCCGCCAGGAGATCGCCGCGGAAAACCTTCCTCCCGACCGGCTCGAGGCGCTGGCGGCCGCCAAGACGTTCCCCGGCAACAAACCGACCAACAGCTTCCTGTACCGCCGTCTCGACCCCCATACCCTCGGCATGCTTATCGCCTTGTACGAGCACAAGATATTTACCCAGGGCGTGGTCTGGCACATCAATTCCTTCGATCAGATGGGCGTGGAACTCGGCAAGAAGCTGGCGAAGACCATTCTGGCCGAACTCCCCGGTGATGCGCCGGTCACTTCGCATGATGCATCCACCAACGGCCTGATCTGCTACCTCAAGTCGCTACGCTGAAAATTTTTTTGGATAGTCAGGAAACGCCGGCAGCATGGACAGTGTAAAAGCCGACGAAGGGTCGATCGCCGGTCGCCTGGTCATCCTTTGCTGGGAGGAGACCGAGCTGGTGAGAGCATTTTTCGAGGCGATCCCCGCAAACTGCGAAGCCGCGTTTTTCCTCCCCGCACTTTCGGAAACCGCTCTGGCTCAACTGGCCGAGACGCGGTTGCCTCTGCCGGTGACGATCGCCGAATCCGGCGCTCCCGTTCTGCCGTCACACGCGTACCTCCCGCCTTCCGGGAAATATCTGGCCATCGAGAACGGACGGGCGAGGGTGGACAGCCCACCTGCTTCCGGTCATCCGGTGGAGCATGTCCTGCGATCGCTCCCGACGGATCGCCATGGCCAGACCGCGGTCGTATGCCGCCGGGACGCCTCGGACCTGGAACGCACGCTGGCAGGTGTGATTGAACGCGCCGGCGGCTTGGTATTCGCCACGCCGCGGTTCGGAGCTGGGGCGGACAAGGCGGATTCCGAACCGGAGGCCATCGCGCAAGCCATTGAAAATTGGGCGAACGGCAAACCAGCGGCTGGTTCAGAAGCCCTGATGGCGATTCTCGACCTGGTTCGCAGCCATTCCGGTGCCGATCTCCGTGCCTATAAACTCCCTCCGCTGCAGCGCCGCATCGCACGCCGCATGGACATCGCCCGCATCGAGGAGCCAGCCGGTTACCTGAAACTGCTCGAGACCGACGTGAACGAACTCGCCTGCCTGGCCGAAGATCTGTTGATCGGGGTCACGGCCTTTTTTCGCGATACCGAGGCCTTCGCACTACTAGAAGCCACCGTCGTCCCGGTGATTTGCGGGGAAGTAGGCGCCGACCGGCCGGTCCGGTGCTGGGTCGCGGGCTGCTCCACCGGCGAGGAAGCCTATTCGATCGCCATTCTTCTGACAGAAGGATTCGAGCGCATCGGACAACGGCCGCGCCTGCAAATCTTTGCGACCGACGTCGATGCCGAGGCGCTGGATTTCGCCCGCCAAGGTCTTTATTCCGAAGCGGCTCTGGCAGGCATCTCCAAAACACGCCTGGAGCGCCATTTCATCCGGGAGGGCGAGGCTTACCGCATCGCGAAACAGATAAGGGAATCCATTGTCTTCGCCCCTCACAATCTGATCGGCGACCCACCGTTTTCCAGGCTCGACCTTGTGGTATGCCGCAACGTCCTGATTTACCTGAATGCGAAGATCCAGGAGAAACTGCTCGAAAGCTTCCACTTCATTCTCAACCCCGGCGGTCACCTGTTCCTCGGCAGTTCGGAAAGTCTCGGCGAGGCTGCCCGCCTGTTCGACGAGATTTCGAAGCCCTGGCGCATATTCCGGCGCAACGATGCTGCCGCTGCAGTGCGGCCAAGCCTGCCGCCGTTTGCTCCAGCGACCACCGCGCGCCTCGCCGAAGGGCGGATTCTGACCGCCTTTCCGGGGACACACGAGTTCCAGGAAAGGTTGTACCGCGGACTGATCGAACGCCACGCCGCTACCCTGATCGTGGCGAATGACCGACATGAAGTCCTCTATATCAGCGGCAACACTCAACCGTACCTGGAACTGCCTTCCGGCGAACCGAGCCTCGATCTGTTCAAGCTCGTCAAATCGCCGTTGCGCGCCATGCTGCGCTCTTCGCTGGACCTATGCCGACGCGAGCAAAGGAAAGTCGCCGCAGTGGTAGCAGGAAGCGGCCACGCTTTCCCGCTGCCGGAAGCGGTCCGTATCACCGTCACCCCCCTCGCCGATGACCAGGTCTCCGATCTGTTTCTGATCGGGCTGGAAGCGGAAGCGCCGGCTGATCCGGTCGCGACGACGGCAACCAGGAGCGGGGATGACGGCTGGCTGCTGCAGCAGCTCGAGCAGGAACTCGCGGCGACCCGGGAGGACCTCCGCCGCACCATCGAGAAAAGCCGCCATACCCACGATGAACTGCGGGCCTCGAACGAAGAAATCATGGCCATGAACGAGGAACTCCAGTCGGCCAACGAAGAGCTGGAAAGCGCGCGGGAAGAACTGCAGTCGCTCAATGCCGAACTCACCGCCACCAACGCCATGCTCGACGCGAAGGTCGTGGAACTGGAAGCCACCAGCAACGACCTCAACAATCTCCTGGTCGCCACCGACCTGGCGATCCTTTTCCTCGACCGCAACCTCAACATCCGCCGCTATACCCCCGCATGCAACCGGCTGATGCACCTCATCCCCAGCGACATCGGCCGGCCTTTCGGCGACATCGTCCACCACTTCGAAGACGGTGAACTGTTCCATGACGCAGCGGACGTGCTCAAGGGCGAAGGCCCCAAGAGCCGGGAAATCCTCGACCGGCAGGGGGCCTGGTATCTTCGCAAGATCTTGCCCTACCGGTCGCGGGACAACTGCTGTGTGGAAGGACTGGTGATCACCTTCGACGAAGTGACATCGCTGAAGCAGGCCGAACAGGAGCTGATCGCGCAGGCGGCGGAACTTCGCCAGCAGGCAGAGCTGCTCAAGCACGCTCACGTCCTGGCGCGTGATTTGGATGACCGCATCGTCTTCTGGAACAGTTACGCCGAAAAATTCTACGGCTGGAGCAGGGACGAAGCGCTCGGCCGTACCTCCCACGAATTGCTGAACAGCAGGTTTCCCCTGCCGCTGGCCACGATCCGCCAGCAGCTACTCGCCGACGGTCATTGGAAAGGCGAACTCATCCATGTCGATCGGCAAGGCAGGGAAAGGACCGTGGCCACTCACTGGGAATTGTACCGAGATGCCGAAGGCACGCCGCGCGCCATCGTCGAAGTCAATAACGACATCACCGAACGCAACAGCTTCGAGGCCCAGTTGCGGCAAAGCCGTCACTACCTCGATTATCTGGCGTATTACGACCCCTTGACCCAGCTGCCCAACCGGCTCCGGTTCCAACAACGGTTGGAACAAGCCGTAGCCCAGGCGCTGGTGGCTGGCAAACGGCTCGGCCTCCTGTTTCTCGACGTCGACCGCTTCAAACTCATCAACGACAGCCTGGGCCATGATGTGGGCGACAATCTCCTGCTGGAAGTCAGCCGCCGCCTCGAGGAACGACTGGGGCCCGCCGATACCCTGGCACGCATCGGCGGCGACGAGTTCGCCGTCCTGATGGAAGACCTCGACGACATCAGTTACCCCTCGCGCTTCGCCCTGGCGGCCATCGAAGCCGTCAAGACACCAGTGGTACTGGACCACCATGAGCTGTTCGTCAGTCTCAGTGGCGGCATCAGCCTGTTTCCCGAAGACTCTCGCGACGCCGACGGCCTGCTCCGGAGCGCCGATGCCGCCATGTTCCTGGCCAAGGAGAAAGGCCGCGGCAACTACGAGTTCTTCACCCCCGATCTCAACCGCCGGGCCAACCGACTGCTGTCGATCGAAACCCGGTTACGAAAGGCCTTGGAAAATGGGGAACTGGAGCTCGCCTTCCAGCCCCAGATGAACCTGCAAAGCGGCACCCTCAGCGGCGCCGAAGCGTTGGCGCGCTGGAACAGCCACGAACTCGGTCGGGTGCCCACGGATGAATTCATCCAGGTGGCCGAGGATAGCGGATTGATCGTTCCGCTGGGCGAATGGGTCATCCAAACGGTCTGCCAGAGGCTCGCCGAATGGTTGCGATCCGGGCTGAAGCCGGTACGCATCGCGGTGAACATCTCGGCGCGCCAGTTTCGCGAACCGAATTTCGTCCGGCTGATCGCGGATTCTCTCGCTGAGACCGCAGTGGATCCGGCCCTGCTGGAACTCGAATTGACCGAGCGGCTGCTCTTGCAAGACGTGGATACGGTCGTCCGGACGCTGCTGGAACTCAAGCGCACCGGCGTCAGTTTTTCCATGGACGATTTCGGCACCGGCTACTCTTCGCTGAGCTACTTGCGCCGGCTGCCCCTGAGCCATCTCAAGGTGGCACGCGAGTTCATCCCCTGGGGCGCCGACGACTGCAACAATCTGTCGATCTCCCGCGCCATCGTCTCGCTGGCCAAAAGTCTGGAACTGACCTGCACCGTCGAGGGGATAGAAACGCAAGCGCAGTTGAATTGCTTCAAAACCCTGGGCTGCGACCAGGCGCAGGGTTATCTGATCAGCCCGCCGTTGCCGGCCGGAAAATTCGAGGATTTTCTCCGCGATCCCCTGCCGTTCAAACTTTGAGCATCGAGAGACGGCGCTCCGCAGCGGCTTTGCTATACTTTCCGCCCCCTCACTCCCATCCCGGACATCCCCGCACCCACCCATGGCGGAACACATCCTGTTCCTCACCGGCAAGCTGGCAGAGCAACAGCTGCATCGGATTCTCGAGGAGATGGCGCCGGAATTCGAATACACGGTGCACCAGCTCGGCCTCAGTGTCGCCGCGCTGATGACCGCGGACATGATCCGCCGGCGGCTGAAAGACACCTTTGGCGCCGACCGCATCCTGGTGCCAGGGCGCTGCCGCGGCGACCTCGAAACCCTGTCTCGGGACCTGGGACTGCCGGTGGAACGGGGGCCGGAAGAACTACGCGATCTGCCGGAGTTCTTCGGACGGGCAGCGCGGAGGCCGGATCTCAGCCGCTACGACATCAGAATCTTCGCCGAAATCGTCGACGCCCCCCACCTGGATGTCGACGGCATCCTGCGCCAGGCCGCCGACTACCGCAAACACGGCGCGGACGTGATCGACCTCGGTTGCCTCCCAGCCACGCCATTTCCCCACCTTGAAGCAGCAATCGGCGCTCTCAAGGAGGGAGGGTTCCAGGTCAGTGTGGATTCGCTGGAACCCGAGGATCTGGTGCAGGGCGGCAGAGCCGGCGCCGACTATTTGCTCAGCCTACACGAAGACTCGCTGTGGGTTGCCGACCAGGTACCCTCCACTCCTGTCCTGATCCCAGCCCGGCACGGCGATCTGGATTCGCTCGACCGCGCCGTCGCCGACATGCAAGGGCGTAGCAGACCGTTCCTGGTCGATCCCATCCTCGATCCCATCCATTTCGGCTTCGCCGATTCCCTCGTGCGCTACCACGAAACCCGTCGCCGCCATCCGGATGTCGAGATCATGATGGGCGTCGGCAATCTCACGGAGCTGACCCATGCCGATACCGCCGGCATCAATGCCTTGCTGCTGGGGGTGTGTTCGGAACTCGGCATCCGCGCCATCCTGGCGACCCAGGTCAGCAAACATGCGCGGCGGGCCGTGGCCGAAGCCGATATGGCGCGGCGGATCATGTTTGCCGCCCGCGAAGCGAACGCGCTGCCCAAGCACATGGGTGATGGCCTGATGGCGCTCCATGAACGCGCCCCCTTCCCTTACTCGGAAGCGGAAATCCGGGAACTGGCCCAGGCCATCCGCGACCCCAGTTACCGGATACAGATCAGCGCCGAGGGCATCCACATCTTCAACCGGGACGGCTTCCACAGCGCCACCGATCCGTTCCAGCTCTATCCATCACTGGCCGTGGAACACGACGGCGGTCATGCCTTCTATCTCGGGGTGGAACTGGCCCGCGCCCAGATCGCCTGGCAGCTCGGCAAGCGCTACACCCAGGACGAAACCCTGGACTGGGGCTGCGCCGTCGACCCGCAGGACTCGAAGAGCAGCGGAGCTGACTCCACGGTCGACCCGCACGCATACAAACCGGCCGGCACCACACTGGCCAAACCGAGGGGTGAATGAATCATGATCCGCGAAACCCTGCTGACCACGGCCGCCGCCGGAGAAACCGCGCACATCGCCCCCATGGGCATCCACCTGCTGAACCCCGACTCGAAGAGCAGCAGAGTTGACTCAAAGAGCAGCGGAGCTGATTACCTCATCATGCCGTTCCGGCCTTCCCGGACCCTGGACAACATACTGGCTTCCGGCTGCGCTGTGGTCAATTACAGCGACGACGTCCGCATCTTCGCCGGCTGTCTGACCGGCCGCCGTGACTGGCCGTTGGTCCCGGCCGAACACGTTCCCGGCCAGCGTCTGGGCGGTGCTCTGGCGCATGCCGAACTCGAACTGATCCGGCAGGAGGAAGATCCGGAAAGGCCACGCCTTTACTTCCGCGTGGTACACGAGGCCAACCACGCGCCATTCCGTGGCTTCAACCGCGCCCAGTTCGCCGTGCTGGAAGCCGCTATCCTCGTCAGTCGCCTGCACTTCCTGCCCTGGAGCAAGATCGAGCGGGAGCTGGATTATCTGCGTATCGGCCTGGACAAGACCGCCGGTCCCCGTGAACTGGAGGCTTGGAGCTGGCTGATGGAAACTATCGAAGCGTATCAGACCGGGCGGGAGCAAACTGCATGAGCGGCATGCTCGCCAGCGTCCGCAACCTGGCCGAGGCGCGCATCGCCCGGGAGGCGGGCGTCGACATCGTCGACCTCAAAGCACCTGAGCGCGGCAGCCTGGGTGCCCTGCCAGCGGAAGAAGTGGGCCTGATCGTGGCTGAGATGCATGGCACGGTGCCGGTCAGCGCCACCATCGGCGACCTGCCGCTGGACCCGGATCCGATCTGCCGCGCCGTGCTGGCGATGGCCGCCGCCGGCGTGGATTACGTCAAGATCGGCATGTTCCGGGGCGGGGACTGGGGCTCTACCCTGGCGACCCTCGCGCACTTGGCCGGTCGTGGGACGCGGCTGATCGCCGTGCTATTCGCGGACGATCTGCCGGATTTCGACTGGATCGTCCGGCTGAAGAGAGCAGGCTTCGCCGGCGCCATGCTAGACACCCGGGACAAAGCCTCTGGCCCACTGACCAGCCTGCTCGATCGTCCGACCCTGGAACAATTCGTCGGCGAGACTCGAGAGCAGGGCCTGCTCTGCGGCCTGGCCGGCTCGCTCCGCAAAGAGGACATACCGGAGCTGTTGAGCCTCAAGCCCGATTACCTCGGCTTTCGCGGCGCGCTCTGCCACAGCGCCCGGCGCACCGCCGGACTCGATCCCGACGCCGTGGCCGCGGTGCGCCGGCTGATTCCGCCCCCTCCTCCCCAGACCTTCTCATGCCCGGCGTCGTCCCCCGGCACCCTTCGAGTCAATTCAAATCCGCTCCCGACAGAGGTGTCCCAAAGGGGAAAGAAGGCAAATCCCCTCCCCCTCTGGGAGACGGATTCACAATGAAGGTCTGCAGACTACAACCCACTACTCGCCTCATGTACGAAAAGCTGCTCCGTCCCTTGCTGTTCCGCCTGGACCCTGAAACCGCCCACACCCTGAGCCTGTCGGCCCTGCGGATGGTATCGAAGCTGGGCCCGCTCAATCCCTGGGAGCAGACCCTGTCAGCCAGCCCGCGTATCGTCATGGGGCTGAAATTCCCCAACCCGGTCGGTCTTGCCGCCGGCCTGGACAAAAACGGCGACTGCATCGACGGACTGGCTGCACTCGGTTTCGGCTTCCTTGAAATCGGCACAGTCACGCCACGCTCCCAGCCCGGCAATCCCAGACCCCGGTTGTTCCGGCTGCCCGAGGCAGGCGCCATCATCAACCGTATGGGCTTCAACAACTTGGGCGTGGCACACCTCATCGGCCGAGTCCGACAAGCCCGTTACCGCGGCATCCTGGGGATCAATATCGGCAAGAACCTGACGACCCCGGTGGAGCGGGCGCTGGACGATTACCGCGAGGGGCTCAGAGCGGTCTATCCATATGCCCACTACGTCACCCTCAACGTCTCCTCCCCCAACACGCCTGGCCTGCGCAGCCTGCAGTTCGGCGCCCAGCTCGACGAATTGCTGGGCGGGTTGATGCAGGAACGCGAGAAACTGATGGGAGAACATGGCAGACGGGTGCCGCTGGCTCTGAAGGTCGCCCCCGACATGAATCCGGAGGAGATCCAGGCGCTGGCCAGAGCCCTGGTCCGCCACGGTGTGGACGCCGTCATTGCCACCAACACCACGGCTTCCCGGCACGGCGTGGAGGGACTGAAATATGCCGAAGAGGCCGGCGGCCTGAGCGGCAAACCATTGTTTTCGCGTTCGACCGCGGTCGTCGCGCAGCTGGCTGATGTCTTGCAGGGCCGGCTGCCCATCATCGCCTGCGGCGGCATCTTTTCCGGCGCAGATGCCATGGCCAAACTTGAGGCCGGAGCCAGCCTGGTGCAGGTCTATACCGGCTTCATCTACCGCGGCCCGGCCCTGCTGGCCGAAATCGGGCGGACGCTCGCCACGCCGTGAGTTACGTTGCGCTCACGACCCGGCAGTTCGAGGCTTTGACGGATTTTTACGGCAAGGCGCTCGGTTTCGCCGTCCTGCAGCAATGGGATCGCCCGAATGGACGCGGCTGCGTGTTCGACCTGAACGGATTGAAGCTGGAAATCCTCGATGCGGCCCGCGAAAAAGCGGCCCTGGAACTCGGTCCGGTCGGCGACCGGATCCATCTGGTGATCGAAGTCGCAGACGTGGACGCCGCCTACCGAAGTCTCGCCATGGCCGCTCCGCCGCCGGTCACGACGAGTTGGGGGGCCCGCACATTCAGCCTGCGCGATCCGGACGGCACCGCGGTGTGTTACCTGCAATGGGCCGGAAGCTGAAGCTGGCTCAAGCCGTTGCCGCGCCCGTATCGATGTCCTCGCCCCAGCGCTTGGCCCGGCCCACATCGATGTCGAACAAATCCAGTACCCGGCACACGGTATCGGTGACCATGTCGTCGATGGTCTGCGGCTGGGTATAAAACGCCGGCACCGGCGGCATGACAATGGCGCCGCATTCGGTCACGGTCAGCATATTACGCAGATGGATAGCGTGCAGCGGAGTCTCCCGCACCAGCAGCACCAGCCGCCGCCGCTCCTTCAACACGACGTCGGCGGCACGGGTCAGCAGGGTGCTGGTCACGCCGGTGGCGATCTCCGCCAGCGTCCGCATGGAACACGGCAGGATCACCATGCCTGAAGTCCGGAATGAGCCGCTGGCAAGCGCCGCGCCGACGTCGTTGGCACCGTAGCTCACGCTGGCGAGGCCACGCAGCGCCGCGGCGCTCAGCGCCAGCTCGTGCGCGCGGGTGAGGTCGGCGGCCCGGGACACCACCAGGTGCGTCTCAATGTCGGTGTCTTTCAGCAGCTCCAGCAGCCGCGCACCATAGATGATTCCCGTGGCACCGCTGATACCGACGATGAGACGCTTGGATGGAGTCATGGCAGTCTCCGTGGATCCCAGTTCGGCGCGATCAGCTGTAAATCCGGGAAATAGGTTCGATAACGCGCCGCGTCCCGGGTCAGCAGCCTGAGCCCGGCGACCTGAGCGTGGGCGCCGATATAGAAATCGGGCAAGGGCGCGGTACGGTTTCCATCGCGACGGCGGTAGGCGACGAATGCCCGGCCGGTGAGGAACGCGGCCTGCCAGAGCAATTGCGCCTTTTCCAACAGGAAATCGTCGATCAGCGCGGCCAGCGCCGATTCGTCGTTCACGTACGCCGACAGTTCCGCATAAATGATGGGATTGACGCACCCGCCGAAGTCGTCGACAACCCGGCACAATTGCCGCGCGGACCATTCATGCCATTCGGTTCGAGGGCTCGCGGCGTCGATGATGACATGGGTGTCGATGAGGACGGCCGCCATCATTCCTCGCCGCGAGTCCCGCGCATGATTTCGTCGGTACTCTTGCCGCAGGCGCTGAACATGCCGGCAAGACGCGAGACCAATTCCTCGCCGCGCGTTTCCCCGCCGACCCGCCGCAGGATGACCACACCGTCGCGATACTCGAACTCCACTTCGGATTCTGGAGGCAAACCCGCCTGCCGGCGAATCTCGGCCGGAATGGTGACCTGGCCTTTACTGGTGATGCGCATGGGAACCCCGCCCAAAAGTATTACATTGAGGGAAATACTACGCGGAATATTACCCTCCCGCCATGCTATATTGCCTAGCAGCCTGTCGGACTTAACCGTCTGGCATTCTGAAATGCGATAATCACGACGTTCCTTCCCCGACAGCGAGGCTGCCATGAGCAACTTCCGTCCGATAGACCGCAGCACTGGATTTTTGCTGCCGCCCTCGGTGGACGAATGGCTGCCCGAACGCCACCTGGCGCGCTTCGTGGTGGAAGTCATCGACCGGCTCGACCTGTCTTCCATGACCCGCGCCTACCGCGGCTCGGGCTCCGCGTCCTATCACCCGGCCATGCTGCTCGGGCTTCTGGTGTACGGCTACGCCACCGGCGTGTTCTCCAGCCGCAAGATCGAGCGCGCCACCCATGACTCGGTGGCCTTCCGCTTCATCGCCGCCAACAGCCACCCCGATCACGACACCCTGGCCAGCTTTCGCCGCCGCTTCCTCAAGGACATCGAGCGCCTCTTCGTCGAGGTGTTGATACTGGCGCGCGAGATGGGCCTGTTGAAACTCGGCACGGTGGCGCTCGATGGCACCAAGATTCACGCCAACGCCTCGCGCCACAGCGCGCTGTCCTACGAACACGCTAACAAGCTCGAAGCGCAATTGAAGCAGGAAGTGGCCGAACTGCTGGCGCTGGCGGAAGCCTGCGACCGGGCGGACGTGCCCGACGGCCTGTCGATCCCGGAAGAGTTGGCAATTCGCGAAGACCGTCTGGCGAAGATCGGCGAGGCCAAACGCAAGATCGAAGTGCGCGCCATGGAGCGTTGCACGCGCGAACAGGCCGGGTACGAGGCGAAGCTGGCCGCGCGCGAAGAGAAAGAGAAAGCCAGCGGCAGACGCCCGCCCGGCAAACCGCCCGCGCCGCCTGCGACCGGCCCCGGCCCGACCGACCAAGTGAACTTGACCGACGAAGAATCGCGCATCATGCCGGTATCTGGCGGCGGTTTCGAACAATGCTACAACGCGCAGGCGGTGGTGGCGGCCGACAGCCTCTTGGTGGTGGCGCAAGACGTGGTGCAGGACAGCAACGACAAGCGGCAGGTCGCGCCGATGCTGAAGAAGTTGGGCGCGTTGCCGGAAGGACTGGGCAAGCCGGAAAGCCTGCTGGCCGACAACGGCTATTTCTCCGAGGCCAATGTGAATGGTTGCGCAGCGGCCGGGATCGCGCCGCTGATTTCGCTGGGGCGTGAGCAGCATCATCCGGGTTGGAAGAAGCGCTTCGAGGAAGCCGGGCCCGCGCCCGGGAATGCCACGCCGATGCAGGCAATGGCGCATCGACTGGCGACACCGGAGGGCAAGCGCTTGTACGCGCTGCGCAAGCAGATTCCGGAACCGGTGTTCGGCATCATCAAATCGGTGATGGGGTTCAGGCAATTCTCGCTGCGCGGGCTGCAAAAGGTCAAAGGCGAGTGGCATCTGGTGACGTTGGCCTGGAATGTGCGGCGGATGTTCGCCCTGATGCCCGCCTAAAGCAGGGGCGGGATCACTCGACCGCCATTTCAGCCATTTCATCGGCTCGATCATCTTGAAAATCCAACCCACCGCTTCGCCTTAACATGCAATTCTCAACCTTCAGTCCGACAGGTTGCTAGTTTAGCGGCCAATGGGGTAATGGCCGCCCAGCGGGCATCGCCAGCGACGGCGCCGGTTGAATTCGAGCCGGGCGGCATACCGCGGAGCCCGGCGATCTCAAGAACACGTTACGCTCAAGGCCTGGAGGTTACCCTCAACGGGTCCGTCCGCCGCTTTACTTGGCGTTATCCGGGTGGCGGAGCGCGGTAGCCTCTTTCGTGGAAAACGAAACAATGGGAATCCACTATGTGCCTCTCTGACAATGAATCCCAGAACAACCATACCGAAGCGTCCGAGGCCGAAGAGACCTTATCGCCCGGTGCTCCTCTTGGACCGCCAGGAGCGGGTCTCGATTCGCCTCTGTGGCGGGCGGATGCCGAAGGCGATCCGCCAAATCCCCATCACAGGCATCTACCACAAATCAAGAAAAAAATCATCGTCCATTTGACTGATGCGGAACGCGAATCCGGCGTGAGGTTTCGCGGCGACTGGACGGATGTCATGGCATCCGCGGACTTTGGCGATGAGGAGACGCGCATGGACCCTTTCACGACCCGAATGACGACGGCCGCCGGCAGGGCGCTGGCGGGCTTCCTGCTGGCGACGATTGCAACCAGCGCCGCCTACGCCGCCGATACGACACCACCCGTGGTTACCTTCGTCGGTGCACTTCCCCCCGCCTATTCGTCACAGCATACATTTACGGTGAACTACACCATCACTGATGACTCTCCCTTCACGGTCTATTGCCAAGTTTCTTCTGGGTCAGTTTCTTCTTGCACGAATACTTCCGCGACCTTCACGATCACAAATGAGGGGCAGCAGTCGATCAGTATAATTGCCGTTGACAGTGCTAACAATGAGTCACTTCCTCAAGATGCTGCATGGGTGGCCGATTGGACCGCACCAACAGTTGTTTTACAAAGCACCCCCCCGCCTCTACGCCAAACACCTCGGCTACTTTTCAGTTTACGGCGAGCGATTTCTCACCAATTCAAGCCTACTGCTCCCTCGATGGGGTTCAAAGTGCATGTCAGTCGCCGGTCAGCTATACGGGCTTGACGCCCGGTCTGCACCGCTTCGCGCTCGAGGTCGTCGACGCGGCCGGAAACCACACGGCGCTTCCCCGCTATACCTGGACCGTCGGAACGCCGCCGGAAAATGCGCCGGTCGTCCTTTGCCCGGCGGACGTGGGGGCGCTCGAGGGCCAGCCGGTTGCCCTGGGCGCGGCGACGGCCAGCGACGGCGCCGGCAACCCGCTGACGCCGGAGAACGACGCGCCGGCCCAGTTCCCGCCCAGCACCACGCCGGTGGTCTGGACCGCGACGGACGCCTTCGGCCAGTCCTCTTCCTGCACCCAGCATGTCGTGGTGTTCGAGCGGCCCGCCCAGCGCCGGGTGGGCACGGGCGGCTACAACGCCTGCGAGGTCCGTCCGGACCTGAAGCTGGCCTGCTGGGGGGATGACGCCTACGGCCAGGCCACACCCCCCACCGGCGTGTTCACTCAGGTGAGCGCCGGAGAACGCCACAGCTGCGGGGTGAGGGCCGACGCCAGCCTGGCTTGCTGGGGCTCGAACGACGACTGGAACGGCGATCCCCTCGGCCAGGCCACGCCGCCGGCGGGGGCTTTCACCCAGGTCAGCGTGGGGTACTACCACACCTGCGGCCTGCGCAGCGGCGGCGCGGCGGCGTGCTGGGGCTCGAACGGCAGCGGCGAGGCCGCGCCGCCTGCGGGGACTTTCACCCGGATCGCCGCCGGCGCCTATTACACCTGCGGGCTGAAGAGCGACGGCGGCCTGGCCTGCTGGGGCTATGACAATTTCGGCCAAGCGACGGCTCCGGCCGGGAGCTTCCGCGAGGTCACGGCGCGCTGGCAGCATGGCTGCGGCCTGCGCACCGACGGAACGCTGGCGTGCTGGGGCGACAACGGCTACGGCCAGGCGACGCCGCCGGATGGGGAGTTCTCCCAGGTCAGCGCGGGCGGCTATCACACTTGCGGCGTGACCACCGGCGGGCAGGTGCTCTGCTGGGGCGGCAACGCCAGCGGCCAGGCGCCGCAGCCGGTGATCCAGCCGGCGACGCTGGCGGCCGGCAGGCTGGGCACGGCCTACGCCCGAACCCTGAGCCTGGCCGATGCCACGGGGCCGTACCTCCCGCCCCAGCCGCGGTTCGAGCTCGCCGCCGGCAGCCTCCCGAACGGACTGAGCTTGGACGCGGAAGGCCTGCTCAGCGGAACGCCGGAAACGGAAGGCAGCTTCGGCTTCACTGTAGCGGTCCGCGACGGTAACGGCTTCGCGGCCCGCCGGGACTACGTGATGGCGGTCGCATTGCCGGACACCACCGCGCCGGTCGTTACCCCGACCGTCACCGGCACCCTCGGCGCCAACGGCTGGTACCGGAGCAATGTCACGGTGAACTGGAGCGTGACTGATCCGGAATCGCGGGTCACTTCGCAAACGGGCTGTGACATGGTCACGGTCTCCGCCGATACCTCTGGCCAGACCTACACCTGCACGGCGGTGAGCGGCGGCGGCAGCGCTACGCAAAGCGTCACCATCAAGCGTGATGCCACGCCGCCTGTAATCAACCTCACCACCACGCAGGACGGCCAGAGTTACCTGCGGAACAGCAGCATCCTGGCCGACTACGCCTGCAGCGACGGCCTCTCCGGCGTCGCGACCTGTGCCGGGCCGGTGGCGCCGGGCGCGGCGATCGACACCGCCGCGGTGGGCGCCCATGCCTTCACCGTCGCCGCGGCCGACCAGGCCGGCAATCAGGCTGCGGTCACGCACAGTTACAGCGTTGCCGCGGTACCCGTTGTGCTCAACGTGAACCGCACCGGCGAGGGCGGCGTCATCAGCGACCCCGCCGGCATAAACTGCGGCAGCCAGTGCCGCGCCACGTTCGCTCGGGGTACGAACGTCGTTCTGGCCGCGACGCCTGCCTACGGTTACCGTTTCGCCGGCTGGAGTGGCGGTGTCTGCTCAGGGACCGGGCCGTGCGGCATCACCCTGGATGGCAACAGGACGGTCACGGCCAACTTCACTCCGATCCCGCGCTACGGCCTCGTCGTGATCCGCAGCGGCTCCGGCACCGTCACCAGCAGTCCGGCCGGCATCAACTGCGGCCGGACCTGCGGCGCGCAGTTCTACCAAGGCACCGCAGTTACGCTGACCGCCACGCCGGCCGCCGGCCGCAGGTTCGCCGGCTGGTCCGGCGGTGGCTGCAGCGGAACCGGTACATGCACGGTAACCATGAACCGGAGTACGCAGGTGAGGGCGACGTTCCGGTAGAAGGCTAACAGTGTCGGCCGATCGCCTTCCGTCTGGAGTAGGGCGGAACCGGCTCTTCCGGGTTCCGCCATTCCGAAGCGGCATCCGTGCCGGCAAGGAAGTTGGCGGATCGCCTTCGGCATCCGCCCTACGGTCCTCAGGCGTCCGCGTCTATATAAACCAGCGCTCCGGCGGGCACCCGGTCGAACAATTCGATGACGTCGGCGGAAGTGAGGCGGATGCAGCCATGGGACCGGGGCGTGCCGTCCACACCGTCGTCCGGGCTGCCATGGATATAGATGTAGCGCCAGGTCGTGTCGACTTCGCCGTAGCGGTTGAAGCCTGGTTGGAGCCCACCCAGCCAGAGGACGCGGCTCAAGATCCAGTCGCGGCCGGGATGGCGGGCGGCGAGTTCCGGCGTGTGGATTTCGCCGGTGGGCCGGCGCCCGACCAGGATGGCCCCTGCCGGCAGTCCGGCACCGATCTTGGCGCGGATCCGGTGCCAGCCGCGCGGCGTGCATTCCGAGCCGCGCTTTTCGCCCACTCCGTTCTTCGCGGTGGACACACGGTAGCGGGCCACCACCTTTCCGGCTTCGATCAACTCCAGACATTGCCGGGGCACGCTGATGCGCAGGAAGTCCGTAACGTTGTTCGGGATCGTCATGAGTTACACCTTGTCGCGATAACCCGTAAACTTCGCAGTTTCTCTTTCACGGCGTCCGACGATGCTTCGAATCTGCAATTCATTGGCAAACCTGTTTCCGGTCTGGGTGCTGCTGTGCTCAGGAATGGCGCTGTATTTCCCCGCCTGGTTTACCTGGTTCACTGGCCCGATGATCGTCTGGGGTCTGTCGGTCATCATGCTCGGCATGGGCATCACGCTCACGTTCGACGATTTCCGCCGGGTGGCGAAGATGCCGCGGATCATCTTTGCCGGCACCATGGCGCATTTCGGCATCATGCCGTTCCTGGGGTGGTCGATTGCGCATGGGCTGACACTCGAGCCCGAACTGGCGGTGGGACTCATCCTGGTATCCTGCTGCCCCTGCGGCACGGCTTCCAACGTGGTAAGCTATATCGCCCGTGCTGACGTGGCGCTGTCCGTGCTGCTGACCATGGTGTCGACCTTCACCGCGGTGGTGATGACCCCGCTGCTGGTGAAGTTCCTGGCGGGCGCCTATACGCCGGTGGACGGCTGGGGCATCTTCCTGAACACCTTGCAGGTGATCGTCATGCCCGTCACTGCCGGCCTCCTGCTGAACCGCTATGCGCCGCGGCTGGTGCATGCCGTCAGCCCGGTGACGCCGCTGGTGTCGGTGATCTTCATAGCCTTCATCTGCGCCAGCATCATCGGCGCCAACGCCGACATCATCAAGGCCGCCGCGCTCAAGCTGTTCGGCGCCGTTGCCTTGCTGCACGTCGGCGGATTCGGGCTGGGCTATGTCTTCGCCAGGATGCTAGGCTACCGGGACGCGGTGGTCCGCACCATCGCCATCGAGGTCGGCATGCAGAACTCGGGACTCGCCACTGTGCTGGCCAAGGCCAATTTCGCCGCTATGGCGCTGGCGCCCATTCCCTCGGCGATCTCCGCCAGCTTCCATTCGATCATCGGCAGCCTGCTGGCGGGCTGGTGGCGGCTGCGGACGCACCGGCCCCTGCCGGCCATGGGGCACGGATTCGATGCCGCTACGCCAATCCAAGCGGATTGTCCGGGTCGATGTGATCCATGAAGGGCTTGCGGCGGTCCTGGTCGGTGATCTGGTAGATTTTGCCGAGCCAGTTGTTGAACACCGCCTTGGCTGTATCTCGCCAGGTATTGTCCAGGTGCCGACGCACGAATTCCTCCGGGAATTCCGGCGGTGCCCTGCCCGCCCGGCGGGCACTGCGCAGGGCCTGGCCGTAGTCGTTGAGCGCAGCGCCCACTTCCAATGAGAAATAATGTTCAGGGAATGGCGGGTAATCCTCGCGCTCGCCGGAAAAGTAGCGCAGGATTTCGCGCTTGTACTCCTTGAGCAGACTCACGGTGTCGTACTCCGGATGGGCCTGAAAGTAGACGACGCGGAACAGATCCGGGCTCACCGCGAGGTGCACCCCGGCTTCTTCGCTCTCGACTAGCACCCGCAGTCCGGCGGCCTCCATGTCCTCGCGGAAAATTTCGTTGTAGCGCGAATGGGGCACGTCGAAACGGGTGTTGATATCCGCCACCAACGGATGCAGCGGCTCGACCACCCGGTGCGAATAGACGCCCCAGCGTTTGAAACCGAGATGGGTGCGCTCCACGCCGTAGCTGTACTGGAACAGAGCGTGGGTGGCGAGGCACGAGCACAGGATCGAGGTGACATGGCTGCGCGCCCAGTCGAACACCTCGGTCAGCGGCTGCCAGAAGGCTTCCTGCTGCAGATGTGGATGGGTGACGTTGGCCCCGCTCACGATCAGACCGTCGAGGCCCTCCTCGCGGATACGGTCGAAGTTCTCGTAATAACGGGCGATGTGCTCCGCCGCCTGTTCCCCGCGCGGCAACCCCTCGATGGTAAACGGATGCATGTGGAACTGCACGATCGGATTGGCTCCACCGACCAGCCGGAAGAACTGGCGCTCGGTGGCTTCCAGGGCGGCATCTGGCATCATGTTCAGAAGGCCGATGTGCATTTCCCGGATGTCCTGCCGGGCGGCCCTTTCGACACTGAGGACGTCCTGGCCCTCCTCACGCAGACGCTGGAAGGTGGGAAGATCGGTATGTGCGACCAGAGGCATGACAATCCCTCCCTCAGCCGCCCAGGACCGAGGCCACGAGTTTTAAGAAATCACCCTCGTCCCGCACCCGGGCGACGTCCGCGACGTCCACAGTGTAGCCGTATCGGTCGGCGATGGCCTGGTAGCGTGGCAGGCGCGATTTGAACAGGTAAGGAAACACCCAAGCCACGAATTCGTCCGGCGGCATGGCCTCGACCGAAGGGTAGCCCCTTTCTTTCAGGAAAACCGGCAGATATTCATCCAGGAAAGCTTCCCGGTAATACAACGGTTTGGGATCGCGCGCGGCCCGTTCGACCAGCATCTGCTCCAATTCCGGGCTGGTGCGGATGTAGAGGATCAGCGTGTTTTCCGCCAGTACCTCCAGGGTTGCCGGATCGTCCAATTCGCACACGCTGCCGCCGGCATCGTTGATGAAATGCTGGTAACCGTAAATCTTGCGCACTTTGTCGATGAATTCCGGTACGTCGCGCATCGCCGCGATCTCGGCCTGCCGGTGCAGCGCCTGCCGCCGCTTGAACTCCTTCAACGGCAGGCCGCCTTTCGCCGGGTCGCCGAGTTTGCCCAGGAAGGAGGAGATGGGCGCCAGATTGTCAACGGTGATATTGCTGCAGATATAGATCGAATCCGACATCAGCAGATCCCGCAGGAACGGCACCTCCATGGCCTGGCGCTTGATGTTGTCCAGAATCGGCTCATCCAGATAGCGGGTGCCGATCCTGTAGTCGCCGGAATAATGGAACCAGGTCCGTTTCGGCAGCTTGTTGGCCAGGGTGGTCTTGCCCGTCCCCGACATGCCGAGCAGGGTGATCTTCTTGCAATCCCAGTCCAGAAACTCTTGAGGGGTTAGACGCATCGGGCGTGTCAATCTTCGCGGTTGATCATGTGGTGAGCGGTGCGCGCCAGGGCTTCGTACAAGGCTTCGCGGAACGGGCCGTCCAGCGGAATGTCGTCGAGTGCCTTGCGCATGCACAAGAGCCACTGGTCGCGCTCGGATACACCAATCGAAAATGGGAAATGCCGCGCCCGCAGACGCGGATGGCCGAACTCCTGCATGAACAGATCCGGCCCCCCCAGCCAACCGGAGAGGAACTTGAACAGCTTGGACTTGGCACCGGACAGGTCCTCGGCATGCATGGCCCGGATCGGCGCCGCCTCCGGCAGCGTGTCCATGTAACCGTAAAAACGTTCGACCAGTTCGTGCAGCACTTCCGCACCACCGAGGCGCTGATAGGGTGTCTGGGTTAGCGGTTCCTGCATGGCTGAAACGATCTCATTTGGCGTAAACCGATTCCCGGTGGATCAGTTCGAGCACCGCATCCGGAAGCAGGTACTTGGCGCTGCGCCCTTCCCGCAGCATGCGGCGGATCGAAGTGGAAGCGATGGCGAGCTGGGTCACTTCCAGAAAATAGATCATCCCCTCCGGCTGGGCCGCGAGTTGCGCCGGGTCCGCCACCTGCCGTTCCTCGACACAATGCTCCAAATCCTCGGCGTATTCGATGTCGTAATCCGGGCGCTGCAGCACCACGATGTGCGCCAGAGAAAACAGCCGGCGCCAGCGATGCCAGGCCGGCAGCGCGAGGAACGCATCGAGACCGAGGATGAGACAGAGCGGTTCGTCGCCGATTTCCTTGCGGATCGAACTCAAGGTGTCGACCATGTAGGACGGCCCGTTGCGGTCCAGTTCGCGGGTATCGAGGGTGACGCCGCCATCGGCATCGGCCAGTGCAATCTCCAGCATGCGCAGGCGCGTCTGGGCATCGGCCACCGGCGGCGGACGGTGGGGCGGCTGGCGACAAGGCAGAAAGCGCAGTTCGCGCAGTTCCAAGGCTTCCCGGACCTCTAGCGCCGCCCGCAGATGCCCGTAGTGGACCGGATCGAAAGTGCCGCCATAAATGCCGATCATCCCTTGTGCCGCCTCAAGTCCGGACGTGGCCGTCGCCCAGCACGATGAATTTCTGGGTGGTGAGCCCTTCCAGCCCGACCGGTCCTCGGGCATGGAGCTTGTCGGTGCTGATGCCGATCTCCGCCCCCAGGCCGTACTCGAAGCCGTCGGCGAAACGCGTCGAGGCATTCACCATGACCGAAGCCGAATCGACCTCGCGCAGGAAGCGGCGGGCGCGACCATAGTCCTCGGTGACGATGGCATCGGTGTGGCCCGAGCCGTGGCGGTGGATGTGCTCGATCGCCTCGTCCAGTCCGGCGACCACGCGGACCGCCAGGATCGGGGCCAGGTATTCCGTGTCCCAGTCCACATCGGTGGCCGGAACACAGTCCGGCACGAGGCGGCAGGTTTCGGGGCAGCCGCGCAGTTCGACGCCCTCGCCCCGGTACAGCGCCGCCAGTTCCGGCAGGATCGCTGGCGCGATGCCGGCGGCGACCAGCAGGGTTTCCATGGCGTTGCAGACCCCGTAGCGCTGGGTCTTGGCATTGATCGCGATGCGGCGGGCTTTGACCGGATCCGCGCCGTCGTCGATGTAGACATGGCAGATGCCATCCAGATGCTTGATGACCGGGATCCGCGACTCCGCCACGACACGCTCGATCAGCGAACGCCCGCCGCGCGGCACGATGATGTCGACGTACTCGTCCGCCGCCAGCAGCGCGCCGACCGCCGCGCGGTCGGTGGTCTCGATGAGCTGGACCGCATCGGCCGGCAGCCCCCCGGCTTCCAGACCCTGGCGGATGCAGGCCGCGATGGCCCTGTTGGAATGGATCGCCTCGGAACCGCCGCGCAGGATACAGGCGTTGCCGGACTTCAGGCACAGCCCCGCCGCATCGGCGGTGACGTTGGGACGGGATTCGTAGATGATGCCGATGACACCCAGCGGCACCCGCATCCGTCCGACCTGGATGCCGGACGGCCGGTAGGTCAGGCCGCTGATTTCACCCACCGGATCGGGCAGGGCGGCGATCTCCCGAAGTCCCGCGGCCATGGCCTGGACCCGTTTGGCGTCGACTCCCAGCCGCTCGAGCTGGGCCCGCTCCAGCCCCATGGCCGCGCCGGCCTCGAGGTCTTTGCGGTTTTCGTCGATCAGCAGTGCCGCCGACTGCTCGAGCTCATGGGCTATCGCCAACAGCGCCCGGTTCTTCGCCGCCGTCTCGGCCCGCCCCAGGACCCGCCCGACTTCCCGGGCGCGCCGCGCCAGGCCGTCCACGTATTCCGCCACGGCCTCGGGCCCGGTCGGACGCAATGCGCTTACCGCCGTCATCGTTCCGTCGGACCGTTACGTTCGATCGCCTGGCCCATGCAGGTCATGATGTAATCGGTCATGCGCAGCGCCGCCTGATGGGCCGCCTTGACCGACCCGAATAGATCCTTGTACTCCTCGGCCACCTTCTCGAAATCACCCGAGCCTTTCACCGAATAGAACCGCGCATAGGCCGTCAAGTATTGCTTGCGCCGCGGGTCGCCCGGGAAACCCGGGAGATCGTCCGTCAGATCGTTGACTACGCAGTCCGCGATTTCGCCCGGATCGAGCTTGTAGTCCTTGAGATCGCTGTCGTCCTGGAGCTTGGCCAGCAATGCCTCGCGCAAATCGCCCTGTTCCTTGCCGGCGCACGCTGCCAGCAGCGCAAGCACCAGCACCAATGAAAATTTCCCCTTCATGAAATCAACCATTTCCTAATTATAATGCCGACTCGGCCGCACGCCGCCATCGGTCCGATCCCACCCGCAACTCGGGTCTAAGACGCATCAAAGCGGAAATGATACAGCGAATCCGCCCCTTTTGCGGAAATGCCGCTGCGCCGGCGTTCACAGTTCCCATGAATGTCCTGTAAATGTCCATCTGCTTACACATGTTGAGGCTATGCTGGACAAGACCCCCGATACGACGCAATGAACGTCAAGGAGCAGAACGTGACGGATTGCTACGCGCTTTCGCCGATGCAGGGAAACATGCTGTCGGCGACCCTGTTCGATCAGCGGGTAGGCACTTACATCCAGCAACTGGTTTTGCGAACCCGCGAAAATCTCGACCAAGACGCTTATCGCGAGGCTTGGAGCCGCCTCATCGCCAGGCATGACATCCTGCGGACGGCATTCGTCTGGCGGAACGTGGAGGCGCCGCGGCAACGGGTCGAACCCGCTGTGGCGATGCCCTGGGCCGATTTCGACTGGCGGGCGATGCCACGCCCGGAGCAGGAAAGCCGGTTCGACGCCTTCCTCGCCGAGGACAGGCTGCGGGGCTTCGACCTGGCGCGGGCGCCGCTACATCGCCTGACCCTGATCCGAACCGGTGAGGACGAACACTGGGCGGTGTGGACCTACCACCATGCGCTGCTGGACGGGCGGGCACGGCTCATCGTCATGGAAGAGCTGTTCCGTCTCTACCAGGCGCTGCGCGATGGTTACGCACCGGAGCTGCCGCCGCCGACGCCTTACCGCAACTACATCGGCTGGCTGGACTCGCTCGATTTCGCGGCGAGTGAAGGCTACTGGCGCGGGCTGCTGGGCGATTTCCATGAACCGAACCGGGTCCTGAGCGCCCTGCCCGAGCCGCGGCCCTTGCCGCCTGCCCACACCGCCGGACTGGTTCAAGCCTGGACACCTCCAGCCCTTTATGAGGCGCTCCAGCAACTGGCGAAGAAACAGGACGTCACCCTCAACACCCTGGTTCAGTCCGCCTGGGGACTGCTGATTGCACGCCACAGCGGACGCGACGACGTGGTGTTCGGCGCCACGCGCTCCTGCCGGAAATCCGTGCCGGGGGGCGAGGCCATCGTCGGGCCCATCATCAACACCACCCCCGTGCGCCTGAAGATCGACCCTGCCAGACCCGTCGCTGAATTCATCCGCGAACTTCGGCGCCAGCACCTGAGCGTGCGCGACCACGAACACACGCCGACGGCCCGCATCCATGCATGGAGCGGTCTGTCACCCGACATGCCACTGTTCACCACCATTGTGGTGTTCGAGAACTACCACGTCGTGAAATCCCGCGGCGGCGACTGGGACAAACGCCATTTCGAGCTGAAAGAACAGACCGACCACCTCATCCTGGCAGGCTACCTCGCCGACGGCCTGCTGCTGAAGATCGAATACGACCGCCGCCTGTTCGAGGACGACACGGTCGAACGTATGCTGCAACAGCTCCTGACGATCCTCGAAAGCCTGACGGCCTGCGCCGATGGCCGACTCGCAGACCTCCGCACTCTCCCCGACCACGAGCTGCGGCGCCTCACGGTGGAATGGAACGACACCCGTGCCGATTACCCTCAGGTCACCCTGGGCGAACTTTTCTCCGCGCAGGCACGCCGCACGCCCGACGCCATCGCAGTCCAAAGTGGAAACCAACGTCTCAGTTACGGCGAGCTGGAACGGCGGTCGAATCGCCTGGCGGCGTTTTTGCTGGGCAAAGGCACCGGTCCCGGTGTCGTGGTCGCCCTGTTGTTGGACCGTCGCTGCGAACTCGCCGTCGGCCTACTCGGCGTACTGAAAGCGGGCGGCGCCTACCTGCCGTTGGACCCCGCCTATCCCCCAGAGCGGATCGCCTACATGCTCGAGGACTCGGGCGCCCGGATCGTACTGACCCGGAGCGCCCTGGCCGATGCCTTTCACCTTCCCGGCATCGACCTGCTGAGGCTGGATGCCGACCGGGAAACCGGCGTTGCCGGCCCGGACGAAGCGCCGCCGTGCCCGGCCGGGCCGGACGACATCGCTTATCTGATGTATACCTCCGGTTCGACGGGCCTGCCGAAGGGCGTGATGGTCCCGCATCGCGGCATCGTCAACCTGTGCGTGGCGATAGGTCGCCGCTACGGCCTGGCGCCGGGAGACCGGGTCCTGCAGTACGCCTCCCTGAGTTTCGACATCTGCGTGGAGGAGATTTACCCGACCTGGCACGCCGGTGGGACGGTCGTGTTCCGCGACGAGAGCCGTGGGCATTCGGTGCACGAATTCCTAAACTGGGCCGACCGCGAAAGAATCACCGTATTCGACATTCCCACGGCATTCTGGAACGAACTGGTGCGCGGACTCACGGCAAGCGGCGGTGGCCTGCCTGCCAGCCTGCGACTGACCGTGGTGGGCGGAGAAAAGGCCTCCCGCGCCATGCTGGATGCCTGGAACCGGTTGCCTGGCGCGGCCCGCGTTGCCTGGTTCAACAGCTACGGACCGACGGAGACGACGGTCACCGCGACCGTCTACCACCCGCCGTCTCCGCCGGCCTCCCCGCTCACCGATCCCCCGATCGGCCGCCCCATCGACAACGTCCGCCTGTACGTGCTCGATCACCATCTGAAACCTGTGCCCATCGGCGTTCCGGGCGAACTGTACATCGGCGGTGCCGGCGTGGCGAAAGGCTATCTGCGGCGTCCCGAACTCACTGCTGCGGCCTTCGTCCCCGAACCATTCGCCGGCGACGCCGAGGCGCGGATGTACCGGACCGGTGATCTGGTGCGTTACGACAGCGACGGCCAATTGTTTTTCGTGGGACGCAACGACGACCAGGTCAAGATCAGCGGATTCCGCGTCGAACCGGCCGCAATCGAAGCGGCGATCGAGCGTCACGACAGCGTGGCCCAGGCTGTGGTGAAAGCCGTCGAAACGGCGGGCGGGAAATACCTCGCCGCCTACCTCGTGCCGGCACTGGGCCACCGGTTCGACGCCAACGGACTGAAAGCTTTCCTGCGAGACACCCTGCCGGAGCACGAAATCCCTCAAACCTTCGTGGTCATGACGGAATTTCCGCTCACGCCGGGCGGCAAGCTGGACCGCAAGGCCCTGCCCGACCCGGCGGTGCCCACCCCGGCAGGCGGCAGCGCCGACGCTCCCCGCAATGACACCGAGCGGAAACTCGCCGCGATCTTCGAGGAAATCTTTCCGGCGCGTTCGATCGGCATCCGGGACAATTTCTTCGCCATGGGCGGTGATTCTCTGCGCGCCTTCCAGCTTCTCACTCGAATCGAACTCGTCTGCGGCCAACGGCTTTCGTTCGCCGCCCTGGCGAAGGCCGCCACGGTCGAACAGCTGGCGGCGCTGGTCGAAGGCAGGAGCCGGGACGGGGCTCAGAGCAGCCACATCGTTCCCTTGAGCCTGGAGGCCGCCGCGGGACCCGCCCTTTTCCTCGTCCATGGGGTGGGCGGGAACGTACACTGGTACCACGCCCTCGCCGAACGTTTGAAAGCCGATTTCAATGTCTACGGCATCCAGTCGCCCGGCATGGAGGACTGCGACGATGCCATGGTCGGCGCCGACATCGAAAGCCTGGCCCGGCTCTACGTCTCTGAAATCAAAACCGTCCAGGCACAGGGACCGTATTGGATCGGCGGCCACTCCATGGGGGGCATCATTGCGTTCGAAATGGCCCGCCAGTTCCATGCCCTGGGCGACGAGGTCGCGCTGGTGGCGAACTTCGACAACTGGAACCGCGCGGCGGACGCCCCCCATTTCGCCACCAAACTGCTCCGCCTCACCAGCCATTTCCTGAAACTCGGCGCCGCGGACAAGCTGCGGTTCCTGCGCGACAAAATGCAATGGGCGAAACAGTGCGTTCACGCCCGCCTGGCGCGCGGCCAGGCCGACATCCGGCAGCTTCAGGAAATGAAAGCTGCAAACGTCCGGGCCGCCTACCGTTACGTGCCCGGCTTCTATCCCGGCACCCTGACGCTGTTCCGTGCCCGCCAGCAGGCCGCCACCGCTTTGAACGATCCGTTGCTCGGCTGGAACGGACTGGCGGAAGCGATCGACGTGGTGGAGGTGCCTGGCGACCATTACACCCTGCTCGGCGAACCGCACGTTGGCACGCTGGCCAACGAACTGCGACGCCGCGCGCGCTCCCGGAGGAGCAGCAATCCCTGACCCCGTGCCGGAAACCATGCCGTTCAGCCATGCTTATCCGTTCGACCCGACCTACGGGTTTTCCC
Source organism: Methylococcus capsulatus (assembly GCF_036864975.1). Classification (NCBI taxonomy): domain Bacteria; kingdom Pseudomonadati; phylum Pseudomonadota; class Gammaproteobacteria; order Methylococcales; family Methylococcaceae; genus Methylococcus; species Methylococcus capsulatus. The sequence goes on along the minus strand of NZ_CP104311.1, from coordinate 2,379,737 downwards.
TCGACCAGTTGCTCCGGGTGGAAGCGCCCGACCCGCCGGAAGACTTCGCCGCCTTTTGGTCGGCACGGTATGACGATGCGAGAAACCTAGCGCCCCGGCCGGAACTCCGCCGCTGCGGCTGGAACCATCCGCGTTTCCAGGTATTCGACCTCTGCTACCGCTCGACCGGCGCGATCACCATCGGCGGGTGGGCGCTGGTTCCGGCACAAGGGGAAATCCGCCGCGGCTTCGTGGTCGGCCACGGCTATGGCGGCCGCGCCGGGCCCGATCTCGACCTGCCGTTCGCGGACGCCGCCATCCTGTTTCCTTGCTTCCGCGGCCTCTCCCGCAGTCGCTGCCCCGAGATTCCGGAAACGCCGGACCGGCATGTGCTGTGCGAGATCGAGGATCGCGACCGCTATGTCCTCGGCGGCTGCGTGGAAGACCTCTGGCTGGCCGTCAGCTCCCTGCTCGATCTGTTTCCCGAGACCGAAGGCCACATCGGCTACCTCGGCATCAGTTTCGGCGGCGGCATCGGCGCCCTGAGCCTGCCCTGGGAACCGCGCATCCGCAGGGCCCATTTCAACGTGCCGACCTTCGGCCATCAACGGCTGCGGCTGACCCTACCGACCGTCGGCAGCGGAGAATCGGTCCGGCGCTATCAGGCCTTACACGGTAACGTCATGGCAACCTTGGCCTATTACGATGCCGCCATCGCCGCACGTTTCATCGGAATCCCGGTGCACGTCGCCGCCGCTCTGTTCGATCCGGCCGTCGCGCCGCCCGGCCAGTTCGCCGTCTACAACGCGCTCGCCGGCCCGAAGGAGCTGTTCGTACTGGAGGCCGGGCATTTCGACTATCCCCGGAAACCGGAACAGGACCGATCGCTGTCCGCCGCCATCGCAGCTTTTTTCGAATTGCTATGAATCGGGAATATCACTGCTGGTACACCGAACGCCTGGGCCGAGACATGGAACTGCTGGTGTTCGGCCATGCCGGCGCCAAAGTCCTGGTCTTCCCGACCCGTGACGGCCGCTTCCACGAGTATGAAGACCTCCGGCTGGTGGACAGCCTGCGGCCCAAGATCGAGGCCGGCCACCTGCAACTGTTCTGCCTGGACAGCATCGACCACGAATCCTTCTATTGCTTCTGGCGCCACCCGGCCGAGCGCATCCGGCGCCACGTCCAGTTCGAGGAATATGTCCTCAATGAAGTGTTCCCTTTGATGGCCGCCAAAAACCCGCATCCCTGCACCATCGCGCACGGCTGCAGCCTGGGCGCGTTCCACGCCGTCAATATCGCCTTCCGCCACCCCCACCTGTTCCGCAAGGTGGCTGCCTTCTCCGGCCGCTACGACCTTACCCACGGCGTGGAACACTTCCGCGACCTGTTCGACGGTTATTACGACGACACCATTTACTACCACACCCCCTCGCATTTTCTCCCCAACCTGGAATGCCACTGGCGGCTCGAAGCGCTGCGGCGCATGGACATCGTGCTCGTAGTGGGCGGCGACGATCCTTTTCTCGACAACAACCGCGAACTGAGCCGGATTCTGTGGTCCAAGGGCATTTCCCACGCCCTCCATACCTGGGACGGGCGTGCGCACCAGGGGCATGCCTGGCGGAAGATGGCGCCGCTGTACATCTGAGACGAAGATCACGCGCTTTCCCGCTTGATGTTCGGTCGGCCTGTTTTCATGTGAAGGGATGATAGACAGGAGGACAGCCTGAGCAACCCGAGGCAGCTTGTCGAACGGCAGGCGGCGTGGTAATGGTGACCGCAAACTATACGAAAACGATTCAATAAATTGTTATGGCATTAGACACCGGAAAGCATATGCCTGAGATAGCAAGATGCTACGGGATAATCATTAAGCTGTTCTTCGGCGCCCCCACCGCATTTCCACGCCGTGTACGGTGAATTATGTAGGCCTGTTCGACCTCGAAACCCTTGAAATGATCGAAGGTGATTTACCAAGCCGAGCGAATAACCTTGTTATTGAATAAGGCATCCATGTACCAGAATGAACTGAAGGAAATGTGGGATAAGCAGGAGTTACATAAACTGCCACCACTATAATAGACAATGAAGTACCCAAGAGTAAAGTCAGTAAAGGCGGTAGAGAGTCATGCCTTGTTTGTCGGGTTTGATAATCAACAAAAGCGAAAGTACGACGTCACGCCATTGCCAAGTAAGGAAATGTTTTCACCTTTGACGAATCTCGCTTTGTTTAGATCGGTCCGGGTGGATGAGGGAGGGTATGCCGTCGTGTGGAACGGAAATATTGATATTAGTGAATATGAATTATGGAGACATGGGCAACCGATACCCTGATTCATCACGCCGTGGGACGCTCTCATCCTCGCTCCCCTGGGTTCACGCCTCAGGTGCGGTCTTCGGCAACCAAGCCCTCAAACAGGGGGTGGTCAGAACCGTGCTGACGATCGCCATCAGCACCAGCATGGTGAAGACGTTGCGGGAGATCACGCCGAGGTCGTAGCCAACGTTGAGCACGATCAGTTCCATGAGGGCGCGGGTATTCATCATGATGCCCAGAATGGCCGATTCGTGGCGATCGAGTCCTGACAGGCGCGCGGCGAGGTAAGCACCGCCGAACTTGCCCATGGTGGCCAGCAGGATGACGAGAGCGCACCAGCCCCATAGCTGCAGGGTGTCCAAACCGCCGATCTCGGTGCGCAAACCCGTGTAGGTGAAGAAGATGGGAAGGAAGAACACTGTGACGAAGTGCCCTACCCTGTCCTTCCAAGCTGCGCGTAGTTCCGCTTCGTCATGCAGCAGCACGCCCATCATGAAGCCGCCGAAGATCGCGAAGATCCCTAGTTTGTAGGTGCATATGCCGGCGAGGAATATCCCGGCCAGCAGCACACCAAGCTGGTTGCCCGTCAGCCCGGCTCCGGCTTTATGCAGCCGCCGCACCAGCCACTTCATCACCGGCCGCGCCACGAACCAGCTCAGCCCGACGAAGGCGGCGACCAGCCCTACTTTGAGCGCGAATTCGGCATGGGAGTATGCGGCAACGGTCAGCGCGGTGACCACGGCCAGCAGCAGCCAGCCTACCACGTCGTTGATCGCCGCCACGCTGATGGCGATGACGCCAAGTTTGTGGTCGGTCATACCGAATTCGATCATGATCCGCCCCAGGATGGGCAGGGCCGTGATCGAAAAAGCCGTGGCGACGAACAGCGCCGAAGCGATGCGGTCGGCCTCGGGCGACAGCAGCGGCGCGGTCTGATAGCCGAAGCCGAAGCCTAGCGCGAACGGCAACAGCAGGCCGGCGAGGGCCACGTTGCGGACCGCGCGGCGGTTGCGCCTTTCTTTCAGATGAGAAAAATCGAATTCGAGTCCGATCTGGAACATCAGCAGGATCAGGCCGAGCTGCGAGAGGATGGTGAGCGGTTCGGGCGGGGCGGAGCGGAACACGAATGTGAAGATGTCGGGCCAGAGCAATCCGAACAGGGAAGGCCCCAAGACGACGCCGCCGAGAATCTCGCCGACCACCGGAGATTGGCCGGCGCGAATGGCCAGGGCGCCGCCGAGCCGCCCGATCAGCACGATGACGGCGAGTTGCAGCAAGGTGAAGAACAGCAGGGTTTCGGCCGCGTGGACCGACACGGTGGTCGCGGGGGACGTGCTCATGGATGCCCTTCAGATGATGCCGCCGTTGATGGAGATGATCTGCCCGGTGATATATGCGGCGCGGTCGGAGGCCAGGAACGCCACCAGATCGGCCACTTCTTCCGGCCGGCCGGCCCGCTTCATGGGCACCAGGCGTTCAATAGCCACCCGGTCGAACACGCCTTCCGCCATGCCGGTTTCGATGATGCCCGGCGCCACGGCGTTGACGGTCACGCCCCGGCTGGCGAGTTCCAACGCCAGGGACTTGGTGGCCGAATGCAATGCGCCTTTGGCGGCGGAATAGTTGACTTGGCCGCGGTTGCCGGTGAGTGCTGCCACCGAGGAAATGTTGACGATCCGGCCCCAGCGCTCGCGGATCATCGGCATGACCAGCGGCTGGGTGAGGTTGAAGAAGCCATTCAGTGAAACGTCGATGACCCGTTGCCATTGGGCGGTTCCCATCGCCGGAAACACGGCGTCGTCGTGGATACCGGCGTTGTTCACCAGTACCTGGATGGGCCGCTCCGCACACATCGTACCAATGGCCTCAGCGACCGCCGCCGCGTCGCAAACGTCAAAGCCGATCGCTGTGGCGCTGCCGCTGGCATGGCGTATCGAATCCACGACCTGTTCCGCGGACTCGCGATGGCCGTGGTAATGCACCCAGACGTGCAGGCCGTCGGCGGCCAACCGGCGGCAGATCGCCGCGCCGATGCCCCCACTGCCGCCGCTGACCAGGGCCTGCCTCATAGCTTTACTCGTCCTTCACCTGCTTCCGCGTCCAGCCGCACCGCGAGACGCCCAGTCAGCAGCTCACGGCCATCCGTAGCCAGCAGACGGAATTGATAGAGCGCATCGTTTCCGTCGCCGGTGAGGCGTTCCACTTCGACCACCAGATCCCCGTCCAATGTATCCAGCCGGCGCACATGGAATTCGACGTCGCGCACGCTGACCAGGAAACCGCTACGCGGCGCATCCTCTTCTCCGGCCGATCGCAGAGCGCCGTGTACGGCGGTAGCCTGGGCCGCGTACTCGATCCCGCAGACCACCGACAACCGACCACCCGAGCGGAGCGGATTGCCGGGACTGAGGTGGCTGACGGCTACACAGCGCAACCGTTCGGCATTCCAGGTCAATACCCGATCCAACAGGCACATGGCGCCGGCATGGGGAATCCGCTGTGCGATCCAATCTCGGTCTAGCGGCATGGTGCGACCTCCAGTTCGAGACGCAATGGATCGAGATAATCGATGACGAGACGACACGGCTCGGCAAGCGCTAGCGCCCGCAGCAAGGGCAGCCCACGGCCGGCGGGAATGCTGCGCCGCATGGCTTCCAAGCCAGGTTCGCTGAGCCCGGTGCAAGGCCCCTCACCCAAGCCCACGGTGAGCTGCGCCACGCTCCGGGCCGTGGCTTCGGGCGCCAGCGCCAGCGCCAGGCACATGGCGCCACCGATCGCCCGCACGCGGCTCAGTGGATAAGGGTAAGGCACGTCGTAGGCAATGAGCAGGCACGGCTCGCGACTCTGAGCAACCTGCGCCATGGCTTCGAGGAGGCCGGCGCCGAAGCTGGCGTCGAAGGCGCACAGGCTGGTCGAGGGCACCGTGGCGCCAAGCGCTATGCCCCAATAGCCGGACGGGGCGTTGTGTACCGAATTGTGAAACCGTGTCGGCGAAATCTGCCGGTCGTCCGAGGCGAGCGCTTCACAGATGACATGGCAATTGTCGCCATCCCCGCCCGACGAGGTGAACACTGTCGCAAGGGTCGTGGCATCGCGGCCGGAAGCCTCCATGGCCTGCAACCCTGCGGCCAGAGCGAGCTTGATCGACGTCCCGGCGCGCCGCCGCTCCGCCGCCGGCAGGCAGGTCGGCGCCGGCACTGGGGTCGGCGCAGAGGGATCGGCCTGGCCCGTCTCGATCAGCCTCCGGAATTCTTCAGGGCTGGCGAAACCCGGGCCGATTGCGCCTATGCCTTCGATAAGGCAGTGAAGTAGGGTCATGTCCGTCCGAACACCAGCGCACAGTTGGAGCCGCCGAATCCGAACGAATTCGACAGCACGGTCTCCAGACGTCCATGGCGGCAGGAACGGACATAGTCCAGCTCAAATCCCCGCTCCAATATTCCCGTATTCACGCCCGCAGGCATGAACCCGTGCCGGATCGCCAAGAGGCTGATGACAGCCTCGACGGCCCCCGCCGCCCCCAGGGTGTGGCCGGTCGACCCCTTGGTGGAACTGCACGCTACCGCATTGCCGAAGATCGCATGCACGGCCAAGGCCTCCGCCGCGTCGTTGGCGCGGGTGCCGGTACCGTGCAGGTTGATGTAACCGATACGCTCCGGTGGCAAGCCGGCCGATGCCAGCGCCGCGCCGATCGCCGCCCTGGCGCCCAAGCCCTCCGGATGCGGCGCCGACATATGATAAGCGTCGCTGCTTTCGCCGATACCGAGCAGAAACAGGGCCTTGGGTCCGGCATCGTCCGGGGTCCGTTGCAGCAGGGCAAAAGCCGCCGCCTCCCCGATCGAGATGCCTTCGCGGCGGGCGTCGAAAGGCCGGCAAGGCCGGGGCGAAAGCAGCTCCAGCGAATTGAACCCGTACAGCGTGGTCAGGCACAGCGAGTCGACGCCGCCGACCACGGCCGCGTCGATCAGCCCGGACTGAATCATGCGGGCGGCGTTGCCGAAAACCTTGGCGCTGGACGAACAGGCGGAAGACACCACCACCGCCGGTCCCTCGATACCGAAATAGTCGCGGACGAAAGCGCCGGCGGAAAAACAGTTGTGGGTCCCGCCGTAGTCGAAATCCGCCGGCAAAGCCCCGCTGGACGGATCGCGCCGGCGGTAGGCCAGCTCGGTTTCCATTATGCCGGAGGTGCTGGTGCCGATGAACACCCCGACGCGGCGTCTCCCGAACCGTCCCACCGCCTCGCGCACCGCTTCCGTGAAGCCGTCCTGTTTCAGACCCAGCAGGGCGAGACGGTTGTTGCGGCAATCGAAGGCGGACAAACGCCGGGGAATAACGACCTGGTCGACTCCCGCCACCTCGCCGACGAAGGTATCCAGGGCGACGGTTTCGAACCGGCAGGGCGCCAGTCCGGTCAACCCCTGCTGCAGGGCATCGCACGTGGCTCTACGCCCTCGCCCGATGCAGGTAGTCAGGGTGAAATCGGAAATCAGCAGGGGCGTCACAGACAGCAGATTGTCCGCTCGAAGGCGGGAGTGACCGGAAGAGGAACTATTTTGGGCCGATGGGTTGCGGGCGGCCGAATCCCGAAATGGTGCACGAAACCCTTGCCTTGGTCTTTGGACATACCCTTTGCGCCGAGACACTAGCCCAACCGGGCCGCCAGCAACACATTGGCAAAGGGCATTCCTTGGCTCATCGGGATCGCTTCCACACGGAACCCGAGCTCTTCGAGCAGACTGCACCAGGCCGGCAAGGGGCGGCAGTATAACGCCGGTAGGCGATGTCCGCGAAGGAAAGTCACTAGCCGGTCCACCCAGAAGCTCACCAGGAACGGCAGCCCGGCTCCGGCATCTCCCACCCGCAGCAACAGCACGCCGCGAGGAGTCAGAACGTTGCGGATGCGGCGCAGGAGGGTTTCCTGATCCGGATACGCCATGTAATGCAGCACATCCAGCACCACCACGGCATCGGCAATGCCGAAGTCGGCAAGGCGGATGTCGCCCTCGATGATTTCGGCCCGTTCCAGCAACGCTTGTCTGGCACGAGCGACATCGGCCGGCATCAGCTCGATGCCCCGTACGCCGTCGAGCCGCGGCGGCGGCGCCCAGTCCGGCGGCCACAAACCCGCCTCGTGTAAGGCGCGCGCAGCCAGGAGCAGCGACGCCAAGAGCCCCTGGCCACAACCCAGATCCAGCAGCCTCGCCTTTTCTGGCAAAAGATTACGTTCGAGCAAGGCAATGAAGACCGGATCGGACTTGAGCTTACCGCGGGCGAAATGCCAGGCGAAACGCCCCGCCCGGCGGTAAGGCGCGGCGGCGACTTCGACGAGCAGCCGTTTGAAAGCTCGGATCATGGGCAGGCGGCGCGCAGGGTCACGGGACGAAGCCGCCGTTGCCGGATGGCCTCGAGGAGCGGCGGCAGCACTTCCAGAATGACAGGGCGGCCGCCCCGGGTGCGGGCGGCGTTGCCGTCATGCAGCAGCAGGATGTCCCCGGCCCGCAGCCGCCGGGTCAACGCGGCCAGCACGCGCCGCGGCTGACCGCTGCGCGTATCGAAGCCGCGGCGGGTCCAGCTCACCAGGGAAAGGCCCAGCCGGGCCAGGACGGGATCGAGCAGGGGATTGCGCAGGCCCGCCGGCGCCCGGAAGAACTGGGGCGGTGTTCCGTAAACCGCGGTGAGTGCCTCCTGCGCCAGACGCAGTTCGCGCTCGAAGCCGCTCAGCCCGCATAACGAAAACATATGGCTATGGCTGTAGCTGTGGTTTTCCAGGGCATGGCCCCGTGCCGCCATCTCTGCGCAAAGCTCGGCTTGTTCCCGGACTTTGCGGCCTATGCAGAAAAATGTGACCGTCGCTCCGTAGACTTCCAGGATGTCCAGCACCTGGGGGGTCACTTCCGGATCGGGCCCGTCGTCGATGGTGATGGCCACCTCGCCGCGTGCCGCCGCCGCCGCCGGCAAACGCGTGATGATGGGGCCGAGCAGCCGGCTGTGTGGCCACAGCCCCGCCGCTGTCAACAAGACATGGTTCGCAGCAACCGCCCCTAGCGCCGCGAGCCAGTCATCGGGCCGCCATAAAGCCAGCACTGACGCGGCCGCGTGGAAACCCATGGACGCCTTGATGCCGACCGACGGCGTCCAGCGCCCGGCTTGCCGTGGCTTCATGGCATGCACCCCTCGTCCGGTTTCCAATACATCGCCGAAATCACCAGGGCCAGAAAAGTACCCGGCGCCACCATCACCCCGATCGCGCTCAGAACCGGCACCGAGGAACCGGCCAGCAGGCCGAATATGGCCACCGTGGCGAGATTCGCCAGAGTCAGCGAAACCAGGGTCCTTCCCAGGCGGGGCCGGACCGTGGCGCCAGCCTGGGCGAGGCGGTCGAAAAACAGGCAGTAATTGGAACCGATCGCCACCGCCAGCATCATCCCGATGAGATGCAGCATGGTCAGCCGATGCCCGCCCGTCACCAGCGCGGCGGTGACCAAGGCCAGCGCGGCGGCGAGCGGAAGGCAGACCCGCAGCACCCTCCACGGCGAACGCAGGGAGAGGGCCAGCAGGAGCACGATCGCCCCCGCTCCGCCGGCGGACAGCCGGGTCGCCTCGCTCAGATAGCCCTGATAGAGGCGGTCCGTCTCGGCCTTCAGATCGAGGAAAACGGCTTCCTGAAGCTCGGACAATGCGGCACGGATCCGGGGTGCGTCCACGCCCGGCCCGGACGTTTCTGCAGGAGCACGCAACGGCAGCAGGGCCGTCCACCCCCAGCGGCCCCGCATCAGCAGCGAATCCACCGCAAACGCGAAGCGCGTACCCCGCAGCTCCTCGGCGCTCAGCAGCGGCTCCGCGCGGGTGGCCTTCACGTCGGCGAAGAAATTCTCGAAACCTCCGGGACGTACCGGCAGCCCTCGAACCGCCGCCGCGAAGCGTTCGCGCAGCACGCCATCTTCCGGCAAGGCCGCGCGCCTAAGAGCTTGGGTCCGCCGGCTGGGGAGGTAATTGGATGGGCTCTGGAAGCCGGCGATGACGCCTTGCTCGACCAGTGCCGCCAAATGTGACGACACCCGTTCCGCAGCCTGCAAGGCGGCTTCGGCGTCCTGCCCGCCCACCACGACCAGGTAACCCGCGTCTGGCGCGCCCAGGTCGGCCCGAAGCTCGGCATCCAGGCGTTGGGCTTCAAGTGGAACCGGACTGAGCGCACTGAGCTCTTCATTCCACACGCTGTCGCGGTGCAACCACAGCATCCCGCTGGCCAACACGGCCGCCGCCGGCACCAGCCACCGCAGCGGCCGCAGTCTGGATACCAAGAGAATCAGCAGCTCTCCCGCCCCGCTGAGATCGCGAATCCGGAACCCCCGAGGCAACAGCCTCGGCAATACCCAGCGGGTGACGGCGGCCGCGGCCAGCAATCCGGCGATCGAATAGACGCCGAGCTGCGAAAAACCGGGGAAGCCCGACAAGGCCAAAGGCAGGGCGCCACACACCGAGGTCATGACCCCTAAGCGGATGGTCGGCCAGTACAGGTCGAACCAGCCCGGGCCCTTCTCCTCCCGCCGCCGCTCGCCGGTCTGGACGAACAGATAAATGGCATAGTCCACCGCCTCGCCGATCAGCGTCGCCCCGAACCCGAGGGTGATCCCATAGACCATACCGAAGCCCAGACTCACGGCCGCAATACCGGCCAGGGCGCCGGTCGCCACCGGCACCAGGCCCAGGAGCAGCGCCGCGAGCGAGCGGTACACGGCGAACAGCAGAACGGCCACGGCGACCGTGCCGAACGCCGACAAGCGGATAGCCTCGCCCTTGATCCGATCCCGGGCCTCCACAGTGAACACCGCGGGGCCCGACAGGATCAAGCGGGCATCCCCCACCCCTGCCTCCCCGACGGCCGCGACGAAGGCGGCGCGTATGGATGCGAGCGCCCGCTCCTGGGCATCCGTGTCCGATCCCGCCGCGCGGATTTGAGCGAGCAGCAGCGCACGCTGGCGGTCCCGTGACACCCACACGCCGCTGGCGGTTTCCGGGTGCGCTTCGGCCCCCAGGCGATCGAGGATGCCCAGCAGTTCGCCCGTCGGATCGCTCGGCAGCAAGGACTTGGTCATCAATCCCCCTGAAGAAGCGAGCCGGTCGATGGAAACGCGTACCGCACTGCGCAGTCCCTCTTCCGTGAATCGCTCCGGCGTCACCGAAGGGCTCAGCAGGTAACGCCGGCGGAACAGCAGCTGTTGTTCCGGCTCGCGCTCGGCCGCCGCCCCATTGCTCACCGCCGAAAACTCCGCATCGTGCCGGAGCCGCTCCGCCATGCGCCCGGAAATGAGAACACGGGCGGAATCGGTCGCCCCCTCGACGGCGATCAGGACCAGCCGCGAGGCCGGCCCTTCTTTCAACTGGTCGATCAGGAGCTGCTCGCTTGCGCTCGGCCGGCTCGGCAAAAATGCCGACAGATCGGTCGCGAGCCTCATACGGCCTGCCGCCACCGCGAACACGCCGAGCGACAAAAGCCAGACGATGAGCGGCCAGCGGTGCGTCACGGTCATCGCTGTGCGATTTCCCGGATCGACATCACGGAATAGTCGCCTCCGGGCAGGTGGATTTCGACCCGGTCGACCTTACCGTCAAAACCGCCGATGCGAAGGTAGGCGACCCGTTCGGCCACTGCCGGTGTCGAAGGCACCAGCAGCAGCGTCCAACGGCCAGCGTCGCCGTTGAGCGACAGACGGTAGAGCTTTTCCAGGGCGATGCGATCGCCCAGCAAGATGGAGCGGATACTGCCCACCAGCGCGGCGATTTCGGGATATTCATCCAATCCTGCGCTGCGGCGTTCTCCGCCCCGCTCCAGGCTGAGCCGATCACCCTCCAGCACCAGGCGTTCGCTGACGGGCCGGACCGTCCGCTTTTCCAGCCGATCCGGCTTGACGAACGTCAGTTCACCCGAGGATTCCACCGGTTCGGTCAGTATCGAGACATACTTTCGTTCCACGAATTCGGCCCGTCCGGAATGCCTGGCGGCGAGCGCCTCCATCAGTTGGGCGACACCCCACGGCCCTGCCCGCACCTCCGTGGCGACGCAGCTCAACATCAGACAGATGACGGTGATTCCCGAACGAAATCCCATGAACCTAACCTGCGCCACCGGTGCGCGCGTGTCCCGCGGCCCAGAAATCGAAAAAGTTGAACCAGTTGTAAGGATGCAGCCGGCACAGCGTCTCCAGCCGTTTCACGTAGCGGGCCATAGCCGCCCCCGCTACTTCGGACCGGTCGCCGGATCCATCGGAGAAGTCCTCGAGCCTTTCGAAATGAAGCTCGTAACGGTTTCCACCCAGATGGATCCCGGCCATCAACAGGACCGGCCGCTTCATCAAGGCCGCCAACCGCAAGGGACCGGTCGGAAAGTACGCCAACTCGCCCAGGAACGGCAACTGCCGGGCAGGCTCGGAACCCAGGCTACGATCGCCCAGCATGCCGACGATCTTGCCACGATTCAGCGCTTCTCGCAGGCGCAGCATGGAATCCAGCCGTCCCAGCGGAATGACCTCGCCGCCGCGGCCGGGCGCGATGGCCGCCAGCATGGCATTGATCTTGCGGGCATTCTCCTCGTACATCACCATCGCGGACTCCAGTCCTGGACGCTGTCTGGCCAGCGCCCGCAGCACCTCGAAACTGCCGAAGTGCGCTCCGAGCAAAAACGCGCCCCGCCCTTCCGCTAGAACCTGCTCCATCACTTCCTCGCCGATGACACGGATGTCGAAACGGTCGAACTCACCGTTGAGCAGATACACGCGGTCGTGAATGGTCGAGGCGAAGCGGAAGAAATGGCGGTAGCAGTCGGAGAGCCCGGGAGGCCGCTCCAGCACCCGGCGCAGATAGTTACGTGACGCGCGATGGGCGCTGGGTGCGAATAGCAGAAAATAGATCACGATGAGGTGAAGAACCAGGCGCCCGGCCCGCCGTCCCAACCGCAGCGAGATCCATACCATGATCCGCAAAAAGAACATGTTGCTGCGCTCAGGCCGTTCCGCCCAGTGCGAGGCGGCGGCCGGCCCGCGCGGCGAGAACGGATCGCTCATCGGAGAACCAGGATTCCGCTGGCGACGGCGCGGCCATCGGAGACGAGACCGAACCGGACGGCGCCCTGCTCATCCAGCCGGTATTCCAGCGACACCTCGGCGCCGGGCGCGAGCGGCGCCGGGAACTTGGCGACCGACAGACGCCAGCCGCAGAGATCGATCGCCAGCGCCGATTCGAGGCGGCTCAGGATCTCATCCAGCAAAACGGCGCCGGGCACCACAGGAAATCCCGGAAAATGCCCGTCGCAGGCCGGATGCTCTGCCGGTATTTGGAACCCGACGCTGCCTGCGGCCGTGCTCACGAAGCCTCCCTCAGACTGTCCGAGAACGCCTCCAGCGCGCTTCGGGGTAATTTCCCCGTGGCATTGCGCGGAAGGCTGGCGACCAGATACAAAGGACGCGGCAGGAAAGCGGGATCGAGCCGCTCCCGGAGGGCCTGCATCAAGCCCGTACGGGTCAGGTCGGGGGCGACGGCATAGGCCGTCAGGCGGGTCACCGCCCCCAGCGAGTCTTCATCCGGCATGACGAAAACCGCGTCCACGACACCGGGAATCGAAGTGATCTGGTGATTCAGATACGCCAGGGAGGTGCGTTTGCCGGCAATATTGACCAGGTCACCGGAGCGCCCGAGCCAGACGAAGCGCTGCGGGGACTTCAGTGCCAGCACGTCATCCAGCCTCACCTCGCCCGAAACATGACCGCCGCGCACCCGGAAGCCGTCCTTGGCCCGGATGATGGATACCCCGGGAAACGCCGTCCACTCGGGTCCCTCGACCGGCCGTCGGGTCGCGAGCTGGCCGGCCTCGGTGCAGCCGTAGATTTCCAGCAGGGGCGCGCCGAAACGGGATTCGGCGGCCTGGGCGAGCTGCGGCGCCAGAGGAGCTGTGGCCGAAACCAGCAGTTCGATGTGTGGCAGGCTCCCATCAATGTTCAAAAGAGCACGCAGGTGGAAAGGTGTGGTGACCAGGACCACGGCGCCCGGCAATTGCGTGATTTCCGCGCACACGTCCGCCGGATAGAACGGGCGGGTGGAGGAAAACGCAGCGCCGTTCTGGAGCGGCAACAGCACCGTGGATTCGAATCCGTACATGTGCTGCGCCGGCACGGTGCCGAGCAAGGTGTGACGGCCTTGCGCGATTCCGAGCCGTTCCCCTTCGGCACGGGCGCTCCGCACCAGATTCGCCCATGTCTTGGCATGCGGCACGGGCGTCCCGGTGGAGCCCGAAGTGAGGGCGACCGCCGCGATCTGACCGGCATCCGCCGCCGGTATCCGGTCTATGCCCAGGGGGATCAAATCCTCCGGATACAGCCAGACCGGCAGATCCAGATCGCGGGTCGGATCATCGGTCAGGCAATAGAGGTTGGGGAACGAAGCGGCGAGTTGCTGCACGGTTTCCGCAGTCAAGGTCGGCGGCAGCAGACTGACCTGCCGACGTAGCAAGGCCGCGGCGAATACCACGGCGAATCGGTAACGGTCCGCGCAGTCGTTCAGCAGATAGGACCGCTCCGGCAGCCATCCAGCCAGGGCCGCGGCCTCACCGAGAAATTCCCGGACGGTGATCGCGCGCCCCTTACGGAAGGCAACGGTGTCATCCAGGGATGGATGTGTCAGGAAAGGGAAATCGGCCATCTGCCGCATCCGCTGGATTCATCCTCGTCCCGCTTCGGTGACAGCCCCGCCGGGCCTGGACGATGCCGTGAACGAGCGGAAACCGGCCAGAATCGAGGCATGCGGAAAATCCGGGAGCACCCGCAAGCGGATGCGGTATTCCGCCACGAACATCGCCACCGCCAATGGCAAGTTCACGAAATTAGCGAAAACCGACCAGGCGTCGATGGAAACCAAGAAAAACAGCAGCACAGAAACGGCCGCAACGCCGCCGAAAAAAACCGTCCAGGCCACTGTCACGGCACGCGAATACCGCTCCACCTCGGGAGGCAGAGCACCGTGAACCGAACGTGCGAACCGCGTGCACAATGCCTCACGCCCCCCCAGGAGGGTACTGCCAAATCCCCAGCCCAGGAACAGATTGATGCCGATATGCTCGGTAAGATAAACATAGAGCACCTTCTCGCCCGGCGCCAGTCGGTCCGGAGACAACCACAGCAGCGCCAGCAGACCGGCACCGGCGCCGACCAACGAATAGCGCCAACGTGACCGCCAAGCGACAGCCCCCGCCGCCATCGCAACCGGAGCAAGAGGGAGCCACGCCACCAGCGAACTTCCCGGATGAACGGCTGTGAGGTAATGATTGAATGCGGCATAGGCCGCCAGAGCAAAACCGGCGAAGAACCAGGACAGTGCCAACCGCGCCCGGCACATCAGCATTCGACGCGGTTGGCCGCGATGTGCTGGCAAAGACTGCGCAGCGAACCGAAAATGCGGACATTGTCCTCATTGTCCGCCCTCAGCTGGAACCCGTAGCGCTTGGAAACGACCAATGCGATCTCCAGGATGTCGATCGAATCCAGCCCCAGCCCCTCGCGGTACAGCGGTGCTTCGGGATCGACCGACTCCGGGCTCACATCCAGGTTCAAGGTGGAGATGACCAAATCGGCCACTTCGCGCTCGAGCGTTTCGTCCGGGAACGTCGTCGCCATCTTTCCGTGATTCAATGGATGAGACATAAGCTGTTTGAACAAAAAGAGTCGAAATTATAGGGGTTTCCCAAAGAATTTTGCATGACTGCGGGAATCCCAGACAATCGAAAGCACGATTCAGGCCAGACCATACTTTGCCGCCGGCCAGCCTACCGGAAACAGCCGCCCCGGGGCGGTGACGGCTGTCACCCGCGGAATTTGGCTGGGTCCATGCCATAGGCGCTCAGTTTCAAATATACCGCCCTCGGCGTCAGTTCCATCCATTCGGCGACTGCGTTCACGCTACCCCGGGCGCGCCGCAACGCCTGCTCCAGATAGGACCGCTCGAGACGCTCGAGCGTCTGCCGGCGGAGCGCTTTCCAAGACTGCCCGCCGACCGCCGGATCGGCATCTGGCAGAGGCACGTCGGTGATCTCCGGCGGCTGCGCGAACAGCACCGCCTTCTCCAGGATGTTTTCCAGTTCACGCACGTTGCCGGGCCAGGCATAGGCAAGCAGCCTGCTCATGACCTCCGGGCTCACCGAATTCACGGGCTTGCCGTAGCGTCTGCTCAGGCGCCCGAGGATCAGGCCGACGAGGTGCGGCAAGTCCTCGGGCCGCTGACGCAGCGGCGGAATCACGATCTTGACCACGTTGAGCCGGTAGTAGAGGTCCTGCCGGAAGCGGCCTTCGGCGACGGCCTTTTCGATGTCGCAATTGGTGGCGGAAATGATGCGAGTATCCACCATCAGCGTTTTATGCCCGCCCACACGCTCCAGTTCACCTTCCTGAATGACCCGCAGGAGGCGCGTCTGGATCGCCGGCGTCAGCGCGTCCACCTCGTCCAGGAACAGCGTGCCGCCATCCGCCCGCTCGAAATATCCGCGGTGAACCTCGACCGCCCCGGTGAAAGCGCCCTTCTCATGGCCGAACAGCACACTTTCGACGATTCCTTCGGGAATCGCACCACAGTTGACCGCGACAAAGGACTCCTGGCAGCGCTCGCTCATGGCATGGATGGCCCGCGCCACCAGTTCCTTACCGACGCCGGTCTCGCCATGGATCAGCACTGTGGCCGGCGTCGGGGCGACCGTTTCGATCGCCTGCAAGACCGCCTGCATAGCCGGCGACTTGGCGACGATAGTCGGCGGCCGGGTCGAGCCGCGGGAATGTCGGTGGGCATTCATCTGGCACCAGATCCGGTGCATCTGCTCGTCGATGCGCGCCTGCAGCGCGTCCATGGCCCGGCGGTCACAGGGCGGCGGCGGCGCGAGGTATTCGGCCCCTTCCACCTTCCCGGCGACCCGCGGGTCGAGATGGATGTGGACTTCACAACAGGGATCACCCATGGCTATGCGCCTGGCCAGCGTCACTTTGGCGTAACCGAAATTCCGGGCGGCGATCCCACCGAACACACTGGACGTCATCCGGCACAGTTCCGGAGAGTTTTTGACGCCCTCACCGAAAGGACAGCGCTCGTTCACCACGCGGATGCAGCCGGCCTCTCGGGAGGCCAACGAAAACTGGCCGCCAATATGGTTTTTCAGCCCCACGACCAGCTCCGCATAACGCTTGGGGTCCAAGGCCCCCTCCACGGCATATTCCTCCCGGAAAGCCTCCTCGAAAAAACGGGCTGCACTACGTGCAATCCGGTCGATCAGGCGTTCGGCAGGCGCCAGCCCGGCCTCCTCGCAGGCATGCATCAGTTCCAGAACGAAAGTCTGCAGAAAGCCGATGGGGGTCAGTTGAGAAAAACTTGTACCTTGCATGGGGGAACAAAAAAACCATGGCGTACCGTGGAACGCAAGCGTGTCGCAAGCTCCCAACCCGAGAGGCGCCGCGCTTCGAACGGCCATAAGGCTACCATGTCACAGGAGAAGGATTGAAAACATATTTCAATCATTGAAATATATTTTCTGCTCGAGGCCCTCTGTCGCTTCATAAGCGAATGAATTTATTCGTGAACGGACTTGGCACGTCCTCTGCACCAAGGCTCACGCGCACGCCCGGGTGCTTAGGCTGGCATACCGTTCGCGACCGTTCGACAATTCCCCAGGAGAATCCCTGAAGAATGTATTCGGAGAGACCACCGCTCGATCCCCCACCGCTCAGCCCTGATATGACCAGGACCGGCTCGCGGAACCGCGACGCCATCCTCGACGTCCTGAAAGGCATCTTTCCCCGGGAAAAAAGCGATGTGCTGGAACTCGCTGCGGGCACTGGGATGCATGCGCACTATTTTGCGCAGTATTTCGGCCATATCACGTTCCATCCTTCAGACGGTGACGAAAACCTGCTGCCTCATATCGAAGAGCTGACCCGGCAAAGCGGCCTGGCCAACGTCGCCCGCCCACGCAGACTGGACCTGAGGCAGCCGCACACCTGGCCGGATGGCGAAGAATTCGGCGCCATTTACTACATCAACGTCGTCCAGACCGCCCCGGTTTCGATCGTCGGCAGGATCATGCAATGCAGTTCGAGGCTACTGGCGGACGGCGGCTTCCTGTTCGTCCATGGCCCGCTCCTGGATTACGGCCGGTTCATATCCGCGTTCGACGAAGAATTCGACCGCCTGCTGCGGTCGGTCGGACAAAACGGCTGGGCGCTGGAAGACATCGCCGAACTGCACCGCGCCGCCGGCAGACACGGGATGCGGCTGGATGATGAGATCGATATGCCTTCCAATGACTTTGCTTTGATTTACCGCCGGGCTTGAGCCCTTGTAAAAAAACCAAACCAGAGGAGACCAACACCATGTCGCAGATTCTCAATGAAGTACTGGCAGCCAACCAGGGTTATGCATCCACTTTCGACAAAGGCGACCTGCCCATGCCGCCGGGCCGCCGCTTTGCGATCCTAACCTGCATGGACGCACGCCTCGATCCGGCCAAGTATGCGGGCCTTAGCGAAGGCGATGCCCATGTCATCCGCAACGCCGGCGGACGCGCCAGCGACGACGCCATCCGTTCGCTGGTCATTTCCTACAAACTGCTGGGCACCCGCGAATGGTTCGTGATCCACCATACCGACTGCGGCATGGAAACCTTCACCAACGAAATCATGAACAATCTCCTCGCCAGCAGTTTGAAGACTGCGACGATCGATGCCAGCGGCTGGCACGACTGCTGTGAGGGTCCCGGCTGCACCGAGGGCAAGTACATCAACTGGCTGACCATCGAGAATCAGCAACAAAGCGTGCTGGAGGATGTCACGCGCATTCGCCGCCACCCCCTGGTTCCCGGTGACATTCCGATCCACGGCTACCTTTACGACGTCCGCACCGGCCGCCTGGTGGAAGTGCCAGAGGCCACGGCCGCTGGCAGAGCGGCCTAGGCCGCGGCGACGCCGACAGATCCAGGGCAGGACGCCTTCCCTTCATTCCGGAGGACAATCATGTCGAGAAAACGTTTTCATCTGTACTTCATCCTTCTGCTGGGCCTGCCGTGCTTCGGTGCCACGGCTGTCGCCGAGGAGCCAGTAGCGGCGCGGCAGCTTCTGCTGCAGAAAACGGTGATCCTCCCCGCCAATACGGTCGATACCCGTCTCATCCGCGTCCGGTTTCCGCCGGGCTACAAGACGCCGATCCATACCCACCAGGGCACCGGCCCCCGCTACGTGCTCCAGGGCCGGCTGCGGGTGGAAGACGCGGGCGAAAGGCACGACTACGGGGCCGGCGACGTGTTCTGGGAAACTGGGAGCGCAATGACCGTCGAAAACATCGGTGGCAACGATGCCGAACTGGTGATCTTCGAACTCGGCACGGTCGAATGAGGCGCCGCAGCCGACCTTGAACCCGTGTGCCCGGCGGCGGTATGCCGCCGGGCACACGCTTGGTGTATCATCCTGCATGGTCCTCGCCGGACCCGGCACACCGCCGTTCTTTCCCGGGCACCCGGCATAGCGGGTGCCGCACCCCGTCCAGCAAGAACACTGTCGATGACTTCCTCAACCACCCCTCCCGCCCGATCCGAAAGCCGTTCCATCGCCGCATTGCGCGAGATCGTCGAATCCGCGCGGCCGCTGAGCTACATCCGCTCCTCTGAGGAACAGCGCGTCGAGCGTCTCCTCAAGGACGCCGCGCAGCGCTTCTTCAACACGAAAGTGCCGGTCTGGACCTGGAGCCTGACCGAAGGTCTGCGCTGCGACGAGGGCGCGGCCGACGCGTCCGCTTCCGACCCCCGCGCCGCGCTCGATTTCATCGCCGCTTACCAGGGACCTGCCCTGTTCCACCTGAAGGACTTCCACGAACCGCTGCGCGAGCGGGCCGACATCCGCCGCCGCCTGCGCGACCTGTACGGTGTCTGCTTCGACCACAACAAATTCGTCGTCATTTCCTCGCCGGTCCGTTACATTCCCGAGGAACTCAGCCGAAGCATCATGTACATTGAGCTGACGCTGCCGGATCTGGCCGAACTGATCGACTTCCTCCGCGACGAAGTCCAAGCCGTGAAGGCGCTGGGCGGTAGCGCCGACACCGATGACGCCACTCTCACTCAGATCGCGAGGGCGCTGCAGGGCCTGACGCTCGATGAGTCGCGCCATGCCATCCGCCGTGCCCTGGCCGCACGGGGCGCCCTGGGGGCGGATTCCCTGCCCGCACTGTATGAGGAAAAGCGCCTGCTGGTGAACCGCACAGGCATGATCCAGTACGTCGCCGACGGCACCCAGATCGACAGCGTCGGCGGCCTGGAGATCATGAAGAAATGGCTGATGGAGCGGCGTGAACTGTTCCAGCTCCGTGACAGCATCAGCGCCGAAATCGTGCCCAAGGGCGTACTCATCATGGGCGTTTCCGGCTGCGGCAAGAGCCTTTCGGTCAAGGCCATCGCCTCCGCCTTCGGTCTGCCGCTCTACCGCATCGACATGACCGAAATCTTTTCCGGCCGTCACGGCAGCGCCGAAGGCGCTTTCGTTTCTGCCTGCCGCATGCTGGAACAGATCGCACCGGCCGTGGTGTGGTTCGACGAAATCGAGATGGGCGTCAACTCCACCGAGTCCGCCGGCGAACAAGGGCGCATCTTTGCCTTCTTCCTGACCTGGATGCAGGAAAAGACCAGCGGCCTGTTCGTGGCCGCCACCGCCAACCGCATCGACCTCCTGCCGGCTGAAATGACGCGAAAAGGGCGTTTCGACGAAATTTTCTTCGTCGACCTGCCGCTGGATGACGAACGGGTCGAAATCTTCCGCATCCATTTGGAGCGCCGCGGTATCGACACCCGCTCCTTCGACCTCACCCGCCTGATCAAGATCACCAAGGGCTGGGTGGGCGCCGAGGTGGAACAGTGCGTGGTTTCGGCCCTGACGACCGCCCACCTGGACAACCGCGAGGTGACGGTGGAAGACCTGCTGCGAGCCGCCGGCAAGATCGTACCGCTGTCCAAGACCATGAAGGAGCAGGTCGACCATATCCGCAGTTGGGCCTACAACCGTGCCGTGCGCGCCTCGCCCGCGGAGTTCGCGCACTGAGTATGCCTTTGCGCGGAGGGACCGGGGCGGATCAAGACGCCCCTCCCTGCGCGCCTACCACTCGTCTTTCATGCCCCAAGGCGTAGCGCCGTCCACCAGAGGGGCTTTGATGCCCTTTTTCTCCATGTCTTCCAAGGTTTTATAGAACGTCGCCTCGTGCATCAAGGTGCCATTCCGGGTGTAAAGCGCGACGTATCTCGCTGCGGTGTCGACGTCGACCACGAAATCGCCGCCAGCGTCTTCGGTGCGACGCGCGTTGCCGTTCCAATCCACGAAAAAGCCCGGTGCTACCGCCATGATCGGTCCTCCTTTGGGAAGAGTTATCGCGCTATGGATAGCAAGAACCACACCACAAAGCGATATCGACAAAAAATCTTATGTTCCACGTAGTTACGCGTCTACGGCAATAAGGAACGGGGTAAGGCAGACGTCGTAAACGCAGCAATGTCGCATGGCCTGCAAAGACGACAGCGACAAAGTCACTTCACCCCAGCCACCGGCCGCATCTGGGTATCGCATCTCCCGCCGACGCCGACGGTTTTGGCGACCGCGGGTGTCTGGCAGTTTTCTCCACGGTCCTCGAGATGACAGCGCAGTTCCAACGATCTGCCCGTGTTCAGCCAGCCCGGGGTGGTGCGGTAACGTCCAGGCTCGCCGGATTCGCAACCGGCGGGGATGCCGTAGGGCACGCAACGGGCTGTGGGCTTGAGATCAATCTTGCGGGCATCGATGACGAAACCGGGATAATTGTCGACGATCCTGATTTCATCCCGGTCGTCTTTGGCTGTCACGATGAAATCCTGGAAGAAGTAGCCACCGTCGGTGCGACCCTCCACCTGAATCCGGGTATTGGCGATGAGCGCGAAATCTCGCCCATTCCGGGCAACCGCGCCGGAAATGTATGCTGCCCGCCCGTAACCGGGGAAGCATTTGCCCATGGCGGGGGCGTGGTAATAGTGCTTGAGGCTCTTCAGGTCGGTGAGGGCGGCGCCAGGAAAGATTTCCCTCAGCTCCACATCGTCGCCGAACAGAATGCGCTGCACGTCCGGCAAGCTCTGTTCGTACATGGCCTGCAGTCTGGCGTAGCGCTCGGTGTGGCTCAAATCCTGGCGCAGGAAGCAGGCCGTGAGACCCGTGACTTGGGTGAGGTATTCGTCCCAGATGTTGTACTGCGAGGGCTTCGACGCCACTCCCTGGAAATCCCCCGGGGCGCTACAGCCCTGGATTCTGCTGCAACCTTCCTTGCCGCGGTTGCGGATGGACAGGGCGATGACATTGCGTTCGCAGGCACCGTAGGCATTGCAGCCCCGTTCGAGATGCCCCTCGAACAGGGCGGTGCGCATGACGTAATCGAGCTGCCTGGCCTGCTCCAATGTCCGCGCCGGCCAATGGCCGGGGTTGGCCCGCGCGAACTGGTCCCAGGCGCGGGCCAGGGCGGAGCGCCGACCGACGACACTGCCGTTGGCGCTTTCGCACTGAGGCGAGTTGTGGAATGCCTTTACGATCCGGTCCAGCTCGCCTTGGTCCGGCCTAGCCAGCCGGCGGGCCGACACCGGCGGCGGATCGAAGAAAGGCGCTTTTTCCATGGGATAGAGCTTGCGAACGTCGATCACATGCCGGACTGAAGCATCGCAATGGTGGTTGGCGACAGCCAGGGTCTTGCGCTCCGCCACGGCCTGCTTGAACTTTTCCACCGAGGCAGGAGTGGCGGCGCGCGAATCCACGACGAGCTTGAAACCGACGTAAGGCGTACCGGTGGCGTCGGTCAGTGGTTGACCGTTTTTCAGAACCAGGCAAGGGATGACCGAACTGCCCTGGCTCAGCGCCCCGGCCGGCGAAGCCGGGCCGTTGCGCAGGAAAGCATCGGCGTCGTAATACGGGATGTCGAGGGGTCCGTTGAACTGGTACAGTGTCATCACCGGCGTGGCCGGAATGGCCAGGGCGAGTCCGGGCACGGCGGCCAGCGCAAGCAACAGTCTTTTCATGGTGAAGATCTTAAGTTCAGCGCTCGAACACGGCGATGGACTCGACGTGGGCCGTGTGTGGGAACATGTCCATGACCCCGGCCTTGAGCAGACGATAGCCGTATTCATGGACCAGGACGCCGGCATCGCGCGCCAGGGTGGAAGGATTGCAGGACACGTAGACGATGCGCCCGGCATTCCACTTCGGCACGCACTGGAGGATTTCCAGAGCGCCGGCGCGGGACGGATCAAGCAGCACCTTGTCGTACTCCTGGCCGGCCCAACCACCGCAACGCTCCGGCTTAGACAGGTCGGCGACATGGAATTCGACGTTGCCGATACCGTTGTCCGCCGCGTTCCGGATCGCCCGCGCCACCGCCTCAGCGCCGCCCTCCACCCCGGTGACATGGCCGGCGCGGCGCGCCAACGGCAAGGTGAAATTTCCCAGGCCGCAGAACAGATCGAGCACGCGTTCCTCCGGCTGCGGATCAAGCACCTGCATGACCCGGTCAATCATCTGCCGGTTGATCGCCATGTTGACCTGGGTGAAATCCAGGGGGCCGAAGCGGAAGGTCACGTCCCATTCCGGCAGACTGTAGCTCAGGTCGTGTGCAGTCTCCGGATAGACCGGAGCAACCGAGTCGCGGCCTTCCCGCTGGATGTAGACGTCCAGCCCCTG
This sequence comes from Methylococcus capsulatus, assembly GCF_036864975.1. Lineage (NCBI taxonomy): Bacteria > Pseudomonadati > Pseudomonadota > Gammaproteobacteria > Methylococcales > Methylococcaceae > Methylococcus > Methylococcus capsulatus. The sequence continues at coordinate 2,356,685 of NZ_CP104311.1, read as the reverse complement.
GTCTTTGCCAAATTGCGCCAGCCTGGCGAAATCCTCGGCGGTCGGGTCCTCCAGCACCCGGAACACCAGCGCGGTGCGCTCCTCGCCGACTGCCACCTCGATCTGCGGCAGCCGTTCCCGCAGCGAGAGACCCTCGATCAACTCGGCGAAAGCCTGGATGCGCTCGCCCAACGCGGGGTGCAACACGGGACAATCGGTCATGTCGACAATCTTGGCGCTGGCGTGCTCACGGAAGCCCACCAGCTCCCTGCCCTTCTTAGCGACATAGCGCGCCCCAAGCCTGGCCCGGCTGCGGTAACCCCAGTGCGGCCCGCGCAGCGGCGGCAACCAGCCCGCCGGCTCGACTTTGCCGATGCGGCGGAACTGCTCCAGCAGCAACTCCTCCTTCAGGGCGATCTGCGCATCCTCGGATAGATATTGCAGGGTGCAACCGCCGCAATGGGCGAAATGTTGGCATCGCGCCGGCACGCGGTCGGGCGAAGCCGTCATGACCTCTTGTACCCGGCCGGAGGCATAGTCGCGCTTGATTTCGGTATACACGAAAGTGACATCCTCACCCGGCAAAGCGCCATCGACGAACACCACCCGCCCGTCGACGTGGGCGATTCCCTTGCCGTCATGGGCGAAGGATTCGATGTGCGCCGCGATCGGCTCGACCGGCAGCGGCTTTCTTTTGCCTCGATAACCCATTATTCCGGAAATACCCCGGTGGAAAGATAGCGGTCGCCGCGATCGCAGATGATGACGGCGATCACCGCGTTCTCGACCTCCCGCGACAGGCGCAGAGCCGCCGCCACCGCACCGCCGGACGAAATCCCGGCGAAGATGCCTTCCTGCGCCGCCAGCTCCCTTGTAGTGGATTCAGCCTCTTCCTGGGTCACGTCGAGAATGCGGTCCACCAGCGAGGCGTCGAAGATCTTCGGTAGATATTCCTCCGGCCAGCGCCGGATACCCGGGATCTTGGCCTCGTCCCTGGGCTGGACGCCGATGATCTGCACGGCCGGATTACGCTCTTTGAGGTAGCGTGCCGTGCCCATGATGGTGCCGGTGGTGCCCATGGAGCTGACGAAGTGCGTGATCCGCCCCTGGCTGTCGCGCCAGATCTCCGGCCCCGTACCTTCATAATGGGCGCGTGGATTGTCGGGGTTGGAAAACTGGTCGAGGATCTTGCCCTCTCCCCGCGCCTCCATCGCTCGTGCCAGGTCGATGGCCGCCTCCATACTGCCCGCCGCCGGCGTGAGGATGATCTCGGCGCCGAAGGCCTTCATCGTCGCCCGCCGCTCGGCGCTCATGTTGTCGGGCATGATGAGCGTCATGCGGTACCCTTTGATCGCAGCGGCCATCGCCAGGGCGATGCCGGTATTTCCGCTGGTCGCCTCGATCAGCCGGTCACCCGGCCTGATGTCGCCGCGCGCCTCGGCACAGCGGATCATGCTCAGGGCCGGCCGGTCCTTGACGGACCCTGCGGGGTTGTTGCCCTCCAGCTTGGCCAGGAGGACGTTACCGGTGTCGCCAGGCAACCGCTGCAGACGCACCAGCGGCGTGTTGCCGACAAAGGATTCGATGGTGGGAAACATGGATGAGGCCTGCGGGAAACTTCAGAATAGGGCTTATTGTAAGGGGTAATGACCAGGCAGTTTTCTTTCGGATTGTCCGTCAAACCGACGACGCAGCGTTCCTCGGAGGTTTCCGACTCATTCCCCCTGATAGCGGTGATTCGGCCGGGAAATGTCGCAATACAACAGATCTGGCTGACAGCCCTCGGACTCCAGTTGCAGAGTGGTATGCGCGATACCGTAACGTTGAGCGAGCAGACGGGTGACCCGCTTCTGCAGCGCCTCGCCTTCGCTGAGCCGGATATCGTCCGTTACGATATGAGCGGACAGCATGCGCAACTGCCGCGAAATGCTCCACACATGGAGATGATGCACCCCATGCACGCCTTCCACCTGCATCAGATCCCGCACCATCGAACTCATGTCCACATCCCGCGGTGTGCTTTCCAGCAGGATGTCCATGACTTCGGCCAGCAGCCCTTTGGCGTTCCACAGGATGAGCAGCGCTATCAGGATGCTGACCGCCGGATCAAGCCAGTACAGACCGGTGTAGCGGATCGCCACACCCGCGGCGATGGCGCCGAGGGTCGAAGCCACGTCACCCATCAAGTGCAGAAAGGCGCTGCGCATGTTCAGGTCATCGTGGCTGCCATGATGCACCAGCCAGGCGGTGAAGGCGTTGACCAGCAGCGCCGCTCCCCCTACACCGATCAGGATGTCGGCCTGAACCGGAGCGGGGCTCTGGAGGCGGAGGTAGGCGTCGTAAATGATGTACAAGGCCACGACCACCAGGCCCGCGGAGTTGCCCAGGGCGGCCAGTATGCCGGCGCGGTGGTAGCCGAAAGTCTTGGCCGCGTGCGCCGGCTGCACGGTCAGCCGCATGGCGTACCAACTCAAGCCCAGCGCCAGTACGTCACTGAGGTTATGTACGGCATCGGTCAGCAGCGCGAGACTGTTCGCCTTCCAGCCCGCCACTGCCTCGAACACAACGAAACCGGCGGTGAGGAGCAAGGCCCAGACCAGTCGCCCTTGTACTCCACCGGAATCAGCCGCATGATGGTCATCGTGGTCGTCGTGAGGCACAGCTTTCTCCAGACCGCGCGAAAATACCTATTTTAACGGATTTGCTGCTCCGGCAGCCGCTCACCACCCCGAATCAGCCGCTTTACCAAGAATCCGAGCAGGTCATCCCATGGCTAGACTTTCCCGACGCATCGCAAGCGCAACCCTCGCATTCCTTTTTTCCATTGCCGCAGCCTTCGCCGACACCACACTGCAATATCAGGTCGCTGGAGAACAAACCCCGCAGTCGCTGTTCGTCAAAGACGGCCAAGTACTCATCAAGTCGGCGGGGGGAGACCCCAAACTGGACATTCTGTTCAATCGCTCCCGAAATACAGCATTTCTGATCGATCACCGCAAACAGGCCTATATGCCCGTGACCGAGCAGCGGGTCGCCGAGCTTGCATCCCAGGTCCAGGACGTGCAGCCGCTCCTACGGGGCTTGGGCGAGCAATTGAAGAAAGTGTCCCCCGAACAAAAAGCCCAGTGGTCGGACATCCTGGGCGGCGTCGACCTGGACCGGGTCACGGCCAAATCCGAAGACAATCGGCCGATCCTGCTGACACAGGCCGGTACCGCGACAACTCAAGGGGGCTATGCCTGCAGCAAAGTGGAATTGCGCCAGGGCGGGGACAAGAAGGGCGACATCTGCCTGGCGTCTGCGGAAACGCTCAAGCTTCCGGCCGGAGACTACGAAACCCTGCGCGCCATGATGATGTTTTCGTCCAGAATCGCCGACAAAGCGAAGGGCGCCGCGGCGCACTACGTCGATCTCGGACCGCTCCCCACCGTGAACCTCAGCGAATATCCCGGCATTCCGGTCGAGCTCCACGACGCCTCATCCAAACAGGCCGCCACCCTGACCCTGAGCAGGATCAGCTCGGATACCCTGCCGCCCGGCGCTATGGGCATTCCGGAAGGCTATTCGGCGAAGAAGCTGAAGCTCTGGTAACGATGAGTCTCCGCAGAGACTCAAGCGAGATAGGCGGGATCCGCTTGCACCTTCAGAAAGTTTGCAAACCTTGTTTGCAGCCGGGTTGTATCGAAAAACCTCTGGAAACGGTTCTGCCGTGTACCGATGATCCATTCGGAAAGCGAAAAATAGTCCGCGGCGTTAGCAACGGTCAGCACGAATGGCGGCTGCCCCCCCCTGCGCCAGAATGTAGCTCATGATCAGCGAACCGCTACGGTGGTTCCCTTCGATGAACAATTGAGGCTTGCTCAAAACTCTGGCGTAGACGCCGGCAGCGCGTTCCCAGGGCGATTCCCGGCGATGCAGCGCGTACCAATCCATCAAGCCCTCAATCCCCTTGTATGTTCTTCCCTGAGCCACGGAGGTATGAATAAGAGGTTCGGAGGAAGATAGATCGTTGACCCTCGAAGCCGAGAAATTGAGCTTGTGGGAGAGCGTGGATCGTCTTTCTTCTTTTGTTGGCAGAGCCCGAACAGTTGCTGGGACGGAAGTCCGAATTTTTACAAGGTGGGGTGTGTACGACATGAATAACGAAGAGCGATTTGCCGGGGTGGATGTATCGAAGGCGTATTTGGATTTGGGAGTCAGTCCCGAGGGCGGGGTCGAGCGTTTTAGCAATGATGAGGCAGGGGTCACGGCACTGATCCAGCGACTCCTCACGCTCCAACCGGCGTTAGTCGTCTTGGAGGCGACCGGGGGACTCGAAACCTTGCTCGCGGCTTCCGGTCGAGTGGCCGGACTGCCGTTGGCCGTCGTCAATGCTCGCCAAGTGCGTGACTTCGCCAAGGCCACCGGCCGGCTCGCGAAAACCGATAAGCTGGATGCCCTGGTATTGGCCCATTTCGCCAAGGCCGTGCGCCCCGAAGTTCGCGCCGGCCGGACCGAGGCAGAGCAAGCCTTGGTGGAACTGGTCGCCCGGCGACGGCAATTAGTGGAGATGCGCGCCCAAGAGAGAACCCGCTTGGCGATGGCCGGCTCACGGCAAAAACAGGGCTTAAAGGAGCACATTGCCTGGCTGGACGAGCATATCGCTCGACTCGACGGGGATTTGAAAAACCGGCTGCGCGAATCGGACATTTGGAAAACCCGAGTCGACCTGCTCCAAAGTGCACCGGGCGTAGGCCCCGTGACGATGCTCACGTTGCTGTCGTATCTGCCAGAACTCGGCAAACTCAACCGGCGCGAGATCGCTGCCCGGGTGGGATTGGCGCCGTTTAATCGGGACAGTGGCTTCCAGCGAGGACGGCGGAGGATTTGGGGCGGACGAGCGGAAGTGCGCTCGGTGCTGTACATGGCGACCTTGGCCGCTACCCGAGGCGATAATCCCATCGCCACCTTCCATCGTCGATTGGTCGAAAAAGGCAAACCGGCCAAGGTCGCTTTAACGGCGGCCATGCGTAAGCTCCTCACCAGCCTGAATGCCATGCTGAAACAAAATAAACCTTGGTCATGCCCACAAATCGCTTGACCTCTAACACAGTTGCTCTCCCGGCTCGTCATAGAACCGTTTCTCCGTTGCCTCGATATGGCGGATGTATTCGCAACGCTCGGCTGCGCCAAGTCCGCAAAGCACTCTGGAGTTGATTTCGAGAAAATGCTTCGACTGGCCGAAGGAAAATAGCTCGATGCCGGTCGACAAAAGTTCGTCGACGAACGTATAGCCCGACATCCTGTTTTTCAGCGTATCGTCGCTAAGGCAATCTCTCTCAGCTTTCAGGCGGCGGTTGATTTCGGGAAACTCCGTCTGCAGCCGGCGCAAGTCAGACTCGATCCGCGCAGTGTTGAAGCGTTGCCGCGCGAGCCGCTGTGAGCCTTTTGCCAGCGATTCCACAACAGGCTCCCTTCCCAAGCCGCGCGGAATCGCCGCCGGTAATCTGTTACTCGATGCTGTCCACAGCTGCCCGCGAAAGCTGGACAATGTCATGAGGCAGCGGCACGTAACCTAAGGATTGAGCCATGCCCTGCCCTTCTTCCAACCCCCAAAGGACAAAGTCCTTCAGCACTGCGGACTGCGCGGGATCTGAATATTTTCCGTATAACAACAGCCAGCTGAAGGTCACGATGGGATAAGCTTCGGCGCCGTCGGGATCGGGCAGGAACAACCGAAGGTTCGCCGGCATTTGAGCCGCACTGCTAGCAAGCGCAGTTTGCCCCGTACGCTCGTTGGGTTCGACGAACTGGCCCGACTTGTTTTGCAGCCATGCCATCGGAAGCCCTAAGCGCTTGGCGAAACCGTATTGGATGTAGCCGATAGCCCCTTCGCTCATTTTGATACGCGAGGCGACACCCTCGTTGCCTCGAACGGCCATGGCATTTCCTGGCCAATCCACGAGTTTGCCCACACCCGGGCCCCGGTTCCGCCATTCCGCGCTGATCGCGGAAAGATGGTTGGTCAAGGCATACGTAGTACCGCTGCTGTCCAGGCGGGAAACGATGGTCACGTCCAGGTTCGGCAACGGCAGACCGGGGTTCAAACCTTGGATTCGCGGGTCATTCCAGCGGGTGATTCTACCGGCCAAAAGAGCGACGTAGGCTTCGCGGCTGAGTTTCAAGGGACCGTTCAAATTTCGGAGGTTATAGGCCAATACCACCATGCCGGCAGTCGCCGGTATCAGCCTAACTCCATCGTCCAGCGCGGCCATTTGCTCATCGCTCAAGGCCGCATCGCTGGCCGCGAACTCGACTTCTCTCGCAAGAAATTTCCGCACGCCCTCCCCGCTCCCCACCGCCTCATAATCGATGTGCACGAGGGGATTCATGGCGGAGTAAGTCTTGATCCACGCGCTATAGAGCGGCGCCGGAAAGGTCGCTCCGGCGCCTCGGAGCATGATTACCGAGGTTGGCGCTGCATCGGCCACAACCCCTATCGTAAGCGCCACCAATCCAAAAATGTACGAACCTATAATTCCCTTTTTCACCGTGACTACGAAATTCATACGGATACCCCGATGTCAGCTAAATTCGCCGCGGATGTATTCCTTGGTCAATTCCTCCCTGGGATCTTCGAAGATCTGTCGCGTTTCTCCCAGCTCCACTAAATAGCCGGTCCGCCCGCCCTTAGAAATATCCACCGAGAAAAACGCCGTTTTATCGGCAACGCGGGCTGCCTGCTGCATGTTATGAGTCACTAAAGCAATCGTGTACTTTTCCTTGAGTTCCAGCATCAGCTCCTCGACCCTGCGCGTCGCAATCGGGTCCAACGCCGAACACGGCTCATCCATCAGTACCACGGACGGTTCCGTCGCGATGGCTCGGGCAATGCAAAGGCGCTGCTGCTGTCCGCCGGAAAGGGAGAGTCCGCTTTTCTTCAGTTTGTCCTTCACCTCATCCCATAAAGCGGCGCGGCGCAAAGACTTCTCCACGCGTTCAGCCATGTCCCCTTTATAATGGTTGAGCCTCAGCCCGAAGGCGACGTTGTCGAAAATACTCATCGAGAACGGGTTGGGCTGCTGGAACACCATGCCGATGTAACGCCGCACGACCACCGCATCCACGGAGGGAGCGTAAACGTCCTGCCCGTGAAAGCGAACATGGCCTTCGAACCGGAAGCCGTCGACCAGATCGTTCATCCGATTCAGGCTGCGGAGCACGGTGCTTTTGCCGCAGCCGGACGGGCCGATGAAGCCGGTGATCTTTCCCTTTTCGATCGGCACATGACTGTCCCGAACGGCAAGAAAATCGCCGTAAAAAATTTTATCCAGCTTGCAGTCGATCACTACGGTGGGGGGCGGAGCTTGTACTGCCGAACCTGCGTCTGCGGCCAGTATCGCGTTCATGAGAGCATTCCTCACGATGTCAAATTTTTCGATGCCCGATCAAGTGGCTGATTATGTTGAACGCCAAAACCATCAAGACCAGTACCAACGATGCGGCCCAGGCCAGTTCGATCTGGTTTTCAAAGGGCATTCCGGAAAAGTTGTAAATCATCACCGAGAGCGATGCGATCGGCGCCATCAGCTCGACTTGTCCGCCCTCGAAAAACCAGAAGTTGCTGAACAAAGCAGTGAACAAGAGCGGCGCGGTTTCACCGGCAGCGCGGGCGACGGCGAGCATCACCCCGGTGAGAATGCCGGACAATGCGGTCGGCAGCACGATTTGAATAATGACCTGGGACTTGGTGCAGCCCATGCCGTAAGCGGCGTTCTTCATGTTCACTGGTACCATCTTCATCGCCTCTTCTGCGGTCAGTATGACCGTGGGCAACATGAGCAGGGCCAATGCAACGCCCCCGGCCGGCGCCGAGTCAGTTCCCGTAGTCAATACTACCAACGCATAGGCAAACACCCCGGCGAGGATGGAAGGCAGGCCAGTCAGCGTCTTGGCGCAAAACCGGCCGGCACTTGCCAGTTTGCTGTGAGAGCCGAGTTCTGCCAGGAAAATCGCGCTCAACACGCCGAGAGGAATGCTGATTGCCGCCCCGATGCCCACGGTCACGAGGGTTCCGACGATTGCATTGCCGAATCCACCGCCATCTTCGAAGCCCGCGGGCGGCAGCTCGGTAAAAAGTTCCAAACTCAAGCGACTGCCCCCCCGCACCACGAGCATATAAAGGACCGAGAACAGCGGCACGCTGGCAACGATTGCCGCAACCCACGTCGACACACTGAACACTGTGCTGAGTAAAGTCCGCGGCTCTAACCACGAACGGTCCAGGCTCGGATAGCCATTGCTCGATTTTTCCGATATGGATGGACCGGATCCGCTCATTTCGTGTCTCCTCCGAATTGCCTAGCAGCCTGTCGGACTTAACCGCCCGGCATTCTGAAATGCGATAATCACGACGTTCCTTCTCCGACAGCGAGCCTGCCATGAGCAACTTCCGTCCGATAGACCGCAGCACAGGATATTTGCTGCCGCCCGCGGTGGACGAATGGCTGCCCGAACGCCACCTGGCGCGCTTCGTGGTGGAAGTCATCGACAAACTCGACCTGTCTTCCATGACCCGCGCCTACCGCGGCTCGGGCTCGGCGTCCTATCACCCGGCCATGCTGCTCGGGCTTCTGGTGTACGGCTACGCCACCGGCGTGTTCTCCAGCCGCAAGATCGAGCGTGCCACCTATGACTCGGTGGCCTTCCGCTTCATTGCCGCCAACAGTCACCCCGATCACGACACGCTGGCCACCTTCCGCCGCCGCTTTCTCGAGGACATCGAGCGCCTCTTCGTCGAAGTGCTGATGCTGGCGCGCGAGATGGGCCTGTTGAAACTTGGCACGGTGGCGCTCGATGGCACCAAGATTCACGCCAACGCCTCGCGCCATGCCGCGCTGTCCTACGAACACGCCAACAAGCTCGAAGCGAAGCTGCGGCAGGAAGTGGCCGAACTGCTGGCGCTGGCGGAAGCCGAAGACCGCTCGGACGTGCCCGATGGCCTGTCGATCCCGGAAGAGTTGGCAAGACGCGAAGACCGTCTGGCGAAGATCGGCGCGGCCAAGGCCAAGATCGAAGCGCGTGCGAAAGCGCGTTGCGCGCGCGAGCAGGCCGAGTATGAGGCGAAGCTGGCCGCGCGCGAGGAAAGCGCCAAGATCGGCAAGAAACCTGGCGGCAAACCGCCCGCGCCGCCTGCGGCCGACCCCGGCCCGACCGACCAGGTGAACTTGACCGACGAAGCATCGCGCATCATGCCGGTATCTGGCGGCGGTTTCGAACAATGCTACAACGCGCAAGCGGTCGTGGCGGCCGACAGCCTCTTGGTGGTGGCGCAAGACGTGGTGCAGGACAGCAACGACAAGCGGCAGGTCGCGCCGATGCTGAAGAAGTTGGGCGCGTTGCCGGAAGGACTGGGCAAGTCGGAAACCCTGCTGGCCGACAACGGCTATTTCTCCGCGGCCAATGTGAATGGTTGCGCAGCCGCCGGGATCGCGCCGCTGATTTCGCTGGGGCGTGAGAAGCATCATCCGGGTTGGAAAAAGCGCTTCGAGAAAACCGAACCCGCGCCCGAGCATCCCACGCCGATGCAGGCAATGGCGCATCGACTGGCAACCCAAGAGGGCAAGCGCTTGTACGCACTGCGCAAGCAGATCGTGGAGCCGGTGTTCGGCATCATTAAATCGGTGATGGGATTCCGGCAATTCTCGTTGCGCGGGCTGCAAAAGGTCAAAGGCGAGTGGCATCTGGTGACGTTGGCCTGGAATGTGCGGCGGATGTTCGCCCTGATGCCCGCCTAAAGCAGGGGCGGGATCACTCGACCGCCATTTCAGCCATTTCATCGGCTCAATCATCATGAAAATCCAACCCACCGCTTCGCCTTACATGCAATTCTCAACCTTCAGTCCGACAGGCTGCTAGAGACCCCAGCTCTCCGTCGCCTCATCCGATGATCGATTCCGTCATCCGCTCTGCCCTGCAGCAGCGTCTCGTCGTCGTGATCCTCACCTTGTGCCTGCTGGGCTTCGGCATCGCCGCGATGCAAGATCTGTCGGTGGATGCCTTCCCCGACGTGACCAATGTCCAGGTCCAGGTCGCGGCGGAGGCGCCGGGGCGCTCGCCCGAGGAGGTCGAGCGCTTCGTGACAGTGCCACTGGAAATCGCGATGACCGGCCTGCCGGGCCTGACCGAGATGCGTTCGGTCAACCGCAACGCCCTGTCCCAGATCAACCTGGTGTTCAGCGACGACACCGACGTCTACTTCGCCCGCCAACTGGTGCTGGAGCGGCTGATCGAAGCGGCTGCCCAGCTGCCGGAAGGCATCACGCCAGTGCTGGGGCCGGTGTCGACCGGCCTGGGGGAAGTCTACCAGTTCACCCTGGAGCGCCCGGACGACGGCGACCGCGCCCTGACCGAGCAGGAGCTGACCGAGCGCCGCACCATCCAGGACTGGGTCGTCCGCCCTCTGCTGCGGGGTGTACCGGGCGTCGCCGAGATCAACTCGATCGGCGGCTTCGAGCGGCAGTACCAAGTGCTCGCCAATCCGGACCGGCTGCGCCACTACGGCATCTCGCTCAAGGACATCTACACCGCCCTCGCACTCAACAATGCCAATAGCGGCGGCGGCAAGCTGCCCCGCTATGCGGAACAGTACCTGATCCGCGGGCTGGGGCTGATCGAGAACATCGAGGACATCCGCAACATCGTGCTCAAGGAAAGCGGCGGCACACCCGTGTTCATCCGCGACGTGGCCGAGGTGAAGATCGGCCACGCGGTGCGCTACGGGGCCGTCATCAAGAACGGGCAGACCGAGGCCGTGGGCGGCATCGTGATGATGATCCGCGGCGGCAACGCCAAGCGCATCGTCACGGAACTGAAGGAACGGATCCGTGAGATCAACGACAAGGGCATGCTGCCCGGCGGCCTAAAAATCGTACCCTACTACGACCGCACCACTCTGGTGGACGCGGCGATCCACACCGTGACCAAGGTGTTGGTCGAAGGCATCGCGCTGGTCGTCGTCATTCTGTTTCTTTACCTGGGCGACGTCCGTTCCAGCCTGATCGTGGTGGCGACCCTGGTGGTCACGCCGTTGGCGACCTTCATGGTCATGAACCGGTATGGCATCTCGGCCAACCTGATGTCGCTGGGTGGGCTGGCGATTGCCATTGGCATCATGGTCGACGGCTCGGTGGTGGTCGTGGAAAACACCTTCCGCCACTTGGGCGAAATGAAGGACACCGGCGAAACCAAGCTCCAGGTGGTGCAGCGCGCCGCCGCCGAGGTCGGCACGCCGGTGCTGTTCGGAGTCGGCATCATCTGCCTCGTGTTCCTGCCGCTGATGACCATGACTGGCCTGGAAGGGAAGCTGTTCGCCCCGCTGGCCTACACCATCGCCATCGCGCTGTTCATTTCGCTCATCGTCTCGCTGACCCTCTCGCCGGTGCTGTGCGCCTACCTGCTCAAAGGCGGGGCCGAGCACGACACCCGCATCATCGCGGCGATGAAGCGCCCCTACCTCGCCCTGCTGCGGGTTGCGCTCGGCCGGCCGCGGACGGTGGTCGCCACGGCCCTGGCCTTGCTGGCCTCGAGCCTCGCGCTGTTCCCCCTGCTCGGCACCTCGTTCATTCCCGAAATGAAGGAAGGCTCGATCGTCACCGGCATCAACCGGGCCCCCAGCATGTCGCTGGACGAATCGATCAAGATGGAGACAGAGGCGATGCGGCTGGTCATGCAGGTGCCGGGTATCGAACGCGCCGTGTCGCAGCTCGGCCGCAGCCAGAACCCGACCGATACCCAGCCGGAAAACGAGTCCACTCCCATCCTTACCCTCAAGCCGAAGGACGCACTGCCGTCGGGCTGGGACCAGGACGACGTGATGGATGCTCTGGCCGAGAAGCTCAAAGTGCTGCCCGGCGTTCAGGTCGTGATGTCCCAGCCGATCTCGGACCGGGTCGACGAGATGGTCACCGGCGTACGCTCGGACGTCGCCATCAAGATCTTCGGCGATGAACTCGAGATGTTGAAGCGTAAAGGCGATGAAATCATCCGGGTGCTCAATTCGATCCGGGGTTCGGCGGACATCCGGATGGAGCGGGTCAGCGGCCAGCAATACCTCACCATCGATATCGACCGCTGGGCCATCGCCCGCCACGGCATCAATGTGCAGGACATCAATGACATCATCGAAACCGCGATCGGAGGGCGCGGCTCGACCCAGATCTACGAGGGCGAGCGGCGCTTCCAGGCTGTGGTGCGGTTCCCCGAGTCCTTCCGCAGCAGCCCCGAAGCCATCGGCAAGATCATGCTGCGTTCCCACCACGGCGCGCTGGTGCCGCTGGAACACCTGGCGGAGATCCGGCTGACCGACGGGCCGGCCCAGATCAGCCGGGAAATGGCCAAGCGCCGCCTGGTGATCGGCGCCAATGTGCGCGGCCGCGACCTGGGCGGTTTCGTGGCCGAAGTGCAGAAGGCCGTCAGCGAAAAAGTCAAGCTGCCCGAGGGCTATTACCTCAAGTGGGGCGGCCAGTTCGAGAACCTGGAGCGCGCCATGGATCGCCTCCTCGTCATCATTCCGATCACCATCGCGGCGATCTTTTTCCTGCTGTTCCTGCTGTTCAATTCACTGCGATTCGCCAGCCTCATCATTCTGGTCCTGCCGTTCGCTTCCATGGGCGGGATTTTTTCCCTGTTCGCCTCCGGCGAATACCTGTCGGTGCCGGCCTCGGTCGGCTTCATCACTCTTTGGGGTATTGCGGTGCTGAACGGCGTCGTCCTGGTTTCCTATATACGGAGCCTGCGCGAAACCGGCATCGATCGCGAAACCGCCATCGTCGAAGGCTGCAAGCGGCGTTTCCGTCCGGTCATGATGACGGCGACGGTCGCCATGCTGGGCCTAGTGCCATTCCTGTTCGCCACCGGCCCCGGCTCGGAAGTCCAGCGGCCACTGGCCATCGTCGTCATCGGCGGTCTCATCACCTCGACTCTGCTGACCCTGGTGGTTCTGCCGACCTTGTACCAGTGGTTCGAAGACCGCGCCTCACCATAGCCTGCGGCGATAACCCTGCCGGAGAAACCTCGACCTTCTGCGGCAACACTTTTGTAACTCCCTTTATTCCCCATGACTTCCCTTCCCATACGGGGACTATCGGCTCCTTTGCCGTATGTTCCTTGAATTCCTCCGCATTCTTGTTACGTTGAACTTCGAGGCAGCTCTTCTCGCTGCATTCACGTCTCGACGTTCGACCGTAAGGCGGCGTCATGTCCATTGCCCAATCCTGGGCAGTTCTTTTTTCAGGAGGAAATACCCAATGCGTACCCAAACCGCACAACCGATCGCCGTCATCGGCATGGCCTGCCGCTATCCCGGCGCTGGAAACCTGTTGCAACTGTGGGAAAACATCCTCAGTCGCCGGCAGCAGTTCCGCGAAATTCCCGATGTCCGGCTCCCACTCGCCGATTATTACGACCCCGACCCCGCCGCGCCCGACAAGACCTATGGACGCAAAGCCGCCGTCCTTGACGGCTTCGAGTTCGATCCCGGCGCCTATCGCATCCCCAAATCGACGTTCGATGCCACGGATATCGTCCATTGGCTTTCCCTGGCCACGGCCCTGGAGGCGTTGAACCATGCCCGCCTCAGCCCCGACGACCTTCCGAAGGACACAGCCGGGGCGATCATCGGCAACACCCTGACAGGCGAGGAGACCCGCGCCGGCACGATGCGCCTGCGTTGGCCCTTCGTCCGCAAGGTGCTGCGAAAAACGGCGCAGGCGCGCGGACTCCCCGACGATCTGATGCGAGAATTCGAAACTGCGATGGAAGACATCTACAAATCGGTGTTCCCACCGGCCAGCGAAGACACGCTGGCCGGCGGCCTGGCCAATACCATCGCCGGCCGTATCTGCAATTACCTCGACTGGCACGGCGGCGGGTACATCGTTGACGGAGCCTGTTCGTCCTCGCTGCTGGCGGTGGCCACTGCCGCCGATTATCTGCACCAGGGCAAGATGGACCTGGCGATCGCCGGCGGCGTCGATGTGAGCCTCGATACGCTCGAACTGATAGGCTTCGCCAAGGCCACTGCCCTCACCCGCGACGAAATGCGGGTCTACGACCGGCGCGGCAAGGGATTCATTCCGGGGGAGGGCTGCGGCATGGTTGTGCTGAAACGGCTGGAGGACGCCCGCCGGGACGGCGACACGGTCTATGCGGTATTGCGCGGCTGGGGTGTGTCGTCCGACGGCCGCGGCGGCATTACCGCGCCCAGCGCGAAAGGTCAGAGTCTGGCGCTGCTGCGCGCCTACCGGGCTGCGGGCTATGCCCCGCAGACGCTGGCATTCGTGGAAGGCCACGGTACCGGTACTGCCGTGGGCGACCGTATCGAACTCGAAGGCGTGGCCGGCGCCCTGGCCGCCTACGGGGCGGTCGAGGACCACTCAGTCGGTATGACCTCGTTCAAGTCGATCGTCGGCCATACCAAGGCGGCGGCCGGCATCGGCGGATTCATCAAGGCAGTCCTTGCGGTCAACCGGCGTGTGGTGCCGCCCACCGCGGGCTGTACCGAGCCGCATGCGAGCTTCGCCGATTCGGCGCGCGGACTTTACCCGGTGCAGGAAGGGCAGATCAGAGAGCCGGGCGAGTGCCTGCGCGCCGGCGTGTCCGCTATGGGGTTCGGCGGGATCAACTGCCACGTCACGCTGGAAAGCGGTGACCCGCCGTCCCCGGAAATTGCACCCTCCCTGCCGGAGCGGGTCCTGCTGGCCAGCCGTCAGCATACGGAAGTTTTCCCATTCTCGGCCGCCGATCCGCACCTGCTGCGTCAGACCGTATGTGAGTTCCGCCGGCAGATCAAAGGGATGGCGGTCGGAGAGCTGGTCGATGCGGCCGCCCAGGCAGCGACTCTGGCCGACGACCACCCCTGGCGGGCGGCTGTGGTCGCCGGCTCGGTCGAAGAGCTGGAATCCCGGCTCGAACTCCTGGAGCGACAGCTGGAGCAACAGACCCCGGCGGTGGGCAGCTTGTGGCAAGGGGATCAAGTTTGGATCGGCCATGCCGTCGCGCCCCAGCGGGTCGGTTTCCTGTTTCCGGGTCAGGGCTCCCAGCAGATTGGGATGGGCCGAGGTCTAGTGGAGCGTTTCGAATGGGCGCGCGACACCATCGCACGCGCGGACGCCGAAGCCGCGGCCTCGCGTCCCAAGGACCCGGACGGCCACTTGAGTCGGCTGTACCTGCGCCCCACTGAGCGCGATCCGGCGAAAAAACTCGAACCGGCGTGGATGGCGGAGCTGACCGCCACCGAAAACGCCCAGCCGGCGATCTGCACCGCATCCCTGCTGTGGCAACAACGGCTGGAATCGCTCGGGATCCTTCCTTCCGTAGTGGGCGGACACAGTCTGGGCGAACTCACCGCGCTGGCCGCGGCCGGCGCGTATGACGCAGCCACGCTCATCCGCCTGGCAACGCAGCGGGGGCTCGTCATGGCGGCTCCGGAAGGCGAGGCGGGCGCGATGGCCGTGCTGGCCTGCGACGCCGCGACCGCTGAGGCGATCCTGTCCCGCCAAGAGCACGGCTATTGCGCGATCGCCAACGTCAACGCACCGTCACAGATCGTGATTTCGGGTGAGCGTGCGGCGGTTGCCCGTGCCGTCGAGCTGGCGAATGCCGACGGTATCCGCGCCAGCATGCTGCCGGTATCCAATGCTTTCCATTCGAAGCTGGTCGCAAGCGCGGCGGAAAACTTCCGGCGCAGCGCCGACCTTCCCGCCCGCTCCAGCGACCTGACCGTCCGGGTGTTCTCCAGCATCGACGGCAACGAAATCACATCCGGCGTAGACTTGCGTGCACACCTGTCCCGCCAGATCGTATCGCCGGTGAATTTCACCCGTCTGCTGGAGGCGATGTCGGAACATTGCGACTGGCTGGTGGAAGTCGGGCCGGGCCGGGTGCTTTCCGGACTGGCGCAAAGCCATGGCAACGGGCGCGTGCGCCCCTGCCTGCCGGTCGAAGGGAGACCAGGACGCGACGCCGATTTCAATGCGGTGGTAGCCGAAGCCCATGTCCGCGGACTCGCCCTGCGCTGGGAACGCTTGTACGAAAACCGGCTGATCCGGCCCTTCGTACCCGCCTCGGCACGCAAGTTCTATGTCGCCCCCTGCGAACGTGAACTCGGTGCCGTCCCCGCGGCCGACGGCAACCGGCCAGTCCTCAGAGACGGCCGGCTCCGCCGCATCAGTGAACGAACGGCCTCCGATCTGGCCCAGTTGTCGGAGACGCTGACGGCGGCCTTCCGTGATGCCGTTCACGCCGATCACGCCACCGTGTTGTTGTTCGAGCAGAGCGAGCAGGCCTTGCGGGTCGTCCTGCCTTTCGACGCATTCGCCAACCGGCTGAGCGCCGCCGACGGCATCTTCGCCGACGTGCTCCGGTCCGGAGAGCCGGAGGCTATCGAAATCCTCGGGGAAGATCCCCGCGTCCAGGCCGAGCTCGAGGCCCTCGGCGTTCCGCCGGCATGGACCGCACTGTACGTGCCTTTCCCCAGCGGCGCCGGCCACCCGCTCGGGCTGGTTCGCGTAGCCCGACGGCCGGGCGAGCCTTTCACGCCCATGGACGCGGAAATCCTGGCCGAACTTGCAGCGATCGCCGCACCCGGCCTGATCCAGACCTACCTGGCCGAACGCGCCCGCGAGCTGGAGGGAATCGAAACGCTGCTGCACCGCGTGGTGGCCCGGGAAACGGTGGACCCGCACCCGGAGGCGATCATCGGTAACCTGGTGGAATCGGCCAAGGACAGCCTCGGGGCCGAATACGGCGCGCTCCTACTGCACGATCGTGATACCGCCACCCTCTATCCCGCCTTCGGCACTGCGGCCGAAAGTCTAGGTCTGAGCGCGGAGCACGGCATTGCGGGGGAAGTTTTCACCAGCCGGCGCTCCCTGCATTTGGCCAATGCCCATGCCGACCCCCGTTTCCAGCCCGCGCTCGACCGCCTGGCCGGCGTCAGAACCCGCGCGGTGGACTGTGTACCCGTCCTGACCATGCAGCAACTGCCCCTGGGCGTGCTGCTGCTGATCAACCGCCGGTTTCCGGGCAACCGGGACTACCTGACCGAGCTGGGCCTGAGAATCGGAGCACTGCTCGCCAACCGTCCGTTACTCGATCGCATGCGGTCCATCTCGCAGAATCTCAAGGGCGAACTCTTCGCCGATGTCCAGCCCGCCATCGTGAAGCACCGGCCTGAACCGGCGGCCGCAGCGCCTGCATCCGCAGGCACAACGGCCGCTTCGGCACGCGACGTGGTATTGGCGCTGCTGGCCGAACGTACCGGCTTCGCAATCGACACGTTGAAAGACGAGGCCCGCCTGATCGACGACCTGAACCTGGATTCGATCAAGATCGGCACCCTGCTCGGCGATGCCGCGATCCGCCTGGGGGTGCAGGGAAAGATCGAT
The DNA here is from genome assembly GCF_036864975.1 of Methylococcus capsulatus. Classification (NCBI taxonomy): domain Bacteria; kingdom Pseudomonadati; phylum Pseudomonadota; class Gammaproteobacteria; order Methylococcales; family Methylococcaceae; genus Methylococcus; species Methylococcus capsulatus. Next base: position 2,339,280 of record NZ_CP104311.1, on the reverse strand, counting down.
CCGATGCAGGTGAACACCGATACCGTCGGCAGCGTCGTCGCCGCTTTCGATGCCGTAGCGCTGGCACCTGCCGTGGCCTCTCTCCCGCCGGTCTCGGCGATGGACCTGGTACTCGACCTGGTCGCCGAGCGCACCGGGTTCAGCCGTGACTGCCTGGCACCGGACCAGCGACTGCTGGATGATCTCAACATCGACTCGATCAAAGCCGGCGCGCTGCTGGGCGACTTGATCCTGGCCACCGGCACCCAGGACCGGATCGAAGCCGCACCCCTGGCCAATGCGACGCTGGCAGAAATCGCTGCGGCGCTCGAGACAGCGACCAGCGGCGAGGCCGCACGTTCCGAACCGGCTGCGGCAGCCGCCACGGTACCCGTCAAACGCCTGCGCTGGGTCCGGGCGTTCCGCAAGTCGCGAGTGGCCGCCCCGCTCTTTTCGCCTTCTGACGCGAACGAACCACCGGCCGGCGAATGTCTCGTCCTGCTCCCCCAAGCCGGTGCATCCTTTGCGGAACCTCTTGAACGACGCCTTGCCGCCAAGACAGTGAATGCGGGCCATCTGGACGAGGCCGATCTCCCAGACGGCACCCGCCGGCTGGTGATCGTGCTGTCAGAGAACCCTATGCCGCGCACCGGTGCGATCGCCGACTCGGGTATCGACGAACTGGCCGTCATTCACGAACTGGCTCGACGGACTCCGACCCTTTGGCGGAACGTGAACAGTGTCTTCTTCCTCCAGCGCAGCGGCGGCGGAGGGCCGGGAGGTGGAGCGACCAGCGCCTGGTCGTTCGCCGCCAGCCTTTCGCTGGAGCGGCCGGAACTCGAAGTCGGGGTGCTCGATTTCGACCCCGCCCTGGCGGACGATTTCGTCGCTGATCGGGTGGCGGCAGAACTGCGCGGGCAGCCCGGCTACAAAGCGGTGGAATACGACCCCGAGGGCAAGCGATGGAGCCGCTGCATTGAGCTGATCGAACCCGAAGACTGCACCCCGCGCTCGATCGAATGGTCGGCCGAAGATGTAGTGCTGGTCACTGGCGGCGGCAAAGGCATCACTGCGGAATGCGCACACGCCTTCGCCCTCGAGACCGGCGTCCGGCTGGCTCTGGTCGGACGTTCGCCAGCGCCGCAGCCAGGCGAAACCGGAGAACTCGCCACGACCCTCCAGCGCTTCGCCGAAGCGGGCATCGACTGCCGCTACTACGCCGCCGACGTCGCCGACCTCCAGGCGATGGAACGGCTGATCACTGTTATCCGCAGTGAAATGGGACCGGTGACCGGGGTGATACACGGTGCCGGCACCAATACCCCGCGGCCCGTGGCCCAGGTGTCGGCCGAACAGGCCCGGCGCGAAATCGCGCCCAAGCTGACGGGTGCCGAGAACCTGCGGGTCCTGTTCGACAACCATCCGCCCAAACTGTTTGCGGCACTGACCTCGATCATCGGGGTCACCGGGATGATGAACAACGCCTGGTATGCCTATTCGAACGAGGCGGTGGCGCGGCTGCTGGACGGATTCGCGCAAGCGCACCCGGAAACGGCGGTGGTCTGCCACGCCTTCAGCGTATGGGAGGAGGTCGGTATGGGCGTGAAACTCGGCAGTGTCCGCCATCTGAGCCAGTTGGGCATCGACGCGATCCCGGTCGCCGAGGGTGTACGCCAGTTCCTACGCTGGATGCGCACGGCGCCGCCAACGCGGGAAGTGATCGTGGCCGCCAGTGCCGACGGCCTCGCCACCTGGGTCCGTCCTCCGCTGGCCGAAATGACGCCCCCGGCCGGCCGCTTCCTCGGCGAAGTACAGCGCTTCGAGGCAGGGATCGAACTCATCACCCGGGTGAGCCTCGACACCCGGCACGATCTGTATCTGACCGACCATGACTACCGCGGCTCCTTGCTCCTGCCCACGGTCATGGGGCTCGAAGCCATGGCCCAGGCGGCGCTGCGAGTCGCCGGCGATGCCGGGGCAGAAGTGGTGCGGATCGAGGACATCCGGCTGGAACGGCCCATCGTGGTGAGCCGGGAACGGCCGCAGCGCATTGAGATCCGGGCACTGGCACTGGAACGTAAGGAGGTTTCCGATCCGGTCGTTGTGGAAGTCTCGATCCATGCCGAACAGAGTGGTATGGAACCGGCCCATTTCGCAGCCCGCTTGGTATTGGGCCGGCGTCGCGAAGCCGCGCCGGGAGAAACCGCCCTGCCGCATCGCCAATTGCTGGGCCTCGTACCGAAGGTCGATCTCTACGGCGGCGTCCTGTTCCAGGGGCCGTTGTTCCAGCGTATCAGCGGCGTGGAATCACTCGACGACCGCCATGTCGTCTTCGTGACCGAAGCTCGCGCCGAGACGATCCGTAACCCCGAAGGATTCTCGGATGCGGTGCGTGCCCCGCTGGTGCTGGGCGATCCGTTCTACCGCGACACGTTGCTGCAAGCTGGGCAACTCACGCTCACCCCTGATGTCTGCCTGCCTGTCCGAATCGGCCGAATCAATCTGTACCGCTCGCTATCTGACGGCGGAGTCTACCGGGCGCACGCCGAAATAACCCAGCGTAACGGTCGCCGAGTGCTGGCTGACGTGGTCGTTTACGATGGCGACGACCGGATCGTTGAACGCATCGAAAATTATGAAGTCCAGATGCTAGAGCGTAGCGCCAATCTCCCCACACCAGCCCAACTGTTGGCGCGGGCGGCCTCGGCGGATGACCCCTCCTTGCAGGAAAGGGCGGATCGGCAAGCCCGGAAGTTTGGTCTGTCCGCCCCTTATGTAACCATCCGTAAGATTCCGGAACTGCACGCGCGCAAGCGCGACGAAAGACGGACGTTAAGTCTCCCGGTTTTTCATGCCGCCATTCGGGGGGCCGGACGTCGCTTCGCGGTGGACACGTCGCACCTCGACATAGGCTGGCTGGAAACCGGAAAACCAATACTGGTCCGACTGCCATGCCCTCCGGAAAGCAGAACGGAGCGCGAACTCGCGGAAATCGGGGCAGCTGTGACACCGCTGGAAATCTCGTTGAGCCACGATGATGAAATGCTGCTTTGTGTTGCCGGCGTGGGCTTTCAAGGCTGCGATCTGGTGGGAGCGATCCGGCGTAGCCGCGAACAGTGGCGCGCAATGCTCAACGCCAACCTTTTTTCCCTTGTCCAGCGCCTCGAAAGCAGGGGTGAATTACTGAACGAGGCCGGATCGCGGGTCTGGGCAGCGCTGGAAACGGCCATGAAAGCGCTGAACACGCGTGATGTCACCCTGGACATCGAAGCCATAAAAGCAGATGGCGTGCTGTTTCGCGCCACAGACAAAGACGTCCGACTTTGGATTGTGAGTTTCCCCCTTGTGAGCGAGCGGGATGGGCAACGCATGGTGGCCATGGTCGTCGCCGGTACCCCAGTGCTTGAAGAGAAAAATATGGTCGTTTCGGAGTGCGAAGACACATCCGAAGCCACGATAACCAAAGCAGTTCCGGTAACGATGATGCAACCCGGGCCAACGATAGAGAACGACGAATCCTGGCTGCGCTGGCTTAAAGCTGGGGGCGATCCCTCGGATATTCTCCGCGTTGAACCCCATATCACTGGGCAGGATTCCGACCAACGCATCGCTTTTCGTTTCCCCCTCGCATTCAAGGACGGCGCCAATGCCGATGGAACGCTTTACTTCTCCCGTTATTTCGAATGGATGGGGCGAATCCGGGAAATGGCGCTGCGGCCGGTCTTGAGCCGGCTCACCCACGAATTTACCTCGGGTGAGCATGCCTGGGTAACCAACCGCTCCTGGGCGGTAATCGAAAAGCCCGTCCGCCCTGGCGAAATCATCGAGGTATCCTGCCGCTTCCTTGGCCGCAATGGTCCTGCGAACGCGACGATTGCCGTCGGCTTCGAATGGCACCGCGTACCAGTTGACGGGAACCCGGAGCGCATCGCGACCAGCGAGATCCAGATGACCTGGGCCAAGGTCCTGTCACATGGTGTCGTCGTGCCCGCACCTTATCCCCCTTACCTCGATGGCTTCTTCCGCGAACTCGAAGTAGCCCGGGAAGATCACGGAGAGAAGGACCAGACCAGCTACAGCCGGTCAACCGAACTCATTGGAACCGCCTTGTGGCGCGCAAAACCGGGGCCGGCCGGAAGCGTCTTGCTTGCCGAGCAAACTGTTGCCACATCCCCGAACGACGCGAATCTGGTGGGGAACATCTACTATTCAAAGTACTATGAACTGCAGGGAATGCTGAGGGACGGCTATTTTTACGGTATCGTTCCGGACGCCTATCGAATCGGAGAAGCGCAGGAAGGTCTCCGGTGCATCTTCACCGAGATTCGGCACCTCCGGGACGCGATGCCGTTCGATACCATCAAAGCCCGGATGTCGGTCGCGGCGATCCATCAAAAAGGGGTTCTGCTAGCATTCGACTTTTTCCGGGTACTGCCCGGCGGCAAATCGGAAAAACTCGCTACCGGCACGCATGTGGCAGCCTGGAGGATGTCGACGGAAGGGGCTGAGATCACGAACCTGCCGTCGCTGTTGCGCATCCAATTGCTCAAAGTGGTTAGGGACGAGATACTGACGGCGCCGAGCAAATCGGCTGCTTGACGGAAATGACCGCTTGAGCTGCTCCTCCCCTCTCTCCGAGAGGGGAGCCCGATGGCGAAGGCGAATGGGTACAATGGTAATCCTCGGGAGCCATCCTCCATGGGAACGAGGCGCAAGCCCGTCTCAAAATCCTGGAAGTTCAGGCCGATATCTGAATCGGATCGGACCACGGCCGGCTGTGGTGGTGAGGGCGCTACAATACCATTGGCTTGTTCACGGAATCGCCCGATAAGCATGGGAGCGGCACTCGGCAACACAGACGCCCTGCCATCCGACAATCCCGAACCGCACGAGCAGAAGAGCAGGAATTTTAGAGTGACGCTCATCATTCTCTTGGGAAAATACCTGTGGATAGCCGGCATTCTGGCTTCCGTAGTGATGTCCGAAGCCGTGACCGCAGCGATGGGGCTGCTCCTCAAAGGCGAAGTCACTTATGACTATCTGGCCACAGGAATGGTGGCTGCGCTTTTCGTATCAGCCATCATGGTCACCGCGATCATGAAAATGGAGGAACTGGAGCGGCACCGCCAGGAGGAAGTGGCCAAGAACCGCGCGCTCCGGGCCAGCGAACGGCGCTACCGCACCTTGATCGAGGTCGCCAACGACGCCATCCTCGTTACCGATTCCGAGACAGGAACCCTGGTCGACTGCAACAGGCAGGCCGAGACACTGCTGGGAATGTCACGCAACGAGATCATCGGCCGGCACCTGAGCAATCTCCACGAAACCAGTAAAGATGCCGACGGTGCGGAAACGGATTTCCTCGACCGCATGCTGCATGGCAAGGACGGAACCGTCGAACTGTCGCTGGTCAGAGCCGACGGCACCACCGTGCCGGTGGAAGTCAGCAGCAGCGCTTTCGAAATGGATGGACGACGCTATGTCCACGGCGCATTCCGCGACATCACTCAGCGAAAGGAAGCGGAAGACCGGATCAAACATCTCGCTCATCACGACCCGCTCACCAACCTCCCCAATCGTGTCTTCTTGCACGGACGTCTCGAACGGGCGATCGAATTCGCCCGACGGGCGCGCAAGCAGGTCGCGGTGATGTTCATCGACCTGGACAACTTCAAGCGAATCAACGATACCTTGGGCCACCGGATCGGCGATGCGCTGCTGGAAGAGGTTGCGGGGCGGCTGACCGAAAACGTCCACGGCAACCAGGTGGTCGGACGGCTGGGCGGTGACGAATTCATCGTCGTGATCACCGCCAACAAGGTCTCGACGACCGCGGCAGCCACGGCGGAGCGAATCCTGGAAAGCCTCTGCCGCCCTTACATGGTCGAAGGCTATCAGTTGCACTCCGGCGCAAGCATAGGCATCGCCGTTTACCCCGCCGATGGAAACAGCGCGGAGACACTGATGCAGCACGCGGACGCTGCGATGTATCATGCCAAATCCCGAGGAGGGAATACCTTCGAATTCTTCAGCCAGGCCATCAACCGCGGCGTCCGAGAGCGGCTCGAAATCGAAAACGGCCTGCGTGACGCATTGAAACACGGGGGCTTCAAACTCCATTACCAACCGCAGGTCGATCTAGCCACCGGCTCCATCTGCAGCGTCGAAGTGCTGCTGCGATGGCGCCATCCGGTGCTTGGCGTCATCAGCCCCAACCGGTTCATACCCATCGCCGAAGAGACCAAACTCATCCTGCCCTTGGGACTGTGGGTCATCGACCGGGCATGCCATCAACTGAGAAGCTGGCGGAACGACGGTATCACGGACGTGCGCGTGGCCATCAACGTTTCCGTGAAACAGTTGCAGGATGAGTCATTTTTCAAAGCCCTGAGTTCCATCGTCAAACGCCACGGCCTATCCGGCCCCGATATCGAACTCGAAATCACCGAATCCGCCATTATGGAAAATCTCAGCCGTGTTCAGGCCATATTGAAAGCACTTCAGGATTACGGGATCACGCTATCCATCGACGATTTCGGGACCGGCTATTCCTCATTGGGGCGACTCAAACTATTGCCCATCCAGAGTCTGAAAATCGACCGTTCCTTTGTTCAGGACATCGAAACCGATCACGGTAACGCCAAGATTTGCGACGGCATCATCGCACTCGGCCACAGCCTTGGACTGAAAATCATCGCCGAAGGCGTAGAAACGGAAGCTCAAAAGAACCTGCTGCAAAACTCGGGGTGCGATGCGATCCAAGGCTTCCTCATCGCCAAGCCGCTGCCTGCGGATGAGGTTGCTGAACTCATTACGCAATTGAACGGGACGACTTGAATGGGCCTGTTTGTGACCGTCACCGGCTCCCATCCTGAAACGAGTGCACGATGACGGTTTTCGACCGTCACGAATCCGTTCGAGACCCGGTTTTCGCTCGGCGATGGAAAGACACGGATCCACGCTCCCACTGGCCAGGGGATCCCTTCACGACATGCTCGGGATGCCATACCGCGACGAGTCGCTCTGATGAATCAACCCGCCGCGTATTCCGCCCTTACGCCCATACTGCCGGTTTAGAACGCAACGGCAAAACGGCCGGGCTCATCGTCACTTCGAGGATCGCCGCTTGGCAGGATCGAAATAGCCGTATTGCGTTTCCTGGTCAAATCGATCCCAGACATACACGGGTTCGCTCGACGGCGCTGTGGGGATGGGAAAAGTCACCACATCGAAAACACCGGACAAGGTCCGGCCGAGGGTATGGCCGAGACCTTTTACGAATCCAAACGGAATGAATGCCGGCCCGTCATGGCTTGCCGCAATACCCACCCCTTTCACCATTTCGACCCACCCCAAAGAGGTATTGGCCAGACCCCGTCCGAATTTGTCTCCGGCATCGCCAGCATAATTGGCCCAGTCGTCGCCATAAGACTCAAGCGACATCGATCCGAGAGCCAAACCGAGTATTGCAGCACGTGTAGCGTCATAGAGTTTCATGATTTCGATCCTCACATAGTCCGGTGAAGCACCGTATTTTGGAGCGAAGCCCAATGAACGCTCAAGTACTTTTCCACCCCCGAAGCATAGGCCGCCAGACACAATGCTGTCCGGTCAGAAGATCTTGGAGTCTTGATCGCGGTTGACCGCTTGCGCCCGGGTCACATCCGTTCGCGACGGGGCTAGCCGGTGTCGCTCGACGCAAAAGGCACGGCACAGTGACTCCTTTCTCCCGCCGAGAGAAGACCGGGATGGAGGGGACGCCCCAGGCGGGCAGGGTCTTTCAATGCGAGACCTCCCTCTCTCACCCCCTTCGGGCGCAAAGCATCCACCTGCAGGGCGCAAATTTGAACTATGGAGAGCATGATCCGGAGAGCAGCTTCCGAGAACGGGACCAGTCATCAACCGGCATTCCTGCCGATTCGGCATCAGCCGGGGGCGGCTGGCGACCATGAACGTCAGCCTGGATTGCACCTCGGACTTGCTCGTTTTCGTTATTTCACAGACATGATACCGTAACAAACGCAAGGTATTCTGCGTGTTCGCCACGCCTAGGTCATCGGCAACTGAAAACGGTGGCTCTTTCTCATTTCGTCCACCGTAGGCGTGGCGCTTCGGAACGCTAAGCATGCATCGGCGCAGTTGGTGCTGATGCACGAACTGCGTATGCTCTGTGGGTAAAAAGGCTGTAAGAACGGCCGTTGAGGACGTTGATCCCGTACCGCCGGCCTGAAGCATCGTAACCGATCGATTTCATGGCGTCCCCAGGGGGATTCGAACCCCCGTCGCCGCCGTGAAAGGGCGGTGTCCTGGGCCTCTAGACGATGGGGACAGGACTGACTTGCTAACTTAGAGTTGGTGGAGCCAGGGAGGATCGAACTCCCGACCTCAACAATGCCATTGTTGCGCTCTCCCAGCTGAGCTATGGCCCCAACCGAAGTTGAGCGGCTATTATACGTTTATCCGCTGCATCTGTCTACTTTTTTTGTCTCGATGTACTCCAAGGCGCGGTCGATGCGATTTAGAGTGCGCAGTTGACCCAGTAAATGCAAGGTGACATCCATGGGCGGCGACACGGCGGTGCCGGCCACCGCCACCCGTAGCGGCTGAGCGACAGCCCCGAGCTTGAGTCCCAGCTCCTCCCCAGTGGCGACCAGCACTGCGTGGAGGGGCTCCTTTTCCCATGACTGGACGACGGCCAGATGGCGCCGCAGCGCTTCCAGCGCCGGCACGCTGGCTGCAGTCAGATGCTTCTGGGCAGATTTGGGGTCGTAATCGTCGAAGTCCCGATAAAAGAACCGGCTGGCCTGAGCCATCTCCACCAGGGTCTTGCAGCGTTCGCGTTGGGCCAGCACCACGTCGACGGCATCCGGGCCTTCGGTCGGATCGATATCCAGGCGCCCCAGATGCCATCGCAGATGGTGGGCGACATGGGCTGGATCGGAATGCTTCAGGTAATGATGGTTCAGCCAGAGCAGCTTGTCGGGGTTGAAGGTGGCTGCCGAATGGTTGATCGCGTTGACGTCGAAGTACTCGATCATCTCATCGACCGAAAAAATTTCCTGATCGCCATGCGACCAGCCCAGGCGGACTAGGTAGTTGAGCAAGGCTTCCGGCAGATAACCTTCGTCGCGGTACTGCATCACGCTCACCGCGCCATGGCGTTTCGACAACCGTGCGCCATCGGCGCCGAGGATCATCGGCACATGGCCGTAGCGAGGCGGCTCGACGCCCAAAGCCTTGAGGATGTTGATCTGGCGCGGGGTGTTGTTGACATGGTCGTCACCGCGGATCACATGCGATACCTTCATATCGAGGTCATCCACCACCACGGTGAAGTTATAGGTCGGGGTGCCGTCCGAGCGGACGATGATCAGATCGTCGAGTTCGCTGTTCTGAAAAGCGATGCGTCCGCGCACCAGATCGTCCCATGCCACTTCCCCATCGGTCGGGTTGCGGAAACGGATCACCGGGGACACGCCCGGCCTAGGCTCGCTACGATGGCGGCAGCGGCCGTCGTAACGCGGTTTTTCCTTGCGCTCCATTTGCCCTGCCCTCAATTCGTCCAGCTCCTCCTTGGTGCAATAGCAGCGGTAGGCATGGCCTTCTTTCAGCAGTTGCTCCATCACCTCCCGGTAGCGGTCGAAACGGTGGGTCTGGTAGAACGGCCCCTCGTCATATTCGAGCCCCAGCCAGGTCATACCTTCGAGGATGGCGTTCACCGATTCCACAGTGGAACGCTCCTGGTCGGTATCCTCGATGCGCAGAATGAAGGTGCCGCCGTGCTTGCGGGCGTACAGCCAGGAGAATAGAGCGGTCCGAGCGCCGCCGATATGCAAGTGGCCGGTTGGGCTGGGTGCGAAACGTGTGCGGAGGGTCATCCCTAGAACCTGTTGGGTGAGCAGTAAACCAAAAAGTATTAATGATACCGGCGGGCGGCATCAACAGCGATAGCGGGTCGGATCGGCAATGCCGGCCTGCTCGAACCCTTGGCGACGTAGACGGCAGGAGTCGCAGACGCCGCAGGCCAGACCGTCCCTATCGGCGGCATAGCACGATACCGTCATGGCGTAGTCAATGCCGAGAGCCTTACCGGTACGGATGATGTCGGCCTTGGAAAGAGCGAGCAACGGCGTATGGATCCGGAACCGCCCGCCCTCGACGCCAACCTTGGTCGCCAGGTTGGCGAGCTGCTCGAAGGCCCGGATGAATTCCGGCCGGCAGTCTGGATAGCCGGAATAGTCCACGGCATTGACGCCGATGAAGATGTCCAGCGCCCCCAAGACCTCGGCCCAGCCCAGCGCGAAGGAAAGGAACACGGTGTTGCGGGCGGGAACGTAGGTGACCGGAATCCCGTTTTGCGGACAATCCGGTACGGCTATGTTGAGATCGGTCAGCGCCGATCCACCGATCGCATCGAGGCCGATGTGTACGGTCTTGTGCTCGATTGCCCCCAAGGAACGGGCGAGGCGACGCGCGGCCTTGAGTTCGGCGCCATGGCGCTGGCCGTAATCGAAGCTCATGGCATGGCAGGCGAAGCCCTCGCGGCGGGCAATCGCCAAGGTGGTGGCGGAATCGAGTCCACCCGACAACAGGACTACGGCAGGTTTCATCAGCGCCCCGGAGTGTCGCCCCAAAGCAGCTTGTGCAACTGGAGCTGAAAGCGGACGGGCAGCCGGTCCATTAGTATCCATTCAGCGAGCTCCACTGGATCAAGTGCGCCGGCCACCGGGGAAAAAAGGATTTCGCAACGCTCGGCGAGGCGGTGTTCGTCAAGCCTGGCCACGGCCCAATCGTAGTCGGGCCGGTCGGTGATCACGAATTTGACCTGGTCGCCTTGGCGGAGCGCGTCGACGTTCGCATACAGATTGCGGGACACTTCGCCCGAACCAGGAGTCTTCATGTCCACCACCCGCACCACGCGCGGGTCAACCGCCGAGATGTCGTGCGCCCCGCCCGTCTCCAGCGACACTTGGTAGCCCTCGTCGCAAAGGGCGGTAAGTAGCGGCAGACAGGCTTTCTGGGCCAGCGGTTCGCCGCCCGTCACCGTAACGTGGCGTGCGCCGTACCGGGCGACCCGTTCGACGATTTCAGCGATACTCATGCGCTCGCCGCCGCTGAAGGCATAGGCGGTATCGCAGTAGCAGCAGCGCAAGGGGCAGCCGGTGAGCCGGACGAACACGGTCGGCAAGCCGACCGTCCGGGTTTCGCCCTGGAGCGAAAAGAAAATTTCGGTGATGCGGACGAGAGTTTCGGTCACGAGGATCAGCGCTTCTCCTGCTGCATCTTCTGAAGCCTTTTCTCGGCCTGCTTCGCCGCGCTGGAGCCGGGATAACGTTTGATGACATCGTTTAGCATCTGTCTGGCGCTGGCAATCTGGCCAGTATCGGATTCGATGTAAGCCAGCTTCAGCGCCGCGTCCGGAACCTTGGTACTTTGCGGAAAATTCCTGATCAGCTTCTGAAACGCATCCTTTGCGCTGCTGAAATCACGGTTGACGTAATAGGCCTCGCCCAGCCAGTACTGGCCGTTATCGGCGTAGTCGCCGCTGGGATAGCGGGCGGTGAAACTCTTGAATTCCTTGATCGCTTCGGCGAATCTGCCGTCCTTGAGCGTCCCAAAGGCTCTCTGATACGCGGCCTCCCGGGCCGCGCCATCGGATGCTGGAGGAGGCGCGACCGGCCTGCTCGTCGGCGCGGGAGCCGGTGTCGCGGCCGCGGTTCGGGTTTCCCCGCCAGTCCCGGCTTCCTCGGCTCCGGCGTCCTGGGCATCCGCCGCGACGCCGTCAGCCGGCGCCGCCGGCGGGCTCCCTCCGCCCTGCCGGATCCGCTGATCCAAATCCGTATACATGGCCTGCTGCTGGCTCTTCAGCGTTTCCAGTTTGTGGTTGACCTCTTCGAGTTGGCCGCGTGTTTTCGCCAACTCCCGCTGGAGGCGCTCGATCTGAGTATTCAGATCCATTAGCACCTGGCCGGAGAGTTTTTTCTCCAGTTTGGCGACGCGCTCGTCCAAGGTCTCCGCGCCGTAACCCCCAGCATCATAGGCGCCATAGCCCTGCTCCGCCCAAACCGGAATGGCCAGTGACAGTCCGCAAAACATGAACAGAACAGGTAGAGATCTCATCGGATCAATTTCCCGGGTAGACTATTTCGACACGGCGATTCTTGGCCCAGGCCGCTTCTCCGCTGCCCGGGTCCGCGGGTTTCTCTTCGCCGAAACTCACGATCTGCATCTGACCGTCGCTTGCACCCTGAAAGCGCATGGTGTTGGCGATCGAGCGCGCCCGCTGTTCGCCCAGGGCGATGTTGTATTCGGGCGAGCCGCGTTCGTCGCAATGCCCTTCCAGCGTCACCGTAACGTTGGGATGCGCTGCCAGATAAGCAGCGTGTGCATTGACGATCGGCACGTACTCGGGCAAAACCTCGCTGCTGTCGTAGCTGAAATAAATTACCCGCTTAGAGAGCGGGCTGGAAGGATCGTTCAAGGCGGGATCCCCCGCGCCGCCGTATCCGCCACCGCTTCCATAAGCGCCTCCGGTTCCGCCGTACGCCTTGCCGGCCCCGCCGCCCGGACCGTACTTGCCGATCTGGGGCCCGCCCGGGCCGCCGCCCTCCAGGCCAACTCCGGCCGTCTCGTCTGGCTTCACCTCTTCCTTCTTTGAGCATCCCGCCATAAGCAGCAATGCCGCAACCATTATCACCAAACCCGTTCTCATGCGATTCATATTGCCTCCCTTTCCAAACTCTCGAGATTTATAAGGCCACATCCGCCTCGATCAAGGCGACCACGCCGGTTCCCGCACGGCACCCCCCTCGATCTGCAGACTCTGGCGGACCTTGCCGTCAATGGAAACCGCCGCCAGCTGCCCCCGGCGCGCCGCGTAAAGAATCATGCTGCCGTTGGGAGCGAAGCCGGGGGATTCGTCCAAAGGACCGTTGGTCAAAACCCGAACCGCGCGGCTGGCCAGGTCCATGACCGCTATCCGGTAATCGCCGCCCTTGCCGTGCACCATGGCGAGGCTGCGGCCATCTGGCGAGAAGACACCGCGGGCGTTGTAATCCCCCTCGTAGGTCAGCCGTTCGGCCGGCCCCCCGCCCGCTGACACCAGATACAATTGGGGCTTACCGCCGCGATCGGAAGTGAATACGATGGACCGGCCATCCCGGGACCAGTTCGGCTCGGTGTCGATCCCACTGTAGTCGGTGATCTTGGTGAGCCCGCCCGATCCCAGGTTCATGACGTAGATATCGGGATTGCCATCCTTCGACAGGGTCAACGCCAGCCGTGATCCATCCGGAGAGAAAGCCGGCGCGCCGTTGATACCCGGAGTGTCCGACACCTTCCGGCGCTCGCCGGTCGCCAGCGTCTGGACGTAGATCGCCGACCTCCGGCTTTCGAACGAAACGTAGGCGATCTTGGTACCGTCGGGCGACCATGCCGGCGACATGATCGGCTCGTTCGAGACGATGACGCTCTGCGGGTTGTAGCCGTCAGTATCGGCCACCTGTAGGTTATAGCGCCGGTTGCCGCCTTCTCCGGTTACGGTGACGTAAGCGACACGAGTAGCGAACGCGCCGGGCTCGCCCGTGATCGCCTTATAAATGACGTCGGCGATCCGATGGGCGGCCTGGCGGGTTCCGGCTCTGCCGAAGGGCAGTTTGTAGCTGATGACCAGCGTGCCACGGATGACGTCGACGACATGAAAATCGGCTTCGTAATCGCCGCCAGCCGGCTGAACCTGTCCGACCACGACGAAATCCTGACCCAAGGACTGCCACACCGCCTGCTGAATCTGGTCCGGCGCAGTCGGACGCTCCCGCATGGCGCTTTCCGCCAAGGTACGGAATCGCCCGCTGCGCTGCAGGTCGGCTGATACGATCTGGCTGAGGGATTCACTCAGACTTCCCTGGTTGGCGAAAGGAACGACGGCCACCGGGATCGCGCCTTCCACCCCTTGGCTGATCTGAACCTGGAGTTCCGCACAGACCTGACCCGCGGCGAAAAGCAACAGGAATGATATCCAACGGGCGATCGCACGCGCCTTGTTCATGCTTGGTACCTTGACTCGACTAACCGGAAGGATCGAATTTGAAAGTGAACGAACGGAGCTCCGCGGCAACCCTGGGATCGGACGGCATGGGCAGGGGGGAGGCCTTTTTCACCGCGCTTTCTGCGGAACGGTCGAAAGTGGCGTCGCCGCTACTCTTCACGACTCGAGCTTCAACGACCGTTCCATCTCCCAGCGTTCTTACCTGAATTATACAGGACAGGCCACCTCTGGCGGCAGGCGGCTTGAGCCACAAGCCCTCCACACGGGGTTTGATGTAACGGTTCGCCCATTTGTTCGCTTCCCGCTCCGTCTGCTCCCTGCGTTCGTTGTTGATCTGCTCCTCGAGTTCTGCCTTGCGCCGGGCATCTTCCGCAGCCTTTTTCCGAGCTTCGGCCGCCGCTATGACTTTGGCTTCTTCTTCCATTTCCCTTTTGGCTTCTGCCATGGCCCTGGCCTTGGCCTCTTCTGCGGCCTTACGCCTTGCTTCCGCCGCCGCCCGCGCCTTCGCTTCCTCCTCGGCCTTCTCCCGCGCTTCGGCTTCGGCTTTCTCCCGTGCGGCTTCAGCGGCTTTGCGCTTCGCTTCGGCTTCGGCCGCCGCCTTGGCTTTGGCTTCTTCGGCGGCTTTGCGCCGCGCTTCGGCTTCGGCTTTTTCCTTCGCTTCTTCCGCCGCCTTCTTCCGGGCCACCGCTTCCGCCGCCGCCCGCGCCTTCGCTTCCTCCTCGGCCTTCTGCCGCGCTTCGGCTTCGGCTTTCTCCCGTGCGGCTTCAGCGGCTTTGCGCTTCGCTTCGGCTTCGGCCGCCGCCTTGGCTTTGGCTTCTTCGGCGGCTTTGCGCCGCGCTTCGGCTTCGGCTTTTTCCTTCGCTTCTTCCGCCGCCTTCTTCCGGGCCACCGCTTCCGCCGCCGCCCGCGCCTTCGCTTCCTCCTCGGCCTTCTGCCGCGCTTCGGCTTCGGCTTTCTCCCGTGCGGCTTCAGCGGCTTTGCGCTTCGCTTCGGCTTCGGCCGCCGCCTTGGCTTTGGCTTCTTCGGCGGCTTTGCGCCGCGCTTCGGCTTCGGCTTTTTCCTTCGCTTCTTCCGCCGCCTTCTTCCGGGCCGCCGCTTCCGCCGCCACCCGCGCCTTCGCTTCCTCCTCGGCCTTCTCCCGCGCTTCGGCTTCGGCTTTCTCCCGTGCGGCTTCAGCGGCTTTGCGCTTCGCTTCGGCTTCGGCCGCCGCCTTGGCTTTGGCTTCTTCGGCGGCTTTGCGCCGCGCTTCGGCTTCGGCTTTTTCCTTCGCTTCTTCCGCCGCCTTCTTCCGGGCCACCGCTTCCGCCGCCGCCCGCGCCTTCGCTTCCTCCTCGGCCTTCTGCCGCGCTTCGGCTTCGGCTTTCTCCCGTGCGGCTTCAGCGGCTTTGCGCTTCGCTTCGGCTTCGGCCGCCGCCTTGGCTTTGGCTTCTTCGGCGGCTTTGCGCCGCGCTTCGGCTTCGGCTTTTTCCTTCGCTTCTTCCGCCGCCTTCTTCCGGGCCGCCGCTTCCGCCGCCACCCGCGCCTTCGCTTCCTCCTCGGCCTTCTCCCGCGCTTCGGCTTCGGCTTTCTCCCGTGCGGCTTCAGCGGCTTTGCGCTTCGCTTCGGCTTCGGCCGCCGCCTTGGCTTTGGCTTCTTCGGCGGCTTTGCGCTTCGCTTCGGCTTCGGCTTTTTCCTTCGCTTCTTCCGCCGCCTTCTTCCGGGCCGCCGCTTCCGCCGCCGCCCGCGCCTTCGCTTCCTCCTCGGCCTTCTCCCGCGCTTCGGCTTCGGCTTTCTCCCGTGCGGCTTCAGCGGCTTTGCGCTTCGCTTCGGCTTCGGCCGCCGCCTTGGCTTTGGCTTCTTCGGCGGCTTTGCGCCGCGCTTCGGCTTCGGCTTTTTCCTTCGCTTCTTCCGCCGCCTTCTTCCGGGCCACCGCTTCCGCCGCCGCCCGCGCCTTCGCTTCCTCCTCGGCCTTCTGCCGCGCTTCAGCCGCTTTTCGGCGCACTTCAGCCTCGGCCTTTTCACGCGCTTCCTCTGCCGCCCGTTCTTTTGCCGCTGCTTCCACTTTCCTTCTTTGCTCGTCTTTTCGAGCCTGGTCAGCGAGTTTCTTGGCCTCCATTTGCCGCCGGCTCTCTTCGGCGGCCTTCTCGGCCGCGATTTGCTGAGCGCGCCGGGACTCTTCCGGATTCGGGGTTGAAGCAGGCCCGGGCGGTTCAGGCACGGGTTCCGGCCCGATTTCCGCTGGCGGAGCCGTTTCGGCCTTGAGCCGTTCCGCCTCGGCGGCGATACGGGGATCGTCGAGGACCACCGCCTCGATGATGTCGGGCTGAGGCACTTGGGCCGATCGTTGCGAAGCTTCGAACTTCAGGGCGAACAGGATCAGCAGAACGATGTGGAGCACCAGCGCCAGCGCAAATGGCCCGCGCAGGCTGCGAAGACGAGAATCGGCCATCAATCTTCGACGGGATTCGTCATCAGACCGACCTGCGGCACGCCGGAATTTTTGAGCGCAGCCATCACCGTGATCACCCGTCCATACTCCACGGCCTGGTCACCCCGGATCAGCACGGCAGTACCTGGTTTTTCGGCCAGGGCGCGGGTCACTTTCTCGGTCAACGTGAGAGGGTCGACCGGAATGTCTTCCTGGTTGGTCGCATCCAGGTAGAGCTGGCCGTCCTTGTCGATGGTGACGATGATCGGCTTGTCCTGATTCGGGTCGATCGCCCTCGCCTCGGCTTTGGGCAGGTCGACATCGACGCCGGATTGGAGCATCGGTGCAGTCACCATGAAGATGATGAGCAGCACCAGCGAGACATCGATGTAGGGTACGACGTTGATTTCGGCCATGGGACGGCGGCGGCCGCGTCCGGCTCCGGTCGAGACGTTCATTTGGTGTGCGCCTGCCGGTGCAGCAGGCTCAGGAATTCCTCGGTGAAGGACTCGTAGCGGTTCGCCAGCCGGGAAATGTTGGTCGAATACCGGTTGTACGCGATCACCGCCGGGATCGCTGCAAACAGCCCCATGGCCGTGGCAACCAGCGCCTCCGAAATGCCGGGCGCCACCATCGCCAGAGTCGCCTGCTTGACCGAGCCCAACGAACGGAACGAATTCATGATGCCCCACACGGTACCGAACAGGCCGATGTATGGGCTGGTCGATCCTACTGTGGCCAGGAACGGCAGCCTTTCGTCCAGCTTGTCCAGCTCGCGGTTGAGCGCCACCCGCATGGCGCGCTGAGTACCCTCCATCACCGCCTCCGGCATGATGCCGCTCTGCTGCCGCAAGCGGCCGAACTCCTTGAAGCCCGCCAGAAAGATAAGCTCCATGCCGCCGCATTCGTCGCTTTCCGTCGCCAGCTGGCGGTAAAGATCGGCCAGGTCGATGCCGGACCAGAAACGGTCTTCGAAAGCGATGGAGGTCTGTTCGGCACGCCGGATCTCGCGGTACTTGCCGAAAATGAACGTCCAGGAGATCACGGACGCCGCGATCAAAATGAACATGACGATCTGGACGACCGCGCTGGCCTCCTTGATCAGAGTGATAATCGACAGCTCAGAATTCATTTTCGCTCTGAGATTTGATGTAGAGGAATGACTAAAATCCGGAGGACCGGCATGCGGCTGAAGAATCCACCGGCAGGATGGGGTAGACCGGGTGCCGGCTAGTTTATGAAATACCGGCGGGGCCAATCAAGCCGCCGCCTGGGCCGCGGCGTGGAAAGCCGGCGAACCGGCCGGATTGGTTCACAAGGCTTAGATGTTAAAATGCGGCAACCCAATATTCATGGTTTCGTCACCCGGCCCGCCGTCAGCCGCCTGCCACGAGGACCCTCTTTGGAAACCCATGCAATGAAAGAGCCGGACTACAGCCTTTACGTCAAGGCGTTCACTCGTTTATTTGAGGCTTACGACGCCGCAGCCCCCTATCTCGGCCTCACCGACGACTTCAAATATTACGTCAACCGCAAACGGACCTGGCTGGAACGGCTGAAGTCGCCGGAGTTCCCGGTCGCCTTCCTGGGGGCATTCTCGGCTGGCAAGAGCACCATCATCAACGCCGTGCTCGGCAACGACATCCTGCCCCAGGCCACCAAGTCCTTCACCGCCATCCCCACCCTAATCCGCAAAGGCAAGAATGCCAAAGCCGTCATCCATTATCTGGACGAGAACGAACGGGAAGAACTGAAGAACCTGTATGTCGAGGAGATTTCCAAGGAACTGCGCAAGAGCTGCGACGCCTACCGAAGTTTGAGCCGGGGCGAACTGCTGAGCCAGCTCGGCCGGGACATCGAACAGCACAAAGGGCAGTTCGGGTCGTTCAACAAGCAGAAGTTCTTCGACGAATTGAAAACTCTCGTCCACGGCTGGAACAAGCTCAGCGGGGCGAAGAAGGAAATCGTCCTGCAGGAGTTGCCGAGCTACGTCACCGAAGACTACGAGGATGTGCTTTTCGTCAATCAGGCGGAAATCTTCCTCACGGACGTCAGTATCCCCGAAAACGTGGTGCTGGTGGACCTGCCGGGATTGGGGGTGGTCAATCCGCGCCACCGCAAGGTGACCAAATCCTACGTGGAAAACGACGCCAAGGCCTTCGTCATCGCCATGAAGGTGTTTCACCTGCTGGAAGGCGAGGAAATCGAACTGTTGGCCGAAATCCACAGCCAGCGCAAGCGCGTGCTGCAGCGGGCATTCTGGGTGATCAACCAGTGGGACGTGCTGAGCGCTCAGCAAAAGAAAGAAGAACAGGTCAATTTCGGCCAGAAGATCGACCGTTACGGTTTCCATATCACCAAAGACCGCGTGTTCAAGGTCTCGGCGCTCAACTACCTGCTGCTGAAATTGATTCAGGACGGCCGTCTGGAACAGAGCGTGAGCCTGCGCGAACATGCGGACGCTCTTCAGAAAGCGCTCGGCAAAATCCCCGAACGTCACGAAGCCGAGCGCCATCTCAAGACGCTCGACGAAGCCAAAAGTTTCGCCGCTTTCCGCAGCAGCCTCTTCGACTACCTCGCGCATACGGCCCGCGCCGAGTTCCTCGACGAAGCCCGCAGCGAGTACCTGGATCTGGCGAAAAAGCTGCGGGACCAGCTGGAACCCCTCCACCAGCGCTACCTCAACACCAGTGACGACAGCATGAAAAACACCTTTCTCGCCAGCGAGTTGTCGCGTCGTCAGGAT
Organism: Methylococcus capsulatus; assembly: GCF_036864975.1. Classification (NCBI taxonomy): domain Bacteria; kingdom Pseudomonadati; phylum Pseudomonadota; class Gammaproteobacteria; order Methylococcales; family Methylococcaceae; genus Methylococcus; species Methylococcus capsulatus. Next base: position 2,320,101 of record NZ_CP104311.1, on the reverse strand, counting down.
GAAGTCCTACGGCGCCTGCGTTCCACCGTCGAAGAGCACGTCAAGGCGTTGCGGACCGAGGTGCTGCCCGAGTTCGTGTTCTGGCGTGACGAGGACCAGGAGCGGCTCGGCCAGCAGATCACCCATGCGATCGACACTTTAGACCGCAAGGCACTGAAAAACGAGCTGCTCAAAGGGTTGGACCTGCACAGCGTCGTCAGCCGTCTGCCGCACAAGATCGAGGAAAATCTGCGCATCCAGCACACTTTCCGCTGCCAGCTGCAGCAGCTGCTGGAGGAGCAGATGGTACGCCGCCATCTGGCGCAACTGCTCGAAGACATCACCGCCACCGATGCCCTGCCGCCGGAGGTGCTGACGGTGCTGCAGGACCGGCTGAGCGGCCGTGACATGCTCAACCGGCTTAAAGGCATGTGCGACGTGTTCCTGTTCGAATATGGCGAGGTCATCGACGACCTGGGCCGTGACATCATGGCCCAGGCCGCCGGCGATGCGGGCCGCAGAAGGGACGACATCCTGGAGCATGTGCAGAAAAACGCCGACCTCGCGCTGGAAATCGCCAGAAGCCTCAATCTGATCGGCCCCGGCGAGGGAGCACAGCAAATGCTCGCGCTCGGTCTGGACAAGCTGCGGCGCATTCAGGACAGACTGGCCGACTCGAAGAGCAACGGCGCTGACTCGAAGAGCACCGAAGCTGACAGCACCCCGCAGGCGCTTTCGCCGGCGACGATCCGCGGCGACGAAATCGACCGCGCTCTGGACCGCTACAAAAGCGGCCTGCTGGAATATACCCGGCGACAACAGATGCAGATCAACAAGTTCGCGCGGCGGGGCATCAAGAACTATTTCGAAGAGCTGGAAGGGGAACTGCTGGGCTATTTCGATTCCATCAAGGGCGAAATCGCCAAGACCATCATGAAACAGCTCACCCGCGACCTCGACGCCGAACTCAAGGCCGAATTGGACAAGCAGCGGGCGATCCGCGACGCCTACGCGGTCGTGACGTCCGCCGTCGGAGCGGAGTCCGGTCGAGGCCCCCTGAAAGGCCCCTCCACCGCGTGAGAAAGCGGGCCTGGGCAGTGGCGCTCGCGACCGCCTGCGCCGCCGGATGCGCGACGCCACAGACCTGGCTATACCGGCCCGAGCCGGCTGCGGAGCGCCGCCCCCTGCTGGTTCTGGCAGTCGCGGTACCGCCATTCCAGGATGCGCGGGCGAATGCCAATACCGACGAGCTGATGCAGTACGCCATGCCCCTTTTCCCTTTCGGCTGGCAGGATCTCTCCCATCCGGAATACGAGCAACGGCATGCCAATACCGGGACATGGCTGTGGAAACCGGACGAGGACTTGGCGCGGGCCACCGTGGCGGAACTCAACCAAGCCCGAATATTCAAACAGGTAGCGTTCAGCCGCGGCGTCGGCGAGGCCGATCTCAAACTCGAAGGCACGGTGAAATCGACCCGTTATCGCTCGCAAATGTTCAGCTACGGGCTGTCGGTGGTCGGCCCGCTGTTCTGGGTCTTAGGCGCGCCTTCAGACAGCTTCGACAACGAACTGGTTCTCGCCTTCCGACTCAGGGAAAACGGCAACGACAAGGTTTTGTGGGAAAAGGAGTATTCCCGGCAGATCGGCAAGACGAGCTGGATCTACAACGTGCAGGACGATTTCCGCTATCCCGAACTCGCCAAGGCCATCCTCAGGCAACTCGTGGACGACCTCGGCGCCTTTGCGGATATGAACGGACGCGTGCTGCCGGTAAGTGGAAAATGAGCTAGCGTACTGTCCCCAACATTTCCTTACTTTCTGAACGGTAGTAATTTGGGTGGGTACGAGGGTCAGCGAAGAGTCGCTATCGCGACGATGATTTGAATCGGGTTTCCGCACCCGAAGGCGGGTAACTTTATCTTTGCTCGGCCAAAGAAAAGTCACCAAAAGAAAGGCCGCCCAACTGCCGCGGCATACGGGACTCTCCGGCATCCGAACGTCGCTTATTACCAAAGCTTTGTCGGGAACATTACGCTAGCGAGGAATTCAGCCGCCGTCCCGCAGCCGTTTAAGCAAGACCTCCGGCACGGCCTGCGGCCGGAAGCTGTCCGCGGCCAGACAAACGATCCGCACCCGCCCCTCGCACAGCGTGGCGTCCTCCCGCATCACCCGCTGAACGAAACTGAAGCTCGCCGGCCGCGCTTCGACCAGCTCCGCGCTGACCAGCAAGGCATCGTTGAACCGGGCCGGCTTGAGGTATTCGGCCTGCACCGAGCGGACGGCGAAAATCACGCCCAGGTCCTGCCACAAGCTGTCCTGCTCAAACCCCAAGGCACGCAACCATTCGGTGCGGGCGCGCTCCATGAATTTCAGATAGTTGGCGTAATACACCACGCCCCCGGCATCGGTGTCCTCGTAATACACCCGCACCGGCCAGACGAACCCTTCACTCATCGCCGAACAGCTCCTCGTTGAAATTCGCCCGCTGTGGCGGTTTCAGTCCAAAATGGAGATAGGCGTTGCGCGTGGCGACGCGGCCACGCGGGGTGCGCATGATGAAGCCCTGCTGGATCAGATAGGGCTCGAGCACGTCCTCGATGGTGCCGCGCTCCTCGCCGATCGCCGCAGCCAGGTTGTCCAGCCCGACCGGCCCACCGTCGAACTTCTCCATCATGGTCAACAACAGACGGCGATCCGACTGATCGAAGCCGTTCGGGTCGACGTCGAGCATCTCCAGCGCCTTCCCCGCCACTTCGCCGGTGATCCGCCCGTCCGCCATCACCTGAGCGAAGTCCCGCACCCTCCGCAGCAGGCGGTTGGCGATGCGGGGGGTGCCACGGGACCGGCGCGCCACCTCGATGGCGCCTTCCGGCGTGATCTCGCTACCCAGTATGCGGGCGGAGCGGGCGACGATCCGGCCCAGCTCCTCGACGCTGTAGAACTCCAGCCGGTGCACGATACCGAACCGGTCGCGCAGGGGCGAGGTCAGAAGCCCGGCGCGGGTCGTGGCGCCGACCAGGGTGAACGGCGGCAGATCGAGCTTGATCGAACGGGCAGCGGGGCCTTCGCCGATCATGATGTCGATCTGGTAGTCCTCCATCGCGGGGTACAGCACCTCTTCCACCACTGCGCCGAGACGGTGGATTTCGTCGATGAACAGCACGTCGCGCGGTTCGAGATTGGTCAACAGCGCCGCCAGATCGCCGGCCTTCTCCAGCACCGGCCCGGAGGTGTGACGCACGTTGACGCCCAGCTCATTGGCGATAATGTTCGCCAGCGTGGTCTTGCCCAGCCCGGGCGGCCCGAAGATCAGCACGTGATCCAGCGCCTCGCCGCGCCCCAGCGCCGCATGGATGAAGATGGCCAACTGCTCACGCATCGCGCGCTGGCCGACGTAATCTTCCAGACGCTTGGGACGGATGGCGCGGTCGATGGCCTCTTCGTCCCACTGCCCCGCTGCACTCACCAGCCGCTGCGTCATGGATCCAGCTCCCTCAACGCACCGCCGACTGCAACGCCAGCCGGATCAGATCTTCTGCGCTGCGCCCTGCAGCGGACTGCTTGGCCACCAGCGTATTCGCTTCCTGAGGCTTGAAACCCAGTGCGATCAGTGCGCTCACCGCCTCATCAGCCGGCTCGGTGGCCGGCGGGTGCACCGCGCCACCGGCAAAACCGGCCGGGGCCAAAGACGGAGCGACGCCTTCCAGCCGGTCTCTCATCTCGATGATGAGGCGCTCGGCGGTCTTTTTACCGATGCCGGGAAGACGCACAAGGCGCGCCGAGTCCTGCCGCTCCACGCAGGCCCGGAAATCGTCGACCGAGATGCCGGAGAGGATGGTCAGCGCCAGTTTGGCGCCGATCCCGCTGACCCGGATCAGGCTGCGGAACAGACTGCGCTCGGCCTCGGTACCGAAGCCGAACAGGCTGTGGGCGTCGTCGCGGATCTGAAGATGGGTATAGAGCCGCACCTCGGCGCCGATCTCGGGCAGCTGATAGAAAGTGGACATCGGCGCGTCGAGTTCGTAGCCCAGACCCTGCACGTCGATCAACAAAGCAGGCGCACGCTTGGCAACCAGGATTCCGCGGATGAAACCGATCATCGCTGTACCATCCGACTCATGCGGCTTGCGGTCTGGCGGTGGTGCAGATGGCAGAATGCCACTCCCAGCGCATCGCTGGCGTCCAACGCCAGAGGACCGGGCTCGCCCAGCAGGAAGCAGACCATGTGCTGCACCTGGGCCTTGTCGGCGCTGCCTTTGCCTACCAAAGCGAGCTTGACCTGGCGCGCGGCATACTCGTACACCGGCAAACCGCGGGCCACGCCGGCGCAGATCGCGGCCCCCCGGGCCTGACCCAGCTTGAGCGCCGAATCGGCGTTCTTGTGCATGAACACCTGCTCCACCGCCATTTCCTCCGGCTCAAACTCCTCCACGATCCGGCTGATCCCCTCGAAGATCCGGCGCAGGCGCTCGGGAAAATCGTTCGTTTCGGTACGGATGCAGCCCGCCGTCACTAGCACCGGCTTACCTGTCCAGTCCAGGATGCCATAGCCGGTCACGCGGGAACCGGGGTCGATGCCGAGCACCCGCGTCATCGCGCCGGCTCAGCCCAGTTCGGCAAGAATGTCCTCGCTGATGTCCGCGTTGGAATAGACGTTCTGCACATCGTCGAGATCCTCCAGGCGTTCGAGCAGGCGGATCATCTTTTCCGCGTCGTCCTTATCGAGCTTCACACTGGTGCTGGCACGCATGGTGATTTCGGCCGATTCCGGCATGAGCCCGGCGGCCTTGAGTGCATCGCGTACCGCCTCGAACCGCTCGGGAGCGGTGAGCACATCCACCGAGCCGTCCTCATTGACCACCACGTCGTCGGCTCCGGCATCCAGCGCCGGCTCCATCACCCTGTCCTCACCCAGATCGGCCCCGAAGCTGACGACACCGGTCTTGCTGAACAGGTAGGCCACCGAACCGTCGGTTCCCAGATTGCCACCCGCTTTGGAAAAGGCATGGCGCACCTCGGCCACGGTCCGGTTGCGGTTGTCGGTCAGGCAGTCGACCAGCACGGCGATGCCGCCGGGACCGTAACCTTCGTAGCGGACTTCCTCATAGTTGTCGCCATCCGCGGCGCCCGAGCCTTTCTTGACGGCCCGCTCGATGGTGTCCTTCGACATGTTGGCGACGAGTGCCTTGTCCATGGCTGTGCGCAGACGTGGGTTGTTGCCGGGATCGGGACCACCGGTGCGCGAAGCCACGGTGATTTCGCGAATCAGCTTGGTGAACAACTTGCCGCGCTTGGCATCCTGGGCCCCCTTGCGGTGCTGAATGTTGGCCCATTTGCTATGACCCGCCATAGTACTTCTCAAGACCTCCGGACTGATTGAACCGGCAAAGTCTAACATTGCAGGCGGGTCGAATCGATAAAGTGACGGCCTTCGCTGTCACTTGACCGAGCCCGGAGGGGCAGCTCGAAAAACCAAGGTCTGGAAGCCCGCCCAACGCCGGCAGTAGGTTGGAACAGAAGGCTCCCGCCCCACCTCGCTGCCATCCCCTCTCGCCCTGCCGTTCTTCAAATGTCCTCCCCAAGAAACCCCCCGCTCTGGTGCGCCCAAAGCCGGGCGTAGAGACCTCCTCGAGCAAGGAGGCTCCGGTGGCTGCCTTCTTCCACGATCCTTCCCTGATCCAGGACGACGATCCGGTCCATGGCGGCGAGCGTGGACAGACGGTGCGCGATCGCCAGGACGGTCTTGCCCTGCATCAGGCGGTACAGGCTGGACTGGATCGCGACCTCCACTTCTGAATCGAGGGCGCTGGTGGCTTCGTCCAGGATCAGGATCGGCGCGTCCTTGAGCATCACCCGGGCGATGGCGATACGCTGGCGCTGGCCGCCGGAGAGCTTGACGCCGCGTTCGCCCACGTGGGCGTCATAGCCCTTACGGCCTTGGGGATCGGCGAGGCCGAGGATGAAGCCGTGCGCTTCGGCTTTTTCCGCGGCGGCGATCATGGCGGCCTCGTCGGCGTTCGGCCTGCCATAGGCGAGGTTGTCCCGCACCGACCGGTGCAAGAGCGAGGTGTCCTGGGTCACCATGCCGATCTGCGCCCGCAGGCTGTCTTGGGTGACCTGCGCAATGTCCTGCCCGTCGATCAGGATGCGGCCGCTATCGGCGTCGTAGAAGCGCAGCAACAGATTGACCAGAGTGGATTTCCCCGCCCCGGAGCGGCCGACCAGGCCGATTTTTTCACCGGGGCGGATATGCAGTGAAAAATCCCGGAACACCGGCGCGCCGCCGCCGTAGGCGAAATCGACGGATTCGAAGCGGATCTCGCCCCGGCTCACCCGGAGCGGCGCCGCACCGGGGCGGTCGGTCACCGCATGGCCCTTAGACAAGGTGTTCATGCCATCCTGCACAGTCCCGATATGCTCGAACAGAGCAGCCATCTCCCACATCACCCAGTGGGAAATACCGTTGAGGCGCAAGGCCATCGCCGTGGCCGCGGCGACCGCGCCGATACCCACCATGCCTTGGGTCCAAAGCCACAGCGCCGCGCCGGCCGTGCTGGCGATCAGCAGCATGCTGAGGGAATGGTTGACGATTTCGAAGCCGCTGATCAGGCGGCACTGCCGGTATACCGTTTCGAGGAATTCCTGCATCGCACCGCGGGCATATCCGGCCTCGCGGCGCGCGTGGGAGAACAGCTTGACCGTGGCGATATTGGTGTAGGCATCGGTGATGCGCCCGGTCATCAGCGAGCGCGCATCCGCCTGCCGGGCCGCCACCCGCCCCAGCCTGGGCACGAAGAACCGGAGCATCGCGAGATATAGCAGCACCCAGCCCAGGAACGGCATGAGCAGCAGATGGTCGAATCCGGCGGCCACCAGGCTCATGGTCGTGAAATAGATGACGACGAAGACCAGCATGTCGGTGACGATAAGCACGGTGTCGCGCACGGCGAGTGCGGTCTGCATCACCTTGGCGGCCACCCGGCCGGCGAACTCGTCCTGATAGAAGCTCATGCTCTGAGCCAGCATCAGCCGGTGGAAATTCCAGCGCAGCCGCATTGGGAAGTTCCCGGCCAGTGTCTGGTGCTTGATCATCGTCTGCAGCGCGATGACCAGGGGACTGGCTAGCAGCACCCCCGCCAGCAATACCAGGCGGTCCTGTTCATCGGTCCAGAACCGCTCCGGCGGAATTCGGCCGAGCCAGTCGACGATGTTTCCCAGCATGCTGAACAGCATGGCTTCGAACACGCCGATGCCGGCCGTCAGCAACATCATGCCCGCGATGAAACCGCGCAGCCCCGCCGTGCAGGCCCAAAGGAAGGGCAACAGACCTTGGGGCAGACGCTCGGGGACGGCCTCGGGAAAAGGGTGGAGCAGTTGTTCGAAGAAGCGCAGCACGGGACCAGGAATTCAAATGAGGAAATGTCACGATTGGGAAGACCGGTACCGCGTGGCCCGGAAAATCAATCTGCAGCCACGGGTTCCGAAGACGGGACGACCGGATACGGAAACGGCGGCCTACATTGTCCTTTTCAGCAATGGCCTCAGCGCAGCGAGCGATCGGGAGTTCAGCACGTCGCCCTTCTCCAGCCAGCCGCGCCGCGCCTGGCCGACGCCAAAGCGGAGGTGGTCGAAATCCAGCACGCTGTGGGCATCGGAGTTGATGCTGACCAGCACCCCTTCAGCCTTGGCCGCCTGGCAATAGGTGTCGAGCAGATCGAGCCGTTCGGGATGGGCATTCAACTCCAGGTAGCAGCCCCGTTCCTTCGCCTTGCGGATGATGCGCGGCATGTCCACATCGTAAGGCTCACGCCGCTCGATGAGCCTGCCGCTGGGATGGGCCAGCAGGGTGAAATGCGGGTGATCCATGGCCTTCAGGATGCGCTCGGTCTGCTTGGCGCGCGACAGGTCGAAACGGCTGTGGACCGCCCCGACCACCAGATCGAGCCGCCCCAGCAGTTCGTCGGGCAGGTCCAGCCGGCCGTCTTCCAGGATATCGACTTCGATGCCCTTGAGCAGGGTGATGCCCCGCAGCTCTCCATTGAGCCGGTCGATCTCGTCGATCTGCTGCATGAGGCGCAGAGGGTCGAGGCCATGAGCGACAGTCAGCCGGCGCGAATGCTCGGTGATGCCGAGGTATTCGAAGCCCCGCTGGCGGGCGGCCTCGGCCATTTCCCGCAAAGTATTGTGGCCGTCCGTGACCCGTGTGTGGACATGGAGATCACCCCTCAGATCGCCCAGTTCAACCAGTGCGGGCAGGCGCCCTGCCCGGGCCGCCTCGATCTCGCCCCGATCCTCCCGCAGCTCCGGCGGAATGAAGGGCAGCCCCACCGCCCGGAACACCGATTGCTCGGTCTCGCCAGCTATGCGTTTGTTCCCCTCGAACACCCCATATTCATTGATCTTCAGCCCCCGCTCCTGCCCCAGCCGGCGGATCGCGATGTTGTGCGCTTTGCTGCCGGTGAAGTAGTGCAAGGCCGCGCCGTAACTTTCCGGCTCGACCACCCGGAGATCGACCTGCAGCTTGCAGCCGAGCACGACGCTGCTGCGGGTCGGGCCGTGCGAAAGCACCTCCACCACCTCGTCGTAGGCAGTGAAACGCTCCATCACCGGGCTGTCCGGCCCGGCGGTGACCAGAATGTCGATGTCGCCCACGGTTTCCCGTGCCCGCCGGTAGCTGCCCGCCACCACCACATCGTGCACGCCGGGCATGGCGCGCAGCCAGGCGGCCAGCGGCTCGGCGTACTGGGCGGCGGTGGCCAGCTTGAAACGTCCCGCCCCGCCGCCATGCGCGGCCAGAGCTTCAGCGATGCGGCTTTCCGTCTTCTCGCCGAAGCCGGCCAGGGACCGGATGCGATGATCGCGGACGGCCCGTTGCAATTGCTCGACGGTTTGGATGTCGAGTTCATGATAGAGCGCCTTAACGCGTTTCGGCCCCAATCCGGGGATTTTGAGCAGTTCGGTGATCGCCGGCGGCAGCTTCTTGTGGAGCTTGTCCAGCGCCGCGCAGCGGCCGGTCTCGGCGATTTCTCGTATCTTGCCGGCGAGGTCGTCGCCGATACCGGGCAGCGCGGTCAGATCCTCGCCCTTTTGCAGCATGGCACGCACATCCCGACCCAGCTCCTGCAGGGTGCGCGCGGCATTGCGGTAAGCCCGCACCCGAAACACATTGGCGCCCTCGATCTCCAGCAAGTCGGCGATTTCCTCGAAGATGGCAGCGATATCGGCATTATGGATGGGCATGGCACACTCCCGACGGATTTCCACGGATTCGGACGAGACCGGTCCCACAGTCCGCCGGCCGGATATCCACCCGCGCCAACCCGAAGCGCTCCACGACCCAGGCGTTGGTGGTCAGGTGCGGACTGATGCGCTCGACGCTGAACAACGACTCTTCCGGGCACAGGGCGGCGAGGAGGACGATCTGGTCGGCCAGATGCTCTTCCAGGGCGGCGCCGGAACGATAGTGGGCCAGCAGCGCCCCACAGGCTTCTTCGGCGACCCGCTCGGCGGTTTTGCCTCTTTGTCCCAGCGCCGTAAAGCCAGCTAGGCAATGATCGTAACGGACGGTCAGGAACAAACCCGCGCCGGCACAGGCCGCTTGCAGTACGGCCGGCTCGATGGCGGCGACAATGCCGGCATCCGCCAGGATCCTCTGGGCCCGGGCGGCCATGCGTTCCGGGATATGGGCCGGCAGGTTCGCCGCCAGCGCACGCCCCGTGACCGCCTGCAAGGTGCCGCGATTCCTGGCTTTCAAGGCTTTGAGAGGCCAACGGCCTCCTTCCACCGTCAGCCTTGCCTCCCCCTTGCCGATGGGGTACCAGCCGGACCGGATCAGCGACAGCTCGGCCCGCACACCCATGCGGGCCAGGGTCGGCAGCCAGACCTCGCGGACGTAGTCGAAAGGCGGGCTCATCGGCACGTGGGTGCCGCCCCTCAGCGACACCGTCGAAGCGCCCTCGGCCAGGGCCAGCGGCGGCAGAATCGCCTGCAGCACCAGCATGATGGCCCCCGCGCTGCCGCCTTCACGGGCTTCCTCCACGTCCAGCGTATAATCGCCCGCCCGGACGGACCTGCACGGGATGAACTCCAGCGTCTGTGAACCGAGATCGGCGCCCTCGATCCGGGCATCGCACAGGAGGGCGACGGCTTTTACGGCGGTGAGGTGCTGGGCCGCCAGCCCCGGCTTCCGACGCCTGGCCCTGATGTTCTCCAGGCGCACCGCAGTACCGGTCAATGCCGCCAGACTCAAAGCGGTGCGGAGTATCTGCCCGCCGCCTTCACCATAGGAGCCGTCGATGCGAAGCAAATCCATGTCATGCCCGCTCCGGCCCGGGACGGTACTCGCCTTCGCCGGTCAGTGGCACGAAAGCCACGGGCAGCACGCTGCGGGTCTCGATTTCACCTTGGGCGTTCTTGTCTACCGTCATCAATTCCTGATGGTGGTAAGGCAGGCCGACCGGAATCACCATGCGCCCCCCGGGCTTGAGCTGCTCGATCAAGGGATCGGGGACATAAGGTGCGGCCGCGGTAACGATGATGCCGTCGTAGGGCGCGTGTTCGGGCCAGCCGAAGTAGCCGTCGCCGATGCGCACTTCCACGTTGCGATAGCCGAGTTTTTTCAGCCTCTCGGCCGCCTGCTCGCCCAGTTCCGGGATGATTTCGACCGTGTAGACCCGCTTCACCAGGTGCGACAGGATCGCCGCCTGATAGCCGGAGCCGGCGCCGATTTCGAGGATGACCGACTCCTTCTTCGGATTCAGCAGATCGGTCATCAGCGCCACGATGAAGGGCTGGGAGATGGTCTGGCCGCAACCGATGGGGACCGGACCGTTGTCGAAAGCGAACTGCACCCGGTCGGCAGGCACGAAGCGATGCCGCGGAACCTTGCGCATGGCTTTCATCACCTCGGGTGACAGCCTGCCGCGGCCGGTGAGATGGCGCGTCAGCGAGACCTCGGCCTCGAGGTCCCGCATCATCTGGGACAGACTCATCGCCCATACCTCGCTTTGGACGGAACAGGCCGACAATCTTACGCTTCTCCAACAGCTCTGGAACGCCGCGGCCGTCCTGATGTTGCAGAGATAGGCGAAACCCGCCCGAAGGCTTACAATCGCCCCACGAGTACCTTAGCTCCCTTGTCAGACTTTTTCCCGCAGGAGGACGTCATGCAAGTCACCCGGCGCCAATTTTTCAGGCTGAGTGCCGCAACGCTCGGGGGTTCCTCGCTGGCCGTCATGGGATTTTCGCCCCGGGAGGCGCTGGCGGAAGTGCGACAGTTCAAACTGGCGCGCACGACGGAAACCCGCAATACCTGCCCGTATTGCTCGGTAGCTTGCGGCCTCATCATGTACAGTCTGGGCGACAAGGCCAAGAACGCCAAGGCGGAAATCATACACATCGAAGGCGACCCGGATCACCCGGTCAGCCGCGGCAGTCTCTGCCCCAAAGGTGCGGGTCTGCTGGATTTCGTCCGCAGCCCCTCGCGCCTGAAATACCCGGAATATCGCGCCCCCGGCAGCAATGCATGGAAGCGCGTGTCCTGGGACTGGGCCCTCGAACGCATCGCCCAGCTGTTGAAAGAGGACCGTGACCGGAATTTCATCGCCAAGAACGAGCAGGGCCAGACGGTCAACCGCTGGACCTCTCTGGGTTTTCTGGCCGCATCCGCCGGCTCCAACGAAACCGGCTACCTGACCAACAAGATCGCCCGCGCCTTGGGAATAGTCATGTTGGACAGTCAGGCCCGCATCTGCCACGCGCCGTCCGTATCGGCCCTGGCATCCAGCTTCGGCCGCGGCGCGATGACCAACACCTGGATGGACATCAAGAACGCTGATGTCATCCTGGTGATGGGCGGCAACCCGGCCGAGGCCCATCCAGTGGGCTTCAAGTGGGCCATCGAAGCCAAGGCCAGGAACAAAGCCAGACTCATCGTGGTGGACCCGCGCTTCAACCGCACGGCGGCAGTGGCCGACTTCTATGCCCCCATCCGCGCCGGTACCGACATCGCATTCCTCAACGGCGTGATCCGCTATCTGCTGGAGAAGGACGCGATCAACCATGAATACGTGCGGGCCTATACCAACGCCGCCTTCATCGTGCGGGAGGATTTCCACTTCCAGGACGGCCTTTTCAGCGGCTACGACGCCAGCAAGACCGAGCAGCACTACGACCGCAGCACCTGGACCTATGAGCTGGACGAGCACGGCTATGCCAGGATCGACCCGACACTCCAACATCCCCGCTGCGTGTTCCAGTTACTGAAGACCCACGTCGAACGCTATACGCCGGACAAGGTGACCGAGCTGACCGGCACGCCCAGGGACGCTTTCTTGAAAATCTGCGACCTGATCGCCTCCACCGCCGTGCCCGACCGCACCCTCACCAGCCTCTACGCCCTCGGCTGGACCCACCATTCGGTGGGCGTACAGAACATCCGCGTCATGGCCATGATCCAGCTTCTGCTGGGCAACATCGGCGTCTCCGGCGGCGGCGTCAATGCCTTGCGCGGCCATTCCAACATCCAGGGACTGAGCGATCTGGGACTGCTCACCGACATGCTGCCCGGCTACATCACCTTGCCCACGGACAGCGAAACCAGCCGCGCCGTTTACCTGGAAAAACGCACGCTCAAACCGCTGCGGCCGGGCCAGCTCAGTTACTGGTCGAACCTGCCCAAGTTCCACACCAGCCTGATGAAAGCCTGGTACGGCAAAGCGGCCAGCCGGGACAACGACTACTGCTACGACTGGCTGCCCAAGCTGGACAAGCCCTATGACAGCCTGCGCATGTTCGACCTGATGGCCCAAGGCAAAGTCAACGGTTTCATCTGCCAGGGCTTCAACCCGCTGGCCTCATATCCCGACAAGGGTAAGATCGCCACCGCCCTCGCCAAACTGAAGTTCCTGGTCGTCATGGATCCCTTGGCCACCGATACTTCCGTCTTCTGGCAAAACCACGGCGAGTACAATCCAGTGAATCCCGCCGACATCCAGACCGAAGTGTTCCGTCTGCCGACCACCTGCTTCGCCGAAGAGGACGGCTCCCTGGTCAACAGCTCCCGCTGGCTGCAATGGCACTGGAAGGGCGCGGAACCCCCCGGCGAATCACGCAACGACATCGAAATCATGTCCGCCCTGTACCTGCATCTGCGCGAAATGTATGAAAAAGAAGGCGGGGCTTTCCCGGAGCCCATCCTCAACCTGCACTGGCCCTACCAAAAACCGGAGGAGCCCACGCCGGAAGAACTGGCCAAGGAATACAGCGGCTACGCCCTGGCCGACATCGCCGATCCCAAGGACCCGGCGCGGATACTGGTCAAGGCCGGCCAGCAACTGGCCGGCTTCGCCCAGTTGCAGGACGATGGCAGCACCGCCTGCGGCAACTGGATTTTCAGTGGCGCCTTCACCGAAGCCGGTAACCAGATGGCGCGCCGTGACACATCCGATCCCACCGGCTTGGGGATAGCCCCCGGCTGGGCCTGGGCCTGGCCGGCCAACCGGCGCATCCTCTACAACCGCGCCTCCTGCGATCCGGACGGCAAGCCCTGGAACGAAAAACGTCCCATCATCCACTGGGACGGCGCCCGCTGGACCGGACTGGACGTGCCTGACTATAAGGCCGACGTCCCGCCGGGCAGCGACATGTCGCCTTTCATCATGAACCCGGAAGGGGTGGGAAGGCTGTTCGGCGCCGACCGGCTGGCCGACGGCCCCTTCCCCGAGCATTACGAGCCCTACGAAACGCCCCTGGACACCAATCCGCTGCATCCCAAGGTGGTCAGCAACCCGGCGACGCGGGTATTTCCCGGCGACAAGGCCATGCTGGGCGGCAAGGACGACTTCCCCTATGTCGCCACCACCTACCGCCTTACCGAACTCTTCAACACCTGGACCGACCACGTACGCATCAATGCCTCGCTGCAACCGGAGCAGTTTGTGGAAATCGGCCAGGAACTGGCGCGGGAACTGGGCATCGCCAATGGCGAAATCGTCACGGTGCGCTCCAAGCGCGGCTTCATCAAAGCCGTCGCCATGGTCACCAAGCGCATCAAGCCGCTGACGGTGGCGGGCCAGACTGTGCACCAGATCGGCATCCCAGTGCACTGGGGCTTGCAGGGTCAGACCCGCAAAGGCTTTTTCGCCAACAATCTGACGCCTTACCTGGGCGACGCCAATACCCAGACTCCCGAATACAAAGCGTTCCTGGTCAAAGTCGAAAAAGACCTGTCCGAACCCGGGCCGCACACCCGAAAACGGGGCGAAGTTCAGGAAGAGCGCAGGCGCTCCGGCGGCAATGGAACTGCGGGTGCGACCGAGAAGTCGTCCTGGCTGACGCGCGTCCTCAAAGGGCGGCTGGAGGTTTGACCATGGCATTGCAATCCCTCGACATCGTCCGCCGCTCCGCCACCACGACGCCCAGCCCACAGCAGCGGCAGACGACGGAGGTGGCCAAGCTCATCGACGTCACCAAGTGCATCGGCTGCAAAGCCTGCCAGTCGGCCTGCCAGGAATGGAACGATCTGCGGGAAGAAGTCGGCATCAACGAGGGTTCTTACCAGAACCCCCATGATCTCACCGCCAATTCCTGGACCCTGATGCGCTTTACCGAGACCGAGGAAAACGGCACCCTCGAATGGCTGATCCGCAAGGACGGCTGCATGCACTGCGCCGACCCCGGCTGCCTCAAGGCCTGCCCCTCGCCCGGCGCGATCATCCAATACAGTAATGGCATCGTCGATTTCCACGAGGAAAACTGCATCGGCTGCGGCTACTGCATCGCCGGCTGCCCGTTCGACATTCCCCGCCTTTCTCCCAAGGACGGCAAAGCCTACAAGTGCACACTGTGTTCGGACCGCGTGTCGGTGGGGCTGGAGCCGGCCTGCATCAAGTCCTGCCCGACTCAGGCGCTGGTGTTCGGCAGCAAGGAAGACATGATTGAACACGCCAACGAGCGCATCGCCGACCTCAAGGAACGCGGCTTCGAGCACGCCGGCCTCTACGACCCGGCCGGCGTGGGCGGTACCCACGTGATGTATGTGTTGCATCATGCCGACAAACCGCAGCTCTACGACGGTCTGCCTCAAAACCCGCAAATCAGTAGCCTGGTCGGACTGTGGAAAGGCATCTTCAAGCCCCTGGCCACCGCTGCCTTGGCGCTCACCGCGCTGGCCGGGTTTTTCCACTATGTCACGGTCGGCCCCAACGAGACCGGGGAAGACGAAGAGGAGAAAAAGGCATGAGCAGCAACCGGAATCCCTCGCGCATCGAGCGCTACAGCCCGGCAGAGCGTCTGAACCACTGGATCACCGCCCTCACCTTCCTGCTCCTGAGCTTCTCCGGCCTGGCGCTGTTCCATCCCGCCCTGTTCTGGTTCACCCAGTTCTTCGGCGGGCCCACCTGGACCCGCATCCTGCACCCTTACATCGGCGTAGTGATGTTCGTGTCGTTCAGCGCCCTGGCGCTCAAATTCTGGCATCACAACCTGCTAACCCTGAACGACATCGTCTGGCTCCGCCGGATCGCCGACGTGGTGAGGAACCGCGAAGACCGGCTGCCGGAAGTGGACCGCTACAATGCCGGCCAGAAGATGCTGTTCTGGACCATGGTCACCACCATCCCCGCCCTGCTCCTTACCGGCATCGTGATCTGGCGGCCCTGGTTCGCACCTTATTTCGACATCGGCGTGGTCCGCCTGGCGCTGCTGCTCCATGCGCTCTGCGCCTTCGTCATGATCGCCGGCATCATCGTCCACATCTACGCCGCCTTGTGGATCAAGGGCACCATCGGTGCGATGGTCCGCGGCACTGTGACCCGGGCCTGGGCGCGCAAGCATCATCCGGGCTGGTATCGGCGGGTGACCGGCGGGGAGTAGGCACTGCCGTCATCCTCCGGCCGGTCTATAATACCCGGCCCTTTTGCAAACCAGGATTTCACCCATGGGCCAGTTCGACAACGTCAGCATCGTCAAACAAGCCAATGTTTATTTCGATGGCAAATGCATCAGCCACACCGTGCTGTTCCCGGATGGCAGCCGCAAAACCTTGGGAGTGATCCTGCCCTCCGCTCTGCACTTTCAAACCGGCGTCCCGGAAATCATGGAAATCCTCACCGGCGGATGCCGCGTCCAGCTCGCCGGCCAAACCGAGTGGCAAAGCTATCAGGCCGGTGATTCGTTCAGCGTTCCAGGAAACAGCGGCTTCCGGATCGAGGTGAACGATACGCTCCATTACGTGTGCCACTTCGGGTGAAGCCTTGGCCGCACGACAGGAAGGTGAAGGGCGGGATGAAACGAAACTCCTTGTACCTGCGCAAACTGCTTGAGATCGCTCTGGGCATCGCCGCGCTGGAACTCCTGTTCTACCTGTTCCGGCTCGGCGCTGCGGTCTACGCACCGTAAATCCAGGCTCCCTGATCGCATCCAGTACTGGTGATATCATCACTGCGGAACCGTAAGCGTGCCTCGCAGCAGAGCGCGCAACGGACGTCAAACAACCTGATTTGAGGAACGAATCGATGAAATACCTGTTCAGGCATCCTTTGCTGGTATTCGGTCTGGGCATCGCCGCCGGCTACCTGGTGCACAAATACCGGCGGGAGATTCTTGCGGCCACCTCGGGATTTACGGAAAAAGGACGGGAATTCGTGCTGGGCTCCCAGCAACACGATGTGCCGGGCAGTTGCGAGGAGTGCAAAGATTAAAGAAAGGCGCGGACGACCCGGTTGTTTCGACTCGGCTCAGTCTGCGGCAGGACCGGCTCCGCACACCCGGCTTTCCGGCATCGCCTGCGCCTGATCTCAAGCGCTCAAGCCGTAACGGGAGATTTTCTTGTACAGCGTCGAGCGCGCAATCCCCAGAACGCGAGCAGCCTGACTCATATTGCCGCGGCACCTGCAGATCGCCGCGGCGATGCTTTCCGACTCCATTTTCGATAGGCTCAGCGCGTCGGCGGACCAGGCGGCCTCCCGGCCATCCGGGGCGGCACATGCTGCGCATTGCTCCGCCTCTTCGAGAAAATCGGTCGGCAGATCGGCCACTGTCAATACGCCGCCGGAGCAGACGAACAAGGCATTCCTGATCACGTTGCGTAACTCCCGCAGGTTTCCCGGCCAGGGGTGGCGCTCGAACAGAGCCATGACGTCTTCGCCCAAACGAATCCGGGATGCTCCCGCCGCCGCGGCCTCCTGTTCGAACACCGCTTGGAAGATTCGACACCGGTCGGGCCGTTGCCGCAGGGGTGGCAGGTGCAGGCGCGCGCCGTTGAGCCTGTAATACAGGTCGCGCCGGAAACGTCCCTGGCGGATCGCTTCCTGCAAATCGACATTGGTGGCTGCCACGACCTGGACGTCGACGCGCAAGGGTTTGGCACCGCCGACCGGCACGAATTCGCCAGTCTCCAGGACACGCAGCAGCGTCGCCTGGAGATCGAAGCTCATATCGCCGATTTCGTCGAGAAACAGCACGCCGCCATCGGCCAGGAGAAATTTTCCCGGCTTTCCGCGGCTGCGGGCGCCGGTGAAACTGCCGGCTTCGTAACCGAACAGTTCGCTCTCGATGAGATCCTTGGGAATCGATGCGCAGTTGACGGCCACCAGCGGCCCTTTCCGCCGCGGCCCGAAGCGATGGGCAAAGCGGACCAGGTATTCTTTTCCCGTACCCGATTCGCCGCTGACGAGCAGCGGTATGCCACGCTCCTGCAAACGCAGAGCCTTGTCGAGGAGCCCCTCGATCGCCGCATCCCGGATCAGGCCCTGTTCACCTGGCGAAAAACCGGCTGGCACTTCGGGCCTGTCTCCGGTCCTTCGGCTTTGCTCGGCAGCGGGCGCGGTCAACCCGTTGCACGCCATGCGCAGAAAGGCAAGCAATGCGCCTGAGGAACCACGCTGGTCGCTCACCAAACCAACCACGGCGGCTGTTTCGCCGGCCGCATTCCGCAGCGGACAGCCGGCGGTCACCAGGGCATGTAATCTCGCACTGTAGTGCTCCTTGCCTTCGAAGGCGACTGCGGTACCCAGCACCGCCGCGCTGCCGATGCCGTTGTTGCCGAGCACCTCTTCCCGCCAGTCGGCCCCGGTTTTGAGCACCTCCCGCACGACGGGCGCCATCCGCAGTCCGTCATCCAAAACCCGAAAAATCCGGCAATGGGCGTCCGCGACGATGAGGGCCGCCTGGGCGCCTTTAAGGAAATCGAAAACGCCGCGGACCCGTTCCCACACCGACGCAAGTTCCACAGAAACGGACGGGGCCGGAGCATCCGGTTCGGCCTTGCAGGGCCAGTCGTCGGTGCCCGGCGGAAGCCGGCAGTCCTCGAAGCAGCGGCACCACGCCTCGGCCACTTCCGGGCGGACCCAATCCAGAGCGGCCGGCAGAACCCCCGTCTGACGCATCCATTCCCATGCCTGATCGGGCCGGTCCACGTACACACTGCTGAAACGGTTCCAATCGGGAAATTCGACGGGTCTGGAAACGGATGAGAGGTACTGTTCGCTCAACATCGGTGGCTATCTCCTTGGCGTGAAGCTACGATCGACCATTCGTACGGCGGCCAACCTTCTTCTGGGCGCGGCCAGCCATGCATAACCACATCTTGGATTTATTGTTTTGCCGGCCCTTCGACGGCGCTTTGAGGGCAAGCCCGGAGGAAGTTCCGAAATGCGCTCCTGTGCGGGACCGATGTTTAGTTCATCGGCAATGGAACGTGGGTGACACAGTAGCAACTCGCTCATGTGCCTTCAATGCGGCTGATTGTCGCAGACGGTCCGGGCATGAGGCGGCCCGGCGGCAAACGGCCGACATGGCTTTTCCTGCTACCGTAGCCGGTTGAAGCCACAAGCGATTTGTCATTAGACTACGCCGCAGTCCGGACCTGTATGGCCGCCACCTCTTCAACCAGCTGCGGCTGACCCCGTCCCTGCTCACCACGCGTAAGGAAACCATGTCCGAAGATCTCACCGCCCTTCCTGCCATGCGGCAGCGCTTCCTGCGCTCCCTGGGCAGCATCTGCCTCATCATGATCCTGACCGAGGTCATCGTGATGGCGGTCCTGGAGGCGATCCGGCACAGCCGGCTGGAGCTTATGCCGTGGCAGGAAAGCGCGCTGGACGGGATGCTGCTTGCCATCCTCAGTGCGCCCTTGCTGTGGATCATGGCGCTGCGGCCCCTCGCGCGGCAGATCGTCACGGAAAGCCAGCGCAACAAGGAACTCTTGGAAGCGCTGGATGCGCATGCACTGATCAGCATCACCGACCTGCAAGGCAGGATACTGTACGCCAACGACAACTTCTGCGCGGTTTCGCGCTACGGCCGGGAAGAACTCGTGGGACAGGACCACCGCTTCGTCAATTCCGGTTACCACAACAAGGCCTACCTCCGCGACATGTGGCGCACCATCAGCCGGGGGAACATCTGGCAAGGCGAGTTCTGCAACCGCCGCAAGGACGGAACCCGCTATTGGGTCGACAGCACGATCGTCCCGCTGATGGACAATACGGGCAGACCGCGGCAATACATAGCCATCGGACGCGACATCACAGCGCAAAAAGAGGCCGAGGCCCAGATCGCCCGCCTCAAGCAGGCGATGGATGCGAGCAGCGACATGATTCTGCTCACCGACCGCGCCGGACGCATCATCTATGCGAATCCGGCGCTGTGCCGCTTCAGTGGATTGGCGGAACAGGAGCTGCTCGGACAGAACCCCAGCATCCTGGACAGCCCGCTCGCCGATCAAGAGACCCTGGCCGCCATGCAGGCAGCCCTCCAGGCCGGCCAGACTTGGTCCGGACGGCTCCTGTACCGGCGCCGGACCGGACCCAATCCCGACGATGCCCAGGACTACTGGGCAGAGATCAGTACTACGCCGATCCATACCGAAGGCAACACACCGGTGGGCTATATCCAGATTCAGCACGACGTGAGCGCCAAGGTCGAACGGGAACGCGCACTGGCGATGGAACAGGAGGACACCGCCGCCCGCCTCCGCATCGCCGAAACCCTGCAGCAAAGTGGCCCGCTGAAAGAGCGGTGCCGACGCGTGCTCGCCACCCTGTTCGGCCTGCGCACTCTCGACCTGCAACGCAAGGGCGGAATATTCCTCAAGGCGGAAAACGGACACTGTCTGAATCTGTTCGTGCTCGAGGGAAAGTTCTCCGATGAATTCGTCCGGCGCGAACAGACCATTCCCCTGGGTGCCTGCCTGTGTGGCCGAAGCGCCGTTTCCGGCGAAATCCTGGTCTCCGATGACTGTTTCCAGGACCCCCGGCACGAACACCGCTTCGAGGGCATGGAAAACCACGGCCATTACATCGTGCCCATCGCCTCCGGCGGCGACATCCAGGGAGTGATGTTCCTCTACACCGACCCCAACCCCGCTCGCAACGAGGCGCGGATGGCGATGCTCAGGCATGTCGGTGAAATGCTGGCGCTGGCGATACTCGAAGATCGCGCCGAGGCTTCGCTGAAAGCCGCCCACGATGCCGCCGTGGAGGCCACCCAGGCGAAGAGCGCATTCCTGGCCAACATGAGCCACGAGATCCGCACCCCGATGAACGGCGTACTTGGCATGCTGGAGCTGCTGAAGGACACCGACATGTCCCGTGAGCAATGGGATCTGGTGGAAACCGCATCGAATTCCGCCGAAGCCCTGCTGGAAATCATCAACTCGATCCTCGACTTTTCCAAGCTCGAAGCGGGCAAGGTCGAAATCGAACGGACCGAATTCAATCTGCCCGATCTGGTCGAGGAAGTATGCGCCCTCCTGGCCGGCCGCGCCCACGACAAAGGTCTGGAGCTGAACTGCTTCTTGCCGGCAGATATGCCGAAGCTGTGGATCGGTGACCCAACGCGTATCCGCCAGGTGCTCACCAACCTGCTCGGCAACTCCATCAAGTTCACCGAAAACGGCGAGGTTTCGGTCAAGGTGATGCAGGCGGAGGCCAGCGACGGGCGGACGAACCTGAGCTTCGAGATCCGGGACACCGGCATAGGCATCGCACCGGAGGTCCAGCCCAGGCTGTTCCAGCCGTTCACCCAGGCCGATGGCTCCACCGCCCGCCGCTTCGGCGGCACCGGCCTCGGCCTGTCCATCTGCCGAAACCTGGTCGAACTCATGGGCGGAAGCATCGGGCTGGAAAGCGCTCCTGGCCAAGGCAGCCGCTTCTGGTTCACGCTCCCGCTGGAACAGGTCTCCACTGCGTCCGCGCCCCCCTTGCCCGACTTCTCTCACCGGCGAGTGCTGGTGGTCGACGATAACGCCACCAATCGCGTCATTCTGACCCATTATCTGACCCACTGGGGCCTGAAAGTGGATGAAGCGGACCGGGGCGATACAGCCCTGAGCAGGCTGCAGACCGCCCTGCGCGAATCCAAGCCCTACGACCTCGTTTTGCTCGATCTCCACATGCCGCATATGACCGGCTATGGACTCGCCCGCGCCATGAATGCCGACCCGGAACTGAAGGATATCCCGCGCCTGCTGCTATCCTCCGGAGGCTTGACCGGCGAAGCCGAGCTTCGCGCGCTGGGGATCGCACGCAGCCTGCTGAAGCCAGTGCGCCAATCGTTGCTGTTCAATGCCATCGCCGATGTGCTCGCCGCCAGGGCCCAGAAGCAGCCCCCTGCAGTCGACAAGGTCGAAGTCGCCCTGCCGGCTTACACAGGCCGCAAGGTCCTGGTGGTGGAGGACAACCGGGTCAACCAGAAAGTGATCGTCGCCATGCTCGGCAAATTCGGAATCGCTCCCGATGTCGCCGACAACGGCCAGGCCGCCCTGGATCTGCTGGCACGCTCCCGCTACGACCTGGTTCTGATGGACTGCCAGATGCCGGTGCTGGGCGGCTACGAAGCCACCGCGGAACTACGGGCCAGGGAGCTGTCCGCGGGATCGGGACGCACGCCGGTCGTCGCGCTCACAGCGCATGCCGCGACCGGCGAACGGGAAAAATGCCTGGCCGCCGGCATGGACGACTATCTCAGCAAGCCGGTTTCCAGGGACCGTCTCGCCGAGGCCCTCGAGCGCTGGCTGGGCGCTCCCGCGTCCATGGCATCAGCGGAAATCGGGCAGTGGGCTGCGGACGACGATGGCGGACATGAGCCCTCCGGCCCTTCCTGGAACAAGGAAGAAGCGCTGGCGCGCTTGGATTACGACGAGGGACTCCTGGGGGACATGATCGCTCTCTGTATCGCTGAGCTCCCCCAACACCTCAACACCCTTCACGCTGCGGCAGCGGCGAAGGACATGGCCGCGCTGGCCGATGCGGCACATGCCATCAAAGGCATGGCGGGGCATTTCTGCGCCGGAAGGGTCCGGGAGCTAGCCGCGCGTCTGGAAGACCAGGCCCGGACGATGGGATCGGCCCCGCATCCGACGCTGATCCGTGCGCTGGAAACCGCCGCCGCCGACTTGCTGGCGGACATGCGGACCGGCTCCTCCCCGGTACATCCGGCAAAGGGGGGTTGAAGATGAACCGCGATAAGCTCTCCAGCCCTGGCGCCGGAAGACCGGAAATCCTCGTTACGTCTCGACTCGGGGCCGCGGACGATGCATAAGCCAACGCTGTGCGACTCACTACCCACCCCGTCCCGCACGGCCGCGGCGATCCTAAACCTGGCCCGGCGCGAAGACGTCACGGCGGAGGCGCTGGCCCAGCTGATCCAGACGGACCCGGCGCTCACCGGACGGATCCTGCGTTTCGCCAATGCCCCCGCCCACGGCACGCGCCGCCCCATCGTCAGCGTGATCGACGCCATGAGCCTCCTGGGCCTCCAGGCCATCCGCCAGTTCGCGCTGAGCCTCTCGCTCATCGACGCCCATCGCGAAGGCAGATGCGAGGCATTCGATTATCCCGTCTACTGGCAAAAATCCTTAGCCTGCGCCGTTGCGCTCCAGTCGATCACGACCCGCGTACCGACTGTGGCCCCCAAGGAAGCGTTCACGCTGGGTTTGTTGGCCGACGTCGGTCGCCTCGCCCTGGCCACCGCCTGGCCGCTGGAATACAGCGAATGCCTGCGGAAAGCGGACGGCGAAGCCTTGATCGCCCTGGAACGGGAGCGCTTCGCCACCGATCACGACGAGTTGACCCGGATGCTCCTGACGGACTGGGGATTTCCACAGGTTTTCATCGACGCGCTCGAGCAGAACCACCGGGATGACTTCCGGGATGACGACCGCACCGGCCGTTTTGCCCGACAGCTGGCCCTGGCGCGGCGGATCGCTGAATACCAGCTTGCCGAAGAACCGCGGCGGATGACCTTGTCACCGGTAATGCAGACGGAAGCGCGAAGATGCGGACTCGACGACGAGGATCTGGCACAGCTGCTGCGCGGCCCGCAGGCCGAATGGCTCGACTGGACCCGGGTGATCGGCCTCGCCGAAGACGATCAAACCGGCGACGCGGAGCTTTCGGGGCGAAGGCCGCAAGTGGAGGAAAGGCTACACATCCTGCTCGCCGACGACGATCCCATCATGCTCATCCGCCTGTCCCGCCAGCTCGAAGCCGAGGGGCACCACATCGCGTCACGGCGCGACGGCGAAGCGGCGCTCGCATACGCCATCGAGCACGAACCGGAAATGGTGATCACGGACTGGCACATGAAACCCATGAACGGCCTGGAACTGTGCAAGGCGCTGCGGGAGTCCGCCCTGGGCAGCAACGTCTACATCATCATGCTCACGGCGAACGAGAGCGAGGATGCGCTGGTCGAAGCCTTCGGCGCGGGCATCGACGATTACGTCGTCAAGCCGCCCAGTGTCAGGGTCCTCAAGGCCCGCATACGGGCCGGCCAGCGCATCCTCACCCTCCACAAGAAGCTCGCGCGGGAACGCAAGGAAATCGAACGCTACTCCTCGGAACTGGCCGCCGCGAACCGCCGCCTGGAACTCATGGCCAATACCGACCAGCTCACCGGCCTGCCCAACCGCCGCTACGCGATGGACAGGCTGGAACAGGGCTGGGCACAGGCGCGTATGTTCGGCCGGCCGCTGAGTATCATTATGCTCGATCTCGACTGGTTCAAATCCATCAACGACTCTCTCGGCCACGACGCAGGGGACCAAGCGCTCGTGCATGCCGCCCGCGTCATGCGGGAAAGCGTGCGCACCAGTGACGTGGTTTGCCGGATGGGGGGCGAAGAATTTCTGATCATCACCCCGGACACGGACGGGCCGGCCGCCATCCAGACCGCCGAGCGCGTCCGCAGCGCGATCGAGCAGCGGCAACCCCAGGGACTCGAGCTACCCCGCCCGCTCACTGCCAGCATCGGCGTGGCGGACTCCACGTCCGCCGCCAGCCTGAAAGACCTACTGCTGAAGGCGGACAGCGCCCTTTATCAGGTCAAGCAGAACGGACGTAACGGCGTACGTTACACCAGCACCTGATCTCCCGGAGTTCGAACACGTCCCCCCCTCCTTCAGACCCGTGGATCCTCACGGGTCGCGGCGGCCCATTCGCCGCTGAAACCGGCGAAAGCGTCCCGGTCCGGGATTTCCAGTACCACGGCTTCGGTGGTGAGGAAAGTGCCGGCCACCGACGCGGCTTTCTCCAAGGCCAGCCTGAGCACCTTAGCGGCATCCCAGATCCCTTGGGCGTCGAGGTCACAGAAACGTCCACTTTCCTGATCGTAGCCCCAGCCCGGATTCGGGTGATCCATGATCTTGGCGACGACGGCCTCTCCCGACAGCCCGGAGTTTTCCCCGATGACCCGCAGAGGCTCCGTCAACGCCGAACGGACGATGCCGATGCCGCGAGCTTCGTCGACGTCGCGCGCTTCCAGTTCCGCCAAAGCGGGGAGGCTGCCGAGGAAACCAACGCCGCCGCCGGGCAACACCCCCTCTTCCAGGGCGGACACCACCGAGCGGTAGGCGTTCTCGATCCGCACCATCCGCTCTTTCATTTCCACATCGGTCACGCCGCCCACGCGGTAGACCGCGGACTTGCCGCTCAGACCGGCGATGCGGGCCTCGATTTCCTCGAGTTCGTGCAGTCGTCCAGTGGCCGAGCCCTGGCCTGGCTTGAGGGCCCGGTACTGCTCCGCCTCCCGGCGCAGACCCTCCAGGCGGGCACGGGAGGCTGCGGTGCCCGGTGTACCGAGCAGTACGGTGTCATCGGCACTGACGACCGCCCGACGCACCCGCCCCAGATCAGCCGGCGTCACCCGGTCCAGCCGGTCTCCCTGAGCCTCGAGAATCGCGCGGCCGCCGGTCAGCGCCGCCAGGTCCAAGAGGCGGTTCGGCCGCTTGTCGCCGAATCCCGGCGCGGTGACGGCCACCGCCTTGAACACCCCGCGCACATGATTGAGCAGAATGCCGGCCAGGGCCTTGTCGTGAACGCGGTCGGCGGCGATCAACAGACTGCCTCCCGCCTCGGTCACTGCCTCCAGCAGGGGCACCAGATCGATGAAATCGGTCACCTCCCGATCGGTCATGAGCACATAGACGTCGTCGAGTTCGGCCAGTTCACGGGTCCGATCGGTCACGAAATAGGGTGACAGATAGCCTTTCTCCCAGCGATAGCCGTCGACGACGTCGAGCACGTCCTCATGCCGCTGCCCCAGTTCGACCGCCACGGCGCCGTGGACACCGACCGCGCCCAGCGCCTCCAGCAGCAGCCGGCCCACGCCGGGCTCGTTCTTGGTCGCCACTGCGGCTACCCCCAGGATGACCGACTCCTGATCGCCGCGCCGGGCCCGCCCCCGGATGTCTCCGCTCACGCAGGCGACGGCCCGGTCGATGCCGCGCTTGAGCGCAAGGGGATCGGCCCCAGCGCTGAGGCTCTTGAACATCTCCCGGGCGATGTGGCGGGCCAGCACGATAGCGGTGGTGGTGCCGTCCCCCGCTTCGCGGGACATGGTGCCGGCGACGTCCCGTAGCAGCCGGGCGCCGAGGTTGGCCAGGCTGTCCTTGAGCACGATGGAATTTGCCACAGTAACACCGTCCCGGGTCGAAATGGGCGGCAAACCCTCGGCGCGGTGCTGGATCATGACACTGGGGCCGCTGGCGCCCAGCGTCGGCAGCACCGCCCGGGCGAGGATCTCGATGCCCTGCATCATGCGCTGCCGCGCATTCCCGTTGTAGACCACTTCCTTTGCCATGTTGGCGACTCCAGTTCAGTTCAGGATTTATGGTTTATTCGCGCCACCGGCGAGAGATGACGCATATAGGCCTCTCCGGCGTTGGCGCGGCTGGTGCGGGCGCGTCTGAGGCGGGACCAGATCCAAAGCAATTCCCGATCTCGGAAGTCCATGCTCTGCTTGAGCTCCCATTCTTCCTCGGGCGAGAGGACCTGATCCCAGTACTCTCTAAGTTCGGCGACCCGGCCGCTGCCCAGGGAGGCGGCAAGTCCCTTTTCCTTGCGCGTGAGCTCCTGGATGCTGGCGTCCAGTTGCTCGATCATTTCACGCAGGAATTGGGGCGGGAACTGCTCGGCGCTCACGGCACTCCCCCGCTTCAGGCCGTCCCGGACGGCAGGAACTTTTCGAAGAAGATCTGTTCGCCCGGAACACCGCGGCTGCGTGCCAGTTCGCAAGCGGCATCGATCATGCCCGGCGGGCCGCACAGGTAAATGTCCGGCCGGGCGCCGCTGGCCTCCAGGTCTTCGCGCAGCAGATCGACGGGCGAGCCCTGCCTGCCGTCCCAGTCCGCGCCCGGGTGCCAGACACAGGCCTTCACGGTGAGATTGCGCATGGACTGTTCCAGGGATTTGAGCTCGTCAAGGTAGAACAATTCCGGCTCGGTGTTGACGCCGAAATAGAGGCGGGTCTCGTTCGGCGCGGTCCACTCCCGCATCTGCCGCACCATCGAGACCACGGGCGCCAGCCCGGTGCCGCCGGCGACGAAATAGCGCGGCGCCATGCCGTGCTCCTTGAGCCCGAACACCCCCAGCGGCCCTTTGACCGAAAGGACTTGGCCGACACGCGCATCGTTGCGCAAGTAATCCGAAAACCGCCCTTCCGGCAGCACACGGATCAGGAACTCCAGCCGGCCATCGGGATTGGGCAGGTTTGCCGGCGAATAAGAGCGGGAAACGTCGGTACCGGGGATGGTCAGATCCATGAACTGGCCAGGTTCGAATTTCACTCCCCGGTTGCCGCATTCATCGGGCCGCTTCTGCAACAGGAACTGAACTGTGTTGCTCGACACCCAGTTGAGGCCGACGACCTCGGCCTCGAAACTGCCGACCTCGCCATAACTGATCCGGCAATGGGTATAGGGCAGTTCGATTTCCAGGTCGGTCTTGGGATAGGTCCGGCACAATAACACCAACCCTTCCTCCTCCTCTTCCGGCGGCAGCGCCTGCACGCTGCACCCCTTGAGGTCATAGTCTCCTTCGCTGCACAAGGCCTTGCAGGTGGCACAGCCACCTTCCCGGCAAGACGACATCAGGAAGATGTTCTGGCGTAGGGCGGCGGTGATGACGTCCTCGTCCGGGCGGCATTCGAAGCGGAGCGATTCGCCATCCTCCGTCACCGCCGTGATAGTGTGAACTCGCTGCATAAACTTACCTGTTCAATGTTGAACCCCGCCGGTCCCGCCCTCTGGCGGGACGCGTTGCTCGGTCATGCCAAAATAATTCAGTACGTGCGTCACGGCGCGGATCGACGACTCCAGGCTGATCGAGCAACCCTCCTGGACGATCCTTTCTTCCCGGACGATGACCCACCGCCACATGAAATCGAGATCCTTGGCGTAGGCTGCGTAGGTCTCGTCCCGTTTGAGCAGATGCCAGTCCGCGGAAGGGAAGAAACCGGTCTGGGGCCGTGGTTCCTCGAACCCTTCGTCTGCGTCGCCCGAAAAGGGCTGAAATACCGATTCGACCATGGTGATTTCCTTACGAAAGATGGAGGGGGGAGCCGGGACCGGCACGCCCCTTGAAAACCAAAGATTCCGGGCCGGCAGACCGGCCCGGAACGGCATCCCTGCCCCCTGACCTCACGGCGATGCCGTCGGAGTCCAGGGCGAGACTTCCTCCCGTCAGTGCGGCGCCTGCAGATGCACCACCCGCACGCCGCGCTGCTTGCGCAGCTCTTCCAGCGGCGTGTCGTAGTAGTTGAGGTTGCGCAGCTCCATCAGCCGGGTACCCAACTGGCGCTCGCCATCCAGGAAGTAGTTCACCGGCATGATCGGCGGCTTGTAGGCCTGGCGGAAACCGATGTGGATCTTCTCCGCTTCCCACTTGTCCTTGGCCGCGTTCATCTTCGCGACGGTGCCATCCAGAACCGCCTTGGCGTCCTCGCCGAAAGCGGTCTTGTGGCGGAAATCCGTCTCACTGAAGGCGCGCGCCTTGAGCACGGCGACCTTTTCCTCGAGCCTGGCCTCGATCCAAAGATAATCGTTGTCCAGCTCGTAGCTCTTGCGGAACGGCGTGGTGTGATCCATACGGAACTGCTTCAGCATCTCGGCCGCTTTTTCCAGGGTGTTGAGCTGTGCGATCTTGTTCACCCAGGCGTCGCGGGTGTCGTTGCTGTGTATGCCCATGTCGGTCTCCTTATTCGTGGTAGTCTTCGAGCTTGCGGTCCAGGCCCATCAGCTCACTGGTAATGGTGAACTTGTTGCCCAGGGTATAGGCCCGGCCGATGGTCGAGGAAACGTCGACGAGGAAGTCATAGACGTTGTAAGGACGGCCCAAAAGCTCGGTCAGCTCGTCGCAATCGACCTCGATCTTGCCGTTGGCCTTGATCCACCAGTAGCCGGCGCGGTCCTCCACGTTCACCGTCGGATTGACGTTCTTCTTGTAGTCCGTCAGAAGAATCTCCTCGATAAAGGTATTGATCTCGTCCGACTTCTTGAGGACCAGAACGACCGTGTCGCTTTCGTGGACCACCTGATTTTCTTCGGCAAAGAACTGATCGGCGAACTCCTTGCCTTTCAGGCTCATGATGCCGGCATCGTACGCGTTGCTGCTTACGCTCATCGTGATAACTCCTATTTCAGTCCTGCCGAAATTGCATTGACGATCTGGTCGCGGTCCGCCTTGAAGTCGATCCTGCTGGCGTAGTCCTCGATCCAGTCGTCGACAACCCGATACAGGGATGCGATGATTTCTTCCTTGTCGGTGGCGCCGGCTGGCAACTTCGCAAACAGCCCCATGAAGTCGCGCAGCGCGGCGATCGTCGGCTCCAGCCACTTGCCGGTCCAGTTGCGCATCACTGTACGGTTGTAGTCGCCGAATTCCGGATCATCGCCCAGGGTGGTGTAGTACAGGTCATGTACCCCCACCTTGGTGATCTGGAAGTAGGTCTGGGACTGGTTGATGAAGAACGGCGTCAGGTTGTCGCCGAACTTCGGCGCCAGCCGCTGGAAGAACTCGCGGCGGACGAACTGGCCGAACAGCGCGTCGTAGACGGCATGGACCGAGAAGGCGCTTTCGTTCCAGTCGAACACCTCCTGCCACAGCGCCTCCACCGCCAGGCGGGCCCCCTTGTAGATGCCGCCTGTGGTCCATTCCGCCTTCGGCACCGCGGTGGATTCGTCGAATCCGGGCACGATCTTGGCCAGGAACCCGCGCTCGAGCTGGATCATCTGGGCCAGGTCGATCTTGTCGAAGCCCCAGAAAGTGATGCTGACCCGGATCACGTCCGAAAGCGCCTCGCGGGAAGCCTGCGAATGGGCGTTGAACAATCCGTATTCGTTGAACAGGAACGCGCCCCAGTACCGGTTGATGAACTCGTCCCGCCAGGTCGGGTCCATCGACCGGATCTGGCCGTCGGCGGAATAGCCCTGCAGGAAGCGATCGGTGTAGCGCCATTCCTCGGCCTTGTCCTTGACGTACGGCGCGTGCCAGCGGCGCAGCGGGTCGCGGTGCTTGTACCAGTCGACCGTCCGCAGCTCCGTGGTCTCGTTGCCCCAGGACGGACGGCCGCCATGGAACTTCTGAGTCCAGTCGCCCCAGTCCAGACCGCCGGAGATCCAGTCGGCGTTGGGCTGCGCGTACACGGTCAGGGCTTCGTATTCCGTCAGGCGCTTCCAGCGCGGCGTGACGAAATAGCCCATCTTGTTGTTGCTGTCCAGCGGAGCTTCGGGAAGCGCCTTCAGGATGACGGCCGCCATTTCCGGATCGGTCAATCCGCGGCGTCTTTCTCCTAACATGCTCATATCGATGTTCCTTTAGTTTGATGTTGATCGAACGATTGTGTGTCGGGCCCCGTTCTGCGACGGAGCCCAACGCTCGTTTCAATTGAATGCCTTCACCGGGTTCTTGAAGACGCAGTTCAGACGTTTGATGTCGTCCAGCGTCCACAGCTTGTCGCCACGGACATGCGGCTGGGCGATCAGGGTTTTGCCATCGCTGCGCAGGCCGTGCAGCTCGGCGATCACTTCCGACAGCTCCATGCCTTCATACTGCTCGAAGATGTTCTGGCACTCGTAGCGTTCCGGCTCGGCCAGCCACATGCGTTCACCCCACTGGTCGCTGAAGGTGTGCATCTGGCCGTTGTACTCGTGCACGCGCAGGGTGCTGGCGCCCTTGGCCAAGCTCGGGCAGAACGGCACCTGCGACACCCGGTCGATGTAGATCGGGTGGTTGTTTTCGATGAACCACATCAGAGGAATGAAGCCCGAGGACGGATCCTCGCAGCCGCGGGCGCGCCATTCCTCGTAGATCTTGCCGTAGTGGTCGTACCAACCCGGATAGTTGGCCTCGAACCACTCCATTTCCTCCTGATCCGGCAGGGCCAGGCGGAAGAAGCCGGTCGGCCACAGCGCATAAGCCAGCAGATACAGATCGTGGTGTGCCCAGTAAGCGTCCTGCTTGGCGTCCTTCAGGCTGCGCGGCGACTCCACCCCGTACTTGCCCAGACGGCCGATCCAGATGCCGCCCCAGTCCTCGTACACCCAGCGGTTCCAGGTCTTGACCCACGGCTCGACCTTGAACTTGGAGCCGTACTCGAACAGCATGCCCAGCGCCGGCGTGAAGTACTTCTGTTGGGTCCAGAACGCGTTGTTCAGGTCCGTGTTGAGGTACTTGGCGGCAGCCGGATCGTTGGCGATGGAGACCACGGTCTGGTAGCCGTTGGCCATGTGGCGCAGCTCGTCGGTCTCGATCGACAGGAACACCGTCGGGGTGATTTCGTCACCGTTGGCGGCGGCCCATTCGGTCACTGCGACGATCAGGGGGTTGGTGAAGCAGGCCTCGCCCACCAGTTGCAGGTTGATGGAGCATTCCACCGCGTCGCCGGAGATGAAGCCGTCCGAGAACACCCGCTTCATGCCCTTCCACAGCGGCCCGATGGTGCGGGTGCGGCGGGCGTCGTTGTGGCCGGCCGGGTCCTGGCCGTTCTTGGCGAAGTAGTAGTTGACGTAGGCGCACTGGTGGGTGTGGCGGATTTCGTCCAGCACCTGGGCCAGATAGCCGTTCTTCTGTTCCGCCGCCTGGGCGGAGTCCCACAGCATTCCGCTGGCGGCGATGGCGTTGTATTCGCCCACTTCCAGGAAGTTGGAAACCACTTTCATGGTCTCGTTCCACTTCGGGTGAACGCGGTGGCCGGCGTTCAGACGGGTCAGCGCATCCTGCAGGCTGCCGAACTGCCGTTCGTCCTTCACGGCCTCCATGCGCGCATATTCCTTGGCGATCAGCTTGAACTGTTCCTTGGTCTCGTTCGCCATCTTGTACTTGGTGGCGTACTTGGTCCGGTTGTTCTTGAAGTCCCAGTTGAAGCTCTGGAGCCAGCGGTGCACTTCCTGTGCATTCACGCTGGCGGGTGCCCGATTGGCAGCCAGCGCGTCCGTCGCGGCCTTGGTTGCGGTGCTAAGTGCCATTACTCGTTTCCTCCGTAACACATTCTTTCTTTGAGTCGGAATGCCCGATGACGTCAGTGGACACCGGACATACAACCTCCAACGAGGTTGTGACTATCTCGTTACAGGGATCGTGCCAAATTTTTATTTCGGACACACATACCTATATATCAAGACCTTGGAGCGAATATGGGATTGGTCAGACCCTGCCGCCATGAAAGGACGATCTGTCCGAAATCACGACACCTGTCCGATTTTCATACAGTCATCGGACATAATGGTACGACTCAAGTCGGCAGAAAGGCCGTCAATTCGTTACCGAACCCTGAGACATTTCGCCGCATTCAATCGAATTACGAACCATGAGAAAATCAGGCAACGCAGAAATACTTTACTCGACAAGCACGATACAGCCCGCTTTATTCATGTATCAGAGCCGTCAGGAGGATAACCATGCCCAAATATGTCATAGAGCGTACGATTCCCGGCGCTGGAAACCTTTCACGTGATGAGTTGCAGCGGATTTCCCGGAAATCCTGTTCCATCCTCAACGCCATGGGACCGCAGGTTCAATGGCTCGAAAGCTATGTCACCGACGACAAGGTGTACTGCATCTACATCGCCCCGGACGCCGCCACGTTGAGGCAGCATGCGATGGAAGGCGGCTTTCCCGCCGACGCGATCAACGAAGTCCGTACCGTCATCGATCCCACCACGGCAGAATGAACGCCATTCCCCGTTCCGGTGTCGCCGGTGACGCGCCGCAAGCCGCCGGCTACGCGGATCTCAAATCCGAGCTCTTGGACCGGATCGACGAGCTGGCCGAGAACCTTCCTGCGGCTGTGCGCCCCGCCCTCGCCCTTCGTGACAAGGTGCAGGAGGGGTATTTCGACGTCCTGACGGTGGGACAGTTCAAGCGCGGCAAGACCAGCCTGATCAACGCACTACTGGGTGAAAACCTGCTGCCCACGGCGGCAGTGCCGCTGACCTCGGTGGTGACCATCCTCATATACGGCGAGACGCACCGGATCACCGTCCAGCCGCTGGAAGGCCGCCCCTTCGACATCCACCCGGAGACGCTCGCGGATTACATCACCGAGCCGGGTAATCCGGGCAACGCGAAGGGCGTGCGGGAGGTGCTGATCCAGATGCCCTCGCCCCTCCTGAGGAACGGCGTGCGCATCGTCGACACCCCAGGGGTCGGCTCGGTTTTCCGTCACAACACCGACACCGCCTATGCCCGGCTGCCGCATTGCGATGCGGCTCTGTTCGTCCTCTCCGCCGATCAGGCGGTGAGCCAGGCCGAACTGGAATTCCTCAATGAGGTCCGGAAGTACGCCGGCCGTATCTTTTTTCTGTTGAATAAGATCGACATCCTGCAGGAAGCCGACATCGCCGCGATCGAGCACTTCTCCCGCCGTGTCCTGACCCAGGCAGTGGGTACGGAGGTCCGCCTCTTCCCCATTTCCGCCCGGGATGCGCTGATGGGAAAAGCCGGCAACGATCCGGCACGGCTCGACGCGAGCCGCCTGCCGGTCTTCACTGCGGCGCTCGAACGCTTTTTACTGGAGGAAAAAGGTGCGCTGCTGCTCGATGCCGCGGCTTCCGGCCTCGCGCGCCTAACCGGTCGGTTGCGCCTGGAAACCCGGCTGGAGCGAAGTTCCCTGACCCTCCCGATAGCAGAGTTGGACGAAAAGATCGCCCGGTTTGCTGCCCGCCGGTTTCAGGCGGAGCGTGAACTGCGGCGGCTCGACGGACGTCTGCGGCAGGAATTCCATCTGCTGGCCGACGGGATTTTCGCGCGTGACCCCGAACGCCGGTTCGAAGAGCTACGTTCGCACCTGGCCCGGAGATTCGATGCTCTGGTCCTCGACCACGACCTCCAGCCTCCGAAAGATTTCGACGAGTGCCTGGAAACCTTCATCCGGGAAGAGGTCGCAGAATCCTTCGCCGACTGGCGGGAGGTATTGGAGCGCCAAGCCGATGCGGCGGCCGCGGAGATTGTCCGAACCTTCGACCTCGAAATCGACGAAATGGTCACCGACCTCCAGCGCTTTGCCGGCGGTCTGTTCCAGCTTGCCGTGCCGACCGCTGCTTTGCAGACGAGCTGGCCGGAACGAACCCGCGCCGGGGTCCGTCCCACGGACGAACCCATGGGGCTGGAGCTGCTCACGGAGCAGGTCTTGAAGCGGGCGCCGGAACTGGTCGCGCCGCGCTTCCGAAAGCTCAAATCCCTGGCCGAGCGCTGGGCCCGGCACGGTATCGTCCGGCGACGCAGGCGCCAGTTGACCGAGACAATGGAAATGCTGACCGGACGCATCCGCAGCGGCATCCGGCGACGCCTGGAAGAAACGAGGGAGGAGCTGTCGGCCCGCCTACGCCAGCGTCTGGAGGGCGTGGCGGATGGCTTGGAACAGGCATTGACTCGGGGTGCCGCGGAACGCTCCCGGGCCTCGGACCAGGCTGGCTCCCGGATCCGGCGGCTTGAAGCGCAGTTGGCCTGGCTGGAGGGCTTCGATGGGCGCATCCAGGTCTTCCGCGAACGCGCAGCGGCGCAGAGCCGAACTTAGCCGCTCTTCCCGATCGGCATTGCCCCAGCCCAGACAGAGGCGGACTCGCAGCGATCGAACAATCCCCGGTCTTTTCCGAAGATCAAATCGCACCTGCCGTGCCCCGGAATGGCCACAATCACGGAACCTTACTGCCTCCCGCACAGCGACAGCAGGCCCTGCAACAGTGCGAGGGGGGACGGCGGGCAGCCCGGGATGGCGAGATCGACGGGGATCACGTTGCTCACTGCGCCGCAGCTGGCGTAAGACACGCCGAACTCGCCGCCGCAGGCGCCGCAATCGCCCACGGCGATCACCCATTTGGGGTCGGGCGTGGCTTCGTAGGTGCGCTTCAGGGCGGCTTCCATGTGGCGGGAAACCGGCCCCGTCACCAGCAGCACGTCGGCATGGCGCGGCGATGCCACGAAATGCACCCCGAAGCGTTCGACGTCGTAATAGACGTTGTTGAGCGCATGGATCTCCAGCTCGCAGCCGTTGCAGGAGCCGGCATCCACCTGACGGATGGCGAGACTGCCGCGAAACCGTTTGTCGACGATCCCCTTGAGCGCCCGGCCGACTTGCTCGATCGCCTCCTCTCGCTCGGCAACGCCGATCCCGGGACTGGGCGGCTTGGGCACTTTCTCGGTGAGAACGCCGGTTTTGAAGATCTTGCTGTACAGTCGCAGCATAAAAAGCCCTCGTCAAAGGTCGTGGCCGGAATAGGAGCCGTTCACCGATTTGTTGCACACCGGGAAGTCGGGCACGATGTTGCCGAGCACCAGTTTCTCCAGCGCCGGCCAGTTGACGATACTGGGATCGCGCGGCCAGTAGCGGGCGATCGCGTTGCCCGCGCCGAAGCGCACGTAGCAGAGGATTTCGCCACGCCAGCCCTCGACCGCCGCGAAGCCTTCCGCGCCCTCGGGGGGAATCTGCCAGGGTACTGCCACCATGCCTTCGGGCAGGCCTTCGAGCAATGCCTCGAGCAGGCGGAGGCCGACCCGCAATTCCTTGTAGCGTACCCAGAACCGCGAAGCCACGTCTCCCTGACTCTCCGTCGGCACGTTGAACGTCAACCGGTCATAAGGGGCGTAAGGCGCATCGCGGCGCACGTCGAAGGTCTGGCCGCTGGACCGGCCCACGAAACCCAGCGCACCCAGGGCCGCCGCCAGCTCGGTGGAGAGAACGCCGGCGCCGAGAAAGCGGTCTTCCAGGGATGAATTGGAATCGAGGATCGTCAACAGCTCGTCGAGTTCGCCCCGCAAGGCCGCTATGGACCGACCCATGGTCCCCGCTGCGTCGGGGCCGAGGTCGACGGCGACCCCGCCCGGCACGATCCGGTCCATGAGCAGGCGATGGCCAAAATGGAGCTGATTTTCCCGCAGCCACTGTTCCCGCAAACGGCCGAACTGGTAATGGCCGAAGGCGAAGCCCACGTCATTGCACAAAGCACCCAAATCCCACAGATGATTGATGACCCGTTCCCGTTCCGCCAGCAATCCGCGCAGATACGCCGCGCGCAAGGGGATTTCGATTCCGGCGGCGCGTTCCATGGCCATGCAGGCGGCCCAGGTGTGGCCCACCGTGGTGTCGCCGGACACCCGCCCGGCCAGCCGCGCCAGGCCGGCCGGGTCACGGCCCTCGGCGAGCTTCTCGATGCCCTTGTGCACGTAGCCCAGCCTTTCCTCCAGATGCAGGACCGTTTCACCCACGGCTTGAAAGCGGAAATGGCCCGGTTCGATGATGCCGGCATGAACCGGCCCCACCGGGATTTCGTAGACGCTGGCGCCTTCCGCCTTCAGAAAAGGGTAGTCCCGGTCTGGCGGGGTCTCGCCGGGAGGGGTGCCGGCCGCCGCGAAGTGTTTGCGCAGCGGGAATACGTTTTCGTCCCAAGCCTGATGTCGGATCCAGCGGCGCGGGTCGGGATGGCCCTCGAAATGGATGCCGAACAGGTCGCGGATGTGGCGTTCCGGCCGATCCGCGGCCCAGTAGTGCGGGGCCTGCGACGGCAGGATCGCCCGCTCCGGCGTCAGGAGGGTCCGCAGGATCAGATAACTTCCCTGGTGTTCCAAACAGGCATTGACGACCAGCTCGGCGCCTCGGTCCTCGGCCCAGATGCCGGCCCAGCGCCAATGTTCGGACTTGGTGATTTCGGCAGCTTTGCCCCAATCTCGGGCGTCGAGCTGCAACACCATTGCGGGCGACAGGAAACGATGGACCGACGAAACGTTGTCGATGTCCTGGGCCGCCAGCTTCAACCGCAGTGAAGTCAAGCTGTCAACGCTCATTGCGGCAAACTCCCGGCAATCAGTTGCGTCGCCTGGCTGAACCAATTTCCCAGAAAACCGGGGATGGCCAGGCCCAGCCACAGCACCAGGGCGAGGTGCATGAAGACCGGCCACAGATTGGCAGTGATGGCTTTTTGCCCTTCCGGCACGTCGCCGTACACCATGGGCTGGATATGGCGGAACAGCCCGGCGAAGGCCAGTCCTATCCCCAGCAGCAAGAGGGGGGTCAGCCAGGGGAAATCATCCATCGTGGCGACCAAAACCAGGAACTCGCTGGCGAACACCCCGAAGGGCGGGAATCCGGCGATGGCCACCGTGCCGATCAGTAGGCCCCAGCCTATAGTGGGCTGGGTCAGGATGAGCCCGCGGATCTTGTCCATGCGCTGGGTGCCGGCCAACTGAGCGGCATGCCCCACGGTGACGAAGATGGCCGACTTGGTCAGGGAGTGGGTGGTCATGTGGAACAACGCGGCGAAGGTGGCCCAGGGACTGCCCACACCGAAGGCGAAGGTCATCAACCCCATGTGTTCGATGGAGGAATAGCTGAACAGCCGTTTGATATCGGTCTGGCGGTGCAGGAACAAGGCCGCGACCAGGAAGGACAGCAGTCCGAAGCCCATCATCAGGTTGCCAGCCAGATGGGTTCCGAGCGAGCCATCCACCAGCATCTTGCAGCGTACCACCGCATAGAGCGCGTCGTTGAGCAAAAGCCCCGAGAGGATCGCGGACATCGGGGTGGGGCCTTCCGAGTGGGCGTCGGGCAGCCATTGATGCAGGGGCACCAGACCGATCTTGGTACCGTAGCCCACCAGCAGAAATACGAAAGCCAGGCTCAAGATGGCGGGATCGAGGGCGTGGGCGTTGTCGTGCAGCACCGTCCACAACAGCGCCTCGCCGCCCACGCCCAATTTTTGTTCGGCGGCGAAGTACAACAGCACGGTGCCGAACAGAGCCTGGGCGATACCCACGCCGCACAGGATGAAATACTTCCAGGCGGCTTCCACCGATTCGGGGGTGCGGTAAAGGCTCACCAGCAGCACAGTAGCGAGCGTCGCCCCCTCCATGGCCACCCACATGACCCCCATGTTGTTGGTCGTGAGCACCAGATACATCGCCAGCATGAAACCCTGGTACATGGCGTAGTAGAGACGCAGCCGGCGCGCCGTGACCCGGCCGATCTCCTGTTCGTGTGCCATGTAAGGGCCGGAGAACATCGAGGTGGTCAGGCCGACGAAGGCGGTCAGGGCCACCAGGTAGACGTTGTAGGAATCGATGTACAGCAGCCGCCCCGCCGAGAGTTCAGGACCGTTGATCAGCACGTCGATGGCCAGCCACACGGAGGCGGCCAACGCCAAGGCATTGAAGCGGACGTTGAGCCGCCCGGCATCGGCACGGTGTCCGTGGAAGCTCAACAGCGCCATGCCGGCGAGCGGGACCAGAAGCAGGAGATAAACCGCAATCATCGATCGGCCTCGGTCAGCTTGCTGAGCTGGTCTACGTTGAGGGAGTCGATGCTGGAGCGGATCTGGAAGAAGAACACGCCGAACACCACGGCGGCGACCAGCACGTCGAAAGCCACACCCAGTTCCACCACCATGGGCATGCCGTAAGTGGAGACCACGGCGGCAAAGAACAGACCGTTCTCGATCGACATGAACCCGACCACGTGGGCCACCGCCTGG
Organism: Methylococcus capsulatus; assembly: GCF_036864975.1. NCBI lineage: Bacteria > Pseudomonadati > Pseudomonadota > Gammaproteobacteria > Methylococcales > Methylococcaceae > Methylococcus > Methylococcus capsulatus. The sequence continues at coordinate 2,281,881 of NZ_CP104311.1, read as the reverse complement.
CGGCGGGTGATCATCAGCAGCATGCCGAGCAGCACCACCGCGAGGCTGACCGCGATGGCGTTGAGCGTGACCAGGGTGGAATGCTGGACGACCGGCAGGCTGACGTAATAACTGAACACCACCAAAGCCGTTCCGGCCATCATCACCCGCGCCGGGTGGTCGATGGTGTCCATGACCCGATGCAGCCCCATGCGGTGGATCAGGCGTTGCAGCAGGACCGGAATGACGATGCCTTTCAACAACAGGCTCAGGGCCGCCGAGACGTACAAGTGGGGATAATCCAGCACCGAGGCCGCCAGTGCGGTGGCCGCCGCCAGCAGCAGGCCCTGGAGGGCGAACACGAGGACCAGACGCACCAGCCGCGATTGCCCCAGCATCAGGAAGGAGGTCAGGGCGATCAATCCTGCCAAAAGCAGGATCGCCTGTTGATAGAGGGTTAGTTCGGTAATGGCCATCAGCGCGCCGCCTCCAGGATGATGTGGCTCAACATCCCCAGGACACTGAGCAGATAGGCAAAGCCAAGATATTCCTGCACGCGGAAGATCCGCATCTTGGCGAACAGGGCCTCCGAAAGGGCCAGCAGCAGCGCCAGAACCGCGAGCTTCAGCGCGATCGCCGCGATCCCGTAGCCGAGCATGGGCAGGGACGGCGCCTGCGCGATCCCCCAGGGGACGAAGATATTGGCGATGAGGACACCGTAGAGCATCAGCTTGATCTGACTGGCCCATTCGATGAGCGCCAGCCAGCGGCCGCTGTACTCCAGGATCATGGCTTCATGGATCATGGTCAGCTCCAGATGGGTCGCGGGGTTGTCCACCGGTATCCGCCCGGTCTCGGCGATCGCCACCAGCATCAAACCGCCCAGGGCGAAGACGAAAGAGGGGCGCAGCACCAGGCCGGTGTCGAGCACATAGTTCATGGCCTGCGACAGGTTGGTGGTGTGGGCGCTCATGGCCAGGGTGAACACCGCCATCAGCATCGCCGGTTCGGCCAGCGAGGAAATGGTCATTTCCCGCGACGAGCCCATTCCGCCGAAGGCCGTGCCGATGTCCATGCCGGCCAGCACCTGGAAGGTCCGTCCCAAGGCAAAGAAACCCACCAGCACGATGACGTCGGCGATGCGCGCCGTGGGCAGATCGACCGCCACCAAGGGCACGGTGGAAGCGGCCAGCACGGTCGAGGCGAACACGATGTAAGGGGCGGCGCGGAAAATCCACGAGGCCGGCTGCGGAACGATGGGCTGCTTGCAGTACAGCTTGAACAGGTCGCGGTAGGGCTGGAACAGGGAGGGTGCCTTGCGGTTTTGCAGACGGCACTTGATCCGTTTGGTCCAGCCGGCCAGCAAGGGAGCCGCGCCGATGAAAAGCAGGGTTTGCACGATCGCCAGGAGCCAGACCATCAACTGATCACCCACAACAGAAAGAGCAAGGTAAAGAAGGAATAACCCAGATAGGTGCGGATATTGCCGGTCTGCAAACGGCCGGCCCCGCGCGCCAGCTTCGTGACGACACGGCCCGACGGCTGATACAGGCTCAACCAGGCACGATCCAGGACGTGGAATTGATAGCGCAGCGCCGTGACGCGCGCCTGGGCGGGGCCTTCCTTGTGTTCCTCGAGGGTCTCGCGCAGTTCGAACACGGGTTGAAAGATACGCCGGATCGGCATGCTGAAGGCCCCCGAGGTGTATTGCATGCGTGCCGTCAGACCGCCGAAGCCGCAGTCCCAGGGTTCGGCCCGGCGTGGATCCAAACCGGTGCGGCGATACAGCAGGTAATAGCAAAGCCACCCGACCGCCATAGCCCCCACCAGCACCAAGGCAGGCGAATAGGACGCCACCTCGGGCGACACCGGCGTCAACCACAACCAACCCAAAGCGGAAACGTGGGGAAGCTCGAAGCCGGTCAATTGTCGCGTCAAACCCGCCAGACCGTTGATGAGCGGGGTTGGCAGCACGCCGAGCAGCACGCAGCAGGCGGCCAGCAATACGGGACCGCCGAGCATGCCGCGATGCTGGACCTCACGGGCATGGGCGATGTGATGCGATCGCGGCAATCCCAGGAAGGCCACGCCGTAGACCTTGACGAAACACGTGGCCGCCAGGGCCGACGTCAGCGCCAGTACGGCGCTGGCGGTGGGAATCAGGCTACGCAGCACGCCGCTCTCGATGGCGCTGGCCTGCAACGCGGTCTGGAAGATCAACCATTCGGAAACGAACCCGTTCAGTGGCGGAAGTGCCGCGATGCTCAGGGTGCCGACCAGAAAAACCGCCGCCAGCTTGGGCATGCGATGGACCAAGCCGCCCATGTTTTCCAGGCTTTGTTCGTGGGTCTGATGCAGGATGGCGCCGGCGCCGAGAAACAGCAAAGACTTGAACAGGGCGTGATGGAGCGAGTGCAGCAGCGCAGCCACCAGACCGAGCGTGCCCAGGTGGGTTTGTCCGCTGCTCAGAAAGATCAGCGCCAATCCCAGCGCCACGAAGACGATGCCGATGTTCTCCACCGAGGAATAGGCCAACAGCCGCTTGAGGTTTTGTTGTTGCAGGGCGTAGAGGATGCCGAGCACGGCGGATGCGGAACCGATGATCAGCACCAACACGCCCCATTGCCAGAGGATTTGATCCAGCAGGTCGAACGTGAAGCGGATGAAGCCGTAGACGGCGATCTTCAACATCACGCCGCTCATCAACGCCGAAATATGGGACGGCGCGACGGGATGGGCTTCCGGCAGCCAGGCATGAATCGGAACGAGGCCGGCCTTCATCCCGAAACCGACGAGTCCGAGCACGAAGGCGATGCTGGCCCACAGCGGGCTCAACGATGCCCCACGCAAGGCCTCGAAACTCAATCCCCCGCCGAAACCCGCCAGCACGCCAAAGCCTAAGATGATGGCGATCGCGCCGATTTCGGCCATCAGCAGGTAAAGGAAAGCGGCGCGGCGGTTTGCGGCATGATCGTGCTGGTAGGCGACCAGGAAATAGCTGGCCACCGACATCACCTCCCAGGCGATCATGAACAAAAACGCATCGTCGGCCAAAAGGACCAGCTCCATGCCGGCCACGAACAGCCCGGTGAACAGCCCCAAGGCCGACAGGGAGTGCTTGCCGTGTTCGAACTCCCGAACGTAGCTGGGTCCGTAAAGACTGACGGCGACGAGCGGCAGGCCCAGGACGCAGAAGAAGAAGCCGGACAAGGGATCGATACGGACATGCCAGCTGAGCCAGGGCAGTCCGAACGGCAGGGTATCGGTGCGCACGGCACCGCTCGAGAGCGCGCCCAACCCGGCCAGGACGGCGCTGACGCCGGAAATCCCCAGCAGGGCGAACAGGCTGTAGCGGTGGATGCGGACAAAATGCGTTTCGGAAAGGATTCTGGCCACCGCCGGCGGCGCTTGCAGCCCGTGGCGCCCGAGCGCTTCCGCCAGACGCTGCAACCCGGCGCGGCGGTTGGTGGCCAGCGCGAGGAGTGCCGACGTCAGCGCGGCGATCACCGACAGGTAAGCAAAAAACAACGGCATCTCGGCTCCTGAGACTGAGGTTAATTCTGCGGCGTTTTGATGCGGGCCGCCAGCTCGTGTTCGCCGTAGGGCTCGTGGCCGGCCAGTCCACGAATTTCGCAGCGTCCGCCCTGTGCGATGACATCGTCGCGGAAATGATCGATGAATTCCATCACCGTATGGTCGATCAGATAGACGTCGGACAGGTCGAACAGGATCGTTTTGCCGGCCGGCAGCTCCGCCAAGGCGCTCTTGAGGGCGAGGAAATTGGAGAAGATCGCCGAACCGCGTACATGGATGATACAGGTACCGGGGGCTGGGTGCTCGATCCGGTAGAAAATGGTCAGCAGATTCCTGAGGGGAACGCCTCGCCCGACATGAAGGAGCAGTTTGGCGGCGATGCCGATCAACACGCCCGCGAGGAGGTTGGTGGCCAGCACACCGACGATGGTGATGACGAACAGCGCCAGCTGTTCCCGGCCCAGATCCATAGTCCTGGCGAAGGCCTCGGGCGAGGCCAGGCGGAAACCGGTGTAGACCAGCAGCGCGGCCAGGGAGGCCAAAGGGATCGTGTCGATCACGTGCGGAAACGCCCACACGAACAGCAGCAAAAACGCGCCGTGAAAAAAATTCGACCAAGCGGTTCGGGCACCGGCGTCGATGTTGGCGGAGCTGCGCACGATTTCGGCGATCATCGGCAGACCGCCGATCAGCCCCGCGACGACGTTGCCAATGCCCACCGCGCGAAGGTCTCGGTTCAGGTCGGAATAGCGCTGCTCGGGGTCCAGCTTGTCCACCGCCGCTGCGCTTAGCAGGCTCTCCAGGCTGCCCACCAGACAGATGCTGATCACGCTTTGCCAAAACGCCAGCGTGAAGACCTTGGAGAAATCGGGCAGGTAAAGGCTCGCCAGCAGGCTGTCGGGAATCGCAACCAGAAAAGCGGGGCCGACGATCAAGTCCTTGGGAACCAGGAAGCTTTCACCGGGGCGAAGCTGGGCCAGGTCGAAAACCTGCCCTAGGGCCATGCCGGACAAAATGACGACGATGGGCGCCGGGACTTTGCTGAGGAAGCGGTTTTCGAGCCGTGGCCAGGCGATCAGGATGGCCAGCCCCACCAGGGCGATGAAGGTCGTTTCCGGGATGAAATAGGCGAGCCCATGAGGCAGCTGGGCCATGCTGGACAACAGGCTGGCGTGGGTACCGGGTTCGATTTTGACGCCCGCCATCACCGGGATCTGTTTGGCCATGATGATGATGCCGATGGCGGCCAGCATGCCGTGGACCACCGAGGCGGGAAAGTAGGCGGACAGGCGTCCGGCCTTGTAAAGGCCCAACAGGATTTGCAGCACGCCGGATACAACGATGGCCGCCAGGGTGTAGCGGTAACCGGCCATGGCGTCGCCCTGACCCAGCGATTGCACGGCACCGAGGATCACCACGATCAAACCGGCGGCCGGACCCGTGATGGTGAGGTAGGAACCATTGATACGGGACACCAACAGCCCGCCGACCACCGCCGAAAGAATACCCGCCATGGGCGGGAATCCCGAAGCCACGGCCACGCCCAGACACAAAGGCAGGGCAATCAGAAAGACCAGCAAGCCGGCACCGAAATCCTGGCGCCAGCTTGCATTCCTGTCGGCGAGGCCGCGCAACGCGGTAAAAGTTTGCAACACAGGATTTCCCAATGAATTCTCCAGGCACTGTGTGAACCGTGCGAACAGGCGGTGCGAACGCCGGGGCGGGCAGACACCGGCTGCCCAGCCAAGCGTTCGACGAACCACGTCACCCTTAGTCGCCGAATCGATGATTGACACCAATTTCTACTATTAAAAAAGTATTTTGTCCAGTACACTTCCAGCCAGCGTGGTAAACAAGCATCAAAACCATCAGACCCGTTCCCTGCCTCGAAGGTGCTTTTTTCTCCGCACAACTTCAATCTCAGTCAGGAGTTCGAACCGATGTTGACGCTTTTCGTGCATGGCTTACCCCCTTCAACGACCGATGCCGACCTGCGAGAATTGTTTGGCGGCTATGGCAAAGTCTTCGACTTGAAGGTGAGTAGAGATTTATTTACAGGACAGGCGCGAGGCGTCGCAACGGTGGACATGGAAGGTCATGAGGCCCGCGCGGCGATTTCAGGGCTGGACGGTCAAGATTTCGAAGGGAGGACGATTTACGTCGCTCTGGACAAAGGCCGCAAGACCGGACGTGGCCGGCGCTGACTGCAGCGCAGGCCGGCTCGAACCTGCATTACTGTTATAATGGTTTTTTGTTTTTGATCTGCTCACCGAGCATGCGAAAAACAGCGAGGATGTCTTCCTTGGGCATGAATCCCAACGCCATTCAATCATCGGGAGAAAATTTGACTTCGGTAGGCGTGCGTGTCCGGCATTACCGCGAACGTCTGGGCATGAGCCAGGATGAGCTGGCAGGACGGGTTGGCGCGGCACAGCAAACCATTCAAAGCCTAGAATCGGGCAAAATCAGGAAAAGCACCTTTCTGCCGCTTATCGCCAAGGAATTGGGAATCGATATCGATACGCTGCTGTTCGGAAATGAACATTCCCGCATCGTGAATGCCGCACGGCCTCTGTCAATGGCGAGCGCTCGTCGCGTCCCGCTGTTTTCTCCGCGGGACTGCGAACTCGTACAGGCTTACCTCAAGGATCAGTCGGTGCAATCATCGACAGGCAAATGGGTGGCCATGGACTATTCGCTGCCATTCGCGGAATCCGGTCCACGTCTGTTCGCCCTCAAGCTGGAGCTGAGCGACGAAGCGTTCCAGCCCGAGTTTCGTCCCGGAGATCAATTGGTTGTCGACCCGGATGCACCGCTTCAGCCCAGCGATCCGGTGATCGTTTTCCGACCGGGTGCCGAGCGACTCAACCTGAACAGATACCGCGTCCTATCACAATCCGGGGACGAGATCGACTATGAACTCATCTCGATACATCCCGATTTTCCCAGCTTTGCGGGCACCGAACTGAAATCGCTCGAGATCCTTGGCGTGGTCATCCAGATGCGCCGTCCAGTTTCGAGCCGCGTTCGGCTAGCCGTTCTGGAAGCACAGACCCGCTGACACAGTCCACCTTCAAGGACTCCGCTCGACGAGAGCGACCTTCAGCCGCTCTTCTCGACCGGTATCTTCACTTCCAGCATCCCGCTCGTACAGAACAGGCGAACGGTGATCCAGTCGCCTTCGTGAAAATCTCTGGCAGGCTTGATCAACATCAGATGGCGCTTGCCCGACTCGATGACGAGCAGACCATGCGGCGGCACGGTCAGCGAACCGTCCATCGTCATCCGGATCAACCCGTCCCGCTGCACCAGCGAATGGAATTCCACCGCCGAGAAATCCGGGCTGTCGGCGCGGCGGATGACGAGGGGCGCATCCCCACCGTTGCGCAGCGTCGCAAACCCTGCGAGAACGCTCGCACCGGGCGGGGATTCCATCACTCTGGCCGCTGAAACCTCCAGTCCTTCGCAGGCATGGCCCGGCAGAGTGAACCAAGCCAAGGCTGCGCAGAAAATATGCACTTTCGTCATGGAGCAACCCGTTTCCTGAGTATCGTCTCGAAATCTGCAGCCAGAGCTTCGATCCGGAAAGGTGGGATCAGGTAGCCAACCAGACGGACCCTCGGATCGAGCAACATCAGCTCGGCGGAATGATCGATGCCATAGCCCTCGCCTTCCGCGCCGAGATTCTTGACGAACACGAAGCCGAGCTCGCGCCCCAACGCCATCAGCACATCCACCGGGCCGGTCACCGCCCGGAAATCCTGGTCGAAATGACGTACGTAGCGCGCCAGATGGTCCGGCGTATCGCGCTCGGGATCGACCGACACGAAGAGCACCGCCAGCCGCTCGCCCTCTGCACCGAGTCTGGCCTTGGCGGCCTTGAGCCGGGACAGTGTGGCGGGGCAGACATCGGGGCAGTGGGTATAGCCGACGAAGACGACAGTCCAGCGGCCGGCCAGATCGGCCCGCGTGAATGGTCTGCCGTCGTCACCGGTCAATACGAAATCGGCGACGGGGCGCGGCTGCGGCAGCAGCGTGCCGGATACCAGCGCCGCGGCGCGCTCCGCCTGCTCCCGCCATGCTAGCATGCCCAGAGGCAGCGCGGCCGCCGCAATCATTGTGATCACCACGAACCGCCCTAGCGCCCTCCTTACCTGCCGCATCGAACCTCCGCCCTGCCGTCCCCCCGTTTCCGCCGCCCGCCCCTGCCGGTAAACGCCAGTGCGACACGCGCCAGTGCCGGCAATAGGCGCGGGCGCAGCAAATCCCGGTCGTAGGCGTCCAGCCGCCGCCGGTTTTCCTCCAGACAGGCCGCGAGCAGACCGCCCATCGTGAAGCCTGGCATCAGGCCGGCGGCCTGGGTCGCCGAAAATTCCCGGCCATTGCCCTGGTGGCGGGCATTCCGTGCGGCGACGCCCGCCAGCGCCGCGATCGCACGGGCGTAATGCCATGCCGAGGTCAGCCCGCGCGAAGCCGCCGCACGCCGTCCGCGGAGTGCCTGGTGCCAAGCCATCCAGTTGACGAAGAACAGCACATGGCGGACCTCCTCTCCCATGAGGATTTCCAGAGCGTCGAACATTTCCGGCGGCAGGAATCCGCTCTCCCGCGCGAGACGGAAGAAGCCGAACCCCAGGAAGGAATCCACGCATTCGCCGTAGCCGAAGTCGATGAACGTCCGTTCGACATCCGACGGCAACGGCGGAATCTCTCTGGCTTCGATCACGATCCCATAGCGGGCGATCAGGTGCCGCACCAATCGCTCGTGCCGCCGTTCCTCCTCGGCCATCAGCTCCATGGCCTCCCGCACCAAAGGGTCTGGAACGGTCGGCGCGAATGCTTCGATGATCCGGATCGCCCGCATCTCGGTATACAGGACCTCCTGCCAGAACGGCACTTCCCTGAGACGCTGCAGCATGGTCGGATCCAGCTCCGGCCAGGGCAACTGTGCCGGCTCGAATTGCAAATGACTGTCGATGAAGCTACGGCAGAACAGCTGCCGGTGCTCAGCCGATCCCACTGTCGGTTGCCTTCCCGCCATGCCTCAATTCCCCATGGCATCGCGGCGCAGCGGTGGCTTGAGCGCCGCCAGCCGCCGCCAGGCAAAGGCCCGTTCCAGGACATAGGCCGCCGAAACGCCCAGCTCCAGCAGCCATTGCTTAGGGCCGCTCCAACCCAGGAGCGCCGCCATGTGGCGGACGAACGCCAGGCCGACGTCACGGTAAACACGGATCTCGGCCAGCGCATAGACCTTCAGCATTTGCGCGATGCGGCCTCCATAACCCTGACCGCTGAGCCGGAGCAGCTCCTCGTGGGCATAGGAAAGATGATTGATTTCATCCTCCGCGATGACCCGCAGGCTCGGCGCCAGTTCCGGATCGTCCCCGAACACCCGCAGCAGTCGGTTGACCTCATCGGAGGCGCGCTCCTCGGTCACTTTGCTGTGCACCAGGTACTGCAGGATTTCCTCCGGACCGAGCGGCTCGTCCCGGCTCAGACGCCGGTGCGACAGCCCGATACCGCGGCTTTCCAGCATCATGCAGTAATCGGCATCCGCCGGCACGGGCACTTGGTCCAGCCCGACCTTGCGGAGCAGCTTGCCAAACATCAGGCCATGCTTGGTTTCGTCGGCGCCGTGCCGCCTGACCTTGCGCGCCAGCTCCGGGTCCGGCGTCAGCGCCGCGATCCGTTCGTTCTCCCAGCCGCCCTGGGTTTCGCCCTTGGCGGCGATGCTTATCAGAAGCTGGAACGCCCGGGGATCGCGCCGTATCTCCTGAAAAACGCTGCGTGTCGAAAGCATGCGCATCTCCCTCGATGAATGCCGGATCGGCTCAGGCCAGCAGCGGCGCGATCAACACGGACACCAGCCCCATCAGCTTGATCAGCGGATTGAGTGCCGGTCCCGCCGCCTCCTTGCAGGCGGTTCCGACCCGGTCGCCGGTCAGAGCGGCCTGGTGCGCCTCCGAATCGCGGCCACCGTACATGCCGTCCTCGATATACCGCCTCGCACTGTCCCAGGCGCCGCCACCGTTGCTCATGGCGAATGCCTGGAACAGGCCGGTCACGATAGCGCCGACCAACATGCCGCCCAGTGCCTCCCGGCCACCGCCGAACCCGACCAGGAGCGGAACCGCCAGGGGCAGCAGCACCAGGATCGATGCCCGCCTGAACACCGCTCGCATGGTGGCATTGGCCTGCCCGCCCGGTCCGGCCGCAACCTTCCCGATCGCCCCGAGAGACACCGAACCCAGCAGGTACGGCATCAGGCCGCCGGCGAACAGTCCGGTCAGCACGACCGGATCGGACAGGTTCAGTACCAGGGGTATGCTGAAACATTTCGAATACTCGGCGAACAGCGCCAGCATCGCCAAGCCGCCGGCGCCCACGGCATACCCCTGCACCACCGGACGCGTCGCCCGGCCGGCGGCATCCAGGGAGGCGGTGGCCTGGCGCACCTCGTCTGGCAATCCGGCGGTTTCGGCGATCCCGTGCGCGGCCTCGGCGGCGATGCCATAACCGTCGATGGCGACCATGACGCCGCCGAGCGACGCCATTGCCACGGCGGCAAGTCCCACCGCGAACAGGCCCGTACCCTCGTGGCCCGAAAAGCCACCGCCGAGATAATATGGAGCGATGAACGCCGCGCACAGAAGGGCAATGGCCCAACCGGTGGATTTCAGTCCCGCGGCCAGACCAGCGACGACATTGGTCGCCGGGCCACCGCGCGAGGCCGCCGCGATGCGCCTGGCGAAATCGAAACTTTTCGAGGTGTGATATTCCGCCGCGGCGACGTTCAGGCCGGCCAACGCCAGACCGGTACAGGTTGCGGAGAACAGGTTCAGCACGCTGAAGGCGGGCTGGACGGCGGGCAGGCCGAGGAACCATTCGGACGCATAATAGAGGCTCACGCCGGCCAGGATCATGGTGACGACCACACTGCGGTACAAGGCGCCCACGAGGTAGCGGCTCTTGCCCAGACGCACGAAGCAGGCGCCGGCCAGGGAAGCCGCTACCACGAAGCCGGCCACCAGCAGAGGGAATTCCACCCACGGGCTGTCGGCGCCGAACACGCTCCGAGCCAGCAGCATCGCGGCCACCAGCGCCAGCGTGAGGGTCTCGAACACATCGGCCGCGATTCCGGCCGCATGGCCGGCATGGGCGCCGACATAGTCCCCCAGAGCCGCGGCCCCGCTCGTCGCCTGAGCCAGGGGACCGCCTGCAGTCTTTGCCCAGCCCCCGCCGACGGTCCGAGCGAACACGCTCATCAGCGAACCGCCCAGCGCCAGTCCCAACAGGCCGCCGTGCACGTCGTCCGGCGTCCCCATGGACAGCGCGAGGGCGTAGTAGCCTGCCACGGCCGACAGCGCGAGGCCGGCCACCAGGAGCCCCATGGTGGTTCCGCTCCGGAAGGCCGTCGCCAGCGCCGCGCCCAGCCCCTCGCCCGCCGTGTCGGCGGTGCGCGCCTCCGCCCGCACCGAGACGGCCAGGCCGATATAGCCCGCCAGCGCCGAAGCGACGATGCCGGCGATGAAGCCGTTGGCGGTCCAGACACCGAGCCTCGTCAAAGCCAGCGCGAGCAGACTCCCGAACACCGCCACGGCGAGGTATTGCCGCTTGAGGAACACCTCCGTGCCTTCCTGAATCGCCCTCGCCACCGCCTGAACCTCCGCCGACCCGGCACTTCTTCGCAAGGCTCCTCCGGCGTTCAGCAACGCGCAGGCGACCCCCGCCGCCCCGCTGCCCAAAGCAAACACCACGATATTGCTCACAGTCATCCCATACGCTCCTGTCGGTTGGTTGATATCTGAATTCGCCGCCGCGAATGCGGCGCCTGATTCCATCGCCATAAGCTCGGTATTAAATCCGGCCCAATCATCCGGAACCGGGCTATATCAGGCGGCAGAGTATGGCAGATATCCACTATGGGAGGATGCGACAAATTGCCATGCGGCATTTTGTCATATTCACCTCACACACCGATCGTGTCAGCATCCGGGGCCTCGATATAATAGAGGGATAAGATATGTGGTTATTCGAGTCAGCCTCCAATAATCCATGGGAGTTTCCACCCAGGGCAGCCTGGGAGGTTTCCGTGAGACGACGCGCCAGCAACACCTCAGGGAGATGAATCACTGCCATGGATAACTCGAATGAAATACTCGGCCTTTATCCCACCTGGTACCAGCCGGCACTGGGCAGCGGTTGGGTATTGGGTATCATCGCCGTCATCCACGTGCTGGCCTCCCATACCTCGGTCGGCGCGGCCCTGGTGTCGACCTGGCTCGCCACCGTCGCGGTCCGGCGCAACCGCCCGGAACTGCTCGAATACGTCAGGCGGTACGGCGTCTTCCTGCTGGTGTTTTCCTACGTGCTCGGCTCCATCACCGGTCCTGGCATCTGGTTTTCGGCCACGGTCGCCAGCCCCCGGGGGCTTTCGGCCCTGATCCACAGCTACGTATGGTGGTGGGCGACCGAATGGGTGTTCTTCTTCATCGAGGTGGTCGGCATCTACCTGCTGGTCTATCTGGCTGGGAAGGTGGACGGGAGGAGCTATTTGAAAATCGCTTGGATTTTCGGACTCGCCTCCTGGGCCACGATGCTGATCATCGTCGGCATTCTCTCGTTTATGATGTGGCCGGGGCAGGAGCGCTGGTTCACCGAAGGTGGCACGCTCAACGGCTTTTTCGGCCTCTATACCTTCGCCCAGATACTGAGCCGCACCTGCTTCATGCTGATGGCGGCCGCCCTGGCCGGCGGGCTGATCGCTGCCTATCTGCGGGACGGCGCTTTCCGGCTGGAGATGACCCGGAAGCTGGCCTGGGTGGGTATCCTCGGGGCGGTGCTGGGGGCGGTGTTTTTCCAATGGGGCCTCACGACCCTGCCGGAGAGCGCCCAGCTCCTGATGAAAACCCGCCTGCCGGGATCGTTCGTCCCCGCGATGTGGGCGATCCTGACGGCGATCGTCATTTATTTCTTCGCGCTGCTGCTGCGTCCCGGCACGCTCAATGCCCCCCTCGCCGCCGGCATGATGGTGGGCTTATTGATATTCGGCATCTGGCCGGAGGAGCGGGCGCGCGAATCCATGCGCAAACCCTACGTCGCCGGCCAGTTCGTCTACTCGAACCAGATCATCGCCCGCGACGTGCCGGCACTGGGCGTCAAATCCGAACTGCCGGCGCTCGAAGCCCGCGGCATGCTGGCGCTGCACCCGTTCATGCCCGAACACCTGCGCCAGATCGGCGAAGGAAACGAACTGGAAGCCGGCCATGCGCTGGCCATCGTGTACTGCTCGAACTGCCACGGCCTGGGCACCACCGGCACCCGCCCCTTTGGCGAGATGTTCGCCGGCAACCGAGACGCCGCGGATATCGAACGGTTCATCAAAGGCGCCCTGGTCACCGGCAACATGGTGAATATGCCGCGCATCCCTTTGCACGACGACGAGGCGCATGCCCTGGCGCAGTTCATCGCCAGCCTGCCCCTGTGGCACTCCATCACCCGCTGAACGGAAACCCCTCATGGACATCGACACACTTTACGCATTGCGCAGCAGCTCAGGACTGCCGAGCCATCCTGCCATTTTCCTGGTTCTCCTGGTGCTCACATGGGCGCTGCATATGATCGCCGTCCACGTCATGCTGGGCAGCACCGCCCTGGCCCTGACCGGCGCCTTTTCATCGAACGCCAACTGGCGCCGGCTCGCGGGCCCGATGCTCGACACCGCCAAGGTCGCGGTCTCGATCGCCATCGTGATCGGCGTGGCGCCGCTGCTGTTCGTCCAAGTCATCTACGATCCGTTCTGGTACGTCTCCAACGTGCTGTCGGCGCGCTGGGCCATCGCTTTCATCGTGGTGCTGCTGGTAGCCTACTGGGCGATGTACCACCATTACTTCGTGGGCAAGGAAGGCGGATCGGCCACCAGCCGCTGGTCGCTGGCCGTATCGCTCGCGCTGCTGCTCGCGGCGGGCTTCATCATGCATGCCCTCACCTCCCAGGCGCTGCGGCCGGAGCTATGGATGGCCTGGTATGCGCCGGAAGGGCACCTCGAAACCGCCGGTTCCGGCATCCACGAATTCAACCTCGGGCGGTACCTTTTCTTCATCGTATTGGCGGCCCCGGTCACCGGCGCCTGGCTGCTGGGCTGCCGGCGCTACCTCGACCGCCGGGAACCGAATGACGCGCCGTACCTGGATTGGCTGGCCGGCCTCGGCAACAAGCTCATGACGGTGGGCGGCTTCGCCGCCCTCATCTGCTATGCGGCATGGATGGCAACACTGCCGGGCAGCGCGGCCGGCTTTCCGGTCTCGCTGTGGTCCATCGGCGCCAATGCAGCCATCCTGCTGCTGATCCTGACCCCCGCCTTGTTCAGATCGGCTTCCGGCGGCTATGGACCTTTCGCCACCGCCACCGGCGCCATCCTGCTGATCGCGACCGCCCGCGAGGCGCTACGCCACCGCATCCTGTTCGGCACGCACGGCTACGAACTCTCCACTTACGCGGTCAACCTCGACTGGTACAGCAACGCGCTGTTCTGCCTGACCTTCGCCGGCGTGGGCGGCTTCGCCATCGCCTATTCCGTGGCGATAGCCTGGGAAGCCGGCAAAACCCCTGCCGTCTACACGGCGTCCCCCCGGGTGGACCGCCTCGGCGGATTCGCGCTCGCGGCGCTCGTCGTCTGGATCGCCCAGTACTTCTTCTTCGGCTTTCTGGTCATGACCCGATAGGAACCCGTATGCGCCAAACTTTCTCCTGCCTGTTTTTGGGGTTCGGCCTGGCCGCCGGAGCAACGGCTGCCCTGGCGGAAGCCTTGCCGCTGCCCGAATGGCAGCGCGAACTCGCAGCCAAACCCCAAGGCGATGCCGCACGGGGAAGCACCCTTTACGCCGGGCGCGGCTGCGCCGGCTGCCACGGTCCGGATGGCTTGGCGGACAACCGGCAATGGCCCGTGCTGACCGGGCAGCGTCCGCTGTACCTCTACAAAATGCTGCTGGATTACCAGGCCGACCGGATGGCGGGACCGGACGCTGCCATCATGGCCTCCGTGGTCCGGGCACTGAGCCGTCAGGAGATGGCGGACCTGGCCGAATGGCTGGGCGCGCTTCCGCGGCCGGCAGCGGCCGAGGCGCCGGAACCCGCGATTCTCCGCGGCGACAGGAAGCGGCTCATCCCGCCCTGCTCGGCCTGCCACGGCGCCCACGGCCAGGGCTGGGATCTGCAGCCCGCGCTGCGGGGTCAAAACCGGGACTACCTCGCCAAGACTTTGCAACGCTTCAAGACGGGCGAGAGAAACAACGACGTCAACGCGGGCATGAGCCAGTTCGCCGCCAAGCTCACGGATGAGGAAATCCGGGCGCTGGCCGACCATTATGGGCGCTGAACCCGAGACTCGACGGCTTTATGGCTGGCTCCGCCCGGAAAAAGGCCGCAACTCCAGTCCCGGGTTGGGCACCTCGAAAAACCACGGCTTCAGAAAATCCGCCGTCTAAAAATCATCGACTTACCGTAGTTAGGTTAGCGAGATGCAGGGTTTTTAGAGGTGCCCGTTTTTTACTCACGAACGCCTTCTCGGCATTTTCAGGCGATTCCCGGAAAAGTCGTAAAGAGCTTGGCCGGGATATATTCGACTCAAAATGCTCGCTTGCATTTCAATTTGAAACCGCCTCGCCAGACCAACTGCATCCAAGCCGAAGACCGCGATTGATCGATCGGGCGGGGCAGCCGGATCACGGCCGAATCCTCTCCGCCGACCAGCGGAAATTTCGATCCTGCCGCTCAAAAAATCATTCCATCACTGACTGGCTCGACTCTTCGCTGCACTCCGAATGATCGCTCTTAAGCAACTCCGCTGCCAGCCTGGCGGCCTGACCGCGTATCTCCGGCACCGCCGTGGTTTCCCACAAACGCCCTTTCTGCGGCGGCCCGAGGGTGAACAAGAACGCGGACGCGACGCCATCCGCATCGATCAAGGCCCCGTTGTCGGCGACATCCAACCCGAGCGCCAGAGGATCCGGGCGGATCAGGCGTTGGCCCAGCAGATCCTTGACCAGGGTGCTGTCGAGTCTGCGGTAATCGCTTTCCGAACCCGAGCAGTTCACCACCGTGTCGACATTGAACACATAGCTTTGATCACTGCCTCGCGGCCGGATGGTGACTTCGACCTGACCGCCCACCTCACGAAAGCTGCGGATACGTCCCACGTGGCGGACCAGTTGCCCGGAATCCCGCATCGCGGCCAGCCGCGCGGCGATGCCAGGCGCCAGCCGGTGGCGGTGGCAGTCCCAGAAGGTGCGCAGATGGCGCAGGAATCGGCGCTGCTCGGGCAGTCCAAGACTCTTCCATAGCGTCTGGGTCACCGGCCGCAGCGCGTCGATCACGGAGCGCCAGTCGGCGCCGGTGTTGCGGATGAAAGCCCGGATGCTGTGCAGACCGTCGCGGACGGCCCCGACCTGGCCGGAGGGTTCGATGCCGAAAGCCGCCGGAGCACCCGGTTTGTGGCGCTGGGGCCACAGGCCGCGCCTGGACACCACATGGATAGCGCCGCGGTAGCCGGCCTGATTGAGCGTGATGGCCCAGTCAACCATAGTGAGGCCGCTGCCGACCAGGAGACAGGATTCGGTCGGCAGGAGCCTTTCCAATACATCGGGCCCCCACGGGTCGCCGCGATAGCGGGCGCTGCGGTAAAACGCGGCATCGGCGCCGGACGGATCGCCGGGGCGGAAATTCCCCAGCGCTAGAACCACGCGGTCGGCCCGGAGCTGCGTGCCGGAGGCCAGCCGGAGGCCGACGCCTCCCTCCTCGACCTTCAAGGAAGCAACCTCGTCGATCCGGCGCTCAAGGCCTACGCCGGGCGCCGCACCGCGCTCTGCTTCGTCCAGCACCTCGGCGATGTAATCGCCGTAGGCCCGCCGCGGCAGATAGGCAGCGGCCGTCACTTCGCTGACGCAGGCGCAGTCGAGCAATTCAGCCACCCGGGCTTGCGCCCAGCGCAGGAAGTGCTCGCGGTCGTCGGGATAAGCGCTCATGTTCCCGGCGGGCACGTTGAGGAGGTGGCAGTCCTCAGTGGTGCTGTAGGCGACGCCGCGGGCGAAGCGGCTGCGCTCCCGCTCGATCAGATGGATCGTCAGCGGCGCCTTCGCCCTGGACAACAGGTGCGCCGCCACCAGGGTGCCGCTGAAGCCGGCGCCGACAATAGCGATGGTTTGGGGCGGGGAGGCAGGATTCATGGATCGCTCGCTCAGAGTGCGAAAAAGACGCCGGCTGCGGAACAGCCGGCGTCGATCGAATGACACAAGGTTAAATATTAGCAGACTCTGATTATCTCATCACCGATCCAGGATATCCCCCTCAACGGCCCAACTCCACACTCCCCGCCTGGATGCGCCGCACGGCGGCGACCAGCGCGTCGACATCCTCGCGGGTGTTGTACAGCGCGAACGACGGCCGCACCGTGGTTTCCAGGCCGAACCGCCGCAGAATGGGCTTGGCGCAGTAATGGCCGGCGCGTACCGCGATGCCCTGGCGGTTGAGCGCCTTGCCCACATCCTCGGTGCGGAATCCCTGCAGCACGAAGGAGATCACCCCGGCCTTTTCCGCCGCCGTGCCGATGATGCGCAAGCCCGGCACGGTCGACAGCCCTTCCGTGGCATAGGCGAGTATCTCCTGCTCATGCCGCTCCAGGTTTTCCCGGCCCAAGCGTTCCACGTAATCCAGCGCCGCCCCCAAACCGACGGCGTCGGCGATGTTGCCGGTGCCGGCTTCGAAGCGATGGGGCGCCGCGTGGTAGATCGTGCGCTCGTGGGTCACGTCCTGGATCATGTTGCCGCCAGTTGTGTGCGTCAAGTTGTGCAAATTGGTGATCAGGTAATTGGTTGATCCTGTTTGCGCTGTCGGTGGCGCGCAGGGCTCAGCCCGAAGCGAGGGCGACAGCGCGCAGCCGCTTCAGGCTCATGGTTTCCGGCATCGTCAGGGTCAGCGGAATGTTGCGGGCGGCGGCGACGAAGGCCAGCGCGATCCCGGTGTTACCGCTGGTGGGCTCCACCAGTTCCTTGCCCGGCCCCAACAGGCCGCGCCGTTCCGCATCCTTCACCATCGCCGCCCCGATCCGGCATTTGACCGAATAGGCGGGATTGCGCCCCTCGATCTTCGCCAGCACCGTGGCCAGCGCGCCGTCGGTCACCCGGTTGAGGCGCACCAGGGGCGTATGGCCGACGGATTGCGAGTTATCTTCGAACCAATGTGGCATGGAAACCTCCCCAAGTTCTGCGCGCCGCCCGGATTGCGGGCAACAAAAAAGCCAGCGGCCCCCAAGGGACACGCTGGCTTCCGGTGGTCCGGTCAGCTCCGGTATGCGCGGAACACGTTAACGATCGGGTTCATGACTTGTCAAGCTGGATCGAGGCCAGTGACCTACGAAAATTATGGAATATAAATAGCTCTGTTGATTCTTTAACAATATAAAAAAGCTCGGATAAACTCCTGCCCAACCACGGCTTTCCGGAATCGAACGAACACATGAGGACCTACCAGCGACACAGCGTCCTGCCCGGCTTTCCGCTGGCGCTGGGCTTCACCCTGCTCTATCTCAGCCTGATCGTGCTGATTCCCCTGTCGGCGACCTTCCTCAAAAGCGCCACCCTGGGCTGGGGCGGATTCTTCGAAGCCGTCACCACCCCGCGCGTACTGGCGTCCTACCGGCTGACCTTCGGCGCCGCGCTCGCCGCCGCGGCGATCAACGCCGTCATGGGCCTGCTGGTGGCCTGGGTGCTGGTGCGCTACGAGTTCCCCGGACGCAAGCTGGCCGACGCCTTCGTCGACCTGCCCTTCGCCCTGCCCACCGCCGTCGCCGGCATTGCCCTCGCCACCCTTTATTCGAGCAAGGGCTGGATCGGGCAGTTCGCGGCCCAGGCCGGGTTCAAGATCGCCTTCACCCCGCTGGGCGTCACGATCGCCCTGACCTTTATCGGCCTGCCCTTCGTGGTGCGGACGGTGCAACCGATTCTGGAGGACCTGGAACAGGAACTGGAGGAGGCGGCGGCCAGCCTGGGCGCCACGCGTTGGCAGACCTTTCTCAAGGTGATCCTGCCGACCCTCTCGCCCGCCCTGATGACCGGATTCGCCCTGGCCTTCGCCCGCGGCGTCGGCGAATACGGCTCGGTGATCTTCATCGCCGGCAACATTCCGCTGGTCTCGGAAATCACCCCGCTGCTCATCATCACCAAGCTGGAGCAGTACGACTACGCCGGAGCCACCGCCCTGGCGGTATCCATGCTGCTGGTTTCGTTCACCCTGCTGCTGGCCATCAACCTGCTGCAGTGGTGGACCCAGACCCGCCGCGGCTCCCGCATCTGAACGGCACAATGACCGAATCTATTGCCATGTCCGCACAAACGCTCACCTTCGCCTCGCACATCCATCATGTCCATCACGCCGCCCGCGGCGAAGCGCCCTGGGTGCGCTGGTCGCTGACCGCCGCCGCCCTGGTCTTTCTCGCATTATTCCTGCTGATACCGCTGGCGCTGGTGTTCGTCCAGGCCTTCGCCAAGGGCTGGGAAACCTACGCGTCCGCGCTGGTCGACCCAATGGCCCTGGCCGCGACCAAGCTCACCCTGCTGGTCACCCTGATCGCAGTGCCGCTCAATACGGTGTTCGGCGTGGCCGCGGCCTGGGCCATCGCCAAATTCGAATTTCCCGGCAAGAACCTGCTGACCACCCTGATCGACCTGCCGTTTTCGGTGTCGCCTGTCGTGTCGGGCCTGATCTACGTGCTGCTGTTCGGCATGCAGGGCTGGCTGGGTCCCTGGCTGCACGAGCACGACATCAAGCTGATCTTCGCGGTACCGGGCATCGTGCTGGCCACGATCTTCGTCACCGTGCCTTTCGTCGCCCGTGAGCTGATTCCGCTGATGCAGGCCCAGGGCAACGACGAGGAGGAGGCCGCGCTGGTGCTGGGCGCCTCGGGCTGGCAGACCTTCCGCCACATCACCCTGCCCAACATCCGCTGGGGCCTCCTGTACGGCGTGATTCTATGCAACGCCCGGGCGATGGGCGAATTCGGGGCCGTGTCCGTGGTGTCCGGCCATATCCGGGGCGCCACCAACACGATCCCGCTGCACGTGGAAATCCTCTACAACGAATACAACAGCGCCGCCGCCTTCGCCGTCGCCTCGCTCCTTGCGATGCTGGCCCTGGTCACCCTGGCCTTAAAGAGCGCCCTGGAATGGCGGCTGGCCCAGCAGGTCGACGCCGCCAAAGACGAAGAATGAATCGAGACTGAACCGACCATGAGCATCGAAATCCGCAATATCAGCAAATCCTTCGGCAGCTTCCAGGCCCTCAAGGGCATTGACCTCACCATCGGTTCCGGCGAACTGGTGGCCCTGCTCGGCCCCTCCGGCTGCGGCAAGACCACACTGCTGCGCATCATCGCCGGACTGGAGGCCGCCGACAGCGGCCAGATCCTGTTCCACGGGGAAGACACGACGCACCGCCACGTCCGCGAGCGGCAGGTCGGCTTCGTTTTCCAGCACTACGCACTGTTCCGGCATATGAGCGTGTTCGAGAACATCGCCTTCGGCCTGCGGGTGCGCCCGCGCGGCCGGCGCCCGCCAGAAGCCGAAATCCGGCGGCGGGTGCATGAATTGCTGGAACTGGTCCAGCTCGACTGGCTGGCCGACCGCTATCCCGGCCAACTCTCCGGCGGCCAGCGCCAGCGCATCGCCCTCGCCCGCGCCCTGGCGGTGGAACCTAAGGTTCTGCTGTTGGACGAACCTTTCGGCGCGCTCGACGCCAAGGTCCGCCAGGATCTGCGCCGCTGGCTGCGACGGTTGCACGACGAGTTGCACATCACCTCGGTGTTCGTCACCCACGACCAAGAAGAAGCGCTGGAAGTGGCCGACCGGGTCGTGGTGCTGAACGGCGGGCAGATCGAACAGGTCGGCTCGGCGGATGAGGTCTACGACCATCCCGCCACGCCTTTCGTGTGCCAGTTCATCGGCGACGTCAACCTGTTCCACGGCCGGGTGCACGACGGCCGCGCCCACATCGGAGATACGGTGATCGACCTGCCGGGCATAGCGGAGTCGGACGCCGAACAAGCCTTGTTCTTCGCCCGTCCCCACGAAATCGAAATCGGCGGCGGCACGGGCATCGGCGCCGTCGTCCGGGACATCCGGCGGCGCGGCAACGCGGTGCGGGTGGAGCTGGAACGCAAGGACGGCCAGGGCCCCGTGGAAGCGGAACTCAGCCGCGAAGCGTTCGGACGCCACGCCATCAAGCACGGCGACGAGGTGGTGATCCAGCCCAACCGGATCAGGGTGTTTCAGCCCTGAAACGGTCCTCTATGGCCCGAACGCTCTGGCCAGCTATTCAATCACATCCGAACAGATCTGCTGGTGAAGCTCCGTCAGGCCGGCCATGGCGGCGCAGACTTCCACCAGCCGGCCGGACTCCTGCACGACCGGAAGCATGTCCTTCGGCTTCTGCTGGAAACCGCGGATCGCCGCATTCATCGCCACTTCGCGATCCTCCGGAGAGACTTCCTCCCAGATCGGAAGCACCGCGGCCACCACCGCGAGGCTGGTTTGAAAATCCCAAGGCCCCAGAGCTGTCGCGCGCCTCAGCGCAAGCCTGAATTCGTCGTCGGGGACGTCGAAAGTCGCCTTCAAACCAAGCAGACGTGCCCAGGCCATCGGCCAGGCCGGCCTCAGTGACACCCCCCGGCGGGCCTCGGCGGTCGCCTTGGCGCTCAGTCTGGCTTCCGCGTCGGGATCACCCCGGGCGAGCGTGAGCTGCCACAGGTACAACTGGCACAATTGTTCGTGGAGGACGGGATTATCGGGATCCAGGACGACCGCGCCCCGCAGCACCCGCTCGATGCGGCTCAGCTCGGCCCCGGACGGAGCCTTGTCCGGGTTCGCCGTCCACGCCTTGAACAGCCAGCCCACTTGGGCCTCATGGAGGCCGGCCTTCGCCCGTTTCAGGCAGGTCCAGCCGAGGAACAAGAACCCGGCGGCCAGCAGATAGCACACCAGGATACGCAGGACGGCGGACATGCGGATTCCTGACTTATTGGATGGGCAATCCGAGAATTTCGCTCGGGTTGTCGACGACCAGTCTCCTGGCCACTTCCGGCCCGGCCACACGCTCGACCACCTCCCGCCCCTCCTCCAGATTGGGCGGACGATGCTTGACGTTGTGCGCATCGGACGCCACCACCGTGATCCAGCCCTCCTCCAGGAACTGGAGTGCCCTTTCTTCACAGCGCTCGCCGAACTGCCCAGTCAGCGAACCGGCGGTGACCTGGAACAGGCACTCCATTTCGACATAAGGGAAGATCTTGCTGAAATCGCGAAGCACCGCCTTGTTCCGCTCGGGATGGGCGATCATGGGCAGGATATCGCGCGTCATCAACCAGCGCACCAGCACATCAGTGCCGGGCGGAATCTGCTCGTGGGGGAATTCGAGCAGCATCACCCGCTTGCCCCGGTACTCACCGAGAAAGGGGATCCGGTCCTGCGCCAGCAGGCTCATGATCTCGGCGCACACGCGGACTTCCGCCGCCATACCGACTTCAAGCGGAATCCCCTCGCGTTCCAGCTCCGTCTGGAACGCCCGGAACACGCGCTCGATACCGGCCTGGTCGTTGTCCCAGCAGCCCGGCTGGATATGCGGCGTCACCACCGACCGCCGAATACCCCGCTTCGCCGCAAGCCGGGCCAGCTCCATGGCCTGGGCCAGATTCTCCGGACCGTCATCGATGGCAGGCAACAGATGGCAATGAAGGTCGATCATGGGAATTCAAAGCTCCAAAACGGCAGTCTTGCTTAGGGTACGACCAGGTTACTAGTCGTTAAGAAAGCAATGTCATTGTTTGATCGCCCTCACCCTACCCAGGAACCTATCGGGATCGTAGGGCGGATAAGCGGCGGCGCATCCGCCAAATATCGGCTCCGCCGCTCTCCGAGTCAGCTCCGCCGCTCTCCGAGTCAGCTCCGCCGCTCTCCGAGTCAGCTCCGCCGCTCTCCGAGTCAGCAGGGAGGTGGATGCGCTACGCTTACCCACCCTACCTGTAGGTTCCGGGGAACAATCCGGCGCGCATGGCGCATATCGATCTCTCCCAGAGAGAGAGGACATGTTGTGTGACACTGCTTTCTTAACCGTTAGTACACGTTTCTCACTCGTGGGCGCCTTCCTGCTTGTAACTCCCGTAATAATAGTCGCTGTAGTAATAGCTGCTGTAACCGCGCCGGCTTTTTTCCAGGTTCAACTGGCTCAAAACCACCCCTGTCACCGGAGCACGGACCTTGCGCAGCCGGTCGATGCCCGAACGCGCCATGTGCACCGGCGTTTTTTCCGCCTGGACCACATAGATCACCGAACGGACCAGCCTGGACAACGCCAGCGCATCACTCACCGGCTGCATCGGCGGCGCGTCGAGGATGATCGCGTCGTACTCGCTCTCGAGCTCAGTCATCGCTTCCGCAAAGCGGTGCGAAGACAGCAGCTCTAACGGGTTCGGCGGCACGATGCCGGCCGGCATCAGATCGATATTACCCGCTTCGTAATGATGGATGCATTCCTCGAGCGTCGCCGTCTGGGCCACCAGGTTCGACAGCCCCGGCATCTTGGCTGACAGGCCGCAGCGCTTGGCCAGGTTGGGCCGCCTCAGGTCGGCCTCCACCACCAGCACCCTGGAATTGAGCTGAGCCAGCGCATAGGCGAGGCTCATCGAAATCGACGACTTCCCTTCGCCTGGGACAGAGGATGTCACCAGGATGCTCATGCGCGGATCGTCCAGGGCGGAGAGCATGATGCCGGTACGAATCGTGCGCACCGATTCTGCGAAGTTGCCGCGCGGGTCGTCCAGAAACACCCTGGAGATGTCATCCTTGGCCCCCTGTTTCTGCTTCTGTGTCACCAGCGGTACCAAGCCCAACAAGGGAAGCCCCAACTTCTGCTCGACCTCCTCCGAACTCCGGAAAGACTTGTCCATGAAATCGAGCAGGAAAGCGAGGCCGATTCCGGCCATCAGAGAAAGGAGAAAAGCGATGACCACGCCCAGTTTCTTGTTCGGCTTGACCGGAAACTTGGGCAGAATCGCGGCGTCCACGACGCGGGCGTTGGATGGCTGCAAGTCGCCAGCCTCGGACGTCTCCTTGAGGCGTTTGAAAAACATATCGTAAAGCTCCCGGTTGGACTGCACCTCACGCTGCAATTCGCGATACACGCTTTCTTTTCGGGCAATCCCCTGCAATTCATTCTTGATCGAATCGATCTGACTGGCCAGGGCATTTTCATTGGCATAAGCCGCAGCGATCTGCTGCTTCAGACGGGCGGCCACACTGGCAATCTGCTTCTTCAATGCCGCGCGTACCGACTCGAGATGCGTCTCCGCAGTCACCCGCTCCGGATGCTGTTCACCATAGCGGCTGGCCAACTCATTGACCCGGGTGAGCGCCTCATGTTCCTGCTGTTTGAGCTTGCGTATGGTCTCATCCCCATAGATGGCCGGCATGCTCTCGATATTCTCCGGAACCGCTCCGCCGAGATTGGCGATCTGACTGTAAAGGGTTTCAGCCTCCAACCGCGCCTTGCGCGCTTCGATGTATCTCACGTTCAAGTCACTCAATTGGCTAGCGCTCAAGGACGAAACACCAGAAGCGCCCGCATCTGCCTCTCCTCTCCATGCTCTGCCTTGGAGATCGACCAGATTCTGGCTCTCCAAATAGGCCTGCAACCGACGCTCCGACTCCGCCAACTTCTGGCGCAACCCTTCCAGACGCGCCGCGAGCCACTTCGACGCCAATTGGGTCCCTTCCGAGCGCGCGTCCAAGTTGATATCGATGTAGGCATCGCACACCGCGTTTGCGACCCGCATCGCAAGCTCCGGACTCGCGGCATCGAACGATATCTGCACCAACTGGGTGTTGCGGACCGGTATCACGGTTAAACGTTCCAGGAACTTGTCAGTCACGGCATCGAGCGGATCACCTTTCTCATCGACCGACATACTCGACACTGATGCAACGAACGGCCACCACGCCTGCCAGTCCAGCCAGGATTTCCATCCTCCAAGATCCGCGTCCTCGCTGTTTCCCTCCGGCTCAGTGGAAGCGCCTTCGCCGACCACTTGGGTCGGAATTTGCGGACCGTATGGTCCCACTGGCCCAATCTCTTCCCGCCCTTCCGCCACATCCTCCTCTTCATCGATGAATTCCGGATTCGAGCCCAGCTGCAAGGCTTCGACCACCTTCCTTGCAATAGCGCGGGATTTTAGAATCTCTGCCTGAGTGAGGTAGTATTCCTTGCTCTTCGTGTCGATCCCGTAGAGCTCTTCAACCGACACAACTTTCTGCTCTTTCGGCTCAATGATCAAAGTCGCGGTCGCCCGATAAATCGGCGTTATTGACAACAAAATCAGGAAGGTCAGCACCGATACCGAACCCGCAAGGCCCAGAATGCCCCATAAGTGGCGGCGAATGACATTCCAGTAG
The DNA here is from genome assembly GCF_036864975.1 of Methylococcus capsulatus. NCBI lineage: Bacteria > Pseudomonadati > Pseudomonadota > Gammaproteobacteria > Methylococcales > Methylococcaceae > Methylococcus > Methylococcus capsulatus. The sequence goes on along the minus strand of NZ_CP104311.1, from coordinate 2,256,880 downwards.
CGTCTCAGATCGAGTTCTTCTTCGTCTGCTTGATAACCACCTCCTTCATATGGAGGATTGACCACTTGGGGAAAGTTGCTCTGAACTATCGGCGAATAGATTGGCTTGTCATTCATGACGAAGTGAAGAAATCGGAAGCGATACGATGCCTGGCATGAATCAGAAAAAACTTTCTTTAACGGTAATGACGTCCCCAGGCCGCACCGGCGTCATCAGATTCGCATCTACCGGCGTTTGCATAGGATCATCTTCGTGGATCACTACGATGTCGCTTGATGCTCTTTCCGTAAAGCCACCTGCCAAAGCCACCGCCTTCTGTATGGTAAGACCCGGCTGAAACGGATAACCGCCCGGTGCTTTTACCTCTCCCCCGATGAAAAACTTTCTATACTCGACCACACTGACGCTAACCTTAGGATCGACTAAATAAGGCCCCTTCAGACCACGAGTGATTTCAGCCGCAAGCTCGCTGACAGTGCGCCCCAACGCATGGATTTCCCCAAGAAAGGGATAGGAAATCGTCCCAGCGTCACTCAATCTGACTTCCATGCTGAGGTTTTCCTCATTGAGGACGTAAATCTTGATCAAATCCCCCGAACCCAAACGGTAGTCAGACACCGCAGGACGTTCCTCGCCATGGCAATAGAACGGGATCACTGCAACCAACAAACAAACGAAATAAATAATCCGTTTCATCGACTTTCTTCATTCCGGCCCAGAATCAGCACATCGCGCCCGCAGATAAAAAATCCATACCCGGATACAATAACTGCGTCTGCTTGAGAGCCAAGAAAACAATACCAAAACCCAATGCAGGTATCCCTCAGCAAGAAGAGAGGTACATGATATTATTATCACCGCTGAATATCTACATATTCATCTGAAAATTCAGCTCTATCATGTTTCGGTCATAGTCGTATTGATTCCGAGTCGAGCGCCGCTGATTGTAGAAATAGTTAAGCCCCGTCGTCAGCCAGTGTTGAGGTTTGTAATAAAAACCCGCAAACACGCCATAACCCCTGTTGTTGATGTCCGAGTTTTGGTACTTATCTTCGCGGGCATTGACTTCGAGGCGGCTGCTGAAACGTTCGAGCCACACATGGTTCCAGGACAAAGCGTAATATTGGCTGTCGCTAAACGACGCCCCTAAATAAACCGATTCGTTAGCGATTCTCGACGCTGCGAGTCGAAACGTGGAATAGGTCTGGGGTGCCCAGGAAACCGCGGCTTCATAGGTCGGCAAACCAAAGGCCCCCAGCGATGAATCGCTGAAGTCCTTGGTCAGGTATCCCGCACGGAGCGAACCCGTCGTTTTTGCAGTGGGTTCCCACAATACACCCGCCAAGTAACGACCTTGCAGGCTATCCAATGACGGTGCACCCGGTGGAGTGTACTGATAGTCTGACAAAATCTGGTCCACTTGGACCAATAGCGAGGTTTTTGGCATCACCCGATAGTAAAACGTACCTCCGAGCGTATAGCCATTGACGTCTCTGCCCTTGGTGAGCAACGGATGGTTATCGTAGGTTCTGCTCACAAAATTGAAGTAAAGGTCAAAGCGTCCTTTTGCCTTGTTCGCCCCATAGCGGAACTGTGCTCCGAAAGTCTCCTCATGCCATTCGTTGGGCTCGCTCAGCAAATTGGCCACATTACCCTGACTGAACATAGTGCCGATCGGATCGTGAGCAAAGACCAGACTGCCGTTCAACATTAGCCTGGCACGGTGATTGAATTCCAGATCCCCAAACGCATTGAGATAATTATCGACATAATTGTTTTGCGAGGCATTTTCGTAAATGCTGCCGCGAAAGGAATAACCCAACCCCAAATTCTGTTTACCAAAACGCATCGGAACCAAAAATTGCGGGTTCACGACAGTGACGAAAGAAGACCGGCGATTCAGATTACTATAAAAGACATTGTCGTCGTAATATTCGCCCACACGGATTCGCGTCAATAATGGCAGCCGAAACCCTTCCAGCCAGCCTGCACCCTCGGTCGGCGCTCCCCCAGTATCCAGGATGGGGCGAGTCCGAAGATAAGGGCTATCCGCACCTCCTGATACCAAGGGAGAAACATACGAACTATACCCGCTTGGAGCGTTTGCCCCCATACCTCCAGCAACCACCCTTACAGCGGGTATCGCTGCAAACAGACCGAACAGTAGGACCCCGCGGCAGAAGATATGCCTTCGTTCCCTGCTCACTGCCGTCTCCTTCGGAGCGATCTGCTTCCATACTTGGCATCCACAGTTGGAGATGTCTTAGCATCGCGATGCGGATGACTAAAAGCTGAAACCCATGCCAACGCCATGAGCACAACAAAGAAGCCGGCGTTTGCCGGTATCTGCAAATTGAAGTCAACGCATGAATGTATCAATAGCGCCAGGATACCCATGAACGAGGCAAAAGCCGCAGCCTTCAGCACAGCGTCATGCCGCTGACGCAGCGCAAACAACGCAACCACCAGACTCAACGCCACAGCGAGCGCCATGGGCAGAAACCCTATCCCCCATTCGCCGAGAAACTCCAGATAGTCGTTATGGGCATGATCGTAAGGAGTGACCACCTCCGGCCCGCCATAAGGCAGAAAAGACGCCACGAAGGAACCCGCTCCCGCACCGAACGGCAGGTAGTCCGACACATATGGCAATGCATAGTCGAACAGATCGACCCGATTCGACGCCTCCACTACCGTAGTCTGCTCCAAGCGCCGCGCCACTTCTTCGATTCCGAAATAACTGCCGATGACCAGGACATCGACGAGCACTATGCTCAAGAAGAAGACCAACACGAGACCTCTCGAGAACTTCGAGGATCGCACAAACAGCAAGTAGACGGCGCCGGCGATGGTCAAGGAAGCCGCGAACCCCACGTTCCCCATGCGAGACCGTGTGAGCACCAAACCGACCGCCATGATCACGACCGCGATGCGAAGAGGTGCCTTCTCGCTGAGCAGGAAGGTCGCCAGCCCTCGCAGCCAATCGCGCCAGTTGCCACCGGGAGAGGAATACCTGCCGGAAATCAACAAGCCAACCCCCACCGCCAACGTCATCTCCAGGAGGCCGGCAAGGTGATTGCGGTGGACAAAGGTGCCGGTCGCGACGGCTTTGCCAATCTCCTTGCCGAAGAAACCGAACTCCAGTCCCGTCAATGACTTGGCCGAACCGTACAAGGCTTCGAAGACCCCGCAGCTCACCATCGTATAGGCCAGCCACCGGACCCTCGGCTGATCGCGGACAAGCAACAGAATGATCGCGAACATGGCCAGATAGGCAGCCCCCCGGAATGCTGCGAGGCGGGTGTAGTACGGATCGGTACTAAAAGAAAACAAAAGCCCGGGATCGATCTGGCGCGCATCCGGATAGACCAGTGCAGCCCGAGGACCCCACTTTTCCGCCAAATCGGAAAACCATGTGGAGCCTTGGAAAGCCACCCAGACGACACTCGCGCCGATCAGAAGCATAGCAGGCCACGCCTTGCGAAACGCGGTCGTGAGCGGAAGACCACCGTGAGCATACAACAGGCAACAACCCGCTCCGAGCACGAATGCGATGCTGGAAAAAAAATAAACAGCCCCTTCCCAGTTGCTGCCCCAGGGCAGTGGCAGCCAAAAGATCAAGGCCAACAGAACCGCAAACAACCCCTTGTCAAATACCAAAGCCACAAGCCGTCTGCATTCCGCGCACAATAAACTCGCCGGGTCGGGCGGACCCGGCGAGTCCCAATCCTCTCCGTTAGAATCAGAAGATCCGGCCGTTGCTGGCGTACTCACGCAGCCAGCTGATCCAACTTACGAGCCATTTGTAGTTCCAGCCGTTACGACTAGAAAAACCGTCTGACAGGGATTCCGCCTGTGTCCCGCTGAATCCGTCCAGCACAGCGACCAGCTCCTTCTGGTTGGCGCTGCTGCTCAGGGAGCTCAGCAAACCATTCTGGTTGGCCTGGACCTCCCGAACCTGGGTCTTATATTCGCCCTTCGAAATCGTGCCTGCCATCCAAGCAGCCCGAAGTGCCTGGATGCGGCTTGCGGCCTGGTCCTTGACGGCCTGCCTGGCGTTTCGGATCAACTGCTTGTCCGCATCCGACAGCGAGGCCTTGGACGGCGCCGCGGAACCCATCGACGGCATCAGCAACGGGATCAGCAAGGAAAAAATCATCGTGAGTCGAGTGAATGCAACCTTCATGACAGGGTCCCCCCGGAGAAAGTGAAACATGGTTTGAACGAACAATTACGCCTTCCAGTGGAGATGCGCAGAAAAAAGTGTCAATAGCCAGAAGGATTTTTTCTCGCTTCCTATTCGCGGCGGAAGCGTCTTTATTCGCGGGAGCGGCTCCGCCTGTAAAAACGCCAATACCTGTACCATACCGACAAGCCCCGCCGGCGGTAGACCGATTGGGGGAGCGCAGACCGAACTGCTAGAAGGCGGTAAGGCCCCCTGGTCCCACGGCACGCATCGCCGACAGGTGCAGGGCGTCGACCTTGCAGCCGTCTATTCAAAATGTTGAAGAACATTTCGATTTCCCAGTGGCAACCCCCCCCGCCGCTGATTCCATGGCTTCGGCCGGACTCCACCTTCTCGCCCCCTCTCGCACCTGGAGAATGGTTGGTACAACCAGAACCTCTGACAGCCGGCTCGGACTCTCGCCAAAACACAGATGTCACTCGATAGGACCCTTTAACATCGCTTTTCGAGCTTGAAACGACGGAGACAGCGGCTACACTCATACATCACCTATCGCGGTAAGCTCCCGCACAGATGACGCTGAATCGGCGGACAGGCCGATTTGCATGCTGCGCACCCGAATGGTGCAATGTCGGGAGGTGTCAAACGAATGAATGCAACGGCTCGCCATGAGCCATTCCTTCACTGCGGCCATCCCTGAATGAGAGGAATGCATATGACCGTTGGTAACCGGCTGTTTTCCGAAGACGATGTCATATCCTCTGGCCCACCTCCCTCCGGCACAAAGCCGACGAGAGAGAACAGCCGTGCTCGCCTTCAGCGGGCCGACAGAACGGGCGGCATGACTTTAGGGCACCTCGAAAAACCCTACATCTCGCCAACTTGACCACGGTAAGTCGCTGATTTTTAGACGGCGGATTGTCTGAAGCCGTGGTTTTTCGAGGTCCCTTTACTCAGTAACAAGGCACCTGCCTTCTCATCGCAGATATAAGATATGCATTCCTCAACCTTAACAATTGACGTACGAACCTCCCCACAAAAAGCAAGGAATAGCGTCGGTTATTTTTTTACTTTCGTATATTTATTTTTCCTGATTTCTGTTATTTTTGTTGATCTCTCCGTTCTATCCGAGACAAATTTATCTTTGTCATTAAGCAAAATCAACGAAGCCATCAAACCGGTACTTGGATTCGCGATAGATCTGGAGAACGTTCACGAATCATTCAATAATAAATACGTCATAATCCTCATTTTGATCGGCGCGTTTGCAACCTACCTGGGCAGCGTCGTTGCCCTCACTCATATTCGTCAACGGCGAATATCGAAAGACACAATGGCGGATGTGCCCGACATCCCCAGACTCCCATCGTCCTACCCAATTGCGGACTTCGTTCTTGCCGGAACGGATATCTTGCTTCTACATGGAACATTTCTCGCCATCGCTTGGCTCGGGAACCAGAAGAGCCCCTCCGGCGTGGCACCGTACCCTGCCCCATTCGCATGTTACAGCCTGATGATAGCGATCACCCTCCTGTGGTTCTGGCTATTGGAACACTACCGACTCCGCCGGCCTTTTTGGGATGAACTGCGGGAAATCACGCGCGTCGTTTTCATCATGACCCTGCTTGCGGGCGCAAGCAACTTCATCACTGGTCTCTCCCAGGGCCGCAGTCTCTATCTCTTGGTATGGAGCGCCAATTTCCTTTTGATCCCAGTCGGGCGGGCCAGCACGCGGTGGCTGCTCGACCGCCTCGGCTTATGGCAACGCTCCGCCGTTATTCTCGGCGCAGGCCAGAATGCGCGCGAAGCTTATCTGGCGATCAAGGACGAGAGGAGCCTAGGCTATCGCATCCTCGGATTCGTGGAAACCGAAAAAAATAACGGCGATCCAACCTCTGCCCAAGTAGCGACAGTACAGAAATCCGTAATAGAGTCGGATAACGAGTCGGTCATGGCCTCGCTATGGCGAAAAACTCGAATTGAACCTCCCTCCCTCAGGATCGGAGACGAGTCTTTTCCCATTTTTGCCTCCCGTAAACCCATCGATACCCTGATCGTAGAACTCGGCAACCCTTATGTCATTGTCGCCATGGATTCACTGGTCGAACCGGAAAATCAGAAGCTGGTCAATCATCTCCTCGCCACACAAATCAAGCTTCACATCGTTCCCGCCATTCGTGGTTTGCCTTTGTTCGGCACCAAAATATCGCACTTCTTCAGCCATGAAGTGATATTCCTGACGGTAAGGAACAACCTTGCGCAACCCGGTTATGCCTGGTTCAAGCGAACATTCGACGTAGTCGTAGCCGGCCTGCTGCTCGTGTTACTCGCGCCCCTCTTTTTGCTGATGTCGTTTCTAATCCGGCGCGACGGAGGCAAAGCCTTCTATGGCCACACCCGCATCGGCCGCAACGGCAAATCGTTCCGGTGCCTAAAGTTCAGGTCTATGCGAATGGACGCCGACAAAGTGCTCCAGGACCTTCTTGCACGAGATGCCGGCGCCAGGGCCGAATGGGAAAAAGATTTCAAATTGAAAAACGACCCTCGAATCACTCCGATCGGCCGCTTTCTACGCAAAACCAGCCTGGACGAACTTCCTCAACTCATCAATGTCATCAAAGGCGAGATGAGCCTGGTCGGTCCCCGCCCCGTGGTAAGCGCCGAACTCGACCGTTATGGCGATTATGCCCGGCTATACTTGCAAGTATTCCCGGGTATCACGGGCCTGTGGCAAGTCAGCGGCAGAAACGATACCAGCTACAACGAACGGGTGAGCCTGGACGCCTGGTATGTGCAGAACTGGTCGATCTGGTACGACATTGCCATCCTATTCAAGACCATCAACGTCGTACTGAACCAGCGGGGCGCCTATTGACCGGCGAGCTCGGAAAGGGAGTTTTCGAACGCCGTCAGCAAAGCCTCCTTCCCGAGATGGGCGAGAGCGTAGCTGCGTGCCGCCTCTCCCAGCCGTCGCCGCAAGTCGAGGTCACTGGCTAACGTAGCGACTGCACGCGACAAGGCGACGGCGTCACCGGGATCCACGATTATGCCTTTGCCCTCGACTACTCGAGCCAACTGCGTTCCCGGTTTCGCAGTGGCCACTACGGGACGGCCGCTCGCCAACATTCCCGTCAGTTTCGAAGGCATGACCAAATCGGCCACATCCGCCCGCTGCGGCAGAAGGTGAATATCAGCCAGATTCAACAGATCATTCAAACGCTCCACGGGCTGCAAATCAAGAAAACGCACGTTGGACAACCCCGCGCACTCCGCTTCCAATTCACTGCGCCCCGGGCCATTACCACAGAACACGAACAACAAACGCCGAACTTCCGTCTCCCCACTCAAAGCCCCCTTCCCGAACACCTCCCCTTGCCCCAAAGCTTCCCCTTCCAGCAACCGGGCCGCATCTCCCAGCAGTTCCAACCCCTGTTTTCGCCCCATGTTCCCCGAATAGAGTGCAACGACATCGGTGTCGGCAATTCCAAGCTCGCACCGGAAAGGACTGGAAACCGAAAGAGGAACGATGCGATCCGTATCCACCCAGTTGGGGAACAGTACGCCTTCCGCGATGCCTTTGTCACTCAAGCGCTGGATCATCTTGTCCGAAATGGTCGAAACACGATCAAAGCGACGCATCAACCAGCATTCGATCTTTGAAACGACGCGCCGCCAAAAGCCGGAACGTAACAGACCGAGGTCGAAGGCAGCATCTACTTCGAAATCCTGCACATGCAGCCAGGACTTTCCGCCGCAAAGCCGCCCAGTAAGCCAGGCCGTGGGTGCACAGAACAAAGGCGGCTCGACCGCCCATACCACTGCCGGCCGCCACCATACCTGCCTCAACATCACCGGGAAACTGCTCACCGCAAAACTCGCCAAATGCAGCAGCCGCTTCGGTCCCGATGGCTGCTTGGGAACCCACAATGGACAGCGCCAGACTCTGATGCTTCCCTGCGGGAAAGAGCACTTCCTTCCCGCCCTATTCTCCGGTTCTGAAGAAGCAGGTTGCGATGGAGCCACCGTAATGAAGGTATGCCGATACCACCCGCCCGAGTACCCGTCGTGTACACGCCATTCCGGATAATAAGGCGGCGCGGTCACCACGTGCACTTGGTGGCCGTGCGCTGCCAACCATTCGGCCAACTCGCCCGTATACTTGCCGGGGCCGGTGAGTTCCGGCGCAAAATTGATGCTGTAAATGAGAATCCTCATGGGCGTTAACAGTTACCGTTGAACTGGCTATCAGATCGTAATAAAAAACACGCTGAGGGTGACTCGAAACACTTCCATTGTCAAACGATTGCTTTAACGCCGCGCAAAAGACAAATAAGCCGCCCACCCTGCACTTACATTTTATTATTATTAACTTACTAATGCTTAATCAAAATCACTTGTGCAAAGCTGGTCAAAGCAGCAACTGGATGGCGTTTCAACCATACACATAAACGCAGGTGGAAACGATATAGAACAGGAATTTTTCGATAATACGCCGGCGTTGGTGCATAAATTAACCAAAGGCAACATTTCCCTTACCCCAGCTTTCCTCAGGAGGGAACGCGCCCTACCCGAACCGAAATCGGCATGCCGAGGTAGGTCATGACATTCATCGCGGCGATACGCACATGGACTTCGGTCACTTGGGTTTCAAACAGGCGGGAGGCCAGGCTGCCATCGAACAGTTGCTTGAGGCGGTACATGGCATTTTCCGCGAGGCTGCGGCAGTGATAGCCCGTCGCTTTCTTCCACGCCGCCATGCCTTGCTCAGCGATCTGCCGCAGCGCGTCGTTCCGCGGATGACCGTCTTCCCACGGAACGGCATTGTCACGCGGCGGCACAACCAACCGGGCCTCCCGCGAGACGGCAACCTCCTAGGCACTGCAGGTGTCATAAGCGCCATCGCCGTCGATCTGTTCAATCGGGCCTTCGACTTGCTCCACCAAGCCTTCGAACACCTCGCCATCCGCCCACTCGACCGGGGTGACCTCCACGCCGATCACGTCCTTGGCGTTGCCATCCACCGCCAAATGAACCTTGCGCCAGGTCCGGCGCTGGCCTGCACCATGCTGGCGGACTTTCCACTCGCCTTCGCCGTCGATTTTCAGCCCCGTCGAATCCACCACCAGATGCACCGGCCCCGGCCGTTCCCGCCGCGGCATGGCCCCCTCCAGGCGCTTCGCGCGCCGCGACATTGGGGTATGATTCGGGACCGGCAATGCCACGCCCATCAGGCGCATCAGCGAACCCGCCAGACCTTCCACCGCGCGGTAAGGCAATCCAAACACCGCCTTGAGCATCAGCAAGGTTTGAATCGCTGTATCCGCGTATTTCAACGGCTTCCCCCGGTTGCCGGTCGCTTTCCCGTGCCAGTGACGACGCAAGAAGTCTTCCTCGAACCCCACCGTCATATCGCCTCGCCGCACCAGCGTACGGTCGTCATCCGGCCAGTTCGTCACCCGGTATTTATCTTCGGCTTTGGCCGCTTGGCTCTTCGGCAACCCCGGCTTCGACACACGCTACTCTCTCTTCAGGCTGGATGGACCGCATAGAATGGCGCATCCAGCCGATTTATGCACCAACGCCTAATACGCCGGGTGCCCGAAAAAGCCGGAATATTTTTCCACCATGAAGCCGACGCTTTCAAATCGCTTGATCTGCGACTTGAGTGGGCCGCGGCACCAACTGTATCTGGCAGGAAACTTGCCCTGTTTGCCTGACCGCTCGCGACCGGGTTGTAAAAAATGCAGCAATCGCTCGGCCAAAGTTTCCGGCAAGAGGTAATTAACCACAAAGGGCGGCGCAAATAACGTTGGGAAGAAATGAAATGCCACCCCCCCATCGCGCAACAGTGACCTTACATTCCGGTGAAATCGCACGCCGCTTGAAACATGCTCGGCCAGCATCCGGCTGAACGCAAAATCATATCCGCCAGGCACAAAAAATTCTACCGCCGAAATATCAGCAAGAATTTTCACGTAACCCGTGGGCGCCTTGTCCAATTCAGTCTGAGAGATATCTAACAGCGCATAGTCGAGACCGTGACGCTCGACAAATTCGAGCGATAACGTCGGGTTTGCTCCCCCACCGATTTCTACGATACGACGAAACCCCCGCTGTTCGATCATGCGCTCGATCAACGATATGACGTTGGCCCACGCATCCCAAGACAAGCCGTAATCAACAATTGTCATCTCAAACAACTCTCTCTATAGGCGACCGAACAGAAAATCAGCCTGTACTGCCCGGCCATGGCTGTCATACACCGGATTGAACATTCCCCACAAGCGCAGTCCCTTGGCCGACAACCATTCGATCACATCCGCCGCAAGCTTCTGGCCGGCATACAGCTCAACGAAGGAACATTCGCAGTACACCCAATCGAAATGCGCCAGCAGCGGTGCACAACCGGCCAGTGCCACCAGCTCAAAGCCTTGCACGTCCAGTTTCAACAACGCCGGCATAGCGATATCCGCCGCCGAGACGAAGCTATCAAGCGGCGCCACGGCAACCTCTGTCGTACCCACCTCGGCCGTGCCGGGAAACAACGAGGATTGAAGCGGAGCAATCGGCAATAGGGAAGACGAATCGTCCCGCGCCGAGACATGCATCATGCCCCGCGCGACTTGCGGCCCTACGGCCGCCTCGTGCAGCGTGACCGCATCATCCTGCGCGAACACCCGGCGGAAAATGGCCGCCGGCCCCGGCAGCGGCTCGAAGGAGACGATGCGCGCACTGGGAAAGCACTGCCGCGCCACCAGCGCGAACTGCCCCCGATTGGCGCCGATATCGAACACCAACTGACACCCTTCGAGCTGGCGCAGCACGCACAAGTGTTCAGCGCCAGCTGCCACACGGTGACAAAGCAAGGCTCTCCGCCATGCCGGAACCCGCAAGATAGCGGCCATTTTGACTACCTTCGGCAGCAGCCTAGCCATAGCTCCTATTTTTAAAGCCCCGCTTGTTACCCTGTTCACTCTGAATCTCCAACAGCGCGTCTTTATTCCTATTGCGCTTTTTGTGCCAAAACCAAAAGATGATCTTTCCCTCGCACAATTCGACTAAATGCCAACGCAAACCCATTAAGCGAAAAGGATGGATTGGAAAGCCCGGTTGTACCCCGTCTATTAACACTTAATAGGCGCCGATAAAGTTTTCGCAACGTAACACCAACTAAGGCGGAATGATGTGTCACATGAAGCACCTTTATAGGGATCATATCGACACTTTGCAGCGATTTTGTCAAACTCTCACCACTGAAAAAAGAGACATGCTCCGGATAATTAACATAATACCACGCCCCTCCAAAGAAACGCGCAGCAAATGTTTCTATATTACCAGTAAGCGCAATAAATAATCCTCCAGGCACCAACAGTTGTGCGACCCGAGAAAGCACAGCCATAGGTGAAGATATGTGTTCAAGCACATCCATCATGAAGATTATGTCATAATGCAATCCGACATCATTAACAAAGTTCTCAATCTTAGATTCGAAGATTGTCAACCCTTTTTTACGTGCTTGCTCTGCAGCGTATTTGTTAAGCTCTATCCCATGTCTCACCCAGATCTCGGGTAATTGCTCAAGAAGCGTACCATCCCAACATCCAATATCGAGCACATTTTTTACCTCTGAATCGAACTCCATAGATAACGTGCGAAATATCCGATCCACCCTTAACGTTTCGGAATTGCGCTCCTCGATTTGTCCGGAAATCTTTTCCGTCACATCCCAAGCATCTAAAATCCATCGATGCCTACACCGCGAACACCCCCAAATATGTCTTCGGCCAAATCCAACCACAGACACGGTCCGACCAACAATGCGAGACTTCAAATTACAAATAGGACACAGATGGCTCATAGCCAACACTCCTGAGAGCAACAATCATAGCAACACAAATGCTGCCGGACAAATTTATGCAGAGAAAGCCACCCAAAATGATTAGTTCAGCAAAAACGTTAATAAAATTACGTGGGTAACCGCTTAAATTTGCGTACAGCGTTCCGCAGTTGAGGAATACGCGATGCCAAAAACGCCTTTGATATTGAAAGAGGGTTAATTTTGTAAAGATTCCGATTAAGAAAATAATCTAATTTTGTAGAAACAACCATATCTTCAGGCCCCTCAATCACTCCTGATATCTCCTCAACTGGAATATTTGCTCTCGGATCATTACATCTTCCACCATGCATGCCTTCTATGCCAAATCCTATGTTGCTAACCAAATTTACCGTTGGTGTACAAGCCAGCCCACGGTTCGCCCACAGAGCGAGCTGCCAACGAAAATCCCAGTTTTTGACACTATAGGCATAGTCAAATATATATTTCCAGTACAACCAGGTCGTCAACGAAGAATTTCCGAGACCATGTTGCATAGCGGAGGCCAGCCGTATGTTTGGAAAACTTTGCCTATATTCAGGTCCAAACACCAACCAAGCCGTGCGCCAGGATGCCCAGCCCCAGGGTATTGCGTATGCAGAATACAAGTACTGCGGATCCTGCTCGCTACTTTTATAGCCGACATTCGAGCCGTTGATCCACATAACATTTTGATTACCCCTGTATCGTTCGAGTAATTCATCACAGTACCTAAAGAAACTCTCACTTGGCACACAATCATCTTCCAAAACAATACCCTCTTCTTCGTTATCGAAAAACCAGTCAACGGCTTGCGGAATACTGGTATGTGAGCCTAAATTGCTTTCATTAACCTTGAAAAATATTTGGCATGGCCAATCCACTTCTTCAAATATACTAAGCGTTTCAGCGCACTTTTCATGTTCTCCTAACTTATTTTTTCTAGGGGCATCGGCCGCAACGTAAAGTCGTTCTGGCTGAACGATGCTTACAGCTTGAAATACAGCTCTCGTTTCATTGGGACGGTTAAACACGATCTGCAATACTGGGCTTCTTGTCTTATACATGAATTTTTACTAAGCTAAGTTGCGGTAAGTACACAATCCAATCATGCAATATTATCAGCGTCTAAAATATCTAATGTACACAGGGTCTTTACCAAGAAAAAGTTCAACCTTCTTTTGAAGACAAGAAATCTTTTGAACGTTTCCCATCATGTCGTAGATTTCCAGATCTTGTGCATCGACGGGAACAACCGCACGACGTGACTTATCTCCGTAATCCCACAACGCCAGCACGACTTCGTCGTTCAGTTCATAACTGTATCCCATTTCGGTACCATCCAATCCTTTGACGGGCCCTAGCGACCGGTGCCCTTCGAGCAGATAAGTCATAGCAGCGTAAGCCGGGGCAGCCGGCTTGGGTCCAATTTTTTTAGGGCCGAATGGAAGACCCTCTACTAAATTATAATAGAGGCCGTAGCGGCCGTTATCGCCGTTCTCACCTCGGTAATCATGGAGATAAAAAGAAATGTTCATTCGCCACCCTTCTCCGAGTAAGATCAGATTGCTTCGCACAAGTGCACGGGCTTGTTCCAGTTCCGCTTCGGGGGTAGCGACTGCATCGAACCCTTGCTCGGTACCGAACATGGGAACTGCTTTGCCAGTATGTTGCTGAATGAATTGGGCAATCCGCCGTGACGCATCAATGAGACCTTTTTGTTCTGGCGGAAACTTAACGTAAGGGTGGTTGGAAAAACCGTCGATATAGCGGCCTAATCCTTTACGGAATAAATTCATATTCCATTCGATATCTCTAGGCAACGACCCGCCGGTTGGCCCGATCACTATGGCCTTGGGGTCGGCTTTGTGGATGACTGGATATGCTAGTTCGAAAATCCTGACAAGGTCGTCGACTGTGCCTTTGAAACCCCAAGGATATACCGGCTCCCAAGTAATTTGATAATAGCGCTGATTACGTTCAGGATACAGAGCCGCATAAGCTGACACCGCCCGCGCCACATACTGAATCCACTGTTGTTCACCATCCGGAGTCAATCGCCCTGTGAAGGTCACCAATGTTTCTGGCTTGACTGGCAGCCATTTCATCCTGTTGGCGCGTATGTCAAACAGCGTCGGCAGGGTATATACGGTCCAGGTTGATGACCGCCCATTGATCTCGACGTGCGGCCAACTCCAATCAGGTATTCCAGGAATATTGGTCAGCTGTTCTCCAGCTTTTTCCGTTCTGGTGATATTTTCGGCTAACTGTCCTGGGTAATCTTGCTCTAAGTCCTTCCATGCAAATCCTCCCAGGACCCATCGTACTCCTAGATATGGCAACACGTTAACCGTACGGTTATACCCACCTTGTAGACCGAAAAATGTTTGGGTATCGGGATACAATTTACGGCCCACAGGGTCGGGAACTATACAATACGTCATATAGCCTTTCGGACGGCTGCCTAGCGCATCCAGTTTCATGCCGTTAGATAGATCCGCATAAACCCGATAGAAGCCTAGGTGATCGTTTGGGGCATCTACGCTAGCGTGCCAAGTTCCTGCCCCATCTGTCTCAACGGGCATGGTTTTTACCGCGAGAAGTTTTCCTCGCTCATCTTCTATTCGGAGAGTCAAGGACAAAGTGTGTCCTTGCACAAGCGCCGGACTTTTCCCCCTGAATAATAATTTAACGGTCTCCCCAAGAGTGAACGTGCTCATCTCTGGACGTGACGTCTCGCCGCTCATCTGCACAGCGGCTGCCATAGGTTCTGCCACGAAGCAGCCAAGTAATAACGTGCTGCATAGCCTCAGAATTACGATACAGATAAAACAGCGCCGACACCTGAACGGCGCCCGCGCTGCCGCATTGACCACTGCCATACCCTGCGTCGGCGGCGCGAAAATGCCGACCAATATGATCTGTGGCCGTTTGACGTTCACGGCATTACCAACTCGCGAGGTTTGCTTTGTTGCTTTAGCGCAATCGTTGCGTCAAGCAGGGTAAGGAGGGCGAGGACTCCAACGGCTGGCAGCGTGACGAACACACCATTTGGCCCCGCGGACCCTGCGGATGGTGAGAATTCACATCCAGTGTCAAATGGCAATTTTATGCCATCTAAAGGGGTCTGCTGCCTGCAGCCTAGACTGCAAATCCGCCGATACACGTACATAAAGTGTGTTGCCCGTAGTTCGTTGATGTTGGATCGCACGCAACTTCCGTGACACAGGGTCGTAGTGCACGGGGTTGAAGTCGTGCCTGACCAATTGCGCATGAATGTCGGTATCGCTGAAACCATAACGCGCACCCAACCCATTCAACTCGATCAGTACGGCTTGCAGCGACTCCTGCGCCAGCAGCCCAGCCGCGCCCCGAATGACGTTGGCTTCGAAGCCTTCAACATCGATTTTGATCATCTTCGGCGTCCAGCCAGCCGCAATCGTGTCAAGTGCATCGACAGTAACCGTCACTGCATGGTCGCCAGCTTCACCGGGCGCCAGTACATGGTTAGTCGGACCAAACTGAGTCGAGAATTGGAGTTTACCTGGCTTGGCGCCAACACCCATATTCCGGGCATCAATCCGGTCATAGAATCGATTAAGATGGACGTTGTCCAGCAATTGCCGTAGGTGGCGGGGACCGGCTCTATCGCTAGAACGTTTGCGCCTCGGCCCGCTGCCAAGATGGCATATTCACCGGAATTCGCGCCAACATCCAGAAACTCATCATCTTTGCGCAACAGGTGGAACACAAATAGCATGTCCTCGAACTCATGTAAGCCGACGTAAACATTCATCGTCATGCCATGCATGCCGGTGCGAAGCAGGAGCCGCGTGCCGTCTACGAAAGGCATTGCCACAGCCTCGTGAAGCATACGACCGCCAATCTGCCAACGGATAAATCGCACCAGTGTGCCAAGTCGGTCACAGCGGCCCAGCGGATGGTTCAACAAGTCATGCAGAACACGCAACAATCGAGGAGGTCTAGGTATCAAGTCCCGGACGATCATAAATACGCCGATGAAAGAGATTGGGATGAGTTGTATACCCGGCTTTCATGCCTTGGATCGGAGTCTGGCTGCCGAGCGCGGATTGGGGCAGGTGGTAGTTGTAGAGGGTGACATCACGGTGCAGGGTTTGCTCCAAATTGAGGGCCGAATCGAAGGGATGGGTCTTGAGGATATCGGCGATGCGGCCATTGAAACGCTCGACCATCCCCTGGGTTTGCCCGCCCCGTCCTTGGGGCTCGCCCGGCGGGCCCGCCGAAGGCGGGTCCCCCTTTGCTCCCGGCAAAGGGGTGGGGCTCCGGGGCGGCGTCAGGCGGTGTTCCATCCCCAAGGCGTGGCCCAGTTGATCGAATTCGTGCTGGCCGGCAGGAGCCCGGGCGCGGTTGCCAAACGGACGGTCGGTGCATGGCTCATCCCCTCCCAGGGGTTCGTCCCTTCGGGACCCGCGCGGCGGTCCAAAGTCGCTGCCGGCGACTTTATCCTTGCCGTTGTCGGTAAGCCGTTTGGAAATTTTGATCGGACAGGCCTTGTGCAGGGCCTTGAGGAACGCCGGCGCGGAGGCGGCGGTCTTGTTCGGCTTGACCGCGATGAACAGCCAGCGGGTGGCGCGGTCGATCGCGACGAACAAGTCACGGCGCGAGGTTCCGTCCTGCCTCCGCGGCAGGTAAGTCAACTTCGTTGCTCTACGAGTCAACTTCGTTGCTCTGCGAGTGACGTCCCTGTGGAGAAAGCCCGGCGCATAGGCCTTGAAGGGTTTGGACGGCGCCTTTTCTACGGGCGGCAGCAGGTTACGGCGACAGCCGACCCCGTGACGGCGCAGACGGCGGTCCCGCCCGGAGCGGGACACCGCCGGGGGCAGACTCGAAGAGCAGCGAAGCTGAAACTCGCGGGTCACGGCGAGCCGGTCATCCAGGGGCAACGAGAGGGTTTTGCGCAGATACACCACAAGGGTTTCTTGCGCCGGGGTCAGCGTGGTTTGCAGGCGCTGCGCCGTGGGCGACCGGTCGTTGAACGCCGTGCGCGATTTCCACTGGCGGACGGTGGCCTCCGTCACGGTGTACCGGCGCGCCAACACCCGGATGGGATCCTGACTTGGGGTTATCTCGGCTCGCGCTGCCGGGGTCGTGCGGGCTGGTTTATGCAGAGCGATCTGCATGGGACGGACTCTCTTACGTCGATATCACATGATGGCGCGAAATGCGCCGTCAACAGCGCTCGCGCATAGAATAACGGATAACGCCTTTTGTCTATAGGATCGTCCAGGATGCGACACCTAGGGTACGGAATACCGCTACAATTTTTGTCTTCTACGTTTTTCATATCCGTCTGCACTCAATGCCAAGGCAGTTGGTCCAACGCTCCTGACGCTCCACTTGATTAAATGTGGGATCAAGCGAATCGCCAAATTCAGCCCGTCTAATGTGCTCGAATCCCACTTGGCCGAGTTCTTTTTCAAGTGAAGGGTAATCCCACATCCAGCGGTGCCTCGAATTACCCAACAGTTCTTGCACAAATCCCTTGACTCCACGCGCGCGGGACAACTCACCCAGACCGGTATTCCGCATGAACTCGAGCGCAGCATCGGGCGAGGTGTTTGCGAAATATTGACTAATGTAGAAAGCAAGATCGGGCAGCACCAAACGAAAGATACCGCCTGGCTTCAAAAGTCTTCTTGTATTGATTAGCGCTTTGCGGAAATCATCCAAAGCAAGATGCTCCAGAACGTGAGAGCAATAGACCCCGCTACACGCTTCATCGCCCAAGGGCAAGCCTTTCACGATGTCTCCATACCGGACATTATCGGGAAACGGTGCTGGGTTCCTTTTAACCATGGCCGAAAGGTACTTTCCAAATACGGGAAGCCGCTCGATGCGAAGCGTTGGGGACGCATCGAAACTGACCCAGCCTTCCGGCGCATCCCAGCCGCACCCATACTGAATCCTGAATCCGTGCCTGTTTTCTCAAAAAACGCCGTAATGCCTTGATATAATTGAATAATTATCCGCTTTCCGTCTTCACCCAAGCGACCATGGCACGTTTTGACCTCAAACAATCGACGAAGCTGCAACTGACCTCGTATGCTGGTCTGGCCTTGATCGGACAATGCTGCCAAGCGGCGCAGGTGGAGACGGTGATCGACCCGAAGCTGCCGGTGTCGCAGGGCATGCGCACCTCGGACGTGGTCAAAGCCATGGTGGGCCTGTTGACGCTGGGGAAGAGCGACTTTGAGGCCATCGAGCCATTTCGGCGAGACTCGTTCTTCAAGGAAGCGCTGGGGCTGTCCAAGGTGCCGGGCAGCGTCTGGACACGGCAACGCCTCGACGCCAAGGCGGCCCAGCTCCGGGAATGGACCGATGAACTGTCGCTGCGCCTGCTCAGCCGCACCGATGCGCCCATCACCCCGCACGAGGGGTTCGTCTGCCTGGACCTCGACACTTTCGTCATGAACAACGACGGTAGCAAGAAGGAAGCGGTGGGCCGCACCTACCAGGGCGTCGACGGTTATACCCCGATTGCCGCCTACCTGGGCAACGAGGGCTGGAACATCGGGCTGGAGTTGCGCCCCGGCGTGCAACACTCGGCGCTGGAGACCGAGTACTTTCTGGAACGCATCTTCCCCCGCGCCGAGCGCTTGGTGGCCCCGGATCAGGCGGTGCGGGTGCGCGACGACAGTGGCTTCGACAGCGCCCGCCTGCTGTTCGCCAAGGCGGAGGAGAAGGCACGTTGGGCTGCCTTGGGACGATCGTTCGACTTTATCACCAAGTGGAATCCCCGCAAGCAGGACAAGGAGGCCTGGGTGGCTCGCGCCGAAGCGCACGATGCCTTTACCGAAACCCGCCCCGGCAAGCGGGTGGCGCTGCTGTCGGTGGCGGTGGAGCGGGCCTGGGGCAAGGCCCAGCGCGGCTTCCGGCTGATCGTCAGGGTCACCGAGCGCACCATCGACAAGCGCGGCCAGCACCTGTGGGTCCCGGACATCGAACTGGAAGGCTGGTGGACGAGCCTGGACCGGCCGGCCGACGAGGTGATCGGGTTGTATAAGCACCACGGCACCCACGAACAGTTCCACTCCGAGATCAAGAGCGATCTGGACCTGGAGCGCCTGCCCTCCGGCAAGTTCGACACCAACGATTGTCTGCTCCATCTGGCGGCCTTCGCCTACAACTGCCTGCGCCTTCTGGGGCAACTGGGGCTGACCGGCGAGATTGCACCGATCCGCCATCCGGCCAAACGCCGCCGGATCAAGACGGTGCTGCAGGAAATCATGTACCGGGCGGCGAAGTTCGTAGCCCATGCCCGAAAACTCGTGCTGGACTTCGGGCGTGGCGTGGCGGCGCATGTCGATGTCTTCATGCAACTTCAAACCCGGCTGCAAGCCGTCCTGTCCGGATGAAGACCTTCCGGCCGGAACCCCTCCTGAGCGCGCATTCCGGTAAGCCGGAAGGGCTGCTCCTGCACGGAGCTTGGAAAATGCCCTGAGTTCGGACACACACGGCGCCGATTTGGCCCAAACCCCACCCGAATGCTCCCTGGAACAGGAGGGGCGAGGGAAAAACCGAAAGGTCGATGAATCGAAAATCATGCCATCAGGCTATCGGAAATGGTGTGAGAAAATGGGAACACGGATTCAGGTGAATGTAAAGCCCGTTACCCATCTCTTTTCTCATCATAACTGTTCGACGATCCGCTCAAAATGACAAGATTATTACTGGAAGACCCATTTCCTCAAGCAATAAGCTGCACCTGGCATGGGCATCTTTCGCGCTGCGCCTGTAGTGAGATACATCTATATTTATGCCTAGTGAACGCTGTTTATCGCTTGCCAATAAACTGCCTTTTCAGGATGCTTATGGATGCGTTGTTCTATCTTGTTATGATTATTTGGCCAGTAAAACAAACACAGGTAAAAAATGGCAGATGCCAAGTTCATGTTAAGCATTCTCGGGTAAGTCATCACATATACAATGTAGCCTAGTATTATGCTCGCCACCATATAATTTCGCTTTTTTAAGGATTGATAAAAAGTGATGCCTATCATAAACAGAATGACCAGCAACAGCAGCATTCCGCCCTCCCCGGCAAGCCTCAGAAATCCGTTGTGAACCTCATTTAGTGTATCAATGCCCTGCCCGAATATCGGGTTTTCGGCAAAAATGCTTAATGCACGACTCCAACCATCCACCCTACCGGATAGGCCTGATTCTACACCACGATACGAATTATCCAACAGCAGCACATTACCTTTTATAAAAGCCCATGCCTGCAATACCGCATCTTGCTGTGTTGCCAGAGCTGCCCCGGTGCCAATGATAGCGGCGATTATGCGCAATAGGGTTGTTTTTTTCATTATCATATGTTTTATTGAAAAGAAAATATAAACCCCGATACAAACACAGGTGGCGAGCAGCGCACCACGGGATTGCACCAGAAAAAACAAGACCATCGCCACGCCAATCAGCAAAACCTTTGCTTTATTACTATGTAGCGCCAAAGTGCACGCAGTGAAGGCAAAACCCAATTCCCCCCACCAATTCGGGTGTATATCAAAAGGAGCCGCACGGCTGGTCCAACCACCTTCTTGCAGTGCCACCCCTATCGCCAGCACAATCAAGGGAACCAAAAAGATAGCCAAATAGCGCATCAATGTTTCAGGAGATAAATTGGTCACCGCCCATTGAATTGCAAACAGCATTCCGACGATACCAACAATATGAGCCAAAACAAAATCCAAACCGATTGATCCACCGGCATAATTATCTATATTAACAATCAGACTTAACAACAAGCCAATTGATAACACCACTAAAAAAGTTATATTTCTCCTGTCGACGCGTTTATATCCTTTCGTAAATAAACTTAATCCAGGCAGGAGCAACACTATCGCCTGCACAACCAGCAAAGCAATTGGATTATCCCCGCCACCCATGATCGCGAAGACGTAAGCAGTGGACGCCAAGCCAGCGGAAAAAGCAATATTATACAGTGGAAATAGTTTCATGTCCGACACTTACTTTGCACACATGATTCAATGTTGTGTTTTCTTTTCCGAAATGAGAAAGGGCCGATCGCGGTAGCCGCCAGTCCAATCCGGCGATGTACCTGGATGACGAGAACGACATTCCAAAGAACCAGGCTCACGCTAGTAGCTAAGGCAGCACCGGCAAT
This sequence comes from Methylococcus capsulatus, assembly GCF_036864975.1. NCBI lineage: Bacteria > Pseudomonadati > Pseudomonadota > Gammaproteobacteria > Methylococcales > Methylococcaceae > Methylococcus > Methylococcus capsulatus. The sequence continues at coordinate 2,235,670 of NZ_CP104311.1, read as the reverse complement.
ATCCCACATAGAAATGAAGAGAAAATTCAGCACGACGTTTGCCACAATGCCTACGATCATGCCTATCATTGTGTCTCGCTCATGCCCCGTCATGTTGAGTAGGTCACTTACCGAACCTGTCGCTGCATTGATGACCTGCGCACCCGAAAGAATGGCCAGCGCAATAGCACCGCGACCGAATGTTGCGCCAAAAACTGACGTCATGATAGATTCACCCCAAAAAATCATGACCAATGCCAAGGGGAATGCCACGGCTACTGCCGCGCGTGCGCCTAGCGTAGCGATGCGCTGTAAACGGATCATCTCGCCCGAGGCAAAAAGGCGTGCGATGCTGGGCTGGATCGCCATATTCACGATCACCAGCGAGAAGGCAACCAGCTCAGCCGCGCGGGCGGCTACCTGATAGATTCCGGCCGATTCGCTGCTATGCAGTGCGGCCAGCATCAACACATCCGTTTGCATCATGACGATGTTGATGCAGGCGACGAGCAGCAGCGGCAGTGTGGATTGCATCCAGCGACGTGGTTCATATTGCGGCGCTGCATGCCGCAGGGGGGCTGGGATGCGCCGCATCAATAGCAGAGCGCCGGCGAGAAATGCTACTCCGGTAGCAATGACTCGCGATGAGATGGCCACTTCCGGCGACAGCACGCCATCTCCGTTCACCAAACACCATCCCCCGACCAGCCCCAGGAATAACCCGGGCATGATCACACTTTCGGGCAATTGGCCCAAGATGACGTGATGCAGGCCGCGCAGGGCGGCCGATCGCATCGCGCCCAAGGCGGTCAGGGGAACAAGAATCAGTGCCAGACTGAAGCTTGCGAGCTTGTCTGGGCTGAGATTAGTTGAAAGTAGCCAGATCATCCCCTCTGCAAGCGCTACCGTCAACAGCGACGCCCACAACACCACTTGGTTACCGCGAGTCAGCAAGCCACGCATCAGGCCCCATTGTTCATGAACCCGGTAACTTGCCAGCAGCCGGATTATTAGTACGGGCAACCCCAGGCCGGTTGGCACCGCAAGCAGAAGAACCAGCGCCATGGCGGTGACATAAACCCCGTAGTTTTCCGCGCCCATCCAACGTGCCAGCAGCACGCTGGTGAGCAACATGAGCAGCTTTGACGACAAAGCCAACGCCAAGCTGCCAACGGCGGTAGTCATTAATTGGCGGCGCAAAGAGACTCGGGCACCTAGAAAAGAATGTAGATGCGCTGTCAGCATCTTGAACTGGTCCCTTCCAAATATGTGGCCGTGAACTTCCGCAGGCTTTCGTATGGAAAGCCGTGTGCTTATTAGACACGTAGCAACCCGAAGGTCCGCCTCTAAACAATTGCCCTAGCAGGTAGGTTTTCAACTGCTTGCTCTGCCCGCCGCCACAGTGACACACACGGAATCTTGCTGCGATCGCAGCGGTGCGCATACTTGCGCGCGATTTCGGTGACTTCCTCCATCAAGCCATCATTTAGCGTGATGGGATTCAAGCCAAGGCTCAGGAAGCGATCGTTCTGGACGTGCAGATCGTTTTCATCCGCCTCGTTGCGCGGGTTAGGGAGGTAGTTGATTTTGACGCCGGTGCGATCCGCAATCATCTTGGCCAACTCACGCACGCGATGGGTCTCGGTCATCTGGTTGAAAATCTGCACGCGCTCGCCGGACCTGGGCGGATTCTCCAGTGCGATCTGGATACAGCGCACAGTGTCCTGGATGTGAATGAAGGCGCGGGTTTGTCCCCCAGTGCCATGCACGGTGAGCGGATAGTCGACGGCAGCTTGCATGAGAAAGCGGTTCAGCACGGTACCGTAGTCGCCATCATAGTCAAATCGGTTGATGAGCCGTTCGTCAAGCTTAGTCTGCTCGGTCTGCGTGCCCCAGACGATACCCTGATGTAGATCAGTAATGCGCACATGATCGTTCTTATTGTAGAAGAAGAACAGGAGCTGGTCCTGGGTTTTGGTCATGTGGTAGACGCTGCCTGGATTGGCCGGGTAGAGGATTTCGTTCTCAACATGATCCCCATTGTCGGTTTCCACCTTGACCCGCAGATAACCTTCAGGAATCTTCATTCCCGCCGTGCCATAACCGTAGACACCCATGGTCCCGAGATGGGCGATGTGAATGTCCAGCCCGCTTTCGACCACAGCAGCCAGCAAGTTGTTGGTGGCGTTGAGGTTGTTGCTGACCGTGTAGCGCTTGTGCCAGCTCGACTTCATCGAATACGGCGCAGCTCGCTGCTCGGCAAAGTGTACGATGGCCTGGGGCCGCCATTCCTTGAGCAAGTCCAGCAAGCGCTGGTAGTTAACCGCCACGTCGAAATTGTGAAATGCGATGGTTTTTCCGGAGACATCTTTCCAAACCTGCAAGCGCTCGCCCATGGGGCGTATCGGGGTCAGGGAATCGCATTCCAGCTCAATGTCGATTTTGCGGCGCGAAAGGTTATCTACGATAGCTACCTCGTGACCGAGAGCAGACAGGTGCAGACTGGTAGGCCAGCCGCAGAAACCGTCGCCGCCAAGTACTAAAACTTTCATGGTTGCCTCCTTGAATTGTCAAATCAAAACGGATTGGCATGGGAATGATATCGGAAACACCTAGTCCAAACTATGGCGCAGGTATCGATATTACGACGAATCATATACCGGAATCCGTGTTCCGCCTAGCTTGAGCGGGTTTATCGCGCCACCGGGCGCTTTTTTTGAACCGCGCTGCGCTGATTGGCGCGTTAGCCCTCGTCCGGGACGTAACAGACAGACATACAGCCAGTCGTCCTCGAGCCTCACCCGCCAGATGATGTCGTCTTCCCGTTCGCGCAGGTCGTCGGTGACATAGCTGCCACTCACCTTCTCCAGGCTGCCGTAGTCGATCTGCGACACCCAGTCTTCATGCACAAAGCCGCGCAGCAGGTCTTCCACGATTGGTGCGTGGGAAAAGATGTGCTTGTACGATCCGTCATGCATGGTCATGCCGGCGGGTCCGGTTCGGCAATGGGACGAGGCAGTTCACCGATGACGGCCCGCTTTTCAGGTCTCGAATACCGCGGGGAGGCTTTCCGCGTCCAGCAGATGTTCGGCCCAGGCTTCCAGTTGTTCGGGCGGCGCCTGCCGGATGCGCTGTTCGACCCACTCCGGCAAAGGCCCGAAGCGGCGGGTCAATTGCCGGCGCAACAGCGTGATTTCGCCTTGGGCTATTCCCTGCTGAAACCCTTGCTGCAGTCCCTGCTGAAGTCCTTCCCGCTTCCACTTTTCGGTTCATTCGACAACGCGTTCGGCGAGCATGGTATCGATCTCCTGTGATCGGAATTGGCTCTCGTCCCAGGTCTTCGCCCGGCGAGGAACTTCGCGGGGGAGCCGCTCCCACAGTCAACCCCCCGGAGCGGGAACGGCCATGCCGCGATTTGCTTCCGAAAATTCCGGAGATTTTGACCTCCGGTCGATTCATTCGGGCGAACCTTGCAGGGCTTTGCCCAGACCCAGCGTTTCGGCCTGTCGTTCTATCCTGGCGACCACATCCATCAGCATTCGGGTCTTGCCATCAGCCGCCCTTAGCGCTTCAAGGAATAGCTCAGCATCCACCATGCATTCATGTACCAGCAGGTTCCTGAGTTTTCTCGCGCCAATGAATGCTTCGGCACTGTCCAGCCAGCCGATTTTCTCTGCATAAGCCAGTACATCGAGTAAAGATTTTGGCGATTCACCCAGCAATGCTGCGAAACGGGGAATGAGTTTTTCCCCTATGTGGTCCTGCAGCCGGCCAAATCTGCTGACGAAGGCATCGATCTTTTCCGCCAAATCTTCGCGCTCGGTAAGCGATTGCACCCATTGCAGATCGATCGCTTGGGCAAACAAGGTGCGATGGGTGTAGGCAAGGTGCGCTGCTTCCCTTTTTGCCAGTTCCAAGGCAAGCCGGGCTTTTTCCACGTGCTCCGGCAGGAATTTCAAACTCACAGAATGACCCCGGTGCGTCGCGCAATCTCGAAAATGGGAGCTTCCTCCGTGCGGGCGTCTTTCAATACGATATCCAGCTTACGGTCGCCCAAGGCCATGATCAAGGCGCCGTGCAGGCGGCAGAGCGCCTCGGCTCGGTTGGGAAGCACCGCGTCAGTTTCTATCAGCAGGTCGATATCGCCTCCCCGCTGGCTGTCATCGGCGCGCGAACCGAACAGCCATATTCGGTTCGGCACGCCAAGCACGCGATTTACCGTCGTTTTGGTGGTTTGGATTTGTACGGGGGTTAGTCGCATGTGATGTATTCACTCGACCGAGGAACCCAGTACGTCTTCCAAACTGCCGGCTTCCAGCAGCCGGTCCGCCCAGGCTTCGCACTGGTCGGTGCTGGCCTGGGCCAGCCGGGCCTCCGCCCACGCCGGCAGGGGGCCGAAGCGGCGGGTCAGTTGCCGGCGCAATAGCGCGATTTCGCCTTGGGTTCGGCCTTCCTGAATTCCTTCCTGACGTCCTTCCTGACGTCCTTGCTGAAGTCCTTCCCGCTTCCACTTTTCGGTCCATTCGACAACGCGTTCGGCGAGCATGGTATCGATCTCCTGTAATTCGGTTGCTTCGGGAATGCTTTCAGCCGGCACGAGCCGTTTGAGGACCACTCGGTTGATCCAGACGACTAACGCCCGCCGCAGGCTATCATAACGGGGCTCCCTCAGCCGTTGGGTCAGCCGGCCGATGATTTGGCGCATGGCTTCGGGTTCCGGGCTGGCTTCCAGCCGGATGATCTCGGCCAGCGTGTTGTCCGCTTCCGCCAATTCGGGTTCGCTCACCCGCCCTTCGTCCAGCAGGAAGTAGCGCTGACTGGGGCGCCAGGCGCTGAGGCCCGCCGGCTCGATCAGTTCCGCCACTTCGCAGGCGGCCCGCCAGGGGCTTTCGCCGTTGTATATCACGACGGGAAAGGTCGGGGGCAGTCTGTTCGGCGCCACGATCTGGCCGCTTTTGACCAGGTCTTGATACAGTAGGCCGGTATACACCAGGATGCGTAGCGCCATCCAGGGGTCACTGCGGCTTTGGAATTCGATGAGCAGGTAGATATACAGCCAGTCGTCCTCGAGCCTCACCCGCCAGATGATGTCGTCTTCCCGTTCGCGCAGGTCGTCGGTGACATAGCTGCCACTCACCTTCTCCAGGCTGCCGTAGTCGATCTGCGACACCCAGTCTTCATGCACGAAGCCGCGCAGCAGGTCTTCCACGATTGGTGCGTGGGAAAAGATGTGCTTGTACGATCCGTCATGCATGGTCATGCCGGCGGGTCCGATTCGGCAATGGGACGGGGCAGTTCACCGATGACGGCCCGCTTTTCAGGTCTCGAATACTGCGGGGAGGCTTTCCGCGTCCAGCAGATGTTCGGCCCAGGCTTCCAGTTGTTCGGGCGGCGCCTGCCGGATGCGCTGTTCGACCCACTCCGGCAAAGGCCCGAAGCGGCGGATGAGTAACCTGCGCAATACCAGCGCTTCCCCCATTTGGCGCCCTTCCTGACGTCCTTCCTGACGTCCTTCGGCGAGAACTTCCTGGTAAAAGCGGGTTTGCTTGAGATCGATGTCGGTAATGCCCAGCATGGCTTGTATCTCCTCGCGGCTGCTGCGCGGTAGTTTGTAGATCAGTACGGTTTCGATGAAGTTGAGCAGTTCCAGGTCCTGGATTGGCCGCTGGATCATGCCGGCGGCACGGGCCAGTGCGACGTCGGTGTCGTCGATGATCAGCCGCAACAAATCCCAACCCGGGGTTTCGCTATCTTGCCCACTGAGGACGCTGAGGTCTACTCGCTGCACTTCCGGCAAACTCAGTAGATTGGCGTAACCGCGTGGAATGCGCTCGGTGCCGGCGCTGGGATACAAGACCAGAGCACGCCATTCGCGGGGATGCGCCAGCCGTTGCAGGTAGAGGAAGATTTCGGCAAACAGGCGGCGATACAGCGTGTCGTCGGGCTGAAACTGGGCTTCGATGAAAACATAAGGGTCGTCGTTGTCTTCGATCGGCGCCAGCACACCATCAAGCCGGAAAGCGGCCTGCTTGAGCTCTTCGGACCGGAAGCGGTAATGCTCCGCCCGGCCAGGGTCGAGGCCGGCCAAGTCAAGGGCCAGAGCCGGCCATTGACGAAAGAGTTCATGAAACAGGGTATCGGTCTTCACAACCGTTCGTCGACCCGATGTGCCGGAAACAGGTGTTTGACATCGTACAGCACGGCGATGGGACGGCTGTGGCGCGGATGGCGGCGGCGACCTGCTGGCGGAACTCGTCATGGGCGACGGTCAGGACGATGGCATCGTACTGTCCGGCTCGGGATTGTTCAAGGATGTCGATACCGGCCTGCTTGAGGTCGAAACCAATGATGGAGAAATGCTTGCCGAATTGCACGGCGACCGGCAAACCGACGTAGCCTAGACCGATGATAGCAATGCGGATGTTGTGAGGATTCATTGGACGGCTCAGACGCACGCGAAACGGATGGGAAGTTCTTGGATGGGATGGTGATTCCGCAATCTTCCAGAGGAGGCCGGTGCTTCGTTCACGACTCAGTGGGCTGGCTCAGCGGGAGAAGCAGCCGCTGACAGAGTTGGAAGTCTGTTGGCTGGAATAGTCGACAGCATTGGCGCCTCGCATCATGTTCAACACTTGAACGGTAAGCATAGCTGGCCGAAATGGGATGGCAAGGGTGCTTCGGAAACATTTCTCGGGTGGTTGAGTTGCCGGGGAAATGTGAGTTTCGCGGCTGAGCCGCTTCTACGAGGTTTGCGGCAATGGGAGGCTTTGGGCTTGCCGGGAATACGGCATGGTTTGGAGGGGTACGCCGGTCTTTCTGGCAATCGGTGAGGGCTCTTGGGTGACCGCGAGCAGGTCATCCAGCGGTAACAAGCGGGTCTTTGCGCGGGTCTACCAGGATCGCCTCCCACCCCGACGTCAGCGTCGTTTGCAGGCGCGGGTCGAGTGCGACCGGTCGTTGAACTTGCTGAGCGTGAAGATGAGGCGTCGTCACCGCATCGCGAAGCCCCGTGCGCGGGCATCGTTGCCCGCATAGCGGCCGAAATGGGCCGGATTGCCGGTCACATACAGGTCGATATCTCCAGTGCGCCGGCTTTCGTCGGTACGCGCGCAGGAGAGATCAAGCCGCGCACGGCTATGCATTTTCCGACTTACGATTCTCTCGCCTGGCTCCGGCGGGCGGCAAGGTTGCGCTCGATCAAATCAGGTGGGCGATTTTCAGGAGCACGCCGATGATCAGGCTCGACTGCAGCAGTCCCACGCCCACCACCCAACGCACCAAGTCAGAACGGGTCTTTTCGATCTTGACCTCGATCTGCCGGATATCCTTCTGCAACCGGCTTTCGACTTCGCGGATTTCCAACCGGACCTGCTCGATCTCTTTCCGCAGTTTGCCTTCGACTTCACGGATTTCCAACCGGACTTGCTCGATCTCTTTCCGCAGTTTGCCTTCCACTTCGTGGATTTCCAACCGGACTTGCTCGATCTCTTTCCGCAGTTTGCCTTCGACTTCGTGGATAGCAAGCCGCGCCTGCTCCGTCTCTTTCTGCAATCGCAGTTCGGTTTCCTTGACCTCCAGCCGGATTTTTTCGATCTCCTTCTGCAGGCGCAGCTCAGTTTCCTGCAGCTGGGGCGCAGTGGCCACATCTTTGATTTGAGGGTAGCGATCTTCGAGCTGCTCCAGTGCCTCCGCAATGGCTCGCGCCCGCGATTTTTCATCGGGCGCTTCCGTGAGCTGCTCGTATAACCTTAACGCGACACTCATGACGTCAGTCCGGAAATTCCTGGGAAAACCCTATCTTGACCTAAGATATCGGATTCAACGGTCATCAGCCACGTGACGAAGTAGCCATTGTCGAAGACTGACCGGTCTCGGCCAGGAACGCCTTGTAGGTTTGTTCGAGCCCTTCGCGCAAGGGAATTTGGGCCTGCCATCCGCAGGCGGCCAGCCGTTGGACATTCAGCAGTTTGCGCGGCGTGCCGTCGGGCTTGGTGGTGTCGAACATGATGTCTCCCGAAAAACCAGTGATTTCACCGATGAGTTCGGCCAGTTCCCGGATGGTGATGTCTTCACCGGTACCGACGTTGAGATGGCTTTGCATGGGTTCCGTACAACCGTCATAGACCGCCTTGTCGAGACCCATGATATGAAGACAGGCCTCGGCCAGGTCATCCACATGGAGGAACTCCCGCCGGGGGGTGCCGCTGCCCCAGATCACGACGTTAGGTGCACCGCTGACTTTGGCTTCGTGAAAACGCCGCAGGAGTGCCGGGATCACATGGCTGTTTTCCGGGTGGTAATTGTCGCCGGGGCCGTAGAGGTTGGTCGGCATGGCACTGCGATAGTCGGTGCCGTACTGGCGGTTGTAGGACTCGCAGAGCTTGATGCCGGCAATCTTGGCGATGGCGTAGGGCTCGTTGGTAGGCTCCAGCGTGCCGGTGAGCAATGCATCCTCACCCATCGGTTGCGGCGCAAACTTGGGGTAAATGCAACTGGAACCCAGAAACAGCAGCTTTTGCACGCCCGCGCGCCAAGCCTCGTGAATGAGGTTGGCCTCGATCATCAGGTTCTGGTAGAGGAACTCAGCGGGATAGGTGTTGTTGGCATGAATGCCGCCGACTTTGGCGGCGGCGACATACACCTGGTCCGGCTTTTCAGCCTGGAAAAAAGCGCGGACGGCGGCCTGGTCTGTGAGATCCAACTCGGAGCGGGTGCGGGTCAGGATGTCGGTGTGGCCACGCCGCTGCAACAAACGGACGATGGCGCTGCCGACCATACCGCGGTGGCCGGCGACGTAGATGCGGGCTTTGGCTTCCATGACAGTGCACTTACTCGTGGTAGTCGTAGGCGGTGAAACCGGCCATTTTCACCAGCGCATCGCGCTTCGCCGCTGTGTAATCGCTCTGCACCATTTCCTTGACCAGCTCCCGCAGGCTGGTCTTGGGTGTCCAGCCGAGTTTCTCGCGCGCCTTGCTGGCATCACCGAGCAGAGTCTCAACTTCGGTCGGGCGGAAATAGCGGGGATCGACCCGGACGATGACGTCGCCGGTTTTCACCTTGGCGTCCTTGTTGGATACGGCCACGACTCTGCCTGTTTCGTGTTCGCCCTCCCCTTCCCAAGTCAGGCTGAGTCCCAGTTCTTCCGCTGCAAGTTCGACGAACTGGCGGACGCTGTATTGGACACCGGTCGCGATAACGAAGTCGTCCGGTCGCTCCTGCTGGAGCATCAGCCACTGCATTTCGACGTAGTCGCGGGCGTGGCCCCAGTCGCGCAATGCCGACAGATTGCCGAGATAGAGGCAGTCTTGCAGTCCCAGAGCGATGCGAGCCATGGCGCGGGTGATCTTGCGGGTGACGAAAGTTTCGCCGCGCACGGGGCTCTCATGGTTGAAGAGGATGCCGTTGCAGGCATAGATGCCATACGCCTCCCGGTAATTGACCGTGATCCAATAGGCGTAAAGCTTGGCGACCGCGTAGGGGCTGCGTGGATAGAACGGCGTGGTTTCCTTCTGTGGAATTTCCTGCACGAGGCCGTAGAGTTCCGACGTGGATGCCTGGTAGTAGCGGGTTTTCTTTTCCATCCCCAGAATCCGGATGGCCTCCAGGATACGCAGAGCACCGATGCCGTCCGCATTCGCCGTGTATTCCGGCTCCTCGAAACTGACCGCGACGTGGGATTGAGCGGCCAGGTTATAGATTTCGTCCGGCTGAACCTTCTGGATGATGCGGACCAGGCTGGTTGAATCGGTCAGGTCGCCGTGATGCAGGATGAAGCGGCGATCCTTCACGTGCGGATCCTGGTAGAGATGATCGATGCGATCGGTGTTGAAGAGCGACGTCCGGCGCTTGATGCCGTGGACTTCGTAGCCTTTGTCGAGAAGGAATTCGGAAAGGTAGGCGCCGTCCTGGCCGGTGACGCCGGTGATGAGAGCGATTTTTCGTGTCATGGACCGATTATCCGGGTTTAGAAGGAGTTGTTATGGCGTGGTTGCGATTGAATCTTCGGAAGTCGACAGTTCGCTGTGCAGTGCTGCAATCTCGGCGCGCAGCGCTTCGTATTCCGCTTCCTTGCGGGCCAGATAGGCGCGGGTGAGGCGCAGTTTCTGCTCGATGCCTTGCGGGGTCAGCAGGTAAAGATAGCCCAGCTTGTTGTTGCTGCGGCGGAAGTTATCGGCCTTGATAAAGCCTTTTTCCAGCAGCGCCTTGAGGAGATAGTTGGTTTTTCCCAGGCTGATGCCGAGCCGCTCGGCGAGCGCCCGTTGGCTGATGCCCGGAGCATCCTCCAGACTCTTGAGTATCCGTAGTTGGGCTTGTTCATGAGGGGTCATGGGTCCGGCGTCAGCTCCGTTCAGACATTGAACGGAGCTTAGCAGCGAAATCGATGACGTCAATGTCGGAACTTGACGGCCACGGCCGGCGACCGGTTTTGACGAGGCTGACGGCGCCGCTCGGCGGGTAGCCGGAATTTCCGGCTCTCAAGGGTACATCCCGCGCCATACGGCCGGATTCATCGTCCAGTCCAGCCTGATTTCCGAGGCTTCAATCTGCCAGTCTGCCTGCGTCTTTTCCGCCGCGAGCCGGCGCAGCCGGTCCTGGGCTGCTTGATCGCCGACATAGACGCAATCGCATCGCTCGTTGTCGGCATAGAGATAGGTCACGGTGTCTTTGACCCGGTGGGAGACCAATTGGCGCTGGGGAATCGCATCCAGATTGGCCTGTTCCCGAGGCGATTGGGCGTAAAAAATCTTGAACCCGGCGGCCGCGAGCAGCTCTTCCACCGTGTCGACTTTTTCACTCGATGCCGCACATCCGAGCAAGGCTGCCAGCAGCGGCGACAGTGACAGCCACCCTAAGTCTGGGATACGCATATCAGGTCCACAACTCTGCAAGCGAAAAAGTCATGGCATCGAAAGGCGCCAGACAGATCGGGTCGTCGTCCTTATACGCGCCGAGCAGCAGCCATGAGCCGTCGCGCAGTGCGAATCCTTCGAGGGTACGCACCTGCGGATCGACCAGCCAGGCATGGGCCACGCCGCGGCGGGCGTACAGCGGCAGCTCGATGGCCCGGTCTTTTTTGACCGTATGGGGCGAGAGGATTCCGCAGTCCCAGTCCGGCACGACTTCGAAACGGTGATCCTCGGGCACCGCGGGTATGCGTTCACGGCGCCAGCCGGCAAGGTCGGGCACGACGACCTCGACGTCGCGGACGAAGTGCAGTTCGGGTTCCGGCAAAATCCACCAGCCGCCGGGGACACCCCGGCCTTTGCCGAACGCCCCTCCCAGTTCAAGGGAAAGACCGATTTCGGCGAGAGCATACGGCCCGGCCGGCCGCGGCCGGGTATATAGGGTTCGCCGTCGACGATCTCGCCGACCAGATTGTCGGGCAGCGCCATCAGACGCTCATAAGGCGTCGGTACGGCAACGGCTTGTGCTGGTCCCATGGCTGTCGTTCCCCCGATCGAAGGCAGCGCACAGTGTGCCGGCTTCGCCCCGGCGACGCAATGCGACCGGGTTCAAAAGGGCTAGTGCTGGAACGCATTGCCCGTTTCTTCCCGCGCCCCCCCGCGACCCCGGTATCTTCAACTGGCCGGCCCTGGAGAAACCGGTCGTGGGCGACATCGTTCCGGATTCCCTCTGTGCACCAAGCCGGTCGACGGCTCGTGTGCCGGCCATGACCTGTAATAGCCGCCGCCAGCCACAAGCCATTGCGCAGGATCGCCGGCCCAGGCAGCGTCACCGAAACCTTCCAGCCGCTGACCGACCCCGAACTGGAGATCGCCGCCCTGGGGAATCCCTGCTACGACGTCGATCGCTCCTTGGCGTCGACTTCGTCGCCTCGCCCCGCCATGCCGATGTGCTGAGGTGACAGGGCCGGTTTCCCGCCACATGCAGGCGGCAGTGCTGGCGACCGGGGAAGCGCCGCCGGAACCGACATGGGTTCTCGCGATGGGAAGCTGCGCCGCCGATGGGAGCAAATTCGGTGGGAACTATGCGACTTGTGGCGCGGTGGGCGATGTGCTGCGAGTGGACGCCGTGATTCCCGGCTGCTCGCCGACACCGACCGATCCGGTCCGCAGCCTCCCGGGACCGCTCTGGCGATAGTCAGGGAGGGTCAACGCCGCGTTTGCGAGGACTCGGCGCATGCGTAATCGGTCGCTGTCGAAGCCAAGCACCAGGCCCGATCCCGCCGTTGCTGCAGCAGGCTGAGTTGACGGTTGAGGAGAGGCCGGACGGTCTCATTGTAATGCGTCGGTACCAGCCAGATGTCCGGCGCCTCGCGCTCCGCGAAGCTGAACAACTCGTCGGTGAATGCCGCACCCACGCTCTCCACTCCGGAAAAATCGAGTTCGATCCAGTTGCCGGCCTTGTGCCGCAGACTGGCGATCACCGACTGCGCTTGACGGACCGAATCGAGCGCATGGGTCCTGGGACCGGCATAAGCCAAGAGATGGATCGTGGCTGTTTGGTTGCAGGAGGGTTCGGTCGCGTTCATGGCATCGGTGAAGGACGGTCGGTGGTTCCGGATGAGCAGGAAACACGGTTCGTGCCAGTTCAGTACCAAGCGAAGCCATTGATTGACAGGAAGACGGTTAGAATGTCTCCGCGTGGATGGGGGAAATCCACCCACGCCACCGGGGGATTGCGGCCAAATACCGGAATACCCCCGCCTCGGGCTCTTGTCTGTAAAGCCGCCATCAAGGAACATTCCGGTCGGATCTTCCTGCCCATTGCCCAAGAAGGAGAAGCATGGTCGAGAACGACCGAACCATTCGTGGCCTGCTGTTCGACCTGGACGGCGTGCTTTATGTGGACTCGCAACCCATCCCCGGCGCCGTGGAGGCCGTCGCGAAGATCAAGGCCGGCGGCTGGATCTGCCGCTTCGTCACCAACACCAGTACGTTATCCTTGGCGACCCTGGAACGGAAGATCAGGGCGCTGGGTTTTCCGGTGGAACGCAGCGAGATCATCAGCGCCCCTCAGGCCGTCTTGCGCCATCTGCGGGCTACGGGCCTTAACGCCCACCTGCTGCTGGAGGATGACGTGAAAGCCGATTTCGCCGGGATCCCCCAGGCATCGATGGAGGATGCCGAGGCCCTGGTGCTGGGCGACACCGCCGCGGTCTGGACCCATGACTGCCTCGATCGGATGTTCAACGCCATCATGCGGGGAGCCCAGCTCATCGCCGTGCACAAGAACCGCTTCTGGCAAACCGGACAGGGCCTGCGCATGGACATCGGCGGGCTGGTGGCCGCGCTCGAATACTGCGCAGGTGTCCGGGCCTGGGTCATGGGCAAACCCTCGGCGGATTTTTTCGCCGTCGCCCTCCGGGACATGGGGCTGCCGCCCGAACAGGCCGCCATCGTCGGAGACGACCTCGAGGCGGACATCGGCGGAGGACAAGCCGCCGGACTTCGTGGCATCCTGGTCCGAACCGGCAAATTCCGGCCTTCCCAACTGGAAACCGGCTCCGTGCAGCCCGACCGGATCATCGAATCCATTGCCGACCTGCCAGGCCTTCTCATCGATACTCCATTTCCATGAGCCGACGAAGGCAGACAAAATCGACACATGACCTCGGGCCGAGCTATCACGGCCATGTCATGGTTCATCGTCGCGACCTGGCTGGCAGGGCAACCGAATAAATCTCAAAGAATCCGTTCTACCGGCGACCATTCTCGGCTTGGCCGCCTATAAGATCCAGCCGCCTCTTGCGCAAGAAGGCCTTGGCTTTCCTCGGTGATTCCGGCAGACGGCTATCGCGAACAGCGGCTCCGGCACTATTGACTGGCGCCGCCCGGCGGTGCGGGTCTCGAGCTGGCGGGGGATCGGCTCCGGCGAACACTTCGTGCCCGAGGTCGCGCGGGTGATGGAATAGACGCGGCCTTACGCGATGTGCTCGAAAAGAGCTTGGACGTCTGGCTCAACGCCGCGTATAGCGGTGCTTCACCCCGGCGGGAAAATACTCCGGATCGCCGAAAGGCCGCAGCACCACAAGGGGAGTCTGCCGCGCGTGCGGCGTGTAATGGGCGAATTCGCTGTTGAGGCGCAGCAGTTCCGTCCGCACCGAGTCGGCGATTTTCGCCGCCTTGGCCTCGTCTGCCTCCACGCCCGGCAAAAGCTCCACCGTCAGCCGCAGCTCGCGGTCGCCCCCCGCCCCTTCCGGCGCTTCCAACACGAACTTGCCGCTGACCCAGTTGACGATGCCGGGCTGCTCTAGCCCCACCGTCACGTTCTCCGGATAGATGTTGGCGCCGTAGTAGGAAACGGTGAAATCGGCCCGCCCGAACAGGTAGAGGAAAGGCAAGGGCCGTTCGCCCCAGGCCGGATCGAATCCGTATTCGGCGAGATCGTGCGCATCCCAGTCGCGGAGGAAGTCCCGCATCTCGGCATAGCCGACCAGCCCGCCCCGGTCGGCGATGTGATAGCGGATCAGGGGCACGCCGTTGTCGCCGGTCACCACCAGCGTACCGTCGTGCAGTTCGAAATAACGGCTCAAGGGATCGTACTGCACCAGCGTCGGCAACCTGGATTCGCCGAACAGTTCGCGGGCCGCCTGGGGATGGGCGGCGAAAAAACGGCGGATGGCGATGCTCAAGGGCGTTTCGTTGCCCAGGACGCCGCCGTCGGCCGTGCCGTAAAGCGAGGCGGTGTCGTAACAGGGGGATTCGGACCCGATCCGGGCGCAGACCAGCGAACGCCATTCCTCGCTGAACACCTCGCCGGCGAACACCAGCTTCACTGCATGGCGATCCCAGAGAATCCCCGCGGCCGCGCCGCTATCGATCACGTCTTTCACGAACGGCGGGTAACCCAACAGCACCATCTGCTCGAAATACGGCGCCAGCTCTCCGATCACCCGGAAGATTTCATCGGGGCGGTTGCCGGGCGTCGCCACCGTAATCGGATACCCTTTACGGGCGAGATGCCACAGGCAAGAGGTGGTGTAAATGCCGCCGACCCAGTTCCCCAGGGCGAAACACACGACCGCCAGAGTACTGCGGGCGTGGGCCTGGAAGGCATCACGGAACACCTGTTCGAAGCGCAAGGCGATGTCGAGCTCATGGTGTAAAGCCCTCGGCCAGAAGGTCGGCTTGCCGGTGGAACCGGAAGACACCGCGATCCTGTCGCAGGCCGCCAGGCGGCCGCCCCAGCAGCGCTCGGGCAGAGGATAGGCCTGCATGTAGGAGGGCTTGTCGGTGAGCGGCAGGTGGACGAAATCGACGAGGGTCCGCACACTGTCCGGACGAATCCCGTGCGCAGCCAGAAAAGTACGGTAGGCAGGCACTTCCGCCGCCGCCCGCTGGAACAGCGAGAGAGCGGCGGCACCGGGGTCGCAGGCTAGGCGCTCGGCCAGCAGATCCTCCAGCGAGCGATCCAGAAACCGCGTCGGCTGATCGGCGAAAAGGGGAGAGGTCATGGGCGGGTATCCGGGTGGAAATTGCTGATGATAGAGCCATTGCGAAATGGGCGATAATCCGAGGTTACGACACGGCTTGCAAGGTATCCCATGGCAATCACCCGCTCCGCTCTCGAACGGTTTCTGGCGGCGCTGCTCAATCCCGGCGCATTCGCCGATTACGGCCCGAATGGCCTACAGATCGAAGGACGCGAGGAAATCCGGCGGATCGCCTTCGCGGTGTCCGCGACGGCCCATTCCGCCGCTGTAGCCGCCGAATGGCAGGCCGATGCGCTGATCGTGCACCACGGCCTGTTCTGGAAATTCCACGGCGCCCGGCCGCTGGTGGGACCGTTCGCGCGGCGGGTGTTTCCGCTGGTGCGCCAAGCCATCAATCTGTTCGCATATCACTTGCCGCTCGATGCCCACCCGGAAATCGGCAATGCGGCGGTGCTGGGACAGAGGATCGGCCTAAGCGCACAGGCGCCGTTCGGGGACTATCAGGGCTGCCCCACCGGGGTCCGGGGCAGGCTGCAGGTGAGCCTGCCGGCTTCCGCCTTGCGCGAGCGGCTGGCGGAAATCCTGGAACATCCGGTGCTGCTGGCCACACCGGATGCGACGGCGCCGGTTTGCACGATCGGGATCATCACCGGCGGCGCCAACGGCGGCTGGGCCGAGGCGGCCAAGGCGGGCCTGGACGCTTACATCACCGGGGAAATGAGCGAACACGACTGGCACGAGGCGCAGGAAGCGGGGATACACATGTACGCCGGTGGCCACAATGCCACCGAACGGTTCGGCATTCAGGCCTTGATGGAACGGATCGGACGCGATCTGGAAGTCGAGTGCCGTTTCATCCCGAGTCCGAACCCGGCCTGAGTCCGTCATCCCAAACCGATCGTTTCCCGGTATTCGGGCACGCGGCAGTCCCAGCCCAGTTCGTGCTCGATCCGGAAACGGAGCGCATCGGCCGCCTCGGGCTCGCCATGGGTGACGAATGTCCTGATCGGCGGCTTGGGACACTGTCGAAGCCAGTCGAGCACTTCACCGTAGTCGGCATGGGCCGACAAGTTTTCGACCAGCCCCACTTCGGCCCGGATCGGAATGTATTCGCCATGGATCTTGACCGCCTCGACTCCGTCCAGAATCGCCGCGCCGCGCGTTCCCGGCGCCTGGAAGCCTGTGAACAGCACCGTATTGCGGTGATCCGGAGCGAAGGCCTTGAGATGGTGCAACACACGTCCGCCGGTCGCCATGCCGCTCGCCGAGATCAGGATCATCGGGGTCCGCCGGGCGCTCAGCGCCTTGGATTCCTCGGCGGTATTGACGTAATGCGCAATCCGGCACACCGCCTCGGCCTCCACGGACGAAAGGCGGTGTTCGGAGCGGTAGCGGCGAAACAGCTCGGTGGCGTCGACAGCCATCGGGCTGTCGAGGTAGACGGGAACCTCCGGCATCTTCCCGGTAGCCTTCAAACGGTGAATGCAGTACAACACGGTCTGGGCGCGGCCGACGGCGAACGCGGGGATCAGCACGACACCGCCGCGGCGAAAGGTCCGTCCGATGTAGTCGCCGAACGTTTCCACCGGGTCTTCCGTGGCGTGGCGGCGATTGCCGTAGGTGGATTCGACCACGAGGAAATCGGCCGCCGGGCAAGGCGCCGGGCTGCGCATGGTCGGATCATTCGGCCGCCCCAGGTCGCCCGAGAAAGCGAGGGTCGAGCGCCGGCCCCGGAGCACCACCGAAGCCGCCCCGAGGATATGGCCCGCCGGCTGGAAGCGGAACCGCAATTCGCCGCCCACCTGCACTTCGCGGCCGTAATCGACCGGCTCGAACAGATCGAGGCAACGTTCGGCATCTTCCCGCGTGTACAGCGGCAAGGCCGGATGATGGCGCGAAAAACCGCGCCGGTTGGCATACTCGGCTTCCTCCTCCTGCAGGTGGCCGCTGTCGGGCAGCAGGATCCGGCAGAGATCGAGGGTTGCGGGCGTACAATGGATGCGGCCGGCGAAACCGTTGCGCGCCAGCAGCGGGATATAGCCGCTGTGGTCGATGTGGGCATGGGTCAGGACCAGCGCATCGAGACTGTCCGGCGCCACCGGGAAAGGTTCACGATTGCGCAACCGGAGCTGCTTGAACCCCTGGAACAACCCGCAATCCACCAGGATGCGGCATTGTCCCTCGGTCACCAGATATCTGGAACCTGTGACCGTCCCGGTGGCGCCGAAGAACCCCAGCTCCATGGGAGATCAGGGTTTGGCCGCAGCTCCCTGGCTTCCGCCATGGTTCATGCCGCCTTGATGCTGCATCTGCATCATCATCTGATGGTGCGACTTCATGTGCTGCTTGATCATGTCGCGCTGCTGCTGCTTGAGCTTCTCCTTTTCGGCCGGGTCGGTCGCCGCCTGGATCTTGTCCATGATCTCGTGCATCTGCAGCATGTGATCCTGCATCATCTTGATGCGCTGATCCATCTGCTCCTCGCTCATCATGCCGCCGCCTCCCATCATACCGGGCCCCATGCCGCCCATTCCACCGGAGGCGTGGGGATTCGGGCTTGCACTCGGCTCCTCCGCGCAGACCGGGCCGGCGAATCCTGCAACCGCGACCCAGACCAGGATCAGTCTTTCAATCGGTTTACGCATCTTGCGACTCCTCAACATTGTTCTGGTGCGCTGGGGAATTCCAGCACGGCGGACGGTATCACCGAACCAGCCGCCTGACCAGCCCCCAGATAAGAGCCTTGAAGCCTTATCCCACCCACTGTTCGAATGCCGCCGAAAGGACCAGGCCGGAAGATTCCGGATGGCCGTCGGGGCACCATGGCAGCAGGGCCAGGCGCGGCTCCGGGAGAGATTCCTCCAGGGTGTCGAGATATTCGTCCAGATAAGCGAACCCCGGGTCGATCACATTGCCGATCCATCCGGCCGGACGTACACAGGAGCGGCCGATCGCCGCGGCGCTGAGCAGCGCCTGGTTGAGGCAGCCCAAACGCAGATCCACGACCAGCACCACCGGCCAGCGCAAGGCTTCGGCCAGATCGGATACCCGCGTGTCGGCATTCAACGGCACTTCCCATCCGCCGACACCTTCCACGATCACCCAGTCGGCCCGGGCCCCCAGTGCCTCGTTCCGGGCGATTATCACCTCGATGTCGACCGGCCGGTTCTCCCTCCGAGCCGCGATATGGGGCGACGTCGGGGCCTCGTAGGCGAAAGCGTTGACCTCGTCGTAGGAGAGCTCTACGTTCGCCGCCGCCAGCAAGAGTTCGGCGTCCTCTTGGCGCAGACCGCCATCCCTCCGCACGGCGCCGGTTGCCACCGGCTTCATGGCGGCGACCCGGAATCCCCGTCGGCGCAGTTCGCGTATCAGCGCCAGCGAAACCCGGGTCTTGCCGACCCCTGTGCCCGTCCCCGTGATGAAAAAACCTTGTGCCACGATGCACCCTCATTTTTCGACCAACGCGGTCAATACTTCGAAGCTGGCGGTCACGCCCGAAGCCATGCCCGGCAAACGCCCGTAGGCTTCACTCACCCGTTCCAGCGTGTGCCGGCCCAGCAGATGACGCGGCCGGTTCCGGGTCAGGTTGCGCGCTCCCAGCGCCTTCAGCTCTTTCATCAGCGCCAGAACCGAAGGATAGCCGCGCCGGAGAGTCATGGCGTCGAGCCGGATTTTCGCGAATCCCTGCGCCCGCAGACCTTGTTCCACCGAGCGGCGCGTCGCGAAAGCATTGACGTGGCTGTAGCCGTCGACGGCACGCCATGCCGTCCGCAATTCGCCCAGTGTGGGCTCGCCGAAGGTACTGAACACCAGCCTGCCGCCGGGACGAAGCACCCTGAAGCATTCGGAAAAGGCGAGGTCCAGCCGTTCGCACCATTGAAAAGCCATGTTGGAAAAAATCAGGTCGACCGATTCGTCTGCGAGTGGGAGGGCTTCCGCATCGCCCACGACGAGGCCCATGCCATCGGCGCCGGGCCGATGGGAACGCAGGAACCGGAGCATGCCTTCGGCGATGTCCAAGGCCAGACATTGGGCAGCGGGAAAAGCTGCGACCAGCAAGCCGGAGAAATGGCCAGTACCCGCGCCGAGATCGAGCATGCGGCCCGGTGGCGGCCCGAGATGGCAAATGCCGGCCAGCAGCGACTCGCCCACCTCTCGCTGCAATGCCGCGACGCCGTCGTAGCCGGTGGCCGCCGCACCGAACGAGACGCCGACCCAACGCTTTTCGGGCGTATCGGCAAACGGCCCGCTATCAGGGCGAGGCAATGAATTCATCGATCAGGCGGGCTGTGCATTCGCCGTGCGTCAGGAATGGAACATGGGGTGCATTGTCGAGGCGATGACTGACCAGGCCGGGCTTCAGCTTGACCAGTGCATCCCCCAGCTCGACCGGCACCAGCCGGTCGCGCCGGCCCAGCAGCGCCTGCACCGGCTGGGAAAGCCCACGCAATACCCCGCGCAGATCGGCGTGGCGTAATACTTCCAGCCCGGCCAGGAGCGCCGTCCGCTCCGGCGGCGGTCGGCCGGCCAAGTGGCTGTGGACGCTGCGCAACAGTTCCCGCTCGTTCGGCATACCCCACGCCTGCAGAGCCAGAAAGCGCCGGCAGGCATCCTCGTAGTCGGACAGAAAGCCATCGGCGAAGCGCGTCAGTGTGGCGGCTTCCATTCCCGGCCAGCCGGGCTCGGCGACGAAGCGAGGCGTGCCGCACAGCAAGGTGAGCGAGGCCACGGCCTCCGGCGCCGTGCGGGCGGCCTCCAGCGCCACCATGGCGCCGAGCGACCAACCGACCCAGTGCGCCGGCTGGGGCACGACCTCCAGAACGGCCGCCGCTACGGTTTCGAGCGACCAGTCGGCCAACATCGGGCTGTTGCCGTGTCCCGGCAGATCGATCCGCGTGACCCGATAACGGTCGGTCAGCCACGGCACGAAACCGGACCAGATGCCGCCATGCATGCCCCAGCCGTGGATCAGGACCACCTCTAGCCCGCGCCCCGAAGTCTCGACGAACAACCCCATTCAAGCCTCCTGAGGAGCGGCTTCGGCCAGGGCTTCGAGCAGGCCGTCGATCTGCTCGTCGGAGTGCGCCGCGGACAGAGTGATTCGCAGCCGGGCGGTGCCTGCCGGCACCGTCGGCGGACGGATGGCGCTCACCAGAAAGCCCCGCTCGCCCAGCCGACGGCTGGCTTCGAGGGCATCGGCATTGGCACCGATCACGAGGGGCTGGATCGGACCGGGCAGGTCGCCGAGTTCGAACCCCAGGCTCGCGGCACCGGCACGAAAACGCCGTACATTGCAATGCAGCCGCGCGCGCCGCTCAGGCTCCTCACGCACGACACGCAAACTGACCCGGGTCGCCTCGGCGACCGCAGGCGGCAGCGCTGTGGTGTAGACATAGGTACGAGCACGCTGGATCAGATAGTCGATCAGGGCCTCCGAACCCGCCACGAAGGCTCCGAACGTGCCCAGCGCCTTGCCCAGGGTGCCGACCAGAACAGGGACCTCGGTCGCGTCCAGGCCGAAATGCTCCGGGGTTCCGCGCCCTTCGGCGCCCAGGACAGCCAGGCCGTGGGCATCGTCGACCATCAGCCACGCCCCGCCGTCCCGGGCAACACGCGCCAACTCTGGCAAGGGCGCCAGATCCCCATCCATGCTGAATACACCATCGGTGACGACCAGCCGGGTTTCGGCACGGGACTCGACCAGAGCGGCTTCGAGAGCGCGGGCATCGGCATGGCGGTAGCGCTGGAAGCGGGCGCCGGACAAAAGGCCGCCGTCCAGCAGCGAGGCATGGTTCAGCCGGTCCTCGAACACCGTATCGCCGCGCCCGACCAAGGCGGAAACGACACCGAGATTGGCCATGTAGCCGGTGGAGAACAGCAAAGCCCGCGGACGTCCGGTAAATTCGGCCAGTTCCTCTTCCAGTGCATGGTGCGCCGCCGTGTGGCCGCAGACCAGATGGGAAGCGCCGGATCCGACGCCCCAGCGGTCGACGCCGCGCCGGAAGGCCTCCCGTACTGCGGGGTGGCTCGCCAGCCCCAGATAATCGTTGCTGCAGAAATTGACCCTGGGGCGGCCGTCGATGACGACCCGGACGTCCTGGGGACTTTCGACGATACACCGCCGCCGGTAGGCATCGCGCGCCTTGATCACCTGCAAGGCCGAGGCCGGATCGAACGCCATGGAACTCAGCAGCCTGGGCCCGCCATGCGCAGCCCCAATCGCGCGAACAACTGCCGATCGCGCCGAGCCTGGGGATTCTCCGTCGTCAGCAGCTTGTCGCCGTAAAAAATCGAATTGGCCCCGGCCAGAAAACACAGGGCCTGCATCTCGTCGCTCATATCCGAACGGCCGGCCGACAGCCGCACCCGCGACGCCGGCATCATGATCCGAGCCACGGCGACGGTGCGGACGAAGTCGAACGGATCGAGTGCCGCCGTATCGGCCAGCGGCGTGCCCTCCACCTTCACCAGCAGATTGATCGGCACGCTTTCCGGGTGCCGTGGCAGATTGGCGAGCCCCATCAGCAGGCCGGCACGGTCGGCGGCGGATTCACCCATGCCGACGATGCCGCCGCAGCACACATGCATGCCGGCGTCGCGCACCCGCTGCAAGGTATCCAGCCGGTCCTGGTAGGTCCGGGTGGTGATGATCTCGCCGTAATAGCTTTCCGAGGTGTCCAGGTTGTGGTTGTAGTAATCCAGCCCCGCTTCCTTGAGCCGCCGGGTCTGTTCATCGGTCAACATCCCCGCGGTGACACAGGTTTCCATTCCCAGCGCCTTGACGCCTTCGACCATCGCCGCGATGGCTTCCACATCGCCATCGCGCGGACTGCGCCAAGCAGCGCCCATGCAGAACCGTGTGGCGCCTTCTTCCTTGGCCCGGCGCGCGGCGTCCAGCACCTCTGCCAGCGGCATCAGCGATTCGCGCTTGACGCCGGTCTCGTAATGCGCGCTCTGGGGGCAATAGGCACAGTCTTCCGAACAGGCGCCGGTCTTGATGCTGAGCAGGCTGCTGACCTGGATTTCGTTGGGATCGAAATGGCGGCGATGCACGGTCTGTGCCCGGTACAAAAGCTCGTTGAACGGCAGCGCGAACAAGGCTTCGATCTCGCCGTGGGTCCAATCGTGGCGCAGCACAGGCTCGCCCTCCCGCTCCTGGTTCATCATTACCGCAACTTCCGCATGCATTACACTCGATCTCCAATGGATGACCCGGATACCAGCTCGTTGCGACGGTTGGCGCCCTCACCTGCGCATCTCCCGGAGGGAGAGGGGATTCCGCCCCCTTCTCCCTCTGGGAAGAAGGGACGGCGATGAGGGAAAGCCCAACCAAAATTCGGGTACGGCCGGGTTAGAAAGTCATAACACGAACACGCCGACAGCCTCTGTCAACGCGCAAACATGAAAACTGTAAACGGCTGGCTGAATATTATACAGAACTGGATCTATCCGCCCACTTGCCTGTTGTGCGGAGCTTCCGGAGAACGGGGACTGGATCTGTGCGGGGCATGCGAACGCGACCTTCCACGGACCGGCACCGCGTGCCTGCGCTGCGGCGAAACCCTGCCGGACGGCGCCCCCAGCCCCTGCGGCCGCTGCCTGCAACAGCCGCCGCCGTTCGACAGTTGCCGCGCGGCGTTCCGCTACGAAGAGCCCATCCGGCATCTGATACACGGACTCAAGTTCGGCCGTCGCCACGCCTGCGCCCGCACGCTGGGAGAACTGGCCGCCGCCCACTTCCGGACACATGCCGAACTGCCCGAACTCATCGTTCCGGTTCCGCTGCACCCTTCCCGCTACCGCGAGCGCGGCTTCAACCAGTCGCTGGAAATCGCCCGGCACGTGAGCCGGAACTTGAACATCCCGCTAGAACTGCATGTCTGCACCCGCAGCCGCAATACCCGGCAGCAATCCGCTCTGTCTGCGAAAGATCGGGCGAAAAATATCCGTGGTGCATTCAAGCTGGAACATAGAATCGGCACACGCCATATCGCCATTTTCGACGACGTAGTCACCACAGGAGCAACTGTCGGGGAACTATCTCGGACATTACAGCAGGATGGGGTAAAACAAGTAAGCATTTGGACCATAGCGAGAGCGTAATAATACCCTCGCCACAGTCAACATTAAGGAACCTCTGCAAAACCGCAGGATCAGGTTCAAATCGATTTATAAGTGATTGATCGCATTGATTCTGAACTTGTTAAGCTATGGGCAGAATCCGGTTTTGCAGAGGTTCCTTAAGTAAATAAACACTACTTTTGTAGCACCATTAGATTGCCACCAGCCCAGACGAACTTCCAGCCATTGGCGCCCCATGATGTCAATAAATTCTGAACTTCAGACTGACTACCATTACTAAGTTTAAGAACGGTGTATTGGTATGTCGGGCTGACGGCATTGGATGTTGGCGCCATCAAAAAAAATAAGCTCAGCGCAAAAAGCACAAGCGACGCCTGAATTGAGATTTTCTTGAATGAATTGCGATTCACAATTTCCTCCATTATTAATTAGGAAAGGTTTTCCAGCCCCCCAACTCATCAGCAGATTGAGCAACAGCATCTGTCAGTAACGAAAGTTATTCGAGATCCTAGAGGGATAAAACGAAATAAGCATCTGAGAAAGATGCAAAATTAGAGTAGTCATATTGAATCTCCGCGTCAAGGCCCGAACTACAACGTAAGCTAGAGGCGCGCCATAATTTCCCTATTTATGGTGGACTGCTGGGGTCCACCGCCGCCGGCTGGGCATCCGGCTCGCCTTTGTAGAGATTCGTCAGCTTGCGACGGAATTCGTTGCTGATTGAAGTAATGTCACCTTTCTTCTCCACGACCCGCGGAGTGATCAAGACCACCAACTCTGTCCGCTCAGGCGTGATCTCAGTAGACCCAAACATCCAACCTATCATCGGGAGTTGGTTTAGGTATGGCAAACCAGTCTGGGTCTCCGTGCGCTTATCGGAGATCAGGCCACCTAAAGCCAGCGTCTCGCCGTTAGGCACGGCTACCATGCTCTGGATTTCCCGATTGGCGAACTGAAATGTCGTCTGCGTAGGCGACACATTAATCGGCGACGGCGTCGATATCGCCTGAAATATTTCCAGCGAGACCAGCCCGCCGGAGTTGACTCTCGGCCGGATTTGCAAGGTGACGCCCGACTGCTGCTGCTGGTACTGGCTGAACTGCTGAAGACCAACCGTAGCACTGGCCGTCGTACCCGTTAGCACCGGTACCTGATCTCCGACATTGATCTTCGCCTGTTGATTATTCAGAACCATAAGCGAAGGTGAGGAAATTACGTTAACCAGATGTTCCTTCGCCAACAGGTTAAGCAGGACCTTGACATTACCGCCGTTGGCGATTAATGCATAGCTAAATCCCCCGCTAGCGGATGCGGCCCCATTGATGAAATCCTTCACCAGGCTGGCAAGCGGGCTGCCCAGTGCCTCCGTGCTGGTGCCACTACTGATCAACCACTTCAATCCGTACTGGAGATCGTTTTTCAGGCTGACCTCGACGATGGTCGCGTCTATGAGCACTTGGAGCGGCAAGACATCCAAGGCCTTGATCACCGCTTCGATTTCCTTCCAGTCCTGAGGCTTGGCAATGACGATCAACGCATTATTCGAAGGATCGGCAACGACGCGCGCATTGTTGCCGAGCTGGGTCATGGTGGATCCCTGACCGCCCGCGCCTCCTCGTGCGCCACCGAAGCTGCCTCCGGCGGTACCCAAGCCGCCACCGCCCCCACCCAAACCACCGCTGCCGAAGCGGCCGAGTCCGCCGCTGGTGCCGGAGGACCCCAAGCCGCCGCTGCTTCCGGCCACACTGGAACCGCTGCCCAGACTGCTGCCCGTGCCGCCGAGCGAGCCTCCCGCGCCAGCAAGCGAACTGCCCGTCCCTCCGTAGCCGGACGAGGAGCCGCCAAAACCACCTGCAGTTGTAGAAGCCGAGCCGAAGGCACTCGATATGCCACTGCCGACGTCCATGCCGGTCAGCCCAGGCGCCAGCGACGGCCCCTGCCTTCCCGCGCCGCCTCCGAAGATCCCGCCCAGCGTACGGGCGAGTTCGCCTGCGTCCACATGCTGGCAGCGATAGACATGAACATTCCCGGTGCGCGTGGTGTTGTAGCGGTCGAGCCGCTCGATCCAGTCCTGCACTTCCTGCAGCAGATGCATCTCCGGTGCGACCGCGAGGATGGCGTTGAGGCGTTCGATCGGCAGGATACGCAACACATTGCCCATGGCGCCCTTGCCGCCGAGCCCCAGGACCTTGGTCAGTTCGTCGGCGATGGTCGGCACGTCGGCGTTCTTGACCGGGTATATCGCCACGGACATGCCCCGCATGTAGTCGACGTCGAAAATCTGCACCGCCTCCATGACGCCGCCCAGCTCTTCCGCCGTACCGGCGACCATGACCAGGTTGCGGGTTTCGTCCATCCGCAGGACGGACTTGGGCGGCATGATGGGCTCCAGCACTTTCTGCATTTCCGCTGCGCTGATGTAACGCAATGGGATGATCCGCAACTGGTAACCCGGTTCCATCATTCCCAGACCGACACCGGGGCCGGAAGCACTGATCGCAGCCTGGGCGTCGGGTTCGATCTTGTACATCCCGCCGTCGCGGATCAACGCCGCCCCGTTCATGCGCAGCAACGCTTCCAGCGTCGGGATCATCTCGTCCTCGGTCAGGGGGCGGGTGGTCTGCAGACTCACCTTGCCGGTGACCTTGGGGCTCAGCACGTAGTTCACTTTGAGCGTATCGCCGAGGATGACTTTGGTGACCTCCGACAGGTCGGCGTCGTCGAAGTTGAGGGTGTATTTGCCCTCCTTCCGGGGTGAAGTCCGGCCCGCCCGCTTCCCAGCAGCAGTACCGCCGGCGGGCATGCCGGAACCGGAGTAACCGCCCGCCGGGGACGGCGGATTGACCACCGAACCCTTCCGCGGGTAGTACTCCGGCTTCTTGAGCATATCGGTCTGCGCTTCCGCCAGCGGCGAAGGCGCAGGCTCGGAAGACACCTTCTCGATCTTCAGGCTGTCCGGCGAAACGGGTTTCTTGTAATAGTCTGGCAGCAGCGACTCGCAGCCGCTCAGACCGAGGGCAGCCGATGTGGAGACGACGACGATTCTTTGAATGAACTTAGGCATGCACTGTCGACTGCAATTCGTTGAACGGCTTACTCATCGCTTTGATCCTCTGTATCCTCGGCACCGTCGCTTTCGGTATCTTCATCGGGCTCGCCCACTTCGCCTTCTTCTTCATCCAATGTCTCGGCATCCGACGATTGGGCGCCGGCCGGCGGCTTCTTTCCGGGCTTGGCTTCCTGGGGCGGCTGCGGCGCCCCGCCCGCCGCGGTTTTCGGCTTGGCCTTCAGGAGCAACAGCTCCTTGATCTCCCCATCCTGCTGCAGGATGACGCGATCGGTCTTCAGCTCCTTGAGAACCCAGCCACTGACGATGCCGCCCTCCTTGACACGCTTGTACTTGCCCTTGGGATCGACCAGCAGGGCGGTTTTGCCGGCCGGCGAAAAAATCAGCCCCATCAGCTTGAGGTCCAGCGGCGTGTGGGCGACCGGCGGTGGCGGTTCTTCCACGACTTCCGGCGGCGGCCGGCGCCCTTCCACGAACAGAGGGCGCTCCACCAGCTCTTCGAACTCGCCAAGATCCGGAAATTCGAATGGCGCGAGCTCCGGTTCGTCCGCCCCGGCTTTGTCCGCGACCTTCGGCACCTCCGGAATGCGGTATATGCGATCCATGCTGTACCACTCCACCACCAAAAGCAGCCCCAGCCCCGCGCAGACCGATGCGAGCAGCAGCGACAGCCTGAGCTCGGAGCTGAGCTTGCCGATATCCCATTTCATGTTCAGGGCGCTTTCTGCGACATGTACCCGACCGCATCGAAATCGATGCTCAGCTTGTCCTGCGCGGCCGTCTGCTTCTGGCCGGGCCGGGGCGGAACGCGGATCGGGCGGAGGTTGAGGTTTTCCACGAACAGCACCGGCTGCTCCGACTCGATCTCGTACAGCACCTGCCGCAGCACTTCGGTGCTGCCGTTCAGACGGACTTTCACTGCGATGCGGGTGAACTGGTCTTCCTTGCGCTCTGGGATCACCTGGGTGCTGATCAGCTCGCCTCCCGCCGAGGTGACGGTATCTTTGATGCGCGACTGCAGATCCGCGGCGGCCAGAGCGGGCGTGGCCTGGGAAAACAGGTTCTTCGCCTGTTCGCCCTCGTTGCGGATTTCCTGCAGGCGGCCTTCCCAGTACAATTTTTGCGCCGCCACCGTCTGAAAGCGCTTCATCCGGAACAGCAGACTCTCGATCGACTCGTCGTAGCCGGAGGACAAGGCCCGCAGCGGCGCCATGATCAAGCCGTACAGAACCAGGACAGCCAGTGCCAGCAAACCCAGGGCCGCGGCCCTGGACTTACTGACCTGGATTTTCAGATTGAGCAGGCGCTTCAGAAGACCTCCCATTGACCGCATCCGACGCAATCTGGAACCGCTCCAGACCATTCGAGACATCCTTGGTGACCGGCGACACGAAACTGGTGTTTTTGAACTCCTCCGAGGCTTCCATCCGGGCGATCAGGCTGGACGCCGACGGCGACTGCCCCTGGACGACGAGATGCCCCTCCTTGTACTGGAGACCGTTGAGCCAGGTGTCGTCCGGCATGACTTTGCTCAGTTCGTTGAGCACGTCCAGTACGATCGGGTCCTTGCGCTTCTTCTGGGCCAAATATCCCATCTCGTGGGCCAGCTGCTCGACCTCCTGCCGCAGCGCCTCCACTTCCTTGGCCGCCTTGCCCGCTTTGCGCACCTCGGTCTCGA
Organism: Methylococcus capsulatus; assembly: GCF_036864975.1. Lineage (NCBI taxonomy): Bacteria > Pseudomonadati > Pseudomonadota > Gammaproteobacteria > Methylococcales > Methylococcaceae > Methylococcus > Methylococcus capsulatus. Next base: position 2,207,467 of record NZ_CP104311.1, on the reverse strand, counting down.
GCTGCTGGACCCACTGACTCTTTTTCCAGACCGGCACGATCAGAAGCGCCAGAATCAATGCCACCGCCAGCCCGGCCAAACCGAAGTTGAGCCAGCGGTTCCACCGGCTTTTTTTCCCGGTGAACCGTTCCGGCAACAACTGGTGCGAGCGCTTGAAGGGGTCGTCGCTCACGTCCACGTAGTCCGGCCGCCAGCCGGCTGCGATCATGGATTCGAGCATCAGATCCAGACGTTCCCTCGGCACCACAGCGAGACTCACCCGTATCTGTCCCGTCGCCTTGAGCCGTTCGATCACCCGTGCGCAGAAATAGACCTGGTCGGGCTTGAACGGCGTGAGACGGTCGAGTTCGAAAGCGATGACCTGCGACAGGTTTTCTTCCGTCGCCAGCGGCAGTTTGACCACGCGCGTCATGCATTGATCGGGCAGAAGCCGGAAAACCGTCCGAATTTCGGCCAATTCGGGCTCTGCTTCCAACAGCCGGCGCCAGGCTTCGCGGCCGGCGTCGTCCAGCGTGAAGGAGCCGAGCGGACGCGCCCCGTTGGCGGTGCGGTGAACCGCTTCGAGCATTTCACCCCGCCAGGTCAGGAAGATCCAGGAGGTCCGCCCTCCCAACAGGCGCCGAATGCGGTCCGGCACCAGAAAAGCCAGTTCACCGGCCCACCATCGCAGGAAAGCCTGAACATCCAGATCGATTGGTTTGCTGAAATCTACCATCGTGTTGAAAAGTCGGTGTCCCTACCCATCGCTACGGTCACGTCATCAATATCCGGCCCTGGGAGGGAAACCCCCGGAAGGTTCATGTAAACGGGGAATTTTCCAATTTAATATGGAAAACGGCAAATTCTGGGCATTCTGCTGGCGTTTCAGCACTGCCTCCACGGCAGCTCTTTCGCCGTCGGGAAGCACTGCTTCGACCGACACGCCGTAGGCGGTATCACCGCCGGTCGTCAGCCTGATCGGACTGTTGGCGCGGTTGGCAGGGATCGGCGGCGGGGCATTGCCGATGGCGACGGAACGCTGCGCGAGGTATTCGGCTACTGCGGCTTCATCGCCTTTGAACACGATGCGTAACATCTCAGGTCCGGCCTTGGCCGGATTGATGCCGTCGCGCCCCGTGTATACCGTGATCAGCGGCTCGATGCGTTGATAAACCGAAGGCGTCAGGCCGAGCACTTCCATCAGTTCTTCGGTCACCTGGAATGGCCTGTTGCGCGGCCCCGTTTTCCCTATCGCTTCATAGTCGCCGCGCTCGGCGCCGCTGGGTCGTTTGAGATCGTCGGGATCACGCCAGTCCACGATGGCGTCCGACAGGCGCTGAGCCAGATCCTCGTCTCCCGTGACCTGCAGGAACAGTTCCCGCAGCGCGGCGTCCGACGCGGAGTTCATGTCCAGTTTGCCCTCCTCGTCCAGGATACGGATCAGCAGGCGGCCGGTACCCAACGAAACCGGATAAGGGGTTCCGTCGGTTTTCCAGCGCTTGGCGGGGTCTCTTTCGACCAGCATCGGCATGGCGTAATAGATGCCGCCTTCGGCCAGGGCGCGCGCCTGGGCAGTCCCACGGACACTGCTGACCAATTCTGATTCGCGGCGCAAGGTGAGGGAGAAACTTCCAGCCATGATCGTCATGAGCGTCAGCATCCATAGAACCAGCACGAGCGCCATGCCTTTCTGGCCGCAGACCTGGGCTGTCACCGTCCCCGGCCCCGTTTTCGAAACCGGCAAAAAAGCGGAGTGGCCGGCGGCAAGGGGGTGCATAAGGGGGGGAGCCGGCCACTCCGTCAAGGGAGAGAGATGAAGACGCATGAACAAGCTACCTTCATGTGGCTGGGAACCTTCAGCCACGGACAAGAGTTAACCATGGTTTTGTATCTGGAGTGTGTTTGTGTGGTAGCGGATTGGTAGCCCGGCCGTGTTCACCGCGCCACGTCGAGGCGCGGAGCCACCATCAGCGGCGGCCAGGGGTCCTCGCCTTCCGGCTGGATCACCAGGCGGACCATCCGCGGCATCACCAGTTCCTGCCATTCCTCGACCCAGACCAGCTCGCCGTTCAGTTCGTTCTGTCTCAGATAGGACAGGCGGAACTGCGCCACTCCTTCCAGGACGAGGACGTCGTCGATGGGCGCGACCGGGTCCTGGGGATTGTTGGTCAAAGGCATTACGGAAACCCGGAGGTCCGTGCCTTCCTCACTCTGCGCCAGATACAGCCGGAACCGATGGAGACCGCCCCGTACGTAGGCCGGCAAGGTGGACACGAAACTCAGGGTCTGCGGACCGCCGCGAAACGCCAGAACCATCCGGTTCGCTTCGCCGGGTTCGCGGATCGGCAACGCCATGGCCAGACGGGCGCGAAGAAACTCCTGAACCACCAGCGCGCGGCTGGCCCGCTCCACCGACACCTCGCCCTTTTCCCATGACGCGGCCGCCAGCCGCAGACTCGCCGTGAGGATCAGTGACATCACTGCCAGCAGGCTGGTCGCGATCAGCACTTCGATGAGGGTAAAACCGCGGGAATCCATGGTTACAGGCGCGGTCCGAAAAGACCGCCCGGCCGGCGGCCGGGACCGCCGGCGTTCTCGTTGAACAGCCGGAGGGTGCTCAAAGTGATCTCCCTGGGCTCCTCGCCCTCTCCCCACACGACGCTGGCATCCACGGCGAACAGCTTGAGGCCGGCCAACGGCGAGCCGGTGGGCGGCGCATTGTCGGGTCCCATCGGCGGCTCGAGTACCGGCAGAGGCAGGGGCGCGATCCGCAGAATCCAGCGGAACTCCTCGCCGAAACGGCCTTCGGTCACGCCGGGCGCCAGCGGCGTTTCCACGCCGACGTCATCGAGCACCGACTCCGCGGCGATCACGGCGCGGGAATATTCCTCGGCAATCCGGGCCGAACGGGTCGCACCGCCGAAAACCCGCATCAGCACGCCCAGCGCGATGGCCATGATGGAAAACGCCACCAGCATCTCGAGCAGCGAAAAGCCGGTCTGCGTCCGGACTTGAACGCAAGACAAGGCGAAGCGCCTCTTCGTCCCCCTCTCCCGCGAGCGGGGACGATCATGGCCGGCAGCTATGCTCATGCGGTACTTCCCGGTACCGCACTCTTCGGGCTTAAAGCGCGCAAATCGGTTTTTCTGCCAATTCGTCATCCGTCAGGACAGGCGGTCGCCATGATCGTTAGGATTCGTCCGATTCTTCCTCACTGGACGAAATCCTGCCGGTGAGCCAATTGACATCGATCAGCCGTTTCCGGCCGGCGGCAAACAGGGTCACCCGCCCACCCGTCGAAGATCCGTCCGGGAAAAAGACGATGCTGCCGACCCCTTCGCCCTCGACTTCGCCGGATGCGGTGAACAGCTTCAGGCCCACCCCGGAGGGCAGGCCGAATACCTTGGGGCGAGTGCTGACACGGTAGCGGTGTCCCGGCACGTCGAGCGTGAACCGCACCTCCTGGCGCCGGCTCAGGGCCTGGCCGCGGGCGAACCTCAGCCCCGATGCCACGTCGCGGGCGGCTGCGCCGAGCTGTGCGGCCTCGATGGCAGGCATGACATTGGGAACCGCGACCGCCATGAGGATTGCGCCGATGCCCAGCACCAGCAGCATCTCCAGCAAGGTGAAACCACGACCGCGCATCCCCGGCCACACCCTACTCCCAACCAAGGATATCGGCATCCTCGCCTTCGCCGCCCTCGGCATTGTCCTGACCGAGCGACCACAGGTCATACTTGCCATGCTGTCCCGGCGAGACGTAATGGAACGGGTTGTTCCAGGGATCCAGCGGAACCTTCTTCTTGCGCAGATAAGGTCCATTCCAGACCCGCGCCGTGCTGGGCTGTTCGATCAGGGCGTTCAGCCCTTCGTCGGTGGTGGGATATCGCCCTACATCCAGCTTGTACATATCCAGCGACGAAGCCAGTTCTTCGATCTGAAGACGGGCGGTCTTGGACTTGGACTCGCCCAGATGTTTCATGACCTGGGGACCGATCAGCCCGGCGAGCAGACCGATGATGGCCAGCACGACCAACAGCTCGATCAGGGTGAAACCGCTGCGGCTACGAAGGAAACGTCGATGCTTCATGGGAAAACCTCGATCAGGGAAAAGGGGTTGGGGGAATCAGAAGGCCAGATCGTTGACACTGACGATCGCCATCAGAATGGAAACGATGATGCCGCCGATCATGATGCCAAGGCCCACGATCAGCACCGGCTCCAGCAACGCGAGAATGCGCTGGACCGTGATCTTGATCTCCTTGTCGTAAGTGACCGCGACCCGTTCCAGCATCTCGGTCAGATGCCCGGACTCCTCACCGAGCTTGATCATCTGCAGCGCCAGCGTGGGAAAAACCCCGGCATCGGTCAGGGGGCCGGAAAGAGCACCCCCTTCCTTCAGATTATCCATGGCGATATCGACCCGCTCGGCTACCGCCCGGTTCCCCAGTGTTTCCTTGACGATCGAAAGACCACCGAGGAGAGGCACGCCGTTTCCGAGCAGGGTTGCCAGCGTCCGGGCGAAATTGGCCACCTCGACCTTCCGCACCAGATCGCCGAACAACGGCCAGCCGAGGAAGCGTCGGTCCCACACCAGTCGGCGCGAGGGCTCGGCGAGTTCGTAACGCCCCCACGCCACCAGCACCAGCACCGCGCCGAAGAGCGCCCACCAGTAATTCTTGAGCAGCTCGGCGATCCCGACCACGAGCTGGGTCGGCAGCGGTAATTCCTTGCCCGCGGTTTCGAACATCTCCTCGAACTGAGGGACCACGAAGGTGAGCAGCAGCAACAGCGAGCCGACGGACATGGTCAACAGGATCGCCGGGTAGATCATCGCGGTCGACACCGTGTCCCGCAGCTCCTTGGAGCGCTCGAGATAGTCGGTCAGCCGCTCCAGCACGTCCTCGAGCGCACCGCCGGCCTCGCCGGCGCGGATCAGATTCAGGTAGAAGCGCGAGAAGACGCCTTCCTGCCGCTCCAGTGCCGCCGAGAGCTGCGAACCACCTTTCACCAGTTCGATCACGCGTCCGATCATGCTGTTGAGCGCGACATCCTCCCGCGTCAGATCTTCCAGCACGAACAGCGCCCGGTCCAGGGGCAGGCCGGCCTGCAGCAGCGTCAGAAGTTCCCGCGTGAAGATAACGATCTGCTTCTGGGAAATCCGTTTGCGGCGCCGCGACAGACTGAGCCAAGCGAACGGCCGCGCGCCGGCAGGAGTCACCCGGATCGGGATCAATCCTTCACCTTGGAGCGACCGGACCAGGCTCATCTCATCGGGCGCTTCCCGCTCCGATTCCACCGATTCGCCGTCACGGTTCACAGCCTTGTAAAAAAAGAGCGGCACGTAAGTTACCTTGGCCTCAAAGCAATGGGGAAGAGCGGCGTCATCGCCGCCTTCAGGAATCCGAGGTGACGCGCAGGATCTCTTCGACGGTGGTAAGCCCCATCAGTGCCTTGCGAACACCATCGTCATACATGGTATGCATGCCCTCGCGCAAAGCGACCTCCTCGATCTGCCGTGCCTGGGCATGACTCATCACCAGGCGGCGCACCTCGTCAGACATGACCAGGAACTCGAGGATCGCAAGCCGCCCACGGAATCCGGTGCCACCGCATTGGTCGCAGCCGACCGGCCGGTACAGCATGATCTCGCCATCACGCTGGAACCGCCGCAGTCCCATTTCCTCCGCGACCTCTTCCAGCGCCGGATGCGGTTCCCGGCAATGCGGGCACAGCCGCCGCACCAGACGCTGGCCGAGAATGCCGTTCACGGTGGAAGTGATGAGATAGTCTTCCAGCCCCATGTCCAGCAGACGGGTCACACCGCCGGCGGCATCGTTGGTATGCAGGGTGGACAGCACCATGTGGCCGGTCAGCGCCGATTGCACGGCGATACGGGCCGTTTCCAGATCGCGCATTTCGCCGATCATGATCACGTCCGGATCTTGGCGCATGATGGAGCGCAGCGCACTGGCGAAAGTCAGGCCGATCTGGGGTTTGACTTGGATCTGGTTGACACCTTCCAACTGGTATTCCACCGGGTCTTCGACCGTAATGATCTTGCGCGAAGGCGTGTTGATCTTATGCAGCGCGGTGTACAAAGTAGTGCTCTTGCCGCTGCCGGTGGGTCCCGTGATCAGGATGATACCGTGGGGCAACTCCAGAATTTCGAGGAAACGCCGCAGCACCGAACCATCGAATCCCAGCGTGCCGAAGTCGAAGGTGATGCTTTCCTTGTGGAGAAGCCGGATCACCACGCTTTCGCCGTACATCGTAGGCACGGTGGACACGCGGAGGTCCAGCTCCTTCCCCTGCACCTGGAGCTTGATCCGGCCGTCCTGCGGTAGACGCCGCTCGGCGATGTTGAGCTTGGCCATGATCTTGATGCGCGAGATCACCGCGGCGGTGGAGCGTACCGGCGGCGCTTCCACGTCGCGCAACACACCATCGATGCGGAACCGCACCTTGAGCGTTTGTTCGAAAGGCTCGACATGAATGTCCGAGGCCCGCGACTCCACCGCGCGCTGCATGATTAGGTTCACCATGCGGATCACCGGTGCTTCGCTGGCAAGGTCCTTCAGGTGCTCCACGTCGGCTTCGTCGGCATCCTCGTCACCGCCCAGGTTTTCGACGATCTGGCCCATCACCGAACGGCCGGAGCCGATCTGCTGCTCCAGCGCCCGGTCGATCTCCGAGGCCAGACCGACCACCGGCTGGATCGGCTGGCCACAGGCCAGTCCAAGGGCATGGATCAGCTCGCTATCGAAAGGATCCTCCACCGCGACGACGAAGCCGCCATCCCCGGCCGCGACGCCGACGGCATGACGGTCCTTGAGGAACCGGGCCGCGACGCTTTCCGGCAAGGGCGACACGTCGGGATAATCGGAGGGACCGACCAGGGGAAGACCGCTGGCCTCGGCCAGGGTCTCGGCCACGTCACGCTCCGAGACCACACCGAGTTTGACCAGCAAGGCAGGAAGGCGCATGTCGTCCGCCTGTGCCGCGAGGCGCTTCGCCCTTGCCAGATCCATTTCGCGGACCTTGCCGCGGCGAACCAGGGCTGCGGCGAACCGGGTGTAGCCATCCTGGTCCTCCATCAACTGGGCGGACATGAACGGCTCCGCCTCCGTCTTTCTCGATACTGCCTCGGTCATCGCTTGGGATTATGAAAGATGGTCAATGCACGCCGCCGGGTCCCGGCGCGGAAAAAGGATTATGCTTACAGATCACGAGATGATTTTTGATGATGGCCTGCCGTGCACGTCCTTGCGTGCCGTTTCCATTTTCCGGCTCGAAAGCAAGTACCTTTCCACGAGCGTCCGCCCCTGTCAAGCCGCATCGTTCATGGTCGGGAAAATCGAGAGCACATGAAACCGTGCCCGCAAGCATCGACATGGACCTCGCGGCTGCCGTCGGCTATCTTTTGTGCTTCCGCTACGTTTCGAGAAGTTTATGAATCCCTATTGGAGTGCGCTGGTCCGGGACCTCAAGCCCTATATACCCGGCGAACAGCCCAAGTTGAGCGATCTGGTCAAGCTGAACACCAACGAGAATCCGTATCCGCCTTCGCCCAAAGTGTTGGACGCCATCCGCGGCGAACTCGGCGCATCCCTCCGGCTTTATCCCGATCCGAATTGCGAACTCCTCAAACAGGCCATCGCGCGATACCAGGGCGTCGGCACGAACCAGGTGTTCGTCGGCAACGGCTCGGACGAAGTCCTGGCGCATGCGTTTCAGGCCCTGTTGAAACACCCACTGCCCATCCTGTTCCCCGACATCACGTACAGCTTTTACCCCGTCTATTGCGGGCTGTATGCCATCGCCTACGAGACCGTACCACTGACCGAAAGCTTCGAGATCCGGATCGAGGACTATCTGAGGCCCAACGGTGGCATCGTCTTTCCCAATCCCAACGCGCCTACGGGGCGTGTGCTGCCCCTCGCGGACATCGAAACGCTGCTGTCCCGGAACCGCAGCTCGGTCGTGATCGTGGACGAGGCGTATATCGATTTCGGCGGCGAATCGGCGGCGGCTCTGGTCAACCGCTTTCCCCATCTGCTGGTGATACAGACCCTGTCGAAATCCCGGTCGCTGGCCGGCCTGCGCGTCGGCTTCGCGTTAGGCAATCCGGAATTGATCGAGGCGCTGGAGCGGGTGAAGGGCAGTTTCAATTCCTATCCGCTCGATCGCCTGGCGATCGTAGGCGGAATCGCGGCCTTCGACGACCGTGACCACTTCGAATGGTCCCGGCAAGCCATCATGTGGACCCGACAATGGCTCAGCCAGGGACTCGCCGATCTGGGCTTCGAAGTGCTGCCGTCAGCGGCCAATTTCCTGTTCGTCCGCCACCCAGGGCACGACGGCGGAGAACTCGCTGCGGCCCTGCGTGAAAGGCACATCATCGTCCGCCACTTCAAACTGCCGAGGATCGAACAATTCCTCCGCATCACCGTAGGAACGGAAGAGGAATGCCAGATCCTGCTGGACGCTTTGAGCGACCTGGTGGCGGGGAAAGCAGCCGCTTAGGCGACATGCTGCTTGTCGGCCTGGGCGAGGAGGCGGTTCCAGGCCAGCGTCAACACGAGCAGAGCGGTTGCCGCGGCGGCGAAATATTGGCCCACCTTGACGAAGTCCGTCTGCACCATGCCGGCGCCTATCAGGGTCGCCGCGATGCCCTGGGGAAGAAAACCCAGGCCGGTACCTATCCAGAAATCGCGATGGCCGATCGCGCTGATGCCCAGCAGAATGTCATTGTAGAGCCCCGCGACTGGAATTTGCCGGATCAGAACGACCGACCACCAGCCTTTCCGGCCCTGAACCCGGGCAGCAAGGGTTTGCAGTTTGGGATAGCGCCGCAGCACGAGTTCACGAGCCGACCAGCGAGCGAACAGGAAGGTGCCATACGCGCCGAGCACGGTACCCAGCTCACTCCAGAGCGATCCCCAGGCCACACCGAATAGCAGCCCCCCCAAAACGCAGAAGAGCAGGCGGGGAAAACCGATGGCCGTCAGGAGCGCGGAAACCAGGATGAAGACCAACGGCGCCAAGAGTCCGATGCCATCAAACCAGACGCGTGCTTCCCCGAGGTGGGCCAGCCAGACTTCGAGTGGTGCCGCCAGAAGCAAAGGCACCGCTCCCACGAGCACCAGCAGCGTGATACCGGCGACCCGAAGCCGTACGGATGGGCTTTTTGCTTTATCCATATGTCCAAGTGTTTGTTTAACGACGGTTAGTTTCCAGGAAAACCCACTGAAAAGATAGTCCTGGCGCCCTCTCCCACCGATCACCCAACCCTCTCCGTGCCCTCGCCAGGTGTTGCTTGACATGCCTGGCCCGGTTTATTCCATATACTTATAAATGTATAACAAAAAAGTCCTGCCCAATATATGGCTCGTCCTATAGACTGCAGGACTTTTACTGGGAAAGGTTATGACTACTGCATACGCAATGTCTGGACTGCTGGTGGGGTTTCTGGTCGGTTTGACCGGTGTCGGCGGCGGCTCACTGATGACCCCGCTGCTACTGCAGGACTTTTACTGGGAAAGGTTATGACTACTGCATACGCAATGTCTGGACTGCTGGTGGGGTTTCTGGTCGGTTTGACCGGTGTCGGCGGCGGCTCACTGATGACCCCGCTGCTGGTGTTCATGTTCGGGTTTGCTCCCAAGACGGCCGTGGGCACGGATCTGTTGTTTGCGGCGATCACTAAAGGCGGCGGGGTCCTCGTTCATCACCGTTCCCACCGGTCGGTCGAATGGAAAATCGTGTTGCAACTGGCGCTGGGCAGCATCCCTGCGGCCTTGGTCGTCGTCTATCTGCTGGAAACCGCGTTCAAGAAAGACGAGGCGGTGTCCGCGATCATCACCACTACCCTCGGCATCGCCCTGATCTTTACCGGCTTGTCTTTATTGTTGCGCAAACGGTTGGCGCAAAAATCAGCGGTTCAGCGTCTGACCCATACGGAGCGTTTCGGACGCTGGCAAGGCGCACTTACGGTGCTGGTCGGCCTCATTCTGGGCGTGCTGGTCACCCTATCCTCGGTCGGCGCCGGTGCTCTGGGCACCGTCGCACTGCTGTTCCTGTACCCGCGCATGGCGACGGTCCGGGTCGTGGGAACCGACCTGGCGCACGCAATCCCGCTGACCGCCGTCGCGGGCCTGGGCCACCTGCACATGGGCAACGTGGATTTCACCCTTCTTGGCAGCCTCCTGCTGGGCTCGCTCCCCGGTATCTATCTGGGTAGCCAGCTGAGCGCCAAGATCCCGGAATGGCTGCTGCGGCCCGCGCTTGCCTCGCTCCTCCTGCTGATCGGCTGCAAGTTCGTGCTCTGAGCCCCGCCCCCCTTGAGTACCACCGGCGCGGCCTTAGAATATGCGCCGCCCCGGCGCAGGGCCTGATGCCTCGCCGCTTTCCTCAACAACGATCCTGCAGGACGATTCGATCCCATGAGTCTGAGCCGCCGCCATTTCCTTCAACTTGCCGTCGCGGTAAATGCGCTTTCACTGTTCAGAGCCGGCACGGTTGATGCCGAACCTGAAATCGGACTGAAATTCGCCCCCCCCTCCCCGTTCTCGTTCGAGATGCTCAAGGCGCTGGCGCGCGAACGGGCCAGCCGGGAATACACACCGCCTCCCCAGCCTGATCCAGCGATCGTCAGCCAGATCGACTACGATGCCCATGGCAAACTGCAGTACCGCAAGGAAGCCGCACTCTGGGCCGAAAGCGGCGGCAGCTACCCGATCTCCTTCCAGCACGTGGGCATGTTCTTCCCCAAGACGGTGATCATGAACGTCGTCGAGAAAGGCATGGCGCGAGAAATTCTTTACGATCCTCATCTCTTCACCATGGGGCCGGAGCACGTGGCCAAGGATCTCCCGGCCAGCCCTTCGGCCTTCGCCGGCTTCTGGGTACACGAGAGCCGCAAGGGTTCCGACTGGAAGAAACGGGAACCCTGGGTCACTTTCCTGGGGGCATCGTACTTTCGCGCCATCGGCGAATTGGGCCAGGTCGGCCTGTCGGCGCGAGGCATCGCGCTCAATCCCGGCACTTCCAACCCGGAAGAATTTCCGGATTTCGTTTCGTTCTGGTTCGAACCTGCTGCGAAGACCGGTGATCCCGTGACGGTTTACGCCCTGCTCGATGGCCCCAGCCTCACCGGCGCCTACCGCTTCTTACTGAAACGGACCCGCGGGGTGGTCATGGAGATCGAAGCTGCGCTGTTCCTGCGCAGGGACATCGAGCGTTTGGGGATCGCGCCCCTGACCTCCATGTACTGGTTCTCCGAAACCGCCAAGCCCACCGCGGTGGACTGGCGGCCGGAAGTGCACGATTCCGACGGGCTGGCGCTGTGGACCGGCGTCGGTGAACACATCTGGCGGCCGCTCAACAACCCGCCCCGCGTCATGGTATCGAGCTTTGCCGACAAGTCACCGAAAGGCTTCGGACTCGGCCAGCGCGACCGGGTGCTCGACCATTACCAGGACGGCGTGCGCTATCACCTGCGCCCCTCGGCCTGGGTGGAGCCGCTCGGTGACTGGGGCGAGGGCGCGGTGCAGCTCACCGAGATCCCCACCGACGATGAGATCCACGACAACATCGTGGCGATGTGGGTGCCGAAGGAGCCCGCCGCCGCGGGCAAAACCTACGACCTGCGCTACCGCATCCATTGGCTGGCGGACGAGCCTTTTCCCAGTCCCCTGGCGCGCTGTGTGGCGACCCGGCTCGGCAACGGCGGTCAGCCCGGCAAACCGCGCCCTAAGGGCGTGCGCAAATTCATGGTCGAGTTCCTCGGCAAACCGCTGGCGAAGCTTCCTTACGGCGAGAAACCGGAGCCCGTCATCACGGCCTCTCGCGGCGAGCTGTCGCGAATCGAAATCGAAGCCGTGCCGGACGACGTTCCGGGCCATTGGCGCACCCATTTCGACTTGGCGGTGACAGGGCCGGAGCCGGTCGAAATCCGCTGCTATCTGCGCCACAAGGATGAGGTGATGTCTGAAACCTGGCTGTACCAGTACCACCCGTTCTGAGCCAGTACCCTTCAGGGCCAGCGCACGATGCGGCGGAACGTGAGGTTGATGCGTTCGCCGCAAGGCCTGGCGGTCCTGGGTACGCAATGCCTCCAATGGGACTGCAGTTCCCCACCCATCAGGAGCAGGTCGCCATCCCGCAACGGCACATCCAGGGTCCGACCAGTACCGCGATGGCGAATCCGGAACAGGCGTTCCGCTCCCAGACTCAAGGAGGCGATGAATGGGCGTTCGCCGAGTTCGGCCTCGTCGTCGGCGTGCCAGCCCATCGAATCCCGACCGTTGCGGTAACGATTGCAAAGGACGGCGTTGAAGACATGGCCGCTGAAGTCCTCGATGCGGGCCCGCAAATCGGCCAGCACCTCGTGCCAGGGCAAGGGTTCGTGCGACACCCCGGAATATCGATAGGTCGCGCCGGGGTCGCCGTACCAGCACACGAGGCGCGGCACCGCCACTTGTCGTCCGAACAGTGCGATTTCCTCGCTCTGCCAAGCCAGTTCGCCGAGCAGGCGGGCACCGAGGACCGCCCGCTCATCCGCCGTGAGGAATCCCTCCGCCAGATCGAGCTCGCCATCTTCGGCGATCAGCCGCACGGTGGTGGACAGTGTGCCCTCTCGACCATCTTCGAACAGGAACCGCTGAATGGACCGGGCCGTCCTCAGGCCGGTCGTCCCTAATCCTCCAGTTCGGCTTTCAACACCTTCCCGTCTGCGCTGTACACGATCTCGCGCTCCACGCCTTGGTCCTTGAATTCGATTTCGTAGACGGTCTGGCCATGTTTCACTTTCTTCTCGTACTCGATGTCGGTCGCAGCCGGATAAACCGCTTTGAAGGCATTCAGCACCGCTTTCGGCACCTGCTCCTCGGTCAGGTTTTCACCGGCCGTGACGCCGGCCGACAGTGCCAGCGCACTGGCCAAGACAAGGACATTTGCAATCTTGAGCTTCATGATGCGACTCCCGGAAAAATCCTCTCGTTAGGAACCCGTTCGACCGGCCGGACACCTGCAGAGTTCCGGCCAAGCGGCCGCGTCCATCAATTTTTGGAACCGCCCGCCTCCGGATCGTCGATGTCACAGACCGATTCCAACCACATGGCATTGATGATGCCGAATGCACAGGCGAAACCCACCCCGAGTATCCATGCGAAATACCACATCTCACACCTCCCCGATCATCGTGTCGGACCGTCAATAAAGCGTATGGTCGCCCTTGGCGATGTCCGCCGCCGTGACCTTTCCCCAGATCACCCGATAGGCCCATCGGGTATAGAGCAATACGATGGGCAGAAACACCAGCGTGATGGCCAGCGACCATTGCAGATTCAGATGACTTGCGCTGGCGTCCCAGATCGTCAGGCTGCTGCGGGGATCGGTGGTCGAGATCAGCATGAAAGGGAACAGGCCGAAGCCCACCGTCCAGAGCAGCCCCCCCATGCCCACCGCGCTGGCGGCGAAAGCCGCGGTGGAACGGCCGCCGCCTGCGAGCGCCGCCGCTGCGGATACCCCCAGCACCGCCAGGGCCGGAGCGACGAACATGCGCGGATGCGTCTGGAAATTCGCCAGCCAGCTTCCGGAAAAATCGACCGTTTTCGCCATCGGATTGGACGGCGCATTGGGACCGGCCATTGTCAGGATTTCCGGACGCGGAATGCCAAGGATAACCCAGGCGGCGGCGAGCACCATCAGCACGACCAGGATCACACCGCCGATCACGGCGACGCGCCGGGCGCGCTGCTCGATCGGCCCTTCGGTCCGACAGCTCAGATAGACCGCGCCATGAAACACGCAGGCCAACAGACCGATCACCCCGCAGAGCAGAGGGAATGGCATCAGCAGACCGAAGAAGCTGCCGTCATAAAACGTGCGCAGACTCCCGTCGAGATGGAAGGGCAGGCCGACCAGCAGGTTGCCCACCAGAACGCCCATCAGGATCGGTGGCACCGCACCGCCGATGAACAACCCCCAGTCCCAAGCATTGCGCCACTGAGGAGATTCCAGCTTACTACGGTAATCGAAACCAACCGGCCGAAAAAACAGGGTGTACAGTACCAATAGCATCGCGATGTAGAGCCCCGAGAACAGCGTCGCGTACACCGCCGGCCATACGGCGAAAATGGCGCCGCCAAGCAGGATCAGCCAGACTTGGTTGCCGTCCCAGGTCGGGCCGATGGTGTTGATCACCACCCGCCGCTCGACGTCGTTGCGCCCGATGAAGGGCAGCAAGGCACCGATGCCGAAGTCGAATCCGACGGTGAGGACGAATCCCGTCGCCACCGCTCCCGTGATCGCCCACCAGATCACCCGCATGGTTTCATAGTCGAACATGTGGACCTCCCGCTGCTTGTCAAGCTGCTGAATTGGAGAGCGCCGCTGCCGGCCGCTCGAAATGATATCGCCCCGTGTGCAGACTGCTGGGGCCGAGCTTGATGTATTTGACCATCAGGTAAAGCTCGATCACCAGGAGCGTCGTGTAGAAGAAAGCGAAACCCGCGATGCTGAACCACAGCTCCCCGGTACTGAGCGAGGACGTGCTCAGATGCGTGGGAAGCACGCCAGAAATGGTCCAGGGCTGGCGGCCATATTCGGCGACGAACCACCCGGTTTCCGCCGCGATCCAGGGCAAGGGAATGGACCAGACTGCCAACTTCAGCAGCCAGCGCTTACGGTCGGCCACCCGCACCGCGCAGTAATAGAAGGCCATCACGAAGATGAACAGCATGGTGAAACCACAGGCGACCATCACGCGGAAAGTCCAGAACAAGGGCGCCACCTTTGGAATGGTATCGGTGGCCGCCTTCTGTACCAGATCTTCGCCCGCCCCGGCGATACGGTCCGTGTACTTCGCGAGCAACAGGGCAAATCCCAGGTCCGCCTTGTGCTCTTCGAAATCGGCCTTCACCGCCGCGCTGGTATCACCCCCTCTCATCCGCTCCAGCGCCCCGTAGGCGATCTGGCCGCTGCGGATGTGAGCCATGCTGGCCTCCCGCAGTTCCTTCAGCCCTTTGACCTCTTCATCTATAGAGCGCGTGGCGATGAGGCCAAGCACGTACGGTATCCTGAGCGCATAGCGGGTTTCCTCCCTGTCCTGGTCGGGAAATCCAACGACCGTGAACGCCGCCGGCGGCTTCTCGGTTTCCCACGCCCCCTCGATCGCCGCCAGCTTCACCTTCTGCACTTCGCCATCGGTGTAGCCGCTCTCATCGCCCAGCACGATGACGGAGAGCACCGAAGCCAGACCGAAGGCTGCCGCGATCGAGAACGAGCGGCGGGCGAAGCCTATGTCCCTCCCGTTCAGCAGATACCAGGAGGAGATGCCGAGGACGAACATCGCCCCTGTGACATAGCCGGCCGCGACCGTATGCACGAACTTGACCTGGGCCACGGGATTGAAGAACACCTCGGCGAAACTGGTCAGTTCCATGCGCAGAGTTTCGTAGTTGAATTCCGTGCCCACCGGATGCTGCATCCAGGCATTGGCGATCAAAATCCACAATGCCGAAGTGTTGGTGCCCAGCGCCAGCAGCCAGGTGACCGCCAGATGCTGCACCCGGCTCATGCGGTCCCAGCCGAAGAAAAACAGACCGACAAAGGTCGATTCGAGGAAGAACGACACCAGGCCTTCGCTGGCCAGGATGGGGCCGAAGATATCACCGACGTAGTGCGAGTAATAGGACCAGTTGGTGCCGAACTGGAACTCCAGGGTGATGCCGGTCGTCACTCCCATGGCGAAGTTGATGCCGAACAGCTTCCCCCAGAAGCGGGTCATGTCCTTGTACACCTCCTTGCCGGTCATCACATAAACCGATTCCATGATGGCCAGCAGGAAAGCCAGCCCCAAGGTCAACGGCACGAACAAAAAATGGTAGAGCGCGGTCAGGCCGAACTGCAGCCTGGACAGGTTGACGATATCTTCACCGATCATGGCTTGAGCGCCTCCTGGTTGGCAGAGGAAAGGGGACTGGAGCCGGGCAGAATCGCCGGACGCGGAGGGTCCCGAGCATCCGGATGTGAACGGAAGAACAGCGCCCACAGCCCCGACAGCACGATCATCTTGAACAGCAACGCCAGCGTGAGTTCCCGCGCCAGCGGAGAACGCCGGCCCGCTGCCGCCAGTCGCCGAAACGCTGTCGCGCCCGCTTGCTGGGCGGCTGCCGAGACAGGGCGAAAGCCGTCGTTTGGCTTCATGGGATCCCTCGCGTTCCTCCGGAATCAGGCCGCTGACCGCGACCGGCAGGCGCGAATGCGCCAATCGTAAACCTTTTCGCGATTTTCACCACACGGGCGGCATGCCATTTAGACATCGGCCAGGTCCATTAGCTAGAGTGCAGCACGGTCGGCGCCGAAGTAGCGCGCATGGAGCCATCCGCGCAGCCGCGACAGCACCATCACCGCCAGCACAGCCGCAGCGCCGCGGAAAAAATCCGGGTGCGCCGCCACCAGCCCGCCGATCGCATCCAGCCTTTCCGGCGTAAGCTCGCGATACAGCAGGAACACCGCGACCATTGCGACGAATCCGCCGAACGTTCGACGCAAGACGGTTCCGCCCAGGTGCCCGGCCAGCCATCCGCCCACCAGGCTCCCGGCTACCGCCGCGCCCGCAATCGGCCCAACGAGTTCGTAGCGGATTTGGACGTGACCGGCATAGCCCAGCAAAGCCGCCAGCGAATTCATGGCGACCACCAGCAGCGAGGTCGCCACGGCCGCATGCATAGGCAAGCGGCCAAGCAAATTGAGCGCTGGCACGATCATGAAGCCGCCACCCGCACCGACCAGGCCAGTCAAGGCGCCGACCATTCCGCCATCGAACAGGACGGCAAAGAGCGGCAGCCTCAATGGGCACAGCGGTGCCCGGCCCGAAGGAACGTCGGCGCCGCCGCGGCGCCCTCGGAGCATCGCCACCGAGGTTGCCAGCATGACCAGACCGAACAGGATCAGCAGGATGCCCCCCGGCAGCACTGCCGCGGCACGCCCGCCGCCGTAGGCACCTGCCATTCCCGCCAGGCCGAATACCGCCCCCATCTTCCAACACACCCGACTGCCCCGGATGTGGCCGAGCAACGCCGTCAGGCTGGTGACACCGACGACGACCAGCGACGTCGTGATCGCCTGTTTCGGAGCAAAGCCGGCGACATAGACCAGCATCGGCACCATCAGCACCGATCCGCCGCCTCCCAGCAGTCCCAGGAGGAGACCGATCCCCAGAGCCAATACCAGCGCCAAGTTCATCGTTTGGATCAACCGTGAGACGCCGCCGGCAGCCGCCCACAAGCCCGGTTGGCGGGCAGCGCACGATCGAGGTATTTCGGATAATCCAGCTCCAGAGCGCTCATGAGGGCTATGAATTCTTCCCGGCTCCTGCCTCCGCCCAGACGCGGGTTCCGGGCCCTCTCGCGGCCGATGGTGCTCACCGTGTTGCCGTGGTAATCGTGCCCCGGATAGACCAGCGTGTCGGGCGGCAGGGAAAAAAGCTGGCGCTGGATGCTGTCGTAGAGCTGCCCGGGGTCGCCCTGCTGGAAATCGGTGCGGCCGCAGCCATCGATGAACAGGGCATCGCCGGTGAACACCCGGTCGCTCATGACGTAGCTCACGCAGCCGGCGGTATGGCCCGGCGTGTGCCGCACCTCGAATTCCAGATCACCCACCTGTAGTGGCACACCGTCGGTCACCAACAGGTCGGCACAGCCCGCGCCGGCATCCTTGTGCACCACGCTCTTACTGTTCAGACGCTCCCGCAGAAGCGAAGCTCCGGTGACATGATCGGCATGCACATGAGTTTCCAAAGTGTAGACCAGCCTGAGCCCCAATCCACGCAGCAACTCTTCGTAATGTGCCACCTCGGTATCCACCGGATCGATCAGCACCGCGCGGCGGGTGCGTTCACATCCCAGCAGATAGGTGTAAGTCGAAGTATCGGTCTCGAACAGTTGTCTGAAAATCATCCGGTCCTCCTTCAAAAGCCCCATGTCACGCAAAGTAATAAATTCAAGAACCGTGCCATTAGGGCGGTCCCAGGATTTATGGCAATTCCCGATCCCAAGGGTAGAAAAAAGTTATGCCGCTACCATCCATCATTCCGGGTGGAAACCCTAAAATTCTGTGTCCAGAGCCTGCCCTGGACTCGATCCAGCGGGTGGCGATTCGACATTCTTTTCATTGCGCTTGGTCAAACCAACGACGTCGCGTCGCCAGACCGTGTTTCATTTTATGATCCACTCATGAAACACGTGCTACGATACGTGAAACGCCATGAAACATCGAAGCGACACCCTCTCCGGCCCCCCTGTGGACGCACGCTGCCTGCTCGATGCCCTGGCCGGACTCGAATGCACCGGCGCCCTCTACCTCCTGGACAAGGAGGAGCGGGTGAGCTACTGGAGCTCAGGCGCCGAACAGCTGACGGGCCATACGGGCGAATTTGCGACCGGCGAATCCATCGCCCGGCTGCTTCCCGGCTATAGTTCTCCTGCCGCAGACGCGGGCGGAAGCGAGGACGAAATCCGGATCCAGCGGGCCGATGGCTCGGCGCTGCTGGTTCGGCGCCGGTTTCAGCCCCTCCGGGACTGGGAGGGGGGTGGCCGGGGTCGGCTGGAAGTGCTTACCGCGATCGAAACCATCGGCACCCCCCTGGCGGAAGCCGATGTCGAGATCTTACACGGACTGCTCACGCGCGAACCGGCGATGAAACAAGTGTTCCGCCTCGTCCGCAATGTCGCGGAAACCGAGGCCACGGTGTTGATCCGCGGCGAGTCGGGCACGGGGAAGGAGTTGATCGCCCGCGCCGTGCATGCCGAAAGCCACCGTGTGAAGGGGCCGTTTCTCGCGGTCAACTGTGCCGCTTTGGCGCCCTCTCTCCTGGAAAGCGAGCTGTTCGGGCATGTCCGTGGCGCCTTCACCGGGGCAGTGCGCAGCCATGCCGGATTGTTCCAGCGCGCCGACGGCGGCACCCTGTTCCTGGATGAGGTCGCCGAACTGCCGCTGGAACTGCAGGCCAAGCTGCTGCGCGTGCTTCAAGAGCGAAGCTTCGTCCCCGTCGGCGGCGACCGCATGCTCAGCGCGGATGTGCGGATCGTCGCGGCGACCCATCGCTCGCTGCGGGATGCGGTACGCGAAGGCCGCTTCCGGGAGGACCTGATGTACCGTCTGCGGGTAGTCCCCCTCTTCCTGCCGCCCTTACGCGAACGCCGCCGTGACATCGGTCTGCTGCTGTGGCATTTCATCGAACGGCACAATGCCCGCGGTCTGCGCCGCATCGTCCGCATCGACCCGGACGCCATGCGCCGGCTGCTCGACCATCTCTGGCCGGGCAACGTGCGTGAATTGCAGAACGTGGTGGAATACGCCTTCGCCGTGGGGCGGGGAGATGTGTTGGAACTCGACGATCTGCCACCCGAGTTCGGCGAGGTGCAAACCGGGCCGCGAGCAGCCCCGGAAACCGTGCCCGATGAGGCCGAGCGCATCCGCGTAGCGCTGCGGCAATCCGGCGGACGCATCGATCAGGCTGCCCGAATGCTGCAGATGAGCCGGGCGACGCTGTGGCGCAAACGAAAGAAACTGGGCGTGTGACGGGAAGAGGGGCATCCCTGCCCCGGATTCCGGGCTCCCTATTGAATGTCCCACAGGCCCATCATGCCCATGTCCTCGTGCTCGAGGATATGACAGTGGAACACCGTCGTCCCTGCGTAATCCTTCACCGGCACCAGCAGTCTGACACTTCCCATGGCTGGCACGATGACGGTGTCCTTCCAGGCTGGCGTCGTGGTGTACAACGAATTGTAGGCCGAATCACCGCCGCTGATGGAAATCACTTGAGCGGGATTGACGTGCTGATGGAAGGGGTGGTCCATCATGCTATGGTTATAGATTTCCCAGACCTCGTAGGTTTCGCGTCCCGAGGTGATGGTGTAAGCCTCGGTGTCCGAAAAGGCGATGCCGTTGATAGTGGCCGAACCGCTGCCCATCATGCCCATGCTCAGGGTGATCTGCCGCGTGACCGCATTGACCGGCACACTCAGCCGGACTGCGCTGGAATCGACCGTCGCCGGCAGGCTTTGATTCAGGGAGGAACCGGTGACGTTCACGGTCATCAGGGTGATCTGCTGGTTGGCCGACTGGCCCGCCCCGCGGTTGTAAGGCAAGGACTGCAACTTGTAGTAACCCTTGGTGCTCGAAGCCTTCACCAGGACATCCACCCGCTCACCCGGCGACAGCAATACAGTGCTCTGCGCATAGGGCTTGTCGAGCAGACCGCCGTCCGTGCCCACCACCTGCAGCGAATGGCTGGCGAGGCTGAGCTTGTAAAACCGAGCGTTGCTGGCATTGACGATCTTCCAGCGCTGCACCTGGCCCGGCCGCATCGCCAGCACGGGGTTGACCTGGCCATTCACCAACATCGTGTCGCCCTCCTTGCCGTTCATGAAGTCCGCCGACGTGTGGGCTTCCGGCGCGCCGCCATTGAGGGTGATGTCCTTCAGGACCAGGATGTGCGTTTCGTAGCCCGAGAGTACCGTCCCTTCGTCTGCCACCTCGAGCGCCCCCGCCTGCCCTGCCCAGACCTGCTCCGCGACATTGCCGTGCACATGCGGGTGATAGAAGTTGAGGTTTCCGCCCCGGTGAAGCGAAAGATCGTACTCATAGTCAAAGGTCTCGCCGGACAGGAAATGCAGCAGGACGTTGTCGGCGTTGCCGGCGGGCGAGACGTGCAGCCCGTGAGTGTGCAGATTGGTCATGTCACGCGGCATCCCCATGTCATTGACGCCGGTATAGGGCAACGAATTCTTGAAATGGACTTTCAGGATGTCGCCTTTCTTCACCTTGATGGTCGGTCCGGGAAAGTAGCCGTTGTAGGTCTGCAGGTTCGCTATCGTCCCGTTGATGTTGACGGGCGCGATTTTCGCTTCCAGATCGACTTCGACGACACCGGCCGTCGTGGACAGATTGGGCAGCGTCGCCGGATCGGTGAACGCCGCTCCGCGGGGCGGATCGATCACGGTAGTCGACGTGCAGCCCATCATGCAGCCGCCGCCCATCATGGCGGCGCCGGGAGAGGCATAGACGGCGGCGGCCATCATCACGGCTGCCAGAGCAATATTTCGGGTTTTTATTGTCTTAGTCATTTTTTTGTATTTGATTGGATTTGACATTACCGGACAAGGCGGCCAGAACCCGGAATGCAGGGATCGAACCACCCGCTGATGACACCCAGGCGATCAGATGAATCAATGACTTCCAGCTCTCCACCGTATTCTTGCCCGACGGCCGCGCGTGATTTCCCTCAAGCCGTAAGGTGAATTGCCTCACCCGGAAACCGCGGCCGGCGAAGCGGATTTGCGGAAGATCGATGTCACGGTTCGCGCTATAATTTGCTGTTTTCGTCCTGTAACCGCGCGGTTCATCCCATCATGTCAAGCTCAAACGTCAAGAAAGTCGCACTGGCCTACTCCGGCGGCCTCGACACCTCGGTCATTTTGAAGTGGCTGCAAGAAACCTATGGCTGTGAAGTCGTGACCTTCACAGCCGATCTCGGTCAGGGCGAGGAAGTCGAGCCAGCCCGCGCCAAGGCCCAAGCCATGGGCGTCCGGGAAATCTATATCGACGATTTGCGCGAGGAGTTCGCCCGCGACTTCGTCTTCCCCATGTTCCGCGCCAATGCCATCTATGAAGGCGAATATCTGCTGGGCACCTCCATCGCCCGCCCGCTGATTGCCAAGCGCCTGATCGAGATCGCCAACGAAACCGGCGCCGATGCCATCGCTCACGGCGCCACCGGCAAAGGCAACGACCAGGTGCGCTTCGAACTGGGCGCCTATGCCTTGCGGCCCGATATCCGCGTCATCGCTCCCTGGCGCGAATGGGATCTGACCTCGCGCGAAACCCTGCTGGCCTATGCCGAAAGCCGCGGCATTCCGATCGAAATGAAGCGCGGCAACGCCTCGCCCTATTCCATGGATGCCAATCTGCTGCACATCTCCTACGAAGGCGGCATCCTGGAAGATCCGTGGGCCGAGCCGGAGGAGACCATGTGGCGCTGGTCCGTCTCGCCCGAAAACGCTCCGGACCAGCCGACCTACGTCGAGCTGGCCTACGAACACGGTGACATCGTCGCCATCGATGGCGAACGGATGACAGCCGCGGCGGTTCTGTCCCGCCTGAACCAGTTGGGCGGCGCCAACGGCATCGGCCGTCTGGACATCGTGGAAAACCGTTACGTTGGCATGAAATCGCGCGGCTGCTACGAGACCCCCGGCGGCACCATCATGCTCAAGGCGCACCGCGCCATCGAGTCCATCACCCTGGACCGCGAAGTCGCCCATCTCAAGGACGAGCTGATGCCACGCTATGCCAGCCTGATCTACAACGGCTATTGGTGGAGCCCGGAACGCCGGATGCTGCAGCAGATGATTGACGCCTCTCAGGCACCGGTGAACGGCGAGGTACGGCTGAAACTGTACAAAGGCAGCGTCAGCGTCGTCGGCCGCAAGTCGGAATCCAACAGCCTGTTCGACATGAACATCGCCACCTTCGAGGATGACCGCGGTGCCTACGACCAGAAAGACGCGGAAGGTTTCATCAAGCTCAACGCCCTACGCCTGCGGATCGCCGGCCGCAAGGGCGCGAGCTTCGTATAATCAGTAAGACGCCGCTCCCGGCGTGTCCGGCGCGCCGGGAAGCACAGCGTCGCGGCTGCGACGACATGCCGCCCTCGCCAAATCCCGTGGATATGATATATTCAAGAATAATTATCATTTGCGGGGTTTGCCCATGGATTCCAACCTGAACCTGAACAGCCTCAAAGAGGGTGAATCGGCAATCATTCGCTCCATTAGCGCAGAAGGTGCCCTCTACCATCGCCTGGTCGGCCTTGGCTTCCGGATCGGCAAGCCTATCGCCGTCGTCCGCCACGGCCGCTTCAAAGGCCCCCTCCAGGTCAGAATCGGAAATACCGACATCATCATGCGGCGCAGCGACGCCGAAAGAATCCGGGTCATCGCCCAAACAGCCTGATGAAAAGAATCGCCCTGGTCGGCATGCCGAATACCGGCAAATCCACGTTCTTCAATCGCTTGACCGGGGCGTCGGCCCGGGTCGGCAACTGGCCCGGCATCACCGTCGACCTGCTGAGCGCCAGGATCATCCTCGGCGGCACGGTCGCCCAGGTGGTGGACCTGCCCGGTATCTATAGTTTTCACGGTTTCTCCGAAGACGAGAAGGTGGTCCGGGATTTCCTCGAAAACAACCCGGTCGACCTGGTCGCCATCGTGCTCAACGCCACCCAGATCGACCGCCAGCTTCCGTTCGCACTCCAGGTCGTCCGCATCGGGCTGCCCACCGTCCTGCTGCTCAACATGGCCGACGAGGCACGCCATTTAGGGATCAGCATCGATGCCCGGCGGATGGCCGAAATGCTGCGTATCCCGGTGATCCTTCTCAGCGCGAAATACGGCAGTGGTTTCCAGAGCGTGACCCAGACCCTTGCACGCGCCCTCGCCTCAGACGCAAGCCGCGCTCGTGGAGACGTGACACAGACTTTCTGCGAGGAACATCAGATCGAAACGACGGCGGCGGACGTCATGCATGCCGCGGTCCGCGTACCCAAACAGCTGCCGGAAAACGCCACGGCGCGCATCGATCGCCTCCTCCTGCATCCCTGGGCAGGACTTCCACTGTTCTTCCTGTTCATGTTCCTGCTGTTCCAGTTCATCTTCACACTGGGAAAGCCGATGCAGGACGGGGTGGCCTGGGCCTTGACCGAACTTCGTACCCTCTGGCTCGAACCCCTGCTGTCCGGCCTCCCCGTCTTCGCCAGCGGGCTCCTTCTGGACGGCATCTACAGCGGCGTCGGTACCGTGGCGGCCTTCGTACCCATCATCATCCTATTTTTCCTGGTGATGACTCTGGTGGAGGACAGCGGTTACCTGTCACGCGTGGCCTTTCTGATGGACGCCCTGATGGCCCGGTTGGGACTGGACGGACGCAGCTTCGTCATGCTGCTCATGGGATTCGGCTGCAACGTCCCGGCGCTGATGGGGACGCGGGTGATGCGCTCACGTGATCTGCGCTTGCTCACCATGCTGGTGATCCCATTTTCGCTCTGTTCGGCGCGATTGCAGGTGTTTCTGTTCATCACGGCGGCCTTGTTCACCGTCGAAATGGCGCCCGCGGTATTGTTCAGTCTTTATCTCTTGAGCTTCACGACGGCACTGCTGACTGCGGTGGCGTTCAAGAAGCGTTTCGTAAGCAATGAACCCTTCGTTATCGAGCTGCCCCCCTATCGACTACCGACTTGGCGCCAGATCCTCCTGCGCGGTTGGCATGAAGTCCGGCATTTTTTGCGGCGTGCGTCCAAGTTCATCACAGCCGGTGTGGTCGCGGTTTGGCTGCTCACCCATCTCCCGACCGATGTCCCGGCTGGCGGGGTGGACACGCTGGCGGGCCATATCGCTGCCTGGCTGGCGCCGGTGCTCTCCCCCATCGGTATCGATGCCCAGTTGAGCCTCGCCCTGATCTTCGGCTTCGTGGCCAAGGAAATCGTGGTCGGCTCGCTTGCCGCCATCTATGGGCTGGAGGGCGACGCCTTGATGGGCTTGATGGCGCAGAAGCTCGACTGGGTCCAGGCCTACAGCTTCATGCTGTTCACCCTGATCTACCTGCCATGTCTGTCGACCGTGGCTACGCTACGCAGCGAGTCGAAAAGCCGCGCCTTCATGCTCGGCTCCATCCTCTGGTCGCTGCTGCTGGCCTGGCTCGCAAGCTTCGTGTTCTACCAGGGTGCTCGCCTACTGGGCTTCTGATGAAGCACCCGGGAGAAAAAAAGCCCGCTCGGAGCGGGCTTTTTTTGTGGAAGACCGACGGTCAATGGATGCCGTATTTCTGCATCCGATAGAGCAGCGTATCGCGTGAAATGCCGAGCAGACGGGCGGAGCGGCTGCGGTTGCCGTTGGTCCGGTTCAATGCCTGGCGGATCAGATCCATTTCCACCTGTTCCAACTCGATTCCCATGTCGGGCAAGGCGAACAAACCCTTGGCGGTGGACGCTCGATAGGTGATTTCGAGAGGCAGATTGCTTTCTTCGATCACCCGCCCCGCCAGCAGAATCGAGAGGCGCTCGCAGACGTTGCGCAGTTCCCGGACGTTGCCCGGCCAGCCGTAATTGCACAGGCGGTTCAGTGCCGCCTTGCTGAAAGTCGCGGGCGCCAAGCCATGTTCGCGTGCGAACCGGTCCATGTAATGCTGGAGCAGCAGGACGATGTCACCCATCCGTTCCCGCAATGGCGGGATCTCCAGGGGAACCACGTTCAGCCGGTAATAGAGATCCTTGCGGAACTCGCCGCGCTCGATCTTCGCGTGAAGATTGGCATTGGTGGCGGCGATGATGCGCACGTCCACATTATAGGTCTGGGTATCGCCCACCGGCTGGATTTCGCCGGTTTCCAGGAAGCGCAGAAGCTTCGCCTGCAAAGGCAGGGACAACGAGTCCACTTCGTCCAGGAACAGCGTACCGCCGTCGGCGGCAGGCAGGCGACCGGTCTGGTTGCTGACCGCGCCGGTAAAGGAACCCCGCCGGTGGCCGAAAAGCTCGGATTCGGCGATTGCTTCGGGAAGGGCCGCGCAGTTCAGCGTGACGAACGGCTTGTCAGCTCGGGGACTGTGCCTTTGAAGGGCGTTGGCCAGAACCTCCTTCCCGGTTCCTGTTTCGCCGACGATGAGGACGGTGACATCGGTCGCCGCGACCAGTTTCGCGCTTCTCG
Source organism: Methylococcus capsulatus (assembly GCF_036864975.1). Classification (NCBI taxonomy): domain Bacteria; kingdom Pseudomonadati; phylum Pseudomonadota; class Gammaproteobacteria; order Methylococcales; family Methylococcaceae; genus Methylococcus; species Methylococcus capsulatus. Next base: position 2,181,716 of record NZ_CP104311.1, on the reverse strand, counting down.
TAAGCGCCTCGAAGCTCGGTGATTGTCCAATCAGCGTATCAAACATATCCTCACCCAACTTTCTTAATACTCGAGGTGGTGCAGCACCAGCGGATTGAGACCCGGGAAAGCGGCCATCACTGCCAGTACGATGAGGGTGATCCCGGCGATCTGACGGAATTTCTGCATCCGCGATAACCGCACCAGCAGGCTGGTCATTATACCGACGCCGACCACCGCCGGCAAAGTTCCGATGCCGAACGACAGCATGGTAAACGTGCTCCGGACCACATCCCCCGTGGTAGCCGCCAATGCCAGTGCCGTATAGACCAGCCCGCACGGCAGCCAACCCCAGATCATTCCGAAGAAGAAAGCCTGGGGCAGGGTTTCCACCGGAATGAGACGGCGTCCATACGGCTCGAGCCGTTTCCAGAACAGGGCTCCGCCTTTTTCGATATAGGCGAAACGGGGAAACCATCCCCCGATGTGCAGCCCTGCCCCCAACATCACCAGCGCCGAAAGGATCTGTAAAACCCGGTGTCCGTGCCCTTCGCCCAGAGGAATGGACAGGACATGCTCCAGGAGGCCGGCGATTAGACCACCGATCGCATAACTGGTGATCCTTCCCATGTTGTAGCTCAAAACGAACGGCATCAGCAAACCCTTGTTGTCACGGATCTCCCGCCGCAGGCTCAAGGTCAGCGATCCGATGATGGAGCCGCACATGCTCAGGCAGTGCAGGGCGCTGAACAGTCCCATCAAGAGAGCGACCAGATAGGACGTGCTAAAAGCTTGTTCGATAGGGTGCATGGGAGCGAAACGATACCAGAAATGCCGGGGGGCCGACAGGCTGAAACGCCCCGGCCACCGAGTTCAGCCTGCCGCGAACACTTCGCGGATCTGCGCCTGTACTCGCTGGGCCGCCTCGCGGGGATCGGGCGCATCGCGGATCGGCCGCCCCACCACGATGTAATCGGCACCGTTGCGGAAGGCCTGATCGACCGTCACGACACGCTTCTGGTCGTCCTCAGGACGGTTCTCGACCGGCCGGATACCGGGCGATACGACCATCAGCTTGGGGTCGAGCTCGCCCCGCAACAGCGCGACTTCGAGGCCGGACGACACCACGCCGTCACAACCCAGCGCCAGGGCGCGCCGGGCGCGGGACAGGACCAGTTCCTGAACATCGCACTGGAATCCGAGATCGCGCAGATCCCCCTGATCCAGGCTGGTCAGGACCGTCACCGCCAGGATGCCAAGTTCGCCCTTGTTGCGGGCCGCCGCCTCCATGATCGCGTCGTTGCCGTGCACGGTAGCAAAATCGACCCCGCGCCGGCTCAGCGCCTTCACTGCGCGTCCGACGGTCTCCGGCACGTCGAAGAACTTGAGGTCGACGAACACTTTTTTGTCTCGGGCCTTGAGCCAGTCGATCAAACCGAAACAGTCGCCGGACATGAACAGCTCCAGCCCCACCTTGTAGAAGCTCACGGCATCGCCGAGGCGTTCCACCAAGGTCTTGGCTTCGGAAATGTCAGGCAGATCCAGCGCCATGATCAGGCGATCGGCCATGGGAATGGGCTTGTTCGAAAGGAAATTCGGCATGTCTTTCGTTGAGGCAGTCAAGAAAAACGGCGCTTTTCGCGCCGTCGCGGGGAATTATGGAGCCAACGGCCCGCTTTGCCTAGGACCTAGCGCCCTCGATCAGGGCAAATATCGATAGAATGACGACTTTTCGGTTTTCGGACGGCATCTCATGACGGGCGTACTGGCGCAAATGAGCGTCCTGATTCTGAGTGGGGTAGTCCTGCGCCGGCTTCGACCTTTCGGCATCGACCCCGAGCGCCTGCGCCGAACTATCACCGGTCTCGTATTCAATGCCTTGCTTCCCGCGCTCGTCTTGTCCGCGCTGTGGGGCGGCGGCGCACATCCTCAGGGCTGGAAGATATCGCTGTTCGGAGTGGCGATCGTCCTGTTCGGCCTCGCCGCGACGCTGTGCCTCGACCGGGCCTTGCACCTGGACCGGCGGCAACTGGGGGCAGCCATGCTCGGCATTGCCTTCTCCAACGTCACTTTTCTGGGGCTGCCAGTGCTGGAACGGCTCTTCGGCCCGGAGCTGGCACGCCCCATCGTCATCCAGATCGATCTGTTCTCCACGGCCCCCCTGGTCTTCACGCTGGGCGTGTACATCGCCTCCCGCTACGGAGGAGCGCCAGCGAATCTTTCCGCGGCGCTCCGCGCACTGATAGTCAATCCCCCGCTTTGGGCGGCGTTCGCGGCTCTCCTGCTCGGCGGGCACGGTATTCCCCGGCCGGCCGTGCTCGAAACTCCCCTGGAAACCGCAGCCTCGTCCGTCGCACCTCTGATGCTGCTGGCCTTGGGGCTGGGTCTTCGGTGGAACGCGTGGCGCAAGGAAAACACTCGGCTGGTGGCACTGGCATCGGGACTGAAGCTGATCGCCTTGCCCTTGTTTGGTCTGAGTCTGACCCATGGCCTCGAAATTTCCGGAGACACCCGCGCCGCGCTGGTGCTCGAAGCGGGTATGCCCAGCATGCTGCTGGGGATTGTCTACTGCGACCGTTACCGTCTGGATACGGGGCTGTACGCGATGCTCGCGACGACGACCACCGTGCTTGCCCTTGCCTCGCTGCCCGCTTGGCACCTGGTGCTCGGAACCATCGCCGGGGAGCCGACATGACGTCGCCCCGGACCGAAATCCTTTCCCAGGGCGATGAGCTGGTAACGGGCCAGATCGCCGACACCAATGCCGCCTGGCTGTCGGAGCGGCTGACCGGGCTGGGATTCCCGGTCACGCGGCACACCGCCGTGGGGGACGAACTCGATGCCCTGGTCAAGGTTCTCCAGGAAATCGCAGCACGCGCCGAGCTTTGCATCTGCACCGGCGGCCTGGGTCCCACCTGCGACGACCTGACGGCGGAGGCGGCGGCCCAAGCCTTCGCCCGCCCCCTGAAGGAAGACCCGGAAGCCCTGCGGCAGATCCGGGCTTGGTTCGCCGGGCGGACCTATCCGATGGCCGAGACGAACCGCAAACAGGCCCTCCTGCCGGAAGGCTCACGGCGGCTGGACAACCTTCATGGCACTGCGCCCGGTTTTGCAGTGGACCATGGCGGCTGTCGGTTTTTCTTTCTGCCCGGCGTTCCCCATGAAATGGAATTCATGTTCGAACGTATCGTGAAGACAGACATCCAACCGAATTTCCCCGCCCGCCCGGCACAAAGGGTGACCCTGCGGGTGCTCGGCGTCAGCGAATCCACTCTGCAGCAGCGGCTCGACCGCATCGCCTTGCCGCCAGGAACCAAACTGGGCTTTCGCACCGTACCTCCGGAAAACCATGTCAAGCTGCTGTTTCCGGCGTCCTTCCCGCTCCAGGACCGCGATTTCCTGATTGAGGAAATACAGGGCGCCATTGGCCCCGATGTCTTCAGCATCGACACGCCGGAACGACGAGGCGGCAGTTTGGTCGAAGGTGTCGACCGCCTGATGCGCCTGACGGAGGCCAGCCTAGCGACCCTGGAAACCGTAAGCCGGGGTCATCTGGCACAATTGTGCGGCGCGTTTTCCTGGTGGATTTACGGAGTGGTCGTCCCCGATGGTCGGATCGTTGTGGAGCACCTCGAACCGTCGCCCGACAAGGGCCCATCCGAAGATCCGCAGGATGCGGCAGCGATCGCTGACTACCTGCGGCGGCGACAGGGTACGTCCCACGCCCTCGCCTGCATGACGTCGGCCCGGGATCCGGCGGAACTCGTCATCGCGGTTGCCACAGCGGGAGCAACCGCGACGATGCGACGCCACCTGGATGGAACCCCTGCCTATCAGCGCGCCCTGAGTGCAGAGCTGGCCCTCGATTTTTTACGCCGGACGCTGTCGCCCCCTCCGCCATGAACGCCACGTGATTGCTAAGAATGTCCGACGATGCTACTGTTTTATCACACAAAGAGGCGGGTGTAGTTCAATGGTAGAACTTCTGCTTCCCAAGCAGACAGCGTGGGTTCGATTCCCATCACCCGCTCCATGTCAACTCCTCTAAAGACAGCGGCCAGTTCGGCAGGCACCCGGAGCGGTTCGGGGGCACAACCCGGCCAGCCTCACAGCCCCGGAACGTTTGCCGGTATCCCCACTCTAATTTTTTTGTATCAGCCATCCTTATTCCCGTAGCGCCTTTTTTTATTTCGAGAACACTGGGAGGCTGCCAGCAAAACAACAGCGGAGACTTTCAATGCGACACATGCTCACCACCGCCGCGGCTTCCGCATTATGCGGCTACCTCGGCGCAGCGGGAGCCGAAGCCATGGACTTCGATCCGATTCCCGCGTCGGCCTACGCAGAAGCCACGACCGACAAAACGATCCTCGATGCCGTACCCTGGCTCATTCCGGACGGTTATACCCAGCGGATCGTCTCGGACGAAACCGATCTGAACATCTACCAGCTCAACGATCGCCCGGCCTTTATCGTCACGAACGAAACCGGCCCGCTGGCAGGCCGCTACCTGTACCGCACCCATGAAACCTATCCAGGCAAGGACGCCCATCGGGACGGGAGAACCGGCGGTGCGCTTTCGGTGGTCGACATGGAAACCGGTGCCACCCGGCTGCTGGCGACCCGCGCCGACTGGGAGGTGCTGGACGGATTGGCCTGGACGCCCTGGGGTTCCCTGCTGTTCGCCGAGGAAACCGACGAGCCGCAATATCCCGATCCGGATTATCCCGATGCCAAACGGGGTCTCGTTTACGAGCTGAAGCTGAACAAGGACGACCCCACCGTGGCCCAGTCGGTAACGGCCCTACCCGCGCTGGGAGCTGTCCGCCACGAAGCGGTCGAGTTCGACCACAAAGGCAATGTCTATCTGTCCAGCTCGAACCGGGACAGTTACATCTATAAGTTCGTGCCGAAAAAGCGCGGCAACCTGAGCAAAGGCAAACTCTATGCGCTGCGCGTCAAGAACGGTGGCCAGACCGGCAGCGCGAAATGGGTTCCGCTCAACATGAACCAGGCCCGGATCGATGCGCACGAGGCGGCGCGCGCCGCCAATGCGACACCCTACTGCAATCCGGAGGACATCGAACTGATCGGCCAGAAATTGTACGTGGCGGTGAAGTGCGAACCCCGGATCGACGGCGTCGACGGTCCCGGCGTAATCCTATCCGTCACGCTGGGCAACAAGCCCAAGGCCACCTATTTCGTCGAGGTCGGTAAGAACGTTCCTGCCCAAAATGCGGCGACCGGAATCACCGGTTTCTTTCGCCCGGAAACTCTCGCTGAGGGACCCGATGGGAAACTTTGGATCACGGAGGACACTCAGCCGAGCGACATCTGGGTGGCTGATACCCATACGGAAGCCGACGGCCTGAGCAGCGGCGTGAAGCTTTTCGCCTCCCTGAAGGATGCCGAAGCGGTGGGTACGGGCATCTATTTCGGCGCCGATGCCGGCACCTTGTACGTCAACGTCCACGACTCGGCCACCGGCAACGACAAGACCATGGCGATCACCGGACAGCATAGCCATTGAGGGGAGCGTCTCCCCGTCACTGAAAAGAAGCGGTCTTCCAGACCGCTTCTTTTTTGTCTAGCGCGTCAAGGGCTGGAAAAAGACGTCCCCGAGGTATCGGGGAGGAAATAACAAAAAAGCGCGATGAGCAGGTACACGCTCAGCAGCTGCACGCCCTTGAACCAGTTCGACCTGCCGTCCCCCACCAGCATGGATAGTAACAGAACGGGGAGCATGATGATCATGATACCGGCATTACCCACCATCAGGTTCAACGGCTGGGGCGCCATGAAGTAACTCGCCAGCACGAGCACCGGGGCCACGAACAGCGCGATCTGCACACTGCTGCCGACGGCGATGCCCATGGTGAGATCCAGCTTGTTCCTGCGCGCCACCGCTACCGCCGCCACACTTTCCGGAGCGCCACCGATCAAAGCGAGAATGATCACGCCGATGAACGCCTTCGACATACCGAGACTGGCCGCTGTTTCCTCGATCGAGCCGACCAGTATTTCGCTCATCATCGCGAGTACGGCCGAGGAGATTGCCAGATGCGCCACGGCCAACCTGACGTCCGGGCGGCCCGCCTCGACAGCGGCATCCGAGGCGGCTTCTTCCGACGCGAAATAGTCGGGGTGAGTCTTCAACATGAAGACCAAAAGTAAAGCATAGGTCGCCAGCAACACCAGCGCGACGCAGACATTGAGCCCGTCCTCCCGGTCGATCATCTCCGGGGGTATGAAATTGTCAAATACGCTGGGCACCACGATGCTGATGGCCGCGACCATCAACACCGCCCGCTGGATCCGGGCACCATGCCGATTGAACTTCTGGACATGGAACCGCAAGCCTCCCAGCAGAAATGCCAGCCCGAGCACGAACAAGAGATTGCCGAGGATGACGCCCACGATCGAAGCCTTGACGACTTCGATCAATCCTGCGCGCAAAGCCATCAGCGAAATGATCAACTCCGGAGCATTGCCGAAAGTGGCGTTGAGCAAACCGCCGACCGTCGGCCCCGTGCGATGGGATATCCGTTCGGTGGCATCGACCATCGCTGCGGCCAACGGAATGATGGCAAGAGCGGCGGTAGCGAACCGGAACCCCGCCGGCACCGAGGTCCAATGCTCGAAAATGACGGCCAGAGGGACGAAAACCAGAAGAAACTTCATGAAATGAACGACATGTCCCTATCTGGCGAAAGCTTGGCAGCGAGGCCCGGGCCGGAGCGATCAGTGGCCTTTCTCTTTCAGAAAACCGTAGGCATTGACCAGCAAGGTCGACACCGGACCCAGCATATGACCTTGTCTGGCCTGATGAACCGCAAATCCGACAAACGTCAGAAACATCGCGGATTGGAAATCGATCACCCCCCCGGTCGCCCGGCGAATCCGCCGGTTGATGACCTTGAAGCCCGCCACGGTCGCTTCCGCGATGGTGGGAGGAGCAACCGATGCCGCCGGCGCGGTGACGGCGAACAAGTTGCGATCGACGGCATGGCGGGCGATCGCCTGCCAGGCCTCGCCCAGAGTATGGACCACCAGCAGACCGCCGGTAGCGGAACGGACTTCCACCGATACGACTTGCGGGTGCGTGGCCAAACCGCTCGCCAATTGCCGCAACACTGCCTCGTCACCGCGTTTTTCGGGGATGCGCAAGCGCAGCCTGCCAGGCAGGCAATGAACGACCTCCGCCCTCAGCATCAATCGGCCGCCTCAGCCCCTTTGGCCTCCGCCGCGGCCTCGGCCGCCGCTGCCCCGGCAGCGGCACCGGCCGCGAGTTCGGCCTTGACTTCCGCGACGATGTCTTCGAGGTTCTCGGCGGCTTCAGCCAGGATTTCGCGGCTCTTTTCCGAAAACAGAATGGCGGCTTTGACGGTCGATCGCGCCATGGGCCGCGCAGCCCGCGCTGCGGCGGGGAGCGCCAAACCGGCCAGGGCCACGACGCCAGCACCGATCGCGACGCCCTTGACGATGTCGTTGTTCAGAACCTCGTTGACGGGCGGCAATTGGTCGAAAAACTCTTTGATCTGGGGCATGGCAAATTCCTCAGGCAGCCAATGCAGTATACCGGACGGAGGCTTTTCCGGGCCGGCGTTTCAACTTCTTGTATTCAGCTTCGATGAGCGATCTTGAGTATTTTCGCTCTAATCGACGAATAGTAAAGTGGCTGCGCGCGGTATCCTGAAAGTGTTGAATGAACACGTTGTTGATAAATGCGCCCCCCAAGGCGCCGACAACGGGAATGAGTTTAGCTGCGGCCCGTTCCGAAAGCACCACGCCGAAACGTTCGGAAATACGGCCGATCAGATTGACCAGCGCCGGCGCGCTTCTGCGATCCAAGCCGCGGCGCGCGATATGCCGGGCCGCGCTGGATAGCGGCGCTTCCAGCGCAAGACGGAGGCCGTAATAGCCCGTATCGGCCGCATCATCGTCGCTGGAACGCCCCCCCATCGCGAAGACCTCAAGACAGGCGAGCTGGCCCTCGAGCGATTCCACGTCTTCTCCTTCCTGCCGCGCGATGTCGGCGATCGCCCGAAGCATGACGACCGTCGTCAGCGGCATTTCCAGCAGCAGCGCCGGCCCGCCGAAGAAGCCGCCGACTGCGCCGGACACCACGCCCAGCATCCGGTAACGGCGATCGGCCAGCGGCCGGGCCGAGCCGTTCAAGCTGCTGATCGCCGCGTCGAGTGCCCTGGCAACGGCAGCTTCGACGCCGCGATGCAGCGCCGCGTACCACGAATGCGGCAGCAGCTTCACGGCCATTTCGATGGGAGTCCCGACCATGCTGGACAGTCTCGCCGCGAAGCTGGGATATTCAAGGTGATCGAACGCCCTCTGCAAGGCCCGGCGGTCCTCCGGAGTCAGAGCGAAAGGGAGCACGCGCTTTGATTTATCTGAACGCATATCGGCTGTTGAAGTAGGAAAGACGCGGATCGATGGCATATCCGCACGAATGCATTATTTACTTAAGTTATCAGTTGGCTGTGACGATTTCGTGACGCCGCTGCGAGATTGGCCAATACCTTTCCGCCGGGGAAACTGCGCGATCCGTCGTGCGGTCTGGACTATACTTTGCCGGCTTCTTTGCCCGGCAGGGCCGACAGGAAAACGAGCCGCCGTGCGACGGCCTTGCAAAAAATACTCTTCGACGCAATGAAAACATCCGTTTCTTCCCTTCGGCGTTGCGGGCTCCTGGGGCTGGCGGCCACCAGCCTTTCCGGATGCCTAGCGCCAGTGGCACTCGACCATGCCGTCCTGGCCTACAACGAAGCCGCTACCGACATCGTCGACAAACAGATCCTGTTGAACATCGCCCGTGCCGCCCGCCATCAGCCGATTCATTTCACCGTCCTGTCCAGCATCGCGGCGACTTATAACTTCACGTTCAATGCAGGCGCCACACCGGCCCTGACAGGTAACTCGGGCGGGCTGATGATGCCGGTTTTCGGTGGCTCCATTGCCGAAAATCCGACCGTGAGCATCGTCCCCGTCGAGGGCGAAGCTTTCACCAAGCGCATGCTGGCCCCGCTGCAGGAAAACAAGCTGACCTTGTTGCTGCGCCAGGGTATGGATGTGGACATGGCCCTGCGCCTCATGGCCCAGGAATTCAGGACGTTCCACGAAGGCGAAGAAGTCGCCTACGCCAACAAGCCATCCGACCGGTCAGGTTATTCATTCTTCCGGCGCCTGGTCCTGCATCTGTCCTCTATCCAGGACCGCAACCGGCTGTACGTGGAACCGCTGTTCTTCACCCAGTCTTGGAAGCTTCCGGCCTCGGCGATGACACCGGAAGGATTCACGGCGCTGGAGAAAGATTATGAGATCCGCTTCGATCCGGCCGCGAACCGTTACATCCTGTCGAAAAAGGTCGCCGGACGCCTGATGATTACGAACTACGATCCCGACAACCTAACCGAGGAGGAGCGTATCCGCCTGAACCAGGAGGCCGAAAACAGCCCACCCAACGAAATCGCAGTGGACATCCGCGAACACTATCCCGGCGGAGAATTCCCGGTCCACGGTACATTCCGGCTGCGCAGCTTTCATAGCATCCTCGACTTCATCGGCAGATCCATTGCGGAAGAACCGGAGTACGACGTTCCCCCGGACCCCAGAACCCCCCCCGTGCGGGAGAACCCCGTATCAACCGTTGGCATCATGGAGACGGAGTCACTCCCGTCAGATGCCGGACTCACCGTGGAATTCGACGGCCGCTACTACTCATTGCGTCCTGAAGCCGGCCACCAATGGAATCTGGAAGCCTTCCGCCTCCTGTACCAGCTCTACCAGATGACGGTAATCGATCTGCCGACCTTCGGAACCCCTAGCATCACCATCGCAAAATGAAAAACGCCGGGTCGCCCCGGCGTTTTTTGTGGATCGAGCCTAACGCCGCTCACTTGAAAGCCGGCATGCCTCCCAGATAGCCGACCGCCGCCTTGGACTTGTCGATCAGCGGTTCGAGCTGTCCTTTGAGAGCCGGGTCGATGTTGGATGAATAATCGCCGGCATGCTGATAGTTGCTCATGATGTAGGCATAGCCGCCCAAGGAGTCGATCGCCTGGAGCCCGGTACTTTCCGCACCCGCCGGCAGGGAGAGGATGCGGGACAATTTGCCGGTATCGACGTTGTAGGCCCATAGGAAATTGTTGATATGGAGCGTGCTGCTGTCCTCGCCGATGAACAGGGTGCGCATTTTCTCCGAATACTTCAGATTGTCCGGATTGGCGATCCTGTCGACTGCGGCAGTGTTGCCCGCAGCATCCTTGGCGATGTCCTGTCCCAGCACCAGGGCCTTCATGTGAGTCCCCACGTATTTGCTGTCTATCCTTTGGCCCTCGGTGTCCAGCTTAAAGGAACCGAGATCCATCTGGTAGACCGCGCCGGCCAGCAATTTGGGAATACGGATGTGGTTGGCCGGATCCTTCGGCTTGTCCTCCATGCCACTGCTCAGCCGCGTCATCGCCAGATAGACTTTCCGGTCGCGGGCGTTGGCCGTCACACCTTCGAATTTCTCGAATTCCGAGGTGGCCCCGAGGTAGGCGGCGTAGCGGCGCGTCTCCAGGAATGCCGCCGCCGTTTCCATACCGGGCTTGAGCTTCAGGTTTTCGACCTGCCCTTTGTTATGGCCGGCGATGATCTGCCTGAAACCTGCCGGAGGCGCTTCATAGGAACCGTCGGCCAGCTTGCTCACCGGTGCGGTTTCGAAGATGTCGGCAAAGGTCACGCCGCTCGCCACCAGTGCGTCCAGCTCGGCGTCGCTGGCATGGCCCAGGCGGACCCATGCCAGATCGGCTTCACCGCCATTTTCGGCGCTGGTTTGAATCCATTTCGCAGCATATAGCGTTCCCGCCGACAGATCACGCTTCCGGTCCGCCACGAACATCGTCAGCACGTTGTAGGTACCGTCGTCGCCCTGGAACACTGTGCGTTCATCCGGCAGCACCTGAACCAGTTCGCGGGAAATCCGGCCCAGGGTTCGATGCCGGACGACCCGGGTTTGACCGTTTTTTCCGACCCTGACCTCAGGCACGATGCCGTAGTTGTAGACGTTGGCCACCTTGGTCCCTGCGAGGTAACGCTCCATCGCTTCGAGACCAATGGATCCGCTCGCACAGGAGCCTTCGACCTGGCAACGGCCATCCGGTTCGTATTCCTCGCTGCCGAGATGGGTGTTCCAGGGCGAGAGAGAGCCCGCACAGGGAATCCACAAGCCATCGATGGCCGACATGTCGATGTTTTTGAGGCTGGTCGCCGCGAGCCTCCCGGTTTTTCCGTCTTGCGCGATGCTCGCCAAACTCATGGTCATCGGCTGCTTGCCGTACTGGTCGGCTCCGGCGGTATCCAGCCAGTCGTATTCGAAGTGAGTGACCAGAAAAAGCTTGTCGCCGCCCCTGGCCGGGATGCGGATCAAACTGTTTGCGTCCGGCGTTTCGGCGATCATCGGATTGCCGTTCGAATCCAGCAACGGTGTTCCGGTTACGTCGTAGATCGCGCCTGCAGTCACGCCGCCGATAGTGTCGGTGTTATAGAAAAGCGTGTTGTAATTGAGATCGTAGACCCGACTCCCGCCGCTCTTGAATGTGACCTTCACCTTGGCGGTAGTGTAGGCGGCGGCCCGTTCCTCCGCGGTTTCGGGCGCAGCCATCCCGATGAATTCCACCGACTTCACTGGAATCGTGCCTTTGACGGCGGCCATGACGGGAGATGCCGCCGCACCCGCCAGCGCCATGCCAACCGCCGTGGCCAGAAATCTTTTTTTTTTCAGCATCTTCGAGCTCCTCGAAATGAGAGATTTTTGTAACGGACGGTTCGTACCACCATCCGGGCGAGGACGCGATGCTATTGGTATGAAGTTAAAGAAGAATGACAGGCCTGCTCGGAAATTTCCTATGGACGCCGAAAAGCGACTGTGGTATCCGTCCTCCTGTCGGGCATCCATGAGTGCAGTGCGTCCGACGACACTAAAGCCTTACTACCCATGAGAGGAGGGAAGCACAATGAACGTTCTGAACAGAGGCATCATCAGGGGGCTGCTGACCGCGGCATTCGTCGCGATACTCGGCCTAAACGCAGCGCAGGCTGCGGAAAATCACAAGGCCGAGGCGTTGAAGCATGCCGAAGCGGCAGTCGCTGCTGGCAATGCGGCGGGCGTAGCGGAACATGCGGAGGCCGCGAAGACCCATGCCGCCGCCGCAAATGCGGAAAAGAAAAGTCCCCATTACGACGCTGCGATCACGAGCCTGAACAGCGCCATCGAGCACGGGAAAATGGGCCATGCCGATATCGCCAAGAAATCGGCCGAGGAAGCCGTCACCCACCTGAAAGCCGCGCCCTGAAACGGAAGTTGGGTTTAGGGATGAACCCCGATAATGGGGCGGGCCGATGCTTATCGGCCCGCCTTTCCCGTCATCATCCCATATCGAAAAACTACGCTTACCCCCACCGGAAAGCCAGGGGACGCCTCCAATCTTGAGTTAGCGTTCAAGGCGTACTATGAATACATTGGAATGCAGCGATATATCCTTGAGCTTGCACTTCATTTCCGCTCGGCAAGAGCGTGCAGAATATACGAGACGGAACTGGCCCTCGAGTACGCCGAGAGGGATTCCTGTGTCGCTTTCCCGTCCCCGCGGTCCGAAGATGCGGAACCTGTCAATGCGGGTCCGGCCCGGCCTTACAACGATCGGACGATTGCCTCCCATGCAGGCCCATATCCCATCGTAGCCGGATTCCTCTCCTTCTCTGCCCCCAACCAATTCCACTGCGTAGATCGGTGTCGTACTCTTAGAATAACAGCGCTCCAGATAGAATGGCACCTTGGAATGATTCTCCAATCGGGCAACGATGGTAAAGGCGTAGGTACGCTGGTTTCCGCTCCCTTTTTGGTACTCGGCTATATATTGGGTATGATCAGTACGAATCACCTGGTTTACCGGGCCTACGACATCTTGCGGGAAGTGTGATGCGTCTACATGAGGACCATAGACATAAAGGATGATAAAAACAGCGAATCTAGGCATAAATGTCACATCCCGGACGATCATGCAGACAAAAGGCGTTATCCGTTACTCCATGCCCGAGAGCTGTTGAAGGATAACCGTTCAGTCCACTGGGCGCGCGGGCGTCCCGCCCGCTGAAAAAGCGTCCAGGATGGCCGCGTTCCCAACAAAAAAGTGGGGCTGTCTGAACGGATACGTTGAAGGCGTATTTCGCGCCATCGCGCAATATTGACGTATGAGGGTCCGCCCCATGAGAGGATCGCCCTCCATAAGCAAGCCCGCACGACTCCGTGCGGGGCGGGCCGAGATTGCCCGCAGTCAAGAGCCCATCCGGGTGTTGCGCGCCGGTACAACATCACCGAGGCCACCCTCCAGAAGTGGAAATCGCGCAACTTAAATTCAACGACCGGTCACACACGGCGCAGCGACTGCAAACGACGCTGACGCCGGCCCAAGAGGCGATCGTGGTGTACCTCGCAAAACCCTCTTGTGTTGCCGCTGGATGACCTGCCCGCGGTCACTTGCGAGTTTCAGCTTCGCTGCTCTTCGAGTCTGCCCCCGACGGTGTCCCGTTCCGGGCTGGACCGCTGCCTGCGCCGCCACAGCGTCGATCGTCGCCGTGACCTGCTGCCGCCTACGAAGAAGGCGCCGCACAAGGCTTTCAAGGCCTATGCGCCGGGCTTTGTCCATGTAGACGGCAAGTACCTGCCGCAGATGGCCGAAAGCCCCGTCGACGCCACCTGTTCGTCGCCCCTTCGATTTCGCTCAGGGGGCAAGCATCGACCGTGCCACCCGCTGGGTGTTCAACGCGACCAAGCCGAACAAGACCGCCATCTCGGCGCGAGCGTTTCTCAATGCCCTGGGCATTACGGCTGCCGGATGGCAACTTTCAACTCGTCGACACCCCGAAGCCGCCCCAACCCTCGCGGGTACTCAATCGAAGAACAGCCCCGCCAGCGGCGACGAGGCCGAAGCGAACCGGCGCCGCGGCATCCGCCCCGCCAGGAAGGCTTCGCGCCCGGCTTCGATCGCCTTCTTCATCGCGGAGGCCATCAGCACCGGATTTTTCGCCTCGGCAATGGCTGTGTTCATGAGCACGCCATCGCAGCCGAGTTCCATCGCCACCGCGGCGTCGGAGGCTGTACCCACGCCGGCGTCGACCAGTACCGGAACCTTTGCGTTTTCCACGATGGTCAGGATGTTGTAAGGATTGCGTATCCCGAGCCCCGACCCGATGGGGGCGGCCAAGGGCATCACCGCGACGCAGCCGATGTCTTCCAGACGTTTGGCGATGATCGGATCGTCGTTGGTGTACACCATGACATCGAATCCATCGCGCACCAGGATCTCCGCCGCTTCCAGCGTCGCGGTCACGTCCGGGAACAGGGTCGTCGGGTCGCCCAGCACCTCGAGCTTGACCAGCCGATGCCCGCCGAGCAGCTCACGCGCCAGGCGGCAGGTACGCACGGCGTCATCGACGGTATAGCAGCCAGCGGTGTTGGGCAGCAGGGTGTAGCGGTCGGGCGGGATCACGTCCAGCAGATTGGGCTGGCCCGGATCCTGGCCGATGTTGGTGCGGCGGATCGCCACCGTGACGATCTCCGCACCGGACATTTCGACCGCAGCCCCCGTCACCGCCAGGTCCTTGTACTTCCCGGTACCGACCAGCAGGCGTGAAGTGTAAGCCTTCCCGGCGATCACCAGCGGGTCCCCCTGTCCGCCACCGATGGCATGGACGATTTCCACCCGGTCGTCCGACTCGAGAACCCGGGAACCATAGCTGCCGTGCGGCACGATTTCGAGATTCAGCTCGACCGCCACACGCTTGCCAGCAAGATCCAGGGCGGCGATCAAATCCTCCAGAGTCGCCCCAGGCGGCACCGTGCGCTCTTGGCCGTTGACGAAAATACGCATTGCGTTCAAGCCCCCTGCACACTCCGAATACCCGCCGTGTGACCACGCCGGCTCTCCACCGCGGCGGCGAGCCGCTCTAGCACAGCCACGCTGTCGTCCCAGCCAATGCAGGCATCGGTGATGCTGACACCGTATTCGGGCGCCGTGCCCTTGTGGAGCTTTTGGTTGCCCGGCTTGAGGTGACTTTCCACCATCAAACCGATGATCCGGCGGTCGCCGCCGGCGATCTGTTCGGCCACATCCTCAGCCACCCGCAGCTGCTTCTGGTAATCCTTCATGCTGTTGGCATGGCTGCAATCGACCATGATAGTGGCCGGCAGATCGGCGGCTTCCAGCGCCCTGGCCGCCGCTTCGACACTCGCCGCATCGTAATTGGGCCTGGAACCGCCGCGGAGGATGATGTGACAATCGGCATTGCCGGTCGTGGAGAAGATCGCCGAATGGCCGGCCTTGGTCAGCGACAGGAAATGGTGGGGCCGCCGCGCCGCGCCTATGGCGTCGACGGCGACCTTGATCGTGCCGTCCGTTGCATTCTTGAAACCGACCGGGCACGACAGCCCCGAAGCCAGCTCGCGGTGCGACTGGCTCTCGGTAGTACGGGCGCCGATGGCACCCCAGGCAATCAGGTCGGAAACATACTGCGGAGTGATGAGATCGAGGTACTCGGTGGCCGCGGGAACGCCCATCTCATTCAAATCGAGCAACAGTTTGCGTGCAAGGCGCAAGCCTTTGTTGATGTTGAAACTCTCGTCCAGATCGGGATCGTTGATCAGCCCCTTCCAGCCGACGGTCGTCCGCGGCTTCTCGAAATAGACCCGCATCACGATTTCCAGATGTTGCGCCAGTTTCTGCCGCAACGGCAGCAGCCGCTCACCGTAGTCGAGTGCTGCCTTGGTGTCATGGATCGAACAAGGGCCGATCACCACTAACAGGCGATCGTCCTCGTTGGAAAGGATTCCATGGATTGCACGACGGGCGGTCAATGTCGTGAGGGCGGCACAATCCGTGATCGGGAATTCTTCATGAACCTGGACGGGCGGAATGACTTCCTTGATCTCGCAGATGCGAAGATCGTCGGTGTTGTACCTGCTGGGCATGGCCGCAAATCTCTCTGATCGAAAACTCGAAGCCCCTGCGGCCGGGCCTCATCATTAGCGCAGACGCCGGGAAAGCTTATTATTCTAGCTCGGCAAAGCGTTCGGAGATAGTCGCAGACGAGCGTGAGCGAAGCCAATGGGGATTCCGTTCATGCCCGGACATCGTGAGGGCGTGGAAAAGGTCAGACTGCATGATGCCGGAGCACCAGGCCCATCGCCTGGTAGATCACGTATTCCGCCAGATTCTCTGCGTGGCAGGCGACCCGCTCCAGGGCCTTGAGGACCAGGACCAGGTTCACCGCACGATTGGCACCACCGGCGTCGGAACCACCGTTGTCCATCAAATCGCCGAGGGTCTGGTGGAACCTCTCGGAAACTTCGTGTTGGCTTGCAATGAACTGTTGGGCTTCTTCTGCTTCCCACGAATCGACGATGCGCAAGGCGCTCTCGAAGCGCCTGACCACAAGATCGGCAAGCAGGAGGACCTGGTTGCGCGACGCTTCGCTGGGATACTCGTCTGGATCGGCATACAGCCTCTCCACACAGGAGGCGATCTTCACCGCCTCATCACCGACGCGCTCCAGATCCGTAATGGCTTTCGACAGCGCCATCACCAGGCGAAGATCGCTGCCCTTAGGACAACGGCGGGCGAACAGCGTAACGACCTCGGTGTCGGCTTCGACTTCGAGGTCATCGACCCGGTCATCCCCTTCTATGACCTTTGCCGCCACGCTCACGTCGGCCGTTCTCAGAGAGCGCACGGCCTCCTTGACCTGGGTCAGCACCAAGGTGCCCATTTCCAGTACCTTGTAATGCAATTCCCGCAACTCACCGTCGTAGCGGCGGATACTATGACCTTCCGTAACCTGATTCATTGAGCGCAATCTCCGCAGTTAGCCGAATCGACCGGTGATGTAGTCTTCCGTGAGGGGGTGGCGCGGGTTGGTGAAAACCTGCGCAGTGCCCCCGACCTCGATCAGCCGGCCGAGATGGAAGTAGGCCGTACGCTGTGAGACGCGGGCCGCCTGCTGCATGGAATGGGTCACGATGGCGATGGTGTAAAGCTCGCGCAATTCGTCGATGAGCTGTTCGATCTTGGCCGTGGCGATTGGATCGAGCGCCGAGCAGGGCTCGTCCATCAGGATCACCTCGGGACTGACCGCGATGGTCCGGGCAATGCACAGGCGCTGCTGCTGTCCGCCCGATAAACTGGTGCCAGGCATGGCCAGATCATCCTTCACCTCGTCCCACAAGCCAGCCCGCCGCAGCGACAACTCCACGATTTCCTCCAACTCGGCCTTGGTGTTTGCCAGACCGTGGATCTTGGGACCGTAGGCGACGTTTTCATAGATGCTCTTCGGAAACGGGTTGGGCTTCTGGAACACCATGCCCACCTTTGCCCGCAATGGCACCACATCCAGCCCGCCGTCGTAGATATCCTGCCCATCGAGATGGATCGACCCGGTCACCCGGCAGCCCACGATGGTGTCGTTCATGCGGTTGAGGCAACGCAGAAACGTTGACTTACCGCATCCAGAAGGACCGATAAGAGCGATGACCTCGTTGTGACCGATATCCAGGCTGACGTTCTGAATCGCATGTTTTTCGCCGTAATAGACGTTGACGTCCCGGCATATGATCCTGGGGTTCGGGGAGCTGATTTCTCCGATCGTCCGGGTGAACTCCCTCTGATGGGCGACGATCAAAGCCTCCTTTTCCGGGCTTCTCATTTTCACGCTCTCTCTGCTTTGAACCGTTTGACTTTCTGCGACTGTATCCATCTGCTCCCTTAAGCTTTTCGTAGTTTAACCGGCAGGCCCCGAGGGCGGATCACCAGCGCCGCTCGAAGCGTTTGCGCAGATAGACCGCGGTACCGTTCATGAGGATCAGGAATGCGAGCAGAACGAGAATGGCCGCGGAAGTACGCTCGACGAATCCCCGCTCCGGACTGTCCGCCCACAGGTAGATCTGGACGGGCAACACGGTCGCCGGATCGAAAATGCCGTGCGGAATGTCGACGATGAAAGCCACCATGCCGATCATCAGCAATGGCGCACTCTCGCCCAAAGCACGCGACATGCCGATGATGGCGCCAGTCAGCATTCCCGGCATGGCCAGGGGTACGACGTGGTGGAACACGGTCTGCATTGGCGAGGCCCCTACCCCCATGGCGGCCTCCCGTATCGAGGGCGGTACCGCCTTCAGGGCCGACCGGGCCGCAATGATGATGACGGGCAAGGTCATGAGCGTAAGCACCAGCCCGCCGATCAGCGGTGAGGAACGCGGCACACCGAAAAAATTGATGAACACTGCCAAGCCGAGCAGGCCGAAAACGATCGACGGCACTGCCGCGAGGTTGTTGATGTTGACCTCGATGAAATCGACCCAGTGATTGCGCGGTGCGAACTCTTCGAGGTAGATGGCCGCCGCCACGCCGATGGGGAGAGACAGCACCAGGGTGACCAGGACGGTGTAGAACGAGCCCATCAAGGCCCCTCCTATGCCGGCCTGCTCCGGATCGCGCGAATCACCGGCCGTGAAGAACTTCACGTTGAATTGCCGCTTCAGACGACCTTCGGCCTTAAGTCGGTCGACCCATGCCAGCTCCCGGTCCTTCATACGCCGTCCGGCTTCGTCAGCGTTGCGGTCGATATAACCCTTTTCCAGCATGTCCACCTCCGCTCCGGCTGCCACCCAGATCCGGGCCGAGCCGCCCATAAGTTCGGGGTGGGCGAGTAACTCGTCACGGACCGCATAGGGAGCGCCCGCGCTGATCATGCGATGCAAAGCGCGCTTGTCCTGACGATCGGTGACTTCCGGAAATAGCTCGCCCAGAGCCCGCTTCAGCAGTGCGCCATAATCGGCCGAAGCAAGCGCTTCCTGCGAACGCCTGCCGTCGGGATCGATCACCGCCGGGTCGAAACTGATGTCAAGAGCCACGTAGGTCTGCGAGAACGCCCGGTAACCCTGGCCGAAAATACTGACGAGCAGGATGACCAGCATCAGAATGCCTGCACCGATGGAGACGAGGCCATAGAGGCGAAAACGCCTTTCGGCGGCATGCCGCCGCCGGAGGGAGGCTTTGACAACGTCAGCGGTGCGCCGTGAAAGAACGTGCGTGGCTTCGCTATTCATATTGTTCCCGATATTTCCGGACGATGTGCATGGCAATGATGTTGAGAGAGAGCGTCGCCAGGAACAGCACCAGGCCGAGGGCGAAAGCCGCCAGCGTCTTCGGACTGTCGAATTCCTGGTCGCCCACCAGCAGGGTGACGATCTGGGTGGTGACGGTGGTGACCGCCTGCAGGGGATTGCCGGTCAGATTCGCTGCGAGCCCTGCCGCCATGACGACGATCATGGTTTCACCGATTGCCCTGGAGACCGCGAGGAGGATTCCGCCGATGATGCCGGGCAGGGCTGCCGGGACGACGACATTGCGGATCGTTTCCGATTGGGTGGCGCCGAGGGCATAAGCGCCATCGCGGAGCGACTGCGGCACCGCATTGATGAAATCGTCGGAAAGCGATGACACGAACGGAATGATCATGACTCCCATGACCAGCCCTGCGGCCAGAGCGCTCTCCGAAGATGCCTCGAGCCCAAGGGACTGCGCCACATCCCGGACGAAAGGCGCGACCGTCAGAGCGGCGAAGAAGCCATAGACCACGGTGGGTACGCCCGCCAGAATTTCGAGCAAAGGCTTGCCGATCGCGCGGACCCGCGGAGTGGCATATTCCGCCAGATAGATGGCCGACAACAAGCCGATGGGAACGGCAACCGCCATGGCGATCGCCGAAATCAGCAATGTGCCGGTGAACAGCGGCACCGCGCCGAATGCGCCGGAAGAACCGACCTGGTCTGCACGGATCGCCATCTGGGGACTCCAGTCGGTCCCGAACAGGAACTCGGTGATCGGAACCAATCGGAAAAACCGTATCGACTCGAACAACACGGAAAGCACGATGCCGACGGTGGTGAAGATCGCCACCAGCGAGCAGGCGATCAAAAAAAGCATCAACGCCCCTTCCACCTTGTTCCGCGCCCGCAACTCCGGCTGGATGCGCTGCCCTGCGACCACGCCGCCGACCACGGCGACGGACAACGCGACCGCAGCCAACAAAGCGTCACTCAAAGAGCGCAGGCGGAGGTATTCGCTGGCGGCCACATGTATCGCCGGATTGGTAGCGGACGTTTCTTTTCCGCCCGCGACGTTGCGGATATCGTTGATGATGAGGCCCAGTTGCTCGGGAGGCTGGTTACGGAACTCGTCCGGCAGGCTCCAAATGACGAGGTAGTCGATGACCGGCCCCTCGAACATCAGCCAGCAGACCAGTAGTATCAAAGCGGGCACTCCACACCACAGCGCAACAAAAAATCCGTAGTACCCGGGAAGGGAATGGAGGTTGCGGATTCTGCCCGAGGCGACCTGCAAGGAGCGACGGTGGCCTAAACGGTGGGCACCGAGGCACAACAGCACAAGGACGAAAAACAGTGTTGATTTGGTCATCGATAACTTCTGGCCACAAACATCGGACCGCCTGGCAAATTAGGGACGCAGCGGAACATCGGAAATCAATAAGAACGTGACCTGGAACCCCCGCCATGCTCTATGGGATTCGAGCCGGGGCGAACACCATGCCTACCTTCAAAAAAATTCTGGCATCACGCCACCGCCCGCCGAATCCGGTAAGTATACGGGCGGGCGCAAACAGGCCACATCCGGAAAGAAGCAGAGACTGAACCGAAAATCTTTTTTAACCGGAAAACATTACAAGGGTATTTCATCGCGAAATCCACTTACTGCCTCCTCCGCCACATCAACGCGCTAAAAGCGGTTGGCGACGGTTTTCGCCAATGCCACACGCTCCGGCACCTCCTGCGGGATTTCACGCAACCCCTCCAGATAGCGTAGCCGCGGCAAGAGTCCCGTCCGGGTTGCGAGCTGGATACTGAGACCGGGCCGCGCGTTCAGCTCCAGCATCAAAGGCCCGAGGTCGCGATCCAGCACGATGTCCACCCCGATGTACCCCATGCCGACCATGTCGTTGCAGCGGGCCGCCATGGTCAGGATGTCGTCCCAGTGGGGCACGCATATGCCCGCGAGCTCGCCGCCCGTGTCGGGATGCTCTTCGATCCGCCGTTCGCGCCAGATACCATTGTAGGTCCGCCCCGTGATCATATCGACTCCCACGCCGACCGCACCTTGATGCAGATTGGCTTTTCCGTCAGAAAGGCGGGTCGGGGCACGTATCATTGCCATCACCGGCACGCCGCGAAACACGACGATCCTGATGTCAGGGACACCGAGATAGCTCACATCGGTGAAGAGCGGATCGAAATTGACCCGGTATTCGATGAGTGCGCAGTCTGGAATGCCTCCCAAGCTATACATGCCGCTGAGAATGTTCGAAATGTGATGGCCCAGATCCTCCTCGGTCAGAATCAGACCGCTGGTTCTGCGATAACGGCCGTCGCTGCGTGATTCGACCACCAGGATGCCTTCTCCCCCGCTGCCGTGCGCAGGTTTGACGACGAATTCGCCATAGGGAGCGAGCAACCGGGGGAGATCTTCAATCTGGTGTTCGATTTCCACCACCGCATAAAGCCTGGGCACCGGAATGCCAAGCTCGAGCGCGAGCGCTTTGGTCCGGCGTTTGTCGTCGACGAGCTGGTAGAGGGGGCGGGGATTGTAAGGCAGCACAAAGTCGGCGTTCCGCTCGTTCATCCCCAGGATGCCGAGCCTGCGAAGACGCCGCCAAGGAAACATCCGGTCTTTCCAGCCCCCCGATTTCATCCCTTGAGCGCTCCGCGGAAACGCCACAGTTCCAACAAACGATACCCCGTATAACGCCCCAGGAGCAGGGTGAGCGCCAGGACCACCAGCAGCAGTTCCGGAAAAACGAAAACGAGGTGTCCCAGATAATCGCTGCTCATACTCAGATAGCCGAGGATCGCAACGGCCAGGCTGCCAAGCCCTTGTTTCAGCGCCTCGACCGGCCCGAACTCCTCCCAGACCATGGACATCCGCTCGATGGTCATCGCCATGATCACCATCGGAAACAAAGCGACGGATACCCCGCGGTCCAGGCCGAGCTTGTAGGTCATGACGCTCACTGTTGCCATGAGCAGGATCACGATGATGAGGACCGCGGCAAGCCTTGGAACCAGAAGGAGTTTCAACGATTCCAGGTAGAACCGCAGCAATAGCCCCAGGGCGACCAGGAGGCAGAACATCGCGACCCCCCAAAGCAACTGGGTTTCCCGGAAAGCCGCCGCAATCAGGATCGGCATGAAGGTTCCGAAAGTCTGTAACCCCACGACGTTGCGCAAGAATACGATGAGGAACGCACCGATCGGCACCAATAGCAACACTCGATAGACATTCTGAGTCTTGACCGGCAGACTGAACAATGAAAATTCCATCACCCTGGACCCCATCTTCCGCGCGCGCTGCTCGGCGATCTGAGTCATTTCCTGCGAATGCCGGCGTACCGAGTATTCGACCCGGCCGTTCTTCCCTCCCGTAATCTCGAGCAGGGGCTCGCTGCCGACCGTCCACACGATCGCATCCCCCGGCAGCCCAGTCTCGCCAGTCGAAGGATTCAAGTCCACCCAGGACTCGCCGTCAAACACCTCGATCCAGGGAGTCAGCGACCCGCGGCTGGCGTTATCCTTCAAGGTCGCCAAGTACAGCGGGCGGGCGGACACATCGGCCTCGCGCAGGATGGCTACGATCCGGCGCGCCCAATCGTCCGGACCGGTGATGTCCTGGCGCAAGAGACTCACATTGCTGTCGGCATCAGCGGCGTTGAGACGCTGCAGCAGGGCCTGGGCGAACGTCACGTCGTCTGCCGATTTGCTTCGGACCTCATTGAGGAGACCGCGGGCGGCCGCCTGTAACGGTTCAGGCAGCCTCTGCGGCTCAACCGGCACGTCCACTCCTGCCGGCGGGGATGCGGCCTCGGCAGCCGGATCCTTGGCGAGGTGGATGCGGTAATAAAGGACCTGCCAGCCGTGAGTTTCGCGTATGGCCCAGCGCGCCTGCCTGCGCAGGCCATTGTCATCGGTCGTCAAACCGTAGTCGCTGGCGACGAAGTTTTCGTCGAGGACGGTGTAACCTCGTGGCGCTCGCGGAATGGCGAACTGAACCTTGACGGCGGTATCCCGCCGGGCCTTGAACTCGATACGCGCCTCAACCGTCCATACTTCGGCCTGTTCGGTCGGCAGCAGCGGCAGTCCCAAGATCTTCACTTTGTAATAACACAGCCCCAAACCCACCGCGGTCAACACAGCGGCGAGTAGGCGAACGTGAAGCTTGCTCATGCCGGATGGAACTCCGTCATCTGCCCTCAGCGGCTTCCATTCGTGGGCGAAGGGGCTGGAGTGACGCCCCCCTTGCCCCGCTGGTTGCAAGGGTCGCCTTCCGCCTTGAAAATGAACGTTTCTCCCGCATCGACCACTGCGACATCACTCAGAAAACTGCGGCCGAGCAACAGGGGATAGTTGAAATTGCTGCGATCCACCAGGGTGAATTCGGTCTCGTATTCCCGCCCGTTCTTACATAATGTCAAGGTGACCACCTCGCGCTTCGATGCCCCTTTGTGGCGCTCCTTGATGTAAACGGTACGCTCCAGGGGCCTTTCGACGACAACGGTTTTATCGTCATCCTCGCTTTCCAGGGTGAATCGGACCCATTCCCGTCCGTCCCGGTTGAATCGGTGGATATTGTTCGAGTGCAGCGCTGAAGTCTTTGCACCGGTATCCAGCTTGGCCGTCAGGCGGAGATTCCACGGCAGCAGAAACACCGACTCCAACCAGCCCATGACGACCTTGTCTTTCGGTTTCGGCGCGTCGCCGGCATGGGCAACGGCACTGACCAGTCCCAACAAGAAGGCGATCCCAGTACGATGAAGTTTCATGACCCATACCCGATCCAGTAACACAAAGCGGATTCGAAGTCTTAAATGGTATGTTCTGCCTCCCAGGCAATCGACGAAAAACGGCCCACCGGTTTCCCCAGTGAGCCGTCGTCCGAGTTGGCGGAAGTACCGGTCAGTCGTCCTGAACGACCGACAGCCCGCGAGCCTGGCTCGAGTAGTAAGCGGCCAGGTCGTGAATGTCTTCTTTGGAAAGCGCACCGGCCAGACCGTTCATGATGGCATTCTTGCGATTGCCGCTCTTGTAATCTTCGAGTGCTTTCATCAGGTAGCTTTCATACTGACCGGCGAGGCGAGGGTTGGGACTCTCGCCGTTGCCGTCCTCCCCGTGGCAGCCACCGCAGCCGCTGGTTTCCGCCTTCTTCTTGCCGTTGGCTACGTTGCCGGTCACGGCGTTCTTGACGTTGATGGCCCGAAAACCTGCGACATAAGCGGCGATGTCCCGCAGGTCTTTGTCGGAAAGCGAAACCGCATTGCCTTCCATGCTTCCGTGCTGCCGCGCTCCCGAGGCGTAGGCCTTGAGCGAGGACACCACGTAATCCTCGTGCTGCCCTGCCAGCTTGGGCACCTGATAGGTGGGATAGGTATTGGAGTAACCTTCGATGCCATGACACCCGGCACAGGTGTAGAACTTTTCCTTTCCCGACATGCGGTCTCCCTCCGCCGATACCGCCCCGCTGCCGACCATTCCGGCTAGTCCGGCGACCGCAACCTTCCACAGAATATGGTATTTCATGATGCTGAATACTCCCCAGTGACTAATCGATCCGAACGCCGGGCAACTCCCGGCCACGCGCCAGACACGCGCCCCGGCAAGTCGGCGTATGGTACCGGTTTCCGGGAATTTGACAACCGCGGCAACCGGGAGGATGCGTCTGCTTCCTCCCGGCCTCAGCCGATTCGGTCAGAGGCTGAACGCTTGTTTCAGCGCCTCTTCCACCTCTGCCGTATCAATGGTCTGGGTTTCGGCCTCCGTCACTTCACCGAGCTTCGCCCTTTCTTTACGCTCTGCATGGTAGGCCAGACCGGTTCCCGCGGGGATCAGACGTCCCACGATGACGTTCTCCTTCAGGCCCTGCAAACGGTCGGTGGATCCCCGGATCGCCGCCTCCGTCAGCACGCGCGTGGTTTCCTGGAACGATGCCGCAGAAATGAACGACTCGGTGCTCAAGGATGCCTTGGTGATGCCCAGCAGCACTGGTTCATAACACGCAGGTACCTTCCCCTCCGCCTCCAGACGGTCGTTCTCTTCCAAGAGCCGTGACCGGTCCACCTGCTCACCCCGCAGGAAGCTGGAATCGCCGGGGTCGGTGATTTCCACTTTGCGCAGCATCTGGCGGATGATCACCTCGATGTGCTTGTCGTTGATCTTCACGCCCTGCAGCCGATAAACGTCCTGGATTTCCTTGACCAGGTATGAAGCCAGCTCGGCGGTGCCGCGCAGGCGCAGGATGTCGTGCGGCGTCAGCTCACCCTCGGCGATGGTTTCGCCCTGTTCCACGTGCTCGCCCTCGAATACCGTGATATTGCGCCATTTCGGCACCATCACCTCGTGCTGCTCGCCACTCGCATCGGTGATGATGAGGCGGCGCTTGCCCTTGGTTTCCTTGCCGAACGAAACCGTGCCGGTCGCCTCGGCCAGGATGGCGGGATCCTTGGTCTTGCGCGCTTCGAACAGATCCGCGACACGCGGCAGACCACCGGTGATGTCGCGCGTCTTGCTGGACTCCTGAGGAATTCTCGCGAGCACGTCACCGACTTCGACCAGGTCGCCGTCACGGATGCCGATGATCGCTCCGGCCGGCAGGAAGTACTGCGCGGTGATTTCGGTCGAAGGGATGAAGATGTCGTTGCCCTCCTCGTCCACCAGCTTGACCAGCGGCCGCAACTCCTTGCCCGCGCCGCCACGCTGCTTGGGATCGATGACCACCATCGAGCTCAAGCCGGTCATTTCGTCGGACTGTTCACGCACGGTCACGCCCTCGACGAAATCGATGAGCTTGGCGCGGCCTCGGACTTCAGAGATGACCGGATGGGTATGCGGATCCCAGTTCACCACGATCTGGCCGGCCTTGACGGCGCCACCTTCCCGCACCGACAGGACCGCTCCATAGGGAATCTTGTAGCGCTCGCGCTCGCGGCCGTGTTCGTCGATCACGCTGATTTCGCCGGAACGCGAAACCGCGACCAGTGCATTGTCCCGGTTGACCACGGTCTTGAGGTTGGTCAGCCGGATCTGACCGCTCGACTTCACCTCAACGTTGCTGATCGCCGCCGACCGCGAGGCCGCGCCGCCGATGTGGAAGGTACGCATGGTGAGCTGCGTGCCCGGCTCGCCGATCGACTGCGCCGCGATCACCCCGATCGCTTCACCAATGTTGACCTTGTGCCCCCGCCCGAGGTCACGCCCGTAACAGGATGCGCAGACCCCGTAACGGGTCTTACAGGTGATGACGGAACGTACTCGGACGTTGTCGACACCGTGTTGCTCAAGCAGCTGCACGGCCCGTTCGTCCAACATCGAACCGGCTTCGAGCAGCGCTTCTCCGCTTGCGGGATCGATCGCATGCTCGGCCAGCACCCGCCCCAGCACCCGCTCCGCCAGCGGCTCGACCACGTCTCCGCCTTCGATCAAGGGAGCCATTTGCAGGCCATCCGTCGTCCCACAGTCATCTTCGGTAATTACCAGATCCTGAGCGACGTCTACCAGGCGGCGGGTCAAGTATCCGGAGTTGGCCGTCTTGAGCGCGGTGTCGGCGAGACCCTTCCGCGCGCCGTGGGTCGAAATGAAGTACTGCAATACCGTCAAGCCTTCCCGGAAATTCGCAGTGATCGGCGTCTCGATGATCGACCCGTCCGGCTTGGCCATCAGGCCACGCATGCCGGCCAGCTGGCGGATCTGCGCCGCCGAACCACGGGCACCGGAATCGGCCATCATGAAGATCGAGTTGAATGACTTCTGCGTGATGATCTCGCCGTTTTCGCCGACGACCTCGTCGACGCCGAGTCCCTCCATCATCACTTTGGCCACCTGGTCGTTGGCATGCGACCAGATGTCGACGACTTTGTTATAGCGTTCGCCGTCGGTCACGAGACCCGAGGCGAACTGGTTCTGGATTTCCTTCACCTCGCGTTCCGCGGCCTGGATGATCTCGTTCTTGCGGGCGGGAATCTCCATGTCTTCGACGCCGAACGACACACCCGCCCTCGTCGCGTGGGAAAAGCCGAGATACATCAGTTGATCGGCGAAAATGACGCTGGCCTTGATGCCCAGGGTACGATAGGCGTGGTTGATCAGGCGGGAAATGGCCTTCTTGGTCATGTCGACGTTGACCATCTCGAACGGTATGCCTTCCGGAACGATGTTCCAGATCAGCGCGCGCCCCACGGTGGTCTGGACCCGCTTCGTCGTCTCGGTGCGCTCCCCACCCTCGCCCAGCACGACTTCCCGCAAACGGACCGTCACCTTGGCATGCAAGTCGACGGCACCATTGAGGAACGCCCGCTCGGCCTCGTCAACGCTCGCAAAAATCATGCCCTCGCCTTTAGCGAAAGATCGCTCCCGACTCATGTAATATAGACCCATGACGACGTCCTGGGTCGGATTGATGATGGGTTCCCCGTTGGCCGGCGACAGGATGTTGTTGGTCGCCATCATCAAGGAACGGGCTTCGAGCTGCGCCTCCAGCGAAAGCGGCACGTGCACGGCCATCTGGTCGCCGTCGAAGTCAGCGTTGAATGCGGTGCACACCAGGGGGTGCAGCTGGATCGCCTTGCCTTCGATCAGAGTCGGTTCGAACGCCTGGATACCGAGCCGGTGCAGAGTCGGCGCACGGTTGAGCATGACCGGATGTTCGCGGATCACTTCGTCCAGGATGTCCCAGACCTCGGGCGCCTCCCGCTCCACCATTTTCTTGGCCGCCTTGATGGTGGTGGCGAGGCCGCGGAACTGCAACTTGCTGAAGATGAATGGCTTGAACAGCTCCAGCGCCATCTTCTTGGGAAGGCCGCACTGGTGCAGGCGCAAGGTCGGGCCCACCACAATCACGGAGCGGCCGGAGTAGTCCACGCGCTTGCCCAGGAGGTTCTGGCGGAAACGCCCTTGCTTGCCCTTGATCATGTCGGCCAAAGACTTCAGCGGTCGCTTGTTCGAACCGGTGATCGCGCGGCCGCGGCGGCCGTTGTCCAGCAACGCATCGACCGATTCCTGCAGCATGCGCTTCTCGTTGCGCACGATGATGTCGGGCGCGTTGAGATCGAGCAGCCGTTTGAGACGGTTGTTACGGTTGATGACGCGGCGGTACAAGTCGTTGAGATCGCTGGTGGCGAAGCGGCCGCCGTCCAGCGGCACCAGCGGACGCAGGTCCGGCGGCAGCACCGGCAGCACGGTGAGGATCATCCACTCCGGCCGGTTGTTGGAGGCCAGCATCGATTCGATCGCCTTCAACCGCTTGGTGTACTTCTTGATCTTGGTCTCGGAGTTGGTGCCGTTGATTTCCTCCCGCAACTGCGCGACCTCGGCGTGGAGATCCATGGTGCGCAGCAGTTCGCGGATGGCTTCGGCACCCATCTTGGCGGTGAACTCATCGTCGTATTGTTCGACCAGCTTCTGATATTCCTCTTCGCCGAGCAGCTGTCCCCGGCTGAGCGGCGTCATGCCCGGATCGATCACGACATAGGATTCGAAATAGAGTACCCGTTCGATTTCGCGCAACTGCATGTCGAGCAGCAGCGCAATACGCGACGGCAGTGACTTGAGGAACCAGATATGGGCAACGGGACTGGCCAGCTCGATGTGCCCCATGCGTTCACGCCGCACCTTGGAAAGGGTGACTTCCACGCCGCATTTTTCGCAGATCACGCCCCGGTGCTTGAGGCGTTTATACTTGCCGCACAAGCATTCGTAGTCGCTCACCGGTCCGAAGATCTTGGCGCAGAACAGACCGTCACGCTCCGGTTTGAAAGTCCGGTAGTTGATGGTCTCGGGCTTTTTCACCTCGCCGTAGGACCAGGAACGGATCATGTCGGGCGATGCCAGGCTGATGCGGATCGCATCGAACTCTTCGCTTTGCGTCTGGCGCTTCAGAAAATTGATCAAATCTTTCACGTAAATCTCCCAGTCATCAATTCGGAAGGCAGCCGCGAACGGCTGCCTGCTGCGCGGAGCGGCGATCAGTCCTGCTCGAGCTCGATGTTGATTCCGAGCGAACGGATCTCTTTGATCAAGACGTTGAACGACTCGGGCATGGCGGCCTCCATGCGGTGATCACCGTCGACGATGTTCTTGTACATCTTGGTCCTGCCATTCACGTCGTCAGATTTCACCGTCAGCATCTCCTGCAGGGTATAGGCGGCACCGTAGGCTTCCAGTGCCCACACTTCCATTTCGCCGAAACGCTGTCCACCGAACTGTGCCTTGCCACCCAGCGGCTGCTGGGTCACCAGACTGTACGGACCGGTGGAACGCGCGTGCATCTTGTCGTCGACCAGATGATTGAGTTTAAGCATGTACATGTAACCGACGGTCACCGGACGGTCGAACACCTCGCCGGTGCGCCCGTCGAACAAAGTCGCCTGACCGCTTTCGGGAAGATCGGCCAGCCGCAGCATGGCCTTGATGTCTTCCTCGGTGGCTCCGTCGAACACGGGGGTTGCCATCGGCACACCGTCCTGCAGATTACCAGCGAGCTCCAGCACCTCGGCATCGCTCAGACTGGCGATGTCCTCCTGACGGCCACTCACGTTGTACACCTGGGTGAGAAAAGACCTGATCTCTTCGATCTTGGCCTTGGCCTCCAGCATCCGCCCGATCTTCAGGCCCACACCCTTGGCCGCCCAGCCGAGATGGGTCTCGAGCACCTGGCCTACGTTCATGCGCGAAGGCACGCCCAGCGGATTCAGCACGATGTCAACAGGCGTACCGTCAGCCGAATACGGCATGTCTTCCACCGGTACGATGCGGGAAATCACACCTTTGTTCCCGTGGCGGCCGGCCATCTTGTCACCCGGCTGAATGCGACGCTTGACCGCCAGGTACACCTTCACCATCTTGAGCACGCCTGGAGCGAGATCGTCGCCCATGGTGATCTTGCGGCGCTTCTCCTCGAGCCGCTTGGCGATCTCCTCGCGCTGCTGAGCAATCTGCTCGGCAATCGCTTCGATCTGAAGATTGATGTCTTCGTCCTGCAGCCGGATTTCCAGCCACTGGGCAGGCTTGATCGAATCCAGGTATTCCCGGGTGATGGTGGCGCCGCGCTTCAAACCGGCCGGTCCCATGTCGGCGACCTTGCCCAGAACCATCTGTTCGGCACGCTGGTAGAAGTCCTTCTCGATGATACGGAGCTGATCGTTCAGGTCCTTGCGAACCCTTTCGATCTCGGCTTCCTCGATCTGGCGGGCGCGCTCATCCTTTTTCACACCGTCGCGGGTGAAGACCTGCACGTCAATGACCGTGCCGTCCATGCCGGACGGTACGCGCAGCGACGTGTCCTTCACGTCCGATGCCTTCTCACCGAAGATCGCCCGCAGCAGTTTTTCTTCGGGCGTGAGCTGGGTTTCGCCCTTGGGCGTCACCTTACCCACCAGGATGTCGCCAGCCTTGACCTCGGCGCCGATGTAGACGATACCCGACTCGTCCAGCTTGGCCAGCGCGGCCTCCCCGACGTTCGGAATGTCGGCAGTGATTTCCTCGGGCCCCAGCTTGGTGTCGCGCGCGACGCAGGTCTTTTCCTCGATATGGATCGTGGTGAAACGGTCGTCCTGCACCACTCGCTCCGAAATCAGAATCGAGTCTTCGAAGTTGTAGCCGTTCCAGGGCATGAATGCGACCAGCAGATTCTGGCCCAGCGCCAGTTCGCCCATGTCGGTCGAGGGACCATCCGCCAGCACGTCGTTGCGGGCCACCACGTCTCCCGGCTTCACCAAAGGCTTCTGGTTGATGCAGGTGTTCTGGTTGGAACGGGTGTATTTGGTCAGGTTGTAGATGTCCACGCCCGGTACACCCGCCTCGGTCTCCTCGTCGTTCACCCGGACCACGATGCGGCTGGCGTCCACGAATTCGACCGTTCCACCCCGCTTGGCAACGACCGCCACGCCGGAATCGCGGGCGACGATACGTTCCATGCCGGTGCCGACCAAAGGCTTTTCCGTACGCAGCGTCGGAACGGCCTGCCGCTGCATGTTCGAGCCCATCAAGGCGCGGTTGGCGTCATCGTGTTCGAGGAAGGGGATCAACGAAGCCGCGACCGACACGATCTGTTTCGACGACACGTCCATGTAGTTGATGTTTTCCCGCGACGCCAAGGTGAATTCATCCTTGTGGCGGCACGAAACCAGTTCATCCTTGAGCATACCGTTTTCGTCGACCGAGGCGCTGGCCTGGGCGATGTAGTACTGGCCCTCCTCAATGGCCGATAAATACTCGATCTCGTCGGTCACGCGGCCGTCGATCACCTTTCGGTAGGGAGTCTCCAGAAAACCGTATTCGTTGGTACGCGCATAGACGGCGAGCGAGTTGATCAGGCCGATATTCGGACCTTCGGGCGTTTCGATCGGACAGACCCGGCCGTAGTGCGTGGTATGCACGTCACGCACCTCGAAGCCAGCGCGCTCACGCGCCAGCCCCCCCGGTCCCAGAGCCGACACGCGGCGCTTGTGAGTGACCTCCGACAGCGGATTGTTCTGATCCATGAACTGCGAGAGCTGGCTCGAACCGAAGAACTCTTTGATGGAAGCTGCCACCGGCTTGGCGTTGATGATTTCCTGTGGCATCAGGCCGTCGGCATCGGGTAGCGACAGACGCTCCTTCACCGCCCGTTCGACCCGGACCAGACCGAGCCGGAACTGGTTCTCCACCATCTCACCCACGGACCGGACGCGGCGGTTGCCCAGGTGGTCGATATCATCGACGGTACCCCCGCCGTTGCGGATGTTGATCAGCTCCTTCAGCACCGCGATGATGTCATCGTTTTCCAGCACACCAGGGCCGGTCGGATCGGTCCGTCCCAAGCGCCGGTTGAATTTCATCCGACCGACGGCGGACAGATCGTAGCGTTCGGCCGAGAAAAACAGATTCTCGAACAGAGTCTGAGCGGCTTCCTTGGTCGGCGGTTCGCCCGGGCGCATCATGCGGTAGATTTCCACCAGGGCATCGAGCTGAGTCTCGGTCAGGTCGATGCGCATGGTGTTGGAAATGTATGGGCCGCGGTCGAGATCGTTCACGTAGAGGGTACGGATCTCAGGGATGCCTGCGGCGACGAGGCGCGCATAGACGTCCTCTGTAATCTCCTGATTCACCTTGGCAATGAGCTCACCCGTCGAGGTATCCACGACATTGTGCGCAAGCACCTTGCCATACAGGTAGTCCTTGGGAACATCGAGAAGAGTCACATTCTCTTTTTGCAGCATCCGGATGTGACGCGCTGTGATCCGGTGATCCTTCTCGACCACGATCTGATCGCCAAGCCGGATATCGAAGCTGGCGATATCGCCGCGCAGCCGCTCGGGAATCAATTCCAACTGTATGCCGCTGGGCGTGAGCAGGAAACGGTTGGTATCGAAAAACTCAGCAATGATCTGTTCGTTGTCATAACCCAGGGCACGCAGCAGCACCGTGGCAGGCAGCTTGCGACGCCGGTCGATACGGACGTAAACGCAGTCCTTGTGGTCGAACTCGAAATCCAGCCAGGAGCCGCGGTAGGGAATGATTCTGGCATTGAACAGCAGCTTTCCGGAAGAATGGGTCTTACCCCGGTCATGGTCGAAAAACACGCCGGGCGACCGGTGCAGCTGGGAAACGATCACCCGCTCCGTGCCGTTGATGACGAAAGTACCGTTATCGGTCATGAGCGGAATTTCGCCCATGTAGATCTCCTGCTCCTTGATGTCCTTGACGACCTTGGCACTCACCGGCGCATCCTTGTCATAGACAACCAGACGGACGAGCACGCGGAGCGGGGCTGCATAGGTGGTTCCACGCTGCTGGCATTCCTTGACGTCGAACACCGGATCACCCAAGCGATAGCTCACATATTCGAGCACGATGTTGCCGGAATGGCTCTTGATCGGGAAAACCGACTTCAACGCCGCGTGCAAGCCTTCGTCGCTCCTGGCGGCGGGCTGCTTGTCGAGTTGCAAAAACCGCCGGTACGAGTCAACCTGTGTCGCCAGAAGATAGGGGACCTCCAGCACGTCCTGGCGCTTTCCGAAACTCTTGCGAATTCGTTTTTTCTCGGTAAACGAGTAAGCCATGTTGGTTCCTGACCTGAGTTTGGTTTGCTTGAAATATCGTGAGCCTGAAGCCTCCGGGAGGCTGCGCCGGCAGTATCGGGGATATGCCTTGGCTCGTTATCGGATTGCCACGTGTGATACGGAGGACGGCATGGACGGATGTTCGGAGTCCACAAGGTAACCGATTCCGTAACAATCCGCAAACGCCGAAAGGCCGGCAGCGCAACGCTGCCAGCCTGAATCGAAGCTCTTTCCTAAAAGGAGCGGGTGCGCAACGTTTCGTTACTTGACGTCAACGGCCGCGCCGGCTTCTTCCAGCTTCTTCTTGATCTCCTCTGCCTCGGCCTTGGAAATGCCTTCCTTGACGGTGGAGGGGACACCCTCGACCAAGTCTTTTGCTTCCTTCAGCCCCAGGCCGGTGATCTCGCGAATCGCCTTGATCACGTTGACCTTGTTGGCACCGAAGCTGGTCATGACGACGTCAAACTCGGTCTTTTCTTCGACCGCGGGTGCCGCGGCGCCCGCCGCAACCGGCGCCACGGCGACTGCCGCCGCCGCAGACACACCGAACTTCTCTTCCATGGCCGAAATGAGATCCACGATCTCCATGACGGTCATGTTGGAAATAGTCTCAAGGATATCTTCTTTGGAAACTGCCATTGTCATTTCTCCGAAATTTCTTTCTGCCGGACCTACGGGTTACGCGGCCTGCTTCTGATCCCGAACCGCCGCCACGGTACGCACGAGCTTCGCGTGCGGCTCCGCCAGGGTACGGACGAACTTTTCGATCGGCGCCTTCATCGTGCCCATCAGCATGCTGATCGCCTGCTCGCGGTTCGGCAGTGAAGCCAAACGCTCGAGCTCGGAAGGACCATATTGTTTGCCGCCGACCGCCACCAACTTCACGACGAGCTTGTCGTTGGTCTTGGCGAACGCGCTGACTATGCGGGCCGCGGAGCCCGGATCCTCAAGGGAGAACGCGAGAATCAAGGGTCCAACCAGGCCGTCCTGCATGCACTCGAAACTCGTGCCTTCGACGGCCTTGCGCGCCAAGGTATTCTTGACGACACGCAGGTAAACCCCGGATTCACGCGCCTGCTTGCGGAGTTGCGTCAGAGCGGAGACGCTCAGCCCCCGGTATTCCGCCGCAACTGCAGAGTGCGCTCGGGCGGCAACGGCTGCAACCTCGGCGACGACCGCTTTCTTGTCATCGAGTCTCAGTGCCACTCGTTACCTCCAGAAAAACTGAATAGTTTTGGGAAACCATTCAGAGCCATGCCACCCCGACCGAAGCCGGGGGCTCTCATAACGGCTCCTTTCGCCGAAACTCGGCTTCAGTCACCGTCTGCGCAGGCTGGACAGATTAAGTGCTCAAGGCACGCCTGCGGTCTTTGACGATCACCGGAAACCCGGCAACCCAAAGTCAGATAATTTGTTGCTGGATTATGCGGCCAGCGTGTTCTGGTCAACTGTCAAGCCCGGCCCCATGGTCGAAGATACGGTGATCTTCTTAACATACACGCCCTTCGAAGAGCTCGGCTTGAGTTTCTTCAGATCCGCCAGCAAAGCCTCCAGGTTTTCCTTCAGCGCCGATGGCTCGAAGCTGATCTTGCCGATCGTGCAATGAATGATGCCCTTCTTGTCGGTACGGTAGCGGACCTGACCGGCCTTCGCATTCTTGACCGCCGTAGCAACGTCCGGAGTGACGGTACCGGTCTTGGGGTTGGGCATCAGGCCGCGCGGACCGAGGATCTGGCCCAACTGGCCGACGACGCGCATGGCATCCGGCGCCGCGATGACGACGTCGAAATTGAGCTCGCCAGCCTTCACCTGGGCGCCCAGATCGTCCATGCCGACGATATCCGCCCCTGCTGCCAAGGCGGCCTCGGCATTCGCACCCTGAGCGAAAACCGCCACCCGAACCGATTTACCGGTTCCATGGGGGAGTACGGTCGCACCGCGGACAGCCTGATCGGATTTACGCGGATCCACGCCGAGATTCACGGCAACGTCCACCGACTCGACGAACTTGACGGAACTGACCGATTTCAGCACCTCGAACGCCTCATCGATCGGATACACTTTGCCAGACTGAACCTTGTCCTTGATCGACTTGAGCCGCTTGGTCAAACGAGCCATCACACCCCCTCCACAATCAAACCCATGCTGGCCGCGCTGCCGGCAATCGTGCGTAGGGCTGCGTCCATGTCCGCCGCCGTCAAATCCGGCATCTTCATCTTGGCGATTTCTTCCAACTGGGCCCTTGTGACCGTCCCGACCTTATCGGTGTTCGGTTTGGAACTTCCGGACTTCAACCCGAGCGCCTTCTTCAGCAGCACAGAAGCCGGTGGTGTCTTGGTGATGAAAGTAAAACTGCGGTCCGCATACACCGTGATGACCACTGGAAGCGGCAAGCCCTTCTCGACGTTCTGGGTCTGGGCATTGAATGCCTTGCAGAATTCCATGATGTTGACGCCGCGCTGGCCGAGTGCTGGACCGACCGGCGGGCTCGGATTGGCCTCGCCGGCCTTGACTTGAAGCTTGATGTAACCGGTTATTTTCTTTGCCATTCTTGACTCCTATGGGTACGAACGCCTGTCACGGCTCCCCGAAAATAAAAAGGGCTCGCAGCGCCTGCCACGGCCCCGTCTATCAAAAAATGCCTGGCTTAGCCTTTTTCGACCTGCCCGAATTCGAGCTCTACAGGCGTGGATCGTCCAAAAATCAGGACGGACACTCTGAGCTTGCTCTTTTCGTAATTGACTTCCTCGACGACACCATTGAAGTCCTTGAACGGGCCGTCGATGACGCGGACAACTTCGCCGACCTCGTAAAGCACCTTGTGCTTGGGTTTCTTGACCCCTTCCTCCACGCGGGCCAAGATCGCTTCCGCTTCTGCATCACTGATCGGCGCGGGATGGTCTGGCGTCCCCCCGACGAAACCCAGTACGCGCGGAACGTCGCGCACCAGATGCCAGGTATCGTCGTTCAACTCCATCTGGACCAGGACATACCCCGGAAAGAATTTCCGCTCGCCTTTGCGCTGCTGGCCCTGCCGCATCTCTAGCACCTCTTCGGTTGGCACCAGGATCTTGCCGAAATAACGCTCCAGCCCGGCCCGGGCTATCCGCTCCTCCAGAGAGCGCTTGACGCGGTTTTCAAAATTAGAGTATGCCTGGATCACGTACCAGCGTAGCGCCACGATCGCCCCCTTGCTATCCGGTGATCGAGGTGATTGCCCAAAACAGGAGCATATCGAGCAGCCAGAGAAAAATTCCGACGAAAAACACCAGCGCGACCACCATCAAAGTAGCCTGAGCCGCCTCCTGCCTCGTCGGCCAAACCACTTTTCGGACCTCGATGCGCGACTCGCGGAAAAACTCGAGCAGCGCGCGCCCCTTGGCCGTCGCCGAAATCAAAGCGGCCGCGGCAATGCCCGATCCGACGACTCCCAGCGTACGATAGACGATGGAATAATCGACGAAATAATAGTATGCGACGATGCCTGCGACTAGAAATACCAGCGCAAGAACGAGCTTGACGGTATCCAGACCGGAAGCACCGGACTCCGAAGTAGTTTGAGTAGACATGCGCCGGATCGTTATGAAAACAACAGAGGGCGCCCCTTAGACAGGCGCCCGCATCATGTAGTGGCAGGCCAGGAGGGGCTCGAACCCCCAACCTGCGGTTTTGGAGACCGCTGCTCTACCAATTGAGCTACTGACCTAGATTTCCGGGAGTGGGCAGCCTACAAGGCATGCCCGCCCCTTATTCGATGATCTTGGAGACAACGCCGGCGCCGACGGTACGACCGCCTTCGCGCACGGCAAACCGCAAGCCTTCGTCCATCGCAATCGGCGCGATCAGTTTCACTTCGATCTTGACGTTGTCACCCGGCATGACCATCTCGACCCCTTCCGGCAGCGTCACCGCACCGGTGACGTCGGTGGTCCGGAAATAAAACTGCGGCCGGTAGCCGTTGAAGAACGGTGTGTGACGACCGCCTTCTTCCTTGGACAGAACGTAGATCTCCGCTTCGAAGTGCGTGTGCGGGGTGATGCTGCCGGGCTTGGCCAGTACCTGCCCGCGCTCGACGTCTTCCCGCTTGGTGCCGCGCAGCAGCACGCCGATGTTGTCGCCGGCCTGCCCTTGATCCAGCAGCTTCCGAAACATTTCCACGCCGGTGCAGGTGGTCTTGGTCGTCGGCCGGATGCCGACGATTTCGATTTCTTCGCCCACTTTGATGATGCCGCGCTCGACGCGTCCAGTCACCACCGTGCCGCGCCCGGATATCGAGAACACGTCTTCGATCGGCATGAGGAACGGCCGGTCGATCGCCCGCTCGGGCTCGGGAATGTAGTCGTCCAACGCCTGCACCAGCGCTTCGACCGCCGGAACGCCGATTTCGCTGGTGTCGCCTTCCAGCGCCTTCAGCGCCGACCCTTTGATGATCGGAATGTCGTCGCCCGGGAAGTCGTACTTGGAGAGCAGTTCGCGCACTTCCATCTCAACCAGCTCGAGCAGCTCCGGGTCGTCCACCATGTCGGCCTTGTTCAGGAACACGACGATATACGGCACCCCCACCTGACGCGCCAGCAGGATGTGCTCGCGGGTCTGCGGCATCGGCCCGTCAGCCGCGGACACCACCAGGATGGCACCGTCCATTTGGGCCGCGCCGGTGATCATGTTCTTGACGTAGTCGGCGTGTCCGGGACAGTCGACGTGGGCGTAGTGACGCTTGGCCGATTCGTATTCCACGTGGGCGGTGGCAATGGTGATCCCGCGCGCACGCTCTTCCGGCGCCGCGTCAATCTGGTCGTAGGCTTTGAATTCCCCTCCGAACTTCGCCGCCATGCACTTGGTCAGGGCCGCCGTCAGCGTCGTCTTCCCATGATCCACGTGACCTATCGTTCCCACATTCACATGCGGTTTCGTGCGCGTAAATTTCTCTTTGGACATCCGCCAACACCCCTGATTCGGCTACTTATCAATCAAATAACGGTTTACAGATATATGATGGAGCCCATAACCGGACTTGAACCGGTGACCTCTTCCTTACCAAGGAAGTGCTCTACCGACTGAGCTATATGGGCAATTCGATCTTCAGCACGCTATCACAACACTGGAGCGGGTGATGGGAATCGAACCCACACCATCAGCTTGGAAGGCTGAGGTTCTACCATTGAACTACACCCGCATACCACAAAATCCAAATGGTGGAGGGGGAAGGATTCGAACCTTCGAAGGCTGAGCCGTCAGATTTACAGTCTGATCCCTTTGACCGCTCGGGAACCCCTCCAAAGCAGAAAGCGTACATTCTTTCAGAGTCTAATGTTCATGTCAAGCAAATACGCCTTTTCTGCTCGACGAGACCCCCTCAAACGTGGAGGCGGTTCATCGTCTGTTCAATATGACCGGCCAGCAATTCGGGCAGACAATCCAGGGCTTTGTCGATCGCTCCGGAAATGGCTTGGCGGTCGCTGACGGACGGCGCGGCCAGCACGTAATCCGCCACCGCCATGGAGCCGGCCGGCCGGCCGATCCCGATCCGCAGCCGCAGAAATCCGCCGCTTCCCAGGTGCGCCATGATGTCACGGAGACCGTTGTGCCCGCCATGACCACCATCCCGTTTGATGCGAACGATTCCCGGCCCGAAGTCGAGTTCGTCGTGAACCACCAGGATCTGCTCGGGTGCGAGCTTGTAAAACTTGGCCATTGCCGCCACCGCGAGCCCGCTCCGGTTCATGAATGTCGATGGGGCCAGAAGATGGACGGGCTCGGTCAACTTGATCGTTCCGACTCGACCATGAAAGCGGGACTCTTCCCGCAATGCGCAGCCGTGCGCGGCTGCCAGCCTATCGATGAACCAGAACCCGGCATTGTGCCGGGTTCTGTCGTAGGCAGGTCCCGGGTTGCCGAGACCGACGATCAGCCTGACCATATGCCCCGACCGGTCAATCGGCTGCGCTTTCACCACCTTCTGCAGTACGCGGCGCATGCACGGACGCGACCGGAAGGTCATGGCCGGCACCTTGCCCAAGCGCGTGGATTTCGACGCCTGAGGGAAGCTTCAAATCCGACAAATGCACGATATCCCCGATGTCTACCTGCGCGAGATCGACCTCGATATACTCGGGCAGATCCTGGGGGAAGCAGTCGACTTCCACATCCACCATACTATGGGAAACCACGCCACCTTTCTTGACCCCTACCGAAGACTCCTGGTTGATGAAGTGAAGCGGCACATGAACGCGGATCTTCTCCACCGCGCTGACACGCTGAAAATCCAGGTGCATCACGATCGCTTTGGCCGGATGGCGCTGCACGGCTTTCAAAATGGCGCTTTCTTCTCGACCATTGAAACGGATCGTCAGCACATGCGAGTAAGTGGCCTCGTTTTCCAGGTTTTTGACGACCTTGTGATGATCCAGCAACAGCGACACCGGCTCACCGCCGCCTCCGTAAAGCACCGCGGGAACCTTACCCGCATGGCGCAGGCGACGGGACGCGCCTTTGCCCAATTGATCGCGCAATTCGGCTTCGAATACGAAACTGCCTACCATCTCTTTCTCCAAAATACTCTTAGCAGATATTGAAAAACGAGGACCGCGATCAATCCACGTACAGTGAACTGACCGATTCCCCCATGGCGATCCGGCGGATCGTTTCCGCCAGCATTTCGGCAATGGTCAATTGCCGGATTCTATTACAGGCCCGCGCACGCTCCTGCAGGGGAATCGTGTCGGTCACCACCAGTTCGTCCAGCATCGATGCCTCGATGTTGTCGACGGCCGGACCGGAAAGTACCGGATGGGTACAGTACGCCACCACCCTTTCGGCGCCATGTTCCTTCAGGGCACCGGCAGCCTTGCACAAGGTGCCCGCGGTGTCCACGAGGTCATCGACCATGACGCAGGTCCGCCCCCGGACATCGCCGATGATGTTCATGACCTTCGCCTCGTTCGCGCGCGGACGGCGCTTGTCAATGATGGCAAGGTCGGCGTCGTCGAGCCGCTTGGCCAAAGCCCGGGCCCGGACCACGCCACCGACATCGGGCGAGACCACAATGAGATCGGGATATTTCTGTCGCCAGACGTCTCCGAGCAGGATCGGCGAGGCATAGACATTATCCACAGGGACGTCGAAAAACCCCTGAATCTGATCGGCATGCAGGTCGACAGTGAGAACCCGGTCGGCACCGGCGGCACAAATCATCTTGGCCACCAGCTTGGCGGTAATCGGCACCCGAGCCGAACGGATGCGACGGTCCTGCCGGGCATAGCCGAAATACGGGATGACCGCGGTGATGACCGATGCGGACGATCTCCGCAAAGCGTCGATCATGACGAGAAGCTCCATGAGATTCTCGTTGATGGGCTGCGAAGTGGGCTGGATGACGAACACCTCGCGTCCGCGCACGTGCTCCTCGATCTCGACCGCGATCTCGCCGTCACTGAACCGCCCTACCGTCGCCATGCCCAGACGCATGTTGAGCTTACGCACAACGCCTTCAGCAAGGGGGAGATTTGCATTACCCGAAAACACCATGAAGGAGGTGTCGGTCATCGTGCACTCCAGATATCGACGCAGACAGGGAGTTGGCTGGGGCGCCAGGATTCGAACCTGGGAATGCCGGGATCAAAA
The DNA here is from genome assembly GCF_036864975.1 of Methylococcus capsulatus. Lineage (NCBI taxonomy): Bacteria > Pseudomonadati > Pseudomonadota > Gammaproteobacteria > Methylococcales > Methylococcaceae > Methylococcus > Methylococcus capsulatus. Next base: position 2,140,904 of record NZ_CP104311.1, on the reverse strand, counting down.
CCCGGTGCCTTACCGCTTGGCTACGCCCCAAAAATGCGAAAAAAACCTATCGTTCGTTCAGCGCCTCATACAGAGGCGACAGGTTGCGGCCAGGCGTCACAAGGACGACCCAGTCGCGGGACAAATCGTCGCATGCGGTCCTGGCTTCGTCCTCACTGCCGTGGACCGAATAAACGCAGGCGCCCGTGCCCGTCAGCCGAACATCCCTGGAATACTTCTCCAACTCACGCATCGCTTCGCCCACTACCGGGTATCGACGCACGACGGCATCCAGGCAATGATTGTCATGGGATCCCGCAAGGAAGTCGGTTATTGTGATCGGGTCGTTATCTCTTGTCAAATCGGGGGCACTGAATATCTCGGCGGTCGAGACATGGCACGGTGGCACGACGATGACGTACCAGGGCTCGGGCAGTTCCACGATCTGCAGCCTTTCGCCCACCCCTTCCGCCCAGGCGCTCCGGCCGAAAACGAAAATCGGTACATCCGCCCCCAGCCGCAAACCGAGATTCATCAGCGTGTACCGATCCAGACCCAGCTCCCACAAGTGGTTCAGCGCGACCAGCGTGGTCGCTGCATCCGAGCTTCCGCCTCCCAGGCCACCCCCCAAGGGCAGGTTTTTCTCCAAGATGATGTCTGCCCCGGCGGCTACGCCCGCGTATTCCTTGAGCAGGCGGGCGGCACGGACGATCAGGTTCTGTTCCTCCGGCACCCCCGCCAGCGAAGTCTGCAATCGGATTTCGCCGGAAGCATCGGAGCGGAATTCTAGCCAGTCGCACACATCCACGAACTGGAACACCGTCTGCAAATCATGGTATCCGTCGGGGCGGCGACCGGTGATACGAAGGGTGAGATTGAGCTTGGCCGGTGCCGGCAAGCGCAGAGAAAACGGCTTCATGCTGGAGGATTCCCGACAGTCCACTCGTCCGCAAACAGTTTCAGCTTGAGCGAACGCCCCTGGATCAGCACTTTCTGTGGCAAGGTGAAGCGGTCCCAGCTGCGATAACGCTCGTAATCGAGCGACCATTCCGCCTGCCTGAGGTGCTTCAGGCGCCCGTCCGGATAGAATTCCATCTCTTCACCCGCATCCCCGGGTGCTACAACCCCCAGGACCCAGTAACGCAGCCTCTGCAGCGGAATGGAAAAGCCCAGTTTTTCTTTCAGCAGCCCTTCGGGATCGCGGGAAATCCTCTCGTTCCCATGGCCTTCGTTGACCAGAATCAAGTCCTCCTGGAGAACGATGGAAACCGTTCCCTGATTCAAAGGACCGGAAATCCACAGCCGATCCTGACGGCCGTCGTGATCCCAGGACAAACTGGCCTGCCAGGCGTCGTCCGCAGTCTGCACCGCAACACGACCTTCCAGCCGCCAGCGTTCGAGGCTGGCCAATCGGGCCGCGTCCGGCATGCCTGGCCGGACCGGCGCTGGGGCACAACCCTGCATAGCGGCTGCCGCCGACAAGACCGTCAGGGACACCGCCGCAAGCCGGATCCAATCACGCATCACGGCGCCAGCAGATCCGGATAGCGCGCCTTGATCCGCTGCATATCCTCGTGCTCGGGCGCCTTCTTCCATGCCTCCCGCAGAATTTTCCTGGCTTCCTGGCGTCGCCCAGACTCCACCAGCACCTCACCCAGGTGCGATGCGATCTCCGGATCCTGGACCTTTTCATAAGCTCGGCGCAGGTACTCAGCGGCTTCGGCATAGTTGCGCAGCCGGTACAGGAGCCAGCCATAACTGTCGAGTATCGCCGGGTCATCGGGCCTGAGCCGGATCGCCCGGTCGAGATAGCCCTTGGCTTCGTCCAACCGCTCGCCCCGCTCGACGAGCGTATAGCCCAGGGCATTCAGCGCATTGGGATCATCGGGGCTCTTTTCCAGCACTTGACGCAAATCCGCCTCCAGCACGTCGAACCGGCCGAGGTTTTCCGCCACCAGAGCCCTGGCATAGAGCAGATCGCTCTGCCCTGGGATTTCACCGAGCGCCTCGGTCAACAGATTGAAGGCGTCTTCATAGTCCCTGTTCTTGGAAAGCAGCTCGGCCTCCAGAAGATACAGACGAACCGACTCGTTCGGAAAACGCCTCCGGACGTCGGCGAGACGGGTTCGCGCCTCCGTCAGCCGGCCCAGACTGATCAGGGCAGTGATGCCGTTCACCCGGGCATCGAACTCGGTCGGACCGGTCGTGACGCGGTCGAACCAGCCCAGAGCTTCACTCAGCCTACCCTTGCGGGCATCGATCAGCCCCAGATAAAAGTAGGCTTGAACCCGCCACTTTTCGGACATGGCCAGCGCCATGAACTCGCGGCGGGCCGCATCGAGCCGGCCCAGATCGATGAGCGCCAGTCCAAGTCCGAACCGGGCGTCCTGATTCCCGGGTTCCTTGGCTACGATACGCGCCAATTCGCGCCGCGCGCCTTCGATGTCACCGGACTTGATGAGCAGCTGCGAGTAGATCAGGCGAAGCCTGGCGTTGTCCGGATCCCGTTTGAGTGAGCGCTGAATCATGTCCCCAGCAGCCGCAGAATCCCCCATCTGTGCCATGACCTGCGCCTGTAGCACCCGGGCCCGGCTCCAGTCCGGGTGCAGCTTCAGGGCCTCCTCGGCCTCATTCAAGGCCCGCTGGAATTCGCCCTGGTTGGCGGCGAGAAGGGCGGCTGCGAAATGAAGCTCCGCCATACCTGGGGACGCCCGCAACAAGGCGTTCATGAATTCCGCCGCGTCCTGTTTGGGCACCTCGCTGTCGAGCACCTTCACCAATTCGATGAGCGTATTTTCCAGTTCGGCGTCCGGCAGTGTCAGCAATACTTTCATCTGCGCCACGGCCTCCTCGCGCCTTCCCACCTTCAGGTAGAGCAAGGCTGCCATGCGGCGGGCCCCTGCGTTGCGGGGTTCGGCCTGCAGCCAGAGCGACACCCCTTCGATCGCTTCGGGATATTTTTTTACGAACAAGGCAATCTGCGTCGCCCGTTCCGCAAGACGCGCGTCGCGTGACAAGCGGGCGGCCTGGAGATAATGCTCGAGCGCAACCTCGTAGCGGCCGCGCTGGCCGGCCAACTCTCCGGCCAGCACCAGGTAAACCAGCTGAGCTTTGGGCGTCAGCGGCTCGACCGCGGAACGGATCTCGGTCTCGTCACTCCAGAATGCTTCATCCGCAAATTTGGCCCTTTGGCCCACGCACCCGAATGCCAGGGCAATCAACAGCAAACCTGGCACAGTACCTGTAGCACTGGGCCAGAACTTTCGTATCCGAATTTTAGGCACTATCGTCCCGCGAATTGCGCGTAGGAATTCAAAGGCTTGAGAGAGGAGCAACCGGACGGGCTGAAGCTTTCCCTGCATCCCGCCTGCGCCGACATTCTGGGATATTTTGAGGAGAACGAGGGATTGCCTATATTGCTTGCGACCCGGGCCAGAACCGATTTTTCCGTGCGGAATTGTACCCTTTCCCGTTGAACCGGCAAGACTTGTGCTTAAGCGAAATTGGATTAGGATCGCGTTTTCATTAAAATCGTCGTCCGTTTCAGCCACCTGCCCGCCATGGCGATCCTGACTTTAGGCGTCAATCACACCACCGCACCGGTTTCGATCAGGGAACGTTTGGCATTCCCCGCAGAGCACCTGCAATCCGCGCTGCGGAACCTGATCGGCCTGCCGCAGGTGGGGGAGGCGGCGATCCTGTCGACCTGCAACCGCACCGAGGTGTATTGCGAACTCGACGGGCGCGACCAGCGGCCCATCGTCGACTGGATGCGCGATCAGCGGCAGTTCGACGGTCAGGACATCTCCCAATATCTTTACTCCCACTTCGACGCCGGCACGATCCGGCATATGTTCCGCGTCGCCTGCGGGCTGGACTCGATGATCCTGGGGGAGCCGCAGATCCTCGGCCAGATGAAGACCGCCTACCAGGCGGCACGCGACGCCGGTACCGCAGGGAAGATTCTGACCAAGCTGTTCCATCGCACCTTCGCCGCGGCCAAGAAGGTCCGGACCGACACGGCGATCGGCTGCAGCCCCGTCTCGGTCGCATTCGCCGCCATCCGGCTGGCCCAGCGCATTTTCGACGATCTCGGCGATCTGACCGCCATCCTCATCGGCGCCGGTGAGACCATCGAGCTGACCGCGCGGCACTTGAGCGAGAACCGGATCGGGCACATGATCATCGCCAACCGGACCTTCGACCGGGCCCATACCCTGGCCAATCAGTTCGGCGCTTTCGCCATCTCTCTGGAAGAGCTGCCCAAACATCTGGCCAAGGCGGACATCATCGTCACCTCCACCGGCAGTCCCCTGCCCATCCTCGGCAAAGGCAGCTTCGAGAGCGCGCTGCGAAGCCGCCGCCACAAGCCGATGTTCATCGTGGACCTGGCGGTGCCGCGGGATATCGAGCCCGAGGTCGAGCAGCTCCAGGATGTCTATCTTTACACCGTCGACGATCTGCGGCACACCGTCGAGGAAAACCTCAAGACCCGTCAGGAAGCCGCTCTGCAAGCCGAAGAAATCATCGACCTGGAAGTCGAACATTTCCTGGCCTGGCTCAGGGCTCAGGCGGCTACCGAAACGATCCGCGACGTCCGGAGCCAAGCCGAACGGCACCGCGACGTGGCTTTGCAACGGGCGCTGCGGCAGCTGCGCCGCGGCAAGAGCGCCGAAGACACCCTGCGTTGGCTGGCGGATACCCTCACCAACAAGATCATTCACGCGCCCAGTTCGCAGATCTGGCAGGCGGGCGTGAACGAACGCGCCGACATCGTCGCCGCGGCGCGCGAACTTTTTCAACTCAAAGACCCCGATACGTGAATCCTTCCGTTCAGCAGAAACTCGAAAACCTATCCCATCGCTTCGAAGAAATCACCGGCCTCCTGGCCACCCCGGAAGTCCAGAACGATCAAAACCGGTTCAAGGCCCTGAGCCGGGAATACGCCCAGCTTGAACCCTGTGTCGCCTGTTTCCGGCGCTACCGGGAAACGCTGGAGGGCCTGGATTATGCGCAAGCATTGCTGCAGGATCAGGATCCCGAAGTCCGCAGTCTGGCGCGGGAGGAACTCGAAGCCGGACGCAAGCGCTGCGACGCCCTGGAGCAGGAGCTGCAAATCCTGCTGCTGCCGCGCGACCCCAACGACGAGCGTAACGTGTTCCTCGAAATCCGGGCCGGCACCGGCGGTGCGGAAGCGGCGATCTTCGCCGGCGACCTACAGCGCATGTACAGCCGCTACGCCGAACGGCAGGGCTGGAGAGCCGAGATAGTCAGCGAAAGCGAGGGTGAGCACGGCGGCTACAAGGAGGTCGTGATGCGCATCAGCGGCCAGAATGTCTATTCCCGGCTCAAGTTCGAAGCCGGTACCCACCGCGTCCAGCGGGTGCCCGCCACTGAAGCTCAGGGCCGCATCCATACGTCGGCTTGCACCGTGGCGGTTCTCCCGGAATTCGATGATGTCGAGATCGACATTAACCCTTCCGATCTGCGCGTTGACACCTTCCGTGCCTCGGGGGCTGGCGGTCAGCACGTCAACCGGACCGATTCGGCCATACGCATCACCCACATCCCGACCGGCACCGTCGTGGAGTGCCAGGATGAGCGCTCCCAGCACAAGAACCGGGCGCGCGCCATGTCGCTGTTGCAGGCCCGCATTCTGGCCGCCGCCCAGGAAAAGCAAAATTCCGAGATCGCCGCATCGAGGAAACTGCAAGTAGGCAGCGGCGACCGCTCCGAACGCATCCGGACCTATAACTTCCCGCAGGGCCGGCTGACCGACCATCGTATCAATCTCACGCTCTACCGGCTGGAGGCCATCATGGACGGCGACCTCGACCCGGTCATCGATCCCCTGCTGCAGGAGCATCAGGCCGACATGCTGGCCAGTCTGGCCGGAAGCTGAAGACGTGCCCGCCAACCTTTGGGAAGCGCTGGAGGCCGCCAGCCGCGAACTCAGCTCCGTCAGCGAAACGGCCCGCCTCGATGCCGAAGTGCTGCTGGCCCATGTAATCGGGAAAAACCGCGCCTATCTCAGGGCCTGGCCCGAACGTCTGCTGCAAGGCGACGAAGAACAGCGCTTTCTGGCATCCATCGCAGCGCGCGCCCGTGGTGTCCCTGTCGCCTATCTGACGGGAGTACGAGAATTCTGGTCCAGATCCTTCAAGGTCTGCCCCGATGTGCTGATTCCGCGCCCGGAAACCGAACTGCTAGTGGAACTTGCGGTCGAGGCAGCCTCCCGCAGAAACCGCCCCCGCATCCTTGATCTGGGTACCGGCAGCGGCGTCATCGCCGTGACGTTGGCTCTCGAATGTCCGGACGCCGAAGTCTGGGCGGTGGATGTTAGCGAATCCGCTCTCGCAATGGCCCGCCATAATGCCGCCGCCCTCGGTGCCGAAACTGTCCGGTTCCTGCGGGGCACCTGGTTTGCCCCGCTGCCGGCAGGCATCCGCTTCGACCTGATCGTCAGCAACCCTCCTTATGTTAGCCCAACCGACCCGCACCTCCTGCGCGGCGATCTCCGCTACGAACCTAGACAGGCCCTGGTATCAGCGAAGGATGGACTGCATGACATCGCCCTGATCGCCGAAAACGCCGGCCCATATCTGCTGCCCGATGGCAGAGTGATGATAGAGCACGGCTTCGACCAGGCCGACGCTGTCGCCACGGTCCTCGGCGAGCTGGGCTACCGCGACGTCCGTCATCATCGCGATCTGCATGGCCATGAGCGTGTCACCGCGGCGACATGGCCAACCGAGGGCTGAAAACCCCGCCTAGAGCGGCATCGACAGGTGGCAGAAAAAGGTCTTGAGATACTCGGTCTCGGGAATCGCGGGATGGACCGGATGATCCGGCCCCTGGCAACCCTGACCCAGGATCACCAGATGCCGATCGAGATGCCGGCTGCAGGTGCGCAGGATATCGTGCAAGGTGGATCGCGGCAGATTGTATGAGCAGGAGGCTGACACCAGAACCCCCCCGGGATTCAGCACTTGCATGGCCGCCTGGTTGAGGCGGTGGTATGCCTCCACGCCCGCCTTGACGTCTTTCTTACGCTTGATGAGGGCGGGCGGATCCACCACGATCAAATCGTAGCGATGGCGTTTGTGCCGAAGCTGCTTCAGGAACTCGAAAACATCTTGCCGGATGAAGCCCATGCGATCGCCCACACCGTTGAGCCTGGCGTTTTCCGCGGCGAGCGCAAGCGCCGATTCGGAGCTGTCCACACAATCCACGGATTCTGCCCCTCCCAGGGCCGCCTGGACACCCCAGCCTCCGGTATAGCAGAACAGATCGAGTACACGCTGACATTTCGATAACTGCGCCACCACGGCACGGTTCTGGCGATGGTCGAAGAACCACCCCGTCTTCTGCCCTCCCACGGGATCGACCAGGAACTTCGCGCCGTTCTCTTCGATCGGCACCAGCCCCTCGAGCGGCGCACCCAGCACCCGCACGTAATTCTCAAGCTTTTCGAACTGGCGCAGACTCGAAGTATTTTTCAGCACCAGGGTACGGGGTGAAAGCAGCTTGTCGAGCACCTCCATCACTGGGTCCTGCAGCCGCTCCGCGCCGAGCGTGCTGGCCTGCAACACCAGCACGTCGCCCAGACGGTCGATCACCAAGCCGGGGAGGCCGTCGCTTTCACCATACACCAGACGGTAATAAGGCTTGGCGAAAAGCATTTCGCGCAGATGCAGGGCCCGGCTCAGGCGCTTTAACAGAAAGGCATGGTCGATCGCCACGCGGTGGTCGCGACTCAAAAGCCGCGCGCAGATCAGCGATTCCGGGTTGACGTAAGCCAAGCCCAGCGGCTGTTGGCGGGAATCCTCCACCACCACGTATTCACCGGGAACGAACCGTTTGAGTGGAGTCTTTTCGCCATCCACTTCGTTGCTGAAGACCCACAGGTGCCCCGCCCGCAAACGACGCTCCTCGTTCTTCTTCAGCCGCAATACCGACAATTCAGACATACAGTCGCCAACCCAAGCACCATTGGCGCTTGAATAAAGAAAAGGCGGTTCCCGAAGGGGACACGCCTGGAACAGGGTCAGATCAATTCGAAGGTGAAACCGCTGATGTCCCGGGCGGGCTTCGCCAGTTCCAGGCGGACTTCCAGAGACTTCCCGACCGGCATCATGGACATACCGGTTCCCTTCGGCAGGTATTCCGCCGGCGAAAACACCCTACCCGCCGCCGGCTTCCCCTGCCGGTCGACCACACGCAGGACGATCGAAGGAAACACCTGGGCCGCCGTGGACTGGTTGGCCATGACCAGCCGGAATTCGTAGCCGCCGGTGGCCGGCACCGGCCGTAGGGTCCGCTCAACGATCTGGATGGATTCGACGTCGCTGTAGGGCGGTAGCTGGCATCCTACGGCATTGCACAGCATCACCAGCCATGGCCGCAGAGCCTCATCCTGGGCAAATCGAGTGCTGCCGAAATAGGCCACCTGGCCGAGCAGAGCGATCGCCAGGGCGATGCTGCCGACACCCCAGGCCAGCCGGAGGAAAAACCCCGGGCGGGGGGACTGATCATATCCTCTCGTCCCTCCCCGGAACCAGCGTCCCGCCCCGGCCTTCGGCGGCTGCGAATACGGATCGGGAACACTCTCCTCCAGTCCCGGGAGGGCATTGAAAACACGACCGCAGTGGTCGCATAACATGACACCCCGCCCTTCCCGTAGCTGGCGCACCGAGATTCCGTAAGCCGTACCACAGGAGGGGCAGCGGGTAAACACCTTTAAGTCCGTCTGACCCCAGCGAGCCGGACCCAGCCCTCACTGAGCACGGCGGGTTCCATTTCGAAGCCTTTTCGCGCATACACAGAGGCCACAGCGTCCGCCTGCTCCGCCAGAATGCCTGAGAGTACAATCCGGCCGTCCGGCCGCAACCGCGACCGCAAGGCATCGGCCAGTTCCATCAAGGGATTGGCCAGTATGTTCGCCAATACGATGTCGCTCTCGCCGTCCACCAGATCCCAGGGCAAGGCCACCTCGATTCGGTCCCCGACGCGGTTCTGCCGGGCGTTTTCCACGGTGGCCGCCAGCGCCTGCGGATCGATGTCGACGGCATGGACGCGGGCGGCCCCGAGTAACGCCGCGGCAACGCCCAGGATGCCGGAGCCACAGCCATAATCCAACACCGATGCACCGTGCAAATCCGCCGCATCCAGCCATTCCAGGCACAACGCGGTGGTCGGGTGGGTCCCGGTGCCGAACGCCAGCCCCGGATCCAGCCGCATGACCACTGCATCGGTTTCCTCGACCGTGAAACCGGTTGGGCAGACCCACAACCGGCTGCCGAAACGCATGGGGTGGAAATGTTCGAGCCAGGCCCGCTCCCAGACCTGGTCGGCCAGCGTTTCCTCGCTCCAGTCCCTAAGCCTTTCCTCGCCGAATTGCCCACCGAGCGCCGAGCGGATTGCTGCCAAGTCGCCATCCTTCTCAAACAGACCCACCACTCGGGTTTGCGTCCACACCGGAGTCGTACCGAGCGGAGGCTCGAACAACGCTTGATCCCCGGCGTCCAGGAAACTGACGGACAAGGCGCCGGCATCCATCAGCGCATCCGACACATCTTCGGCCAGTTCCTCGTCGACGGTCACCATCAACTGCTGCCACATGACTTTAGTGCTTGAGCCCCAGCTTCTGCTCTAGGTAATGGATGTTCTGCCCGCCCGCCTCGAAAGCACTGTCGTTGACGATATCGAGCAACAGCGGAATATTGCATTTGATTCCGCCGATCACCATCTCGTTCAAGGCCGTACGCATCCGGGCGATCGCTCCGGCGCGAGTTTCACCATGGGCAATCAGCTTGCCGATCATGGAATCGTAATACGGCGGAACACGATAGCCGTTGTAGATGTGGGTCTCGACACGGATACCCGGCCCGCCCGGCATATGGAACTGCTCGATCAGCCCCGGCGATGGCATGAAATTGACGGGATCCTCTGCATTGATCCGGCATTCGATGGCATGCCCGCGCATTTCCACTTCGGCCTGACGGATCGAAAGCGGCTCGCCGGCGGCGATCCGCAGCTGTTCCTTGACGATGTCGAAGCCGGTGACCATTTCGGTCACGGGGTGCTCGACCTGGACCCGGGTGTTCATTTCGATGAAATAGAACTGGCCATCCTGGTAGAGGAATTCGAACGTGCCGGCGCCGAGATAACCGATCTCTCTGCATGCCTGCACGCAACGCATGCCCATCTCATCCCGCTGTGCCTGGGTGATGCCGGGTGCCGGCGCTTCTTCCACGACCTTCTGGTGACGGCGCTGGGTGGAGCAGTCACGCTCCCCCAGATGAACCACGTTGCCGTGTGAATCCGCGATCACCTGAAACTCGATGTGGCGCGGATTCTCCAGAAACTTCTCCATGTATACCATGTCGTTCCCAAACGCGGCGCCGGCCTCGCTCCGGGTCAGTTCAATGGAAGCGGCAAGACTGGCCTCGCTGTGCACGACCCGCATGCCGCGCCCGCCACCGCCACCGGCAGCCTTGATGATGATGGGAAAACCGATCCGTCTGGCGATTACCAGATTCTCTTGCTCGTTCTCTCCCAGAGGGCCGTCCGAGCCCGGCAGAGTGGGGATCCCGGCCTTTTTCATCGCTTCGATGGCCGCGACTTTGTCTCCCATCATGCGGATGGTTTCCGGCCTCGGTCCGATGAAGATGAATCCGCTCTGAATCACCTTTTCGGCGAAATCGGCGTTTTCCGATAAAAAGCCATAGCCGGGATGGATCGCCAGAGCATCGGTGACCTCGGCGGCACTGATGATCGCCGGAACATTCAGATAACTGTCACGCGAGGCCGCCGGTCCGATGCAGACCGACTCGTCGGCCAGGCGCACGTGCTTCAGATCGCGGTCCGCTTCGGAATGTACGGCGACGGCCTTGATCCCAAGCTCGCGGCAAGCACGGAGGATGCGCAAAGCGATTTCACCGCGATTGGCGATGACGACTTTACCTAGCATAGTGAGTACCTTGGAGACTGTTGAGCCGAAACGGGCCGAAGGCTATTCGATCACGAACAGCGGCTGGTTGTACTCCACGGGCTGACCGTTCTCCACCAGAATCTTGGTCACTATGCCGGCCTTGTCGGCTTCGATCTGATTGAGGATTTTCATCGCTTCGATGATGCAGAGCGTGTCGCCGACTTCGACCCGCTGCCCCACTTCCACGAACGCCTTGGAACCGGGAGAGGGTGCCCGGTAGAACGTGCCCACCATGGGGGATCGCACCTCGTGGCCGGTAGTTTCCTTGGCCGCTTCGGTGGGTGGCGGTGCCGGCTGCCCGGTGGGAACCTGGGATACCGCCGCTGGCATCGTCCCCGCCGCCAAGGCGGCGGGGACCGCGAGGCTGGAGGTGTAACGACTGATCCGGACGGACTCTTCCCCTTCGCGAATTTCGATCTCCGCGATATCCGATCCCTCGATGATATCGATCAGTTTTTTTATTTTTCTAATATCCATCTATAACGACCTATATGTCATTTGCAGGGCGGCCTGGAGCGCCAGTTCGTAGCCCACGGGGCCCAATCCGCAGATGACCCCCTTGGCAATATCGGAAAGATAGGAATGACGGCGGAACGGCTCGCGCGCATGCACGTTCGAAATGTGTACTTCAATGAAAGGCACGGCGGTGGCCAGCAGCGCATCGCGCAAAGCGACGCTGGTATGGGTGAACGCACCGGGATTGATGATGATCATGTCGACCGCGTCGCGGAACGCCTGGTGAATGCGTTCGATCAAAGCATGTTCGGCATTGCTCTGAAAGAAATCGATCGGCATGCCCGCCGCCCTGGCCTGTGCCTCCAGGCGCGATTCGATATCCGAAAGCGTGTCGCTGCCATAGATGCCGGGCTCACGCACCCCCAACAGATTGAGGTTAGGCCCGTTCAGCACCAAGATACCCGCCATTGCGCGTGCCAGCTCTTAAATATCGATGAAATCGCCCAAACAGGCGGCGGTATTCTGCCGAAATGACAGTATCTTGTCCACAAATGCAGCAACAGGCCGGTTGGCGGCATCATCGGGGCGACATGAGCCGCGGCCCGATGGCGGCCAGAAAGCCGTTCTTCGTCTGGGGCCCCAGGAAAGTCGCGAGCACCCGCCCGCGGCCGTCGAAAGCCACGCTGAAGGGCAAGCCTCCGCCGGCATTCCCGAGGTGCGCCGCCAACGTATCGCCACCGTGCTCACCGACCAGGATACGATAGCCCACCGGCAGCTGCCGCAAAAACGCCGCAACCGCCTCACGGTCCTCCAGCGCCAGACCGACGACCTTGAGCCCGCGCGGCCCGAATTCCGCATGGAGGTCGTCCAGCACCGGCATTTCCTCCCGGCACGGTTCGCACCAGCTTGCCCAGAAATTCAGCAGCAGCACTTCGGAACGCTCATCGGACAGACGCACGGGGTGGCCGGAAAGGTCGGGAAACACCGATTCCGGCCCCTGCCAGTCGGGCGCTGCAACCGACAGCCAACGCTGCGCCAGCGCCCCCGCCAGAAGGGCCAACACAGCGACCAGAACCAGCACGAACCTATCGGACACCGTCGAACAGCCGCTCGAGGTGATGGACGAACTTTTCCGACTCGGTAAAGCCCACCAGCCGGAAAGGTTTCCGCTCGCTCCGGTCGGGACCGAAAAACAGCGTCGCCGGCGGACCGACCAGACCGAAGCGCCGTAGCAATGCCTGGTCCTCATCGCCGTTTTCGGTGATGTCGGCCTTGAGCAGCACCATCTCTTTCAGCTTCGCCTTGACCGCAGGATCGCTGAAGGTGTGACGCTCCATCTCCTTGCACGACACACACCAATCGGCGTAGAAATCGAGCATCGCCCAGCGTCCGGCAGAAGCGGCCTCATCCAGACGAGCCTCCAGTTCCGCCAGGCTCGCCACCCTCAAGAAAGGCGGGGGACCGGCATCGGCGACGGCAGCCGGGGGAGCGGCCACCCCCCGCAAAGGTTGTAATGGATCGCGGCTGCCAGCCGCCACTCCAAGCAGCATGAACACGCCGTAGACGGCCATCGCCACACCCAGTCCTTTCCATAGCTTGCGCCAGCCCGAAGCCCCCGCGGGCAGGGCATCGAGCGCCCCCATGTATACGGCCGGCACGATGAGCAGCAGCGCCCACATCAGCATGGCGAGGGACAGGGGGACGATCCGCTCCAGCATCGATACCGCCACAGCCAGCATGGCCACGCCGAACACCGACTTGACTGCATTCATCCACATGCCGGCCTTGGGCAGCAGTTTGCCCGCCGAGGTGCCGATTGCCAGCAGCGGCAGTCCCATGCCCAGGCCAAGGGAAAACAGGGCGACCCCACCCAGCAGCGCATCGCCGCTCCGGCCGATGTAGATCAGCGCCCCCGCCAGCGGTGCCGCCACGCAAGGCCCCACGAGGCCGGCCGACAGCAGTCCCATCACGGCCGCGCCAGCCAGACTGCCCGCCTGTTGCCGCGAACTGAGCGCCGCGATCCGCGACTGCAGGGCGATCGGGAGCTGAAGCTGGTAGAAGCCGAACATGGATAGCGCCAGCACCACGAACAGGCCGCTGAAAGCTCCGATCGCCCATGGGTTCTGCAATGTGGCCTGGAGGTTAGCACCGAACAGGGCGGCCAGAACTCCGAAGCCGGTGTAAGCCAAGGCATGGGCGAGCACATAGGCCAGCGACAGCGAAAACGCCCGGCGCGTGGTGATGGCATGACCGTGGCCGACGATGACGCCGGAAAGAATCGGGATCATCGGGAAAATGCAGGGGGTGAAGGCGAGCAGGACGCCGAAACCGAGGAAACTCAGCATGTTGAGCCAGAGCGAACCGCGCCAGAGCCCGTCGGCAATGCGGTCCTGCTCGGTGATGACGGTCGCTCCGGCCACCGCCGAGACACTTTTTCCTTCCGCAGCGGCCGGCAGGGCGAGCTCGACCGTCTTCGCCATCGGCGGGTAGCAGACGCCCCGCTCGGCGCACCCTTGGAAGCCGGCCTCCAGGGTGAGGGTGCGAGGACCGCTGTCGGTCCTGACCAAGGGAATGTCAACGGCGACCTCGCCATGGAAGATTTCCACCGCGCCGAACTCTTCGTCGATCTTCGGCTCCCCGCGCGGGAACGCATAGCCCCCCAGAGCGACGCCCTCGGAATCGCGCAAGACAATGCGGAATTTTTCGCGGTAGAGGTAATAACCGGGCGCGATCTGCCAACTCAGCCGGAGGACGTCGCCGGTCGGCGCCTCGGCGAAAAAGCGGAACGCTTGATCCGCCGGCAGCAAGTCCCCGTTCGCCGGCCCACTGCCGATACCCCGGAGCGCACCGGCCAGCCGCGTGAACGCCCCACCACCGCCGATCGCAGCGGTTGTCACCCCGATCCGCCGCTGGTACGGTGGGAAGCAGACACCGGCATCGGCACAGCCCTGCACCGTCACCTCCAGTTCCAGCGACTCCGGCAGTGCGGATTCCGCAACGAGAGGTAGCTGGACCTCGACATGTCCCCGGTAAGTTTCGACTTCGCCGAAAAATGCGTCCTGCTTCTTGTAGCCTGCCGGAAAGACCGGCTCGCCGAGGCGGACACCTGGGGTGCGCGATGCGAACTTGAATTTGCTCCGGTAGAGGTAATAGCCGTCGGCGATGTCCCACGCCAGCGAAACCATGCCGGCGCCGGACTGCCGAGCAGTTACCGGGAACGCCCGCTCCGGCGACAGGAGGTCACGGCCGTCTACGGCGAGCACAGGCGCACTGGCCAGCCCAAAAACCAGGAGCAGGCCGATCCATCTCACGGCGTCACGCATGTTCCGACCCATTCGAGATATTCCGGCAATCCGCTTTGGATGGGGATCGCGATGATTTCTGGAAGTTCATAAGGATGCCGCGCCCTCAACCAGGTCTGCAGTTCCACCTGACGGGACGCCCGAGTCTTGGCAAACAGAAGACATTCCGCCGATTTCTCGAGAACACCCTGCCACCGGTAGACCGACCGTACCCCGGAGACAATGTTCACGCAGGCCGCCAGTCTCCCTTCGACCAACCCTTCCGCCAAAACACCGGCGGTTTCCTCATCCGGACAGCTGCAAACGACTAGACAGTAGACCGATGTCATGGGAAAAAGTGCGCCCGTTGTTTAAAGTTTACAGAAACCCGTATCGATGAATCCGTTGAAACTCGCCATCCTGGCGCTACTGCTGCTGCCGATCGCAGAAATTTACGTCTTGATCCGTGTCGGCAGCGTGCTCGGTTTTCTGCCGACCCTTCTGCTGCTCGGCTCGGCAGCACTGGCCGGAACCTATCTCATGCAAACCCAGGGACTGAAAACCTTCGCTCGCATCCAGCAAAGCCTGGAAGCCGGGCGTATCCCTGCACAGGACATGATCGAAGGCGGTCTGATCCTGATTGCCGGCATTCTTCTTCTGATACCCGGCTTCCTGTCCGACGGGGCGAGCCTTATCCTGCTGCTGCCGGCATCGCGCCGGCTGATTGCGGCCTATCTCGTCGAGCACATGCTCCGGGATTTCCAGCCACCGGACTCACCGGATTCCGGCGCCCGAACCCTCGAAGGACAGTTCCGACGCGAGGACTAGCCGGGCGCATCCCTGCGCCGGAGGACCGCTGTCCATCAGTGGGATTCGGTGCCGGAATGGGAACCGCTATCGGGTGCCGGTTCATTCGGATCGACGGTGCTCTTGGAGAGCCCGGAATACACCGGACACCAGCGCATGAGTGCGGTGGCCACGAGGACGATGCCGATCAGCAGCAGGAAGATATTCCCGAGGAACACTGAAAGCAGCAGCGCTACGGCGCCGCCTATCATGCGGTACTGGCGATCTTTCAGGCCGACGTTGAGCTCACGCTTTAGCATTTTCTTATAATCAAAAGCCATTGTCATAACCTCCTCTTGAACGTGCGGTCGCTTAAGGGAAAACCCTTGCCCTCTGCGGAGGGAGGGCCGGGCGAGGAAAACGGGCACGGCGCATTGGGCCATATCCCTGGGGTAAAGCTTCTCGATTGTGCAGGCTCCCCAGGTATTGCGCAAGACGGGTGTAAAATGCCCGTCATGGACATCACCGACATCATCGCTCCCCTGAACGAAGCCCAGCGTGAGGCCGTCACCGCACCGGACCGCTCGCTGCTGGTGCTGGCCGGAGCAGGCAGTGGCAAGACCCGCGTATTGGTACATCGCATCGCCTGGCTGCTTCGGGCCGAAGGCGTCTCGCCGCATGCCATCCTCGCCGTGACTTTCACCAACAAGGCCGCGAACGAGATGAAGGCGCGGATCGAAGCGCTGCTCGAGCTGTCGACTCAGGGCCTGTGGGTCGGCACTTTCCACGGCCTGGCGCACCGTTTCCTGCGTCGCCATGCGCCCGAAGCCGGACTGCCCGAGGGCTTCCAGATCCTCGATTCCGACGACCAGTACCGGTTGATCCGCCGGCTGCTCAAAACCCTGGAACTGGACGAGGCGCGCTGGCCGCCGCGCCAGATCCAGTGGTACATCAACACCCAGAAGGATGAAGGCCGCCGGGCCAGGAACCTGCCCGACTCCTACGACCCGTTCGAACAGCAGATGCGGCGGATCTATCTCGCCTATGAGGAACTGTGCCAGCGTTCCGGCCTGGTGGATTTCGCCGAGCTGCTGCTGCGCACCCACGAATTCCTGCGCGACAACGCCGACGCCCTCGCACACTATCAGGAACGCTTCCAGCACGTGCTGGTCGATGAATTCCAGGACACCAACAGCGTGCAGTACGCCTGGCTACGGTTATTGACCCAGGACCGCGACAATCTCAGCGTAGTGGGCGATGACGACCAGTCCATCTACGGCTGGCGCGGCGCCAAGATCGAAAACCTGCACCGTTTCCGGCGGGACTACCCGCGCCACCGGATGATCCGCCTGGAGCAGAACTACCGCTCCACCGGCAACATCCTCAGCGCCGCCAATGCTCTGATCGCCCGGAACGAGGGGCGGCTCGGCAAGAATCTGTGGACCGAAGGCGGCCGGGGGGAACCGATCTCGGTCTATGCCGCCTTCAACGAGCAGGACGAGTCCTGTTTCGTGATCGAGCGGATCCGCCGCTGGGTGGAGGAAGGCGGAAGGCGCAGCGACGCGGCCATTCTGTACCGTTCCAACGCCCAGTCGCGCCAGTTCGAGGAAAAGCTGCTGGCCCTCGGCATCCCCTACCGGGTCTATGGCGGCCTGCGTTTCTTCGAGCGCGCCGAGATCAAGGACGCCCTCGCCTACCTGCGGCTGATAGCCAACCATCACGACGATCCCGGCTTCGAACGGGTCATCAACACTCCGACCCGCGGCATCGGCGCCAAGACCCTCGACCTCGTCCGCGAACTGGCGCGCTTCGAGCAGCTGTCGTTGTGGGCCGCCGCGGAGAAGTTGATCGGCGACGGCGTGCTGCCCGCCCGGGCCGCAGGCGCCCTGGCCGGATTCCTGGATCTCGTCGAAACCATGGCCGCCGCGGCCCAGGGGCGGGCGCTGTGGGAACAGGTAGAGCTCGCGGTCAAAAGCTCCGGCTTACTGGAACATTACCGTAAGGAGAAAGGCGAGCAGGCGGAAGCCCGGGTGGAAAATCTGGAGGAACTGGTCGGCGCCGCCCGCCAGTTCGAGCTGGATCCGCTGATCGATCCCGAACTGGGTGGCCTCGACCAATTCCTCGCCCACGCGGCGCTGGAGGCCGGCGAGAACCAGGGCGAAAGTTGCGAGGACTGCGTCCAGCTCATGACCCTGCATGCGGCCAAGGGCCTGGAATTCAACCTGGTGTTCCTGGTCGGCCTGGAGGAAGGCTTGTTTCCCAGCCTGCAGTCGCTGGAAGACCCCGCCCGCCTCGAAGAAGAACGCCGCCTCTGCTACGTCGGTATCACCCGGGCGCGGCGCAAGCTCTATATCACCCACGCCGAGTGCCGGCGGCTCTACGGCAAGGAGACCTATCCGCGGCGATCCCGTTTCCTGCGGGAACTGCCGCCAGACTGTCTGGAAGAGGTCCGGATGAAGGGCGGGGTCAGCCGGCCTGTCGCATCCGCGATGCAGTCGGCCGATACGTCGGCCATGCCCGGCGCAGGCGCTCGCGGGGGATTCAGGTTGGGCCAGCGGGTCCGCCACGGCAAGTTCGGCGAGGGCGTGATTTTGCAACAAGAGGGCGACGGAGCCCAGGCGCGGGTCCATGTCAATTTCGCGGAGGTGGGCGCCAAATGGCTGATGCTGGCCTACGCCAACCTGGAACCAATCTGAACGCACCCACAAAAAAAGCTGGCGGAAAGTGGCGCATCCATGACAGTTCTTCAGTTCAAAGACACTCTGCCGCCAGGCCAAAAGTGAGGTTATGCGCCAGCTATCTAGCAAGACCGATGCCAACAAAGCCAGCCCATGATTTGCACGGTTTGAGGACTACGAACCGGTTCCGCTCCGGATACGGCAGGTCAAAACCCGGAAACAAGCAAGTCTTTTCACGCAGTTCCCGCCATTCCACGCCAGCCCACACTTATGCCATCATCGTCGCTCCACGAATAAAGCCCTGGGTGCAACCATGTCCGAAGCGATCGCCGCCACCTGCCGGTTCTTCCTGACTTACAGCGGTGTGAACCTCCCTCTCAAGTTGACGACCGAACTCGAACCGGAACAGCTCAGCCACAGAAACACCTATTTTCAAGGGTTTTTCGACGACCAGGACCGCCTGGTCGGCCTGCAGAAGATGGTTTACGGCGAGGTCGAGATGGAGCACCGCTATGCCTATCACCGGAATGGCAAACTCAGGCGCGCGGAAATCACCGATGCCGAGGGCGAGCTGACCGTCCTGGATTTCAACGAAGACGGCTTACGCCTCGCCGGCGCGGCAATGGACTGAGTCAGCCGCCCCGTGTCCTGGACTCCGACTTGGGAAACGCCCGGCCCGCAGCTTTCAAGGCCCATAGAAAACGGCTGAATTCGATGCCCAGCCTCGTCTCGAGCCGGCGTGCCCGTTGTTCCATCGCATCCATGGCCGCCCGCTTCGGTTCGGAGGCGAGCGAAAACCCGATCAGGTTACCCCGCCCCGGAACCGCCAGCCGGAATGCCGGCCCGTCAAAGGCTTTTCTCATCATATCCAGAGCCCGGTTGCAAGCTGCGGTCTGCGAACCCCAGAGATTGATGCCGAACACGCCGGCCGGCCGTAGCATACCCGCGCAGCCGAAATAGAACGACTCCTCCGCCACCGGCGAGGCCATGCCCTCCCCGTCGAACAGATCAGCGAGAATGAGATCGTAGGCGGCAAGCCTCCCCGCCTGTTTGACGAATTCCCCAGCGTCACCGACCGTGACGGATAACCGCGGGTGCAACGGCAGTCCGAAGAACCGGTGGGCAATCTCGACGACCACCCCGCGCCGCTCCACCACGTCGATCTGACAGGCCGGAAAGTGCTGGAACAATGCCTTCGCCAGCGAACCGCCACCGAGCCCGAGCAACAGAACGTCGGAAGGCTGGGGATGGAACAGTAAGGCGCTCAGCATCGCCCGCACATAAGGCAGCTCGACCCGGTCCGGTTCCTGTAGACACATGGCGCTTTGCCGCGCCGGTGTACCGAAATGCAAGGTCCGTACACCGAACGTATCGACCACCTCGATCGAACCGTAAGCGTCCCGCGCGAAGTGGATGAGGTCCCCCCCGAACTTCCTGGACGGCATGCACGTCGTCGAAACAACCATGGCCTCTCTCAGCGACGGCAAATCAGGTGATATCCCACACAAACCGGGGCGATTGCCACAGCCCCGACCCCGGTTCCACCGGAAAGACTGATGCCGATCCACGAAGACACGGCGCGTCGAATGAATGGCATGGATTTTGTGTACTCACCAAACGAATGCTTTGCCTTTCTGGGGTACGCCGGGGACCGACACACTTCTTCTTCGCGAAGACCACCTTCTCCTCTCCCAAGTCTTGCACTCTCGTCTTCTCACTCGACTGCTCGTCCCTGGTTGATTTTTTCGCCTCATAAGGTTTGCCATCCGGCGGTATAATTTCCCATTCGTCTCCTCACCGCCACGTCCGCTATGGACCATCGTGTCGTCATCGCACCCAGACGTGCCGTACTTTGCCTGACACTCCTCATGATACAGGCGGCCTGTACCCCTGTGGTCAACCATCCCGGCCCGAATGTGGCGCCGCCGCGACTGTACGCCGGCCATTTCATCGCCCCCGATGGCGCGGTGCTGCCGGTCCGGCACTGGCTGCCGCCCGGAACACGGCCCAAAGCCGTCATCGTCGCCGTCCACGGCTTCAACGACTACAGCCTAGCTTTCGAGCCTTTGGGCAGTTATCTAAAGACCCAGGGAATCGGCTGCTACGCCTACGACCAACGCGGCTTCGGGCTGGCGCCGGGGCGCGGCCTCTGGGCGGGAGTCGAGGCCTATACCGGGGATCTCAAAACCTTCGTCGGCCAGGTCCGGGTTCGACATCCGGGCGTGCCGGTCTATCTGCTCGGGGAAAGCATGGGCGGCGCCGTGGCCATCGTCACCATGACCTCCGCCCGCCCGCCACGCGTCGATGGCCTGATCCTGTCCGCGCCGGCGGTATGGTCGCGCAACACCATGCCGTGGTACCAAAGCTTGTTGCTGGCTGTGAGCTCGCATACCCTCCCCTGGTTGCGCATCACCGGCGAAGGACTGGGGGTGATGGCATCGGACAACATCGAGATGCTCCGCGGACTGGGGCGGGATCCGAACGTCATCAAAGCCACCCGGGTCGACGCGATAAAAGGCTTGGCAGACCTGATGGACACCGCCCAGGAACGTGTCTCAGGACTCAAGATTCCGACCCTCGTGCTCTATGGTGAGCGCGACGAGATCATTCCGAAAGCGCCGCTCATGATCCTGCTGGACAAACTTCCAGCCGGCACCCGCTTCGCCTATTACCGCCAGGGTTACCACCTGCTGTTGCGCGACCTCCAGGCTGAGAGGCCCTGGCGTGACATCGCGGCCTGGATCACGACACCGGCGGCGCCGCTGCCATCCGGGGAGGAACGCCAGGCCGCCAAAGACCTCCCGGCAGCGGACGGCACCTGAAACGGTAAACTCAGCGCCCGCGCTTCAAGGCCTGCGCCAGCGCCTCGGCCATGGCGCCTTGGGGTACCGGCTGCGGAGTGGCCTTGCTGCGCGGCTTGCCGGCCGGCCCTCTCGCCTCCGGACGCGGCGGCCCCGCTTCGCTCTTCACCGCGTCGCTGCGCATCGACAGGGCGATCCGCTTGCGCGGGACATCGACCTCCAGCACCTTCACTTGAACCACGTCCCCGGCCTTGACCACCTCGCGCGGGTCGCGCACGAACCGGTCCGCCAGGTGGGAGATGTGAACCAGACCGTCCTGATGCACGCCGACATCGACGAAAGCGCCGAAATTGGTGACGTTGGTCACCACCCCTTCCAGCCGCATACCTGGCTGGAGGTCCTTGAGCTCGGTCACCCCATCCTTGAAACGGGCGGTCTTGAACTCCGGCCGGGGATCACGGCCGGGCTTCTCCAGTTCGCGCAGGATGTCGGTGACGGTGGGCAGCCCAAAGCGCTCGTCAGTGAACTGTTCGGCATTCACGCTGCGCAGGAAGGCCACGTTACCGATGAGCTCGCGAATATCCTTGCCGGTGCGCTGGACGATCTTCTCCACCACCGGATAGGCTTCCGGATGCACGGCGGAAGCATCCAGCGGATGTTCGCCATTGGCAATGCGCAGGAAGCCGGCAGCCTGCTCGAAGGCCTTGGGCCCGAGCCGCGAGACCTTCTTCAACTGCTCCCGATTGGAGAACGGCCCATGCTGGTTGCGGTATTCCACGATATTCTGACCCAGACTCTGCGATAGGCCGGAGACGTAACGCAGCAGCGAGACCGAAGCGGTGTTGACATCCACCCCCACCGCGTTCACGCAGTCCTCCACCACCGCATCGAGGGTACGGCCGAGTTGGGTCTGGTTGACATCGTGCTGGTACTGGCCGACGCCAATCGACTTGGGTTCGATCTTGACCAGCTCCGCCAGCGGATCCTGCAGGCGGCGAGCGATGGACACCGCACCCCGCAACGACACGTCGAGCTCGGGAAACTCATGCGCTGCCAGCTCCGACGCCGAATACACCGAGGCCCCGGCCTCCGACACCACCACCCGGGTCACGCCCAGTTCCGGATGGCGCTGCATCAGATCGGCCACCAATTGGTCAGTCTCGCGCGAAGCGGTACCATTGCCGATACTAACCAAGCTGACGCCGTGACGGGCGATCAGCGCCGCCAGCGTCGCGATGGACTCGTCCCAACGGTTCCTGGGGGCATGCGGATAGATCGTGTCGGTGGCCACCAGTTTGCCGGTGCCATCGACCACAGCGACCTTCACGCCGGTGCGCCACCCTGGATCCAACCCCAGGGTGGCACGCTGCCCGGCCGGCGCCGCCAGCAGCAAATCCTTCAGGTTGCTGGCAAACACCCGGATGGCCTCGGCCTCTGCCGTCTCCCGCAGGCGCTGCATCAGATCGAGTTCGATGCGGGTCAGGAGCTTTGCCTTCCAGGCCAGGCGCACGGTTTCCAACAGCCAGCCATCGGCCGGACGGCCGCGGTCGGCGATGCCGAAAGCACTGGCAATGCGATGTTCGGCGAACCGGTGGCCGGATTCCTCGTCCTTGGCCACCTGCAGACCCAGCACCAGGACGCCTTCGTTACGCCCGCGCAGCAGGGCCAGGGCGCGGTGCGAAGGGATCCTCCCCAGCGCCTCCTCATAGTCGAAATAATCCTTGAACTTCGCTCCTTCCTGCGCCTTGCCGTTGACCAGGGATGAAACCAGCAACCCTTCGCTCCACACCTTTTCGCGCAATTCGCCCGCTATGGTCGCCTCCTCGGCAAAGCGCTCCATCAGGATCTGACGGGCACCGTCCAGAGCTGCGCCGGCATCGGCCACGCCTTTGCCGGCGTCGACGTAGCCGGCCGCCACCGCCAGAGGATCGAGCCCCGGCTCTGCCAGCAGCGCATCGGCCAGAGGCTCCAACCCCGCCTCACGAGCGATCTGAGCCTTGGTACGCCGCTTCGGCCGGTAGGGAAGATACAAGTCTTCGAGAGCGGTCTTGGTATCGGCCTCACGGATGGCCTGCTCCAGCTCCGCTGTCAGCTTGCCCTGTTCGGCGATGCTGGCCAGAATGGCAGCGCGCCGGTCGTTCAGCTCCCGCAGATAGCTGAGCCGTACTTCCAGGGTACGCAATTGGGTATCATCCAGGCCCCCTGTCGCTTCCTTGCGATAGCGCGCGATGAAAGGCACGGTGGCGCCTTCGTCCAGCAGTGCCGCCGCCGTTTGTACCTGGCGTGCCTGAACGCCGAGTTCCTGCGCGATACGAGCGATCACGTCCATCGTCTTGGATCCTTAGATAGAGCCAGTAAAAGACCCTGGATTTTAACAGTCCCGATCCCTTGCGACACCGCCGGCCTCGGGAAGATGCCGGGCAAGCCCCGTTCGACACCGTCCTAAAGCAATGCCATAATGCACAATTGCGCCGCAATTTGACGTGCGCCTCGCGACCGGGAAACGCGGGCCGGCTGGACATGAACGCCAAAAAGACGAAGACCACCGGCCCGATGTCTTTTCCCAAGCTCATACTCATCGAACAGTTATCGGGATCGATTATGCAAGTACCTCTGGAGATTACGTTTCGTGGCATTCCGCACTCCGACGCGGTGGAAACCCGGATTCGCGAAAAAGCGGACAAACTGGAGCAGTTCTGCGACCACATCATCAGCTGCCGGGTCGCCGTGGAAGCCGAGCACCATCACCAGCACCAGGGTAATCTCTACCATGTGCGCATCGACCTGGCCGTCCCGAACAAGCATCTGGTGGTCAGCCGGGAACATCACGACAAACAGGCTCACGAAGACGTCTACGTCGCGCTGCGCGATGCGTTCGACGCGATCAAGCGCCAGCTCGAAGAATATGTCCGCATCCAGCGCGGCGAAGTCAAAAACCATCAGGCACCCCAGACGATCTGAATCTCCGAGGACCCGCCATGCCACCGGCGGGTCCCCCGGAAAGCCGTCCCTATTATATCCAGCAGACCAACCCTCAACTGTAATATGGGCGGGTTAGCCTGTTAGGCTTGACGACGATCAGTCCTGCCTAAGGAAGCCTTGCATGAGGGACATATTCGACGCCGCCGACGAGTTCGGCCCCACCCGCATCATCCACCTCTGGGAGCCTTCGATCGGGCTGAAGGCGACTGTCATCATCGACAACAACATATTGGGACCGGCGATCGGTGGATTACGCATCGCCGCCGTCGCTTCCACCAGCGAATGCTGTCGCCTCGCTCGAACCATGACCCTCAAATGTGCCGCAGCCGATCTCCCGCATGGCGGGGGAATCGCGGTACTCCACCCTGCCCCCGGAAGCCTCGAGAACGCCTACAACCAACATCGGGTGCGGGCGCTGGCGGGGGCGCTGCGCAGCGAAGACCAGTTCATCTTCACACCGGACATGGGCTCCGATGAAACTGCCATGGCCTGGATCCACGATGAAAACGGGAGGGCGATGGGTCTGCCGCGGGAGCTGGGTGGCATCGCACTGAGTCGCATCGGCGCGGCCGGCTGGGGAATCTACCACGCCACCGAGGTGGCGCTGCGGTACTGCGGCTTCAAACTCGAGGATGCCCGGGTCGTCATCCAGGGATTCGGCACGGTCGGCCAGAACACGGCCCGCTACCTCGCGGAAAACGGCGCCGTCGTGGTGGGTATCTCCGACAGCGGAGGGACGCTTTACCATCCCCGGGGGCTCGACATCGCAGAACTGGTCGCCCTCAAGAAGAACGGCGGCAGCGTCACCGATTCGACCGAAGGCGAGCGCCTCGCACGGGATGCCGCGGTCCACCTCGACTGCGATATCTGGATAGCGGCGGCCGGGACCGATGCCATCACCCAGGTCAACGTCGACCGGCTCAAAGCCAGGCTGGTGGTCGAAGCCGCCGATGCGTCACTGCCCCCCTCGGCGGAGCGCTATCTCCATGAAAAAGGCGTCATCTGCGTCCCGGACTTCATCGCCAATGCCGGTGGCCTGATCGGTGCGGCGATGGAATACCGGGGCGCCAATAAAACCCAGATTCTGAGCGCCATCAAGGAGAAAATCCGGCGCAACACGGAAAAAATCCTGCAGTCGGTCGAAACCGATGGCACCCTGCCCCGCGAGGCGGCAATCCAGCTTGCGATTAAGCCGATCGTCAAAGCCATGGGCTACCGCCGCTGGAGCGGTTTGTCCACAAACAAGGGAACGGCCTGAACGTCGCGCCTTGCCGTCTCAACGAGGATGCTCGCCCCGTGTACACCGTGTTCGCCCATGTGCTATAAAACCACGCAATCCGCGACGCCTCAAGCGTACCATACGGATATTACGCTGTTCTGACGAACAGACCATCCCTCCCTGTTCTAGACGGAAAGTGGTTACACAGACATGGCGATGCAGTATACAAAGAACATGCTTTACCTTCTGAAAACCGCCGCGCTTGCCCTGATCCTCACCGGCTGCGACGACAACGGCAACTCCATCCCCGCGGCGTCGGGCTCGGAAGCGCACATCAGCGGTAACGTCAGCGACCAGACCGGCCCGATCAACGAAGGGCATCTGCAGGTCACCGACAAGAATGGCGCGGTCGTCACTGCGTTCGACCTGAAAGGCACCAACCATTTCGAACTGACCATCCCCGCCGGGACGGCCTATCCAGTCGTCATCACCGTGACACCCACGAGCCCCCATGCCGCATCCACGGCGCCGGTAAAAGCCGTGGTAACCAGCGACATCGCCGACCGTCAGGACGTCACCGCCGTTTCGACCATCGTGGTCGATTCCGCCATCGCCCTCGGCGGACTGACCGCCGAGAACATTGCCAAAGCCTCGGGCGGGGCCATCGGTCTGCGTCAAAGCCAGGGGGTCAGCGCCGGGGCCGGCGGCGGCGGTGCCGGTCCTGGCCAGAGCGGCGGCGGCACCGGTCGCGGCGGCCACGGTGGCCACGGGGCAAGCGAAGGCGGCCACGGGACCCACTCGGCAGCCACGCCCGCCCCGGCCGCACAGCCCATGCAGCCCTGAGCAGGCAAGGCTTCCTGCTTCCATCGAGCCGCCGACCGGTCACCACCGGTCCAGCGGCTTTTTTCGTTTCCCCCCAGCGATAACCGGAGCCGCTTGCCGTCCTTGCTTCCATTCTCCCGCCGCCATACCCGCGCCAGAACACGCCGATGCCGACGCGCATCGCCTGCGACATACGCACCCCGCCGTCTTCACGCCGCCCTGTGGGGGCTGGCGCTGATCGCCACATCGGCCTGGTATGCCTATGAGGTCTTCCGGGCCAGACCCCGCATGGCCTATCTGGGCGTTCCTCGCGCGACCGACTGGAAACGGCCGCAGACCTGGACTCACGTACTCCGCAACCACGGGTTCATGCTTGGCTATTCGGAACTGCGCGGCAATCCGCTTTGGGTCACCTTCACCTTGCGGCCGGTCGTTCACAGCGGGGAAACTCACCCCCGCCCCCGCCATTTCAGGACCGACTGGCGCAACCTGACGCGGGTCAGCCCCGACGACTATACCCGCAGCGGCTACGATCGGGGACACATGGCCCCCAACCATGCGATGGACCTGCTGTTTGGTCGGCCGGGACAGCTCGACAGTTTCCTGATGACCAACGTCGTCCCACAAAAGGCCGAACTGAACCGCAAGCTTTGGGAGCGCCTGGAGGAGACCGAACTGGGCCATTTCACCCGTCTGTTCGATCCCGTCTGGGTCGTCACCGGCCCCTTGTTCGATGCCCGGACGGAACGGCTGAAATCGGCTTTCCGGGTCGAAATTCCCGACGCATTCTTCCGAATCTATGCGGCTCCGACTGCATCGGGTGCTCCACGCCTCCTAGCCTTCGTCGTACCGCAGGACGCCCCCGCAAACGCCCCCCTGGACCGTTTCCTGGCCAGCGTGGACACGGTCGAAGCCTTATCCGGCCTAGATTTTTTCCATGAGCTCGAAGACGCCGCCGAAGCGAACCTGGAAGCAGAAATCGCACCACAACCCTGGGAACTGCAGCAACTCGGCCGGTTGCCCGGCCAGCGTTCTTCCAGGCATCGCCAACCCCTTGCTCCACCTGACCAAGAATAAAACGAAATGATGACCAACCGGCGGCGTCGCCAGCTCTGGCTCAGGATTCATTCGACCCTCGCCTTGAGCCTCGGATTTTTGTTCGTCCTCACCGGACTCAGCGGCAGTCTGAACCTGATCGGACCCGAACTCGACCGTTGGCTCAATCCCGAGCTCAGGGTGCCCCCCCACCCCGGCGCCGGCTTGTCACCGGATCAGCTGATGGCAGCCGTTAGATCCGCCCATCCTCGGCGCTTCGGGTCCTGGCGGCTGCAATTCCCGGCATCGCCCGACAGCCCAGCAGTCGCCTGGTATGACCAACCGATCGAAACCAGCGGAGAATCCTACGCCCCCCTCATGGTGGCCATCGATCCTTACACGGGGGAAATACTGGCCAACCGATTCTGGGGCCATACGTTTGCAAGCTGGATCCACCGCCTGCACTCCCAATGGCTGCTTGGCGGAACCGGTCAAACGCTTGTCGGCCTGATGGGCCTGGCACTCCTGGCCAGTCTCGTGACCGGTCTTTGGCTATGGCTACCGACCAGCCACCGCCTGCGCCAGGCCCTGACCGTCAAGCCCCGGGCCGGCTTCAAGCGAAGGATTTTCGATCTACACCGGGTCGCGGGAATTTACAGCCTGCCGATACTGATGACTACCGTCCTCACCGGACTGCATCTCGCCTTTCCCTCATTATTGACGACCGTGACCGGAACCTCGGACTTCGGACATCATGAAACGCCCGATACGGAAGAAATCGCTGCTTCGTCCGCCATTTCCGACACCCCCCTGAACCTGAGCCAGGCCATACTGATGGCCCGCGGTTTGTTTCCGAATGCCGTCGTCGACAGTGTGACCACCCCGCGCACCAGCAACGGCATGTACCGGGTGGACTTCCGCAGGCCCGGAGAGCATCATGCCCTCACCGCGGTCTGGGTAGACCCCTACAGCGGCCAGATCCGCCACAGCCGTAACTCCGTCCACTTCGGGCGGGGACAGCGTTTCGTCAACGCTATCCGCCCCTTGCACAATGGCAGCTTACTCGGCGCGACCGGCCGCACCCTGGGCTTCCTGGCTGGTTTCCTTCCCCTCGCCCTCTATCTGACCGGCATGGTTTACTGGCTGCACAAGCGGCGAATCGAGGTGGCCCGCTATTGTCCCCGTATTCCTACGGAATGGAGCCGGCGTTGGCGCCGCCACTGGCCCGCCCTGAAGGCCCTGCCGTCGGCTCTTGCCCGCGCTGGGGCAGCGCAAATCGCTCATATCACAGTCACCCTGGTCAACAAAGTGCTGGAGCTCTGGTCGCAACGGCAGCGCGGCCGCCCGCGAGCCCCAACCCCTCCGGGACCGTCACAATGACATGTACGACGTAAAAAGAAAATCTTGTTATATTAATTTTCATGGTTTTCCCCAGGCGAAAACCAGGATTTTCCGCCGCCGTATTTCCCGATCGCAGCGGAAAAAAAAATCGCCTCAACCGTGTTGGCAGGAGAACGTATCGATGGCCAAGAGACCTTCATCCCGAATTTCTCAGGATACCGACGTAGAAAGCACTACTGAAACCCTGACCGAGGGTTCCGCTACGGAAACCTCGACGGAATCGGCTTCCGAGACTGAAGCCTCCAAATCCACCGCGCTCACGGCAGTCGCAGTCGCCGTGGAAGGCTTGAAAGAGGGCGCCAGCCAGGCACGCAAAGCCGCGGGCGAATTCATTCCCGCCCTGAGCCGTACCATCTCCAAGGTCGTCTACACCGGCTCCTACGGCATCACCTACGGCCTAGTGTTCGGCGGCCTGATGATCGGCAGCCTGATTCCCAAAAACAGCGCCATCGCCAAAGGCGTATGCGATGGGGCTGACTCTGCAGTCAAGGATTTCACCAGGCGTAAGGAAGAACGCACATCGATCGCCGAGTCCGAGGAAGGCATGGCGACGACCTGAGGCACTTTCGCATCGGATGCCGTTCTTTGCTATCCCCGCAACTTGGCGGGGATAGTTTTTTCCGGCCCGTGCGATGGCGGCCTCGAAGAAAACCACCCCGGCCAAAATTTTCATCGCTCTGTAACGGCATGAGCGCAGACTGTATAACTCGAAGTTCACCTCACACGGCAACGATCCGTGACAGTACCCCAAACCAAGACCGAAGTAGAACACCGACAGGACCCTGCCGGGAAGTCCCTGCTCCCGGTGCGTATCGATCCCGCCGAGCCGGGAGCGGCCGTTCGTTACCTCGAAAGCCTGCCCCGCGATGTCGGCTGGCTACTGATTACCGCCGGTATCGTCGCTGAAGTGGCACCGGGCGTCATCGGGACGCCTTTCTGGATCGCCGGGATGCTCGTACTGTGGCCCCGGATGGGCCACCGCCTGGAACGTTGGCTGCACCGGCGCGCACCCAAGCTCCTTTACGGGGGACTGCGGCAGATCGACCGATTCCTTAACAACTTGGAACGGCGTTATCCGCGGGCACATTGAAGACGAGCGGCGCGTCGGAAACCAGCGCGATTTCCCGCGCTCATGGGTGAGTCCACACAGCCGGCGTCATAATCCGTTAAATTCGGAAGGCTACCCTGATCACCCAGCGAAGCGGTCTCGAGCAGCCCGAGGACGCCGGAAGCGACCGTGGCACTCAATTTGCTGCATGGAATCCCGAACGCAGGTCTTCCTGCTACTCCCGCTGAACGACAACGGAGCCGCATATGTCTGATCCCTCGACCGGCCTGAATCCGGGACATCTGCACCCACCGCACGTTTCGCCGACCAACGCATCCCGGATCAAGCCTGGGGTACGGCTCGGCCTGGAAGCTTTTTGCGAACGCCTTGGCCTGTTGGCCAACATCGGTCTGCCCTGCATGGTTTATTTGAACGGCCCCGGGGTGGGGCAGTTGTTCATGGGCCCCTTGCGCCAATGCGTGCGGCAAAACGGCCGCATTGTAATCGAAAGCGATCAGTTCAGCCTTGGGCTGGAAGAGCGGATGATTGGACGGATTTACCTGGCAGAACAGGATGACGACGGCCAATCCGGAGCCGCAGTCGAGCTCTATCACCGTGACGGCGACCTGATCACTCGCATCTGCGGGCTGCCGGATCCGGTAATCGGCGCAGTATGGCAGGATCTGATGGACGCCTTTTCGCACTCCACTTTGTAAAACACCGGCGCTGGACTATTTCTGAGTAAATTTGTGTACAATCCGGTTGCCGATTTCTGGCTCTCTCGCAACATTCAGAGGGTCGCCGGGCCGGAACCCAGGTTTCGCCCGGCACCGCGATTCAATACCGTCCATTCATTCAAAGGAGATCTGTAAATGAGCGTTCTCGTAGGCAAACCGGCCCCGGATTTCAAGGCGGCGGCGGTCCTCGGCTGCGGCACCATCGTCGACAACTACTGGTTTTCGAAGGAAACGAAGGGCAAGTACGCCGCCATCGTGTTCTATCCGCTGGATTTCACCTTCGTCTGCCCGTCGGAGCTGATCGCGCTGGATCACCGCGTCGATGAGCTCAAGAAGCGAGGTGTCGAAGTCATCGGTGTTTCGGTGGACTCCCAGTTCACCCACAATGCATGGCGCAATACCCCTATCGACAAGGGCGGCATCGGACCAGTCAAGTACACCCTGGTCGCCGATGTCAGCCATGCCATCGCCAAGGCTTACGATGTCGAAGTCGAAGGCGCGGCCGTGGCCTATCGCGGCACTTTCCTGATCGACAAGTCGGGCATCGTGCGCCATCAGGTCGTCAACGATCTGCCGCTGGGTCGCAACATGGATGAGCTGATCCGGATGGTGGACGCCCTGCAGTTCCACGAGGAGCATGGGGAAGTCTGCCCTGCGGGATGGAACAAAGGCCAGAGCGGCATGAAAGCCGATCCGGAAGGGGTCGCCGCCTATCTGAGCCAGAACGCCGACAAACTGTAATCCCGACGGCACACGGCTCTCATGAAAGCGCGGGTGGAGCCGGCCTCCCCCGCGCTTTTAGCTCAGCCGTTGGTCGGAGCCCGCAGCAGGAAATAGTGGCGAACGGCTATCGCCACCACCGCTCCCACCAACACGGATGAATGCCCGATCAGTCCCGCCATCATGACGGCCGATCTGGCATGGAATTCGGCCATCAAAGGTTTGGCCACGACCAGGCTCCAGATGAAATTCGGAACGTAATAGGCCACCAGCCCGGCGAATGCCCATTGCACCGCGGGCAAACCGCGACCTTCCGCCGAACGGTAGAACCAGATCGCAATTAGAATTGCGACGATGCCGCCGATCATAATTTCTCCTCCATCGTTTGTTATTTCTACATGGGCCTTCGTCCCACCGAACCGATAAGATACAGGACTCACGCCTTCGGTTCACGCCGCTGCCCGAACTTTCAGTCCGCCAGGTCCGCGAATAGAGCCGTACTGAGGTAGCGCTCACCGAACGAGGGAATGATCGTCACGATCAGCTTCCCGGCGTTCTCCGGCCGACGTGCCAACTCCAGTGCGGCCCAAAGCGCCGCACCGGAAGAAATGCCGACCAGGAGGCCCTCTTCCCGCGCCGCGCGCCGGGCGAATTCGAAAGCATCGTCGTTCTTCACCCGGACGACCTCGTCGTAGATCGAGGTGTTCAGGATCGGCGGTACGAAGCCGGCACCGATGCCCTGGATGGGATGCGGCCCTTTCTCGCCGCCGGACAGTACCGGGGACGCGTCCGGCTCCACCGCGACACACCGGATGGAAGGCTTGCGCTGCTTCAGGACCTCGCCCACCCCGGTGATGGTACCGCCGGTGCCGACACCCGCCACCACGATGTCGACCCGACCATCGGTATCGCGCCAGATCTCCTCCGCCGTTGTCTTGCGGTGGATCTCCGGATTGGCGGCATTCTTGAACTGCTGCGGCATGAAATATTTCGGATCGGAAGCCGCCAGTTCCTCGGCCTTGCGGATCGCCCCGCCCATACCCTCCGGGCCCGGTGTTAGGATCAGCTCGGCCCCGTAGGCCCTCAGCAGCATACGGCGCTCCTTGCTCATGGTTTCGGGCATGGTCAAGACACAGCGGTAACCGCGTGCCGCGCAGACCATGGCCAGGGCGATGCCGGTATTGCCGCTGGTCGGTTCGACGATGACGGTGTCCGGACCGAGGAGGCCGGCCTGCTCGGCGGCATCGATCATCGCCGCGCCGATGCGGTCCTTGACGCTGTGGGCCGGATTGAAGAATTCGAGTTTGGCGACGATCTCCGCCCCGCAGCCTGCGCTGAGCCGGCGGATTCGAACCAAGGGAGTATTGCCGATGAGATCGGTGACGCTGTTGGCGATTTTCATGGGTGTGGCACTCGAAAGATTCCAGGGGTAATGACGGCTTGAACGGAGGATACACCGCTCGTCGCGGCATTCTATATCCCCAGAAGGCAAGTGGGTCATTTCTTTCGTGAAGCGCTGCGTCTCCGTCCCCCAGCGGCGTCATCCGTTAAACTTGAAAATCTTTTGAACGATGCATTCTTTAAGGAGACAACTGGGTGGTGGCTTCCGAATTCGACTTCGAAATCCCGCGCAACGGCACGGCATCCGTCAAATACGAGGGGCGCGGTGCCTATTTCGGCAGTGACGACGTGATCCCGCTGTGGATCGCCGACATGGACTTCGCCGCGCCACCCGCCGTCACGCGGGCCTTGGCGGAACGCGCGGCCCATCCGATCTACGGCTACACGCTGTGCCCGGACAGCTTGTATGATGCACTGATCGGCTGGCTGAAAAAGCGCCATGGTTGGGATATCCGGCAGGAATGGATCCTCCTGTCTCCTGGAGTCGTGCCTTCGCTCCACGCTGCGGTGATGGCTTTCACCCGGCCCCATGAGTCTGTGGTGATCCAGCCACCCGTCTACCATCCCTTCTTCAGCGCAGTCACCGCTCCCGGCCGCCGGCTGGCACTGAATCCGCTGCGGCTCGAGCATGGGCGCTACCAGATGGATTACGAGGGTCTGGAACGCTTGTGCGCCGAAGGCGCCCGATTCATGATCCTTTGCTCGCCGCACAATCCGGTCGGGCGGGTGTGGTCGCAGGACGAACTGGTCGAAGTGCTGCGCATCGCCGACCTCTACGGCGTGACCATCCTGTCCGACGAAATTCACCACGACCTGGTCTATCCGGGCTTCCGGCACACGCCGCTGGCCGCGCTGGCAGACAATCCCCCTCACGTTCTGACTGCGGTGGCGCCATCCAAGACTTTCAACATCCCCGGCCTGGGGCTGTCCGCCTTGGTCGTTCCAGACGCCGGCCGGCGCAAGGCACTGCGCGATATCTATGAGCTGTTCCACATCGGCGCATCGACGCCGTTCGGCATCACCGCCTTCGAAGCAGCGTATCGCGGGGGCGAAGACTGGCTGGAACGTCTGCTGCCCTATCTCGCTGAGACCCGCGACTTCGTGGCCGGCTTCCTCGACCGCCACGCTCCGGCCATCAAGCCCATCCCAGCCGAAGGCACTTACCTGCTTTGGCTGGATTGCCGCGAGCTGGGGATGAGCGATGCGGAACTCAAGCAGTTCTTCGTACGCAGGGCCCGGGTCGGCATGAATCCCGGCATCACGTTCGGCGCAGCCGGCAGCGGTTTCATGCGCCTCAATATCGGCGCACCGCGAAGGATCATCGCCGAGGCGCTGGAACGCATCGCCGGCGCACTTTGAATACTCGGCCTCACACGGCGATCCATTCGATACGGGGCAAAGGCGTACCGTCGACAACATCGACCAGGGCGACGCTGACCGGCAGCTTGAAGCGCCGGGGACCCGCGCTGCCCGGGTTGAGATAGAGCACGCCGGCGTCTTTGCGAATCGCTGCGCGGTGGGAATGGCCGGAAACCACCGCGCCGATACCTTCGGCTGCCGGATCGATCGCCAGTTCCTGCAAATCGTGCAGCACATAGCACACAAGACCTGCACATTCGACCACCGCGGTTTCTGCAAGGCTTTCGGCCCAGCTGCCGCGGTCGTTGTTACCGCGCACAGCCACCACCGGCGCCAGCACGCCCAGGCCGGCGAGTATCTCAGGGCCACCGACGTCGCCTGCGTGGATGATAAGGTCGCTGCCCGTCAGCACCGCGACGGCCTCCGGACGCAGCAGGCCGTGGGTGTCGGCGATGAAGCCGATACGCTTCACCGCCGGGCTACACGGCGTTGGCCCAGTGACGGCCGTCCTCTTCCATCAGCTCGTCGGCCTCCTTCGGGCCCCAGGTCCCGGCGGCGTAATTGGGGAACGAGCGCGGCACCAGCGCCTTCCAGACGTCGAGTATGGGCTGGATGACGCTCCAGCCGGCCTCGACCATGTCGGCGCGCTGGAACAGCGTGGCATCCCCGGTCATGCAATCGTGCAGGAGACGTTCGTAACCGGTACTGGAACTGGCGCCGAAATAGTCCTCATAGTCGAAATCCATCTTGACCGCGCCCAGCTTCATGACCGGGCCTGGCTCCTTGGCACCGAACTGGAGCGAAATGCCTTCGTTCGGCTGCAGATGGATCACCAGCCGGTTGGTCTGCAACTGCTCGATCTGGGTGTTACGGAACAGGACCAAGGGGGCGCGCCGGAATTGGATCGCGATTTCCGTCACCCGCTTGGGCATACGCTTGCCGGTACGCAGGTAGAACGGCACGCCGGCCCAGCGCCAGTTGTCCAGATTCAACTTCAGGGCTACGAAGGTTTCGGTATGCGAATCCGGCGCCACGTTCGGTTCGGAACGGTAGGCCGGCACCGGTTCGCCGTCCACCGAACCTTCCCGATACTGGCCGCGGGCCATCCTGCTCAACACCTCTTCCGGTGTCGGAGCCTGGATGGCGCGCAGCACCTTGGTCTGTTCGTCGCGCACCGCATCGGCCTCGAACGAAATCGGCGGCTCCATGGCGGTCAGGGACAGCAGTTGGAACAAATGATTGGGCACCATATCGCGCATGCAGCCGGCGTTGTCGTAATACCCCCCGCGCCGTTCGACACCGACAGTCTCGGCGGCAGTGATCTGCACATGGTCGATATAGCGTCGGTTCCAGATCGGTTCGAAGATACTGTTGGCAAAGCGGAACACCATGATGTTCTGCACGGTTTCCTTGCCGAGGTAATGGTCGATCCGGTAAATCTGGTGCTCATGCAGCACCTGACGAATCAGGGCGTTCAGCGCCCTGGCCGAATCCAGATCATGCCCGAACGGCTTCTCGATGATGACCCGCCGCCAGTGACCGGCCGATTCCTGCGCCAGACCTGCCCGGCCGACCTGCTGCACGATTTCGCCGAAGAACATCGGCGCGGTCGCCAGGTAATAGAAATAGTTGTCCTCGATGCCGAGTTCGCCCCGGACCCGCTCACACAGTTCCTTCAGCCGCCGATAATAATCGGCGTCGCGGAAATCCCCTTGAGAAAAGAAGATGCGCTCTTCCAACCCGCTCCAAAGGGCATCGTCCAACTCTACCGCGGCAAATTCGTGGATCGCTTCCGAAAGATGGCGGCGGAAACCTTCCGTGTCCATATCATCGAAGGCTGCGCCGACCACCGCGAATTTCTTCGCCAGCAGCCCGGCCTTGGCGAGGTTGTATAAGGCCGGCACCAGCTTGCGCCTGGTCAAGTCGCCAGTGGCCCCGAAAATGACCATGATGCAGGAGTCGCCGGTGTGCACCGGCGCGATCTCGACGCTCACGCCTTTTCCTCGTGGCCGCCGAAAACGAAACGCAGCGCCGACAGGATCTTGCGGGCGAACTCGTCTTCGCCCTGGGATGAGAAGCGCTGATACAGTGCCGCGCTGAGTACCGGCGCCGGAGTGCCCTGATCGATGGCGGTCGCCACCGTCCAGCGGCCCTCACCGGAATCGGAGACCCGTCCGCCGAACTTCGCTAGCTCCGAATCGCGACCCAGCGCTTCGGCAGTGAGATCGAGCAGCCAGGAGGACACCACACTGCCACGCCGCCACAGCTCGGCAATGTCGGCGATCGGCAGGTCGTAGCGGTAATGCTCGGGATGGCGCAATGGAGCGGTTTCCGCGTCCTGGGCCTTGCCGGCTTTACCGACGTTGGCCCGGCTGAGGATGTTGAAGCCTTCCGAATAAGCCGCCATCAGGCCGTACTCGATACCGTTGTGGACCATCTTGACGAAATGTCCGGCACCGGCCGGGCCACAATGGAGATAGCCGTACTCGGCGGTGCTCCGGCGGTCCTTACGGCTGGCGGTCTCCGCAATTTCACCCTTCCCCGGCGCCAGGGCCTGGAAGACCGGCTCCACATGCGCCACCGGTCCCGCTTCGCCGCCTATCATCAGGCAATAACCGCGCTCCAGGCCCCAAACGCCGCCGCTGGTTCCCACGTCCAGGTAATGCAAACCGCGACTGGCCAGGCTTTCCGCCCGCCGGATGTCATCAACGTAGTAGGAGTTGCCTCCATCGATCAGTATGTCGCCGGCTTCCAGCACACCGACAAGCTGCTCGGCCACGCGGTCCACCACGGCGGCCGGCAGCATCAGCCACACCGGCCGCGGCGGGGCGAGCGCCGCCGCCAACTCCTCGAGCGTCGATGCACCCACCGCACCCTCCGCTGCCAACACATCGACCGCGGCCCGGTCGAGATCGAACACCACACACTCATGGCCGGCCCGCAGCAGCCGCCGAACCATGTTGGCTCCCATCCGGCCCACACCGATCATTCCCAAGCGCATTTCAAACCTCTCGTCGAATTTCCGCCGC
Organism: Methylococcus capsulatus; assembly: GCF_036864975.1. NCBI lineage: Bacteria > Pseudomonadati > Pseudomonadota > Gammaproteobacteria > Methylococcales > Methylococcaceae > Methylococcus > Methylococcus capsulatus. The sequence goes on along the minus strand of NZ_CP104311.1, from coordinate 2,104,177 downwards.
CCGGTAGGCGCCGCTCCCGAAAAGCCTATCGTAAAAGTATGACACTTTCCGTCCCTTCAGGACACGACGAACCGGCCTCGTATAACGCACCCGCCGGACTTCCGTAACGCGTCGGGTAGCCGAGAGTCTGCTACACAGCGCCGCTTGCAAAACGGACGAAACGGTAAGCTAAGCGCTTGGCAGATGGGCGAGGAACCATTCCAGCAGCCGGATCATTCCCACCACCGCACCGACGGAACCGACCACCCAGAGAGTCTGGCGATGGATGGCCTGCGTCAGACGCACTTCCACCTCCTTGATTTCCTTTTGCAGCCTGACCTCCACCTCGCGGATCTCCAGGCGGGTTTTTTCGATCTCTAGCCGCAGTGCCGCTTCGACTTCGCGGATCTCCAACCGGGTTTTTTCGATTTCCAGACGAAGCGTCGCCTCGATTTCCTTGATCTGCTTTTGCAGCCTGGCGTCGATCTCTTTCATATCCAGCCGGATCGACTCGATCTCCGTCCGCAATCCGGCTTCGACTTCCTTGATTTCCTTCTGCAGTCTCGCTTCGACTTCCTTGACTTCCTTCTGCAGTCTCGCTTCGACTTCCTTGATCTCCTTCTGCAGCCGCAATTCGGTCTCGCGCACCTGGCCGGCGGTCGCCACGTCCTTCAACTGGGGATAGCGGTCCTCCAGATGCTCGAAGGCTTCCGCGATCAGTTTGGCGCGCGTCTTGTCTTCGCCCGCCTCGGTCAGTTGTTCGTACAGTCGTAGCGCTACGCTCATGGTCGTCCCGGAAACGCCTTGCGTCGCAGTTTAGCATGGGACGAGGCTATCGCTGAGTCGATGATTTGCATCGGATTTACGCTCTCGAAGGTAGGTGACACTCAAAAAAACGTCTAAGGGGCTTGCCCTTGGGGCTGGCTTTTTCACCTATCTCCATCCCCCCCCAGCGCCTTGTCTTGGCCCGGTCAAAGACCCGTTGGCCGGGAGCCAACGCGGTCGCATGCCATGCAGGCGAGGCTACGGCAGGAAAGCCGCCAGGCAGCACCCCTCGCAACAGGCCGTCAGGCTGCCGCGAAAGCGCCCCGGATACGGGATTTCTCGCCCCTGAACATCGTGCCTGAAATCTTCTTTGAGGACTTACGCTAGGAAGATGCCCGCTCCGACTCGATGGACAGATCCTGCGGCGACGCCGGCGCTGGCTCGCCGGGTACGACCGACGACTCGATGGCCGGTGATGAGAGCGGCTCGGCAAGCCGGACCGTTTCCGGCCTGCCTGAGGGATTCGTATACAGATCGTTCAGCGATTGGATCGATTCCTTACAGCGCTGGCGGATCGCGGACAACTGAAGCTCGCAGCGCCGGCTCCAGCCCATCAGACCCGGCTTGCGGAAAAACGGCCAAGGTACGGCATTTACCCGGAAACCGCGGACCATGTCCCAACGGATGTTGAGCACCTTCTGGCGCTTCTTGAGAGTCCGCACACCCAACGCCGCAAAAATCCCGTTCAGCATGATGTGGACCCGGGACCACACCAGGAGCAAGCCGATGAGTACACCCGAACCTGCCATCACCAGCAGATTCGGCTCCAGCGGGACGAATTCCACCATCCCATAACCGGCGGCTCCCAATACCGGCAGGAAAGTCGCGCAGTCGGTCCGGATCAACCGTTTGCGGTAGGTTTTGAACACTTTCTCGATTTCGGGCAACGCCACGTCCTGGAACTCCTCGACCAGACGTTCCAGGGTACCGAGGATGCGGTAGGATCGTTCGATTTCGAGTTGCTGGATACGCGCGTTGATCTCCGCCCAGTCGCGGTCGCGCCGCTGGAGATAGCGCTGGCGCAGGGTCTCATCGGCAATGGGCACGGAGACATCGGGCGAGAAAATCGTGTAGAACCGCCCCGTGACCAGGCCCGATTCGGCCAGGGCCCGGTGCCAGGCCGCCACCACCTCCTCGGGATTATCCTCCCGGGCCGTCGTGTCCATCTGGTTGAGGATAAACAGGAACTTGTTGGAATCGTGGCGCTTGATGGTTTCGGTCACCAAATAGCGCAAGGTGTCCTTCATCGCGCCCGGTTCGGGATGGCGGGCATCGAAAAACACCAGCACCAGGTCGGAGATGTCGATGATGTGCTTGGTAATCGCCAGAACGGCATCGCGCTGCGGGTCGGCGTCGAATCCGGGTGAATCGATAATGATCTTGCCCTTGAGAAAAGGGCTGTTGCAGGTCTTGAGCTGGAGATAGGTATTGATGCGATCGCCCTCGCCTTGCAGAACCTGGTCGATTTCCTTGCTGATCTGGAAAAAAGGGAAGCGAGGATCGGCGTCCAGGGCGATGCCGGGCAGGGTCCTGGACTCGACGTCATCGGAATAGCTCAGCACCGTGAACTTGTCGTCTACGGCCTGGTTGCCGGTACGCTGGATCTTGGCCTGGAGCAGGTGATTGATGAAAGTCGACTTGCCTGCGGAAAAGGTGCCCAATACTGAAATCACCGGCCACCAGGAAATCTGCCCGGCACTGGCGTATTCCGGATCGATCAGGCCCAGTTCGCGGGCGATGTTGTCCAGCTCTTCGAAACTCCGCGCCGCTCCCAGCAGCACTGGATTTTCCTGGGTGAGATGCCTTTCGAGATTTTCGGAATAGTTGGTCATGGCTTCTGTGTTGACGGAACCGGGTCGCTAGGTACCGATAGTTCAAGACCGCGACACTTTACGTGTTCCGGGCCTGCAAGTCGATCGATGGCTCGATGCCTCGTTGCCTATGCGACGACCGGCGGCCCGCTGCGCGGCATTCTGGCCCCGAGCAACGCTGCCGGCCCATATAACGTTTGAGCGCAAATCCCGATAAAATTCAAAATCAGGGTTTCTGGCATCGAAACCAAAAGGGAGACATGGCGTGAACCGATCCGCAAACGTACGCTCGATCCGATCAGGGAGCGGCCGGGTAGTAGCGGGCATCCTGGCCGTGGCGGTGATGGCACTGGTCACCGTGGAACTCCACGCCCGCCTCACTCCTTTCGGCATAGTGACATATCCGGCGAACGGCACGGCAATGGCCGATCCGCGTCTGGCCGTCACGGCGGAACCCGTCGGTGTAGGTACCCGGATCGCAGCCGTGGAACTGCGGGAAGACGACGGAACGGTAGTGACGGCCGCCAGGGAACCGGAGCGTTTCGAGTTCCCCCCTCCACTCGCCTTTGGCAAGCACTATACCCTCACCGTGACGGTGGAACGTATCTGGTCCAACGAGAAGCGAACCGAAGTGGCGGAATTCACGACCGTGGGTATGCCCACCCTGGAAGGACCGCCGGATCGCAGCTTGGCTCCGGACGCATCGGTGACGCTCGTGTTCGATCAACCGGTGGGTAAACTCGAGCCTGTCGGCGGACTGAAACTCGCCGTCCAGCCGGATGAAACCCGTACCGTCTTCAGGCTGCACGCCTCGGACTACACCCAGGGCAGCACCTATCCGACGCAGATTCGCTGGGAAACCACCACCGGCGTGCCGCTACCTCCATTCGAGCTGCGCATTTCGACGCCGCCGCCAGTGTCCGCAGACGTGAACCTCCGTGGAGCAGAGAATCTCGGCACGGCGATGCCTTTGCAGATTACTTTCAGCGAGCCGTTGGCCGAACGGGAAAACGCCGGCCGGCAGGTCCGGATCCAGACTCAGGACGGCAAAGAAATGACCGGGAAATGGGGTTGGATCGGCAAAACCCGGCTGCAATTCACCCCGCTCAACGGCTGGCCGCCCTCCAGTGTGATACGGGTCAGCGCGGAACCCGGCGCTTTCCGCGGTGTCCAGGGGGGCTATCTCGAGCCCCCGCTGGATTTGAGCTTCTCGACGGGAACCGACCGGAAAATCTTCGTCTACCTCGACACCCAGACGATGACAGCGGTGGAAAACGGCCAAACCGTGCGGACCTTCAAGGTCAGCACGGGCAAACCGCAGACACCGACGGTCACCGGCTCGTTCTACATCTATGCGCGCTTTCCCACGAAGACCATGAAAAGCAGGGCCAAAAAAGGGGAAAAAGGGCATTACATCGTGGAAAACGTTCCCTATGCCCAGTATTTCTATTCGGATTACGCCTTCCACGGCGCCTGGTGGCACAATGGCTTCGGCCGCCCTGCAAGCCATGGCTGCGTCAACATGTCGACCCAGAAGCACAACGTGCGCTGGCCCAAGGCGCCCGAAGATGCCGGCTGGCTGTATCAGTGGGCCTCGCTCGGAGTGCCGGTGACGGTCATGCATTCGCCACCGTCATCCACTTCCACCCGCATCGCCCTGGAAGAACCGCAGCGCGACCGGCCCGGGGTCAGATCATCCCCCTCTCCCTGAACCAGGCCACGGCATCGGCGAAAGCCGCACGGGTGGAAGTCGGGACCAGGCCCAGTTCGCGCCGGCTCCGTGAGGAATCCCCGCGCTTGCCCGAGTTGAGCAGGCGGATGGAGTGGTAGTTGAAGCGTGGCGTCCGGCGGGGGAAAAAACGGCGTTCCAGCGGGTCCTTCAGCAGCGCGATGCCCTGCATGAGGCGCGGCGGGATCGCGAGCTTCGGACGCGGCTGCCCGGTCAGCTCCTCCAGCCATTGCAGTATCTGACCGATGGTGCAGTGCTCGCCGGTGACGAGATAGCGCTCACCGCGGATGCCTTTGTCCATGGCCAGCAGTTCCGCAGCCACCACGTCGCGCATCGGGACGAAGTCGAAGGCACCGGGAACGAACGCCCTCATCCGGCCATGGGCGAAGTCGAGGATGGTACGGCCGACCAGGCTGGGCCGGAAATCCCACGGACCGACGATCGCGGCCGGGTTGACGATGGTCACGTCGAGGCCGCGCACGGCTTCGAGGATCACGTCGTGTTCCGACACGGCCTTGGTCCGTTCGTAGTCGGTGCCCGGTTCGAACGGGCTGACTGTCCAGTGTTCGTTCGATGCGCCTTGGGGGTTGATGCCGACCGCGCCGAAGGAGCTGGTATGCACCACCCGACGCACGCCGGCCCGCCGCGCCTCCTGCATCAGCATGCGAGTGCCGACCACGTTGACGTCGAACAGCTCCTGGCGGTCACCGTCGCGGATACTGACGAAGGCCGCGGTGTGGTACAACCGCTCCACACCTTCCAGCGCATCCCGGATCGAGCGGCGGTCGCGCAGATCGCCGTAGGCCCGCTCGACCGCCAAGCCGTCCAACGCCGCGACGTCGCTTTGTCGGCGGATGAAGGCGCGCACCTTCTCGCCCCGGGCCAGCAGCGCCCGAACCAGATTGGCGCCGAGATGGCCGGTGGCGCCGGTGACCAGTGTGGTCATGCCGGGTCTGCCGCCGGCTTTGGCCCGGCTCTCTCCATGGACTGCTGGTAAGCCTTCCACTTCTCCAGCGACAACTTCTGGAACGAGCTGATGGCCGGATTGAGCTCGATCTGCGGCGCATCGGGATGGCGCTCGAAACCGTCCTGCTCCAATTCCAGCGCCCATTTGTCCTCGCCCAACAGGGGCTCGATGTACCACTTGTTGGTGAACCAGAGGATGGGCTTGCGCAGGAATTCGGGCATCTTCCAGTTCACGATCGGGACATGGATCGGCCCGAACAGGAAGACGAAGAAACAGCGGGTGGTGCGCTCGTCCTCCGGCAGCATGAACAGCCAGTGGATGTACTTGCCGCCGATGTCGGAACCCTGATAAGGGTACTGGTACCAGATCTCGATCTCGTTGAGATCACGCGCCCCGCCTTCCATGAAGAGCTTGGCGACGGGGCTCCCGTCGAAACGGGTGTCGTAGTAGACCCGAACACTGTCGGCGTCCTGCTTCCACTCGCGCAGGATAGGCTGCAGGAAGGGGCGTTTGTGCCGGTGCAGGTATTCGTGGTTGAAGTCGCAGACGTTCTCCACGATCATCGAGAAGTGCGCTTTGATCGTCACGTCGATCGGGAAGAACGGCCAGGGCTGCCCCCCTTCGAGCTGCGGGATCGTCGGCAGCGGGGTGCCGTCCGCCAGGGCGGGATCGCCCGGAAACAGCCAGATGAGCCCCCATTGCGCCTTGACGGGATAGGTCCTGATGCGGATTCTAGGTAACCTGGTACGGCCCTTGCCAAGCTCATGGTGGATTTCGGTGCACCGGCCGCAGCCATCGAATTTCCATCCATGATAGGTACAGACCAGGTTTCCCCCCTCGACGAAGCCCTGGGACAGCGGGAGTTGCCGATGCGGGCAACGGTCTTCCACGGCATGCAGTTCGCCAGCAGCGTCGCGGAACAACGCGATGTCCTGTCCCCAGAAACGCACCCGTTTGACTTGCCGGGGCTTGAGCCTGCCGTCGATCTCGACCACATACCAGTAATTGCCGCTCATGCCGACGGTGCGGACCTGCCGCCGACGGGGCAGTTCGGGGACATCTTGGTTTCTGATCGATCGGCTCATGGTCGGCGCCTCGGAAAAGAGCGGAAGAGAATGCTACCTAGCGGGCGCCCCGATCTCCTGGCGAAGATCGGCGAACTCCCGTTCCCATATTTGTTTGTTGTATCCCCAGCTTCCGGACTCCAGCAATCTCCAACCGGCGGCCATTTCCTCCTCGACTCGCCGGCTTTCGCTCTCGCCGTTCACTTCCCACAGGGCCTCGGCATAGAACAGATGGTTGAGGGGGTGCCCGGGGTGTCTTTCCACCGCCTGTCCGAGCAGGTCCAGAGCCTTGTCGCCGTCGCCCATCCCTGCGGGCCAGGCCGGGGCCTTGAGGTACAACATGCCCAAGAGCCGCAAGGGGCCGCCGTCATCGAAATCGGGACTCAGCTTCACCGCCGCCTCGGACTCGTGCTCCAGCCGGTGCAGATTCGCCAGCGCCGCCGTCATGTCATCGCGCACGGCCAGCCCCAGGTTTGCAGCCAGATAATAATGGACCGCGCCGTCATCCTCTCCGCCTTGCGCCAGCGCGGCTTCGGCGCGCTCCACCCCCTCCCTGGCGAAGCGCGCACGCTCCGCCGGATCGGAATTGCGCTCGGCGAGATGCAGGCAAATCCGGCTGCCCAGGGAACTGCGGCGTAACGCTGGGTCATCCGAGCCGCGCAGGAAATCCAGGGCACATTCCAGCTCCCGCGTTTCGCTGGAAGGACCGAGTGCATCCTGACCGGCACTCAGGGCGGCGGCGGTCAGCCGGGGACAGCCCGCCGACGGACCTGCCGGAATGCCATCGCGGTGGAGGCCGCCGCAACCGGCCAGGACCCCCGCCAGAATACCGGCAGCAAACAGACGCACGGTATGCAATGCGTCAGTTCCGCGCCAGCCAGAGCCTGGCCATGGGATCGAACACGGTGGGATCCACCGCTACGAAAGACTGGATACCAAACAGGTCGCACAGCTTCCTGCCTTCGGGATCGGCACACAGGGTTTCCAGCGCCTGGGCGAAGCGCGCCCGTTCCTGGGCCGAAGTCAACCGGGCATTGGCCACCACACCCATCAGCGGAATCTCCGCGGATGTGAACACCGTCTCCACCGGACTCGCCAACTGCAGCGCGCTCAGACCCGCGAACTGCTGTTCATTGAGCACCACCGCATCCAGCTCGCCCTTGTCCAGGGAGCGCAGGGCCCGGATCGCCTGGCGCGAAGGCTGGAGGGCGAAATCCTTTTCCGGATCATACTTGCCCGCAAACACGATCTTGCCGAGGAAGGCCGGTTCATCCAGCATGGTACCCCCCAGCGTCCTGCCCTTGAGTTCGTCCATGTCGTGGAACCTGCCCTGCTTTGCCACGACCCGGTAACGCTCGCTGGTACGTCCGTCGATCCTGGGCTGAACCACAGGCACCAGATCGTATTGGCCGCGCATGTCCAGGTATAGCGCCAGCGAAGTGATCGCGAACGCGGGCTTCATTTCCGCCATGAGTTTTCCGCAATCCGCCACCTTCGCGGTGAACACGCTGCTGAAACTCTTCTCCGGCCACTGCCCTACCCGCTCCACCACCCGCAGCATCGCATCCATCGCCTGATCGGCGTCGCGCTCATTCACGGCTCCCCCCGGGTAACAGACGACCACCGGTGCGGGGGCGCCGGCCTGCGCGGGAACGAAGGGGGCCAGCAGGGCCGCCAGGAGGGAAAAGCGCGTAATCTTGTCTGTCATGGTTTCTTTCTTGAATCGAGAAGCTGTCCGATCGCCGGTGCCACCCACAGGGTCGCGGCCAAGCAGCACAGGAGACCGACGGTGATGTTGACGCCCAGGCTGGACACGCCGCGATAGTTCGCCAGGGTGATCGCCCCCAGTCCCGCCAGCTCGGTGCCGGCGGCGAGCCCGATCACCCTCCCCGCGACCCGATTGATCTGCGTCAGCGAACGGTCCTTGAGGTCGAACCAGCGCTGGGAGAACCATACGCCGTAATCCACCGCCAGGGCGATGACCAGGGGCAAAGCGATGATGTTGGCATAGTTGTAGCGGATGCCGCAGAGAGCCATCAGCCACAGCAGGCAAACGGTCACCGCCTCACGAGTTCCATGGGTGAAGCTTTCCACCACGGACTTGGAGAACACCTGATGGGTGGCCGGGAAGCCGGTCGCATCGGGCGACACGCCATAAATTTCCTGCATCAGCCTGTCGAGGTTGGCGGGATCATACACAGTTTTTGCCGGAAAAGCGTACACTGCAACCGTCCCGTCGGCGGCGAAAAACCGGTCCCGCAAAGCCGGCGGAAGTTGGGCCGGGGTGATGGGCCGCGCCTGGCGCCACTCCGCCAGCAGTGCCACGCCCCGCTCCGCCGCCGACAGCAGCATCCGGAAGAACCGCTCGCTGCGCTCCCGGGCCTGGACGGGATCGGCCTCGATGGCGGACCGGACTGCATCCAGCCTCCCCCGTACGTCTTCCAAAGCCGCCACCAGCCCGGAATGCCCGGCCGAGAATGCCAGCTCCTGGGACTGGTCGATGAAATCGCCGCCCTTCTCCAGAATCGTCCGCACGCGTCCGAAAGTCCCTTCCGGCAGACCGATGGCGGCGAGCCTGGCCAATCGGACCGCATAGCCGTCGTCAGCAAGTTCGCCGATGCGCCGGGCCTCGAGGGCGCGTGCGTCGGCGTCGGGCGGAAACAGGTCCATGAGCGACTGCACCTTGGCCACGCTCCCCAGCCTGCCCGCCTCCGCTGCGATGCGTCGGGCCTCTTCGAGGTCTGGTGCGGTAAAGATGACCACTTCCGCCTGATAGTCGCTCTCCGCGACCATACGGTTCTGGTAGTAGGCTGACTCGGAGTCTTTCGGCAACAGCGAAAGCACGTCGTAATCGAAGGGAAGCTCGTAGCCGCTTCCGATGCCGAATGCCGCCGTAGCCAACGCCCCCGCGACCAGGATCACGGCGACGCTTCCCCGGAAAGGCATACGGCCCGGCTCGATCGCCCCGGCAGACGCCGCGGCCGGCAACGGCGCGAGTTTCGGCGGCAGCAAGGCATACAGCGCCGGCTGGACCAGCCAGGTACTGACCAGGATCAGCATCACTCCCTTGGCCGCCACCAGCCCCAGTTCGGAAAAGCCGGGGAAATCGACCGTGGCCAAAGCCCCGAAAATCACCACCGAGGCGCCGCCCGCGGTGAACACCGCCTGGAAGGAAGCGCCCATCCCTGCCCCGATCGCCTCGGTCAGCGGTTTACCGCGACGACGCTCCTCGGCGATCCGCGCCGAGGTGAAGATGCCGTAATCCGCACCCAGACCGAACAGGATGGCAATGAAGCTGGCGGTGATGAGAGTGAGATGGCCGACGGTCACCAGCGCCAGGCCCAGGCTCCACAACACCCCGAGGCCCATGGGAACGAAGATGACCAGCGCCCAGCGCCAGCTCCGCACCACCGCCAGAATCAGGAGGACGATCAGGCTGGCGGCGGAACCGACCACCAGCGCTATGTCGTGGCGGATGCTGACGTGCTCTTCGTACTCTATGGCCGGCAGCCCGGTCAGCCCCACCTTGGGCGCGACCCGGCCGGCTGCCCGAGTCTTCGCCGCCTGCGTTGCCGCCACGTCTCTCACCTTTTCGATGAACGGCCCGGTGGCGGTGAAATCCTCCGAAGCGCTCGCCGGGTGCACGAACAGGAAGTACATACGCCCGTCGCGCGAGACGAAATAGCCTTCATTGGCGACCTCGCTCCCGCCCTGGCCGGCCAGCAGCCGTCCCCAGTCGAGCGCGGCCGGCACCTCGCCCGCGGCGAGCCAGCGGTGCCACTCGTCGAGCAGAACCGCCAGCAGTTTCAGGCCGGTCTCGGCCGTGGGAATGTCGATACCGGCATCGGGCGCGGCGGGCGCCTCTTCGAGGCGCTCGCGAAGGCGGTCCAGAGCCGCGTCGATCCGAGGGGCATCGCTGGGGATGGCAGCTCCCGCAAACCTGTCGAGCGTGCCCGCCAGCGCTTTGAGCCGATCTTCAGGTACGGCCAGATAGGCGTGCTCCAGCAGAAAACGCAGATCGACCCGTGCCGTCGCCTGGGCGATTTCGGGCTCGGCAGCGAGGGCGCTCGCCAGTTCGTCGGCGAATGTCTTCAGTTCATCCGGAGGTGCCCCTTCCAGGACCACGATCAGGTCGGAAGCGGCGCCGAATTTCTTCAGGAAAGCGTCGAAGCGCTGGGCAACGGCGTTGTCGTGCGGCAGCAGGGCCTGGCGGGAAGTATAGACCGGCAGTTGGAAAACCGCCCAGAGAGACAACACCGAGAACGCCATGGCGAGAGCCAGGACCCGCCCCGGCCGGCGGGCGAAGCGTTCGGCCATATTGGCGGCCAGTTGGGGAATATTCACTCGAAGGGGTTCGTTTCAAGGCCTTGCGGGACGGTGTCCGAACTGGATCTCCGGTGGGCCGGACGCAAAAAAACACTCCACGGCAGTGCTTTCGATGCATAGTCTAAATTGTGAGCACCTTAAAATAAAATCGTAATGTCATGACTCCGTTCGGGCCACCTCCTCAGAAATTGCGGACAAGTGGCCCGCTGTCGTAGGCTTTACGGCGTCTGGCGGACAGCGCCGGCGTTACCGCTCCCACCGTTCAACCGCTCCTCGATTTCGCGCTCGGCGGCCAGCCAGTCGAACATTTCGAACCCCGGAACGAATCCGCGCTTTTCGGCCCGGAAATAGGCGGCTTCGGCGATCATCGGTTCCAATGGCTGCCGGGGGCGAAGTCGAAGAGGACGTGGCGTCGGCATATAGACATAGGTGAAACCGAACTTCAGGGTTTCGGTGAAATTCAAGGGCTCCACGTCGCGTAATCCGATCTGTGCCGGCTGGACTTCCAGCAGTGTGCCGAAAAACCGGTCCCAAAACGAAAACAGTGCGCCGTAATTACGATCGTGCTCGCTGCGCAAAGCCGAGTGATGCACACGGTGCAGGCTTGGCACGATGAAGATATGACCCAGCCGGCACTCCCCCGGAAACGAAATATCGGCATGGTGAAACAACACGGCCAGGGTGATCAGCGCCTCGCTGAACAGGACCTGGGCGGCATGTACGCCCGTGACCACGATGAAGCCGGCCTTGACCAGTACCGTCAACAGCACCTCGGCGAAATGCAGTCGGAAACCGGTCGTCACGTTCATCGAATGATCGCTGTGGTGCACCTTGTGGAACAGCCACAGCCAGGGCAGGCGGTGGCTGGCCCAGTGCCAGCAATACAGCACCAGATCGAGCAGGAGCAAGGCCAGCAGCCCACGAAGCCAGGGGGTGCTCACGCCGGCCAGGAGTCCACCGCCGGCATGGCACTCCGCCAATACCAGCAGGGAAGACACCGACAAGGCGGACATCAGTAAGTCGTTGAACAGGAACAGCGACAGGTTCGTCCGGTACGATTTCCGCACCGAGGGGTCGGTTCGCACGCCCCCGCCATAGCGGATCTCGATCGCCATCAAAGAAGCAAACGTGATTAGAATCACCGCCGACAGCACGTCCTCGACGGTTACATCCGGCCACAGACGGTCGATGCTGGGAAACTTCAGGTGCGACGTCAGATTGCTCAGGATCATGATCTTTCCTCCGCACGAATGCTGTCTGAAAGAAACCCTGGCTGAACCCGGGAGAAACGGCTCCGCTCGACACAGCGGGCCGGTCACGGAATGACTGGAGTCCCCCGGTTAATCCAAGGCCGGATTCAGACTATCCGCTGCCGGCGTTGACGGCAACAAAGCACGGGGTGACAAACTGTTGAGCGAAACGAACGGCCGCGCACGGGAAGCCGGCAAGGCGGAGATGCCCTCCGGCTCGCAGCAGACCGTCAACCGCGTTTGCCGCCCTGGCTGCGCAGCCGGTTGCCTGCCCTCTGCGGCTTCGGCAAATGCCGGGCGGCGCTGCGGGGCGCCAGCCCTGCCCGCGCCTTGGGCTGGTCCGGGGGAGACTGCCTGCCGCCCCCCTCACGCACCTCTTGCGACGACCGCCGCGACCGGTCTTCCCGGCGCTCGGCCTGCGGGGCGAAATCCTCCACCGCCCCCCGCTGAATCGGGCGTTTGATCAGACGCTCGATACCATTCAGCAGCTTCAGCTCCTCCTTCGCCACCAACGACACAGCGGACCCGGTGTTGCCGGCCCGCCCGGTGCGGCCAATCCGATGGACGTAGTCCTCCGGCACATTCGGCAACTCGAAGTTCACTACATGGGGTAGCTGATCGATGTCCAGTCCGCGTGCCGCGATGTCCGTGGCCACCAGGACCGGCACCCTGCCATCCTTGAAATCCGCCAGCGCCCGGGTGCGCGCCGACTGGCTCTTGTTGCCGTGAATCGCCGCCGCCGGAATGCCATCCTCGGCCAGTTTTTCCGCCAACCGGTTCGCACCATGCTTGGTCCGGGTGAATACCAGCACCTGGCGCCAGTCGTGCCGGCGGATCAAATGGGTGAGCAGATCGCGTTTGTGTTCTTGCGCGACCAAATGGACGGTCTGGTCGACCAGATCGGAAGCGGCGTTGCGGCGTGCCACTTCGACATAGCCGGGATTGTTCAGCAGATCGTCGGCGAGCGCCCGGATTTCATCCGAGAACGTGGCCGAAAACAGCATGTTCTGCCTCTGCTTCGGCAGCAGTCCCAGAATCCGCCGGATGTCGCGGATAAACCCCATGTCGAGCATACGGTCCGCCTCATCCAGTACGAGGATTTCCACACCGGCAAGGTCAACGGTCTTCTGTCCGCAATGGTCGAGCAGTCGACCCGGCGTGGCAACGAGGATGTCGATGCCGGCCCCGAGAGCACGGACCTGGGGGTTGAGCCCCACCCCGCCGAACATGACCGTGGCTTTCAGCGGGACGTACTTGCCGTAGGTTTCGACCGATTCCAGCACCTGCGCCGCCAGCTCGCGAGTGGGAGTGAGGATGAGACAGCGCGGACGCCGCGGCCGGCGCGGAACTTGTTTCTCCAGCAGCCTGTGCAGAATCGGGAGGGTGAACCCGGCGGTCTTGCCGGTTCCCGTCTGGGCCGCCGCCAACAGATCGCCGCCGGCGAGCAGAAGCGGGATCGCCTGTGCCTGGATGGGGGTGGGACGGACGTAACCGGCTTCGGAAACGGCGCGCAAAAGGGGCTGAGCCAGCCCCAGATCGGCAAAAGCCGGGCCGGCAGAATTCAAATCAGATGACATATTTAGTGGTGTCCTGCGACGGCCTGCCGTTCCAGGGAAAAACGGCACCAATCGAGGCAGACGATTCAATGGATCGGGAGGGTTCAAGAAGAACACGGCACGATGATTGGTTGAACGTGCCGTAGTCAAAATTATAAGGCGACTGCCTCCCAATGTCACCCAAAAGCTCAAAACAGCCGGAGTGCCCCCCCAATCCATGCCGGCAGCGCAGACGGCCGGAAATATTTTTCAGTCCTCCCCTGTCGAATCAGGCATTTTTGTTTTATTGTGGATTGCAGGTTTTCATGAACCTCGACGGGGGTCTTTCGTGGGCAGCAAGCTATATGTAGGCAACTTGAACTATCGTGTCGGCGATGCCGACCTGGAACGGACTTTCGCAGCATACGGCACCGTGAAATCGGCCCAGGTCGTCATGGACCGCGCCACCGGCCGATCCAGGGGATTCGGGTTCGTGGAAATGGGCAGCGACCAGGAGGCTCAAGCCGCCATTGCCGGACTCAACGGCAAAGAGATGGACGGACGTAATCTGATGGTCAATGAAGCCCGTCCGCCGGAGAGGCGCGGCGGCACTGGCGGCGGCAGGCGTTACTGAGCGCAGAAGGCGCTGTCTCTGGCTTCCGCGCGGCCCCGGCCGCCGCGCGGGAGGTCGGCCGCAGGCGCGTCAGGAAGCCTGTCTCAACCGGTATTTGGTGATGCGCTCGAGCACGAGAGCTGCGTGATAGCAAGAATCCGTGGTTTTCTCCAGGATCCCTAAAATCTCGGTCCAGTCCGATTCGGCCAGGAGCGACAAAGTGCTATAACGCCGCTGGGACTTCCGCCACTCGTGATACACCAGGTCAGCGCTCGTCTCCGATACCTTGAGCTCCTCTCGGCATTGTTTGATGCCTGCGAGCGGGTTTTCCGGATAGTGGTCCATTTCCGCCGACAGCCGCCGGACCATCCCCAGGATGATCGCGAGCAGGTCGAGCGCGGCGGTTTCCGCCCGTTGAGGCGTGAAGATGTCGATCACCCTGGCGGTATCGTTCAGACCGTCAAGAATGTCGTCGACATGCCTGGCAAACTGCTGGATCAGCAGCACCAGCTCGGAATAAGGGGCGGTCTCCAGCGCGTCATACGCTTCGCGCATCAGCGCATCGCCCTTTTCCTCGAGCTGCCGGATCAGGCCGATGTGCGTTTCTGCGGCGTCGAGCTCGGCGAACAGCCGCTCTAAAACCTGGCCACACTCGACGCAGCAGCTCAGATGATCCTGAAAGATTTTCTTGAGTGAATGGGCGGCGTAATCGAATTTCATGTCGATTTCAGCAGGGCGGAACGCGCAAGATATCTTTCACAAACTACCACGATGGACATCCGGCTTCCCTCCACGAAACGTTATCGTTGCGTGTCATTTCCGTGAAATCGAAGGACCGCCGTTCAGGAGCCACAGCGTCAACAGAAAAAAGGAGGAACCCGACATTTCCAGCATCTCCTCGACATGCACCAGATAGAGGTAGCTGGGCAGAGAAACCCTGCTCTCTCCCCCCCACCCCCACTCGGCGGCCTCGAACAATTGGGATGCGGTCCAGGCGATGGCGCCGGCGATCCATAACCGCCGCAGCAGCTCCTCTCGCAGCTGCGTGAAGACCCAAAACCAGGCGATGCCGGCAAAGACCATGACCGGCAGGTAAAGAATCTGCCAATCGACACCGGTGGCCTGCTCGATGCGCTCGTGTATGATCAGCGTCTCGTCGAAACCCATCTCAAGAAACATGGCCGCGAGCACGAATGACCAGGCGTCGAGCCGCTTCGAAGATGCCGCGGTAAAGGACTCCCACGCCGCCATCAGCAGCAGGCCGCCCGAAAACAGGGTGGGCACAGTGTATTCGCGGTCGAGATCGAAATACCTGAGCCAGGTTCCCGGCCGGATATCAGCGATCGCACCGGCCAGGCCGAACAAAAGGATGATACCGAACAGAAGGCAACCCCCGCTGCGGAAGCCGATCCGTTGTCTGAGCCGGTCGATCCAGGTAAGAAAGGCCACTTCCCTGGCTTGGTTTTTCATGAGGAAAGCCGTTCGGAAGAAAACGCAAGGATTTGTTCGGCCACCCGGTTCCAGAAACCGACACCGGCGGGCAGCACCTACAATCGCAGCATAGTTAAACAAGTATCCTCGCCGCAATCTCGAGGTCTGACGAATGGAAACGGTCGCGTCAATTTCCGAATTCCTGGACGGCGTGGTGGGTCGTTACGGTCCCCGCCTCGCCATACAGTACCGTCCACGCTACCGCACCCTACGCTGGAGCTACCTAGAACTCGGAACCCACGCCGCAAAGCTGACGTCGTTGCTGGACAGACACAGCGTCGGCTGCGGCGACCGGGTGTTTCTGTTCGCCGAAAACTCGCCTCACTGGGTGGCGGCCTTCTTCGCCATCGCCGCACGCGGTGCGGTCGTGGTGCCACTCAACCCCAGGAGCCCGCCGGAACAGCTCGCCAATCTGGTTCGATCGGCCGGGCCGAGTCTGGTCCTGGCGTCGCCCCGCTGCCACTGGGAAAGCGCCCCGCTGCCCGTCGCCGACATCGAACGTCTCGGGACGGTGCCAACCGACCGGCCGGCTGCCCCCACCGGTCCCGCACAACTGGCCGAGATCATCTATACCTCGGGGACCACAGGTGATCCCAAGGGCGTCATGCTCACCCACGCCAACCTGCTCTCCGACTTGAGCGCGGTTGCGCGTGCCGTTCCGCTGGCACCGGATGACCATGTCCTGAGTCTGGTCCCGCTGTTCCACGTTTACGGCCAGATGACCAGCCTGTTCTGCCCGCTCGCCGCGGGCTGTCCGGTCAGCTACCTCACCGCGCCGACCACCCGCAGCGTGCTCGATGCCCTGGCGCACACCCCCGCCACTCACCTCGTCGCTGTGCCGGAGGTCCTCAAGACCATGCTGGACCGGCTGGAGGCCCGCCTCGGCGGGATCCCCGTATTCCTGCGGCCTCTGCTGCGAGGCAGGATCAGAGCCCAGATTTCAAAATCCCTGCGGACCCTCGTCTGCGGCGGCGCTCCACTGGATCCGATCGTCGAGGAAAAATGGTGGGCGCTGGGCTTCGAAGTGCTGCAAGGCTACGGTCTGACCGAAACCAGCCCGGTAATCGCCGCCAACACACCCCAAGCCCATCGCATCGGCTCGGTCGGCAAGCCGCTGGCGGAAGTCGAGCTGCGCATCGCCCCCGACGGCGAGATCCTGGTGAAGGGCCCCATGGTCATGGCCGGTTATTTCGGCGACCCGGCACGCACCGAAGCGGCTTTCACCGACGGCTGGTTGAAAACCGACGACGTTGGTCGCCTCGATGCCGACGGCTTCCTCTACGTCTACGGCAGGAAACGCTATATGATCCTCGGGCCGGGAGGAGAAAACGTATTTCCCGAGGACATAGAGGCCGTGCTCAACCGCACTGCCGGCGTCACGGACTGCGCCGTCGTCGGACTGGAAAGCGGCGGACGCACCCTCATCCACGCCGTGCTGCTGGCTGACGAGGCACGGGCAGCCGGCATCGTCGCGGAAGCCAACCGCCACCTGGCGCCGCATCAGCGCATCGTGAGCTGGTCAGTCTGGCCGGACGCCGACTTCCCGCGTGCGGTCACGCGCAAGGTCAAGAAGGACGAAGTCCTGCGCCGGCTGCGACGGGAGCCCTCGGCTCAAGCGGGCCCCGCTGGACGGACGACACCACTTCGACTTCTCCTGGCCCAGGTGGCCGGAACCGAGGCCAGCGCCCTGAGCGATGACACTCGCCTGATCCCCGACCTGGGACTCGACTCCCTGCTCCGTATCGAACTCGTGGCCCGTATCGAAGAAGATCTCGGCGTCTGCCTGGACGAAACCGACGTCGGCCCGCAGACCACGGTGGCCGATCTCGAGGCCCTGCTGGTAAACCGCCGTGGCCGGATGCCCCAACTCGCCGCCTATCCCCGCTGGTCGCTGTCGCCCTTGGCTTCGAAGCTGCGTCCCCTGGCGCAAAAGATTTTTCTGCAATGGTGGATCGCACCGTTCTGCCGCCTCCGGATCTCGGGCTGGGAGCACCTGGCAGCGCTGGAAGGCCCAGTGATATTCATGGCCAACCATCGCAGTTATCTCGACTCCGCCATCGCCACCTTCGCCCTGCCCGAGCGCTTCCGCTATCGACTCGCCATTGCCGCTGCCACTGGCGTGCTCTACACCCGCTACCGCTGGGCCGTGCCGGTCGGCGAACTCGCGCTCAATGCCTTCCCGCTCCCCAGTGAACCCGACGAGAACATCCGTCCCGGCCTCGAGCTCGTCGGCCACCTCCTGGATGACGGCTGGAACGTACTGATCTTCCCGGAAGGCCAGATGAACCGGAGCGGCCTGGGCA
This sequence comes from Methylococcus capsulatus, assembly GCF_036864975.1. NCBI lineage: Bacteria > Pseudomonadati > Pseudomonadota > Gammaproteobacteria > Methylococcales > Methylococcaceae > Methylococcus > Methylococcus capsulatus. The sequence continues at coordinate 2,086,284 of NZ_CP104311.1, read as the reverse complement.
TCCAGCCACTACGCCGGGGCGCCGGCACCATAGCGGTCGACATGGGCGTGCCAGTGGTACCCATGGTCATCGAAGGCACCGAACGGGTCATGCCGCCGGGCAAAATCGTCCCGCGCGCCGTAGCGCCCGTGAGCGTGCGCTTCGGCGCCCCTTTGCGAGGGGGCGAGACCGAGCCCTATGGGCGGATGCTCACCCGGATCGAAGAAGCCCTGCGACGGTTGCTGCAAAACCCATCCCCTTGACCAGCCGCCTGTAAACTGACCGGGGTCAATGGGCGATCATCTGACGAAACAGGAAAAAGAGGCCCCCGGAAAGCAGGATGGCTGCAGGCAGGGTCAACACCCAGGCCATGGCCAGATTGCGGACCGTGGACCACTGTAACCCCGAACCGTTGGCCGCCATCGTCCCGGCCACCCCCGACGACAGCACATGGGTCGTCGACACCGGCAGGCCGTACATATCCGCCGCCGCAATCGTGCTCATGGCTACCAGTTCCGCCGACGCACCCTGGCCGTAGGTCAGGTGCTGCTTACCGATCTTTTCCCCGACGGTCACCACGATACGCCGCCAGCCGACCATCGTGCCCAGCCCCAGGGCGATGGCGACAGCGACCTTCACCCAGGTGGGAATGAACCGGGTGGCGTTTTCCAGCGCCTTACGGTAGCCAACGATCTCTTTCCGGGTGCGCTCCTCGAACACCGGCTGGCCCAGTTTGTCCAACCGCCGCATGGCCTCGTCGACGAGGTACATGTCGTTGCGCACGTTCTGGGTTCCGGTTACGGGAATGTGCGCGAGCGATCCGTTCTTTTCGATGGTGCCGGCGATTTCCCCAACCAGCTTCGCGGTTGCCGCCAGCGTGTCCGGTCCCATCTCCCGACTCCGGACGAAACCCGTCACCACGGGCCGGGGATCACCCCCGAAGGCTTTCGAACCTTCCGACTTTTGCACCAGCGCCTGCTCGACGACATGCGATAAGGCCAGGAATTCGGGTACGTAGGAGTCCGGCACTGCCCGATTCAAGGCATAGGCGGTCGGCACGATGCCGATCAGGATCAGCATGATCAGTCCCATGCCTTTCTGCCCGTCGTTCGAGCCGTGCGCGAAAGAGACGCCAGTGCAGGTCAGCACCAGGACGATGCGGATCCACCATGGCGGCGGACGCAAGCCTTCCGGAGCGCGGTAGAGCTTGGGATTGGTGACGGCTACTTTGAGCGCGATCAGCAGCATCCCGGCGGCAACGGCCCCGACGAGCGGCGACATCAAGAGCGACTGGCCCACTTTCGCCGCCTGTGACCAGTCCACCCCCGAGGTGGCGGATTCGCCCCGGTGCATCAGTTCGTTGGAGAGGCCGACGCCGATGATCGAGCCGATCAGGGTGTGTGAACTGGACGCCGGCAGGCCGAAATACCAGGTCCCGAGATTCCACAAGATGGCCGCGATCAGCAGCGAGAACACCATGGCGAAGCCCGCATCGCTCCCCACCTGGAGAATCAGTTCGACCGGCAGCAGCGAAATAATGCCGAAGGCGACGGCCCCGGACGATACCAGCACACCGACGAAATTCCACATGCCCGACCAGACCACTGCGACCATCGGCGGCAGCGAATGGGTGTAGATGACGGTGGCGACGGCATTCGCCGTATCATGGAACCCGTTCACGAATTCGAAACCCAGGGCGATCAGGAGCGACAACCCCAGCAGCAGCCAAGGCGCCAAAGCCAGCGCGGTGCCGGCACCGGCCACATCACTCTGCAAACTGTAGGCCGTGAAAGCGACGCCGATGCCAAGAACACCCATGAACACCATCGAGCCGACCGGTCCGATTCGAGTTTCCAGTTTCGGTTTCACGACCACCGCGGCGATGGGGTCTGCCACCGCTTCAAAAGCATTCTGTGTCATAAGCATCTGTCTTGAAAAAGAGCCATTCCATAGTGGGCACGAAATATTTGTGCCGCCCATCTCAACCATAAGGCAGCCTTATTGCCACCGTGTGACAGCCCCTGCTCTAGGCAAGCGCCGCACTTCGAGTAATCATGAAGGCTTACACGGACAGGAGCCGCAACCATGAACCAAGCCTGGCATTCGCTGACCGCCGAGGAAACGGCAACCCGCCTGGACGTCGATCTCCGACAGGGACTGAGTGAGACCGAAGCCGAAAACCGGCTTGCCTCGTTTGGCCCAAATGAAATTCCCGCCACCGGCATGCGCCCGCCTTGGCGCATCTTCACCGGGCAGTTCGCCGGTATGCTGGTCCAGATCCTGATCGCCGCCGCCGCCTTCGCGCTCACCATCGGCGAAGTCCTGGAAGCCTGCGTGATCCTGGCCATCGTCCTGCTCAACGCCATCCTGGGGTTCCTGCAGGAATCCAGGGCGGAAAAAGCGCTCGTGGCCCTCCGGCGCATAGCGGTCGACCAAGCCACGGTACGGCGCGGCGGACGGATCTGCGAAATTTCCGCTGACCGACTGGTACCCGGCGACATCGTGCTGCTGCAAACCGGCGACGATGTGCCCGCCGACGGCCGGCTGCTCGAAAGCATCGACCTCTGCATTCAGGAATCGGCGCTGACCGGCGAATCGACCCCCGTCCGCAAGGACGCCGCCGTCGTGCTGGAACCCGCCACTGCGCTCGCCGACCGGATCAACAAGGTCCACCTCGGCACCCAGGTGGTTTACGGCCGCGGCAGCTTCCTGGTGACCGAGACCGGACCGTCCACCGCCTTGGGCGCCACCGCCCGATTGCTGGAATCCGTGACCGCCGAACCCACCCCGCTGCAGAAACAGCTCGACGGCTTCGCCCGCATGCTGGCCTATGGCGTGGCTGGCGTCGCCATCGTGGTCCTGCTGCTCGGAATCGCCGGCGGGGAAAGCTTCCGCACCATGATCCTCACCGCAGTCAGCCTCGCCGTGGCCGCCGTGCCCGAATCCCTGACGGCACTGGTCGCCATCACCCTCGCCGTGGGTGCCCAAAAGATGTTGAAGCAGGGCGCCCTGATCCGCCGCCTGCCGGCGGTCGAAGCCCTGGGTTCGATCGAGGTGATCTGCGCCGACAAGACCGGCACGATGACCGAAAACCGCATGAGCGTCTCGGTACTGGACGTGGCCGAACACCGGCTCGAACTCAAACTGAGCGAACCGGACTCCGGAGGGCTGGCAGCGGAAATCGCCGACCACCCGGCCATCGATCTGCTGTTGATCGGCGGCGCGCTCTGCAACGACGGCCTGCTCGAGAACCCGACAGATCCGCATGGCACCTACCAGGTCCTGGGAGAACCCACCGAGGCGGCGCTGGTGCTGGCCGCCGCCCGCGGCGGACGGCTCAAAACCGAACTCGAAGCCACCTTGCCGCGGATCGCGGAAATCCCTTTCGACGCCGGCCGCAGACTCATGACGACCGTGCACGGTCCGGTTGCGACGGACGGCGCCGGCCCCGCCGTCGTCGGCCGGTATCTCGACGGCGGGCGCTATCTCGTCCTGACCAAGGGCGCCGTGGAAGCCTTACTCCCGCGCGCGGACACCATCTGGGTCGATGGCGACGAACGGCCCCTCGATGCCAGTTGGCGCCAGCGGATCGGACGGGCGCACGATGCACTGGCCGAAAAAGGCATGCGGGTGCTGGCCCTGGGCGCGCGCCGCCTGGCCACCCTCCCGCCCAAGGATGCCAGAGCGACGCTGGAAAACGGCCTGAGCTTCATCGGCCTGATAGGCATTTACGACCCGCCGCGCCCCGCCGTCACACAAGCCATCGCCGAGTGCCGTCAGGCCGGCATCAAGGCGGTGATGATCACCGGCGATCACCCATTGACCGCCCGCCATATCGCGGAGGAAGTCGGCATCGACACCACCGGTGGCGTGATCGGTGGCAGCGAGATCGCCGCCATGACAGCCGCCGAGCTGCGGGAAACCGTGAAACGCGCCGCCGTGTTCGCCCGAGTCGCACCGCAAGACAAACTGCGGCTGATCGAAGCCTACCAGAGCGAAGGATGGAGCGTGGCGATGACCGGCGATGGCGTCAACGACGCCCCGGCCCTCAAGAAGGCCGATATCGGCATCGCCATGGGCAGAATCGGCACCGACGTCGCCAAGGAAGCCGCCCAGATCGTCCTGCTGGACGACAATTTCACGACCATCACGGCCGCCGTGCGCCAGGGCCGGGCGATCTACGACAACCTGATCAAGTTCATCATCTACTTGCTGAGCTGCAACCTCAGTGAAATCGCGGTGGTGACCTTCGCACCTTTCCTGGGGATGCCGCTGCCGCTGCTGCCGCTGCAGATACTGTGGATGAACCTGGTCACCGATGGCCTGCCCGCGCTGGCGCTGGGAATGGAACCGGCGGAGGAAAACCTGATGGAGCGGCCGTCGTTATCCGCCGGCGAGCTGATCTTCGGCAGGCAAGGCTTGAAACTGATGCTGGCCGTAGGAGCGCTGATCACCGAGCTGAGTCTGGGCGTAGGCTTCGCCTACTGGCTGAGCGGAAGCGTCGCTTGGCAGACCATGCTGCTGACGGTGCTGGTGTTCAGCCAGATGGCCGTGGCCCTCGCCTTGCGCAGCCGTAGCCGGCCCACCGGTCAGCTCGGCTGGGGATCGAACCCGGCGCTGCTCGGCGCCGTCGCTGCCACGGTGCTGCTACAGTTCGCCATCGTCTACCTGCCCCCGTTGCAGACCGCCTTCCATACCACCGCGCTCTCCTCCGGCGATCTGGCCGTCGCCGGGACGTTGGCCGTGGCCGTATTCCTGGGGACGGAACGGATCAAGCTGGCGGGGATTCTGAAGTTAGCTCAGGAGGGATAAGGGAATCCCTTTTCCAACAACTGCTCCAGCACCCTGTCGAGGCCGTAGATGTCCTCGAAGAAGCGCACGGTACCGTCCGGTTCGGCCAACGCCGTCGAGTAGTAGACGTAGACCGGCAAGGGCTGCTGTAGCGTGACCGTACGCGACTGGGCACCATTCATGGCCGCCTCGATCCGCTCGGCTGTCCAGGCCGGGTCCTGGCGTTTCAGGACGAATTCCGCCAAGCCCACCGGATCCTGGACCCGGATGCAGCCGTGGCTGAAGTCCCGCCGCGCCCGTTGGAACAGATTCACACTGGGCGTATCGTGCAGATAGATGTTGTCGTTGTTGGGAAAAGCGAACTTGACCAGCCCCAGCGCGTTCTTCGGTCCCGGCCGCTGGCGCAGCTTGAGCGAACCAGCCGACAGCATCGCCAGACTTTCCCGACTGGGTTCGTAGACCTGGGCGCCATTACCGAAACCGGCCACCATCTCCAGGTTGTGGCGGGCCAGATAGCCGGGGTCGCGCAGGATACTGGGCAGCATCTCCTTGACCGTGATGGCACGCGGTATATTCCAATAGGGGCGGAACACCACGTAGGTCATGTCGGAATGGAACACCGGCGTGCTGTGTCCGCCTGACGACCGGCCTACGACCACGTTCATCGACACCTCCGGCCGCTCATGGTCCTCGCCGTAACCGTACAAATGGAACGACGGGATGTTCACCAGGATGAAGGGACCGTCGAACCGCTCCGGCAGCCAGCGCAACCGCTCCAGCGCAAGCCGGATTTGTCTGAGCCGTGCGGCCGGCGACACCGCGAGTGCCGCCAGCGTGCCCTTGCCGATCACGCCGTCCGGCGCCAGCCCATGGTGCTCCTGAAACCGCCTCACCGCCTCGACCAGCGCGCCGGAATAGGCTGCCGGTTCCCCGGCAGGCGACTCCTGCGACAGGAAACCCAAGGCAGCCAGACGCTGGCGCAAGGCGGGAACGTCCTTGTGGCGGTCGCCCGGACTGAGCTTGGGTGGGAGGGCAAGCGCCGAAGCATCGTAGCTCCCGGCCAAATCCCGGTAGCGCGGCAATGCGGCCTTGAGGTCACGGTACAGCGGCAGCTTCGACTCCAGCTCGGCGATGGCGTCGCAGGGCCGGGGGTCGCGGGCGAGGTGTTGCACCAGCGCCGGCAGATCGAGCCGCCGCCGCGCCACGTCCAGAGCAAAACCCGCGGCGCGGGGGCTGACCCGGCCGAGGGCGAGACTCGAGCCGTAGCGCATCAAAGCGAGGCTCATCGCCACCTCAAACTGCGTCGCCTCCTCCATGTTGGCCGCCCTGCCGTCGCTGAGCTTCTCGATCCAGCCGCCCAGGAGATCGGCGTCATAGTCGCTGCTGTTCAAGCCCTGGTCGTCGGCCATGCGCAGACAATGGAGAACGGCGGACGACTGCTTCACCGGCCTACCCTCCTCCAGCCACAAAGGGCGGGAACCTTGGGCGAGGTACAAGGCACGCAGCTGTTCCTGGAAATCCGTGAAGCGTCCCCAGCGCAGCCGGGGATGGACGCCCGCTGCAACCAGTGCGTCGATGTGCACAGCGAGCGCATCCGCTGCCGTGGCGGCGGCCTCGGCGCCGACCGCCAATGCCAGCGCCAGGGTGATCCACCCGGCTGGTGAGCAGCCTCCCATGGTCCTTTCCCGCCCGTATTTCATCGTACTCCGACACCGATCGTTGCCTATTCGCAACAGTATACCTGCGCACGGCTGCGGCAGCGGTATGCGTCCGCCGCAAACGGTTTACAATCGGAGCTCTAAATTCACCCTCTGCGGACATCGCCGATGATCACCCTTACGGTTCCGCCATCAGCAACTACGACAACCAGATCAAGCTGGCCCTGCTCCAAAAAGGTGTCGAATTCCGCGATGGAGCGGACCATATCCTCCCAGAACGCCACCGTCCTGGTGAAGTCGCCGCTCGGAAAGAACCCGTTGATCGAGACGGATGCGGGCCGCCTGTCGGAATCGCGGACCATCCTGCATTATCTGGAAGACGCCTGCCCGGACAAACCGCTCCAGCCGCCGGTCCTTACACCCGCACCCAATGCCGCGAGCTGCTCCGGCACCTCGAAGCGAACGTCGAACTTGTCGCCCGTAGGCTGTGCCGGGAAGCCTTCGCGCAGAAGGTCGCGGCGGACCGAGCCCAGGCGCTGGAAGTCTCTTTCAGCAACCGCAAACCATAATGCCATGACAACCCGACTCGATTTGCCAGCCCTCGACCCGGCGGCCGTGCCAGCCCGGACTTCCTCCATCTATCCGACGGAGGCGCAGCGCCGGCGGTTGGAAGGCCGCAGCAAGCAAGCCCTGGGCGATGCCCTGGGGTTGCAGAACTTCGGCGTCAACCTCGTCCGGCTGGAACCCGGCGCGATCTCCGCCTTCCGGCACTGGCACACCCGGCAGGACGAATTCGTCTACGTGCTGGAAGGAGAGCTCACCCTGGTCACCGAAACCGGCGAACAATGCCTGGCGGCTGGCACCTGCGCCGGCTTCCCGGCCGGCAGGGCTGACGGGCATCAGCTGGTCAACCGCAGCGGCCGTGTCGCGGTCTATCTGGAAGTCGGCGACCGGCTGCCGGGGGACCGCGCGCATTATCCCGAAGATGATCTGGAGGCCAGGGCGATCAGGGGAAACTACGAGTTCCGGCACAAGGACGGCACGTTTGGCGAGGCCATGGCGGCAGCCGCCAGCAGTGGCAGGGACAATGCCCCCGCACCCAGTCCGCGCACCGCCCGCTGAACCGATCGCGAATCTCTCACTTGTGTCATGATGCCCTCCAGTTTGTCGAAAAACTTGCCGAGACGGGGATGCTAGAGGGATTTGTTTGCAGGACGGTGAAGAGGACGGGCCGCTGAAAGACACTTCACCGGAAATCGGAGCTCTTCGTGGCATGCGCCGGTTTACCCGAGTTGTTTACTTGGAAATTAATCAGGACTAAAATAGTCCTGAATTTGAGCAGGTTCCGCGATGCTGCGAATAAGCAAACTGACCGACTACGCGATCATCATCCTGGGCCAGATGGCCCGCGCGGACGAACAGACCTTCGCCGCGGCCGAGCTGGCGGACCAGACCTCGATCGCCATGCCGACCGCGAGCAAGATCCTCAAGGCGCTGGCGCGGGCCGGGATCGTGACCTCGACCCGGGGTGCCCGCGGTGGCTATGCCCTGGCACAGAGGCCGGAACACACCAGTGTGGCCCGGATCATCGATGCCATCGAAGGACCGATTGCGCTCACCGAATGCAGCGCCGAACTGGCACTGTGCCAGCAATCATCGTCCTGCGATGTCCGCAGCCACTGGAACGTGATCAACCGGGCAGTGCAGACCGCGCTGGAATCGGTCAGCCTGGCGGATATGATCCGCCCAGTGTCCGCCTCGCCGCCCGAAGTGCCGATTTCGCTGGCCCGGCTGCAACCTCAATCCCGTTAACCCTCTCGAGCACCGCCATGTCCGCCACGGCAGAAACCCTGGATCGCCTGATCAAACAGGAATACAAGCCCGGCTTCGTCACCGAGCTGGAAACCGACACGTTTCCGCCCGGCCTGAACGAGGACGTCATCCGCGCCATTTCACAGAGGAAAAACGAGCCGGAATTCATGCTGGAGTGGCGCCTGAGCGCCTACCGCCACTGGCTGACGATGATGGAACCCCATTGGGCCTTCGTCGAATATGCTCCGGTGGACTATCAGGCCATCAGCTACTACTCGGCGCCAAAAACCATGGACCACCCGAAATCCCTCGACGAGGTCGATCCCAAACTGCTGGAAACCTACAACAAGCTCGGCATCCCGCTGTACGAGCAGGAAAAGCTGGCCGGCGTCGCGGTGGATGCGGTATTCGATTCCGTATCGGTGGCGACCACATTCAAGGACAAACTGGCCCAGGCCGGTGTGATCTTCTGCTCCATGTCAGAGGCGATCGAAAAGCACCCCGAACTGGTGCGGCAATACCTGGGCAGCGTGGTGCCGGCGGGGGATAATTTTTTCGCGGCGCTCAACTCGGCGGTGTTCTCCGACGGCTCCTTCGTCTACATCCCCAAGGGCGTGCGCTGCCCCATGGAGCTGTCGACCTATTTCCGCATCAATGCGGCCAAGACCGGCCAGTTCGAACGCACCCTGATCATCGCCGACGAGGGCAGCTACGTCAGCTACCTGGAAGGCTGCACCGCACCGATGCGCGACGAGAACCAGTTGCATGCGGCGGTGGTCGAACTCGTCGCCTTGGAAGGCGCCCAAATCAAGTACTCGACCGTACAGAACTGGTATCCGGGCGATGAGGAAGGCCGGGGCGGCATCTACAACTTCGTCACCAAGCGCGGCGACTGCCGGGGGACTCGCTCCAAGATTTCCTGGACCCAGGTGGAAACCGGTTCGGCCATCACCTGGAAATACCCCAGTTGCATCCTGCGCGGTGACGACTCGGTCGGCGAGTTCTATTCGGTGGCGGTCACCAACCACCGTCAGCAAGCCGATACCGGCACCAAGATGATCCACATCGGCAAGAACACCAAGAGCACCATCATTTCCAAAGGCATTTCCGCCGGCCGGGCCCAGAACAGCTACCGCGGTCTGGTGAAGATCCTCAAAAGCGCCGAGAACGCGCGTAACTACACCCAGTGCGATTCGCTCCTGATCGGCGAGCGCTGCGGGGCGCACACCTTCCCCTACATCGAGGTGAAGCAGCCTTCGGCCCAGGTCGAGCACGAGGCGACGACCTCGAAGATCAGCGAAGACCAGCTGTTTTTCTGCCAGCAGCGGGGCCTGTCGGCGGAAGACGCGGTCTCCATGATCGTGAACGGCTTCTGCAAGCAGGTCTTCAAGGAACTGCCCATGGAATTCGCAGTGGAAGCCCAGGCGCTGCTGGGCATCAGCCTGGAAGGCAGCGTCGGATGATACAGAACGAACCCGAGACCACCATGAACACCCTGCTCCGCATCGAAAACCTGCACGCCCGCGTCGATGACAAACCGATCCTCAAGGGCATCGATCTCACCGTCCGACCCGGCGAAGTCCATGCCATCATGGGCCCGAACGGCTCAGGCAAGAGTACCTTGTCCAACGTCCTGGCCGGGCGCGCCGGCTATGAAGTGACCGAAGGCAGGGTGAGCTACCGCAATCGGAACCTGCTGGAACTGCCGCCGGAACAGCGCGCCCGCGAAGGTGTGTTCCTGGCCTTCCAGTACCCGGTAGAGATTCCCGGCGTCAGCAACATCTATCTGCTGAAGGCCGCCTACAACGCCGTGCGGCGCCATCGCGGCCTGAACGAAGTCGATGCGCTGGACTTCCTGAAACTGGTCAAGGAAAAGACCAAAATGGTCGATCTGGACGAGCAGTTCCTGTACCGAGGTATCAACGAAGGTTTTTCGGGCGGCGAGAAAAAACGCAACGAGATCCTGCAGATGGCCATCCTCGAACCGACGTTGTGCATCCTCGATGAGACCGATTCGGGTCTGGACATCGACGCGCTCAAAGTGGTGGCGAACGGCGTCAATGCGCTGCGCTCGCCGGACCGCGCCTTCATCCTGGTCACCCATTACCAGCGCCTGCTGGATTACATCAAACCCGACCACGTCCACGTGCTGGCTCATGGGCGCATCGTCAGGTCCGGAGACGCCGGTCTGGCGCACGAGCTCGAACAGAAAGGCTACGGCTGGATCGAAACGGCTGCGGCGGGAGCCTGAGATGAGCCTGCCGTCCCAAAGCCTGTACCTCGCATCCTACCGCGAACCGGCCGCTCATGAACCTGCCTGGCTAAGCCGGCTCCGCCGGCAGGCACTGGCGCGCTTCGAAAAGTCCGGCTTTCCCTCCCCGCGCGAGGAAGAATGGCGCTACACCAATATCGCGCCGATCGAGCGCAAGCTGTTCGCGGAAGCGACCGGTCCCGCCGACACCACCACTGCAGCAGCCCTGATCGAAAGGTGCCGTATTGCCGGCGCCTGGTCGCTGGTGTTCGTCGACGGCCTGTTCGTGCCGGAGCTGTCCGAGCGGAACGACCTGCCTGCCGGCGTCACACTGGACAGCCTCGGCTCGATGTTGCGAACCGATACGGCTTGGCTGGAGTCCGCGTTCGAACCGGAAACCGTGCGACACGGCTTCCTCGACTTCAACACCGCTTTCTTCACCGATGGCGCCGTACTGCATGTGGAGGAAGGCGTCGTGCTGGAAAAGCCGGTGCAGTTGTTCTTCGTCTCGACCCGCAATGACGGCCGGGCCACGCTGCGTAACCTGATCCGGATCGGCAGGAATGCCGAGTCCCGCGTGGTTGAAACCCACGTCGGCGCGGCGGAAGCAGGCTATCTGGGCGCCGTGGTCAACCAGCTCGAAATCGGGAACAACGGCGGCCTGAACCTTTACAAGCTTCAGCTCGACGGCGCCAGAGCCTACCACTTCGGCGGCAGCTACGCCCGCGTTGCGCCCGACGGCCGCTTCGGCCATCACACCCTGTCGCTGGGCGGGCTCCTAGTCCGCAACGAAGTACACGCCGGCCTCGCCTGCGCCGCCCAGACCGAGATGAACGGATTGTTCCTGAGCGAGAACCGCCAGCATGTCGACAACCACGTCCGGGTGGACCACGACGAGCCGCACGGCACCAGCCGCGTCACCTACCGCGGCATCCTCGAGGACCGCTCACGCGGCGTATTCCAGGGCCGGATCGTGGTTCACCCCGATGCCCAGAAGACTGACGCGGAGATGAACAACCGCAACCTCCTGCTCTCCGCTGACGCCGAGATCGACAGCAAACCGCAGCTCGAGATCCATGCGGACGACGTGAAATGCGCCCACGGCGTCACGATCGGCCAGCTCGATCCGGACTCGGTCTTCTACCTGGAATCGCGCGGCATCGACGCAGCCGCGGCCCGCGAAATGCTGACCTTCGCCTTCGCGGCGGAAATCGTCGAACGGATGCGCCCCGACCCGTTCCACGAGCTGCTGCGCGGCATACTGCTGGCCCGTTTCCCCAACGCAAAGTGAGCCAAGGAGTCGCCATGAGCACCGCCCCCGCCGCCGTCATGGGTGTAGACACCGCCCGGATCCGGCAGGACTTCCCGATTCTCCGACAGCAGGTTCACGGCCAGCCGCTGGTCTACCTGGACAACGCTGCCACCGCCCAGAAACCCCGTGCGGTTTTGGACTGCATCACCAGGGTGTACGCCGAGGACTATGCCAATGTCCACCGCGGCGTGCATACCCTGAGCCAACGCGCCACCGAGCTGTTCGAAGGCGCACGCGAAAAGGTGCGGCGCCACCTCAACGCCCGCCACTCGCACGAGATCATCTTTACCCGCGGCACCACCGAGGCGATCAACCTGGTCGCCCAGTCCTACGGACGGCCGCGCTTCAAGGCAGGGGACGAGATCCTCATCACGGCCATGGAACACCATTCCAACATCGTGCCCTGGCAGATGCTGTGCGAACAGACCGGCGCGGTCCTGAAGGTCGTCCCCATCGACCGCACCGGCACCCTGCTGCTGGACCAGTTCGAGGCCCTGCTGTCGAACCGCACCCGGCTGCTGGCGGTGGCGCACATGTCGAACGCGCTGGGCACGATCAACCCGGTCGAAAAGCTGATCGAACAGGCCCATCGCCACGGCGTGCCGGTCCTGGTCGACGGCGCCCAGGCGATTCCGCACATGGCGGTGGACGTGCAGGCGCTGGATTGCGATTTCTACGCATTCTCCGGCCACAAGCTGTACGGCCCCGCCGGTATCGGCGTTCTTTACGGCAAGGAAGAACTGCTCAACAAGATGCCGCCCTACCAGGGCGGCGGCGACATGATCCGCCGGGTGACCTTCGAGAAGACCGAATACAACACCCTGCCATACAAATTCGAAGCCGGCACGCCGAGCATTGTGGACGCCATCGCCCTGGGCGCGGCCATCGACTATGTGAACGGGATCGGCATCGAAGCCATCGCCGAATACGAACGGCAACTGCTGGCCTACGCCACCGAACAGGCACTGCGTATCCCAGATCTGACCATCATCGGCCAGGCCGCCGACAAGGGCGCCATCCTGTCGTTCACCCTGCACCGCATCCATCCGCATGACATCGGCACGATCCTGGATCACCTCGGCATCGCCGTCCGCGCCGGGCATCACTGCGCCATGCCGGTGATGGACTTTTTCGGCGTTCCCGCGACGGCGCGGGCATCGTTCGGACTTTACAACACTTTCGAAGAGGTAGACGCGTTGATCGCAGGCATCCACAAGGTCATCGAGGTATTCGGCTGATGCTGGACCAGATTCGGGATCTCTACCAGGAGGTGGTGTTCGACCACAACCGCAATCCGCGTAACTTCCGGGTCATGGAGGATGCCAATCGCACCATCGAGGGTTTCAACCCGCTGTGCGGCGACCGTATCACTCTATATGTCAAAATCGACGATGCCGGCATCATCCGGGACATCAGCTTCCAGGGCTCCGGCTGCGCCATCTCCACCGCTTCGGCCTCGCTGATGACGGAAATCGTGCGGGGCATGCACGAACACGAAGCCCACGCACTGTTCCAGACCTTCCACCGCATCGCCACCGGCCAAGACGAAGCCGTCAATCTCGAGGAACTGGGCAAGCTGGCCGTGCTGGCCGGCGTGCGCGCCTATCCTGCACGAGTGAAATGCGCCACCCTGGCCTGGCACTCGCTGGAAGCCGCGCTGGAAAACAAGGAAACGACCGTCACCACGGAATGAGGATTCGCCGCCGATGAACGACTGGAGCGATGTAGCACCGGTGGACAGCCTGCCCGAAGGCGGACATATCGTGGCCGATCTCGACGGCATCCCCGTCGCGGTGTTCAAGCTGGGCGGCGAATTCTATGCCATCGAGGACGCCTGCACCCACGACGGCGCCGAGATTGCCAGCGGCCGCCTGGAGGGTGACGAACTCACATGCCCTCGCCACGGCGCCCGCTTCTGCCTCAGGACCGGCAAGGTCCTCTCACCTCCCGCCTACGAAGACCTCACCTGCTTTCCGGTCCGGGTCGCGGACGGAATGATCCAGATCAGAGACGCCCGCTGGGATTAAAGCAAACGATTGACGGGTTAAGGCTGGAAGCCGTAGGTATAACGAATACTATTTTTCCTTACCATTGCCGTAATGGGAAAAAAGATATTCAACGATGGCCGTCTCGTCATGCGGTTCGATCGGCGCTTTATATACAGCCACCATCTTATGTGTAACATGAAGCCAGAAATCCTTTGACTGTCGCCCCTGATTCAGCACGTAACCGAACGAATGACAGATCAGGCATTTCAGCGCAGCGTCACGGCCAGCGCCTTCCGCCATGGGATATTCATAATCCGTAGGAAATTCCACGGTCTTGCCTTCGAACTCCCCGCTTTCAGCATAGGAATACAAGGACGTCAACGCGACGGCTACAAACAGCAAGCGTAGGAGCACACACCGGTTCGGCATAGTCGCTCTCCTTAGATGATCTGTATAGTCACGCTGTCGGCGGCATTCCACTGATATCCGCTAGGATTCCATCCCATGTCGCGTGCGAGCGGCTGCGTTTCTCCCAACCGATTGATCGCTCGGCACATGAGTGTGCAGGGGCCGCGTTTTTTTGAAATAAACCTGTAATTCCACTTGCGAAATGCATAGCGTCCCAAATCCCGGTCGAGATGCGACGAAGTCCAGGTCAAGCCGCCATCGACGGAAACAAGCACATCGCGAATGTCCATGCCGCTGTCAAACGCCACGCCTGTCATTTCTATGTGCGCCCCCCGTCTGAATTCCGCATTGGGAGAAGGCTTTGCAATGACGGATTTGATCTTCAGCGCCTTGACTGGACGCGTCTTCTGCGGCATTTCACCACCGGGCTCAACTGCGCCAAACGGATTGGTATCCGGCATGCGATAGGCCTTATCGGTATAGAACACGGGCTCATCCTTATCCAGAACGACAATGCGTTCCAGCATCTTGACCCAGTTGTCCGCAAAGTAACCTGGCACAACAAGCACCACGGGATAGCCGTTGAGGAGCGGAATATCGCTGCCGTTCATGGCGTAGGCGATAATAACGTCATCCCGCATACTCTCATCTATATCCAGCTTACGCACGAAAGGCGGCGTGGTCGGCAGAGTAGGCCGCTCCAGGCCGTTGACAGCGATAAATTGGCTATTGGCCTTAATCCGTGCATATTGCAATACGTCCTTGAGCCGAGCGCCTTTCCAGAGCGCGCAGCCCATGGCGCCATGTCCCCACTGGATTCCGCCCGTAATCGGTTTGAAATTGCTTCGGCTATTACCGGCGCACTGCTTTACCGCAACGAATTCCACCGGTTCGAAACGGGTTTTGAGATCTTGCAGCGTGAGAGACACCGGGCTGTCGACATTACCTTCTATGCGCAAAGCCCAGGTTTTCAGATCAATGGACTGCGGGATCACCGCATGGTGCCAGCGGACAAAGAACCGATCGTTGGGGGTAATTGCCGTGGCGAAAACTTCACGCGGCGTTTCCAGCAAGGGCGGCGTATTGCTATGCATGATAAGAGGCTTTTTTTCCGGCCAGCTCACCATGGGGGCCTGGTAAAGCGACGGCTGCGCCGCTTCATTCTTGCCCCAAGATTTACCTGCCAACAAAACCGCGCCTGAAGCTAAAAATCCCGTTTGCAAAAATTTCCTGCGATTGATGGGGTCCATAGCTGCTCCTCTCCTCAGCGTATATTCTGCGCATGGTCGGATGATCGCATTTTTTGAAATCCCGCGCGAAGCCAACGGCGACGGGTGTCCATCTAGAGATGAATCTGCAGAGCAAGCGCCGACTAAGAACCCTCCTCCCGCGGCGAAGGTTCGGCTTGTTTTCCCGCCTGCATCCAGGGCAGGGCGATCCGGCCCCACTTTGGGATTAGAACAAACGGTGAACTTTAAGGCTGGAAGCCATCAGCAGACCCATCGCCAGAAACACGAGGGGCCAAGCACTGAGGCTCGGCGGGAAAATCACGGACAGCAGGTAGAGCAGCGGAAACAGGACGCCGTTGACCGTGATCGGCACCCCCTCGAAGCCTTTGCTCGTGGAAATGTTGTAGCGCGCCAGCCTGAGCATGCCGCAGGCGACGAAGAACAAGAGCGGCGGCACGGCCAGCCAGGACGGCTCGCTCATGGTGAAAAACAGACAGGCCGGAGAGACGCCGAAAGAGACCAGGTCGGCCAGGGAATCGAGCTGCTTGCCGAACTCGCGGCCGCTTCGGTGAGTCCATCCCGCCACCTTACCATCCAATGAATCCCACACTACCGCCAGCGCGATCAGCCCCGCACCGATTTCCGGATGCCCTTGAATCGCCGCGAAAATCGCCGATACGCCACAGCTCAGATTGGCGATGGTCAGCGCATCGGCCCAGCACAACAGGCGCAGCATGTTCATATCAGTGTTCCTTCATTTTTCGAAAGTCATTAAATAGCACGGAAAGATGACGGCCCCGTGTCGCCGCCTGCGGTCTCTCCCGCCGGCCGGGGCCGGGGGATCAGGAAACGGCCCTCCCGTCGCCTCCGATCAATGCCTCGAAGCCACGGAGCGGCTGGGGCACACCGAACAGATAACCCTGTGCCAGACGGCAGCCGTGGGCCTGGAGATAAACGGCCTGCTGTGGGGTTTCCACGCCTTCCGCCAGCACCTCCAGGCGCAGGGCCTGAGCGATCGAGATCATGGCCTTGACCAGCTCCAATCTGCGGCGGTCGGTCGGAACACCATGGACGAAAGAGCGGTCGATCTTGATCCGCTTCACAGGAAAGCGATGCAGGTAGCTCAAGGCGGAATAGCCGGTGCCGAAGTCGTCGATGGCGATCGACAGACCCATGCGGTCGAGGTCCTCGAGGATTGTGCGGACTTCGCTGCTGTCCTCGAACAGCAGGTTTTCGGTGATTTCCAGTTCCAGCCATTCCGGCCGGCAGCCGGTCTCCTCCAGAATGCGCCGCACGGTACCGGCGAGATCGTTCAGGATGAACTGCCGAGGGGAGAGATTTACGGCGACGGACAGTGGCCGCTCGCGCCGGTCATTCCAGGCAACGGCCGCCTCACAAGCTGCGGCCAGCACCCATTCGCCGATACCGACGATGAGGCCGGTTTCCTCCGCGATCGGCATGAACTTGCACGGCAGCGCAATGCCATGGTCCTGCCTGTTCCATCGCAGCAGAGCTTCGGCGCCGACGATGGTCTTGGAAACCATGTCGAACTGCGGCTGGAAATGCAGTTCCAGTTCGTTGCGCCCCAGCGCATGCCGCAAGGCCGATTCGATCCGCATGCGTTCCGCCGCCCGAGCCGTGAGGTCGGCCGAATAGAACTGAAAGTTGTTCCTTCCTTGCCGCTTGGCGTGATACATGGCGGCGTCGGCATAACGGAACAAGGTATCGATGCCGGTGCAGTCCTGGGGGTAAAGCGCGATACCGATACTGACCGAAGCGAACAGCTCCCGGCCCTCGATCAGGAAAGGCTGAGCAAAGGCGCCGAGTATCCGGCCAGCCAGCGCCGTGAGTTCTTGGGAAGCGGTCGGGGCCGGCACCAGAACGGCGAATTCATCGCCGCCCAGCCGCGCCACCGTATCGCCTTTCCCGACTGCTCCCAGCAAACGGCAGGCGGCTTTTGATAGCAGCAGATCGCCGATGCCGTGACCCAGGGTGTCGTTGATTTCCTTGAAACGGTCGAGGTCCAGCATCATCAGGGCGAACTGCCGGCGGGGACCGGAAGCGCCCTCCATGGCCTCCCGGATATGTTTGTTGAACATCTCGCGATTCGGCAATCCGGTCAGGGAATCGAAAAATGCCAGGTGATGGATGCACCGGCGATAAGCATCGATTTCCGTGATATCCCGTCCGACCGCCAGCGTATGCATCACTTCGTCGTCGAAACCGAATTCCGGTATCAGCCGGATATGGGAGACCAGCTCACGCTCCTGCGCCGTTTTCCAGCTCAGCTCGTACTCTGCCGGCTCACCGGTTTCGAAAACCTGCTGAATCTTCGCCTGGTAAGCCCGAGCGCTTTCGCCGCCGGGGAACTCGAGCGGCGTTTTCCCCAGCAGCTCGGCAAGAGGCATGCCGGCTTCCTTCACCAGCCGGGGATTGGCGTAAATGCAGCGGCAGTCCCGATCATAGCGGGCTACGGTGTCGGGCGAATGCTCGACCAGGGATCGGAACTCTCGTTCACGCGCCTTGAGCTGCCGGTCGGACCGGTCACGTTCGAGAGCCGCCGCGACCCGCGTCGCGACGAGCTGTAACAGGGCGATCACGGAGTCCATATCCGCCATGGGCTTGCCATCCATCACCGCGATCAAGCCGATCGCAGTTCCGGCCGAATCCCACAACGGCACGCCAGCATAACTTTCCACCTCCAAGTCCTGCAAGATGAGGTCATCGGGAAACAGCCGGCGTACCTGGCGGGGGAAACAGCACAGACTGCGGCCCACGACGTTTTCGCAAGGGGTTCCGGCGAGTCTGTAGCAGATAGTGGGCAGATCCTCCCCCCGTGCGTACATCGCGACGGTCTCGACGAGGTTGACATCCCTCATCAGCCGGTCGATGACGACGTAATCGACGCCGAGGGTTTTGCCGAGGTAATGCGCAATAGTGGAAAAGAATGCATCGCCGTCCCTCGCCCAGCTACGCTGGGCGATGAACTGCAAGGTCTCTTCCATCCGCTTCCGCTCGGTGATGTCGATCAGAAAGCCATGCCATAGGGTGACGCCGTCTTTATGCCGCTCCGGCACGGAGCGGGCCTCCAGCCATCGCTCGCCCTTGACCGGATGAAGGATGCGGTATTCCTCTGCGAAGGGCAGCGGTTCACGACCAGTGCTCTCTTGGCAGAGCATGACCCGATCCCGGTCTTCGGGAACGATGCGCGAATACAGATGGCCGATGTCGTCCAGGACTGCTTCCACACTCAGCCCGAGAATGTCCTCCACGCCGGAACTGGCGTAAGTCATGGCAAGGTGCCCATCGGCACGCACCTCCATGGTATACATGAACCCCGGCGCGCACTGGGCAAAGCGAGCGAGACGTTCCAGGCTTTCCCGCTTGGCCTTCAGCCTATCGAGTTCCTTCAGGCGCGCCTCGGCTTCACGGCGCGGACGAAGATCGCGGCTGATACACACCGCCAGCGTCTTTCCGTCCTGCTCGAAGAGGTTCGTCGTCACTTCGACGGGGATCTCTGTCCCGCCCGCCACTCTGTGGAGCGTCTCGAACGTCGCCCCCCCTGTCTGCCGGTACCGCTCCAGGAGGTGAGGCAGAGATTCCTCGTCGTATGTAGGGTCGAAATCCAACGGACACCAGGTCAGCAGGGTTTCGAGACCGACGCCGAAGTGGTGACAGGCCGCTTCGTTCGCATAGATGATGCGGGCGCTGTCTTCCATGTCATGAACCGTCACCACCTGATCCCGGAGACACTCGATCATCGCCCGGAACATGACGTTGTCCCATGCCGCGGTTTCCCCGCTCTCCATCTTTAGCCTCCCTCATCGGGCTTGCCGTGTGAATGTCCCGGGCCGGAACCCCTCAGTCCTTGCCCGCCAGAAGCAGATCGAACCGCTCCTGCGGTACCGGTCTGCCGAACAGATGCCCTTGCGCCAACCGGCAACCCTGGGCGTGAAGATATTCCGCCTGATGAGACGTTTCCACTCCTTCCGCGATCACTTCGAGCCGCAAGGCGAGCGCAATCGAAATGATGGCCCTGACCAACTCCACCTTTTCCCTATCGGCTGGAAAGCCTTGGATGAAAGAGCGATCGATTTTTATCTGGTCCAGCGGAAAACGGTTGAGATAGCTCAGCGCCGAATAGCCGGTACCGAAGTCGTCGATGGAAATGGCGAAGCCCATGTCGTGCAGTTCCTCCAGGGCCGCGCCGACCGCGGCATCGTTCCCGAGCAGCAGGTTCTCCGTGATCTCGAGTTCCAGCCATTCCGGGCGGCAGCCGGTATCCTGGACGATGCGCTGCAATTCGCCGGGCAGATCATTGCGGGTGAATTGCCGGGCGGACAGGTTCACCGCAACCTTGAAGGGGGAGCCGAAGGTCCGGTGCCAGTGGGCGGCACGGCGGCAGGCCGTCGCCAGGACCCAGTAACCCAGATCACGGATGAACCCCGTTTCTTCCGCAATGGGGATGAACCGGTCTGGCGTCACGAGACCCTCCTGCGGATGCCGCCACCGCAACAAGGCCTCTGCGCCGACGATGCGCCCGGCCGGCAAGGCCACCTGCGGCTGATAGTACAGCTCCAGTTCGCCGTTCCCGAGCGCTTTGCGCAGCGCCTCTTCCATGGCCGCACGGTCCGACACCCGTACGGCGAGCTCCTCTGCATAGAACTGGAAGTTGTTCCGACCCAGCCTCTTGGCATGGTACATGGCCAGATCCGCCTGCTTGTACAGCCGGTCCGCGTCACACTGGCCTTCCGCATGCAGGACGATGCCGATACTGACCGAAACGAACAGCTCCTTCCCTTCGATGGTGAAGGCTTCGCCGAAAGCCTCGAGGATCCTGCCGGCGATGGTGCAGAGATCGCCCCGGTCGCGTACCACCGGCAACAGGATCGAAAACTCATCCCCTCCCAAGCGCGCCACGGTATCGTAGCCGCGGACGCAGGCGTTCAGGCGCCGGGCCGCCTCACACAGCAACCGGTCGCCGGCGCTGTGCCCCAATGTGTCGTTCACTTCCTTGAAACGGTCCAGGTCGAGCAGCATCAGCCCGAACTGGCTGCCTCGCCTGGCGGCGTCGCTCAGACACTGGCGCATCCGATCGTTGAGCAATGCCCGATTGGGCAGGTCGGTGAGCGGATCGAAGAATGCCAGGCGCTGGATGCGCCGCCGGTATTCATCCACCTCTGTGATGTCCCTCCCGACCGCCAGCACGCCGGTACATTCGCCATCGGGGTCGCGTTCTGCCACCAGACGGATGTGCAGCAGGCGAGGACCTTTGTGCGTGTCCTGCAGCAGGAGTTCGATTTCGTCGGCTTGGCCGGTGGCGATGACCCCTCTGAGCTTCCCCTCGTAGGCTTCGAACCGCTGGTCAGCAGGATGCAGCTCGGTCGGTGTCCGGCCTATCATGTCACTGGCGGCAAACAGCAGGGTGTTCTCCAGACTGGGATTGAGGTAGACGATGCGGCAATCCCTGTCGTAGCGCATGATGCTGTCGGGCGAGTTCTCGGCGAGTGAGCGGAATTCGCGTTCGCGCCGGACCAATGCCGTGTCCGTCCGCTTGAGGCGGCGGGCTTCGCGCACCACTGCCAGAATGTAGCCGCTGCCTTCGTGCTCGAGATAGCGGGAATCGACTACGACCGGCAGCCGACGTCCGTCTTTCGTACGGTGGAGGGTTTGCCACTGGAGGGAGGTCTTTTCCCGGAGTTCCCGGAAATGACCGGCCCAGGACCGTCCTGCCAGATCGGGCAGGACGTCGGCGGCCGACAGGTTCAGCAGCTCCTCGCGGGAATAGCCCAAGGCCTTTCGCCAGGCTTCATTGGCGTAGACGAACCGCCCGTCGCCATCGCAGATCGAGACCCTTTCGGCGAGACGATCCAGGGCCTTGTCGATGAGCCCAATCTGGCCCTCGGCCTGCTTGCGTTTGGTCATGTCCGCAAGGAAACCCTGCCACCGCGTCACACCATTCGACAGGTACTCGGGCACGGCGAAAAACTCGAACCAGCACGGCCCTCTCGCGGGGTGGTCGATCCAGAACTCCCTCTTGATCGGCATCGGACCACGCTGGGCCGGTTCCTGCCGTAGTCCTGCCCGTGCCCGGTCCTCCGGCCTGACCGAGGCTTCGATGCCGGCGGCTTGCAGCAGGCAGCCTGGTTCCGTTCCTAACAGGTTCTCCACCTCAGGATCGGCGTGAACGATCGCGACACGGCCATCCGGATGCTGCTCCAGGATACAGACACCGACCGCCGCTCTTTCCGCCGCAGAAAGAAGGTCGGACACCCGCCCCGACTCCATCTTCCGCTGCCCGTCGATCGTCGCCATATCCCCTGCCTGCCTTCTCAGGTCAGAAGGACAGCGACCAGGCCCGTCATAAAAATGCCGTCGAAGGTCCCCGCGCCGCCAATGGAAGCCACCGGCGCGCCGAGGTGACGGATATCGGGGATGCGCAGCAGATCAGCCCCGATCAGCACGCCCAAGGTTCCGGCGATATAGGCGACCGGCGCCCGATGTTCACCACCCAGTGCCAGGGCAACCGCCGCTGCGGCGAGAGGAGCGATCAGGATCGGCATGCCGATACCGAAGCCGGGAATCGGCCGGCTGAAGCGGTAGGCCACCGCGGCCACGATAGCCGTCGCCAGCACCAGCTGAGGGAGCGGGATGCCGTCATTGGCGAGCAGGTACAGCGAAAAGGCCACCGGGACCAGTCCGCCCCCCACATTGACCACGATTTTAGTCCGCCCGGTGAACGGAATTTCCGGCAGGCGCAGCAACCCGCGGAAAGGCGGCGGCGGAGCGACCGGCGGCGAGTCCGCCTCGATGGTGGCCACCGGCAGGTTGATAGCACTGCCCAAAAGCGAAGTCAGGAGCAGACTGAGGGCGGACGCCGGGTCGAGGCCGAGCTTTTCGAAAGTCAGCGCAATGATCTGGAAATTGATGCTGAGGATGAGCCACAGCAGCAGGCCGGCAAAAAACAGAAAATACAGAGGGGAAAAAGGTCCGCGCATGGCATGCTCCGGCCTTATCGTGGATATCGCATGGCGAATACCGTTCTCGTCTTGATCAGTTTTCGAACGCGGGCCGGAAGCGGCGTGCTCCGCTCCGGCCCGGCTCCCCTCAGTCGATCTTGATGGTCTGACGTTTGCTGCCCGCCGCCTTGGGAATCACCACCTCCAGTATCCCATCCTTGAAGGTGGCCTTGGCCTTGTCCGCGTCCACGGCACAAGGCAGGCGCAGACTCCGGCTGAATTCACCGCGGCTCATTTCGCGGTAAAAATACTGGCCCTTCTCTTCTTTGCTTTCGGCCTGTGAGGAAGCCTGTAACGTGAACACGTCCTCGCTCAGGGTGACTTCCACATTATCTTTGGTGACGCCCGGCAGTTCCGCCTTGACCACCACTTCGTCCGGCCGGTCGATCACATCGACCTTCGGCACGCGGGCGCCTGAGAGGGCGGTCC
Source organism: Methylococcus capsulatus (assembly GCF_036864975.1). Classification (NCBI taxonomy): domain Bacteria; kingdom Pseudomonadati; phylum Pseudomonadota; class Gammaproteobacteria; order Methylococcales; family Methylococcaceae; genus Methylococcus; species Methylococcus capsulatus. The sequence continues at coordinate 2,063,408 of NZ_CP104311.1, read as the reverse complement.
GGAACAAGGAGGGCCAGGGCCTGCGCATCAGCGTCCAAGGCTCGTGTTCCAGCCATCCCGCCGGGAACACCTGCTCCATCCACCGCTCCATTTCATCCCAGGGACTGGGGTAGGCTCTCGTCGCCGCGGGTTCGGCAACCTTCACTTCCTTTCCCGTGGATTCGTTCCCATGCTCTTCCTTCTTGCTCATGACGCGGACCTCCAAAACAGTTGAAAAATCGTCGAGCCGGGCGCCTCGCCCGGATATGTCGGCATCTCTCGCCGACGGCCTAAGTATAGCGGCAACGGTGCCAAAGTACCCTTGCGGTCGGGGCTTTACCACCTTGGCGGGACATCCTCCCCGGAGGATTTCCCAAGGCCCGCGCTAAAATCCGTAACATCGGGCGGTTGGAATATATCGTATCATTGGGCGTGAATATTGCTTCAATTGCTGGCCGGAGCGAGGGGGCGGGTCCGGCAGCGCCTTCGAAATCCCCCGGCCAAATCTCCTGGAGTCTGACGACATGACATTTCATTGCCCCTGGCAATGGCTCCGCCCCTGCGCGCTGGCGCTCGCGCTCGCCGCCTGCCACGGCGCTGATGACGATGAGCGGACTGAATTTTCCAGCAGTCCACAGGACATCCTCCAGCTTCCGGCGGACTCCCCCAAGTTCCGCTACATCCGGGAGGCGGAAGCCGTTCCCGAACAGCGCCCGCTGCTGGAACCGCTCACAGGCAAGATCACTTACGACGAAACCCGCACGGCACGCGTGTCCTCGCCCATCGCCGGCCGCGTCATCGCGATTCCGGCACAGCCCGGCACCGTCGTTCATGTCGGTACGCCATTGCTCGAGCTGGACAGCCCCGAACTCGGGCAGGCCCAGGCGGAATATGCCAAGGCCACCGCCGACCTCAAGCTGGCTGAGCACGATTTCGATCGCCTGAAAAAACTGTACGAAAACGGGATCGCGCCGCACAAAGAATTCCATCAGGCCGAGGATGCGCTGGAACGGGCCCGCAGCGAAGCCGAACGCAGCCGCCTCCGCCTAGCCAATCTCGGCGTGCAGGAAAAACGCCCCGACAACCATTTCATCCTCAAGGCACCGATCGCCGGCGTCGTCACCGAGCGCAACGTCAATCCCGGCATGGAGGTCCGTCCGGACCTTCCGACCCCGCTCTTCGTGGTGTCGGATCTGGACCGGCTCTGGGTGCTCCTCGATGTCTTCGAAAAGGACCTGGCCGTGATCCATCCGGGACAGGACGTCAAACTCACGGTACCGGCCTACCCGGACCAATGGTTCCCGGCGAAGATCGACTACATCGGCAAGGTGGTGGACGAAACCACCCGGACGGTGAAAGTGCGCTGCCTGCTTCCCAATCCGGAAGGCAAACTGCTGCCATCGATGTATGCCTCGGTGGAAGTGGAAAGCCCGCCCGACGACAAAGCGATCGTCGTCCCGCTCACGGCCCTGTTCACCGAAGGGGAATCGGATTGGCTGTTCGTATCCCTCGGTGAAGGCCGGTACCAGAAACGCCAGGTGCGGGTCGGACTGCGGCTGAAGAAGGAGGCCGTGCTGCTGGAGGGCGTCCAGCCCGGCGAGCGGATCGTGACCGACGGTGCCCTCTTGCTGCGGTCCGAACTCGATACGGCTGCGGACGATGGCAAGCAAAAACCATGATTCGCCCTGTCATCGTATTCTGTCTGCACCAGCGTCTGCTGGTCATCGGTCTCGCCGTGCTGCTGACGGCAGGCGGCATCCTGTCGTTCGAGAAGCTGCCGGTGCAGGCTTTCCCCGACGTGCAGAACGTCTTCGTGCAGGTCGTCACCCAATTTCCCGGTCAGGCGCCGGAGGAAGTGGAAAAACTGGTCACCCTGCCGATCGAGCGCGAAATGAACGGTCTGCCCCATCTCATCAATCTGCGCTCGGTGTCGATCTTCGGACTGTCCGTCGTCACTCTGACCTTCGATGACGACGCCGAAGACTACTTCTCCCGGCAGCAGGTGCTGGAGCGGCTGCGCGCGGTGAGCCTCCCTGCCTCGGCCAGTACCAGCCTGGGGCCACTCAGTACCGGAATCGGCGAAATCTACCGCTACCGGATCGAAGCCCCTGGACTGTCCCTGATCGAACAGCGTGCGCTGCAGGACTGGGTCATCGAGCGGCGTCTGCGCACCGTACAGGGTGTGGCGGACGTGGTGTCGTTCGGCGGCGGGGTCAAGCAGTACCAGGTCCAGATCGATCCCAACCGCCTGAAGGACTACCGCCTGACCGTGCAGGACGTCTACCAGGCGGTGGCGAACAACAACGGCAATACCGGCGGCGGCTATATCGAGCACGGCTACGAAGCGCTGGTGGTGAGGGGCGTCGGACTGCTCAAATCGATGGACGAACTCAAGTCCATCGTCGTGGCCACCCGCGACGGCGTGCCGGTCCATGTCCAGAACGTCGCCACCGTCAGCATCGGTCCCCAGCCGCGCACCGGTATCGTCGGCTTCAACCAGCTCGACGAAGTGGTGGAAGGCGTGGTGCTGCTGATCAAGGGCCGTGATGCCATCGAGGTCCTGACGGGGGTGAAAGCCGAAATCGATGGGTTGAACCGGCACGGCCTCCCGCCTGGCGTGAAAATCGTCCCGTTTTACGACCGCACAGAGCTGGTGCACCACACCATCCACACGGTCGAACACAACATGCTGGAAGGGGCCTTGTTGATCCTCGCCGTACTGCTGCTGTTCCTGCGCCGGCTGGCAGCCGCCCTGGTGGTCATCGTGGTCATCCCGCTTTCCCTGCTGTTCGCATTCATCCTCATCGATGCCCTGCACATCTCCGCCAACCTGATTTCGCTGGGCGCAATCGATTTCGGCATCATCGTCGACACGGCGGTGGTACTGGTGGAGGCGGTCATCGTGCGCATATCGTTCGATTTGGACCGCAAGGCGGATCTCCCACAAATGCGGCGGACTCTGCTCGACACCAGCATCGAGATGGGACGGCCGGTGCTGTTTTCGAAAGCCATCATCATCACCGCTTTCCTGCCGATCTTCACCTTCCAGCGGGTGGAAGCCAAGATCTTCTCGCCAATGGCCTATACGCTGAGCTTCGCCCTCCTCGGTTCGCTGGTCGTCAGCCTGACCCTCATTCCGGTCTTGCTGACCTATCTGCTGGGACCGCGGCTGTCGGAGGCGCACAACCCTCTGGTGACTTTCATGGAACACCGCTATCGACGCCTCTTGGCCGGCATTCTGCGGCGGCCGACCCGACTGTACGTCACCAGCGGACTCCTGCTGACGCTGGCCGGCGGCTCGGTCCATTTCATCGGCACCGAGTTCATGCCCAAACTCGACGAGGGCAACATCTGGCTCACCATTACCCTGCCGACGCCGATTTCGCTGGCCAAGGGCAAAGAGCTGGAGCGCGACATCCGTGCACGGCTGCTGGAGTTTCCCGAAGTCCGCTCGATCACGACTCAGCTCGGGCGTCCGGAAGATGGCACCGACCCGAAGGGTTTCAACAATCTCGAGATCCTCGTCGATTTGCACGACAAGGACAGTTGGCGCTTTGCGGACAAGGAGCGGCTGGTCGAGGCCATGCAGCAGAAGCTCGACGTCTTTCCCGGGCTGCAGTTCAACTTTTCGCAAGTGATCCAAGACAACGTGGAAGAAGCGATTTCCGGTGTCAAAGGCGAAATCGCGGTGAAGATTTTCGGCGACGACCTGAAAGTCCTGCAAGAAAAAGCCGATCAGGTCACCCGTATCCTGCGCTCGATCCGCGGCGCCACCGACGTCGCCGCCGAGCAGCAGTCCGGTCTGGCCCAGGCCGTGATCGAGGTCGACCGCGCCGCCATCGCCCGCTATGGGGTCAGTGTCAATGACGTGGAGGAGACCATCGGGATCGCCGTCGGCGGCCGAAGCGCCACCCGTTTTCTCGAAGGCGAACGCCGCTTCGACGTCGTGGTCCGGATGAAGGAGGAGGCGCGCGATTCGATCGGCGCCATCGCCGATCTCACGGTCACGACCCCGCAAGGCAGCCGCGTGCCGCTGGCCGAACTGGCCGATATCAAGGTCGACCAGGGCGCATCCCGCATCAGTCGCGAGGACAACCGGCGGCGCATCGCCGTAAAATGCAACCTGATCGACCGCGATCAGGGGGGCTTCGTGGCCGAAGCCCAGGCGCGCGTCGCCCGGGAGGTCCGGCTGCCCCCAGGCTATCGGCTGTTGTGGAGTGGCCAGTTCGAAAACCAACAGCGGGCCATGAAGCGCCTCGCCGTCATCGTGCCCATCAGCCTGATCCTGATCTTTCTTCTGCTATTCTGGACATTCAAGTCGATGCGCCACGCTGGACTGATTGTGATGAACGTGCCGTTCTCGCTCATCGGCGGACTCGGCGCCCTGCTGGCAACCGGCATCCACCTGAGCGTCTCGGCCGCCGTGGGCTTCATTGCCCTGTTCGGTATCGCGGTGCAGAACGGGGTCATCCTGCTGTCCCGGATCAATCAGCTGCGGCGGGAAGGACGTGGCATGACGGATGCGATCGTCGATGGCTCGGTGAGCCGGTTGCGACCGGTGGTCATGACCGCATTGATGGCGATGCTGGGCCTGTTTCCGGCGGCTCTGTCGCACTCGGTCGGCTCGGAAACGGCGCGGCCGTTCGCCGTGGTCATCATCGGCGGCCTGGTCAGCGCCACCGGGCTGACCCTGACTTTGCTCCCGGTACTCTACCGGCGTTTTGGAGGAACCGCCTCGTGAAAGAGATACGCGCCTACATCCAGCCGTTCATGCTGTCCAAACTGACCATGGCGCTGCTCGATATCCCCGGATTCCCCGGCATGAGCGTGTCGGACTGCGAAGGCTTCGGCCGCAGCAAAACCAGCGCCGCCCAGGAGTTCAGCCCCTTCATGGCGAAGAAACGGATCGAGATCTTCGCGCCCGACGAGCTGGCCGATCGCATCACGGCCGTCATCCTGGAAACCGCCAACACCCATCAACCCGGTGCCGGTACAGTGTATGTACTGGATGTCGGCAAGGGCGCCCGGATCAGCCAAGGCCAGTGGGAAAGTTGATTCCTTCTGGGATAATCTTCGCGCCGAGGCGTCCCCCAACGCTGCTTCCTTCCGACCCGGAGCTCGTGATACGTCCATGGACCGAACCAAATCGAAATCTTCCGGATTCCTGACCCTGTCCGCCGGCGCCCTGGGCGTGGTCTACGGCGACATCGGCACCAGCCCCCTGTACACCGTGCGGGAAATCTTCGGCGGCGCTTATGCCGTCCCGCTGACGCCGGAGAACATCCTCGGCGCGCTATCCCTGATCTTCTGGGCCCTGCTGATCATCGTGGCCGTGAAATACGTGGTGTTCGTCATGCATGCGGACAATCACGGCGAAGGCGGCATCATGGCCCTGACCGCCCTCGCCCTTCGACAGCGGCACCGGCGCAAGCACCGGGCCTGGATCATCGCCCTGGGTCTCTTCGGCACGGCGCTTTTCTATGGCGATGGGATGATCACGCCCGCCATTTCGGTACTTAGCGCGATGGAGGGCTTGAGGATAGCCACGGCGGCGCTGTCGCACTACGTGGTTCCGGGTTCGATCGTGATCCTGCTGGCACTGTTCTTGATCCAGCGGCGGGGAACGGAGCGCGTGGGCAGACTGTTCGGCCCTATCATGCTGGCATGGTTCCTGGCCATTGGCGCGTTGGGTTTCGTCAGCCTGCGCCAGACGCCGGAAGTGCTCGCCGCCTTCAATCCGCTCCATGGACTCCGGTTTCTCACCGCCCACCAGGGTCTGGGCTTTGCCGCGCTGGGCGCGGTGGTATTGGCGGTCACAGGGGCCGAAGCGCTGTACGCCGACATGGGCCATTTCGGCAAGGCCCCGATCCGCGTCACCTGGTTCGTCGTGGTGTTTCCGGGCCTGATCCTGAACTATCTCGGCCAGGGCGCCCTGCTGATCCGCAACCCGGAAGCGGTGCAGAATCCGTTTTATCTCCTGGTGCCGGAATGGGCGATCTATCCGATGATCGCGCTGGCCACGGTCGCCACCGTGATCGCCTCACAGGCGGTCATCTCCGGTGCGTTCTCGCTCACGCATCAGGCCATCCAGCTCGATTACCTGCCGCGCCAACGCATGATCCACACCTCGGAATCCGAACGGGGCCAGATCTATGCGCCGGCGGTCAACCGCCTGCTGCTGATCGCCGTACTGACCCTGGTGCTGATGTTCGGTTCGTCTTCCAGCCTGGCCTCTGCCTACGGTCTGTCCGTCGTCGGCACCATGGTGGTCACCACTTTGCTCGCCCTGGTCGTCGCCCACGACACCTGGCGCTGGCCAGCCCTGGCGCTGCTCGTCACCGGAGCGGTCCTGCTGTCGGTCGATCTGTCTTTCCTGACGGCCAATCTCGCCAAGCTCGGGGATGGCGGCTGGATTCCCCTGAGTCTGGGACTGATTCTGGCCACCGTCATGTCGACCTGGAAAAAAGGCCGCGACGTCCTTTTCGCCCGCCTGCAGCAGGAGTCCGAATCCCTGAGCCGGTTCCTGCAGCGGCTGACCGACGAGCCGCCGCCGTTCCGGCCGGCCGGCACCGCAATCTTCCTGACCGCCCGCAACCTCAGCCTGCCCTTCGCCCTGCTGCGCAACTACGAGCACAACCAGGTGATCCACCAGCGGGTGATCCTGCTCACCATGAGTACGCTCGACAAGCCCTACGCCGCGGAAAAGGAAAAAATCACCATCGAGGCGCTGGAGCACAATTTTTTCCGTATCACGACCCGCTTCGGCTTCATGGAACGCCCCAACGTGCTGCGCATGCTGAACCTGTGCCGTCACGCCGGGTTGCACATCGATCTGGAAAAGACCACGTTCTTCCTGGGCCGGGAAACACTGATCCGCTCCGCCGAGCGGAGTCTGAACCGCTGGGAGGAAGTGCTGTTCATCTCCATGTTCCGCAACGCCTACAATCCGACCGGCTACTTCAAGCTGCCGGTGGACCGGGTGGTGGAGCTCGGCACCGTCATCGCGATATGACGGAAGCCGTCCGGGGTGTTTCCGGATGCCTGCCCTCGGTCCAATGGTTGACCATCACGATCAGGGCGATGCCAGCCGCGATCATGACGAGCTGCTGGAGGGCGGCGGAGAGGTGCGTCCGGCGGTGCAGAGAGGGAATCAGATCGGCGACGGCGACATAGATGAAGCTGGAGGCGGCCAACGCCAGCACATAAGGCAGCACGCCGTTCATCCGTTCCAGCGCGAAATAGGCGGCCACCCCACCCACCACCGTCCCCAGGCTGGACATCAGGTTGTACCAAAGCGCACGGGTCCGGCCATAGCCGCTTTGCAGCAGAATGGCGAAGTCCCCCACCTCCTGGGGAATTTCGTGGGCGGCGACGGCCAGGGCGGTGACGATGCCGAGCCGGATGTCGGTCAGGAAAGCCGCTGCGATCAGCACGCCGTCGACCAGATTGTGGATCACGTCACCGATGACGATGAGCGTACCGGCAGGCTGATGGAAATGGCCCTCGCCGTGTGTCTCGCAGTCGCCGGCGTGGCAATGGCGCCACAGCAGCAGCTTCTCCAGGATGAAGAAGCCGAGGATACCCGCCAGCACCGTGGCGAACAGCATCTCGGTGTTGCCGACGCCGACGCCTTGGGCAGCCTCCGGAATGAGGTGCAGGAACGCCACGCTGAGCAGGGAGCCCAGGGCGAAACTGACGCCATGCGGCAGAAGGTGCGGGTGATGGTCTTCCGGAATGAGCAGAAACAGCGAAGCGGCGATGACGCTGAGCACACCGCCCAGCAAGGAAAACAACAGAATCCAGAGTAATACGCTCATCGGCGAAAAACGTTTGAAGGTGTTTAGCGGTCGCGCCAGACGAGCGTGGCCATCCGGCCCGTCACTCCGTCGCGCCGGTAGGAGAAAAAGCGGCTTTCATCGCCATAGGTGCACCAGCCTCCGCCATGGACGTCCCGGATGCCGAGGCGCCGAAGGCGCAGCCGGGCCAGCCGATAAATGTCGGCCAGCCAGCGGCCATTATCGCCGGGCCGGAAGGCCGCGTCACTTTCGGCGTCTTGCGCCAGAAAAGCGGCACGCACTTCGTCGCCGACTTCGAAGGCTTCCGGCCCGATCGCCGGACCGAGCCAGGCCAGCAGATCGGACGCCCCCAAGGCCGCAACCGCCTGCTCGATCACACCACCCGCCAGCCCCCGCCAGCCGGCATGCACGGCGGCCACACCCGCCCCGTCGCGGGTGCACAGCAAGACCGGCAGGCAGTCGGCGGTCATCACCGCACAGACCACCCCAACGTTCCAGGTGTAGCTGGCATCCGCCTCGGGTTCGGCCTCCCGGCCGGCCTCGACCGCAGCGTTCCCATGTACCTGGCGCAGCCAGGCGGGCTCCGCTGGCAGCCCCAAATTACGGCGCAGCAATGCGCGGTTCGTGGCAACCGCGGCCGGATCGTCGCCGACATGGAGCCCGAGATTCAGACCGGCGTATACGCCCGCGCTCACTCCGCCCAGGCGCAGGGTCGATGCCGCCCGCACTCCCGGCGGCGCAGGCCAGTCGGGCTCGAGCCAAAGCGTCACCCCAGGCTCCGCAGGAGACGAAGCAAGGCATCGAAATCCGCTGGCAGCGGCGATTCCCAAGCCATCTCCCCGCCCTTCTCCGGATGGATCAGGCCCAGCCGTGCCGCATGCAGGGCCTGCCGGCGAAACCCGCGTAAGGACTCGATCAGCGCCGGATCGGCGCCGGCCGGGATGCGAGCGCGTCCGCCATAAACCGGATCGCCGACCAAGGGGAGATGCCGATGGGCCATATGGACCCGGATCTGATGGGTCCGCCCGGTTTCCAACCGGACCCGCAGCAGGGTATGGTGCGGGAAACGCTCCTCCACCCGGTAATGGGTCACCGACTCCTTGCCGTCAGGACGCACGGCGAAGCGTTTGCGGTCCGTAGGGTGCCGCCCGATCGGCTCGTCCACTGTCCCCCCGGCGGTGACCGTCCCGTGGACCAGAGCCAGGTATTCGCGGTTCACGCTATGGTCTTTGAGCTGATCCACCAGGGATTTGTGCGCCTCCAGCGTACGGGCGACCACCAGCAGGCCGCTGGTGTCCTTGTCCAGCCGGTGCACGATGCCGCAGCGAGGGATGGCCGCGAGCGTAGGGTCAAGGTTCAGGAGGGCGTTCTGCAGCGTTCCGGCCGGATGCCCTGCTGCTGGATGCACTACCAGGCCGGCGGGCTTGTCGATGACGAAAATCGACTCGTCGGCATGCACGACGGCCAGAGGGATCGCTTCGGCCTCGCACTCGACGGCCGCCTCGGCCTCCGCCCGCAGCTCGACGCGCTCACCGCCGAGCAGCTTCTGGCGGGGGGCCACTTGAACGCCATCCAACAGTGCATGGCCGTCCTTGATCCAGGTTTGCAGGCGGGCGCGGGAAAAGTCTGGAAACAGCACGGCCATCGCCTGGTCCAGCCGCAGGCCGGCCAGATCGTGCGGAATTTCGGTGGTCAGGATTCGGCTTCGCGTCACGGTAAGGGAAAGAGGCAAAGGTCTGTGAATACGGTTATACTGCGGGGCCTTTCGCATGGCTGACGCGCCCGTCAATCGCACACACGAGGTAGTTTCCCGCCCATGGGTTTCCCCCGCCGCATCGTACTGATCGCCGCCCTGCTGGGAAGCGCGGCATCCGGACTCACCGCCTGTTCCAGCTTCCCCTTCTGGTCAGCTGGCAAAGAAGAAGCCGAAGACGTCAAGGATGAGCATGCCGATTGGGGCCCGGCCCAGTTCTATGCCGAAGCCAAACACGCGATGATGGACGGCTCCTACGAGAAAGCCATCAAATTATACGAGAAACTGGAAGCCCGTTACCCGTTCGGCGACTATGCCACCCAGGCCCAGATCGACGTGGCCTTCTGCTATTACAAGAACAACGAACCCGAATCGGCCATTGCGGCGGTCGACCGCTTCATCAAACTCAATCCGACCGAACCCCATGTCGATTACGCCTATTACCTCCGGGGCCTCATCAACTACAACCGCGGTATCGGCTTCATCGACCGTTGGCTGCCCACCGATTCCTCGCAGCGCGACCCGGGCTCCGCGCGCGATGCCTACAACGATTTCGAAACCTTGCTCAACAAGTTCCCGAACAGTATCTACCGCGAAGACGCCAAGCAGCGCGCGATCGCCCTGCGCAACAACCTGGCGATGTACGACATCCACGTGGCCGACTACTACATGCGGCGCCGGGCCTATGTGGCAGCGATCCGGCGCTCGGCGGAAGTGGTCCAGAAGTACCAGCGCACCCAGGCCATCCCGCAAGCGCTCAAGATCATGGAGGATGCCTACCGCCAGCTCGACATGCCGCAGATCGCGGATGACATCGCCCGCGTCTATACCCTGAATTATGCCGAAGGCCGGCTCAGCAAGGACGCGGATTACGAACGCACAGTCATGGAGGAAGTCTGGGATTTCATTGGCTTCGACAAGTAGCCATGCCGCCCCTCGACGTCCTTTGCATCGGCCACGCCTCCTTCGATCTCGTCTTCGCCGTCCCGCACCATCCGGCCGCGGACGAGAAGATCTTCGCCAACACTCTCCTGGCCTGCGGCGGCGGCCCCGCCGCCAACGCCGCTGTCACCGTGGCCCGGCTGGGACTGAAAGCCGGCTTCGCCGGTTACCTCGGCACGGACCTCTACGGCGAACGCCATCTGGAGGAGCTGCGCGAGGCCGGTATCGATACGCAAGCGGTGGTCCGCGGCTCTTCCCCGACGCCGCTTTCCGCCGTGCTGGTCAAACCGGACGGCAGGCGCGCCCTGGTCAACTACAAGGGTGACACCCGGCCGCTCCCGCCGCAGGACTTCTCCGCCCCGCCGACACCGGCCCGCTGCGTTCTGTTCGACGGTCACGAGCCCGGCCTCTCGGAACCGGCCCTGAGCTGGGCCCGGGCGCACGATGCCGCCACCGTCCTGGACGCGGGCTCTCTGCATACCGGCAGTGAATGGCTCATGTTCCGCGTCGGCCATCTCGTCGCCTCGGAAAAATTCGCCGCGCAATGGCTGGGGAAAGACACTCCGGAACAAGCGCTGGCCGCGCTGGCGGAACGCTCGCCTTGCGTCGTCGTCACGCTTGGCGAACGCGGCCTGATCTGGCGCCGCGGCGCGGAATCCGGTCGGCTGCCGGCTTTTCCGGTCGCGGCGGTGGACACCACCGGCGCCGGAGACGTCTTCCACGGCGCCTATGCGGCGGGACTGGCCGCCGGCATGGACTGGCTGGATCTGCTGCGCTATGCCAGTGCCGCTGGCGCGCTCTGCTGTACCAGACTGGGCGCGCGACCGGGCATTCCGTCTCGCCACGAGGTGGAGCGGCTGCTCGGCGAATGCCGATCTACCGCTCGAAACCGCAGGTAATGGGATAACGCCGTTCGCGGCCGAAGGCGCGGCGGGTGATCTTGATACCGGGTGGTGCCTGGCGGCGCTTGTACTCGTTGCGGTCCACCAGCCGGACCACCCGCCGCACCACATCTTCCGGGTAACCTGCGGCCACGATCTCCGCGATCGAACGGTCCTGCTCGACATACAGGGCCAGGATCGGATCGAGCACGGCATAAGGCGGCAGCGAATCCTCATCCTTCTGGTCCGGCCGCAATTCGGCAGAGGGTGCCCGCTCGATCACCCGCGGCGGAATGACCGGCGAAATCGCATTGCGGTACTCGGCCAGCCGGTAGACCAGCAGCTTGGACACGTCCTTGAGCGGCGCGAAGCCACCCGCCATGTCGCCATACAGGGTCGCGTAACCCACGCTCATCTCGCTCTTGTTGCCGGTGGTCAGGAGGATCCGACCCTGCTTGTTGGACAGGGCCATCAAGATGACACCGCGGCAGCGTGCCTGAATGTTTTCTTCCGTGACGTCCGCCGGCGCGCCGGCGAAGGGTCCGGCCAGCAGTTCCAGAAAGCTTCTGAACACAGGCTCGATAGGAATCAGATGCCAAGCCACACCCAGAGTCTCGGCCTCACGGCGCGCGTCCTCGACACTGATGGCCGCGGTGTAGCGCGAGGGCATCAGCACTGCTACGACCGCGTCCGCCCCCAGCGCGTCCACCGCCAGCGCCAGGGTCAGCGCCGAATCGATGCCGCCGGACAACCCCAGCACGGCGCCGCGGAATCCGTTCTTCCCGACGTAATCGCGGATCCCTGTCACCAGCGCGGCGTAAACACTCTCGACCTCCTCCATGGGCCCGACCATTCTGGCCGGCAAGGGGCACACTCCGCCTTCATCGACAGCGAATCCGACCACGTCCAGCGTTTCGCCGAACTGCGGCGCCCGATAGGTCACTCCGCCTGCGGCATCCATCACGAACGAGCCGCCATCGAACACCAGCTCGTCCTGTCCGCCCACCAGATTGGCGTATACCAGCGGCACCCTCGCCGTGGCGATGCGCTCGCGCACCACGTGCTCGCGTTCCACCGTCTTGCCGACGTGGAAAGGCGAGGCGTTCAGGTTCAGCACCAGCCTGGCGCCAGCCGTCGCGGCCTGTTCGACCGGCCCGGGAAACCAGACGTCTTCGCAGATGGTCAGCCCCACCTGCACACCCCGGAGGTCGAACACACAAGGCGCGTTGCCCGGCAAAAAATGCCGTTTCTCGTCGAATACGCCATAGTTGGGCAGGATCTGTTTGCGGTAAACCTTGTGGATGCGGCCGTCGCGCAGCACGGCCGCGCTATTGAAAGGCAGGCCATCGTGGCGCTCGGGAAAGCCGACGATCACATCGATCCCGTGTATCCGGCCGGCCAGGGCGGTCAGCGCCGTGTCCACGGCGGCCAGGAAATCGGGGCGCAGGATGAGATCATCGGGCGGATAACCGGCCAGGGCGAGCTCCGGGAACACCACGGCGTGGGCTCCCAGCCCGTCACGTGCACGGACCGCGGCGGCGAACACCCGCTCGGCATTCCCGCCGACGTCACCGACGAGGAAGTCGAGCTGGGCGATGGCGATAGACAGGTTCACGGCTTCCCCGCCGTGCCGGCTCGGTGAAGTCCTGCTCTCATGACCGGACCTTAGACGGAGAAACCAGGCCGAGATCGGCTGCCCAGCCCAAAGCTCCGGATTGCTCCCACAACGACCGGCAGTTCTGGCGGTAATACCAGGCGGCGTCTTTGCCGCCCAAGCTTACATAGCCTTCGTGGAGCTTGGGCTTGCGTGGTTTTTCCGCCACCAGCATTCTCAGCAGTTCCGGGTAGGACGCATGCAGCGACTTGAGCTCCGCCTCCGCATCGCCGATCCGCCCGCTTTGATACAAGGCGAGGATACGATTCAGTTGCAGGGCTGGAAAATCGTTGGGGTAGCGGTCCGAAAGCGCCACGGCTTTTTCGGGCCTGCCCGTGTCGAGGTAGGCGCGCACCAGGTTCTCACGGAAACCGTGGTTGTCATGTGGATTGAGCGTGCCGACCATCCACTCCATCAACGCCACGGCCGCTTCGGACCGGCCGTCGGCGAGATGTTCATGGATGCAGGTCGCCAGCAGGCGCATCGCCGGACGGTTTTGCTGAAATCCCCACTCCAGCTTGGAACCTTCCGCCCGATTCTTCGCCAGTACCAGACGCAATAACTCGACGGAGCGATTCAGCAAGCGCTCCCGCAGGCGGATGCGCATCTCCTCATGCATGAACTCCAGTCCGCCCAGGGCCATGACCAGATCATCGAGCACATTGAAGTCCTGCCAGGCCAAGGGATTACGTTCCAGCCAAGTGAGCCAGGACAGATCCTCCCATACCTCGGCGACGTCCGGCTCTGCCAGAGCCGACATCGGTTTCGCTGCAGGGAAGAACCGTCCCCACTGCTGTCCGATTTTCCGAAGGCTGGCGTCTTCGACCAGCAGGCCGGCCGAGTCACCATCCAGTTCCACTCGGTAATGGCATTCGGGCGGAGGCAGCTCCGCCACCAGTCTGAACAAAGTCCCCAGCCAAGGCGCACCTGCCGCGAAAGCCTCCTGGGTGGATCTCTCGACATCGCCGACCACGCCGCGCAGCCAGTTGGTCAAACCGCTGTGATCCCGTCCCCGATCGCGCTCCATGCGGGCCAACCAGAAACGTGCACGCGCCCTGGCTTGCTCCAGATCGCCGCTGAACATCAGCAGTGTGATCTCGAGCTGCGCCAGCGCCGGATTATCGGGATCGAAGCGCTGCGCCTCCTGGAACAAATGCCACGCACCGGCCTGATCCCCCCGGTCGAACAGGCCGACGATGCGCCGATGGAGGGCCGCACTACGCAAGGCACGGTTCGACGAAGTGAGCACCTTGTCGATCAGCCGTTCCTTCCTGCGGGGATTGCCCAATTCGAGGTAGCAGTCGTTGAGCAGATCGAATGCCCTCTCCGCACGTTCATCCAGCGCCTCGATTTCGTCGAACAGCGATTCAAGGAGCCGCGCGGCCCGCTTGTGACGCCCCTCTTCGATCCAATCCTGCGCGACGAAGGCCAGCTCCTCCTTGCACATGTAGTCAAACGGCAGATTCGGGAACGCCTTCTCCGGAAGCGTATCCAGGACGTAGCGCAGCAAACTGAGATGTTCGAATTGCGCCTCCAGGGCCGGAGCGATCAGTCCGCAACACTGCTTGTACTTGCGGCCCGAGCCGCAGATGCAGGGCTGGTTACGCTCGGGCTTGGGCAGGGGACGGGGCCGGAAATGGTTATCCAGCCTGGGCGTGCGGTTCCAGATGATACGACCCAGTACCGCCGCCATCGACCGCGTCGCCTCGACCGCTCCCATCCGCTCCGAGAATTTCGGAAAGAAGTCGCCCCGCGTCAAAAACCGCGCGAACCAGTCCAGAAATCCGTCGGGATCATCCGTCGCGATAGCGTTGCGTACGGCCAGTCCAATCATGAACTCAAATTGCTCGGCGTCGTCCACGCCCGCTGGGCCCGAGTTGTCGCTCGCCACGTGTCAACGTTCCGTTTTCAGGATGTCCAGCATGCGCCGTCCCATATCGGACAGCGAATCGACCATCTCGACGCCCGCCCGGCGCATCGCCTCCACCTTGCTTGCGCCGGTCCCCGTGCCGCCGGTGATGATGGCGCCGGCATGGCCCATGCGTTTCCCGGGCGGCGCGGTCAGACCGGCGATGTAGCCGACCACCGGCTTGCTGACATGGGCGTGGATGAACTCGGCCGCTTCTTCCTCGGCGCTGCCGCCAATCTCACCCACCACGATGATGCCGGCGGTGTCCGGGTCCTCCTCGAACATGCCGAGCACCTCGATGAAATCCAGTCCCTTGATCGGATCGCCGCCGATGCCGACGCAGGTGCTCTGGCCCAAACCGACCTGGGTGGTCTGGTACACCGCCTCATAGGTCAGGGTGCCGGAGCGTGAAACGATGCCGATGCTGCCCTTTCGATGGATGAAACCGGGCATGATGCCGATCTTGCATTCGTCGGGCGTGATGATGCCCGGACAGTTCGGCCCGATCAGCACCGCACCGTAGGAAGCCAGCGCCGCCTTGACTCTGAGCATGTGCAGGACGGGGATGCCCTCGGTAATGCAAACGATCACCGAAATCCCCGCCTCGGCGGCCTCCAGGATGGCATCCGCCGCGAATGGCGGGGGCACGTAGATCATGCTGGCGTTCGCGCCGGTGGCAGCGGCCGCTTCGCGCACAGTGTTGAACACCGGCAGGCCCAAATGGCGGCTGCCACCCTTGCCGGGGGTCACACCGCCCACCAGTTGCGTACCGTAGTCCAGGCACTGGCGGGAATGGAAAGTCGCCTGCCGGCCGGTGAAACCCTGGCAGATGACGCGGGTGTTCTTGTCGATCAGGATGCTCATGCCGCGGCCTCCACGGCCTTGCGCGCCGCTTCGTCCAGTTCGTTGGCGGCAATGATGGCAAGGCCCGATCGCTCCAGCAGCGCCCTCCCCTCACCGGCGTTGGTGCCTTCCAGCCGGACCACCACCGGCACGCCGACCTGCACCTCGCGCACCGCGGCGATCAACCCTTCCGCGATCAGATCGCACCGGACGATGCCGCCGAAGATGTTGACCAGCACGGCCCGGACCCCCGAATCGGACAGGATCAGCTTGAAGGCTTCGGCCACTTTTTCCGCGGTGGCGCCGCCGCCGACATCGAGGAAATTGGCCGGCTCCCCCCCGTGCAGCTTGACCATGTCCATGGTCGCCATCGCCAGGCCGGCGCCGTTGACCATGCAGCCGATGTTGCCGCCCAGGGTGACATAGCTCAGCCCATGCTCACGCGCGGCGCTTTCGCGTGCATCCTCCTGGCTCGCATCGCGCAGGCCGGCCAGATCGGGATGAGCGAACAGGGCATTGTCATCGACGCCGATCTTGGCATCCACCGCCAGCAGTTCGCCGTCCGCCGTGACGATCAGGGGATTGATCTCGATCTGGCTTAAATCCTTCGCCACGAACAAACGGTACATGGCCGCCATCAACCGGGTCAGCGTGCCGACCTGGGCCGCATCCAGCCCCAGGGCATAACCGATCTCCCTCGCCTGGTACGGCTGGAAACCGGCGGCCGGATGGACACGGCAGGAAAGTATCTTCTCCGGCGATGCAGCCGCCACGGTCTCGATGTCCATGCCACCTTCACCGGAGGCCAGGAATAGGATCCTCGCGCTGGAGCGATCAACCAGGAGGCTCAGATAGATCTCCCGCGCAATGCTGTACGTTTCTTCGACCAGCACGGCATGAACGGGCAGCCCCTTGGCGCCGCTCTGGTAGGTCACGAGTTCCGAACCCAGCAATGCGTGCGCCGCTGCGGCCACTTCGTCTTCGCTGCTGCACAGCTTCACGCCGCCGGCCTTGCCGCGCCCGCCCGAATGCACCTGGGCCTTCACGACCCAGGACTCACCGCCGATTTCGAGGGCACAGGAACGCGCCTCATCGGGAGAAAAAGCAACGCCGCCCCGCGGCACGGGAACGCCATAGTCGGCAAGCAGCCGCTTCGATTGATACTCGTGGAGATTCATGTATCGACCTGAAAAAACGGAAGGGCGGGATGGGGAAGCAAGCGCCCGTCCCGCCATGGGAACCCGGTAGCGTTATCTGCACCACCGGCTGCGAGAAATGGAAAAAGCTCAGACCGTCGGAACCTTCGATTCAACCCTGATACTTGGCCAATCCCTTGAAACGCTCGAGCGCTTCCTTGACCTTGCGCGCCGTCTCACCTTCCAACTCGGCGTTTTTGTAGACCCGGTCCAGCAGACCTTCCGTTACCATAGCTTGCTTGATCCATTTCTTGGCGAACCGGTAATTGGTGGGAACCGCGGCAATTTCACCCGTGACCGGGTCGCGCAGTGAAGCGGCCTTTTCCTCTCCTCCGGTCGCCGCTTCCTCGACGGCCGGCGCCTTGGCCTCGGCGGCGGCCGCCGCGGCGGGTTCTTCGGCTGCCGGCTCGGGGAAGGTTTCGGCCGGCTTCACAACCGCCTCCGGTGCGCAGGTCCAGTGCGTTTCGGCGGTCGACGCCGGCCGGGACACGGTCTTGAACACCTCGTACAGTACATAACCGACAAAAACCACGGTGAAGACAAACAGAAGGACAAACAGAAGGTCGGTCATCACGCCTCTCCTCGATATGCTTGGCGGGGTGGGCCCCCGTTCTTGTCACACGCCGGTCAGCCCGGCCCTGTTAACGACTGACAGCGTGCACCGCCACCGCTTCCGGCACGCTCGAATAGCCGAATTGCATTGCATAGAGATCGGCATAACCGCCACGCGCCGCCATGAGCTGGGCGTGGGTGCCGCACTCGATGATGCGCCCGCCGCGCATCACGCAAATCTGGTCCGCATTCTGGATGGTGGAAAGCCGGTGCGCGATCACCAGCGTCGTCCGGTTCCGCATCAGGACTTCTAGCGCCTGTTGCACGTAGCGCTCGGATTCGGCGTCCAGCGCCGAGGTCGCCTCGTCCAGAATCAGAATAGGGGCATTTTTAAGCAAGGCCCGCGCAATGGCAATACGCTGACGCTGGCCGCCCGACAGAACGATGCCTTGCTGGCCGACGAGGGTGTCGAATCCGCGCGGCAGCGCCTCGATGAAATCCAGCGCATTCGCAGCCCGTGCGGCCTCGCGCACGGCGTCGAGACCCACGCTGTCCAGACAGCCGTAAGCGATGTTGTTGGCAACGGTATCGTTGAACAGCGTCACTTCCTGGCCGACATACGCGATCTGCCGGCGCAGGCTTTCCAGTGTCAGTTCGCGGATGTCATACCCGTCGATCAGGATCTCCCCGGCCGTCGCCTCGTAGAGACGCGGCAGGAGGCGCACCAGCGACGTCTTCCCGCTGCCCGACTGGCCCACCAAGGCCACGGTCTTGCCCGCCGGGATGACGAGCGAGACGTCGTCGACCGCGGCACCATGGCGGTCGTCATACACCAGACTGACGTGCCGGTACTCGATCGAACCGCGGGCGTGCTTCAGGCTGATCCGGCCCTGGTCGCGCTCCCTCGGCAGGTCGAGCATGGCGAAGATGCTGTCGCCGGCGGCGATGCCGCGCTGCATGACCGAGACCACCTGGCTGAGCCGACGGATGGGGCTCAACATCATCGCCATCGCGGCAATGAACGCCATGAGACTGCCGGGCGTGATCGTCTGCCGTACGGAATCGAGCGACACCACATAGAGGATGCCCGCCACACCGGCGACGCTGATGAGATGGATCACGCCGCCCCCCAGGGCATCGGTGGCGATCAGCTTCATCTGCCGCTTTTGGTTGCGATCGTTCTCTCTGGCAAATTTGGCGGCCTCGTAGGCTTTGCCGTTGAACACTTTGACGATGCGCTGGGCATCGATGACCTCCTGGGTCACATGACTCACCTTGCCCATGGATTCCTGGATGCGCATGCTCAAGCGACGGAACCGCTTGCTCACGAAGCGGACGCTCAGCCCCAGCACCGGCCCCAGCACCAGGAACACCAGGGACAGCACCAGGTTCTGGTAAACCATCAGTGCCATCAGACCGACGACGGTGAAGCCTTCGCGGATGCAGGTGATGATACCCTGTTGGAGCGAGGCCGAGACCTGCTCGGTGTTATAGAGCAGTTTGGACAGGAGCTGGCCGCCCGAGGCATTGTCGTAGAAACCGCAAGGCAGATTCAGCAGCTGGTCGAAGATGTCCCGGCGCAGATCGGCGATCACGCGCCGTCCGACCGAGCCGGAGCAGTAATCGCTCAGGAAGCCGGCGATGCCGCGCAGGACCGAGAGACCGATCAGCATCAGGGACACATGGCGCAGTACCGTCGGATCGTTGTCGATGAAGCTGCCGTCGATCAGCGGCTGGATCAGCTTGGCGAAAAAGGGCGTGATGGCGGCGTAGGCGATCATCGCTAGTACGGCGACGAAAAACGACTTCCAGTACGGATATCCGTAGCGGAGCAGGCGGCGGTAGATGGCCAGTCCGCTCGACAGCGGTTTGGATTCCGTAGCTGAATGTTTCATGGGGGAAAAGTGGGGAAATCTCGAAATGCCTGGCGGCCATCGTTACAATGATGCCCAACCCACGGTGAAGTTACAACGCCGACAAGCACATACGTCGTCTCGGCCGCCGTCGCCGCCCCTGGCAAAGCGCAGCCATTACCCTGCCGCCGGCATGCCCGCACCGGGCTCATGCCGGACGCGTCGACCGGAGCGCCGTTGAACCGGACATGCATACCCACAGACATCTCGCCTATCGCCCCGACATCGACGGTTTGCGCGCGATCGCCATCCTGGCCGTCATCGTCTTTCACGCCTATCCGCGTTCGCTGCCGGGCGGCTTCGTCGGCGTCGACGTTTTCTTTGTCATTTCCGGCTACCTGATCGGTGGCATCATCTTCAGGAACCTCGATGCCGGCAGTTTCAGCCTGACCGACTTCTATGCACGCCGGGCCCGACGCATCTTCCCCGCGCTGATCACGGTCCTGCTGGGCGGCCTGGCCTTCGGCTGGTTCGCGCTGCTGGCCGACGAATACCAGGCCCTGGGAAAACATGTCGCCGCCGGCGCCGGTTTTGTTTCCAACCTGGTGCTATGGCGCGAATCGGGCTATTTCGACACGGCGGCCGAATTCAAGCCCCTGCTGCACCTGTGGTCTCTGGGCATTGAAGAGCAGTTCTACCTGGTCTACCCGCTGCTCATGGCGTTGCTGTGGCGTCTCCGGGCCAATCCGGCCTATACCTTGCTCACGCTCGCGGTCGTTTCTTTCGGCGGCAATCTGTACTTGGTCCACAGCGACGCCGCCTCTGCTTTCTTCCTGCCCTTCACCCGCTTTTGGGAACTGTTGGGCGGAAGCACCCTGGCCTACGTCCATTTCCGGCGAGCCACCGCCAAGCCTTTGACCAGCACGCGCCACCAATTGCAGGCCGTAGCCGGGATGCTGCTGCTCGCCGCGGCAGTCTTCGTTTTGGACAAAGACAAGGATTTTCCCGGTGCCTGGGCGCTCTTGCCCACGTTGGGCGCCCTGTTGCTGATCGGCGCCGGCCAGGGCACCTGGGTCAACCGGCGGCTGCTCGCCAGCCGTCCGATGGTCTTCATCGGGGTCATCAGCTACCCCCTCTATCTCTGGCACTGGCTCCTGCTGTCGTTCGGGCTGATCCTGCGCTCGGGCGAACCACTGCATCACCGTGCCGCGGTCCTCGTCGCCGCCGCTTTGCTACTGGCCTGGCTGACCTTTCGCTACGTCGAACGCCCACTGCGTTTCGGCGCTCCTGAGTTGCAACGAGTCAAACTGCTGGCGCTGTGGAGCCTACTCGCCTGCGCCGGCCTGCTGGGCCTGACCGTGTACCGTGCCGACGGCCTGCCGGAGCGCCCCGCACTCGCCGACGTCCGCCTGAAGATCGACCGCGACCCGCCCCGCCTGGCCGCGGACGGCTACCGCAGCAACGGCATCGCCAAGGAGCTGTTCCAGGGGAAATTCAGACCGGGCGAGGACTTCTTCCAGCTCGGCGACTTGCCCAAGGACCAGCCGCTGACCGCGGTGATCGGCGACTCCCACGGCAACATGCTCTACCAGGGCTTGGCGACTGCAACGGCCCGGCCGGAAACTGTGATCAACCTCGGACGCGGCAGCTGCCTACCCTTTGTCGGAGTGGACACGATCAGGAAAAATGGCAGGAGCGCCAGCTGCCAACCCTTCGTGGGCAATGCGATCGACTTCATCGCACGGACGCCGGAAATCACCACGGTGATCATCGCGGCATACTACAAGCAGTATCTGGACGGCGGCATGACGCTGCGGCGTACTCAAACCGGCGAGTCCCCAGGCGCGGCCGGCCTGTTCCGCATCGGCCTTTCGGACACCTTAGAGCGCCTGCTGCGGGCGAACAAGTTTGTCATCCTCAGCCTGGACAACCCGGACATGGACCGGACCGTCATGACCGCCTGTTATTCGCTGCTGCGTCCCTTGCTTCCGCGGAGCCCGGACAGCGGCTGCCAGATCCCGCGGTCCGTCCATGAACGGGACCAGGCCCTCGCACGCGGCCTGATCGAAGAAGCCGCGGCCCGCTTTCCGGACAAGGTCCGGCTGTTCGACCCGGCAACGGTCTTGTGCGATGCGCAGTATTGCTACGCCTATCACAAAGCCGACCTGATCTACCGATTCGACGGCAACCACCTCACGGTGAAGGGTGCCGTACGGGTGGCGGAACGGCTCCTCGCTCACCCCGACGGCATCCGGACTTTCGCCCGCGCGCCCTGATGCCGGACATGCCCACTCTCCTTCATCCCTTTCCTCCCGGCGAAGCCGGCGCGCGGCTTGCCGCGGCCGCCCTCATGGCCGGGTTCTTCGTCATTTCGATGACGGTGGGCGATGTCATCAACAAGGACGGTGTACTGTACCTGGATGCCGCTGCGGCCTTTCTCGACCAGGGGCTGAAGGCAGCGGTGACGATCTACGGATGGCCCGGCTATTCCATAATGATCGCCGCAGCCTCCCGCCTCACCGGCTGGCCGCTGGAGACATCCGCCCACCTGCTCGACGCTTTCTGTTTCCTGGTGATCGCGGATTGCTTCGTCCGGCTGCATTTCGCCCTGCGCGATGGCAGCGAAACACCTTCCGGCTGGGCGCCGGTGGCGCTCATCCTGGCTTTCCCGGCACTGGGCGACCGGCTGAACATCGTCCGGGACTGGGGCTTCCTGGCGGCCAGCCTTTGGGGACTGTTGCATCTGGTCAAGTTCCGTTTCGAGGCTCGGGGCCTATGGGCTCACGCCGTGCTCTGGCAAGCCGGCGTCGCCGTCGCATTCGTGTTCCGGATCGAGGCCCTGGTGCTGATCCTCACCGTCCCCCTCTATTTCCTTGTGGAGCCGTTGCCCTGGCCCACCAGGGCGCGCAATTTCTTTTTACCGATCAGCGGGATCATACCCATGCTGGCCTTCGGGGGGGTGCTGCTCGCCACGGGCAGGCTGGCACCCGGCAAGCTGTGGGAAATCACCGCCTATGGCTATCACGACCCGACGCTGATCTGGAAGTTCTTCTCTCTGCACGCCGATCGGCTGGCCGCGGCGCTGCCCAACGACTACGGCGCGGAGTACGCAAAACTGATCCTGGGCACGGGACTCGTCGCCACCCTGGTATGGCTGATCGGCGCCAATCTCGGTCCGGTTCTGCTGGGGATTTTCGGTTACGCCGGATACCGGTTCGGAGGGCGGCTGCCGCCCCGGTTCGGGCTGATCCTCTGGACAGCCGCCATGGCCAGCGGCACGCTCCTGATATTCCTGGCCGTCCAGTTCGTCCCGGACCAACGCTACGCACTGCTGCCTTCCGCGCTACTGCTGCTCGCTGGCGGGGTCTACCTGGAGCGCATCGCCGCCGGAACGGGATCGCCCAGGGCCAAGCGGCTGGCGCTGGGGCTGGTCGCGGCGCTTTGCATCAAGAGCGCTATCGTGACCCCCGACTACCGCCTGTACCTGCGCGACGCCGGCCGTTGGGTGCGGGAAAACCTCCCGGCCGGCGCAAGCCTTGCGACCAACGACCCGAGGCTCGACTACTACGCCGGACGCCGCATGAATCAAGAACAGACTCGCCAGCTGATGGCGGTCGATCGGCTCGCGGACTGGCTGAACCGCCCCAGCCTACCGGGCTACCTGGCTCTGCGACTGACCTCGCCGCGCGACCTCAAGAAGGCGGAAAAGGCGCTGAACCGCGAACCCCTCAAAACGTTCTCTCCCAGCCCGCGTGAACATGTGCTGATATACAGGCTGAACGACGGCGGCTCACGCTCCCGTTGAGAAAAAGCACCGCAATAGACGAATCATGTAGGTATGATCCCGTACCCCGGCGCTTTCGCGTACGCTGTGCATCGCCCACATGGGGTTGCCGATATCGGCGGCAGGGATACCCAAACGCGCGGCGGTCATGGGACCGATGGTGCTGCCACAGCCCAGATCGGTGCGGTGCACGTACTGCTGGTATGGCAGACCGGCTTCCTCGCACAGGCGGATGATGCGCGCCGCCGCCTCGACGTCGGTCGCGTAACGGCCGCAGGCATTGGTCTTAACGACCGGTCCCGCGTTCACGAAAACCTTGTGCAGCGGTTCGTAAGACTGTGGGAAATTGGGCTGGTATGCATGCGCCATGTCGGCACTGACGAGAAAGCTGCGTGCCAGCGCCCGCTTGTAGCCGGTACGGTCCAGACCCGAGGCCAGTGCGATACGCTCCAGCACGTCCGGCAAGAACGCCCCGTTCGCGCCCTTGTGACTTTCGCTGCCGATTTCCTCGTGATCGAAGAACGCCGCCACCGCCACCGCCTCAGGCGCCGCCTGCAGCAAGGCGCTCAGCCCGGCATGGCAAGACGCCAGGTTGTCCAACTGGCTGTCCGCAATGAACTCCCCCTGCGGGCCCCAGACAGCTCCCGGCTGAACGTCGAATACGCTCAGCTCCCAGCTCAAGACGTCCTTCGGTTCGCAGCCTGCCCGCTCCGCCAACAAGGCGCGCAGCCGCTCCTCCGGCGGCGTGTCGTCCGCCACCGCCAGCAGCAGTGGCAGTTCGGTCTGCTTGTTGAATTTCAACCCCTCCTTGTTGACTTCGCGGTTCATGTGGATGGCCAGGTTCGGCAGGCGCACCAACGCATGCGGAAAGTCGACCAGGCGGACATCGACGCCCGCCTCCGTCCGCACCCCCACCCGCCCTGCCAGACTCAGATCCCGGTCGGCGAAGGTAGCGAGGATCGGCCCGCCATAAACCTCCACCCCCAGCCGCAACATGGAGCCTTCCGCATGCGCTCCCCGCGGCTTGACCCGCAAGCCCGGCGAGTCGGTATGCGCGCCGACGACGCGGAAGCCGGTTTCGGCCAGCACCGCCTCGCCCACCGTGAAAGCGACCACCGAGGAGTCGCCCCGCACCACGAAAGCGCGATCGCCCGGCTCCAGTCGCCACACCTCACCCTCCTCCAGGCGCCGGAAACCGGCCGCCAGCAGCCGGACCGCTATCGAACGCCCGGCATGCCAGGGACTGGGACTCTGGTCGATGAAATCGAGAAGCTGCTGGGCGTCGGTCGAGAATTCAGCCGTCATGTCGTCGTTCATGGTGATCGGGATAAGGAATCGAGTGTGAAAGACGGTAACTTATCATGCAGACCATTACTTGCCTCCCCCCGCTTCTGGCACAATCCCAGCCCCGTGGCCGACAACCCGACCGGAATACGATGCCCCACACGCTCCTCATCAGCCATTTGCACCATGTCTCCCTCCTGGTAGCCGATCTGGAGGCCAGCCGCCGCTTCTACGAAGGTGTGCTGGAGCTGGCACCCAGTGACACCCGTCCGAATTTCGATTTCGATGGAATCTGGTACGACCTCGGCCCTCAGCAAATCCATCTCATGGTGCTCCCCAATCCCGACCGGGGCACGGAACGGCCTCGGCACGGCGGGCGGGACCGCCACGTGGCGCTGGCGGTGGCGGACTGGGATGCGCTGCTCGCCCGCCTGGAACAGGTCGGCATACCCTACACCACCAGCCGCTCCGGACGGCGCGCCGTCTTCTGCCGCGACCCGGACGGCAACGCCGTGGAACTCATCGGTCCGGGCGTATGAAGTACGAACTCGTCATCTTCGACTGCGACGGCGTGCTGGTGGACAGCGAGCGGCTGGTGAACCGCATTACCGCCGCGTTCTTCAACGAACGAGGACTGCCAATCGAGGCCGATGCCTTGCGTACCATGTTCAAAGGCAAAACCATGGCGGATGTGGCCCGCTGGGCTGAAACCGCGGCCCGGCCGCCTTTGAATGCCGACTGGTTCTATGAACTCGGCATCGCCACGGCCCAGGGCTTCCAGCGCGACTTGCAGCCGGTGGAAGGCGTTCGTCCGGTGCTCGATCTGCTGACGGCGCGCGGCGGCAGGCTGTGCGTCGCCTCCCAGTCGCCACCGGCCCGGCTGGCGTTGTCGCTCACAGTGACAGGGCTCGGCAAATACTTCGGCGAGCATGCCTATTCCGCTGCCCAGGTTGCGCATCCCAAACCGGCGCCCGACCTCTTCCTGCACGCGGCCCGGCAGATGGACGCCAGTCCCGAGCGCTGCGCGGTCGTCGAAGATTCGCGCAGCGGCGTGCTGGCGGCGCGGGCGGCCGGGATGACGGTGTACGGCTATGCCGGCGACGAGGAACCGGACACCCTCGCCGAGGCGGGTGCCATCGTGTTCGGGTCGATGGCACAATTGCCGCATCTTTTGTGCGGCGACTGAAAAGCCTGTGGGAAGATGCCTCATGAAAAAACCTATCGTCATCATCGGGATGGGAGAAATGGGCGATTTGTTCGCCCGTGGTTTCTTGAAATGCGGCCACCCTGTCTACCCCATCCTGCGGGGGAGCCGTCCGGAAAGCGTGGCGCAGGCGATTCCCGAACCCGAGCTGGTGCTCGTCGCGGTCGGTGAAACGGAGCTGCATCCGGTTCTGGACTCGCTGCCGCCAACATGGCGCGAACGGCTGGGCCTATTGCAGAACGAACTACTGCCGCGCGACTGGCAACGCCACCGCATCGCCGATCCCACCGTGATCGTGGTGTGGTTCGACAAGAAGAAGGGCCGACCCTTCGTACCGGTGCTGCCCACGCCGGTCGCCGGCCCCCGCGCCGGCCTGATCGTTGAGGCCCTGGATGCGATCGAGGTATCCTGCCATGCCATTCCCGACGAGGATCTGCTATACGAGCTGGTCCGGAAAAACCTCTACATCCTCACCATCAACATCGCCGGCCTCCGCACCGGCGGCACGGTCAGCGAGCTGTGGGAACGGCACCGCGAACTGGCGGAAAAAACGGCCCAGGAGATCCTCGACATCCAGGAATGGCTCACCCAAACCCGACTGCCGCGGGAACGGCTGCTGGCGGGGATGCTCGAAGGCTTTGCCGGCGACCCCAACCACATCTGCACCGGGCGTACCGCGCCGGTACGACTGCGGCGGGCGATGGACCATGCCAGGGCTGCCGGCATCGCCACCCCGACCTTGGCCAGCATCGCCGAAGACCTGGCCGCTGCCGCGCCGGCATCCTGAAATGGAAGCGATCCAGAACATCAATACCGCTTCCTTGCTGGACACGCTCGTCAGCCTGGCCGCAGCCTTCCTGCTGGGCACCGCAATCGGACTCGAGCGGCAATTCCGCCAGCGCACGGCGGGCCTCCGTACCAACGTCCTCGTGGCTCTGGGTGCCGCCATCTTCGTTGACATGGCGAACCGCCTGCACGGCCCTGACGGCGCCGTGCGCGTGGTCGCCTACGTCGTATCCGGCGTCGGCTTCCTGGGGGCCGGTGTCATCATGCGCGAACAAGGCAATGTCCGTGGCCTGAACACCGCTGCCACCCTGTGGGGATCGGCGGCGGTCGGCGCCTGCGCCGGCGCAGACCTGATCCTCGAAGCCCTGGTCGCCACCGTTTTCGTGCTGGCCGCCAATACCTTGCTGCGTCCCCTGGTGGAGCGCATCAACCGCCAGCCGATCGACACGCCGGCGGTGGAAGTCACCCACACCGTCTACGTCATCGCCCCGCGCCGGTGGCGGAAGGATGCGCTGGCGCTGGTGGAACAGGTGCTGCAGGAGGCCGGCTATCCACTCAGCGATCTGGCGGTGCACGCCTTCGGCGACGAGGAGATCGAAATCGAAGCCACGCTCGCCGCCGCCTCAGTCGATGGAAGCCACCTGGAGCACATACTGAAGCAGCTCAAGGAGCATCCCGTCGTCGGCCAAGCGTTCTGGAGTCCGAGCACCCTGGAGTGACACCGGGCGAGCCGACATGCCGGCGGACATCTGCGCTTCGAACGACGGTTTTTTTATTGACGGCATTTGGTTTTGTTTCGATACTTTATGCCGATGACAACCAGGACGGAATTGCCGAAGGAGCACACCGCGATGATCAGAACAACGACGACATGGCTGCTGGCCGCATTGCTCATTTTCGCGCACGCGGCAGCATTCGCCGCGGCCAGCGGGACGGATTTTTCCCAGATCAAAGACAAGTACGAGAAGGACCATCCCGGCAAGGGTAAGTTCTCGCAGTACTGGGAACCGATCCCGATCCAGAAATACTGGAACCCCAAAAATTTCTACCAACCACCCACTGCGGTCTCGGGCGAGGTGACCCGTGACCAATGCGTGGCCTGCCATCAGAGTGTGACACCCGGCGCGTTCCATGCCTGGGAAAACAGCACCCATGCGAAGCTGGAGGCAATCCGTAATCTCAGCAACGGCCAGGACGCGCGTTTCTACAAGAAGGAGAAACTGGCCGAGATCGAGCGGAATCTGGTCGAACAAGGTCTCTTGAAGGCAGGCGAATCGCTCAAGGAAGTCGGCTGTATCGACTGCCACGGCAAGGTGGGCGCCCAATCCATCCGGCATGACAAGGATCTGGTCATGCCGGACCGCAGCCAGTGCGGGAGCTGCCACGTGCAGGAGTTCGCCGAGGCCGAATCCGAGAAGGACCAGCAGTGGCCGCAGGGCCAGTGGGGCAAAGGCCATCCATCTCATGCGGTGGACTGGGAAGCCAACGTCGAAACCGCCATCTGGGCCGGTATGGCCGAGCGCGAAATCGCCCAGGGCTGCGATATGTGCCATTACCAGCAGAACAAGTGCGACGGCTGCCATACCCGCCACACCTTCTCCGCCGCCGAGGCCCGCCAGCCCGAAGCTTGCGCGACCTGCCACAACGGGGTGGATCACAATGAGTGGGA
Organism: Methylococcus capsulatus; assembly: GCF_036864975.1. NCBI lineage: Bacteria > Pseudomonadati > Pseudomonadota > Gammaproteobacteria > Methylococcales > Methylococcaceae > Methylococcus > Methylococcus capsulatus. The sequence continues at coordinate 2,035,323 of NZ_CP104311.1, read as the reverse complement.
GAACTACACGCTGTCCAAACACGGCACGGTTTACCAGACCCACAAGTCGACCTGGAACTTCGAGGTCCCGCTCAAGGACGCCCTGTCCAAAGGCGGCTATACCGCGCCGACCTGCCAGTACTGCCATTTCGAGTTCAACGGCGAGTTCTCGCACAACCTGGTGCGCAAAGTCCGCTGGGGCTTCAACCCCACGCCGGCCATCGCCGACAACCTGAAACATCCGTGGTTCGAAGGCCGCAAGGAAAACTGGAACGCCACCTGTGCCAACTGTCACAGCCCGAGCTTCGCCAGAAGCTACCTGGACGCGGCCGATAAGGGCACACTCGCAGGACTCAAGGTGGAACAGGAAGCCAGGCAGGTCGTCGAAGGGCTGTTCAAGGACGGTCTGCTGCCGGGCCAGAAGACCAACCGCCCAGTTCCCCCGGTACCGGAGAAGGATGCCCCCGGCGGGTTCTTCCAGCTGTTCTGGGCCAAGGGCAACAATCCCAGCCATGTGGAACGGGTCCATGCCGACATGTGGGAGCACGACCTGATCAAGCTCTACAAGGGCCTCGTCCACGGCAACCCTGGCGGATTCACTTACACCGAGGGCTGGTCCGAGCTGATGCGGGACTACGCAGTCATCATGGACGAAAACACCCGCTTGCGCGAGAAGGCCGGCAATACCGCCGGCGCCGGGGTCAAGCCGGCCGCCGGGAACGAAGGCTCGAACCTCCGCAATGTCCTGGGAGGACTGGCGCTGCTGGCAGGCATCGCCGTGCTGCTCTACCGGCGCAAACATTGATGGCGGACACCACGGGCCGGCCGATGCGGTTTCGGCTGGCCCGCCTCGCGGGTTTCGTTCTGGTGCTCACGGGCGGTGCGATTCTGCTGTACGATCGGTTCCGGCCGGCATTCAGTTATGAAGAATTACCGATTGCCGAGGCGGAACGTACTGCGCTGGAACCCGGCGGGGCTTTCCCCATCACGGCGCTGACTCGGTATAACCTGCGCCGGGGCGAAGCCTCGGTCCCGCTGACCGTGGCCGATTATCGCGACGGCCAGAACCAAAGTCATCGGGTGATCCTGTTTCCCGCGGACCGGCTGCGGCACGATTCATGGCGGGCCGCGGGCGATGCCATCGTCCGCCACACGAACGGGAACGCCCTGTTCCTGGCATGGTGGGACGACGCCCAGCGTATCCATTTTCTCAGCGGCCGCGACACCTGGCTCGACCGGCCGACCGCTGCCGCTTTCCCGGACGATGGAGAGCGGAGTTTATGGGGAAAGGTAGCGGGCGGATTTGCCACGGTCCCGGCATCGTCTCGGCGGCTGGCGCGCTGGCTGACCATGGAGGCGGACGCCGCCTTGGAGGAGATGAAGACCCAGCTGCCGGCAGAGCGTCCGGTTTACCTGCTCGTCTGCCTGGACGATCTGGCCCGCCTCGGCGAAATCGAGACGCTGGCCGGCATCCGTCTCCCATTCGAGGCGGCCCGCTTTCCTGGGGGAGAGCTGCACAGCCAGATCGCGGCGGTACAGCAGTGGGCCCGGCGGGACGTCGATCAGGCCAGCTATCTGGTCCAGCAGACGCCCGGAGCCGGCGTGCAGGCCTGGCGCATCACTACACCGCAAGGCCGGGATACGCTCCTGGCGCGACTGTTGCCTTTCACGACCTCTCTGACCAGACCGCTGACACAGGCACAGCCGGTCTACCAATCCGGCTGGGGTTCTCATATCACCATCTATGCACTGAACTTCGGCGAAGGTAAGATGTGACCCGCCCGGCAAGCCGCGCACTTCTCTAATCCTTGACCACCCAAGCCTTTGTCAGACGCCCCTCTTCGCGCCGAGGGCCTCGAGTGCATTCGGGGCGACCGGCTATTGTTTTCCGGCCTCAACCTGACCCTTTCACCCGGCCAACTGCTGCAGGTCGAAGGCGCCAACGGCGCCGGCAAGACCAGCCTGCTCCGCGTGCTGGCGGGACTGAGCCGTCCTGCCGATGGCGAGGTACGCTGGCGCGGCCTGGACATCCAGCGCAACCGCACGACCTATTTCGCCGCGATGGTTTACATGGGTCACGCTCCCGGACTCAAAGCGGAGCTGTCGCCGGTGGAAAATCTCAAGGTTTCCGCGGCACTCCGCGATCGGATGGTCGATGATGCGCGCATCGAAGACGCACTGGCCCGCGTCGGGCTGCGCGGCTTCGAGGACGTACCGGCGCGGGGGCTTTCCGCGGGCCAAAAGCAGCGCACGGCGCTTTGCCGCCTGCTGATCAACCCCGTGCCCCTGTGGATTCTCGATGAACCTTTCACCGCCCTGGACGTTCGGGGCATCGCCCTGGTACGTGAACTGCTGGAAATCCATCTGGCGAACGGCGGGATGGCGTTGATGACTTCGCACCACGCACTGGAAGTCCGGGGCGACTGCCGGAGCCTGCACCTGACATGAACGGGCTCGCCTCCGCCTTCCTCGCCATACTGCGGCGCGACCTGATGCTGGCTTTTCGCCATCGCGGCGAACTGGCCAATCCGCTACTGTTTTTTCTGATCGTCGTCACGCTCTACCCCCTGGGGGTCAGCCCTGAGCCCGAACTGCTGAGGAAGATCGCGCCTGGCGTGATCTGGATCGCGGCCCTCCTGGCTGCCCTGTTCTCGCTGGAAAACCTGTTCCGCAGCGATTTCGACGACGGCTCGCTGGAACAGATGCTGCTCAGTCCCCGACCTCTGTCGGTGCTGGTGATCGCCAAGGTGTTGGCGCACTGGCTGGTCAGCGGCCTGCCCATGCTGCTCCTGGCACCGCTCCTGGCGCTGCTGCTGGACATGCCCTCCAAAGCAGCGTGGGCGCTGGAAGCGACGCTCGCCATCGGCACACCGCTGCTGAGCCTGATCGGCGCAATCGGGGTGGCGCTCACGGTGGGCCTCAAGCGCGGCGGCATCCTGCTCACCCTGCTGATCCTTCCTCTCTACATCCCGGTGCTGATCTTCGCCACCAATGCCGTCGCCGCCGCCGGCGCCGGCATGCCGATCGAAGGACAGCTGTACTTCCTGGCGGCGCTGCTGGTGCTGGCACTGACACTCGCTCCGGTCGCTATCGCCGCCGCCCTGCGCATTAGCATGAGTTGAAGCCATGTGGACCTTCTTCCATAAACTCGCATCCCCCAAGTATTTCTACCGCATCAGCGGCAAGCTGATTCCCTGGCTGGGCACGATCACCGCCGTACTTTTCGTCTCCGGCCTGTACTTCGGCCTGTTCAAGGCGCCACCGGACTACCAGCAGGGCGAGAGTTACCGGATCATGTTCGTCCACGTGCCGGCGGCCTGGATGTCCCTGTTCATCTATACCTTCATGGCGGTGTTGTATGCCATCCATTTGATCTGGAACATCAAACTGGCCGACGTCATGGCCTCCAGCTCGGCGGCGATGGGCGCATCATTCACCTTCCTGGCCCTGGCGACCGGCTCGCTCTGGGGCAAACCCATGTGGGGGACGTGGTGGGTATGGGATGCGCGGCTGACTTCGGAGCTGATCCTGCTGTTCCTGTACCTGGGCTATATCGCCCTGGTCTCCGCCATCGAAGACAAGCGCACCGCCGCCCGCGCCGGGGGTCTCCTGATCCTGGTGGGGGTGGTCAACATCCCCATCATCCATTACTCGGTGGAATGGTGGAACACCCTGCATCAGGGGCCCACCGTCACCAAGCTGGACAAGCCCTCGATCCACCCCAGCATGTTGCTCCCGCTGCTGCTGATGGCGCTGGCGTTCCAGTGCTACTACTTCACCCTCGTGCTGGTCCGCGCCCGCACCGAATTGCTGGAGCGCGAACGCCGCAGCGCCTGGATAAAGGAGCTGTTCGGCTGAGTCAGAAGGCGATGGCCAGCCCCATCGTACCCAGATAGCTGGGCACATAGGCTCCCAAAGCGCCGGTGTAGCTCCCGAAGACCGCGATGCGGTCGTTCACCGTCCACTGGAAACCAGCGCCGATCGCATGCTCCTGCAGGTTCTTGACCGGCCCGACCGCTCCGGCATGCAGCGTACGCGGCAGGGCTGCGGCGTTCACATAACCCTGGATGAAGAGCGCGAAGTCGTCGACGATATCGCGCTGGAAGGCCCACTGAAGCGAAGGCAGGATGACCTCGGCGCCCCTGAAATCTTTCAGGCTCGCGAAACCGAAATTCCAGTTCAAGGCGATGTCCCATGGCAGGACATGATCCGCATTGAGCATCAGGGACCCCTGGGTGCCGTTGCTGAAGACGGGACTCCCCCAGGTGGTCTGCACGTAGGACTCCAGCCCCACCGAGTAGTTGAAATACCCGAGATCCCCCTGGTCGAGATGCACCTTGGTATCGAAGGTGATCGGCGAAAAGCCGGTGGCCGACTGGGGTGGCCCTTGCACGGTCAGCCCCTGGGTGAACAGGCGCAGTTCCACGTCGTCGGTCAGGCCGTAACGGAACAGGAATTCCCAGTTGTACTGTTTCACCGAATCCGAACTTGCCCCCTGCATCGTGAAAGGGCTCATTTCCAGATAGATACCGCCTTCGGGCAGCGTGTAAGACGAGTTGGGAAGATTGGCGAGATCGGGGCCTGGCTCCCGGACCGTCACCGCCCGAGGCGCCGGAGCCTTCCCTGCGGGCGCGGGCGCAGCCGTGGAGCTCGGCCTCGGCGGCCGGTCCGGTTCCGTACTGTGGACGTGTTCGCGATACCTTGCGGTGTGCCCGGTGGAACGGCCGAGAGCCGATGCGGACGAGGGAGACTGCACGCACGGCTCGACACCCTGCACCGCTGTGGCGGCCGGCAACATGAGCAGCCAGGCGAAAGCGACTCCCCGGCCCCGGCACACTCGCTTCGAGGCGCATCTGACGGATCCCATCCCTGCCCCTCCTCCCTTCAGGCTATGCTGGAGCCGGCAGGCCCGCCGGGGCTGGGCTCCGGCTAGTCATCGAGTGCGGCCGCGACTCCCAGGGCGGCGGCCAACAAGAACGCATCGTTCCCTTCCGCGGCCAGCAGGGAAAGACCGACGGGCGCCCCTTCCACATCGACCGCCGGGAGTGAAATCTGCGGCAGCCGGCCGATCCCGGCGATCGCCATGCGGGCCAGCACCCGCGGAAAATAATCGCCCTGAGTGCGGTCCAGCCCGAGGCTCCCCTTCAAAGGCGCCGGTGTATGCACCGTGGGAAAACAGATCAGGTCTTCCGGCCCGAGGAATCTTGCAAGCGCCGCCCGATAGCGCTCCCTCTGCGCCAGCGCAGCCACCAGCAGACGGCGGTCCAAGCCTTTGGCCAGCTCGAAGTTACGGCGGGTGCGCTCGCCCAAGGCCGGGCGGGCTGATTCGATCCATGAACCCAGGGTGCTCCAGATTTCTGCCCACTGAATGGGCTGAAAGACCTGGCGCCAGTTGTCCATGCCGGAAATCCCGCCCTCCCCGTCGATACCTCGCAAGGAAATTTCACGGCACGGGAAACTGCCGGCCAGCCGCTTCATGACCGGTTCGAATGCCCCACGGACGGCAGGCTCCACCGCGTCGAAGCCCTCCTGCAACAGCCACAGCCTGCCGGAAACGGTGGGGAGCGGATCGACGTTCAGCAACAGGCTCATGACCCGCTGCAGCGTTTCGCCATCGCGGGCGAAAGCGCCAACCGTATCGAAACCGGGTGCCAGCGGATTGACGCCGGCCACGGAAATCCTACCATGGCTGGGCCGCATCCCCCAGACGCCGCAGTTGCTGGCGGGCAGCCGGATGGAACCAGCCGTGTCGGTGCCCAGGGCGAAGTCCGCCTCCCCCGCTGCCACTGCTGTCGCCGAGCCGCTGGACGAACCACCGGGTACCCGGTCGGGCGCAGCCGGATTCAGTGGGGTGCCGTAGAACGCATTCTCTCCGGTGAGGCCGAAAGCCAGCTCATCCGCCAGGGTCTTGCCCAGGCAGACGGCGCCGGCCTGCAGGCATTGCTCGACGCACACGGCATGAGCAACCGCGGGCGGATGGCTCCTGGCCCAGTCAGGATTGGCGCAGCCTGTCACATGGCCGGCGATATCGATCAAATCCTTGACGGCAAAGGACAGGTCCACCAGCGGCCCAGTGGCGACCACGCGAAACTCCATCTGCGCAAGAAACGAACGGGACAATAGGGGCATCCGAAAGGTCTGGGAACCGGGGTGGTGAGGGAACGGCGGGACCAAGCTGTCGTATTTGCGCCATTTTAATCGGTTCGCCACTCGCCGAAAAAGACGACTTCCGAACTCTCCCCAAGAAAAAAGCCCGAGGATCGAAGATCCCCGGGCCGTTGCGGAACGACAGAGACTGTAACAGCCTTACAGCGAAAACGGCTTCAGTTTCTTCGCATCTTCTGCCATTTCCTTCCGCTCGTCGGCCGGCAGCGGAACCAATCCGCGTTCGGACAGATAGCCATCTTCACCCCAGGCTTTCTCGCTGGTGAATTCCGCGATGTACTCCGCGATACCCGGAATCATCCCGACATGGGACTTCTTGACGTAGAAGTACAGCGGGCGGGAAATCGAGTAGCTCCCATCGGCGATCGATTCGAACGAAGGGTCCACGCCTTCGATCCTCGCTGCAGCAACCTTATCGGCGTTTTCTTCCAGGAAGCTGTAACCGAAGATGCCGACCGCATTCGGGTTGGCAACCAGTTTCTGCACGATCAGATTGTCGTTTTCGCCGGCTTCCACATAAGCGCCGTCTTCACGGATGGTGTAGCAGATCTTCTTGAATTCCGGCTCGTTGTCCTTCTTCAGAGCAGCGATCCACTTGAACTCCTTGCAGCCACCCTCCATGGCGAGTTCGGCGAAGGCATCCCGGGTTCCCGAAGTCGGCGGCGGCCCCAACACTTCGATCTTGATGGCAGGCAGCGCGGGATTGACGTCCTTCCAAGTCTTGTAAGGATTGTCCACCAGATTGTCGCAGCCGCCGCAGTCGGGATCCGGAATCCGCTTCGCCAGCGCCAGGTAGATATCCTTGCGGCTCAGTTCCATCGGCTTGGACTTCTTGGACTGCGCCAGCACGATGCCGTCGAACCCGATCTTGACCTCGACGATTTCCTTGACGCCGTTCTTCTTGCACTGCTGGAACTCGGTGTCCTTCATACGACGCGAAGCGTTGGCGATATCGGGATGATCGACGCCTTCGCCGGCGCAGAACAGCTTGATGCCGCCGCCGGTGCCGGTGGACTCCACCTTAGGCGTCTTGAATTTCCCGCCTTTGCCGAAGTGTTCCGCCACCACGGTGGCGAAGGGATACACCGTGGAAGAACCCACGATGCTGATGGTATCACGCCCACCGGCGGCCCATGCGCCGGCGCCGAAGACGGTGGCCGACACGGCCAGACCTATGCTGACGATCTTTTTCACGTGAATTTCTCCACTGTCGAGTTTATTGCATTGTTTCAAAAGCAGCAGCAACGCATGACCGGGAATCCGGCGTCTCGGGGCTGCCGTTTCTTACCAAGCGCCGCCGCGGTTGCCGGGCTGCGTCACCATGTAGTAAATCGCATCGGCGACGTTCTTCTCGGAATATCCTGGACCGACGATGGTTTTCGGATTTTCCAGATATTTCCGATCGACGTGCTTGTTCAGAATCTTCCGCCACAACGCGGAGGGTTCGCCCCAGATGACGGTGGCCGAAGGGGTAAGTGCCCCATTGGTGCCGTTGTCATGGCAGGCCGAGCAGTAAGTTGCGTAAGCGTTGCGCCCGTTCTGATAATCGAAACGGGCGTTCGCCAGTTCAGGCGTGTTCGCATCGATCGGAGTGTGCAGCGCACAACCCGCCGCCAGGAGGATCAGCGTGGCCGCTATCGATAGTTTGGTCTTCATATCCGCGTTCCTTGAATTGTGGTCGACGATACGCTTGAGGCCCGCCGGGCTCAGTAATTGGCCTGAAGCTGCAGGCGCAGCACGTTGCCGTCGGCCTGACCGTAACCGGCAAACAGCGACTTTGAGTTCCAGCCGTCGGTGGTGCCCGCCGTGACGGTACGGAAGTTGGTCGTATTGATCAGGTCGTAGGCCGCGGTGACTTCGACTTCCGGCCACGGCTGGTATTCCACGCCGAACTCCCACAAGCGTTCTGAAATGTTGGGCGAGTTGTTGTCGAACTTACTGCCGCCATTATAGGTTTCAAAGCGCGCATAGGGCATCCAGCCGCCGTAGAAATGGTCGATCTTGTAATGGGCCTGGACGTAGCCACCCCACACGTTCTTGGATTCGATCCAGGCGACTTGCTTGGCGTTGTTGACTTGCAGCGTCGGGGCGATACCCCAGGTCCATTCCGTCTGCAGACCGAACGGCTTCGGATAGAGCACGGCGTGAATGGCGCCGCGCAAATCCTGCTGGCCCTGGCCGTCGTTGATACCGGCCACGCTGGTGCCGGTGATCGTCCCTTTCTGAGTCAGATTCCGGCCGCCGGCCGCCGTGTTGTAGAAGTTCTTTCCGACGATGTATTGGGTCACCTTGCCGGTGATCGGATCGGCCGGGCCGTTGAAGTTGGCCATCTGAACGACGTACTTGCCGTTATAGCCGGAAGCGCCGACTTCAAGGATCTGGTCGCCCGGCAGTTCGAACGGATAGGTGACGCGGCCGTTGATGTGGAGATTGTCGTTCAGCTCGAAGCGGTTGGCGCCCTGGCCGTTGTAGACGCCGAAAGCCACCACGCCGTAGTCGCCGGAACCGCGCAAGCCGCTTTTCTGCAGGTACTTGAAGCGTTCCTGGGCGACGTCGGGCGACCACATTGCGAAGACACCGAGATCGCGTTCGTCGCGGATGGCGTTGGCGTCGGTCGCCAGGTTGCGTTCGAAAGCGATGCGGTTCTGGGACGACTGCAAGTTTTCCCAGCCGAACGGTACTTTCGACTGACCGACACGGAAGCGGTATTCGCGTTCGGAATCGACGAATACATCGGAGTAAGCGTCGCGAATCTGTGCAAACTGGTACTGACTGGTCGAACTGTTCTGATCCACCGCCGGCGTGTTCGCTGCAAAATCCGTCTGCAGATAGAACAACAGGTGGTCCGACACGTCCGCCGTCAGGGCCAAGCGGGTGCGCCGCAGCAGGAAATCCTTGTTCTGACCGATGGAGTTGTCGTTCGGCATCGCCAGATTGTTGCGTGTGTTCTCGTCACCGTTCAGCAACTGGCTGTAGCGGACCTGGTTATAGCCTTTGATGCTGAGCTTGTCGAACCACTTCTTCTCGCCGGAGGGTGCCGGCGCACTCGCCACCTTCTTCTCGGATTCCTTGATAGCAGCCGCCTTCTTGTCCAGGCGCTTCTCCAGCGCTTCAAGCTCGACCTTTTTCTCGTCCAGCTTCTGCTCGAGAGCAGACGCACTTTTCTCCTCCACCTGCTCGAAGGTTCCCAGGCGAACCCGGCCAGGGCCGGGCTCGGCGTAGATTTGCTTGGTCTTCTTGTCCATGTACAGCTCGAGCGCGGCGTGGGCCGGCAGCGCCAGCAAGCCGCCCATCAGAGCCGTCACGCTCATACGCAACAGATCGGATTTCATGTCATTCCTCATTTCGTGAAGTGGTATTTGTCATGCCCAAAGCAACAGGCAGTGGCAAATCGGCGTCACAACGATAATGGGCAAATATGACATTTATGTTACAAATCGATGTAAGCGGCGAGAACAAGACTTTGGCCGGACCATACAGCGCGCCGGTGACGGCAACGAATTTCCGTGGAGTTCCCACAAAGGACCTTGTTAAAGTTGATGAACAAACCTCCCTTTGGGAGGTTAGGCATGATCCGACTTGGTCTGCTCGATTTCCTGGTTCATCCACCCCGGCTGCACCCGCAAAGGCGGATCGGAGCTCCGGCCGTCCTGCCCCAGGCGGCGCTGTTCAGCCGCGCGAAGATTTCCGTCCCAGGCTATCAGACTCAGGCGTGGCTCAAGTCGCGCGGGGCGGGATTCCGGGCACGCGGCCGCTTATCCCCAACCTCACGCATGACTGTATACTCTCTCCGGCTCTTCCCGGGCCAAACGAGGTGCAATCCCGGCATGGACAAGGACAGATCGAAACCGGAGTCGGCGCAGGCGATCCACCAACTGCTGGAAAGGGCAGCCACCCGCGGCGTCGCGGACTATATCGAAAGCCGGAAAGCGAAAATCCCGGGCTTCGTGGAGCGCTATTTTTCCTTCCGCGGGGCCTGGGAAATGCACAAGAAAACGCTGGGGCGGGATTATTACCGCATCCCTGTCAATCTGCTTTGGAGTCTCCCGGCGTTTCTCGCCCATTCCGCCGCCGCCGTTTCCGGAAAGCTCGGGGCAAAAGACCTCGCCCGCCGGCTCGGCAAAGTCCCTTCCGGCCTGCCCACGGCGTTCCAGAAAGAGCTGAACTGGTTGATCCACGTCGAACTGCTGGAGCTGCCCTATTCCGACGGCTCCCGCGAATCCACCCATGATGCGCTCCTGGAAGCCATCCTGAGCGATCCCGAACTGTCGACCCGGCTCGGGGAATATCTCGGAGCGATACAGTCCCACGCCGGATCCGTGGAATTTCGCACATCGCTGGCGGCCAGGCTGCAGGAGTACGGCAAGACCCGCCAGGCGGCGACCGAACTGGCGGCCAGCATCGCCACCCTGGCCGGTGGCTACGCGGCGTTCGGCCAGATGACACCGGGCGCGGTTTCCGCCGGCAGCGCCGCGGCGGCGGCCATCGCCCAGCAGATCGCGATAGCCAATTTCTGGCTCGGCCCCACCTTGGGCACGTGGTATTACACGGTGTTTCCGGCGAGCGCGTCATTCGGCCTGATCGCGGCGAGCACGGGGACGGTGATGGCGGCCCTCGGCATTCTCGGCGCGCTGTCCGCCGTCGTGGTCGATCCGCTGCTGGCCAAGACCGGGTTTCACCAGAAGCGGCTGGAACGCTTCGTCGATGCCCTGGAGCCCGTGTTGGCCGGCCGGGAGGATGACGGTTACCATGTGCACGACCATTACCTTGCCCGCCTATTCGACCTCGTCGACCTGCTGCGGCTGGCGGCACGGGCATGACGGACGGGAACGGCACGCTGCCCTGGTGGCAAACCGGTATCATCTACCAGATCTATCCCCTGTCTTTCCAGGACAGCGACGGCGACGGCCTCGGTGATCTTCCCGGCATCCTCCGCCGGATCGACTACCTGGCCGGCCTGAACGTCGCCGCTATCTGGCTCTCGCCCGTCTTCCCCTCGCCGATGCGGGATTTCGGCTATGACGTGGCCGATTACACGTCCATCCACCCGCGGTTCGGAACACTGAGCGACTTCGACCGGCTGCTGGCAGGGTTGCACGGCCGGGGCATGAAGCTGATCCTGGACCTGGTGCCGAACCATACCTCCGACCAGCATCCCTGGTTCCTGGAAAGCCGAAGTTCGCGCGACAATCCCAGGCGCAACTGGTACCTCTGGCGCGATCCGGCGCCGGGTGGCGGGCCGCCCAACAATTGGCTCAGCTTTTTCGGCGGCCCCGCCTGGACTTTCGACGAGACCACCGGCCAGTACTATCTGCACCAATTCACGCCGGAACAGCCGGAGCTGAACCTGCGCCACCCGGCCGTGTTGGAGGCGCTGCTGGATGCAATGCGGTTCTGGCTGGATCGAGGCGTGGATGGCTTCCGGGTCGATGTGCCCTGGCTGCTGATCAAGGACGCTGAGTTCCGTGATGAGCCGGAGAACCCGGCCTGGGACGGCATCGCTCCGCACGGCCGACTGCTCCACGTCCACACCGCGAACCAACCCGAATTGCACGCCATCATCCGGGCCATGCGGGCGGTCGTCGACGACTACCCCGGCGAGCGGGTCTTGATCGGAGAGACCAACGTGCCGGAGGAAGAACTCGTCAAGTACTATGGCGCGGCGCGGGACGAATTCCACCTCCCTTTCAATTTTCGGCTGATCTATGCCTCCTGGAACGCCGGGGAAATCCAGCGGCTGGTCGAAACTTACGAAGCGATCCTTCCGCAAGGCGCCTGGCCCGCCTGGGTGCTCGGCAACCATGACCAGCCCCGTATCGCCAGCCGCATCGGCCCCGATGCGGCCCGTGTCGCCGTCATGCTGCTGCTGACCCTGCGCGGCACGCCGACCTGCTATTACGGCGATGAGTTGGGGATGAAGAACGGGGTGATCCCAAGGAACCGCATCCGTGATCCGCAAGCATTGAACCAGCCCGGGATTTCCGGCGTATTCAATCGCGACGCGGCACGGACCCCCCTGCCTTGGGACACTTCGCCCAACGCCGGCTTCGCGCCCGAGGGCACGCAACCCTGGCTGCCGCTGGGCCAGGACTGGCCAATGAGGAACGTTGCCTGCCAGTCGGACGATCCCTGCTCCATGCTGGCGTTTTTCAGGACGCTGACCGCGCTCCGCCAACGCCACCCGGCCTTGAACCAAGGCGACTACAAGGGCGTGGAAACGGTAGCCGACGGCGTCTTCGCCTATACTCGGACAGCCGGCGCCGAGCGCCTCCTGATCGTGCTCGATTTCGCCGGCTGCGAATATCTACTGGACCTGGGCGCACTCGCCGATGGCGCGGAGATTCTGCTGAGCACCGGCATGCGGCGCGCTGGGCGGGTCGAACTGAGGCGACTCCGCCTGCTCGCCAACGAAGGGCTCGTGCTGAAAATATCTTGAGGGAGCCACCCATGATCGAAATCCGAGACAAAGCCATCCTGATAGACGACCGGCCCCGTCTGGTGCTGAGTGGCGAAGTGCATTATTTCCGGCTCCGGCGCGAGGACTGGCAGGACCGTTTGGACAAGCTCAAAGCCGCCGGCTGCAACACCGTCGCCTCCTATATTCCCTGGCTCTGCCATGAGACCGTCGAAGGCCGGATCGACCTCGACGGGCGCACCCGCCCGGAACTGGACCTCGGCGGCTTCATCGATCTATGCCGGGCCAACGGCCTCTGGTTCATCGCTCGTCCCGGCCCCTTCGTGATGGCTGAGCTGAAGAACGAAGGGCTGCCTTACTGGATTTACGAAAAGCATCCCGAAATCGTACCGGTGGGCTGGGACGGCAAGCCGGCAACCACCCATACCGTCGATTATCTGGCACACTCCTTCCTGGAAGAGGCGCAGCGCTGGTACGCCGCGGTGATGACCGTGATCGCGCCGCGCCTGCAGCCGGGCGGCGGCAACGTGATCGCGCTGCAGCTCGACAACGAGATCGGCATGCTGTCCTGGCTCAGCAACTGCCCTGACCTCACGGAGAATGTGTTAGCGGATTTCGCCGCATGGCTGAAAACCCTGCACGGTCCTGAAGCCTTGCGCCGACGCTATCCCTTCGACATAGACGCGGCAGAGGCGCGCCGCGACGGCATCCGCTCGCCTGCCGAGAGTTACGCCCCGGCCCTCATGCGTGACCTCGGTCACTACATGCGCGACCGTTTCGCCCGTTATGTAGCAACCCTGCGCACATGGGCGGAAAGCGCCGGCGTTTGCGGCATCCCGTTCGTGGTCAACATCCACGGCACCGGCGGCGGCCGCGGCCTGGACTTCCCGACCGGCATCAGCCAGCTCTATCCATGCTACACCCAGGACACCGGCTACCTGGCGGGATCGGATCTCTATTTCGGAAATCTGACGTTCGACAATTTCCAGGATCTGTACCTCTGCAATGCCTTCATGGACGCCGTGCACCGACCGGAACAGCCACCGGCTTCGATGGAGTTCGAATGTGGCGACGGCAACTACGGCAACACCTATGGCAATCGGCTGGACCCTTCTGCCGCCGACTTCAAGGCGCGCATCTGCCTGGCCCAGGGCGCCCGGCTCCTCAACTACTACCTCTTCGCCGGCGGCCGCAACTACAAGCTCGATCCGCCGCCACACGACGGCGACGATCGCATCGCTTTCACCGGCGAACGCCACGGCTTCGCCGCGCCGGTCGATCCCGAAGGCCGGTTGAATTACAGCTATCCGCGGCTGGCAAGCCTGACCCGCACCGTGACCGCCGTCGCCGACAAGCTCGCCGCCATGCAGGAGGAGCACGACCGGGTGGCGTTCGGCTTCATCCCCGACTATTTCATGACCGAATACCACTATCCCGCCAGCGCCGCGATGACCGAAATCGTCCGCAATCTGAAAACCAACCGCGGGCCCGGCGCCTGGGAAACCATGGCCCGGGCGATGCTGCTCGGCGGCTACCGCTTCGGTGCGGTAGATATCCAGAATCGGCCGCTCCACCTTGAGACCACACCAGTGCTGGCGCTGGGCTCGGCCCGGTACATGGACACTGCGGTCCAGCACAAGCTGGTCGATTGGCTGTCCGCGGGCGGGGGGCTGCTGCTGTACGGGGAGGTCCCGCGCTACGGGATGGAAGGCGAACCCTGTATGGTGCTGGCTGAGGCATTGGGTACCGAAATTTCGGGGTTTCGCCAAGCCAGCGATCGCTATTTCCTCTCGCTCGCCGCGGACGGCTGGGCCGCGCCGCGGCCGGAAGTACGCACCCATTTCGCCCAGACTTTCGCCGTCTCCTCCGCCGAAGCGCTGCTACGGGTCTGCGACACCGGCGAGATCTGCGGCTTTGAAACGGCGGTCGGAAAGGGACGTGCTATCGTCATCGGCGCTGCCTACCCTTGCGACATCGCCCTGTTCCGCACGGCTCTGGAACGATTGGGCGCGGTTGCCGCGTTGCGGCACGACTGCCACGACCACGGCATCTTCATGACTTCGACCGCCAACGCCGCGGGTGAACGCTTCATCCACCTGCTGAATCTGGACGGCTTCGACAAGCGCTTTCACCTTTACGAGCACGGCCGGCCGCTGTTCGGCGGACGCGAAATCGAGCTTCAGGCCCGCGACGGGGTGATGCTGCCGCTGGCCATGCGCTTCGGGGAAGTGAAGATCGACTACGCTACCGCGGAAATCACTGCCGTGCGGCCGGACTGCATCGAATTCCGCCCGACCCAGCGGGTGGACGTGATCGCCGTGGAAACTGCCCGCGAGATACAGATCTCCTCGCATTACGAACTGCAGCAGGACAGCCCGACGACTTACGTGGTATCGCTGTGCCCGGCCCCCCTTCACGACCGGATCACCCTGCGCCATGAACGCGCCGGCGGCTGAAACCCGCCGGCGCTTGGGGCAATAGCGATGAGGCTTTACCTCGGTGATGCGCCCGGCGACCGAACACACCTCATCGCCGACGCAGCCAGCACCCTCTTCAAGGTTTCCGAAGCGTAGCGATGTAGGCCGCGATGTTGTCGATGTCCGTATCGCTCAGCTCGGAAGCGATCTCCCGCATCGAATCGCTGTCCTTGGACCGGTGCTCCCAGCCGAAGGGCTGGATGCGCTCTTCCGAACCGCCGCAAGGAGGGAGCCAGTCGTCCGGCCGGCATCGCTTGTAGGTGTTCAGCACCCTCCTGATGTAGTTCGCGTCTTTTCCGGCCAGGCTGGGGACATTGGGGGCCGCGTCCCCCTCCCCCCGACCGTGGCAGTCGACGCAACTTTCATATTTCGCCTTACCGGCCGCGACGTCGCCGGCATGCACCGTGCCTGCTGCTAGCGCCAGCACGACCCCGCATCCCAAATCTAACGACCTTCTCACGATCATTCTCTCCGTAGGGTTGACTCTTGAACTCCAAACAATGCGTCGAAGCGGCTTGGCCGCACGCCAGGCCGCCCTTCACTTGTTCAGGATACAGCACAAATCCTGAAACTTTTGACGTTACCACACCCCTTTGAAATGTACGCCTGTACCGGCCACGGGGGGAATGGACATCGATGTGCCCCTCCCCGATGCGATTGCACGCGAATACCCGAAAAGGTCGGAACAGACGGTCGATGCGGCGGCATCCGCCACTTCGATGAGGGACATCACTGCTGCAATGCCCCTGATACGATAGCCGGGGCAGACCCGGGAATCCGGTCGTTCACTCAGGAGGACGGGCCATGTACATGCCATCAGTATGGTAGGTGAAGCGGGAATCCGATCCGGACAACCATCCCGCAAGCTTGTCCCGGTTCAGCAGGACGAACATTACGATAGCGAGGTATCGCAGGAGCTTGCCCATGACGGTCCCTCACTTGGAACCGCGATCAGGGCAACATGTCCAAAGCCTTCTTCGTTGCTTCCTCCCGAACTTTGTCCTTGGCTGCCTTCGCCGCCTCGCCCGCAGATTTCGGCGCCGCTTTGACCTGTTGTTTGATGGATTTGGCGGTGCTTTCCATGGATTTCATCCCTTCCTTGGCTTGTTCTGGCACCGCTTTCTCGACCTGCCGCTTGGCGGACTCGGCGGCCGTCTTTTGCAGCTGATCCTTGACGGCGGCCGGCGCGGATTTCGCCGTTTCCTTCAGCTTGTTTGCCTGTCCTGCCGCTTCCTCCACGGCCTGGACGCCTTCGACCGCTTCACGCGGCGCCGCCTTGGTAGCAGCATCCTTCAGCAACTGCTTGCTGACATCGTCCAGGGCATAACGTTCGCCGGGCTCCGCCAGAAGCGGTCCGGCCGCCATCAGCGCGGCAGCGACTGCTAAAGCTGGGGTATGCATGATTTTGTTCATCCATTCGCTCAATGTGCGGCAGCTTTTGCAACTGCCATCGGACCGATCGTACCCGCCTGAGAACAGACATGTACAGCGCTTTTTTACGGGATGGGCAGGAGCCGCTCCGACATTTATAGAACGCCCGATCCTTCGGCCGCACTCTTCGTCAGCGCTCCGCCCCCGGATCGAAAACGCCCGCATTTCAAGGCGAACGGGCCGCTGCGCGGGGCAGCACGACCCTCACCAGCAACCCGCCGCCCGGCCTGTCTTCCAACGCCAGGCCACCGCCGTGCCGGTGCACCACCGCACTGGCCACGGTGAGTCCGAGCCCCATGCCGCCGGTTTCCCGGCAACGCGAGGACTCCAGCCGGAAAAACGGCGCAAAAACCCGGCTACGCATGGCTTCCGGAATTCCAGGACCGCGATCGCCGACCGTGATTTCGGCGGCTTTGCCGTGTTCTGCCAACGTCACCGCAGCCTCCTGCCCATATTTCAGGGCATTGTCGATGAGATTGGCGAAGGCCCGGCGCAGCGACATCGGCCGCCCTTCGAAGTTCAGGTGCAGCGGCCCTTCGTAGGAAACGGTCTTCCCCGCATCCTGGAGATCATCGCAAAGACTTTGCAGGAGCATCGCCAGATCGATCACGGCCAATGGTTCCACAGCCGTGTCATCGCGGGCGAACGATAAGGTCGACTGCAGCATGGCCTGCATTTCGTCCAGATCGGCGCCCGCTTTTCTCCGCTGATCGGGATCGGGGATCAACTCGGTTCGAAACCGCAGCCGGGCCAGGACGGTTCGGAGATCGTGGGACAAAGCGGCCAGCATCAGCGTACGGTCTTCGATCAGGCGGGAAATGCGGCGTTGCATGCTGTTGAAGGCCTCGGCGGCCCGGCGGATTTCGCTGGGGCCCTCTTCGGCCATGGGCGGCGCATCCACGTCGGCACCCAAGCGTTGGGCGGCGAGGGCGAAGCGGTCCAGTGGAGCCGTCACCTTGCGCGCAGCCCATACGCCCAGAACCACGATTCCCGCGAGGAAAAGCCCGGCGGCGACTGTCAGGCGCAATGTCCACAGTCCGCCGATCGCTTCGTTCGCGATGGCGAAGCGAAGCCAGGTGCCGTCCGAAAGCGCGACCCAGACCTCCGCCGGTCCCGGCGGCGGCATCAGCCATCCCCCGCTTGCCGGACCAACAGAGGGATAGCCCGCCGCGACACGTTGCATGCCGTGCACTTCGGCGAGGACGCGAATGTCCCGCGCCAAATGCCGGGTCATGCCATCCTGGCGTAGCGGCGGCGGGCTGGCATGAGGCTCCCACATCACCCCAACGCTGCCCTCATTCAAAGCGGGGAGCAGTTCGGGACGCAAATCGCGCGGCACCCGATCCATGATGGAAGCGATGACGGCGACGCGATCCAGGTTCCGGAAAGTCTCGTCCCAGCCCTTGCCATGGAAAAAATCCAGCTGGAATACGGAGAGGCTGACCGTCACCGTGAATACCAGACCCACGAACAGCAGCCCGACGGTTCTGCCCGCGATGCTGTCGGGCCAGAATCTCATAGCGGTCAGCGCTCGCGCTCGACGCGCGGCGTGAACAGATAACCGCCGCCGCGGACGGTCTTGATCAACATCGGATCGGCGGGATCTGACTCGATTTTACGCCGCAGCCGGCTCAGTTGGACATCCACGCTGCGGTCGTAGGCAGAGGCTGAGCGTCCCCGGGTCAAGTCCAGCAATTGATCGCGATTCAGGACACGCTGGGGATGTTGCGCAAAAGCGGCCAGCAAATCGAATTCGCCGCCGGTCAGCGGCATCAAGACGCCTTCGGGAGAATACAGTTGGCGCCTGGGGAGATCGAGCCGCCAGCCGTCGAACACCAGAGTCGCCCCGTGATCCTGGCGGCTGGCCGGGACGCTGCCACTGCGGCGCAACACCGCCTTGATGCGGGCCAAGAGTTCGCGGGGATTGAACGGCTTGACCACATAATCATCGGCGCCCATTTCCAGACCGACGATGCGGTCGGTCTCATCGGCCAGCGCCGTCAGCATGATGACGGGAAGATTCGAAGCCGCCCGCAGGCTCCTGCACAGCGCGAGGCCGTCTTCGCCGGGCAGCATCACATCGAGAACGACGAGATCGAAACGTCCCGTTTCCAGCCATTTGGCCATGCCTTTGCCATCTGCGACCGCATCCACCCGAAAGCCGTGCCGGATCGAGAACCCGGTCAAGAGCTGCCGGAGTTCGCGGTCGTCATCGACGATGAGAAGGTGAGGAGATCGCGTCATGATGCCATTATGCCGAATCATCCGCCCTGCTTGAGGATGAGTTTGTAACGGAAGATTGCAAAGCGCCATGGGGAAACCGTGCGTTACCAAAGCCGGTTCGCAGTGAAATCTTTGCGTTACCCGCGAAGGCGAGCATACGCCGCATCGTCAACGCAAAAAGTGAGAAAAACCATGACCCCGATGTCCCCATCCAAACCTTCGGACGATCACGCAGGCCGGCTGGCACCGGCAGGCTGGCTGTTTCTATCTGGCCATCGGCCTGGAAATCCTGTTCATGATCAGCCCGACTGCCGGCTATTTCTATGCACTGTACGGACCCGCCCTGAATTTGCTCGACCGTTGGGCGGTCACGGCCTGGCTCACCCAATTCTTCCTGCCGCATATCTCGATCACCCGGAGCGCCGTTCTCAATGCGCTGCCTCGTGTCGCGGAACTTTGCGTACTGGGCGGCGCGGCATGGTTTCTCATTGCGGCGACTCAGCTTTACTGGAGCACATTCCGCCGGCTTGGCCCCGTCACGACCGGTTTGTATCGCCTCTGTCGCCATCCGCAATACACCGGCCTGGCACTGTTCGGTCTGGGTGCCCTGCTGCTGTGGCCTCGATTCGTGGCGCTCATCGCGTATGTATTGATGTTATCGCTGTATCGATTCCTCGCCATCGCAGAAGAGCGGCGGTGCGAGCAGCGTTACGGCGAATCCTATGTCGCTTACCGGGCCCATACCCCAATGCTCTGGCCGCTCGGAACAGAACCGGCCGCGGTACCCTTTCATCCCTGGCCGATCCGATCGCAGGCTGGACTGACCATGACCGCAGTCATCGTTGCCGTGCTGATTGCCCTCGGTCTGAGGGAGTACACGCTGTCGCGCCTCAGCGCGCATTACGAAGCACATGCGGCCGTGCTCTCACCCGCACCGCTCGCCGGCGAGCTGTTGGCTGCCTACCGCGTCGCGGTCGAGGACGGGCGCGTCCCGCAGCGTCTGTCGGGCGCCGGCGCAAGCCCTCTGCTGGTCCATGTGGTGCCGGAGGACTGGCATTTGGCCGACCTGCCGATGGAAACGGAGGCCGGGCACGCCGGACATGATACGCCGGCGAACTTCGACCGGCGGAAGTACAAGCTGCTCTTTAGCCAGGCGCTGACTCACCGACCCGAACCGCTCGGGAAAGCCATCGTTCGTTCAGCTCATGGTCTTGCTCCGTTAATCCTGGTGCGAGTCGACATCGAAGCCGCGCGCGTCAATGCGATCGAAAAACCTCCGGCTCATGTGCACTGGGGCGATATTCCCACCCCCCTGTTTTAACACGAAGGAATTTGGAGAGGCGCCGTGAGATTCCCCGCCCGTGCAAGTTTATCGACCCATCCTATTTCCACTGTACACCCTTGGCAAATCGGCGGACGAGCTGCGCTATCTTCGACCGGCAAAGTTTCCCTCCACATCATCGTAACGACGGCGCTGACGCTCGTATTTTCGGCATGTGCCGGTCCGTTCTTCGTCGCCGGTTCCCTTGGACCCGACGGCGTCGAAGCGGTCAAGATATCCGGAATCGGACAAAACGTCTGCGTGTCACATCCCGGCCGGTTCGATTTGGAAGTGTCAGGAGAGGGTCAGACCGTTCGGGTTCCCAAAGGCAATGCCGTCAGGATGCTGCGGATCAGCGGCGTCCGCCATGAAATTGCCGTTTCCGGAGGGACTTCGGTGCAATCCGTTTGGCTCTCCGGGATTGGATCGACCGTACACTTGCCGAAGAATGTACGTCCGACCGTAAGCATTAGCGGAGTGAACGGGCGCGTGCTCAACGATGTCGACACCGCTCATTCACAAGGGGCCGCGCCCCGAACATCTGGGGAGTTTACATGCGAATCGCGCTGAACAGCCTGTTCCTGGACGAACAGCACAAAGTACTCCGGTTCCATACGGATGTTTTGGGCCTCGTGAACAAGCAGAGCATCCCTTTGAAGGAGCTCCGAGGGCTGACCGTCGTCTCACCCGAGGGGCCGGATGATCTCGAACTGGTACTCGAACAGAATGCGAAGCGGCGGCCAGAAGGTAACCGGAGGCACTTTCCCAACAGGGGAATACCGGTCACCGCATTCGCCGTCGATGACACAAACCAGGAATACGAACGGCTGGCATCGTGCGGGGTGAAATTCACTACGGAACCCACGGGACTGGACTCGGTGACCATCGCCATTGTTGCCGGTACTGGCGGCAATCTCGTGCAAATCTGCCAAGGTTGACGCATTGCTGTCCATGATGACCACATATCTCGGCTCAATCGTGCCGACCCTCGTAGCTCTCATTGCCACCGGCCTGTTCGGGCTGGCGTATGCCGGTTTTCGACGCGATCTCGACCGTGCGCGGGAGCGTATTTCGACAGGCAGCCAGATCGCGCAGACGCGCTGCGGGCTGATAGAGTACGCGGTGGCGGGCCGGGGACCGCCGGTGCTGGTGGTGCATGGCGGCGAAGGCGGCTTCGATCAGGGCTTGGCGTTCGCTGAACCGCTGGTTCGCAGCGGTTTTCGAGTGATCGCCATGTCGCGCTTCGGATATTTGCGCACCCCGCTTCCGGTCGACGCTTCGCCGGAAGCGCAGGCCAATGCCCATGCCTGTTTGCTTGATGCGCTCCACATCGATCGCGCTGCTCTGATCACAGCGTCCGCGGGCGCCCCGTCATCCCTGCAATTCGCACTGCGGCACCCCGAACGCCTGAGCACCCTGGTGCTGCTGGTTCCTGTCGCATATTCGCCAAGACCCGAGGGGACGCCTCAAGTGCGGATGCCGCTGCTTGCGCGGACGCTTGCCGAAACGACGCTTCGGTCCGATTTCCTTTTCTGGCTGGTGAGCCGAGTCGCACGCCGAACGATGATCCGCACGTTTCTCGGTATTCCGACGGCGGTCATGGAAGGCGCAACCGCCGATGAAAAGATGCGCGTGCGGCGGATCTTCGAACGCATAGCGCCGGTCAGGGCGCGCCTTCGGGGGCTCCTCAACGACGCCGCCATCAACGCATCTCTGCCGCGTTACGCTCTGGAAAAGATCACTGCTCCTACCTTGGTGATCGGCACACGGGACGACTTGTTCGGAACTTTCGACAGCGCCCGCTATACTGCGGCGCATATCCCCCATGCCCGCTTCATCGGCTACCCGGACGGCGGCCATCTGTGGGTCGGGCACCAGGACGAAGTCGTGTCCGAGGTGGTGGGCTTCCTGAGAACGGCAGGCGGACCCAGATTCGGACGCTAACGAAACTGAAGTGAGGGTCCTACAAAAACTCGGTCACTGGTCTGATTTTCCGTAATCGGCCACTCGGGATCAAAAGCTCCCGCTCTCGATAAGAATACGGTTCGGTATAATCCGCGCCTGTTACGGGCGGCAAGATCACTCATGACCGAACCCCATCGGTAGATTCGCGGCAGAAACGTTTTTGCCCTTCTTCGTGTTCACGACGCGACTTACTCGGAGCGATGATGTGACGAGACTTGGTTCTCCAAAGGGGTATCGCCATTACAGTCAATGGCATCCACGCTGCCATTTCCTGCGTAATCACCGTTGACTCAACCTTCATGAACGGAACGGCAGGCGCCGACGGAGAAGAAGTGCTGACCTCGGCGGTTGAACTTACCGAGCGAACGGAAACGGACGGGGCGTCGGATCAGATTGCTGCCGGCGATAGCATTTTTCCGCCAAGCCAAAACGGTCAGAGCGCTCCCGACGAATCCCAGTTGGTGGATTGGATTGCCCGCGTGGTGGACCACGATCCGAATGCACTGGCCGCGCTCTACGACGCCCTGGTCGGACGGGTCTATGGCTTGGCCTTACGAATCACACAAAGTGTCTCGCTCGCCGAAGAGGTGGCTCAGGATACGTTCTGGCAAGTCTGGCGTCAGGCGCCCCGGTTCGACCCTGAAAGAGGTACAGCCCTGGCCTGGATCATGACCATCGCCCGCAGCCGGGCGTTGGATGCCTTTCGCCGTATCCAGACGAACGAATGCGAGCTCGGGCCGCAGATTCTGGACCGGCTGGAGTGTCCCGGCGAAGAGACGCCACCGGACTTGCTGGCGGCGGTCCAGGAACGGCATGTCCTGCACGCCGCTTTGGCAAGCCTGGATCCGGTGCCGCGACAATTGGTGTCCTTGGCGTTCTTCCGCGGGCTCAGCCACGACGAGATTGCCGGCTATGCCGGGCTGCCTCTGGGCACGGTCAAATCACATATCCGGCGAGCATTGATCGCGTTGCGGCAAAGGTTGCCTCCCGATGCCCATTCAAAGCGTTGAAACTATGAACAGCCGACCGGAATTCCCGAATCTTCCCGCAGAATCGGAACAAACAGAGCTGAACGACCTTCTGGTGGAAAGTTTGGCTCCGATTGAGCTTTCTTCCGGAATACGGGAAGTCCTAAGGACCAGACTGATGGATCGAATCGCCCGTAGTGTCGCCGACCAAGCGGGATTGTTGACTGTGCGGCTCAAGGACGGCGCGTGGCAAACCCTCAGGAGAGGCGTCCGTTTCAAGCCGCTGTGGACCGGGCCGGCGGGGAGTTCGGTATTGATCGAATTCGCCCCCGGTGCGTTGCTGCCGGCGCATCGGCACAGCTGGACGGAGGAAGGTATCGTATTGCGGGGCGGTCTGCAGATGGGTTCCTTGGACCTGGGACCGCTCGACTATCACTTGTCCCCCGCCGGCAGTCGCCACGCATCCATTCGTTCCCGCCAAGGTGCGCTGGCATATCTGCGCGGAACCTCCCTCGGACGAAAGTCATCGGTCCTGCGCGAACTGATCGGCGGATTGCTGCCTGTCACCGGACCCGCGCCCACGACGGTTTTCGCCGACAACAAAGAAGGCTGGGTAGAAGTGGCCGAGGGGGTGATGAAAAAGGATCTATGCAGCGACGGGATTTTGGCATCCCGTTTCTACCGACTGGCACCGGGGGCCAAGGTTCCCGCACACTCTCACCTGCAAGACGAAGAGTGCATGATGCTGGAGGGTGAAGTGTTTTTGGGAGATATCCTGTTGCGCGCGGGGGAGTACCAGCTGGCTCCGGTCGGCACTCGGCACGGTGAAGTTTTTAGCGATGTCGGCGCCACCCTGTTCGTACGCGGGGCGCGGGATGACTGAAGCCGAATCAGCTGTGGGTTCCACACACCCGCACTTAGTGGACCGAAGTGGATCGGGTGGCGTTCCTGCTTGCAGCCGGCTTCCCGGGTATCTGGGGCATGGTGCGGCCACTCGTACTGTCCCCGACTCCCCGCGTCAACCGTCGGCCAAACGTACGACGAGCCAACCCAGACCCGCCGCCATGACGCCGAGGGAAGCCGTCATTTCCGCCCGGTGCGCCCAGGCGAAACGTTCGGAGAAGCGCAACAGGGGAAAAGCAAGGCTCACCAAGAGCAATTGCAAGGTCTCGATGCCCAAATTGAAACTGGCGATATTCAGCAGCCAGTGGCCGCCGCTATCGGAACGGGAGGCGAGACTTTCAGCAAGGGCACTAGCAAAGCCGAACCCATGCACCAGACCGAAACTGAAGGCCAGCCACACGCCATGGCCGGGGTGTCGGCGCCGGGCACCGAGCGCTCCGACGTAGACGATGGTCAAGGCGATCGCCGGTTCGATCACCTCGCCCGGCGCTCTCACCCAGCCGTTGGCGGCCAAACCCAGCGTGACGCTGTGGGCCAGAGTGAAGGCGGTGACCACCTTAACAACGTCCCCGAGGCGAGAGGATAAGAGCAGCAGGCCGAACAAGAAGGCCAGATGGTCGAACCCTACGGCGATGTGATGCATGCCCAGCCTGAAGAACGCCCAGGCTTCCCTCCAGCTACCGCTCCGAATGGTGTGGAAAGTTCCGTCTGATGCTGCAGGAAATCCAGCGGAATTCTCCCTGGCAAGCGGATCTCGCTCCGGGCGCACGGTTTCAGCCGGAATGATCAGTTCGGCTGAGGCGGACAGTTCCTGCGGCGCACTGGCGCCGAAGGGAAGCCTGAAGTCGGTGAGGCTCCGGCTACGGTCGCTGTCCGGTACGTTGGAAGCGGTGACAACCACTCCCTCCAGCCCTGAGAGGCAGATTTCTTTCCACCCCGGTCGGGCAGTTTCGTAGCGATCCTGATACCTGAGACTGACCCGCATTGGCGACACAGCCGGGGAAGCTGCATAGCGCATGCGCATGCGCAGGACGGGCAGCCCCGCCTCGCCGGGCGCAAGACGCCACTCCAGCCCCTCCACTCGCAGAGCCAATGCCTGATCGCCGAGCTTCAGATCGAGCCGTCGCATAATATCCTCTGCCCTGCGCCGGGCCCAGCCGCCCCATTCGGCATCGGAAGTCTGGCCGTTGCGATCGGCGTCCGCAGCGATGCCCTCGGCCAGGGTGGGAATCTCGGCCAGATCCAAATGGTAAGTAACTCTCGTTTCGTCCGGAGAAATGGCAATCACCGCTTGGCGATTGACGGTGTTGTTGCCGAGGGGATGGGCGACGGCCGCGTCGACGACCGCAAGCAGGCCGAGAAAAAGTCGGAACCGACTCATGGTGCCCCCTCGGGTTTGAACGGTGCAATCCCCTCGCCGGCGGCGCGGGACCCATTCGGCGTCACGGTGCCCGGCCTTGGTGCCAGGGGGGGCCGGACCCACCATTCGAGGCGCCTGTCCCGCGTACCGAGCCTGAGCGCGGCTTGGCGGTGCCGGTTGGCCTCTCGATACTTTCCCGCCTGCCTCAGCACGAAGGCGAGCAGCGCATGGCTGTAGATGTCCGGCCGCCTCAGGCACTCCTCGCGGGCGAGACGCTCTGCCTCACCGTACTGGTTGCCTCGAAGTGCGTAGTATTCGGCAAAGGCACGGCGAAACACCTTGTCTCCGGCCTCGTCCAGCCTTGCCATGCCGTCCAGCAGCAGCGCCAACCGGCGCATAGCCTCGTGATCGCCCAGGGAACGCGCCAGGCGCCAAGCCGTGACGGCATAGTCGGGGCTGGGGTATCGATCTACTGTTTCCTGAAGCAGCGCCAGCGCTTCCCCCGGCTTACCCTGTGCTTCCCGCACGCGGGCCCGGAGGACCGCATAGTCCGGCCGGCCGGGAAAAAGGGTTTCTGCTCTGGCCAGTGCGTTTTCTGCACGCTCGATTTGCCCACCATTCAGGTGAAGTTCCGCCAGTTGCACGAATGCCCAGGCGTGAGCCTCGGAACCCGGCGGCGCCATGGCAAGACTCTCGTTGAGAAGACCGACAGCGCCCTCTATATCACCGTGGAGAAAACGCAGATGAGCGGCGCGGGAATAGGCAGGAAGGCCGGGAAAGACATCCAGCAGCTTTTGTGTCACCGCCAACGCATCGTCGTAACGGCCCAGTTCCACCAGAGCGTCCGACTCCAGCCCTAGCGTCAGGGCTGAAGGAACACCAAGACCATGGGCCTGACGGACGGAAACCAGGGCTTCCCGAAACTGGTGCCGATTCATCTCGTCCCAGGCCTTGAGCGCCCAAGCGCGGAAGTCGCGTGGCGCCAGAGTCAGCGCCCGCTGAATCAATGCCTCCGCACGGGCGGCGTCCCTGGCATCGCGGCTGGTACGCAGAGCTTGCAGCAAGGCTTGTGCAAGGTCCAGCAGGGGACGCGGATCGTCCGAGCGAGTGAGGAGAGCTTTTTCAAAGCTCTGGAGCATTTCGTCGGGCCTCTTGGATTCTCCCGCGCAAATTCCCGTAGCTACCGTAAGAATCCATGCAGCCGCCAAAAGACCTTCTGCTACGCGTCCCGAGCCAAACATGCCGTAGTCCCTAGCTGCGGCCTGGATATGGCGTGGGCAGGAAAGGAAACTCGCTCGCAATGCCGGTCGCGGTGGTGCCCTGCTGATTTCCCGGTCCTTGCGGCAAGCCCGCGCCCGGCGCCCCATCGAGGAAGTTCACCCCGTCCCCCGCCTTGATGGCGATATATTCGGCCCCGCCCACCACCCGGATGGCGATGTCCGTCACATCGTCGTTAGGCCGACGGCCGTTGGGGAAACCGGCCGGATCGCCGCCCAGAGCGGCACCGAGCCGACGTTGCCCGACCGGAGGAGTGGGTGGCACAGACAGATCGAGGCGCAGCAGTTCGGAGCAGGGGCTGCCGCACTCGTTGCCGGCGACGGCCTGGCCTGGATATTTCAGAAACACTTGCATCAGGTCCACGCGTGGTGTGGCAGGCGTCTTGACGCCGAAGCTACCGAATACCAGGTCGAAAGCGGCCGCCACGACGGGCGCTTTGTAGAACTCCTGGAACTGGGCCTCCTTTTCCGGCTCCTGGGCGTTCCAGAAGTCCTTGGCCGGCGTGTTGATGATCAACTCATTGACCAGCGGATTGGCGAGCCTGGCCACTTGCACCTGATCGCCGAAGTAGCGGGGGCCTCCCCGGCTGCGCAAAACGCGCGTTTTTTGCCGGCTGGTGCTTGCGTAAAGTCCCAGGTATTTGTTGGCATCACTCGCGGGCTGGCCGTCGCTGGTAATACGGCTGATCGGCACTTCCAGGGCGATGGTGCTGATATTGGCACCGGCGAAGCGATTGATCCCGAAGGGGTTGACGTTGTCACCGTCATCGGTCCCTGGCAGCACGGGCGGAGAACGGCGCAAATTCAAAGTGTCGAAGGTGGCGCCAAGATCGATATAGAAAGTTTCCGCCCTCTGGCCGGCGAATACCCGAATGCCCTTCCCGGCATCCGTATAAATCCCTTGAGCGACCAAGCGCTCATAGTCAGGCATGGTCGCTGGGCCCACATTGGACGGCACGACAAAAGCACCCCGAAACAGAACGGTTTTCCTCCCCTTGCGATTCTCCGTGAGCGTGTAGGTCTGACGCCGGGTCAGTCCTTCCGAGCCGGGGCCATCAAGAGCCGTGATGCCTTGCAAAGGCAGTGCGGCAGGTATCGCCGGATTGCCCAGATAGGGAACAGGGGACGTCAGCCCTCCCCTCCCCCCGACAGGTCTATCCTCGGTCCTGAAGCGGAACTCATAAACGATGTCCACCGCCTTGCCGTCCCGATCGTTGTCGAGGTTGAAGCGATAAGCCACGTCGTCGGCAAAGTTGAAATAGTTGGGCCCATCGGCCGGATTCTGGCCGGGATTGACGTTCATGATGAAAGTCACGCGCCGATCCTGGGGCGCGCGACTCATATTGGCCGGATCGTAACTGACGAAGGCATAGACATCGGTCAGGTCGGCAGCAGGATCCGCGGCGATTAGCGGAGCCTCTCTGTGGCTGGCTGCATCGGCGCCGGAACCGATCCCTCCCAGAAGGCAGGCCGCAAAGGCAAATCTAAATCGGATGGTCATAGGTCGTTCCTCATAACGCTGAATGGGTGCATCGAAACCGTCACGCATTGGCTCGGCCGCATTCGAATCCTGCGCCGGAAGCCGTGCTCGACCTGTATTACGCAGCAGCGCGGTAAACGGATTCAGCGATATGGAATTGGCTCGCCGGATACGGCGAAGCATTGCCGTAGGCGAGGAGGTGCGCAAAAGTATGCTGCGCCATCCGGTGGTGGAGGGAAGTCCTGCGGGATCGCGTCGAGTTTTGAAAGGGGGCAAGGTGTGTCAGACCCGGCCCTTAGCTTCGGTTTATCCGATCCTGTATTTCAACACTCTACTCGTCAAATAGCGCGATATGGGCCCAGTCGAGAACGAGGCAGTGTATCGGGTTTTATTGATTGAAGGATAAAGACGCCACCAGGGTAGACCTGTAATAAGGCGGCCGCGCGCAGAGGCGGGTTCCCGGGAAACAACGGATTCAAGAACGTTGTGGCGCTGGAAGGAGGAATGACAGCATGGAGAGAATGCCCGAGCTGCCGGTCTGGTAACGAACGGCTTGAAGTCGGCGCACGCGCCCCCCGTCCTGTAAAAATGCAGTACCAGCGATGGGGCCAACCTGCAGCTTGCAGTGTCACTTGAACTTTTTCATCAAGGTCAGGTACTTCCTGCCGTCGTGGGTAAAGGTATTTGTCACCTCAAAACCAATCTTTTCGTGCGCCTTCATTGACGCAATGTTGGTTTCATCTATGAATACCGCCACCTCTTTGTACCTCGTACCACGCAATTGCCGGTACAGGCAGTCGTAGAGGCGACCCATCAACCCTTTGCCGCGCTGTCTCCCATCGATACATACGGGCCCGCCGAGGCAGGTGGAATCCGGAGACATGGCGCCATGGTCAGCAGAAATCATCGAATGAACGAGCGGGTTGTTTCTCATGGCATCCATGCCCGAGCCACAGAGGAAACCGACTACAGTTCGGTCATCGACCGCCACCACGACGCACACGTCATCATCGATTGCCTCGAACTGCTGCTGTGAAAATCGATTCGACAGAAAGCCGCCCCCGCGGTCGTTTGGGTCGACTCGGCTCCATAGATTGCGATCCTGTAAATCAACAACGCCTGCAAAGTCGGCGGCGACAGCACGGCGGACTTCCATTTTAAGTCTCGCGCCTCTTCGTGACGAACAACCACGACCGTGCAGTATACGCAAATGGCGCTGCCTGCGTGGCTACAAAGCGATATCGGCTTACCAGACTGAACGCTAGTTCAAATCAGCTTGCGTTTCTCCATTCGGCGTTTTTCGTGCTGCTCATCGCAAGACCATGAACAGGCTCTACCAAGGCATGCCTGTCCTTTAACGACCATCGGATTCATGCCGCTGCCTGGGTTCCAAGACCGCAGTTCGCTCCGCGCTTTCCGCCCCGACATCCGGTTTTCCTCACGCCGCTGCGCTTCCCTGGTTCGCGGTGATCATCGTACCGGCCGTCTTGCGCCTCCAAGGTCGCGCCCGTGCCGGCTGCATACGAAAAAGGCCCCCATCTCTGGAGGCCTTGATTGGATTGGCTGGGGGACTAGGATTCGAACCTAGGTTGGCGGAGTCAGAGTCCGCTGTCCTACCGCTAGACGATCCCCCAGCGGAACTCGGTCAGCGCTTGGAGTACTGCGGGCGGCGACGTGCCTTGTGCAGGCCGACTTTCTTACGTTCGACCTCGCGCGCATCGCGGGTCACATAGCCGGCCTTGCGCAGCACGGGACGCATGGTCTCATCCAATTCGATGAGCGCGCGAGCCAAGCCATGGCGAATGGCACCCGCCTGACCGGAAGGTCCGCCGCCAATGACTTTGACGTTGACATCGAGCTTGTCGGCCATTTCGACCGCTTCCAGCGCCTGCATGACGATCATGCGATCCGTCTTACGGCCGAAATACTCTTCCAGCGATTTGTCATTGATGCGGATCTGGCCGGTGCCGGTCCGGGTGTAGACGCGGGCGATCGCGCTTTTGCGGCGGCCCGTGCCGTAGTACTGGGTCTGTGCCATGTGCCTGAGTTGTTCGTTAGATTGCGAGAGGTTTCGGTTGCTGCGCCTGGTGCTGGTGGCTCGGCCCGGCGTAGACCTTGAGTTTGCGGAACATCGCCCGGCCCAGGGGGTTCTTCGGCAGCATGCCCTTCACCGCGGTTTCGATGATGAGCTCGGGACGGCGGTCACGCAACTTACCCAGACTGATCGACTTCATGTTGCCGATGTAACCGGTGTGTTTGTAATAAATTTTATCCTGTTCCTTGTTGCCGGTCACGCGCACTTTCTCGGCATTGACGACCACGATATAGTCGCCGGTATCGACATGCGGCGTGTACTCGGGCTTGTGCTTGCCACGCAGACGGCGTGCGATTTCCGTGCTCAGACGACCCAGCGTCTTGCCTTCGGCATCGACGACATACCAGTCGCGTTTAACCTCAGCCGGCTTTGCGCTAAAGGTTTTCATTCTTGTACGCTCCGTTCTGGCGTCCCAATTAAAGGGCTAAATTTTATCTAAGCGGCCAATGGAATACAAGCGCATTTTCAGCTTCCGATCCCTGCGTCACGGTATTCCGGCACCAGATGGCACAGTTCCCGAAAAACCCCGTCCTGATCGAAACTGCGGCAGGCAGCCTCCATCGCGGCGATCCGGGCCGCCACCACAGAACGGTTGCAAGGAGGCGCCTGGGCCAGCATCAGCTTGGCGTGGCTGGTCGGCTGGAGCTTCTCGGAGCCGAGGAAAAGTTCCTCATGCATTTTTTCGCCGGGCCGCAGGCCGACATACTCGATCGCGATGTCCGCCCCGGGGCGCTTGCCACTGAGACGGATCATCTGTTCGGCCAGGTAGCCGATACGGACGGGTTCTCCCATGTCCAGCACGAACACTTCCCCGCCCTGCCCGGTCGCGGCAGCCTTCATGATGAGCTGACAGGCTTCGGGAATGGTCATGAAAAACCGCGTGACCTCCGGGTGTGTCACGGTGACCGGCCCACCGTTGCGAATCTGCTCGCGGAACAGCGGCACCACGCTGCCCGCCGAGCCGAGCACATTGCCGAAACGCACGGTGATGAACCGTGTCGCCGTGTGGCCGTTGTAACTCTGAACCACCAGTTCGGCGGCGCGCTTGGTAGCGCCCATCACGTTGGTGGGATTGACCGCCTTATCCGTGGATATCAGCACGAATTCCCCGACCCCGTACTCGACCGCGGTCTCGGCCACCGTGCGAGTGCCGATCACGTTGTTGAAGACGGCTTCCCGGACCTGTTGCTGAAGCAAGGGCACATGCTTGTAAGCCGCAGCATGGAAGATGATGGCCGGTTTGTGGACGTCGATCGCCCGCCTTACCGAAGCGGCATCGGTGACGTCTCCCAGCACGGCATGTATCGCCATGTCGGGAAAGGCTTGTCGCAGCTCGAGTTCGACGCGATACAGATTGAATTCGCAGTGTTCGAAGACGACCAGCCGTCCCGGTGAGAATCGCGCGATCTGCTTGCACAGCTCTGAGCCGATGGACCCCCCGCCCCCCGTCACCATGATGCACTTGCCGTCGAGGTAACCGGCCAGTTCGGCGGAGTCCAGCCGCACCGGAGCACGCCCCAACAGGTCTTCGATGGACACGTCCCGCAAGGCATCGGACACCCGCCCTCCCCACATGTCCTGAACCGACGGCAGCGTCAGAAACGGCAGGCCGGTCGTTTCGCAGATCTCCACGATGCGGCGCATGTCCCGATCGCCGGCCGATGGCATTGCGATCAGGATGGCCTCGATGTCCAGTTTTTCGACCAGCGCAGGGATACGGTCGCAGGAACCGCGCACCCGCACACCATGGATTTCCCAGCCACGCTTGTGCGGGTCGTCGTCGACGAAAGCCACCGGTGCGAAGGCCGATTCGCCGCTGCGCAGGAGGTCCCTCACCAGGGTTTCGCCGGCCTTCCCGGCTCCCACGATCAGGGCGCGGCGTCCATTCATCAGGTGTACCGAGCGGTCCTTCCACATACGGTACACGGCCCGCGGAGTCGACAGGAATAGAACCAGGAGCAGCGTGTAAAGCGGAATGACCGAACGCGGCACCGCGTCCAGCCGCTCCAGGAAGAACAGGGCGGCGACGATCAGGACGATGCCGCTGGCCGAAGCCTTGGCGATCCGGAGGAGATCGGGCATGGAAGCGAAGCGCCAGATGCCTCGGTACAGGCCGAACAGGCGGAACACCACGCTCTGGATCACAACCACGAGGGGCAGCCATTTGATAGCGGCGCTCAGGTGCGGCTCCGGCACTTCGGACAGATTGAAACGCAGCCAATAGGCGCCGAACCACGCCAGCGGCACCATCAGCAGGTCGTGCAGGAAAATGACAGTGCGCGAACGCAGCTTGTCGAGGTGGGGTCGAATCACGGACTAAAGCTCGGGTTGGCCGGCTCGCAGGCGGATCGCCAGATAGAGCAGCGGCAGATAAGCCAGTATCAGCAAGGGTAGTTCCCAGGCCGGATTCCAGACCGCGAGTCCGGCCAGCGGCAGCAGCCATACCAGGTTGATCACCAGGACGCGATGATCGACCGCTGCGTGACTACCAAACAGCCGCGCGGCGTTTTGATACGCATGGGAGCGATGCGCCTCGTACCAGCGCTGGCCACCAGCCATGCGGCGGACCAGCGTGAAGCTGGCATCCACCACGAACACCCCGGCCAGAATCAGCCACACCGCGAGGCTTAGCGTCCCGGCCTTGGCGTTCGCGATCGCCTCACAGCCCAGCCAATAGCCCGCGAAACCACTGCCGACGTCCCCCATGAAAATCTTCGCCGGCGGCCAGTTCCATAGCAGAAAACCCAGGGTAGCGGCGGCCAGCAGGCCAGGCGCGACTGGCAGCGCAGCGCCTGGTGGCAATGATAACAAAAGCAGGAGGGAGGCACCGGCCCCCACGCTGACCACTTCCAGCCCCGCCAGACCGTCAATGCCGTCCATGAAATTGAAAAGGTTCAGCATCCATGCGATGACCAGCACGCCGATAATATCGGCGAAGGCTCCAGCACCGAACGAAATGGGACCCAGCCGTAGAGACCCGTGGTCCGGCAGGCTCGCCACCGCCAAGGCTGCCGCCGTCAGATGGGCAAAGAGGCGCCAGCGGGCGGACAAATGGCCATGGTCGTCCCAGAATCCCACTGCCGCGACCAGCACCCCACCTGCCAGGATCGCGATGCTGCCGGCGAATTCGCCGACGACCAAGCGCCAGTAGACCTCCCCCCCCATCAGCGCCAACACGATGGCCAAACCGCCTCCTCGCGGCGTCGGTACCCGATGGGAGCTGCGGGCGTTGGGAACATCCAGCAGGCGCCGTCGCGCATATCGCCGAACAGCGCCGGTAAGAGCAAAAGACAAGGCGAATACGCCCAGGAAACCGGCGATCGAAGACGGGACAAGCATTGGAGGACGAATCAAGCAAGAGTCGGAAGAACAGCGGTCATAAAATTTATTGATATATATCTATTTCTTTTTATTCTTTATTGTCATACACAGGCATGCGTACACTTGTAGGCGTTCAAGCAACGAGCGTTTGCGCCTACAAAGCAACGGGGGATTCACCATGACGCAGCATTCGCCGAAAACGCCGCCATCCGAATCGGCTTCCGCAACGCCGGAGACCCCGGCCGCCCTGATCATCCAGGCGCTGACCGGCCTACGCTTCGGTTCCGTGGAAATCACCGTGCATGAAGGGCGCGTGGTACAGATCGAAAGGCGGGAGAAATTCCGTCCCCAGGCCGCAACCTGAATGAACCGCCGGCGATCGGCCGATCGCCATGCCAACCGGCCCTCCGGAGGCGTACCAGTATAACTAAAACATGAATTCACGACGGAACTGACCGGAACACCGGAAGTTCTCCGAACCGATGAACGGAGAAACTTCCCGATGTACAGGAAAAAAACCCTGACGCTTGCGGTGACGGCATTCACCGGCCTCAACGCTCCGAATCTGAACGCCAAAACCCACCCCGACCGTGTGGACGTTCTGGAGGCACGCGTATATGAGCTCGAAGCCAAACTCGAGAAGGCATTGGACGCCCTGGCAACCGCTACTTCGAAACAGGCCGCCGCAACTCCAGCCCCGGCTCAGGAAATCAAGAAGATCGACCAGAAAGTAAAGCTCATCGAACGCAAGCTGGAAGTGGACAAAGAGGTGTCCGACGGCAAATGGGCCAAACTGCCCAAAGTCGAAGTAGGCGGCCAAGGTTTGAAAGTGGAAAGCCAGGACGGGGATTTCAGCCTGTCGGTACGCGGCACCGTCCAACAGGACAGCGACTTCTTCATCGACGACAACAACGGCAATCCGGCCAACACCAATGGCGACGATCTCAACAACAATTTCTATATGCGCCGGGTCCGTCCCACTTTCACCGGCACGGTCTGGAAATACGTGGACTGGCGCATCATGCCCGACTTCGCCATGGGCACCACCCGCTTGTTCGATGCCTACGCGGATCTGCGCTATTTCCGCGCGGCGAGCCTGGCGGCCGGAAAGTTCAAAGCCCCGGTCAGCCTCGAACGCCTGCAGAGCGCATCGGCCTTGACGTTCACCGAGCGTGGCTTTCCGACCCAGCTCGCGCCGAACCACGACATCGGCTTCATGCTGCACGGTGAATTCGACCGTCCAGGCGGCCCTGAAACCCCGCGCAGCTACAACCTGTACCAGTTCCCCGAATTCTTCGCTTACCAAGTGGGCATATTCGACGGCACGGTCAACAACGGCAACATCGACAGCGCGAACAACGACTCCAAACAGTTGGAGGCCCGCATCTTCGCGCATCCGTTCCAAAGCAGCGGATTTGAGGCAGTCGAAGGCCTGGGGTTCGGCATCGCCGGCTCCTGGGGTCATCCCAATGACGCTTCGACGCCAACCTATGCTACGCCTGGCCAGCAGACCATGTTCAGATACGCATCCGCCGCCCGCATCGACGGCACTCAGTATCGAGTCTATCCACAAATGTATTGGAACTGGGGTCCGTTCGGGCTGATCGGTGAATACGCGGTTTCCCAGCAAAGGGTGGCCAACCAGACGGTGACGAACGGGCAGGTGGGACCAAGGACCAAGAACACCAGCCAGATCATTGAAAACGACTATGCCTGGAACATCACGGCTTCCTACGTACTGACCGGGGAGGACAATGTGTTCCAGGGACAGGGAATCCGGCCCAGGCACGCCTTCAATCCGTTCGAGGGAAACTGGGGGGCGTTCCAGATCGCAGCACGCTGGAGCGATATCAGCTTCAGCGACAACGTGTTCACAAACGTCGCCAAAGCCGGCTCGAAGACCCCGGTCTATGCTTATGCCGACCCGCGTCAGGCCGTGCAGAACGCGACGAACTGGTCCCTGGGCGTTAACTGGTGGCTGAATCAGAACGTGAAGCTCATGGCCGATTACTCGCAGACCTCCTTCCAGGGCGGGGCTGGCGTCTATAACGCCAAAGGTCAGCTCACCAACGAAGTGGCCGATCGCGAAACCGAGAAAGCCTTCATCTCGCGGGTACAGGTTTCCTTCTGATGCGGTAACACCCGTCAGACGACGGCAACCAGGACTTTTTTTACCGATCCGACGAACGGAGTAAATCATGAAACTATCGACCTGGAGTCAGGAAATCGCGACCCTGATCATTTTCACGGCTCTCCTCGGCATCCGCACCACCCTCGCCGCGGATATCACCCTGCTCAACGTGTCATACGATCCGACCCGCGAGTTCTACCAGGAATACAACACCGCCTTCGCCAAGCACTGGAAGGAAAAAACCGGCCAGACGCTCGAGATCCGCCAGTCCCACGGCGGCTCGGGCAAACAGGCCCGCGCGGTGATCGACGGCCTGGACGCCGACGTCGTCACCCTGGCCCTGGCCTACGACGTGCATCAGCTCCACGAGAAGCGCAAGCTGATCTCGTCGGACTGGCAGTCCAAACTGCCCCACAACAGCGCCCCCTACACCTCCACCATGGTGTTCCTGGTGCGCAAGGGCAACCCGCTGGGCATCAAGGACTGGGACGATCTGGGCAAGACCGGCGTGTCGGTAGTGACGCCCAACCCGAAGACATCGGGCGGCGCGCGCTGGAACTATCTGGCGGCCTGGGGCTACGCCCTGAAGAAATACGGCAACGAGCAGGCGGCACGGGACCTGGTCGGGAAGATCTACAAGAATGCCGCCGTGCTCGACACCGGCGCCCGCGGCTCGACCATCACCTTCGCCGAGCGCGAAATCGGCGACGTGCTGATCACCTGGGAAAACGAGGCTTACCTGATCCTGAAGGAATACGGTGCGGACAACTTCGAGATCGTCACGCCATCCATCAGCATCCTGGCCGAACCCACGGTCACCGTCGTCGACGACATCGTCCGTCAGCGCGGCACCGGCGACGTCGCCAAAGCCTACCTGGAATACCTGTACAGCCCGGAGGGCCAGGAACTGGCGGCCAAGCACCACTACCGCCCGCGCGATCCGGCAGTGCTGGCCAGGCATGCCAAGGACTTCGCCCCGATCCAGTTGTTCACCATCGACGAAGTCTTCGGCGGCTGGGACAAGGCGCAGAAGACCCACTTCGCCGATGGCGGCGTCTTCGACCAGATTTACACCAACCAGTGACAGCGGGGCCAACGGGCGCTCCGGTGTTCGCCTCCGTCATCGAGCGCCTTTTTTTCCGCTGCCCGTTCACCCCAACGAGAGCCGACGCGATGACGCCCAAGAACCGATGTCAGCTCCAGATGAAGCCCGCGTTCGCGCAACGAATGCGGTTTCCCATATCACAACGACACGAACCGCCGGATACCGGCCAGATACAATCTACCGAGGACACCGACCATGCCCCTCTCCGAACTCGTCAATTGCTTCAATCAAAAGCTTAAAGAAGAGCAGCGGCTCTCCGAAAACCCTCTGGAACTCCGCGGCAACCGCGTCGAAGGACGCTTCGGCGACGCCCGGCTGAACACGGAACTGCATCCAGTGCGGTTGGCCCATGCGCCATCCATGATCGTGGGTCATGATGCATCGCTCAAGTCCACCAGGACCGCCACATCCGGCGAGGGCCCTGAACAGGTTTATGCCCTCGCCGAAGACGGCCCGCCGGTCGTCAACCTCGACCGCCTTTGCCGCACCATCCACATGCTGAATTTCCTGCCTATCGCCCATGACGACGGTAGCCTGTTCCTGCACGTCCACCCGCGCCACATACTGGGCGTGAAACGTAACCACGGCGCCTATTTCGAAGACGTGATCTTCCGCTGCGGGCTATCGCCGCGCCGGGTGGTCATCACCGTACAGGTGACGCCGGTCTACGACCGCCAGTTCGTCCGCCTGCTGGAAGGACTGAAGAGCTACCGCGCCCACGGATACGGCACAGCCATCAAGTTTGACGAGAACTCGGACCACGCCTTCCTCGAGCGCTACTGCATCGAATTCCTGTATCGCTTCGCGCCGGATTTCGTGCGGCTCGACACCGCCTTCTTGGCGCGCTTGAATACCCGGCCGGAATGGGCGAAAAGGAGCCAACGCCTGCCCGCCGTCATGCGTGGACTGGATACCCAGTTTTTGCTGGAAGGCGTCGAAACGAAAGCT
The DNA here is from genome assembly GCF_036864975.1 of Methylococcus capsulatus. Lineage (NCBI taxonomy): Bacteria > Pseudomonadati > Pseudomonadota > Gammaproteobacteria > Methylococcales > Methylococcaceae > Methylococcus > Methylococcus capsulatus. The sequence goes on along the minus strand of NZ_CP104311.1, from coordinate 1,997,759 downwards.
GACGCTGCGCTGGCCCGAATCGTAGGCGCCGACCTGGTCAAAGGCGGCTATTACGAAGGGACGGACGCCAGAAAACACCAACCCCATCGAGCCATTGCTTGATCCCCGCCTGCGACCTGAGGTATACGTCACACATGGCCTACAATGCCCGACTCCGTTCAACGGCTTTCCGCGAATACGCCGTTCCCGGAAATCCCTCTACGCCGTCCCTCCTTCGGCCACCGCGCGAGTACCGGCTCACCCACCTGAAGCACCTGGAATCCGAGAGCATCCACATATTTCGGGAAGTGGTGAGCGAATTCGAGCGGCCGGTGATGCTGTACTCGATCGGGAAGGACTCGGCGGTGATGCTGCATCTGGCGATGAAGGCGTTTTACCCGGGCAAGCCGCCGTTTCCGTTGCTGCACGTCGATACCACCTGGAAGTTCCGCGACATGATCGCCTTCCGCGACCGGCGGGCGCGGGAGCTGGGGCTGGACCTCATCATCCACGTCAACGAAGAGGGGGTGCGCGAGGGCATCAACCCTTTCGTGCACGGCAGCAAGAAGCACACCGACATCATGAAGACCGAAGCGCTCAAGCAGGCGCTGGCCCGGTACCGCTTCGACGCCGCCTTCGGCGGAGCGCGCCGGGACGAGGAGAAATCCCGCGCCAAGGAACGGGTGTACTCGTTCCGCGACCGGCATCACCGCTGGGACCCCAAGAACCAGCGCCCTGAGCTGTGGAATCTGTACAACGGCAAGATCAACCCGGGTGAGAGCATCCGCGTGTTCCCCCTGTCCAACTGGACCGAACTCGACGTGTGGCAGTACATCTACCTGGAAAACATCCCCATTGTCCCGCTGTACTTCGCCGCCGAGCGGCCGGTGGTCGAGCGCGACGGCATGCTGATCATGGTGGATGACGAGCGCATGCCGTTGTTGCCGGGCGAAGTGCCGCTGCGGAAGAAGGTGCGGTTCCGCACCCTGGGCTGTTATCCCTTGACCGGCGCCATCGAATCCGAGGCCGCCACCTTGCCCGAGATCATCCAGGAAATGTTGCTGACCAAGACCTCCGAGCGCCAGGGCCGGCTCATCGACCACGACCAGGCCGGGTCCATGGAAGAAAAGAAGCTGGAGCGTCGCCATTTTTCGCGAAACCCGACGGGACTTCCAAGTCACCCTCGGAAGCGAAAAATTGGCGACGTCTTTGCCTTCGGCGGCCCGCGCCGTCCTGCGTCCGCCTCGGCTCCGTCCGTCTCTCCGCGACGCACTCCGCCAAGGCTCCCACAATGACTCGACGCCGTGTCGGTTCCCTTATGTTTTGTCTCCACCTGCGATGAAGCCGCAGACTCCGACAAAACATCCGGGCCTACGGCTTCGCGGGGGTCGTCGCACTCGCTCGCTTCGCTCGACTTCCTTGTGCTCCTTCAAGGAAGGGTATTTCTGACCGTTATGGCCCAAGGCTGTCGCAGCTGCCCCGATGGATGGCCATGACGACTTCCCTCACCCCGCCCCGATGGTTCCGGCCCGTCCTGCCCGGAACCCTGGGGACGAACCGCGTTCGCCCCCCTCCGCTCGCGGCGGGGGGCAGGGAGGGGAATGATGAATTTATTTCGCGATGTTTGATCGATCACGCCTATGTCACACCAATCCGACCTCATCGGCACCGACATCCATGCTTATCTGGCCCAGCACGAGCAGAAGGAGCTCTTGCGGCTCCTCACCTGCGGCAGCGTCGACGACGGCAAGAGCACCCTGATCGGGCGGCTGCTGCACGATTCCCAGATGATCTACGAGGATCAGCTCAGCGCGGTGCGGCGCGACAGCGTGAAATCCGGCACCACCGGCGGCGAACTCGATCTGGCCCTGCTGGTCGATGGCCTGCAGGCCGAGCGCGAGCAGGGCATCACCATCGATGTGGCCTACCGCTATTTTTCCACGGCCCAGCGCAAGTTCATCATCGCCGACACCCCCGGCCACGAGCAGTACACCCGCAACATGGCCACCGGCGCTTCCACCTGCGACCTGGCCATCATCCTGATCGACGCCCGCCGCGGCGTGCAGGTGCAGACCCGCCGCCACAGCTACATCGTCTCGCTCCTGGGGATCCGGCACGTCCTGGTCGCCATCAACAAGATGGACCTGATGGACCACAGCGAAGCCGTGTTCGACCGCATCCGCGCCGATTACCTCGCCTTCGCCGACAAGCTCGAGCTGCATGACGTGCGCTTCATCCCGATCTCCGCCCTGCACGGTGACAACGTGGTGCACAAGAGCGCGGCCATGCCCTGGTACGGCGGGCCGCCTCTGCTCGAGCTGCTCAACACCCTCGAGATCGCCCAGGACCGCAACTTCGATGACCCGCGCTTCCCGGTGCAGTACGTCAACCGCCCCCACCTCGACTTCCGCGGCTACAGCGGCACCGTCGCCGCCGGGGTGTTCCAGCCGGGCGATCCGGTCTTGGTGCTGCCGGCCAAGACCCGCAGCCGGATCCAGTCCATCGTCACCTACGACGGCGAGCTGGAGGCCGCCTTCCCGCCCCAGGCCGTCACCCTCACCCTGGAAGATGAAATCGACCTCAGCCGCGGCGATCTCCTGGTGCATCCGGACCGCCTGCCGCACCTCGACAGCCGCTTCCAGGCCCACCTCGTGTGGATGACCGAAGCCCCGCTGATTCCGGGGAAGCAATACCTCCTCAAGCACGCCACCCGGACCCTCACCGGCTCGGTGGCCGCCATCCGCCACCGGATCGATGTCAACACCCTGGAACGGCACCCCGCCGGCCAGCTCCACCTCAACGAGATCGGTCTGTGCGAGCTGGCCTTGAGCGCGCCGCTGGCGTTCGACGCCTACGCCCGCTGCAAGGGCACCGGCGCTTTCATTCTCATCGACCGGCTGACCAACGCCACCGTCGGCGCCGGCATGATCTTAGGGCCGGTGCAGGGCGAGACCGGCTTCCGCAAGGTCACCGCCGAGGAGCGCGCCGCCCGCTTCGGCCAGAAGGCCGTCACCGTCTGGCTCACCGGCCCTCAGCGGCACGACATGGCTTATCGGCTCGAGCGGGCGCTGTTCGAACGCGGCTTCGTTTGTGCTGTGGTCGAAGCCGATCGGCTCGGCGCTCAGGCCGCCCTGGTGGCAGAGAACATCGTGCGGGCCGGCATCGTCTGCCTCTGCGCGTCCGAAACCGCTCCGGAAGCGGACGAACACAATCGTGTCATTACGGAAGGCTTCTTCGACCTCGAAGAACTGCTCGCTCTGTTAGTTCCGGCGGCCAGCGCGCCGGACTTCGTGATCTGAGCCAACGCCTGGGCGTTAGCTGTAAGGCCGGCACGGTGGGAGAGCCCTCAATCGGCCACGTGGAAATACCAAAAAGCTTTAGGGTACCTCGAAAAACCCTGCACCTCGCCAACTTGACCACGGTAAGTCGCTGATTTTTAGACGGAGAATTTTCTGAAGCCGTGGTTTTTCGAGGTGCGCTTTATTCTTGCGCGGTTCGATAGTGCCGCGCCTGAGAATGGAACATACCCGCATAAATGCCATTGAGCCTGAGCAAATCTGCATGCGTCCCGGACTGTCGCATCCCGGACGATCATATAGACGAAAGGCGTTATCCGTTATTCTATGCGCGAGAGCTGTTGAAGGCGCATTTCGCGCCATTGCATGATATGGCGGTCTCCAGAATGAAGTGCAACACCGAAGCTGAGATGAGGTGTTGCCATGAAAATCCGCTACCAACAGCTGAGTGCGTCCGAGCGCGACGCGAGCCACCGGGGGCGCTGGCCGGGCCAAAGCCCGGCCGCCATTGCCGACAACCTGGGCCGTTCGCGGTCTACCGTCTCTTGCGAGCTGGCGCGCAACGGCGGCGTGGCGAGCTACGCCGCCCCTGCCGCCCAACGGCGCTACCAGCCAGGACGGCGGCGCGGGTGCCGCAAGCGGGGGCCGGGGACGCCCCTGTGGCAGCCGGTGGTTGATGGACCTGCTGCGCGGCCACTCGCCGCAGCAGATCCCGGCAGGCGCAACGCCATGCATCCTGACGAGTCTGCCCTGCGGCTCAGCCATGAGTCAGTCTACCTGGCGCTGTACGCGCTGCCGCGCGGGCAACCGCGCAAGGAGCGGCTGGCGGGCCTGCGCCAGGGCCGCCCAGCTCGCCGCCCGCGCGGGAGAGGCCAGGACCGGCGCGGACGCGGCGCTGGAGGACTTCACGCGCAAGCTTCGGGCCGTCCCGGCCTGCCTCAGGAAGACCTTGACCTACGACCAGGGCAAGGAGATGGCCCGGCCCCTTGAACTGACCGGACGCACCGGGGTCTAGGTCTACTTCGCCGATCCACACAGCCCCTGGCAAAGGCCCAGCCACGAGAACGCCAACGGCCTGATCCGCCCGTACCTGCCCCAGGGCATGGATTGCTCGGGGGGGCTCGCAGGCCGAGCTGAACGCCATCCCCCGGCTGCTGATCAACCGGCCACGGAATGTGCCGGGCCTCAAGACACCGGCTGAAGTGTACCAAGAGGAAATCCTCAAACTAACCGAAACTGGTGCACTTCAAACTTGAGACTGCCAACCGACTTCGCCATTGCGCCGAGGCGAAGGCTCTCAGTTTGCACCAAAATCACGAAAAATGGCTTATGGACAGTCTGAGTTCAAATTGGTCCCTGCAAATTTATACACGCTTCACGTGGAGCTAGGGCCGGGCCGACACCTCGGGACAGCGCCGCTCGAAACACTCCCTGCCGCCGGTCACGGCCTTAAATGGGAGTCACGCTATAAAGCAGGTCATTCTGCGATCCTGCTCCGACATTTGGCACATGCCAAAAAAAACGCTGCCGAAGCAGCGTTTTTTTCCGGACTGGCTCGTGTCAGAGCCAGTACACGAAGATGAACAGTCCGAGCCAGACAACGTCGACGAAGTGCCAGTACCACGCTGCGGCTTCGAAAGCGAAATGGTGTTCCGCACTGAAGTGGCCGCGAATGCTGCGGAACAGCACGACCGTCAGGATGATCGCGCCGATCGTGACGTGCAGGCCGTGGAAACCGGTCAGCATGAAGAACGTCGAGCCGTAAATCCCGGAACCGAGTGTCAAGCCCATTTCGGTGTAGGCTTCGTGATATTCGAAAGCCTGCAGGATGACGAAGAGGAAACCCAGGGCCACGGTGGCGATCAGCCCCTTGATGAGCTGGCCGCGGTTGTCGGCCAGCAAGCCCCAGTGCGCCCAGGTGACGGTGCCGCCGCTGGAGAGAAGGATCAGGGTGTTGAGTGCGGGAATACCCCAGGCTTCCATCGGTTCGAATTCGCCGCCAACCTTGGCCGGACCGTTGCTCGGCCAAACAGCGTCGAATCCCTTCCAAAGGATTTCGTTGGTCACGCCCAGTTCGCCCTCACCGCCAAGCCAGGGCAACGCGTAGACCCGGGCGTAATACAGCGCGCCGAAGAAAGCGGAGAAAAAGAACACTTCCGAGGTGATGAACCAGATCATCCCCCAGCGAAACGAATGGTCGACCTGGTCGCTATAGATTCCGGCAACGCTTTCATGGATCACCGTACCAAACCAACCCACCAGCATGGTCACGAGAATGCCGGCACCGAGAATCATCATGGTCGGCCCGATGGAGAGGCCATTCAGGTAATTGGCAAAACCCGCCAGAAGGCTGGTCAAGCCGATGGAACCGACGATAGGCCAGGTCGCCTTGTGCGGAATGTAATAGGAAGCTGCGCTAGTCGCCATGTAAGTCCCCTGATGAAATGCGAAGAAGGTACAACTTTAATCTTTCTGAATATCGGAAATATCGAAAAAGGTGTACGAAAGCGCCATTTCCTTGATGTCTTTGGGCAGACCCGGATCGATCACGAAACGGACCGGCATCTCCCGGCGCTGGTGCGGTTCAAACTTTTGTTCCGAAAAGCAGAAACACTCGGTCTTTTTCAGATAGGCCGTCGCGGTCCCCGGCGTGATGCTCGGTATGGCACGCCCCACCATGGGTCTGTCCGTCAGGTTCTCGCCGTAAAACTTGACGGTGTAATACTGCCCTGGATGGATCTTCATCTTGGGCCTTTCCACGCTGAAAGCCAACGGCATACGTTCGTTCAGCTCGGTGATGAATTCGATCGTAATCTCACGTGAAGCATCGACGTCGTAGGCAACCTCTTCGACCGCTTCGGTGCGCACCTTTCCATTCAACCCGGTGATTTCACAGAACAGGCTGTAAAAAGGAGCCAGGGCAAATCCGAAACCAAACATCGCCAGTGCGACGAGGACGATGCCCCAAACGAGGCGCCCGTGTTTCCTGTTCTCGGTTTCCTGGTGGCTCACGACGGCGAAGACGATGAAATCACTTTATAGATGGAGAAAAGATACAGCCCGATCACGATGACGACGATGAATCCCGTCAGGATCAGGTTTTTCTTGCGTAAGTCCATGGGCCTGGCCATAGCGGGCCCGCCAAAAGGCGGGCCCGAGTCACGTGCCGGTTATTTGATGTCCGGCGCGGTGGTCCAGGTGTGGTACGGCGGCGGCGAAGGCAGGGTCCACTCCAGACCATGCTCGCTCGCGCCTTCCCAGACCTCGTCCGTGGCTTTCTCACCGCCGCGGATCGCCTTGATGACGACCCAGACGAAGATCAACTGGGAGAAGCCGAAGATGAAGGCGCCGATGCTCGACATCGCGTTGAACTCGGCGAACTGTACGGCGTAGTCCGGGATACGGCGCGGCATGCCGGCCAGTCCCAGGAAATGCTGCGGGAAGAACAGGACGTTGACCGAGACGGTCGACAGCCAGAAATGCAGCTTGCCGAGCTTTTCGTCATACATGTGGCCGGTCCACTTCGGCAGCCAGTAGTAGGTTCCCGCGAACAGCGCGAACACCGCGCCCGGCACCAGCACGTAGTGGAAATGCGCCACAATGAAATAGGTGTCGTGATACTGCAGGTCGGCCGGCGAAATCGACATCATCAGGCCGGTGAAACCGCCCATGGTGAACAGAACCACGAATGCGATGGCGAACAGCATCGGCGTTTCGAAGGTCATCGCGCCCTTCCACATCGTGGCGACCCAGTTGAACACCTTCACGCCGGTCGGCACGGCGATCAGCATGGTGGCATAGGTGAAGTAGAGCTCGCCCGCCAGTGGCATGCCGACGGTGTACTGGTGATGCGCCCATACGATGAAGGACAGGAAGCCGATCGACGCGGTTGCATACACCATCGAGGAATAGCCGAACAGCGGCTTGCGCGCGAAGGTCGGGATGATGGTCGAGATCACGCCGAAGGACGGCAGGATCATGATGTAGACTTCCGGATGGCCGAAGAACCAGAACAGGTGCTGATACAGGACCGGATCACCGCCACCGGCCGCATTGAAGAAGCTGGTGCCGAAGAACTTGTCGGTGAGCAGCATGGTCACGGCGCCCGCGAAAACCGGCATGACGGCAATCAGCAAGAAGGCGGTGATGACCCAGGTCCACACGAACAGCGGCAGCTTCATCAGAGTCATGCCGGGAGCGCGCATGTTGAACACAGTCACGATGATGTTGATCGCGCCCATGATCGACGACATGCCCAGCAGGTGCACCGAGAAGATGGCGAACGGCAGGTGCGCGCCGCCCTGGAGTACCAGCGGCGGATACAGCGTCCATCCGGCCGCCGGTGCGCCACCCTCCATGAACAGCGTGCTGGCCAGCAGCGTAAACGCGAACGGCAGGATCCAGAAGCTCCAGTTGTTCATGCGCGGCAGGGCCATATCCGGTGCGCCGATCATCATCGGGATCATCCAGTTGGCGAAGCCGACGAATGCCGGCATCACGGCGCCGAACACCATGATCAGGGCATGCAGCGTGGTCATCTGGTTGAAGAACGCGGGATCGACGTACTGCATACCCGGCTCGAACAGCTCGGCCCGGATCACCAGCGCCATGGCGCCACCGACCATGAACATGATCAGCGCGGTCACCAGGTAAAGGGTGCCGATATCCTTGTGGTTGGTCGTAAACACCCAGCGCATGAAACCTTTGGCCGGACCATGATGATCGTGCTCATCGTGATGGCCGTGGGCGAAGTGCTCGTCATGGCTGGCGTATTCTTCGTGAGTTGCCTCTGTCATGGCTCTATGACCTCATCGAAAGCGTTGAAAAATCAGTTCCGTGCGGAAACATCCGACGGCTGAACCAGATCGCCCTTGTCGTTGCCGAAGCCGTTGCGCTGGTAGGTCACGACGGCGGCGATGTCCACAGGGCTCAGGGAGTCGCCGAAGGCGGGCATCATCTGCCCCTTGCCCTTTATGACCACATCGAGATGGGTATTCAAATCGCCCGTGGCTACCGCACTGCCTTTGATGGCGGGGAACATACCCTGCATGCCTTCACCGTTGGCCATGTGACAACCCGCGCAGTTCGCGTTGTACACCTCTTCGCCCTTGGCCATCAGCTCCGCCATCGAGTAGGTCTTGGCGGCATCGGCGGCGGCCTTTTGCGCTTGGCTCTTCTGAGCTTCCACCCATTTGTTGTAGTCGGCTTCGGTCTTGACTTCGACGACGATCGGCATGAATCCGTGGTCGCGGCCGCACAGTTCGGCGCACTGGCCACGATAGATCCCCGGCTGCTCGACCTTGGTCCAGGCGTCGGTCACATAGCCGGGGATGGCATCCTTCTTCCAGCCGAACTGCGGAACCCACCAGGAGTGGATCACGTCAGCGGCCGTGAACAGGAAGCGGACCTTCTTGCCGGCCGGAATCACCAGCGGTTTATCCACTTCCAACAGATAGTTCGGCACCGCTTCGGGGTTGGACCGGACGCCCAATTGACGCGCTTCATTGCTCTTCGCATCGAGCGTGCTGAAGAAGTCGATGCCGTTGTCGAGGTAGGTATAGCGCCACTTCCATTGGTAACCGGTCACCTTGACGGTCATGTCGGAGGCGCTCGTGTCGTAAGCCTCGATCATCACCTTGGTGGCGGGAATCGCCATGGCCAGCAGAATGATGAAGGGAATGATGGTCCAGACGACTTCCAGTTTGGTGTTCTCGTGGAAATGCGCCGGCACCACGCCCTTGGACTTGCGATGGTGCATGATGGAATAAACCATCATCCCGTACACACCCACACCGATCGCCACGCAGATCCACAGGATATACATATGCAGGTCATAGATATCCCGGCTCAACTGGGTGACGCCCGGCGAGAGATTCAGCGCATAGTCGGCATTCGCCTCCCCGAACGTTGCGATCCCCAGCCCGGTGATCAGTAGCTTAAGTTTTTTCACGGAGCCATCTCCTCGGTATCTCAGGTCAATATCTTGCGGATCGAACCACTAGCCATTCGTCAGTTCTTTTTTCAATTCCCGGTACAGCGCCTCGCGCTCCGATTCCACCAGGAAACGACCGATCTCTATCTTCCTGCCGTGGCGCTTCAAGCACAGCCTGCTGGGATGTCCCGCCGCCGCCGGCCCGTCCAGGCTGATACCGAGCCAGGCGCGGCGGAACCGGTAAGTCTCATCCGGACCGCGGATTCCGCGCTCCAGCATGACGTCCGCGTCCGTTACCGTGATCACTTCGCGTACCGCCGACTGCCGGACAGCCAGGTTGAAACAATAAGCCAGTACCAACCACTCGGCGCCGGCAAACGGCAGGACGAACCAACAGCCGATGAATGCGAACGCCGATCCGATGGAAGCCAGCACCAGGGCAAATCCGCCGAGCAGCAGACACACCTGCCCGCGCGTCAGCGATGCATTGGGCTTCAGGACGATTCGCTTGCCGCCTGTCTGCGGATCCCGTTCGGACTCAATCATGCAACCGGCCCGTTCCGTACCTCAAACGCCCGCAGGAAACCCCGTCTCAAGATCCCGCTCAGACACCATTCAGCCATTACCCCCAGTTTTCTGTGGGAATTCACTCACGGCATAAAATCTGAGGAACTTTAACGTAACCGTCTAGGCAACGCAAGGAAGGCGCGCGCCCGACATCGCCCCGATGTTTGACGCAGCGCCTTGAATTTGTGAATAGTAACTTTTATTCAGGAGCAAGCCTATGACCAAGATCAAACCGGAGGAAATTTATGTCAGCGTGGACATAGAAGCGGATGGCCCGATACCAGGCCCCCACTCGATGCTCAGCATCGGCGCCGTGGCCTATGGCGCCCAAGGCGATCCTCTCGGTGAATTCACCGTCAACCTGGAGACGCTCCCCGACGCGACCCCTCATCCGGCCATGGCGGAATGGTGGCAGCAGTTCCCGGAGGCTTGGAACGCCCACCGCCGGAACACGCGGCCGCCGGCGGAAGCCATGAACGCCTTTGCCGACTGGCTGGAAGGTCTGCCGGGCAAGCCGATATTTCTCGCCTGGCCGGCGACCTGGGATTTCATGTGGATTTACTGGTATCTGATCCGTTTCACCGGACGCCGGCCTTTTTCGGAACATGGTATCGATGTCAGGTCCTATGCCATGGGGATGCGCCGCCAGACCTTCGGAAGATCGGGCAAGAATTATCTGCCCAAGCGCTGGTGCTCATCCCATCCGCACACGCATGTCGCCCTCGACGATGCCCGCGAGCAGGGCGATCTCTTCATCGCCATGTTGCGGGAGAACCTGGGCATCAAAAGCGAGTGAACCATTGCGAAAAATGATTCATTCGTCCCCTGTGCACGCGATGTCGACGGTGACTGTCCGGAATTCCACCGGCAGGGCGCTACGCCGAATCTTCGCCCAGACGTACGGCCGGGTCAGAACCTGAGCGGTCATGCAACCGGCTCCCGGCCGCTCGAGTATAAGCTTCACATGAATAAGCCGGTCTTTTTCTTCGATACTGGCAATGCCGAGACGGTAACCCCCGCTGTTCCTGGTTCCGGCGAATGCGGCGATCACCATCTCGCCGGCGAAATCCACTTCCGGCGCTGGTGGGGCGGGGTCGGTGCCCGCCCCATGCAAGGCCCACAGCGACCGGAATGTTGCTTCATCGAGAAGCACCACGCTCTGCTCGTCCCCGACGCCGCTTTGAGACCCCTGCGCCAGCACCGTGAAAGGAATGGGACCCGCACCGGAACTGAGAGACGCGGCCATAGCCGCCGCCAATACGATTCCCTGCCACACAAACGAACGTTTCATCGGCAGCCTCATGCGGGGAAGGGCCCGACAGCGCCCTCCCCGATTCAAGAAGAAATGCTATTGCGTCACCGCCAGCGCTACGTCGTCGACGAAGAAGCTGGTGGCCCGGGACGAATTCTCGACGCCCCGGAACTGGAGGCGGATGGTTTGTCCCTTGTATTCGGAAAGATCGAAGCGCTTTTGAACATATCCCGACGAGCGGTCCCTGTTCGAATAGGTTGCCAGGGTCTTCAACACGGTGCCGGCAGTATTGCGCACCGTCACCGTCAGCGTGTCGCGCGCCGGCGCGCCGGTGACTTCGCTGGTGGCGATCCGCAGCCAGAAGCTGAAGTTCGCGGCGCAGACATCGACCGGCACCGTGACCTGCTGATACAGGTCATCGGTATGGGTCGTGCCATAGCCGCTCAGCCATGCCTTCCAGTTTCCACTGCGTGCCGGTACCGAACCGGTGTTGTCTATGACACCCGCGGACGCGATCCATCCCGTCGTACCGCTTTCGAATCCGGGATTCGCCAGCAGTTGGGTGGTCGCGGAACAGGCGGGGGCAGGCTGGCCGCCGTTGACCGTGTCGGCGCTGACCGAATTGGACAGAGCCGAATTCCCGGCGTTGTCGGTGGCGATCGCGTCGAAGACGTGCGAACCGTCCTCAACGGACGCGGAATCCCAAACCACGCCATACGGTGATGCTGTATCGGTCCCCACCACCTTGCCATCGACGCGGAATTCGATCTTGGTGACACCGCTTCCGCCGCTTTCGTCTGCGGCATTGGCAGCGAGATTCACTGCGCCGCTCAAGGTGGCCGACGCCGTCGGCGCGGTGAGCGTCACCTGCGGCGGCGTGGTATCGACGGCGGGCGCCGCGATGAAACCCGTATACAGTAGGCGATTGGGCGACCCCGTCCCCGCCCCGCTGACTTTGTCGAGAGTCGCGTTGGCGGTCAAGGCCGACGCGACCTGTTCCGGCGTCGCGCCAGGGAAGGCGGAGAGATACAAGGCCGCGGCTCCGGTGACATGTGGCGTCGCCATCGACGTGCCGCTCATGATCTGGGTGGCGTTGTCGCCGGTGTTGCTCGCGGAAGTGATGCTGCTGCCCGGCGCAAAAATATCCAGGCAGGTTCCATAGTTGGAATAACTCGCCCGGGCATCGGAAGAGGTGGTGGCGCCCACGGTCAAAGCGGCAGCGGTGCGGCCGGGCGACTCGTTGCAGGCATTCCTGTTGGAATTGCCGGCGGCGATCACATAGGTCACGCCCGCATTGATCGAATTCTGCACCGCGGTGTCGAGCGCCTGCGAGGCACCTCCGCCCAGGCTCATGTTGGCGACGGCGGGAAGCTGCCGGTTGGCGGTCACCCAGTTCACTCCGGCAATCACGCCGGACGTGGTTCCCGAACCGTTGCAATCCAGGACCCGGACCGAAACCAGTTTGACGTCCTTGGCGACGCCATAAGTCGAGCCGCCGATGGTTCCGGCGACATGCGTGCCGTGACCATCGCAGTCGCGAGCGCCCCACCCGTCATTGATCGCCGTGTAACCCTCGCTGGCCCGGCCACCGAACTGCGAATGGCTGGTCCGGATGCCGGTGTCGATCACGTAAGCGGTGACGCCCTGGCCCGTGGCGTTGTACGCGTAAGCGCTATTGAGCGGCAGACCAGCCTGGTCGATCCGGTCCAGCCCCCAAGTTGCGCCGGACTGAGTGGCGTGGATCGAGATGATGCCATCCTCCTCCACCACGGCGACAGAAGGATCGTCGGCCAATGCCGCGGCTTCGATCGGCGACATCCTGCCCACAAACCCTTTGACGGCATGGCGCCAGACCTGCGCCGGCGCCGCATTGTACAGCCGGCCCACCCGACTCAGCAGCCCATCAAAACCTGCAGCGCTCTCGGCTTCGCTCCGGAAAATCACGATGTATTGCCCGGGAATGGGCCGGGCGGCGCGCCGGAACGTCCCCGCCTCGACCTCCCCGAGCGATGCAGCCGCCAGTCCGGCGACTGCAATCAAAGGCATTGCGAAAAAACGATTGACGACCGGCTCCGGTCCGTTTCTCATTGCCCCCCCTGCTCGCTGTTTAGCCTGTGTCGAAACTCATGTCTCGGCAGTCCGCCGCTCGGTGTCCGTGGGCATCCTCTGAAATGCGCGCCCTTCGACCATTTAAGGATCCCGGGGACTTCCGGCATGCTACGCTACCACCCGCCCAGGCCGATCCTTTCCGGAACCTCGCCCGCCGCCGGAGCGATACGGTGGAACGCGTCCCAGCGTCTCGCCGGCCCTTGATCGGCTGCCTGGTCATACCAGCGGAAAGCTTCTTCGAAATGGCGCGTCACGCCGCGCCCCAGCTCGTACATCAGACCCAGGTGGAACTGCGCATCCGCATGGCCTCGCTCGGCCGCAAGCCGGAACCAGTCCACCGCTTCGGCATCGTTGCGCGCCACACCCCGTCCTTCCATGGTAAGCCGACCGAGTTCGAACTGGGCCAGCGGATTACCCAGCCCAGCGGCTCGTCGGTACCAGCGTGCTGCCTCCACATAGTCCTTTGGCACGCCATGGCCGGCCTCATGCATGGCCGCGAGCGCCGTCGCAGCCGCGGGGTCGTTCTGCTCCGCCCACCGCCGCCAGGTTTCCACTGCTTTGCCGTACCAGCGTAGCGAGCCTTCTGCATCGCGCATCATGCCCAAACCCAATTCGGCCATCAGGCCCAGACTGAAGCAAGCGCGGGCATGGCCCTGGCTTGCAGCGGCCTGATAGCAACGGACCGCTTCGGTATAATCGCGGGCGACGCCCAGGCCATCCTCGAACAGACGCCCCATCGCCCACAGAGCATGGGCACAGCCTCGTTCCGCCGAACGGCCGTACCATTTCAGAGCCTCCCGGTAGGCGGCGGAGACACCCGCTCCCACCTCATGGCAAAGGCCAAGGACGAGCTGCGCCGGGGCATCATCGCTTTCCGCACGACTCCGCCACAGCTCCAGCGCCACACGGTACCATTTATCCGCCTCGCCGCGGTCGGGGGAGACGGCGAGGCCCGATTCGAGAATGAGCCCCAGTTCGAGCGCCGCCACCGGTTCGTTTTGAGCCGCGGAGCATCGGTACCACGCCATCGCCCGGTGGATGTCCCTATCCGTGCCGAAGCCGTCGCGGAAGCAAAGAGCAAGCCGCCGCTGCGCCGCAGCATCCCCAGCCTCGGCTTCCGTTGCCCACAGCGCGAAGGCAGCCGCGGGATCGCCGCTTTCGATCCCGGCTGCAGGCGGACTGGCTGCCGAAGGAGAAGGACTCGTTACGCTGCTTCCCGAAACCCGTTTTCCATCCCACTCCATTCGAAACTCCACGCTGCGCATCGACGCCGATCTTGCCCCACCGCGCCGGGCCGCACAAGTGCGCCATGCTGTGCGACCGCGGCGCCCTCAGTGGCGCCGCACGGAACCCTGGGCCTGCGGTTCCGCAAGCTTGAATTCGAGCAGCCGCACCAGATGCTCCAGCCGTTCCCCGACGGAAACCGCCTCCACCAGCGACTGCCGCTCGGCCGTTTCGAAAGGCAACTGCCCGATCATGAGGTTGACCAGGGACGTCACCGGCATTTTCTCCAACGGTAGATCGTCGACTTCCATCGACTTGCGGATGAAGTAGGCCCTGAGTAGCGAGTAAAGCCGGTGACATTCTTCGTGCCTGGCACCGTCGGTTTCATAATCGACGGCGAAGCGCTCCCAACGGGCCATCACCCGGCGGTAGCCACGGGTGACTGCCAGCTCCTCACCGAGATCGAAACGGCATACGCCGGTAAGCACGATGACCAGGCGGCCGTCCTGAGTCTCGCTGAAGGAAGTGATGCGTCCGGCGGTACCCGTCCGGCACACCGGCGTCATGTCCTCGTCCGTCACGGAAGGGTCGGGCTGCACCATGCCGATCATCCGGTCGGCTCCCAGGACATCGAATACCATGTTGAGATAGCGGGGTTCGAAGATGTTCAGAGGTAGCTGGCAGCCCGGCATCACGACTGCCCCGGGCAACGGAAAGATCGGCAGGATCTTGGGAAGGCTGGAGAACGGCGTAGTGAAGGAATGGCTCATGCGTTTCACGTTTCGGCACCACCGCGGCCAGCCGGGTGGAAAAAGCCTGAAGTCCGGTCGAGGGCTTATTATGACAATAGCCGGCCCCGAATGCGCGCATCTCGACAACCCAGGTTCCGCAGTATCCCCGAAAGTCGGACAATAGCGGCCATGACGAGACCCGCCATCGCCAGTTTCCGCGCCGTTTCCAAGCGTTATGGCAGTCATTGCGCCCTCCGCGACTTCGATCTCGATCTGCGGGAAGGCGAGCTGCTCACCCTGCTCGGCCCCTCGGGCTGCGGCAAAACCACCGTGCTGCGCCTGCTGGCGGGCTTCGAAACTCCCGATTCGGGCGAAATTTTCCTGGACGGGCGAAAGCTCGCCGGCGTACCGCCGGAAGCGCGTAACGTCAACACGGTCTTTCAGAGCTACGCCCTGTTCCCGCACCTGAGCGTGTTCGAGAATGTCGCCTTCGGCCTTAAGATGCGGAAGCTCCGGGGAGCCGAAATCCGGGCAAGGACCGAAGCCGCATTGCGCATGGTGCGCATGGAAGGGCTGGGCGGACGCCGACCCATGCAACTGTCCGGCGGACAGCAGCAGCGCGTGGCACTGGCCCGCGCCCTGGTCAACCATCCGCGGGTCCTGCTGCTGGACGAATGCTTGAGCGCCCTGGATTATCAGCTGCGGCGTGAAATGCAACTGGAACTGAAGAGGCTGCAGCGGCAGACCGGGATTACCTTCGTGTTCGTCACCCATGACCGGGAAGAAGCTTTGTCCATGTCGGACCGTATCGCCGTGATGCGGGCGGGACGGATCGAACAACTGGGGCCACCCCGTGACATCTACGAGCGGCCGGCGAACCTGTTCGTGGCCCAATTCGCGGGCGAGAGCAACGTTCTGGAAACGACCGTCACGGCGATTACCGGTCCGCACACCCTGACCGTCGAACTGGCGGGTACTCCGCTCCTCGTGCGGACCGACCGGAAGTTCGACATCGGTGCCGGGCTCACCCTGGTACTGCGGCCGGAGGATGTGCGCGTACATGAGGAAGCCGCTGCCGAAGGCGGTCTCACCGGACACGTATTGGAGCGAACCTACCGCGGCGTAACCCTGGACACCCTCATCGCCCTGGACGCCGGACCGCGGATCAAAGCCAGCGAATTCTTCCGCGAAGACGCGCCGGCGCTGGATCATCAGCCGGGCCAACGGGTGTGGGTGAACTGGACGCCCGGCTGGGAAATCGTGCTCCCTCATGACGCTAAAACCTGAGGTCTTCAAAACCGTGGCGGTCGGCCTCCTGTCCGGCTGGCTGCTGCTGTTCGTGCTGGCACCCAACCTGCTGGTGGCGGGGTTGAGTGTCCTCAGCCGGAATGCATCGGGCTTCGCCGGCTGGCCTGCGACGCTCGCCAACTACCGGCGGCTGGCCGACCCGATCTACCTGCACGTCTTCGCCGAATCCTTCGTCACAGCATCCATCGCCACCCTGCTCTGCCTGCTGCTGGGCTATCCCTTCGCCCACGGTCTGACCCGTGCCCGGCGGCGGGCGCGCCCGCTGCTGCTGACCCTGGTGATCGTCCCGTTCTGGACCAACTCGCTGCTGCGCATCTATGCCATCCGCAGCCTGCTCGCGGCCAAGGGAGCGCTGAACAACGTGCTGCTGGCCGCAGGATTGATCGATCAGCCGATGCGGATGCTATACACACAGGCCGCCGAGATCGTCGGCCTGGTCTACGTGCTGTTACCGTTCATGATCCTGCCGCTTTACGGGAGCCTGGAAAAGCTCGATCCCCTTACGCTGGAAGCCGCCCAGGACCTCGGCGCCGGCCCATTCCGGAGGTTCTGGCACGTAGTTCTGCCACTGACCCTGCCCGGCATCGTCGCCGGCTGCCTGCTGGTGTTCCTGCCGGCCTTGGGCCTGTTCTACGTGGGTGACGTGCTGGGCGGTTCGCGCCATCTGCTGGTCGGCAACCTGCTCAAGGACCAGTTCCTGGAAGCCCAGGACTGGCCCTTCGGCGCCGCCGCCAGCCTGGTGCTGATCGCCCTACTGTTGGTCTTCCTGGCAATCTATGCACAGGCGACGAAACGCATCGCTCAGAACGACGGTTAACCCTGTGACAGATGCGCCAACGCGGTGGCACCCGCCTCCCAATTGCGACCATCGAAGAGCTCGACCGTCAGCCGGCCGATGTTGGCAGGGTCCAGGCAACGCACGTTGACGCTGTAGCCGTCCGGATTGGAGCGGGGGACATAGAACGACTTGATGCCGCAGCGCCCGCAGAACAAATGCCGGGCCACGCCGGTGTTGAAGCTGTAGGACACCAGCCGGTCGTCGCCACTCAGGAGCTTGAATCGGGAGGCCGGAACGATCAGGTGCAAAAATCCCGTCATGCTGGAAATGGAGCAGTTGCATTCCTGCACGACGAGATCACGCCCCGCGCTGACTTCGAAGGTGACGGCCCGGCAATGGCAGCCGCCGCGATGTATCACGTATTCGGTCATATAGCGAACCACGAGTGTTGAGAATGGAAAGTTCCGCCCGGCTCAAGCCGGTGCAAGGTAGGGTGGTGACGACTCGGCTCGGCCGGCTGCACGTCCTGTTGATCTACGCCTTCCTCTATCTGCCGCTGGCCCTGCTGATCCTGGATTCGTTCAACGCCTCGAAATACGGTATCGGCTGGCAGGGCTTTACCTTGGGATGGTACCAAAGCCTAGCGAATGATAATGAAATCCTGACAGCCGCCGGCAATTCCCTGGCAGTGGCATCGCTGGCGGCCACCCTCGCGACCATCATCGGCACCCTGGGCGCGGTGGGCCTGCACCGCTACCGGTTCCGCGGCAGGACATTCCTGAGGGGTCTGCTGTTCGTCACCCTGATGTCGCCGGACATCGTCATCGCGGTGTCGCTGCTGGTCCTGTTCCTCGGCTTGCACCTGGAACTGGGGCTGTTCACCCTGTGGCTGGCGCACACCAGCTTCTGCTTGCCTTTCGTCGCTCTCACCGTGCACGCGCGATTACAGGGATTCGACAACGCTCTCGTCGAAGCGGCACGCGATCTAGGCGCCGGGGAGTGGACCGCCATCCGCCGCATCGAGCTGCCGCTGGCAGCGCCAGCCATCGCCGCAGGCTGGTTGATGAGCTTCACGCTGTCGTTGGATGATGCGGTGGTGAGCTTTTTCGTCACCGGCCCCGATTTCGAAGTGCTGCCGCTGCGCATCTATTCCATGGTCCGACTCGGGGTAAAACCGGAAGTGAATGCCCTCGCCTCGCTGCTATTCGCCGTCTCGCTGAGCTTTGTGGTACTTGCCCAATGGCTGCTGCTCAAAGACCGGACCTGATCCGTCTGACCGTGTTCGCGCTCGGGGCACTCCTCTGCCCGGTCGCTGCCGGGCAACGGGAGCTGCGCTTCTTCAACTGGTCGGATTATCTACCCCCGGCGGTGCTGGAAAATTTCACCCGCGAAACCGGCATCGAGGTGCACTACGCCACCTACGACAGCAACGAGGCGATGTATGCCAAGGTCAAGCTGCTCAAAGGCGGCGGCTATGACCTGGTTGTGCCTTCCACCTACATGATCGACCGGATGCGCAAACAGGGCTTGCTGCGACCGCTGGATCGCTCGCAGCTGCCTCATTTCGGTAATCTCGATCCACATCACCTCGACCTGCCTGAAGGGGAGTGAGATAAATGAACGGGAATGTGTGAGATAAACGGGAAGAACAGGGATGAAGAAGGAAGAAACGGAACGTCAAAACGAAAAAACGTTTCACACGACGCAACAACACAAATCAGCCGATCGCGGCCTGAATGTGCTCCTCAAGAATCGCGGCGATCTCTTCCCGGTCGGCATCGGACAAGCCGACAAACGGCCTCGCTGGGATATCGCCCCAGGGAATCGGATGTCCTTTCTTTGAGCCGGCATGGCGCCTGAAGTCGTTCTTGTCGTACTTCAAACGCGACAGCTGGTAGTACCTTCCGAACTCGCCCATCGCCGCACCGAACTGATGAACAGCCCCGTAGATCCTGTCGGTGCCGAACAGCAGGCCATCGTCCTCGATCTGGTAGTGAAGGGAATTGCGCAGATGCCCTTCGAGCACCAGCACCTTGTCCTGGTGTTGTGGCTTGATAGCGCGGTAGGACTCTGACAGCGGCGCCCACTTCGAGCCATCCGGCGCTTCCCCCGCGGCGAAGCGTTCATCGTGGGACCGCTCAAGATAAGCGCCGATGTCACGGAGCGCGGCTTCCGGATTGCCGATCAGGCGCGCCAATTCCGCCAGGGCCGTCCTCGCGTTTTCGTCATCGACCCGAATGAACGTGCCGGCCATCGCGACTCAGTAGGTCACAGTGACATCAGGAAAACCATCGAGACCATGGGGTTCAGAATCCTCGATCACCGGGTACGCTGCAGCCAAATCAGGCGGCAGCTTCCATGTGTAACCCAAAAGCGCAGCGAACTCGGTACGGTTCCGTAGCGGATCGGTCGCTCTAATCGAGCTCGGGATGGGGTGGCAGCCGATGTAGCCCTGCTTCATTACATAATCCGCCATCTCTTGCACGATGGCTGCATCAGGTCCGCGAACTTCGCCCGTCTCTTCATCCCAAGAAAATTCGATAGGGTCGAAAGCTCTTGGAGTCATCGGTTCAAGACGAAAATCACGGAACATAATGGAAGAGCACCCCTATCACCAAGTTGAACAACTCTCGATCACGAACCAATAATCTAGTAAAGCTAACCGCGTCGCGCGGCGCCAGCACGGTTTCAAACGCCATGGTCAAAACTTCTAGAGCGCCACGGCCATCGTATTCCTTCCCGAAATAGGGATCAATATAGTGATCCTCTCGGGCACGTTCGTCTCTTCCGTAGGCAAGATCGGGTTTGAGGTCCTTCAGCCGTCGGAGCGGGTCGCCGTTGGTGCGCCGACGATGGAGCGCTTGAAACAGACCGTCCAGTTCCGGCATGGCCGACTGTAGACGGTGGGCCAGTTCATGAACCGCGCTGAATGGGTCATGACATCGGATATATCCAGCGTTGACGTCTCCCGGCATCACACCGAACCCCTGTCTTTTCAGGTCGAGCATCTGGCCTCGGTAATCCCCTATCAGCGTCATGTGGAGGGCACGGGCCTCGGAATAGCGCCCATACAGCTTACCGAACGCATCGGCCTTACGCGTCCAACTATCCGGAAACTGGCGCGATGCCTCTTCCAGCAGGCGTTTCGCTTTGCTCCCGTTCGACCCATAGGGTGTCACGGCCGCAGCTGTCTGGGTTCCGACCTCCGTCTGCAGCACTTCTCGGAGCGCGGCGCGGAAATCCTCGGATGCCGTACCCGCCTTGCCTATCAACGCATCGGTCTTCAGGTTTCCGAGGCGGATCAATTCGTCCAGATCCTTCGATGTGATCCTGGGCGATAGCACCTCTTCCTTCAACTGTCGCCCAATCCCCGCCGGCAGCTTCGCCACCTTCCGCTCGATCTCCTTGCGCATCAGATCCGTGCGCGAGGCGCCCGGCGCGTAATCCCAGCCGGGATCGATGCCGTTCGGCACCCGGTGCACCTCGCCGGTCACCTTGTCCGTCCAGTCGTAGCTGCCATCGTCCGGCGGCGTATCCGGGCCGGTCTTGCCCATCCGTCGCAGATCCCGCTCGGCCAACGCGAACATCCGGCACTTGCAGCCCCAGCCGTTCGGCGGCCAATGGGTTTGCACCCAGGGGTCGTCGACGGCCATGACCAGTCCGTCCCAGCTCACATGCAGCGGACGCGGATGGGCGGATAGATCGGAGTGCTTGTACTCGAGGTACGGCCGCCATTGCTTGCCCGCCTGCACCTGCGCCCAGCGTCCGGCCTGGTAGGCGGTGCGCAGGTTGGTGTCGTAGATCAGCCGGGTGCGCCACGCGCGTCCGGCCGCTGTCGCTTCACCCTTCCAGCCCGTCCAGCCATGGCGGGCCACGATCGCATCGAAATCCTTCCGGAATTCCGCCAGCGTCGTACCCTTGGACACCCCCTTGAGCACAGCTCCATGCAGGTCGGCCAGCAGATCGGCCTTGGCGGCGCCGGCCACCATGAAGCCGACGTCGTGCTCTTCCTTCCAGACATCCGCCCAGCGGTCGGTCGGGACCAGGTCTTTCCCGCGGAAGAACCGGATCGCCTCGTCGAATGGGAGAGAACCGTATTGCCCGGACATCAGCCGATAACAGCCGGCAGCTCGATCGAATCGGCGTCCACCCCGGAGAACTCAACCCAGGGGCCGGCACCGCGTCGCACGTCGAAACGCGCCTTCGGATTGCGCGGGATCTCCAGCGTTGCAATACCGTTGGCATCGCTCAATGCTTTCATGACTTGCGCGGAATACGCACCTTTTGATCCAACGGCATCGCGCATCCGAATCACGACTTCGACCCCCGCCACCGCTGCACCATGAACATCGTAGCAATACGCCAAGGCGACTGTTTTGGTGGGACCGGAGGGAGCCGGGATGGATATCACTGGGCCAGACGGTACGTTGTACACAATTCGATCGTTGATCGCCTGTACCTCGGAGGCGATCCCTGAGATCGTAGGGTCGGATGCGAGGTCTGCCGCTGTGATATACCCGGTTCCGACGGTGTCGTCAGTTGGAACTCCAACAGATACTCGGGCCGGAGGCGGGACAGCCAGTGAACCGGTGTAGGCGGCGTCGCCGTAAACTGTGCCGGAACGGACGTTGGCCTGCGCTGGGACAACTAAGGCTGTTGGGCGGCATACCTCTATCGTGCCGTCCTCAAGCACCACTTCAAATTTTCGGTGGGGCACATTAAGCATTCGACACCCACCGCTTGTGTTTACACCCACAGAGTAGTACGGCGCTGGCCCCGATAGGGCCTCTTCGTAGTAGGCGATAGTTGTAATAGCGACAGCGCCGATCCCAGTCGCTGCAAACCCAGCTCCGGAAATGGCGCGTTTCACCCATGCCTTCCCCGTGCCGTAAACATAGAGCCCCACGGATGACTGACCAGAACCTCCGTAAACGTCGCCGATGATGTGCAGGTCACCCGCTACGCGATGGGTAATGCCCATGATGTTTGTCCCCGTCCCTCCGTGCGAGTCTCCGACGATATAGGAAGTCTCTCCGGCAACGCCGGTATATTGCACGCACCCGTATTCGATCAGGAATTCCGATCCAGCGTAAATGTTCGCCGTTAGTGTCCGGTTGCCGGGTAGCTGGAATCGCCCGCCCTGTACCGCTCCGCCTGTCGCATCGTTCCGGACCTCCGCCAGCGTCCAATCGACGTCGATAACGATGGATTTGCCGTTCGCAACCGCGACGTCCCCCGGCCCAGGCACGACCCCACCAGCCCACGTTGCGGGGGCGCTGGCATTACCGTTCTGTGCCGCGAGGATGATGGCCACGGCTTAATACCCTCGGGCGGTGATAAACGCTTGGATGGCTGGGAGGATCGCTGCCATAGCAGCAGCCAGCACAGGATCGGTCTCGGCCTGTGCGTAGCAGGCACCAACGCCCTCCTGCCGAATGCCGGCAGGGTTGGTGTCTAGCGTGCCATCCGGGAGGTAGCGGTACGGAGTCAAGCGGAGCGACATCGCCCCCTCGATGTTGTTGGCGATGACGACAGGGGCGAGGGTAAGCTCAACCAAGTACTTGTCGTAGGGAATCTCCGGATGTACGACCGTTGACGGTGAGGTTGCTAGGATAGGCATGGGGTACTCCATTCAAAATTGCAATTAAGGTCGACGGCGATTTCATTCCCCCTGGCGGACTTCGAATTGCCCCGCCATTCGGGCCGCGAACATCCCCTGCGCCATGAATTCCGCGAAGTCGCGGGCGTCCATCGCGGCGAATAGAGACGGTAGCGACTCGCCGAATTCCGCCAGCGTCTGGCCGTCGGCAATCGCCTGGTAGAGCGCCGTGCGGATCGGATCGAGCAGCCCTTTTTCGATCAGCGGCTCGGCCTCTCGTCCGAGGCGCTCGACGTATTGGTCGACCACGTCGGGTGCCGGGTCGGCTTCGGCCAGATCAGCGCTGTTATTTCGCGGCGGAGCCGCTCCCACAGAGGCTGCCAACCCTCCCAGCCCCCCCTTATCAGGGGGGGGTGTTGTGGGAGCGGCTCCGCCGCGATCAAGGATTGGCAAGCTGCCGTTGTCCGGCGGCGGCGCAGGCTTCACTTCCTCCCACTCCCCGCCGTAGGTCTCCTTGACCTCTTTCAGGGTCGGCTTGTAGCCGATGTCGAACACGTTCTTGTCGCGTTCGGAGCGAGCCTTCAGGTCTTCCGGTTCTTCGACGTCGCGCCAGACCTTCGGGTAGGCCGCGCCGGGGTAGTTCCAGTCGACCAGCCAGCGAATGAAGGACCGGTTGGCCGACTCGCAGATCAGATCCGCATCGGCTTTGACCAGGTCGCGGCGGACGTCGGCGGCATTGCTCTCACCGCCCAGCCGGCCGGGCGTGGCGTCGGTGCTGCCGGTGTGGCCCAGCACCACCTTGCTGATCGCGGCGTTCATGCGGTCGTACAGCGCGGTGTAATCGGCGGTGCCGGAGCGGGCGGCTTCGATCAGCTCGATCTGCATGCCCTCGGGAATGATGACCCCGGAGTCGCGCTGGATCGCCCGTACCGCGGACAGCAGCCTGCGTTTTTCCGCATCGGTGGCGCCGGGCTGATAGGTTCCCTTGCCGGTGGGCATACCGAACTTCTCCAGGAAGATCAGCCAGAACTTGATGTCGTTCTTTTTGAAGAAGGTTGGCCAATACAGCCAGTGTCCCAGTCCCAGGCCGTAGGGTTCGTCGTCGTGGTCGGCGCCGGTGGCGAACACCCAGAACTTGCGCTCGGGCATCAGCTCGCCCTGGGCGTTGCTGCCGGTCAGCAACCGCAGGCGAAAATCCCCGTCGAAGGCAAACCGGCGCCGGTCGCGCACCTTCACCGCATCCAGCACGATCTGGGCGCCGTCGCGCGCCCACAGGCACTCGGCCACCGCCCAGCCGTAGAACACCCCGTACAGCATCTTGTCGGTGCGCTGGTCCCAGCCGATGTGCTCGAGCTGGGCCTTGATGAAATCCGCAGCCTGCTTGTCGATCCGCTTGGTGCCGCCGGGTTCCACGTCCCATTCGGCGGAGGTCACGGCGCTGCGGCGCTGGCCGAACGAGGTTTGCACCTGGTCGTCGCGCAGCACCTCTGCGTAGACCTTCAGGTCCCCGCCCTTGGCCTGCAGGATTTCGTCCGAGGACGGCAGGATCATGTCCGGGTGGATGTAGCCGCGGGTGACGTCGCGACCGTCGTGGGTGGTCGCTATCTCGTCGAATTCCGGGCCGGCGGTCTCCGCCAGCTCGGCGAAGGGTGGCAAGGGCCTGCCGTGAGCGGAGTCGAATGGTGCGGCAGCTCGAGCGATGTAATCCCAGAATCCCATCTCAATACCCCTCGAAGTCGTTCAGCCCGGACACGGTGCCGAAGCCGCGGTCGGTGAGGGCCAGCTCGTTTTCACCGGCGTCGATCACGGCACGACGGCCGCCGATGGATTGGAAGTCGATCGGTGCGACGGGCGAACTGGCGGCATTGAGTGCCAGGAAACAAGCCCAGGCGCGATCGGCGTGGCCGGCGCTGTCCGAGTCGGCGACGAATCGCGGGGCGCCGGTGGCGGAGGTCTCCTTCTTCAGCTTGTGCAGATCGTTGCGGAGCTCCTGGTTCCCTTCCGGGATCCGGACCCGGCGGTCTTCGAATGCCTCCTTCCCCGTGGTTGCCAGCGCCAGTTTGTTGGGGCCGGTGAATAGAACGCCCTCAACGCGGCTGGTGCCGAAGCGGCGCTGTGCATCTTCGACAGGCTTCTCGCCCATCCCCGTCTGGTCCATGCAGCAGCGTATGACCCGGTAGCGATTGAACGCATCAGCCAGCAGCGCGTCCTGCTCAGCAAATGAAATACGTCGCCTGGCTAGAATCTCACGTGTCCAATACACATCGCCTACGGCCTCCAATACCCAAATCACGAACAGGTCGTTGCGCGCCGCGATGTCGACGCCGAGAAAACAAGGGCCGCCGGCATAGTGCTCGGGGATGCCGGCGTGGTCGTGCTCGACCGAATTGATCAGTTCGAATGACAGCCAGGCGGACGCTTCGTCCAGCCATTGCAGCTCGAATTCCTGCGCCCAGGCGTCCTCGTCGTTCAGCGCCGCCCGCATCTCCTCAATGTCGCGGGGCAGGCCATCCGCGACGGCCTGGTAGATGTCGACCACGTGGCGCGACCAGGCCGAGTCCTCGGCGGTCGACAGGTCGTAGAACTTGTTGCCTTTGCCGTTCGGCGTGCTGGTCACGCGCAGCTTGAATCCGGCGGAGATAACCGGAAACAGCGCCGTCCATATCTTGCGGGAATCCTGGTGAAAGGCGAACTCGTCGAGAAAGACGTTGGCCGAGAAGCCGCGTGCGGTGTCCGGGTTGGCTGGCAGCGCGGTGATCTTGTTGACGATCTTCCCGCGATCGGTGAACACGACTTGCAGCGCTTTGCGTTTGATGCCCGAGTCGGCGTCGTACCACTCGACTTCTTCTTTGCCGACGCTCTTCGGATTAAGGAGAGCATTGGCAGACGTCATGTAGGATTCGAGGTGACGGAATACGCCTTCCTCCATCGCCTCGCGCGCTTGGCGTTCGCCGCGGGACAATATGACCCACGGCGAACGTTTGCCGGCTGCGGTCGCCTCTAACACATCATCGACCACTTCTAACGTGGTAGTGAAGGTCTTGCCGGTTTGCCTGGCGAAGCGGCCCAGCTTGAACCGGGAACGATCTTTCAGCCAGCGCTGCTGGTAGGGGTAGAGGGTGACTGATGTCATACCAGCCCGTAGACCTCCTGCCGGATGATCCGCAGGGTCTCGGCATCGAGCTTTCGAGCGCCCGGCACAGTGCCGGCCGCCTCCGCTTCAAGTCCAGCGATTTTCGACTCCAGCTCCTTTCTTAGAGACGACCGCCACTTCTTCATGGCAATGGTTGAGCGTGCCTGATCCGCATTGGCCCTATTTATCAGCGACAAGAGCTTGCCGTAGTCCTCCGGCGCCATGTCATCTCTCAGCTTTCGCAATCGATAAAGGAACCGGAGATTTTCTGCGGCGACAGCATCGTTCGTGGCGTCTTGAATCGACCCGTCGTCGTCGGCCGCCACGGATTTTGCGGCTTTGATCGTATCCAGGATGACTCGTCGCTCGGCCATCTCGTTCTCGTATTCCTCCTTGAAATCGGCGCCGTGCCGGTGCAGTGCGGATGTACCGATGCTGTAGCCTTGCGACGCCAACCACTCTGACAGCCCGGCGTAGCCACCGAAACCGGACTCCACCAGTCGTGCGTTGAGCTCCTCACGGATTTCACGTGGCAGCTTATTGACCGCTTTGACGCGCGGCATCAGCCCGTCTCGCCCGGCAACGGCCGCCGAATGCCGGGAATCGCCCGTGTACCTTCCAGCGCTTCCAGGCCCTCCATCGTCAACGTGGCGATATGTACGCCCTGGCACGCGGTATCGAGTACAGCATCGGCATTGGCACTCAGCCAGGCCAGCTCGATCTTGAGCTGGTCGCGGTTCATGGCATGGCCAGCGTTACGCAAGGCGGCGAGTAGCACCTCTTGATTGGTGGTGTAGTTGGGCTGCTCCCGTAGAATCTTCAGGATATGGAAACGCACGTCCTCGCGATTCATAACTTGCTCCCTTGGTGCATCATCAATCCTGTGAGCCGGTCCAAATTGGTCAGCACTTGAGTGACCTGGCCAGCCATTTGCCCAACCTGACCCTCCATGCGACTGAGCTGCGTCATCAGGCCATCCACGCGCCGGTGTACTGCTGCCAGGTCGTCATGTTTGATAGCGTTCTCGGCCGCCATTTCCAGCGCAGAAATGCGCTCGGAGTGCTGCCCCAACCGGTGCATGGCTTTTTCCTCCAGCGTTTTGGTTTCGCTGGACGCACTCTTTTGCACCGCCTTGAGCTCGTCGGTAGCCGCCTTGCTGCGATTGCTGACCTGAACCCAGGCCACGACGCCGAAGTTCATCATGAACATCAAGACGGTCCAGAAGTTGAAGTCGAACGAAACTGTCATCGCCGCGCCTCCGCTGCCAAATAGCGCTCGTGCTCAACCTGGCAGTCCATACAGCGAATCGCCGTCGGATAGGCATCGAGCCGACCCTGTGGAATCGGCGCCTCGCAGTCATAGCAAATGATCGTCGGCGCACCGTCTTCGCCGGCAACCACGACCTGCGGCATGTCCGGCTTCATCATGTCCAGCGCAGCGCGCCGGTTCAGCTCGAGCTCTTGCTCGATACGATCTTCCGCAATGTCAGCGGCGTCCATCCTGATCTCCGATTTCACACGACAGGCCGGCCCCGAATTCCGTCGGCTGTTCGCCAGGAACAAATCCCGATGCGCCAGGGAACGTCATGTAGCCGGTCGGCGAACAAGCCAAGCAGCCGCATCCGGGCAATGCGAGTTCCGCCAGCAAGGTAGCTCCGATTAGCGCAGCGTAATCGGAGGAAATCCGCTGCGTGCGATTACGCTGCGCTAATCGCACCTACCGGCCCTCCCGACACACCCGGATCGCCTCGCGGGCGCGGGCATAGCCGAATAGCAGCACCTTGCCGCCCGCATCGGCCTGGGGCGGCCGGCCGGGGGCGATGGCGATGAAGACGGTCGAGGCCAGCGGCGGCAGCTCTGGCAGAGCACAGGTATTTCGCGGCGCAGCCGCTCCCGCCGGGGAAAGAGCTACCGGTTCTGTGGGAGCGGCTCCGCCGCGCTCCGGAAACAGTGCCTTCGGCCCGACCTGTACACATCCCGCCAGCGTTAGCGACAGCGCCAGAATCGCCGCGGGCGGGAATCCGTTAACGCACCCCAGGCACACGGTCCACCCCCGCTTCCACATCCTCATGCTTGAGCCAGCGCTCGCACGCCATCGCGCCGTTCTCGTGGGTACAGACGGCCCAGATCAGCAGGGTGAGCGTCTTCCGGTCGAACAGGTTGATCGTGTGATCCGCGTCCACGTCGAGCGCTTGCGCGACCCGTCGGACATAGGTGGCGGTGTCGTTCTCATTGGGCGGCGCCCAACGGGTGATGATCTGGCTGACGGTGTGGAGCTTGTGCTTCCTCTGGTAGTTGAGCAGCGTCACCCCCAGCGCCCGCACCCCGTTCTCCATTTGCTCGAACCGGACAAACCGTTCGTCGTGGCCGATCTGGCCCTCCCAAGCATTGCGCGGGTTGTAGACGAGATTGCCGGGATTGTTGTTGCGCAGGCCCCGCGGCTTAACCATGCTGCTGCCTCCGCACGAACGCCGCGAATTCCTCGTCGGTCATGTCATCCCCTCGCCCTTGGGGAAAGGAAGCCGGGGCGATGCCGGCTTTTTCGATCTTGTGGCCGACGCCCGCGATGCCGATGCCTTGCACGATGAACTGCATGGCAATGTCCGCGCCGTGCAGGCCGAGCAGCCAGCCCAGCAGGCCATAGATGACCGAGACGATCGCGGCGGTTTTGGTCTTCCAGCCGGTCACGGCGCAGTCTCCACAGCCGGCTTCTCGGGCAGCACCCCGACCGCCATTTCGATGGCGCGGTTCATCATCCGGGCCGGAATCTGCTCCGCCCAGGCGATTTCCCGCGCCTTCAGCTCGCTGACAATCAGCGCAATGGCCGCCTGCTTTTTGGCTTCACCGGACTTCGGCGCCCAGCTCAGCGAATCTTCGACGGCCTTGACCATCCGCTCCGTGATCGGCAGCAGAATTTCCCATTGCTGGCGAACGCCATCGGCCAGCATCGGCGCGAAATAGCGCCACAGAATCGGCCACGCTTTGGCGGCCAGATTGAGAATCCACGTCCACATTGGTTGGAGTACTCCGGGTTGTCGACTTCAACCGCAGAGTAAAGGGACGCAGGCAATCGGATCAGGCGGAAACGTTTCCGCCGCAGGATTCGAACAGATCGATGTTGGGGGAGAATTCCTCGGCCTCACCGAGGATGTTGCGGATTTGGCGCTCGCTGAGATGATGCCGCAGCGCCAGGGCGGCCTGGCTGTAACCCTGTGCGCGTTCGGTGCGGATCAGCACGTTACGGCAAAGCGTCATGTACCGGTCGGCCTTCGCGATTTCGGGCCGGTCGCCGCCCAAATACTCGGCGATGGCGCGCGCCGCGTCAATGCCGACCACCTCCACCAGCGGGTGATCGGGCTCCAGCTTATCGGCCACCGGCACATACAGCCGCGTCCCGCCCCAGCGCTTCGCAATCGCCAACGCCGCCGGGAAACCAGCGATTCTGGCGATGTCGGAGAGGACGCCGGGGAGGTCGATGGGTAGAGTCATTGAGCGCGTGGACCTTCCGAGTCCGCCCGATCCTCCGCCTGCCGGGCGGCCCGGAATCCCCATTTTTTGAGCTGCTCGATCACCCGCGAGGCTTGGTGCTCGTCCAGCCATTGCAGCGCCTCCACGCCGGTCATGCGCTTCACGTAGGCGGCCAGGGCGGATTCGTTCGGGTCGCGCACGATCCCGGCCTGGTGCAGCCCCAGCCACAGCGCCCGGATTTTGCGCGACTGAGCCTCTTGGTCGACCGTCCGGCTTGTTGCCCCTCTCCCTTTGGGAGAGGGGTTGGGGTGAGGGCGCGTCTTATGCCGAACTTTGAACCCTTTGGCCTTAAGCGCCTCCAGGGCTTTTTCCAGCTCCGGCACGGTCATATCCGTCGTCGAGGTTTTGCCGGTGGCCGACTTCAGCAATAGACGGTAAACGTCGTCGCCGAGCCGCAGATCGCGCTTGGCGACGTGGATCAACTTGATCAGTTTCTGGCGCGGGTCCATTAGAATGCCCTCGCAAACATGTCCGTCTGGGATTCCTTCCTGATCCGCCGCAGGCAGGCTTGCATGGCCCGGCCTTCCGCCCGGCCCTTCTTGTATTCAGCGTCCGTCAGCAGCTTGTATTGCCGCATCTGCCGCAGGGCGCGAGAGACCGTGCTGGGATGTAGCCCCAGCTCGGCGGCGATTTTCGTAATCGTCGTGCCCGTCATGAACTTGAAGTGGATACGCTCCCAGGCCGGGTGCTTCTAGCACAGCGCTTTGACCACATCCCGGTAGGCGGCGTACCAGCCGGTTTCTTCGTGGCGGTGCTCGATCAGGTCCAGCGCCCATGCGCGGAACCGTCGGCCAACCTCCGTCTTGGCCAGCATGCCCAGCAGATAACAGCCGCGCAGACTGAATACGCGCACCTTAATTTTTCGGGTGTGGCGCTTCAGTTTTGCCCGACTACCACCCTCAGATTGAGGGTGGTAGTCATCGGCCCCGGCCTCGATATCCATCTCGATCACGGCGGTTTCTTTCTGCGTGAATTCGTCATCGTTTCGACCATACAGGGTGAGAACAGCATCGCCTGGGTCGGCAAATTCGAGCGCCTCGCCCACCGTTTTGGCGGTAAACCAAGGCTTCCCGTTCCGGTCGATCACCTTCAGGCTCTGGCCGTGAAAGTCGAGGTACAGCGGGCAGTAATCGCGATAGCGTAAGGTGAGCAAAGACATGCGGCCTCCTAGTGCGTGACACGGTCGAGTTTCATGGCATGGATCAGTTCCTGGACCGAAACATACCTATGGAATTCATCCAGCAGTCCTTGGTGCTTGGCACGCTTGAAGCGATGCTTTTTGAAAAGGCCAAGCAGAGTTTCCGCGTGGCTGAAGCCGCGTGCAGTCGCCATACCGAACAGACCGACGACGATATTGAGAGCACGCTCTTTCAGCTCGTCGTCGGCCTCCTCGTCATAGGCCGCGAAACAAAAGAGCTTGAATGTGGCGCTTAAAGAAAAAACAGTCTCAGACATGACGATTCTCCGGAGAGTGGGGAAGCGAAGATAAAAGCCGGTCCCGCTCGTCTAGGACGTGCTCGAACTGCAGCGAGAGGATTTTGAAGCAGTGCCGCAGCATGTTTTCCATGTCGGCGTAGGCGTCGCGCTCCTCCTCTGCGAGGTCGGCAGGCGGAGCTTGACGTGCGGCCTTGGCGGCGCGGTAAGCGGCGAGGGAAATAACGGGCGCGCGCGGACGCGCAGGGGGTTTCTTGGCCATGAGGGCCTCCTTTGGTAGCGGTTGAAATCCGCCACACCCCCGACCAAGAGGGTGGACGGACCGGACAGGGTTGGTCGACCGGCCCAAAGGAAACCGGCACCCCCGAAGGGGTCCCCGCCCGGCCCGCCCATAGAGGGACGCGCCAAGGCGCTGCGCACAAAAAAGCCGCTTAGGGCGCGGCTGTGCGCCTTTGGTTTCCGGGCGACCAAGCCCGATCCCGGCATGAGGCCGGGACGGCAACAGGAAACCGCAACGCACGCGCCTTGTCAACATGGCGATCAAACCCCCGCCAAATCCATCGAAATCAGCCGCCACTCGTCGGCCTCGCCGAGGCGCTCGTAGACCATGATGTAGCTGGCCGTGCCGACCGACACGGTGGCATCGCCGATCGCCCGCATCGCCTCCATCCAGCGCGGGTCCTTAATGTCGAGCCGACGCAGGGACAGCACCCGGCCTGTGTTTATGCGTCCGGTCTTGTCGACCTGGAACGCGTCGTTCACCAGCGCCCGCAGCTCATCGCGAGCACCATCGCACCAATCGTGCAGACACTCGTCGATCAGCGCCTTCGCGGCCTGCAGCCGCTCGTCGAAGCGCAGCAGGTCCGCGTATTTGCGCTGCACCTTGTAGCGCCCGTCGTAGCTGTAGAGCGTCAGGTTGCCCTTGCCGCCCTCCCGTGTGCCGCGGAACGTGACGCCGTATTGCTCCGCCGACAAATCGACGAATGCGGCGATGTCGCCGAACGCATCCGCCTTGAAATCGCGCAGCAGTCCGCTGAGACCCATCGCCTTGCCGACGATCTCCCGCACCAATTGGTCACGCGCTTTGTCGATCGGCTTTACCAGCGTTTCCGGTACCAGCCGGCCCTCGGCGTCGCGCCAGTGCACGACGCCGTTGATGTCCTGAAACGACGACGCCGGCGCCGCTTGTGTGTGTGCCATGGTTAACCTCCTGCTCCTAAATACCCAGGTTGATGTCATCGGTGGCCGGGTGCCTCGCCTGTGCTTTGCGCTCGGCCCGGCCAACCAGGTTGATGTCCAGCACCGCACCGAGAAACAGCCCGGTACCGAGTCCAAACAGGAAGATCATCGCCATGCCGGCGAGAACGATGGTTTTCATTTCAATGCTCCTTTCAGATTGCTCAAGTGCCCGGCCACGTCCGCCATGCCCTGGCGTTTCGCGGCGGAGCCGCTCCCACCGTTGCGCCGCCGCTCTTCCGTCAGTGCTTCCGATCGGGCTTCCGCTTTACTCGCCTTGCCGACCAGGATTTCCAGCAGATAGCCGTGCGATTTCAGCGGGCGGGTAAACGGCTTGGCGCGGTCCCGGTCGAGGATTTCCTGCAGCGCGGCCGGCCAGACCTCCGCCGGTACCGCCCAGACCCGTCCGTCCCGGGTAATCTGCCCGGACTGGATCAGCGGCAGCAGCTCGCCGAGCAGGCTGGCCAGCCGATCCAGCGTGAGCTGGCGCTTTTCCGGACGGAACAGGGTGATGTACTGGATCAGCAGCTTTCCCATCGGCGCCGGGAGCTGCAGCGCGATCTGCACCGCCTCCCGCGCGCCGTCGTGCGCCACGATCACATCCAGGCTCATCAATGCGCCACAGCTGGGGCAGGCCAACTTCATGCCGCACCTCCCGTGGGAGCGGCTGCGCCGCGAAACGAAGATCGCGGCGGAGCCGCTCCTACTCTCTTGCGATGGGTCAAGCGCGCCCCCAGGCCAGCCGGCGCGCCTGGCGTTGCTTGGCTTGGGCAGCGGCCACGGTATTGACCGGCCGCTTTGCCTCGCGCATTTCCTTCTCCGCGGTTTCCGCGAGCTGCTCGGCACGGAACCAGGTGCCTACGATGAGGATTTCCCTAACCTGGTCGCCGACCTTGATGACGGACTTCCAGCCATACTGGCCCAGGCGTGGATAGTGATAGATGCGGATCATGGTCATACCTCCTTCACCAGTTCGGCGCCGACCTTCGGCGCGCCCAGTTCGGCGGCCAAGTTCAGACACCCGTTGACGAGATTCCCGACCGCCAGGGGATACAGCAGGGAAACGGTGTCCCGCGGTTGCCCGCGTCCGGGTGCCGAGGCAGACCGGCTGTAGGTCAGCTTCGCGCGGATCGCATCCAGCCCGGCCGGATCGAGCATGGCGCTCATATCTGCGCCTACACGCTTGAACTTGAAGGCCAGGTATTCTTCGAGGCGCGAGTCCAGTGGCGGCAGCTCTACGACCTCGCAGCGCTGGACGACCTCCCGCACCTCCGGATTGCGCTCGGAGAGCTTGGCACGCAATTCGGGTTGGCCGATGAGGATGATGGAGAGCAGCTTCTTGAAGCCGTCCTCCAGTTCGAAAAACCGCTTGAGGTGCTTGATGGTCGGTACCGGCAATCCATGCGCCTCCTCGATAATCAGACAGTGCGAATACCCTGCCTTGCGGCTTTCCTTCAGCAGGCGGTGCAATTGCCGGCTCTTCGCCTCCATCGAACGCCGCGGGTTTTCCAGCGGCGCCACCGCTGAAATGATGGCGTCGGCAATGCTGGCGGCCTTCATGGTCTTGCCCTTGGCGTCGTTGTCCTCCATGCCCAGCACGTAGGGTTCGATCACGACGACGGGCTGATCCTCCCGGTTGATCCGGTCGATCAGATCCCGCCGCAGCGTGGTCTTGCCCGCTCCGGATTCGCCGACCACGGCGAGGAATCCGCCGTGCTTGGCGGTTGCGAACATCGCCTCTCGGACGTAGCGGATGTCGTTCGATACGAACACGTCGTCCTGGTCGCTCACGTCCTCGCTGAACGGATCGCGGAACAACCCGAAATGCCGGCGGGCCGCTGGTGACAGCCCCTGTTTACGTAGTAACATCTCAGTCTCCTGTGTGGGCTCCAGCCCATTGCTACCCGGCTGGTGGGTGTTGGCGCACTCATCAGCCACCTTGAAAATATCCTCCCCCACGCTCAAACCGTGCCCCTGGCAGACCAGCAGGATGGCCTCCCTCAGCGCGGGTCCGGCTTTGGGCCACTGGTTATGGTTCACGATCTGGGCGATCGTGGCAGGGCTGACCCCGCAATCCCGCGCCAGTGCGGCCTGAGCGATGCCGGCTTCAATGAGTACGCGCTTGAGCTTCAGCACCGCGCTCACCCATGTACTGCACCAGCTTCACATCGCCATCGCTGACGATTTCCATATAGGTCACTCCGCCGACCCGCCATACCGAAACGGCGCACCGTTCCGGCATGTAACGGGCGAGCGTAAACAGCGCCGCCTTCATCTCGTCTTTGATTTCGCCTTCCTTAAAGGCCATCTTTGTATCTCCTCTCAAACCGCCCGCAAACCGGGCTTGACCGATTCCGCCGCCGCTGTGAGCTGCGCCAGAATCCCCTCGATCGCATCCTCCTGGGCGCCGTCCGGAAAACGGCGTTCCAGCCAGGCATAGGATTGCGACGTCCACGCAATCCCCCGCGCTTCCAGCTCCGGCTTGAGCCGCTTGACGAGCTGCGGAATCGACAGGGGGGTGAATTCGAACTTCGGCACCGCCGTTTCATGCTCGGTACCGCGCTTGGGTAGGTAATCGGGCGTGGGCTCGGTTTTCGCCCGCAGGTAGGGATCGACTTCGTTGCCGAACGGCACGTAGTCCCGACGCTCGCGCGCCTTGTCGGCGTCGGCCTGGTGGTCTCGTCCCGAGGCGATCCGGGCAATCTCCTTGCGATGGGTATCCGCCAGCGTGTCGGGGCGGCTCTTGCGCTCCTCGCCGATCAGGGCCGCATCGGCCTGGAACCCCCATTCGTTGTTGTAGGGATCGACGTTGCCGGTCACGTCCGGCAACTGGTAATGCACCTCCCGGCCCTGTTCATCCTCGACCACCGCCATCGCGGTGTTGGCGACGAACGGATGCCAATGCACATGCACCGTGCCGCCGACCAGTACACCAGGCACGTCGCCCACGTACCAGGTGCGCCGTTGGAAACTCACCGTGAGGTTGCCAGTGACTTTGCGTGCCAGCGGTTCGTCCGTGGCCAGGGCCAGCAGGGTACTTTCGGCACCGACCCTGACCAGGTGTTCGGCCCGGATGTGCATCCAGGCGGCCATGCGCGTCATGCCGTGGCGGCCGAGAACGGCATGATTGTTCCAGTGGATCTGATACATCTCGGCCAGGGTGTTCAGGTCGGCGAAATCGGCGACCTGTCTTCGGGCAAACCGGAGCCCGCTCTCGAATGCCAACTCGACGATGTCATTGCCTTTTTCGACGCTGCCCTTGGCTCGCGGGCGGCGGCGCTCGTTGACGATCAACTCGATCCCCATCCGCCGGCAAAACCGCTTAACCAAGCCGCCGGAGGTGGCGCCGGGATCGACCATGAGGATGCGCGGCCGGCCTTCGAACGGGTCTTTGCGCGGGTCCGGCTTGCCGGCCATGGCCCAGGCCAGAAATCGCACCGTGTGTTCGCCGGTTTCCGCATGCGGGTAGTAGCGGAACCGGGTGAGCCCAGTGCAATGGTCGGTGAGCACATAGCGGATCACCCGGAACCGCTCGATGGCCTTCAGGTTTTCCGGCTTGTTCTTGTAGTGGGCCGCCTGGTCCGTCTCGACCAGTTCCGCCCCACCGCCCGGCAGATAGAACAGCACGCACACCGAGCCGTCGACTTGCCATACATGGTTGGGATGTGCCGACTTGAGCTTGACGTGCGGTGACGGCTGCTTGAGCTGTTCCGGGTGCAGGGTATAGGCCCGGAGTGCGCGGGAGATGGCCGATATCGAGAGGGGGATGATTTCTCCCGTGGTCTCGTCGCCGCGCCCGGCGACGATCTTGCCGTTCGCACGTAGCACATCGACCGCCTGGGCAATGGTCACGGTCTTCTTGGCGTTCTTCCGGTACCCCTCCATGATGTAGGCTGAAATCGCGGCAGCTTCGGCACGCGGCAGCTCGACCTCTCCGGCGTCGGCGCGCCGTTTGCGATTGCTCACGGTCACCTCCTCGAGCGCACGGTAGAACGTGGCCCGGTGCATGCCGAGGGTGGCGCAGGCCGTCTCCACGATGCGCCCCTTCTCGCCCTTGCGCGCGGCGGCGAGCTGCTCGGCAAACTGGGAAACGGCGATCAGGCGCTGGGCTGACATGGATCAGGCCTCGATCTCGGTGCCGTT
The DNA here is from genome assembly GCF_036864975.1 of Methylococcus capsulatus. Taxonomy (NCBI): domain Bacteria; kingdom Pseudomonadati; phylum Pseudomonadota; class Gammaproteobacteria; order Methylococcales; family Methylococcaceae; genus Methylococcus; species Methylococcus capsulatus. The sequence goes on along the minus strand of NZ_CP104311.1, from coordinate 1,961,511 downwards.
CACCGCTTCGTCCTGGGCGTTGATCACGTCCCAGATTGCCTTCTCCGGATCGTCTATCGACTGATGCACCGTTTCAGCGGGAGTCAGCCCCAACTCATCGCATGCCGTGCGGGCCGCGACGATGACCAGGCCGAACGCCTGAGCGGCGGCGACGCGCGCCAAATCAGGTACCGGGCCGTCGCCGTAGTGATTGAACAGTTGCACCACCCGGCTGCGCAGGGATGCGGCGACCATCGATACCACGTCCCCTGCTTCATCCCGCAACGCCTCTAGCAAGGCCTCCCCGGCGAGTTCAGGTCTCGGTTCGTCAGATTCGGGCGGAGATTCTTGCCTCTTGCTCAGCTTCAGTGCCAGCTCGTTGATCTTGCTGTCCTTGTCAGCAAGGAAGCGTCCTTGGGCCTTCATATCTTCTTTGAGATCGGCGATCGCCGCGTCTCTCTTTCTGAGAGCCTCCCGAAGCTCCCGCGTGCTCATGCGGGAAATTTCGTCGAGATTGAGATTTCTGGCGAACCCGCCCGCCTCGAGTTCGGCGATCTCCTCGTCATCCAGTACGAGTAGTTCGAGAATCTTTGACTTGTTTCCTGCTGCCGCTACCAAATGCGGTGACGTCGCCGCATTTCCCAACTTGACGGCGGCTTGCATCATGCGTTGTGCAAGTCGCGCCTCCAGGCCAATATTTTCAAGGCAGGACAGGAAGTCTCCGTGTAACTCATGGGCTTTCATTACTAAGAGTGCCCGACCGCTTTCCAGCGCTTCTTCGGCGCTGCGCTGCATGTGATATCGGCACTTGCCGATATAGCGCGCCCGGTCATAGGGTTGCCCGTCCCCGTACCTCTCCAGCACGGCCAACTGGCTTGAATGCTGTTCGTTGGCTTGGCGTACCAGCTCGGGAAGGTTGGGAATTTCTACGGAGTGATCCGGAATCGCAGTTTCTTGTGGTTTTCTAGACATCTCATTCCACCGTTTCAAAGTTTTCGATCTTGATCAGCCAGCCTTCGTCAAGCAGCTCGTAGAGCGCTGCGGTCAGGCCGAATCCCTGGCAGATCAGGTACTCGAACCGGTCAATCAGTTGCACCAACACCCGCGCCTTGAGTTCGTTGCCGCCAATGGCGCGGATGGCGTCTGCCGCATGCCCGGTCATGCGGAACGTACGAACGACATCGCCGCGCACGACATAAGAGAGGATCTGGTTGGTGGCGTGCATCCGGATTTCTCCGACCTGTTGAGCAATCTCCGCATGCTCCGGCGACGTGATCCGTTGCGGATCGATGGTTAATTTGGTTGGCCGTCTCATTGCGCTCCCCTCAATATCCGCATCTTGGATTCCTCCAGTTTTCTAATGGCCTCATCGAGGCTCAATTGAATTTGCACGGCGAACTGCGCATGACGATGGCTGGCTCGTATTCGTCCGGTTTCCGGGATTCGCTCGGCAAAGCCCTTGGCTTCCAGGGTCTGCAGGTAGCGGCAGATGGTGGTTGCGCTTAATCCGCAGAGATCTGACAGCTCCTTGTTGGTGTAGCCGTGCGCGAAATTGCGCATCAGCACATTGAGCACATCGAGTGCCTTTTCCACCGACTTGATGTTGTTGTCGTTCATACCCGCCGCTCCGCGTAGTCGAGGTATTCCATGACCGCCTTCTGATGCGCCCTGTGCTTGCGTGCGAACTCCCGCTGAGCCTCGCTCAGCTTCTGCCGCGCCAGGCACATCTCATCCTCGGCGGCCCGCTTGCGCGCCTGCAGGCGCATCAATGTCGTCATGCCGTTAGTGCTCATCGTCGCCTCCGAAATCGAATTCGGGTTGTTGGGATTTCTCGACCTGTCCCCGGTGCAGGGCCAGGGCCTCCATGCCGGACTGGATGGCCGTCAAGGTTTCGCCGGCATCGCCGTTGCCGCGCCAGAACTTGATGAGCTGCCCGGTCGCGGCGTTCAGCAGTTCCTGTAATTCAGCGATGTCGCCGACCCGTGCCTTCTTGCCAGTTGGCACATCGATTACCAGCTTGCCGGCGCTGGTAGCCAGGTAGCGCGACACGAAGTCGATACCGCACTGGTCTTCGAACGGCCGGATCATCCGCGCCGGCAGGCTGCCGCTTTCCATCCATTTATAGAGCGTCCACTTGTTCGCCATGCCCATCCCCTCGGCTACCCGGTCGACCGAGCGGTTGTGGCGTTCCCTGGCGTACTCCAAGCACAGCTCCATGGCGTGGTTGAGCCCGGTGGGTTGGATGCGCTTCCAATTCCGTTTCGGCATTGGCAGTCCGTCAGATCGCCGTTTCCAAACAAAAAACCCGTTTGCTACTATGCAAACCGGTTGCGCCTGCTGAAAATTGCCGCCACTTCAACGCAGACAGGGGCTCGATCATGAACACCGCCGAATTCACAGAACTGGCCGGCCGTATTGAAGGACTGGGTGCTGCTTTCCTTTGCCTGGTTGCGGAGCTGGAAAATCGCAGAGTCATGGACGGTTCCCGCTTCACTTCGGGCCTGCATCGGATCGCGGGGGAATTGTGTTTCGAGCAGCCCCACCTGGAGGAGACGAAACGGACGGTGCGCGAACTTGCGACCGAGCTGGATGCGATGCGCGAGCGTCGTATTCGCGGCCGATAATTGCGGCGTCAGGGATGAAACCCCAGGGGTTGATGGTCATGATTGCTCCAAGTGTCGTTAAGCAAGGAAATCAGCGTTTAGTCAGCTTGAGTGCCATCAGTGCTAGGCGCCTGACTGTTTGTTTCAGCCGTCTGTGCGTAAATGCGTTTATCAGGATTTACAGGCGCATCGTCGTCGCCTTCCTCGGTCACAGAATCGTTGTCCGGCTCGGCCATGTGTTGATAGGGCCGTACCGGCCAGAGCGTGCAGGCCGGGATGCGGCATTGGCCGATGGCTCTTTGGGGGTTGGGGTCTGCGCCGCAGCCGACGCAGTCCCAGCACTTGCCATTGATGGCCAGGCGCAGGGAGGTCGGGTTACGGCGCGCCTTCTCGATGGGGTTGAGACGTTCGAGTTCGCCGGCCGCACGCTTTTCGGCCATGGCCACGCGGGCTTTTTCGAGACGAGACAGGTGGGTCATGACGGGCTCCGATTTTCAAAAATGGGCGAATAGCAATGAGTGAACAGCAGCCGAATTCAAAAAATATTCCGGTCAAGCCGATTGCCGATCTGATCGATGCGGCCTATTACAAGGGTCAACATGACATGCTTAACCTTTGGGCCTCGCAGGCCATCACACTGTCTCTGATCGTTGCTCGCCTGAATCAGGCGGGATTGCTTCCGCTGGAAGGGCTGCTGGCTGATTTGGACAAGCAGGCGGCCGCGGCGGAAAAAGGCTCTCCAGAGCAGGTGTCATTTCGCGAACTAATCGTTCACATCCATGCCTGCGTAGCTCGGCTAGCCGGGAATCCAATGCCCTATGAATCCGGGCCCGAGCCAGACGGACATTGATCGGCTCGGCGGCGTCGGGGGCAAATCCCCAGAAATTGGTGGTCATGGTGGGCTCCGGTGAATTGGAAAATCAGGCGGCGTGCTGGCCGGATGACTTCAGACCGAGCCTGAGTGCCTTGCTGAATTTGAACTTGCCGTTCTTGATGAGCGACACCGTTGCCGTGGAGACGCCGAGCTGGCGGGCGATATCGGCGCCGGGCAGTCCCATCGCGGTCAATTCGGCAATGGCGTCGACGTCGTCTGCCGTAACGGGCCGGATCGCGCGCCGCGGCCTCCTCTGATGGGTTTCCAGCAGGGCGGTGTAGCGCTGGGTCACATCCAGGGCCTGCGCCAGGGCGGCCATGGACGCCTGAGTGCTGGTGGCCAGCGTGGCGAGCTGGGCCTGCATGGCGCGCAGCATTTCCAGCAGTTCCGGCGTGGCCGCAGCCGGTTCGGCCGAGTGGAGCCCGCTCCAGTGCCGCCACAGCACTTCGTCGCATTCGTTCTGGTAGCGGATCAGCTTGTCGCGGAGATCGGGGCGGACGCGGGAGGGTTCGAAGCTGAAGAGCAGCGCAGGCAATTTACGCAGTGGCATGCAGAGGGTTTCTTGGATGCCGCCGGGCGAAGGTATTGCCATCACGGCAATACCCCAGCGTTGAAAGTTGCGATTGAGCTTGCGAAATTGGGCGGACCAATCGAGCCCAAGCGCGTCGGTAATGGGCTTGACCGGCGTATACGGCAGCCCATCGTGGTCGGTCAGGAACAGGGTGTCGTCGTAGAAGGAAACGGGGGTTAAGGAATTCATGGTTCGCTCCGGTAGGGTTGAGGGGTGGCTCAGGCGGCGGGCTGGCTAACTTCGCCGTCCTTCAGTCCCATGATGACGGCGTGGTCGTGGGCTCTGCCTCGCGTGCCGCGAATGCGGCCGACGAGCAGGTCGCGCACCAGCTTGGGATCGAGGGATCTGGCTTTGGCGTAGGCGCTGATCGTCATGCCTTTGGAGTCCAGCTCCTTGCGGAGTTGTTCGGGGGTGTAAAGGGCCATGGGTTTGCTCCTGTGGAAGTCGTTAATGACCATCGCGCGTTAGAGAAATTAAAAGCGCGTTGGTTGGTGTGTAGATTAAATCTACTTTTGTAGAGTTGCAAGAGGCTTTTATGTCTGATTTCGAAAAAATATTGCTCAGACTTAAAGAGCAGCTTGGAGCATCGGACGATAAGGATGTCGCCGAGTTGCTTGGCCTGACGGATAAGGCGCTCAGCGCCAGGAAACGCCGCAATGCCTTCCCCGAAGACAAGCTCCGCGCACTGGCGCAGCAGCGCCCCGAGCTGGGGATCGACGTGGCTTATGTGCTGACGGGACGATGGACAGAGCGCGACTTTCAGGAAAGGCGGCAGACCTTGCATCGCCGCCTGCGGGAGGCACGGGGAGAACAGGACTTAGGGGAATTTGCCGCATCCTTGGGGATGGCCCCGGAGGACTGGACGGCCTATGAAACAGGTGCGCGACCGGCTACATCCGGCCTGATTAAGTTGATCATTGAGCGGCGGCCGGAAATCGATCCGATGGCCTTGTTGCTGGATGCGCCGCAGCGGCTCGAAGGCGAGTTTTCACATCTGGAGGTCGTGCTAATCCAGAACTACCGGGCCAGCAGCCCGGAGGGCCAGGAGATGTTGCGGCGCTTGGCGGTGCATTGCGCCGAGTATCATAGAAAGGGGAATCAGTGATGGCCTTTAAATGTGGTGACGTCGCCGCATTTGGGGAATGGCGCGTCGACGCACCATTTGATTGAATCCAAAAATGGATTCAATGGCACGAAGCGGGAGGACTGCGCAATTTTGCGTAGTCCTCCCGCTCTATGACCGGGCAAATACGAAAACGTTTTCGCATTGGGTTTTGAGCCGCCGAGCCACAAGGAGTACATTGAATGAGCAAAGACAAGAAGCCCGAGCCACCTGTTGAGCGCGATATCCGTCGCCGGCTGGATGAAGACACGGCGGATTTTAGTGAGGGCAAGCCCGGCCGCTCGTGGGACCGCACTGTCTCACCGAGCAAACCGCATCCGGCTGAGCCGCCGGGCAATGACCGGAACAGGAACAAGAAATGAACGACGAACTCACCCCGTACCAGATCATGCTGCGCTGCCGGCTCTCGTCACGCTATCACCAGCAGCGGCGGCGCGTGTTGATGCGGCGGTCCCGGATCGCGGGTTATCTGGGCGTGGCGATGAGTATGGGGATGGTGGCCTCGCTGATTCAGGACGGTCCGAAGTTCATTCAGCTTGCACTGCCTTTTCTGGTCGCGTTGGCGACTCTGGCGGATACGCTGTTCGGCTTTACCGCTCAGGCCTTCGAGCACCTGGCTTTGTACCGACGCTATATGGAGCTGGAGCAGTGGCTGTTGAAAAACGAGGCGACGCCAGCGGAAGCGCTGGCGCGGATCACGGCCATCGAGGCCGACGAGCCGCCGGTCAATCAGACCGCTGTGGACGTTTGCGACAACGAGCTGCTCATGGCGCACGGGCATGAGGCGGAGCACCGGGTTCACCCTTGGGCGCGGATGTGGGCGTCGATCTGAGCGCTTGCTTACAGGCGCGTTCAGCGCCTCATTAAGCCGAGACCGCGCCCTATGCCTACCGAACCGCTCCTCTCGGCCCCTAAAGGCTTTAGAGGATTTGGAGCGCGGTGTTTGGGATGGCTCTCGCCCCGCCGTATACTCTGGGCGTTCGAAACCAGCGTTTGAGGATATAAACATGGCGGGCGCGTTCATCAAGATCGAAGTCGACGACCGGGAGGTCCGGGAGAGGCTGGAGGACCTCCGGCGGCTGATGGGTGACCTGGAGCCGGTGTTGCACGATATCGGTACGCATCTGGAGCGGTCCCATCGCCAGCGCTTCGAGCGGAGCGAGGCACCAGATGGCAGCAAGTGGGCGCCCAACAGCGCGGTGACGTTTGATCAACTTGCCAGCGGCGGCTTGCTCACCAAACGGGGCAAGCTCAATAAGGAAGGGGTTGGCCGGCTGGCGGCAAGAAGCCGCTGATCGATACCGGCCATCTTATGGATTCACTGACTCACGCGTTGGATGGTCACGACGACGCGCTGCTGTTCGGAACGAATGTGATCTATGGCGCCGTTCACCAGTTCGGCGCGGAACAAGCGAAATTCGCCGATCCCCTGGGGTGACATCCCGGCCCGTCCCTTCATCGGCCTGTCCGATGACGATAAGAATTACATCGTCGAGACGATCGAAGAGCACATCAAGGCCGCCTGGGGTTAACCGCCGCTGCACTTGGGAGGGGAGTAACATGTCATGAGCCTGCTCAAAGGTCTTCTGCTTTTCAGCGTTGCTTACGGAATCGGTTGGGCCGCCGCATCTTCTCCTAGAGACGCCCGGCCCATCTGCACCAGCATCAATGGGGACCAAAACATCTCCATCACCTATGCCGCCAAGACGTTAACCATCGCGCCGCAGAACACTCCCGCAAGATAACTCGGGCGGAAACGTTTCCGCCTGATATCTCCCGGCCCCGGTCCGTAACCTACGGACCATGAGCCAAACCACACCCCAACCCATCGAATCCCTCAAGCCCGGCCGGTTTACGGCCATGGGCGGCCAGGTCGTTGAGTTTTCCGAGACCGATCTGGCCGCGATGGCGGCGGCCTACGATCCAGCCGTTTACCGCGCGCCGATCGTCGCCGGGCACCCGAAACATGACGATCCGGCCTACGGCTGGGTCGATGCCCTGCGCTATTCGCCGGAAACCCAGCGCCTGCTGTCCGTGCCGGGCGACGTCGATCCGGCGTTCGCCGAACTGGTGCGCGGGAAAAAATTCCGCTCTGTCAGCCTGTCCGTCTATCTCCCCGACTCTCCCGTCAATCCGAAACCGGGCGTGTTCTATCCGCGCCATCTCGGTTTCCTGGGCGCCATGCCGCCGGCGGTGAAGGGCCTGCGAGAAGCCTCCCTGTCCGATTCCGAAGAAGGCGTCATAGAGCTGAGCGAATGGGACGACGTGACCCATGCCGGCTTATGGCGCCGTCTGCGTGAATGGCTGATCGGCCAGTTTGGCCAGGACACCGCCGATCGGGTGATCCCCGGTTACGACGTGCAGTCCCTGGAGCAAGCCGCTCAACAGGAAGTGGCCGAAGCCGCCGCCGAGGATGCCGGCGCCCAGCCCGCCTTTTCAGAATCTCAACCCGAGGTAACGCCCACGATGACTGCTCAAACCACCGATCTGGCCCAACGCGAGGCGGAGATCGCCCGCCGCGAGGCCGAACTGCAACGCCGCGAGGCGGCGGCGACGCGGCAGATGCATGCCGATTTCGCCGAAAGCCTGGTGCAGGCCGGCAAGTTGCCGCCGGCGGACAAGGCGGGCCTGGTCGAGTTCATGGCCAGCCTGGACGGCGAGGCGACGCTGGAATTCAGCGAGGGCGATGAAACGGTCACGACGCCATCCAGCGCCTGGCTCAAGTCGTTCCTGAGCCGCCGACTGCCGAAAATCGTCGAATTCAGCGAGCTCAGTGGCGGTGCCGGCACGGGCGATGAGATCAGCCTGTCGGAAGCTGAGCGGAAGACCTGTGAGGCGCTGAACCTCACGGCGGAGGAATACCTGGCGACAAAGAAGGGGGCGTGACATGACCGCATTGGCAGCAGAGCGCAACACCAAAGAACGGATCGGCGACGTCTTCGACCTTCCGGTCAAAGCCAATACCAAGTGTTTTCTCGGTGGCCTGGCAGTCATCGACGCCGGCTACGCGGCGCCCGGACGTACCGCAACCACCCTGGTCGCGGCCGGCCGGTTCGAAGAGAGCGCCGACAACACCGGCGGTGCGGCCGGCGACAAGAAAGCGCGAGTCAAGCGCGGCATCTACAAGTTCGCCAACAGCGCCGCGGGCGATCTGATCGCGCAGGCCGACGTCGGCGCCGACTGCTACATCGTCGACGACCAGACCGTCGCCAAGACCAACGGCACCAACACCCGCTCCCGCGCGGGCCAAATCGTAGCCGTCGACAGCGACGGCGTCTGGGTCCAGATCGGTCTGGGCTGGTAATCGGAGAAAAGCATGCAGATCACGCCCCAAACCCTGAAAGCCCTGCAGAACGGTTTCAATGCCGCCTTCCTCAAGGGCTTCAACTCCGCCGAGGCCCAGTGGCCTCTGATCGCGATGGAGGTTTCCTCCCAGTCGGCCCTGGAAAACTACGGCTGGATGAAGGAACTGCCCGGCATGCGGGAATGGATCGGCCAGCGCGTCATCCACAACCTCGAGATGATCGGCTACCAGATCATCAACAAACACTGGGAGCACACGGTCGGCGTCGACCGCAACGACATAGAGGACGACAAGCTGGGGTTGTACTCCACCCGCTTCTCGATGCAGGGCGAGGTCGCCAAGCGCCACCCGGACGAGCTGATGTGGCAGGTACTGTTGAGCGGATTCAATTCGCTCGCGATGGACGGCCAGTATTTCTTCGACACCGACCATTTAGGGTTCGACGCCGCCGGCAACGAGACCTCCTGGAGCAACTACCAGGCCGGCGCCAGTTCGCCCTGGTTCCTGATGGACCTCTCGCGCAGCTTCATGAAGCCGCTGGTGTTCCAGAACCGCTCGGCGGTGAAGTTCGTCAACCAGTCCAACGAGACCGACGACAACGTCTTCATGAACCGGCAGTTCCGGTTCGGTGTGGACGGCCGCTACAACGGCGGCTTCGGTTTCTATCAGCTCGCCTACGCCTCCAAGGCCGCGCTCGATGCCACCAACTACCAGGCGGCCCGGCTGGCGCTGGGTACCCAGCGGCGCCCGGACGGCACGGTGTTGCCGATCCATCCAACTCACCTCATCGTCGGTCCGACCAACGAAGCCGCCGCGCTCGCGCTGCTCAACAAGGAGCTGGTCTCCGGCGGTGAAACCAACATCTGGTACAAGACCGCGCAGCTCGTGGTCGTGCCGCAGCTGGGGTAAGCACATGATCATCCGAATCACTGCACGACGCGCCGGATTCCGCCGCTGTGGCATCGCCCACCCGGCGGAACCCACCGATTATCCCTTCGATCGGTTCAGCGAAAGCGAGCTGAAGACGCTCCAGGCCGAAAACATGCTCATCGTCGAAGTACTGGACGATGGGGCATCGGGCTCCGCGGCCGCCGACCCGGCGCCGCTCAAGGCGCATCGCGGCAAAGCCGCTCCCACCGCGGGATCGGCCTCCGTAGGAGCGGCTCCGCCGCGATCTAGGGCGGATGCCGCGGGCGATCCGCCGGAGGGCGTGGCGTGAGCTATTGCACCCAAGCCGACCTGGAAAAGGTCTCGGCCGTCGAGTTCCTGCAGCTCGCCGATCGCGACCGCGACAGCGTGGCGGATGCGGACGTCGTCGCCGAGGCCATCGCCAAGGTGGACGGGATCATCGACAGCTACGTGCGGCACCGCTACGCCGTGCCGCTGGCGCCCGATCCGGCCATCCGGGACTGCGCGGTGAAACTGGTCTGGTTCACCCTGCAGGAAACCAATCCGACGGAAGCGGCCCGGAAGAACCGCGACGACGCGGTGAAGTTCCTGCGCGACCTGTCGGACGGAACGAGCCACCTGGGATCGGACCAGCTCGCACCGGGCGCGACCGTCAGCGTCGATGTCCCGCAGGCCGACGCGCCGGACCGGGTGTTCAGCGACGACACGCTGGCCGGGTACTAGAGCGCGTCGATGCAAATCTCACCCGTCGTCGCCCAGCTCCAGACCGTGCCGGAACTGACCGGCCGGGTCGAGATCGCCGGCAGCGTCCGTCAGATCCTGACCGAGCTGAACAGCGGGAAAGGCCCGCGATGGGCCTGGGTGATTTCGCCGGGTGACGACGCCGAGAAAAACACCCTGTCGGCCGGCGGTATCCGGCAACGGGTGACCGACCGCTACGGCGTCGTCCTCGGCTGCTACGACGTCAGCGACCGTCGCGGCGAAGCCGCTCTGCTCAAGGTGGAAGCGCTGGGCGAGGCCGTGGAGCCGAAGCTCTTGGGCTTCATCCCGGCGCCGGGCTACACGGAGCTCACCTACCGATCCGGCCAGATGGTCGGCGGCACCGACGGCTGGGTGCTGTGGCTGCACCTCTGGCAATCGAACCACTACATCACCAAGTGAGGACGCGATGCACACGAACGAACATTTCGGCAAAGGCGGTAGCTACGTGCTGAATCCGGAGACGGATCAGATCGAGCTGACCGAACGCACCCAGACACACGTCGAGAGCGAGCCGGGTCCCGATGAGGAATCTGGCAGTCACTCCGGCGCCGGAACTCCGGCGCCGGCCGTGAACGCAGCCGAAGGGCAGGTTGAGCTCGAGACGGCGATCGAACCGGCCGGGGCAGTTGAGGCGGCCGACGCCGCACTGGACAGGCCGGCCCGACGCAGCAAGAAGACTGACGGAGAACAGGCATGAGCGGACTGCTATTGCGCAACAACCGAGTCCTGCTCGGCAAGCTGGAGTCGACCTACGGCACCGACGCCGCCCCCACCGGCGCACTGAACGCTTTGCGGGTGACGGACCTGAGCATCAAGCCGATCCAGGGCAATACCAAAGAGTTGAAGTACATCACCAACTCCCTGGGCACCGGCAAGAAAATCCGCACGGAGTTGTACCGGTCGATCACGTTCAAGTGCGATCTGGTCTCGGCGCTCACCCCCGGCACGCCGCCCCCTTACGGATTCGCGCTGCGCGCCTGCGGTATGGCAGAGCTCCTCTCGGCCGCAGCGGTCACCGGTACCGCGCAAGCGGGTTCCACTACCACTACGCTCAAGCTGGCCGCGGCGGCCTCCAGCGTCGACGACGTCTATCTCGGCGCCAAGGTACGAATCACGGGCGGCATCGGTAACGGTCAGTCCGCCACGATCATCGATTACGTCGGCAGCACCAAAGTGGCGACGGTCGACCGGCCGTGGACCGTCACGCCGGACGCTACCTCGCTCTACTCGATCGATCCGTTCGCCCGCTATAACCCGGTGTCGGACATCCTGACCATGGATGCCGCAACCTTCTATTACAACGAAGGCAACCAGGTGCGTCACAAGCTGGTGGGCTGCCGCGGCAACGTCAAGGGCGATGCCTCGGCCAAAGACACCGGCATGTACGATTTCGAGATGATCGGCTTGTACGCCGGCGTGGCCGATGCCTCGGAAACCGGCGTGATCGTGTCCAACTGGGTCGATCCGTTCGAAGTGGGGTTTGGCCGCACCTACGGCCAGGCGTTCGGCAAACAGTTCACGGGCGGGGCCAGTGGGTTGCAGATGGGCAAGTTCTCCTTCGACCTTGGCCAGAAACCCGCTTACCGCTCCGTGGTCGGCTACCAGGGCATCAACATCACCGACCGCGCCGCCTCCGGCTCCCTCACCCTGGATGCCGCGCTCGTCGCACAGTTCGATCCCTGGACGCTGCTTGCCAACAACGGCTCCGGCGCCATCGGCATCGAGCAGCCGGACAGCAATGGCGGTTCCGTCCGCATCGACATCCCCAAAGCCGCCCCGACCGAAATCGACTACGGCGAAGACCAGGGCATATCCACCAACACGCTTTCGTTCGATTGCCAGCGCGTGCTCGGCAACGACGAAATCTATATCACCTGCCGGTAGGGCGGATAAGCGCCAGCGCATCCGCCATCCGGCTACGAACGAAAACCCATACCAAAGGCAATCAGATGGCATTCAAGCTCGGTACCCAGGAAGCGTTAAGCAAACCCATCCAACGCAAAGTGATGCTGCCGGTCTGCAACGAGGCCGGCACGCCCATCAATCACCAGATCACCATGCTGTACCACCGCATGACCGTGGAGGAGATCGGCGCCGCCTACGCTGCCCTGGGGGAAGACGCCAAGCTGCTGGAAGAACTCAGCGGGCCGGCGCTGACCGCCGCGGTGCTGGACATGCACGCCAACCACGTCCTGCGCCTGGCGGCCGGGTGGAAGGAGGTTCAGGCGGACGACGGTACCGACGCGGCATTCACCTTCGATAACGTCCGCGCCCTGCTGAATGCCGTGCCGAAAGCCTACGACAAGATCACGGAGGAATTCCAGAAGGCCAACCGGGGCGGGGCCGCGCTGGGAAACTGATCGAGGCCGCCGAGTACTGGGCGCGGAGCGGCGAACAACCCGATCACGCGCTCCAGGCCGACCTGGAGGCGTTCGGTCTGACACAAGCGGATGACGATACAACGCCGGCGGATGCCGACTTCTATGTCATGGAGGACAACTGGGACACGGTCATGGCGTTCCTTGCCTGCAGGACATTATGGCGCCGGCACTATCCACCGATGGGAGGCCCAGTGATCTGGGAAGGGCTATTCCCCTCGGAGGTAAACGTCGTGATCCGCTGCCGTGGCCATCGAGGCGCAAGGGCGGATGAAATCTTCGCCGGCATCCAGGTCATGGAAGCGGCGGCCTTGGCCGTGTTCCATCCGCCGGTGGCGGAGTCAGCGGCTGAGGAATAACCGCCCGGCGGAGGTCAGGCAAGCCAGGACGAAAACGGCGATACCGGCCCACACCATGGCGGCGCCGTATTTGAGGAATCCCAGCGCGAACACTAGAAAGCCCAGCACCATCAGACTGATTAAGGACATATGGCCGGCCCTATCGTAGTTGGCATCAAACTCAATCTCGACGAGAAAGGAGCGCTGGTCGGGGTTGAGAAGGTCGAAAGCGGATTCAAGCGCATCGGCGCCGCCGCCAGCGAATCCGCCAGCCGTATCGATGCATCATACAAGAAAGTCGAAACCGGCATCGCCGAAGTCGAGAACGGCTTCAAGCGCGTTGGCTCTGCCGCCAGCGAATCCGCTGGCCGGATCGACGCGGCTTACGGCAAGACCCGCCAGGGCCTGGATTCCATCAGCACGCAGCTGGCGACGGCCAAGCGCCAGTTTCTCGAATTCGTCACCGCCCAGGCGGCGTTCGGCGCTGGTCGGGAACTGGCCGATGTGGCCGACCGCTACGCCAACCTATCCGCCCGGCTCCGGCTCGCCACCCAAAGCGAACTGGAGTATGCCAAGGCGCAGGCGCAGGTGTTTGCCATCTCGCAGCGCCACAGCACCGCCCTCGACGACAACGCCAGGCTGTACTCCCGCATCGCCCCCGCGGCGCGCGATGCAGGCAAGAGCCAGTCCGACCTCGTCAAGGTCGTCGAAGCGGTCAGCGCCAGCCTGAAGACCTCCGGCGCCACCGCGGCCGAACAATCCTCCACCATTACCCAGCTCTCCCAGTCCCTAGCCTCATCCACGGTGCAGTGGGAGGACTTCGGCCAGCTCGCCGACACCAATATGCGTCTGGTCGATGCCGTCGCCAAGCAATTGGGCGGCAGCATGGGCGACCTCAAGCAAAAGATGTCGGACGGGCTGATCAGCAACACGCAGCTGTTCGACGCCATCATCGCTGCCTCCGAACGGCTCAAGGCCGAAGCCGCGACGATGCCCAACACCATCGGCGGTGCGGTGCAGCAGATCGAAAACGCCTGGGAGCGCTACATCGGCAAAGCCGACCAGGCGGCCGGCGCCAGCCGGGACGTGGCCAATGCCATCAGTGGAGTGGCCACCCACTTCGACCAGATCGCCGACGGCGCAGTCCGGGCCGGTGAAGTGGTGGCGGTCGCCATCGGTGTCAAGGCAGTGACCGCGATGACCGCCTATGTGGCGGAGGCCGCGGCGGCCGCCAATGGCACGCTGCTGTTCAGCCGGGCGGTCGGTGCGCTCGGCGGGCCGATCGGCGCCGCCACCTTTGCTGTCCTCGCCGGCGCGGAAGCCCTGTCGGCTTGGCGCGCCAACATGATCGCGGCCAACGACGAGGCGCTGCGGATCCGCAGTCAGGGCAATGCCGGCGCGCTGAATACCACCGACCCCACCAAAATCATCGGCGTCGATCTCAAGGCCAAGGCCGACCAAGCCAAGCAGGCGATAGGTGACCTCTCGGTCACTGTCACCAAGGCTGGCGCAGCGATGGATCAGTCCAGCCAGCAAACCAAAAAGTTTGCCGGCTCCATGGACGACCTTGACCAGCGCCAGGCGAAAGCCAAACAGGATTGGGGGAAGTGGGCGGAATCGCGGGCCAAGCAGCTCGGGTTCAATGCCCAGGAAACCGAGGCGTATAAGAAAAAAGTCCTCGAAACGATCGCTGTGGAGAAATCGGCCGAGGAGACCAAGAAGGCCCATACAAAGGCCATCTCCGAGGAAGCCAGCGCGGTCAAGAAGGCGGCGACTGAGCACCAGAACGCGATCGAAGCCAGCGACAAGTTCATCCAATCACTGAAAGACCAGCTCCAGAACATACAGGACACCACCGGCGCAAGCGAAGCCGAACAAGCCGCGCGCAAGGCCTCGATCGGCTTGATCGGCAAAGAGTCCGACGAGCGCGCCAAGCTGGCCAAGCAGCTGGTCGAAGAACGCCAGGCCTACGAAGGCGCCGAGCGGATCAAGCAGCTCGAGATCAAAACCCAGAACGACATCGCCGAGGCGATCCGGCGGAAAGCAGAGACGAACGCCCAGGCCCTGCAAAGTGCCCAGGACGAAGAACAGAAACAGCTCGCGATCCTGGCCCAGCTCCAAGCTGCACACGAAGCCGGTTACGGGCCGGAAGCGCTGGCCCGGATGAGGTCCTACCTGAGCGCGGTCTATGACGTGACCCAGGGCATGGGCGAGGAAGAGGCCGCAGCCACGGCGGCCGCCATGGCCCACACCGAAGCCGCCAATCACATGATGGGCGAGATGACCCAGACCGGTCAGTCCATGCTGTCCGATTTGGGCGGCATCGCTCAGAACATGATGGGCATCTTCACCTCGATGTTTTTCGACCCGTTCGGGTCCGCCACGGCGAATATGGGGCAGCAGTTCAGCCGGATGCTGCAGCAGATGGCGTCGCAGCTGATGCAGAGCGCCGTGACGCAGTTTTTCACCGGAGGCTCGTCGGGGGCCGGCTCCATTGGCGGGCTGATAGGCTCCGTCGGCAGCTGGTTCGGTGGCTCGGGAGCCACAGCCGCGCCCTCGGTGGGTGGGATCGTCAATACCGGGGCGGCCGTTGCGAACTGGGCCAACGTCGGCGATATGTTCGTTTCGACCGGTGGCGGCAAGGCCATGCCGGTGGCCATCGTGGATGCCGCCGGCGCCGGGACACGGGCGGCAGGTACGGCGGGCAGTTGGCTGGGCGGCCCCGGCTGGGCCAGCACCGCGCTCGGCTATGCCGGTGCGGGCATAGGCGGTCTCGGCACCGGATACATGATCGGCAACGCGATTGGCGGGAAATATACCTACGGCCGCGAGGGCGGCATGGTGGGTGGCGCCGTGGGCGGGGTGGCAGGCTATGCCGCCGCCACCGGCGGGATGCTCGGCGCCACGGTCGCCGAAAGCACGCTGCTGACGGCCTTGTCGTCCACCGGCATCGGGGTCGTCGTCGCCGCCGTCGTCGCCGCAGTCATGTCCTCAATCAAAAAGGGGCAGCCAGACGCCACGGCCCAGTATTCCTGGCAGAACGATAGCTGGACCTTGAACAAACAGGCCGAGCGCAATGGCGGCAATCTGGCCTTTCTGGGGAATTTCGCCACCAAGCTGTTCCAGCCTTTGACGGATCTCGAAAAGACGCTGGCCGTCCAGCTGCCCGCCTTCAATCTCAACATGCGCCAGCATGAAGGCTATTTCGGCATGCAGATTCCTGGGCTCTATTCCGCCCGGATGAAGGCAGATTCCGAGGCCAACAAATACATGGCCCAGGCGGTCAGCATCGGCGTCATGCGACTGTTTCAGCAACCGGCCGTCACGAGCCAGATGGCCGACCCGCTGACGAAAGCGGTGGTGATGCTGTCCGGCGACCTCCAAGCGTTCGGCGACAACATCAAGGCCGCGGAGGAGGTGCGCAAATATGCGGCCGGCGCTTCCTCCTTCAAAGTGATCGGCAAATCCCTGGACCTGTCCGGCGGCAGCGCCGAGACCTTCTTCGGCAATATGAAGGAGGCCGGCGCGCTGCGCACCTTCCTCGGCGAGCTGACGCCAAACACGGATGCGTTCGCCAAGCTGGTGCAGTCGTTCCAGCAGATGGAGGACATCGCCAAGAAATTCGGGGTGTCGGTCGACGACGTGCACAAGAAGGTCGACCAATTCCTGAAGGCGGCGGAATACAACACGCAGGACCGCGTCAATCAGCTGCTCGGCAAGCCGCAATCGATCGGCTCGAAAGTCTTCAACGACATGCAGAGCTTCGACCAGATCGCCCAGGACCAGCGCAACAACGTCGCCGAACTCGCAAAGCAGAACAAAGCAGAGGCTCAGCGGGGCAAAAACCTGCTGAATTACGGCGATTTCGTGTCGCTCACCGGCGCCGACAAGAAAGAAGCCAAAGGGCTGCTCAAGCAACTAGACAACCCTGATCTTGCCGGCAATCCGGAGATGTTGAAGCAGTGGCAGACGGGTTGGGACGCCTATTGGCAGAAGCAGATCGACGAAGCCAAGGCATCAATCAAGAATCCCAAGAAGCTGGCCAAGGAAATCAAGCGACTGGAGAACGGGCGCGATTCGCTCGACGCCTTGGGTATCGGTCAGGTGGATATCGATGCGGCAAAGCAGCAGCGCAAGGAGCAGCAGAAACAGGAGGTGCTCGATCAAGCCCAGGCCTATGCTGGGCAGGGCGCGTCCCAATTCGCGGCGAAGCTGAAAGAGATCACCGACTATTTCAGCTGGGCGCGCGACGGCGCGAACGAGTTGGGCATCAGCGTCGACGAGCTGAACCAATACCAGAAGGCTGCCACCGATGCCCTCAATGGCCAGTTCGACGATGCGCTGAAACAGTTCGCGGGCGAGAGTGTGTCCGGCGCTGCCGCAGCGCTCAAGGCGATCGACGACCAAGCCAAAGCGTTTCGCGAGGACGCGATTGCCCTGGGTAAGTCGGTGGAGGACGTCGACCGGGCGACGGAGAAGGCAAAGCAGAAACTCAAGGACCAGTTCGACGACACGCTGAAACAGTTCGCGGGCGAGAGCGTGTCCGGCGCTGCCGCAGCGCTCAAGGCCATCGATGACCAGGCCAAGACCTTACGCGAGGACGCCATTGCCCTGGGCAAATCCGTCGAAGATGTGGACAAGGCCACGGAGTCGGCGAAAAAGAAACTCAAGGACGACTTCGTCCACGGCCTGGAGCAAATGGCCGGCGTGCTCGATACCAACACGATCGCGTTCAATGGGCTGCGCGATCAGTTCAAGGGTCTGTACGAGGACGCCAAGACCCTCGGCGTCGGCATGGACCAGGTCGGCGCCGCGCTCGCCCAGTCGATGAAAAACCTCTGGGAGCAGATGACGTCCGGCATCGAGCAGGCTCGTCAGTCTATCGCCCAGCAGATCGCCGAGCTCCGCGGGCCCCAGGCCGTCGCCGACCTGGCGGGGCAGAACGTCGACAAGGCCAAGCAGAAGCTCGCCGATTACCGTGCCGGCGGCGGTACCGACATCAGCAGGGAAATCGCGCTGATTCAAGGCGTGCAGGCTGCCGTGATGGCCCGGTACCAGGCCGAGCTGGCACTGATCCAACAAGCGGTCCAGGCGGAGGTGCAGGCGATCCAGACCCGCATGCAAGCCGAGATCGACGCGGTCAACACCACGCTCAACGCGGCCATCCAAGCCGAAAACGATCGACTGGCGGCGATCACCGAGGCGGAAAGCAAAAGGCTCGAAGCCCAGACGTCCGCGATCCAAGAGGCCGCGGACGTTGCTGCTGAGATCCGACAGGAGGCCCAACAGGCCGCGCTGGATGCATTGAACGAGCAGCTCCAGGTAGCGAACCAGCTCAAGAGCGCGATCAAGGGAATCGCCGACTACGCCAAGAGCTTGATGACGTCGGCGGATTCACCGCTGTCCCCGAAGGCCCGGCTGGAAGCGGCCAAGGCGCAGTACGAAGCGACGGCGGCGAAAGCGCCAACGGATGCCGAAGCGGCGGCCCGGTATCAGCAAGATGCCGAGGCTTACCGCCAGGCAGCCAAGGACTACTATGGCTCCGGCCCCGGCTACGCTGAGGCCTATAACCGAATCCAGTCCGACGCGACTCGGATTGGCAATACGAACGTCACCAGCCCAGACAGCGTCGAGTCCCAGCTCAAAGAGCTGCGCAAGCAGCAAGCCCAAGAAAACAAAGAAGCTCAGCGACTGGTTCAAGAGCAGATCAAGGCGGCTCAGCAGGCATCCCAAGACTATCTCGCCAGTCAGCGCACGGCCTCCGAGGACATCGTATCTGGACTCAGGGCGACCGCCGAATCCCAGATACAAGCAATCCGCACGAAAGCCGACGAACAGATCAAAGCCGCGCAGGATCTGGATTCAAGGCCGGACGTGCAAGCACTTAAGGCCGAAACCGTCAAAGAGCTACAAACGCTTGATCAGAATCTGGCGAAAGCCTATGAGACGGCTCAGCGGCAATACCAGACGTTCCTCGACTCGCTCGCGGGTGTCGTCGGCGCCAACACGGCCGCCATCGGGTCACTGGTCGAATGGCTGCGCAGCCAGGGCGTCAACGTCACCGCGCCCCCTGATCCTGACCCCGGCGTGTACGAGCCGACGGCCCCGACTGCGGGCGGCTCGGGCGATCCCCTCCCGCATCATGCCGCCGGCGGCCATTATCGCGGCGGGCTCGCTCTCGTCGGCGAACTCGGCCCTGAGCTCATCAATTTCAACCGCCCCGGCTACGTCCACACCGCAGACGAAACCGCGCGCATCCTCGCCGCCGTCAGCGGGGGCGACTCTGCAATCCGTGGGAGCGGCTCTGCCGCGAAGACCATCGACCAGATCCAGCAGCTGCTCGGCGGCCTGCCGTTCGATCCACGTCAGCTGCTGTCGATGTTCTCGGCGGCGAACGACGCCCACGGCGCCTACGCCAACATCCTCGACCTACCGCCGACCTGGTCGAACGCCGCCTCGGCCGTCCAGAGCCTGATGCTCAAGCCGGCGGCCAGTTCGCCCGCGATCGACATGCCCTTCGTCGGCCACCAGCCGCCGACCAGGTCCACCCCATCCCGCCAAACCGCCCAGATCGAAGAGCGCCTCAGCCGCATCGAAGCCAACCAATCCGGCACCGAACTCAAGGGATTGAAAGAAGCACTGGAATCGATCCGGCGCGAATCGAAAGCTGGGGTCAACGTGCAGAGCGCGGGATTCTCGCAGTTGCTCATAGTGATGAACCAAATGCTGGCGCACCTGGACGAGATGGAGCGCCGGTCCCGTTATGCCTCGTAATCCTAGCTAGGAGACAACCATGACCGCTTTATCCAACTACCTCGAAAACAAATTGCTCGACGACCTGTTCCGGGCCACAGCGTATGCCCCGCCGGCAACGCTCTACATCGCACTGTTAACCGCCGCGCCCAGCGATACCGGTGGAGGCACAGAGGTGGCCGGCGGTTCGTATGCTCGGGTTGCCGTCACCTCCGGGCTGACGGCCTGGAACGGCACCCACGGCAATACCACCGGCGCCAGCTCCGGCACCGGCGGCACGATCAGCAACGCGGCTACGATCGCGTTTCCCGCGCCGACCGCAAACTGGGGTTCGATCACCCACTTCGGTATTTTCGATGCGGCCGCTGCCGGCAATCTACTGGTCTGGGGTGCGCTCAGCGCGGCCAAGACCGTCAACAACGGCGATCCCGCCCCGACGTTTGCGGCGGGCGCTCTGACGGTCCAGATCGACAACTAAGCGCCGGCCGCATCAGGGATAGGAACCGCAGTGGCAACGGCAGGCCCTAATTACGCGTCCACCGCGGTCAGCGATAGCGCGCTGGCGGGTAATGTCTGGAGCAATCCGGGCAACGCCGGCGCGGGCGACGACTCGTACTCAACAGCCTATTCGAACGGGACCCAGTATCTAAAAGCCACGGGGTTCGGATTTTCGATCCCCACCGGGGCAGTCATCGAAGGCATCGTTGTTGAGTGGGAGAGGAAAGCCTCCGGGTCAACCGTCAAAGACAAAGCGGTCCGCATCGTCAAAGCGGGCACCGTCGGCGCGACGGACAAATCCGTTACGACGGATTGGCCGACGACGGACGCGTTCGCCAGTTACGGCGGTTCGTCCGATCTGTGGGGCGAGACCTGGACGGCAGCCGACATCAATGCAGCCAGTTTCGGCGCTGCCATCGCGACGAATAGCACATTTGTCCGGACCGCGTCGGTTGATGCTGTACGGATCACGGTCTACTACACACCACAGATCAATTTAGCGTCCGATGCCGCCGCGGTCGCGACGGCCGCTGCCGATCTGACCACTACGATTGCTCTCAGTGGCGATTTGGCGGCCAGCGCCACACTGGCGGGCGACCTGACCACGGGCATCGCATTGCAGGGCGCCGCCACCGCCGCGGCCGCAGCCGCAGCCTATTTCTCCGTCGTGCTGGACGGGGCGATCCAGGCCCAGGCCAGTGCATCGGCGGATTTAAGCACGGGGATTGCCCTCTCTGGCAATGCGGCCGGGATCGCCACATTGTCCGGCAACCTGACCACGCAGATCCCGCTGGCGGGAGATTCCGCCAGCGTGGCAACGGCTGCTGCTGGCCTGTCCACGCAGATCGCGCCGGCCGGTGCGATGTCCTCGGTGGCCTCGGCCTCGGCGAGCCTCACGACGTCGATCCGGCTGGCTGGCAGCCTGGCCGCCAGCGCCGCCGCATCGGCCGACCTCAGTGTCGGCCGAGTCTTCATCCCGCCCGCGTCCCAGCGCATCTACCTCGCCGAGATCACCTGCTACGACCCAACATTGCCGGGTATCCGCACCTTGCGCTACAGCTCGGGGGCGGATGGCTACGACAACGGCGGAATCTTGTACGAGCCCCTGATCCAGCAACCGGCCACGCTGCGCCGGGAGATCCCCACCGACGTGGTGGGCGGCCATGTGTCGGCCAGCTACGGGGCGTTGACCCTGGTCAATGCCAGCGGGCAGCTCAAGGCCTTGCGCGATTACTACTTCGGCGGTTACGAATTGACGCTAAAGGTCGGAGAAGCCGGGGCGCCCTACGCCAGCTTCACGACCCGGCTCAAGGCCACCGTCGAAACCGCCAGCTTCGAACCCAACCGGGTGGCGATCCGCCTGCGCGGCCGTGAGGAAACCCTGAAGACGCCGCTGCAGACCCTCTCCTACGGCGGCACCAACGTCCTGCCCGACGGACTGGACGGCACCCCGGACGATCAAAAGGGCAAGCAGCGTCCGCTCGGCTTCGGCCGGCTGGCGGCGATCACGCCGCCGTGCGTGAACACGTCGCTGCAGATCTACGAAATCAGCACCTCTGCCTTCGACGACATCGTCAACGTCTTCGACGGTGGGACTTTCCTCACCCGCGGCACGGAATACACCAGCCTGTCGGCCTTCAAATCATCCACGGTCGGTGCCGGGGGCTACAACATCTATAAGGCGGGACCGACTTACATCAAGCTGGAGCGCGAGCCGTTCCGGACCCTGGCGGTCTGCGCGGCGGAGAAGTGGGATTACACCCAGATCTCCGCGGCCGGGATCCTCAAGCGGATACTGCAGTCACTGGGCTACACCGCCGCCGACTGGGTCGAGCAGGATTTCCTCGACCTCGATGCGGCGAATGCCGGCTCACTCGGCATCCTGGTGGGGGACGGCGAAACCATCGCCGGCGTGCTGGACCGGATCTGCATTTCGGTCGGCGCCTGGTGGGGATTCGACAACCTGAACCGGTTCCGGGTCCGCCGCTTCGACGGCCCGGCAGGGAATCCGGTGGCGACCATCACCGACGAGCACATCCAGGAATTCGGACCGGTCGGGCCGGTCCAGCGGCCGCTGTGGGAGGTCACGGTGCAGGGCGACTGGAACTACGCGGTGCAGCCCAACGCCAATCTGACCGGACAGGCCCAGGAGCAACCCGCCCGGGCGCAGTGGTGGGACAAGGCCAGCCGGGACCAGGTGATCTCGGTACCGTCCGTCAAAGCGAACCGTCCCTTGGCCGAGAAGACCACCCTCACCAGCTACCAGAACGGCATCAGCCAGTGTCTGGCCGAAGGTACGCGCCGGCGAGCCCGGTTCGACGACTGCCATGATCCGATTGCGGTGACGCTGGGAGCGCCTGACGCGTGGATGGACCTGATCGACCTCGGCTCGGAGGTCGTCCTGGTATCCGATCAATGCGGCTATCCGGCGGGGCGCGCCAAGGTAGTGGTGATGACCCAGCCGGATTTCCAACGCAACCGCCTCGACCTGATCCTGTGGGGATGACATGCAGCCTATCGTGATCGGCTACGCCAACCTGATCGACATCGCTACCCTGGGCGGGACCGGCTGGAATGCGAGCTATCCGCTGACGAACCTCCAGAACCGTTACGCCGGCAGCAAGGCGCGCGCGACCGGTCTGACCGGGCAGATTTACATCGATCTCGGTGTGCCGGATGCCGCCATCCGGGCATTCGGCATCAAGGACCACAATGCGTCCACGGTGCGGCTGGAGGGCTCGGCGGTCAGCAACTTTTCGAGCATCGCCTACGACACGACCACGCTGCCGACCTATGCCGATACCAGCTATCTGCGAGCGCTGCCCGCGGCCGTGGTCGCCCGCTATTGGCGGCTGACGCTGACGGGGGCTTCGAATCCGGAGATGGGCCGCATATTCATCGGCGCCGGCTGGCAACCGAGCCCGGAGAACAACATCGAATGGGGCGCCTCACTCCGGATCGAGAGCAAAACGGAGGTGGCCGAGTCCCTGAGCGGCTACGAGGATTTCAACGTCAAGCCGCTGCGGCGGGTGTTCCGGGCCCGCTTCGACTTTCTGCCCGATGCCGATGCCTGGGGTGTGCTGCTGCCGATGATGCGGTCGCAGGGCGACCACCGTGAGTATCTCCTGATCGCCGATCCGGACGACACGACCTATCAGGCCCAGCGCAACATGTTCTGCAGGATGCGCGAACTCAGTGAGATCGAAGATCCGTACCTCAACGCCCATACCGTCGGCCTGGAATTTTCGGAGCTGCTGTAGATGGCGCTCGCACTCTACCGGGAAAATGCAACCGGGTTCCTGGTGCGACGCGATACGCCCGGCGCGGGCTATACCGCCATCGCCGCCATGCCGACCGGCAGCATCGCGGCTCGCGCGAGCTGGTACCGCGATCTGGACACCTATGGCCAGTCCAGCGCCTGGCACCCGTCTCAAAGCGCACCGGGGCCGGAAAGCGCCGCGCCGACCGTCCCCTACGACAATGTCACCGGGACCAAACCACCGGCGGATGCAACCCGCAACAAGATATTCATCCAGTCGGGGACGCCGGCTTCGCCCACGGCGGGGGATCTCTGGTTCGACACCGCGAATAAGACCTGGGCGACCTGGACCGGCACGCTGTGGCAGGTGGTGTCGGACGTGACGGCTTACAAGACGGCCGCTGCCATCGTCGGCCAGGGTGCCTATGCGACGCTGGATCTTCTGACCTCGGGCAACGTCGACAGTTTTATGTCGGACTCGACCCTGGGCACGCTGAAGCTGGCGCTAAATGCGCTATCGGTGCTGCAGGGGGCGTCGGGCCTGGTATCCACGGCGTACAACACCTGGGTGCAGACCAGCAGCTGGAACATCCCTGCCGTGGCCAATGCCTCGCTGCGCGGGAAGTTCTTGCTGCTGGCGTGGCAACAGTGGATGGATCTGGGCACCGACTATACCGGCGCCAGTGCCATCAAACGGGACGGCTCGACCATCGTGGATGTGTCCGACCGGATCATCACCAACGTCAGTTCAATCGGCAAGTCCCAGACCATCGCCTGGATCGACTCGTCGCCCCCAGCCACCGCCGCCTTCAATTACACGGTGCATGTCTTCCAGAACTACAACGGCAGCCCACCGAACATCAATTCTAGCTTGGCGATCGTGGAGCTGAAGCGGTCATGAGCGCGATCTATTGGACTGTGTACCAGCCTTCGACCGGCCGGATCCTGGAGCTGCCGAAATCGATCCCGGATGCCTATGCCCAGCTCTACCTCGGACCGGACCGGCACGTTATCGAGGGTGCCTGGTATCCGGACCGCCATTACATCGGGCCGGTGGGCGGATTGGAGCGGCCGCCGCAGGCAACGCTGCTCGATGTGGCGACCATCCTGGCCAATGGCGAGGACGTCGCCACGCTAAGCCAACTGCCCGATCCATGCACGATCGAGCTGTACGGGCCGGTGCGGGATACGTTTGCCGTCGAGGGCGGCACGCTAGAGTTCGTCGCCGACGTGCCGGGGCGGTATGAGTTGGTCGTCCTGGCGTTTCCCTGCCTGGACCACGCGGTGGCGATCCATGCGCTATAGGGCCACCCTCCCGATGCCGGAGCTGCGGCGGCTAAAGCAGGATCAGGTCAACGCGAGACGCGCTGAGCTGCTGGCCGAAGGTTATGAATTTGAGGGCGCGACCTTCGCCACCGATCCGCAGTCGATCGCCAACATGACCGCAGTGCTGGCCGCCATCGGCGCCGGCGTGCCGCTGCCGGAAGGATTCGCCTGGCGTGACTACGCCAACGTCAATGTGCCGATGGATGTGGAGACATTCAAACGGTTCGCCGGCGGATTGATCGGCCAGGTGAACCGGATCTATACCCAGTCCTGGAGCAAGAAGGATGAGATTGAAACCAGCGGAACACCGGCGTCGATCGATGTGGATTTGAAGATATGAAAGACAGCGGCCGGCCGAGTGTTGGAGCACCCGGCCAGCCAGCTGACCCGCAGCGTATACCTGCAAGCCAACCCAAGGCTGCCACCGAATGGCCACTCGGTGTGGCAAGCCTAGTGGATTTCTAACGTTTCTGAAATAGTATTGCGTCCTATGCAATATGCGAAACCTATCTTCCCCTGGATCGGCGGTAAGCGCCGGCTCGCGCGGCATATCCTTCCTTTGTTCCCTGCGCACGACTGCTACGTCGAACCGTTCTGTGGCGCGGCGGCGCTGTTCTTCCTAAAAGAACCGGCCAAGTGCGAGGTCATCAACGACATCAACGGCGAACTGGTCAACCTGTACCGGGTGGTGCAGCATCACCTCGAAGAGTTCGTCCGCCAGTTCAAGTGGGCGCTGACTTCCCGGCAGATCTATGAATGGATGAACGCCACGCCCGAGGAAACACTAACCGACATCCAGCGGGCGGCCCGGTTCTTCTATCTGCAGAAGCTGGCGTTCGGCGGCAAGGTGGAGTCCAGGACCTTCGGCACGTCGACCACATCCGGTCCCCGGCTTAACTTCATGCGCCTCGAGGAGGAGCTGTTGGCGGCACACTTGCGGCTGTCACGAACCACCATCGAACATCTGCCGTGGGAGGAATGCATCTGCCGCTACGACCGGCCGCACACACTGTTCTATCTCGACCCGCCCTATTGGGGCACGGAAGGTTACGGGGTGGAGAATTACGTCCGTATGGCGGAGCTGGCTCGGACGATCGAGGGACGGATGGTTATCTCGGTGAACGATATCCCAGAGATGCGGGCGGCATTCGAAGGGCTGCCGACGAAACACGCCGAGCTCTGTTACTCAGTCGGTGGCGGTAAGCGATCCCGCGGATCGAGCGGTGAACTGATCATTCGGAGCTGGACGTGATCTACGCGGCACATGCGTTGCTCATGAGGTTATTATGTTTCCCCACGCGCAAAATCGTCATGGACGATTTATCTCACAATTTCGTGTTCGTTTATCGCGCGCGGCTTCACCTGCCGTTCGATCCCGGCAACCGCTATAGCGTGCCCTATCTGTGGGGAATGACCGGAATCGGGGTCAATGCGGAGCGGATCAACCCTGCCAGTCTGCATGCCTGGGCCGATCTCTGGCAGCCGCGGTTCCACCGCGCTCTGCTGCTGCCCAATGATATGCGGGAGGTGTTCCATATGGCCATGCTGGTGCTGGGGCTGCCGGTCAATTCGACCGATCCCGCCCACATCGAAGCGGCTTATCTCAAATTGCGCGAACTGATGCCCAACGTGCGCCTGTTCAGCTCCGACGCACCGCAGGTTCTATTCATCACTGGCGAAGTGGACGCGGGGATGATCTGGAACGGCGTGGCCTATCTGGCCGGGCGGGAAGCCCCGGCGATTCGCTTCGTTCAGCCCGCGGAAGGGCCGCTGTTGTGGATGGACAACCTGGCGGTCCTCAAGAATGCCGCACACCCGGATGAAGCGCACACGCTCATCGACTACTTGCTGCGGCCGGAAGTGGCCCGGTTGATAAGCGAGACCGTCGGCTATGCCACCCCGAATGCCGCCGCCGTTGCCATCCTGCCGCCCGAGATCAGGAACGATCCCGTGATCTACCCGCCGGCGGACGTCCTGGAACGCGGGGAGTACCAGGTGGACCTCGGCGAAGCGATCGGCCAGTACACGGATTATTGGGAGAGACTGAAAGCAGGACAGTGACGGCGAGCACGCTGCACAATCAACCTTCGGCGGTTTCCATCGAAGGCGAGGACGCGGCTACGATCCGCCGTATCGCCGCCTCGTCTGCTTCGATGCATTCCACCAGCTTGAACTGCACCCGCGCCCGGTGGAGATTCTGGCCGCGGCTTTCCGTGCGGAAGTACACGTCACCGGCCAGATGGTCGGCCAGGAAACGGATGCCGAGCTCGAGCGGAATCAGCCGGATGGCGTCGTAGAAATGTTCGCGGTCTTCCGCCGTCAACATGTCTCCTGCCGCCTGGAGGTAGCCCTTAAGGATGGCCTCGCACAGCGCCAGATCGAAGCGCGTCGCCCCGGGGAGCTGGGGAGACTCACCGGAGCGGTTGCAGCATGAGCGCAGGCAGTCGCCAATGTCGTAATGCACCAGCCCCGGCTTGACAGTGTCGAGATCGATGAGGGCAAGGGCGCGCTCGCCTTGCCGGTCGAACAGGATGTTGGCCAGCTTCGGGTCGCCATGGATGACGCGCGGACGCAAACGGCCCGCCGCCTTGGCCCGTTCCAGCACCGGTACGAAATCCCGCCGCGCATCGACGAAATCCAGAAACTGGCGCACCGCAGGATTGCCCGGCTCGGCCGATCTCCGGACAGCATCCAGCTGGGCGAGATACGCCGGTGCGATGTGGAAATCCGGTAATGTATCTTCCAACTCCGTGTAATCGATCTCGCCCAGCGCGGCGTGGAACGCCCCCAGTACCCGGCCGACCTCCAGGGCCTGGCGTTCCGTCGCAAGCCGCTCCAGCACCCGGCTGCCTTCGATGTAGCGCAGCGCCCGCCAGTGGCCGCCTTCGGCATCGACGAACGCATCGCCGCCTTCCCGTGGCGCGATCAGATCCGGCCAATGCTCGGCGAGCCCGGTATGGCCTTGCCGAACCCTCTGCTGAATGCGGCGAAGATTGGCGGCGATACGGCCAGGATGCGCAAACACCCGGGCATTGAGGCGCTGCAACACGAAGCGGGGCGATGCGGCCGGCGACACCAGCCAAGTTTGGTTGATGAGCCCTTCGCCCAAAGGCTCGAGCCGACACCCCTCGTTTGCTGGCAGAAAGCGCGCCGCGACGGATTCCGGTGCTGCGCTCATTTTGGCTTGACCGAGGTCAGACCCAACTTCTGGCGAGTGATCTGCTTCTGCCTTTCACTCTTCCGCAACATGACGTACACGGCGCCGGTGCCGCCGTGCCAGCGCTGGGCGCTGTGGAAGGCGAGCACTTCGTCGAGTTGGGGAAGCCAGCGGGCCACGTAACTCTTGAGGTAGGTCGGCTTACCGGCCTCCCGCCCGCCCTTGCCATGATTGATCAGCACCGTGCGCATATCGTGCTTCATGCAATCACGGATGAACTCGAACACCGCCCTCCTCGCCTCCTCAACACTCAGGAGATGCAGGTCGAGCGCCGCCTCGATCCCGTAGGCACCCTGCTCCAGCTTGCGGAACACCGCATGCTGAATCCCCTGGCGACGAAAACTCAACACCGCCTCGCGAGCGACGAATTCGACGAAATCAGTGGTCAGGAAATTGGCATCGCGCCCCACCGCCCGCTGCGCCGCCGAACGTCGGTAGAGCTGGCCCGGCGTCGGCGGCTCTTTGGGGCGCAGGAATGTATGATCCGAAACCCTGAGCGGTATCACGTCTTCCATCTCACGCCGGAACAATTCTTTGTCATCGGGATTCATCGAGACAACCTTTCCAGTTCATTGCGCTACGAGAGAACGACCCAGCATCCATCCGGAGTTCCATCAGCCCAGGCCATGGCGCATCTGACGCCGGCTGCCTGCATTTTCGACCCTCCGCGGTGTTTCGGCCGTCCGCCCATCGAGCAGGCAACGCGGGGTGCGCTTGGTGCCGCTGGCACGGAAATCCGCCGCCACGGCCTGCCGGACCCGGGCGTTGTCTTCACTACAGGCTTCGATCAGGAATTCGAAGACGAAATCATACAAACGGTCAAGCGCGATCTCGTGGGTCTTGCTCGTCCGGCCGTACAGCCAATCGGAAAATGCCATGAACCGCGCGAAAGGCGCACTCCCCAGCAGGATCGCCCGGACACCCTTGAAGCGTCCGGAATTCCCGACCAGGTCCCAATAACGGGCGAAGCGGTTCAGGCGCTGCAGAGCCATGAAATCCATGACGTCGGTCCGCACCACGTTGTAAGGGGGATAAGGGTTGTAGCGCATACCGCAGGATCGGCTGTGGCGGTCGATCGGCGCACCGCGCAGACGCTTCAGAATACCGACTTGGATTTCATGGGGGTCGAGAGCGATCAGGCGGTCGAAGCCACGGCCAAAGCCCTCCAGCGTCTCGCCCGGCAGACCAGCGATCAGATCGACGTGCAGATGGGCGTGGGTATGCCGCCTCAGCCAGCGCAGATTGGCCTCGGTCGCGGCATTGTCCTGCCGGCGGCTGATGCGCGCCTGCACCTCCGGGTCGAAACTCTGCACACCGATTTCCAGTTGCAGGGCTCCCGGTGGAAAGCGTGCCAGCGCCTCCTTCAAACGATCCGGCAGATGATCCGGAATCACCTCGAAATGCAGGAACAAGGACGGGTCGGCTTTGTCCAGGAAGAATTCGAGGATGCGCAGACTCGTACCGATATTGAGATTGAAGGTCCGGTCGACGAACTTGAAATGCCGCGCGCCCCGTCGGTACAACCCTTCCATAGCGGCCAGGAAACGGCCGGTCTCGAACGGCCGGGCAGTCCGGTCCAGTGCCGACAGGCAGAACTCACACTTGAATGGACAGCCTCGCGAGGCCTCGACGTAAATCAGGCGGTGGGCGATGTCGTGCTCGTCGTAACAGGCATAGGGCAGTTCCAAAGCGTCGAGGTCCGGCAGCTCGGCGCGGAGGAAGCGCCCGGCCGGTGGCGTCCCGCTCAGGATGTCCCGGCACAGGCGGGGAAACACCAGCTCGCCGGGTCCCCCGACGATATAATCCGCCAGCCGGGCGATCGGCTGCTCTTCCCATTCATGGCTGACCTCCGGCCCGCCGAGCACAACGACCAGCTCC
Source organism: Methylococcus capsulatus (assembly GCF_036864975.1). Classification (NCBI taxonomy): domain Bacteria; kingdom Pseudomonadati; phylum Pseudomonadota; class Gammaproteobacteria; order Methylococcales; family Methylococcaceae; genus Methylococcus; species Methylococcus capsulatus. The sequence continues at coordinate 1,931,739 of NZ_CP104311.1, read as the reverse complement.
GGCCTGACGGCCTTGAGCAGCGCGACCAGCCGGGTGGTCTCTTCGACGTTCCAGATGTAAATGCCCAGCCCCAGAATGCGCGGATGCAAGGCCAGCAGTTTTTCTGCGACTTCCGCCGGCCGGTCGGTGATGACGAATTCGGCCAGCACGGCATCGGGCCGCAACTCACCCAGGTTGGCAAGCAGACAGCGAAGGCCGAGCGATGCATGGATGAAACGCGCGTTGAGGGTGGACAATACGATGGCCGGCACGGCTTTGAGATTTCTGACTTTCGGAGCCGGCATTTTAATACAGGCGGAAGCGGCGCCTCCGCACCGATGACACAGCGATAGGACAAACCTTGCCGATCTTCAAATTCTTCAAGAACCTGCGCCGACAGCGGATTTTCGACGAATTTCCGATCGACCCGGCGGCATTCCGCTCCGCCACCGGCAACGTCCCACTGCTTGAGCGCTTGCCCGAAGCGGAGCGTGAGGAGCTCCGACGCCTGGCGACCCTGTTCCTTCACGAAAAAATCTTCGAATCCTCGGGCAATCTGCCTTTGACCGAAGCCATGAAGATCCGCATCGCCGCACTGGCCTGCCTCCCTGTACTCCATCTCGATCTCGATTGGTACGCCGGCTGGCGCACAGTGTTGGTGTTTCCCGCCGAATTCGTGCGGCCACGGGAATCCATAGACGACATTGGCGTCATGCACGAATGGGAGGAAACCCTTGGCGGCGAAGCCTGGGAATTGGGTCCGGTCATCCTTTCCTGGGCCGACGTGGAAGCTTCGGGGCGGGGCGATGGCTACAACGTCGTCATCCACGAAATGGCACACAAGCTGGACATGCTGAACGGCCCGTGTGACGGTTTCCCCCCGTTGCACAGGGGCATGAAGGCCTCGGCGTGGGCGCATGATTTCACCTGCGCGTTCAACGATTTCAACGCCCGGCTGGATCGGGGGGAACACACCCTCATCGACCCTTATGCTGGTGAATCGCCCTCGGAATTCTTCGCTGTGCTGAGCGAATATTTCTTCGAACGGCCCGCCGTGGTGGACGCTGAATACCCCACCGTCTACGCCCAGATGTGCCAGTTTTACCGGACCGACCCGCTGCAGCACACCCCCGCCCTGGGTTAGGATTCATGCCGGGCAGCCTTCGGGACTCCTCTGAGCGTGCTAAACGCCTGACCCGACACTTGGCGCCCCCCTATTTCGAGCTTACGAGAAGACCTCAATGCAAGACGAACTCGACGACCTGGATGACGCAGTGGAGGAGGAAAGCTCCGGCCGCCGCCGTAACCACGCGAAAATGAAGCGCGAGAGCGCAGAGCTGTTGGAACTCGGCCGGGAACTGCTGCTGCTGCCACAGGAAGGACTGGACCGACTGGCGCTGCCCGAGCCGGTCGCAGAGGCCGTGCGGCTGGGGAGGCGCATCGACGCACATGGGGCGCTGAAACGGCAGATCAAATACATCGGCAAACTGCTGCGCCAGATCGACGCTGGACCGATCCGCGACGTCCTCGACGCCATGAAGAGTGACAGCACCGCGGCTGCCAGGCGGCAACACCTGATCGAACGATGGCGCGACCGGCTCATCGCCGAAGGCGACCAAGCCGTCGACGCGCTGATGGGGGAGTTCCCCGGTGCGGACCGCCAGTTGTTCCGGAAACTGGTCCGCGGCGCCCGCGAGGAGCGGATGCGGGCCAAGCCGCCGCGCCACGCCCGTCAACTGTTCCAGGAAATCCGCCGGCTGCTCGCAGAGGCCGAGGAATGTTCCGAGTGAGTCAGCGGCCCCGGTGGTCCGGACGATCCGCCCGTTCGCCGAAGGGGAACGGCATGGCCTCGGTCTCGTAGGTCAGGAACAACATGATGCGATAGATGTATTCGGCCAGCCGGGCGCCGCTCTGGACGGCGTTGGGATTCACGCCACCGGTGAAAAGATGACTCAGGAACTGGAAAGCGACGATGGCCCAGAACACGAATCGGACCGCCCCCAGCACCACCACAAAAAACACCATGAAGACCAGCCGGCGACCGATGCCGGTGATCGCAGGACGTTCGAAAGTCTCGTCAGACATGAGCCCCCCTTTTCGGCCCCCGGATCAGCCTTGTTGGAGCAAGTTGCGCAGATCGATCGTCGCCGCGTTGGCGCGGGCGATGTAATTGGCGAGGGTCAGTGAATAATTGGCGAAAATACCGAAGCCGTCGCCGTTCAGGATGATCGGGCTCAGGAATGGTGCCTGGCCGTCCTCCAGTTCGTGGATGATGGACTGCAGCGAGACCAGCGCGGTCTTGTTGCCGAGGATGTCGCGGAAGTCGAATTCGATGGCCTTGAGGATATGGATCGCCGCCCAACTGTAGCCCCGAGCTTCGAAGAAGATGTCGTCGACGTTCCACCAGGAGGTCTTGGTGACCGTCCCTCTTTTCTCGTCCGTGTTCATCTGGCTCATGTCGCCGGCACTCGCACTCAAGCGGTTGGACAGACTGCCCAGACGCTTTTCGAGGATTTCCAGGTACTGCCGCAGATTGTCGGCACGGGAGAAGAAACTGGCCTCGCGCTTCATCAGCCGGGCACGGTAACGCATCATCGCCTCGATGCCTTTCTGGTATTCCGATTCGGACGACGGCAACTGCCAGGAGGTATGGTCGAAATAGAAGAAAGGCTCGGCTTGGGCAAGATCTGGGTCTTCCTTGGATTGCGACTGGGCTCGGGCGATGTGGTTGCGTAGGGCCGAGGTGGCATCGCGCAACGCAGTTAGCGCCCCGTACTCCCACATCGGCATGTTGTCCTCGAAGACGCCTGGTGGGAACATATCATTGGCCAGGAATCCGCCCGGCTTGTAAAGGAGGGTTTCGCCGATGTCGATCAGCGTCGTCGCATAGGTATAACCCAGCGGCAACTCGCGTGAATTCTTGACGCCGGCATCCTGAATGGCGGAAGCGAGCACGTCGAATTCTTCCGGTTCTTCGCCCCAGTACTCAGCGATCGCCAGGAAAATTCCCAGCACCAGAACGGTCAGCATCGTCACGGTCCAGAGCAGGCCCTTCTCGCGCATGGTGCGCGGATGGTACGCGCGGAGGATGGCGCCGAAGAAAGACTTCAGCAGACCTGGACGTTTGGGTGACGCAGCCATGAGGAATCCTGTAGGGGTTGCCCGTCGTGGGAAGGCGGGATTATATCCAAAAAACCGGGGGGAGACTCAGGCTTTCCGGTGGCGGTCGCGCCGCGCACGCGGGTGGCTCTGATCATAGACGGCGGCGAGCCTCTGGAAATCGACGTGCGTGTAGATCTGCGTCGTGGCCAGCGTAGCATGGCCGAGCAGCTCTTGCACGGCCCGCAGGTCGCTGCTGGCTTCCAGCATGTGGCTGGCGAAGGAATGCCGCAACATGTGGGGATGGACTCGTTCGACCAGATTCAACTTGGCGCGCCAGCGCTCCAGCCGCATTTCCACTGTGCGCGGGGCGATGCGCCGCCCCTGCCGGCTGACAAACAGCGCCGGCCGCACCGCGCCGGTCAGAGCGCTACGTACCTCCAGCCAGGCGCCGATGGCCTCGAGTGCCCTGGCACCGACTGGCACGTAGCGCGCCTTGCCACCCTTGCCGTTACGGACGAACACGCTGCCGGCGGCGAAATCGACGTCGCCGACATCCAGCCCCACCAGTTCGCTCAGGCGCAGGCCAGAGGAATAAAACAACTCCCACATCGCCCGGTCACGGATTTCCAGCCGATCGCCGGCGGGCGCGTCGAGCAGCCCGGCGACCGCATCCACATCGAGCAGACGCGGCAGCCGACGCCTGCTCTTGGGCGGACGCACGCCGCGCGCCGGGTTGCCTTGCAACAACCGTTTTTTCAGCAGATCGTCGAAAAAACTGCGAATGGCGGAAAGACAGCGCTGAAGACTGCGGGCCGACAGCTTCCCCTGATGATGCCGGGCGCCGATGTAGGCCCTGATCCTGGCGGCGTCCACGTCCGCCCAGCCAGCGACATTCACCGACTCACAGTACTTCTGGAAAGCGCAAAGGTCCCGCCGGTAGGCTGCATGTGTGTGTCTGGACGCCCGCCGCGCCAGCCGGTCCAGATAATCGTCGAGCTGCTCGCGGGCGGCCGGCGCCATGGGGTTTTCAGCGCTCACGGTCGATCAGCGCAACGAGGCGGGCGGCGACGATCTCGCCCATCTGCACCAGAAACAGATTGCCCATTTCCGGACTGAACCGCCTGGCGTCGAGGCTGCCTATCGCCAAGAGCCCCTTGATCCCGGCATGACAGAGAGGCACCAGGGCGCACGATGCCACCTCGGGGGCATTGGCGCCGAAAAGGAACTCCAGCACGGGCTCGGGCGGAGAACCACACACCGGCTCGCAGGAGGCCAGAAGGGGTTCGAGCAGTATGCTCACGGCCGGTTCCGGCATCACGTGCAGATCACCGACCGCAGGATGGGCGACGGTGCGGAAAACCCTGACGGAGACGAAGTCGACCTGGAACCCTTCGTGCAGGCTCCATTTCAGTCCCGCCAGCATGTCATCCACCGAAGCGGCATCCAGCAGACTCAGCGTGAGCCGATGGAAACGGATGAACAGGGCGTCGTTCTCCCGGGCGATCCTGAGCAGGTCGTTCAACTGCCCCTGCTGCTTCCTGTTCTTCCCGCGCAGCAGCTCGATCTGACGCGCCACCAGGGAAACTGCTTCACCGCAGGGGTGGGGCACATGCATGGACTCCAGCAGATCGAGCTGGTCGTGGAAAAAGTCCGGATGCTTCCACAGGTAATCCGCCACCTGGGAAGCCGAAAGTTCCTCGCGCTCCGCGCGCCTGGCCTTACCGAAGTTCATGTTTCTATTCTCCCCTCGAACACGGTGACCGCCGGACCGGTCAGGTAAACCGGCGCCCCCCTTCCCTGCCAGCCAATCTGCAAGGTGCCGCCCGGCAGATCGACGCGTACGGGATCTTCCAGCGTCCCCTGCACAATGCCCACCACCGCAGCGGCGCAAGCGCCACTGCCGCAGGCGAGGGTTTCTCCCGCCCCCCTCTCGTAGACCCGCAGGCGTGCATGATGCGGACCCAGGACCTGCATGAAACCGATGTTGGCGCGTTCGGGAAAGATCCCGTGCCGCTCCAGCGCAGCTCCAATTCGCGTCACCGGCGCCTCGTCCACATCGGCTACCGTGATCACCGCGTGGGGGTTGCCCACGGAGACGGCGCCGAACAGCCAGTCCACGCCCTCGATGCTCACCTTGTAGGCCGACCGCTCTTGATCCGCCAGCAGCGGGACCTCGGCAGGCGCGTGGCGCGGCACCCCCATTTCGACCTTGACTTCACCGCTTGCCTCAATCCACAGAACCATGCGGCCGGCTGCGGTCTCCACCCGGATTTCGTCGCGGTCGATGAGCCCCTTCTCACGCACGAAGCGGGCAAAGCAGCGCGCGCCGTTGCCGCATTGCGCGACCTCACCGCCGTCGGCATTGAAAATCCGATAGCGGAAATCCACCTCCTCCGATATCGGCGGCTCCACCAGCAGAATCTGGTCGCAGCCTACACCGTAATGCCGGTCGGCCAGCCGGCGCAATCCCGCCGGATCCGGATTCACCGTCTGATGAATGGCATCGATCACGACGAAGTCGTTGCCCAGCCCCTGCATTTTGGTGAAACGTAGCATGGCCATCCCTACGGCAGCAGCCGCTCAGCAGCGAAGAGTTGAGCCACGCTCTCCCGCTCCCGGATCAGGTGCATGGCGCTGCCATCCACCAGGATTTCGGCCGGCCGTGGCCTGGAGTTGTAATTCGAACTCATGCTGAAGCCGTAGGCACCGGCGGAGCGCACCGCCAGCAGGTCGCCTGGGACCAGTGCCAACTCGCGCGACTTGCCCAGGAAATCGCCGGTTTCGCAGACCGGTCCGACGATGTCGTAGCTGTACGATTCCACATCGTTACGTGGCGCGACCGCGACGATCTCCTGCCAGGCACCATACAGCGCCGGGCGCAGCAGGTCGTTCATTGCCGCATCGACGATCGCGAAACGCTTGGTCTGATTGGCTTTGAGATATTCCACCCGGGTCAGCAAGATGCCGGCGTTACCGGCGACCGCACGGCCCGGCTCGATCAGGATTTCAAAATCGTGGCGACCGAGCCGGGAGAACAAATGTTCGGCGTATTCCGTCGGATGCGGCGGATCCTCGTCGCGGTAACGGATACCCAGGCCGCCGCCGAGGTCCAGGTGACGGATCGCGATGCCTTCGCTGCGCAACTGAGCGACCAGCGCCAGCACCCGGTCCAGCGCGTCGATGAACGGCATGGAACTGGTAAGCTGCGAACCGATGTGGCAGTCGATGCCGACGACTTCCAGGTTGGGCATCCGCGCTGCACGGCGGTACTGCGCAAGCGCCTCTTCCACTTCGATGCCGAACTTGTTCTCGCGCAGACCGGTCGAGATGTAGGGGTGAGTGCCGGCATCGACGTCCGGATTCACTCGCAGAGACACCGGCGCCTTGACGCCGCGCTCGCCGGCCAGCCGGTCGAGCCGGTCGAGCTCTTCGGCCACCTCGACATTGAAGCAGCGGATACCGGTATCCAAGGCACGCGCCAACTCGTCCTCACGCTTGCCGACACCGGAGAAAACCACCCTGGAAGGATCGCCACCCGCCGCCAGCACCCGCTCCAGCTCGCCCGCCGAGACAATGTCGAAGCCCGACCCCAGCCGCGCCAGGAGATTCAGGACGGCAATATTGGAGTTGGCCTTGACGGCATAGCAGACCAGATGCGGGCAGCTGCCCAGTGCATCATCGAAGGCATGCCAGTGCCGCTCCAAGGTGGCGCGGGAGTAGACGTAGCAGGGCGTGCCATGACGTTCGGCAATGGCGGACAGCGGCACCTCCTCGGCATGGAGGACGCCGTCGCGATAATTGAAATGATCCATGGAACCTTCAGGACTTCTGCTTTTCGGCCCGCGCCGGCTCGCGGTCGGGGAGATACAGCGGACCTTTCTGCCCACAGGCGCCCAATAGCAAAGTCAGCGCCACGGTCAGCCAGAGGGCGGGATGATTCTTGCTCATACCGGGTGGTCCTGCGGAAATTGGGGAAACGGGCTTGAAAGACTTCATTTAAGGCCGGCATTCTAATGCAAACACTGCTCCCTGTAACGATTCGTGTCCCTTCTACTGCTCTCCGCCTTCCAGCAGGCCGTGCTCGACTGGTTCGATCTGCACGGCCGCCACGATCTGCCCTGGCAGCGGCCCCGCACGCCCTATCGGGTATGGATATCCGAGGTCATGCTGCAACAGACCCAGGTCGCCACAGCCATCGGCTATTTCGAGCGGTTCATGCAGCGGTTCCCCCGTCTTGCGGTTCTGGCCGCAGCAGACGTCGAGGAGGTCCTGGCGCTATGGTCCGGTCTGGGCTACTACGGTCGCGCCCGCAATCTCCACCGCACCGCCCGGATCGTCGCCGAGCATCATGCCGGCGAACTGCCAGCCGATCTCGCGGGGCTGACGGTGCTGCCAGGTATCGGCCGTTCTACGGCCGGCGCGATCCTGAGCCTGGGATTCGATCGCCGGGCGGCGATCCTCGACGGGAACGTCCGCCGGGTGCTGGCACGCCACCATGGCGTCGGAGGCTGGCCGGGCACAGCGAAAGTGGAAAAAGAATTGTGGCGGCTGAGTGAAGAACTGACACCTTCAACGCGGTGCGCGGACTACAACCAGGCGATGATGGACCTGGGCGCGACGGTGTGCACGCGGCGCGCACCGGATTGCACAGCCTGCCCGCTGGCCGGAGCCTGCATCGCCCGGCGGGAAGGCCGGCAGACCGAACTGCCGGTGCCCCGCCGGGCCGGCCCGACGCCGGTGCGCTCGACCTATATGCTGCTGATGGTCGATCCCGATAGGGGGGTGATGCTGCAAAAACGCCCGCCCGCCGGGATCTGGGCGGGCCTGTGGGCTTTTCCGGAGTTCGCCGACCTGGACGAAATGAGCACCTGGTGTGCGCTACACAGCATTCACCCCGGCCGGATTGAGCCCCTGCCGCGGCGCCGTCATACTTTCAGTCATTTTCATCTGGACTATACGCCGGTCGTCGTTCACTGCGGTGCGCGCCGCACCGGCGTCGAAGAAGGGGCGCAAGGTCTTTGGCACCCCGTAGGCGCCGAGATCGGATTCGGCGTCCCGGCTCCGGTTCGCCAACTGCTGCACGAACTCGAACGACTCATCTGAACACTGGAGAACACCATGGCAAGACGAATCATTTGCGCGAAACTCGGCATCGAAGCCGAAGGGTTGGATGCCCCGCCGTTTCCCGGACCCCAGGGTCAGCGCATCTTCGAGCACGTGTCCAAAGAAGCCTGGCAGGACTGGCTCAAGCTGCAAACCATGCTGATCAACGAACACCGACTGACGCCATTCGAAGCCAGCGCCCGGAAGTTTCTGGAACAGGAGAGGGAGAAATTCCTGTTCGGTGGAGGCACTGCCACACCCGAAGGCTATGTGCCGCCCAGGTCCTGACGCTTTTTCGATACGACAGGCATGAAAAGGGCCGTCGGAAGACGGCCCTTAATAGCCGCTGAACGAAACCGTTCAGAAAAGGCTTTCGGTCGACGGACGTTCCTCGGCGCCGTAAGAGCTGGCGGGACCGCCCACGGCTGGTGCTTCGATCGGGGTTTCGTAGCGCGGCGCCGCCGGCTCCTGCCCGATCTGGCCGCTTTCCGGTGCCGCTTCGCCGGGCGGTAAATAAGGCGCTGCGGCCTCGAGCGGCGCGGCTGCCGACAGGCTTATCACGGTGGGAATGCCGGTGGGCTCCTCGACGGCCTTCTTCAACGCTGCCTCGTCGATGGTGACGGAATGGGTCGCAGCTTCCTTCTGAATCAGGTTCACCGCTTTGGCCATGAGGTCGGCTGAGCTCAGGCGGTCCTCGTCCAGCGATTCACTCACTTCGATGTAGAGTGTATCACCCTGCCAGCCCAGCTTGACCGGCTGGTTCACGAGGTTGACCGGCGTTCCGACGGCAACCTCGGGAAACAGCCGGGCGACGTCTTCGGGGTACATGCGGATACAGCCGTGGGTCACCCGCATGCCAATGCCGTAGGACTTGTCCTGGTCGGTCCCGTGGATGAGATACCCGGGCACGCCCAGGCGCATGGCGAACTGGCCGAGGGGGTTGTTGGGGCCGGCCGGGACGACGTCGGGCAGGATTTCGCCGTTCTTGGCATGTTCGGCCTTGATCGAGGCGGGCGGACGCCACACGGGGTCCTTGACCTTGGCCACCACTTTGGTCATGCCCAGCGGGGAGCGCCAGTCCATCCGGCCGATGCTGATGGGATAGGTCACGACTTTGGTCGGCTTGGCGCCCTTGCCCGCGCTGGGATAGAAATACAAGCGCATTTCGGGGATGTTGACGACGATGCCGTTACGCGGCGCATTGGGCAGAATGAACTGCCGCGGCACCGTGACCTGGGTGCCCGCGCCCGGCAGCCAGCGGTCGACCTTGGGATTGGCCATCACGATCTCGTCCTGGCCCACGCTGTATTCCCGCGCGATGTCGATCAAGGTGTCCTCCTGCCTGGCCGCCACGTATTTGATCTGGCCAACCAAGTCCGAGCCGTCGGCCGGCAGCGGTAACACCTCCGCGCACACCGTGGAAAACAACAGTCCTCCCAGGACAATCGCAGCACAACGCTGCGCCGACAGGGTCATCCGATTCGCACTCATGCGCACTCTCAGCTTTTGTTGTTGTCCGCCATCACAGAACGTTGGACGGCTTCGCCACCGAAGAGTTCGACGAGGCGCGCCAGAAATTGTGACAGCTCCAGCGTCATGATGGCAAAGTCCGCATCGAAACGCTCGATTTCGTCCGCAGTGTCGATTTCCGCGGCCTGCTCCTGGATCACATCCAGGAAACGCAGCTTCTTGACTCCCAGCACATCGTCCAGGGTGCAGTTCAGGCGGTCGTTCCAGCTCACCGCCAGGCGCACGACTTCCTTGCCCGCATCGATGTGGTTGCGGATTTCCGGCGCCGACAGGTCCTGGCGGCGGCAGCGGACGATAGCGCCCTCCTCGTCCGGCGAGCGCAGCTCGCATTCGTCCTCTATGACCACATCCGGCGGCGGGTCCTGTTCCAGCAACCAGGCGGTCATCACCGCTGGCGGACGGCTTTGAGTCGCGAGCGGCGCCACCGGCAGGGAGCCGAGGGTCTGCCGCAGCAGGCTGACCAGTTCCTCCGCCTTCTTGGCGCTGGCGCTGTCCACCACCAGCCATCCGCCGCGCGGATCGACATAAGCGTAGGTCCGGCGCGTATGGCTGAACGCACGGGGCAGCAGGCTGTTGAACACCTCGTCGCGCAGGTCGCGGCGCTCCTTACGCCCGACCGGCGTCCCGCGCCGCGCTTCGATCTCCTCGGCCCGCTCCTCCAGCGCTTCGTTCACCACCGAGGCCGGAAGGATTTTTTCTTCTTTGAGCAAAGAGATCATCAGGTAGCCATTGGCGGCATGCACCAAGGGCAGATCGTCACGGCGCAGTGGCGGATGCCAGCCGGCGGCGGCCAGCTCCATGCTGCCGCAGGGTGCGAAGCGGCGAGCCCCGAGGGCTTCTTCGAGTTGTTCCGCCGTAAGAGTGAAGGCTTCGGTGAATCGGTAGAGGACGAGGTTTTTGAACCACATGGCCAATCGTTCAAAAAGTACTGGATTATCGGCGCAATCGGACCGGCTGTCACGGACGAGGCACCCGATTGCAGCCGCATCTGGTTTAGCGGATCATGAGCCCTCCTGCAGTTCGTCGACGACAAGGAATCATGAACGGCCATCTCGCTGCGCTCCCCCCCGACCGTCTCCATACTCCCTGCGATCCCACCCGCTTCTGGTTCGAAACCACCGCCGAACTGGCGGATACCGATATCATCATCGGCCAGCCCCGTGCCCTGGAAGCCATCCAACTGGGCCTCAAAGTCGCTCAGAAAGGGTTCAACGTGTTCGTGCTGGGACCGCCCGGCAGCGGCAAACTGACCGCGGCGCGCGAACTCGCAGAACGCATCGCCGCCAGTCAGCCGCCGCCGAGCGACTGGTGCTATGTCAACAATTTCGCCAATCCCGCCCAGCCCAAGGCGCTTCGCCTGCCGGCCGGCTGGGGTCGGCACCTGGCGCACGACATGGAAGTGGTGGTCGAGGATCTGGTTTCCGCCCTTCCCGCGGCCTTCGAGGGCGAGGAATACCGCAGCCGTGCCGAAAAGATCGAGCAGCAGGCGCGCGAGCGCGAGGCCGAGGCGATCAACCGACTACGGGCGGAAGCCTTGCGGAGCCGCATCGCGCTGATTGAGACCCCGACCGGTTTCGCCTTCGCCCCGATGCAGCGGGACCAGGACGAGATCATCAGCCCGGAACAGTTCCAGAACCTGTCGGATCAGGAACGCCAGGCCATCGAAGCCACCGTCGCTGACCTGCAGCAGCAACTGCAGAAAATCCTCCGCCAGTTTCCGGCCTGGCGCAAAGAGGCACGCAATAGGCTCAAAGCGCTCAACCGGGAGATTGCCGAATTCACCGTCTCCCATCAGTTCGCCGACCTCAAGGCGCGCTATGCCAGCCTGCCAGGCGTGATCGACTATCTGAACCTGGCCCAGGCCGATATCATCGAACACACTGAGTCGTTTCTCCCCAAGGCCGAAGGCGTCATCAGCCTGTTTGAAGGACCACAGAAAGCACCGGCGCAGCGCTACCGGATCAACCTGGTGGTCGATCACAGCGAACTCACCGCCGCACCCGTCGTCCAGGAGGATCTGCCCACCCATGGCAACCTGATCGGCCGGATCGAGCACCAGGCCCACATGGGGGCGCTGGTAACCGATTTCACCATGATCCGGCCGGGCGCCCTGCACAAAGCCAATGGTGGCTATCTCCTACTCGATGCGCGCAAGCTGCTGAGCCAGCCGTTCGCTTGGGAGACGCTCAAGCGCGCCCTGCACGCCGGCGAGATCCGCATCGAATCCCTGGAACGCAGCCTCAGTCTCATCAGTACGACCAGCCTGGAACCGGAGCCGATCCCGCTGGATCTCAAGGTCATCCTGTTCGGGGAGCGCCTGCTGTATTTCCTGCTGGACATCTACGATCCGGAATTCCGCGAGTTTTTCAAGATCGCCGCCGACTTCGAGGACGACCTGCCGCGCGACGCGGACGCGATCGACCTGTATGCGCGGATGGTCGCCACCCTCGCCCGCCGCGAGAAACTGCGGCCGCTGCACCGGGAGGCCGTGGCGCGCATCGTCGAGCATGCTTCGCGGCGGACCGGCGACAGCGAAAAGCTGAGCGCGCATCTGCGCAGTCTGGCCGACCTGATGAAAGAGGCCGATTTCTATGCAGGCAGCGAAGGACGCAGCCTCATCACGGCGGCCGACATCGAACACGCCATCGACCGCCAGATCTATCGCTCCGACCGCCTCCGCAGCCGGGTCCAGGAAGCGATACGGCGAGGACTGATATTCGTCGACACCGAAGGCGCCGTAGCCGGCCAGATCAACGGCCTCTCCGTGATCCAGCTCGACGATTTCTCCTTTGGCCAACCCTCACGGATCACCGCCACCACCCGCCCCGGCACTGGCCGCATCCTCGACATCGAGAAAGAAACCGAGCTCGGCGGCGCCCTGCACAGCAAGGGTGTACTGATCCTCGGCAATTTCCTGGCCTCGCGCTATTCTGGCGCCCAGGGCTTCTCGGTTGCAGCCAGCCTGGTGTTCGAGCAGTCCTACGGCGGCGTGGACGGCGACAGCGCATCGCTGGCCGAGCTGTGCGCCGTACTGTCGTCGATCGCCGAAGTGCCCATCCGGCAGAATCTGGCCGTGACCGGCTCGGTTGACCAGCACGGCCGGGTGCAGCCCATCGGCGGCGTGAACGAGAAGATCGAAGGCTTCTTCGACATTTGCGCAGCGCGCAGCCTGACTGGCAACCACGGCGTGATCATCCCGGCCGCCAACGTGGTGCACCTGATGCTGCGGCAGGACGTGGTGCAGGCCGCCGCCGAAGGGAAATTCCACGTCTATGCCGTGTCCGAGGTCGACGAGGCGCTGGAGCTCCTCACTGGCGTCCCGATCGGCCGGCGTGACGAGGCCGGCGTGTTTCCGGAAGGCTCGCTGAACCGGAAGGTGGAAGAACGGCTCAAGGCATTCGCCGCGGTGCAGCGCAGCCTGCAGAAAAATGCCGAAGAACCGGGTGGGGAGAAACACTGACCGGAACGGTCGGACGACATCCGGCCGTGGGCGTATCGAATCACCCCCACACCTCACATCCCATGAAAAGCCAGCCGTCCGCCACCAGCGGCACCGAAATCCCCACCGTCCGCCTCCCTACCACCGACAGGCCGTTCGACCATCGTGCGGCCCGCTTCCGCCTGTTGGCACGGGTATCTTCCCCGCTGGCTGGCTATCTCGACCTCATGGCCGAGCTGGCCGACATCCAGGCCGGCGTCTGGGACAACGTGGCCGCAGCGCTGCCGATGACTATATCCCGGCTGCCGGAAAGTCCTGGCTGGCGGACAACGCTGAGGTCGATCGCCGACCGGCTGAGCCCGGGAAAAGCCGAGCTCGCATCATTGCTGGACCGCCTCCGGCGAGCAGCGGACGACGAACTGGCAGCATGGGGCGGCCGGGTTCTGGCAGGCGATTTCGACCACACCGATACCGGGATCGTCCCACTCGTGGCCGCTGCCCTGCAGGTCCACATGACTTCGCTCGCAGCACGTCTGCCAAGAGAAGATATCGGCCTGCCCCAGACAGGCTCTGTATGCCCGGTCTGCGGCACGCTGCCGGTCGCGTCTCTCCTGCAAACGGGCGGGGCGGTCCACGGTCTGCGCTACTTGGTGTGCGGCCTCTGTGGCTGCGAATGGCACCGGCCGCGCATTCTCTGCGTCCATTGTGGCTCGGGCCGGGACGTGGCGTATTTCACAATCGAGGCCGGGAACGCTGCAGTGAAGGCGGAAGGCTGCAGCGCCTGCTGGACCTACCTGAAGATCATGGATCGCAACAAGGACCCCGGTGTCGATCCCTTCGCCGACGACATCGCCAGCCTGGCCCTGGATCTCCTCATGGCCGAAGGGGGTTATCGGCGGCTGGGAATCAATCCGCTGCTGGTGCCGCGCGGCTGATTAAGCAGGAACCCATCTGGAAACGACTGCGGAGGAAAAAACCATGGCAAGGAAGGCCATTCCATGCAGCAATCCGGCCCCACAAGCACTAGAATCTCCCCAGCGGAACCCACTGTCCCACACCTCATGCAGCCTTAACCGGAGACACCCATGGTCAAACACTCCCAGCATTCCGCCCCGCCCCGCAAGCTGTTCGACACCTTGAGCGATCTCTGGCAGCGGGCGAAAAGCGAAGCCGGCCTCTCGGGCGAAGGGCCCGATGGCACCCGCCGCCGCAACAACCTGATCCTGTATCTACTGCTGGTACTGTCGACTCTGTACTTGCTGAATGGGTACCAGACCCTCCGTAACGAGGAAATTCCTTACAGCGAGTTCCTGAAGGCGGTGTCCGAAGGCAGGGTGGAACAGGCCGTGGTCACCGAGCAGGCCATTTCGGGCACCCTCAAGCCCGAAGCCGAAGGCGAATCAGCCAGACCCTTCATCACTGTGCCACTGTGGAACCACGAACTCGCCGCGGAACTGGAAAAAAACGGCGTGAAATACACGGTCCGCTATGGCAGCAACTGGTTCAGCAGCTTGATCTTCAACTGGGTGATCCCCATCGCCCTGCTGACCCTGTTCTGGACCTGGATGGCGCGGCGCATGACCGGGGGGCGTGGGTTCCTGAGCATCGGCAAGAAAACCAGAATCCAGGCCGACACCGCTGCCAAAGTCACATTCGATGATGTGGCCGGGGCCGAAGAAGCCAAGCAAGAGCTGCGGGAAACCATCGAGTTCCTGCAGAACCCCACCCGGATCCAGAGCCTCGGGGGGCGCATGCCTAAGGGCGTGCTGCTGGTCGGGCCGCCCGGCACCGGCAAGACGCTGCTGGCCCGCGCCGTCGCCGGCGAAGCCGGGGTCCCGTTCTTCAACATCAGCGGTTCAGAGTTCATCGAGCTTTTCGTGGGGGTTGGCGCCGCACGGGTTCGCGACCTGTTCGAACAGGCCCGCCAGAACGCCCCTTGCATCATCTTCATCGACGAGCTGGACGCCATCGGCAGATCCCGTGGCGGTCCGGTGGTGATGGGCGGTCATGACGAACGCGAGCAAACCCTCAATCAGCTGCTGACTGAAATGGACGGCTTCGATCCCTCGGTCGGCGTCGCCGTGATGGCCGCCACCAACCGCCCGGAAATCCTGGACAAGGCCCTGCTCCGCTCCGGCCGTTTCGACCGCCAGATCGTGGTGGACAAACCTGGACTGGAGGATCGGGTCGCCATTCTCAAACTCCATACCCGCAACATGAAACTGGCGGCGGACGTCGATCTGCGGGTGGTCGCCCAGCGCACACCCGGCTTTGTCGGCGCCGATCTGGCGAACGCCGCCAATGAAGCCGCCATCATCGCTGTGCGCGCAAACAAGTCCGCCATCGGCATGGCGGACTTCGAGGCCGCCATCGACCGTATCCTGGCGGGCCCGGAGAAGAAAAGCCGGCTGCTCAGCGATGCCGAGAAGCACCGCGTGGCCGTGCACGAATCCGGCCATGCCCTGGTCGCCGAGATCGTGCCGACTGGCGAACCCGTGCACAAGGTGTCGATCATTCCCCGCGGGGCGGCGGCCTTGGGCTTCACCCTGCAGTTGCCGGTCGAAGAGAAATTCCTGTCGACTGAACAGGAACTGAAGGACCAGATCGCCATCCTGCTGGGCGGCCGCACCGCCGAGGAGCTGGTGTTCGGCGAATCCTCCAGCGGCGCCCAGAACGACCTGGAAAAGGCCTCCGAGATTGCCCGTACCATGGTCTGCAGGCTCGGGATGAGCAAATCACTCGGCCCCCTTACCTACGGCCGCCGCCAACAGCTCGCCTACCTCAACGTCGAGGGTACAGAAGAACGCAACTTCAGTGAGGAAACGGCACGACTGATCGACAACGAGGTACGGGAACTGGTCGAAGAAGGTTTAGAGCGCGTGCGCGAAATCCTCACCCAGCGCCGCGCCACGCTGGACAAGCTCGCCACCCTGCTCCGGGAAAAGGAAGTCGTGAGCGGCGAGGAGGTCAAAGCGGTGATCCGCGAAGCGGCATCCTAGCTCGTGAGAACAAGGCCGCCGGGTGGCTGCGCCGGAATTGCTGACTCCATGGGCGGACTTCCTGCTCTGCGTCGCGGGAAGCCGGCTCTCCCGCGACGGCGATGTGATCGCAGAGAGGCCGGCCTCTCAGGCAGCTGGATCGGCCTCATCCTGGTGGGGAGGGCGACTTCGTTGCCGGAACTGAATCACCGGTATCAGCGCCGTAACCGCTGCCAGGACGCCGCACGTCGCAGCGGGCGACGTGCTGGGGAGCTGCCGTATTCAACCTTGCCATCCTCGCCGCCCTGGATTTCCTGTATCGGCACGAATCGGTCTACCGCCGCACCAGCCAGGGCCATCTGCTCTCGTCGGGCTTTAGCATCATCCTGCTCGGCCTGCTGTACCTGTTCTCGATGCGGGCCGTGTTCCTTTATGAGCGGGAGCAAACGGCGGCCTTCACCGAAGGCATGACCGAACGATATCCTGACATCCGCCTGTACCGGGTGGTGACATGGTATCTCGGGGCCGCCGCCGTAGTCGTCGCGCGGGTGTCTGGCTGCCTTCCATCGGCATGACGCTGGCCGAAACCATGGGCTGGAACGAGAGCTTCGTCGGCACCCTCTTCGTCGCGACCGCCACTTCGATGCCGGAGGCAAAGACGTCGCCACAATTTGCTCCCAAGGGTGACGGGGATGTCCCGTCGGGTTTCGCAAAAAATGACGACGCTCCAGCTTTACCATGCCCGGTCTCCAGCGCGTGGTGGGCGGGATCGACGTGTACGACCCGAAATTCAACATCGTTTCACCGGGTGCCGACAGCGACAGGCACCTGACACACCTGCACCCAGAAATCGAAGCGCTGTGCGCTGCCCCCAAACCGGTCAATCTCCGGACAGCGGGAAAAGCTTCCAGCGGATTGGAGCTCGAGCCGTTCGAAGACTTGGAAGGGACGGGGTGCTGACTCACGCGGGGTCGGCGAACGACCGGCGGTATTGAAATCCTGATCGGACGCCTCCATTTCGGTGAGCGCAAAAACTCCTATCCCTATTTCCGCAAAAGGAAGCACATCGCCATGACCGAAGCCGAAAACCGCGTAACTTTGGGCTTCGAAGCAGAAGTCAAACAACTGCTTCACCTCATGATCCACTCCCTGTACGGCAACAAGGAAATTTTTCTGCGCGAGTTGATTTCCAACGCCTCCGACGCCGCCGACAAGCTGCGCTTCAGTGCGCTGGGCAACGATGCGCTGTACGAAGGCGACAGCCGTCTGCGGGTGCGGATCGAGTTCGATAAAGCCGCCCGCACGGTAAGCATCAGCGATAACGGTATCGGTATGACGCGCGAGGAAGTGCAGCACAACATCGGCACCATCGCCCGTTCCGGCACCCGGCATTTCTTCGAATCGCTGACCGGCGATGAAGCCAAGGACAGCCAGCTGATCGGCCAGTTCGGCGTGGGCTTCTATTCCGCATTCATCGTGGCCGACAGAGTAGTACTGGAAACCCGCAAGGCCGGCGTCCCGGCCGAGGAAGGCGTGCGTTGGGAATCGTCCGGCGAAGGCAGTTACACCCTGGAGACCCTGACGCGACCTGAACGCGGCACCCGCGTGACCCTGCACCTGCGCGAAGGCGAGGACGAGTTCCTCGACGGTTGGAAACTCCGTGCCATCGTCCGCAAGTTCTCCGACCACATCTCTCTGCCCATCGAGATGAAACGGGAAAACGGCGAGCCGAAGGAAGGCGAGGAAGCGCCGGCCGAGGTCTGGGAAACGGTCAACAGCGCCTCCGCCCTATGGGCCAAGAACCGCGACGAAATCACCGACGAAGCCTACAACGAGTTCTACAAGCACGTCTCGCATGACTTCCAAGAGCCGCTGGCCCGCGTCCACAGCCGGGTCGAGGGCACCAACGAGTATACCCTGCTGCTCTACATCCCCAAGCACGCGCCGTTCGACCTGTGGGACCGCGATTCCAAACGCGGGGTCAAGCTGTACATCCGTAAAGTCTTCATCATGGAAGATTCGGACAAGCTGATGCCGCGTTACCTGCGCTTCGTCCGCGGCGTGATCGATTCCGACAGCCTGCCGCTCAACGTTTCGCGTGAAATCCTCCAGGAAAACAAGCAACTGGAGAAAATCCGCGGCGGTGCGGTAAAAAAGGTGCTGGGGCTCCTGGAAGACTTGGCGAACAACGAGCCTGAAAAGTACCAAGCGTTCTGGAAGGAATTCGGTCAGGTGCTGAAGGAGGGCCTGATCGAAGACTTCGCCAACAAAGACCGCCTCGCCAAGTTGCTGCGCTTCAGTTCCACCCACACGGACAGTGAGGAGCAGACCGTCACCCTGGACGAATACATCTCCCGCATGAAGGAAGGCCAGGACAAGATTTATTTCGTCTCGGCCGAGAGCTTCGGCGCCGCCAAGAATAGCCCGCACCTGGAAATCTTCCGAAAAAAGGGCATCGAGGTGCTACTGCTGAGCGACCGCATCGACGAATGGCTGGTCAGCTACCTCACCGAGTATGAAGGCAAACCGCTGCAATCGGTGGCGCGGGGCGACCTGGATCTCGGCAAGCTGGAAGGCGAGGAAGAAAAAGCCGAAGCCGCCGCCGAGAAGGAAGCATTCGCGCCGCTGGCCGAACGGCTGAAAAAGGCATTGGACACCAAGGTGAGCGACGTCCGCCTCAGCCATCGCCTCACCGATTCACCGGCCTGTCTGATTTCCGAATCCTACGGTATGAGCCGGACCATGGAGCGGATCATGAAATCCGCGGGCCAGAACATTCCTGGCAGCAAGCCAATCCTGGAGATCAATCCCCATCACGGCCTGATCGCGCGCCTGAACACGGAAGCCGACGAAACGCGTTTCCAGGACCTCGCCTCGCTGCTGTTCGACCAGGCCGTGCTGGCCGAGGGTGGCCAGCTCGACGACCCGGCAGCATTCGTGCACAAGCTGAACGGTCTGTTGCAAAGCCTGCTCTGAAATCCTGTCCTGCCCCGCCCCAGCGGCGAATGCCAAAGGAGCGGGGCTCCTTTTCAGCGCTGGGCGATGGGCACGTAGGAACGTTGTCTTTCGCCGATATAGATCTGACGCGGACGGGCGATCCGCATACCCGGATCCTCCAACATCTCCTTCCAGTGCGCGATCCATCCCGGCAGCCGGCCGAGCGCGAACATTACCGTGAACATGTTGGTCGGGATTTTCAACGCCCGGTAGATGATGCCGGAATAGAAATCGACGTTCGGATAGAGCTTACGCTCGATGAAATAGGGATCGGTCAACGCCACATCCTCCAGCCCCTTGGCGATTTCCAGGATCGGATCGTCTATGCCCAAATAATTGAGCACTTCGTCGCAATATTTCTTGAGTATCTGGGCACGGGGATCGTAGCTCTTGTAAACCCGATGGCCGAAGCCCATCAGCCGGTAGGGGTCGTTCTTGTCCTTGGCCCGTTCGATGAACTTCTTGTAGCAGCCGCCGGCCCGGTGGATTTCCTCCAGCATTTCGATGACAGCCTGGTTGGCTCCCCCATGGAGCGGCCCCCACAGCGCGCAGATGCCGGCGGAAATCGCCGCGAACAGGTTGGCCTTGGATGACCCCACCATGCGTACCGTGGAGGTCGAACAGTTCTGTTCATGATCGGCATGGAGGATGAACAGCACGTCCAGCACCTTGCGGATCAGCTCGTCCGGTACATAACCCCGCATCGGCCGGGTGAACATCATATGCAGGAAGTTGGAGATGTAGTCCAGCTCGGGTCGGGTATAGACGAATGCCTCGCCCACCGAACGCTTGTAAGCAAAGGCGGCCAGCACCCGGACCTTGGACAGGAGCCTCGAAATGGTTTCGTCACGCTCGTCGATGGTCTGGTCCGGTTTCAGCAACTCGGGGTGATAGACCGAGAGCGAGCAGACCATGGAGGAGAGGATCGCCATGGGGTGGGCATGACCGGGATACGAGGTGAAGAAGCTTTTCATGTCCTCGTGGATCAGCGAGTGATGGTGAATCTTCTCCTTGAACCTCGCATACTGCTCCACCGTCGGCAACTGGCCGTAAATCAAGAGGTAGCTTACCTCGACGAAAGTCGACTTTTCGCACAGCTCGGCGATGTCGATGCCGCGGTAGCGCAAGATGCCTTTCTCACCATCGATGTAGGTGATGGCCGACAGGCAAGAGCCGGTATTGCCGTAGCCGGGATCGAGCGTGATATAGCCAGTCTGGGCCCGCAGCTTGGTGATGTCGATGGCCTTCTCACCCTCGGTGCCCTCGATCACCGGGATTTCCACGACCCCTTCGTTCAGTTCAAGTTTGGCAAAATTCGACATAAAGAATCCATGTTAGGGGACAGCAAATCAAACTCTGTTGTCGGCAACCGGCTCCCGAAAACCACCTTTGGCTGCTTCGCAGACCGGTGCCGCACACCATGCAATGAATGCATCTTGTCCTGAAACCGAACACACTTGGCATGATCTTAACATTCCTTTTGCATGCGCTGGACATCATCGGTTAGGGTTACAGAACCGTGGTTTGTCCTCAAGGGCTGACCCAAGCCGGCCCCGTGCGCTTGCTGGAACACGTGGAACGATGAAGGAGAACCGAGGATGGAAAGCTTTAGAACCGACCTTTTGCTCATTGCACTCATGGCGATGCTCGCGCCCATGCTGGCGGAATTGCCGAAGAGCTTTCGGATACCCATCGTCGTCGCAGAGATCATTCTGGGCATCCTCGTCGGGCCGAAGGCACTGCACCTGGTGGAACCTTCCCTGGTGATCGACGCTCTGGCACACCTCGGGTTGACCTTCCTGATTTTCCTGGTCGGCATGGAAATCGATCTCGGCAAAATCGGCAGACGGCCGCTGACGACCGGGGCGCTCGGCTGGACATTGTCTTTCGCCGTCGCTATCACATGCGTATTAGTTTTCCAGGCATTGGGGCTGATCCGCCTGCCGCTGCTCCTGGCAGCCGGGGCGTTGACCACCACCGCGTTGGGTATACTCGTACCCATCCTGCGCGACTCCGGAGAAATCGATACCGATTTTGGAAAGTATGTCCTCGCTTCGGGTACCATCGGCGAACTCGGCCCGATGTTTCTGCTATCGTTCATGGCGATTCCGGGCCATGACAATTTCCTTCACACTCTGTTCGTCCTTTCTTTCCTGACGATCACTCTGATCGCAGCATACCTGGCCATCCGGGTCCGCTCGTCGCCATTGCTCGACCGCCTTGCCCGCTCCATGCAGAGTAGTGGCCAGCTTCCGGTACGTATCTGCATCGCTTTCCAGGCGCTGCTGATTCTGCTCGCCGGCAAATTCGGGCTGGACGTCGTCATGGGCGCACTTGCCTCGGGCATGGTCGTGGGTCTCGCCAGCAAAGGGCCAGGAGGTGATGTGCTGAGGTCCAAGCTCGAAGCCATCGGGTATGGCTTTCTGGTTCCCATCTTCTTCGTCACGGCCGGCATTCATTTCGATCTCGACGCCTTGTGGGCCAGTCCACTCGTACCGCTCCAAATCATGATTCTGCTGGCTTTGCTCATCCTGGTGCGCAGCATTCCTTTGTTCATTTATCGCCGCAGTCTGTCGCCCGCCGATATCGTCCCCTTCATCCTCTATTCGGCGACGGGGCTGCCACTCATCGTCGTGATCACCGAGATCGCCCTGCCGTTGGGCCTCATGTCGCCGGAACGTGCGGCCGTCTTGGTCAGCGCAGGGATGATCTCTGTGCTGGCCTTCCCCATTTTGGCCGATAGGCTACGAATGAGACTGGGCCTGTCGGCATGAGGAGTCTGAGCTGACCTGCCCCCATCTGCCATGAGGAGCGCGCGTTCATGAAAACCCCTCTCCGTTTCGCCTGCCTGGCCCTTGCCATCCTACCGTTGCAGCCGTCCTTCCCCGCTTTCGGCGCCGCTGTCCCTGAGGAATCACCGTCGATCGAGAACATCGGAGAGAAAATGAAGGAAACCGCCCGGGCGATCGGCAACTACTCTTCCCAGAAAGGGAACCAAGCCGCCGACTCCCTGAAATACGGATTCAGCGAACTGAAATCCAGGACCGGCGAACAATGGCAGCGGGTCGAGGAGGCGGCACGGAACACGTCGAAGGAAGCGCTCGATCAAACCGCGACGCAGGCGAAGCGCCTCAAGAGCGGCTCGCAGGATGCCTGGAACCATATACAGAAAGGGTTTTCCGACGCATTTTCCTCATTCCGGCGGGCTTGGGACAAAGACCGGCAGGAAGACGGCTCGAACCAATGAATAGGCCCATCGCAGCCGTGGTGGAACATGCAGTACCATCCGATCACCACTCGCCCCTGGAGCCGGGAGCCTGCCATGCGTAAAACCAGCTCATCGAGAATCCTTCCTTCCGAAATCACACCGCGGGACATGTACTACGACCGCCGCCGCTTCATGCAGGCGGCCGCCGGCGCTGCGGTCGCCGCCGCCCTCTGGCCCCATTGGCTCAGTGCGGGCGAAAAGCTGCCAGGGATCCGGAAAACTGATTATGTCCTGCCGGATGCACTAACCCCCTTCGAAGACGTCACTCATTACAACAACTTCTATGAGTTCGGAACGGACAAGGAAACGCCGTCCCGGACCGCGGCCAGCCTCAAAACCCGCCCCTGGACGGTATCCGTGGAGGGCGAAGTGCAAAAACCCAAGCTGTTCGACGTCGACGAACTCCTGAAGCTTGCCCCTCTGGAAGAACGCATCTACCGACTGCGCTGCGTCGAGGGCTGGTCCATGGTGGTGCCCTGGGTAGGGTTTCCGTTGGCCGAACTCATCAAGCGCGTCGAGCCCACAGGGAATGCCAGATTCGTCGAGTTCATCACGCTGCACGATCCGGCCCAAATGCCCGGCCAGAAGTCGTCGGTGCTGGATTGGCCCTACCGGGAGGCGCTGCGCCTGGACGAGGCCATGCACCCCTTGACGCTCCTGGTCTTCGGTCTTTACGGCGAAGTGCTGCCGAAGCAGAACGGCGCCCCGGTCCGGGTGGTGGTTCCCTGGAAATACGGGTTCAAAAGCGCCAAATCCATCGTCCGTATCCGCTTCGCCGAACAGCAGCCGGTTTCGACCTGGACCCAGGCCGTGCCCAGCGAATATGGCTTCTATGCCAACGTCAATCCGGCAGTGGACCATCCGCGCTGGAGCCAGGCGAAAGAGCGCCGGCTCGGGGAATTCTTCAAGCGGCCCACGCTGATGTTCAACGGTTACGCCGACCAGGTCGCCCACCTCTATGCCGGCATGGACCTCAAAAAATTCTTCTAGGGGAAGGAAGCGGATACGGCCCGAGGAAAATGCACTGCGGGCTGCGAAGGCCGTCGTATTTGTCGTGGCCCTCATTCCGCTGGCAAGACTTGCCGCCGGCGCCGCGCTCGGCACCCTGGGCGCCAATCCCATCGAAAAGATCATCCGGACAACCGGCTACTGGACCCTGAGTTTTCTGCTCATCACCCTCGCCGTCACACCTCTGCGCATCGTGCTGAAGCAACCCCGGCTGGTACGCCTACGCCGGATGCTGGGCTTGTTCGCGTTCTTCTATGGCACACTGCATTTCGCCGGCTATCTGGTGTTGGACCAGTTCTTCGACTGGCCGGCGATACTGAAGGACATTGCGAAACGCCCGTTCATCACGGTGGGCTTCCCTTCTTTCGTGCTGCTGATTCCCCTGGCGGTCACGTCGACCGATGCGATGATGCGCCGGCTCGGCGGCCAGTGCTGGCAGCGCCTGCACCGGCTGGTCTACGTCTCGGCCGGCGGCGGAGTGATCCACTACCTGTGGCTGGTGAAGAAGGACATCTCCGATCCTCTCAGGTTCGCCATCCTGCTCGCCGTGCTACTGGGATTTCGGGCGATCGTCCTGCTGCGCCGCCGCGTGCGGGGCTCGAATTCAGCGATGCTGTC
This sequence comes from Methylococcus capsulatus, assembly GCF_036864975.1. Taxonomy (NCBI): domain Bacteria; kingdom Pseudomonadati; phylum Pseudomonadota; class Gammaproteobacteria; order Methylococcales; family Methylococcaceae; genus Methylococcus; species Methylococcus capsulatus. The sequence continues at coordinate 1,907,717 of NZ_CP104311.1, read as the reverse complement.
CGATCACCGCAAAGCCGGCTAAACTTCAAGAGCCGCGACAAACCGGTCCGGCCGCCGTCGCGCCACTTCCAAAACGCCATAATGATCAGACTGACCCGTAAAGTCTTCGTCGACCTGTCGATCTGGATGATCGGCTTCGGCCTGTTGATCGGTCTGGTCTTTCCGTTTTTCACGTTGTGCCTGGGGATTCCTTCCTCGTATGTGCTGACACCCGTGTTCTTCACCGCCTGCATCGCCGCGGGATTCGCCGTGGGAGCGATGAACATCGCCCTGGCGCGTTCTGTCGTCGGCGAGCGGGCGCGCCTGTTGGCGGAACGGATGGGCTTGGTCGCGAGCCGCCTGCAAGACATGGCGCAAGGCAACACGCCCGAAAAATGCACCCCCGAACATTGCGCCATCGAGGTCGATTCCGACGACGAAATCGGCGACGGCGCCCGGGCCTTCAACCAGCTGATCCAGTCCCTGGCGCTCTCGATCGAAACCGAAACGGCGGTGCGTACGTTCACCGAGATGCTGGTCAGCGAACTCGATGTACATCAGCTCACGGAGCAGGCCTTGGCGCTCCTGCTGCAACACACCGGCGCGGACGGCGGGGCGATCCTGGTCGAAGTGGAAGGCGGCATCCGGGTCGCGGCCTCGCATGGCATCGGCAGCCCCCACACCCTGGCGAACAACGACCGCGTTCGCCACGCCCTGCGCACTGAACGCCGCCACAGGGTGAAACTGCCCGAGGATCTGCTGGTAGACGGCATGCTGGCGCAGTTCCGACCGCGGGAAGTCCTCATCGATCCCGTGCAGCACAAGGAAGTGGTATTGGGAGCGGTCGTACTGGCCAGCGGCCAAGGCTTCAGCGTCGAAGACCGGAATCGCCTGGACGTCTTCGAACGAGGACTCGCGCTGGCATTGCACAACGCGATCCTGTACGACAGGCTGCAGACTCTGGCGGCGCTTGATCCCCTCACCGGCACCTACAACCGCCGGTTCGGAGTGGCCCGGCTGCGAGAGGAGTTCCAGCGCGCGGTCCGGCTGAACCTGCCGCTTGGCCTCCTGATGTTCGACATCGATTATTTCAAGCGGATCAACGACACCTATGGCCATCTGGCCGGCGACCGAGTGCTCGCCCGCGTCGCCAAGACCGCGCGCTCCGTCCTACGGGAGGGCGACGTCCTGATCCGCTACGGCGGGGAGGAATTCATCGCGGTCCTGCCGGCCGCCTCCCGACCCGACCTCGAATACGTGGGCGAGCGGCTGCGCCACATGGTGGACGACCTCGTCGTGGTGGATGGCGACCAGTCGATACGCGTGACCGTAAGCATCGGGGCGACCGCCTACCCCGACACCGAGGTGGAAGACGAAACCGCCCTGGTCGATCGAGCCGACAAGGCGCTCTATGCCGCGAAAACGGGCGGGCGCAACCGTCTGGTCATCAGCTGATACCGCTTTCCCCTCCTCTTGCGACAGGATTCAAACACATGAACATCTACGACTTCGAAGTCTGCACCCTGGAGGGCGAAGCCGTTCGCCTGGACAGCTACCGCGGGAAGGTTCTTCTGATCGTCAACGTCGCCAGCCGCTGCGGCTTCACCCCCCAGTACGCCGGCCTCGAGGCACTGTACCGGCGCCACCGCGACGACGGCTTGGTGGTGCTGGCCTTCCCCTGCAACCAGTTCGGCGGCCAGGAGCCGGGCAGCGAGGCGGAAATCCGCCAGTTCTGTTCGAGCCGGTACCAAGTGAGCTTCCCGCTGTTCGCAAAGATCGAGGTGAACGGCGAGCACACCCACCCGCTTTATGCCTATCTCAAGTCGGCGCAACCGGGACTGCTCGGCAGCGAAGCCATCAAATGGAATTTCACTAAATTCCTGGTCGGACGCAACGGCGAAGTGCTCAGGCGCTACGCCCCCAACACTTCGCCGGAGAGTATCGAACCCGACCTTTTGCCGCTGCTGGCCGAGCGGAGCGGAGGCTAAGGCCGATAATCATGGGCATCCAGAATGCGGCCGTAGGTGCCGTCGTTCTTCATCGCCTTGAGTGCCCGGTTGAAGTCGCCGACGATCCGGGCGTGATTGGGATTGGCACGGCTGACGGCGATGTGGAGCTGCTCCAGCCCGACCGGCCGCGGCAGGAATTCCAGGCGGTTCTCGCTTTCGGGCAGGTATTTCTTCGCCGTATATTCCAGCACGTGCTTGTCGTCGATCACCAGGTCGCATTGACCCTCCACCAGTTCGGTCAGCGCCTCGACGAGGGTGTCGTTGGCGATCTTCAACAAGCCGCCCGCACGGAGAAATCCGGAAGGATAGCCGTAATCCTTCACCATGCCGATTCGCAGTCCCCGGATATCGCCGTAATCCTCGAACTCGATATCGGTCCATTTACGCTTGACGAAGCGGACATCGTTGACGAGGTAAGGATCGCTGTAGTCGAGATACCGGGCACGTTCATCGGTGTACCAGATGTTCGCGACCACGTCGTAGACGCCGATGCTGGCCCCTTCCAGGTCGCGCGACCAGTCGTCCACCGTGAGTTGCGTGGTGTAGCCGGCGCGGGAAAACACGGCGGACACCAAATCGATGGCCAGACCGCCCCCCGCGGCGGTTGGATCGACATACGGCGGCCACTCGTCCGCCACCATGCGCAATTGCTCGGCCCTGGCCGCCAGGGCCAAGAACAACAGTATCGCGGCCAGGCTCGCCTTCGGCAGTTTCGACATCTCAGGACTCCGCTCCTCGATGAAATTCGTGGGTGGCACGATGCCGGCGGCGGAAGGGAAACGCCCCCTGTAACCGGCCCGTTCGGTCCGGAAGTGTAGAGAGAGTCGGCGCCGAAATCGAGCCATTCGAATCCCCCATACTCATTAACCCCACATTCGCACATTGAGGGTTATCTCCGAGAGCCTGCAGGATAATACGGTCACACACCGGATGAGCCTGCGGCAGCTTCCGAACCGTAATGATTTCACGCCGGATCTTAATACAGTGTCGGGTCAGACACTGAGCGCGGCGCGGGGAATCGAAGGGAAGCCGGAGCCTTTGTATCAGTCGAATTTCAGTTCCAATACCGAAACGTCGTCTTCGAACTCGGCGCCGTCCTGGATGGCCCGCATCGCCGCCAGCAGCTCCCGTGGACCACCGCCGAGCGAAACCACCGACGCGAGCCGGTCCACGAACTCGCCGAACGTAAACTCCTCCCCGCCGGGACGCGTGACTTCGTAAATCCCGTCGCTGAACAGATAGACCGTGGCAGCCTGCGGCAAGCGGAACTCCCCAGTGGGAAACGAAACATCGGCCATGACGCCAATGGGCATGGCTTGCTGCCGCAGCTCGACGGGCTCGCTGCCGGGTGCAAAGACGATCGCTGGGGGATGTCCGGCGCTGGCATAGCGCATCGTGCGGGTGGCCCGTTCGAACACCCCGTACCAGAGCGTGAAATACAGCAGATTGTGCTTTTCCATGGCAAAGGCTTCGTTGAGCGCGGCCAGCACGGCAGCCGGGTCCAGGAAATCCACCTCCGGCAGCGTACGCCGGCTGATGGCCGCCATGGCCGACACCGAAAGCAGGGCCGGCCCTACGCCATGGCCACAGACATCGAGGAGAAAAAACGCGAAATGGCCGGGATCGACGTCGAAGTAGCCGAAGGAGTCCCCTCCCAGCGTGGTGGAGGGCACGAACTCCCAGGCGCTGCGGATGGGCCCCGATGCGATCGGCACCGGCAGTTGCGAGCGCACATAGCTCGCCGCTTCGTGCAGCTCCGCCGCCAGCGCGCCATAGGCTTCGTCGCGCTGCAGCTGGGCGATGTAGGCATTGGAGTGGTAACGCAGGCGGGCGATCAACTCGATGCGGTCGGGCAGCTTGACCAGGTAGTCGTTCGCGCCGCGCGCAAAAGCTTCGGCCTTCACCGCCGGCTCCTCCTTGCTCGACAGCATGATCAGCGGGATGTTGCGGGAAGCCGGATGCGCCCGGAACCGCACCACCAGATCGAGGCCGTCCACGTCCGGCATCACCAGGTCCTGGAGAATGATGGTGGGCCGTACCCGCTCGGCTTCCGCCAGCGCCCGGGTCGGATCGCTCAGGAAATGGAACTCAATGTCCGTCTCGTCCTTCAGCAGACGGCGGACGGCTTCGCCGATGATCTTCTGGTCGTCGATCAGTAGCACGACGACGGGGTGGGCGACCGCGAGCGCCGCGGCCCCCCCTTTGTCTTCACTCATCAGAAGCTCCCTGGGAAATTCGTCCCGATTGCATCAACGAACGTATGTGCCGCACCACGGCGGGCGCGATCCGATCCAGAGGCAGCACGGCACTGGCCGCTTGCTGCCGGACCGCGGCTCCCGGCATACCCCAGATGACGCTGGTGTTCTCGTCCTGGGCGATCGTCATCATGCCCGCACGCCGCAAAGCCAGCAGACCCGCTGCGCCGTCCCTGCCCATCCCCGTCAGCAGCACCCCGCAACCGGCCAGGCCGGGGAGAACGGCGAGGCTTTCGAACAGCCGGTCCACCGACGGGCAATGATGGGTCTCGTCCCCGGCTTCGAGGTAATGGAGCCACAGCCGAGCGTCCAGCACCATGTGCGCCTCACGAGCGGCAAGGAACACCGTGGCCGGCCTGATCCGCTCCGGCCGTGCCAGCAGCCGGACTTCCAGCGGCGTCTGGCGCGACAGCCAGTGCGCCAGGTTGCCGGCGAAGCGCGCGTCCAGATGCTGCACCACCAGCACGGCAGCGGGAAAATCGGCTGGAAGTCCGGCAAGAACCACGCCGAGCGCGTGGGGTCCGCCGGTCGAGGAGCCGATCGCTACCACCGGCAGACTCGCGCCGCCCGAGGGCTGCCAAAACGCCGGCTTTCCCGCGGATGCCCCATAGGACCGCGCGGCCATCAAAGCCCCCACGGTCGCGATCTTGCGTAACAGCTCGCCGGTGCCGGTGACTTCCTCGCCATGCTTCATCCTTCGCGGCGTCTCGACCGCATCCAGCGCGCCCGCCGCAATGGCCTCGTATACGAGGGTGAAGGCACCGGCGATCGTCGCCGTCACCACCAGGATGGGACACGGCGTCGTGGCCATGATGCAGCGCGTGGCTTCGACACCGTCCATGGCCGGCAGATGCATTGCCATCAGAATCAGATCCGGCCTATCGGCGGCGCAGCGGGCCACGGCGTCGTTCCCATCGAGGGCAGTCCAGCAGACCTCCAGACCGGCCTCCCGCTCGATCACGCCGCGCAGGATCTCGATCGCGTGGCGATCGGCGTTGACGATGGCGATCCTCAAACCACGGCCTCGCCAATCAGTTCCCGCACTGCCCGGATCAGCGTGTCGTCACGGAATCCGCTCTTGGTGAGGTAATAGTCCGCGCCCGCTTCCAGTCCTGCCATCCGGTCTTCCTCCCTGTCCTTGTATGAAACGATCATCACGGGCAGCCGCTCGAAACGGGCATCGGAGCGTATCCGCCGCACCAGCTCGATGCCGTTCATCCGCGGCATATCGATGTCGCTCACGATCAGATCGTAGCGACCCAACCCCAGCGCATTCCATCCCTCCATGCCGTCGACCGCCACATCCACCTCGTAGCCCTGATTTTCGAGCAGCCGCCGCTCGAGTTCGCGTACGGTGATGGAATCGTCCACCACCAGGATCCTGCGGACACGCTGGCGTTCCGGCACCGCCCCCTTCCGCCGCCCAACCGCCAGGCCGCCCGACAGCATCGAGGCGATGGACCGAAACAGGTCGTCCACGTCGAGAATCAGTACCGGCATACCGTCTTCCGCGACCGCAACGGCACTGACGTGCGGAATCTTGCCGAATCGCGTATCCAGGGGCCTGACCACCAGCTCGGATTCCCCGAGAAAGCCATCGACTTCGATGGCATAGGATTCCCCTTGGTCCATCAGGACCACCGCGTGGATGCGGTCCGCCGTCGTATCCGGAATAGCCATTCCCAGCAGTTCGCGGGCAGCGACGAGCGCCAGGTTCGCGCCGTTGGCGACGAAATAGCTTCGACCCTCGATGGTCTTGAGTTCGGCGGGTTCAAGTGCCGCCAGGTAACCGATGCGCGCCAGGGGAAAGGCATAAGGTTCGCCACCGAGCCGCACGAGCAGGGCGCGGAGCACCGAACGGGTCACCGGAAGCTGGAGCCGGAACACCGTACCGCGGCCGGCCTCCGACTCGACCGATACCGACCCGCCTTCGGCGTGCACCATGGACTGCACCACGTCCAGGCCCACGCCGCGGCCCGATACTCGGCTGGTCATGTCACGCGTCGACAATCCCGGCAGAAACAGGAAATCGAACAGCTCCGCGTCGGTCATCTGGATCGCCAGTGCCGCCGTGGTCAGGTTGCGTTCGACGATCTTCCGCCGGAGCCGCTCGCGGTCCACGCCGCGACCGTCGTCACTCACCGTAATGAGCAGCAAACCGGCGTGATGACGTGCCTCCAGCCGCAGATTGCCGGCGGCCGGCTTCCCCCCCGCCCGTCGTTCCTCAGGCGGCTCCAGGCCATGATCCAGCGCGTTCCGGAGCAGATGGCCGAGCGGCGCCTCCAGCTTGGCCAGAATATCGCGGTCGACCCGAGTAGTGCCGCCCCTGATTTCAAAATGCACCTGTTTGCCGAGTTCCCGGGCCAGATCGCGAACGAGGCGCGGAAACGAACGCGTCCCCTCCTCGAAAGGACGCATCCGGCCGGCCACCAACTCCCTGAACTGGGACTCGGCGGCCGACGCCGCGCGCCGTGCATGGGCATCCAGCGCCTCGAGGGTCCGACCCAGTCCGGCGCACACCTCGTCCAGCAGGCGGAGTGCGTTCCCGCCCGGATCCTCTTTCTGCAGCAAGGCCGCCAGCCGACCGAGGCCATGGCGGGTGGTTTCCAGGCCGGCGAGCGTGTCCTCCATGCGGTGCGCTTCCACCAGTGATTCGGAGGCCAGACTGATGAGGCGGTTGAGCACCTCGGCGCTGATCTTGATGGAGCGGTCCGGCGTCCCGGCGGCCGAAGGTTCTGCTCCCGGCGCGGGCACCGCCAAGGCTTCCGTTTCGGCAGAGGGCGCCGCGATTTCAGCTCCACTGCTCTTTGAATCGGCCATCGGCTCCAGATCCGACGCCGCAGCTTCCACCCTGGAAGTACCAGCGGCCATGGCCGCTGGCACCTGATCGAGATGCCGCAGGCGGCGCTCCAGATCGTCCGCCGAATCCGCCTGCGCCACCAGCCAGGCTGGCAGATCCGGCTCGTCCACCTGCGCCAGGGCGACGATCCAGTCTACGCCCTCGAGCAGCACATCGACCCGCGCCGGAGTCAACGCCAGCCTGCCTTCTTTGGCCGCCAGCAGTCCGTCTTCCATCGCGTGGGCGATGCCGACCGCCGCATCCAGCCCCAAAACTCGTGCCGCTCCTTTGAGCGAATGGGCGGCGCGCATGAGGGGTTCGATCTCCCCGGTGCCGGCCGGCCCTGCTTCCAACGCGATCAGGCCCGCGGTCAGGACGCCCGCATGGGTATCGACCTCCTCCCGGAACAAATCCAGCAGGGCGAAATCGCTCATCGCAGCCTGGCCTCCAGTGCGGCGGACAGACGTTCGGCGTCCAGCACCGCTATGCTGCCCACTGCATGCCTTACCAACCACCGGGTGTAAGCGTCGACGGCCTTGCCGACCGTCACGGGCGGCCTGCCCGCCTCGTCCAGGACCAGACGCCGCAGCCCCAGGATGGCGCCGACCGGAAACACCAGCCGACGCCCCTCCCCGCCGCAGACCAAGACCCGTTCGGTTGCGGAATCGACTCCGCTGCCGATCCCCAGGACGGCAGCGAGGGAAAAATACGGAATCAGCTCGCCGCGCACGCTCATAATGCCCAGGAACTCCTTCCCGCTGCGATGCGGAACGCTCCGCCAGGGTCCCGGCGCGATGCCCTCCCGCACCCACTCCGCAGGCAACGCGAACCATTCCGCCCCCAGCCGGAAGACCACCAACGACGTCCGTTCCGCGGTATCCTCGTCCGGCACGGCCGAAAGCTGTTCAGTCCAGCGGTCGATGCTGTCCTCGGTAGGCGGGCGGTCGAACAACGCCCGGCCCGCGGTCTGATAAACGCCGCAACTGCGGCAGTGGATCACCTCGGCGAGGCGGGAGCATTCCCGGCTGCCGTAGATGCCGATCCGGTTCCAGCAGTTTCCCTCTGGGGTTCCGGTCTCCATCATGACCCACCCTCGGCGGCGGAACGGTTGCGGAAGTGGCGGGCACGCTCTCCATCGCCGCGCCGCTCGTAAAGAGCGGCCAGATGCAGCAGGCTTTCACTGTGGGAGGGGGCCAGATAAAGCGCCTGGCGGAAATATTTCAGCGCGTCGTCCTCCCGGTTGGCGGCGGACATAACGATCCCGAGCAGGGCATGGACCTCCGGATCATCCGGGTGGGATGCCAGATAGCCGAGACAGAGGCGCTCCGCAGCCGTGTAGTCCCCCCCGTCCGCCAGGGCGCGCGCAGTGCTCAGTCTCCCGCCGTCGGCCAAAGGCACGGCGCATGCGATTTCCTCGGCGCCGAGGGAGAGAACCGGCCCCGCAGGCCGGCTCCCGCCACCGGCGCCACACTTGGCGGCCTCGACGGGCACCAACCTGGAGGGAGATGTGGGAAGGATCTTCGCTCCGGTCACGTCCTGCCGTATCCAGGAGAACGCTCCGGCCGCGCCGTGGCGCCGGAAACCCCACTCGAATCCACCGATGCCGTCGGCATGCCCCAGCACCAGCAACCCGCCCGGATCGAGCACCTCATGGCAGCGCGCAATGACCCGCGCCCTGAGATCGGCCTTCAAATAGATGAGCACGTTGCGGCAAAACACCGCCTGGCAGCGCCGGCCGCCGTCGCCCCAGCCCGCCTCGCCCAGGTGGACGACCCGGAACTCGACATCGCCGCGCAGCGCGTCCTTCACACGGTAGCGGCCGTCACCGAGTTCATCGAAATAGCGGCTGCGCCAGGCGCCGTCCCCCGGCCTCCGGAACGAGCGCCCGCCGTAGATTCCCGCCCTGGCCGCCTCGATGGCCCTGGCGCTGATGTCCAGCGCTTCGACCCGGAAGTCCCCGTTCTCCATCCCGGCCTCCCGCAGCGCGATGACGATGGACCAGGGTTCCTCCCCCGTCGAACAGCCCAGGCTAAGGACCCGGAACGGCCCGGTCCGCCGTTCCAGACGGTGCTGGGCGGCGGCTGCGACCAGCGCATCGAAACCCGGCGCCTCCCGGAAAAACCAGGTTTCCGGTACCAGGACCGCCTCCAGCAGACGCGCCCGTTCATCTGCATCCGCCGCCAACCTCGCCGGGTAGGTTGCGGCGGTACAGCCGGCGGCAGCGAGCCGCCGTTTCAAGGCGGATACGACGGCGGCCTCACCCAAGGCGCACGGCTCGAATCCGGCCGCCGCCAGCCAGTGCCACAACCCACCGATCTCGCCATTCAGCCGCACCGGTCCACCTCGGCACACAACTGGGCCAGTTCCTCCGTCACCAGCGGCTGCCAGCGGACGAGCTGCAGCAGAACCCGCTCCAACCCGACCACCTCGCCCAGCCACTCGGCGCCAGGTATGCTGACCCCAGTCTCGCGGAGCGTGTACCGATCGACGGCCTCCGTATCCGTCACCCGCTCGGCCAGCAGCCCCAGGACGGGTCTGGACTCCGAGTCCTGGGCATTCCCGACCAGGAGCAGACGCGTGCTGAGGACGCGGCGGGCGGGCTGCCCCGCGATCAGCAGGCTCAGATCGACGGCCGGCAAAACGCTACCGCGATAACGAAAGACACCCGCCACCCAGGCCGGCGCCTGCGGCAGCGGACGCAGCCTCGGTACTTGCGCCACCGTGAAGACATCGACGGCGGGCAGTGCATAATGCTCACCGCCGATCTGGAAGGGTACGAGCAACATAGACTGAAGATCATACCGGCCCACGCCTTTTTCTGCATGCCGCGATCTTCGGCCACACCGGCGCCCTCCCCCCAGGCCGGCTTCACGACTCCCTGGAATCAGCAAGCCCATGAACCAAAGTCCGTTTTTCGCCCACCTCGGCCGCCTGCGCTGGATCAAGCGCTGGGGCCTCATGCGCAACGCCTACGAAGAAAACGTCATGGAGCATGGCTGGGAAGTGGCCGTCATCGCCCATGCCTTGGCAGTGATCCGCGGCGAAATCTTCCGCCGGCCGGTGGATGCCGACCGGGTCGCGGCCGCCGCGCTTTACCACGACGTTAGCGAAGCCATCACCGGAGACCTCCCCACGCCGATCAAATACCATTCCCCCGCCATCCGCGACGCCTATAAGGACCTGGAGCAAAAAGCCTCCCGGGAACTACTCGCCCTGCTGCCGGAAGCATTGCAATCAGCCTACGCCAGGATGCTGCTGCCCGACGAAATCCCCGAGGAAGTCCAGGTCCTGATCAAAGCGGCCGACCGCATCGCCGCCTACCTGAAATGCTGTGCCGAACGGCGCGCCGGCAACACCGAATTCGTCAATGCGGAAGAGGAAATCCGCGAAAAAATCCGGCAACTGGGGTTGCCGGAAGTCGACTATTTCATGGCCGTATTCGTGCCCGGCTATGAACTGACGCTGGACCGGCTGGTGCTCTGAGTATTTGTCATTACGCGCCGCGTAGATCCCTTTCCATGCCATCGATACCGTCGCTGATGGCGCTGCGTCCAAGCTCCGCCACCGATGCGGCACCTTGCGGCGGCGATTCGAAATCGATGGTCCAAACCACGATCCCTAAGCCATCGTAAGACTGGACGTGCCGGTCTCGATCCGGCGGATGAGCTTGTATGTGTTGTCGACGCTGATCGAGAGCTTGTAGCCGAACGTGGTTCTTGGTCCAGGTGGCAGCCGAGTCCTTCCGGCGGCGCTTGGCCGGCTTTCCGTTGGCGGGCATCGTAACTTGCTCGCTCAATGCCCTTTCGGCTCGGCCGTTGTGCGGCTTGGGGGGCCGGCACCAAGGCCGTCGAGAAGCTGACCGCCGGGCGCGATGAAACCCTTCTTGAGCAACTGCGCCAAGACGCCATCGAACAGAGCCTTCGCCCCGGCCTCACCGATCCAGTTTTCGAGGGTCCGCACATAATGCGGTCCGGAACGGCGATGGCATTGGCCGGGCCACAGAAGCGCTGGCAGCTCATGCGGTCGAGCAGCGGGTACTCCGGCTGTTCGACCGTGGTTGCCAACGCCGCAAAGTTAACGGCCGATCGCTGTCGACCCGTGGGTCACCCAACAAGTTGCGCTTGTTGCGATGATGCGCACTGGCGAACAGGTCGGTCTTGATGGCGCGACGTGGTTTCCTCGGGGCAAGCTGAAGCAGGGTTCAGAACGGCGTGATTTTGCCAAGAACGGGTGTACGGAGGTTTTTCGAGGTGCCCTTACGACATTGGACAGGTTTCACGCGTCGCACCCTCCAATGGCTGGACGATTTTGAATGGATATGTATTCAATCGTGGGAGGCGTGTGACTTTGATTCGATTTAGCGACAAATTGTTGGACGTTACTTTGCCAGACAAAGGAACTTGCAAATATTTCACCACTGCCTCGGTGATATCGAGAAAAGTACGGTTGTCTGGAATTGGCTGACCAGGAACCAAATCGACTACATGAAGGTCATGTGTGACCATTTGGATCAACCGACCTTTACATGACTTACAGTTATTGATGGTGGTTGGGTCGTCCGCATACCAATATCCGGCAACTTTGTATCCTGGGCTCCCGCTTTTACATTGCCCACTTTTTTCATCGTAGGCATCCAACGCATTCACAGGGACGCCATTGACTTTGATATTGGTAGCGCGCTCTACCGGCATCCCGGGAATGCCGAAACCTCCGCAGGCGTCGAGATCATAAGTTACACCACTGTAAGCAAACATCCAGCCACCCTGCCAACGCCTGGAATCCGGATGGAATACTCCAGCGGTTGAATTCTCTATTTGCGTCTTCAGATCCGCCCCGCAGGCTTTTTGGGATCTACCGAGTTTTGCCGCTATAGGAACATAGTGATAGATATCTTCCATTGTTATGGGTTGACCAGCAGGAATGTGCGTTCCATAGCGAAATCCTCGGAGAGTCGCCACATCGGCACCGGCAGCCCAACGCATTGCATCCGCGATCAAGTCGTGGGAGGAGCCTTCGACGACCGCCGGCATATCTTCGTCCACAAAGTTGGAGCGATGCAAATTGACCTGACTGTACGCAATAACTTCGTCAACCGGGTGTAACAGCGTGCTGGTATTGCCTCCCACAGTCACGCTTTGACCCGCCACAAAGCTCGCCTTGAGGAACGGCCTGCGAACCTCGGCCACTTTGGCAGCTATGCCCTTATCTTCCATGATAGCCGCGCTAACGATGTGCGGAGTCCAGTGCCAATCGGCAACCTTTCCGTTCTTCACATTGAGCTGAAGTTCGCCGATCATGGTGCCATCCTGCCCTTCCTCAAACAGAAGCGTACTCGGTGCACGGACGTGGCGGACGATGATGGGGCGAGTTGTCTTTTCGTGCATGTCGGAATTCAGGACCACATCGACGCCTGGGTTCATTTCAACGAGCTTGATATCCCTGGACAGTTCCAGCTCGGATATCATGACCAACAGGTCCACTTTTTCCCGCTTCCGCAGGACGTCAACGTAGCAGGGCAACTCGATTTCGGCATCACTGAATTGGTAACCTGCGGTGACTTTCGGACCTATGGCAGCGACGGCGCGTGCGGTCGTAAACCCTAGCAATCCCACCTTGACCTCCCCGACCCGCTTGATGGCATAAGGGGGGAGCACGCGCTTGAGCTTGCGGACGGTGCCTTGAGCATCTTCGCCTGTAATGCCGCACTCGGTCGCGTCGTCAAATTGATTCGTGTAGTAGAGATTGGATGCCAGGGCGTTCCAGGGCGCCAGAGGCGCTTGTTCGCCCCTCCCTTTGAAAACCTCTTCAAACCGCGCGGTGCCATAGAGAAAATCCCAGTTCCCGGGCGCATGTGCGTCTATTTTGAAAAGGTTCAACACATCGATCATCGCTTGGCCGCGTGTAAACAGGGCCTCGCCTGAACCCTGCAATGTATCGCCTGTGTTGATAAGCAAAGACCTGTTCACCTTCCCTTGCCTCGCCTTAGAGCGGATCTGCTGAATAAGCGTGTACATGCGTGCCAAGCCGCCTTCTGTACCGCCAACAGCATCGCTGCGGACATTCGGACGGGGCACGAGGTGTCCATGGATATCACCGGTATGGATCAAGAAAACCTGACCGCTCCCTGCCAACGTAAGCGGCGCGAATATCGAAACCACCATGCCGAGCGTGAACGCAATCATCTCTTTTGCAACCGGGAGGTTTGACACTTCGATTCTCCTTAACGTGGATTTAACGTGAAACGACGCGAAGCGTTTCATGGGCCCCCGCTCCCGCAAGCAGGAGAAGGCGAGCTGACGGAAGCGATCCCGCCAAAGCCACTGCGCTCATGCGCTACCCCAGAATCGCATCCTCCGGGAGCAAAATGTGCAACTCAGCGTTCCTGTCGATTTTTCATCTTCCGGGGCGGCGGCTCACGATGATCGTTACTTTTGGATGATGCCTCTGCGCCACCGCACCGTTCGCCCCAACTATGCGGCTTCTGAGACGGAACGAGCGAGTTTATTAGAATATTACCTAATTCTAACCATCATATGTCAAGAAAGTGGGCGAATCTCGCTAAACCGATTGATATAAAAGGCTTCGTATGAGGCCTAAACGAGACCGCCCAATGTGTGACTCTATCGCGACCCAGCTCCGTTTTCCCACCGTCGCCGGCTTCACCGTCCGTGCCGGCTTCGAAGTCGGCGCGGTGTCCAGCGATTTCGGCGCCGTCCTCCTGCAGGGCATGGCTCGGCGGACCGGGTTGATAGCCCGCTTGGCCTGGGCCATTCAGGATCGCCGGCACCCTTCCTACATCGCCCACAGCTTGGCTGGCCTCCTGCGTGAGCGTGTTTACCACACCGCCTGCGGCTACGCCGACGGCAACCACGCCACACAGCCTGCGCCTGTTCTATGCCTGTGCCGCCTACAGCTTGAGCCACAGCACACAGGACAACCCCCTGTGCCGACACGGAACCGGCCAAGGCAGCAGCCCATGACCCTCATCCTGAAGCTGTTCAAGCTGGCGGTACGGGTGGTGCAGTACAAGGACCGGATCAAGTTGCACTTGCCGAGCACCTTTCCGGTGAAGAAGCTGTTGCACCGGCTCACTGACCCGCAGGGCAGCAAAGTTGAATTACTCTGCCTCGTCCGACCACCGGCCAGGGTCTGAAGCGCGCCGTCACCCTCAACCGAGGAGGATCCGGCAGGACTCGGCGGGTGGATTGCGTCTAATGTGTGGAATTCCGGCCCGCGGTGAAATGAGGCAGGTCGATTGGCTGCCCATGCCTCTGGGGGCGTTGGGTCAGTTCGGTGGATTGAAAGAATAGGCGGTTGACCAGTCTATCGGGCGCAGGGGGTGTTTTATGAAATATCCGGCTTAGTCCGACGGGCTGCTGGGCGGCAGCCACGTCAATCCCGAGAACGGCGCCGGCATGCCCACCGGCCGGTCCTATGGGTATTCCCCAAAAGCCGTTCTGCCCCCCTTGGCGGGTGGATGCCGCTAATTTCGAGCGCAAGGCCCGTGAGTTGCTTGCGAACATCGGTGGATGGGAAGCCAAAGAGGCTTGCATGCCGTAGCTGCCCCTGAACAACAAAAAACCCGCTAAGCTACATCGCTCACGGGTTTCCTGGACTTCATTGGGAGTTCAATTGGCGGAAGCGGTGAGATTCGAACTCACGAACGGTTTCCCGTTGCCGGTTTTCAAGACCGGTGCCTTCAACCACTCGGCCACGCTTCCATTAAAGGCAAGAATCGGAATTTGCGGTTTACCAGTAGCCGCTCCGATCAGGCGGAGTAGGATACCCGATGCCGTAGCCGCGCGCTAGCGGGACCACAAGCAGGCGCCGGAGCTCGCTTTGGCGATGGCGTCCAGGCGGGCGGCGTGGGCTTCGGCCTCTTCGGGCGTGCTGCGGATGACCCGCAGCCGCGGGCGGGCGGTGTCGACCGACCTAGGCGCGGCTTGCTCCCGGTCGACGGAATTTGCCCTGAGCGGCCCGGGTTGAGCATGGTCGAAGCCAGTAGAGGAGTTCACGGCAAGCCGTTCGAACCGCCCATCGGACCCACGAGTGCCCCCGGACTCAGCGTCGGCCTCTAGCAGCATGGCGATCTGTCCGCCGGTCATCGCCAGATAAACGTCGGCGAGGATTTCGGCGTCGAGCAAGGCGCCGTGCAGTTCCCGGCGGCTGTTGTCGACGTTGTAGCGCTTGCACAGAGCATCCAGGCTGTTGCGCTGGCCGGGATGGTTCTTGCGTGCCATCGCCAGGGTATCGCAGATGCCGCAGTAGTCAGCGATCCGGCCCCGGCTTTCACTCAGGAGCGAGAGTTCATGGTCGAGGAAGCCGACGTCGAAGGCGGCGTTGTGGATGATGAGTTCGGCCCCGCTGATGAAGTTCAGGAAATCGTCCGCGATGTTCCTGAATACCGGCATACTGGCCAGGAACTCATTGGTCAGGCCGTGTACTTCGATCGCGCCGGCGTCGATTTCCCGTTCGGGGTTGATATAGACGTGGAAGCGGTTCTGCGTGATCCGCCGGTCGAGCAGCTCCACGCAGCCGATTTCAATGATGCGGTGGCCGGCCTTGGGATCGAGGCCGGTGGTTTCGGTATCCAGGACGATTTGGCGCATTGTCAGTCTTTCAGGCCGGCGTGCCGTCGGAGAGTGTCAGTTCGTCGATGCCACGATTGGCGAGGCGATCCGCCGCTTCGTTTTCGGGATGGCCGGAATGGCCTTTGATCCAACCCCAGCTCACCTGGTGGCGCTGCTCCGCCTGGATCAGGCGCTGCCATAAATCGATGTTCTTGACCGGGGTGCGTCCTGCGGTTTTCCAGCCACGCTTCTCCCACTGGGCGACCCATTCGGTGATGCCTTTCTTCACATACTGCGAGTCGGTGACGATTTTCACCTTGCAGGGCCGGCTGAGGGCCTCCAGCGCCTGGATGGCGGCCATCAGTTCCATACGATTGTTGGTGGTCTCGCGCTCGCCGCCGTAGAGCTCGCGGGTCTTGTTGCCATAGCGCAGCAATACGCCCCAGCCGCCGGGTCCGGGATTGCCGCGGCAGGCGCCATCGGTATAGGCGTATACGGTCCGGTCGGTTTCGCTCATTCCTTTCGGCTCCACTTACGATAAGCCTCGGCCTTGCCATTGGAGCGCCAGTAAAGATAGAAAGGGATGCCCGCCAACAGGAAAACCAGGCCGATGCCGGTTTCTGAGGGATTCTGGAAGATCATACTGAGGCAGAACAAACCGGCGACCGCGCCGAAAATCAGCGGGACCCAAGGATAACCTGCCACGTGGTAAGGCCGCACCACCTCCGGCGAGGTGCGCCGCAGTACGATGACGGCGAGCACGGTGATACCATAAAATGCCCAGAGCCCGAACACTGCATAGTTGAACAACCGGTCGAAACCAGCCCGATCCTGCCCGAATAGCAGAATCAGGAGGCTCGCGAACAGAGCCTGGACGATCAGGGCATTGACGGGCGTCCGGTGGACGGGATCGAGCCGTGCCAGCGGGCTGAAGAAAAGCCCATCCCGCGCCATCGCGTAAGACACCCGGGCGCCCGACAGGATCGAGCCATTGAGCGCCGCCAGGGTCGATACCACGGCGGCGGCAGTGATCGCAGCGCCACCGAAATCTCCGAACACGAGCTGTGCCACATCCTGTGCCACCTGCTCCGAGTGTTTCACGGCATCCAGCGGCAGAGCATAGAAATAGGCAAAATTGGCCAGCAGATAAACCCCCATCACTGCCAGCAACCCCAGCAGGAACACTTTCGGGATGGTGTGCTCCGGATCACGGATTTCCGAGCCTACCAATGTCAGGTTGTTCCAACCGTCGTAAGCCCAAAGCACCGCGGCCAGCGCTGCGGCGAAAGCACCCCATCCAGTCCCGGCCGTGTGTTCCGGGGCATCCTGGAAATGGTCCCAGGAGCCCTTACCGGCGCCGAGCACCAGGCCGGCCAAAGTCACGATGGCCGCGACCTTCAGGACAGTCAGGAAGCTCTGCACCGCGCCGCCGCGCCCAACACCGAAACAGTTGATCAGAGAGAACGATGCAACCGCCGTCATCGCGACGAATTGAAGGCCCGTCACGCCCCAGCCGCTCTCTCCCCAGGACAGATGCAGCCATTCTTGCTGCAAGCCGTCGACGAAAAACCCGAGGAATATGGCGAAGCCGGTAGCGATGGTGGCAATGGAGCCGGTTTTGCCGATGACGACCTGCTGCCAGCCGAAGAGGAAACCCCACAAAGGGCCATAGGCGCGGCGGAGAAAGGCGTATTCGCCCCCCGCTTCGGGGAAGGCCGCGCCCAATTCGGCATAACTGAGCGCCCCGGCCAGCGACAACAGGCCTCCGAACATCCAGACGAAAAAGGACCAGCCCACCGAGTCGAGTTCGCGGGCGATGGTCGAGGGCACCAGGAAAATTGCAGTGCCGATCACGGAACCCGCCATGATCGCGCCCGCACTGGCCCACCCCAGGGCACGCTTCAGCTCCGGCGCCCTCATATCCGGCGACTGCATGGCTTTTAATTCCCTTGAATCATTGAGCGAAAAAAAAAGAATCCGTGGCGCGGTGCCGGACGGTCACAACCGGTTTTCCAGCACCAGAAACCACGGACGCTGTCGGGTGGGGACGAGCATGCCGTCCTTGTTAAGCGCGACCGTGCTGCGCGAAACCGAGTTGCGGACGTTGCCTCCGATCGCTTCCACGCTTCCATCATTGCGTTGCACCACGATGTCGCAGTGCAGCTTAGTATCTTCCAGCATGTAGGTTTCCAGCGGCCGGGTCACACTGGGTAGGCCATAGCGCTCCCGGCTGGCGCAGATGAGGTCGCCTGGCCGGGGACTGTATTCCTTGATGGAGTGAGGAATGAAAGAGGAATTTGGGCCGTCGGACTTGCGGATGATCTGGCTTAGATAAACCCAATGGGCGCTGGCCGGGGGAAACTGGCTTTCCGGCACACCGGCCATTCCCATCACCCAGCTCACAAAGGCGGCCGACCAGGGCTGGGAACAGTTGAGACCGGACAGCCCCGGCTTGTTCACCGCCTGCCAGTAGCGGCTGACACGCTGGATACGGGATTCGTCCTCATCCTCCCAGTAGCCCACATGCGGAATGCTTTCCTCCCCACCATCGTAGATGACCCGCTGGGAGCCGAAGAATTCCCACTCAGTGTTGGCAAGTGCCAGTATCCGGCGCTTGATCACTGACAGTGCCGGTTCCCTCGCGGCAGGCTTTTCGGTCAACGCCACCGGCCCGACAGCGGGCTGAGTCGGTGCCTTCTTCGCACCGCTGCAGCCGGAAAGAGCGATGCACAACGCCAAAGCGCCGAGGCCCCGCCCGGCATGCCACCGACGATTTCCCCGATTCAAACGATTCATCCCGATGTTCCGACAAGGTTTCCCGATGGACCTGCTTTTTCCAGTCCGGCCCCGAAGCCACCGCTTCGCGTCGTTTCACCTTAACGCGGCGGGCGCCGGGCCTCCCGGAACCAGACCCGGTACTGCTCCATGCGCGCCGCCTGATCCGCAGGCGCATGCCGGGTGCAGGTGGAGTACTCTTCGGTTCCGCGCCCGGCGCCCCAACGCACCTCCACACAATCGTTCGGATTATACGCAACTTCCAGGGCTTTCCGGCGGGCAAACACCTCGGCGAGCGAAAGCCGCCAGGGACTGCCGTCGCTGCGGCGGTAGACGATATACGCCTCGCTGAGACGTTCAGCGTCCAAGCGCTCCAGTTGTGCCTTGACCTCCATCGGCGACTGGCCGTGCAGGGCGAAAAGTTCCGGATAGCGCACCACCTGGTCGGGAAGCTGCGACATGACGTTGAGTGCGATGATCAACCGCATATCACGCGACGGCGTGGAATAGTCCTCCCACGGACCGACAGTCTCGAAAACCGCACTGCCGGAGGGCATGGGGATGACGGCACCGGGATGCTTCCGGACATACGCTTCGCCGTTTTCCACCGAAGCCACCCGCGTCTCCAGTTGCTCCATCAAGGCCTCGAACATGGCCTCGTAAGCCTGCCTGGGGTCCAGTCGCTGCGGGTTGATCAGCCGCCCCATGTCGGCATAAAAGTCCTCGGGTGACAGCTCGCCCTGTTCGTCCGAATACGGTGCGATCAAGGCCGAGTGGCTCAGTTCCGCGTTGCCGGGGACACGGACGGCAGCACTGGCGGACAGGAGCGGCCGGAACGCTTTGAAGCCAGGTCCTGCACCCCTCACGTCGTCGGCGAAGAGAAACGTCCCCTCCCAGAACCGCTTGCGGCTGATGGAGTTGTCAGGCTGTGCATCCACGGCGAGCAGCATGCCGTTCCGGTCCGCCGACTGCGGGACCCATTGGGCGATCATGAGCACGTGGCCGTAGGGGTCGGCGTAGACCGTCCCCGGCCACAGATACTCCCGCTTGAGCGGCACCGGGTAGAAATCCGTGGCACTGTCGCGGAGGCCGGTGCGGGCGCTGCCCGAATGCACCGTATCCATCACCTTGCGAACGACTGCCGTAAACATGCCCGCCGGCACAGGGCCCCGCGTGAAGCCTTCAGCGACGTTCGCCGCACCACAGCGCGGCGGCTGGCTGGCCGCACCCCGGCTGCAGGCGCGGTAGGCCATGGGCAAGCCGATTTTCCAAGCGAAATAGGCGCGCAGGTAATACGGCAGATCCGCGCAATCGGGATCAGTCGGAATACGCCGGTCCTCGCCCGCCCCGAAGTAGTCGTACAGAAAATTGCGGGACGGGTCCGTCAGCACCGGCTTGAGCGAAGGGAAATTGACGCTTTCCGCAAGCGGAAAATCGAACAGCATTTCGATCCAGGCGGAAAAGAAGGCCTCGGTAGCCCGGTCCCATCGCCCCGGCCGGCTGGCCACCGTGCCGCCATCCACACTCAGGTCCAGGCAGGCGACGGTTCCCTCCGCGCCGCGCGCCTCCACCCGATACTCCCCCCGCGCCGCCCGGCCAGTCTCCACCGCCAGGCTCCAAGGCGGACCGCCCCGGCGCTCCGGCTCAAGCGGCAGACTGGTTCCATCGGGAGCACGCACCGACAGGTTCCGGATTGGGACGTCGGCCGAAACCGCCATTATCCTCAGTGATTCGCCCGGCACGGGAATGCGCGGCGAGATCCGGATCGAAGCGCCGGATGCCGTGGGCCCGCACGGCGGCAAACTGGAAACTTCAGCGGCGGCCTCCCCCAGTATTCCGGCGAGACTCAGCACGGTAATCCCTCGACACCACAACGCTCTGAACATCGATCACCCGTCAATTCAAGGCACGGCGTCACTGGCCGCGGTATCCCGCCCCGATCATAGCAGAGAACGGGCGGCACAAGCCGCCGAGACGGGAGGGACCGACTTGCAGCCAAACCGTTAAAGTTTTGATCCCGATCAAAATTTCATTGCTCCAGAATCCGTATAGTCCAACTCCGGGCTTCGCGCCCCAATCTGGCGCACGAGGCCGCGTCCAGAATCACACACTAAAACGAGGAGGAAAAAATCCATGGCATTAATGACGTGGACCGCAGCAGAATTCGGCACCAACGTGGGCTTTGCCGACGACCAGCACAAAACCATTTTCGATATGGTCAACAAGCTGCACGATACCGCTGCCACGGGCAATCGCGCCGAAATCGGTAAGCAACTGGACGCGCTGATCGATTACGTCGTCATGCACTTCAAATCCGAAGAAACCGAGATGCAGAAGAAAGACTACGCCGACTTCGCCGCGCACAAGGCCGAGCACGATAAGCTCGTCGGCGTTTGCGCCGACCTGCAGAAGAAGTTCCATGCCGGTGAGGCCGAAGTGAACCAGGACACCACTCGCTTCGTCCGTGACTGGCTGGTCAACCACATCCCCAAAGTCGACAAACTTTACGGCCCTTGCCTGAGCGCATAAAGATCGCGTTCTCCCTGGCCCCGCTCCGGCGGGGCTGTCCGTCTCCCGGAGGCACGGATGCCTCCACTTCTGGACTTTTCGCCGCTCCCCTCTATATCGCGAGGGCGCTTGATGGCATGATTGCGCGGCCTTGCCCCCGTCCTTCGCCCCCATCGACCGGAGCGCCCGCCATGACCATCCTCAGCATCATTTTGATCACCTTCGTCTCCGGGTTGACGAGCATGGGCATCCATGGCCTCATCCAGCGGCGGGTGGACCACCGCAAACAGCGTAATCTCAACGACGTGGCGGCGGCCGTATACACCAATTTCGGTGTACTGTTCAGCCTCATCCTGGGCATCCTGGTCGGCCAGGGGGAAGAGCGGCGGGGGGATATTTCCTCCGCCGCCGTGCATGAAGCCGCCATCCTCATGGACCTGGTCAATGTGGCGGAAGCCTATGACGCATCGGTCGGACATGCCGTGCACGCCGCTGCAATCGGCTACGCGAGCGCCGTCATCGAGCAGGAATGGCCTCTGCTGGTCGAACATCAGGGCGGGCGGATCAAACGCGCGCCGTTGGAGCAGTTGTGGCGGATCAGCAAGTCGATCGACCCGGCCGAGCCGCGCGGCCAGGCGCTCTACGACACGACGGTCTCGATGCTGGAAAACCTGGCCGAAGCCCGCTACGAGCGGATCTCCGTGGCGAACGACGATCTGAGCGAACTGCTCCGGTTCGTGCTATGGGTGGGGGCTGCTTTCACCATCGCTTTCCTTTGGTTCTTCGGTGCCGAAAACCAGAAAGTCCAGCTTCTGCTGACCGGCATCGTGACCAGCATGCTGTCATTGGTACTGATTCTGGTGTTGTCCATGAACAACCCCCTAGCGGGCGATCTGGGCATACGACCGGAACCGTTTGTCAAGCTGTTGCAGGACTTGTCCTCGCCGTCCTGAAGGACCTCAGTCTTCGCGCAGCACCGCAAACTCGGCAAACTCGCCGGTGACTGCCGTTTCCCGGACGTCGAGCCCGGCCACTCGCGCCAGCGGCGGACCATGCCGGCACCAGACCAACAAGGCGTCTACGCTTTCCGCATCGCCCTCGGCGACCAGCTCCACCCGCCCGTCCGGAAGGTTGCGCACCCAACCAGTCAGCCCCAGCTCCGAAGCCTTCCGGGCCGCCGACGCCCGATACCAAACCCCTTGCACCCGTCCTGCGACAAGGACATGAACCCGCTTCATTTTTCCCACTCGCTCCTGATCTTTCACCGCTGACGGCTCGGCGCGAGAATACGCCAGCATGCATGGATTTTGGGGTTACGCTCGAAATCCTTCGGCAAGGTGAGGCGGCTGATGTCCTCCATCGCGCAGCCTGCCAGCTCCGTTTCATCCAGTTTGAACCGGCGGCAATTGGTGGAAAAAATCAGCATACCGCCGGGTTCGAGCAGAGATATAACCTTTTTCAGCAGCGACCCCTGGTCGCGCTGAATGTCGAAGCTGCCCGCCATCCGCTTGGAATTCGAGAACGTCGGCGGATCGAGGAAAATCAGGCCGTAGCGGCGCCCGCGGTTGACCGCCTGATCCAGCCAATCCAGACAATTGGCCTGGATGCGCAGGTGATGGCGCTCCCCGAAGCCGTTCAGGGCCAGGTTGCGACCTGCCCAGTCGAGATAGGTGCGCGACATGTCGACCGTGGTAGTCGAGGCCGCGCCGCCGCCGGCTGCGTATACCGTCGCCGTGCCGGTATAGGCGAACAGGTTGAGGAAATGGCGATCGCGCGCCGCCTGCTGGATCAGGCCGCGGGTGATACGGTGGTCGAGGAACAAGCCGGTGTCCAGGTAGTCCTCGAAGTTGACCCAGAAGCGCCAGCCGCCCTCCTCCACCATATGGAAATGCGCGGTCTGGTCCTGTTTGAAATACTGCGCATCGCCCTTTTGACGCCGCCGCACCTTGAGGAAAATCTGCTCACGCGGCACTTGCAGCACCTCTGGAATCATGGCGACCGCGCCGGCCAAGCGGCTTTGCGCCTTCGCGGGATCGACGCTGGCAGGCGCTTCGTATTCCTGCACATGAACCCAGAGCTTCTCGCCCTGGTAGATATCCACTGCCACAGCGAATTCAGGGAGGTCGGCGTCGTACAGCCGGTAGCAGCTCACCCCGCTCTTGCGTGCCCAGGTTCCCAGATTGCGCAGATTCTTGCGCAGGCGGTTGGCGAACATTTCGGCTTGTTCTGCGGGGACGGCGCCGCGCCCGGCTTGTTGCATGATCTGCCGCAGCTTCTTCTGGCCTTCGGTCTCCGGCGCCCCGGAGCGCGGAATGAAGAAGCGTTCGGGCGCGATGTCGAACAGGAACAGCCGACACTCCAGCGCGCCGTTGTAGAGCGTGTAGTAATGCCCCGCCCGTATCCCGATCTGGAAAGCCAGTTCGAAATTCCCGGTCAGCAGGGCGGCTTTCCAACCCTGGAAATGCTGCTTCAAGGCTTCGCCGAATTCGTGGTAGACCGGGATCAGACTTTCGATATCGCCCAGCCGTTCGCCGTAAGGCGGATTGACTACGACTAGCCCCACCGCCCCCTTCGGGCGTGCATCGGCGGCAGCCTTGCGTTCGACGTGGATCCTGCCGCGCAGGCCCGCCCTGTCGATATTGTTGAGTGCCAGATGGATGGCGCTGCGGTCCCTGTCGTAGCCGAGGATGGGTGGCAACCGCGCGAGCCCGGCAGCGCCCCGCTCGCGGGCTTCGATCAACAGCTTCCGCCAGAGTTCCAGGTCGTGACCCTTCCAGGCGAGAAAGCCGAAATACTCGCGCAACGAGCCGGGAGCGATGTCTGCCGCGAGCAACGCACCTTCGATCAGCAGTGTGCCGGAACCGCACATGGGATCGATCAGACTGCCGCCCCGGGCCGCCATGTCCGGCCAGCCGGCACGGATCAGGACCGCCGCCGCCAGGTTCTCCTTGAGCGGCGCCGGCCCAGCCTCGGTGCGATAGCCGCGCCGGTGCAGGCTGTCCCCCGAAAGATCCAGACTGATGACTGCCTGATCGGCATCCAGGTGCACCTTGACGCGAATGTCGGGCCGTTCGAGCCGCACCGAGGGCCGCCGTCCGCAGTGTTCGAGAAACTGATCGGCGATCGCGTCCTTGACCTTCTGGGCACCGAACAAGGTATGGGTGATAGCCGAACGGCGCGAGGAAAAATCTACGGCGAGCGTGGCATCGGGCCCGAAATGCCGGCTCCAGTCGGTGCGCTGCACACCGTCGTAGAGCACCTCGGGCGTCGCCGCGGCGAAGCGGTCCAGGGGCATCAATATCCGGTTGGCCAGCCGCGACCACAGACAGGCGCGATATGCCGTTTCCAGCGTGCCGCGGAATTCGACCCCGGCGCGGGCTTCCTTGACGGATTCGGCACCCAACCCGTCCAGTTCACGGACGAGCAAAGGTTCCAGGCCCTTGGGGGTCGTAGCGAAAAAATCTCGAGTCATGGGCATGATGAATCGATCGAACTATCAGGTAGAGGCCGAGGCGACCCAGTCGCGCAGGCTCACGCCGGCCAGGGCGGCGGACAACGAGGTCTCGGCGGCGGCCAGCCCCACCGCGACCGGCTCCGGAATCGGCAGACCGTCTGCCTTTCCGCGCAAGGCTTCGAACACCTCGAGCACAGCGATCGTCGCCGGATCACGGGCGGGCAGGAAACCCGGACGGCCGTGGTCAATGGCAACGATGAAGCCAGCCTGCTGCAGCAGTGCCAGCAGTTCCCCCACCAGGACTTCCGGCAGGTTGAGCGATTCGGCCAAATCGGGGAGACCAGGCGGAGATTGTCCGGCCATGAAACGCCGGACGATCAGGTACATGAGCGCTATCCCCCCGTGTTCCCACAACCGGTTGTCCGCCCTCGTGCTGCCCGTCGACTGGCCGATGCATTGGGGATTCTGGAAGAAAAAACTGCACTGCGCACCCAGCAGAACGATCAGCCAGCTCACGTACAGCCATACCATGAACAGCACCAGGATGGCGAAGCTGGAATACACCGCGTGGTATTGCGACGACCCAGCGACGAACTCCCCGAACACCCAGCCGGCCACTTCCCACATCGCACCCGCGACCACACCGCCGAACAGGGCCGAACGCAGCTTGACCCGGGCGCTGGGAATGACCCAGTAGAACAAGGTGAAGGCGAGGATGATCGCCACATAGGGCAGCATGTGTTCCGCAAGACTCCAAGCCCAGCCGGCCGTACCTCGACCGGAGTGGCGACCCAGGAGTCCGGTCATGCTGCCGAAGGCCGACAACAGCAGCAGTGGGCCGACTAGGGTGAAGCTCAGGTAATCTCCGAGCCGGCGCCAGAGGTTGCGCGATGTGCGGGTACGCCAGACATGGTTGAAGGACTCCTCGATCTTGTCCAGCATGGTGATACTGACGTAGAAAAGGAACAGGAAGCCCAGAAAACCGAGCACCCCGACCTTCATCCGCTTGACCGAGTCGATGATAGCGTCCTTCACCTGCTCCGCGTTGGCCCCCAGCGGATCAAGCAGTTCCGACAACAAGGGCTCGAGCTCGGTGTGTGCACCGAAAGCCTTGAGCACGGAAAACGCCACGGCGAGCAAAGGAATCAGTGCCAGCAGACTGGTGTACACCAGACTCATGGCACGGTAATCCAACCCGCCGGCGCGGATTTCGCCAGCCAGCGCAACCGCCCAGCGCAGAACGACGGTCAAGCCGCGGCGCACCGGTTCATACGCTTTGCGGACCGGTAGCCGGTAGGAAAGGTTCATTGCAAAAAAATCGAATGTCTCAATCCGCCGCCGCCTCCAGATCGGGTCGGCAGTGGTACAGTTGCCGTTCGTACATTTGGGCGGTGGCCGCTACTTTCCTGGCAATGGTCATCAGCCAGGGCTTGGACACATAGCTGCGGCGCTGCCACCCGCCCCAACCTTCATGATAGGCGAGATACAGGTTGTAGACGTCGCGCTTGGGAATGCCCAGCCGGTTCAGCGACTGATGCGCATACCAGCCGATGAAGTCCGCGACGTCCGCCAGATCATCCCGCTCGCCGCCAGCGTTGCCGCTTTTCTCGGTGTAAAGGTCCCAGGTTCCATCCAGTACCTGGCCGTAGCCATAAGCTGATGTCGGATACCCAAGCGGTATCCCCAGAAACCGGACCGTCGGCGGCCGCGCATCTTCCACGAAATCCGACTCGTGCCTGATGATCGCCATTTGCACCGGAATGGGCAGCCCCCATTTCAGCTCCGCCAGGCGGGTCCCTTCGTACCAGTCATCCTTATCGGTAAAGATGGCGCAAATGTCGGAAGGGTTTTGGGGCGGAAGAGTGGCGCAACCCGACAGGACCAGCAAACTCAGCACGAGTATCTTTTTCATGAACTCTGGGCCGACACCCCCGTCAGCGGTGTTTCTTCGCTGGCCCGGCTTCGGTCTTCCGGCCCTTCGAACCCTGCCTGACGGAAGCCTTGGGGGCGGAGGAGGTGCCCTTCCCCTTCTGTGAGCCGGCCGTTCCGGTCTTGGGCTTGAGGGCCGGCCCGGATTTGGCCGCCGGCTTGGTCCGGGCCGCCACCCTGCGGCTCTCGGCCGGCGACTGGGCCGTTTGCGGCCGGGCGGAAGGCGCGGGCTCAGCGAACTCCATCAGCGGCTGAACCGCCACCAGCTCGCCGAACTGCCGGAAATGCATGGCCTCCAGCACCATGGCATTAGTGTTGGCGCTCATCGCCCGGTTGGGACGGTCCTTGGCTTCATACCAGCCTCCATACCACCCCCGTTCCGGATCGAACAGGCCCGCGGCCTTTTCCGCCAGTTGCCGGCCATAGTCCGCATCGTACAGGACATGCCAGCCGACAGCATCACCAGCGCTCAGGAAGCGGAGGTCCGAAACCTCCCTGCCATCCGTCGTCAGCGTCTGCCACGGCCGGGCCCCGGCATAGACAGTGTTGTAGACGAAATACGGCGCCTCGTCGACGGGGCCGGAACTGGCCGCCGTCAACATGCCGGTCGCCTTGAACCGGTTTTCCTGGGCACGGAACACACGCCAGGCTTCCTCCCGTCCTCCCCGGTCCCAACCGAATTCTAGCCCTTCGAGCACATAGGGCTCTCCGACGGTATAGTTGCGGGGGGAAGATTGTTCCGGCGGCCGTGGATCGACCGGAACCAGCACACCCTGGACCTTGGCGTAGCCGTAGGACACGCCGGCCGCCGGCGCGGCTCTCCCCATCAGCGCGAGGGCCTTCACCGCGTAAGTTTCGTAAGCTCCCCGTCCTTCCTGCGAATACTCAACCTGCCCCTGGGCATCGACGACGGCGCCGGTCAGCACGCCTTCCCGCACCAGCCGGTCGAGCCGCCAGCGCCGCACCACGGCGCTCGCCTCGGCGGCATGGGCCGGATAATTCCAGACGATGACATTGAGCGGTACCAGCACCCGGGCGATATCGACTGCCGACCAGCCGACGCCCTGATCCGAAGGCAACCCCTCCGCATCCGCCATCCCGAGCGTTTCGGTGAGGTAGAACCGGTTGGGAAGTTCGCCCTGGAACAAAGGTATCCTTGCGAGAGTGTTCAGAGCACGGCCCAGGCGCTGGTCGAACTCGCTGCGGTCGATGACGCCGAGGCGATAGGCGGCGATCGTGGCGAGCAGATGGGAACCCGTGTCCCACAAGGTGGTGACGGAACGGCCGTCGGCCGCGTTGACCAACCCCGTCTCCTCCTGGTAATTGCGCTGGAAATAGCGCCAGGCGGCCCGAGCCCAACGGCTCTCTTCCTCGGACAAGGCACCGTGATGGGAACCGGATATCTCCCCGGCGGGTAGCGGCGGCGGCAAGGGACGGGAAGGCGCTTCCAACCACGACACCATTGCGGCCGCACTCAAAAGCCCCAGAATCACCACCAGATGCTGACGGGCAGCGAGTAACGCCTTCGGAAAGCTCATGCCTGGACCTCTTGCGCAACAGGGGGTTCGACGGGAACGTTCCGCGCCGAGAGACTTACGGAGCCGGACAGCAGAACGACGTTGTAAAGCCCCCACAGACCGTTGACGATTAGACCGGCCGGGTCCGCATGGCTACCAAAGGCGAAGCGCACCAGGGCAAAGAACATCCCGCCCAGGGTCAAGGCCGTGGCTGCGATGCGGAATTCGCCCAGCCGAGACGGATCGTGCGCCCGGTTGTTTCGCGATACCGTGGGAAACCGCCGTCCCTGCACCACCGCCCACAGGGCATGCAAGTCCACCGGCAACAGGGCCAGCGAAGCGGCCCGTTGCCGGAAACAGGACACACCCCAGGTGCCCGTCATCATCGCCAGCTCCGCAGCCAGAAGAAACGGGAGGAGGTGGCTGAAAAACGGCGGGGAATAAGCGGCGACCGGAGCGATACCGGTATACAGAAACACGATCGGCGCCACCAGGAAAACCGAGTGCCACAGGCAGCCGAAGCAGGACCAGAGCGTCTGGGCATACAGGAGTCGCTGAGGCAGGCGCAGGCCGCGGGAAAAAACCGGGTTGTCGCGCAGGGCGATTTCCATGAGACCCAGGGTACGGCGGAAGCGTCGAACGACCGCGTCCCGCGGAGTCTGCGGCGAGAGCATCTTGGACTGGATACGGGGGTGCAGCACGGACCGCCAGCGCCGCTTACGGCAACCGTGGAGCGCCATGGACGCGTAGAAATGTTCGGATTCGCGCAGATGATACGGCGCCACGCCGGCGTCAGCCGCCGCTTGGCGCGTCACCGATTCCACGAAATCGGCGCGGCATTCCTGGTCGCGGATCCCTTTTGCGAACCGGCCCACCGCTTTGCCGACCCGCCTGACTCGTACCAGATCCACTGCCTCCGCGAGAGCGTCACTGCGGTACACCGCGCCCGCTCCGCAGGAGTAGGCTGCATTGGCGCGGTCGCGCCGTCGTTGGATCACATCGAAAAACAGGGCGGGATCGCTGCCGAATGGGTCTTTGCCGATCCATACCGGCCCTGCCACGGCTTCGCACCCGTTTACCACGGCCCTGCCCATGGGTCCGAAACGCTGGCCCAGGACATCGGCCAACCTCACACCCTGAGGAATGTCGTCATACCACTGCGGGGTCTGCACCCAGGCCACGTCCGGGTCGCGGAAATATCCCAGGGTCTGCTCCAGAAAGGAAGGAAACAAGCGGGTATCGGCGTCGCAGAATACGATGAAATCCCCTTGCGTCTCCTCGACGATCCGGCGCAAATTGTGCGTCCCCAGGCCGTCCTGCTCCTCCGGCACCAGGTAGACCACTTCCAGCGACTCCGCAAGCTGCTTCATGGCCGGGCGGCGGCCCGCATCGTAGAGATGCAGCCTCAGGTCGATATGACAGGGATAAGTCAGCTTTTTCGCATATTCCAGGCTTAGCCGGACCAGCGCCGCCTCCTCATCGCAGGTCACGACACACACGTCCACGGCCAGCGGCCGGTGCGGCGCGGCGAGATCGGAAACGCACTCCGAGATCCAGAAAGGCGCAGGCCGCGAAGGCCGGGCAGCGGTCCGCCACAGATTGTAGGCGAACAACGCCCAGGCGATATAGGCACAGCTTTCGGCAATAGCCACAGGCACCGAGAACCACCACGCGTGCTCGTTCAGCGACGCCGTCCAGCGCCAACCCAGATACCAGGCGCCCAGGACCAGGGCGAGGGTCGCCATGTACTGGTAGAGCGATTCACGCCAAAGCGATAGAGGCAGCGGCTCAGGCACCCCACCCTCCCCGAACCTTTCCAAATCGTGACTCATCCTCTTGCCCCGCAGTTAAGAATCGGCCCGACAACGCCTCCCGCCGTGATAGTAAGGCAGAACCGCCGGGGCCGGAAGCTCGCATCGACCACCCCACAAAAAGGAAAAGGCCCCACCCGTCCGGGTGGGGCCTTTACCATGGGCCTTGGAAAAATGGTAATGCGGCTTGGCCTTACATCATGTCGCCCATGCCGCCCATGCCGCCCATGCCGCCCGGCATCGGCGCTTCTTCTTTCGGCTCCTCTGCGACCATGGCCTCGGTGGTAATCATCAGCGAGGCGACGGAGGCCGCGTTCTGCAGCGCGGAACGGGTGACCTTGGCCGGGTCGAGAATGCCCATGGCCACCAGGTCACCATACTCTCCGGTCGCGGCGTTGTAGCCGAAGTTGCCGGAACCTTCCGCGACCTTGTTCAATACAACCGAAGGCTCATCGCCCGCATTGGCGACGATCTGACGCAGCGGCTCTTCCATGGCGCGGCGGGCGATGCTGATACCGACATCCTGATCGTGGTTGGCGCCCTTGAGGTCACGCAGCTTGGCCAGCGCCCGGATCAGGGCTACACCGCCACCCGGAACGATGCCCTCTTCGACCGCGGCGCGGGTGGCGTGCAGCGCATCTTCCACGCGTGCCTTCTTTTCCTTCATTTCGACTTCGGTGGCCGCACCGACCTTGATGACCGCGACGCCGCCGGCCAGCTTGGCCAAACGTTCCTGCAGCTTCTCACGGTCGTAGTCGGAAGTGGTGTCCTCGATCTGCTTGCGGATCTGCGCCACGCGGCCCTGAATGGCCTCGGTGGCTCCGGCGCCGTCGATGATGGTGGTGTTTTCCTTGGTGATCTGGACCTTTTTCGCGGTACCCAGGTCCGCCAGGGTCGCTTTTTCCAGGCTCAGGCCGATGTCTTCGGAGATGACAGTGCCGCCGGTCAGCACGGCGATGTCTTCCAACATGGCCTTACGGCGGTCGCCGAAGCCCGGCGCCTTCACTGCCGCGACCTTCAGAATGCCGCGCATGTTATTGACCACCAGGGTGGCCAGGGCCTCGCCCTCGACGTCCTCGGCGATGATCAACAGCGGACGCCCTGCCTTCGCTACGCCTTCCAGTACCGGCAACAGTTCGCGGATGTTGGAGATCTTCTTCTCGTTAATGAGAATGAACGGGTTCTCCAGCTCGGCGCTCATGCTTTGCTGATTGTTGATGAAATAAGGGGACAGATAGCCGCGGTCGAACTGCATGCCTTCGACGATGTCGAGTTGGTTTTCCAGCCCCGAACCGTCCTCGACCGTGATGACGCCTTCCTTACCCACCTTGTCCATCGCCTCGGCAATGATCTTGCCGATGGATTCGTCGGCATTGGCAGAAATGGTGCCGACCTGGGCGATCGCGTTGCTGTCGGTGCAGGGCACGGACATGGCGTGAATTTCGTCGACCGCCGCAGCGACGGCCTTGTCGATGCCGCGTTTGAGGTCCATCGGATTCATACCGGCGGCGACGGCCTTCAGACCTTCAGTCAGGATCGACTGAGCCAGGACGGTGGCCGTGGTGGTGCCGTCGCCGGCCACATCGGAAGTCTGCGAAGCGACCTCTTTCACCATCTGGGCGCCCATGTTCTCGAACTTGTCGGACAGCTCGATTTCCTTCGCCACGGACACGCCGTCCTTGGTCACGGTGGGCGCACCGAAGCTCTTTTCCAGCACCACGTTACGGCCCTTCGGCCCCAAGGTCACTTTCACCGCGTGCGCCAGGATGTTGACACCGCGCATCATGCGGGCGCGTGCGTCGTCGCCGAACTTGACTTCTTTAGCTGCCATTTGGATTTACCTACGATATTGATGATTGATGAAGGCTTTGGAAATCTGCGAGCGAAGCTTTGGGATCAGCTCTCGAGAACGGCGAGGATGTCGTCCTCGCGCATCACCAGCACATCTTCGCCGTCGACCTTGACTTCGGTGCCGGCGTACTTGCCGAACAGGACCTTGTCACCCACCTTGACCTGCAGGGCCCGCACCTCGCCGTTGTCGAGCACTTTGCCGTTGCCGACGGCCAGAACCTCGCCGCGCATGGGCTTCTCCGCGGCGCTGTCGGGAATCACGATTCCGCCGGCGCTGGTGCGTTCCTCTTCCAGACGTTTGATGATGACTCGGTCGTGCAAAGGACGAATTTTCACGGTAATCTCCTGAATTCCTGATGAAATCGGCTGAAATTCCAAGGGCGCTCCCGACATGATTGTTAGCACTCCCTTGAAGTGAGTGCCAAATGATAGCGGCGGATGGAAGGGTGTCAAGCGGCAGGGGCCCCAGACCTTGAGGTGATCTGACCTGGTCTGCATATCGCTTGGGTATAATGTGGCCTCCTCCGAGCCCGAGACCCATAAGGCATGGTCGCCGAATCGAAGACGCCAGAACGCTTTCAGGTCGCTCACCAAACCCGCTCCCGCCTGCGGATCGTCATTCCCGCGCTGCGTAAGCACACCGAACGGATCCGGATTTTCGGCATGCTGCTGCGGAAACACCCGGCGGTAAGAAAGGTGCGGGTGGTGCCGGCGCTGGGTTCGGTAACGGTACATTTCAATCCTTCGACGATAACGGCGGCCGATCTCCAGGTATTCTTCGGCAGGCTGCTGGACAACCTGGGACCGGCGCCGACGCTTCCCCCCACCGTCAGACACGAGACGAATCCCGAGCTGCCGCTGCACGAGTTCCATATCGCGATCGAAGGGATGACCTGCGTTTCCTGCGCGCTATTGATCGAGATGCTGCTG
The DNA here is from genome assembly GCF_036864975.1 of Methylococcus capsulatus. Taxonomy (NCBI): domain Bacteria; kingdom Pseudomonadati; phylum Pseudomonadota; class Gammaproteobacteria; order Methylococcales; family Methylococcaceae; genus Methylococcus; species Methylococcus capsulatus. Next base: position 1,875,290 of record NZ_CP104311.1, on the reverse strand, counting down.
CGGCGCGATCCGCGGGTGACTGCAGCCAATGTGAATTTCGCGACGGAAACCGCCCAGGTGCTGACGTCGATGGACCGGGACGAGTTGTACGGGACCTTGCGGCGGCTGGGCTATCAGCCTCAGCCGATGGACAGCGTGGCCCAGCGCCGGGCTTTGCTGGCACGGGAGAAAGCCCGCATCGCCAAAGCCTGGCAGCACTGTTTCTGGTCGCTGGTGTTCAGCGTGCCGACTTTCCTGATCGGCCTGTTTGCGCCGCGTTCCCGGCTGATGGGCTGGGTGCAGCTCGCGGTGTCAGCGCCGCTGTTGCTCGGCGGCGGAAGCGAGTTCTTCGACCGGGCCTGGCGACTGGCCAGGCGCCGCTCCGCCAGCGCCGATACGCTGATCGCCGCCGGCGTCGGGGCGGCCTACGCCCACGGCTTTTTCGCTCTCGCGACTGGGCGCGGCGGCTATTACTTCGAGGCGGCGGCGGGCGTGATGTCCTTCGTGCTCATGGGCCGCTATCTGGAAGAGAAGGCCCGCGGCCAGGCGCACCAAGCGATCCGCCAACTGGTCGAACTGCAACCCCAGACGGCGACGGTGTTGCGGACCGAACGGCCGGTGAGCCTCCCCATCGAGGAGGTCCGGGTCGGTGATCTGTTGCTGGTGCGACCCGGCGAGCGCATCCCTGCCGACGGCAAAGTCGTCCGCGGACAGTCAGCGGTGGATGAGTCGATGGTGACGGGCGAGAGCCTACCGGTAGTGAAAGGGATCGGCCATCGTGTCACCGGCGGCAGCATCAACGGCGACGGGGCCTTGCAGGTCCGGGTCGGCGCGGTGGGCACGGACACCGTCCTGGCCGGCCTACTGCGCACCCTGGAGGAGGCGCAGACCAGCCGGTTGCCCGTTCAGCTCACGGTCAACCGGCTGTCGGCCTTCTTCGTGCCCGCGGTGATGGCGATGTCTGGCGCCACTTTTTTCGGCTGGCTGACGGCAGGTGCGGGATTCGGCGCCGCGATCACCCACGCCGTCACCGTCCTGCTGGTGGCTTGCCCTTGCGCGCTGGGGCTGGCGACACCGGCCGCCGTGATGGTCGGTACCGGTCAGGCCGCCCGGCGCGGCATTTTCATCCGCAACGCCGAGAGCCTGGAAACCGCCTCCGCTCTGACCGTCATCATGTTCGACAAGACCGGCACCCTCACCGAAGGCAGACCGCAGATCACCGATTTCATCAACGTCTCCGGTCTGAACGATGCGGCGCTGCTGCGGCTCGCCGCCGGCGCGGAATCACACTCCGAGCATTTCATCGGCAAAGCCATTCTTGCCCACGCCGCGACCTTGGACTTGGGATGGCCCGAACCGGCTGGGTTCCGCGTCGAACCCGGGCTGGGCATCGCCGCCAGGGTGGAGGAACACGAGGTGCTGGTCGGCAACCGGCGCTGGTTGGACAAACACGGGATCGACACTGGCATGAAGCTGGATGAGGCTGCGCAAAAGTTGGGATCGCAGGGCAAAACGCCGGTGTTCATCGCGCTGGACGGACATGCCGCGGCCGCGTTCGGCGTCGCCGACCGCCCCCGCCCCGATGCCGTGGAGGCCGTGGCCCGCCTGCACCGGCGGGGCGTGCGTACGCTCATGGTGACGGGTGACGTCGCGCCCGCCGCCGAGCACATCGCCGCCCTGGTCGGCATCGACCAGGCCGAAGCCGGCGCCCGCCCGGGCCGCAAGCTGGAAATCGTCCGCCATCTGCAGAACCGCGGGGAACGGGTCGGCATGATCGGCGATGGCATCAACGACGCCCCGGCCCTGGCCGCAGCCGACATCGGCCTGGCGGTCGGTCACGGCACCGACATCGCCAAGCAGAGCGCCGATCTGACCCTGCTCACCGGCGACATTTCCAAGGCGGCGGAGGCCATGGAGCTGAGCGCCCGCACGCTGCGGGTGATCCGCCAGAACCTGTTTTGGGCTTTCGGCTACAACCTCGTCGCGATTCCGCTGGCCGCATTCGGCAAATTGCAGCCGATGGCCGCATCCGCGGCGATGGCGGCGAGTTCAGTCGGCGTGGTTTTGAACGCCCTGCGGCTGCAGCGGGACTGAGACGCCGCCATCATGCGGCTGTGGACCTTGCATCCCCGCTACCTGGACGCCAAAGGACTGGTCGCGCTCTGGCGCGAAGCGCTGCTCGCGCAAGCCGTGCTGAAGGGGCTGACGCGCGGCTATACCCGCCACCCCCAATTGATTCGGTTCCGGCAAACGCCCGCCCCCGAAGCGGCGATCGCGCACTATCTGCGAGCCGTGCACGCCGAGGCCGGGCGCCGGGGTTACCGCTTCGACGCAGGCAAAATCGCCCCCGCCCCGCAGCCCGCCCTCATGGCGGCCACGGACGGCCAGATCGCCTACGAATGGGCTCATCTCAAAGCGAAGCTGAAGGCACGCGCCCCGGCTTGGCTCGAAATCCTGGAGACGGTGTCGATACCCGAACCGCACCCCTCGTTCCGCCTCGTTCCAGGGCCGGTGGCGGATTGGGAATCACTGCCCGGAACGCTGGCGCGTTAGCGGCCACGATCGACCAGCCACCAGGCGATGGCCAGTGCCGCCAGGGACACGGCCGCAGCGCCGGCATACACCGTTTCGGCGCCGAAATCGGCCCAGGCATAGCCGCTGACAAAACTCCCCAGCGCGCCGCCCGCACCGTAGCTCAGGCTGGTGAAAAGCGCCTGGCCGCGATTGCGGTTGCGCCCCTGGAAGTAGCGGTGGACCAGGGCAATCGAGACGGCGTGAAACGCCCCGAAGCTGGCGGCGTGCAAGGTCTGGGCAAAAACCAATACGCCCGGCCATTCGGCGTAACGGCCGATCAGCAGCCAACGCAGCACCGTCAAGGCGATGCTCCCGAGCAGGATGGCGCGTAGCGAAACGCGGGCCTGGATCGCCGGCAGGACCAGGAACAGGACAATCTCCGACACCACCCCCAAGGCCCAGAGCTGGCCGGTGCGGGAACGGTCGAAGCCATGGTTCTCCAGATGCACCGAATAGAAGCTGTAATACGGACCGTGGGCCATCTGGATCAGCAGACAGGTGAGCAGCAGGCCGATCACCTCGGGCCGCTTGACGACCCGCCACAAAGTATCTTGGGTGGGCGCGTGAACCACCCTGGCGCCGGCCGGAATGGCGAGGCTGGACAGCGACATCATTGCGAACAGAAAAGCCAGCACCTGCGGTAGGCAGCTGATCACAAGCCGCGCTTCGAGCGCCGCGCCCACGGCGAGCACGCCCAGGATGAAACCGACCGACCCCCATAGCCGGATCCGGCTGTAGCCCCTGGTATCGCCCTTGAGCAAGGCCAGGTTCAGCGACTCCAGTGTGGGCAGGAAGGCGTTCCAGAAGAAACCGGACAGCCCCACCGCCGCGAGCAGTCCGCCATACCCCGGCAGTACGAAAACCAGGCCGAATCCGAGAAAGGTCAGCAGACAGGCTAGGCGGATGAGAAACAGGTCACGGCCGGTATGGTCGGCCAGCCAGCCCCAGCCGTTGGGCGCCACGATGCGGGTGGCCGCCACGACGGCCATGACGATGCCGATTTCCTTCGGGCCGAACCCCCGCGCCTGCAGATAAAGCGGCCAATACGGTAGAAAGGTGCCCAGTGCCGCGAAATACCACAAGTACAGGCCGGAAAGCCGCCAGTACGGCACGGTGCCGGGCATGGGCGGACCCGCCCGACTAAAACGCGCTGGGCGGGATGGGATCGAGCGTGCGCACGACGTCCTGGTTCTGCCCCCTGTGGCGCAGATAATGATCCATCAGCACGATGGCCATCATCGCCTCGGCGATCGGCGTGGCTCGGATGCCGACACAAGGGTCGTGGCGACCGGTGGTCACAACTTCCACCGATTCGCCGCGAATGTTCACCGTCCGGGCGGGGATGCGCAGGCTGGAGGTGGGCTTCAAAGCGATGCTGGCGACGATGTCCTGGCCGCTGGATATTCCGCCCAAGATCCCGCCGGCCGAATTGCCCAGGAAACCTTCCGGCGTCATCTCGTCACGGAACACCGAACCCTTGGCTTCGACACAGCCGAAGCCGGCGCCGATCTCCACACCCTTGACAGCGTTGATGCTCATCAGCGCATACGCCAGCTCAGCGTCGAGCCGGTCGAAGATCGGCTCACCCAGGCCCGGCGGTACGCCCGTGGCGACTACGTTGACCCGGGCGCCTATGGAATCGCCTTCCTTGCGCAGAGCATCCATGTAGGCTTCCAGCTCGGGTACCCTGGCGGGATCCGGGCAGAAGAAAGGGTTGTCGTCGATGGCATTCCAGTCGACCGGATCGAGCCGGATCGGCCCGAGCTGGGCCAGATAGCCGCGGATCTCCACCCCCAACCGCTCACGCAGGTATTTCTTGGCGATGCCTCCTGCGGCCACCCGCACCGCGGTTTCGCGCGCCGAGGAGCGGCCGCCTCCACGGTAGTCGCGGAACCCGTATTTCATATGGTAGGTGTAATCGGCGTGGCCGGGACGGAAGCGGTCCGCGATGCTGGCATAATCCTTGGACCGCTGGTCCTCGTTCTCGATCAAGAGGCCGATCGGCGTCCCGGTGGTGAGCCCTTCGAACACCCCGGACAGTATCCTCACCTTGTCCGGCTCGCGCCGCTGGGTGGTATGGCGCGACTGACCCGGCCGGCGGCGGTCCAGATCGTGCTGCAGATCGGCTTCGGCCAGCGCAAGTCCCGGTGGGCAGCCGTCGACGATGCCGCCGAGCGCAGGACCATGGCTTTCGCCGAAGGTCGTGACGGTGAACAGTTTGCCAATGGTGTTTCCGGACATGGTTTCTCGCTCGGTTTATTGGAGGCTGTGGCCGACCGCTTGGGTTTCCGGGCCGAGCGAACGCTCGAACAGCTTCCTGTGCCTTTCCACCTGGGCCGCGGTCAACAGGAACACCCCCTCGCCACCGTGCTCGAAATCCAACCAGAGGAAATCGACCTCCGGAAACAGCGCCGCCAGCGCTTCGGCACTGGAACCGACTTCGACCACCAGGACACCGTCGGGCTTGAGCCGGTCCGCTGCGCCGGCGAGGATACGGCGCACGCAGTCCAGGCCATCTTCCCCCGATTCCAGCCCGAGCCGGGGTTCGGCATGGTATTCCGGAGGCAGTTCGCGCCATTCCTGCAGATTCACGTAAGGCGGATTGCTCACGATCAGATCATAGCGGGTCCCGTCGAGCTGCTGATACAAATCCGAATGCACCAGCCGGACGGTATCTTCGAGCCCATGGGCGCGGACGTTCATCCGCGCCACTTCCAGCGCGCCGCCGGAAAGGTCCACCGCGTCCACCCGCGACTGGGGAAAAGCCTGGGCGCAGGCGATGGCGATGCAGCCGCTACCGGTGCACAGGTCGAGCACGTCGCCGACCGCATCGGGTACCAGCCAGGGCTGGAACTGGTTTTCGATCAGTTCGGCGATGGGAGAGCGCGGCACCAGCACCCGCTCGTCCACGTAGAATTTGAGACCGGCGAACCAGGCTTCGTGGGTCAGATAGGCCAATGGCACGCGCTCATCGATCCGGCGCCCGACCAGGTGCAGGATGCGCTCGCGTTCCTCGAACGTCAGCACCGCGGAGAAATACCCCGAGGGCATGTCGTGCGGCTGGCGGATCACGTGCATGACCAGGGCGGCGGCTTCATCCAGCGCCGTCCCGGTGCCATGGCCGAAAAATATGCCGGCTTCGGCGAAGCGCGTCGCTCCCCAACGGATATAGTCGCGCACCGTGGTCAAGGTTTCGAGAACGGACGGATGGTTCGTTTTCATGGATACAGGCCGATGGCTTGCAGACCCGTGGTTTCCTCGAAACCGAACCTGAGGTTCATGTTCTGCACCGCCTGTCCCGCGGCGCCTTTGACCAGGTTGTCGATCACCGCCAGCACCACGATCTGGCCGCTCCCCCGGAGTTCGAACACCGCGATCTGGCAGCGGTTGGAGCCGCGCACGTTGCGCGTGTCGGGGTGACTGCCGGGCGGCAGCACGTCGACGAACGGCTCGTCGCGGTAGCGCTCCTCGTAGAGCCGCTGGATGTCGCCCGGCTCGTCGATCGGCACGGCATAGAGGGTCGCATGAATGCCACGGATCATCGGCAGGAGATGCGGCACGAAGGTCAGCCCGACCGGCTCCCCCGCCATTTCCACCAGACCCTGCACGATTTCCGGCCAATGCCGGTGGCCCGCCACCGCATAGGCCTTGAAGCTTTCGCCGGTTTCGCTCATCAGCAGTGGAACCTCAGCCTTACGGCCGGCGCCGCTGACGCCCGATTTCACGTCGGCGATGAGCCGGTCCGCCGCCACCAGCCGGTTTTCCAGCAAAGGCAGCAAGCCGAGCTGGACGGCGGTGGGATAACAGCCCGGATTGGCGATCAGCCGTGCCGAGCGGATCGCATCGCGACGGACTTCCGGCAGGCCGTAGACGGCCTCGCTCAGCAGCTCGGGACAGGCATGCGCTTGCCCATACCAATGCGCCCATTCGTCCGCGTCCTTGAGGCGGAAATCCGCCGACAGGTCGATGACGACGATGCCTTTTTCGAGCAATACCGGCGCCGATTGCATGGCGATGCCGTTGGGGGTGGCGAAGAACACCACGTCGCAGCCGCTGAGATTCTCCACCTCGGGATCGGTGAAGACGGCATCCACGTGGCCGCGGAGATTGGGATAGAGATCGGCAACGGCCTTGCCGGCGTCCGTGCGGGAGGTGACGGTGCGAATGCGCACGCCGGGATGCAACGCCAGCAGGCGCAACAATTCCACGCCAGTGTAACCGGTCCCGCCTATGATCCCGACTTCGATCGGCTTGCCTGACCTCATGTCTGTTTGTGAATCCGGAAAGTTTGATGACAGCCCATTTTATCAGACCGGGGGAAGCAGGCCCGTCCCTCGCGTCGAAATACGGGCTTCGTAAGAAGATCGGGGCCAGGGAGCCGGGGCTCGGATTTCAGGAAGGCACCCGGCCAAAGGCCCTGCGACCTCCGGAGGAAAACGGAGCCGGCCGGGGGTGCGGAACCCCTGTCAGGATTCCTCGGTCCGCTCGGCGTCCAATTCACACCGTTCCGATTCCTGAAGAGCTTCGACCGTGGCTTTGAGTTTCTGGCCCGCTTTGAAGGTCACCACGCGCCGCGCGGTAATCGGGATTTCTTCGCCGGTTTTCGGATTCCGGCCGGGCCTCTGCCGCTTATCGCGCAGATCGAAATTGCCGAAACCGGAGAGTTTCACCGAACGCCCACTTTCCAGCGAAGCCTTGATGACTTCGAAAAACTGGTCGACCAGTTCCTTGGCATCCCGTTTGTTCAGACCAAGCTCGGAAAATAACCTTTCGACCATGTCCGCTTTGGTTAGCGCCATTGCCTCATTCTCTCAATTTCGCACCAAAATCAGCCGCCAACCGAGCCACGATCCGGCCCATGACCTCGTCCACCCGGTCGTCGGTCAATGTGTCCTCCGCATCCTGCAGGGTGACGCCGAGCGCCATGCTCTTCTTGCCGGCTTCCACGCCTGTTCCCAAGTAAACGTCGAACAGCACCGTGTCCCGAACCAGGGGCCCGCCGCTCGCGGCGACGGCTTCCAGCAGATCCGCTGCCGGCAGGTCCCGCGCCACGACCAGCGCCAGATCACGCCGCACCTGGGGAAAGCGGGACAAGGGCGCGAACCGCGGCAGATCGCGTTGCAGCAGCGCCCCAGCGTCTATTTCGAACAGAAAGACGGGTTGTTCGAATCCGAGCTCGCGCTCGATTTGCGGATGCAGCATACCCAGCCAGCCGGCGCCGGTATCACCGATCAGGATTTCGGCACTCTGGCCGGGATGCAGGGCGTGATGGATCGCCGGACGAAAGCGAACCGAGCTCTTGCCGGTCAGGCCCAGTATAGCCTCGACGTCTGATTTCACGTCGAAAAAGTCCGCCCGCCGGGATTTCTCTCCCCATTGTTCGTCCAGGACTGGACCCAGGACGAGGCCGGCCAGAGTGCCGCGCTGTTCGAGCAACCCGCCATGCCTTACGAATTTCAGCCCAGTCTCGAAGATACGCACCCGTTCCTGCTGGCGGCTCAGGTTTTTCTGCGCGCAGTCCAGCAAGCCTGTCCAGAGACTGGTCCGCATCACCGCCAGATCGGCGGAAATCGGATTCAGCAGGGTTTCTGGCTCGATTTCCGGATCGATCCGCCGCTGCATGTCGGCGGACACGAAACTGTAGGTGATGACCTCCTGGTAACCGCGATCGGCCAGCAGGTCCTTCACCCGATCCAGCCCGAGCACCGTTTCCGACGCCGGCTGCATCTCCGAAGCCACGGCGGGGCGGCGCCGGGGGATGTCGTCGTAACCGTAGACGCGGCCGATTTCCTCGATGAGGTCGGCCTCCAGAGCGAGGTCGAAGCGGAAGCTCGGCGGCGTGACCGTCCAGCCCTGCTCGTCCTCTTCGACGCTCATACCGAGGCGGGTGAGGATGTCGGCGATCTCGCCCCGCGCCAGGCTCAGGCCGAGCAGTTGCCCGATGCGCTGCTCACGCAGGCGGACCGGCGCCCGGAGTGGCAAAAGATCCTCACGCACCGTCTCGATGACCGGGCCGGCTTCGCCGCCGGCGATCTCCAGCAACAGCGCGGTCGCCCGCTCGATCGCCCGCCGCTGCAACGCTGGATCGACGCCCCGCTCGAAACGGTGGGAAGAATCGGTCGCCAGACCGTACCGGCGCGCCTTGCCCATGATCAGGGCGGGCGCAAAGAATGCGCACTCCAGGAAGAGGTCGGTGGTGGCATCCCCCACCGCGCTCTGTTCCCCACCCATGATACCGGCCAGCGCCAGGGCTTTTTCTTCGTCAGCGATGACCAGCACATCGGAAGACAGGGTGATTTCTTCCCCGTTCAGCAATTTCAAAAGTTCGCCTGCGCGGGCCTGCCGCACATGGATGTCGCCGGAGAGCCTCGCCAGGTCAAAGGCATGCAGAGGCTGGCCCAGCTCGAGCAGCACGTAATTGGTGACGTCGACCGCCGGCCCCAGACTGCGCAGCCCACTGCGGCGCAGGCGCTCCTTCAGCCACAGCGGGGTCTGGGCCCGGGCGTCGATGCCGGCGATGACCCGGCCGAGATAGCGCGGACAGGCCTCAGGCGCGTCCAGATGGACGACCAACCGCCGCTGGCTGCCGACGGCGACGGTCCCCGCGTCGACACATTGGAACGGCAACCGGTTGATCAGCGCCACTTCACGGGCGATGCCCTCCACGCTCAGGCAGTCGGCGCGGTTGGGAGTCAGATCGATTTCCAGAATCTTGTCATCGAGCTGCAGATAATCGCGGATGTCGGCACCGACCGGTGCATCGGCGGGTAGCTCCAGCAAACCGGATGCGTTGTCTTCGAGACCAAGCTCCTTGGCCGAGCACAGCATGCCGAAGGATTCGACGCCACGCAGGCGGGAACGCTTGATCTTCAAAGGGCCAGGCAATACCGCGCCTTCCATCGCCAAAGGCGCCACCAGGCCGGCACGAGCATTGGCCGCTCCGCAGACGATCTGGAGATGCTCGCCGAGGCCGGCGTCGACCCGGCAGATCTGCAGGCGGTCGGCTTCGGGATGCGGGGCCGCTTCCAGGATTCGCGCCACCACCACTCCGCTGAAATCGGCCGCCACGGGTTCGGCGCCATCGACTTCGAGGCCCGCCATGGTCAGCTGGTGGACCAGCCCGGCCGTGTCGACCACGGGATTGACGTATTGACGTAACCAGGCTTCGCTCAGGCGCATGTCGGTCGTTCGGCAGAAACTTTCGGGATCAGAACGGCTTGAACTGCCGCAGGAATTTGAGGTCGTTTTCGAAGAACAGGCGCAGATCGTTGATGCCGTAGCGCAGCATGGTCAGGCGCTCGACCCCAAGCCCGAACGCGAAGCCGCTGTAGCGCTCCGGATCGATGCCGACCGCCTCGAACACGCGGGGGTGGATCATGCCGCACCCCATCACTTCGAGCCAGCCACTATGCTTGCACACCCGGCAGCCCTGGCCGTCGCAGATCACGCATTCGATGTCGACTTCCGCCGAAGGCTCCGTGAACGGAAAGTATGACGGACGGAACCGCACCGCGCAGTCTTTCTCGAAAAAACCGGTCAGGAATTCGTACAGCGTCCCCTTCAGATCGGCGAAGCTGACATTCTCGTCCACCCAGAAACCCTCGACCTGATGGAACATCGGGGTATGGGTGAGGTCGGAATCGCAGCGGTATACCCGGCCGGGCGCGATGACCCGCAGCGGCGGCCGTCCCGATTCCATGACGCGAATCTGCACCGGCGAGGTGTGGGTGCGAAGCAGCATGTGCTCGCTGAAATAAAACGTGTCGTGCATGGCGCGGGCCGGGTGATGGGCCGGGATGTTCAGCGCCTCGAAATTGTGGAAATCGTCCTCGATTTCCGGACCTTCGACCACCGAAAAACCCACGCTGCGGAACATCTGGGTGATGCGGCGCAAGGTCAGGGTGACAGGATGCAGTCCCCCGGGCCGCAGGCCACGGCCTGGAAGTGTGACGTCGATGGTTTCGCTGGCCAGACGTCGAGCCAGAGCCTCGGATTCCAGCGCCGCCTTGCGCCGGTCCAGCAGCCTCTGGAACTCATCGCGCGCCCGGTTGATACGCTGGCCGAATTCCTTGCGGTCCTCCGGCGACAACGCCCCGAGCTTCTTCATCTGCTCGGTGAACTCGCCCTTCTTGCCCAAATACCGCACCCGGACCTGGTCCAGCTCGGCGACGTTTCCGGCCTCGGCCAACAGGCGCGCGGCTTGTTCCAGGGTGGACTCGGGCGACGAATTCACGACGGGCTAATCTTGATGGCGACTAAAGAGATCCAGCGGAAAGCCCGATGCCTTCCGCCGGGTGCGGCGTGGGTACTCAGCCCTGGGCAATGCGGGCCAGCTCCGCGAAGGCGTCCTTGTCGCGTACGGCCAGGTCGGCCAGGACCTTGCGATCGATCTCGATGGAAGCCTTCTTCAGGCCGCTGATGAAACGGCTGTAGGACAGGCCGAATTCGCGGGCGCCGGCATTGATGCGGGTAATCCACAGGGCGCGAAACTGGCGCTTCCTCTGGCGGCGGTCACGGTAGGCGTATTGGCCCGCCTTGATGACCGCCTGTTTGGCGACGCGGTAAACACGGCTGCGGGCGCCGTAATAACCTTTGGCCTGCTTCAGGACCTTCTTGTGACGGGCGCGCGCTATCACTCCGCGCTTGACTCGTGCCATGGCTCATTCCTCTTGCGGTAACTCGGTAACGGGGCTGATCAGGTATACGGCAGCATGCGCGCCACTGCACGCACGTCGGACGGATGCACCATGTCCGGCCTGCGCAGTTGGCGCTTGCGCTTGGTGGACTTCTTGGTCAGGATGTGGCGGCGGTGCGACTGCACACACTTGAAGCCGCCGGAACCGGTCCGCTTGAAGCGCTTGGCTGCGCCGCGATTGGTTTTGATCTTGGGCATTTCTGTAATTCTCCAGAGTCTCTAAGCCTTTTTCTTCTTGGGGGCCAGCGTCATACTCATCTGACGCCCCTCCAGTTTCGGGAACTGTTCCACCGACGCGTATTCTTCCAGATCCGTTTCGATCCGTTTCAAGAGGTCCATACCGAGTTCGCGGTGCGCCAGTTCGCGCCCGCGGAACCGCACGGTGATCTTGGCCTTGTCGCCGTCATTCAGAAAGCGAATGAGACTGCGCAGCTTGACCTGGTAGTCGCCTTCGTCCGTACCCGGACGAAATTTGATTTCCTTGATCTGGATCAGCTTCTGCTTCTTCTTGGAAGCCTGAAGCTTCTTGTTCTGTTCGAACCGATACTTGCCGTAGTTCATGATCCGGCACACCGGCGGATCCGAACCGGGCGAGATCTCGACCAGATCCAGATCGGCATCGTAGGCGATCTGTCTGGCCTCTCGCGAAGAAACTATCCCGAGCTGTTGTCCATCCGCGCCTATCAGTCTGACGGCGGGGGCCGTGATCTCCTCATTGAGTCGCGGCTCTTTCTTGTTGTCGTTGGCAGTGATAACTCCAGTCCTCCGATGTGTTAATGACTCACGGCGCGCTTCATCGTTTCCTCGGTGAACTTCGCCACCAGATCACCTATCCCGAAACTGCCGTGATCCTTACCGTCTTGCGTCCGCAAGCTGACGCTTCCCGCTTCGACCTCCTTATCGCCAACGATAAGCAAATAAGGTACCCGCTGCATGGAATGTTCGCGGATTTTAAAGCCGACCTTCTCATTTCTCAAGTCGGCGATGACTCTAAATCCTTTAGAGACAAACTCTTGTGCCACTTCCCGGGTGTAATCGGCCTGGCGGTCGGTGATGTTGAGCACCACCGCCTGCACCGGCGCCAGCCACAAAGGAAAGTGCCCGGCATAGTGTTCTGTCAGAATTCCGACAAACCGCTCCATGGAACCGAGAATCGCCCGGTGCAGCATGACCGGCACACGGCGCGCGCCGTCCTCGGCGACGTAGGTCGCTCCAAGCCGGGCCGGCATGGAAAAATCCACCTGAATGGTGCCGCACTGCCAGACGCGGTCCAGACAGTCCTTCAGTGAAAACTCGATCTTGGGACCGTAGAACGCGCCCTCGCCGGGTTGCAGATCCCAGTCCAGGCCCTTGGCGTTCAGTGCCGTTTCCAGCGCATGCTCGGCCTTGGTCCAGACCTCGTCTGAACCGACCCGCTTTTCCGGCCGGGTGGACAGCTTGATCTGAACCTCGCTGAAACCGAAATCGGTATACACCTTGAACAACAGGTCGATGAAGCGCGACACCTCATCCTGGATCTGCTCCTCGGTGCAGAAAATGTGCGCATCGTCCTGAGTGAAACCACGTACCCGCATCAGTCCGTGCAAGGTGCCGGAAAGCTCATTGCGATGACAGGAACCGAACTCGGCCAACCGCAATGGCAGATCGCGATAGCTCTTCAAGCCCTGGTTGTAGACCTGCACGTGGCAGGGACAATTCATCGGCTTGATGGCATAGTCGCGCTCTTCCGACGCCGTGGTGAACATCTCGTCCGAAAATTTTTCCCAGTGGCCGGAGCGCTCCCACAAAGTCCTGGCCACCACCAGCGGCGTACGGATTTCCTGGTAGCCGTTGTCACGGAAGACCCGCCGCATGTACTGCTCGATCTCCTGCCACAGGGTCCAGCCCTTGGGATGCCAGAACACCATGCCGGGGGCCTCCTCCTGCATGTGGAACAGATCCAGCGCCTTGCCGAGTTTGCGGTGATCGCGCCGTTCCGCCTCTTCCAGCCGCTGCAGGTAGGCGGCGAGTTCTTTCTTGTCTCCCCAGGCCGTGCCGTAGATGCGCTGCAGCATTTCATTGCGCGAGTCGCCGCGCCAGTAGGCGCCGGCGATCTTCATCAACTTGAAGGCTTTGAGCCGGCCGGTGTCCGGCACGTGCGGGCCGCGGCACAAATCGGTGAAATCACCCTGGGAATACAGCGAAATCACCTCGCCCGCCGGGATCGCCTCGATGATCCGGGCCTTGTAATCTTCGCCCAGACTGTGGAAATAGGCGATGGCTTCCTCGCGGGACATGGTCCTGCGCTCGACCGGCAGCGCCTGGGCCGCCAGCTCATGCATTTTGGCCTCGATCGCCTCCAGGTCCTCCGGCGTGAAAGGACGTTCGTAGGAAAAATCGTAATAAAAACCGTCCTGAATGACCGGGCCGATGGTCACCTGGGCCTTGGGATAGAGCGCCTTGACGGCCTGGGCCAGCAGATGGGCGGTGGAATGGCGGATGACTTCAACGCCGTCGGCATCGCGCGCGGTGACCAACGCAACCTGGGCATCGGCTTCAATGCGATAGGAGAGATCGACGAGCCGGCCATTCACCCGCCCGGCCAGCGCGGCCCTGGCAAGGCCCGGCCCGATGGACTCGGCCACCTGCAGGAGGGTGACGGGATGATCGAATTCCCGGCGAGAACCGTCGGGCAAGGTAACGACGGGCATAATTATGGAACTCGTGGTCTGACTCGAACCCCCAAACAAAAAAGCATCGCCTCGCGATGCTTCCCGGGATATCTGGTAGGCGCGATTGGACTCGAACCAACGACCCCCACCATGTCAAGGTGGTGCTCTAACCAACTGAGCTACGCGCCTGTCGTAATTCGACAAGAAGGAAGCATTATAATGAGGCATTCGATTCTTGCCAACAGTTTTTTCTTCCCGCCGTGTAGCCTTCGCTCAAGGCAACCGCGGGGCAAATCCCAGGATGTCCCTTTGATAGACCTCATGCACTTCGGATAACGGCAGATTATCGCGCGTGTACAGCACGGCACGGTGCTCGAACAATCCCGCGGGAATGGCCAGCCCGGCCGAAGACCGGGGTGGCGGCTCGGTTCGTCCCGCCACGGCCCAGTTTTCCGGCAGCGGCGACCACAGCAGGCGGGCGGAGAAGGTCTGACGGTAGGGCACGAGCGCGGCGACGGCCTTGCCGAACGGCGTATCGGTGGTTTCCAGCAGCCGATTCATCTCGGCCGTCAGGCGGGCGGGGGCGTACCAGTTGTCTGCCTCGGACAGCACCCGCTCGCCGCACTTGAGCCGGACATGGCGGAATTTCAGCTCAGCGGCGGACGCCACGCCCAGGCGCTGGAGCTGTTCGGCATCGGGCGCCTTGGCCTCTACCCTCATCCGCTCCGCCACGATATGCGGCGCGGCGGCCAGATGATAATCGCTGCACCATCTTTCCAGCACCGCCGTCGCGCTCCGACTCGCCAGAATCTCGGCGTTGAGGGTCTGAATCAGCGCCAGCGCGGCCAGCCGGCCGGTGCCGCTGTCCGGCCACAGCGGCACCCTTACCGGGTCGGCAAACGAGGAAGCCGGAAAAGCCACGACGGCCGCGACGACGATCTGCCTTCGGAAACGCATGACCCGGCTCATGACGCCCCTCCTTTCATCCTTCACGGAATCTCTTTCAGGCGGGCGATCAAGCCGGAATAGCGGCGGGTGCGACGGCGAATGGCCTCCGCCAGCACGGGAGCAGCGCCGATGAGAGATACGGTACGCTTTCCGCGGGTGATGCCGGTGTAAATCAGCTCTCGGGTGAGTACAGGCGAGACACGGTCTGGCAACAGCAACGCCACCTCGTCGAATTCCGATCCTTGCGACTTGTGCACGGTCAGGGCGAAGGCGGTCTCGTGCTCGGGCAGACGGGACGGCGGAATGGCGCGGAATCCTCCGCCGGCATCGGGAAAATGCACCCGCAGTTCGCCGGATGGCGCCGCCAGTACGAGGCCGATATCGCCATTGAACAGCTTCAACACGTAGTCGTTGTGCAGCACCATGACCGGCCGGCCGGGATACCATTCGGCCCGAGGGTCCGCCCCCAGGCCGAGGCGGCGGCGCCATTCGCGGGCGATCAGGCGGTTGATTGCGTCGACCCCGCGCGGCGAGTCCCGCACCGCGCACAGGATGCGGAAGCGGTTGTAGGCGGCGAACGCGGCTTCTGGCGCCGCATCGCCGGAATGCATGACATTCAGGTAATCCGCATAACCCGCCAGCAGGGTCTCGATCAGGCCGGCGTCGGGCGCTGCGGCCGCCGCCTCCCGCCAGATCACTCCGTCTTCCCCGCCGGTCCGCAATTCCGCGATCACCGCATCCGCTTCGCCCGAGTTGACCCGCGCCGCCAGCCGTCCGATGCCGGAATCGCTGCGGAAACGGTAGTTGCGGCTGAACCAGACCACACAATCCTCGAGCGGGGTGGGACGGACGGGCGCAGCGGTGACGATGGCCGCCGGATCAGTCTGGGTCAGGGCGGCCAGCTGTTCGATGACCGGCGGCGACAGCCTCGGATCGGCACTGAGTTCGGCAAACACCGCCCCCGCCTCCACCGCAGCGAGCTGGTCCTTGTCGCCCAGCAGGACGAGTCGGCCGCTGACAGGCATCGCCTCCACCAGCTTGGTAGCCAAGCTCAGGTCGAGCATCGAAGCCTCGTCGACCACCAGTACATCGACGGCCAGAGGATTTCCGGCGTGATGGCGAAAATTTCCGCTGCCGGGGATCACGCCCAGCAGACGGTGAACGGTACTGGCGGCGTCCGGAAGTTTCGCGCGGACGAACCCGGGCAGATGCGCCGCCCGCTCGCGCAACGCATCCAGCATGCGGGCCGCGGCCTTGCCGGTGGGCGCGGCCAGGGCGATGCGGCAGTCCGGATTCTGGACGATCAGATAAGCCAGCAGGTTCACCACTGTGGTGGTCTTGCCGGTGCCCGGCCCGCCGCTGATGACGGTGAGCCGGCCTAGCAGGGCCAGGGCGGCGGCGAGCTTCTGCCAGTCGGGGCCGCCGCCGGCTGTGGCGGGAAACAAAGCATTCAACTGCTCCTGCACCGCTTCCGACGGTGGCGCCAGCCTGTCACGGCCGCGCGCCAGCCGCCGCAAGGCAGATGCCAGGCGACGCTCATAGTCGAAATAGCGGTAAAGATAGAGCCGTCCTTCGTCATCCAGAACCAGCGGGCGGGGTTCACCCTGGGGCGCGCCGACCACACCGGAACCGAGCAGCAGTGTTCGCAACGATTCTGGGCCGTGCTGCGGGAAGTCTTCGGCCAATTCGGCCAGATCGGTACAGACATGGCCTTCGGTGGTGGCGAAACTGGCCAGGAAAGCGGCTCGCTCCAGCACCTCGGACTCCGCTGGGTTGTTCGCCCAGCGCAGACAACGACGGGCGAAGCCGGAGGCCAGCAGATGCTGAGAAGAGTGCTTGGACTCGCCGGCGATCATGTCCCCCGCCTCCCGCCGATCAGAGCATCCAACGCGACGATGCAGTCCTCCGCGGGCCGCTGGAAATAGACCCCGGCACCCTGCCAGGCCGGCCGCACACCGCGTACGAACAGGTAATAAACGCCGCCGAAGTGGTTCGTGTAAGCATAGTCCGGGAGGCGGCGGGCGAGGTAACGGTTCAGCGCGACCGTATAGAGCAGGTATTGCAAATGATAACCCTCTGCGACCATGGTTTCCGCTAGCGCTTGCGGGCCGTAGTCTTCGCGCTTGTAGCCAAGATGGTTGGACTTCCAGTCCAACAGGTAATAGCGACCTTGGTGGCGGAATACCAGATCGATGGCTCCCTGCAGATAGCCGTTCAGCACCCGGAAATCCAGCTTGCCCATGGAATAACCATGATCGCGCAGCAATGCGTTCAGCCGCACCGGGTCCAGCCCCTCGGCCGGCAGGCGGAAGGCAAGCTCGCTCAGCCGCTGAGCACGGTCTATGTCGCTCAGTTTCAAGCCATCGCCAAGATCGGTGGCGAGCACATCGCCCAGCAGGCTCTTCAGCATGGCGGGAGCCGCCGGTTCCGAGCCCTGCGGCTGCAGCGCCAGAGCGCGGCCGATGGCACCGTCCCAGCCGGCGGGATCGGTAAAATCGGCCCGCTCGAACAGATAATGGATGCAGATACCGGCCGCAGCGCCCCGCGGAAAGCGCAGGATGTCGCTCTCGGGCAGCGCAGCCGGCGGCGGACCCAGGACGGGCGCCACGCTGAGGGCATCATGGTCGCGCGCCTCGGCACCGGCCTCCATGGCTCGGACCAAGGAGGTGAAGCTGCCCGTGGACCACGCCGGCGGAATCCAGGCCGGCGGCGTCTGCGCCGCCAGCCGCTCGAGGTCAGGCGAGGGTCCGGCCATCGCAGGTACGACGATGGCTGGCATTGGCGCGACGCCGATCGCTTCCGGCAAAGCGCGCCAGCCAGCCTCGATGTGCTCCGGATCGAGCTTGGTCTTGGCCTCCTGCCATTGCTCGGGACTGTGATCTTTCCCGCAGGCGAGCCAATTGAGCATACTGCGGGTGCTTTCACCACAAGACCCCGCGTCGCTCGCCTTGGTCCGGTAAACCCCGGCGAAGAGATAACAGCGCTGCACCGCGCGGGTCAGGGCCACATAGATCAGTCGCAGGGTTTCGGCATCGTCTTCGATCCGGCGCCGGCTCTTGATCTCGGGATCGTCTTTGGCTTCCGGGCGGAAATCCTGCACCGCGACGCCGGCTTCGTCGTGATATTCGATGCCTTCCGATCCGCCCCTGGCGCTACGCTTCCCATCCCACAGATAAGGGCAGAACACCACCGGGTACTCCAGCCCCTTGGACTTGTGGATGGTGACGATCTGCACCAGATTCTGGTCGGACTCCAGCCGTAACTGGGCGTCGTCCTGGGCCGCGCTGTCCCGCCGCCGGCTCTGCAGCCAGCGCAGCAGAGCATCGGGTGAAGTCAGCCCGGCCTGGGCCTGGTGCAGCAATTCCCCTAGGTGCAGCAGATTGGTCAGACGGCGCTCGCCGTCAGGCCGGGCCAGCGCCCGCCGGGCCACACCCTCATCGTGCAGAAGCCGCCGGTACATCGGCCCGAAGCCGCGCCGCTGCCACAGCTCGCGGTATTCGCCGAAGCGCAGCAGGCTTTCCAGCAAGCGGTCTTCGTCCGCCGAAATCTCGGCGACTCTCGACGCATCAAAGCCCATGATCTCCGTCGCCAGGGCGGCCCGCAGCAGGCGGTCGCGGCCAGGATCGAGCACCGCCCGCAGGATGCGTTCGATTTCCTCCGCCTCGGGCGTGTGGAACACACTGGCCTGCGACAGTTCCACGCTGCCGACCCCCAGCCTTGCCAGAGCCTGGCGGATACGCCGCCCCTGAGCATGGCTGCGCACCAGCACCGCGATGTCCGATGCCCGCAAGACCCGCTCACCGAGCCGGATACGCCCTGCTCTGCCTTCCTGGATCAGACGGGCGATCTCGGCAGCGGCGGTGTCGGTGCAGCGCCGCATCGCCTCCGCCCGCAGCAACCAACCGCCCGCCTCGTCCTTCGGCAGCAGCCAGACCTGGAACGGCGCGCGCGGCTCGGTCGGGTCGGTGAAAGAGGGGCGTGGTTTCGCTCCCGGCCTGACGGGACGGTACTCGAGGCCGTCGAGCAGGAAGGCACGGCGGTTGGCACCGAACAGGGCGTTGCAGGCTTCGATCACGCCCGTCACCGAACGCTGGTTTTCCACCAGTGTGTATTCTCGGCTGGCGTGACGGCGTGCACCGAGGTAGGTGTAGAGATCGGCATTGCGGAAGCTGTATATCGCCTGCTTGGGGTCGCCGACCAGGAACACCGGCCCGGACACTGCGCCTTCGGCCAGGTAGAGCGCGCGGAAGATGGCGAACTGCAGTGGATCAGTATCCTGGAACTCGTCGATCAGCGCCACCGGATAACGGCTGCGCAGGGCATGGGCCAGCCGGGGATAGCGACCCGAAGTCAGGGCCTCATGGACGTTCCACAGCATGTCATCGAAACCGATGACCCGCCGCCGGCGTTTTTCCGCTCGCAGGGCCTCCGCGCCTTGTTCGACGAGATCCCGGAGCAGCCTCAGGCGCGCGGCCGTCAGGCGCTCCCGAATGCCGTCTTTGAGCGCCAGCAGATTTTCGGCCGCATCGAAAAACGGATGGGACGGCGCCGTGTTGCCTTTTTTCGTCCCCCGCTTCAGCACCGCTGCCCGGAACAGCCGGATCTTGTCCTCCACCGGCGCCAGCGGATCGTTCGTAGCGAACCACGCCTCCCAGCCTCTTCGCGCCGTTTCAAGGGAGGCCACTTTGTAGGACACGCCGTTGAGCTGATCGATCGCCTCTTCCAACAGCCGGACAATGCCGGACGCATCGGCCTGCCACAGCCGCCGTGCCTCGCCGAACGCGGCCAGCAAAGCCTGCTCGTCCCCCTCGTCCGGCGGCTCCACCGGCTCGGGCCAACGCCGGTCCGACAGCGGCTTGGCCAGCGCGCGTCTGAGCAGATTTGCGTATTTCTCCGGATCGTCGCCGGCCTCCAGCAGATGGGCGATCATGAGCCTGCTCAGGTCTCCGGCCGCGACGCGGCGGCGCCAGAAATCATTGGCGACTTCCTGTGCCAGCATCGCATCATCCTGCACCAGCTCCAGGGCGAACGGGAGACCCGCGGCGAACGGCGTGCCGGCCAGAGCGCGCTGGCAGAAGCCGTGGATGGTGAAGATCGCAGCCTCGTCGAAAGCAAGCAGCGCCCGGTGCAGCCGCTGCCGCATCGCCGTCCGGTCCAGCGTCCCTTCGAGCGCCGACACCAGACCGGGCACGAAAGGATCGCCCGCCGTCCACCCCGCTCCATTCAGGAACCCCAAGGTCTCGACGATCCGGCCGCGGATGCGATCGCGCAGCTCGGCCGTCGCCGCGTTGGTGAAGGTCACGACCAGAATGTCCTGGACCGCCCGCTCCTGCTCCAGCAGCAGTCGCAGGTACAGGCCGCAGATGTTCCAGGTCTTACCGGTGCCGGCGGAGGCTTCGATCAGGTTGATGCCCGCCAGTGGGCAGCGGAACGCGTCCAGGGATAGTGCCACACTCATGCGATGCGCTCGTCTTCCAGATGATCCAGCAGCGGGCCGAACATCGTTTGGGCCGCGCGGAAGAACTCGCCGTCCAGGGGATCGGCCTGCCCCCTCAGGGCCTGGCGGCAGGCGGGGTCTTCGGATTCGCCGCGGCGGTGATCGGAACCTTCCCAGCGCTTGCGTGCCTCCCGCTCGGCAGCCTCGGATTCGCCCTGCCTCAGCTTCAAGGCACAAGCCCAGGCGCTCCTGGGAAAGAAATGCAGCGGCAAGCGTAGGCCCTCCCGGTACAGCGCCACCAGTTCGCGCAATCGTTCTTGCGCCGCGGCCACCGGCCGGAGCCGGTATTCGCCATCCCGCGAGATCCAGGTCGTGGCCGGCGCCACCCCTCGAGCTGCCAACGCATTCAGGAACAGGTGATCAAGCCAGCCGGACAGATAATCCACCGGCCGGGTATCGTCGTAGCGCCAGCGCACCAGCCCACGCGGCCGCACCTGCCCGAGCGCGCCGCTTAGGGCCCAAGTTTCGCCCTCGATCTCGAATACCAGCGTACCCGCCAGCGGCTCCAAAGGGTCCTCCCGCGTCTGTTCCGCGATCCGCTCCGCATAATCCCGAATCCGCGCCAGCTCCCCTTCGAGCAGCACTTCGCCGAGCCGTCCTTGCGGATACTCGTTGCCCGCCCGCGCCGCCGCCTCGACCGCCTCCTCTGTGGCACCGGACAATATCAGCGGCAGCAGCCGCTCGGCGACCTCGCCACGGTCGAAGTACCGCGGGAGGAACGGCTCCTCGTCGGCCAGTTCCGCCTCGCCCTCGGCCAGGCTCAGCCCCAGACGCCGCTCCAGCAGATAGCGGCAGGGATTGCGGAAAAAACGCTTCAAGTCCTCCAGGTTCGGCTCGCGCCACTCCGGCTCCGGTGCGGCCAGTGGGGCTGGGAAGAAAGGAGCAGGTTCGAGGTCCTGCTCGTTATGTTCCTCCACGGCGTTTGGCCCCGCTGAACCGTGATCCGCCCGCTCCCCCTGAGAAAGGGTGACGGGAGGGTTTTCAGGCTCTTGCGCTTGGGGGTCATGAGCCCTCGCCCCCTGCCCATCTCCCAACGGACGAGGGGAACGAGCGGCCCGCAAAGCTTCGCAATATTCCGAATTGAAACTGACCAGCCGCGCATCCTTCGGCATGGCAGCATCGAAATATACCGGCGAGAATGCCTGCAGCGGATGTTCCACCACCAGCCTGCGCCGCGCCTCGTCCAGACTCCCGCCCTCAGCAGCCACCAGCGGCAGCACGTAATCCAGCAGCTCCGACAGCAGTGTCGACGGCGGCAGATGACTGTTGTCGCGCACGCTGCGGCCGGTATAACTCAGATACAGCCGATCCCGCGCCGCCAGCAGCAGATCGAGAAACAGATTGCGCTCGTCGTACCGGCGCTGGCGGTCGCCGCGGCGCGGGGCCTGGGCGATCAAATCGAACTCGGCGGGGTGGTCCGGGCTGGGAAACACACCGTCGTTCAAGCCGATGACACACACCACCCGGTACGGCAGGCTGCGCAGACTGGCCATGGCCGTGAAGGTCACCCGGCCGGACGGCATCGCGCCCCGGACCGGATCATCCAGCAGCGCTTCCAAAGCAACCCGCACCACGTCAGGCTCAATCGCCGCGGACACGGCCGCCTCGACCCAATGCCGGCCCAGCGCGGCGATGGCTTCGCGGACCTCCTGGAGATCGGCGACGGTTTCAGGCGCTTCCACCAGGAAAGCACTGACCAATGCATTCAGCCGCTCACCCCAGGCCGCGGGCGTCGCCGGCGTGCTCCAGACGCGATGCCAATGAGCCAGCAGATCGACGAAATGGGCAAATCCGCCCAACGCCAGTGCCTCCAACCCTTCCGCGTCGGCCGCCGGCAGGCGACCGTCGAACGGCGCCGGAACTTCCCCTAGCGCATAGCCCAGGAACAGGCGGTCGAGACCGTCGGCGAAGCTGTGCCGCTCCACCTCCGGCACCCCCACCGCCTTACGGTGCGCGCCATCCAACCCCCAGTGGATCCCCCCCAGCCGAAACCAGTCGTGGACGCGCTCCAGATCATCCGGCCCCAAACCGAAGCGGGCATACACCAACGGACGCTGCAGGAATTCGTACACTGCGCTGGCCTTGCAACGGGACGCAAACAGATCGAGCAAAGCCAGTAAGGCGGCGGCCGCCGGATTCGCCACCGCCCTGCGCAAACCGGTGATGGTGTACGGGATCCGCCGCGCCACCGGCGCCGTGCCAAACACCGCATCGATCAAAGGTGCGACTTCCTCCAGCCGGGGCGTCACGACCAGGATGTCCGAGACTTTCAGTGGAGGCTCACGCGGCGCTCCATCGCCTCGCTCTCCCTCTGGGACCAATCTGTCAGGAGCGGATTTGCATTTGATTGAGCTGGCGTGCGGGATTTCCTCCCCGAGCATCGCCAGCAACTGATCGTGCAGCACCTCCAGCTCCCGCACCAGCGAATGGCAGACATGCACCTCGATACTGCGGTCCAAGGCCACAGACGCGCAGGAAGCCGGCTCGGGGTCACGCAGATTGAGGATGGCTTCCTGCACAGCCGCCAGCAGGCTGATCCGACCCGGCGGCTCGAACCGGACATCGTCGATCACCGCCGTTTCCGCTTTGTCAAACAACAGATCGATATGTGCCTGGGTCTGTTGTCCCCAGCTTGCCAGCAGACGGTTGCCGGTTTCGCGGTACAGCGCATCACCGCGAACCTCCAGGTAACTCAACCGCCTGGGATCGACGATCTCGAACCAATATTCCCGGCAAGGGTTCAGGACGTACAAATGCAAGTCGGTCCAGCGTGCCAGCTTGCCGAGGATGTCCAGATACAGTGGCGGAATGGTCGGCAGGCAGAACAGATGGGCCCGCTCAGGCAGCCCGGCCCGCCGCGTCTCCTCTGGACCCATGGACTCCACCGCACGAAAGAACACCGCCGACGGATGCTCCCGCTCAGCGCCGTGGGATGAGCGAAAGCGCACCGCCATCTCGTCCATCAGAGCCCGCCACAACGCCGCCTGCCACGCCTCGTCCTCCCGACCGGCATCGGGCAACCCGCAAGCCGGCTTGCCGTCCTGCCAAGCTGCCAGCCAATCTGGACGGTAGGTAATGTACTGCTCCATGAGCCGCGCCACCCGCTGCGCCAGATCGAAACGCATCGCCGCATCGGCCCGCTCCAGATAAGACGCCAGACGTGGATGGGCCGAGACCAGTGCCGTCTCGCCCAGAGCCCGGAATACCCGCCAGGTCAAGGTGGACGGCTCGAACGGCGAGGACTCGCCCACCTCGATCACCTGCCCGATCTGCGCCCACAACCATTGCGCCAGATAATGGAACTCGACGTTCGCGCACACCCCGAAGCGATCCGCATAATCCAGCTCCAGCCGGCGCCGCACACCCGCGCTGGGCACGATGATCTGCTCCGCCGCAAACGGATCGGCTGGGCCTTGCGCCAAATCGTCGAACAGACGGCGAATGAGGGCTTCGAAGCGGTTGGAGAAGACGATGTTGAGGGGGGCCATGATTACGGGAAAGGGATAATGGATATTCAACGAAGCGTCGGTAACTTATCGATCCCGACCGATCAACCGACCCCCTAATTTCCGATAGGCAGAAGACGCTCGTTCGGTATCGAGGACGATCATTGTCCTCAGTCCTCCGCAGGAACGGTACTCATCACATCGCCCAGATCCTTAACCCGCCCTGCGAATTGAGGAGGAGGACTGCGGCGCCTAACCAGTTGCGTCGGCGTTGTTTCATCCAGGGGCCAAAGAATGACCTCCACCCGATGATGGCGCAGGGCTTCCGGAACAGTAATGAACCCCGCAGCACCTTCATAAATTTTTCGGTAAGGATTCATGAGCCACTCCCATGACAACGATTTCGTTAACTAGTCGGCCAGGTCACCAAATTACTACAACTCCCACCGGCTTTGCGCCCACAGCCATTGCGCCAGATAGCTGAATTCGACGTTCGCGCACACCCCGAACCGGTCCGCGCAATCCAGTCCGGACACAAAATCAGGCGGCTTTTCGGTGCAGTGTGTCGAACTCGGCAGGAGTTCGATAACCGAGTGTCGAATGCTTGCGCTGCCGGTTATAAAACACTTCGATGTACTCGAAGATCTCTTGCTTGGCTTGCTCCCGGGTCTCGAAACGGCGCTGATGGATCAGCTCCGTTTGGAGGGTAGGGAAGAAGCTCTCGGCCGGTGCGTTGTCCCAGCAGTTGCCCTTGCGGCTCATGCTGCAGACGTAGCCCTGGTCCTTCAGCAGCGCCTGGAAGCGGCCTGAGGCGTACTGGCTGCCGCGATCCGAATGCACCAGCAGGCCCTTCCGGGCCGGCGGCGCCAGCGGGCCATCTGCAGGGCATCTAGACCTAAATCCGCCGTCATCCAGGCCGACAGGGCCCAGCCCACCACCTGGCGCGAGAACCGGTCCAGAAACACCGCCAGGTAGAGCCAGCCTTCGCCGGTGGCCCCATAGGTGATGTCGCCCACATCGACCCGATCCGGCTCGGCCACCTGAAACTGCCGATTCAGATGGTTGGGCGCCACCGGCAGGCTGGGGTTCGCGTTCGTGGTCGCCCGAAACCGCCGGCGGGTCTTGCAGCACAGCCCCTGCTGGCGCATCAGGCGGCCGATCCGGGCACGACTGACCCGCTGCCCCTGCCGGTCCAACGCGTCCTGGATCCGCCGCGTTCCGTAGGTTTGGCGACTGTCCTCGAAGGACTGCTCGATCTCACCTGTCACGCGGTTGTCCGCCTGCTTGCGGACGCTTTCAGGCCGACCGGTCCATTCGTAAAACCCGCTCCGGGAGATCTCGAAAATCCGGCACATCCGGCTCACTGAGAAACTGGAGCGTCGCCATTTTTTGCGAAACCCGACGGGACATCCCCGTCACCCTCGGGAGCAAATTATGGCGACGTCTTTGCCTTCGGCGGCCCGCGCCGTCCTGCGTCCGCCTCGGCTCCGTCCGTCTCTCAAGCGACGCTCTCCGCCGAGGCTCCCACACTGACTCGACGCCGTGTCGGTTCCCTAATGTGTTTTGTCTCCACCCGCGAGGAAACCGCAGACTCCGACAAAACATCCGGGCCTACGGCTTCGCGGGGGGCGTCGCACTCGCTCGCTCCGCTCGACTTCCTTGTGCTCCTTCTAGGCAATAGAGTGCGCATGTCACGCCGCTGCGGGGGTGGCCGTGGTGAGCCTACCCTGCTCGATTGCCAGCCGGACCAGTTCCGCGTCATCGCTCCGATGCCAGAGCGCCAGCGGCAGCACCCGCATCAAGGCCCCGTTGCCGTTGGCACGTTCGTGCGCGTCGCCGGCCCGGGCTGCGGGTATTCCGGCCCGCATCCGGCTGAATGCGCGGGCGGTCTGAATGCCGATGTCGAACACCTGCCCGTCGGGAGTGTAGACCCCCTCGTCGCACCAGGCCAGGAGGCGGGCGCCGAAGTCGTCCAGATCGAGCCGGCCGCTTTCGAGCAGCGAGTCGAGCAGGGCCAGCGCTTGGGCCCCATCGTCGGTCCAGGTACCGGCGGGAACGAACGGATAAGTGGCGGGGTAGCCGCACGGAGGTCGCATGGCGATGGCTTCGGGCGGCGGCAATTCGGCGGCGGATTTGAATTCGTAGCAGCGGCCGATGGCATCGCCGATCAGTAATCCGTACAAACCGCCGGCTATGGCACTGCGGCGCGGAGACACGGAAGGGTGGAGGGACAAGGGGGCGTGCTCCCTGACCTGGACGGAGACAGATAAAAGAAGTGCTTTGGGAATTGGTCGCCTTGGCGAAGTCCTTGAATCTGGTCAAAGCCAAAAGCGGGCGGCCAGGACCCGATGGGGTCGCCTGGACCGGCCGATGACGATCAGCTCGTGATCGGTGTGTGCTTGGATTTCTTAACGGTAGGACTTGTCATCGAACCAGCCGCTCTGCGTGCGCAACGGGCTCAGACCCGACCCACCCCTGAAGAAAACGTTCGACTGCTACGCGCCATTCCGCTTGGCTCAGCTCGCCTTTGGACCAAAACAGAAACCGCGCCTTTAAGCAAAGGCGCGGCTGGTCGCGGAAGAAAACTTAAACGGTCAGTCCCGGAGCTTGGAGAACACGTATTGGCTGTCTTTCTGCGCGGCGTGGCAGCCGAAACACCCTTGCCCGCCATCGGTGACCAGGCGCTTGTCGGGCTTGCCTTCGCCGAATCCTTCATAGCCCCAACCGCCGGTGGCGGCAAAACGCTTGGCATCGCGTTCCATCACCCCGACCAGCTTGCGCTTGCCCTCCACCAGCGCGTGGTTGTCCTCCAGGTAGTCGAACAGGTCGAACACCAATACCGCGCCGTCCGGGTAGTTGCCGCTTTTGAGCCCCTGAATAGCCTCGGCGTTGGCATAAACGTGGTGGATCCCGCCGAAGGGATTTTCCAGTGGATGCCCCGGCTGGATCACCATGGATTTGACATGGTACCAACTGCGAAACCCCTCGGGGTAGTTCACCTTGGTCTCGGCCGCGCCGAGGGCGGCGGAAACAACCAGGAGTCCCCCGAGCAAAAACGATAACTTGTTCATCTCGACCTCCTTTGGCATGTTGTTTCGTGTCGAAATCATACGCCTGACCGCAAAACCCGTCAAGTTTTTTGCCGCCGGCGGATGTTTTGACAGCGATCAAAGAACGCCCCTCGAAGAGGACACCTACGCGCGCGCAGATCCACGGATCGCGCTGGGGAAGCGGTGCATCAGGTCGCCATACGAGGGTACGATGTGGAACCGCACCCTCCTTAATACCGGCACTTTATTTCAGCCTGGAGTAATAGTCGGCCAATTGCCGAATCTCAACGTCACTGAGTTTGCCAGCGATCAGCCGCATGCGACTGTAGATGTCGTTGGCGCGCTGACCGCTCTTGTAGGCCAGAAGTGTGGCTTCGAGATAGGCCGCATTCTGACCTGCCAGACGGGGTGTATCGACCTTCTCACCTTGCCCCCCCGTACCGTGACAGGCGGAACAGGCCGGCTCCATGCGCCGGCCTTCCCCCCGCTCGGCGATGCCGGTGACATCCGTGGCTCCGCCGGCACCGAGCATCGGCACCTGTTGGCCGTACCAAACGGCCAAGTCGGCCATGTCCTGATCGCGCAAGGTTGATGCCATGGCGTTCATGATCGTGGCCGGGTCCTGGCGGGTGCCGCTCTTGTAGTCCTGCAGCTGGCGGTAAAGGTAAGTCGGCAACTGGCCGTTCAGGTTGGGATTGGTACCGGTGCCGTCGTGGCAACTGGCGCAAGGGGCGGACAGCGTCTTGCCACGGTCGGCGTCACCCTTCTTGACGAAGTCGAGTGTCGCTGGCGTCCACGCGACCTGGGTGGAAGGAGCCGCATCGACGCCGGCTGCCAACATCATGCCGGTCGTCACGAGCAGGATGGCTTTCATCTTTAATACCCCCAGGCGGTC
The DNA here is from genome assembly GCF_036864975.1 of Methylococcus capsulatus. NCBI lineage: Bacteria > Pseudomonadati > Pseudomonadota > Gammaproteobacteria > Methylococcales > Methylococcaceae > Methylococcus > Methylococcus capsulatus. Next base: position 1,847,555 of record NZ_CP104311.1, on the reverse strand, counting down.
GGACTATGGGTTTTCAGCAGGAAAAACTGGAGGATGGGATAGCCGTAGCTCAACACCATCAGCACCAGGATCAGACGGTTCCACAGGGCGAACCCATTCAGCCATGCCGGCGCCCCGTGGGGGGGGCGTCCTCCATATCCTCCCTGGCATCGACCTTTCCACCAGCAGTCTGGGTCTTGTACAGCAGATAGACGAACAGACAGGCGGAACCCACCAGGATGAACCCGCCGGCGATCATGGCCAGTTCATACGGCTCCCAGGAAAGAGTCAGTACGCTGTTGTACTGGACTGCCGAAATCCGCCGCGGCTGCCCTAAGAGACCCAGGATATGCCAGGGCGTGGTCATGATGACCATGCCGATGAACCAGCCCCACAGCTGCACCAGAGCCAGATCGTCGGAATACAGTCTGCGTCCGCACAGCTCCGGCCACAGCTTGTAGGCGACGGCAAGATACATGGTGACCACCGTGCCGGCGAAGATCAGGTGGAAATGGCCCGGCACCCAGGCGGTGTTGTGCACCATGGCGTTCATGGCATAGCTGGCGTTGACGATACCGCCGAAGCCCCCGAGCACCAGCATGAGCAGCGAAAGAATCGCCGCCAGCACCATCGGGTGCTTCCACGGCAGAGCGCCGATCCAGCCGAACAGCCCGGCACCGCCCCGACGGCGTCCAGCCATCTCCAGCGAGGCGATGACGGTGAAGGCGGTCAGCAGGGTGGGAATGGCGACCGCGAAAGTGCCGACCATGTGCAGGAATTTCCAGCCTGCTCCCTGTTCGGGATCCATGTACAGGTGGTGGAAGCCGATGGGCAGGCCCAGCACCAGGATCAGCACGAATGCCGCGCGCGCCAACAGATCGCTGAACAGCTTGCCGCCGGCGGCCTGCGGGACGTAGCAGTACAGCGCGATGTAGGCCGGAATCAGCCAGAAATACACGATGGGGTGCAGGGTCCAGGCGAACAGAGTACGGGCCAGGCCGACGTCGATGGTGTCGGTCAGGCCGAGCGCCCAAGGCAACAGCTGAAACACCGATTCCAGAGCCACGCCGGCACTGGTCCACAGCCACAGCAGAGCATTGGCGGCGGTGGCGAACATCGGCAGCGGCACAGTTTCGCCGGGATGATCCCTTTTCCATTGGGCGAACATCACCAACATGATCACACACCAGAACCACGACCCCACGACCAGCAGGGTTGCCCCGAGATAGAAGAAGACGTTGGCCTGGATGGGCGGGTAGAAGGTATACAGCACCGAGGCCTTGCCCAGCAGCAGCGGAACCGCCGCCAGCGCCACTCCGAACAGGCAGACCCCGTAGCCGGCCCAGGCCAGCGGCGGATTCCATAGCGGCCGCCGGAGACTCTGCGCTGCCGTGTAATAGCCAAAGCCCATGATGAAAAAGGTCGTCAGCACGAATGCCATCAGCACGCCATGGGTACTGACCGAGGCGAAGTAGACGGCGGGCGACTGTAAAAAGGCGAACAGCCCGCTGCGTTCCAGAACCTGGTACATGCCAAAGAAACAGGCCAGGCCGAACGCCCCGAAGGCCACCCAGAAGTTGAAAAGCGTGAGACGGTTCACGGTTGCATCGTTCATGGCTGCTTTCCTCCGGTCGCGGGCTCACGCCAGTTCTCCTGGGCGACGACGGTCACCTTGCTCCACATGTGGTCATGGCCCAGGCCGCAGTATTCGTTGCAGAGCATGGGGTATTCCCCCGGCTTGGGGAAAACGCTGACCACCTCGGAGACGTAACCCGGCACGATCATGGTGCTCATGTTGGTCATGGGAATGTGGGCGCCGTGCAGCACATCCATGCTGGCCATGCGGAAAACGATCCGACGCCCGGCCGGTACCTCGATCTCACGGGGATAGAAGCCGTAGCGGCCGGCCACCAGCCGGACCTGAAGGGAACCGTCGGCAAGCGGCTCGGGCTGGACACCCAGCTTGTCCTCGGCAAACTCCTGACTCAGATGCAGGCTGGCGGAATCAATGGTCTCGACATGGCTGGGCGGATGAATACCCTTTCCGATCGCGGTGACGACGATCGCGCCGACGAACATACCGATCATGGCGAGAGAGACGAACAACCATTTCCTTTCGAGTTCATTGATTTCCATCCGGGACATCCCTCCACACAGGCCCACGGTTTTTTCGTGGAACCATTTTTTGTCTGGAAAACGGATTTGCATAACCTTTTCCCCTTATTTTCGTTGACGCGCCGGTTTCGCACTGCGGGGACAAAGCGCCCCGCAGCCGGTCGCTCTTGAGATGGCTAACCCACTTGGCCACGGGGCAGGAACACCCCGAAATAGAGGAACAACCAGGCCGCGGCCATCCCCATCGCCACCAGACAAAGCAAGACCCACGTGCCCCGTGGCGCATCTTCGTGTACGGAATCGTGTTCAACTGACATAATGCCTCCCAAACCGTTGAAAAACCGCCCTCGCAACATCCACCTCCCAGGGTTTCCGGGCGCTAGCCGGCTTCGGCCGCGAACTGCGGCGCCCGGCGCGTCTCACCCACGCCGATGGTGAGGAGATCCCACACCAGCAGCACGACACCCGCCAGCGTTACCGCACCGAACACCAGGCGCCAGGCCATGGCCTGCTGGAACCAGGGATGCATTTGAGCGGCGAAATAGCCTCCCCAGGTCGAACCCTCCACCGCCCGTTCGATGAATGACTGCTCGTAGCCGGCGATCAACAGCGCCACGGTCATTCCGATCACGCCGAGATTGAGCAGGGCGAGCGCCCCTTTCCACTTCCAGCCGTCTCCGGCGAGGCCGCTGCCCAGCCAGATATTGCCCCGCCAAGTTTGCATGGCGATGTAGAAGAATGCGATGTTGATGGTGGCATAGGCGCCGAAGAAGGCCAGGTGGCCGTGCGATGCCGTCCATTGGGTGCCGTGGGTATACAAATTGATCTGCGGCAGGGTATGCATGAAGCCCCAAACGCCTGCACCGAGAAAATTGCCGAAAGTGTGGGCGATGATCCAGGCCAGCGCCGGATGGTTGCCGTTTCTGAGCTTGTGGACGCCGGCATCGTAGACCGAATGCACCACCATGGCGACCAGAGGAATCGGCTCCAGCGCCGAGAAGAACCCCCCGATCGAGAACCAGTAATCCGGGGTGCCGATCCAGAAATAATGATGGCCAAGGCCGAGTATGCCCGACCCGAACATCAGCGCCACCTCGATGTACAACCAGGTTTCCACGATCCGCCGCCGCACGCCCAGCACATGCATCAGACCCCAGGCCATGATGCAACCGACCAGGACCTCCCAGGTCGCCTCCACCCACAGGTGGATGACCCACCACCACCAGTACTGGTCCGCCGTGATGTTGGTCAGATAGAACATGCCGGCGCAATAGAGCCCGGCCAAAGCCACCAGATCCAAGGTCAGCACGCCGGCGATGCCGGACCAGCGGCCCTTCGAGAAAGTGGCAGCGACGTTGTAGAAAAACACGCCCAACACGGCGACGATGCCGAGGTCGGCCCAGCGCGGGGCTTCGAGGTATTCGCGGCCTTCGTTCACGAACCAGCGGGTGAGGTCGTTGCCGGGACCGGTCTGAACCAGCAGGTAGACCACCACCACGACGGCAACCGCCACGGTCAGTACCCAGAACGCCAGGTTGCCCACCGCCAGCCCGACGACGCGAGTGCCGCTCTCCTCCTCCAGCAGCCAGTACACTGCGCCGACGAAACCATACAGCATCCATACCACCATGGCATTGATGTGCACCATACGGTTAACGTTGAAATCGAGCACGTTGTAGAGAAAATCCGGCTGAACGAACTGGATCGCGGCCAGCAGACCGAACAGCATCTGAGCCAGGAACAGCACGAGCGCGACGCTGAAATACTTCACCGCCAGCTGCTGCCCCCCGTTCAGGTTGGCGCTATCGATGATTCCGGTGCGCATGCTCAATCCTCCTGGTGACCAATGGTCTTGAAGTTGGTGGGAAAGCCGTTGGTGTCGATGGCCGACATCCATTTCAGGAAGGCGACGATGGCGCGCGCTTCGGCGTCCGTGATTCCGAGTCTTGGCATCTTGCGCCCTGAGCTGAAAGTCACGGCGTTTTTTTCCGGGTCCAGCAAAAATGCCAGCATCCTGGCTTCGCGCTCCTCGACGCTGCCCCAATTGGGATCGAGCCATGCCTTTGTGAGATCGGGAGCATAATAAGCACCATTGCCGAGAAGGGTGTGACAGTTCATACAGTTCTTGGCTTGCACTGTCTTCTTGCCCTGAGTAACCAAGGCCGCCGCTTCATCCTCGCTCAGCGACCGGCCGAACAGCGGTTCGTCGCCGCCGAATACCGGGCGGTAGCGGTTCAGGGTGTAATCGAAGCGGTAGTCGATGGCCTTGTTGATCACGCTGTAGGCCTGCACGCGGCTGCCGCCGACCGCCGTCTTCGACAGCGTATCGAAAGTCAGGATGATGAGGATGATGAACGAACCGGCCGTGACCCAGATCGCGACCTTTTTCCAAAAGCTCTCAGAAGCCCAGACGGGCGGTGTGGTACTCATGCCAACTCCCCCTTGCGGTTGTTCTCGTTGTCAAAACCGGCACGATCTTCGACGATGAGGATCAATCCCCTGGCGGGGCCCGGGAACTTCTTTCGAGACGATGGCTGGCGGCGCACAAATGCCAGATACCGTGAGGAGCCAGCAAGTAACCGACCAGCATCAGAACCACCACTCCCTGCCACGCGCCGTTGAGGTGGGCGATCCGGGCCAGCAGCAGCATGGCAGCGGCCGATGCCGTATAACACATGTAGGCCCCGACCAGCCACAGCCGCCGGTTTCTCAAACGCGCCCAGGCAAACAGTCCCGCGTATCCGGCCCCTCCCAAGACGGTCGCCGCGGCGGCCGCGAACACCCGCGGGAAATCCTCCGGAGCGACGGGTTCGATCACAAAGCCACCGCCATCGCCGGCTGAGCCAGTCGGGGTAGAAGACTACGATACAGGGTGGCGATCAAATCGGTTTGCGTCACCAGCCCGACCAGCTTGCGGCGCTCGCGGACGATGGCTGCCTGATGTATGCCATGTTCGCTGAGCAGCCGGGCCAGTTCAGCGATGTGCACGTGCTGCTGGGTAGTGATGGCGGGAGTGGTCATGATCTGCGCGACGACCGCCGGCTTCGTCGAGGTCGACCGAAGCCGGGGAAGCAGAAGGGACTTCAGCCAGGCGTTGAGGCTGTCGATGCGGAAGTGACGGAAGAAGTGCTTGAGCGTGACGATGCCGATGACGTGCCGTCCCCCGTCCACCACCGGCATGGCCCGGATGCCGGCATCCCCGAGCACTGACATCAGGGCCGAGGCACCAGCCGGCGGATGCAGACAGCGCGCAAGTTGTATGGCGAAGATGACCAATCCCACCACGGCTGTCGCCGCCGGCCAGCTATCCGGCATCCGGCGGGCACACAGGATGCCGATCAGACCGGAAATCAGATGGCCGGCCGCCAAGGCGGGCCGGCATTGCTCCGCCAAGCTGGTCGGCAAGGGCTCGGGGCGCCACCAATGGGGAAACTTCAAGCGTTTGATTTGCATCGAGATCCCTAAGGCTCTATCTAAGCCGACGAACCCGGCTACCCCGTAGGGCAGTGGCGAGAACTCAAAAACTCCCGCGTCAGTAATATGTATTACAAGCGCATCTTACGTCTGTCAAGCCGTTCCGGCTCGGAATGGCGGCGAAATCCGCGATCCGCTTCCCTCAAGCCGGATAGATCAGCAGTTCCTGGCCGGGTTTGAGGCGACTGTTAGGCGCCAAGCCATTCCAGCCGGCCAGGGCCGTTTCGGAAACCCCATGGCGTTTGGCGATGGCGGCGAGCGTTTCCCCTTTCTTCACCACGATGGTCTTGACCGACACCAGTTCCGCCCCCTCGAGGCTCGATGTCATGGCCTGTGCGTTTTTCAGCGGCAGCATCAGGCCGTATTTGCGCTGCGGCGCGGCATGGATGGATTTCAGCGCCGGATTCAGCAGTTTGAACATGGGCTCGGGCAGACCGGCGGCGCTGGCGACATCGGCGGGACGGATACCGGCATCGATCTCCACCCGTGCCAGGGCCGGTGTGCCCGGCACCGGTTCGAGCTCGAGTCCATAGCGGTCGGGACCTGCGAGGATGCGTGAGAGAGCAAGTATTTTCGGCACGTAACCACGGGTCTCGGGCGGCAGCGGCAGACTCCAGAAATCGGTACCACGGCCCGCCGCCCGGTTGTCCGCGATCGCCTGCTGGACTGCCCCCTCCCCGGCGTTGTAAGCGGCCAGGACCAGTAGCCAGTCGCCCTGGAACCGGTTGTGCAGGTGCTGCAGATAGGTCAGGGCGGCACCGGTGGAAGCATGAATGTCATAGCGGCCATCGTAGTCCGCCGCCATCTCCACGCCAAAGCGCTGCCCTGTGGCGGGAATCAACTGCCAAAGACCGGCGGCCGTTTTCGCCGAAAGCGCGCTCGGGTCGCAGGCGCTCTCTACCATCGGCACCAGCACCAGATCCAGCGGCAGGCCCCGGCGCTCGATCTCGCCGACCAAATAATGCAGAAACGGCTCGGCCCGTTTGGCCAGACCGCGAACCCGCGCCGGCCGGGCCCGGAAACCCGCCACTTCCGCCTCTACCGATGGATGGTTCCAGCGGGTCAATTCCAGCCGCTCCCGCAGGTAATGCCACAAACCGTTCTTGTGGTGCTTGGGCGGACCCACCGGAATCACCCGGATTCCCCGGCCCGATAAGCGCCGGGCCGGGGTGGGGGCCTCGTGCTCAGGTGCCATCGCCGTCTGCACCGGAACGGCGCGGAACTCCAGCGACCTGAAATAATCCGCCAGCAGGGTTTCGATCAAGTCCCCGTCGGCGGAGGAATTCAGGCGCGGAATCCGGTCGTCGGCGGCATCCGTCTCCCCGGTTTCACTCGCATTTTCCAATATAGCCAGCCGAAACGGCGCTTCGGCACAACCGGCAAGCAGCGGGAGCAACACGGCGGCCGTCGTGAATCGTGGCAAAGTCATTTCCAGCGGTCCTGTTGTAGTCTGGACGAGATTCGGCACCCCTTAATGTATAGCAGCGAACTGGCACCTCTTCAAAACTTCCAGGATACGGATTCTTGTTGAGATCGACTCGGCCATGCCATCATCCGCTCGGCGTACCCGCCCAGACACCACACCGTGCGGGACGAGCGCCGCAGTTCACCATCATCCAAGTGGAGGAGAACAAACATGCTTAGAAGAACGAAGAGCCTGGCCCTGTATGCGGCCCTTGGCACCATGCTCTGCGGCTACGCGCAGGCCAGCGAGGAACTCGCCAAAGCCAAAAACTGCGTCATGTGCCATTCGGTGGACAAAAAAATCATGGGGCCGGCATTCAAGGACGTCGCCCAGAAATACGCCGGCCAGCAAGGCGCCGATGTCAAGCTCGCCGAGAAAGTGATGAAGGGAGGCTCCGGCGTGTGGGGCACCATGGCGATGCCCCCCAACCCTCAGGTCAGCGAAGCGGAGGCGAAACAACTGGTGCAGTGGATTCTGAGCCTGAAATAGGGTTAACCGGCTCGAAGAAAACCCGTATCTTTCAAGGTGGACAACGAGTCAAACCCGGTAAATCCCCCGACGATGCGGGGGATTTACTCCGGCTCATGGTTTTACGGCAGAGTCAGGGGCGTGTCCCCTGCAACGAAGGGCTGGACCGCTTTTGCCCGTAGTGCATCCACATACGGAGCACACGAACTACCCGATCCTTAGAGCGAAGGACTCTCATAAGCCAAGCAACTCTGCATATTGATACGGCTGAGTATGCGCCAGCCAAATCGCCCACAAGCTCCTCATATGGCGGCGGATTCTGAAACGGAATCGGTAAAGAGAGCGGCCAACAGTTCAAATGTTTTGCTCTTCAAACCGGCGCTCTTGCCAAGAGGCTCGGCCATGCCCTGTTGGATGGATTCGCGCATGCCGGGAATCGGGAGTCGCTATCGCGTTTCCTGAATGGATCCCAATCCTCGGTTAATATAAAAACGGCACTTGTCCGTTTTCCGACACTATGAATCAGCTGATGAGATTCCGCAGCTTGGGCAATGAGGCAGTAAAGGTTGGCGCGCGCTTCGCGCGTAGTATGGATCCGGGCAGGGAGAACCAATGGCGCGTAATTGCATACGTTGGATCAATTCCCTCGGTGAGCGGCTCGACGTTCAAGCGAAAGGGCAAGACGAAAGCGAAGCTTTTGGCCTGTCCCGCTCGAGCGCACTGCTAGGTCATTCAATTGCAAAACATTTGGTTGTCGATGATTTGGCACCTTGTACCATCGGATTGACTCTGGTGAATAAATGAACCCAGGGCAAGATTTCCCGTAGCCCCGTTCGTCACGAGGGAATGCGCCGTACGCGAACCGCAATCGGCATCGCGAGGGCGACCATGACGCTCACCGCGGCACACACAAACGGCTTGTGATATGCCCATTTTCCGCCTACGACATGGCGACCGCCGTCCGATATTGCGATAATCGACCAACTTCCCGTCAGCTCCGCGTCTTAACCTGTCTGCATGTCCAAGGAACCCGAACCGGGCCGAGAACTGAGCATCGAAAGCCGGGGGGACGTCCTGGTCCTCATTCTGGGCGGCAACTGGACGCGCGAGGGCATCGTGAACGGCGATGCCGGACTCGCCGACCTCATCGAACGGATTGCCGAATCCGCGACGGTATCCTTCCGGACCGACGCCCTGGCGGCTTGGGACAGCACTCTCCTCACCTTCCTGGTGCGGATCGTCGATGCCTGCCGCAAAAGCGGTGTCCCCGTCGTGCTGGACGGCCTGCCTGCCGGCGTGCAGGGGCTGCTGAAACTGGCTTATGCGGTGCCTGAGCGCCAGGACGCGCGCCGGACCGAGGCCAATCCCGGATTTCTGGAAAGCGTCGGACTGCGCGCCCTGACGGTCTGGCACCTGACCGGCAGTCTGCTCGGCTTCATCGGCGAGACTTCACTCAGCCTCCTTCGTTTCTTCGCCGGGCGTGCACGATTTCGCCGGGTCGATTTCTGGCTGTTCGTAGAGGAGGCCGGGGTACGGGCGCTACCGATCGTGACGCTCATCAGCTTGTTGGTGGGCATGATCCTGGCGTTTGTGGGTGCACATCAGCTGTCGATGTTCGGCGCCGAGATTTACATCGCCGGCGCCGTCGGCATCGGCATGGTGCGCGAGATGGGAGCCATGATGACGGCCATCATCATGGCCGGACGCACCGGCGCCGCCTACGCCGCTCAGATCGGCACGATGCAGGTCAACCAAGAAATCGACGCGCTCAGGACCATGGGCATCAACCCGATGGATTTCCTGGTGCTGCCGCGCTTACTAGCCCTTGTCCTCATGATGCCGGTCCTGTGCATCTATGCCGACATCATGGGCATCGCCGGCGGCGCGCTGGTCGGCATCAGCACTTACGGCATTTCCCGCGCGGAGTTCCTGAACGAGTTGCAGAAATTCGTCCATTTCGGAGACATCACCGTGGGACTGTTCAAGTGCACGGTGTTCGGCGTGCTGGTGGCACTGTCGGGCTGCCTGCGCGGCATGGAATGCGGACGAAGCTCTTCCGCGGTCGGCCTGGCCACGACTTCGGCCGTGGTGACGGCCATCACTTTGATCATCGCATCCGATGCAGTCATGACGGTCGTCACGACGATCCTGCATCTGTAGAAGAGCCGACCTATGACAGAGCCCCACATTCGCGTCACCGGCCTGACTCTGGCTTACGGCGATTTCGTCATCCAGCAGGACCTGGACTTCACGGTCGACCGTGGGGACGTGTTCATCATCATGGGCGGCAGCGGCTGCGGCAAGAGCACGCTACTGCGGCATATGATTGGTCTGCAGCAGCCCGCTGCCGGCCATGTTTATTACGATGGTCAGGGATTGTGGGACGTTTCTGACGCCGAGCGGGCACGGTTGATGCGGTGCTTCGGCGTGCTCTACCAGAGCGGCGCTTTGTGGAGCTCGATGACCCTGGCCGAAAACGTCGCGCTGCCCCTGGCCGAATACACCCGGCTCGGTCCGGCAGAAATCCGCGAGCTGGTTTCACTCAAGCTGGCCCTGGTCGGGCTGGCCGGATTCGAGGATTACTACCCTTCCGAAATCAGCGGGGGCATGCAGAAGCGGGCTGGTCTGGCGCGGGCCATGGCCCTGGACCCGGAAATCCTGTTCTTTGACGAGCCTTCCGCCGGTCTCGATCCGATCAGCGCTAGACTGTTGGACGATCTGATTCTGCACCTGCGTGACAGTCTGGGCAGCACCATCGTCGTGGTCACCCACGATCTGGCCAGCATTTTCACCATCGGCAACAACTCCGTTTTCCTGGACGCCGAGTCTCATACCATGATCGCCTTGGGTGATCCGCGTAAACTGTTGGCCGAAAGCGACGATCCGCGGGTGCTGGCGTTCCTGACCCGCGGCCAAGCCGGGAGCTCGGCCCATCGCACAATGTCCGGACAAGCAACTCAGACAGGTCCTGGGGTATCCCGATGAACAAGGCTAATCCCACCTTGATCGGCGGCTTCGTGGTGGGCGGCATGGTGCTGCTGGTGGCTTGCGTGCTGGCGTTCACCCAGCTCAAAGTCAGCGATGCGATGCGGTTCGTGGTGTATTTCACCGAATCGGTGAATGGACTGAACGTCGGCGCGCCGGTGAAGGTCAAGGGCGTCACGGTAGGCAATGTGGTCGACATCCGTGTCCTCGCCGACATGGACGGCAGCCGCGTCCTGACACCGGTGGTGATTGAAGTGGACCCGAACAAGATGGTCGATCGCTCCGGCCACGTGACGAAAACGCGCAAACACGGGATCCAGCCACTGATCGAACGCGGGCTGCGGGCCCAGCTTCAAGTACAGAGCCTGGTGACTGGCCAGCTCTATGTCGCTCTGGATTTCTTCCCCTACACACCGATCAATCTGGTGGGGAATACCCTGGACTTCCACCCTTACGAGGAAATCCCTGCCATCCCATCCAGCAAGGAAAAAATCACCAACACCATCGACGAGGTGGTTTCCGAATTCCGCCAGCTGCCGCTGCACGAGATCGCGGCCGCGTTGGTCGCTTCCATCCGGCGGGCGGAAGCACTGCTCAATTCGCCGAAAATCGAATCGATACTCACCACGACCGACCAGGCATTGCAGCAACTCAACGCCACCCTCAAAGAATCGCGGGCCCGCCTGGGCCCCGTGCTCGCCAACCTGGACGGCGCCATCGGCGATCACCGCCGGTTGACCAACGATCTGGACCGCCAGGCGCAACCGACGCTGAAACATCTAGACGAAGCCCTCGTCGCCGCCGCCGCCGCCATGCGCCAGGTCGACAGTGCCGCTGGCAGCGTCAACGATCCCGTGCTCCAACACACACTCGATGCAGCGATCGACGAAGTCGCCCAGGCGGCACGGGCAATCCGGGTACTGAGTGACTTCATTCAGCGCAACCCGAACGCCTTGATCGTGGGCAAGGACAACGACGGAGAATGAGCATGATGCCCCAAGACCACAAACCGGCTCCATTGATGCTGCTCATGCTGGCCGCGCTGGCTTCCCCTGCCTGTCTACGGCACACCGAACCGGCCAAGTTCTACCAGTTGCAACCACTCGTCACCTCCCCGCAAACACCGGCGAATCTCAGACCCGCGGTGGTCGGCGTCGGCCCGATCAAACTGGCATCCTACCTGAACCGGCCCCAGATCGTAGTCGCCGAGGGCCGGAACCGGCTGCAGCTCGATGAATTCCAGCGCTGGTCGGAACCTCTACAGGAAAATCTGACCCGGGTCCTGGCGGAAAACCTAGCGCACCTGCATCCGGCGGACCACTTCATCATTTATCCCTGGCATCGCAGCGACGGGCCCGAACTGCAGCTCGAGGCCCGGATCGACCGCTTCCACACCGACGGCAGCGGCACCAGCGTTCTGGACGTCGCCTGGAGCATCTCCAAAGGCGACACCACTGTCTATCGGAAACGCTCGAACTACCAGGCACGGGCCCAAGCCGGCGATACCGAATCGCTGGTCTCGGCCCAGAGCCAACTGTTGGCGGCTTTCGCGCGGGAAGTCAGCAACGCTCTGGAAACCCTCCGCCGCATCTGAGCCGTCATGCCGGACGACCGTTTTTTCGAACGCGCCATCGGCCTTCTGACGGTAGGCCTGTTAATTGCCGCCTGCATCAAGATCATCGCACCTTTCACCAGTGCCCTGATCTGGTCCACTATCATCGCCGTGGCCGCCTGGCCGGTGTTCGAACAGCTGACGCGGCGGCTGGGCGGCCGTGCCGGCATCGCCGCCACGCTGATCACCGTCGCGATCCTCCTCGTCATCGCCATGCCGGTGGCCCTCATGATCGACTCGCTGACCGAGCATGTGCAGGACGTTCTACACATGACCGAGGAAGTTTCGTCGCTCCGTCTCCCCGGTCCGCCCGGGTGGGTGAACCGCATTCCGCTGGCCGGACCCGAAATCGAATCGCGCTGGCTGGCGGCGGTCGAAAATCTCGAGACGACCCTGACCAAGATACGTCCCTGGATTGGCAAAGCCGCCGCCTGGACCGTCAGTCAGGGAGCCCATCTCACCTTGTCCCTCCTCGAATTCCTCCTCGCCACGGTGCTCGCCGGCTTTCTGTTCGTCCACGGCAAGTCGCTCGCCAGCCTGCTCGAACGGTTCGCTGCCGCCATCGCCGGGGAAAGCGGCGCAGACCTGGTGCACACCGCTGAACTGACGATCCGCAGCGTCACCATCGGGGTCATGGGAACCGCGTTGATCCAATCGGTGCTGACCGCACTCGGCTTGCTGGTCGCCGGGGTGCCGGGCGCGCTGCTGCTCTGGTTTGCCAGTTTCCTGCTGGCTACGCTGCAGCTCGGCACCGCGCTGGTCTGGATACCGGCAGCGGTGTGGCTGGAAGTTCAAGACCAGACCGGCTGGATGATTTTCCTGGTGGTGTGGGGACTGTTCGTCAACACGATCGACAATTTCATCAAGCCCTATCTTATCGCCCAGGGCAGCGGCACACCTTTGGCAATCGTGTTTCTGGGCGTGATCGGCGGCATGCTTGCCTGGGGCTTCATCGGCATCTTCATCGGCTCGACCCTCCTGGCGGTGAGCCATGCCCTGCTGAAAGCCTGGCTCGGCGCCGGAGACGAGCCAAGCTAACGCTGGATCCGTCCGGCAAGAAAATTCCCGACGAGGCTGGCCACCAGAATCGTCAGGTAAAACTGCCCGCACAAGACTTCGAGGATGCTCAGAATCCGGGCCAGCGGTGTCGCCGGCGTGATGTCACCGTAACCCAGCGTGGTCAGCGTGGCAAAACTGAAATACAGCAACTCATCATACCGCCCGTGCATGGACTCGCCGAGGTCGAGCCCTTGGAAAGCGCCGGGGCGCACCATGGTCAAGAGGATGTAGAGGAAACCCCAAATAAATCCGATAAGCAGGAAAACGCATACCGAACCCGACAGCCGGTTAATGTCGGCCTCCTTCCCTCGGAACACGTGTTTGGCCGCCAGATAACAGCTCGATACACAGAACAGCAAAAAGACCAACACCTCCAGGATACCCAGCAAGGGGGAACGGTCACGCCAGGCGAGTACCGGGAACAGCAGACTGAGCATGCCGAGCAGCAACCCCAGGCGAAACATGCCCCTGTTTTCCTGAAGGCTCCAAACCCCGATCAGAACCATCAGGCTGAATGCTGACTCCATCAGCCAGACCAGGAATTCCTGATCCCTTGACAGGACAGAAAATTCCCGCAGCAAAGGCCCGGCGATCAGGGTCGACACCAGACCGGCCAGCAGAAAACCGAAATTGTTTTGCTTAAGCTTCAGCCGTCGTCCCGCATGCAAAGAGGGAAGCCGAACATGGCGGGATAGCGTGCTGCGAAGGTTGCCCGGCGTCATCTTTAGATTCTTCCTGAGAAAATCCGCCTCGCACGGGCTCCATCGCCTTTAGCAAACCGGCGGTCGCTCGAATGATACACCGAAAAAAAAAGACGCCCCGCGAGGAGCCGCCTGCAACCAAAAGGGGCAAATGCGGTAGATTGTCCTCTCTCCTTGTTTTGAAGCTGATCAGGTGCGCCGATGTTCAATTACGCCATCATCGTAACCGCCGCTCTCGCCGGCATCGTATTGGTGGACGATGACCCGACGTCGGTATCTCTCGAAGAATGGGTTCTTTTCGCCGTGATGATCTACGCTGCGTCATCTTTCATGCGGCTGTACCGACGTTAAAATACGCCAAAACGGCGGCAGGCCGAAGTGAGACGCACTGCGCGCCTCTGCACCCCGGAGGGAAAGAACTCGACGCGGTGGGGAGTTTAGCGCTTTTCCAGAGCCGAAATCAGCCGCAATGCCTCCATGGCCTGCTTCATGGAAAGGGGTTCATCGATTCCGGGTTCGAACGCCATGCGGACGATATCCCCTTTCATCGCTATCAGCACCGCTGCGGTATCCTCTCCGACCATCCGGCCATCCGTCTTCCGTCGCCAAACGCCGCCCTCTTCGACCAGACCCAGTGCATGCAGAATTTGCTCTGCATTCATATTGCCTCCTACTTCAAAATCAGGCCCCCCGATCCGGGTGACTCCATCCTATTGCGCCGCAGCTCGGAGATAAAGAGATGGCACTGTAACCATGGCCGCGGGGGCGAGCCCCCCACCTAGGGGGCTGGCGACGCGCTGCCTCAATGCATCCGCTTTGACTGTCCAGGCGGCCGTGTCACCATGGCCAACCGCACCAATAGCTCATTGGCTATGGCCTCCCACTTCTGACATGCTTCGAACAGTTTGCGGTTCTGGCGACGATATTCCTCCAGGGCCAGCAGCGCGATTTCGGTCTGATCCTGAGCGCGTCTGGCATGTTCAGTGGACATCACCAATGACTCCACCGCGATGCTGAGCTGCTCCCGCTCTGAAACATTGGCAATCGCATCACGGGACAATTTCAGGACGTTCGCGAGAATTTCGGCCATGTTTGCAGTACTTTCGTTCATGGCGTATTGCTCCGTTTTTGGACAAGGCTGTTGCAGGTTCATCGAATGGCTTGACGACTCTGATGATCGGACAAGCAAAAATCCGTCCAAGGGACAAACCTGCCTGAAAGCCTATAGTCAACAGGTTTCACCAGGTCGGCTGATCAACCAAGGCGACGCGGCGAAACGCCCTTTGTCGGTTTCCACCCTACATTAGCAAGTAGAACACCGCTGCGAAAAAACGAATGAGCACGCTAAGGAGCACTGGCATTTTTGCCAGGGTGCTGCATGACAACGGAGAGAGCTTCAAAGGGCATGGCGTAGCGAAACACCCGGTAGCCGCTGCCGTCCTGCGCCAATTGCTCAAGGAGCCGGAGGGAGTACATCAATCTCGCGAGCCTGGGCCCTCTGTAAGAAGCTCACGATGCGGGTCGGCTGACCCGCAATGGGGACGATGGCGCGACAAGTGCCGTCGCGTTTTTTTCCGGTCGGGGCCATGGCTTCGGATCGGTAACCGTCCTACTCGGCCGCAATGCCAGTCGTAACACGATATATTTTGGTGCCGGGAGTCGGAATCGAACCGACACAGTGTTTCCACTACCAGATTTTGAGTCTGGCGCGTCTACCAGTTTCGCCATCCCGGCAATCGGGGTCGGGAAGTATAAACAAATCCTCCGATCGCTGCCAGCAGAACCGCTGCGCGTTCCACCCATCCGCTGACGCACCATGCCCGCAAGGCGGTGCTCGCCGAGTGATGGCATGCCTCTAGCCGGAGGCGCTCCCTCGCGACTATCGGCTGACCCCTTTCGGTCGCCCTTCCAAGATCAAAAAGATTCATCACGGCAAAGTCACTCTTCCTCCGGACAGCCTGGACCTGAGGCGGACCGGGCAAGACGGCGGAAGGCAGGAACCGACCATCTCGGACATTCGATCGATCCCGATGGCGCCCGTCAGGCATCCGTCAATGCCGGATAATCGGTGTAGCCTTCCGCGCCTCCACCGTAGAAGGTGGCTTCGTTCCAGCCGTTCAGAGGGGCGCCTCGCCTGAAGCGTTCGGGCAGGTCAGGATTGGCGATGAACAGCTTCCCGAAGGCGACGAGGTCGGCCCTACCGGCCTCGACGCAGGCCACAGCCTTGGCCTGGTCGTAGCCGCCGCAGACGATCAGCGGTCCCCGAAAGCTTTTCCGGATCATCGCCATGATGGCCTCACCTCGCGGGTCCTGCGTTGCGGCGGGCGCGTTGCCGGCCACGAAAGGCTCCACCAGGTGCAGATAGGCGAGTTGGAAATCGTTCAGACGTTCGGCCACGTAGCCGAACGTCGCTTCCGGGTCGGCATCGCCCATGTCGTTGAAAGTGCCCAGCGGCGATAGCCGTACACCCACCCGGTCCGCGCCCCAGACGTCGCATACCGCATCCAGGACCTCCATCAGAAGACGCGCCCGGTTTTCCGGGGAGCCGCCATAGGCGTCCTCTCGCCGGTTAGAGCTGGAATTCAGAAATTGATCGAGCAGATAGCCGTTGGCGGCGTGGACTTCGACGCCGTCCATGCCGGCGTCCAGAGCATTGCGGGCGCCATCGCGGTACTGGCCGACGATGCCGGGTATCTCCTCGAGATCCAAAGCGCGCGGCGTGACGAAAGGCACCAACTCAGCTTGACCTTCGGCGTTGACAATGAAGGCCATGCCGGTCGGCGCGATCGCGGACGGTGCCACAGGCAATGCGCCCCCCGGCTGCAAGGCCGGATGGGAGATGCGGCCGACATGCCAGAGCTGCATGAACATCAGACCGCCGGCGCCATGGACGGCATCGGCGATAAGCCGCCAGCCTTCCACCTGTTCGGCGGAATGGATACCCGGCGTCCAAGCATAACCCTGTCCCTGACGAGATACCTGGGTGGCTTCGGAGATGATCAGCCCGGCGCCGGCCCGTTGCCGGTAGTATTCGGCGTTCAGCGCCGTGGGCACGTTGCCGGGCTGCCCGGCACGCGAGCGGGTGAGCGGAGCCATCACGATGCGGTTCTTCAAGGTGTATGGACCGAGCCGGAACGGCTCGAACAATGGATTCGTCATGACGTAAGGCACCTGGCAGGATCAATGGGAAACGGGTTTGGAAAGCGTCGCCTTGGCGACCGCCGCCCTCAGCCGATCCGCCAAGGGGTTGGTCACGGCGTGGCGGATGAGGATATCCACCGGGTCCACGATCCGCCCGTAAAAGGCGGAATTGAGGTCTTCCCGCGGGGTGATCACCGCCCCTTCCAGCGTCAGCCCCCCGTAAATCCCCTTGGCCCGACTGAACTGGAGGATGTCCACGGTCGCCACCTGGCTGCCGGTGCCGACGGGGCCCGCGGCAATGCTGGCATCCGCCCCGAGCTGGAACTTGGAACTGAGCAGCGCGTTCATGCCGCCTTCCGTCATCACCATCATGATGACGTCGGTCAGCTCGCCGCCGATCTGCAGGCCCGCGGTCACGGCCCCGGTCGTGTAGAACGCAGGGTATCCCCATTCACCGGTCTGTTTGTCCTTGACCAGCACCACGGCATTGCCGCCGGAACCGCCGAAAATGAAACCCAGTTTCAGGACCTGGGGCGCGATCACCAGAGCCCTGGCGTCCTTCACGTTGTCGCGGAACCACCCCATGTTGGGGTCGGCGACGAATTCGTTGAAGGTGATGGTGGCATCGCGCAGGAGATCGTTGGCCTTGTCGCGGTCGTCTGCCCGGGCAAGGAAGGTAGCGAGCAGCGCCGCCAGCAACAGGAAACGATTCAAAGAATGTCGCGTGGAAAGACTGGCCATAGCGGATAGGTCCGTGGGTTGGGTATGCAACGAAAGTTTACGCCTGATCCAGGCAAGACGTATGCCCGGGAAAAAGCCTCCGCAGCCGTCGATGGGCAGCGCGGCAGTTGGCGGGATGTTTCCGGCACCGCCATAATGTGTGTTGCTGGAAAACGTCGTGTCGAGGTAACGAGCATGCTACCGAAAGCCGCTTATCTGCTTCCCGTGGTCACCCTGCTGTTGACAGCTTGCGCTGGCTCGAACAAACAGTCCCACAGGGACAGCCTCGCGGCTGCCCCGACCGAACGAGCCTATCTTCCCAAACCCGCATTCCGCCGTCCCGCCTACCTGCCACCGCTCTTCAGCGGCACAGACCAGCGCACGGTATCGGATGTGCTGCGCGATTTCGGCCCGTATTCGGTTCAGAAGCTGAAGCCCTTTTTCGACCGGGCCGGCGTGGCCTACCCCCCTCGCGAAGTGGTGCTGATCGGCCTGAAGCAGGAGAAGAAGCTCGAACTGTGGGCGCGCGACGATCGCGAATACCGGCTGATCCGCGACTATGCCATCCAAGCCGCCAGCGGCTCGGCAGGGCCCAAGCTGCGCCAGGGTGACAAACAAGTGCCGGAGGGCGTCTATCGGATCGTGGGGCTGAATCCGAACAGCAACTACCACCTGTCGATGAAGCTGAACTACCCCAACGATTTCGACCTGTATTACGCCCAGCTCGAAGGTCGTACCAATCCCGGGTCGGACATCTTCATCCATGGCCGGGCGGTGTCGGCGGGATGCCTGGCCATGGGCGATGAGGCCATCGAAGAGCTGTTCGTGTTGGCGGCGCAGGTGGGCAAGGAAAACGTGAAGGTGGTGATCGCCCCGCACGATCCCAGGGCCTGGCCATTGGAACAGACCACTGCCGGACAGCCGGACTGGACGCGGGAACTCTATGCGACGATCGCCGATGAGATTCTGTCGCTGTCGCGGCCGCTCAAGGTCTCGAACAGCCGACCGTACTCGTCGCCGTACCGGCGGTAGTTCAGCCCGCCAGCCACGCCACCACGGCGTAGCGCAGGGCCTTGCCGATAGCGATGTAGACCACGGACAGGACCAGCGACAGCCGCAGCCAGCCGGCGGCGAAGCAGAAGCCGTCGCCGAGCACCGGTATCCAGGAGATCAGCAGCAGGCCGTTGCCCCAGCGCTTGAGCGATGCGACCGCGCGGCGCTGGCGCGGATTCTCGATCGCTTCGACCTCCAGCGGGCGCCGGCGCGCCCACAGCCAGCCCATCCCCCATGTCGTCATCGCTCCCAGCGTATTGCCCACGCTGGCCACTGCGACGAGTTCGGTCGGCTGCGCATAGCCCGTATGTACCAGGTAGGCCAGCACTGCCTCCGATCCCCCCGGCGCGAGGGTGGCCGAGACGAAGGCGCTGGCAAACAAGCCCCACAGACCTGCCGATGCATCCATCGCGGTCAAGGCGTCCGGTCGGCCAGATGGCGCCGGGCCCGCTCGAGATCAGCGGCGGTGTCCACACCCGATGCAGGCGCGCCCGCCACTGGCACCACCAGGATGCGGTCACCGTGCCAGAGGATGCGCAGTTGCTCCAGGCGTTCGATGTGCTCCAGCGGCGACGGTGCCAGACCGACATAGCGGCGTAAATAGGCCGCGGTGTAAGCGTATACCCCGATATGGCGGCGATAAGGCATGCCCTGCCCCGGCTTCGGCGCCGCCCTCCCCTCGGCGAAAGACTCGCGGTCCCAGGGCACGGCGGCCCGGCTGAAATACAGCGCCCGGCTCTCCCCATCGGTGACCACTTTGACCACATTGGGATCGAAGATTTCCTCGGGCCGGTGGATTGGCGCGGCCAGGGTCGCCACCCGACAGTCTTCGCGCCGCCCCAGCGCCTCCGCCAGGGCGCGTAGCAGGGCGGCGTCCATAAAAGGCTCGTCGCCCTGCAGATTGATCACGAGGGTATCGTCGTTCCAGGCCCGACGCTCGGCCACCTCGGCCAGACGCTCGGTGCCGCTGGCGTGGTCGGGGCGAGTCAGCATCGCGGTAACCGGCAGGGCTTCGACCGCTTTGGCGATACGTTCATCGTCGGTCGCGACCACGATCTCGGCCGCGCCGGCTTCGATCGCCCGCTCGCAGACGTGCGCGATCATCGGCTTACCGCCGAGTTCCAAGAGGGGCTTGCCGGGCAGCCGGGTCGAACCATAGCGTGCCGGAATGACGATGGTGAATGTCGCCGGCATCAGGCCACCGGCGACGTTCGTCGCTTGTGGAGCGCGTCGTACTCGTCGAGGCTGAGCTTCCTTGCCTCGCTGTCCAGCATCACCGGAATGTCGTCGCGGATCGGGTAGGCCAGCTTGTCCGCCAGGCAGACCAGCTCCTGCTGCTCGCGGAGGTAGATCAGCGCGCCCTTACATAGCGGGCAGACCAGTATGTCAAGCAGTTGTTTGTCCATGTCGGATCCTCTCCAGGATGTTCAGTAGTCGGGGTGCGAAGGCCGGATCGAGCCGGGCGGAGACGGGAATGTACCAGATTCGCGGATCGTCCAGCCGGCGGCACTTCACGGCGTCTTTCTCGGTCATCAGAACCGGCGTGTGTTCTGGAACGGAACGGAAATCCTCCGGGGTGTAGGTATGGTGGTCAGGCCATGCCACCGGCTCGAAGCTCAGGCCCGCGGCGGCCAGGTGCGAAAAAAAACGTGCAGGATTGCCTATGCCTGCCATGGCAACGATCTTGCGCCCCGCGAAAGCGGCCAAGGGAAGCTGCTCGCCATCGGCAAGACGCACCGCCGTGCCACCTTCCAGCGTCATGGCTGATTCGCCGGGCGCCGGTTCGCCGCCGTTGCAGATCACGAAATCCACGCCTGCCAGCCGCTCGACCGGCTCCCGCAATGGCCCCGCCGGCAGCAGCCGGCCGTTGCCGAACCGGCGCAGGCCGTCGACCACGGCGATTTCGATGTCCCGCGGCAGGGCGTAATGCTGGAGGCCGTCGTCGGAAACGACGACGTCCGCGCCGGCTTCGATCACGGCCCGGGCAGCATCCAGGCGTTTCGGCGAAACGAAAACCGGACCACCGGTGCGCTGCCGGATCAGCAATGGCTCGTCGCCGACCTTGGCAGGGTCGCTGTCGCAGAAAACCTCACGCGGCGGCCCGGCGGAACCGCCATAGCCCCGGCTGATCACGCCGGCCGACCATCCATGCTGCCGCAGCAGTTCCACCAGTGCGACCACCAGCGGCGTCTTGCCGGTGCCGCCCACGCTGAGATTGCCGACGACGATGACGGGCGCACCGAGACGGACTTGCGCGCTCCAGCGGTAACACCGCCGGCGGAGCGCGGCGGCAGCGGCGAACCCGCGGCTCAACACGACCAAACCCCACGGCGGCTGTGCCTCGGCGTACCACTGCCGCTGCAGCCAGGCGGCGATCATCCGCTTTGACCGGCTCACGGCTTGCTCTCGGCTGCAATCTCGGCGGCGAAACTGATGTGGCCAAAGCCAAGCTGGCCAGCAGCGTCCAGGACCGTGATGACATGCTGGTGCTGGGTGGTGCGGTCGGCGCGGATGATCACGAGGGGGTCTTGCTGTCCGCCGGCCGCCGCCTTCATCGCCTCGCGCAATATTTCGAGACGGTTGTCCTGCAACGGGGTGCCGTTGACCGAAAACCGCCCCTCGGCGTCGATGGCGACGTCCACTCCCTTGGGCGATTCTTCGGGAAGCGAACTCTGCGCCTTGGGCAACTGCAGTTCGAGCCCGGTTTCCCGGCTGAAGGTGGTCGTCATCACCAGGAAGATCATCAGGACGATCAGCACATCGATCATCGGAATCAGGTTCAATTCCGGCTCGTCCCGGTTCTGCGGGCGGAAATTCATGACAAACTCACTCTTCGCGTTCACCATGCAGGACGGCGATCAGGCGGACTGCTTCCTCTTCCAGGCGTATCGCCAGCTCGTTCACCCTGCCCCGGAAATAGCGGTAGAACATTAGACTGGGAATGGCCACGGCCAGCCCCGCGGCGGTGGTGATGAGGATTTCGGACAGACCGCCCGCCAGCACAGCCGGGTTGCCGGCGCCGTGCGCGGCGGAAAAACCGGCAAACACCTTCATCATCCCCAGCACGCTACCGAGGAGGCCCAGATAAGGAGAAATCGAAGCAATGGTACCGAGGGTGTTGAGATAACGTTCCATGGCATGGACGACCTGACGGCCGGCCTGCTCAATGCAGCGCTGCATCACCTCGCGCCCGTGTTTGTGGTTGGCCAGCCCTGCCGCCAGGACGGCACCCAGCGGCGAACTCAGGGCGATCTGGCGGATGCTGCCGGCATCGAGCTGATGGTTCCGCCACAGGGTCCAGACCGTAGCGGTGAGTTCGGCCGGCAGGATGCGGCTGGTGCGCAGAGCCCACAGGCGCTCCAGGATGATGGCGAGAGCGACCACGGAACAGATCAGAATCGGCCAGATCAGCGGCCCGCCACCCTTGATGATGTCCAGCACCCCACGCCCCTCCGGTAGGTCCGCCCATTACGATGTGGGAAGATTTTACCGCAAGAACCAGGCCGAACTCGAAACCCTGCGTGAAATCAATGCAACGTGGCCTTGTGTTTGAGCTGGGAACGCAGGTTGGCCAGATGGTAGCCCCAGTTGATCTCGAAACCGGAAACCCACTCGCCGACCGCGGCGGCGGCTTCGTCCGGCCCCTGGTTCCAGTGGGCCAGCCCACGCTTCAATGCGAAATAGATTTCCGTAATGTTGTCCGACAGGCTGCCCGTCATGACACCGTCACCGGCTTCGAGATCGGCCTCGGTCCAGTAGTCGTCCATGCTGCCGAGAAAGGTCTTGAGCTGCACGTACATCCGATGCCGCTCCTCTATATCCGCCAGCAAGGAGTAGTCACCGATACCTCCCTTGCGCGCCAGTCCCCGTACGGCCGTTTCCAGCGGCTCGAGTTCGCGGGCGATGAGCGCCAGCCAGTCCTGCGGCTCGTGACGGGCGAAGCCATCCACCAGCCGGCAGAATTTCTCGGCGATTTTTGCAAACTGTGCCGGAGCGGAGGTCGAAGAAGTCACGCTGCCAGTTGCATACCATTTCATTCGAGCCGTCCCCCTGTGCCGATCGATCGCCCAGCAATCCGAAACACTATCGGATACACATCGTTACGGTTAAGAGTAGACAGCAATTTCGGGAAAGGTAGACCATGGATGCATGATGCGTCGCCAAATGCCGACAGAAAGATCGAAATCTCTGCGCCGCATGTCACACCAGAGCGACATTTGATCCCATCAGGACTTCGATGACAACTCACAGCCAGCACACAGCCATCGTCCTCAGCCTTTCGGGGCATGACCCTACGGGTGGCGCCGGCATCCAGGCCGACATCGAAGCGATCGGCGCCAGCGGTTGCCTGGCTTGCTCGGTGATCACGGCGTTGACGGTGCAGGACACTTCCAATGTATACGCCGTGCAAACCCAGCCCCCTGAAGCCTTTCTGGCGCAGGGGCGGGCCCTGATCCGCGACCTGCCGATCGCCGCGGTGAAAATCGGCCTGCTGGGCAGTGCGGGCATCGCCCGCTGCGTAGCGGCCCTGCTGGATGAACTCAGCTCCGCTGCTCTTCGAGGCGGCACCAGGGTGCCGGTAGTGCTCGATCCCGTGCTCGCCGCCGGTGGAGGCACCGATCTGGCTTCGGAAGAGCTGATCGAAGCGGTGCGCACCGAACTCCTGCCGCGCGCCGTCCTCGTGACCCCCAACCTACCGGAAGCTTTCCGCCTCGGCGGCGGCGCGACCGAAGCGGAAAACGCCAAACGCCTCCGCCTCCTGGGCTGCCCGAACGTACTCATCACCGGGACGCATGCCCTCACCGACGACGTCCTGAACCGCCTCTATTCCCCCCATGGAAGGCGGGACTATCGCTGGCCCAGACTGCCGCACAGCTATCATGGCTCCGGTTGCACGCTCGCCGCCTCCGTGGCCGGATATCTGGCCCTGGGATACGCATTGGAATCCGCCGTAGAGCGGGCCCAGCAGTTCACCTGGCAGAGCCTCCGGGCCGGCTGTAATCCCGGCGGCGGGCAGCATCTGCCTCACCGCCGACCGTTCGGCCGATGAGCCGCCGCATGACGGCAGGCAATCTGCGCGGCAGACGATTTTTGGAGTTGCGAATGGGAGACTCTGAATTGGGCATGGCCACGGACCGCTCCCGACTTTTCTCCGCACATCGGCATAGGGTGGGCAAGCATGGGGGCCTCAGCCACCCATTCATCGAGGACGGCCTCCCCGCTTTTCCGTTACGACGCCCCCGAGGTCACTCATTCGCCGCAGATTCAAAGCCGGCAGGCAAACTTGAACCCGGCGGCGGCACTGTGGAAAAGTCCTTCTCCGCCCCCCAGACAAAAATTCTGACACTCCCGCTCAACGACCAAACCCGGTGCCATCGAGTTCGACGACCGCCTTCCCCGGCGGCTTGGCGAATGTCCGACCGGTGTTCGGTGTTGGACAATGCACGCAAAAATCCGTTCTGGATCAATCGCCATCGCCTGCTGAAATCGCTATCGCCGGGCGGCAAGGTCCACACACAATGCACATGATCCGGCAACACATCCCAGGCGTCGATTCGAAACGGAGGATGCGAACGCACCCGGCTCGCCGTTTCGCCTGACAAGGCGATTTCACGAACCAGCAGATCGTTGCCGTGGCTTTGCAGCAGATTGAGCGTAAAGAACCCGGTACCGCCAGGTACAAATGCACGTCGATCGTCGGGGCATGTCCCTTTCCCCCTTGAAACGGACATTCTCGCCTGAGGACGAGAGAGCCATTCCTCCTGAGCGAGCCGCCGGCTGACGTCGCAGGCCGCGGAGCGGCAAAGGGACTGGGCAAACCCGATTCGGGAATTTTTTGTACTCGCGAAAAGGGCTGGAGCCGCTGCTCCGACACACTCCCTGGGCACTTCGGGCATCTCGCGAGGACGGCGGGCTGCGGATGAGACCCCTGGGCGGCAGATGCAGCACGATGTGCCACACCGGCCCTCCTACCCCGACGGGTTCCGCCCGCTTACACCGTCTCCAACCGCTCCACCCGCTGGAATCCCCGTGGCAGAGGATTGCCGCGCCGCCCTCTGGCTCCCAGATAGTTTTCCAGGTCGCCAGGCTGCAGCGTGAGGGTACGCTTGCCGGCGGTGGCGCGCAGCGCCGCGCCGGCGGGCATGCTGGCGACGGCAACGATGAAGTCCTGTCGCGCTTCGAGGTCGGCCGGGGCGATCTGGATCAGCTTGTTGCCCTTTCCTTTGTTGAGGCGGGGTATTTCGGCGGCGGGATAAACGAGCAGACGGCCTTGGGCGGAAACGAAGGCCAGGCGGTCGGCGTCGGGGCTCAAGACCCGCAGTGGAGTCATGACCTTGGCATGATCGGGCACGCTCAGCAGCGTCTTGCCCGAGCGGTTTTTTGCTCCCAACTCGCCGAGTTGGACCAAGAAACCGTAGCCGCCATCAGTGGCCAGCAGATACCAGTCTTCCTCCGATCCAGCCAGCACGGCGACGAAAGTGGCGCCTGGGGGGGGGTTGAGGCGGCCGGTCAACGGCTCGCCCTGGCTGCGGGCGGATGGCAGGTCGTGCACGGGCAAGCTGTAGCTGCGCCCAGTGGAATCGAGAAAATAGGCAGGCTGTGTCGAGCGGCCCAGCGCGGCGCACAGGAAACCGTCGCCAGCCCGATAGCTCAGGGTTGCAGGATCGACTTCGTGGCCTTTGGCCGAGCGTATCCAGCCTTTCTCCGACAGCACGATGGTGACCGGCTCGCTAGCGATCAGGGCGGCGGTGTCCAGGGCCTGAGAGGCCTGGCGGGCGACGATAGGCGAGCGACGGGCGTCGCCGAACTTCTCCGCATCCTGCTTGAGCTCCTGCTTGATCAGTGCGTCGAGTTCCGCCCGGGAACCCAAGGTCTTTTCGAGCCGGGCGCGTTCCTGTTCAAGCGCCGCCTGTTCGCCCCGGATTTTGATTTCCTCCAGCCTAGCCAAGTGGCGCAGCTTTAGTTCCAGAATCGCCTCGGCCTGCAGATCGGTGAGGCCGAAACGCGCCATCAGCACCGGCTTGGGCTGGTCTTCATCGCGAATGATGGCGATGACTTCATCGATGTTGAGGAAGGCTACAGCCAAACCTTCGAGGATGTGCAGCCGCGCCTGCACCTTGTCCAGACGATGCCGCAGGCGGCGGCGTACGGTCTCGGTGCGGAAGCTCAGCCATTCCGTCAGGATCTCGCGCAGGTTCTTGACTTGGGGCCGGCCGTTCAAGCCTATGATGTTGAGGTTGACGCGGTAGGAGCGTTCCAGATCGGTGGTGGCGAACAGGTGCGACATCAAGGGCTCGACCTCGACCCGCCGGGATTTGGGCATGATGACCAGCCGGGTGGGGTTTTCGTGGTCGGATTCGTCCCGCAGGTCGTCGACCATCGGCAGCTTCTTGGCCTGCATCTGAGCGGCGATCTGCTCCATCAGCTTGGCGCCGGACACCTGGTAAGGCAGCGCAGTGACGACGATGTTGCCGTCCTCCAGCTCGTAGCGGGCGCGCAGGCGCACCGCACCGCTGCCGGTCTGGTACAGCTTCAGCAGTTCCTCGCGCGGGGTGATGAGCTCGGCCTCGTTGGGGAAATCGGGCCCCCGGATGCAGCCGCACAGCTCCTCGACCGAGGCATCGGGCCGGTCGATGAGGAGGATGCACGCCTCGACCACCTCGCGCAGATTATGCGGCGGGATGTCCGTCGCCATGCCGACGGCGATACCGGTGGCGCCGTTGAGCAGGAGATTGGGCAGGCGGGCCGGCAGGAGCTGCGGCTCTTCCAGCGTGCCGTCGAAATTCGGCAGCCAGTCCACGGTGCCTTGCTCCAGCTCAGACAACAAAGACTGCGCATAAGGCGTCAGCCTGGCCTCGGTGTAGCGCATCGCCGCGAATGACTTGGGGTCGTCAGGCGAACCCCAGTTGCCCTGGCCGTCGATGAGCGGGTAGCGGTAGGAGAAGGGTTGCGCCATCAGCACCATGGCTTCATAACACGCCGAGTCGCCGTGCGGATGGTATTTGCCCAGCACGTCGCCCACCGTGCGGGCGGATTTCTTGGGCTTCGCCTGCGCCGACAAGCCCAGCTCGGACATGGCGTAGACGATACGCCGCTGCACCGGCTTCAGACCGTCGGCGATGTGCGGCAGGGCGCGGTCCAGGATGACGTACATGGCGTAATCCAGATACGCCTTCTCGGTGAAATCCCGTAAGGGGATGCGCTCGTAATTCGCGGCTTCGTTCATGGTGGATGCTTGCAAGAGGTCAGATGTCGGCGAGATTGCCCTTCTCTTCCAGCCAGGCGCGGCGGTCCCCCGCCCGCCTCTTGGCCAGCAGCATATCGAGGCGCTCGTCGGTCGCGGCGGCGTCGTCCAGCGACAACTGCACCAAGCGCCGGGTGTCGGGGTTCATCGTGGTCTCGCGCAACTGGGCAGGGTTCATCTCGCCTAGGCCCTTGAAGCGCAGCACGTTGACCTTGCCCTTGATCTTCTCGGCTTCGATGCGGTCCAGCACGCCTTTTTTCTCCGCTTCGTCCAGCGCGTAGTACACCTGCTTGCCGACATCGATGCGGTACAAGGGCGGCATGGCGATGAACACGTGGCCGGCTTCGACCAGGGCGCGGAAATGGCGCAGGAACAGGGCACACAGCAGGGTGGCGATGTGGTTGCCGTCGGAGTCGGCGTCGGCCAGCACACAGATCTTGCCATAGCGCAGACCGCTCAAATCGCCGGCGCCGGGATCGACACCGATGGCCAGGCTGATGTCATGCACCTCCTGCGATGCGAAAATGGCGCCGGGTTCCACTTCCCATGTGTTCAGAATCTTGCCGCGCAAGGGCATGATGGCCTGAAAATCCTTGTCACGCGCCTGCTTGGCGGAGCCGCCGGCAGAATCGCCCTCGACCAGGAACAGTTCGGTGCGGTTGACATCCTGTGCCGCGCAATCGGCCAGCTTCCCGGGCAGCGCCGGCCCGCTGGTGACGCGCTTGCGGGTGACCTGGCGGCTGGCCCGCAAGCGCTTCTGGGCACTCTCGATCACCAGTTCGGCGATGCGCTCACCGACCGCAGGGTGCTGGTTCAGCCACAAGCTGAAGGCATCCTTGACCACTCCCGAGACGAAGGAAGCGCATTCGCGCGAATTCAACCGTTCTTTGGTCTGGCCGGCGAACTGCGGCTCCTGCATTTTCACCGACAGGACGTAGTTACAGCGCTCCCACACATCGTCCGGCGCGATCTTGATGCCTCGCGGCAACAGGTTCCGGTATTCGCAGAACTCCCGCACCGCGTCGGTCAGGCCCGTGCGTAGGCCATTGACGTGGGTGCCGCCTTGCACCGTCGGTACCAGGTTGACGTAGCTCTCAGCTACCGGGGCCGCGCCGTCTGGGCACCAGAGCACGGCCCATTCCACCGCTTCCTGCCGGCCCTCCATCGTACCGACGAACGGCTCATCCGGAATGGAGGCGCTGCCCTGCAACTGGTCCAGCAGGTATTGCGGCAGACCGTCCTGATAACACCAGGTTTGGCTGTCGCCACTGGCGTCATCGGTCATCCGGATTTCCAGCCCCGGGCACAACACGGCCTTGGCGCGCAGCAGATGTTTGAGCCGCGACCGGGAAAACCGGACATTGTCGAAATAATGCGCTTCCGGCCAAAATCGCACTGCCGTACCGGTCTCACGCCTAGGCGCCGTGCCGGTCTCGGCGAGCTCCTCCACTTTGTCGCCCTTTTCGAAGGCGATGGCATACACCTTCCCGTTGCGCCGCACTTCGACCTCCAGCCGCTGCGATAAGGCATTAACCACCGACACCCCGACGCCGTGCAGGCCGCCGGAATAGCGGTAGGCCTTCTGGGAGAACTTGCCGCCGGCGTGCAGCTTGGTCAGGATCACCTCGACGCCGGAGATGCCGAGTTCGGGATGGATGTCGACCGGCATGCCGCGGCCATCGTCCCGCACCTCCAAGCCGCCGTCGGCCAGGAAACGGACCTCGATGAGGCGGGCAAAACCGGCCAGGGCTTCGTCCACCGCGTTGTCGATGACCTCCTGGGCGAGATGATCGGGGCGGCTGGTGTCGGTGTACATACCCGGCCGGCGGCGGACCGGATCCAGTCCGCTCAAGACTTCGATGGCTGAGGCGTCGTAAACTGCATTCATGGAGTGAGATGGGGATACTGGGTAGGGAATAGGGACGCGGCGGCCGTCACGGACAGCGGCGCATTTTAATCAACTTGACAAGTTTGAGATAATGCCGTGTTTGGCCGCGAGACGAACCCGTCCTGGCCGCACCTTCGACTACCGCATTGAAACCGCCATGGCCCGCAAACCCCCGAGCTTTGAAGAAGCCCTCGCCGAGCTGGAGCAGCTGGTGGAACGCATGGAACAAGGCAATCTGCCACTCGAGGAATCCCTGAAACTGTTCGAGCGAGGCATCGAGCTCACGCGGACCTGTCAAAAATCGCTGCAGGATGCCGAACAGAAGGTCCAGATCCTGCTGGAAGAAAACAGTCTACCCACTTTGAAGCCATTTCGTGATGAACCCTGAACAACCTCTGAGCGATTTTATGCAGTCCTGCCAAGAGCGGGTGGAACGGGCGCTGGATGCGCGTCTGCCCGCCGCCGATCGCATGCCGGAACGGCTCCATCAGGCCATGCGCTACGCGGTGCTGGGCGGCGGCAAGCGCATGCGTCCCCTCCTCACCTATGCCACCGGCCAGGCGATCGGTGCGCGAGTGGAACTGCTGGATGGCCCCGCCTGCGCAGTCGAATTCATCCATGTCTATTCGCTGATCCACGACGATCTGCCGGCGATGGATGACGACGACCTGCGTCGGGGCAAACCGACCTGCCATAAGGCCTATGACGAGGCCACCGCGATACTCGCGGGAGACGGCCTACAGGCCCTGGCCTTCCATGTCCTCGCCCAGGATCCCAGCATCGCCGTGCCTGCGGAAAGCCGCATCGCCATGATCGAAACCCTGGCACGAGCCGCCGGCCCCGCCGGCATGGTGGGCGGCCAGGCAATCGACCTGGATTCGGTGGGCAAGAAGCTGGATCTGCCGGGATTGGAAAACATGCACATCCGCAAAACCGGCGCCCTGATCCGCGCCGCCGTCCGGCTGGCCTGCCTGACCAGTCCTGACCTGCCGGCCGAGCAGGCCGACCGCCTGGACCACTATGCCAAGTGCATCGGTCTCGCTTTCCAGATCCAGGACGACATCCTCGATGAGGAGAGCGACACCCAAACCTTGGGAAAAACCCAAGGCAAGGACCGCGACCACAACAAACCCAATTACCCGGCCCTGCTGGGACTGGCCGGCGCCAAGGAAAAAGCGAAGGAAATGTACGAGGCGGCACTGGAAAGCCTGGCCGGCTTCGGCCCCGAAGTCGGTCTGCTGCGCGAACTCTCCCGCTTCATTATCCAGCGGCAGAATTAGGGGAATGCCGCGCCTTTCCTTGAAAGGCAAGGACCGCGGCGACATAATTTCCGAGTAAGCTACTTTAGTTATTAGTCTGGACGCCGACCCCCCGGCTGGACCGAGCAACCTGGAACGCGATTACATGACCGAAACCAAAAGATATGCCCTTCTTGAAGCGGCAGACCATCCCGCCGCACTGCGCAATCTGCCGGAAGACAGGCTGCCGGAACTTGCCGAAGAGCTGCGGGGCTATCTCCTGGAGAGCGTGAGCCAGTCGGGTGGACATCTGGCTGCGGGACTGGGGACAGTGGAACTGACCATCGCCCTGCATTACGTCTTCAACACCCCCGAAGACAAACTGGTCTGGGACGTCGGCCATCAGGCCTATCCGCACAAGATCCTGACCGGCCGCCGCACCCGCCTGCCGACCATCCGCAAGAAGGGCGGACTGTCGGCCTTCCCCAATCGGGCCGAAAGCCCTTACGACTGCTTCGGCGTCGGCCATTCGAGCACCTCGATCAGCGCAGCCCTCGGCATGGCCGTCGCAGCCGCGCTGGACCGGCGGCCCATCCATGCGGTGGCGATCATCGGCGATGGCGGCCTCACGGGCGGCATGGCCTTCGAAGCGCTCAACCACGCCGGCACGCTGGATGCCAACCTCCTGATCATCCTCAACGACAACGAAATGTCGATCTCGCCCAACGTCGGCGCGCTCAACAACTACCTGGCGAAAATATTGAGCGGGAAGTTCTACTCGTCGGTCCGCGAAAGCGGCAAACATCTCCTGGGCCGCCACATGCCCGGCGTTTGGGAACTGGCGCGCCGCGCCGAAGAACACGTCAAAGGCATGGTGGCGCCGGGAACGTTGTTCGAAGAACTGGGATTCAATTATTTCGGCCCGATCGACGGCCACGATCTGGACACCTTGATCACAACCTTGCGTAATC
Organism: Methylococcus capsulatus; assembly: GCF_036864975.1. Classification (NCBI taxonomy): domain Bacteria; kingdom Pseudomonadati; phylum Pseudomonadota; class Gammaproteobacteria; order Methylococcales; family Methylococcaceae; genus Methylococcus; species Methylococcus capsulatus. The sequence continues at coordinate 1,816,441 of NZ_CP104311.1, read as the reverse complement.
TGCGCGATCAGAAAGGCCCCCGCTTCCTGCACGTCGTCACCCGCAAAGGCAAGGGTTACGCACCCGCCGAGAAGGATCCCGTAGCCTATCACGGTGTGGGCGCCTTCGACCTCGACGCCGACGAACTGCCCAAATCCAAGCCAGGAACACCGAGCTATACGGAAGTATTCGGCCAGTGGCTGTGCGACATGGCGGCGCGCGACCGGCGGCTGCTAGGCATCACGCCGGCGATGCGCGAAGGCTCGGGCCTGGTGGAATTCTCTCAGCGCTTTCCGGATCGCTATTTCGACGTCGGCATCGCCGAGCAGCATGCCGTGACATTCGCGGCAGGGCAGGCCTGCGAAGGCTACAAGCCGGTGGTGGCGATCTATTCCACCTTCTTGCAGCGCGCCTACGACCAGCTGATCCATGACGTCGCCCTGCAGAATCTGCCGGTGCTGTTCGCCATCGACCGCGCCGGGCTGGTCGGACCGGACGGACCGACCCATGCCGGCAGCTTCGATCTGAGCTTCATGCGCTGCATTCCCAACATGCTGATCATGGCGCCCTCGGACGAAAACGAATGCAGACAGATGCTCTACACCGGCTTCATCCATGACGGGCCGGCGGCCGTGCGCTATCCGCGTGGCCGAGGCCCCGGAGTCAAACCGGAAGACACCATGACTGCCATCCCCATCGGGAAGGGCGAAGTACGCCTCCAGGGCAAGGGGACCGCGATCCTGGTCTTCGGCACGCCCCTGGCCGCCGCACTCGCCGTCGGCGAGCAAATCGGCGCCACCGTGGCCAACATGCGTTTCGTGAAACCCCTGGATGAGGCGCTTATCCTGGAACTGGCCGGCACCCACGAGCGCATCGTCACCATCGAGGAAAATGCCATTGCCGGCGGTGCCGGCAGCGCGGTCGGAGAATTCCTCGCTGCCCAGCGCTGCGGTATCCCGGTCTGCCACATCGGCCTGAAGGACGAGTTCCTCGATCAGGGCACCCGGGAGGAACTCCTGGCCATCGCCGGTCTGGACCAGGCGGGCATCGCCCGGTCGATCGAGACTTTCCTCCAAGCCACGGCTGCTACGGAGAAACCGAAGCGGGCCCGCGGCTCGGCCAAGGGCAAACCCTGATGGACAAGCTGCGCGCCAAGATTCGTGACATTCCGGACTTCCCCAAGCCTGGCATTCTGTTCCGGGACATCACGCCGCTGGTCAAAGATCCAGCGGCGCTGCGGTTCACCATCCACCAGCTCATACACCCGTTCGTCGGCGAAGACATCACCGCCGTTGCCGGCATGGAAGCCCGGGGGTTCATCTTCGGCGCGCTGGCGGCCTGGGAGCTGGGCGTTGGCTTCGTGCCCCTGCGCAAACCGGGGAAACTTCCCTACAACGTCCAAACCATCGATTACGACCTGGAATACGGCTCGGCCCGCCTGGAGGTCCATCTGGACGCCTTGGGAGTGGGCGACCGCGTGCTGATGGTCGACGACCTCCTGGCGACCGGCGGCACGGCGCGCGCCAGTTGTTCGCTGGTGGAGAGCCTTGGAGCCGAAGTGGCCGCCTGTGCCTTTGTGGTCGAGCTGGACGCCCTCGAAGGCCGGCAGGCTTTACACGGCCGCCGCGTGCATTCGCTGCTGCACTACTGAGCCGGCGATAACCGCGCGGACACAAAAAAGCCGGCTTCGAAGCCGGCTTTTTTGCAGGCGCCCGACCCGGCCAACTATTCGACGGCCTCGATACGGATCGTCGGACGCACGTTGACGGGCGCCGCTTCGGGCGCGCCGGTTTCGTATTCCGGCTCCGGCTCTGGCGCCATCCTTCCTTCCGTTTTCGGCCCGAACAAAGCGACCCAGGCCGCTTTCCAGGGACGGCGCATGGCGTCTTCCACGGCGCTGGCCTCATAGCCGCAGTGCGCCATGCAGTTGGCGCATTTCGGATTTTTCGAATTACCGTACTTGTGCCATGGCGTCTCCTCCATCAAGGCGCGGAAGGAAGGCGCATAACCCTCATCCACCAGCAGGTAGCACGGTTTCTGCCAACCGAAAACGTTCCGGGTCGGGTTACCCCAGGGCGTGCAGTTATAACTCTGGTTGCCCGCCAGGAAATCGAGATAGAGCCCTGAATGGTTCAGGCGCCAGCCGCGGCCGCGGCCCAGCTTGAACACTTTGCGGAACAGCTCCTTGCTGTCGCGCATCCGGATGAAGATGTTCTGCTGCGGCGCGTGCTCGTAGCTGAAACCGGGGGCGATGGTCACTCCCTCGACTCCCAGACGCTGGGTGTGATCCAGGAACTCGGCCACTTCCTCAGCCGACTCCCCTTGAAACAAGGTGCAATTGATGGTCACCCGGAAACCCCGGGCAATCGCCATCTCGACGGCTTCGACGGCACGGTCGAACACACCGGCCTGACAGACCGAGGCATCGTGCCGGTCGCGGTTGCCGTCCAGATGAATCGACAGCGTCAGGAACGGGGACGGCTCGTAATCGTCGATCCGTTTCTTGAGCAGCAGGGCATTGGTGCACAGATAAACGTATTTCTTGCGCGCGATGATGCCGCGCACGATCTCCGGCAATTCCTTGTGGAGCAGCGGCTCTCCCCCTGCGATCGAGACGATGGGTGCATCGCATTCGTCAACGGCCTGCAGCGACTCCTCGACGCTCAGGCGCCGGTTCAATATCTCGTCCGGATAATCGATTTTTCCGCAGCCGGCACAGGCCAGATTACAGCGGAACAACGGCTCGAGCATCAGCACCAGAGGATAGCGCTTGACGCCGAAAATCTTCTGTTTGAGCAGATACTTTGCGACGGTCAGTTGTTGACGCAGTGGAACGCCCATTCGTTTCTCCTTGATTCTTCAGCTAAGGACGGAACGTGTTGAAACCACCGCTCCGACGATAATTTCATGTCAGCCCAGGCATGCCGGCCAAACCATCGCCCGCAAAAGACAGCCTCACGGGATCGCAAGGGACAGTTTCCTAGTCTGGCACTAGGAATTGAGCCCGGATTGTAACAACAATCCTTTTTTCTTGTTCAAAAATGGGGATTGCGGCATTCCCTTGAATGGGAACGCATGCTAGCATCCAGTTGCATATTACTCAACTCATCTTCGATAAAAAAACAACAGAACTTGACTCAAGCCTTCGATTCTGTAGACTTTCACCCCTTTTACAAGCAGTTAGCCACCGTGGCCGACTCGAGCCCGAGCAACCGACGCTACCCTAGATGAGCGGAACATCCCTCTCACAGCCCGCCAGACACGAGCATCTGTCGGACGACGAATTCCAGGCCGATTTCCTGGACGGCGTATCCCGCACTTTCGCTTTGACGATCCCGCGGCTGCCGGAGAGCCTCGCCCGCCCGGTGTCCAACGGGTACCTGCTGTGCCGGATCGTCGACACCATCGAAGACGAGGTGGCGCTGACGTCGGCCCAGAAGCGACGATATTGCGAGCACTTCGCCCGGGTCGTCGCCGGAACCGCGCCCGCCGCCCCACTCGCCGACGAACTCTTTCCGCTGCTCTCCGAACAGACCCTGGCTGCCGAGCGGGAACTGGTCGCCGCCATTCCCCGCGTCATCAGCATCACCCACGGCTTCGCCCCGCCGCAGCAGGAGGCGTTGGCCGACTGTGTGGCCACGATGTCCAGAGGAATGGCCGAATTTCAGGACAAGGATCTGCGCCACGGCCTCAAGGATCTGCGGCAGATGGGCGATTACTGCTATTACGTCGCCGGTGTGGTCGGAGAGATGCTGACCCGGCTGTTCTGTCATTACTCACCGGAAATCGCCGTACATCGGCCCCGGCTCATGGAACTCGCGGTGTCCTTCGGGCAGGGGCTGCAGATGACCAATATCCTCAAGGATTTGTGGGACGACTACGCGCGCAACGTCTGTTGGCTCCCGCAGGACGTATTCATGGAATACGGCTTCTCCCTCGCCGATCTCCGGCCGCACCACGACAACCCCGATTTCGTCCGCGGCTTCGAGCGGCTGATCGGCGTGGCCCATGCCCATCTGCGCAACGCCCTGGAGTACACGCTGCTGATCCCCGGCCATGAAACCGGCATCCGCGAATTCTGCCTTTGGGCACTGGGGATGGCAGTACTCACGCTGCGCAAGATCCACCGCCACCCCTATTTCAGTGATTCCGCCCAAGTAAAGATCTCGCGGCGTGCGGTCAAGGCGACGATCATCACCTCGCGGCTGACTCGCAGCAACGACGCCTTGCTGAAGGCCACATTCCGGCTTGCAGGACTTGGCCTGCCCACCGCGGAGCCTGCCGCCGTGCTCCAACCCAAACCCATCGATATTTGAATTCGCCCCGAACCGCCAGGAAACATCGCCCATGTTGAGAGAAGCGACAGCAATATCCAATCTCGAACCGCCGCTGACCGCCTCATACGTCGAGTCTCCTCTCGATGCAGCGATCCGGCAGGCCAAGGACCGTCTGCTGAGCCTGCAGCACATGGAGGGCTACTGGGTGTTCGAACTCGAAGCCGATTGCACCATTCCGGCCGAGTACATCCTTATGATGCATTTCATGGACGAAATCGACGAGCCACTGCAGACCAAGATCGCCAACTATCTGCGCGCCCACCAGAGTGCCGACGGCAGCTATCCGCTATTTCAGGGCGGCGCCGGCGACATCAGCTGCACCGTCAAGGCCTATTACGCCCTCAAGCTGGCCGGCGATTCCATCGACGCCCCCCACATGAAGAAAGCCCGCGAGTGGATTCTCGCTCAAGGCGGCGCTGCGCGATCCAACGTATTCACGCGCATCATGCTCGCCATGTTCGAGCAGATTCCGTGGCGCGGAATCCCCTTCATCCCGGTGGAAATCATGCTGCTGCCGAAGTGGTTTCCCTTCCATCTGGACAAAGTGTCGTACTGGTCGCGCACGGTCATGGTGCCGCTGTTCATCCTGTGCAGTTATAAAGTGACTGCGCGCAATCCGTCCCGGATCCATGTCCGCGAACTGTTCACGGTCGATCCGCAGAAGGAGCGCCATTATTTCGATCACGTCAAGACGCCGCTCGGCAAGACCATCCTCGCTCTGGAGCGGTTCGGGCGGATGCTGGAGCCCCTCATTCCCAAAGCCATGCGCAAGAAGGCCACCCAGAAGGCCTTCGATTGGTTCACGGCCCGGCTCAATGGCGTGGACGGGCTGGGCGCGATTTTCCCGGCCATGGTCAATGCCTACGAGGCGTTGGATTTCCTGGGTGTGCCCCCGGACGACGAACGCCGTCGGCTCGCGCGCGAATCCATTGAGCGACTGCTGGTGTTCCAAGGCGATAGCGCCTACTGCCAGCCCTGCGTCTCACCGATCTGGGACACCGCCCTTACTTCCCTCACCTTGCAGGAAGTAGCGCGTCATACCGCGGACCTCCAGCTCGATGCGGCTCTCAACAAGGGTCTCAAGTGGTTGGCCTCGAAGCAGATCGACAAGGACGCTCCCGGCGACTGGCGGGTCAACCGGCCTGGTCTGGAAGGCGGCGGCTGGGCGTTCCAGTTCGGCAACGATTATTATCCCGACGTGGACGACAGCGCCGTCGTGGCCCATGCGCTGCTGGGATCGGAAGATCCCGGCTTCGATGAAAACCTGCGACGGGCGGCCAACTGGATCGCCGGCATGCAGTCCAGCAATGGCGGGTTCGGCGCCTTTGACGCCGACAACACCTATTTCTACCTCAACTCCATCCCCTTCGCCGACCACGGCGCCCTGCTCGACCCGCCGACGGCGGACGTAAGCGCCCGCTGCGCCATGTTCCTCGCCAAATGGGTGAGCCGGCAACCGGAGCTGCGTCCCGTCCTCGATCGCACGATCGCATACCTGCGCCGGGAACAGGAAGCCGACGGCTCCTGGTTCGGCCGCTGGGGCACCAACTACATCTACGGCACCTGGTCGGTGTTACTGGCCTACGAGGCCGCCGGCATTCCGAACGACGACCCCAGCGTGCGCCGCGCCGTGGCGTGGCTCAAGGGCATCCAGCACGAGGATGGCGGCTGGGGGGAAGACAATTTCAGCTACCACGATCCGTCGTGCCGCGGCCGCTTCCACACCAGCACGGCGTTTCAGACCGGATTCGCCCTGATCGCGCTGATGGCGGCGGGCGAAGCCGGCTCACCGGAAGTCCAGGCCGGGGTCGACTACCTGCTCAAACACCAGCAGCCCGACGGCTTCTGGAACGATGAATGCTTCACTGCACCGGGCTTCCCCCGCGTGTTCTATCTGAAATATCACGGCTACGACAAATTCTTCCCCCTGTGGGCGCTGGCTCGTTACCGTAACGAACGCTACGCCACAGTGTGACTCGGATCGGTGTCGTCGTCGCTCTGCCGGCCGAATGCCGTACGCTGACAAGGCGTCAGCCGTGCCGGGGCGAGCCGTTTGCCATCGGTGACACACTCCGGGTCTGCCTGTCGGGCAGCGGTCCGGACAATGCGGCGAAGGCCGCGCACCGGCTGGCGCAAGTGGGCTGCAACGGGTTGGTCAGCTGGGGATGTGCCGGTGCGCTGAGGGCACATCTGGCATCCGGCGATCTCATCCTGCCGGCCGAAATCGTTTGCACCGACGGCACGGTGTGGCCGGCGCATCCCGCCTGGCATCGGGAAACGGTACGGTATGCAGAGGCGCTGCCCTGCAAGGTATACAGCGGGCGGATGACCGCCAGCGAAGGCATCGTCCACGGCCGCGACAGCAAGCAGATGCTGGCGGCCGCCACCGCTGCCGACGCCGTCGACATGGAAAGCGGGGCCGTGATCCGCACCGCCGCGGTGCTGGGAGTGCCGGCCCTGGTGATCCGCGCCGTCGCCGACGAAGCGGGGATGGCAATCCCCCGCAGCGTGCTCGACGCACTCGACCCGCACGGCAACACCCGGCTGCCGAAACTGTTTGCCAACCTGGTACGGCGGCCGTCGGATGTTCCCGCCCTGCTCCGCCTGGCCGTGGCTTTCAAGGCGGCCTCGGCGACCCTGCGTGCAATGGCTCCCCATTTGCACGCTCCTGGAAAATTCTGATTCAAGCAATGTCCAAAGGAACAAAAACCGCAACGCAGGAAACGCGGACAAGCTTTCTGATCCGCCTGATGCAGTGCTGGGAATCCAGAGTGCTGACCCACCCGTGGTTGGTCCTGTTCGTCGCGTTTGCCGCCTGCGGCCTGACACTGCAATACACGGCTAAAAACCTGACCGTGAACACCAACACGGCCGACACCATCTCGACCGAACTGCCGTTCCAGAAGAACAGGATCCGGTTCGAAACGGAATTTCCCCAGGATGTCTCCACCATCGTGTTGCTGGTCGAGGGCAAAACGCCGGAGCAGGCGTCGGATGCCGTCGATGCTCTCCACCAGAAGCTGGCCGGGCAGCGGGAAACGATCGAGTCGGTCTATGTGCCCGACGGCGGCGATTTCTTCGCCCGCAACGGACTCCTGTACCTGAGCCTGGAAGACCTGGAAAAGGTCAGCCGGGATCTGTCCGCCGCCCAACCGTTCTTCGGCCGGCTGGCCGAGGACAACAGTCTCGACGGCTTCTTCGGTATCTACGCCCAGGCACTGGACGCCGAGGAATCGGACCTTCCGGTGGAACTGGGCGCCTTCACCCGCCGCCTCAACGAGGCGTTTCGAGCCGCGCTGGAGCAACGCCCCTACCGCCTGTCCTGGCAACAGTTGATCATGGGGCAGAAGGAAGGTCTCGGCATCACCAAGCGTTTCATCGTGATCCGGCCGAAACTCTTCTTCGAGGAATTGATGCCTGCGGCGAAGGCCATGGCTGTCATCGACCAGGCCATCGACGGCGTTCGCTCCGACGATCTGTCCGACGTCCAGGTGCGCAAGACCGGCGAAGTCGTCCTGGAACACGAAGAAATGCAAACGGTGCAGGAAAGCGTCACCATCGCCGGCCTGGCGTCCACCGTGCTGGTCTGCCTCACGCTGTGGCTGGCCTACCGGTCGTTCAAGCTGATGTTCGCCACGTTCCTGACGCTGGGCATGGGCCTAGTGTTTTCCATGGGTTTCGCCACCCTGGCGATCGGCCAGCTCAACCTGATCTCGATCTCCTTCACCGTACTGTTCATCGGTATGGGGGATGCTTATTCGTCCCATTTCTGCCTGCGCTACCGGGAACTCATCCTGCGGGGTATGCCGCAGCGGGCCGCCTTGCGCGAAACCTTCGCGTCGACGGGCTCGGCACTGCTCCTGTGCACGCTGACCGCTGCCATCGGCCTCTACGCGTTCATCCCGACAGCCTACTCCGGTGTCGCGGAACTCGGCATCATTGCCGGCACCAGCATGTTCATCGCTCTGGCCACCACCTTCACGGTACTGCCAGCGGTCATGAACATCCTGCCCTACAAGCCTTCCCGCCGCGCGGTCCAGCACAGACCGCGCGCGTTGACCCGGGCCTTGCTTTCCAACTGGCCGATGCGCTATGCCCGGCCGATCCGGATGCTGACCCTCATCCTGGGCCTCGCAGCCGCTGCCCTGCTGAGCCGCATCGTGATCGACTTCAATCCGATCAATCTGCGCGACCCCTCCACCGAATCGGTCAAGACTTTCAAATATCTGCTCAAGTCCCGCGACACCTCGCCGATGACCCTGGCCTCCCTCGCCTCGAACGAAGAAGATGCCCACGCCAAGATTCAACGGTTCGAGAAACTCCCTTCGGTCGACAGCGTGCGCAGCATATTCGATTTCGTTCCCGACCAGCAGGACGAGAAACTTGCCGCCATCGCGGACCTGGCGCTGGTGCTCGGGCCGCAGCTGCAGAACTTCCCGGCCGCATCCACGGCCAAGCCGACGCCGCAGACCCTGGAAAAACTGCATGCCGCGCTGCGCAAGCAGCTCGAAAAAAACCACGATCCCGATGTCGCCGAGTTGGATGGCACCCTTGATGCGTTCCTCCAAGAACTGCGCACCTTGCCTCCTCAAGCAGCTCAATCCCGCCTCCACGCCCTCGAAAAAAGCGTGCTGGGAGGCTTGAGAAAAACCATCAACAATCTGAATACCAGTCTGAAAGCCGAGCCGATCACTCTGGACTCCCTCCCCGCGGATATCCGCGAGCGCTGGATCAGCGCGCACGGGCTTTACCGCCTGCAGATATTGCCCAGAAATGACCTGAATGATCTGGACAATCTGCGGGAATTCATCCGCGAAGCGCAAACGGTGGACCCCGACGTCACCGACCTGCCGGTGACTTACCTGGAATCGATGAATGCCGTCCTCGTCGCTTTCGCCCAGGCTTTCGGCACGGCGCTCGGCGCGATCACGCTGCTGTTGCTTCTGATCCTGAGGAACATCAAGGATACCCTGCTGGTCCTTTTACCCCTGCTGCTGGCATCTCTGTTCACTGCGGCCATGACGGTGCTCATCCATGTGCCTTTCAATTTCGCCAACATCATCGCCCTGCCGCTCCTGTTCGGCCTCGGCGTCGACAACGGCATCCACATGGCGCACCGGCTGCATTACCTGAAGTCCACGCATGATGCCCTGCTGGACTCAAGCGAAGCCAAAGGCGTGTTCTACGGCGCCCTGACCACCGTATTCAGCTTCGCCAGCCTCGCCTTCACCCCGCACCCAGGCATGTCGTCCATGGGCATCCTGCTGGCCATCGGCCTGATGCTGTCCCTCATCTGTGCCCTCGTGGTTCTGCCGGCATTCGCCGCGCGCCGGGTCAAGGGTCGCGGGTCACTGGTGTAGAATGCTGAGTTTGACAATTCACCAAATCCGAGGTCATTGATGTCGAGTCGTATTGCCGAACTGCTGAGGAACCGCAGAGGCGAAAATTTCGATCTGCATGAAAAATATCTCAACACCCAGATGGTGCGGGTGTTGAAGACGATCGGCTACGACCGGGTTTACGTGCGGGCGCAAGGCCCCTACCTCTACGACGACCAAGGGCGGGAGTACCTTGACCTCCTTAGCGGCTTCGGCGTATTCGCCTTGGGACGCAACCATCCCCACGTGGTCGCCGCGCTGAAGGACGTACTGGACGCCGAGCTTCCGGACCTGGTGCAAATGGACGTTTCGCTCCTGAGCGGCCTGCTGTCGGAAAAGATCCTGCAGTACTGCCCCGGTGACCTGTCGCGGATGTTCTATTGCAACTCCGGCGCCGAGGCGGTGGAAGCCGCCATCAAGTTCGCCCGCTACACCACCAAGCGGGAGAAAATCGTGTATTGCGAACACGGCTTCCACGGCCTCACCCTGGGTGCGCTGTCGCTGAATGGCGAACAGGTCTTCCGCGACGGTTTCGGCCCGCTGCTGCCGGCCTGTACCGCAGTGCCGTTCAACGACCTGGGCGCCCTCGAGGCCGCCCTCCGCCACAACGACGTGGCCGCCTTCATCGTCGAACCCATTCAGGGCAAGGGGGTCAACCTGCCGAACGAGGGTTATCTGGCCGAGGCCGCCCGCCTGTGCCGAAAGTACGGGACACTGTTCGTGGCAGACGAGATCCAGACCGGTATCGGCCGCACCGGAAAATTCTGGGCGATCGAACATTGGGGCGTAGAACCGGACATGATCTTGATGGCGAAGGCACTGTCCGGCGGATTCATTCCCATCGGTGCCGTCGCCATGAAAAAGCACATCATGGAGGCGGTGTTCAACCGAATGGACCGCGCGGTGGTCCATGGCTCGACCTTTTCCAAGAACAACATGGCGATGGCCGCCGGCATTGCCACCCTCGACGTCTTGGTAGAGGAACGCCTGGTCGAAAACGCGGCCAAGCTCGGTGAGCAGATCATTTCCGGAATCCGGGCGATGACAGGGCGCTACGAGCTGCTGCATGCAGTGCGCGGCAAGGGCATGATGATCGCGGTCGAATTCGGCGCGCCGAAAAGCTTCTCGCTCAAAGCCGCCTGGAGCCTCCTGGAGACCGCCAACAAGGGCCTGTTCAGCCAGATGATCACCATTCCGCTGTTCAAGAATCACCGCATCCTGAGCCAGGTAGCGGGACACGGTATGAATGTGGTCAAGTTCCTGCCGCCTTTGGTGATCGGCCAGAAGGATGCCGAGTGGATACTCCAGGCCATGGACGCGGTCATCGCCGATTGCCACAAGGTTCCCGGCGCCATCTGGGACCTGGGCAAAAACCTGACCAGCCACGCCCTTAAAACCAAGGCCGGCTGACCCTTCCCTCCAACACGAGAGGTTGCCATGTTCCCACGTGCCATCAAACAGTCAGGACGGCTCATGCCGGCGGTCGCGCTGTGCCTACTCGCGCTCACCCCCATGGCCTGGAGCCACGCCGTCGTCACCGAATCTTCGCTGACCAGCGAACCGGTGAAGCCCAATCACGCGACCAAAGTGGTGCTGTTTTTCAACTCCGGGGTCGAACTCGCCCTGTCGCGGGTGTTCTTAGTCAGCAAAGGCGACGTGTTCCATCCCGTCCACATCGCCAAGGGTAAGAAGGCAGGCGAGATGCTGGTCGACATTCCCCCCCTGGAGCCCGGCGACTATGCCCTGAAATACAAGGTGTTCGCGGCGGATGGGCACTTCACTGAAAACGTGATCCGTTTCCGCGTCGATAACCCCTAACTCGAGATCGCACACCCCATGTTCATACAAGGCCTGGCCAATTTCATCGATGACTTCCTCGGCGGCTTGATGCTCATCAGCTATGCGCTGATCGTCGGCAGCCTGATCTGGGCCGCCTGGATCCTGCGGGTCTGGGACAGATCCGCGACCGGCACCGGCGCCGGCGAGCCGGTCGTTACCGTCTGCGTCCGCCTGCTGAAAGGGGGAGCGATGACGCTGGCCGCCATGCAGGGCACCAAACTCCTGATCAAGGGCGTGCTGCTCGCCGCGACGCTCGGCGATTTCCCTCTCGAGGCCTATTTCGGGACGGTGCAGTTCATCGCCGGCCTGCTCCGCTTCTTCCTCTCGTGTGGATTCATTTATCTGGCCGGACGACTCAGCGTTTCGCCGGACGACCGCTCGGCCTGGAACACCGCAGCGATCCTGACCGTGCCGCTGGTGATCAGCGGTGCCTGGCTGGTGCACGGCGTAGGACGTTTCGAGCACCGCGAACAGCTCATGGTCATGACGGTGATCCACCAGTTGGCCGCCGCGGTCTGGGTCGGCGGCGTCGCCCAGCTTCTGTTCCTCTGGCATTCCCGGCGAACGGAACAGGCGGCTCATCAATTCTGGCCCATCGCCATCACGCGTTTCGGCCGGCTGGGCGCGACCTCCGTGCTGCTGCTGGTTTCCACCGGCCTGCCGCTGGCCGTGGAATACATCGGCTCGCTGGACGGACTTTTCGGCACCGGCTATGGCAGCCTGGTAGCGACCAAGGCCGCACTGATGGCAGGAGCACTCTATTTCGCCTATCGCAACCACAAGGCCGGGAAGGAATGGAAGGAGCGCGGCGCCTCCGCCGACCTGACCGGCAAGGTGCCCTATTTCATCGAAGCCGAAACTTTCGTGCTGGTGGCCGTCTTATTCGTCGCCGCCACCCTGTCTTCCCAGCCACCCTCGGTGGACATCAAAGACACGACGGCGACGGTCTCAGAAGTCGCCTACATGTTCTCGCCCCGTCTACCCAAGATCAGTTCCCCGACGCACGAGCAGCTTCTGGCGGGGGAACCGGGAAGAGTCGCGGTGGTCGACAAGGTGCCTTCGGTCGCCGCCACCGAGTGGTCGGACTACAACCACAACATCTCCGGCATGTTCCTGACCGGCATGTGTCTGGTGGCGATGCTGTCCTATACCGGACGCTTCCGCTGGACCCGTTACTGGCCGGTAGGGTTCATCGGCCTGAGCATCTTCCTGTTCTTCCGCAGTGACGCCGAAACCTGGCCGCTGGGGCCGATCGGATTCTGGGAGAGCACCTTCGGCAATGGCGAGGTTTTCCAGCACCGTATCGCCACGCTGCTGGCGTTTATGCTCGGCGTCTTGGAGCTGCGCGCCCGCACCCGGCCCGATGCCCACCGGCTGCGCTACATGTTTCCCGTCCTCAGCGCCTTCGGCGGCATTCTGCTGCTCACACACTCACACGCAGAATTCGAGCTCAAAAGCGAGTACCTGATCCAGTCGACACACACCGCCATGGGCCTTCTGGCGGTCGTAGTCGCCAGCGGGCGCTGGCTGGAGCTCAGACTGGCGGCTGCGCCGGTGTCTTTGCAGTCTGCTTCCAGCCGCTTCGACACGGGTCAGGTGGCCGGCTTCCTGTCCATCCTCGCCATGTTCGTGATCGGGAATTTCCTGATGTTCTACCGGGAGCCGCTGTACTGACAGGGCCGCAGCGCGCAAAAAAGGCATCCCGCAGGATGCCTTTTTTTCTGCCGCCCTTCGCAGAGCGAGTCAACTTTTGGAGTTGTTTTCGGTGTTGGCGTAGTCCGTAATCTTCTGAGACAGCTTGCTCATGAGCACGTCGAACCCTTCACGGTCGATGACACTGGTGTATTGTGCCTTTTTCAGTGCCAGATCACTGATGCCGTCGACGACGATGTTGATGATTTTCCACTTGCCGTCGAACTGATTGACCATATAGTCGAACTTCACGGGAGTTTCCTTGGGCGCCACCATCTTATACCGCACCACCACGCGGTCGGGCTTGACCGCCTGATCCGAATCGTACTGGAACTGTTCGCCGCCGTAACTGTTGAACTGAGCGGCGTAAGTGGCGATGCTAAGTTCGGTGAGCTTTTTCACGAACTCCAGCTTCTGCTCATCGGTCAGGGACTTCCAGTGCGACCCCAGGGCGATCTGGGCCACGGCTTCGAACTGGAACACCTCGCGCACTATAGGATCGAGCTTCTTATACCGCCCTTGATAACCCAATTGTTTTGCATTTTTCATCACATCAATGAGCGCGCCGTTCAATTTGTCCACCACCAAGCGAGCGGCTTCCGTACCCGTATCAGCGGTGGCGACTCTTCCCGCCGACAGTATCAAGGCCACCGCCAGAGCGCCAAGCATTCGTAAGAACATGTGATTCCTCACCATAGGCATATTTGCAACAAAATATACCATAAGACCCACAGTTCCCGAATCAGTTTTGAACGGGATAAGGGCTTGGGGCCCCACCTTCGATGCAGGCGTTGCTTTTGAAAAACGATAAGGATGAACGGCCGGGAAAAATCTTCCGGTGGAAACGGGAGATGCCTAACGCCGCTGCAGCCGCAGGGAATTCAACACTACCGAAACGGAACTGAAAGCCATGGCGCCCGCAGCGATCATGGGACTCAGCCGCCCCATGACCGCGAGCGGAATGGCGATCGTGTTGTAACCGAAGGCCCAGGCGAGATTCTGATGAACGACCCGCAGCGTGAATTGGCTGAGTGCCATGCCGTCCGCCACCCGGCTGATGTCGCCCTGGCTGATGATCATGTCGGCGGTCTGCATCGCCACATCGGTACCGCTGCCTATGGCGAAGCTGACGTCTGCGGCGGCCAGCGCGGGGGCGTCGTTCACACCGTCGCCGATCATCCCCACCCGCTCCCCTTGTTCCTGCAGGGCGCGGATGATCTCCAGCTTCTGCTCCGGGCGGGCACGGGCGGTCACTTCCGCGATGCCCACCTGCTGCGCGACATGCTGGGCGGCCGCTTCCACGTCGCCGGTCACCATCAGGGTGCGGACGTTCAGATTCTGCAGTCTTTCGATGGCGGCCCGCGCATGTTCCCGGGGCCTGTCCGCAATGCCGAACACCGCCGCGAGCTTGCCGTCCAACGCCATGAAAACCGGGGTCTTGCCCTGCCCGGCCAGGTTCGCGGCCGGCTCCAGTGCCGGAGCAAGATCGACGCCGGCCTCCTCCAACCATTCGGCATTGCCTATCAGCACATCGCGGCGATCCACCCGGGCGCGGATGCCTCGTCCGGGCACGCTGTCGAAGGCGTGTGAAACCAGGGGCTCGGCTCCGGCCGCCTGCGCCTTGCGGACGATGGCCCTCGCCAGAAAATGCTCGGAGTCGATTTCCGCCGCCGCAGCCAGGCTCAGCAAACGGGGCTCTCCCAACCGCGCAAACCGGATGAGGTCGGTGACTTCCGGCTTACCTTCCGTGATGGTACCGGTCTTGTCGAACACGATGGCGGTAAGTTTCGACGCCATTTCCAGGCTTTCGCCATTGCGGATGTAGATGCCCTTACGGGCGGCCTGCCCGGTGCCGACCATGATCGCCGCCGGCGTCGCCAGACCCAGGGCACAGGGACAGGCGATGAGCAGTACCGCGATGGCATTGGCGAATGCCCGTGCCGCCGGAGCGCCGAGCCAGACCCAGCCGAGAAATGTGCCGGCGGAAATCACCAGGACGGTTGGCACGAACACCGCCGAAACCCGGTCCACGGTCTTCTGGATCGGAAGCTTCGACGACTGCGCCTGCCCCACCATATGGATGATCCCGGCCAGCACGGTGTCCTCCCCCACGGCCGTCACCCTGACCTGGAGCGCCCCGGTGCCGTTGACACAGCCGCCGATCACGCGGTCGCCGGGCCGTTTGATGACGGGAACGCTTTCACCCGTCACCATGGATTCGTCGATCCCGGAGGTGCCGGCGAGGATCTCGCCATCGGAGGGTAAAAGCTCACCAGGACGCACCCGCACGGTGTCACCCACCTTCAAAGATTCGACCGGCACCTCGAACTCCTTGCCGTCCCGCAGGAGCGTGGCGGTGGCCGGCTGCAGATCGAGAAGGCGCCGGATCGCTTCATGAGCGCGCCCGCGGCTGGTCTCTTCAAGGTAACGCCCGTACAGCACGAAGCTGACGATGGCGGCCGCAGCCTCGAAATAGAGCTCGCCCCGCCGCGTCAGCAAGGCTACGATGCTGGAACCGTAAGCCGCGCCGACGCCCAGCGCGACCAGGGAATCCATGTTGGCTGTGCCCTGACCGGCGAGTTTCCATGCCTTGGAGAAAAACGAGCGGCCACTGCCGAGCACTACTGGCGTGGTGAGGAGGGCGCTCAACCAGGCCCATACCCGCCCGTGCGGCATTACCATCCCGAGCACTAGGACCGGGGTGCTGAGGAGGGCCGACACCAGGGCCTGGCGTCGCGCCTTACGGAGACGTTCGGCTTCCCGCGCGGCCATGAGCTTGCGTTGAACGATGCTGTCGGCCGCCTGGGCGCGATAGCCGATCCGCGCGATAGCCGCCATCACGGCGTCGCGGCTGAGAGCGGCCCGGACGGTGGCGGTTTCCGTAGCGAAATTGACGGAAACGTCACGGATACCCGGCTGCCGCTTCAGCATCATTTCGATAAGCAAGGCACAGGACACGCAGGTCATCCCTTCGATCCCGAACTGCCATTCGCGTACCGGCCCGTCACCGACTGTGCTGGCTGGCGTTTCCAGAGTCTGTTTGCGGCGGCCCAGGCTGGCGATCAGGTGATCCGCCACCTGCAGCAGGTTCGCGCGCGGCAGCTGTTCCGGGTTGAAGCGGATCGCCACCGAACCGAGATCCGCCACCACTCGCACGGACCGTATCCCGGCGTGTTTTAGCAGGAGAATCTGCAAGAGGTAGCAACGCTCCGGATCCTTTCGCAGCGCCGGCGCCTGGATCCGGATACGCCGCCGCAAGGCATGCACGACCTCCAGGTTGGGCCAGGCATGCGCGAACGGCGCCGCCGCGCCACGGAGCATCGCAATCTCCGGCCCTGCGGTATCAGACATTGCGGGGACGCCGGGACCGGACCAGAAGGAAAATCATGTAAAACACCGCCATCCACTCGTAGCGATAGCGCAGCGGCTGTCGCAACCAGTGCTGGGTGATGAGGTGCCAGTGCAGTTTGATGAGATAGAGCACCAGCACGTCGTTGAAGAACTCTATCAATCCTCTTTCCCGCGCCGGCGTCAGCAGCTTGGGCGAGTTTTTCAGGGTCCGTCGGGCGACGATTTTCATGGCCGCCAGGGTTTCGCCCGCTTCCTGCGCCTTTGCCCGCAGCCAGCGGAAAGACCGGTCTGCCGGGGCGTTCACGCCCCCCCCCCAACCCGTCTGGGCGACACCGGCATCGACGAGTTGGGCCAATCGCCGCCCGATGGCCTTGAGATCGCACACGGCGATGTCGAAACGCACCGAAAGTTTGCGGCTGCCAGGCTGCAGGCTGACCCGATAAACGCCATCGAGCGCACGTAAGGCTGCCTCGATCTGAGTGCGGGCCGGAGCCTCGCAGAGCGGGGCCGGCAGCTCGAACCGAACATGGCCGGCACCGTTGTAACGCAAAATTATCTGTTTTTTCAGTGACATGATCTCAAGGAGGATTGGCCACGGGCTACCGGCTGGTTTTGATCTGCCGGTTCAGGTATCACCCCGCTCGGACCCTTCCTGGCGTTCGGCCAACAGGTCTTCCAGGTTTTCGCGCTGCTGAAGGATAAAGTCCTTGCCGCCTTCGGCCACGCTCATGGCCGAGCCGATGATTTCCTTGCGGTATTTGTGAATGTAATAGCCTGCCGCCATGCCGAGGCCGAACAGCACCAGCGGATGGGTGAATATCCGCTTGAACAGGGAGCGGCCGGTGTGCGTTCCCGCCGTTGCGGCGGCGCCCACCGCCGCACCCTTGGCTACCGTGGCAACGTTGTGCGATGACTGGACCAGATGGCGGGCGCCGACCATCGCGCCGTGACTCATCATCCCCTCCATACCAGCCATCGGACCCATCATCCCGTGCTCCATCGCCTTGGCCGCGCCCATCGCCGCCTCAGTCATCGTCTTCCCGCCGTGTACGTGAGCCATGATCTCGTTCCTCGTTGACTGTGCCGAATAATCCGATGCTCCCTAGAGGGGAGCGATCCAGAACCGCCGCCGATTATCGGTCATCGGTCGAATGAGGTAAATCCGGCGCATCCATACGGGCAGGGCCGGCATCCGCCAGGATATCGGCTTCGTGCAACATCGCATAAATGCCCTGGCAGCCTTCACAGCAGAAGAGCTTGAGCCCGCTGGTGGTATTCAGGGGAAAACCGGGGGGGATCACCGGCAGGCTACACAGGTCGCACACACGCGGTTCGGTGTCCATCCATCGCCTCCTTGGCGTCGCTTACGAAAATTCAACTGAGTTGATGGGTTATCATAAAAAACTCCGCACGGCTTGACAGCTTGCGGAGTCTGGGGCGGCCCCCTCCGGACGGGGATGAATCAATGGCAACTAAAACTCATCGTCGCAGCCTCGGCACCGTCGCCCGATCCGCGGATGGCGCGGCTCGATGCCTTCATCAGGGCGATCCGGAGAGCGCCGGTCAGGCTGGTCCCCAGACCGATCTGGGTCGCGATTGCAGGCACCAGGATCAAGGAAGCAAAGGCGAGACCGGTGCCTATCAGCAGCGGGCCGATGGGCCCATCCTGCTTCAGCGCGCGGGCCGTTTTCGGCTTTTCGAGGGTTTTCACATGGACTAGGCGGGAAGTTTTCATGTTCGGCTCGCTCTGAATTGAGAATAAATGCTGCGACGAAACAATCTTTTTCAACATTCGTGCCCAATCTTCAGTTACTTGATTCACAAGCACCGGCGGTTCAAGCGGGCGACAACGATGCATGAAGCCATGGCGTATCACACAGGCAAACTGTGTGATATCACGCACTTTTGAAGCCCAGGCTCTTTCTCCCTTCCCGCCTGGGCGCAAGACGTGGGCGGAACAGACCCTGGTCAAACTGGCAGAAAACCTGCACGCCTTATAATCTCCAAGCCACTTGGCTGTCTTCAACACCGTCCGTACCACAACCCGATCGGAATTATGAACTCGACCAATGCAGCGAACCGGCGGTCCTTCACGAGTCCCTCAGCCTGGCTCAGACGGCCTGGCGCGATTGCCCTGGGAATCCTGGGCGTCATCATGATCCTTTTCCTGGACGAACGTATGGGCACCCTGGCCCAGATGCCAGCGCTGGGGCGCGACATGAACTACTGGCTGCTGTTCGTGACCGGTTTTCTGACCGGGTTCCACTGCGTCGGCATGTGCGGGGCACTGGTGCTGGCCTATGCCACCAAACCCACCAGCGGCGGCAAGTCCTCTCCCTTCTCTCATCTGCTTTACGGCATCGGCAAGACCCTGTCCTACACTTCGATCGGTGCGGTTTTCGGCCTGATCGGCTCGATTTTTTCCTTCTCGCCGGTGCTTCGGGGCGCCATCGGCATCGCCGCCGGCTTGTTCCTCGTGCTGTTCAGCTTAGGGATGCTGCGCTGGATTCCCGCCCTGAGCCATTTCCAGATCAAGACCCCGGGCTTCCTGCTGCGCTTCATCGGCACACAGTCGAGGCGGTCCCACAGCCCCTTCGTCATCGGCCTGCTCAACGGTCTCATGATCATCTGCGGCCCGCTGCAAGCCATGTACGTCATGGCCGCGGGCACCAGCAGCCCGCTCGAGGGCGCCCTACTGATGTTCTTTTTCGGCCTGGGGACGCTGCCGGTGATGCTCAGCTTCGGTTGGTTCGCCACGCTCATCACGGCCGGGCTGAAACCCAAGCTGGTCCGGTTCTCAGGTGTCATCGTGCTGATCCTGGGGATACTGATGGTAAACCGCGGTCTCAAGGCCAGCGAAAGCGGAGTCGATTTCCACTCCCTGGTGGTAAGGCTCTCCGGCTTTACCGAATCACGTTGGGGCTTCGTCCTGGCCACACCGGATGCCCCCATGCCGCAGGACATGTCCGGGATGCATCACGATCACTGAAAGCCCGCTTTCCTCCGCAGCGGCTCAAGGAATCGACCGAACGCGCAGCGGCCCGCTACCGCCGATTTTGAGTCGGCCCGCCGGTCCCGTTAGAATCTCGGCACTTCCTCTCTCAATTTCCTCTGGCAAACCTCCATCTTGCGCGACACCGAATTCGAAACCCGCGCGGCCGAACTCATCGAAGCCGGTCGCTTCATCGACAGCCGCGGTTGGGTTCCCGCCACCAGCGGCAATTTTTCCGCCCGCCTCAGCGACGGCCGGATCGCCATCACGGTTTCCGGCCGGCACAAAGGCCGGCTGCGCCCGGAGGACATCATGCTGGTGGACGCCGCAGGCCGTTCGCTCGATGGCAGGAAGCCCTCGGCGGAAACTCTGCTGCACACCGGGATTTATCGGCGCTATCCGGAGGCCGGCGCCGTGCTGCATCCGCACTCGCCCGCTTCGACCCTGTTGTCGCGGCTGGTGTCCGGCGAGGTCATCCTGGAAGACTACGAGTTGCTGAAAGCCCTGGCCGGCATCGATACCCATGCCACCCGCATTGCTGTGCCGATCTTCCCTAACGACCAGAACATTCCCCGCCTCGCCCTGAAAATCGAGGAATACATCGAGATGCACGGCGACATTTACGCCTACATCATCGCCGGCCATGGCTTCTACACCTGGGGGAGATCGGTCGCCGATGCCCTGCGCCATGTGGAAGCGCTGGAATTCCTCTTCGCCCTGGAAACCCACATGCACGGAGTCAAACGATGAGCCTTCTGACCGTACACCCGGAGTCCGGCGCCGGAACGCCGGAGATCGTCCGCGGCGGCGACGCCATCGCCGCACGGCTGGCCGGAATTGGCGTCCTGTTCGAGCGCTGGCAGGCGAACCGGACATTTGGTCCGGATGCCGGAGCGGACACGATCCTCACGGCTTACGCCGAACCGGTCGAACGCCTGAAGCGGAAATACGGCTTCGAATCGGCCGATGTCATCAGCGTCGGCCCCGATCACCCGCAGAAAAGCGAACTGAGGTCTCGCTTCCTGAGCGAGCACACGCACAGCGACTTCGAGGTACGTTTTTTCGTCGAAGGCCGCGGCCTGTTCTACCTACACCACGCTGACCGTGTCTACGGCGTCCTCTGCGAGGGGGGCGATCTGCTGAGCGTCCCCGCGAATACCCGCCACTGGTTCGACATGGGCGCCGAACCCTGTCTGAAGTGCATCCGGCTGTTCACCACAGCGGAAGGCTGGGTCGCCGATTTCACCGGTAGCGACATCGGTGACCGGTTCCCCAGACTCGAAGATTACCTGAAGCATTACGCATGATCCGCGCGATTCTCACCGACATCGAAGGCACGACCTCCTCCTTGTCCTTCGTCAAAGAGACGCTGTTTCCCTATGCTCGCGCCCGCATGGCCGACTTCGTTCGCAGCCATGCCCAAGACGCCACTGTGCAGGCCCTGCTCGCCGAGGCAAGAGCGGCGGCCGGAAACGCCTCGCTGGATGATGAAGGGGTCATTGCCCAGCTCGTCCGCTGGATCGACGAAGACCGCAAGATCACGCCGCTCAAGGCGCTCCAGGGGCTCATCTGGGAAGAAGGCTACCGTAACCGCGACTTCTTTGGACATGTATACGAAGATGCCGTCCGCAGGCTCCGGAGCTGGCATGAACAAGGTATCGCTCTGTATGTGTTTTCCTCCGGCTCGGTGCACGCCCAGCGCCTGCTGTTCGGCCATACCGCCGTCGGCGATCTGCAGCCGCTGTTTTCCGGTTACTTCGACACCCGCATCGGGGCGAAGCAGGAACCTTGCGCCTACAGCGCCATCGCCCGGGAACTGAACCTGCCGCCGTCGGAAATCCTGTTCCTGTCGGACATCGAAGGCGAACTGGACGCCGCCAGGGAAGCGGGCTACAAGACGTTCCTGCTGGTCCGTGAGGGCGGGGTAAAGTCAAGTCATCACCCGCAGGGTGCGGATTTCGATGCCATCCGACCAGAGCTCCTCTGAACCTCGGAAACAGCGTGGTTTACGCGACGCCGTTGGCGATTCGACACGGTTCCGCAATCTTCGGGGGTTGATTTCGGGTCTTCGTAGCGCTTAAAGTTCGGCCCTTGCCCGATCATGGGTGCGGTAATACCGCCCCTTCGGGCCACCAGGATGTCGCAAAAGCCACTGGCATCGGCTCCGGCCGCAGCGGCTTTTTCCGCACCCTGTCATCGAGATGTTCGACTACCGATAGGGGTAATTATGAGATTCAAGTCGTCCTTGCGCGCGCCTTCGCGCGGATCCGAACCCAATCTCAGCCGCCGCAGTTTTCTCACCCGTACAGGGATCGCCGCAACCGGAGCCCTGTTGTTCCCCAGCTTCGACACCTACGCGTACTCCTTAAGCCGAGAGCGCACCCTTTATCTCTACAACAAGCATACCGGCGAAGACATGACCCTGGTGTGCTGCCCCGAGCGAAACTACGACCGGGCGTTACTGCGGCAGTTCAGCCACTTCCTCCGGGATCACCACGTCGATGAAAGCCATCCCATGGATCCGGGACTGATCGACATTCTCTATGCGATCTCCGCGATGACCCGTTCCAACGGCACCTTCGAAATCATTTCCGGCTATCGCGCCCCGGAAACCAACCGGATGCTGCGCAGACACAGCCACGGTGTGGCCGAACACAGCTTGCACATGGAAGGGAAGGCGATCGATCTACGCATGAGCGACGTCAGCACCCGCACCATCCGCAAGATCGCGCTGGCGTTGCAATATGGCGGCGTCGGTTATTACCGCCGAGCCGATTTCGTCCATCTGGACACGGGGCGTATCCGCGCCTGGTAAGATCCCCGGCTGGACAGCTTGGCCCTACCTGCGCAAAACTAGCCGCTTACACGACCGACGACTTGCCGGGTGCTCTTGCGGGGTCACCCGCCCAAGGGACGAGACGGTTCGCCCACCTTTGGAATGGATACTCGCCCACGCATGAAAATCCTGCGCCTCATCCTGCTGTGCCTGGCTTTCGCTACGGCCCACAATGCCGCCGCCATGGGGCCCAACACCCTGAAAGGCCCCATGAGCTTCGTCGAAGTGCTCAATGAGGTGCTGATCATGCGGCCGGCCGGCCTGGTGGCCACCATCGTCGGCACGACGCTGTTCCTGGCTACCAGCCCCTTCACCGGCATCGCCTCGGTGGCCGAACCCCACGATGCCTTCCGCAAGGCCGGCGATGCGCTGGTCGTGGGACCGGCTGCGTTCACTTTCAGCCGCCCGTTCGGCGTCTACGGCTATAACCCGAAAGGGATCTATCCGGCCCGCCGGCCCGACTGAACACACGAAATCCCCCGGCCATGGATCCCGATTTCTGGCACGAACGCTGGCAGCAAAAGCAGACCGGCTTTCACCAGAGCCAGGTCGATCCGCTGCTGGAAACCTTCTGGCCTCGATGCGTCGATCCTGCGCGCCCCAGAGTTTTCGTTCCGCTCTGTGGCAAATCCCTGGATATGATGTGGCTGCGGAATCGAGGACATGCCGTGCTCGGCAACGAGCTCAGCCCCATCGCGGTCGATGACTTCTTCCGGGAAAATGGACTGTCGGCAGACACGACCCCGCTCGGACATGGCTTCGTCCGCGTACAGAGCGGGGAGATGAGTTTGCTCTGCGGCAACTATTTCGAACTGACCCCCGATCTCATGGGTGAAATCGGAGCGGTCTACGACCGTGCCGCACTGGTGGCGATGCCGCCGGCAATGCAGGACCGCTACGCTGGACAGATGCTCCGGCTACTGCCGCATCACCCTCCCATGCTGTTGATCACGCTGGAGTATGAGCCGGCGGAAATGAATGGTCCGCCATTCCCCGTCCCTGAGGAAACGGTGGTGCGCCTATTCAGTCCGGCCTACCGGATCGAACTCTTGTCGGCGCGCGATGCCCTGGAAGGAAATCCGCAATTGCGCGCCAAAGGATTGAGTCACCTGACCGAAAAAGCCTATTGGCTAAAGGCCCAGGCTTCAACCTGAAGCGTGAATGCAGACTCAGCGGCGCCCGCGCCCGCCCGAGCGCGGTCCCTTGTCCAGGGCGACGTAAATCGTCTTGCCTTCGTAATCGGAACCGTCCAACGCCTCAATGGCCTTCCGGGCCTCGTGTCCTTCCATGCTGACCGAAGCCGTACCGCGCGCCTTGCCGGTGAACAAGTCGCGGCTGAGCTGAAGCTCGAAAACCTTTCCGTAGCTGGTGAACAGTTCCTTGAGGCCCGCTTCGGTGGTTTGAGGGGGCAAATTTCTGACAAAAAGTTTCAACATGTGCTGGGCACCTTCATATAAGGAGGGTCGAGCGGAGCGCTGCGACAAAGCACAACGTTTCGCTGAGTGAAGAGGAAAAAACAGGCCGCTTGAAGCGGCCTGTTTTCGTCAGTAGCGGTACGCGACGGGCTTATCGCCCGCACGCCATCCCGGCATAACGAGATGGTTGTTACAGAACCACGACGTTCTCGGCCTGCGGCCCTTTCTGGCCGGCGACTTCGGTGAAGCTCACCCGCTGGCCTTCTTTCAGGGTCTTGAAGCCTTGGCCCTGGATCGAACGGAAATGAACGAAAAGATCACTGCCGTTTTCACGCTGGATAAAACCAAATCCCTTGCTTTCATTGAACCATTTAACGGTTCCCTGTTGCTGTTGTGACATATCGAGTCTCTCGAAAAAAATGGAAACGTAGAGCGTAGTATTACGGCGAGTGAGCAGGTGGAGCGGGTATGGTTCCGGGTGGAACGAACGCTACTGAAACTTGCGTGGCACGGACCCCAATACGACGTCATTAAAGTTAAAGTAATTCGATCCTGTTTTCAAGAAAAATCGAAAAGTCGTGATCGAGAACTCAGCGAAATGGATGGGAGACGGGCGGCCAGCCCCACGAAATGGCCAGGCTCACCAAGACCTGCGGCACGCCAGCCATCGCGATCGTATGGAGACCCGCATAACCCGATGTTTTTCCACGTGCTGAGCGACGATGACGGCGCCGGCCGCTCCCAGGATCAGAAAATTCCCCGCCACCGTGCTGCCGACAGCCAGGGCATCCACGCCTCGGTCGGTATACCGGCTTCACGCTGAACGGTCAGATGAGGCGCAACCAGAGGTACGTTCGAGACCGATTGGCCAATGCCGGCACTCAGGCCGAGTACGGCCGGAACGTCCGTCGTTTCGGGCTGAACAGTAACACGACGACCACCACCGCCAGGGCAATCCAGCTCAGGCGCATGCCTTTGAAAGCCAGCGCAAGCAGCATCGTACGCGGATCGAGATCATGTGCCCGAACCAGCCGCAACACCGGCGACGTACCGACGATTGCCGCGGTAACGTGAACTGGACCCCGCTGTCAAGATAGATTTCGTCAGAGTTTAAGCTGCGTCCATCGCTTCAATTGCAGCGGAGCATCGCTGCCCTGTTGTTGCGAGGGGATTCTCCCCTCGCGACGCCGAAATGGTCTGGGATGCTTGCCCCTCGGCCGACGCCATTGGCATAGATCGCGTTCGGCGTCTGGTTGCCCAGCGACTGGCGCGGGCGCTCGCCGTGGTAGAAAGCGAAATACTCCGCCAGCCCGAGGCTCAGTTCGGCTGCTGTGCCGTATCCCTTCAGATGCACATCTTCATGCTTGACGCTGCGCCACGGCCGTTCGACAAAGATGTTGTCCAAGGCGCGGCCGCGCCCGTCCATGCTGATGGCGATTCCTCCGCGCTTGAGCACATCCGTGAACGCGGCGCTCGTGAACTGCGATCCCTGATCGCTGTGGAAAATTTCCGGCTCGCCATGACCGCTCAACGCATCCTCCAGGCAGTCGATGCGGAACGAGGTATCTATGCCGTTGCTGATCCGCCAGGCAAGCACTCGGCGCGAGTACCAATCGATGATCGCCACCAAATCCACGAAGCCACGCGCCAGCCGGATGTAGGTGATGTCCGTGCTCCACACCTGGTTGGGGGGTGACTTCGATGCCCCGCGGCAGGTAGGGATAGACCCGGTGTTCCGGGTGCTTGACGCTCGTCGCTGGCCCCGGCGCCATGCCGGCCAGTCCCATCAGGCGCATCAGCCGCTGCACTCGCTTGCGATTCACAACATGCCCCTGACGCCCCAGATACACGACCATCCGCCGGCGGCCGTAAAACGGCCGCCGCGTGTACTCCTCGTCGATCAGCCGGCACAGCAGCAGGTCTTCCTCCGACTCCATCGCCGTCTCTTGCCGGCCGTGGTAGGTCGCGCGGCCCCCCCGCCAACGCGCACTGCCGTACCAGCGCCAGACCGCCTTCCCGCTCGATCCAGCCCATTCTCGTGTCGGCGCTCATGGTCCGGACTTTTTTTTGAGCCCGTCCAGTTCCCTCTTCAGCCGCCCAATCTCCTCGTACCGTCGATCTTCCTCTGCGTGCGCCGGCGGCTTGGGGCCGCGCTGGCCTTCGAATAGCGTCGCCGCGTGCTCCAGAATCCCCTTCTTCCACTGCCTGACCTCCCACCGGATGCACCTCGTACCGCTGCCCAATCTCGTTGATCGTCTTCATGCCCCGCGCCGCTTCCAGTCCAACCTTCGCCTTGAATTCCGCGCTATGCACCTTGCGCTTCTTGCCTTCCGTCATGCCATCGTCCTCCCGCGACGACAGCTTAAACCGGTGTCTCAAAATCAGGGACCACTATAACGTTCATCAGCTGTGCCGACGCCAAGTCGCCGATGGGCCGGGCCGCGGGGAGCGCAAAAAGGGGGGTATTCATGGAACCCTTTACGAAAAGCTCCGCCTATAGTAGAGACAGCACACCGTCGCGCTGGCGTGTCCGTCAAACCAAGGAGGCACTATGAAAAAGGCGTATCTTACCCTGCTCGCCGCGGTCGGCTCCGGGATCGTTGTAGTTTCGGCCCAGGCGGGCGAAACGGGGCAGTCCAAGACCAAGGTCAGCATGGAAAACTGCATGCACGCGGCGCTGGCCAAGCGCGCCGGCGAAGTGGTCAAACTGGAGTTCAAGGAGGAACGCGGCGCGCCCACTTATGAATTCGAAGTTCTGGGAGGCGATGGGAAATCCTGGGAACTGGAATGCGACGCCCTGACCGGCAAGATCATCGAGGAAGAGCAGGAGGTCGCCGATGGCGAGGCGCCGCTTTTCAAAACCAAGGCGAGAATCGGGCTGGACGAGGCGAAGAAGATCGCGCTAAGCGCGCATCCCGGCGAGATCGTGGAAGTCGAATACGAAATCGAGTCCGACGGCAATGCGTCCTATGAATTCGACATCAAGACCAAAAGTGGCGAAGTGAAGCTCGAAGTGGATGCCGCGACCGGCAAGATCATCGAAGACGACGAAAAAGAGTTGTATCAGATCGGCAAGGAATGAATCCGCGGCTCTTCCTGACGGAATGCCCGCAAGCTCGCGGGCATTCCGTTCCTAACGCAAGCTCCTCCGCTCCCGCGCTTGCCCTGCCTGCATCGAAGTAAGCCGGTGCGGATAGCCGCGACGCTACTGCTACTTATCGCCCGTTCTCGAAGCTTTTCTTGAGATTGTCCAACCCGATGCGAAAGAACTTTTGCATCGCCGCCACGGCGGCCTCGTCGTTCAGCTCGTCCGGCGGGAAGTTGCCGGTGTCGCCACGGTAGAGCCGGCTCTTCCACTCGACCTGGCTGCCCTGCTCCGTGGCTGTGACCTTGAGCACGGCGGAGTAGGAGCTGGCCGGCAACGCCTTGACGTTTTCTTTGCTCAATCGGTAGGTGTATTCATGGGTTGTCGGCTCATAGGCGTCGAGCTCCTCGGTGAGCTGCTCGCCGTTGAGGAAATGGAGGATGCGCTTTTCGCCGGTGGCGTTGCCGCCGGTGCTTTCGCTCTTGGCCAAAGCGGGATTCCACTGAGCGATGGCGCCGAAATCCTTCAAGGCGTTCCAGACCTGGTCGACGGGAGCCGCGATCTCCACGGTTTCGACGACCTTCTGGGGGGTGGGGCCGTGCGCCATCGATGCGGAGGCGAACAGCAGCGCGGCCAGGGTCAGTATCGGTTTCATGAGGTTTCTCCTTGTTCTCGGGTTGCGGTTGAAAATGTAAGGCGCGGGAGCAGCGTCCGCAGATACACCGCCGCCAGCACGGCGAGCGCCAGGGTAGCGGGGATCCAGCGGACGTCAGTGGCGACCCGCTGGCGGTGCGCCAGTGCCGGTACCATGAGGGCGCGGGCCAGCCCTTCGGGCGATTCCAGGCGGGAGTAGCCCAGGCCGGCGGCTTCGGCGAGCTGGCGCAGGTATGTCTCCTTGAGCTGGGACAGGTGTTCCGTGCCCCCGGCCCGTTCGCTGCCGAAGGGGGCGTTGCGAGCGTGGTAGCCTTCGATCTGCTCGGGTGGCAGTTCCGACAGGCCGAAGCTCGAGCGCTGCGGGACTTCGTCCTCGGTGTAGAAACCCGAGCGCCGGCCCGACGCGTCGTACTTGGGGATGGGCGAGAGTCCCAAGCCCCCGACCCCGACGATCAGTCCCCGGACCTTGCCTCTGATGTCGCTGAAGTCCGGGCGGTAGCGCGGATTGAGCGGCGGCGCCTCGTGGCCGTCGGTGATGAAAATCACGTTCGCGTTGCCGCGCCCCAGCCGTTCCAGGGTGTTGCGCAGACCTGCGGCGATCAGGCTGTCGGCGGCCCAGGCCATGCGCCAGTCGAGCTGTTCGATGGCGGCGCTGATGGCGGAAAAGCCGGCGCAGGTTTCGATAGGCTCGAACAGCAGCGCCGGCTCGCGTTCGGTGAAGACGCCCAACCCCAGGGAGGACCCGCAGGGCAGGTCCGCCGCGGCGCGGATCAGGCTTTGCCGGACGAATGCCAGCCGCGACACGGCGCGCCCGCCCTGCCGGTAGTCCTCGACATTCATGCTGCGGGTGATGTCGACGACGACAATGTGGCGGAACACCGGCCGCTCCAGCGCCAGCCGGAGCGGGAAACAGGCGGCCACGGTGAGGATGAGGGCCGCGACCAGTCCTGCGAAAACCGGATCGGTAAGGCGCTGTCGCCAGATGTTCAAGGCAAGCCTCGCGGGAATCCGGGCAAGTTGGTCCAAAGCCGCTTGGATTCGTCCCTGGGCGGCTCGTCATCGGCAGAGCTGACCCGGTCCATCTCGGGCATCAGGCGCATGGCTACTTCCAGGTTGTATTTGGCATCCCAGTGACCGGGCGCCAGCAGCAGGGCGTGCCGATAGGCCTCCTTGGCCAGCTCGGCGTAAACACGGGCCTGATCGATCTCAGCTGTTTCGACACGGTCCAACGCCTGGATGAGCTGCAGATTGCCCTGGTTGTAATACACGTCGGCGCGAAAGGACGCATCGCCCCGGGTCTCCAGCCGGTTCAGCAGCTCCAGCGCATCGCCGTAGCGCTCGTGCCGCACGAAATACACGGCGCGCGCCAACTGGACCGCGGGAGAGGCCACCGCCCACCGTTCCAGGGCGATGTCGTGCCCGCTCAGCAGCGCCGCGATGTCGGCATTGGCCGCGGCGGCCTTCCGCCATTCCCTGACGCCGAACAGCGCCGACAGTGTCAGCATCAGGCTCAGCCCGGCCGCGATCCGAACGCGCCAATCTCCGCTCACCGCGACATCTCCATGCCCTTCGCCGCGATCAGCCAGGCGAGCGCCAGCGCCGCCGCCAGATAACAAACGGCTTGCAGATCCCGCCGCGGCACCCGCTCGACATAGCGCAGAGGGCGTTGCTCTTCGCGATCGATGTCGGCGATGGCGTGCTTCAGGGCGTCGGCGTCTTCCGCCTCGTAGGCGCGGTAGGGAATCCCCAGACTGGCGAAGAACAAATGCAGATGGCGCTCCGGCCGCGCCTGGGCGTTGTCGTCCTCCGGGTTGTCCGGAGTTTCGAAGATACCGTGGCTGCCCGCGGTGCGCAGGAATATCCAGTACAGCCGTATGCCCTTCTCCTTGAACCAGCGGCGCAGCTGCAGCTCGCTGTCTGGGTCCACCTCGGCGGCGCCATCGGACACCAGCAGGACGATGCGCGAACCCGCGGACGGCCCGTCGCCGAAATACGAAAGCGCCATCGCCAGCCCCTTGCTCACGTGCGTTTGCGCCAGGCCGGGCAGCTTCATGGCATGGACTGCCGCCAACACCGCGGCTTTGTTATCGGTCAGCGGCAGTACGAACAAAGGCGAGGTACTGAAGGCGGCGACACCGATCAGGTCGTTGCGGCCACTCGAGACGAAACCGCTCAAGAGGCGCTCGGCCGCGGCGGATTTGGATTCCTCGCCGCCCGCGGGGGTACGCCCGGCGAAGCTGTCGTCCATGCTGCGGCTGCGGTCCAGCAACAACACCAGGTGGGCGCCATGGCCGGTGCGTTCGACGGTGTACGCGCGCCGGTGCAGACCGGCGCTGCCCAGCAGCAGCGCCAGGAGGGCGCCGGCACCGGCCAGGCGCAGGCTCAGGTCGACGGCACGCGAGGCGGCATCGGCGGGCAGCAACGCCAACCAAGACCAGGGGGCGGGCCGCAACGGCAACCGCCACAAGGGAAGCAGCGTCAGCGGCAGACCCCACAGCCACTGCGGCGTGTCCAACGCCCAATCGGTCATGGCCGTCTCCTTTCGGCCAGCTGGCAGGCGCGGGCAAGCGCCTCCATGCGCCTCAGGTCGAACGGCGGCCGCGGAGCGCCCTCCCCGAAAAAGACTTCATACGAAGCCCGGAAGAAATCCCGGATCTCGTTGCGCAAGGGCGCGTAGGCCGGATGGCCGCGGAAAAACGCGTCCAGCCCTTCGATGAACAGCGGCTCGCCCAAAGTCCGATTGAACGCTTGGTGCAGACAGGAAAAACCGCTCTCCAAGGCGCCCCGGCTGTCTTCCTGTCTGCGCAGACGCCGCAATTCCCGCCAGGCGGCTGCGAAATGGCGGCCGCGCCAAGCGAACGGCAGCCAGGCGCTCAGATAGGCCCACCAGGCCAGCGCCCCCGCTGCCGCGAGCCCGAAGCCTGCACTGGCAGCGGCAAGACCCTCTGTCGGCAACCGCGCCGGCACGGCGTCCGGACGCATCGGCGGCAGGCCTTCGGCACGCCACACCGACAGCTCCCGGATGGGCGCGGTGGTGAAAGTCCAGTCGGGGACTGTCAACCGTTCACCCGAGCCGGCCACATGCAGTTCAAAGCCGGGAATCGTCAGGTTTTTCACTTCCAGCGGCGCATAGAAGGTCTGGTATTCCAGCTGCAACGTCTGCCGGTTGCCCTCACGGCGGACGGCGACCCGCCTAAGCATCAGCCAGCGGTTGATCCAGCCTTCCCTGGGCAGGGAGGCGGCGTCCATTCCCTGGCCCGTTTCAGTTTCGATCCACACGTCGTGGTGTATGAGATCGCCGATGACGTAGCCGAAGGCGCGGGGCGTGTCGAACGCGAATGCCCTCACACCGGGCGGCAATTCGGCGGCCGGCGCCAGGCAGCACCACAGCCCCAGCAGGAGAGATATCGAATGGCGAAGCACCGGCAACATCAGCCTGCATGGAAATAGCGGGTGACCGCGTCGGGATCGAAACCGCCGGACAGAAACAGCGGCTCCCTGCCGAAGCCGCGCAGCATCGCCACCAAGCGCTCGCGGCGCTCCTGAAAACGCTGCGACAAACGGCTGCGCAAGGCCGGACGCAGCCACATCAGCCGCTCCCTGCCGTTCTCCAGGTCCTGCATCCACGCCAGGCCGGACGCTTGCGGAGCCGATTCTTCCGGGTCCCACAGCACCACTGGCACGACGTCGTGATGTGCCAGCGATGCCATGATTTGTTTCCCAAAGCCCAAGGGAAAATGAAAGTCCGACAGCAGGAACACCAGTCCGCGCCGCGATGGCAGATAGCGGACGGCATGCCGCAGTCCGCGCGCGCTGCCGCCCCTGGGCCGGAAACGGCGCAGACGCTCGGCCAGCATCAGCGCCGCCCCCACTTGCCGAGTCGGCGGCAGCAGGAAATCCGGAGCGCTGCAGTCGGAAAGTCCGACGAAACCCATGGCATCCCCCATCCGGTTCGACGACAGCGCCAGCCCCTCGGTGAAATCCGCCAGCACGGCCATTTTCGAGGCGTGCCCGCGATAACCCATCGAGGCGGACAAGTCGGCCAGCGCGTGAACGGTGATCCGCCCCCGCTGCTCGTGCAAGCGCACCCAGTAGTGCCCGGAGGGATCGCCGAGGCTGGCCCGTAGATGCAACCGGCGGGGATCGGGATGCGCCAGGAACGGCACCAGGCGCTGAAAAGCGTGTACGCCGCCGCCCTGCCGGCTCGGATGGGCTCCCGGCTGGACGCTGTCGGCGCGCCAGGTCAACCGGTAATGAAACTCCTTGCGCGTCATGGCGCCGCGATCTGGCGGATCAGCTTGCCGACCAGCTGCGGGATCAGTTCGCTGCGGCGGTATTCGTAGACGGGCCTTAGAAAAATGCGATGGCCGATTGCCGGGGCGAAGACGTATTGCACGTCCTCCGGCTCGACCCGGTCCCGGCCGCTGAGCCAGGCCTGCACCCGCGCCAGCCGGACCAGATAGCTCATGCCGCGGGGGCTGGCGCCGGCCTCGATCATGTCGCCGGAATCCGCCTCGTGCAGAGCGATGCCGAAGTCCTCCGGTCGCCGGGTCGCGCGCCACAGATCCTGCACGTAGGCCCTGAGACGGGCGCTGACGTGGATGCCGCCTTGCAGGGCTTCGGCGATCCCGTTGAGTTCGCGGAACGAGAGCGTCTCCGCCGGCGCGGACTCGACCAGCCGGTCCGGATCGTAGAAGCGCGGGTCGAACAGGATTGGGTCCATCTGCGCCGCATCGGTCGGCGGCTCGATGGCGATTTCGAGCATAAAGCGGTCGCGCGCCGCCGCGGGCAGCTCGAAGGTCTCTTCCTTCTCCACCCGATTGCGGTCCGCGAACACCTGCAGATGCGGAAACCAGAACTCACGGTTGAACGCCGACACACTGCGCTCGGCCATCACGCGCAGCAGCAGGGAATGGACCTGGGGCCGGGCGCGGTTGATCTCGTTGAAGAAGAAGATGGAAAGCTGCTCGCCGTGCTTGAGCAAAGGCCCCGGCGCGACGCCCGGCCGGCCTTGCTCGTCCAGGTAGGTGTAATAGACCAGATCGTTCGGCATCAGATCGATCGTGCCCTCGATCCGCTCGTAATCGCCGCCGATGCCGCGCGCCACAGCGCGGAGCAAGGTCGTTTTGCCGACGCCGACGCCGCCCTCGAGCAGCGCGTGGCCGCGGGCGAACACGGCCAGGGTGAGCAGCCGGATCGGGCGCTCCTGCCCGAGCACGACTTGCCGCAGGCCGGCTTCGAAGCACTTGGCGCGTTCCAGGCTGTCGGCAAGTGGGTTGTCTAGATTCATGAGTGAATGCCAACCGGCGGCTTTCAACTTTCAATAAGGGAAGTAGCAAGCCCCTCACCCCTCCCGTCATCCCAGAGAGAGGGGATTTACCCCCAAAAGGGCCGGGGATGATGGCAAAAAGCGGCTCGACATACCCTCGCCGCCATGGATTACGCTGCCGACAACTTTACGTCGCTAGCGTCATTTGATGTCTTCGACTTTGTAGACGAACTTGCCGGTTCTGGCATAGTTCTCCACGCGCTTCCGGTTGCGCGCTTCCATCGCCTTGATCGACTCCGCCTGCTTGTTGAGCTCGTTCGGATCGTGCTTGGGATCGTACTTGCTGCCGGCGACCTTGTCCGGATAACCGGGCTTGGGCTCCCAGCAGTTTCCGGGCGCCTTGCAATGGGTGCCGTCATAGGCTTGGGCGCCCAGGGCGAACAGGGCGGCTGCAGCCGCCACCGCGAGACTCGTTTTCTGCATCATGAGAAAGTCCTCCTATTTTTGGGGTCGGAATTTTCCAGGAATGTCACTTCAACCATTCGGCCTTGGCCGGGTCGCCTTTGTAGATACCGCGGATCCAGGCCATGATCTTGAGCATGTCGTCGTTGTTGAGGTTGACGTATTGCGGTCCCATCATGCCCTGGGCGCCACCGAACAGGATTTCGAACAAACCGACGTCGGTGGCGGCACGGGGATAGGTCCAATAATCATCCGCCAGACCCGGCCCGAGCTTGCCTTCGGCCTCATGGCCGTGGCAGCCGGAACAGGCTGACAGATACAGACTGTGCCCCTGTTCCATCACGGCCTTGTTGCCGTTGTAGGGGTTCTTGCCGGTTTGCAGGAACTGCTTGACGGCTGGCGTGTCGCCGCCCGCCTTGGCGTAGGACAAATCCAGTGTCTCGCCGGTGACGGCGTGGCGCAGGGTGATGTCGGCCAAGGCAGGCAGTGACAGCAATCCCGCGACACATAGGCCGGCCATGCCGAACCTCGCTTTTTTCAGATTCATTGCTTCAGCCTTTACTTTGATCGTTGAGCCATCCTGGCCGGTTTTTCATCCATGGACAGCAGCGGAATGCCTTCCGTCTCGAGCACTGCCTTCACTTCGTTGGCATGTTTGGCCAAAACCTGGTCGATCTGCTCGAGCAGGGCTTCCTCGCCCTTGCGCACGCCGACGGAAGTCGAGTAGTGGTGGGGCACTTTCTCGCCGTCGGAACGCACGTTGTCATCCGGAATGACGGTCATGGCCAACCCCGCATCCTTGACATAACGCGCCGCCGCCGGCCCCCACAGCACCGCGACCTCGGCGTTCCCCTTGGCGACTTCGGCCACCAGCTGGGCCGGGTCGTAGCGGACGTACTGGTTGCGTCGCGACTTGAAGCCGACCAGGGCATGCAGGTAGTTGAACATGTCGTTGTAGCGCCCGATTTTGCGGATCATCGTCTCTGCCGGGGTGTCCGGCATGAACGCGATCCGCTTCGCGGTCTTCAGCGCGTCGCTGTTCCAGTCGGTGATGCGCTCCCCCTTGTCCTTGCGGTAGATGAAGACGTAGCCCGAGCGGTAATAAGGTGTGCTGGTGAGCATCCTCGGATCGCCGGTGTCGACGCCGATGACCACCTCGCACAACCCCTGGTCGAGGAAGTCGCGGACGAAATAGCGGGCATCGCTCCACCACACGTTCTCGACCGGGCGTCCCAGGGCTTTGCCGATGAGGTCGGCCAGTGTGTTCTCGAAGCCTTCCCCGGCCTTGTTCGAATACGGCATCTCATTTTCCGCCGCGCAGATTTTGAGCGGTTCCGCGCGCTTCGCTGCCTGCACGCCGCCCGAAACCGCGAGCGAAGCGATCAGCCCGGCGGCGGCAATACGGTTCATTCGCATGACTTATCCTTTCAATGACAGAGGGTGGAAGCAGCCCCGCAGCAATGCCGTTCAGCCGATCCGTCATGCCAACAGGGAAGTCGGCATCCAGGACTCAAGGACGTGATCCCGGTCGGCGCCTTCCATGGCTTCTGGATTCGGGCACTCCATACCGGAATGACGGCATGCAGCTTCCGAGGGTCTCCGCCGTTCGACTCAGAGCGAGAACACGAACACCGAGCCACCCATCTGGGTGTAGTGCGCCAATTCCTTGAAGGCGCCCACTGCCCCCAGTCCCGCGGTCGGGTCTTTCAGGTCGAACACCAGCCCCACACCCGGCCAGCCGCCGACGCCGGAGTAGATGGCGATGTACTGCTTGCCGTTATGCTGGTAAGTGATGGGATGGCCGATCACGCCGGAAGGCAGCTGGAACTGCCATTTCAGCTCGCCGGTGCGGGTGTCGCGGGCCTTGATGAAACCGTCGAGGGTGCCGTAAAATACCAAATCACCGGCGGTGGCCAGGGTGCCGCCCCAGACCGCGAACTTCTCCGGCACTTCCCATTCCATTTTGCCGGTGACCGCGTTCATGGCCTTGACCTGGCCCAGCATGCCCTTGGGTCCCGGATACATGTTCAAGGTCGCCCCCACGAAGAACTGGCCGGCGCGGTAGGGCAGCATGAACGGTTCCCAGTCCATGCAGATGTGGTTCACGCCCATGAAGAACAGCTTCTTGTCCGGGTCGTAGGACTCTATCCCCTGGTTGTGGTAACCCATGGCCGAGGGACAGATGCCCTTGGCATTGTGGTCCATGCGGGTGCTGTATTCCGGGTCGCGGATCGGCAGGCCGGTCTTCAGGTCGACCTTTTTTACCCAGTTGACGGTGTCGTCGATCTTGAAGACGTTGACCAGGGCGCCGGTTTCCCGGTTGAGGGTGTACACTAGGCCGTTGCGGTCCGGGTGGGTCAGCAGCGGCGTCATCTTGCCGTCCACCTCCTGCTCGGACAGTCCCATGTAGTTGACGCCGGCGTAATCCCACTCGTCGTGCGGCGTCTTCTGGTAGCCGAACTTGGCGCGCCCGGTATCGACATCG
The DNA here is from genome assembly GCF_036864975.1 of Methylococcus capsulatus. NCBI lineage: Bacteria > Pseudomonadati > Pseudomonadota > Gammaproteobacteria > Methylococcales > Methylococcaceae > Methylococcus > Methylococcus capsulatus. Next base: position 1,780,667 of record NZ_CP104311.1, on the reverse strand, counting down.
CGGCCCCAGATGGTCATCGTCCATTTGTTGTCGCCGGGACGCATGGTCTCGTTCCACGGGGCCGGGTTGCCGGAGCCGTAGTAGATCATGTCCAGCTTGGTATCGTAGGCGTACCAGCCCCAGTTGGTGCCTCCGCCGATCTTCCAGGCGTCGCCCTCCCAGGTTTGCAACCCCAAACCGAACTGGCCGTAATGCGGGTTATGCTCATTGAATTTGGAGTCTAGCAGCAGGTCTTCATCGGGGCCGGTGGCGTAGGCCCGCCATTCCTGCTTGCCATCCTTGATGTTGTAGGCCGTGACGTAGCCGCGCACGCCCAGTTCGGCCCCGGCCGAACCCACCAAGACCTTGTCCTTCACCACAAACGGCGCTCCGGTCAGGGTGGACCCCATGGCGATGTCGGAGTTTTCCATCTTCCAGATCTCTTCGCCGGTCTTGGCGTTGAGGGCGACGATGTGGCCATCGAGCTGGTTGAGAAAGATCTTCGCCGGGCCGTGCTCGCCGGCGGGGACATAGGCCAGACCGCGGTTGACCACATCACAACAAGCCACGGCGCGGGCCGCTGGATTCTGCTTGGGCTTGTACTGCCACAGGATCTTGCGGGTGTCGTTCAGGTCGACCGCATAGACGTTGTTCGGGAACGGGGTATGGATGTACATGATGCCGTCCACCACCAGCGGCCCGCCTTCATGGCCATGCAACGTGCCGGTCGACAGGGTCCACGCCACTTTCAGATTCTTGACATTGTGGCTATTGATTTCGGTCAGCCGACTGAAATGGGTGGCGCTGTAATCCTTGGTCTGCATGACCCAGTTCCGGTCGTCCTTGGACAACCGGTCCAGCTCCGGATTGGCATGCGCGGATTGCCCGGTCAGCATGGCGCCCATCGCCAGCACAGACCCGCCGAAGCCGCTTGTCAGGTTGCGAATATGCATGTGTCTCCTCCGAGAATGAATGACGCCGATCCTGTATCGGCGCTCTACGAGCAGCGGGGAGATTCTGGAACAGATCATGTCAACGGCGTTACGGAATTTCCCCCGAAGCAGTCTTGAAAAACTCTCGAATGCTGGGTGGAAAAACTCCCGCCCTGGTTGATGTCATCAAAAAAAGTATGAAGCGCTACGCGCAGCTGGATTGAATGTGGGTTTTCGGACCCACGGCCGACGCACTTTCTTTTGTACGGCCAAAAGAAAGTACACAAAGAAAAGGCCGCCCGGAGGCCGCGAAAACGCCCTGCGCTTCTCGCTTTCGACGAGGGTCCATCGAAGCGGCTTTCTGCCCCTCGATGGAGGAGCCGCATCCCGGTGACTCCCCTGCGGGCTGTTCTCGTCGAAAGCTGCGATGCTCGGCGCGGCCTGACGGGGTTAACGTCAAGAACGGAAACGGCCAAGGCGCTGCCCACCGTGAGTCAACTCAGATTCCGACAATCAGGAATATCTCCCTGTCAAAACGACCGCCGGTGGAGGCAAAATAATAAGATTTCTGCGGGAGCACGCCTTTGAGTCTGCGGTTTCGCCTGAACCTCATGATCGGGCTGGTGATGCTGGCCATCATCGGCATGGGCACGCTGTTCGTGGTCCACAACGCGCGTCGGTCGGTGGCGGAGGAAGTCCGCTCCTCGGTCAACCTGGCGTTACAGCTGATCGACGCCGGCCTGGAGCAGGCGGTCGCCGCCGGCCGGTCGCCGGTGGATTGGATCGCCCAGCTCGCCCGGCTCGACCGCACCCGCCATTTGAGCCTAAGCGTCCGACAAGGTGAAAGCGCCATCATCGACCTACCCTCCTCCTCTCACCCCGCGGAAGGTGAAGAAGCGCCCGGCTGGTTTGCCTGGGCAGTGGCGCCGGAACCCCGGGTGGCCGAGAAACACCTGCACCAGCTCGGCAACCCGATGATCCAGATCACCATCGACGCCAACCCGGCCGATGAGATCGCCGAAGCCTGGATCGAAGCACGGGGGTTTTTGCTGCTGATGCTGGCGCTCGCCATCACGGTGTACCTGGTCGTCCACACCACCTTGGGGCGGGCGTTCAAATCCGTGGGCGTCATCCTTGAAGGACTGGAGGATCTGGAAAACGGTGATTACAGCCGGCGCCTGCCGGAGTTCTACCTGCCGGAATTCGCCCGCATTTCGCGGACCTTCAACCACACGGTCTGCACGCTGGAAAAAACCCGTGAGGAAAACCGGGCGCTGACCCAGCGTTCGCTGGCGATCCGGGAAGAGGAACGGCGGCACCTCGCGCAGGAGCTCCACGACGAGCTCGGTCAGTCGCTGAGCGCCATCAAGGCGATCGCGGCCTCGCTCCGGAAGCCGGAACGGGACGACGAAGCGACCACCGATGCGATCGGCGCCATCCAGTCGATCTGCGACCATCTGTTCACCGTGCTGCGCACCCTGATGCAGCGGCTGCGTCCCCTGATGCTGGACGAACTGGGATTGAAAGCTTCCTTGGAAGACATGATCGAGAACTGGCGCAGCCGCTATCCCCGCATCGCGCTGGACTTTAGCTGTGATGACGGAATCGACGAATGTGTCGGCGACGCCCGGATACATGTCTTCCGGATCGTGCAGGAAAGCCTGACCAACGTGGTAAGGCATGCCGGCGCAGCCCATCTCGGCATCCACCTCAACCTGATCGAGGCGGCCGGCGGACGGCCCGAAGCCCTCCTGCTCGAGGTCAGTGATGACGGAGCCGGCTTCGACCCCGCTCAAGCCCCGGCCGGCTTGGGCCTGCTCGGCATCCGCGAACGGGTGGAGAGCCTTAGAGGACGGTTCAGTCTGCGTACCCGCCCCGGCGCCGGCGTCACCCTGAGCATCGAGATTCCCTGTCAAGACCCATGCCCATGAAACCCAAAATCACCGTGATGCTGGTGGATGACCACGCAGTGGTCCGTGCTGGCTACCGTCTGCTGTTGTCCGGCACTCCGAACATCGAGGTCGTCGGTGAAGCCGAGCGGGGGGAGGAGGCCTGCCAGCTCTATGCCGACATCCGTCCGAACGTGATCGTCATGGACCTTTCGCTGCCCGGCATCGGCGGACTGGCCTCGATCCGCCGCATCCGCAGCCGCGACACTTCGGCGCGGATCCTGGTGTTCAGCATCCACGATGAGCTGATCTACGTGGTGCGCGCCCTGGAAGCCGGCGCTCGGGGCTACATCACCAAGAGCTGCGCTCCGGAAATCCTGGTCGAAGCCGTCGCCAGAATCGCCTCCGGCGAGTCGTTCCTGGAACCGGAGATCGCCCAGCGTCTGGCGATGCAGACCATGAGCGGCGCCGAGGCGGCCACTGCTTTGAACACGCTGTCGCCCCGCGAGTTCGACGTCTTCCTGCTGCTGGCCAAGGGCTACACCACCCGCGAGGTAGCGGAAGAACTGCGGCTCGGCTATAAAACCGTCGCCAATTACAGTACCCTCATCAAAAGCAAACTGGGCGTGAACACCACCGCAGAAATGGCGCGCCTCGCCTACCAGAGCGGGATATTCAAAACGTAACCACGATGGCCGAAACCGCGCATTATTCCCAACCTTTCGCAGAACTCATCGCGAACGAACGGCTGAACAGCCTGGTACCGGGCGTTCCCAACCTCGGTATGCGGCCGCGGCTGGATGCGCTGCGGATCGAAACGGCTTTCGAGCCCAAGACGGTCCACGATCCGGACATGGCGCGGTGCTGCCTGGCGGCGGTCTGGCTGTACCACGATTTTTTCGACGAAAGCCACCGCATCAGCCAGGGCATCGCTACGACCAGCGGCAGCTACTGGCACGGCATCCTCCACCGCCGTGAGCCGGATGCCTGGAACAGCAAATACTGGTTCAAGCGGGTCGGCCATCACCCGGTCTTTCCCGACGTCGTTGCCGCCGCGCGGCAGCTGGCCCAAACCGAACCCCCTTCGCACGAAACCGAATTCCTGCTGCGGCAGACCGCCTGGGACCCGTTCGCCTTCATCGATCTGTGCGAAACCGCGCGCCTCGGCCATACGCCGGCAGAGCCTTTGTGCCGGCGCATCCAACTCGCGGAGTGGCGGATACTGTTCGACTATTGCTACCGACGGGCCGTAACACCCTGAAAATTCCGGCTCAAGCCATCCGCAGCACCTTCGCCCCGCGGATCCGGCCCTGCTTGAGGTCGAGCAGCGCCCGGTTGGCATCCTCGAACGCGTATTCCTCCGTCTCGGGACGGATCCCGACTTCCGCCGCCAGCGCGAGAAACCCGGCCACATCGCTGCGCGCCACGTTGGCGACCGACTTGATTTCCCGCTCCATCCACAGGTGCCGCGCATAATCGAGCTCGGCCAGACAGAAGCGGTCTGCAGACTCCTTGCGGATCGCATTGACGACCAGCCGGCCGCCGGGAGCGAGGTTGGCGAGTGCCGCGACCACCGGCTTCCAGACTGGCGTGGTGTCGATGATGGCCGCCAGCGGTACGGGCGCAATATCCTCGGTATCACCGGCCCAAACCGCGCCCAGTTGCAGTGCGAAGGCACGTTCCCGGGGGTGGCGCGCGAAGACGTAGACTTCCGAATCGGGAAAGCGGTGGCGGGCCATCATCAGCACCAGATGGGCGGATGCCCCGAACCCGGTGAGACCCAGTGGCTGGCCGTTTTTGAGCCCGGTGAGATTGAGCGAGCGGTAACCGATGGCCCCGGCACACAGGAGTGGCGCGGCTTCGGCATCGGTGAAAACAGCGGGAATCCGGCAAGCGAAAGCCGCTGGCACGGTCATGTACTCGGCGTAACCGCCATCGGCGTCGCGTCCGGTGGCACGGAAAGCAGGACAGAGATTCTCCCGCCCTGACCGGCAGAACTCGCAGTCGCCGCAAGCCGAATAGATCCAGGCCACGCCGACGCGATCGCCGACAGCGAATCCCGCCACAGCCCCCCCGAGCGCGGTTATCCGGCCGACGGCCTGGTGCCCGGGCACGACCGGCAGATGCGCAGGCGCGGTACGGCCTTCGATCTCGTCGATTTCGGTGTGGCACACGCCGCAGACCGAGACCCGGATCAGGATTTCGCCGGGCCTCGGCGCCGGCACCGGAAGGTCGGCGAGCCTCAGAGGGACTCGCAACGAATCCAGCGGTCCCGTTTGGTCGATCACCCAGGCTTTCATGGCATCACCCTCTCAACCCGACGGATTGCCCCGGAGCGGCTACGAACCTCACGGCCAACCGCGCCCTTCACCCTCGGCGCAAGCAGCGCATTGCCACCGTCCCCGCGACGGAGTACGGTAGCACACTGACATGCCGGAATATCGGCAAGGATCGACACCGCCACGCCGATTCCTATTGTGATATGACTTGGGAGGGATTGCATCATGAGACACCCCCCATAATTCCATAAGCCGCGTCGCGATCGGCCTGCTTCTGATGCTCGCCGTGCCCCAGGCCACTCGGGCTGAGCGGTTTTCGTTCATTGCCATGCTGAACAGCGGCCAAGAGATGCGGACGCCCAAACCCGACAGTAACGCCCAGGGCGTCGCCCTGATGACCCTGGACAATACGACCCGCAAACTCTGCTACGCGATCAGCTATTCCCCTCTGGCAGGGCGGGAAACGGCGGCGCATTTCCACGGGCCGGCTTCGGCCGGTCAATCGGCCGGCGTTCTGTTCCCCATTACGCCGACTGGCAGCCCGAAGACGGGCTGTGTCGGCCCCCTCAAGGGGAAGGACGCAGCGAATCTGAAAAAGGGACTGTTCTACATCAATGTCCATAGCGACGTGTTCCCCTCAGGAGAACTTCGCGGCCAAGTGTTCCGCATGATCTCGGCCCAGACCGACGGCGACGTCGCCAGCGAGTGACCCCACGACCCAACCCGCCGGCAGGGCCAGCGTCATTGCCCTGCCAGCCTCTCACCTGACGGCTCACCACCACTTCGTAAGCCATTCCCGGATACGTCATCAAACCCGGCAAGGCGCCGAAGCTGCCGACCCCATAGGGGCCATGCGCCATGGGCGGCACCTTACCGAGAATCCGCCCGCAGGATGCGATCGATAGTAACTGTGTGCTCCGGCGAAGATCAGCTTGGGGCTGAGCCATTGCCCGGATCGTCATTGACGCGCTACCATCTGGCCAAACAGAGTTTTTATATTACAAACATGGCGAACGGGTGCGAATTCAGGAATTTGTTCCTGTACCCAAAAGCTCCTTGGAGGTACTCGAAGCACCGTTTGCCGTCCGGATCACGATTCATACGAACCAGCGATCATAGCGCCCCGCGGGATGATGGCAAATCGGCAGGAAGGCCGAGTTAGCCGCTTTACGCCCGATGGTGCGATACCGGGATATCTCGCATGAGCACGGTTTCCCGCCATGATCGTCCCCCATCCCGACTTTCCCGCTCGTAAGGGGTTAAGGAAACGCTTCGCGTGGGTTCACTTAAGTTTATCCCGGCCTGATGACCTCCTATTCCATCCCCCTGGTCCAACACTTGAGATCACTCTCGCCGAGTTGTCTCGCGGGCCTGAGCCTGCTCGCCCTGGGCACTCTCGAACTTCCGGGTTTGCTGCCGGCGCAGACTTTTCGATGGCTCCATGAGGAGGGACTTGATGCTTTGAATTTCACCCTGGCCATCGGATTTGGCCTGGCCGGCCTTGCCCTCTGCAGTTCGCCGTGCACTCATGGCGCCAAAGCGTTGCTCCATTCTGACCGCTCGACAGCGCAAGGCCGATTCATGTATCCCATCAGCACCGGCCTGTCGGGGGTGCTCATCCTCTGGGGCGTGCTGATTCTGCTCCAGCCTGTCGGCTATGACTGCATGAAACAGTCCTTTCCAAGCAACTGGCTTTGCATCTCCCCTCTCCGGGCCGTACAAGCGGCCGGGGCTCTCGGCTTCGTGATGATGGGCATGGCCACGGCTTTGCTGAATCTGGCCAAAACCCCGCCGACACCCCTGGCCATCCAACTGCTTACGCTGGCGATCCTGTCCACAGGCAGCCTGTGTGTGCTTACCCACCTGCTCTGGACGGAGGACACTTACCCCGGCTATGCCGCGATCGCGCTTTACACCGGCACGGGTCTCGTCATCCATGGCATCGGTCTGTTCGCCATTGAACTGCGGGACGGACGTTATGCCTACCGTGGGGACCACGACGACAGCCGGCGAATATACCTGATCGGCGCCCTGACTCTGGCTGCAACCGCCCTCATCAGCGGATTCGGCGGGTTTTCCATACTGCATCCCCAAACCGTGCATGAACTTCACAACATACTTCAACTCTCGCTGAAAAACCGAAACGAAAAACTTTTGGAAATCATCGATCGCGGGTGGCAGGACAGCTTCAACTTCGCCAATCAACCGTTGCCGCAGGATGCCGTGCATGCATTACTCGACACACCATTTGACCCGACCTGGCGCTCTCGCCTGCAGCGGGCGGCGAAAGCCGCCCCCGAATTCGGCTTCTCGGCGTTGGCTTTCATCTCTCTTGCCGGCTCCAGCCTCGCGGAGGACGGTTCTTTCGCGCAATCTCCCGACCTTGATGTGCCCCTCAATGCTCCCGCGTCGAGCCGTCTGTTGTGGACTAAGCACGGATTTGTCCTCCATACGCGGGTTCCGGTGCGTCGGCAGGACGCCGTTCTGGGCTTCATGGAGGCGGAACGCCCCTTGCCCCAAATGGACGAGGCGCTTCACGACACGACCCACCTGGGTGAGACCGCGGATTTTGCGATTTGCGCAGCTGCAGGTGAAAACATGCACTGCTTCCCGTTACGCTCCACCCAAGGAAACGTGCTGCGAAATTACCCGCGCAACATCGCCGGCCAACCCTTGCCCATGAGCCACGCCCTCGCTGGGAAATCCGGGGTGGTCCATGCGCGCGATTATCGCGGTCGGGACGTCATCGCCGCTTACAGGCCGATGGGGGACACCGGACTCGGGACGGTGCTGAAGATCGATTCGGCGGAGCTCTACCAGCCTCTCGCCGCCACACTGTGGGAATTGCCGGCCATATTGTTACCTTTGATGACAATGGGGTTTCTGTTGCTGCGTCTGCAGGTGATGCCCCTGGTGCGCAAGATGGCCGAAGAAATCGGCGAGCGGGAAAAAGCAGAAAAATACATCAGATTCCTCGCCTACCATGACGCACTCACCGGCCTGCCCAATCGTTTACAGATTCAAGAACGCTTCGACCAGGCTGCGGACTGCGCACAGCGAAACGGTAGCCGACTCGCACTGGTCTTTCTCGATCTCGATGGATTCAAGAGAATCAACGACTCCCTTGGACACAGCGCGGGCGACGCAGTGCTCAAGGAGGCCGCAGCCCGGCTGCGCGACAGCGTGCGCAACGGAGATACCGTCAGCCGCCAAGGAGGAGACGAATTTCTCATCCTGCTGACCGATTTGGGCGACGATGCCGTGATCACCAAGATCATGGATCAGATCCTGACGCGGCAGATGGCCCCTTTCCATTGCGAAGGCATTGATCTATCCACCTCGGTCTCCATGGGCATCGCCGTCTATCCGGACGATGGACGGGATTTCGAAACGCTGTTGAAGAAGGCCGATATGGCTATGTACCAAGCCAAAGACTCCGGCCGCAACACCTACCGATTCCATAATCCGCAGATGAGCCTCGATGTCATCGAGCACCTGCAGATCTACCACGGCTTGCGCAGGGCCATCGATAGGGATGAATTCGTCCTGTACTATCAGCCTCAAATCGATCTGGCGAGCGGCAGAATCACGGGCGCCGAAGCGTTGCTCCGCTGGCAAGAGCCGGAACGCGGACTCGTGACGCCAGGACGGTTCATTGCCATCGCGGAAGAAAGTGGACTGATCACGCCGATCGGCGAATGGGTTTTGGAAGAGGCATGCAGGCAAGCCGCGGCGTGGTGCCAAATGGGGGTCTCAAATCTCGTGGTCGCCGTGAACATTTCCGCCGTCCAGTTCCTGCGCGGCAACTTGGACGACAGCGTGGTCCGGGCACTGGAGCGATCGGGTCTGGCAGCCGATCTGCTCGAGCTCGAATTGACCGAATCGGCCCTGATCCACAACACGGAAAACACGCTGGGCGTGGTCCGACGATTGAAATCCCTGGGCGTCAAACTCTCCATCGATGATTTTGGAACCGGCTACTCGAACCTCGCGTATCTACGCCGGTTTGCCGTGGACAAGATCAAGATCGACCAGTCATTCGTGCGCGATATGCTCGATGACCCCAATGACGCTGCGATCATCCGCGCCATCATCCAGATGGCGCGAACTCTGAACCTGAAAACCATCGCTGAAGGCGTGGAACACGAACGGACGCTCGATGCGCTGCGTCGTTGCCAATGCGACGAGGTCCAAGGCTACCATATCTCCGAGCCGCTGCCGACGGACCAATTTACGAGATTTTTGCTGACGTGGCGCGAGGGCTGGATACACACCGCCGAAGGCGGCAAACGCGCCAAATGTTGATCGAATCATCCGCAAGCCGACGCGGCCTGGAGGGCACCGTCGTGATCCCCGATCGACGGTTGGCCCTCACCCGAGTCACGCCAGACTCTTGACCGCCACTTCGTACACATCCTTGGACACACCGGCCAGCCCGGCGATGTGCTGCAACTGGCGACGCATGGCTTCCTGCCGCCCCTGATCGTAGCGACGCCACTGGGTCAGGGCGCCCAGCATGCGGGCGGCGACCTGCGGATTGATGGCATCGAGAGCGACGATCTGGTCTCCTAAGAATTGGTAGCCACTGCCGTCGGCTGCATGGAAATTGACCGGGTTGGCCTGCGAGAACGCGCCAATCAGCGAACGCACGCGGTTGGGATTACGCAGGTCGAAATCGGGATGCGCCATCAGTGCTTTGACCCTTTCCAGAGTACCGGGCAGGTGACAGCTCGCCTGCAGGCTGAACCATTTGTCGATGACCAGGGACTCCCCCCGCCAGCGGGCGTAGAACGACTCGAGACAGTCGGCTTTCTCCGGATTGGCGCTGTTGACGATCGCGCCCAGCGCCGCGATCTGGTCGGTCATGGTGCGGGCCTCGCGGAACTGGCGGACACAGAGATCGAAAGACTCGGGAGTCTCCAGCTCGGCGATGAATCCCAGGCAGGTATTCTTGAACCGGCGGCGGTTTCTCGCAGCCGGGTCGAGGCAACCCGTTTCAACCGCATGGTGCTGCCGGTAAAGCCTCAGGAAATCCTCGGCCAGCGCAGAGGCCAATGTTTTGCGGACCCTCTGGCGCGCCCGGTGGATGGCGTCCGGATCGGCCACGCCCATCAGAGCGGCGACGTAGTCTTCCGAGGGCAGATCCAGCAGCAGTGCCTGATAAGACAGATCCGCCGCCGGTTGCGCCAGTACGCTCCGGAAGGCCTCGACCAGGTTCGGATCGAGGCTTTCCGGATTCTCACCCGCCCGGATGCGCTCGATGAGACCAAGCATCACCTGGGCTGCCAAGGTCTGGCCTGCATCCCAGCGGTTGAAGGCGTCGGTATCGTGGGTGAACAGAAAGGCCAGTTCCTCGGTGCTGCGTTCCATTTTCAAACGGACCGGCGCCGAAAATCCGCGCAAGGCGGAAATCACAGGACGGTCCGGGATATCCATGAATTCAAAGACCTGTTCAGCCTCGCGCACATGCAACACCCGGGTGGTCGGCCCGCCCTCGGCCTCTCCCCTCAGCCGCAGTGCCAACTCGCGCCCGTCCTGCGCCAGGAGGCCGATGGCCAGCGGGATGTAGAAAGGCTGTTTGAGCGGCTGGCCCGGCGTCGGGGGACAGGACTGGCGCACCGACAAGCGCAGGGTCCGGGCACCCGCATCGTATTCCGTATCGAGCCGCAGTTCCGGAGTGCCAGCTTGGGCATACCACAAGCGGAACTGACTCAGATCGATAGCGTTGGCGTCCTCCATGCAGCGCACGAAATCGTCGCAGGTCACGGCCTGCCCGTCGTGGCGCTCGAAATAGAGGTCCATGCCCTTGCGGAAACCCTCAGGACCGACCAGGGTCTGAATCATCCGCACCACCTCTCCGCCCTTTTCGTAGACGGTGAGGGTGTAGAAATTGTTGATCTCGATGTACGACTCCGGCCGCACCGGATGCGCCAGCGGGCCGGCGTCCTCGGCGAACTGGCGGGTCCGCAACAGGTTCACGTCCTCGATACGCTTGACGGCGCGCGAACTGCGATCAGCACTGAATTCCTGGTCGCGGAACACCGTCAGCCCTTCCTTGAGACTGAGCTGGAACCAGTCACGGCAGGTAATACGGTTGCCGGTCCAGTTGTGGAAATATTCGTGGCCGATGACGCCCTCGATGTGCTCGTAGTCGGCGTCGGTCGCGGTATCGGGCCGCGCCAGCACGAATTTGGTGTTGAAGATGTTGAGCCCCTTGTTCTCCATCGCCCCCATGTTGAAATGACTGACGGCAACGATCATGTAGAGGTCCAGATCGTACTCACGGCCGAAGCGATCCTCGTCCCAGCGCATCGCATGCTTGAGCGATTGCATGGCGTGGTCGCACTTGTCCAGATCCTGCGGTTCCACGTAAATCTGCAGCGCCACCTCACGACCCGAGGCGGTAACGAAGCGGTCTTCCAGACAGGCCAGTTGCCCTCCCACCAGGGCGAACAGGTAGCAGGGCTTTTTGAACGGGTCCCTCCACTTGACCCAGTGCCGGCCGTTCTTGAGCTCGCCGCGTGCGACCGGATTGCCGTTCGACAGCAGCACCGGATAACGGCTCTGGTCCGCCACGATCGTCGTGGTGAACTGCGACATGACGTCGGGCCGGTCGATGTAATAAGTGATACGGCGGAAACCGTGCGGTTCGCATTGGGTGCAGAACATCCCCTTGGACAGGTATAACCCTTCCAGCGCGGTGTTGGCCTCCGGGTCGATCCGGTTGCTGATTTCCAGCTCGAAGGGCCGATCCGGCACTGCGTGGATCACCAGTCCGGCCTCGCTGACGCTGTACTCGCCCTCGCCCAGCATCCGTCCGTTGAGCTTGGCGGACTCGAATTCCAGCCGTTCGCCGTCGAGCGTAAGCACGGGCTGCCAGTCTTCCACCGCCGGATTGTGGCGCAGTTTCAGCCGGGAAGTGACGCGGGTGGCCTGGGGATCCAGCTCGAAGAACAGATCGATGGCATCGACCAGATATTCGGGAGGCTGATAGTCCTTGAGGTAGATGGTCTTCGGAGTGGCTTCACGCATGTCTTGTGAATCTTGGTTCGGGGAGATACGAAAAATTCGATGATACGGCCTAACCCGCTCCGCTCCAAACCCCTGGCCCGATTCAATCCTGATACATTCCGGAAATTCTGCCGACACCGGCTCTCGGGAAGATGCCATCGTCGGGTAAGACGGGCCCGGCGGAATTCGCTGAAAACTCGATCAGGAGATCCCCATGAGACGTTATCGTTCGCCCCTGCAGAAGTCGATCGCAGCCTCTGTGTTCGCGGGCTTCGCCTCGGCAGTCTCGACCGCCGGCGCGTTTCCCCCGCCCAAACCGGATCCAGAGGAACATCTGGCCGCGATGCTGTGGCGTATCCACGGCGAGCTGAAACTGAACGGCGAACAAGAGAGTCTTAGGAAACGTGCCGAAGACGACACCCGCCAGTTGACGGAGTCCCACCGCGAGCAGTTCGAGGCCGCCCGGCAGGACATCCAGTCGGCGCTGAGCAATGGCCACACCGATCTTCGCGCCCTCTTCGACAAACTGGACGCGGACAAGAGCAGCCTGGCGGCCCGGATGAAAGAAAACCGGGCACTGTGGCTGAGCTTCTACGATAGCCTGGATGCGACCCAGAAAAAGACCGTAAACGCCCAACTGCTGGCCGAACTCGATAAAATGGGCCCCATGCTGGCCGATAGTAAATGCCGGTTCGTATCCGGAAAGAGCGAAGGCAATCCCCTCCCCCCAAAATAACAGCTCCATGCAGGCACCGACCACACGTATTCTGATCGTGGATGACGACGTCGAGATTCGGAATCTGCTCGGCGGCTACCTTTCCCGCTTCGGCATGGAAGCCGTCGGTGTCCATGATGGCACGGAGATGAAAAAGGCTCTGGCGGAAAGTTCGTTCGACCTCGTCGTCCTGGACCTGATGCTGCCGGGCGAAGACGGCCTGAGCCTGTGCCGGTCGCTCCGCGGCGAGAGCGATATCCCGGTCATCATGCTCACGGCCAGGGGCGATCCCATGGACCGTGTCGTCGGCCTGGAACTCGGCGCCGACGACTACGTGGCCAAGCCGTTCGAGCCGCGCGAACTGGTAGCCCGCATCCAGACCATCCTCCGGCGCGCCCGTCACGAACGCGAATCGGAAACCCCCGAAGCCTCTGACATCACCGTGGAATTCGCAGGGTGGCGGCTGCACCGGGTGCTCCGGCAGCTCACTTCACCCGAAGGTATGATCGTCCCCCTTTCCAATGCCGAGTTCCGCCTGCTGAGCGTGTTCATCGAGCGTCCGAACCGCGTCCTGACCCGCGACCAGTTGCTCGACTACGCCCGCGGCCGGGCCATCGAAGTCTTCGACCGCAGCATCGACCTGCTGGTGTCCCGGCTGCGCCAGAAACTGCAGGACGACCCCAAGAATCCCAAACTCATCAAGACCATCCGCGGTGAAGGCTATTTCTTCAGCGCCCAGGTAGGTAAATGCGGCGCCTGATCCCGGACACGCTGTTCACTCGGCTGTTCCTGCTGCTGTTGGTCACCTTGACCGCCAGCCACTTCCTGGGCATGGCGGTGGTGTTCAACCTGGAACTGTCCGAACCTCCGCCTCCATTGCCGCCTCCGGCGCAGCCGACTCCCCACCCTCACCTCCCGCCGCTGCCGGAGTGGCTGTCGCGGCCGCCTCCGCCGGTCGACTTCCCGCCGCCGAAGGACAACTTCGGCTGGCGTGTCCCGGGGCTGGAGCCTACGCCTCGGCCGTCGCCCGCCAGCACCCCGTCCCCCGGCGGCATCCTGAGCTCCGGTCTGACCCTCCCTTACCGCCCGCACGGCGGCTGGATCAGCGCGGCGATGCGGCTGATCGCCCTGGCGCTGACGGCGTGGATCGGGGCCCGCTGGCTGTCCCGGCCGATCAACCGCATCGCCCAGGCCGCCGAGCATTTCGGCGACAGCCTCAGCACCCAGCCCCTGGAGGAAAGCGGCCCCGCCGAGGCCCGCCAGGCCGCCCGCGCACTCAACCGCATGCAAGCGCAACTGCTCGAGCAGATCCGCCAGCGCAGTCAATTCCTGGCGGCGATATCCCATGATCTGCGCACGCCGATCACCCGTCTCAACCTCCGCGTCGAAGGTGTGGAGCCGCCCGAACTCCGCGAAAAACTGCATGAGGACCTGCGGGAAATGTCGATCATGCTGGGATCGACCCTGGATTATCTGCGCGGCCATGTCGAACCCGAACCGCTGCAGCCGCTGGATGTCGAAGCCCTGGTCAATTCGCTCGCGGAGGACGCTCAGGATCAGGGTCAGAAGGTCAGTGTCTGCGGCCAGGCCAGGCCAATCATGGCCCGTCCCGTCGCGTTGCGGCGCTGCCTGGACAACCTGATCGGCAATGCCCTGCGCTATGGCCAGAGCGCCGAGATCACACTGAAGGATACGGCCGCTAATCTGATCATCGAAGTCAGGGATCATGGACCGGGCATTCCCGAGGACCAGCTCGAAGCCGTATTCTCGCCCTTCGTCCGCCTCGAAACCTCCCGCAACCGGGCCTCCGGCGGCACCGGCCTGGGCTTGTCCATCGCCCGGGACATCGCCCTCAGCCATGGCGGCCGCCTGAGTCTGCGCAACTGTCCCGAGGGCGGACTCATCGCCCGACTCAACCTCCCTCGCAAATGATCCTCCGCCGGTAACCCGCGCCGGCCAGTCCGTTTTTTCACACTTTCCCGCTACACTTGAAGCGGACCGGATGATTTCCTGCCGTTCGGCAGGCCAGGCCCCCTGGAGAAACGCAATGAGCGGCCCCAAGTTCAGCGACATCACACTCCCGCCCGATCTGACCGGCCACGGCAGAGGCACCGGCCCGGTGCGCCGCCGGCGCCCGATCTACGTCGACCTGCTGCCGCCCTGCAACAGCGCCTGTCCAGCCGGCGAAAACATCCAGGCCTGGCTGGCCGAGGCCCAGGCCGGCCGCTACCGGCGCGCCTGGCAGATCCTGATGCGGGACAACCCGATGCCGGCGGTGCACGGCCGGGTCTGCTACCACCCCTGCGAATCCCATTGCAACCGCAACGAGGTCGACGAAGCGGTGAGCATCCACGCGGTCGAACGTTTCCTAGGCGACCTCGCCCTACAGGAAGGCTGGGAGGTGGAGACTGAAGCGCCGCTTAGCGGCAAGCGGGTGCTGGTGATCGGCGCCGGCCCCAGCGGCCTGTCGGCCGCCTACCATCTCGTCCGCCTGGGACATCAGGTCGAAATCTTCGAGGCCGGCCCCATGGCCGGCGGCATGATGCATTTCGGCATCCCGGCCTACCGCCTGCCCCGTCGCGAACTGGAACAGGAAATCCAGCGCATCGAGCGGATGGGGGTCCGGATCCGTCTCAACCACCGGGTCGATGACGTAATCGAAGAGCAAACCACCGGACGTTTCGACGCCGTCTTCCTCGCCATCGGAGCGCAGTTGAGCAAACGGGTCGAGATCCCCTCCCGCGATGCCGGCAAGATTCTCGACGCAGTGAGTTTTCTACGACAAGCCGCCAGCGGCGATCCGCCGAAACTGGGGCGCCGCGTGGCCATATACGGCGGCGGCAACACCGCCATGGACGCAGCCCGTACCGCCAAACGCCTGGGCGCGGAAGAAGCGCTCATCATCTACCGCCGCGACCGCGAACACATGCCGGCCCATCCGTTCGAGGCCGACGAGGCGCTGGAGGAAGGCGTCAAGATCAACTGGCTGCGCAGCATCAAACAGATCGACCAGACCCACATCCAGGTCGAGGTCATGCGGATCGACGAACACGGCTACCCCCAGCCGACAGGAAAATTCGAGACCCTGGAAGCCGATGCACTGATCCTCGCCCTGGGCCAGGACACCGACACCGCCTTCCTGCACAAGATTCCCGGCATCCGCTTCAAGGATGACGGCACGGTGCTGGTCGATGCCAATCTGATGACCGGCAAGGCCGGCATCTTCGCCGGCGGCGATATGGTGCCCAGCGAGCGCACCGTGACAGTCGCTGTCGGCCATGGCAAGAAGGCCGCCCGCCACATCGACGCCTATCTGCGCAGCACGGCCTATACCCCGCCCCCCAAACATCCCATCGTCGGCTTCGACAAGCTCCACGTCTGGTACCTGACCGACGCGGACCAGCGCGAACAACCCGAGCTCGACCCGGCCGTTCGGGCCTACGGCTTCGACGAGGTCGTGCAGGGCTTGAGCGAAACCGAGGCGCTGTTCGAAGCGCGGCGTTGCTTCTCCTGTGGTAACTGTTTCGAATGCGATGGCTGCTACGGCGCCTGCCCCGAGCAGGCCATCATCAAGCTGGGCCCGGGCAAACGCTACCGCTACGACTACGACCGCTGCACCGGCTGTGCCGTATGCTATGAACAATGCCCCTGCCATGCCATTGAAATGATCAGCGAACCGGGAGCTTGAGACCCATGCATTCGACCACGGAAACCACGCTCGATGGCAATGAAGCGGTAGCTTACATCGCCTACCGGATCAACGAGGTCTGCGCGATCTATCCGATCACACCCTCCTCCACCATGGCCGAGCTGGCCGACCAATGGGCGGCCGAAGGCAGACCCAACATCTGGGGCAATGTCCCGCTGGTGGTGGAGATGCAAAGTGAAGGGGGCGCGGCCGGCACGGTGCATGGGGCATTGCAGACAGGTGCCCTGACCACGACCTTTACAGCCTCGCAAGGGCTGCTCCTGATGATCCCGAACATGTACAAAATCGCCGGCGAACTGACCCCGACGGTATTCCATGTCGCGGCCCGTTCACTCGCGGCTCAGGGCCTGTCCATCTTCGGTGACCATGCCGACGTCGCCGCCGTACGCCCCACCGGCTTCGCCCAGCTCGCCTCCGGATCGGTGCAGGAGGCGCACGACATGGCCCTCCTGGCGCAGGCCGCCAGCCTGGAGTCACGGATTCCGTTCGTACATTTCTTCGACGGCTTCCGCACCTCGCACGAGGTCAACAAGCTGAGCTTGATACCCGACCAGGCCATCCGCGCCCTGATCGACCCGGTCCGTGTCCGCGAACATCGGGCGCGGGCACTGAATCCCGACAACCCCTTCATCCGCGGCACCGCCCAGAACCCGGACGTCTATTTCCAGGGCCGGGAAACCGTCAACCCGTTCTATGCCCATCTGCCCGAAATCGCACAGGCACAGTTCGATAAATTCGCCGGACTCACCGGCCGGCAGTACCGGCTGTTCGATTACTTCGGCGATCCCGAGGCCGAACGGGTCGCGGTAGTGATGGGGTCCGCGGCGTTCACCTTGCGCGAGACCGTGGCGTTCCTGTGCCGGCAGGGCGAGAAGGTCGGCGTGGTCCAGGTACGGCTGGCGCTACCTTTCTCTGCCCCGCATTTTTTGGCTGTGCTGCCGGCGAGCGTCCGGACCGTTGCGGTGCTGGACCGGCTCAAGCTGCCGGGCTCCATCGGGGAACCGCTCTACAGCGATGTGGTCACGGCGCTGGCAGAAAACGGCTCACCGGTTAGGGTCATCGGCGGGCGCTACGGTCTCTCGTCCAAGGAGTTCACTCCGGCCATGGCCAAAGCGGTGCTGGACGAACTCGCCCGGCCGCAACCGAAGAATCATTTCACCATCGGCATCATCGACGACATCTCCCACACCAGCCTGGATTACGACGAACGGTTCGAGATCGAGCCGGAGGACGTGGTGCGCGCCCTGTTTTTCGGCCTGGGCGCCGACGGCACCGTGGGCGCCAACAAAAACAGCATCAAGATCATCGGCGAATCCACCCCACTGTACGCGCAAGGCTACTTCGTCTACGACTCGAAGAAATCCGGCTCCCGCACCGTCTCCCATGTGCGCTTCGGTCCCCGCCCGATCGAATCGCCTTATCTGATCCGCTCGGCCGGCTTCATCGGCTGCCACCAGTTCAACTTCGTGGAAAAGATCGACGTGCTGGAACATGCCCGCCAGGGCGCGGTGTTTCTGCTCAACAGCCCCTACGGGCCGGACACGGTGTGGGATCACCTGCCCCGCCCGGTACAGGAACGTATCATCGAGCGAAACATCGCTTTCTACGTCATCGATGCGTCCAAGGTTGCCGCGGAATCCGGCATGGGCGGCCGGACCAATACCGTGATGCAGACCTGTTTCTTCGCCATCTCCGGCGTACTGCCGCGCGAGGAAGCGATCGGGCGGATCAAGGACTCGATCCGCAAGACCTACGGAAAAAAGGGCGAGGACGTGGTAAGGAAGAACTTTGCCGCGGTGGACCATACCCTGGCGCACCTGTACCGGGTGGCCGTGCCGGCGCAGGCCACCAGCCGCCTGGAAATCCCCCCACCGGTGCCGCCCGAAGCGCCGGAGTTCGTCCAGCGGGTGACGGCGGCCATGATGGCCGGAGCCGGCGACGCCCTGCCGGTATCCGCGCTGCCGGTCGACGGCACCTATCCTTCCGGCACTACCCGCTGGGAGAAACGCAACATTTCCGACATCGTTCCGATGTGGGAACCGGACCTCTGCATCCAGTGCGGCAACTGCAGCTTCGTCTGCCCGCACAGCGTCATCCGCTCTAAATTCTATCCCGAATCCCGCCTTGAAAAGGCGCCCCGCGGCTTCAAGTCCGCCCCTATCAACGCCCGCGGCTTCCCGGAAACCCGCTACACCCTGCAGATCTATGTCGAGGACTGCACCGGCTGCGGTCTGTGCGTGGAGGTCTGCCCGGCCCGCAGCCTGCGGGAAGCCGGCGTCAAGGCCATCAACATGCGACCGAAAGCCCCGATCCTGGAGCAGGAACGCAACAGCATCCGTTTCTTCGAGCAACTGCCGGTCAACGACCGCTCGCGGGTAGATTTCTCCTCTGTACGCGGCGCCCAGTTCCTGGAGCCGCTGTTCGAGTTTGCCGGCGCCTGCGCCGGCTGCGGGGAAACCCCCTACGTGCGTCTCCTGTCGCAGTTGTTCGGTGACCGCTTGCTCGTCGCCAATGCCACCGGCTGCTCTTCGATCTACGGCGGCAACCTGCCGACCACCCCGTGGACGAAGAACGCAGAAGGCCGCGGCCCGGCCTGGTCGAACTCACTGTTCGAGGACAATGCCGAATTCGGCCTAGGCTTCCGGCTCAGCGCCGACAAGCATCTGGCACTCGCTCGCCAAAGGCTGGAAGAACTGCGGCCGCGGCTGCCGGCCGGCCTGGCCGACGAAATACTGAAGGCACCGCAACTCGCCGAATCCGAGATCCGCCGCCAGCGACAGCGCGTCGCAGCCCTGAAGTCCGCCTTGCGGGACATCGACTGCGAAGCGGCCCGGGACCTGCTCTCGGTCGCCGATCATCTGGTCCGACGCAGCATCTGGATCATCGGCGGCGATGGCTGGGCCTACGACATCGGCTCGGCCGGCCTGGACCATGTCCTCGCCAGCGGCCGGGACGTCAACGTGCTGGTGCTCGATACCGAGGTTTATTCCAACACCGGTGGACAGATGTCGAAATCCACCCCGCTCGGCGCGGTCGCCAAATTCGCCGCCGCCGGAAAGCCGGTTGCCAAGAAGGACCTCGCGCTGCAGGCCATCGCCTACGGTAACGTGTATGTGGCCCGGATCGCCATGGGCGCCAATCCCCAGCAGGCGTTGTTGGCGCTACGCGAAGCCGAAGCCTATCCCGGTCCCTCGCTGGTCCTGGCCTACAGCCATTGCATTGCCCACGGCATCGACATGCGGCTGGGCTTGAGGCAGCAGGACCTGGCCACCGCCAGCGGACACTGGCCGCTGATCCGCTACAACCCCGCGCTGCGGCAATCCGACCGGAATCCCTTCGTACTGGACTCGCCACGCCCCCGTATCAAGCTCAAGGACTATGCTATGAACGAGCTGCGCTACCAGATTCTGGCCCGATCCCACCCGGCGGAAAGCGAACATTTGATGACACTGGCCCAGCAGGTGGTCGACCAGAAATGGGAAACCTATGAGGAAATGGCGAGCCGCAGCGGCGCCCACTTCCAACCCGACGCCGGCCTCAAGACACAATGACCGAGGAAACGCGCCATGGACCTCAGCACAAGCTATATGGGACTGACCCTGAAACACCCTGTCGTCGCCTCGGCCTCGCCGCTTTCGGAAAGCCTCCACGGCATCCGGCGACTGGAAGACGGGGGTGTGGCCGCCATGGTTCTGTTTTCCTTGTTCGAAGAGCAGATCCGGCAGGAAAACGCGACGTTCTCACACCTGCTGACCTCAGGCAGTGAAAGTTTCGCTGAATCGTTGAGCTATTTTCCGACGGCCGCCGATTATCATGCCGGGCCGGATCGCTATCTCGATCTGATCCGGCGGGCAGTCGATGCCGTCGACATTCCGGTGATCGCCAGCTTGAACTGCGTGAGCGACGAAGGCTGGCTCGACTATGCACGACAAATCGAACAGGCCGGTGCCCATGGCCTGGAGCTCAACATCTACGGCATCGAAACCGATCCCGCCATCTCCAGCAGCGAAATCGAGCAGCGCCATGTCGACATCCTGACGGCGGTCAAGTCGGCGGTACGCATCCCCGTCGCCTTGAAGCTCAGCCCGTTTTTCAGCGCCATGACCCACATGGCCATGCGCCTCGAACGCGCCGGCGCCGACGCGCTGGTGCTGTTCAACCGTTTCTACCAGCCGGACGTCGACATCGAACGACTGGAGGTCCACCCCGCGCTGGAACTGAGCAACCCAGGCGAAATACGCCTGCCTTTGCTCTGGATCGCCCTGCTGCACGGCAGGATCGGCCTTTCGTTGGGCGCCACGACCGGCGTCGCCGGCGCCGGCGAGGTCGTCAAATATCTGCTTGCGGGGGCCGATGCCGTCATGACCACATCGGCCCTGCTGCGACACGGACCCAGCTACGCCGCGGTGCTCGTGAAAGGACTCGAGCACTGGATGGAAGCTCACGAGTTTGCATCGGTCGCCCTGCTCAAGGGAATCATGAGCCATGACCGGATCGCCAATCCCACCGCCTACGAGCGGGCCAATTACATCAAGGTCCTGGAGTCCTATCAGATTCCGCCGGTGTGAAGGGGAAGCGAGTGAAAAGGCGTGGCCCGGGAACCACGCCTTCCGTGAAGAAGGACCGCAGCGACTTCAGTGCTGAGGCTTCCCCGCCGATGTTGCGGCAGTAGGCGCTGCAGTTGCAGCAGCTGGACTGGCGACGGCCGGCACCGGCGAGGCCACCGCCTCGCCCTTAACGGTGATCTTGTCACGATTCTTGGCCAGAATGCCTTCCTTGATTCCCTTGACACGCTTGAGATCGTCGACTGACTTGAAGTTGCCGTGAGCCTCACGGTCCTTCACGATCGCCTCTGCCTTGGCTTTTCCCACGCCGGTCATCGTCGCGGCGATTTCCTCGGCGGTTGCGGTGTTGATATCCAGCGGCTCAGCCCAGGCTGCAAGGCTGAAAAACATGAACAAAAGCAAGGCGCACAGCTTTTTCATATCAATCTCCAACATAAGGGTTGCAGGAGATTTTTACTATAGAAGAGGTTCTCCGAAAATCAATGTGGCCGGGTAGCTGGCGGGCGGGGCTTGCCCTTCACGGCCCCGGCTGGGTAAAGTGCCTCTCCTGTCGTAACCCCCAGATTCCATCCACAACCCCGTCCCGAGGGCATCCCATGGACCAAGATCAAGCTTTCCGCCGGACCCTGGCCGGCCTCACCGCGACCGCCGTCCTGCTGGCCGGCTGCGGCAGCGAAACCCCCGAAACCAAGACTGCAGCGCCGGCCGCCACGACGAGTTCCGCTCCTCCACACATTCCGGTGACTCAGTCCGAGCACCAGATCTTCGAAAAACTTTATGTCGAGAAATGCATCAAGGGGCAGCAGAGCGATCCCGACAACCTCGTCAAGAACGATCAGGAGTTAGGGCGGATATGCGAGTGCATGGCAAAGGAGATATCGCAGCGGATCAGCAAAGCCGACGCCGTGCATTTCAATCAGAAAGGGGAATTCCCGTTCGACCTGGTCATCATGAGCAATCAGGCCGCGAACCACTGCCTGGGCTCCTCGTAAGAGCCGCCGCATCCAGCCGGCGGCCACATGAATCCCGACCGGCCGCCAGGCGCAGAGGGTGCGCCGGGCGGGATTTCGAGAGCGGCTAGCGCAGCGATGCTTCTCAAGGACCGTCGGGCAGATTGCCGCTGATCGTCGACTGTTTGCCTTTGAAGGTGACGGTGCCCGACACCCCGCCGTTGCTGGCCGCGATGTTGCCGGTGATCACGGAACCGGTGACGGTGGTGATCGAGCCCTGGGCACACTTGAGTCCACCGCCGTCTCCGCCGGCTTGGTTGCCGTTTAGTACGGAATTTTTGAGGTTGGCGGAACCAAAACTGTAGATCCCACCGCCACCGCCGCCGGCCTTGTTGCCGGTCACCTCGGATCCATACAGCGACAGGGATCCCCAACCGGAGGCCGAACTGTTGTTGTAGATGCCGGCGCCGTCCAACCCGGCGCTGTTGCCGGTGACCAGTGACTGCTTGAGTGTGGTCGTGCCGTAATTGTAAATCCCGCCGCCATGATTCACGGCATTGTTCCCGACGACCGTCGAACCGACCAGCGTCAGGTCGCCGTAGTTGAGAATGCCAGCGCCATCGCCAACGCCGCCGCCACCGGTGATAGTGAGATTCTTGACCTTGACCTTGTTAGTCGCTCCCAGGATGGTCAACACCGTGCCGCCACCGGCCCCGAACAAGGTCGGGGCCGTGCCCTTGCCTCGAAGTTCGACGTTTTTCCACACTACGAAATGGCCCACACAAGTTCCGGATATCTCCAAAATGCCTCCCGAGTTGATGGCATCCAGCTCCGACTGGAGATTGGTCGGACAAGACACCCGCTTGGCCAGCGCGGGTTCGGCCATCGACGCCAGGAGGACGAGCATCACCCCGGAGCAGGGTCCTATCCTTGAGATTCCACTGACCCGCCTCACCTGACGCTTTCCGTCGTTCATAAAGCACCTCGCATTGTTCTTGGGAAGGAGACGCGCACCAGCCCCCGGCGCGCGCACGGGCAAGAGCCTGCCGTCATGCACAGGGCGTGTCAATACGGCCCCGCGGCCGGATTCTACAGATGTTTCATGTGGATATTCAGGATTTTCACGCGGTAGGCGATCTGTCTCGGCGTCATGTCGAGCAGACGTGCCGCCTTCGCCTGCACCCAACCGCTCTGTTCGAGCGCGGCGATGATACGCTCCCGCTCATCCAGGTTTTCATCGTCCAGGTCGACCTTGTAGGAAGCTGCATCGGCCGGCGTGGTCAGCTTCTCCTTGAGGCCAGTCATGCCAATCACTTCGCTGTCGATGACCCCTTCACGGCTCATGATCGCCGCACGCTCGAGCAGGTTTTCCAGCTCGCGCACGTTGCCGGGCCAGTCATGCCGCATCAACGAACGGATGGCGCTCTCCTTGATTTCCAGGGACCGGCCGCCCTGGTTGCGGGAGATTCTGCCCAGCAGGAACCGGGCGAGTTCCGGGATGTCTTCCTTGCGCTGCCGCAAAGGCGGCATCTGGATGGGCATCACATTGAGACGGTAATACAGGTCCTCACGGAATGAGCCTTCCTCCACTGCCAGCTCCAGATCCCGGTTGGTCGCCGCGATGATCCTCACATCGACCTTGAGCGTATGGATCCCGCCGACCCGTTCGAACTCACCCTCCTGCAACACCCGCAATAGCTTGGCCTGGAAGGCCGGGGATATCTCGCCGATTTCATCCAGGAAAAGGGTTCCGTGGTTGGCCAGCTCGAACCGCCCCTTGCGCTGACTGACGGCGCCGCTGAAGGCGCCTTTCTCGTGGCCGAACAGCTCCGATTCCAGCAGGTTTTCGGGCAAGGCGGCACAGTTCAGCTTCACGAAAGGGCCGCTTGCCCGGGGTGAATTGAAATGGATCGCGCTGGCGATCATCTCCTTGCCGGTGCCGGACTCGCCCCGGATCAGCACCGTGGTGTTCCATTTCGCGACCTGGCGCACAGTCTCGAATACCCGCATCATCGGCGGTGTCCGGCCGATGATGTTCTCGAAGCCGTAATTCGAGCGCAGCGTCTGTTGCAGCTGCTCGCATTGGGTCGTGAGATCGCGCTGCTTCTGTTCCATCCCGCGCAGCAGGCCGACGCTCTGCGCAACCAGGTTGCTCACCATTTCCAGGAATCTCGCGCGCTCGCCCAGCAGCTCACGCTCGCTGGGCTGCGCCGCCAGCACCCCGAGCAATTCATCCTTGCCCACATGGATGGGTGAGCCAATGAAGGGTAACTCCGGATCGTACAGGCCGAGGCGGCCGAGAAAACGCGGCTCGTCGGCGATGCGCTCCACCATAATGGTGCAATTTGCTTCCAGAATGGTGCCGATCAGGCCCTCGCCCGGCTCGTAACGCACCGGCTCGTCGGAAATCCGCCCGGCTTCGCCCCGCCGCAGTACCGCCAATACCAGCGCACCGGTTTCCGGCTCCCGCAGTGCGATCATTCCAGAGCGCAGATCGGCCTGCTCGTGCAGGACGTTGAGCACGCCTTCGAGCCTGCCCATCAGATCGGACGTGCTGTTCAACACCTGGCCGACCTGATACAGCGCGTCGAGCTCCCGCTCGATTAATGTGTAGCGATCAACCATGGGATACCTTCGCAGGCCGCTCCGGCTGCGTCTGTCTGATCTCGAACTGCATATGGATACGGCAGCCCCCGTCGTAATCCGGATCGATGCGGATCAGACCATTGTGCTGGTTGACGATCTCGTGCGCGACGGCCAGCCCCATGCCGACATGCTGGCGACCCAGGCTCGCCTTGGTGGTGAAGAACGGCTCGAACACCTGGGTACGCAGCCCCGCCGGTATCCCGGGACCGGTATCCTCGATGGTGATGTGGATCAGCTGATCACGCGTCCAGGTGTGGATGCGCAGTTCCCGCTGCCTGGAATGCGCCATGGCATCGATGGCGTTTTCGATGAGCTGTTTGAACAGCGAGCGCAGCCGGTTCTCCGAGCCTTTCAGACTGGGCAGGACCGGAGTCGGCACCCATTCCACCACGATGCCGCTGGCGAGCAAACGTTCGGTCAGCAACGTGATCGCATCGTGCAGCACCTGGTTCAAATTAACGGGTTTGAACGCATTGTTGTCGGTATGGGGGATGCATTTCTCCAGGGTACAGATGGACGCTTCGCCAGCCGCGATGACCTGCTGCAGGAGGTCGCGCAGCGCCACGTTGCCGGCGTCGTCACCGCGGCGGTCCAGGATGTTCTTGGCGGCGCCGATCAAATTCAGCGGCCCCTGGATTTGGTGGATGGCGGCAAACAGCGTTTCCTTGAGGCTCTCAAGCTTTTCCTCCTCGGCCATCAATGCCTGGAGCCCCCGAAGGCGGTATTGTTCCTGTTGCTTTTTCTGCTGGGTGATGTCGTCCACCGTCAGCAGCAGATAGCCTTTTTCCGAACCGGAGAAAAATCCGTCGACCGATCCCTCTTCATGGCGGAACCACTGCCCGGCACAGGAGAACCAACGCGAAGGTCTGCCGCCGCCCGGATCGAAACGCAGCTCCAGATTCCGGAACGCCTTTTCGCGGTGCCAGAAATCGCTCCATGCCTCGCCGGATTCCTCGCGCAGTAGTTTCAGGAACAGCAGCGCGGGTTCCTCGACTTTCAGATCGCTGGCCAGCGCCTTGTACATCAGGTTATCCAGAACAATGCGGCCGTTCTCGTCGATCAGCACCGCGGAAACGGGAATCGACGCCACCACCGTCTCCAAGAACAAAGTCTGCTGGCGCACCTGCTGCTGCAACAGATATTCTTCCGTCACGTCGCGGTGCATGCCGATGAAATGCGTGGTCTCGCCCGCATCGTTCAACATCGGTGCCACGGTGAGATCGGCGAGATAACGTCGGCCGTCCCGGTGGCGGTTTAGCAAACGCCCTCGCCAGGGTTGCTGCCGGGTGATGCACCCCCACAACTCCTGATAGACCTCCGGCGGTGTACGCCGGTCCGACAGCATCGATTCGTTGCGTCCGATGCACTCTTGTGGTGCATAACCGGTGATCTCACTGAATGCAGCGTTGACGTATAGGATGTTGGCTTTCAAATCCGTGATCGAAATCGCCACCGGCGCCTGGTCTACCGTTGCACGCATCAGGGAGGACGGCAGATCGCGATCCGCTGGGCTTTCAGAATTCGACAAGTCTATTGGCACGGTAATCCCTCCTTCGATACCCGAGAGGCAAGATATATGCCTGTAACCCTCTTGTGCCCCCCCCCCCGCCGCAACCCGTCTTGGCCACTACCGGTAGCCAACGACCCCAGGTACACTACCCGCGTTCCCCCCAAGGAGTACCCGACATGAAAGGCGATAATCAAGTCATCGAATACCTCAACAAGGTTCTCACCAACGAACTGACCGCCGTGAACCAGTATTTCCTGCACGCTCGGATGTTCAAAAACTGGGGCTTCGGAAAACTCAACGAACACGAGTACAAGGAATCCATCGACGAGATGAAGCATGCCGACCGCCTCATCGAACGGATTCTTTTTCTCGAAGGGCTGCCGAATCTGCAGGATATGGGCAAACTCAAAATCGGGGAGAACCCCGAGGAAATGTTGCACTGCGACCTTCAGCTCGAGCACCAGGCCCTGCCTTTGCTGAAGGATGCCATCGCCTGCTGCGAACAACGCGGTGACTATGTCAGTCGCGAGCTTTTGGAGGATATCCTCGAAAGCGAAGAGGAGCACGTAGACTGGCTGGAAACCCAACTGGAGCTGATCGGCAAGGTGGGTCTGCAAAATTATCTGCAATCCCAGATGTGAGTGGCCAGGACGCAGGTGTCCTGCAAGAAGGCCGTTTTCTCGATGAACGGCCTTCGTTTCAAACGTTTGCCACCGAAAACGTCAGCCCTGCTGCCGTTCCATCCGCGCCCGTCTGAAAACCGAGCCAAAACAGATGCGCAGAACGCCATAGGCGGTCAGGACGACCAGCATGACCACCGTGATTTCCAGCCAGTTCATCTCGTATGTCATCGTACCGACCCCCTCCCAATAAGAGAAAAGCCGCTTTCGGCAATGTTGGAATCAGGCGGGCCTGACGGAAATCTCGCCGCCCAGCACCTGCGCCTGGCAAGCCAGCCGGTCGTTCTTCCCGGCCATGTTTTCCCGCAGGATCTTGTCTTCCAGAACGGAGGGTTCGCTCAGATTGTCCGCCCCGGTTGTGACCACCATGAGACAGGTGCCGCAGTCTCCTTCCCGGCAGCCGTAAATGATCCCGGCCCCTACCTTCTCCGATATTTCGATCATTCGGGTCCCGGCCGGGACGGTGACCGTGACACCGATGTCTTCGAAGGTGACCGTGGCTTTGGCCATCGTTGGGAACTCCCGTACCGGTTGCTTGCCCGTAACCAAGCAGACGCCGTGCCAAGAGCGAATTTACCGCCATTTCAAAAGTTTGGACTTTTCTGCTTGTCGGACTTGCGACAGGGAATCGCCGCTGTCTGTCGCAAAACCGACAGTTCGCGCAGCAAGGAAGGGAGTTGTTGATCGCGCCGATACCAGGAGGCTGGTATCGGCGGAGGAAAGAGGCTCAGGCTTGAGGCTCGTGGTTGGACTGCCGCGGAAACTCAGTCCGACTCCTTGAAGTCGTAGACCACGGCTTTTTCTACCAGTGGTTTGAGGGACTCTTCGATCACTTTCCGGTGTTCGGGATGCGCCAGGTAGTCCCGCAACGCCCGGTCGTTTTCAAAGGTGGCCACCACCCCCACGTCGTAGGAACTGTCGACCACGGCTCTGTCCCCAGCCAGCGCCGTTCCCACCTGATAGCGGAGAACCATGGGCAATCTGCCAAGACGCCGGCTGTTTTCGATGTACTGCTGCCGGGCGGCCGGACTGCCATGGTCCTTCAGCCACACGATGACCACGTGCTGTACCCGCCGCCCGTCTGCCGGAATGACCTCCGCCGCAGCCATCGCGGGAAACACACCACTGAGCAGCACCGCCCCCGAAATGCAGATTCGCTTGAACATCGCTTTGTCCCTCGTCGGGTTGAAAAAAAAACCGGTAACTGCAGTCAATGCGCCAGCTTGAGGGTCACCACGCCGGCAACGATCAGTGCCGCTCCGAGGTAACGTCCTAAACTGGCCGCATCACCGAAAAACCAAACGCCAACGAAAAAGGTACCGGCAGCGCCGATACCGGTCCATACGGCGTAAGCCGTTCCCATGGGTATCTCTCGTTGCGCCAACCATAGGAAAAAACCACTCAGGGTCATGCACAGCACGGCCAGCACCAGGCCCGTCAGTCGCCCGCCTTCGGTCTGCGACAGTTTGAAACCCAACGGCCAGCCGATTTCCAGGCATCCCGCCAGGATCAGATAAGCCCAGCTCATGCGCTCAGCGGCTCAGCTGCCAGACCAGCACACCCAGTGCGATACCGGCTCCCAGCAGCCGGAGCACATCGCCCGCGACGCCGCTTTCGGCCGCCGGCGCCTGTCCACCCCCCCATAACGAACGGACCGCATCGGCAGGCGAAAGCCCCACCAGCGCGAACAATCCTTCCACGTCGCCCGCCTCGATGTCGACCGCGATGAGCGCCAAAGCCGCCGCCAGTTCCGCAAAAAACGTGAGCGATTCCAGAGCTTTCGAATGGTAATGCAAAGTGATGCTGCCGGTCGCCGGGTTGACCTCGGCATGATGGATTCCCGCCACTTGGGCAAGACGGGCCGTGAGCTGCTCCGCCTCCTGCGGCCGCCCCTTCAAGCGTTCCGACTTCAACCGGATGCGGCCGGGCACGGCATGCGTCACATGTAGGCCATGCCGGGGAGGTTCGTGAGGAATTCGGGACTGCCCCTTTGTCATGACAACCTCGTGTCCCAATGAATCATGGCTGGAAACCGCCGGAGGCGATCCAGTCACCCGGCTGCGCCGATTCCAGTCGGCACAGCATTGCGGGCGCCTCGGCGCTTCCCTCCGCCGGCGCCCAGCCGGCAAAATCCTTGTCGGTGACCGGTGAATAGGGTCCCGGCTTGACCTCGAACATCACGGTGCCAGACGCCCGGCTGACCACCGTGTGCCAGACCCCCGCCGGAATTTCGACGGCGCAGTCACCGCCGTCCGCCCGCAGATCGATCCTTTCGGCGACGCGGCCATGGTCGTCCAAATGCAATACCGAGAACGCGCCCCGCACCACAACCATCAGCTCCCAGCCGTCGGGACGGGAATGGCGGTGCGGTCGCGCATAGGTACCGGGCTCCATGGCATTGAACAGGCGCTGGACAGGATCGTCCAACACCGGATGAACATTGAGATTCTTGCGCAAACGGGACGAGCGCGCGGCTTCTTCGCTCAGCCCGGCCAGCATTCCGGCGGTGAAAAGCTTCAGATCGGCAAGCGGCGACATCGATGAACCCTGAGTGTCCTATCCGGACTCCAGCGTATCCCGGCCGTGTGAATCGCGCAATCCTGCCGTCCCGAAACTGATAGAATCCGCCGCAAGTCCCACGGACCGACGCACCCCCTGCGGCCGTCATGAACGCTCCCCACGCCACTCCAGCCGAATTCGATGCGGTATCGGCGCTCTTTGCCCTGGCCGGCGCAGCCGACTGGATCGGTTTGCGCTTCGTCGAAGAAGTCAGCCAGCACCGTGGCGTCCGCAACGGCCGGCCGGAGCGGAACCAGGTGCATATCAGCCGGGGCGCAATGGTCGAAACCGTGGTGGACGGCAATCTGGCCTATGCGGCGACCCCCGACCTCTCGCCTGCCGGCCTGCGCAATGCAGCAGACCGCGCCACCCGGCTGGCGCGCGCGGGTGCCCGCCATGCCATGGCGATGTTTTCCCCCGCGCTGCGTCCGGCCGGGTACGGCACGGTCACCGGCCCCTGCGAACAGCGCTTCGACTCGCTCTCCCTGGAAGAACTGACGGCTAGGCTGATCGCCGCCTGCGCCCATCTGCGGGTGTCCGGCGACATCGTCGAGACAGCAGCGGAAATCACCCTGACCGAGCATTCCAGCCGCTACGTCACCTCGAGTGGCGCCGACGTCGCTCAGCGCTTCCATCTGGTCAGCCAGAACTTCCAGGCGACGGCTCAGGAGGGGCCGGAAATCCAGCGGCGCTCGCTGAACGGCCCGGTGGCCCGCTGCCTCCAGGGCGGGCTCGAAGTGTTGGACTTCGACCGCATCTACCGGGAATGCGAACGGGCCGGTCGGGAGGCGCTGGAACTGCTGGCAGCGGAGGACTGTCCGAGCGAGACGTGCGATCTGCTGCTGGCACCGGATCAGATGCTGCTGCAGATCCATGAAACGGTCGGCCATCCCTTGGAGCTGGACCGCATCCTCGGCGACGAACGCAACTACGCGGGCTGGAGTTTCGTCAAACCGGAAGATTTCGGCCGGTTGCAGTACGGCTCGTCCCTGATGAACGTCAGCTTCGATCCCACCTTCCCCGGGGAATTCGCATCGTATGGCTTCGACGACGGCGGCAGCCGTGCCCACCGCGAATACCTGATCCGGGGCGGCCTACTGCTGCGCGGGCTCGGCGGCCTGGAAAGCCAGGCGCGGCTCGCCCTTCCCGGAGTCGCCAATTTCCGCTCGGCGGGTTGGAACCGGGCGCCGATCGACCGGATCGCCAACCTCAACCTCGAACCCGGTGACAGTACTCTGGACGACATGATCGCCTCGGTCGAGCGCGGCATTTACATGAGCGCCAACCGCTCCTGGTCGATCGACGACTACCGGCGAAAATTCCAGTTCGGTTGCGAATACGCGCGTCTGATCGAGGACGGGCGGCTGACCGACGTGGTCCGGAATCCCAACTACCGGGGCGTGAGCCTTCCTTTCTGGCATTCGCTGAAAAAGGTGGGGAACCCCGACACCTTCGGCATTTTCGGCACGCCGTTCTGCGGCAAGGGCGAACCCAACCAGATGATCCGGGTAGGCCACGCTTCGCCACATTGCCTGTTTTCCGGCGTAGAAATCTTCGGGGGTGGCCGGTGAGCTTCGCGCGGGAAGCCCATCGCCTCCTGGAGCGGTTGAGTGAAGACGCCTTCGCCGCCCTGCGTCCAGAAGAAACGGTCAGCTTGAGCCTGTCGGGAGAAGATCAGACTTATGTCCGCTTCAATGGGGGCAAAGTCAGGCAGGCGACCAGCGTAACCCAGTTGCGGCTGGGGCTGGATTTTCGGGCTCAGGAGCGCCAGGTGAAATTCATGACGGATCTGTCCGGCCGGGTGGAGGAGGATCGCCACGTCATCCAGGTGCATCTCGCGCGGGCCCGTTCGGAAGCCGCAGCCCTGCCGCCTGATCCTTTCGCCGCACCGCTGGAAAGTCACAGTCAGAGTGAGGAGTGGCACGAGGCCGCCCCGCCCGACCCAGCGGAAGTCATCGAACAGGTTACCGTCGCGACCGCCGGCACAGATTTCGCCGGGCTGTTCGCCGCCGGCCCGCAGATTCGTGCGGTACGGAATTCGACGGGGCAAAACCACTGGTTTGCGACTTCCGGCTTTTTCCTCGACTATTCGCTGTTCACTGTGAATTCTGCGGGCGAAAACAAGGCCGTCAAAGGCTTGCTGAGTGGCACGGGCTGGCGTGCCACCGAACTTGCCCTTGCGATTGAAGCGGAGCGCCACCGGCTCGATCAATTGCGTAGGCCTTCCAGGACGCTGGCGCCGGGCGAATATCGCGCCTACCTCGCCCCTGCCGCCGTGGCCCGTATCGTCGAGCTGCTGTCCTGGGGCGCGCTCAGCTACGGCGCGTGGAAGAAGGGCGGATCGGCCTTGCGGCGCTGGATCGAGGGGGAAGTGCCCTTGTCCGAGCGGTTCAGCCTAAGGGAAAACTTCGCGCTCGGACTCGGCCCGCGGTTCAATAGCCTCGGCGAGCTGGCTCCCTTGCAACTGCCCATAGCCGAACGCGGCGCGCCGAAAAATCTCTTGACCGGGGCACGCTCGGCCCGGGAATACGGCGTGGTCTCCAACGGCGCCGAATCCGGTCTGTGGTCGGAAGAGCAGCTGCGCTCGCCGGAAATACTGCCCGGCGATCTGCCCGAACGGGATGCACTCAAACGCCTGGATTCGGGCCTTTACATTGGTAACCTGCACTACCTCAATTGGAGCGACCTCAAGAGCGCCCGGGTGACCGGCATGACCCGCTACGCCTGTTTCCTCATCGAGCGCGGCCAGATCGTCGCGCCCATCCAGGACCTGCGTTTCGACGACAGCCTTTACCGCATCTTCGGCACCGAACTCGAGGCACTGAGCGAGGAAACCCGGCTGTTCCCAACCACCGAAACCTATGAACAGCGCTCGCTGGGCGGCTCCAGGGTGCCCGGTATCCTCCTGACCCGCTTCCGGCTGACCCTCTAACCCCACCCGTTTCCGATGACCCATCCCATGTTGAAAAAGCACCCCACCTTTCCCGGCATTTCCGGCCCGGTCGTCACCGTCGTCATGGACGGCTTCGGCTACAGTCCCCAAACCGCGGGCAATGCCATCGCCCAGGCCTACACCCCGACCCTAGACCGGCTGCTGACAACCTGCCCGCATACCTTCCTCAAGGCGCACGGCAAAGCCGTCGGCATGCCCAGCGACGACGACATGGGCAATTCCGAGGTCGGCCATAATGCGCTCGGTTCAGGCCAGGTCTACCATCAGGGCGCCGCCCTGGTCGCTGAAGCGATTGCCTCCGGTGCGCTGTTCCAAGGCACGGCATGGCGGGAAATCATGGACAATGCAAAGAAACATGGATCGACCCTGCATTTCATCGGCCTGTTCTCCGACGGCAACGTCCATTCCCACATCGATCACCTCAAGGCAATGATCGTCCGGGCCAAAACCGAAGGACAACGGCGGGTACGCATCCATATCCTGCTGGATGGCCGGGACGTACCCGAAACCTCGGCGCTGGACTATGTCGGACCGTTCGAAGCCTTCCTCGCGGAACTCCGGGACGAAGCCTTCGACGCCCGCATTGCCAGTGGCGGCGGACGCATGAACATCACCATGGACCGCTACGAGGCCGACTGGGGCATGGTCGAACGCGGCTGGCGCACCCATGTGCTGGGCGAGGCGCGGCAGTTCGAATCGGCGACCCAGGCCATCCAGACCCTGCGTGCGGAGCATCCCGGCATCATCGACCAGGACCTGCCGCCCTTCGTCATCACCCACGACGGCGAACCCGTGGGTCAGATATTCGACAAAGACAGTGTGATCTTCTTCAACTTCCGCGGCGACCGGGCGATCGAAATCAGCCGCGCCTTCGAGGAAGAGGAATTCGCGCCATTCGACCGTGTGCGCCATCCCGACGTGATCTATGCCGGCATGCTCCAGTACGACGGTGACCTGGGCATCCCCAGGCGCTATCTAGTGTCCCCCCCCGCCATCCGTGGCACGATCGGCGAATACCTGGCAGCGGAAGGCATCACCCAGCTCGCTATCTCCGAAACCCAGAAGTACGGCCATGTCACCTATTTCTGGAACGGCAATCGCAGCGGCAAATTCGATGAGTCGCTGGAGACTTACGTCGAAATTCCTTCCGACAGAGTGCCGTTCGAACAGCGCCCATGGATGAAATCGGCCGAAATCACCGACGAACTGATCCGTCAGCTCAAGACCGGCCGGCACCGCACCGCGCGCGTCAATTACGCCAATGGCGACATGGTGGGGCACACCGGCAACTATCAGGCGACGATCATCGCTGTCGAAGCCGTGGATCTGGCACTGGCCCGGCTGCTGCCCGTGATCGATGCCCTCGGCGGCGTGGCCCTGATCACCGCCGATCACGGCAATGCCGACGAAATGTATGAGCTGGACAAGAAAACCGGCGAACCCCAGAGAACCCCGAAAGGCCTCCCCAAGGCCAAGACTTCGCACACGCTCAACCCGGTACCCTTTATTTATTACGACAGCCGAAACCGTGCGGTCATTCAAAATTCGGGAGAAGCCGGCTTGAGCGCCGTGGCAGCCACCACAGTGAACCTGCTGGGATACGAGGCGCCGGACCTGTGGGACCGGGGACTTCTGGTGTTTCGATGAAATACTTGGGCGGTCAGAGCGAAAACGACCACGCGCCAGGTCTGTTTTGTCCGCCGGTCAAACGCCAAGGAGGCTATGGGGGGCTTTTTCCCCAAGTCACTGCGCTCCCGGATTCTGGGCAGGGATGGCTTACCGGCACGGTTCGTTCAGAGGTTCCCGAGTACGCCGCGGTGAGGTCCTCAACATGCACCCGCATATCCGGAGTGATCTCATACACAGAACCCTCGGGCATCTCCCTCCACATCTCATGCGAAAGTGGCTCGGACGCCACGACCACAGCAAAGTACGGATTCCCCGGCGTGTGGTCGATGTGGGGAAAACCGCAGATTTCGCAATCGAGCAACCCCTCGCGTTCGACGTAATAGAGCGTCCGGCCCAGACGGGTGCCGACGAACCGGTCTTCGTCGGTGAGCATGACATTGAGCCCGAGTCCGCGCTGGGAGGGGAACTCCTGACACCACGCTATGATCCGCCGGGCACCTTCGCGCACGATGTCGAGCAGCGGGCGGGCCGGTGCTGCTTCGTGCATGCTAAGGAGGAGATGAAAGATATGCTCGCTGTCGGTGGCGCCACGGATCGCCGCCCGGTGCTCCGCAGTCATCGCTTCGAGCATGGGGTTTCTGATCTGGGAAAACCGGGGGAGGGTCCCGTTGTGCGCGAAGGTCCAGCGGCCGTGTGTGAAAGGATGGGTGTTCTCGAGCAGCGGCCGGCCGACGGTGGCGTGGCGCACATGGGCGATGACGGTCGCTGCCCGGACACTCGCCGCGGTGCGTCGGAACTGCTCACTGTGGTAGGCCGCCCAGGCTTGCCTTTCTACGTGCGGCAGGTGGTCCTGGTACATGGCCACCCCCCAGCCGTGGCCATGCCGCAGCCCATCGCGGTCGCGCCGGCTCTGGACCATCAGGGCGTTCTGGGCATGCACCAGTGCACACTCGACCTTGGTCGGTTCGGTGGCGCGGAATCCGTAGAGCCTACACATATGCGGTTTGCCTAGGGAAGCGCTGAACAAATCGTAACCGAAGCCATTCCTCCCTTACCCAACCGTCGTTTTTTTAAAAATCACTCGTATTGGCGGGGCAAGTAACCCCCATGCCCCCCGATTTTTTGGCCGTCTACCGTGTTTGGGCGCACGGTAGACGGATTTCGGCCTAGGCCGCCATCCATGGGCGGCGCAGCAGATACAAATTGGCTAAACCCACCCGCCAATTGACTTGAGCGGTGCTCTTCTCCAGGCCCCGGTAAGGGGTCTTGCGGAAATCGAATTGGCATTTGATGATGCGGAAACTGCGCTCGACCCGGGCTCTGACCGACGCGTATTGGCGGTTGCGCTGGCGCGGGCGGCTCGACAGGTTTTTGCCAGGCTTGCGCTTGTCGTGGACGCCCCAGCGAAGCCCCGGATGCCGTGAGCCTTTTTTGTACTCGTCGCTGGTGTAGCCGGCATCGGCGAAGATCACTTGATCATCCTCGCGCAGCCGCTTGGGCAATTCCACGATGTCGGCGGTATGGGCCGCCGTGACCGTCACGCTGTGCACCGCACCCGAAGGGACGTCGGCGCCGACGGGGATTTTCATGCCGAAATACCACTGATGGCCTTGCTTGGTCGGGTGCATGTCGGGGTCGCGTGCTTGATCCCGATTCTTGGGCGAGCTGGGCGCGTGGCTAATCGTGGCATCGACCCTGGTGCCTTTGGAGACCAACAAACCTTGATCCTTCAGATGGTCGTTGACCGTCGCCAGCAGCATTTCGGTCAGCTGGTGCTTTTCCAGCCAATGACGAAAGTTGAGAAGGGGGGCGTCCGCCAGCGCTTCGGTGACACGGCCGAAGCCGGCAAAGCGGCGAATGCTGTCGATTTCATACAGCGCGTCTTCCATTGGCCGATCTGAAGAGCTGAACCATTGCTGCATGCAATGGATGCGCAACATGCGATGCAATGGCATCGGTTGCCGGCCTCGGCGACCGCTTTGCGGATAATGTGGCTCCAGCTTGGCCAGCCATAACGCCCACGGCACCACGCGCTCCATTTCCGCCAGAAACTTCTCCCGCCGGGTTTGGCGTTTTTTGCTGGCGTATTCGAGTTCGGCAAAACCGGTTGGGGTCGGTGTGTGCATCGGCTGTTCCAGGCAGCGATAAGATAGGCTCTATTATCTCATCCCTCGGCCGGGGATTTGATCAGCGATTCCTTAGCTGGAAACGGATAGTAGACTAAATCGTATGGAAAACCGTCAGTCACCTCCAGAGCATAATTTATTCGAGGCGTTCCGCGAGGACCATACCGTGCTCGGACGGGGCTTTCACGAGCTTTCGCAGTGCCTGCGGGGCAACGATGCCGCCGGCGCGCGCAAAGCCGCCGAACGGATCGACACGGCGGCCGGCGCGCACATCGCGTTCGAGGAAAAGCACTTTTATCCCACCCTGGCACGAATGCTGGGCGCGCCGGAGGTACGTCGCCTTTACGCAGAGCACGGTAAGGGGCTCGCGGCGGTCAGGGCCCTGCTGGAGCGCGACCCGAGGGCGCTGCTGCCGGAAAACGAGCGTCGCAGACTGTTGGAACTGTCCCAGTCCATGGAGACCCATATCGCTGAGTGCGGGGAGATGTTCCAGGCGCTGGGGCGGCTATCCGATGCGGAACGGGCAGCGCTGTACCGGCAGTTAACGATCTGGCGCGAAAAGCATCCGCGCTGGACCGCCCTCCCCGCGTCCGGCTGAAACCGGGCCGTAGCCCCCGATGGTCGCGACGACGAAGCGCCCCTCCCCCGCTTCGACGCGGCCGTCCCTGCCGGTCGTGGAATTTCCCGGCATCGGTCTCGATGCCGCCCAGAGCAAGCGCATTGCAGCCATTGCCAGGCGTATGCTCGCCGACGAGCCGACACTGACCTCGACCCGGATGTTCGGAGACAAGGTCTCGGCCGGCGTCGATGAGGCTCCCGCGCTGTTTTTCGAAGACCACACCGAGATCGCCCTGTATGCCCAGCCCGCAGCAGATCTGGCACTGCAGTACCGGATATTGATGCTGGCGGGGGACGAGGACATGGTCCTCATCAGCGGACGTCGCAGCGAGCACTTCGAGAGGTATTGCCGTAACACGCTGGGCCTGGGCAACGTGACCGTGCTCGGCGTTCCCTCTTCCTCGGCCCGAAGCCATCCTACCCTTCCTGAGCGCTGCGCCGCCACTCCGGACGCGCAGGAACCCATCATCGAGGTGGCGCGAAAACACTGCCGGCTGAATCTGATCCCTTACATCGGCACACGGCACGCATGGCGGTTCGCGGGCCTGATCGCCGAGCGGACGGGAGCACGGATCAAGGTCGCCGCGCCGCCGCCACAGCTCACCCAGCGAGTCAATGACAAGCTCTGGTTTGCGCGATGCGTCAAGGAACTGCTCGGGCCCAAGGCGCTGCCGCCGAGCTACTGCACCTTCGGACCGGTCGGTCTTGCCGGACGGCTGGCGGCGCTCGCGCGGCGCTTCGAGCGGATCGTGATCAAGATACCGGACAGCGCCGGCGGTGCCGGTAATCTGATTTTCCCTTCGGACCTGATCCGGCGGCTGCCGCCTGAAGCGCTGAGTCGCCGGGTGTTGCGCCTTTTGGCCCGGCGTGGCTGGAACGGTGGCTTTCCGCTGCTGGTCGGTGCCTGGGATTGCAAGGTTCTCGCCAGCCCTTCCGTCCAGATATGGATTCCCTCCCGCGACGATTCGCGCCCCGTGGTCGAAGGGGTCTTCGACCAGTCCCTAGGCGACGAGGAAGGAACTTTCGTCGGCGCCATGCCGAGCGAACTGCCCGAGTCCCTGCGCAGCCGCTTAGCCGGCGAGGCGCTGCAGCTCGCGTGCCTGTTCCAGCAGATGGGCTACTTCGGGCGGTGCAGCTTCGATGCGGTCATCGCCGGCAACGATGGGGCCACGGACCAACCGCACTGGATCGAATGCAACGGGCGCTGGGGCGGAACGTCGATCCCCATGACGCTCGCCAACCGCCTGCTCGGCGACTGGAAGCGGCGGGCACTGCTGATCGTCCAACGCACCGGCTTGAGCCCCCCCTGCGACCTGGCGACGGCGCTCGGTCGCTTAGGACCACTCGCCTTTCGCGACCGCAGTGAGGAGGGTATCGTCATCCTCACCCCGGGCGGGCTGGAGACGGGACGCGGCATGCACTTCATGTCGCTCGCCGGCAGCCAGGAGGCGGCGCACAGGCAAGCCCGTACCGCCGAAGCACTGCTGCGTGGCGAACCCACGGACGGACGAGCGGATTCCAACGCCCGCTAGGGGCCTACCAAGGCGATGGTCAGGGCGTCAGCGAGACATCGATGATCGCATCCAGATAATCGGCAAAATGGCGGAAACTGTGATCGCCGCCCTCGATGACGGTCTGGCGGGCACCTGCATATTTTTCGACGGCTTCGCGGTAATCGAGCACTTCGTCGCCGGTTTCCACCAACAACCAGAAGCGCTCGGGCCGGCTGAGCCGCGGCACCTCGAGCTGCGCCAGCTCGGCCAGATGCCGTTCGGTGAACTCGAAAGGCTCGCCGGTGTAGAGATTCCGCTGCGGCCCCACCGCCGGAGCCAGATTTTGATAAGCGAAAGCGGCAGGATTGATCAAAACCGCACGCAGATCGTGCTTCTCGGCCAAATAGGTGGCGTAGTAGCCGCCCAGGGAACTTCCCACGAGAGCGGGACGCGTCCGGCATTTCGCCAGGACACCCTCTACCAATTCGATAGCCTGGCGCGGGCTAGGTGGAAGCTGCTCGCACCAGAACCGGTCCGCCAGAGCGCGCTCGGCCAGGCGCTGTCCGAGGAGACGCGCCTTCTCCGATCGGGGCGACGAACAAAAACCGTGCAGATAGATGATCATGGCTTACATCAGGGTGATAGGCAGAAAAAGAGTTCGGATTCCACAGGCGTACAATCCGGACCACCATATCCGATTCTACAGGAGGCCGTTTTCGTGCTGCGATTCCTGAATTTCCTGTTCGGTCAGCCGGCAGAGGGCGACGACAGCCCCGACCGGACGCTGATCGAGGCTGCCTCGAACGGGCCGTGGACGGCACCGACCGCCGCCTGCGGGCCCTGGTCGACGCCATGTCGACACCGACGGAGATCAGCGCATACAGTTTCGGCGCCGATCCGCGCATCCGGGCCTTCTTCAGCTCGGTCGAACACATCCACGACGTGCAGGGCAAACTCAAGGACGTCCGCGAGTACCTACGGCATCGCGAGGAGATGCCGGCCGAGACGATCTTCGGACTGCTGCTGATGCGGAAGGAAGAACGCACGGTGCTGGGCATGGAACTGGAGGGTGATGCCGTGCACAAGGATGTAGTCCAGCTGCAGTCAGCTTCTCCCATCACCGCTACATCGTCCCGGCTTCCTCCGAAAAGAGAACCCGGTGGGAACTGAAAAAGCGCGCCTTCGACTTCCTGATCGAACGGGCACTGGAACGGCTTGCCCAGGAAACCCGGAAAAGAGTGGAATTGGAACACTACGCTGCCCGCTGCGGCACAGGCTCGATGCTCTGCGGGCGGGCGGCTGGAGCCTCGGCTCCGCCCTGGCCGACGACGGGCACAACGGAGCGGGCATCGAGGCGGCGGAAGCCGAGATCGAGTCGATCGACGCCGAGCTGGGGCAGTTCGGGACGAATGCTCTCAACCTCGACCAAAGCCTCGACTGCATCACAGAGGTTCTGGGCCAATCCAAGAAATGGCTCGATACCCGGCCGGTCGCCCCGCGGCTGGATTACCGCGGAATCAAGCTCGCGGATTTTGGCCCAGCGGCGGCCGGCGAACTCCAACTCACGGAGCTGTTCTCCGCGACCGGATCGCGGAGAATCATCCTGGCCGGACGCATCCCCAAAGGGAAAATTCCCGACCGGCCCAATGTGGTGAAAGAGCTCTCGCGCTACCTGGGATGACGCCGGTTTCCATGTTTTCCCTGAACCAGGATTCGGCGGGTCGGAGATTCGCCTTGCCTCGGGCGCGCGCCCGCCGGAAAATCCGAGCGCACCGAAGCGCCCGAATCCTGCCGCCCGAGGGACCCGCGGCGATCCAGGCTTCCATTCTCTAATTCAGAAGGGAGGCCATGACCGAAGTATCCAAAGACACCGGCATCGCGATGGCACTGTTGGAACGGCTGGGGACGCAGAGGCTTCCGAGGGCTTTCGCACTGAAGGAAAAAGTCGACCGGGGTGAATGGCTGGATGACGGCGATTTGGCGTTCCTCCACGAAGTGTTCGAAACCGCGGAACGAATCAAGCCGACGGCCGACCGGCATCCGGAGTACCAGGATAGCTATGCCAGCGCTCTACAGCTGTACAAGGAAATCACGAAAAAAAAAGCTCTCGCTAACAAAAAAGCGGGCCTTCAACCGACTGCCACAGGGGGACGCCGGTAAGGAAACGCATATCCTGGCGGCCCCGGAACGCGTGGGAGACACCGCTGAATCAAACTGCCCGCCATTTCCATGGCCCCAATCCTCTTCCAGAGGGAAGACGAACAAGGCACACCTTCTCCATAATTCCAACCCGACCGCTCCACCTGAACGATGAACCATGGAATCCAGCACGGAAAAAGCTATTGCGTTGTTTCTCATGCCCGTGGCCGTCGTCATCGACCACTTCCTGGGCGAACCACGCAAATTTCATCCTCTCGTCGGCTTTGGCCGCCTGGCCAACCGGATGGAAACGGTCACCTATGGGCCGCCTGGGTGTTCGGCCAAGGCGCGGCGGATACGCGGAATCGCAGCCGTGACCGGTCTGCTGTTACCCGCTTGGCTGATATCGCTCCCCCTGGCGGGCCATGGCGCAATCGGAGCTGCCATCGCCGGCGCCGGCCTTTACCTGGCATTGGGCGCCCGAAGCCTTTTCGAACATGCCGAGGCCGTTCGCAATGCCCTGCTGAATGACGACCTGACAAACGCGCGACGGGCGGTTGGGCGTATCGTCAGCCGCGACGTTCTGACCATGGACGCAAGACAGATTGCTGCCGCCACCGTCGAATCGGTGCTCGAGAACGGTTGCGATGCGGTGTTCGGTGCGCTGTTCTGGTATGCAGCCGGAGGGCTGCCCGGCGTGGTCGTCTACCGCTTGGCCAACACCCTGGACGCCATGTGGGGATACCGCAACGAACGCTACCGGGATTTCGGCTGGGCGGCGGCCAGGCTGGATGACGTGCTCAATTATCTTCCGGCCCGGCTCACGGCCATGAGCTATGCGCTGTGCGGCCACCTGCCCACGGCTTTGCGAGCCTGGCGTCATCAGGGCCGGTACTGGAAAAGCCCCAACGCCGGCCCGGTCATGGCAGCCGGGGCCGGAGCGCTGGGCATCGCGCTCGGCGGCCCGGCCAGCTACCACGGCAGCCTGACACACCGGCCCGCGCTGGGTTACGGGCGACCCGCCGAAATGCGCGACATCGGGCGCGCTATCTCCCTCGTCCGGCGTTCCTTGACGCTTTGGCTCTGGACCGCCGTCATCGGAGGCGTCGCCCTTGCTTGAACACGGCGGACGTTTGCGGCAAGCGGCCCGCGCCACGGGCACCCGCCCGGAAGACTGGCTGGACTTGTCCACCGGCATCAGCCCCCGTCCGTGGCCATTTCCTGAAATCCCGTCGGACTGCTGGACCCGGCTGCCGGAAGATGAGGACGGACTGGTTGAAACGGCAACAGCTCATTTTGGCGCCCCGGCCCTGCTGCCGGTGGCCGGCACGCAAGCCGCGATTCAGCTCCTGCCCCGGCTTCGGCCACCGAGCCGCGTGGCCGTGCTGAGTCCGGCCTATGCCGAGCACGCGCATGGCTGGCGGCAGTACGGACACGAGGTCCACGAAGTGGGGCTCGGCACCGTGGAGCAACAGATCAAGCGGTTCGACGTGGTGGTGGTGGTCAATCCCAACAACCCGACCGGAGAGTACCGTGACATCGAGCGTTTGAAAGGATGGCACGCCGCGCTGCAGAAAGGAGGCGGTTGGCTGGTGGTGGACGAAGCCTTCATGGACCCCACACCGGAGGGAAGTCTGGCCGCTGAAACCAAGCACGATGGGCTGATCGTGCTGCGGTCTTTCGGTAAGTTTTTCGGTTGTCCCGGCGCCCGTCTCGGGTTCGTCGCCGCCCGCCCCTCCTTGCTCGAAGCCTTGCGCGATATCGCCGGCCCGTGGGCAGTGTCAGGACCGGCGCGCTGGCTCGGACAGCGGGCCCTGGCCGATTCCGCCTGGCAGGCCGAGGCCCGCCGGAAGCTAGTCCGCGACAGCCAGAGGCTGGCGGCGCTCCTGACCCGCTACGGCCTGGCGCCGGCCGGGGGCACTCCGCTGTTCCAATGGGTGCGGACCGATGATGCCCGCCGGCTCGACGCGCACATCAGGCACCACCTCATTCTGCCACGTCGGTTCGAGCATCCGCCCGGCCTACGGTTCGGCCTGCCGGCGACGGAAAGCGGCTGGTCGCGCCTCGATCATACGCTGTCGGCATGGCGCGCCGCCTAGCGGCGAGTGCTACCCCTCGACTCCGAACGCCCGCCGGTTCCAGCGGTTTTCGAAGACCATGTCCTCAAGGTCGCGGCGCTGTTCCCAACCCGCCGATTCCAGCAAGGGGCGGGGGTAGAAGGACTCGACATGTCCCAGGCAAAGCAGCGCCACCGGTTTGCCGCCCGGTGGAATTTCCAACATCCTGGCCAGCGCCACCGGATCGAAGAAGGACACCCAGCCCATGCCCAGTCCCTCCGCTCGGGCCGCCAGCCAGATGTTCTGGATGGCACAGGCGAGCGAGGCCAAGTCCATCTCGGGGAGGGTACGGCGCCCGAAGACCTGCCGCTCACGGCCGTCGGTGAGCACCGCTGCCAGCAGCTCGGCGCATTCGCGGATCCCTTCGATCTTGA
Organism: Methylococcus capsulatus; assembly: GCF_036864975.1. Classification (NCBI taxonomy): domain Bacteria; kingdom Pseudomonadati; phylum Pseudomonadota; class Gammaproteobacteria; order Methylococcales; family Methylococcaceae; genus Methylococcus; species Methylococcus capsulatus. Next base: position 1,737,794 of record NZ_CP104311.1, on the reverse strand, counting down.
GTCTGCTGAATTCGTCCTTCCTCTCACCCAGGGCTTCGGCGGTGCGCAGACGTTCAGCCTCGACCAGGACGTGAATGCGCTCGCGCAAGCTGCGCTCGGTGATACGGATGAAGCGCCAGGGCTGCGTGAATCCCACGCTGGGCGCGTGATGGGCGGCCCACAGCAGACGCCGAAGGACCGCCGGATCGACCGGATCGGGCCGGAAATGGCGCATGTCGCGCCGTTCGCGAATCACCCGGTAGATGGCTTCGATTTCTTCCGCTGTGAAATCGCGCGGATTCATGGCCGCAGCAGCTCCGCCGCCGCCTCGGGGCAGGAGGGTAGATACCAGTGCAGAAAAGACGCGGTGAGCCGGCCCTCCTGGTAGACCGCTTCGCCCGCGCCTCCCTGGCGCCGTTCCGCCACGAGCCGCGGGGACAGTGGCGTTTCCAGGCGCGAATAATGGAAGGTGTGAGCGCGCAGCGTTCCGGACCGGAAAGAGGCCAACTGTAATCCCAAGCCCGTCAGCCGCGTTTGCATCCGCCCCCGTCCGGGCAGCAAGCCGCACATCGCCCCGGCCGTCCCGTCATGGGCCACCAGCTCCTCCAGCAGGTACAAGAGACCGCCGCATTCGGCGAGCAGCGGTTTACCAGCGGCGACATGCGCCTGCAGCGACGCCTTCATCCCGCGATTGCCGGCCAAGGTTGCCAAATGCAGTTCGGGATAGCCGCCGGGGAGATAGAGGCTGTCCACCTGGGGCAAGCTCCGGTCCCGCAGCGGCGAGAAAAAAATCAGCTTCGCGCCCATGGCGCTGAGCAAGTCGAGGTTGGCCGGATAGAGGAAAGAGAAGGCTTCGTCCCGCGCGATGCCGAGGCGTACGCCTTGCAACAGGCGTGGCGGAGCGACGGCGGGCTCGGGTGCGAACGGGAGGCTATCCGGCAGATCCGCAAGATCGATCCCGCAGATGGCATCGGCCAGCGTGTCCAGCCGCCGGTCCAGATCGTCGAGTTCAAAGGATTGGACCAACCCCAGATGCCGGTCGGGAAAGCCGGCATCGGGCTGACGGAAGAAGGCCCCGCGGAATGGAATGGCCCTGGGCATGCTGGCGCGCAGCCGGTCGGCATGGCTGGACGAGGCCACCCGATTGGCGACGACGCCGGCGAAGGGGAGGTCCGGCCGGTAAGTCGCCAGCCCGTGCGCGACCGCCCCGAAGGTTTCCGCCATCCCAAAGGCATCGATCACCGCCAGTACCGGTATACCGAAGGTTTGCGCCAGGTCCGCCGCCGAGGGCGTGCCATCGAACAGGCCCATGACGCCCTCGATGAGGATCAAGTCGGCGGCCTGCGCGGCTTCAAACAGCAGCCGGCGGCATTGCGCCTCCCCGACCAGCCAGAGATCAAGCTGATAGACCGGCTGACCGCTGGCCGCAGCAAGCAGCATCGGGTCGAGAAAATCGGGGCCAACCTTGAACACCCGCACCCGCCGTCCCTGGCGGACGTGGCGGCGCGCCAGCGCCGCCGTCAGCGTGGTCTTGCCCTGGCCCGAAGCGGATCCGGCGACCAGGAGGGCGGGACAAGTCGTGTTCAAAACTCGATCCCCTTTTGTGCCCGGATGCCCTGGGCAAAAGCATGCTTGACGTGGGTGACTTCGCTGACGGTATCGGCCACCTCGATCAATTCGGGCCTGGCGCCCCGACCGGTGACGATCACGTGCTGACCCGCGACGCGCCGGCTCAAATCGGCCAATACCTGCTCCAGAGGCAGATAGCCATGTTTGAGCACGATGTTCAGCTCATCCAGCACGACCAGCCCCAGTTCCGGCTTTTGCAGCATGGCCCGGGCGGTTTCCCAGGCCCTTTCGGCAGCCCGCATGTCGCGCTGCCGGTCCTGGGTGACCCACGTAAAGCCTTCGCCCATGACCCGGTAATCGACCTCGTCGGGAAACCGGCGGAAAAACGCCTCCTCACCCGTAGAAAACGCACCCTTGACGAACTGCACCACGCCCACTTTCATGCCGTGGCCCAGGGCCCGCGCGACCATGCCGAACGCCGAGCTGGTTTTGCCCTTGCCGATGCCGGTCAGCACCAGCAATAGACCTTTGTCCTGAGTGGCGCGGGCGACCTTCGCCGCGATGAGTTCCCGCTTCCGCGCCATACGGGCACGGTGACGTTCCTCAGATGGCGCCACAGCTCGGTCCCTGGTGATAGATCAGTTCGGCCACCGGCGTGCCGCCGACCAGATGCTCGCGGATGATGCGGTCCAGGTTGGCCTCGGTGACATGGTAGTACCAGACGCCATCCGGCTGGACGCAGACGAGGGGACCGGATTTGCAGGTGGCGAAGCAGGAAACGCGGGTGCGCTTGACGCGCAGTTCGCCCTGATCGATGCCGGCGGCCTTGAACTTCCCTCCCAGGCTGTCGAATAAAGCCTGCGACTCGCCGTTTGCGGTACAGCGCGGGCCCGTGCAGACCAGGAGGTGGCGCTTGTAAGCGCCCATTTTGGGCTTGTTCGGGTCTTGAATATCAGTCATCGGTTTCGGTCTCCGGCTCGGGTGCTTCGTCTACTGGGACGAAAGGCTGCCCGTATAGTTCACGGGACTGGTGGAAATGGCTCAGGGCGACGGCGTCGAAGTTCCCGTCCGCTTGGATCAGCAGCAAGGAGAAGACCGTGTCCCCGCCTTCGTCCAGGAAATAAACCCCATGCTGGCGGTGTTCCCGACTGTAGAACCAGAGGCCCCTGACCCGGGACAGGTCCGCGTGCAGATGGAAGTGCGGGTTGACCAGGTTGAGCCAATCGCCGCGGCGGCTGAAATCCTGGGCATCGCACAGCAGCTCGGCCACCCCGCCGCCCTCGCTGCGCACCACGGCACGCAGCCGGCCCCAATGGCGCGCGCCGTCCAGAACGGCATCGAGGTCCTGCTGCGCCACGGCCGTCGCCCGGTGAGTTCCGGCTTCGTCATCCGGCTGAGCGGCACCGACGGCGGCGAGGATTTCGCCCAGAGGCGCGTCGAAATGGCGAGCCGCCTCGCGCAGGGAGCGTTCCGGATCATCGCGCAGCCAGCGGCGTACGCCGCCGTGCCAGCCGGCCAACCCCATGCCGAGGGAATGTCCGGCCCGCTCGCCGTCCTTGGCGGGACCGGTGAGGGCGTCGTATTTGTTGGCATAGCCCCGGGGGGTGATCATCAGCCCCTCGCGCACGACGGTGCTACGGTTGCCGATCAGCACCGTGCATAACATGCCGATGTCGCAGTCGGTCATGGCGCTGAGCGTGGTCATCTGGATGTTCTGCCGGCGGCGGTAGGCGGATTTGACGATGGCCACCGGCGTATCCTTGCGCCGGTGTCGCAACAGAATGCGCTGCGCTTCGACGATCTGGCGGGTGCGGCGGCCGCTTTTGGGGTTGTACAAGGCCACCACGAAATCGCCCCGCGCCGCCGCTTCCAGGCGGCGGGCGATCACCGGCCAGGGCGTGAGCAGATCGGACAGCGAGATGGCGCAAAAATCGTGGGTGAGCGGCGCGCCCACCAGCGCCGCGCAGGCATTGAGGGCCGTGGCACCGGGAATCACTTCCACCGCGATGCCGCCGGCGGGGGTCCAGCCGGCTTGCAGCAGCACCTCGAAGGTGGGGCCGGCCATGCCGTAAATACCGATGTCACCCGATGAAATCAGGGCCACGGTCTTGCCCTCCCGGGCATGTTCGTAGGCTTCCACGCAGCGGTCGATTTCCTCGGTCATCCCCTTGCGGACCACCTCCTTGCCATCCAGAAGCTCCTGCACCAGTTTGATATAAGTGGAATAGCCGATCACCACGTCCGCCTCGGCGATGGCTTCGCGCGCCCGGTAGGTCATGTGCTCGGGGGCGCCGGGACCGAAGCCTACCAGTAGGATTTTGCCTTTATTCATCGTTCAGCCTTGCGATTGAAACCGTGGCGTTCTTGCCGTCCGCGCCCCGGTATTTGTGTTTTTCCAGCAGCAAATCGCCGATTCCACCCCGGGCGGCGAGCAGGGCCGCGGCTTCGGCCACCGCCGGCGTGCCCATGTGGCGGCGCACCACTTCCGACGGATTGGGCACCGGCACGCGCGCCAGTTCATCCGCAGGATAAAAGTGCATTGGCCAACCGTGGCGGGCCGCCAGTTCCAGGATCGCGACTTCGTCGTTCTTCCTGTCGATGGTGGCTAGCCCCGCCACCGCCTCGCGATTCAGCCCGGCCAGCGCCAGCGCCTCGGCCACGGCCGTTTGCAGCGTCTCGAACGCCGTGCCGCGGTCGCAACCCAACCCCAGAATGACCCACGTCATGGCGATTCCGGCGGGCGGTAGACCACCAGCCGTTCTTCCAGCTTCGTCCAGAGTTCAGGCGCGATCGCGCGGTGCGTCACCCAAAGCACGGCCCGGTAGCGGTCCAGGTCGACGTCCTCGAAGCGCTCGAAGCAGTGGATGTTGGCGGGCAGCGGCGTAGAGCGGGTCCACCAGTTGCGCGCACCCGCCTCCTGCACGAAGGCGATGGGCTCCTCGTTCACCACATGGGCCGATACCCTCGTGATGTTGAGCTTCGGCGCTTCCACCTGCCAGCCCAGTTCCCGTCCCAGGATATCCACCGGAAGGGTTTTGCCGACATCGGACGCCGTCGTCAGCACGGCCGTGGCGCCGAGCAGCGCGGCCAGGTGCTCGGCATAGGCATTGGCGCCGCCCACATGGCCGGACAGAACCGGTATGACGAACCGGGCATGATCGTCCACCACCAGCACGCCGGGGTCTTCGTCTTTGGATTTGAGATGGGGCGCGATCAGACGCACCACCGCGCCCAGGGACACGAAAAACACCAGTTGATCGTAGCCGGCGAACAGGTCGCCGATGTGGGTGCTTAAAGCGCCGGTCAGTACCCGCACGGTGTTGAACAGCGGCGGCAGATCGGCGAATTTTTCCGTGACCACCACCTCGGCTTCCGGCAACTTTTCTGCCAGTTGCAGGAGCTTGCGGACACCATGCTTGGTGATACCCACCAGGGCTATGCGGGGTGTCGTCATGTTTCTTCTTCTGATCGGATCGGTTCTTCCGGGGAAGGTCGAAAGGACGAATTCATCCGCCCTCGCTCGTTTTGCGGCAGCCGCGCCGCATGTCGCCGCGCGGCCTCTGGGGATTTTTCACCAACAACAGCGACAGATAATTCACCTTCTCGCCATGCAGCCGGGCCACGTCATGCTCGACCCGTTCGGCGGGTGTGCCGGCTTTCTCGATGAAAGCCGCATGCGGCAGCAGGCCGCGCCGTTCCAGCACCCCCAGAATATCATCCAACAGCGGCTTGACCTTCAGCAGCACCAGGGTGTCGAAGTCGTCCAGCAGCCGCTCGATCAGCCCGATGCCGTAGCCGGCTGGAATGATCGCCACGGTCTCGTCCGTGTCGGCCAGCGGCATGTCCAGCCTGGCGGCAGCGGCATTGAAGGAGGACACTCCGGCGACGGACTGGATGTCGATATCGGACCCCAGCGCCCTGACCGTTCGGGCCAGATGGATGAAGGTGGAATAAGTGGACACATCCCCTTCGGCCAGGAACAGTACGTCCTGTCCGTCCCGCAAGCGCGCCAGGACGGTTTCGGCCGCGCGCAGCCAGTAGCCGGCCAGTATCGCGGTATCATGGGTCATGGGAAAGACCAGGGGTGTGTGTTCGGCCGGAAGCGCGAGCCCTGCGTCCAGGGCTATTTGCAGGGCGTGGCTGGCGGCGCCCTTTTTGCGCACCGGATAGCTCCAGTGGGCGTCGGTCCGTTGCAGCAGTTCGAAAGCACGGCGGGTGATCAGACCGGGGTCGCCGGGGCCGAGCGATACGCCAAAGAGGCGTCCTTGCTTGATTTCAGGCATTGTGCTCTCGCTTTGCACAAACGATCCAGACCGGGTTTTCCGCCTGTAGGCGGTGCATGTCGAGAATGGGACGGCTGCGTGCCGCCTGCAGTTGGGTGACATCCCAGCGGGCCCCGGACGCCTTCAAGATATCCACGGCCGTCGCCAGGTTTTCCAGCGTGGCGAAGTTCATCACCAAGCAGCCGTCCGTCCGCAGCCGTTGCAGGCAGAACCGGATCAGCTCGGGCAATTCGCCACCGGAGCCGCCGATGAAGATGCTGTCGGGATCGGGCCAGCGGTCCAGCTCCTGCGGAGCCTTAGCCTGGACCAGGGTGTAATTAGTGACCTGAAGGCTGGCGCGGTTGCTCAGAGCGATGGCGAAATCCTCGGCGTTTTTCTCGATGGCGTAAACATGACCCTGAGGACACAGGCGCGCCGCTTCCAGACCGACCGCGCCGGAGCCGGCGCCGATGTCCCAGACGATGCTGTCCGGACGCAGCGCCAGACGGGCCAGGGATACGGCACGCACCTCACGCTTGGTGATGAGGCCCTTGTCCGGGGCGCGTTGCCGGAAGCGCGCATCGGGGAGCCCGAACAACGCCTCCCGAGCGCCATCGCGGCGGCGCAGCAGCACCACGTTGGGGTCGGCGAAGCGCCGTTCAGCGGCCTCGACGATGCCCACCCATCCGTGAATCCGCTCATCTCTCAGCAACAACCGCTCCGCCACGGCCATCTCGAATACCTCGACCAGCCCTTCGGCCTGCAACATACGGGCGATGCGATCCGGGCCGTTTTCCGGGCTGGTGAACACACCCATGAGATTAGCCAGCCGCAGCTTGCGCAGCAACCCGTACAGCCCATGCTCGGGTCCGGCGCCCGGGGTCCACTCGCCGGCATCGCGGCTGTGCACCGAACCGATCACCATGTCTTGCCAGGACAGCCCCAAGCGGGCACAGGCGAGCTGGATGGTGGAGACGTTGGGAATGATCTCCAGCGCTTCGCGGCCGAGCCGGTCGCCCAGATAGGCGGCGATGCCATGGCACAGCGGATCGCCAGTGGCCAGCACCGCCACCCGCCGTCCGGCCTGGCGGGCCGCCGTGATCCACTCCGGCACTTGCGCCAGACATCCCTCCAGGGGGCGGCATTCACTGCCCTCTGCCAGATGGGCTTGGAACAGAGCAAGGGTGCGCCTGGCGCCGATCACCAGATCGGCGCCGCGAAGGTGCGCCAACGCCTGCGGCGTCAGGCCGTCGATGCCGTTGTCCAGCACGCCGATGATACGACAGGGTTCACTCATGCCGGGTTTCTTCTCCGACTTCCGCGAGTTTGTTGGCTTCGAAATCGCACAGCAAAATCCGCAAGGTGAATTGATCGGGATAGCGCTGGCGCAGGGTCCGGATCACCCGACGCCCCAAGGCCTCATAAAAGGCGGTGGTGAGGCCCAGTGCTTCCATGCGTTCGCTGGCATAGCGGGCCATGGTGGAACGGCGGATGTCGGCGCAGACGTCGGCGGGCGCGCCGATATCGGCGGCGATATCCGCCAAAAGCTCGGTATCCACGGCGTTGCGATTGGCGTGGGTGATGGTTTCGCCCTGGGCGATTTTGGTCAGCTTGCCCACCATGCCGCCGATCACCACATGGCGCAGGCCACAGCGCACGACGGTGTCGAGGGCATATTTGAGGAAGTCCCCCATCTGCACGAAGCAGGCCGGCGGCAGGTGCGGCAGTTCGTTCATCACGAAGCGCTCGGTGCGGCCACCGGTGGTGAGCACGACGGTGTTCTGGCCCTGGTGGGCGGCGACCTCGATGGCCTGAACGACGCTGGCCCGGAAGGCGGCGGTGGAGTAGGGGTGGACGATCCCGGTGGTGCCGAGGATGGAGATGCCGCCGACGATGCCGAGGCGATAGTTCAGCGTGCGCTTCGCGAGCTCCTCGCCACCGGGCACGGAGATGATGACTTCCAATCCGGCCCGCTCCAGCAAATCCCCCGCGGCCTCGCGCACATTGGCTTCGATGTTGCGGCGCGGCACCGGATTGATGGCCGGGCCGCCGACCTCGAGCCCCAGACCTTGTTGGGTAACCGTGCCCACGCCTGCGCCCCCTTTCAGGATCACGGCGCCCGCCGCCTCCGGCCGCACCACCACATCCGCCGTGAGCCTCGCCTTGTCCGTGACGTCGGGGTCGTCTCCGGCGTCTTTGATCACCACGGCATGCGCCATTGCGCCTTCGCAGCGGCCATCGGTGACCGCAAACACAACGCGCTGACCATTGGGCAGTTCACACTCCACCTGCTCCGGCACGGTCCCGTGGATCAACCCCAAGGTCGCCGCCCTCGCCGCGGCGGCAGCGCAGGCGCCGGTAGTGAAACCCGTGCGGGTGCCCTTGGGTTTCTTTTCCATCCGCCGCTTAAGTTTCCGCTTCCGCCAAGGCGAGCAGCGCGTGGAGAGCTGCCACGACGAGCGTGGAACCGCCTTTGCGGCCTTCGGTGACGATCCAGGGTACCGACTCCAGCGCGGCGGTCTCGGCCTTGGACTCCGCTGCCGCCACGAAGCCCACCGGCATGCCGACGATCAGTGCCGGGTTCACGCCGTCTTCGCGGACCATGCGCACCACTTCCAGCAGGGCGGTGGGAGCGTTCCCCACAGCGACGATGCCGCCGTCCAATAGCCCCGCGGCGCGCGCCTTACGCATGGCCTGCGCCGCTCGCGTGGTGTTTTGTGCCTTGGCGCTGGCGATCACGTCCGCATCGGCGATGAACTGGTGGACGCTCATGCCGAAATGGTCCAGGCGCGGCTTGGACAGTCCCACACAGATCATTTCGACGTCGGCGACCACGGCAGCGCCGGCGCGCACGGCCCGGATGCCGGCGCTGATGGCTTGTGGATGGAAGCGGGTTGAGCCATTGAATTCGAAATCGGCAGTGGCATGGATCATGCGCCGCACCACGTGCCACTGCCCCGGGTCATAGGCATGGGCGCCGACTTCGGCATCGACGATGGCGAAGGAATCGTGCTCGATGCGGCGGCCCGCTTCGGTGAGCTGTTCGGTGACGGTAACGTTGTCGTTATTCATGCGGCGCGATGGGTGTGATGATGATGAGCGGCGCCGTGATCGGCGGCGAGTTCACGGTATTTGCAGCCGTCGCATTCCATCATGGCCTGGGCTGGTCCGGCGGCTTCGGCGAGGCGCTGTTCCAGCAGGGCGTAGATTTCCTCCTCGAACCCGAAATAGTCTCCCCGGGCGAAATGAACGCGCGGATATTGCTGCTGCAACCGTGCCACCTGGCGCTTGATGCGCTCAATGAGGGTGCCGGTGAACAGATAATAGGGCAGGACCACGATCTGCCCCATGCCCAGACGGACCTGCCGCTGCACAACCGACTCCAGCCGGGGATGGGTGATACCGGTGAAGGCGATATCCACCAGCGGGTGTTCCCCTTCCTCGAACAGCCAGCGCGCCATGCGCGCCACCTCACCATTCGCCACCCGATCGGAAGACCCGCGCCCCAGCAGCACGATGCCGGTGTTGCGCGGGTCCGGCATGTCCAGCTGGCTCATTGCCTTGCGCAGATTGCGCCTGAGGATGGCGAGAATTTCCTCGCAGGCACCGAGGTGACGGGCATAGACGAACTCGACCTGCGGGTGGCGCAGGCGTGCGTGCTCGATGGCTTCGGGTATCTCCATCTTCACATGGCCCGCCGCGTTGAGGATCAGCGGCGCTACGAGCACCCGGCCACCGTGGTGGGCGGCGCGGTCCAGCCCCTCGTTCAGCAGCACGTCGGCGAATTCGATGAAGCAGACCTCGATGCGCCACTCGGGCCGGCGTTCCCGCCACTTTGCGGCAAATTGCTCGATTTCAAGGTTACCGGCGCTTTCCCGGGAACCGTGGCCGATCAATAAAACAGTGTCCTGTGGATTCATACGGTTTTATCCGCCTGACGGAAACGATGGGAAAAACCGGCGTCGTAGAGCTTCGAGCGCCGGATGTCCGACCAGCGGCGCGCGCCCAGCGCCGGACTCACGATGATCATGGCCTGGCTGACGATGCGCTCGGCCTTGCAGCGCTCGCGGATGTCCGCTAGCGTGCCGCGCACGATCTTCTCCTCGCCCGGCCAGCTCGCCTTGTACACCACCAACACCGGCGACTCATCGGACCAGCCGGCATCGAGCAGGGCGTGCCGCGCCTCGCGCAGCAGGGTGATCGAAAGGAACAGGCATAGAGTGCAGTGATGACGGGCCAGTTCCCGCAGGGATTCGCCCTCGGGCATGGGGGTGCGTCCCTCGACGCGGGTGAGGATCACCGTCTGGGTGACTTCCGGCAGCGTCAAGCTTTCCACGGCCGCCGCGGCCGCGGCCATGGCCGAAGAAACGCCGGGCACGACGCCGATTTCGATGCCGGCTTCCTCGAGGGGCCGCGTCATTTCGACCAGCGCCCCGTACAGGGAAGGGTCGCCGGTCTGCAGCCGTACCACCACGGCGTGGCGTCGTGCCGCACTGATCAGCCAGCCGGTGATCTGCTCCAGGGTCATGCCCTTGGAATCCGCCACCACACAGCCGGGGCTGGCCCAGGCCAAGGCAGCTTGCGACACGAGGGAGCCGGCATAGAGGATGGCATCGGCGGATTCGACGAGCCGGCGCCCTTTGACCGTGATAAGGTCGGGATCGCCCGGGCCGGCGCCGACGAACCAGACTTTGCCGCTTACCAAGGTTTCCGCCTCCATGGAATATCGACGGTCAGTCCGCGGGACAGAAGCGCCGGAAAGCCGCGGCGGCGACTCCCCCCAGCACCCCCCAGAACAGGGCATTGCTCAACAGCGTGGCCAGCCTGAACTGGGTACGAAGCGTCTCCGGCGCCAGTCCCCCGCTCAGCGGCGGATGAGGCGCGCCGACCAGATGAGGCAAGACCAGCAGCAGGCCACCCAGTATTCGCAGTGGACGATGCTCCTGGAGACAAACCAACCCCAGCCCCGCTGCTGTACAAAGGGCAGTAGCCAGCCACCAGGCCTGTCGAGCGCCGAGTTCGGCGGCATAATCGCCTGGCAATTCCGGCGGCAGTCCCGAGCCGGGGGCGGCGAAGAACGCCACAAAACCGCCTAGCCCCCAGGCCAAGCCTTGCGCCATGCCCTTAGGCCGGCGCCACGCATACAACCCCGTCAACATCAGGCCATAGCCGATGCCCAGGAGGCCATTCCCCGCCGCCGTCGCGAGCAGACGCGGCCAGCCGGTTTCCAGTCGCCAGGCGTCCAGCCCCACCACAGGGTTTTCCGCCGGCGCCCCGGAGACGGCCGCCTCCTCGTAACTCTCCGCCTGGAGAATCAGCGGAGTCACCCAGAAGGCTTGCGCCAGAGTCAGCAGGAAGGCCGCTGATATCCCTGCCAGCACGGCTGAAAACGTCAAGGCGCGGAACATTCCGGTCAGTGGCAGGGAAAACCAGCGGAATGCCGGGTGTCGTGCGTCGCATCGTGCACGGCGGGGAGGGGCGAAAAACCGACGACGAGCACCAGCAAACCACCGAGCGCCAAGGCGGCGATCGCGGCGGCGCGGGCCCCGACATGGACCGGCAAGGAATGAGGCGATGTTTGTGCGTTCATGGAGACTTTCCGTCAAAAAACCGATTCGGACATGGACCGCTGGACGTGAACGCGCACCGTCGGCAGCGCCTGAAGCGCAATGCCACTGGGCCGCACCCGCCCGCCGCGGTTCAGCACCCCTGCCACAGGCCGGTCTCCGGGCTTGCAAGCGACACGGGCAGTGTCGGCCCATCGCCTTCCCGCAAGGCCAACCCTCGCAGTGGCGTCGTGATGGGATTTGACTCGCTTACCGTTGCGGGGGCAGCGCCGGCCTTGCCGAAGGATTCCCCCCTCCGCCGCACCGGCTTCCCGTTTAACCCGGACGCGGCGAATGCCGGCCGAGCACCCGAAAGCAGTCTTCACACTCTAAGAGATTTGTCCCATCCCGTCAAAATCCGTAACGATCGGGCTGCCGGCGGATGACGCCAAACCCTGCTATGCAAGAGCCGAACGAATGGCGAAAATTCGTCCTTTCGGTTTGGAACAGCCTTTCACTTCACCTCGCCATAGCGAACGCTTTCGACAAATGCCCTACATGCTTCCCATGGGCCGGGGGGATTCCTACGGACACCACGGAGAAATTCTGCAAGGCGCGATCCCTTCTTCGGCGCCCGGCATTCCGAGGTCGGTCCTGGTCACGCTGCCTTGCCGGCGCTACCGGGTTACCGTCCGCTTTTTCCCGGCCGCTGGAAACCGGTTGCAAACGATTCCCGCTGTCCGTCCCAAAGCGGCACGGGCGGCATTGCTGACATTGTCCTGCCTTGGATTTTCCGGTGTCGGCGGCCTGCTGTTCCTGAACGGTAACATCCCTGCCGGTCAGGGGCTCGGCTCCTCCAGTGCCGACGTCACGGCGACGATCCGGGCAGTCGCCGATGCCTGCGGACAGAGCTTGGCGCCTGAACGGATCGCGCGCCTGGCCGTCGCAGCCGAAACGGCGTCGGATCCGCTGATGTTCGACGGCACCGCCCTGGTTTTCGCGCAGCGCGAGGGGGTCGTCGTGGAACGATTCGACAACCCACTGCCTCCCATGGAACTGCTGAGCGTCCAGGACCCCGCCAACGGTAATGGAATCGATACGCTCAGTGGTACCCCACGCCATTACGATCGGCGGGAAATGGCCCGATGCGAGGCACTGCTCGAGAAATTGCGGGACGGCATTGCACGGAGCGATGCCGGCCTGGTGGGATCCGTGGCGACGGCCAGCGCACACCTCAACCAGCGGTTCGTCCCCAAACCCCGCCTCGATGAGCTCGAAGCCGTCGGCAGACATCACGGCGCACTGGGCGTCCAAGTGGCACACAGCGGCACGGTCATGGGGCTGTTGTTCCCGCCGGGGGGCCAGGAAGCGATCGTTGCAGCGAAACGACAGCTGGCCAGGCGAGGATGGAAGGTCGACCTGCCCGATCCCCCAACCTCTGCGTATGCCATCGCCCAGGATGTCGAGGACGGCGCCACCCCTTTCAGCCACTGACATGTCCCACTGTCTCCCCCGGGGTGCAACGCTGATGATTCAGGGCACGACGTCCGATGCCGGCAAGAGCACGCTGGTGACCGGCTTGTGCCGGGCCTTGTATCGCCGCGGTTTCCGCGTCGCGCCTTTCAAACCACAGAATATGGCCCTCAACAGCGCCGTTACGCCGCAAGGAGGGGAAATCGGGCGAGCCCAGGCGGTTCAGGCGCAAGCCTGCGGACTGCCACCCCATACGGACATGAATCCGGTCCTGCTCAAACCGTATGCCGATTGTGGCTCGCAGGTGATAATTCACGGCCGGGCCGTAGGCAATATGGACGCCCGCCGCTACCAGGAATTCAAGCCCAGGGCGCTGTCCGCAGTGCTGGATTCCCACGCCCGGCTCACCCGCCAATTTCAGGCGGTCATCGTCGAAGGTGCGGGCAGCCCGGCAGAGATCAATCTGCGGATGGGAGACATCGCCAACATGGGGTTCGCCGAGGCCGTGGACTGCCCGGTGCTTCTCATCGCCGACATCGATCGCGGTGGCGTGTTCGCCCACCTCGTCGGTACGCTCGAACTCCTTTCGGACAGCGAACGCGAACGCATCCGAGGCTTCGTCATCAACCGCTTTCGCGGGGATATCGGCCTGTTGCGGCCGGGCATTGAGTGGCTGGAACGGCGCACCGGCAAGCCAGTGTTGGGGGTACTGCCCCATCTGGATGGACTCTATCTCGATGCAGAAGATGCCTTGGTGCAGTCATCGCCCGCGGCGCACCGCAAGGACGCCCAATTGCGGGTCATCGCCCCACAGCTGCCCCGCGTCAGCAATCACACGGATTTCGACGCCTTGCGCATGCATCCACAGGTGGATTTCCACTTCGTCGGTACGGGCACACTGCCGCCGCCCACCGATCTCCTCATCCTGCCCGGAAGCAAGAACGTCCGGGGAGATCTCGCCTGGCTGCGCGGAGAGGGGTGGGAGGGAGCCATCCGGCGGCATCTGCGCTATGGCGGGAAACTGCTTGGCCTTTGCGGCGGGTTCCAGATGCTCGGCCGGGCGATCCACGATCCCTTGGGACTCGAAGGCCCACCCGGCTCCAGCCCCGGCCTGGAACTCCTGGATTTCGAAACGACGCTCGAACGGGAAAAGCAGTTGTGCAACGTCTCCGGAACGCTGTTTCTCGATCGCGCAAAGGTCAAGGGTTATGAGATCCATGCCGGCGTCAGTCGGGGGCCGGCCCTGGAGCGGCCCGCCTGTCGGCTGGAGCGGGGCCCAGACGGAGCAGTGTCGGACGACGGACAGATCTTGGGCACCTATGTGCATGGCCTGTTCGACGAACCCGAAGCCCTCACCGCCCTCCTCCATTGGGCCGGCCTGCCGCAGCCCCGGATGTTCGAAGTCGGTCGGGAACGCGAACGCGGAATTGACCGGGTTGCCGACGCCGTCGAAACCGAACTGGATATGGAAATGATCATTGGCCTGCTCACGGAGCAACTCCGCTGAGGGAGCCCGAATGCGGCCCGGCGAGGTACGGGGCTATCGACATTTTCCCACGGTCATTCCGTCCGACGCGGGAGGTGACGAACCCGCAGGTCGCAATGCATGAGCCGACATTCATCCTGGCCGTGAAACCAGCGCGGGCGGAAAGTGCTCGATTCGTTACCGGTCCGAGCCGCACTTGACTGACCGCTTGCCCGTATCCTATTTCTAAGCATGGATAATGGATAACGCAGAGAGCAGGAAATCTACATCATGATGACAGAATCACCGTTCAAACCCTGTTACGACAATTTCATCGGCGGCCGCTGGGTCCCCCCCGTCCGGGGAGAATACTTCGAGAACCTGACGCCGGTCACCGGCAAACCGCTCGGCAAGGTCGCCCGCTCCACCGCGGAAGACATCGAACTGGCCCTGGATGCCGCCCATGCCGCTGCCGCCGCCTGGGGCCGAACCTCCGCGACCATCCGGGCCAACACCCTCAACCGGATCGCCGACCGCATGGAAGCCCACCTGGAAACCCTAGCACTGGCGGAAACCTGGGACAACGGAAAGCCGATCCGCGAGACCCGGGCCGCGGATATCCCGCTGGCGATCGATCATTTCCGCTACTTCGCCGGATGCATCCGCGCCCAGGAGGGCTCGATTGGCGAACTCGATGCCGACACCGTCGCCTATCACTTCCACGAACCGCTCGGCGTGGTGGGACAGATCATTCCCTGGAATTTTCCGATCCTGATGGCGGCTTGGAAACTCGCTCCTGCCCTGGCGGCAGGCAACTGCGTGGTGCTGAAACCGGCCGAACAGACTCCACTGGGGATCATGGTGCTGCTGGAACTGATCGGCGACCTGTTGCCGCCCGGCGTACTGAACGTCGTCAACGGCTTCGGGCTGGAGGCGGGAAAGCCGCTGGCTTGCTCGCGCCGCATCGCCAAGATCGCCTTCACCGGCGAGACGACCACCGGCCGGCTGATCATGCAGTACGCCTCGCAGAACATCATCCCGGTGACGCTCGAACTCGGCGGTAAATCGCCGAATATATTCTTTGCCGATGTCTGCGCGCAGGAGGACGACTTCTTCGACAAAGCGGTGGAAGGGCTCGCGATGTTCGCCCTCAATCAGGGCGAAGTCTGCACCTGCCCCTCCCGCGCCCTGATCCACGAATCCATCTACGACCGCTTCATGGAACACGCCTTGAAACGGATCGCGGCCATGAAACAGGGCAGCCCGCTCGACCCGGAGACGATGGTCGGCGCCCAGGCGTCCGAAGAGCAGGTCGAGAAGATCCTCTCCTACTTCGAGATCGGAAAGCAGGAAGGCGCCGAATGCCTGATCGGCGGCGAACGCAACCTGCTGGACGGCGATCTGCGCGGCGGCTGTTATGTGAAACCCACGGTATTCCGGGGCCACAACCGTATGCGCATATTTCAGGAAGAAATCTTCGGACCGGTGCTGTCGGTGACGACCTTCAAGGATGAAGAAGAGGCGCTGACGATCGCCAACGACACGCTGTACGGGCTAGGCGCCGGCATCTGGACCCGCGATCTCAACCGGGCCTACCGGATGGGACGGGGCATTCATGCCGGACGCGTCTGGGTCAACTGCTACCATCTCTATCCCGCACACGCCGCATTTGGCGGTTACAAGCAGTCCGGCATCGGCCGCGAGAACCACAAGATGATGCTCTCTCATTACCAGCAGACCAAGAACCTGCTGGTCAGCTACAGCCCGAAGGCGGTGGGCCTGTTCTGAAAGCCCCTGACGCGCCGGCGCGGGTGGTGGCAAGCCCCGCCGCCCTAGCCTTGATCGGACGGCTGATCGCAAGGCACGGTCCGCTGATGTTCCACCAGTCCGGCGGGTGCTGCGACGGCAGCTCCCCCATGTGCTATCCCATCGGGGAACTCCTGGTGGGCAACTCGGACGTGCGGCTGGGAGACATCGGAGGATGTCCGTTCTATATGTCCGCGGCCCAGTTCGACTACTGGAAGCACACGCAGCTCCTGATCGACGTCGTGCCGGGCCGGGGCGGCATGTTTTCGCTGGAAGGGCCGGAAGGCCTGCGTTTTCTGACGCGGTCGCGGGCGTTTTCCGACGCCGAACTGGCAGCCCTGGAAGACGCGGAGCCGCCGGCTCGTGGGCCGTGAACCACCGCCCTGCCCCTAGGTGTCGCATCCCGGACGATCCTATAAGACGAAAGGCGTTATCCGTTATTCTATGCGCGAGCGCTGTTGACGGCGCATTTCGCGCCATCATGTGATATCGACGTAAGAGAGTCCGTCCCATGCAGATCGCTCTGCATAAACCAGCCCGCACGACCCCGGCAGCGCGAGCCGAGATAACCCCAAGTCAGGATCCCATCCGGGTGTTGGCGCGCCGGTACACCGTGACGGAGGCCACCGTCCGCCAGTGGAAATCGCGCACGGCGTTCAACGACCGGTCGCCCACGGCGCAGCGCCTGCAAACCACGCTGACCCCGGCGCAAGAAACCCTTGTGGTGTATCTGCGCAAAACCCTCTCGTTGCCCCTGGATGACCGGCTCGCCGTGACCCGCGAGTTTCAGCTTCGCTGCTCTTCGAGTCTGCCCCCGGCGGTGTCCCGCTCCGGGCGGGACCGCCGTCTGCGCCGTCACGGGGTCGGCTGTCGCCGTAACCTGCTGCCGCCCGTAGAAAAGGCGCCGTCCAAACCCTTCAAGGCCTATGCGCCGGGCTTTCTCCACAGGGACGTCACTCGCAGAGCAACGAAGTTGACTCGCAGAGCAACGAAGTTGACTCGCAGAGCAACGAAGTTGACTCGCAGAGCAACGAAGTTGACTTACCTGCCGCGGAGGCAGGACGGAACCTCGCGCCGTGACTTGTTCGTCGCGATCGACCGCGCCACCCGCTGGCTGTTCATCGCGGTCAAGCCGAACAAGACCGCCGCCTCCGCGCCGGCGTTCCTCAAGGCCCTGCACAAGGCCTGTCCGATCAAAATTTCCAAACGGCTTACCGACAACGGCAAGGATAAAGTCGCCGGCAGCGACTTTGGACCGCCGCGCGGGTCCCGAAGGGACGAACCCCTGGGAGGGGATGAGCCATGCACCGACCGTCCGTTTGGCAACCGCGTCCGGGCTCCTGCCGGCCAGCACGAATTCGATCAACTGGGCCACGCCTTGGGGATGGAACACCGCCTGACGCCGCCCCGGAGCCCCCACCCCTTTGCCGGGAGCAAAGGGGGACCGCCTTCGGCGGGCCCGCCGGGCGAGCCCCAAGGACGGGGCGGGCAAACCCAGGGGATGGTCGAGCGTTTCAATGGCCGCATCGCCGATATCCTCAAGACCCATCCCTTCGATTCGGCCCTCAATTTGCAGCAGACCCTGCACCGTGATGTCACCCTCTCCACTACCACCTGCCCCAATCCGCGCTCGGCAGCCAGACTCCGATCCAAGGCATGAAAGCCGGGTATACAACTCATCCCAATCTCTTTCATCGGCGTATTTATGATCGTCCGGGACGTGACACCTACCTTATCGCAGCCTGGAACAGCCGAAGAACACACCGACCCCAACCGGTTTTGCCGAACTCGAATACGCCAGCAAAAAACGCCAAAGCCGGTGGGAGAAGTTTCTGGCGGAAATGAGTTGTGTGCGTCTAGTTGTGCAAATTGGTGATCAGGTAAGTGGTTGATCCTGTTTGCGCTGTCGACGTCATGCAGGGCGCAGCCCGAAGCGACGGCGACAGCGCAGCCGCTTCAGGTATAGTGGTCCCTGATTTTGAGACACCGGTTTAAGCTGTCGTCGCGGGAGGACGATGGCATGACGGAAGGCAAGAAGCGCAAGGTGCATAGCGCGGAATTCAAGGCGAAGGTTGGACTGGAAGCGGCGCGGGGCATGAAGACGATCAACGAGATTGGGCAGCGGTACGAGGTGCATCCGGTGGGAGGTCAGGCAGTGGAAGAAGGGGATTCTGGAGCACGCGGCGACGCTATTCGAAGGCCAGCGCGGCCCCAAGCCGCCGGCGCACGCAGAGGAAGATCGACGGTACGAGGAGATTGGGCGGCTGAAGAGGGAACTGGACGGGCTCAAAAAAAGTCCGGACCATGAGCGCCGACACGAGAATGGGCTGGATCGAGCGGGAAGGCGGTCTGGCGCTGGTACGGCAGTGCGCGTTGGCGGGGGTGGCCCGCGCGACCTACCACGGCCGGCAAGAGACGGCGATGGAGTCGGAGGAAGACCTGCTGCTGTGCCGGCTGATCGACGAGGAGTACACGCGGCGGCCGTTTTACGGCCGCCGGCGGATGGTCGTGTATCTGGGGCGTCAGGGGCATGTTGTGAATCGCAAGCGAGTGCAGCGGCTGATGCGCCTGATGGGACTGGCCGGCATGGCGCCGGGGCCAGCGACGAGCGTCAAGCACCCGGAACACCGGGTCTATCCCTACCTGCCGCGGGGCATCGAAGTCACCCCCCAACCAGGTGTGGAGCACGGACATCACCTACATCCGGCTGGCGCGTGGCTTCGTGGATTTGGTGGCGATCATCGATTGGTACTCGTATTATGGGGAGACTGAACAACCGCCCCAGGGAGAGTCTGGGATACCCGACACCTGCTCAGGTATTCTTCCAATCAGGCGTTGCACTTCAAATTTGAAGCCGGGGGGGAATACCGGCCAAAAAATTGCGAACTCATTCACAGTGAACCACTCCAACCGTGGGCGATGTTTTCGCATTTTTTCCATACGGTTGTTTCCTTGAATGGCAACTGTTTGATTTTCATGGCGTCCCCAGGGGGATTCGAACCCCCGTCGCCGCCGTGAGAGGGCGGTGTCCTGGGCCTCTAGACGATGGGGACAAATTGCAATGTTGGCAGTCCCGGAGGCTTCCGGACACAGCTCAACCGTCTTGAGAAAAAGGAATAATACTACATAACTGCATACATCTCCAGATGCCCTCACTTGACGGACACGATGCCGACGAAGTTGTACCACTTGAAGAACACGTCGACGTAGCGGAAGCCGGCCAACTTGAGCATCTCGAGGTTCTCCGCCAGCTTGTACGGTACCAGGACGTTTTCCAGGGCTTCCCGCTTCTGGGCAATCTCCAGTTCGGTATAGCCATTGCGTTTCTTGAATTCGTAGTAGTACTTGATGAAGGAGCGATTGAAGAGAGAGCTCTCGCCCAGCACTTTCTCCACAAGGACCAGCGCGCCGTTTTCCTCCAGCCCGCCGTGTATCGCCTTGACCAACCGGTCGCGGTAGAGCGGGCGGACGAACTGCAGAGTCAGTATCATCAAGGCAAGCGATGCGTTCTCCATGACGATCCCCTGGTTCAGATCAGCATGGATCAGCTCGACGGCATTGGCGAAGGCGTGTCCGGCCATCTTGGCGCGGCATTGCGCCAGCATCTCTCGGGAGTTATCGACCCCCACGAGGGTAATCCCGCGTGGCCCAATGGCCTGGTCCAGGCCGATCAAGGTGGTGCCAGTGGAGCAGCCGAAATCGTAGATACGAGTGTCCGGCACGGCGAAATCGCCGGCCATCTCGGCAATCATGCGCTGCAACTCGGCATAGAAGGGCACCGAGCGTTCCAACATATCGTCGAACACGGTGGCGACGCCCTCTCCGAACCCGAAATCGTCGAGAAACGACAGCGATTGCCTGTAAATTTCGTCTTTAGACATGGGCTTTCGGATTTCGTCGAGTGGCGCAAAAACCGCAAGGGACGCTCGATTGAGCCGGTCTTTCACCTGGGTTATGATTCATATGCAACTTCCTATAACCAAACAACCAACAAATCCTCTGGAAATCGTCGCCTTCATCAAACGGTTGATCGGTGCGTTGCACCCCGCCACCGCGGCAGCACCGGATCCCGTTACCACCGGTCCGCGGATTTATTCCCGCTCCGAACATTCGATCTCGCGCACGCTGATCAGCGACAATGCGCTGAAGGTGCTCTATCGCCTGCGTAAAGCGGGCTATCAGGCCTACCTCGTCGGCGGCTGCGTGCGTGACCTATTGCTGGGGCGAGAGCCGAAAGATTTCGACGTGGTTACTGATGCCCACCCCGAGGAAATCAAGGCCGTCTTCCGCAACTGCCGGCTGATCGGGCGCCGCTTCCGCCTCGCCCATGTGCACTTCGGCGAGGAGATCATCGAAGTCGCCACCTTCCGCGCCCTGACCCGTGACCCGCACGACGAGCATGTTACCGAAGGCGGACGCATTCTACGCGACAACGTCTACGGCACCATCGAGGAAGACGCCTTCCGGCGCGATTTCACGGTCAACGCGCTGTATTACAACATCAGCGACTTCACGGTGATCGATTACGTGGGGGGGATGGATGACCACCGCAACGCATCGCTGCGGCTCATCGGCGATCCCGAACAGCGTTACCGGGAAGATCCGGTGCGGATGCTGCGGGCGATCCGCTTCGCGGTGAAGCTGGGCTTTACCCTGCATCCGAGCTGCGCCGAACCGATTCACCGTCTGGCGGATCTGCTACGCGACATTCCGGCGGCCCGGCTCTACGACGAAATCGTCAAATTGTTCCTAGCCGGATATGCGGTGCAGACCTTCGAGCAGCTTCGCCATTTCCGGCTGTTTGGCGCGCTGTTTCCGGAAACCGAAAGCTGCCTGGCCCGCGAAAATGGCGGGTTTCCCTTGACATTCCTGGCCAAGGCCCTGGAACGTACTGACCAGCGGGTGCAGGAAGACAAAGCGGTCGCGCCCTATTTCCTTTTCTCCGCCTTGCTGTGGGAGCCTGTGCGCAGCCGGGCCGAAGCCCGGATCGCCGCGGGCGAAAACCCCATCGTGGCCTATCAGGAGGCCGCCTCGGAAGTCATCTCCCGCCAGACCCGTCACACGGCTTTCCCCAAGACGATCGGAATCCCGATGCGGGAAATCTGGCTACTCCAGTCCCGTTTCGACAAGACGCAAGGGGGCCGCCCGTTCCGCCTCCTGAGCCATCCGCGTTTCCATGCCGCTTACGATTTCCTCGTTCTACGGGCGGAGACCGGCGAAGCCGAACCCGAGCTGGCGGAATGGTGGACCCGATTCCAATCCGCCGACGAGGTCGAGCAGAAGGCCATGACACGCACCGGCCGCAGATCAGGCGGAAAATCCAGGCCCCGGAAACGGCGCCGACGCGCCCCGGTGGCGGCGGCTTGATTCTTTTCGGGAATGAGCGGCGAAAGCAAGGCTTATATCGGCCTCGGCGCCAACCTCGGCGACGCAGCCGAAACCGTGCGGGCGGCCCGGCGGGCCATCGGCACCGTCCCCGGCGTGCGGGAGCTCGCCTTTTCCAGCCTTTACCGCAGTGCGCCGATGGGGCCGAGCGACCAGCCGGATTACGTCAATGCTGTCATGGCCGTTGCCACTTCGCTGGCGCCGCAGGATCTGCTCCACGCGCTGCAGCGGATCGAGCAGATCCACGGCCGCGTCCGCAGCGGTGAACGCTGGGGGCCCCGGACGCTCGACCTCGACCTGCTGCTCTACGATGATCTCGCACTCGACACGGAGACCCTGACGCTACCGCATCCCGGCATCACCAAACGGGAATTCGTCCTGTATCCGCTGGCGGAAATCGCGCCCGACCTCCACATTCCCGACCGGGGCCCCTTGAGAGAACTGGTCAGGAGCTGCCCCCGCCGGGGCCTTTCGGTTATCGCCCATGACTGATCCGGTGACTCTACCCGACCTGCTCGCCATGAAGCAGCGCGGCGAAAAAATCGCCAGCCTCACTGCCTATGACGCATCCTCCGCCGCCTTGCAGGACGAAGCCGGTGTCGAGCTCATCCTGGTGGGCGATTCGCTCGGCAACGTCATCCAGGGGCAGCCCACCACCTCGAGTGTCACGCTCGACCACATGGTGTACCACACCGCGTGCGTGCAGCGCGCAGCACGCCGTGCACTGGTACTGGCCGATCTCCCCTTTCTGAGCTATTGCACCCCGGAACAGGCGGTCCGCAGCGCCGCCCGGCTGATCCGCGAAGGCGGCGCGCAGATGGTCAAGCTGGAAGGCGGGCGGGAACGGCTCGGCGTGGTCCGGTTCCTGGCGGAACAGAATGTCCCGGTATGCGGCCATCTGGGCCTGCAGCCACAAGCCATCCACCGGCTGGGCCGCTATGCACTGCAGGGCCGGGACGCTGAATCGGCGACCCGGATGATCGAAGATGCCTGCCTGCTGGCCGAAGCCGGCGCAATGCTCCTGGTGCTCGAGTGCATCCCCTGGGAACTGGCGCAGGAAATCACCGCCGCAGTCGAGATTCCCACCATTGGCATCGGCGCCGGCCGGCACTGCGACGGCCAGGTCTTGGTCTGGCAGGACATGCTGGGCATGAGCGCACGACGCCTGCGTTTCTGCAAAGACTTCCTCGCCGGCAATGCAGGGGTTCGGGAGGCCGTCTCGGCCTATGTGCGCGAGGTCAAGGCCGGCACCTTTCCGGGCGACGAGCACAGTTTCGGCCGCGACGGCCCATGAAAATCGTCTTCACCAAAACGGAGCTGGAAGCCGCCATGGCGCCCTGGCGGGCGGCAGGTGAGAGCATCGCGTTCGTGCCCACGATGGGCAACCTGCACGCAGGCCATCTGCATCTAGTCGACACAGCGAAGATCAAAGCCCGCCGGGTAGTGGTCAGCATCTTCGTCAATCCGACCCAGTTCGGACCCAGCGAAGATCTGGCCGCCTATCCCCGCACGCCCGAACAGGACATCGAACGGCTGCGCGCCCAGCAGGCCGACCTGCTGTACCTGCCCGATGTCGCCGACGTCTACCCTGATGACGGCCAGCCGACCACCGTCGTCGAAGTGCCCGGCCTGTCGGAACGGCTCTGCGGAGCATTCCGGCCCGGTCATTTCCGCGGCGTCGCCACCGTGGTCTGCAAACTGTTGAACCGTGTCCGGCCTGACCTCGCCCTGTTCGGCGAAAAAGACTTTCAGCAACTGACCCTCATCCGCAAAATGGTGCGCGACCTCGACATGGCCGTGACGATCGTGGGCGTTCCGACGGTACGCGAGCCCAGTGGCCTGGCCATGAGCTCCCGCAACACTTATCTCAGCCCGGAGCAAAAGGAGCGTGCCGCCCTCATCTTCCGCACCCTCAATCAGGCCGCCGAGGCCGTGCGCGCGGGAGAACGGGACTATTCCCGCATTGAGCAGGAAGCCAGCGCGGCACTCGAAGCCGGCGGCTTTTCGGTCGATTATGTCAGCATCCGGCGACAGCAGGACCTTGCTGTACCTTCGGCAGAAGACAACGCGCTCGTGATCCTGGCGGCGGCGCATCTGGGCAAGGCAAGACTGATCGACAACGTCCTAATTTCCCTGAACTCAACCCATTGATGAAACGGGTTGTTTCAGATTCTCCACAGTCGCCGGATTGCTACACTCCGGCCCATCCGGCATAATCCCTGGCCCTGATCAGACCTGACAGGTACGCTCAATGCAAACCACGATGTTGAAAGCCAAGTTGCACCGAGCGCGTGTGACCCATTCGGAGCTCGAATACGAAGGCTCCTGCGCCATCGACGGCGCGCTGCTCGACTGTGCCGGCATTCGCGAATACGAGCAAATCCAGATCTACAATGTCAACAATGGGCAACGCTTCACCACCTATGCCATCCGCGCCGCCGATGGCTCCGGCACCATCTCGGTCAATGGCGCAGCCGCCCGTCTAGCCGCCGTGGGCGATGTCCTCATCATCTGCGCCTACGTCGGCTTGAACCAGGCCGAACTGGCCAGTTACCGGCCTAACCTCGTCTACGTCAACGAAAACAACCAGATCACCCGGACCAGCCACGCCATCCCGGTGCAGGCGGCCTGAAGCCCTAACGCGCGCGGCGGATCGCATCCGCGACATCCGCCGCCTGCCGGTTCTCCTTCACGTCGTGAACCCGAAACAGCCGCACCCCGGCTGACACGCCCAGCGCAGTCGTCGCCACCGTCGCCGGCACCAGCGCCGCCGGCTCGGTTTCGCCGCAGACCGCCCCCATGAAGCGCTTCCGGCTGGTGCCCAGCAGTACCGGATAGCCCGTGGCAACGAAGCGGTCCAGGTGGGCCATCAGCTTCAGATTGTCGTCCCGGCGCTTGCCGAAGCCGATGCCGGGATCGAGGAGGATGGATTCGCGCGGGACGCCGGCGCGCCCGGCTGCCTCCGCCTGCTCCAGCAGGAACGCCAGCACTTCGGCGACTACGTCTTCGTAATGCGGCCGCTCCTGCATGGTCTTAGGGCTACCCTGCATGTGCATCAGCACGATCGGCACTCCATCCGCCGCCGCGAGCGACAACATGGCTGGATCGTCCCGACCGGCCGAAACGTCATTGATCAGGTCCGCACCGGCGGCCAGGGCCGAGCGCGCCACTTCCGCTTGGGTGGTATCGATGCTGATCGCCACCCGTTCGGGCAGCAGCACCCGCAGGCGCTCAATGACCGGAACCACACGCGCGATCTGGACCGCGGCCTCGACCGGCTCCGCCCCCGGCCGGGTTGACTCCCCGCCCACGTCGATCACGTCGGCGCCCTCGCCCGCCATGAACACGCCGCGGCGGACGGCCTGCTCGACGTCGTCGTACAGGCCGCCGTCGGAAAAACTGTCGGGGGTGACATTGAGGATACCCATGATCAGGGGGCGATCCTGGGCGAGCAAGGCAAGCAATCGGTTCATAGAAAGGTCCTGGCGAATTTTAGCCCGCCATTCTATTCGATCGCGTCGGTTCCCGTACCAGTGAATTCAAGGCCGTCAGCGGCGGATGGAGGGCATCAAGCGGCCGCCATCCCCTTGTCACGCTCGATCAGCGCGTAGACCGAATGGTTGTGAATGGATTCGAAATTTTCCGCCTCGACCGCGTATGCCGCGATACGCGGTTCGGCATCCAAACGGGCGGCCACACCGCGTACCAGATCCTCGACGAAGCGGGGATGGTCGTAGGCATATTCGGTGACGTACTTTTCGTCGGCACGCTTGAGGAGGCCGTAAATCGGCGAAGAGGCCTCGGCCTCCACCCATTCGATCAACTCTTCAATCCAGACAAAACCTCGGGTGCGCACGGTGACGGCAACGTGAGACCGCTGGTTGTGGGCGCCGCGCTCGGAAATCGCCTTTGAGCAGGGACACAGGCTGGTGACCGGCACGATCACTTTGATGCGGCTCGCCGCCTTCGTTCCCGCGATCTCGCCAATCAATGCCACTTGGTAATCCATGAGGCTTTTCGCGCCGGTTACCGGCGCCCGTTTCTCCAGGAAATAGGGAAAATGCATCTCGATGTAGCCGGCCTCGGCTTCCAGGCGCTCCACTATTTCAACCAGCATCGCCTCGAACGAGGCGACGTCGATCTCCCGATCGTGGCCGTTGATGATCTCCACAAAGCGCGACATATGGGTCCCCTTGAAGTGGTGGAGCAGACTCACCGCCATGTCGAAGCGGGCGATGGTGTGCTGTTCGCCTAGACTTCGATCCCTGACCCTAACCGGATGAAGAATGCCCTTGATCCCGACCCTGTCGATGTCTATGCGGCGCAGGTCCGCTCAGCCCTGCACGTCGTCGATAGCCAAACCAGCGTCCTTCATGCTTCGTCCTCGGTGTAGCGGACCGACGACGTATCCGTCTCCCAGACGGTCACCGCACTCACCTTGGCGAACTCCCGATCCAGCTTTGAGGAAAGCCGGCGGTAAAACCAGCCGGCCAGATTTTCCGCGGTCGGATTGATCCTGTCGAACGGCTCGATCTCATTGAGATAGCGGTGATCGAGGCTATCGGCGAGTGCCCGGGTTTCCGCCTTGATCGTCTTGAAATCCAGGGCGATGCCCAGCGCATCCAGGACACTTGCGGACACCTCCACCTCCAGCTTCCAGTTATGTCCGTGCATCCGGCGGCAATCGCCGAGATAATCGCGGAGCGAGTGTGCGGACGAGAACTGGACCTGCACGCGAAGGATATAAAGGCCGCGCTTGCCTGAAGCGGCGGTCGAGGCGAGGAAGGGGGTATCGTTGTAGGCGTTCATGAGTTGCGATAGGAACGTTGGTCAATGCAGCCGGATCGCGTCCGGAACCGCGATGCCACCGATGGTCGCCATCAACTCGTCGGCGAGTTCGTGAACGGGGCCGGCGGCGATAAAAACCAGGCGTCCCAGACGATCGTCGGCTGTGCGGGCTGGCAAGCACACCGGCGGATACAACCGGTCCGCCACGGCTTGTACGATGACGGGCTCGGTCTGGTCGGACAGGCGAACCACGCCCTTGACCCGCACCAGGCGGGAACGGTGCCGGCTCAACAATCCTTCCAGTACCGTTTGCAGCTGCGGCCAGGGCATCGGCGTGCTCAGATAGAGGGAAACGCTGCGGAACCCGTGATCGGGCGAATCCTGCCCTTGAGGCAGCCGGCGGTTATCGGTCGTAACCGCGGTTAGAACGGCCTCTGGATCGACAGCACCTCGCACCACGGCCAACCGTAGCGTAGCCGGAGCGAGTTCTTGCAACCGGAGGTCCAAGCGCACACTGTCCTCCGAACCGGCCAAATCGCCATGGGTGAGCACCAATGTATCCGCCCAGGCCACCTGAGCGCGGGCTTCGAGAAACCGATCCAGATGCTCCACGGCAGAGGGCACGGCCAGTGTGGTTACGACGCTTTGCAAGCGGTAACGGGAAGACAGCCAGCGATCCCGCAGCAGGGTGTCCAGGACAGGTTCCGGGCTGGCGACACCACTGGCTTCGATGATGAGCCGCTCGAACGGGGGTGTCGCTCCGCGACTCCATGCCATCCATAGATTTTTCAGGTTCGGGGCCAAAGCGCCTTTTATCTGACAACACAGGCAGCCACCGGACAATACCATCAGCGGCAGATCCTGCCGTCCGAGCAGCTCCTGGTCGACCGGCGCGCTGCCGAATTCGTTGATCAGCACCGCTGTCCTCGGCCCCTCGCGGAGCAAACGATTCAGCAAGGTGGTCTTTCCGCTGCCGAGAAAGCCGGTGAGGACGAGTACCGGCAGTCGCGAGTCGGAATCAGCCATCGACGTGACAGGAGGCCAAAGCGGCCAGAATCTGATCGCGCGGCAGGTTGCGCCCAATGAATACCAATTGGGACTCGCGCGCCTCCCCCTCGCCCCAAGGCAGCCCCGCCGTGTCGCCGAACATCATGTGTACGCCCTGAAAAACGATGCGGCGGTCGCATCCGGCTACGTTGAGGATACCTTTGTAGCGCAACAACTCCTGACCGAATCGGCCGACCATGATTTCCATGAAGTAAAACAGACGCGCGAAGTCGAAAGGTTTGCCGGAGCGGTACACGAACGAACCGACGGCGTCATCATGTTCGTGGCTGACGTCCTCCAGAAAGTCCGGTTCCAGAGCAAGGATTTCCCTTAAATCAAACCCCCGGATGTCGAGGACTTCGCGCAGGTCCACCTGACCGAAGTGGACGCGCAGCAGGGGAGCGCGCGGATTCATAGCACGCAGGCGCGCCATCAAAGCGTTCACCGATTCCTCGCTGACCAGGTCGGTCTTGGACAACAGAATGCGGTCGGCAAAACCGACCTGCTCCTGCGCCTCGTGGCACTCATCGAGCTGCCGCGGAGCATGTTTGGCGTCCACCACCGTGATGATGGCGTCCAGGCGGTAATCCCGGGCAACGCCTTCGTCGACGAAAAACGTCTGCGCCACCGGCGCCGGATCGGCCAGCCCCGTGGTTTCGATGAGGACCCGGCAGAAATTCACCGCGCCCCGGCGGCGGCGCTCCGCCAGATCGCCCAGGATGCGCACCAGGTCGCCACGCACCGTGCAGCAAATGCAGCCGTTGTTCATCTCGACGATCTGCTCGTCGCCCTGCTGCAGCAACTCGTTATCCACCCCGATCTCACCGAACTCGTTTTCGATCACGGCGATACGCTGACCATGCGCTTCGCCGAGGATACGGTTCAAGAGCGTGGTTTTACCTGCACCCAAAAAACCGGTGAGAATCGTTACTGGAATGGTTTCACTCACGAGACAGACTCCTCGAATCGACGACCAAGTCTTCGCCGTCGACGCGGTTGTAAAAACAACTCGAACGTCCGGTGTGACAGGACGGACCCTGTTGATCGACCAGAAGCAGCACCGTGTCGCCGTCACAATCCAGGCGCAGCTCCTTCAGCCACTGCCGGTACCCCGAAGTCTCATCCTTGCGCCAAAGCGCCTGGCGCGAACGCGACCAGTAGCAGACACGCCCCGTGGCCAGCGTCTCGACGAGCGCCGCGCGGTTCATCCACGCGAGCATGAGCACCTGACCGGTGTCGTATTGCTGGGCGATGGCGGGAATCAGGCCGCGGTCGTCGAAAGGTAAGCTATCCATGACGGCCCGCCATGGCAGGCGGCCGCCTTCCGGCAAGGTTTCGGCCAAGTCGATCACGGTTGAGTCTCCTGCGCCGCGTGCTCGAACCAACCCAACACGCGCAGCCAATGGGCGTCGCCGTAAAGACGCCGAAACCGCCCCGCTTCCTCGGCATCTCCGTCCCTCAAGGCGGCAAGCCGTGCATGGAGGAAAGCCACCGTCAAAGGAATGCCGCATTCCACCTCGATGCAGTGGCGCCACGCGCTGTAGGTCTGTGGAACCCTGAAGGTCATGACGGATTGCCCTGCCGTTCGGCGCGCTCGTGGCGGATCTGGGCTTCCAGGCATAGCGTAGTAGTAGGCCGGGCAAGCAGACGCCGCAAACCGATCGGTTCGCCCGTTTCTTCGCAATAGCCATAGGTTCCCTCGCCGATGCGCGCCAGGGCGGCATCGATCTTCTTCAGATACTTGCGTTCCCGATCCAGCCGGCGCCGCTCAATGAGATGTTCTTCTTCCAACGTCGCCCGGTCGTTGGGATCGGAAAGACCATCCCCTGCTTCCAATACGGTCCGTGCCGACAAAGCGCGCTCCAATAATTCGGCTCGAAGGGCTCCCAAGTAGTGACGGAAGAAGGCGGTCTGACTCGCGTTCATGTAATCGCCCTCCGGCATCGCCAATAACTCCTCCGCACTGATAGGGCTACCGTCGGCTAATTCGACGTCGCACTCAAGCATTGTCTGATCCTCATGCCGCCCGAATCGAGCGGAAACGCTCGGCATCTTCGCGTTCGAAAGCGACGCCGCCCACGGTGAAATGGTCCAGCGACAGGCTGTAGAAGCGATCTAAATAGGCTTTGACGTCGCGCTCGATGCGCCTGTCGTAGCAAGGCTCAATGGTCAGCGCCGAACCCGCTGGGCGATCGACCACGGCGCCCTCGCGAACCACGAGTCTTCCACCTTTCCATACCCATGCCGCGTCGGTGAACATCGCCCGCTTATCCGCCTGCGGCCGGTAGACGGCGACATCGGCGATGGCGCCGGGACACAGGTGGCCGCGGTCTTCCAAACCCAAAAGACGCGCCGCGGCTGCCCGTGTCATGACCGCAATGTCGTGGAGGGAAAACTCCCGGCGCAGGTGGGGCAAAAGCGTCAAGGCCAGCGCTTCCTGATCGAGCCGGGCCATTACCGATGCACGGTAGTCGGCGTCCATCAGCAAGCGGATCAGTTCCGGATAGGCGGTGAAAGGCGCGCCGTTAGGATGATCGGTGGTGAAAAACAGCCGCCAGGGGTCTTCCGCCAGCAGGAAAATCTCGAGACCGACGGCCCACTGCAGGGTGTTGACGAAACTCCGCTCCCGGTACCGGTAAGGCACCACCCCGCCGGCGCCGTCGCACTCGGCCTCCCACACCACCCATTTGCTGGGGCTGGCGTCGCCGCGGCGGCTGTACTGCGCGATCACGTCGCCGGAAACGGTGACCATCTGCTCGAACAGCACCTGACCCACATCCATGGTGATGTTGGGGTGGCGGTGGAAAGCTTCCATCAGACGCGCCGCGCCCGAGGAAAAGCCCTTGGCGCCTTCCTGCCCGTAACCGTAGAACTGGAAGTGCGCCAGATGCATGGGCAGACCCTGTGCGGCCTCCATGGTGGCGACGGCGGTTTCCACATTGCCCGGCACCCAGATTGTTGCAGTGGACGTGCACGGGATGCGGGATGCCCAGCTCGCACACGGCCCGCTGCAGCGTTTGCAGGATCCGGCGGGAGCTGACACCGTAATACGGCACTACATCGTCTAGATCGAACTGGCGTACGTTCCATTTGAAGGCTGCGGCCCCGCCGGCATTGATCACCTTGAGTCCCAGGCAGCGGGTGGCGCACAGCGTCCATGCCACGTAGTCGTTGACCTGCGCCTGGCTGGCCTGGTCGCGCAGCAGTCCCAGCAGAAAATCGTCGCTGCCCAGGATGGCCAGGCCCGCCGTGTCGACGATGGGAATGTCGGCCATCTGCAGATGGGCGTCCAGGGCGTTGGCCGGCAGCACCGCCGGCTCGACCACGGTGGTATACCCCATCCGGGCGTAACGGTGGCCGATGTCGGCGCTCGACCATTTGGCCGTACTGACAAATCCGGCGGGAGCCAACTGGGACCGCAAAGCAAGCCCCAAAGGGACGAATCCCATGGACGGCGTGAGCTCCGGAGGGTTCAGCCACCGCGCCATCGAGTTCCGATGCTGCTCCGGCAGAAGTACCCTCGCCGTGTTCACATTGCCGCCGGCAATATGGCTGTGGATGTCGATCGCTCCGTCCATGAGGATATGGCCCGAAAGGTCGTGCAACTCATCGACTGTGGCATCGGGCCCCGGGTCGACGGCGATGCGGCCATCCCGGATGTATAGATCGCGGACTTCGCCCGCCCAACCTTGTACCGGATCGTAGACGGACGCGCCGGCCAGTTTCGTCAGCATGCTCTCATCCTCCTCCTATAACAGCAGGTCCAGGGTCAACAGCAAGCGGCGCGGCTGCTCCGGAGTCGGCTTGGGCGATCGATGCACGGCGCCGGGATAGTCTAGCCCTCCCCAGGTGGCGCCTTTCATCAGGGCGACGGCATGGGCCGGCATGGCGCGGACACCGCCCAAGATCAAGCCGGATTCCTCGTCCGATAAGCCTTTCGAGCCGGCAAGACCCAGCTTGGTTCGATCCACCTCGCCGTCCGCCAGCCACTCGGTCCCCCGCCCGCCGTAGGTGCACACCAGCCGGCAGGGTACGAAATCGACGTGGAAGCGCGGGCACATGGCCTGGTTCAGCGTTCTCAGACGCAGCCCGACCGAACCGGTTTCGAACAGATCGCAAAACGCGGCGGTGAGGCGGGCGATGTCGCGCCACCACGCGTCATGGCCTTCCAGCCCACGATATTCGGGCAGCAGCGAAGAAAAATCGAAATGCTCGAAGGGCAAAGCTTGCGACAACTCGATTTGCTTCCCTTCGTTCAGCAGTTCGCCGACGAAGCGCTCGATCGCCGGCACGGGCGGCCGCCGTACGAGGCAGAGGTAGACGTCAGGCTCATAGATGCGGGCCAGGTCGGCGAAGTCTTCGGAGATGACAGCGGTCCGAGTGGCGGGCGTTTCAAACAGGGAGGCCGCGGTGGCCATATCGTCTGGACAGGTAGGCATGCGATCGTTGTTCTGGGCTAATAGGTAATCCGAATTCCCAGTTCCGCCCCGCGCCCCGCCTCCGGCGCGAAATAGCGCAAGTAGGAGGTGGAGTTGCGGATGTTGTCGTTGAGCAGGTTGTTGCCCTGGGCGAAGACCAGCACATCGGCGTCCTTGAACGCCTTGACCTCGTACTGCACGCCCAGGTTGAGCAGCACGTAGCCGTTGGTCATGGCATCGTTCTGGCCGGCATAAATCTGCTTCTCGCCGCGAGTCAGCCGCAGATTGCCGCTCCAGTGCTCGTCGTAGGCATAGTCGAGCTGGAGGCCGTAGCGCAGCGGCGGCATGCGCGGCACGTTGCCGCCGTTGACGAACTGGCCGCGGGTGAAATCACTGAACAGGGTCAGGTCCAGCACCCCGTAGCGGTTTTCCATCAGCGAAAATTTGACGTTGCCTTCGTAGCCCAGGAAGTAGGCACCGGCCTGGGTGGTCTGCACCACCGGGAAACAGGCGCCCGGACTGGTGCAGGCTTTCTCGAACTGCTCGGAGTCTTCGTTGAACACCTCATCCGTGATCTGCTGGTAGATGTAATCGTTCACGAAGTTCTGGAACACGTTGAGCTCGGCGCTGATTCCCCGCCCCCTGTAGCGGTAGCCCCAGTCGAAGTTGTAAGAGGTTTCCTCGGTGAGATTGGGATCACCCAGCTCATAGCTGTGCGTGGCATCGTGCACGCCGTCGGTGAACAGCTCCTGCACCTGGGGCGCCCGTTGCGAGCGGGTCACGGCGAAGCTGACGGCGTGTTCGTCGTCGAGCTTCCATTGCCCGGAGGCGGAGGCGCTGATCGGCGCATAACTGCGGTTGGGGCCACCCTGGGGATCGATGGAATCCGATTCCCCGCGCAACCCAAGCTCGTATACCCCCGCGCCCAGCTCGAAGGATTCGACCGCGAACACGCCGTAGCTGCCGAGCTGCGATTTGGGCACCAGCGCGTCAGGGGAGCCGATTTCGATCGCCTCGAAATCGGCCGAACTCATCTGTACCCCAACGACACCCTTCACGATGCCGATGGGCTGATGCGCAACTTCCAGACGGCCTTCGTTGGTCGTCTTGTTGAAACGGGCGGCCGCCACGCCGTCGTTCAGCTCGGTGTGGGTGTAATTGATGTGGCCGAAGCGCATGCGCACGATCTCGACGAAATCCACCGGGGCGTTCAGCTCGCTCTTGAAATCGTAGCGCGACTCCTTGAGGTTGATCCGGGTGTCGCCCGCGCCAGGCGAACCGTCGGGCGGAATGCCGTAGTTGTTGCCCAAGTAATTGATCGACACTCCGGCAAAGCCCGGTTCGCCCACCAGGGAAAACCCAGCGGAACCGCCCTTGGCCCGGTTTTCGGTGTTGGGGATGACGCCGTAGGAGTTCTGGATCGGACTGCCTTGCAGCGCGAGGTCAGTCTGGCGCGCCTGGGTCTCGGCGATCGCCGGACCGCCGATGTGCAGATTGTTGCTCTCGCGGTAAAAGCCGTCCAGATGATAGGACACCAGATCCTGACCGCCCTCGACCTTGAGGTTGGTCGTAGTCTGGCCCGAAACCGAGTTGAACCGCTGTTCCCCGGTCGCCGTCATCAGCTTGTCCGGCACCAGCGAAGGAATACGGTTGTCGAGAACGTTCACAATGCCACCGATCGCCCCGCTGCCATACAGCAGTGTGGCCGGACCGCGCAGGATCTCCACCCGGTCGGCCAGCACCGGCTCTACGGCGTTGGCATGGTCCGGGCTGATCTGCGAGACGTCGCCGGTGCCTATGCTGTTGGTCATGACCTGGACGCGGGGACCGGTCTGGCCGCGGATCACCGGGATACCGACGCCGGGTCCGAAGGACCCGCTGGTGACTCCGGCCTCCTGCTTGAGGGTTTCGCCGATGGTGGTACCGATCTTCGTCCGCAACTCCTTGTCGGTCAGCACGGTCACCGGGCGCGCCATGTCGGAGACTTTTTCCTCCAGCGGACTGCTGACAACGACCGGTTCAAGCTCCACCGAAGCCGGCTCCGCATCGACTGCCGGCGGGCTCATTTCGTTACCGACCGGCTTGCCCGCCGGCTCGGAAACCTCGGCGGCATGGAGCGGCGCCACCAGCGCAATGAAATAGAAGGAGAGAGAAGATCGTTTGAACATGATGCTTCCGGAACCTCGAGGATCCGTACCGATGTTATATCGTCACCCGTCTCTCGCCAGCCGATCCGGTATCTTCCGGCAAAGACTCGCAGCCAACCCGAAGAGCTACCCTGGCGGCGAGCACGATTATATATGTTATAAAGTAACAAAAACAAGCCTGGCCAAGGAAACGGGCCAGAAGACGCGGCAGACCGCAACGGCTATCAGTGAGGAATTTCGGAAGAACTCAAACGGAATCTTCTCGCGCGGCACAAACCGTGCAAATGCCGTGTATTTCCAGCGCCTTGTAACGGACGCGAAAGCCGGCCGAGGCGATCTCCGCGGCCACCGCCGCCATGACGGATGAGGCGGCGCGCTCTTCCACCGTGTGGCAGCGGTCGCAGATCAGCAGCAGGATTTCGTGCCGGCGTCCCACGTCGCTGCAGCCGATGAAAGCGTTGAGGCTTTCGACGCGGTGGATGAAACCCTGCTCCAGCAGGAAATCCAGCGCCCGATATACGGTTGCGGGCTTGGCGGACGGATCGAACGGCTTGAGCAGCTCGAGCAGGTCATAAGCCTTGACCGCCTCATGGTTTTCCCAGATCAGCGCGAGCACCTGGCGCCGCAGGGGGGTGAAGCGCACCCCGCGCTCGCCGCAGAGTTTTTCGGCGCGGCTCAGGGCGCGGTCTATGCACCCCTGATGGTCGTGCCCGCCGGACGGCGCGGGCGCCACCACTTCCGCAGACGGAGTCCCTCCGAAACTCACTGTGGTCGCCCAGGACGCTCCGACTGGCGCAGCGGCGCTGGCTGCTGGCCCGAGCCGTGGCGTGAACGCGAGGAACCGAGGCTGGTATCCACCAGCTTCGCAATCATGTCGTCCCAGGAAGCGTACTGCCTGAACTCCGGATCACCCGCCGCGATCCTAGCGTTGACCGCGGTCCGTGCCAGTTCGATGACCTCTTCCGGCGTCATGCCGTCCACCGCCTTGGCGAAGGCGTCCGGCCCCTCCTGCGACTTGATCTTGTCGAGGAGGCCGAACGCCGTATCGAAGATCACGCGATCGTTGGTCGACAGATAGCGCTTGACCTTCATCGCCGACTTGTAGGCGGCCGCCTTGGACACCCCATTGATTTCCGTGGTTCTCGACATGAATGCCGGGAGGAAATAGATGACCGCGAGCGCCGCCATCACGACAGCGAGAACGCGCATGGCCTTGCTCGACAATCCACTGTCTTTCTGTTCTAACGACTGGCTCATATGATTTCTCCATGGATCGTTCCCCCTGGGGGAACAGGACGCCCGACGCTGGCACGAATCCCATCATCCCAGCAAACCTACCGAACCATTATATAATTTCGAATTCCCCCAAATCATACGTCAAGCGCCCCCATGCCCAAGAATTTCCCCATCCTTGCGCTCGCGATGGCGTTGCTCACCGGCTGCAGCCACGACATCGGCCTGATGCGGCAGGACGAAACCCTGACGGGATACGAATCGGCAATTCGCTGGGGACTGTGGGAGAAAGCCGCGAGTTACCAGGTCAGGCGGCCCCGTCCCGAACAGCGGCTCGACCGCCTGAAGGGCTACAAGGTCACGGGTTACCATGTGCGCTACAGGCACGCCGAAGAACCCTCCGCCCTGCTGTTCCAAACGGTCGAAATCCGCTACCTGCGCCCGGAGGAACTCACTGAACGCAGCATGGTCGAGGAGGAGATGTGGCGCTATGACAACGACAACGAGTGCTGGATGCTGGAAACCGATCTGCCCCACCTCCACTGAGGAAGACGTAAGCGAACGACGGGGAACGGGCCAACAGGATCGCTCCCGCTCCTTGCTATGAAGTCCCGCCCCCGCCCGCAACCAGCAGAGAAGGCGCCGCCAGGCGATAAAGCACGGGAATCAACAGCAGCGTCATCATCGTCGCGCTGAACAAACCCCAGACGATCACCGTCGCCACCGGCCTCTGCACGTCCGAACCGAGGCCGGTGGCGAGTGAAGCCGGCATCAAGCCCAGGATGGCCACCAGAGCCGTGATCAGGATGGGACGGAACCGGCGGGTGGCCGCGTCAAGGATAGCCTGCTCCAGCGGCACGCCCGCCAACCGGTGACTCGTGATGGTGCGCAGCAGAAGCACACCGTCCATGATGGAGACGCCGAATACCGCAGCAAAACCCACGCCCGCCGACACATTGACGTTCATCCCGCGCACATACAACGCCAGTATCCCACCGACGAAGGCGAACGGAATCGCCGTCAGCAAAATCAGCGCCACCCGTTGCGCCCGGAACGTGATCAGGAGCAAAAGATAGATGACGCCGATCGTGACGGGAACCAACAGTGCGAAGTGTCGCTTCGCCCGCTGGAGGTTATCGTACATCCCCAGCCAGGCCACGTGGTAACCGGCAGGCATATGGATTTCCTGCTCGAACCGCGCCTGGGCATCGGCGACGAAGCCACCCTGGTCGCGTCCGACGATATCGCTGCGGACCGTCAGACGACGGCGTCCGTCGGCCCGGGCGATCATGGTCTGTCCGTCGATGATCTCGATGCGTGCCACTTGCGCGAGTGGGATGGGAATATTGGAAGCGTTATAGACCGGCAGCCGTCCCAATGCCTGGGGCGAGAGCAGATGCTCCGGCGAAAACCGGGTCACGATGTCGAAACGCCGTTCACCCTCGTACAGGGTACCTATCGGTGAACCGCCGATGGCGGTATCGATCATCCGGGTCACATCTTCGATCCGGACGTTATAGCGGGCACACAAGGAACGGTCTGGCTCAATCAGCAGCTGGGGCTGGGGACCTTCCTGCTCGATGTTGACATCGGTGGCGCCCGGCACTCGTTTGAGCAGCGCTTCGGCCTTTCGGGCCAGATCCAGCAGGACCTCGGAGTCGGGACCGGAGAATTCGATCGCCAGGTTGGCCGAGGTGCCGTTGGTGTCCTCGGTGACGCTGTCGATGATCGGCTGGGTGAAGTTGAAGCGAGTGGTCGGAAATTCCTCCCGGAAACGGGCCCCGAGCGCAGCCAACAGTTCATGCTTGTTTCCGAACCGCGTCCAAGCCTCACGCGGCTTGGGACCCAGCATCATTTCGACGCGGCTGGGCGGGTAAGGATCGGTGCCGCTGTCATTACGGCCGGTCTGCGCCACGGCGAACTGGATATCCGGAAAGCCCAGGGCGATCTCCCGCAGACGGCGGCCGAAATGGGCGGTCTGCCGTAAGGATGTGCCTTCCGGAAAGTTGGCGCGCACCCAGATGACACCTTCATCCATGTACGGTAGGAACTCCATACCCAGCCGCGGCACCACCGTCGCCAGGATCAAAGCCAAGAACGCCGCCGCGGTCGCCACAACAGGCTTGCGGTGCTGGATGAGCGTGGTCAACAGCAGCCGATACCGTCCGGTCAGCCAGTGCAGCACCGGATTGTGCCATTCCCGAAAGCCTCGCTGGAAAAAAAAGGTCGCCAGAACCGGCACGACGAACAGCGCAGAAAGCAAAGCCCCGCCCAATGCGAACACGATGGTCAAGGCCATGGGACGGAACAGCAAGCCTTCGATGTGAGTCAGCGTCAGCAGCGGCAGGAATGCCCCCAGGATCATCAGCAGCGAAAAGAACACTGGCCGTTCAACCTCCAGAGCGGCCTCCAGAACCGTCAGCGTCACGCTTCCCGGTGCTTCCCGCCGTCCCCTCTCGTCCAGCCGCCGGGCGATGTTCTCCGCCATGACCACGGCACCGTCGACGATGATACCGAAATCGATGGCGCCGATCGAAAGCAGCCCGATCGGGATGCCCGCGAGGTACATCAATACCAGGGCGAACAGCAGGGCAAAGGGAATGGTCAACGCCACCAGCGCCGCCAGCGCCGGCCGGCCGAGGAAAGCCAGCAGGATCAGGATGACGAGACCTATGCCCGTCATCACGCTGTGGCCGACGGTATGCAGCGTGCTTTCGATGAGGGTGCTGCGATCGTAGTAAGGCTCGAGCCGGACGCCGGGGGGCAGCCCTTCGGCATTGAGTTCGGCGATCGCCGCCTGCACCGCGGCCAGCACCTCGGATGGATTCTCGCCCTTGCGCAGCAGCACGATGCCTTCGACCGCCTCGTCCTTGAAATCTCTGCTGAATATGCCGGCCGGCACTTTGGAATCGAGCTGCACGTCGGCGACGTCACGGATGTAGATCGGGGTGCCGCCCAGAGACTTGACGAAGATCGTGCCGATCTCTTCGGCGTTCTGGAGTGATCCGCGGCCACGGATCACGAACGACATGCTGCCCCGCGAGAGCACGCTGCCGCCGGCGCTGGCGTTGTTGGTCTGAATGGCATCTGCCACGTCGTTGACCGACAGACCGTAGCGTTGAAGCTGGGCCGGATGCAGCAGCACCGCGAATTGTTTTTTATAGCCTCCAAAATTGGAGACCTCCGCGACGCCGGGCACCCGGAGCAGGCGGGGTATGACCACCCAGTCGTTGAGCGTGCGCAGCTCCATCAAGTCCTGGCGTCCATCCGAGGCCAGCTCGTAGCGCAGCACTTCGCCATAGGCCGTGGCAAGCGGTCCAAGTTCGGCCTGGGCGCCCGCCGGTAATTCGAGGCCGGTCAACTTCTCCTGCACCCGCTGGCGCGCCCAATAGCTTTCCGTGCCCTCCTCGAATATGAGCTGGACCAGCGACAACCCGAAGATCGTACGCGAGCGGATGGTTTCCACCTTGGGGACGTTGCGCATGGCGATCTCGACCGGCAGCGTCACCTGGCGCTCGACTTCCTCGGGTGCGCGGCCGGGATAGGTCGTGATCACCTGGACCATCTGCGCCGAAATATCCGGATAAGCATCGATCTTCATCCGTGTGAATAGCCACCCGCCGAGCAGCATCAGGCCACCGGCTGCGAGCAAGACCACCCAGCGGAACTGCAGAGCTGCTCGAATGAATTTGGCAATCATCAGGGATCGTCTCCATCATCCGCCGGAGCCGTCCTGGCTTCGAGCAGTGCCTGTACCACCAAGGGTTTAAGCAGGATCGCACCATAGCCGATCAGACGCTCTCCGCCCGTCAGCCCCGCGAGGATTTCAACCCCCTCCCCGGCCCGCTCCCCGACCTGAACGGGTGTGACGCGCCACAGCCCACTGCCTGCCTCCGTCAATACGAAGTCGGTATCTCCGATATGCAAAACCCCGTCCGATGGGACCAGAACCGCCTCGCGCGGATCGGTGCCCAGGCCGATTTCGGCATACATGCCGGGCTTGAGCTGACCTTTGCTGTCGTCGAGCTCGAAAAACACGCGCAAGGTCCGGCGTTCCGGCGACAACGCCGGCGCCAGACTTCTCACCGTTCCCCGGAAGGTCTGGCCGGGCAAGCCGAAAAAATGCGCTTCGCAGGCTTGGCCCGGCTTCACCAGACTGATCCTGACTTCCGGCACATCCGCCATCACCATGGCCGAATCGGCGTCGGCGTGCTCGAGCAATGCCGGGTCCACACCCGCCTGGAGCAACTGGCGCTCCAAATCGGCGTGGCTGTGGGTGGCTTGGGTAAGCGCACTCTCGGCCTCGAAGACCGCTTTTTGACCTTCCAGTTGAATCTGCAGCAAGGCTGCTTCCGCCTGGGTAAGGTCCCGCACCGCTTCAGTGCCGGTAGCGACCAGTTTGCGCAGGCGCTCGACCACCCGCTCCTGCGACTGTAATTGCGCCGCCGTCAGTTCGCGGGTCTTCTTTAGACGTTTGGCTTCGAAATCCATTTGGGTGCTCGCTTTTTCCCAGTCGGCGTAAATGCGCGACAACTCCACGCTGCTGAACTGCCAGCGGTCCGCCAGCGCCTCCTTACCGGGACGAAGCCGCGCCATTACCGCGCCGGTCACCGTCAACAAGGGGGTGCCGATACGTTCCTTTCGCACCGTAGTGAGGTCGAACTTCCGCTCCAGGAGGCTCCCGGGCTCGACGGCGACGAGCCAAGGGCCGGCGACGGTGGCCGTTCCCGGCTTCGGAGGCTGCTCTCCTGCGAACTGCGGCGCCGACACGGGCCAGAAGCGCCAGATCCCCATCGCCAATGTCAACGCACCGGTCGCCAGGACAGCCCGGCGAAGCGCTAACGGAAGGGTGCGAAACCGGAAAATCATCGAAGCACCTGCTTTCCGATAGCGGCGTTGAGGGCATAGAGTGAATGCCAATAGCTGGACCGGCTGACGATATGCAGCCGGAAGGTTTCGCGGTAGGCGCGCTGGGCATCCAGCACGTCGATCAGCGGCTTACCACCCAGTTCATAGGCAGCGCGAATCTTGTCACGCACATTGCGGGCGGCATCGAGCTGTCCGGGATCATCGATCAGCAGGGCATCCCGCGCCGCCTCGAAGTTCTTGACCGCTTCGAGGATTTCGGCGCGCAGGCTCACCAGCTGAGCGGTGAGATTGTGTTCGGCCTGGCTCTTCAATGACCTGGCTTTGGTGATGTTGCCCTGGTTGCGGTCGAAAACCGGCAGGCGCATTTGCAGGATGACGTTCCATGAATCGGCATTGGCCTGATTCATCTCATGCTGGAACTGATTGGTGTAACCGAAAGCGGGCTTGACCTCCGGGTAAGCTCGGCGCTCCTCCAGTTCCACGTTCGCGGCTGCCATCGCGATCTGGCGATGCCATGCGATCAGATCGGGCCGGTTTTCCTCCGCCAGGGCGAAAGCGGCATCGGCCGCCAACGGCGCCGCCGGCGCAGCGACGTCCAGATTCCCCTTTACTTTCAGCGGGACGTCGTCCGAATAGCCGAGGAAGGTCCGCAGCCGCGCGATGGCTGTCGCCAAAGCGGTTTCTCGGCTGCGAACCTCACGGCGGCTTCCAAAAATGAACACTTTGACGCGGTCCAGCTCGATGGTGCCGGCACCACCGAGCTCCACACGGTTGGCTGTAATCTGCTCCAGCTGCGACAGATTGTCGAGGTCCACCCGCGCCAGGTCGAGCAGGGCCTGGGCCTCCAGCACGTCGTAAAAAGCGGCGATGGTACCGGCGATGCGCCGGCGGAGCAGATCGGAGAACTGGGCCGCGGTCACGTCCACGCCTTTTTGGGCGGTGACGATCGCCGCGGCGCGTTTGCCGAAAAGGAACCAGTCGATCGGAAAACTTACCAGCGCATCGGTCTGGGTCGGCCCACCCTGCCGGGTTTCACGCCAGGGCTGCGCCCAGGGGATCATGAGCACATCCGCGGTCAGCTCGGGATTGGGCAGCAGACCGGCCGTGACCAAATCCGCCTCTGCCTGCCGTATGCTTTCCAAGCCAGCCTTGATTTGCGGATCGGCCTCCAGCGCCCGGCCGATCGCCTGGTTTAGGGTCAACTCTCGCGCCGCGCCTGCGATGCCGCCGCCAGCGGAAGGCAAGGGAGCGGGCGAAGCCGCCGGCGCTGTTCCAGACTGGACGATATCCTGCATAAAGACAGGGAGACCCGTCGGCCTGTATTCCGGTGCGGTACAGCCGCCAAGAAGCCACATGGCGCAAAGCAGACACCACCCGGGCCCGCCCGAGCCGGCACCTCTTCCGTCCGCATGGAAGCCGTTCCGCTCCACTTTCTATATCCGTCAGAATTTTTATGTGATATATCGACGCCGGCCTGGACAGACCGAGCCCCCTTCGATGTTGGGGGCAGGACGCGCAAATGGCGCCCTGGGCTCTACGAGGAAGGTGGGTGCAGGATAGCGAAGCAATGGTTAAGATTGGCTCAAGAAACCCTGAATTCTTCTTCAGGATCGGCTTCGGCAGATGGGCACGGTGGATAGACTATCGGGGGCATCGAGACCACAGCAGACAATGAGAATTCTCTTGGTTGAAGACGACCGGAAAGCAGCCGGACTTCTCGCACGCGGCCTTTGCGAGGAGGGTTTCCGCGTCGACACCGTCCACTCCGCAGAAGACGCCGAGCAGAGAAACTTCCACACGGAGTACGGGCTGATCATCCTCGACTGGCGCCTGCCCGGCAAAGAGGGGCTGGCTTTCTGCGCGGAACTGCGGAACCGGCAGATAGGCACGCCGGTTTTGATGCTCACCGCCCGCGATGCGCTGACGGACAGGGTCCGGGGACTCAACACCGGCGCCGACGACTATCTCACCAAGCCCTTTGCCTTCGAGGAACTGCTCGCGCGCGTTCGCGCTCTGCTGCGGCGGGCGGAGCCGGCCCGTCCGGCGCTGCTGGCAGTCGGCGACCTCGTCCTTGATCCGCGAAGTCGACGCATCACGCGAGGCGGACGCCAGCTCTCCCTCACGCCCAAGGAGTATGCGATCCTGGAACTCCTCCTGCGACGGGCTGGTGAGGTCGTATCCCGTACCCAGTTGGCCGAGCAGATATGGAGAACCGGCCTCATCGCTCTGGACAATCTGATCGACGTTCACATCAGCAATCTGCGCCGTAAAGTGGACCCGCCCGGCGTTCCGCCGCTCATCCGAACGGTGAGAGGCTGCGGCTTCAGCCTGGCGGCGAATGGCGACGGATCGCCGTGATCCTCGGATTACGGGCACGTCTGATCCTCGTCCACCTGGCCATCGTCGTCGTCGTACTGGCCTGCTCTGCCGCCGGTGCCTACTGGATGCTCCGCCAAGCGGTTCACGGTGAGC
Organism: Methylococcus capsulatus; assembly: GCF_036864975.1. Classification (NCBI taxonomy): domain Bacteria; kingdom Pseudomonadati; phylum Pseudomonadota; class Gammaproteobacteria; order Methylococcales; family Methylococcaceae; genus Methylococcus; species Methylococcus capsulatus. The sequence continues at coordinate 1,695,335 of NZ_CP104311.1, read as the reverse complement.
TCGATGCCGCACTGCTGGCCCTTGCGGAAACCGAACGGGCGATGCTGCTAGAAGCCGGGGAACAACCGGTCAAGATTCATGAAACCGCCCCCGGCCCCGCACCTCCCTCCTTTGCCCGTCTCGACCGGCTGGTGCAGATCGTCGACGGCGAGGGCCACGTCCTGGCGCGTAGCGCGAACCTCGGCGCAGCGAGGCTTCCATCGCCGCCAGGTCTGCTGGCGCGCCTGGCTCAGGGAGAAACGGTCTTCGATACCCTCCCGGCTTTCGGCGAGGAACCGGTTCGAATGATCTCGATTCCGGTACACAAGGACGGCTCGCGACTGGCGATCCAGGTCGCCGGATCACTGGATGACGCAAGAAACGTCATGAAATCGGCCGCCTTGTTGTTCATCACCATGACCTCCGGATTGCTCGTAGCGGTGGGCATTGCAGGCACGTCGCTGACTCGCAGGACGTTCCACGCGATCGACGAGGTCGTCCGTCAGGCCCGGCGGATCGGTGAGGCCAATCTCGGGGAACGCCTCCCCCATCCGGGCAGCCATGATGAAATCGGCAGACTGGTCGACACGCTGAACGAGATGCTCGATCGTCTGGAGCGGAGCTTCGAAGTCCAGCGCCACTTTACGGCCGACGCCTCCCACGAGCTTCGATCGCCTTTGTCCCGACTGCGGACGGAGCTCGAAATCACCCTCCGCCGACCCCGAGGCTTGGACGAATATGAACAGACCTTGCGTTCCTGCCTCGAGGAAGTGGAGCGGCTGACACGATTGGTAGAAGCACTGCTCGAATTGGCCCGGCTCGATGCGCAACAGGAAGGCGCTCCCGGCGAGAACGTTTATCTGAACACGCTGCTTACCGAAATCGTGCGTTGCCAGCAACCGTTGGCACAGGAACGGTCGATCAGTATCATCGTCGAAGCCTCACAACCTGTGGCCGCCTGTGTATCGAGCGCTTCGATCGGCGTCGTTTTCTCCAACATCCTGGAAAATGCCCTGAAATTCTCGCCACCCGGCGGGACCGTCCGCATCCGGCTGACTGCCAAGGGTGCGGAGGCGGTCGTGAGCGTTCGCGATAACGGGCCGGGAATCGAGGCCGGCGAAAAAGACCGGCTGTTCGAGCGTTTTTACCGGGGTTCGATCGCCCGCGCCGAGGGAATGCCCGGGACCGGGCTGGGACTTGCGCTTTCCCAAGCCATCGTCCGACATTGTGGCGGGACGGTCGAAGCCGCGAATCATCCGGAAGGCGGCGCCTGGTTCACGATCCGCCTGCCGTTGGGACTCTGAAAGGGGAACATCGAGCCCCACGCGCGCTCAACCCGTCGTCGTCCGAAAAGCAGCGACTGGCTCCGATACCCAAGGAGAAACAGAGGGGCTGGACGTACAGCACCGCGGCGCCATTCACGAAGCCGTCTCGCCATGGGGGTAGACCAACCGCCCTCCTACCAGCGTCGCCACCACCCGTCCCGTCAGCGTCCGCTCCCAGAACGGCGTGTTGCGGCCCGCGCTGAACCAGCCTCCTGCCGCCGGCACCCACACGGCCGCCGGATCGAATACACAGATATCCGCCGGCGCGCCCGGCGCCAGCCGACCGGACTCCAGGCCGAGGATCGCCGCAGGCCCCACAGTGAGGCGGGCGAGGGCGGCCGACAGCGACAGCCGCCCTTCCACCACCAACGCACACATCAGCGGCAGCAAGGTCTGCAACGAAGACAAGCCGGGCTCGGTTTCGGGGAAAACATCGAGCTTGGCGTCCGGCTCGTGGGGTTGATGATCCGAACAGACCGCCGAAATCCGGCCTTCCGCCACGGCCGCCACCAGCGCGTCGCGGTCGGCCGTTGTGCGAAACGGCGGACGGCAGTGACACAGCGCGTCGAATCCGTCAACGCTCGACTCAGTGAGAAGCAGATGATGCACCGCCACGTCCGCGCTGACACGCACGCCGCGCGCCCTGGCTTCAGCGATCATCTCCACGGCGCGGCCGCTGCTGAGCTGGCCGAAATGCGCACGCACCCCGGTCTGCTCGATCAGCGGGAGCGCCTGGGCAACCGCGACGGTCTCCGCCGTCTCAGGAATGCCCGGCAGGCCGAGACGGCTACTCACCGCACCTTCGTGGACACAGCCCTGACTGCGCAGCCACGGGTCTTCGGGACGGAACACCACGACGAGATCGAAGCTCGCCGCATATTCCAACGCCCGCCGCAGCACCAGCAGATTGGCGAGCGGGCGGTCGGCATTGCCCAGGGCCAGGCAGCCGGCACGCTTGAGCGCGTGCATCTCGCTCAGGTCCTTTCCATTCAGGCTGTGGGTCAGGGCACCGATCGGCAGCACCCGAACCTTGCCTGCCTGTTCCGCCCGCTCCGTCACCAGCTTGACCACGGCGGGCGTATCGATGACGGGGACGGTATCGGGGGGGCAGCACAAGGTCGTGATGCCACCGGCCGCCGCCGCCGCACTCTCCGACACGATGGTGCCCTTGTGTTCCTGTCCAGGTTCGCGGAGACGGGCACACAGGTCGATGAAACCGGGACAAACGATCTGGCCGCAGGCATCGATGCGATGATCCGCTTCGAAGCCGGCCGGACGGTTGCCGACGCCGACGATCACGCCGTCCGCCACGCACACCACACCCGCGCCGTCGAAACCGCTGGCCGGATCGACAATACGTCCGCCCTCGATGAGGATGCGCGGCCCGCTCATGCCGGCACCTCCATGTCCGGACCGGAGTGCATGGCCATGGACATCACCGCCATGCGCACCGCGATACCATGGGTCACCTGTTGCAGGATCACGGACCGGGGACCATCGGCAATGGCCGAATCGATCTCGATTCCCCGGTTGATCGGCCCCGGATGCATGACGATGACATCTGGCCTGGCCTTTTCCAGGCGCTTTTCGGTCAGGCCGAAACGCTGGAAATATTCGTGTTCGGATGGTATGAACGCGGTTCCCATGCGCTCGAGCTGCAAACGCAGCATGATGACCACATCGACATCGCGCAGCCCCTCGTTCAGGTCGTGGTAGGGTACCACCCCCAAGGCTTCGACATGGGCCGGCAAGAGGGTCTTGGGCGCCACTACCCGCACTTCATCCACACCCAGTGTGTTGAGCGCCAAGATTTCGGAACGCGCCACCCGGGAATGCAGAATATCGCCGACGATGGCCACCTTGAGGCCGGCGAACCGGCCCTTGGCCCGGCGAATGGTGAACACGTCCAACATGGCCTGGGTCGGATGGGCATGGCGGCCGTCTCCGGCGTTGAGCACGCTGATGTGCGGTGCGACGTGGCGGGCGATGAAATGGGCGGCCCCGCTCTGGGCATGGCGTACCACGAACATGTCGACGTGCATCGCCTCCAGGTTGCGAACGGTATCAAGCAGACTTTCGCCCTTGGAGGTCGCAGATGTCGCGATGTTGATGTTGAGCACGTCGGCGGACAAACGCTTGGCGGCGAGTTCGAAGGTCGTCCGGGTGCGGGTGCTGTTCTCGAAAAACAGATTCACTACTGTCTTCCCGCGCAGCAGGGGCACCTTTTTGACGTTCTGAGCCGTCACGCCGGCGAAGGACTCGGCGGTGTCCATGATCCGGACCAGCAATTCCCGGCTCAGACCTTCGATTGTCAGAAAATGACGCAGACGCCCGGCAGCGTCGAGCTGGATGTCGGCCGCAGCCGTCGCGCTCATCGTCCCCCCGTGCGAATCGTCAGCTGCAGAGGTTCGGGCCCGGTGAGCTTGATACGCTGGCCCGGCTCCAGCTCCAGCCGGCCGCCGATGCAGTCGGCCTGGATCGGGATCTGCCGACCATTGCGGTCGATCAGCACGCCGAGCACGATTTCCGCGGGCCGGCCGTAATCGAAGATCTCGTTCAAGGCGGCGCGCACAGTGCGTCCGGTATACAACACGTCGTCGATCAGCACGATGTTGCGGCCGTCGACCCGGAACGGCAGCTTACTCGCCCGCACGTCCGGATTCATGCCCGACTGGGGATAGTCGTCCCGGTAGAACGAGATGTCCAGATAGCCCAGCGGCTCGGAGAATCCCAGACGCCGATGCAGGACTTCGGCGATCCAGGCTCCGCCGGTATGAACGCCGATCATGGCCGGATCATCGAGCCGGCGTCTGGCGAGTTCCTCACGCAGAGAGACTTCCAGGCGCGCCAGCAGCGTTTCGACGTCGAAATCCGCTTGACTCATGTATTACCTCGGTGATGCCTTGTCAATCGAAAACCAGGTTTGCAGAATCAGTTGCGCCGCCATTTCGTCCTTCACCTGCTCGAACTCGACCGACTTGCGGCGGCGACGCTGGTAGAAGTGGGTGCGCGATTCAGCCGTGGTGAGTGTCTCGTCCACCGTGTACACCGGCAGCCGGTAGCGACCTTCCAGCTGCCGGCAGAAGCGCAAAGTCGGCGCCGTGATCGGATTTTCGCTGCCGTCCTGCTGATGGGAAAGTCCGACGACCAATCCCGCAGGCTGCCACTGGTCGATCAGTTCGGAAATGGCGGCCCACAACTGCGCGGACGGCTGCGCCCGCAGAGTCCGGAGCGGCGCCGCGGTACCGGTGACCGATTGCCCGACCGCAACCCCGATGTTCCGCTCGCCGAAATCGAAACCGAGATAAGTGGCACCGCGCGAATTGGGCGGCACCTCAGCCATGCCCGGCCTGGCTGGTCAAGAGCGAAATGTCCACGCCTACCAGATCAGCCGCGGCTTTCCAGCGCCGTCCGGGCGGGTGCTCGAAGATCACGGCGTTGTCCGCGGGCGCGTTGAGCCATGAATTGTCGATGATCTCACGCTCGAGCTGGCCTTGCCCCCAACCGGCGTAGCCCAGAGCCAGCAACATGCGCTTCGGCCCTTCACCCCGCCCCACCGCTTCCAGAATGTCCCTAGAGGTCGTCAATGCCAGTCGGTCCGAAACCACCAGGGTGGAAGCCCACACTGTGGCCGGCTCATGCAGAATGAAGCCGCGCTCGGGATGCACCGGGCCACCGAAAAACACCGGCAGATCTTCCAGCTCGGCGACCTTCAAATCGATCTCCATCTGCCGCATGATGTCGCCCAGCTTCAGTTCGGACGGGCGGTTGATGATGATGCCCAGAGCGCCGTCCGCATTGTGCTGGCAAACCAGGGTCACGGTTTTCGCGAAATGCGGATCGGCCAGGCCGGGCATGGCGATCAGAAAATGGTTGGAAAGAAATTCTGCTTCCTGGTTCATCGTCTTTTAGTATCCGCGCTCCGTGAGCGGCGCCACAAGCAGCAAACTACGGCGCGGTCTCCAGACGCGTGCCGTTCAGGAACTTCCACGTGCGGGTGATCACCAGCATATCGGCTTCCTCCCGCAGCTCCACAGGAAACGGTGCAAACGGTGCCGCCAGGTGGACGATCCTCACCGCCGCATCGTCCAACGCCTGCTCCCCGGAAGAACGCCGCACCTGCACCTTGTATACACTGCCATCCGGCCGCAAGACCACGCTCAGCAGCAGACTGCCCGTAAGGTTCTTGCGGCGCGCTTCCTCGGGGTAATTCAGATTGCCGATGCGCTCGACCTTGTCCTGCCAGGCCCGCTCGTAAGCCGCCGCCTTGTATTTGTGGGCATTGACGGAGTTGATGTAGACCATCCGGGGGTGCGGAGCCGCCTGCTGCTGCCGCATGTAAGCCGCACCGAATTCGGCGATCTGCCGGCTCAGGGATTCGGCAGAAATAGGGGCAGATGGAGCGACTTCAAGTTCGGGCTCGGCCTCCGGCGCGGCGCTGACCGATCGTTCTGTCCGCGGGCTTCGCAGCAAAGGCTTCGGCGGGCGCTCGGCCAAGGGGCGCGACGCTTTGTTTTGCGCCGGATGCGTCATGTTTTTTTCTCCGCGGCCCGGCACCGCCTCGGCACCCGCCGGCCTGTCGTTACCGCGCTGGTTTTCCGCCGCCAGATGCTCCGCCCGTTTCGGTGCCTCGGGAGCAGGACGCCGCAGCACCGTCACGTCGAAAACCCTGGGCGTATCTTTCGAGGTCGCGGCGGGGCGGCCATTCAGACCGAGGATCACCGCCGCATGCACCGCGAATGCGATCAGCAGCGCCAGCAGCAGACGGATTGGGTCGCGCGATTCAAGGGACATTACGGGCCAGGTCCGCTCCAGACACGACGGATTCGATGTGATCCATGAGCATGGCACTGATATTCAGCCCGAACAGAGTGTCCAGTTCCTGAATACAGGTCGGACTGGTCACGTTGACCTCGGTGAGGTAATCGCCGATGACGTCAAGACCGGTGAACACCAGACCGCGCTCGCGCAGGGTGGGTCCGACCTGCGACACGATCCAACGATCCCGCTCAGTCAGGTCCCTCCCTTCCGCCCGACCCCCGGCCGCCAGGTTACCCCGGCTTTCGCCCTGGGCGGGGATGCGCGCCAAGGCGTGAGGCACGGCTTCGCCGTTGACGACGAGGATCCGCTTGTCGCCATCCCGGATTTCCGGAAGATAGCGCTGTGCCATGACGAAGCGGCGGTTGTGCTGGGTCATGGTTTCGAGAATGACGCTCAGGTTGTGATCACCTTCGGCGACCCGGAAGATCGATGCGCCGCCCATACCATCGAGCGGCTTCAGCACGATCTCGCCATGTTCGCGGAGGAACTCCCGGATACGGCCCGCCTCACGGGCCACCAGGGTCGGCGCGCAGCATTGGGGAAACCATGCGGTGAACAGCTTCTCATTGGCATCCCGCAGCGAACGCGGCCGATTGACGACATACACCCCCCGATTCTCCGCGCATTCGAGCAGATAGGTTACATAGATGTATTCCTGATCAAAGGGCGGGTCCTTCCGCATGAGGATGACGTCGAGCGTATCAAGAGCGATGTCCCGCTCGTCCAGAAACTCGAACCAGCGGACGTAGTCGCGCTCGACCTGAAGACGCCGCACCCGGGCATGGGCACGACCGTCACGCAGGTAAAGATCGTTCAACTCCATGTAGAAAAGTTCCCAGCCCCGTGCCTGAGCTTCCAACAGCATCGCGAAGCTGCTGTCCTTCCCGATCTTGATCTTGCCGATCGGGTCCATCACTATCCCGAGCTTCAAAGCCATCGTCTTCCCCGAACCGTTCCTGCTGTTGACTAAACGCCGTCAAACCCTTATAAAGCACGTTTTTCCACCCTGCAAGCCGACATTGAGGTAAGCCATGTCCAAGGTATGTCAGGTTACGGGGAAGCGACGTATTGTAGGCCATAACGTTTCCCACGCTAACAACAAGACGAAAAGACTGTTCAACCCCAACCTTCACGAGCGCCGTTTCTGGGTCGAGAGTGAGAATCGCTGGGTCCGCCTCAAAGTGTCGAGCCATGGCCTGCGGGTCATCGACAAATGCGGAATCGACGCCGTTCTGGCCGACATCCGCAAGCGCGGCGAACGGGTTTGACTGCAGGAGCATGAGCCATGCGTGACAAGATCAAGTTGGTGTCCAGCGCTGGCACCGGTCATTTCTACACGACCACCAAGAACAAGCGCACCATGCCGGAGAAAATGGAAATCAAGAAATTCGATCCGGTCGTACGCAAGCACGTCATGTACAAAGAAGCCAAGATCAAATAACGGTCTCCAGCATCCTCAATGCGCGCGGGCCGGGCTTGCGCGCACCTCCCTCTTTATCGGATCGGCGGTGGTTCCAGAAACGGTTCGGCATCCCCGGCGATGCAAGCTTCATCAGAATCGACTAGCATACATAGCCATACCCTACTTCCTGCGGGTTGGCACCCCTGTATGATCATCGGCGTTCTAAACCAGAAAGGCGGCGTCGGCAAGACCACCTTGTCGGTCAACATAGCAGCCGCGCTCGCCTTGTCGGGCAAGCGTATCCTCCTCATCGATGCCGACCCGCAGGGCAGCGCCCTCGACTGGCAATCTACCCGGCAAAGCGACACCCTGTTTCCCGTCGTCGGCATGGCGAAACCGACTTTGCACAAGGACGTGCCGGAGCTCGCTTCCAGCTACGACCACGTCATCATCGACGGACCGCCCCGGGTCAATGAACTCGCCCGGTCGGCCATCATGGCCTGTGACCTGATCCTCATCCCGGTCCAACCCTCCCCCTATGACGTCTGGGCTGCCGACGAGATTGTCAAGTTGATACAAGAGGTTAAGATATACAAGGAATCTCTGACGGGGAGATTCATCGTCAACCGGAAAATCGTGCATACCGCCATCGGTCGCGACGTGGCCGAAGCGCTCAAAGACTACCCTTTCCCGGTTGCGGAGACCACGGTCAATCAAAGGGTTGCCTATGCCGAAAGTGCCGCATCCGGTCTCTCCGTCCTTGAGTTCGACCACAAAGGCCCAGCAGCCCGGGAAATCAAAGCGCTCGTTCGTGAACTCGTTGAGGAATAAGCCCATGGCCAAGAAAGTCGTGCCCATTACGTCCAAGCCGCGCGGCACCCTCCTGAGCTTGGTGGCGGCGCCAGAGGAGATGGTGACAACCTCTTCCACCGCTCCTATGGACGGCTTCGACGGCTCTGACAAACCCGGTCTGATTGCCAAAGTCGTCTACGGGTCAGTTTACTGCCTTTCCTTCAGTGTGGTCCTCGGCGCTCTGGTCCTAGGCAAGCTCGTCCCGGGACGGCAGGTAATCGCCAAAGGCCTCCAGGACGGGACAGCAGCGGCACGCCAGTCGCTCACCTGGCTCGAAACACTGCGAGCCAGCCCCGCTCCCGACACCGACCCGCGGACGCTCAAAGCCTGACGCCCTTTGACTCCGGCCGCCGACGTCCCCATGAACCAGACCGCTCCCTAACGTGAAGCAACGGGAAGCGTTCCTTTGTTCTCTTCTCCCACAAACGGGAGAGCGGGAGCAGGGGCAACGCTCGTAACAAGCGGTTGTGCTCATGTGATATGTCTCTGTAATGCACCCTTCGGGCGCAAAGCATGCACAATTGCAGGGAGCAAATTTGAACATGCAGAGAATACCCCCGAGGGCAGGTCTCAAGAAAGGGCCCTGTCAATCAGCCCTTCTGCTGATTTGTCAGCAGCCTGGGTGGCTGCTCGCGATGATCGCTAACGGTCTATCTTGTCGAGATGGTTATCATCGCGCGGCCACCCCTGTTTTCGCCATGCCGTTCGGCGCTTTTCGATCAGGCTTTTTGCTAGACTTTGGACCCTCACGCCACGCCGTTTAGAAAAAATAATTGAGAGAGGTAATTCCATGCGCATGAAAGCCGTCGCCGCGCTGTTGCTGCTTACCGCCAGCGGCCTGTCCCTCACCCCGCCGGCCTGGGCCGATTTGCCCGCCAGCGTCAATGGTCTGCCGCTGCCCAGCCTGGCGCCTGTGCTGAAAAAAGCCATGCCCGCAGTGGTAAACATCTCGACGAAAACTCAGATCGAAATCGCCGAGAATCCACTGATGCAAGACCCCTTCTTCCGGCATTTCTTCGGGATTCCGAATCAGCCGCGGCGCCGTGAAAGTACCAGCCTCGGCTCCGGCGTCATCGTCGACGCCCGGCGTGGCTACATCCTCACCAACAACCATGTGATCGACAAGGCGGACGAGATCAGCGTGACCTTGAGAGACGGCCGTCAACTGAGCGCAAAGCTAGTCGGCGCTGACCCGGAATCCGACCTGGCCGTCATCAAGGTCGAGCCCAAGAATCTGACGGAGTTGCCGATCGGTGATTCGAGCCAACTCGAAGTCGGGGACTTCGTCATCGCCATCGGCAATCCCTTTGGCCTGGGGCAGACCGTAACCTCCGGTATCGTCAGTGCCCTGGGGCGGTCCGGACTCGGCATCGAAGGCTATGAGGACTTCATCCAGACCGACGCGTCGATCAACCCCGGCAACTCGGGAGGCGCCTTGATCAATCTCCGAGGCGAACTGGTCGGCGTGAATACGGCCATCATCGCACCCACCGGCGGAAACGTCGGCATCGGCTTCGCCATTCCGTCCAACATGGCCGCCAGCATCATGACCCAACTCGTCGAAAAGGGCGAAATCCGCCGCGGCCAGATTGGGATCACCATCCAGGATCTGACGCCGGATCTCGCCCAGGCCTTTGGCCTGGACCAGAACCAAGGCGCAGTGATCACGGGTGTCCAAAAGGATTCACCCGCCGCATCTTCCGGCCTGGAAGCCGGTGACATCGTTCTCAGTATCAATGACCGACCGGTCAGGAACAGTGCGGATGTCCGCAACACCATCGGCCTCCTGCCCATAGGCGAAGAAGTCCGGGTCGAAGTGATGCACAAAGGGGCGAGAGTGGTACGCGAAGTGGTGATCCGCGCCCCCAAACTGGTCCAGGAGGAAGGCAGTAAGATCCATCCCAGACTGTCCGGTGTCATACTCAAAAACAATGCGGGCGGCGGTGTCCAGGTGGAAAAAATCCACACGGGTTCTTACGCATTCCAGGCCGGCTTGCGCCCCGGCGACATCATCGTGATGGCGAACCGCGCGGAAATCGAAACGCTCGATGACCTGAAGCGTGCCACCAAAGGCCGCTCGGAATTGCTCCTCAGCGTCCAGCGGGGCAGTGGCTCATTCTTCCTGATGCTAAAGTAAAATGGGATCAAGGTACTGCGCGGCAGGTGGCCGTGGGGCGCCTGCCGCCCGGTCGGGCCGTACGCCCCAGTCAGATGAGGCTCAGCCATTCGGCATGGTCTGAGCGACGGCCGTGCACGTAGTCGAAATAGAGTGCTTGCAGTTTTTCCGTCACCGGTCCGCGTCCGCCTTCGCCGATGATCCGACCGTCCACCTCCCGGATCGGGGTGACTTCGGCCGCAGTCCCGGTGAAAAACGCCTCGTCGGCTATGTAAACCTCGTCACGGGTAATGCGTTTTTCCACGACCTCCAGGCCGTTTTCCCGTGCCAGCGTCATCACGGTATCCCGCGTAATGCCCTCCAGCGCCGAAGTCAGATCCGGTGTATAGAGCTTGCCATGGCGGACGATGAAGATATTTTCACCACTGCCTTCGGCCACGTAGCCTTCATGATCGAGCAATAGCGCCTCGTCACAACCGGCTTCGATGGCTTCCTGCACGGCAAGGATGGAATTGAGATAGTTCCCATTCGCCTTGGCCTTGCTCATGATGCTGTTGACATGATTCCTGGCGTAGGAGGAAGTTCTCACGCGGATACCGCGAGTCATGTTTTCAGCCCCGAGATAGCTGCCCCATTGCCAGGCGGCAACCATCACATGGACCGCGAGTCCATGAGCATGCAAACCCATGCCCTCGGCGCCGAGAAAACACATCGGTCTGATGTAGGCGCTTTCCAGATCGTTGCGCGCCACCGCCTCCAGTTGGACGCGGTGGAGAGTATCCTTGTCGAACGGAATCGACATTTTCATGATATGGGCCGAGCGGAACAGCCGGTCTGTGTGATCACTGAGCCTAAAGACCGACGGACCACGTTCCGTAGGGTAGGCACGCAATCCTTCGAACACACCACAGCCGTAGTGCAGCGTGTGGGTCAAAACGTGGACCTTGGCATCGCGCCAGGGAAGCCACACCCCATCGAGCCAGATCTGGCCGTCCCGATCGTCCATTGCCATGAATTGATCTCCTGCAATCAGAGTGAAATTGCCGTCGGCCGCTGTGCGCTCAAAGCGCCGGTGCTTCGATGATCTGCTTCCACACCGCCTGCACGGCCGCACGGTGTTCGGGAAATTCCGATGACGACGCCAACGCCGGCATTTCCTGCAAAGCCAGACGATGCACCTTGCTCCGATAATCGCAGTAGGCGCATCGAAGCCGATCCGCCTGCTCGGGCTCCAGGAACTTTATCGCGCGAAGGCTTTCCAGCAGGCGGACCGTGTCGGTCCAACGGGTGATCTCGCAATGCTTTGCGGCGCTGACGAGAACGCCGAATTGTACGATAAACTCAATATCGGCAATACCGCCGACGCCCTGCTTCAAATCGAACACGCCGGGCCGCTTGTCCGCCAGGTTTTCCCGCATTTTCTCGCGCATGGTCCGAACGTCGAACCTCACCTGCCGGCTGTCTCTCTCTCTGCAAAGCACGGTTCGCCGGATCGCATCGAACCGCGCGCCCACCTTCGGATCACCCGCCACGAACCGCGCTCTCACCAGCGCCTGCCGCTCCCACGTCCAGGCCTGTTGAAGTTGGTAATTTTCATAGGCATCGGCGCTACTGACGAGGAGACCCGAGCTTCCACTGGGGCGCAGGCGAAGGTCGACCTCATACAACGCCCCGCCTAGCATCTCAGCCGTCAGCAGACTGACCATCCGCTGAACCACGCGGGCATAAAACTCGGCGGCGCTGATCGGACGCGGTCCATCGGTGACAGCATCGCTGGCCACGCCATCGTAGAGGAAAACCAGATCGAGATCTGACCCGTAGCCCAGCTCTATGCCACCGAGCTTTCCATAGGCGATAACCCCGAATCCGGGAAAATCCGCCGTGGTTTCCTCCGCCATCGGTGGGATGCCGTGACGCGCAGCCGCGGATTTCCAGGCCAGCCGGAGCACCCGATCGATCATGACCTCAGCCAGATCCGTCAAGTAATCACTGACGACCATGACCGGGATGAAGTTCATAATGTCGGCCGCCGCGATCCGCAGCTGGTGTGCTGCCTTGAATTGCCTGAGCCGCAACATCAGCTGCTCGTCGTCATCGGAGGCCAGACTGCTGACAAGGATGTCGGCTTCCCGACCCAAGGACTCCCGGGTCAAGGGGCTGTACAGGGTCTGCGAGTCCAGCAGCTCATCGAGCAGAATCGGAGCGCCGGCAATGAGCCGTACGATCCAAGGGCTTGCCGCCGCCAGCCTGACCAGTTGCGACAAGGCGGAAGGATTTTCCGCCAGCAGCGAAAAATAGACTCCCCTGCCAGCGATCGATTCGAGCAATTTGAGCACTCTGGCAAATACGCACGCCCGGTCGGAAATGCGGGAAGCCGCAAGCTCGGCTAACAGCTTTCCGATGACGATCTGAAGTTCCGTCCTGGCGCCGGCGCCGAGCCGCCGTACCGGCGGCGAGGCACGGAACTCAATCAAAGCATTGGCGATGGCTTCAGCGGAGCCTTCGAATCCCCCCAGCGCCTGGGCCAGTTCCCTATCGGCACAGTCCAGCAGCAGCTCGAGCGAGGCGGGTTGCGGAGGTTCGGCGATCAGCTGGGTGAAAATTTCGTGAACCCGGCAGCGGAAATACTCGAGACGGTGTACGAATGCCGCCCACGACTCGAAACCCAGGGCGTATGCAAGCAGCGCTCGCCGGTCCTCGGATAACGGAAGCTCATGCGTCTGCTTGTCCTCGTACTGCTGGAGCCGGTTTTCGACTTTACGCAAAAACCGATAGGCATCGCAGAGAAACGAAGCGGTTTCGTGCTCGAGCAGGCGCAGTTGCCCCACCCGCTCAAGGACTACCAGGATCCTGCGGTCCTGCAGCTCGACATTCCGGCCGCCCCGAATCAGTTGAAACGTCTGGCCGATGAACTCGATCTCCCGAATGCCACCGGGACCGAGTTTGATGTTATCGCCCCTCTCCTTCCGCCGGAGTTCCGCCATGATCTTGGCTTTGAGGGAACGCAGTTCCCCGAACACGCGGTAATCGAGATACCGCCGATAGACGAAAGGATGGAAGAACCGCTCGAACGCCCGGCCATCTTCAGGGTCCCCACCCACCGCACGCACCTTGACCATCGCATAACGCTCCCAGTCGCGTGCTTGAGCCTGGTAATAGCGTTCGCATGAATCGAAACTCACCACGAGCGGTCCGCTTTCGCCGAAAGGCCTCAGCCGCACGTCAACACGAAAAACGAAACCATCTTCCGTCACGGCGTCCAGAACGTGCACGAACGACTGCGCAAGCCGTGTATAGAATTCCGCATACGTCGTGCCGTTGCGGCCGGGCAACTCGCCATCTTCAAGGTAGGCGAACACCAAGTCGATGTCCGAGGAGAAGTTCAGCTCCCCTCCCCCCAGCTTCCCCATGCCCAAAACGACCAGATTCTGCACCGAGCCATCTTTTCGCCGCGGAACACCCCACCGCCGACAGGCGTCCCTAAAAAGCCAGTCGAGGGTCACTCGGACGGCCGCCTCTGCCGTCTCAGAGATCCTCGTCAGCACCCTATCGATATCGAGTCGACCGGAGATGTCTTGCCAGGTAATGACAGCCATTTCCCGATTGCGCCACTGACGCAATACCCGCATCAGGCCATCACGATCGGCCACCTCGGCCACAAGTTGCTGAAGATCCGCTGCCGGGTTCCTGCCGGATGCGGGACCCTCGAACATCTCTCGAAGTACGGGGAGGAGAAGGGGGTCACGTTTCAAGACCCCCAGGAAGAACGAGCTGCATGCACAGACGAAGCCCAAGGACTGCCGAAAGGATTCCGGACAATGCTCGGCCAGTTGCCCTAGCTGCGCGAAACCCCGTTCACACTCTTCGAGCGCGACATCCGGACGCGGCAAGTTATCGGGAGCAGCCACTGACGCCTTGGGGGGGAAGAATGATCGGGGCGACACCCAGCAGGGCAATCTGCCCACTGAAACGACGGGGCAAGATGCCCCGGAACAAGTGGGCCGGGAAGCAATACCGCACTCCCGGCATGGTGCACTCAGGCCCGATCGACGAGCTCCACGTACGCCATCGGGCTCGCATCGCCGGCCCGAAAACCGCATTTGAGAATCCTGGTGTAACCCCCCGGGCGTGCCTTAAAGCGGGGACCGAGATCGTTAAACAGCTTCGTCACCGCATCGCGGTTGCGAAGCCGGGCGAACGCCAGCCGCCGACCGGCCACGCTGTCCTCTTTCGACAAAGTGATCAGAGGCTCCACGTAACGCCTAATTTCTTTGGCCTTCGGCAGCGTCGTCTTGATAATCTCGTGTTCCACGAGTGCAGCCGCCAGATTCCGATACAATGCAGCACGATGGCTGCTTGTCAGGTTGAATTTCCTTCCTGCTTTACGATGACGCATGGTTCTTTACCCCCTAACGGCTATTGATTCAGCTTCTTGAGACCTTCCGGCGGCCAGTTCTCCAAACGCATGCCGAGCGACAAACCCTTGGTCGCCAAAACGTCCTTGATCTCTGTAAGAGATTTTTTTCCCAGATTCGGGGTTTTGAGCAAGTCCGCTTCACTACGCTGGATCAGATCTCCGATATAGAAGATATTCTCAGCCTTCAGGCAATTCGCTGAACGCACCGTCAGCTCGAGGTCGTCCACCGGGTGAAGCAGCAACGGATCGAACTGAGGTCCGTCCTCACCGAAAAGCGGCAAATCCTCGCCCTTGAGATCAACCAGGATACCGAGGTGCTGGTTGAGTATGTTCGCGGCGTGCTTGACCGCTTCCTCCGGCTGCACCGTCCCGTTGGTTTGCAACTCGATCACCAACCGGTCCAGATCAGTCCGCTGCTCGACGCGTGCGCTCTCGACTACGTAGGACACCTTTTTGATCGGACTGAAGCTCGCATCCAGATGCAAGGTACCAATCGCCGCATCGCCTTCAACTGCGCGGCTGGCTACGGGCTGGTAGCCACGTCCTTTCTGAACGTGGAGCGTCATGCGCAAACGCCCGGGCCCGTTGATATGTGCAATCAGCAAATCCGGATTGAACACTTCGACATCATGGGGAATCTCCATATCGCCCGCCAAAACCGGCCCCGGCCCCTGCTTATCGATGTTGAGGTAAACATCGTGCGGCCCGTTCAAGCGAATGGCGAGGTTCTTGAGATTCAAAAGTACGTCGATCACGTCCTCTTGAACTCCTTCGATGGTCGAATATTCGTGCAGTACGCCATCGATGACGACGTCCGTGACCGCAGCACCCGGAATGGCGGACAGAAGCACGCGCCTCAAGGCATTGCCCAGGGTGTGCCCGAACCCCCTTTCCAGCGGTTCGATAACCACACGCGCGGAGTTGTTTCCATGAGGAACTACCTCTACCGTCCTCGGCTTGATCAGCTCGGCGAGCGAGTTGTACATAATTACCTATACTCCGTCATGCGCTATTTCGAATACAACTCAACGACCAGCTGCTCGTTGATATCCGAGCCCAGTTCGCTCCTTTCCGGCGCAGACTTGAAAATGCCTTTCATCGATTTGACGTCGACGTCGACCCATGACGGAAATCCATACTGCTCGGTGACCTGCAGCGCGTCCTTGACACGCAACTGAGATTTCGCCTTCTCACGAATCTCGATGACGTCCCCACTTTGCACCTGGTACGACGGAATGTTGAGCGTCCGCCCGTTCAGGATGATGGCCTTGTGTGACACCAACTGGCGCGCCTCGGCACGCGTCGACGCGAACCCCATCCGATAGACCACGTTGTCGAGACGTGACTCCAATAGCGCCAGCAGATTCTCGCCCGTGGATCCCTTTCGCCGGGAAGCTTCGGCATAGTAATTGCGAAACTGCCGCTCCATGACGCCGTAAATCCGCCTGAGCTTCTGTTTCTCCCGAAGCTGTGCCGCATAGTCGCTCAGCCGGGGGCGCTTCTGGCCGTGTTGCCCGGGCGGCTGATCCAGCTTACATTTCGATTCCAGGGACTTGCCCCTCGACTTGAGGAACAGATCGGTCCCTTCGCGGCGACTCAACTTGCATTTGGGGCCAAGATATCTAGCCATAACAAATCTCCCGTCAAACGCGCCGCTTCTTAGGGGGTCGACACCCGTTATGAGGCAGCGGTGTGGTGTCCACTACATTAACAATCTTAAAGCCCAAAGCGTTCAGGGAACGCACGGCCGACTCCCTTCCCGGGCCTGGACCGGTGACGTGAACGTCCAGATTTTTGATGCCATACTCCTTTGCCACCGATCCTGCTTTCTCGGCTGCAACCTGAGCAGCAAAAGGCGTGCTCTTGCGCGATCCACGAAAGCCAGAAGCGCCGGCGCTGGCCCACGAAAGCGCGTTGCCTTTTCTGTCGGTGATGGTGATAATCGTGTTGTTGAACGACGCGCTGATATGCGCGATACCGTCTGAGATATCTCTTTTAATCCTTTTGACGGGGCGACCTGTCGTAGCCATTTCTTACCGTACCTCTATTTCTTGATCGGACGACGCGGCCCCTTTCGGGTGCGGGCGTTGGTGCGGGTGCGTTGTCCCCGCACCGGCAAACCGCGCCTATGCCTCATGCCGCGGTAGGAACCGAGATCCATGAGTCGTTTGATGTTCATGGCCACCTCGCGCCGAAGATCGCCCTCGACGACGAACTTCGCGACCTCCCCACGCAACCGCTCGACCTGCTCATCGCTCAGCTCTCTGACTTTCTTGTCAGTCTCGATCCCCGCGCTTTTGCAGATCAGACCTGCGCGCGTACGCCCGATGCCGTAGATCGCGGTCAGTGAGATAACTACATGCTTGTGATCTGGGATGTTGACTCCAGCAATACGCGCCATTTAAACGAACTCCAACTCTAAGCCGCTGAGCGAAAGCCGGCCATTATACACAGCCGCTGCCGTTCTCACAACGGCGACAACCCCATCAACCCTGCCGCTGCTTGTGGCGGGCATCTTTACAAATGATCCGGACGATACCGTTCCTCTTCAGGACCTTGCAGTTCCGGCAAATGCGCTTAACTGATGCTCTAACTTTCATGATGTTTCCCCGGTGATCTCAAGAAAATCACCTGATGTTGATATTGGTTTTCTTCAACAATCCTTCGTATTGCTGCGAAATCACATAGGTCTGGATCTGTGCCATGAAATCCATGACCACGACGACTATGATCAACAACGAAGTACCGCCGAAATAAAATGGTACGTTCCAATATACAATCAAGAATTCCGGCAACAGACACACTGCAGTGATATAGATACCGCCAACCAACGTCAGCCGAGTCATGACGGTGTCAATATACCGCGCAGTCTGTTGACCGGGTCGGATTCCCGGAATGAACGCACCAGATTTTTTCAAGTTCTCTGCCG
Organism: Methylococcus capsulatus; assembly: GCF_036864975.1. Lineage (NCBI taxonomy): Bacteria > Pseudomonadati > Pseudomonadota > Gammaproteobacteria > Methylococcales > Methylococcaceae > Methylococcus > Methylococcus capsulatus. The sequence goes on along the minus strand of NZ_CP104311.1, from coordinate 1,677,494 downwards.
TCTCATTGGAGTTGAAAACCAATGCCGCGTAGAAAAAGCAGAAAAACATGATCGCCGCCGCATAACAGAGAACATAGAGCGGCTGCCCTGGAGATAGGGTGCTCGCTATGTCCTGCAGCCAGATCAACTTTTCAGAATTTCCGAACCAACCTGCAAGGGTCGCGGGAAACAGGATGATCGACGAGGCAAAAATCGGCGGAATGACCCCGGACATATTCAGTTTCAGGGGCAGAAAGCTCTTCTGGGCCGCATACATGCGCCGCCCTTCCTGACGCTTGGCGTAGTTGATCGTAATCCGCCGCTGTCCTTTTTCGACGAATACCACCAGCCATGTCACGGCAACCGCGATCGCAGCGATACCGATAATGCTGAACGCACTCAATTCGCCGGTGCGTGCCAGCTCGAGCGTTCCGCCCACAGCCGAAGGCAGACCCGCCACGATACCGGCGAAGATGATGATCGAGATGCCATTGCCCAGTCCCCGCTCGGTCACCTGCTCGCCAAGCCACATCAAAAACATGGTGCCGGTGACGAGCGAAATTGCGGTGAGGGCAACGAACTGAAATCCCGGAGACACAACGATAGGTGCACCACCCGCGCTCTGATTCTGCAGCGCCAACGCCACCCCTGTAGCTTGGAAAGACGCCAGAACAACCGTCGCATACCGGGTGTACTGGTTGATCTTCTTCCGCCCCGATTCACCCTCTTTCTTCAATTGCTCCAGCTTGGGAACGACGATCGTCATCAGCTGCAAAATAATCGACGCCGAAATGTAGGGCATGATCCCGAGAGCAAAAATACTCAGCCGCTTCAGGGCGCCGCCGGAAAACATGTTCACCATATCAAGGATCGAGCTGCCTTGTTGATTGAACATGGCCGCCAACGCCTTGGGATCGACACCGGGTATGGGAATATGTGCGCCAATCCGGAACACGATCAACGCTCCGACGACGAACAGCAGGCGCTGACGAAGCTCAGTGAACCTGCCGCCGCGGTCGGCCATCAAGGGGTTGATGGTGCTCATCAGCTTTCCACTTTGCCGCCTGCGCCTTCGATCGCGGCGCGGGCACCTTGTGTCACCCCCACACCACGGACGGTCAGCGCTCCGGTCACGTCACCGGTGGCGATGATCTTCACCGTCTTCGCCTCGGCCGGAACGAGACCCGCCTCCTTAAGCTCCGCCAGCCCAATAATGCCTCCGCCCACTTTCGAAAGCTGCGCCAGCGTCACTTCTGCAACGAAGCGCTTCTTCGCACTGCGGAAACCCACCTTCGGCAAGCGACGCTGTAGCGGCATCTGACCGCCTTCGAAACCGACCTTATGGAAGCCGCCTGCGCGAGCCTTTTGCCCTTTATGCCCGCGACCGCTGGTTTTCCCCAGCGTCGAACCAATGCCCCGACCCCGCCGCTTTTTTGCAGGACGGCTGCCGTCCCGCGCGCCGATAGTGTTCAAAAACATGTCAGATTTCCTCAACCTTGAGCAGGTAGGAGACTTTGGAGATCATACCCAAAACCTCCGGCGTGCCCCGAACTTCAACACTGTGATGAGGTTTGCGCAATCCCAGCCCGCGAAGACAGGCTTTGTGGGAATCTAGCCTTCCGTTGGAACTGCGCACCTGAGTGACTCGCAAAGTTTTTGTCGTCATCGCGATCACCCCAGCAACTCTTCGACCGTCATGCCGCGTTTGGCAGCAACGGATTTAGGATCCCGCAATGCCGTTAAACCTTTAATGGTTGCGCGAACGACGTTGATCGGGTTGTTGGTGCCGATGCACTTCGCAAGGACATTATGCACTCCGACGACCTCGAACACGGCGCGCATCGCACCGCCAGCGATGATGCCGGTGCCCTCCGACGCGGGCTGCATGTGTACCTTGGCCGCCCCAGCCGCGGCCGTCACCGGATGGTGCAAAGTCTGTCCATTAAGCGCGACCTTGCGCATGTTCTTGCGCGCTTGCTCCATCGACTTCTGGATCGCCACAGGCACCTCGCGTGCCTTGCTGAGGCCGAAGCCGACGCGGCCGTTGCCGTCTCCCACCACGGTCAGTGCCGTGAATCCAAACTGCCGTCCGCCTTTGACCACCTTGGAGACGCGCCGGACGGCGACCAGCTTTTCCTGCAGCCCCTCGCCCGCGCCTGCCTGAGTACTCACGTTTGCCATTGATATTCCTCGCTAGAACTGAAGGCCGGCTTCGCGCGCCGCATCGGCCAGCGCCTTGATCCGCCCGTGATATTTGAATCCGGACCGGTCGAAAGCGACGCTGGAAATGCCCGCTGCAAGTGCTTTTTCCGCGATGCGACGACCCACTGCGATGGCGGCATCTTTGTTTCCGGTCACCGACAACGTTTCGCGGACGGCAGGCTCAAGCGTCGAGGCGGACGCGAGAACCGTACCGCCGTCCGGAGCGATGACCTGGGCATAAATATGCCTGGGAGTACGATGGACCGTCAGCCGGTTCGCCCCCATGGCGCGAATGACATGCCGTGTTTTTGCTGCCCTTTTGAGGCGGGCCTGTTTTTTATCCATTGATCTTGCCTTACTTCTTCTTCGCTTCCTTGCGGATGATGACCTCGTCCGCATAGCGGACACCCTTGCCCTTATACGGTTCCGGGGAGCGGAACGCACGAATGTCGGCAGCCACCTGACCGACGACCTGCCGGTCGGCGCCTTTGACCACGATATCGGTCTGCGAAGGAGTCTCGACCACGACGCCTGCAGGAACCTTGAATTCCACCGGATGCGAGAATCCCAGACTGAGACTCAGCACATCGCCCTTGGCTTGCGCCCGATACCCCACACCGACCAGAGAGAGCTTACGCTCGAAGCCGCTGCTGACACCGACGATCATGTTGGCCAGATTCGCCCGCGTCGTCCCGGCGAGAGCATTCTGCCGCTGATCGTTCTTGTCGTAATGAACGGACAATACACCGCCTTCCAGGTTGACACTGAGCCCTGACGGAACTGCACGCGACAGAAGTCCATTCTTGCCCTTTGCGGTTACAACACCATCGGCGATACTGACTTCCACACCCTTCGGAATGGAGATTGGATTATTCGCTACACGAGACATATCGGCCAACCTGTAGAAACATCATTCAACGACACAGAGAACTTCGCCGCCTTCACCGAGCGATCTGGCTTTGCGGTCGGACATCACGCCCTTGGATGTCGACACTATCGCGATGCCGAACCCCCCCATGACTTTGGGCAGTTCGTCGCGACCCCGATAGCGCCGGCAGCCCGGTTTGCTGAACCGCTGGATCTTATCGATGACCGGCGCACCGTTGTAATACTTGAGCTCGATGCGGATGTTGTGTTTGACCTGTTCCGACGTGTCGGAATAACCGGCAATATAGCCTTCTTCCTTCAATACCTGGCACACGGCCCGCTTCAGCTTCGACGCAGGTACGGTGACCTCTGCCTTACCGGCGGCCTGACCGTTGCGTATCCGCGTAAGGAGATCGCTCAAAGGATCTGACATACTCATAACTATAAACTCCGATACTTTAGCGGTTCGCCTTACCAGCTCGCCTTGACCACACCCGGTACTTCACCGCGCATGACACATTCACGCAATTTGTTACGCCCCAGTCCGAACTTACGGTAGAAGCCATGCGGCCGCCCGGTCAGCTGGCAGCGGTTGCGTTGTCGCATGGCGGCACTGTCGCGCGGCAACTTCTGCAATGCGACGATCGCCGCTTCCCTCTGTTCATCGGGGGTATCCACGCCCTTAATGAGAGCCTTCAGCTCCGCCCTCTTTTTTTCGTAACGGCTGTTCAGCTTTTGGCGCTTCACTTCGCGCGCGATCATTGATTTTTTTGCCACGACTGCCCCTTGTTACGTCCGGAAAGGAAACTTGAACGCCTCGAGCAATGCCTTGGCTTCGGCGTCCGATTTCGCTGTCGATGTGATGGTGATATCCATACCCCGGATGGCGTCGATCTTGTCATAATCGATTTCCGGGAAAATGATCTGCTCCCGCACACCCATGGAGTAGTTGCCCCGACCGTCGAAGGCCTTCGGGTTCAGCCCCCGGAAATCGCGTATGCGAGGAATCGCAACACTGATGAGGCGGTCCAGAAATTCATACATCCGCGCGCGCCGCAGAGTGACTTTGCAGCCCACGGGCATGCCCTCCCGGATCTTGAAACCCGCAATCGACTTCCGGGCATGCGTGACGATGGGCTTCTGACCTCCGATCGCCTGCATGTTCTCGACCGCATTCTGCAGGATCTTCTTGTCCGCGACCGCCTCGCCCACCCCCATGTTGAGGGTGATCTTCACCAGGCGCGGAACCTCCATGATGGATTTGTATCCAAATCGCGCCATCAATTCCGGTACGACTTTCTCTTTGTAATGGTCTTCTAACCTAGGCATGACACATCCGCTTCTCAAGCGTCAATCAGTTCGTTGGTGGACCGGTAGAAACGGACCTTCCTGCCGTCGGCCAGCAACCGGAAACCCACGCGGTCTCCCTTGTTGGTGGCGGCGTTGAACAGCGCCACGTTGGAACTGTGGATCGGCATGGCCTTTTCGACGATGCCGCCGGTCACTCCTCTCATGGGGTTCGGGCGCTGATGTTTCCGGACGAGATTGACACCCTCGACCACCAACTTGTCCTCGCTCAGCACCGACAGCACCAAGCCTTTCTTTCCTTTATCTTTTCCGGCGATGACGATAACCTGATCGCCTTTCTTGATCCTACGCATGGGGCAACACCTTCTTACGTCAAAGCACTTCCGGCGCCAGGGAGATAATCTTCATGAACTTCTCAGAGCGAAGCTCACGCGTGACTGGCCCGAAAATTCGGGTGCCGATGGGCTGATGCTGGTTGTTCAGAATCACTGCGGCATTGTTATCGAAGCGGATTAGAGAACCGTCGGCACGCCGCACGCCCTTGCGAGTGCGAACAACCACAGCGTTATAGACTTCACCCTTCTTGACGCGCCCTCGGGGAATCGCGTCTTTTACACTAACCTTGATGACGTCGCCGACATTCGCGTACCGCCGCTTGGACCCACCAAGGACCTTAATACACATGACTTGCCGCGCGCCGCTGTTGTCCGCGACATCCAGACAGGTCTGCATCTGTATCATCGTTCAAATCTCCAAATATTCGCTCAAGGCCCTGGTGGACAGCTTCATACCGCCCGCTCGACGACTGCGCCGAGAGTCCAGGCTTTTTTCTTCGAGATCGGCCGGGATGCATAGAGAGTCACCAGATCACCGATACCGCACTCGTTGTTTTCATCGTGCGCCAGCACCTTCGTGGTGCGCCGGATATACTTGCCATACAAGGGATGGGACACCTGCCGCTCAATGGCGACCACGATGGTCCGATCCATCTTGTTCGACACCACGCGCCCGGTGACGCTCCGCACGCGACCTTCGCTCGCCGTCATACCTTTCCGCCTTTTTCTGCCAGAACCATATTCACTCGCGCGATATCGCGCCTCACTGCCCTGATCTGATGGGACTTGCTCAACTGGCCGGTCGCCTGCTGCATCCTCAAGCTGAACGCCTCCCGATGCAGATCCATCAACGTCGACTTGAGTTCTTCGACTTGTTTCGCTCTCAATTCGCTGGCCTTCATCACATCACCGTGCGCAGGGAAAAAGTGGTCTGCACCGGCAGCTTCGCCGCTGCCAACCGGAACGCCTCGCGGGCCAGATCTTCACTGACGCCTTCGAGTTCGTACAGCATGGTGCCGGGCTTGACTTCCGCAACCCAGTACTCCACGCTGCCCTTGCCGCTACCCATGCGAACCTCCAGCGGCTTCTTGCTGATGGGCTTGTCCGGAAATACGCGAATCCAGATTTTTCCGCCGCGCTTCACGTGGCGGGAGATGGTCCGACGGGCTGCCTCGATTTGGCGGGCGGTTATTCTACCGCGAGTGGTAGCCTTGAGGCCATACTCACCGAAGGACACCTTGCTGCCGGCGATGGCCAAGCCGGTATTGCGCCCCTTATGCTGTTTTCTGTACTTGGTTCTTTTTGGCTGCAACATGGCACGACCTCATCAAGCTTCGACCGCACTGCGAGTCTTCGACTCCGCATGCACAGGCTCGAAAACCTCACCTTTGAAAATCCACACCTTTACGCCGATGACCCCATATGTGGTCACAGCCTCAGCGAAACCGTAATCGATATCCGCGCGGAAGGTGTGAAGCGGCACACGACCCTCGCGATACCATTCCGTCCGCGCGATCTCGGCACCATTGAGCCTGCCGGCGACACTGATCTTGATACCTTCGGCACCCACACGCAGCGTGTTCTGCACCGCCCGCTTCATGGCCCGCCGGAACATGATGCGCTTCTCCAACTGCTGAGCCACGCCTTCCGCCACGAGCTGCGCATCCAGCTCGGGCTTGCGGATCTCTTCGACGCTGACCTGCACGGGAACGCCCATGAAGCGAGACACATCGCGCCGCAGCGCGTCGATGTCCTCACCGCGTTTGCCGATGACGATTCCCGGTCTCGCCGTGTGGATCGTGATCTGGGCATTGTTCGCCAACCGATTGATCTGGATCCGGCTGACCGATGCATGCTTCAGTTTCTGTTTCAGAAACTGGCGAACCTTGAGGTCGTTGTTGAGAAAAACGGGATATGACTTACTGTCCGCGAACCAGCGCGATGACCAGTCCTTGATATACCCCAGACGAATTCCAGTAGGATTGACTTTCTGCCCCATGACGGAAATGCCTTTACTAATACTAGTTATCCGACACCAGCACGGTGATGTGCGAGGTGCGCTTGAGTATCCGATTTGCACGCCCTTTAGCCCGGGCGCTCATCCGCTTGAGAACAGGGCCTTCGTCGACGAATACGGTCTTGACGCGCAGCTCATCCACATCGGCACCTTCGTTGTGTTCGGCGTTGGCAATGGCTGCCTGCAGAACTTTTTTCACCAGTCCTGCGGCCTTTTTGTTGCTGAACGTCAAAAGATCCAATGCCGCCGCAACGTTGAGTCCCCGAATCTGGTCGGCGACGAGCCGGCACTTTTGAGGAGAAATGCGCGCCGTTCTATGTCTCGATAATGCTTCCATCGACTACACGCCTCACTTGCTCTTCTTGTCGGCCTGATGCCCTTTGTAAGTCCGCGTCGGCGCGAACTCCCCCAATTTGTGGCCGACCATGTTATCGCTGATCAGAACGGGAATGTGCTGCTTCCCGTTGTGCACGGCAATGGTCTTTCCGATCATTTCGGGCAACACCATGGATCGGCGCGACCATGTCTTGATAGGCTTCTTGGCGCCGGTCGCGTTTGCCTCGTCGATCTTCTTCATCAAATGATGGTCGACAAACGGACCTTTCTTGATAGAACGTGGCACGGTCTATTCCTCTTACTCGTTATCGCGTCTTGCGTCTGCGGATGATCAGACCATCGGTTCGCTTGTTGTTCCGGGTCTTGTAGCCCTTGGTGGGAATACCCCAGGGGGAAACGGGGTGCCGGCCTCCGGAAGTCCGCCCTTCACCGCCCCCATGGGGATGGTCCACGGGATTCATGGCAACGCCCCGGACCGTCGGGCGAACCCCTCGCCAGCGCGAGGCCCCCGCCTTCCCCAACGAAACCAAATTATGTTCGGTATTGGAGACCTCGCCGATCGTGGCTTTGCAATCGGCCAGCACCTTGCGCATCTCACCGGATCGCATGCGCAGGGTGGCGTATTCGCCATCCTTTGCGACCAACTGGATCGACGTGCCGGCACTGCGTGCATATTGCGCACCTTTTCCCGGTTTGCCTTCGACGCAATGCACGACGGTGCCGACGGGAATGTTCCGCAGCGGCAGAGCGTTGCCGACCTTGATCGGAGCGAATTCCCCGCTGACGATTTCATTGCCGGCGCTCAAACCTGCGGGGGCGATGATATAGCGCCGTTCTCCGTCACGATACAGCACGAGCGCGATGTAAGCAGTGCGGTTCGGATCGTATTCGATACGCTCCACGCGCGCCGGCACGTCGAACTTATCGCGCTTGAAATCCACGATACGATAGAACTGCTTATGGCCGCCTCCTTTGTGCCGAGTTGTCACACGGCCCTGATTATTGCGGCCCGAGGAACGCGTCTGCTTCTCGAGCAGTTTCGCATACGGTTCGCCCTTGTACAGTTCCTCGCTGCGCACCCTTGTCACAAACCGTGCGCCAGCGGAAGTAGGTTTTTGTTTAATCAGAGCCATGGTCTTGTCTTTAACTCAAGCAATCGAATATCGAATTAATTTACCGCCAGCTCAATATCAAAGCCCGGCTTCAGCTTCACGTAAGCTTTCTTCCAGTCTGAACGCTGACCCATGAACCGCCCGAAACGCTTGGATTTGCCCTTGACGTTGAGCACACGCACGGATTCGACCTTCACACCGAACATAAGCTCCACTGCGTTTTTGATCTGGAGCTTGCTCGCGGCCGGCTTGACCCGGAACACGAATTGGCGGTCTTTTTCCGCGCCGGCGGTCGATTTTTCAGAGACCACGGGGGCGAGCAGGGTACGCATCAACTCGATTTGATTCATGACAGCCTTACCTCTAGCTTACGAATCGCCGAGCTGGTGGCGATGACGCGCTCCGCATGCACCAGGTCGACCGGGCTCAATGTGTCGGCAGTATTGACACTGACGTTAGGCAGATTGCGTGACGAGAGAACCAGATTCAGATCAAGCTGCTCGGCCAGAATGACGGTATACCCTTCGCCGAAGTTCTTCAGCTTCGCCGCGAGCTCTCGCGTCTTGGTGGACGTCGGAACGATAGTGTCGGAAACGACGAGGCGTCCCTGGCGCAGCAGCTCAGAAAATATGGACCGGACAGCCGCCCGGTACATCTTTTTGTTCAACTTCTGCCTGTAGTTCCGGTTGGATGCCGCGAACGTCACACCACCGGTGCGCCACAGCGGGCTACGCGTCGTCCCTGCCCGCGCGTGACCGGACCCCTTCTGCTTCCAGGGTTTCTTACCGCCGCCTGACACGTCCGACCGGCTCTTTTGTGCTTTCGTCCCCGAACGCGCTGCCGCGAGATAACCGACGACGAGCTGATGCACCAGGGACTCATTGAATCCCTGCCCGAATACCTTATCGGAAACCTCCAGGTCGCCGGCGGTCCCGTTTTCGATTTTTGGAATACTGAGGCTCATGACCAACTACCTATTTCTTCGCAGCCGGGCGAACGATCACGTCCGCACCCTTGGCGCCGGGCACCGCCCCCTTCACGAGGAGCAGGGATCGCTCGGCATCGACGCCCACGACCCGCAAATTGGGAACCGTGACGTTCTTGTCTCCCATGTGGCCGGCCATTCTCTTGCCCTTGAACACACGGCCTGGCGTCTGGTTCTGACCGATGGAGCCCGGCGCCCTGTGGGACAGCGAGTTACCATGAGTCGCATCCTGCGTCCGGAAGTTATGCCGCTTCACCACACCGGCAAAGCCCTTACCGATGCTGCGCGAGCGGGCATCGACGAACTGGCCTTCGGTGAACAGATCGACACCGAGTTCGGTGCCGACGGCGTAATCCTGATCGGAATCCTCCAGGCGGAACTCCCACAGCCCCCGCCCCGCTTCCACGGCGGCCTTCGAGTAATGGCCTGCGGCCGCTTTCGTGAGACGCGAGCGTTTCTTGCTGCCGGTAGTCACCTGAATGGCGCGATAGCCGTCTGACTCCAGGGTCTTAACCTGAACTACCCGGTTGGGCTCGACATGGATCACCGTCACCGGAACGGCTGCGCCGGCATCCGTAAAAATATGGGTCATTCCGCACTTGCGGCCGACTAAACCTATGGCCATCTCTCTTCCCCGAGTCGTCTGCTCTAATACCTTTCAATCAGTTCAGCTTGATCTGAACATCGACACCCGCGGCCAAATCCAGGCGCATCAACGCATCCACGGTTTTGTCCGTGGGCTCGATGATGTCCATCAGGCGCTTGTGGGTGCGAAGCTCGTATTGATCACGGGCATCCTTGTTCACGTGAGGAGACACCAGCACCGTGAACCGTTCCTTCTTCGTCGGCAACGGGATCGGACCCAGCACCTGTGCGCCGGTACGTTTTGCGGTCTCGACGATTTCCGACGCCGACTGGTCGATGAGCCGATGATCGAACGCCTTCAAACGGATACGAATTCTCTGCTTAGCCATGAGCTCACTCGATGATCTTGGAGACAACGCCGGCGCCGACGGTACGACCGCCTTCGCGCACGGCAAACCGCAAGCCTTCGTCCATCGCAATCGGCGCGATCAGTTTCACTTCGATCTTGACGTTGTCACCCGGCATGACCATCTCGACCCCTTCCGGCAGCGTCACCGCACCGGTGACGTCGGTGGTCCGGAAATAAAACTGCGGCCGGTAGCCGTTGAAGAACGGTGTGTGACGACCGCCTTCTTCCTTGGACAGAACGTAGATCTCCGCTTCGAAGTGCGTGTGCGGGGTGATGCTGCCGGGCTTGGCCAGTACCTGCCCGCGCTCGACGTCTTCCCGCTTGGTGCCGCGCAGCAGCACGCCGATGTTGTCGCCGGCCTGCCCTTGATCCAGCAGCTTCCGAAACATTTCCACGCCGGTGCAGGTGGTCTTGGTCGTCGGCCGGATGCCGACGATTTCGATTTCTTCGCCCACTTTGATGATGCCGCGCTCGACGCGTCCAGTCACCACCGTGCCGCGCCCGGATATCGAGAACACGTCTTCGATCGGCATGAGGAACGGCCGGTCGATCGCCCGCTCGGGCTCGGGAATGTAGTCGTCCAACGCCTGCACCAGCGCTTCGACCGCCGGAACGCCGATTTCGCTGGTGTCGCCTTCCAGCGCCTTCAGCGCCGACCCTTTGATGATCGGAATGTCGTCGCCCGGGAAGTCGTACTTGGAGAGCAGTTCGCGCACTTCCATCTCAACCAGCTCGAGCAGCTCCGGGTCGTCCACCATGTCGGCCTTGTTCAGGAACACGACGATATACGGCACCCCCACCTGACGCGCCAGCAGGATGTGCTCGCGGGTCTGCGGCATCGGCCCGTCAGCCGCGGACACCACCAGGATGGCACCGTCCATTTGGGCCGCGCCGGTGATCATGTTCTTGACGTAGTCGGCGTGTCCGGGACAGTCGACGTGGGCGTAGTGACGCTTGGCCGATTCGTATTCCACGTGGGCGGTGGCAATGGTGATCCCGCGCGCACGCTCTTCCGGCGCCGCGTCAATCTGGTCGTAGGCTTTGAATTCCCCTCCGAACTTCGCCGCCATGCACTTGGTCAGGGCCGCCGTCAGCGTCGTCTTCCCATGATCCACGTGACCTATCGTTCCCACATTCACATGCGGTTTCGTGCGCGTAAATTTCTCTTTGGACACTATCTTTTTCCTCTCAAAACTCAGCTCTGTCCCGCGTAACGACTATGACACCGATTTCTTGATGACGGCATCCGCCACATGCGTCGGCGCTTCAACATATTTCTCAAAATGCATGCTGTAGGTTGCCCGGCCCTGGGTCGCCGACCGCAGATCGGTGGCATACCCGAACATTTCGGACAGTGGTACTTCGCAGCGGATGACCTTGCCCGCCGGTGCATCATCCATGCCCTGGATGATGCCTCTGCGACGGTTGATGTCGCCCACCACATCCCCCATGTACTCCTCCGGGGTGACGACCTCGACCTTCATGATCGGCTCCAGGAGCACCGGCGAGGCCTTCCGCGCCCCTTCCTTGAAGGCCATCGAGCCGGCGATCTTGAACGCCATCTCGCTCGAATCCACGTCGTGATAGGAACCATCGAACAGGGTCACTCTCACATCGACGACGGGAAATCCTGCTAGGACGCCATTCTGTAATTGTTCCTGGATACCCTTATCCACCGCCGGAATATATTCCTTGGGAACCACACCGCCGACGATGCCATTCACGAATTCGTATCCAGCCCCCGGCTCCAGGGGTTCGATCCTCAGCCAGACATGGCCATATTGCCCACGCCCGCCGGTCTGCCGCACATACTTGCCTTCCTGCTCCACCGACTTCCGGATGGTCTCGCGGTATGCCACCTGCGGCGCGCCGACATTGGCATCCACCCCGAACTCCCGCTTCATCCGATCGACGATGATCTCCAGATGAAGCTCACCCATGCCGGAAATGATCGTCTGCCCGGACTCCTCATCGGTCCTGACACGGAACGAGGGATCCTCTTGCGCCAGCTTGTTCAGCGCGATACCCATTTTTTCCTGGTCCGCCTTGGTTTTCGGCTCCACGGCCACCGAAATCACCGGTTCCGGGAACTCCATTCGCTCCAGGGTGATGACTGCTTTCGGATCGCACAGCGTGTCGCCGGTCGTGACATCTTTGAGACCGATCGCCGCCGCAATGTCGCCGGCCCGAACCTCCTTGATTTCTTCCCGGTTGTTCGCGTGCATCTGGACCAGCCGACCGATCCGCTCCCGCCGATCCTTGACAGGGTTATAGACCGTATCGCCCGAAGACAGCACACCGGAATAGACACGGATGAAAGTCAGCACTCCGACGTAGGGATCGGTCGCGATCTTGAAAGCGAGCGCCGAAAACGGTGCATTATCGCACGACTCGCGACTACTTTCGACCCCCCCTTCGCCAATCCCGACGACCGGCGGCGTGTCGACCGGCGAGGGCAGATAGTCCACTACCGCGTCCAGCATGGCCTGGACGCCCTTGTTCTTGAACGCCGACCCACACAAAACAGGAACGATCTCATTAGCCAGTGTCCGTGCGCGCAGCCCGCGCTTGATGTCCTCGACGGTCAGCTCACCTTCCTCAAGATACTTCTCCATGAGATCTTCGGACGATTCCGCCGCTGCCTCGACCATTTTCTCCCGCCACGAAGCACAGGCGGAAACCATGTGGGAAGGGACGTCACCGAGCTCGAAGCGCGTCCCCTGGGTGGAGTCATCCCACCAGATCGCCTTCATGCGCAGCAAATCGACGACTCCTTTGAATTCGTCCTCTGCCCCGATCGGCAACTGGACCGGCACCGGATTGGCCCCCAGACGGCTGCGGATCTGCTCGACGACACGCAGGAAATCGGCGCCGGCGCGATCCATTTTGTTGACGAATGCAATCCGAGGAACACCGTATTTATCAGCCTGCCGCCACACGGTCTCGGATTGCGGCTCGACGCCTCCTACGGCGCAGAAGATGGCGCAGGCGCCGTCGAGCACCCGCAGCGAGCGCTCGACTTCAATGGTGAAATCGACATGCCCAGGCGTGTCGATGATATTGATGCGGTATTCGGGAAAGGAGCCGTCCATGCCCCGCCAGAAACAGGTCGTGGCTGCGGACGTGATGGTGATGCCTCGTTCCTGCTCCTGCTCCATCCAGTCCATGGTGGCAGCGCCGTCGTGTACCTCACCGATCTTGTGAGACACCCCCGTGTAAAACAGGATGCGTTCGGTCGTAGTGGTCTTTCCGGCGTCGATGTGCGCCATGATTCCAATATTCCGGTAGCGCTCGATAGGAGTCGTGCGTGCCACAGCCAAATAACCTGTTATCTAAAGAGCGGGTTGACTGGAATTACCAGCGGTAATGAGAGAAAGCCTTATTAGCCTCGGCCATCCGATGAGTATCTTCACGCTTCTTCACTGCCGAACCACGGTTTTCCTTCGCCTCCAGAACCTCCGCAGCCAGCTTCATCACCATGCCTTTCTCGCCGCGCTTGCGGGCGGCATCGATCAGCCAGCGCATTCCCAGCGCCATTCGGCGGGCGGGACGCACCTCGATCGGCACTTGGTAGGTAGCCCCCCCGACACGACGCGATTTCACCTCGACGACAGGCTGGACGTTTTCGAGCGCCTTATTCAGAATCTCCAGCGAATCCTGCGATGTCTTCGCCTCGATGTGATCGAGCGCGCCGTAGACGATCTTTTCCGCGATTGATTTCTTGCCGCTCACCATGAGCATGTTCACGAACCGGGCGAGCGTCTCACTTCCGAAACGCGGATCGGCGATCACCTCGCGCCGCTCACTCCTTCTTCTTCTGGACATATCACCTACCCTCCCAAATTAGCTCTTCGGCCGTTTCGCGCCATACTTCGAACGGGCCTGCCGACGCTTCTGAACGCCCGCCGTATCCAGACTGCCGCGCACAACGTGATAGCGGACACCCGGCAAATCCTTCACACGACCGCCGCGGATCAGGATCACCGAGTGCTCCTGCAGGTTATGCCCCTCACCGCCGATGTAGGAGGTCACCTCCGCTCCGTTCGTCAAACGAACACGCGCCACTTTACGCAGTGCCGAGTTCGGCTTCTTGGGGGTCGTGGTGTAAACACGGGTACATACCCCGCGACGCTGAGGACAGCCTTCGAGCGCAGGGACATTGCTTTTTTCCTTTTTGCTTACTCGCGGCTTTCTAACCAGTTGGTTGATTGTGGTCATTACCGAACTCCTAAAACTATTCCAACCCGCATCACACGCAGAACCGCGTATACAATAGGGGAAAGACTAAAGCCGCTCAGAGTAATTACTGGCAGCCGCCATGTCAAGCACACCCGCGCCCGAACAAAAAATAAAAAGGCTCACATCGCTGCAAGCCTTTTTTGAAATTTGGCTCCCCCGGACGGGCTCGAACCGCCGACCCGCTGGTTAACAGCCAGCTGCTCTACCGACTGAGCTACAGGGGAATGATCAACACGAAAATCCACCGTTTTTCAAAATGGCGCGCCTGGAGAGATTCGAACTCCCGACCACCTAGTTCGTAGCCAGGTACTCTATCCAACTGAGCTACAGGCGCGCTGTGGAAAGCGCATTATCATGAAAGTCCCTCACCATGTCAACAAACATCGGGACGATTCCGAAAGAAAGGCAGGCTCCGGCTCACCCTGAAGGGGAGGAGAGTTACAATCTCCGTACATTGTTCTCACATGCTTGCAACCATGCCCTTCCCCATCACTTACATCGACTCGGCCGACGAGCTGGCGGCATTCTGCCGGTCCCTCGGCAGTTCACCCTGGATCGCGGTCGATACCGAATTCGTGCGGGACAAGACCTACTATCCGAAGTTCTGCCTGTTGCAAATTGCCAATGGCACCCAGGCCGCTTGCATCGATCCCCTCGCGATCGAGGATCTGAGCGAAGTCGAGGGTCTGCTGTTCAATCGAGCGATCACCAAAGTGTTCCACGCCGCGAGACAGGACCTGGAGATTTTCTTCCACCGATTCCGTGCCGTCCCGGCGCCGATATTCGACACCCAACTGGCCGCTCCCCTGGTCGGCCATCCCGAGCAAATCGGCTATGCCAGCCTCGTATCAGCCATGCTGGGTGTGACCGTCGACAAGGAGCACACCCGTACCGACTGGACCCAGCGCCCTCTCTCGGCCGCACAGAAGGAGTATGCGGCCAACGACGTGATCCATCTGGCGGCCCTGTATCCGAAGATGCGGGAGCAACTGGAACGGCTGGAACGCTGCTCTTGGTTGGCGGACGATTTCGCCGCACTGGAGAATCCCGACCTCTATGTTAACCGACCGGAAGATGCCTGGGAGCGCATCGGCGGGCTGGACCGCCTAAAACCCGATCAGTTCGCATTGGCAGTCCGCCTCGCCGCCTGGCGGGAAAATACCGCCCAGCAAAATGACCTGCCACGCAACTGGATCCTTCGCGACGAGGCGCTGCTGGAGATCGCTATGAAAAGGCCCCGCAACCGGGATGCTCTGCAGGCGCTGAGAGGAATCGACTCGCGCGTGATACAGCGATACGGCGAAGCGATGATCGCCCTCGTACACGTCGTCGGTGACAGCCAGACTGTGCCGCCACAGCCCCGCCGCGTTCAGCGCCGCAGTGCCCACACCGAGGCCGTCATCGACGCGATGTCGGCCCTGGTCCGTCTGCGCTGCATCGAACACACGATCAACCCCGCCGTCGTCGCCAGCCGCAAAGACCTCGAGGAGGCGCTGGAGTCGCCCGACAGCGCCAGAGTCCTGCAGGGGTGGCGACGCGCCCTGGCGGGAAACGACCTACAGGCTTTCCTGGACGAAAAGGCGATCCTGCGCATGAAGGACGGCCAACTCGCGCTCACCAGCCGTGAATACAGTTGACAACCAGGGTGCATTTCCGGCCGGACTGACGAGCGCCGATGCCTATCCCCACCCGGTTTCGAACATCCGCCTGATCGAAACCCATATTTCCTGGGTATTCCTCACGGGAACTTACGCTTACAAGATCAAGAAGCCCGTTGATTTCGGATTCCTCGACTTTTCGACGCTCGATCGACGGCGGCAATGCTGCGAAGAGGAAATCAGACTGAACCGCAGGCTCGCACCCGAGCTATATCTCGCCGTCTGCCCGATCACCGGTTCACCGCAAACGCCACGGATCGACGGCGAAGGCCAGCCGTTCGAATACGCAGTGAAAATGCGCCAGTTTGCCGAAGGCTCCCTGTTCACGGACATGGCGGCGGCAAACACACTGACGTCAAACCACGTCGATGCGCTGGCTCGCCTGATCGCCGAATTCCACCGTTCGATTCCGCGGTCGGGCGGGACCGAAGACTATGGCAGCCCGCCCCTCATCCGCAGTGCAACCCTGGATAATTTCGCCCATATCGAGGCCGTGTTGCCGCCGGGCGAGATGCACAGCGGAATCGCTGCATTGAAGGCGTCCGCAGAAACAGACCACGAAGCGCTGGAAGGCGTGTTCCAGGCTCGGAAACGTGAAGGCTTCGTCAGAGAATGCCATGGCGATCTCCATCTCGCCAACATCGCATTGATCGGCGGTAAACCGGTTCCCTTCGACGCCATCGAATTCAGCCCGGCACTGCGCTGGATAGACGTCATCAGCGAGCTCGCATTCCTCGCCATGGACCTCGAAGCGCGCGACTTTTGCCGGCTCGCGGCCAGGCTGGTGAACGGGTACCTAGCCATCACCGGCGATTACGGCGGCATGGCACTCTGGCACTACTATCTGCGTTATCGGGCCATGGTCCGCGCCAAGATCGCGGTGCTGAGCTGGTCGAGCGCTTCCACGGATGCCGCCAGGGTGGAACATCTGACCCGCTTCCGCCACTACGTCGACTATGCTCTGTCGGTTTCACCGGACCGGCGGCCCCGGCTCATCATCATGCACGGCGTTTCCGGCAGCGGCAAAAGCCATCTGGCAATGCAGCTCGCGGAACGTGAACGGGCCATCGTGATCCGTTCGGACGTCGAACGCAAACGGCTGGCGTTACGCCTCCAGGCCGATCCGGCCCGGATGTACCTTCCTGAATTCACCCGCGCCACCTACGACGAACTGCTGGAACTCGCAACGCCTGCGTTGCGCGCCGGGCTGTCCGTCATACTCGATGCCACGTTTCTCGAGCGAAGATATCGGGACGACGCCAGAGAACTCGCCGACCGCACCGGCGCCGGATTCGTCATCGTCGCCATAGATGCCCCCGAGCCGATACTGCGCCAGCGCGTCCTGGCCCGGCAACAAGCGGGGGCCGATCCTTCGGACGCCGACCTCGGCATCCTGGAAAAACAGCTTCGGAGCCGACGGCCGCTGGGTGTAGACGAGGCGCGGTTCACCGTGACCTGCGGCCCCGATGGCACGGCGCCGGAACTGCCCCCTTGAGTGTTTCAGACGCCGCCGATGAATTCGCCGAAGGCCCGGCTGCCGTTGCCGGTGGCGATCGTCCGTTCAACCTTCAACGACAGGCCGTTGATAACCGACACGGTGTTGTCGAACCAATTGGCCACATAGAGATGGATGCCGTCGGGGTGCAGAGCGATGCCTTCCGGGTACTCTCCTACCGCGATGGTGTCCACGACCCTCCGGCGCGCAACGTCGACGACCGAGACGGTGTTGTCGTACTGGTTGGTGACGAACAGCCGCTGATACGGCGCCACATAGGCCACCGCATAGGGCCGCTCCCCGACTTTCACTGTCGCAATCACCGAAAGCGTCCGTACCTCGACGATGGAAACGTCGTCACTCTCGACATTGGCCGAAAACAAAAGCTCACCTGCGGGGTCGAGGGCGATGCCGAAAGGATGCTTCCCCACCTTGACCGTACGCAAGGTTTCCCCGCTCTCCGGATTCATCTCGGCAATGGCGTCGTCGTCGCGATTGGCGACGTACAGGCGCGACCCGCCGGGCGCCAACACCAGTCCGGCCGGTACGCTCCCCGTCGGCAATCGGCGGACGATGGCCCGGTTCTCCAGATCGACCACCGAGACTGCCCCGCCGTACCAGTCCGCCACATAGGCGAACCGCCCGGCGGCATCGATCGCCACCCCGACCTGGCCTTCGGCGGTGGCGATCTCGCCCGCCACCTGCAGGTTCCGGCCATCGATCAGCGTGATACTGCCGCCGCCGGCGTTGGTCACCACGACGCGGCCGCCATCCCGGCTGACGGCGACACCGGCCGGTTCCTTGCCCACCTTCAGAGTGGCTCGGACTTCGCCATCGGCCGTATCGATGACGCTGACGCTGTCATCTTTCTGATTGGTGATGTAAGCGAAGGGCGCCGCCCAAGCCGCGGATGCGGAAAAGGCGGCGGCCAATGTCGCCCCGGCGATCAAGAAGATAAATCGCTTTGCGGCCATCAGGCGATCATTTTTTCTCGGCCAGTGCCTTCAGATTGGCCAGTCCTTCTTTATAAACCGACGTAACGGCCTTCAGCGCCGCCTCGTCGTTCTCTTCCGGCGGCGGGTTGTTGTTCATGAAAGAGCGATAGAATGCGCCGTGCCATTCCACGACCGACCCGGCACCGGCAGGCGTCACGCTGATGGTGGAGGAATAATTGGCGACCGGCAAATCTTTCGGGTCGACTTCGGTGATCTTGTACGAATAGCTCATTTTTTCGGCGTCGTAGCTCTTGAGCTCTTCCTTGATGACGCCGCCCGATTTCAGTTTCAACTCGCGCGTCGCGCCCTTTTCGTTGCCGCCCGTACCGGTGGTGCTGGCCACCTGCGGCATCCACTCGCCTTTATCGAAATCCTTGATGATGCCCCAAACCACCGCCGGAGCAGCATTGATTTCGATCGTCTCGGTGACTTTCTGGCGGGTAGGACCGTGCGCGAACGTTGAACCGGTCCAGGCCACCATCAAACCGGTAGCGACAAGCAGGATCTTTTTCATTACTCCTCCGAACAGGGATAGATGGAAAGGTAGCCAATAAGTATAAGGGCAAAGCGCATTGCGGTTAACGGGATAAGTTCCTGCCATAAGCTTCCAGCGCGTCCAGGATTGCCCGTTTGCCGGCATCGGATTCCTGGCCCCGGAGCTGGTCGATGCGGGAAAAGAACTCCGCCAGACTCAACCCGCCGCCTTCCCCGTCCAGGCGAGAGCGGCGGAATGCGGCCCAGCACTCGCGTTCCTGGGCATTCAGCGTATCCGGAAAATTCCGCGCCCGGAAGCGGAACAAAAGCTCGCTGAAACGCCCGTCAACGAATTGCGGGCGGTAACGGGCCAACTGGTCGGGAGTCAGACGATGCACCTGATCGAGAGCCCGTCGGTCGGCATCTGGCGTGAAGCCGCCCCGGTAGAGCATCAATTCCGGATCGAGTTCAGGTTCGAACGATGCCTCGGCTTCAAATACCGCTGAAACCTTGGGGACGACATCTTCCGCATGATCCTGCAACCACCGGGCCCGTTCCCGGCAAATGGCGGCGTTGATACCGAGCCGCTCCCCATCCGCCGGTCGCAAGGCCGACATCGGGACGACCACCGGACAACGATTGGTATGCACGCACTTCAAGGGAATCCGCGCCTTACCTGCTGGCAGTTCAGCCGAAGGGGTGAAAAGCCGACACCGGATCTCGTCCACCGACAGATCGGCCAACTGCACGGGATCTAAGGCAAGATCGAACACGATGATCCGCGTTATGATGCGGGGATGCCGGCACAGCGGCAGCACGCAGGCGATGCATTGACGGGAGGCAGGAAATTTCTCGGATACGTGCAGCACGGGCTGCCAGGTTCCCAACGCCAGCAGCCGTTCGACGGCGCCCTTGGCCCGATTCTCGAGCGCAAACTGGAACAGACGCGGCTGGCGTTCGGCGATCAATCGAGCGAAAGCAACGGTCGCCCGCACGTCTGACAAGGCGTCATGCGCGGATTCGTGTTGGAGCCCGTTGGCCGCCGTGAGGCGTTCCAGCTTGAAGACGGGAAAGCCTTGGGAATCACGCGGCCATTCGATGCCGTCCGGCCGCAAGGCTTGTGTCAACCGAGCCAGATCGATGATGTCCCAGCGCGAATTACCCCCTTTCCATTCCCGTGCGTAAGGATCGTACAGGTTGCGGTAGAAAGCATGCCGCAGCATTTCATCGTCGAAACGCAGGGTGTTGTAGCCGAGCACACAGGTGCCCGGCTGCATGAAAATGCGATGGATGGCAGCGATGAACGCATTCTCCGGTACGCCGAGTTCGGCGGCGCGCTGCGGCGTGATGCCTGTGACGAGACAGGCCTCGGGTTGCGGGACCATGTCGTCCGACGGCCGGCAGTACAAAACATCGGGCGGTCCGACCGGATTGAATTCCAAATCGGTCCGCAGACCGGCGAATTGGGCGATGCGGTCCCGAGCCGGGTCGGTCCCGAACGTTTCCAGATCGTACCAGTAAAACGACGGCGCACCGACCATCCGACCCGGACCTTTCAGACCTTGCCTTCGGCCTCCAGCTTAAGACGCTTCTCGCATTTCTGAGTGCAGATGCAATCGCCCCCGTTGAGTCCTCCACAGGTACCCTTGATCGCCGGCCGTCCGAAAATAACCCCGACGGACATCATCAGGATCACGAAGCCGATGATGGCAAAAGTGATCAGAAACAAAGTCATAACCGTTTTCTCCAAAAAAACCGTTCATCGCCGTCCAGCTTGGCCCCAAAAAGAACGAGGAGCGCGTAGCTCCCCGTCCCCCTGGCTCCGGCGCCGAATCAGCCGCCGAAGTCGTCGAGCATGATGTTTTCGCGGTCGACCCCTATGTCCAGAAGCATCTGGATGACCGCGGAGTTCATCATCGGCGGTCCGCACATGTAGTACTCGCAATCCTCCGGCGCCGGGTGGTTCTTGAGGTACTGTTCGTACAGGATGTTGTGGATGAAACCCGTGTAGCCGGTCCAGTTGTCTTCCGGCTTTGGATCGGACAGGCCGAGGAACCACTTGAAGTTGGGATTCTCAGCCTGCAGCTTGTCGAACTCCTCCACGTAGAAGGCTTCGCGCAAACTGCGGGCGCCGTACCAGAAAGTCATTTTGCGCTTGCTCTTCAAGCGGAGCAACTGGTCGAAGATGTGCGAACGCATTGGCGCCATGCCGGCGCCACCGCCGATGAACACCATCTCTTTGTCGGTATCGCGCGCGAAGAACTCGCCGAATGGACCGGAAATGGTGACCTTGTCTCCCGGTTTCAGATTGAAGATGTAGGACGACATGACGCCCGGCGGCACCGTGTCCTCTTTGCCCCAGGGCGGTGTGGCGATGCGGACGTTGAGCATGATGATGCCCTTCTCTTCCGGATAGTTCGCCATCGAGTAGGCGCGGATCGCCGGCGCCTTGACGTGCGACTCGATCTTCCAGAGATTATATTTATCCCAATCTTCCCGATACTCCGGCTCGATGTCGAAATCGGAGAACTTGCAATCGTAAGGCGGACACTCGATCTGAATGTAACCGCCAGCCCGGAAATCGACATTCTCACCCGCGGGCAAATCCAATACGAGTTCCTTGATGAAGGTAGCGACGTTGCGGTTGGAGCGAACGGTGCACTCCCACTTCTTGACGCCGAATACCTCCTCCGGGACATGAATCTTCATGTTCTGCTTGACCGTCACCTGGCAGGACAGGCGGTCACCTTGGGCCGCCTCGCGCTTGGTGATGTGCGAGAGTTCGGTCGGCAGGATCTCGCCGCCGCCTTCCAGCACCTGCACCCGGCACTGGGCGCAGGTGCCGCCGCCGCCGCAGGCCGAAGAGACAAACAGATTGTTGTCGGCCAAGGCGGTCAGCAGCTTGGAGCCGATCGGCACGTGGATGGTCCTTTCGCCGTTGATCAGCACCTCCACATTGCCCTCGGCCACCAGCTTCGACTTGGCGCCCAGAATCACGAAGACCAGGGCGACCACGATGGCCGTGAAGAAAAATACGCCTAAGATAATTTCCAACATGGGATCACCTACATCCTTATAACTGTATGCCGGAGAATGCCATGAAACCCAGCGCCATCAGACCCGCGGAGATGAAGGTGATGCCAAGGCCACGCAGGCCCGCCGGAACGTCACTGTACTTGAGCTTTTCGCGCACACCGGCCATCGCGGTGATGGCGAGCGCCCAGCCGAAACCACTGCCCACGCCATAGACCACACTCTCCGAGAAGTTGTAATCGCGTTCGATCATGAACAGCGATCCGGCCAGGATGGCACAGTTCACCGTGATGAGTGGTAGGAAAATCCCTAAGGCGTTGTAGAGGGCCGGGAAGAACTTGTCGAGCACCATCTCCAGAATCTGCACCATGGCGGCGATCACGCCGATACAGGCCATCAAGGCGATGAAGCTGAGATCGACGTCGCGCAGACCGGCCCAGGACAGAGCGCCCTCCTTGAGCAGATAAGTGTAAATCAGGTTGTTGGCGGGGACCGTGAGGGTCTGCACGATCACGACGGCTATCCCTAAACCCACCGCCGTTTCGATCTTCTTGGACACCGCGATGAAGGTGCACATGCCCAGGAAAAACGACAGGGCCATGTTCTCGATGAAGACCGACTTGATGAACAGATTGATGTAGGCTTCCATCAGTGTGCCTCCCCGTGCGCGGTGGCGATCACGAAATCGGCCTTTTCCACCTGCTGGGTTTTCCAGGAGCGGATCGCCCAGATCAGGAGACCGATCAGGAAGAACGCGCTGGGCGGCAGCAGCAGCAGGCCGTTCGGCACATACCAGCCGCCATCCTTGACCAGGGGCAGCACATCGATCCCCAATAGTTTGCCGGAACCCAGCAGTTCACGGATGGTGGCGACGGTGACGAGGATCAGACTGTAACCCAAACCGTTGCCGATACCATCCAGGAAGCTTTCCCAGGGGGGATTCTTCATGGCGTAGGCCTCGGCACGCCCCATCACGATGCAATTGGTGATGATGAGGCCGACGAACACCGACAACTGCTTGCTGATCTCATAGGCGAAAGCCTTGAGCAGCTGGTCGACGACGATCACCAGCGAGGCGATGATCACCATCTGGGCGATGATGCGCACGCTGCTTGGAATGTGGTTGCGGATCAAAGCGATGCCCGCGCTGGAGCAGGCGGTGACCGAGGTCAGCGCCAGACTCATGATCAACGCCGTCGACAACTGCGAAGTGACGGCCAGTGCGGAACAGATACCCAGCACCTGGAGAGTGATGGGGTTGTTGTCGACCAGCGGTTCGATGAGAACTTTCTTCGATTCTTCGTTCATGGGAATTAACCTCTGCCAGCTCTAACTTTCGCCAAATACGGTCCGAAGCCGTCCTTGCCCATCCAATAGCGGATCAGGTTGCTGACGCCGCGGCTGGTCAGGGTCGCGCCGGCCAGCGCATCCACCTGGAATTCCGCGCCCGGCTTGCTGGGGTCCACCCCACCTTTGACCAGACCCAAAGCCACTTCACCGATTTCGATGGTCTGTCCCTTCTCGGACAGGTTGCTTTCGTGCACCGTGGTCTTGGAGTAGTTGTAGACCTTTTTACCCTTCCACAAAGCCTTCCACTTCGGATTCACCACTTCGCCACCGAGTCCGGGCGTTTCCGCCTGGTCGTAGAGATTGAGGCCGATAACGGTTTCCCCGTCTGCCTCCAGCGCCATGAAACCGTACATGGTGGACCACAGGCCGTAACCGCTCACCGGCAGGATCACGGACTTGAGCTGGCCGTTCTCCTTCACCAGATACACCTTGGCATACTTGGGTTTGCGTTTGATGCCAGCGATGTCATCTTCCGGCGGAATCGCCTCGCTCAAGGCAGGATCCTTGGCCGCTTTGCGCTGATCGTAGGTCTTGGGGTCCACCGCCTCGCTGTAGTCGCCGGATGAAAGCTCGACGATCTTGGGTTCGATGTTCTTGAACGCCTCGTCGATGTCGGTACCCTCGTCCAGCAGTCCAGCCACCTCGAGGATATTGACTTTCTCGTCCCTCGACTTGTTAGACTCCTGCAGCGGTTTGAGTGCCACAGCGGAACCGGACACCAGGATAGCCCCGACCAGGCACAGCCCCACCGCAACGGCCACGGTTTTCTCGAAGCTGTCATTGGGCAGTGCCAGCACGTGCTCGGCATAGGCCCTGGCCTTTTCCTTCAGTGCGGCGAACTTGTCACCACCCTGCACATTCGTCGAATTTGCTGCGTTAGGCATGACGTTTAATCCTTCTTGCGATGTTCGCCTTGATGACCGCGTAATCGATGAGCGGAGCGAAAATGTTGGAGAAAAGGATGGCCAGCATGATGCCTTCGGGAAAGGCGGGATTGATGACGCGGATCAGCACCGTCATGAAGCCGATCAGTGCACCGAAAATCCAGCGGCCGGTGTTGGTATGCGCCGCACTCACCGGATCGGTCGCCATGAAGCTCATGCCGAAGGCGAAGCCGCCCAGCGTCAAATGCCAATACCAGGGCATCGCGAACATGACATTGGAATCGCTGCCGATGACGTTGAACAGCGTGGAAGTCGCGATCATACCCACCATCACACCCGCGATGATCCGCCAGGATGCGATACGGGTATACATCAGGAAGGCCGCGCCAATGAGGCAGGCCAGTGTCGACGTCTCACCCATGGAGCCGCGCTCGAAGCCGAAAAAGGTCTGGAACCAGCCGATGCCCGCCTCGCGGATCGCATCGACTCCGCCCAGCGCACCCAACCCCAGCGCCGTGGCGCCGCTGAAGCCGTCCACCGCGGTCCACACCATGTCGCCCGACATCGAAGCCGGATACGCGAAGTACAAAAATGCGCGGCCGGTCAGCGCCGGGTTGAGGAAGTTCTTGCCAGTGCCGCCGAACACTTCCTTGCCCATGACCACACCGAAGGAAATGCCGATGGCCACCTGCCACAGCGGGGTGTTCGGCGGCATGGTCAAAGCGAACAGGATCGACGACACAAAGAAACCTTCGTTGACGTCATGTTTGCGCACCACCGCGAAAAGCACTTCCCACAGACCGCCGGCAACGATGGTCACGACGTAGATCGGAATGAAATACAGTGCGCCGTGAACCAGGTCCGAGAGCGGATTCCACGGATTGTGGCCGAACAGGTTGATGATCGCGCCACGCCAGCCCGGAGCCGATTCCAGCCCGAGGGACGTCATCGCCAGATTGGCCTGGTAGCCGGTGTTGAACAACGCCATCAGCATACACGGCAGCACCGCGATCCAGACGTAGGTCATCACCCGCTTGAGGTCGACCGAGTCGCGCACGTGGGTCGCACCGCGGGTGACGTCGGGCGGGGTGTACAGAAAGGTATCCACCATCTCGTAGACGGGATACAGTTTTTCAAAGCGCCCGCCCTTGGCGAAGAGCGGATGAATCTTGTCGAGAAATTGCCTTACTGACATGAGACTTAGCCTTCCTTCTCAATCTGGGTGAGGTTCGAGCGCAGAACCGGACCGAAATCGTGCTTGCCCGGATCGACGAAGGTGCACAGCGCCAGGTCTTCTTCGTCCAGTTCCAGGCAGCCGAGTGCCTGGGCCATGTCGGTGTCGCCCACCAGCAGCGAACGCACCAACTGGGTCGGCAGAATGTCCAGCGGCATCACGTCCTCGTACACGCCGACCGGAACGATCGCGCGCGGGCTGCCGTGCGTGGAAGTCGTGAACGGGAATTTGCGGCCCCGCTCTTTCGGCAGGCTAGCTAAGGTCACGTTGAGAAAGGAATACTTCGATGCGCTCGGCAGAAGCCACCCCATGAGCTCACGGGTCCGGCCTTCCTCGACCACGCTGACCTGGTTGTGATAACGCCCGAGGTAGCAGCCCCAGCCAGCCGCTTCACGCCCATACAGAACGGAGCCGGAAATCACCCGCAACTCTTTGCCGGCCACCGTCTGACCTGCGGTCAGATCGCACAGACAAGCGCCGAGCCGGGTACGCAGCAGGCGCGGCCGCACCACACCCGGACCAGCCAGCGACACGACGCGCTCGACGTCGATGCGGCCGGTGGTGAACAGCGCGCCGATCGCGATCACGGACTGGTAGTCCAGATACCAGACGCATTTGGATGGACCGACCGGATCCAGATGATGGATGTGGGTCCCCGCCAGACCGGCGGGATGCGGCCCGTCGAATTCCGCGATTTCGACCTTGCCGCCATCGATGGACGGCACGGCCTGGACTGGCGCCTTGCAGAGATAAACCTTGCCTTCGGTCAGTTTCGAAATGACGGCGAGGCCGTTCCTGAAATCTTCGGCCCGACCCTGGATCACGACGTCCGGCCGCGCGGCCAGAGGGTTGGTGTCTATCGCCGTCACGAAGATTGAATGCGGGCGGGTGTTCGGATTCGGCACCTTGCTGTACGGACGGGTCCGCAGAAAAGTCCACAGGCCCGAGGCCAGCAGATTATCCCGCACCTGACCCTCGCTCAGGCCAGCCAGTTCGGATGCCTGATAAGAGGCGAAAGTCACCTCATCCTTGCCATCCAGCTCGATCACCACCGACTGCAGCATGCGCCGCTCGCCGCGGTTGATCGCCTTCACCACGCCAGCACCGGGAGACGTGAAGTTCACCCCCGGATTCTGCTTGTCCGTGAAGATCACACTCCCCAGTTTGACGCGATCACCCTCGGAGACCTCCATCGTCGGCTTGAGGCCGACGAAATCCGGCCCGATCAGGGCCACGGATTTCACGGCTCCGCCGTCGGCATGGATCACCTGTTCGGGCGCTCCCGTTATGGGCAGGTCTAAGCCTTTCTTCAGTTTGATTACCATAGTGAAGCCCACTTTCCAGACAAAAATCGGCCGTGCCAACCCCTCGCATGCCTGTCGACGATCCGTGGAGACACCGAGGGGAAAGCCGTGGAAGCTGTGCAGGGTGTTTGTTATGAATGGACTGCGTCTTCGCACGCGAGGAAACCCTCCCGCGACCCGACCGGGCGCAGCGACGCGTCCTTAGGAGAACCCTGGACCCACGAAAAACAAAGCGATATTTGTATTAGATCACAAAACCAACGAGGCAACAATTGAAGCTGCCGCGCCACTTTTGTGCACGAGAAGCGACGATTTGGGGCATCGCTTTACAAGGCGAGGAAGAAAGGGGAGACAAAAAAGCCGGGCCCGAAAACGAGCCCGGAAACACCATCCCAGAGGATAAAACTTGAGGAAAACATCGGCTGTAACTTCAGTTCGTCACTTCCGTGACAACCTTGGAATGCATCGTACGGGATCTCACCCCTGCCCCGCCTTGATGTGCATCAAGTTTTCATCACCTCCGGTACCATTTCGTGCTTCCGGCGGCCCTTCGATCCTTATGATCCTCCGAACAGGGCCGCAACACAATGCACCGCAACAGTCCATAACGAACATCATGCACTCCCAAGAAAGACCGCATTTCCTTCGATAGAAACGATGCCGCCTGCCCGCATCGGGGAAGGTCCGGTCTAGACAAGCCGCCGCTCATCGTTGATTGTTCGGCCCGGGCGGGCGATAGCCATGAGCGTTTAGCTGTTTCTGAATGTTTCGATGATCGTCCAGCGGGAGCCGCTGCGACGTTCTGGGGCTGGCGGCGATCGACTAAAGCAACGTGTTCCGCCTGCTCGTCGTACAATTGAAAACTGCGACCAACCCCGACCTGCGAGTTCTCAAGAGGTTCTGTATACGCATCGTCATGGTCCCGTTCGAAGCCTTACAAGCTGTTCCACCGCTAGCTGGGATGAAGCACTTGCTTATTCATCGCAGTCTTGGCGGCTTTGAAGCTTCGTCCGGAAAACCAGTCCATTCCACCAAAGCGAGCCTGGTCATGATGCTCAACCGTTTCTCAAAGCCCCTCCTCTACGGCGCAGCGGCCTTGCTGTCGATCGGTCCCGCGGCTGGGGCAGAACCCACGCCGCCACCCTCCGCGCCAGCCACGGCGCCCCCATCCGTCTCCGATCGGCTTTTTCTCCCAATGGCGGCGATGGGGCGGCGGGAGGAACACCCCCCTTTTCAAAGGACGATCCGGTTCACGATCGACAATGAAGAAAAAGAGGGCTATGCGGAAATTCCGATCGCCGGCAGGCAACGTCTGGTCATCGAGCACGTGTCGGTCCTGGTGCAAGGCCCCTCCGGCCAGAAATATTTCGCATCCTTGCGAACGACACTCCAGCATAACGAAACGGCCTGGCACTACCTGGTCTTGTCTCAGCAATACGCCGGAGCCGGCGTCGACGTTTACGCGGCCAGCCAGCCGATGCGCGCGTATGCAGACGCCGACGAAATCCCTCTCCGAATTTCGGTGAGCCGCGGACTCGACGACAGCGGCACGGTCTCCGTCGACGCCACAATCTCCGGCTATCTGGTCGAACGCTGACGCGGACCTCTGTTGGCCACAAGAACTTGAAAACCTCGCCATCCTTGGGGCGCTGGATGCCGGGCTCCCGCACGGAGTGACGGGAAGAATGCGATCAACGATCTCCTCCCGTCGTTTGGCCTCTTCCAATTCTGTTAACATGGGATGATGTTGAAAAGCGAGTTCCATTATGAACTGCCCACAGCACTGATCGCCCAATCGCCGCTACCGGATCGCTCTGCCAGCCGTCTGCTTTGTCTCGAGGGTGCGACCGGCGCACTGAAAGACAAGATCTTCCGCGATATCGAGACGCTCCTGCGCCCGGGCGACCTTCTCGTATTCAATGACACCCGCGTTCTTCCCGCACGCTTTTTCGGGCGTAAGGAAACCGGCGGCGCCGTGGAGATCTTGCTGGAACGGCTCCTCGGCGAACGGCTCCTGCTCGCCCATGTGCGGGCAAGCAAAGCGCCCAAGCCCGGCACCCGGCTCGTCCTGGAGGCGGGCCACCGAGTCGGGGTTGTCGGGCGCGAAGGCGATCTGTTCCTTCTCGAGCTGGCGGGCGAAGAACCGCTACAGACCGTGCTCGAACGAATAGGTCACATGCCGCTCCCCCCCTATATCACCCGCCCCGACACCTCCGTCGACCTGGAACGCTACCAGACGGTGTATGCGACCAGGCCGGGGGCAGTAGCCGCCCCAACGGCTGGTCTGCATTTCGATACGGTTCTGCTGGAAAGGCTTCGCGGGGTGGGGGTAGACATGGCTCGGGTGACCCTCCATGTCGGTGCCGGCACCTTCCAGCCCGTGCGCACCGAAAACCTCGAGGATCACCGCATGCACGCCGAGTATTGCGAAGTGGGACCCGATGTGATCGAAGCCGTCGAGCGCACTCGTAGCAGGGGCGGACGGGTGATCGCAGTCGGTACCACTTCGATGCGTAGTCTGGAAACGGCAGCCAGCGGTGGCAGACTTCAGTCTTTTGCCGGCGAAACCCGCCTTTTCATCAAACCGGGTTTCCGATTCAACTGTGTCGACGCGCTCATCACCAACTTCCACCTCCCGGAATCGACCCTGCTCGTCCTGGTCTGCGCCTTCGCCGGCCATCGCGAAACACTCGCCGCCTACCGCCATGCGGTCGCACAAGCGTACCGTTTTTTCAGCTACGGCGATGCAATGTTCGTGACACCGAAAGAGCCCGGGGCGAGCCGATGAAGCCTGAATTCGCGCCGGATTTCATCCTGCACCAACGCCTTGTCCAGGACTGCTTTCCCCTCGGCCGCTTCCCACTCTGTCGGCTGCTGCTGATGAATGACAGCAGCTATCCCTGGTTCATCCTGGTGCCGGAGCGCAGCGGGATCCGGGAGGTTTACCAACTCCCCGCACCGGACCGCGCCCAACTCTGGGAGGAATCGGCCGCACTATCCACCCTGCTGGCCGACATCTACCGGCCGGACAAGCTCAACGTCGCCGCAATCGGCAACCTCGTAGCGCAGCTACACCTTCATCACGTCGTGCGATACCGGGACGACCGAGCCTGGCCTGGCGTCGTCTGGGGCCGCTTCGATCCCGTGCCCTACGCCGATCCCTTCGATGGCAGACTGCGGAAACTGCTGGAGCGGCTGCCCCGGTTCGAGGCGAATCCGCCGCCGTGAACTGCCGGCCAGGCTGCGGCGCCTGCTGCATCGCTATCTCGATCTCCAGCCCGATACCGGGTATGCCCCACGGCAAACCCGCCGGGACTCCCTGCATCCAGCTCCACGATGACATGAGATGCGCCCTATTCGGTGCACCGGAGCGTCCGGCCTGCTGCTCCGGGCTCCGGCCTTCCGCCGAAATGTGCGGCGAGGACCGCTTATACGCGATGGAGTGGCTGGCGCGACTCGAGCAGGCCACTGTGCCGGCCTACGAAGACTGACCGCCGGATGCCTTCAGCAACGAGCCGCCGCATGGGTTAACATAGCCTCCAGGAAGTTCCCCCTTGCCAGGGAGCAAATCATGAGAATGAGGCTCTTCGTGCCAGGCATCCTCCGTGCGGAGGCCCTAGTCCTGCTGGCTTGGGCGGGATTGGCCACACCGCCGGAAGCCCGGTCCGAGGCCTGGGAAGGCTATGGCCGTAGCGTACCCAAACCCCGCTATGAACAGGACGAAGGAGCGAATTTCCAGTATAGATTCGGCGTGCGCGAGGCATTCACACCCTACCACGACCCGGACAGGCGCGAGGCGGAGTCGCTGCCCGATCCCCTACGCGACCCATCCTTCAGCAGCTACCGGCTGATCGTCATCGTCAATAAAGCCGACGACGCGTTCTGGGGCAGAGGCCAGACCCTGCGGGTCTACCGGCGGGGAGAGGGGCTCCTCTATTACTGGCTGATCTCCACCGGCATGCCCGGCTTCGAAACGCCTTCTGGCTATTTCACACCCCAGGGCTTCTCTTATCGGCATTGGTCCGGCCCTTACGATGCGCCGATGCTCTGGTCGGTGTTCTTCAACGGCGGGATTTCCCTGCATTCCTCGCTGGACCGCGATGCGTTGTATAAACTGGGGCGGGCCGCCGACTCGCACGGCTGCGTCCACATCGAGGACCACCGGGCCGAGGAGCTTTATCACCTGATAGGCCAGAGTGGATACGGCTTGATCGACCTGATCGGCCGCCATACCGGCCGCCCTGTGCTGGTGGGAAAAGCTCGGAAGAAAATCAGAGGTTACCGGACGCTCATCATCGTCGCGCCAACAGCGCACTTTTTCCCGGCCGGCGAAATCTCCGAATCCAGCCAGTTCAAGGAACCCTCTGGCACCGGACAGCCGCCTCCCGAATCCGACGAGCGGAATGGGCCCGAAGCACCGGCAAACTATCTCGACCTCTTCTGAAAACAAAGAGGCCGCGCAAGGCGGCCTCCGGGAAACGGAACGGCTCCGACTCAGGGCCGGTTATCGACCAGCCCTTCCTTCTCAGGCAGCAGCAGATCGGCCCGGCTCACGCCCAGCGCCAGGACGACGGGGCAGGCGACCAGCACCGAGGAATAGATGCCGAACACGATGCCGATGGTCAGCGCCAAAGCAAAGTTGTGCAGGGCGTCGCCGCCGAAGAAGAACATCGCCAGTACCATCAGCTGGGTCATGGAGTGGGTGATGATGGTACGGGACATGGTGGCGGTGATGGCGTTGTCGATGACTTCGGTCACGGCCGCCTTGCGCATCTTGCGGAAGTTCTCCCGCACCCGGTCGAACACCACCACGGACTCGTTCACGGAATAACCCAGGATCGCCAGCACGCCGGCCAGGACGCTGAGCGTGAACTCCCACTCGAAGAAGGCGAACATCCCCAGGATGATGACGATATCGTGCATGTTGGCGATCATGGCCGCGACGGCGAACCGCCAGGCGAAACGCATCGCCAGATAGGCCATGATGCCCGCGGCCACCAGCATGAGGGCCAGTCCGCCGCTTTCGTACATTTCCTTGCCGACCTGCGGTCCGACGAATTCGACGCGCTTGAGCTCCGCCGTTCCGTCCTGGGCCTTGAGCGCCGAAAATATCTGATCACTCTGCGTGGCGCCGGTATCCTTCTGCAGCGGCAGGCGAATCAGCACGTCCCGCGAAGTGCCGAAATTCTGCACGGCGGCTTCGGCGATCCGCTGCTCCTCCAGTGTCTTGCGTATCGCTTCGAGATCGGCGGGCTGGGCATAGCGGACCTCCATCAGGATGCCGCCGGTGAAGTCGATGCCCAGGTTGAGTCCTTTGAACCCCAATGCCAGGACCGCGAGGATGAAGGTCACCAGGGAGATGCTCGTCGTGAGCCTCCCATAACGCATGAATGGGATGTCACGCTTGATCTTGAAGAATTCCATGGCTGCGATCCTCAGACTGCGATCTTGACCAGCTTGCGCTGCCGGCCATAGGTGAAGTTGACCAGTGCTCTGGATACCAGGACGGCGCTGAACATGGAGGTCAGGATGCCGATGCACAGCACCAGTGCGAAGCCGCGCACGGGGCCTGCACCCAACAGGAACAGCGCCACACCGGCGACGAAGGTGGTGACGTTGGAGTCCAGAATCGTGGCGAAAGCGCGCTCATAGCCGGCATGGATGGCGGCGTGCGGGGTGCTCCCTGCCCTCAGCTCCTCACGGATGCGCTCGTTGATGAGCACGTTGGCGTCGATGGCCATACCCACGGTCAGAGCGATACCGGCCAAGCCCGGCAGGGTCAGGGTCGCCTGCAACAGAGACAGGACGGCAACCAGCAGAAGGACATTCGCCCCCAGCGCCAGAATGGAGAACACGCCGAACATCCGGTAATAGAGGATCATGAACACCGCGATGGCCATGAAGCCGTAGCCGTTGGACTTGATCCCGCGGTCGATGTTTTCCTTGCCCATACTGGGCCCGACAGTACGCTCCTCGACAATATCGACCGGAGCTGCCAGGGCACCCGCCCGCAGCAGAAGGGCGAGGTTCCGCGCCTCCTCGGTGCTGTCCAGGCCGGTGATCTGGAAACGCTTGCTGAAGCGATCGCGGATGGTGGCGATATTGATGACTTCCTCGACCTTTTTCTTGGTCGTCACCTTCTGACCGTTGACCTCCTTGGTCTCAGACTTGTTCTCGATATATACCACCGCCATGGCACGGCCGATATTTTCGCGAGTGGTATCGCCCATTTTCTTGGCACCCACACTGTTGAGCGTCACGTAGACCGCCGGCTGGCCGCTCTGCTGGTCGATGCCGGAAGCTGCATCGACGACCTGGTCGCCGGTGACGATGATCTTGCGCTCCAGCAGCACTGGACGGTTCTGACGGTCGCGGTAGAGATGCGACCCCAGCGGCGGTTTCTCACCCTCCGCCGGCACCGGGTGTTCGTTGTCGACCAGACGGAATTCCAGGGTTGCGGTGGCACCGAGGATTTCCTTGGCCCGCGCGGTGTCCTGGACGCCGGGCAACTGGACGACGATGCGATCCTCGCCCTGCTGCTGGATCACGGGTTCGGCCACGCCAAGTTCGTTGACCCGGTTGCGCAGCGTCGTGGTGTTCTGCGCCACGGCGAAACGCTTGATCTCACGCCGTTCAACGTCGGACAAACGCCCTTCGAGCAGATTCTCGCCTTCCTTCACATCGATCTGCAGGCCCCGCAGTTCGCGCCTCAAGAGTGCCTGCGCCTGCATCAGGGTATTGGAATCCGGCAACCGGACCTGGATCACGCCGTTCTGCTTTTCCACCGACTGGTAACGGATCTTGTTTTCACGCAGCAGGCTGCGGGCATCCTCCGCATAACGGTCTTCCGCCTGCTTGATGGCAGCGTCCATATCGACCTGCAGCAGGAAGTGCACGCCGCCCCGCAGATCCAGCCCCAGATACATGGGCTTGGCGCCGAACGCGCGCAGCCAGGAAGGCGTCGACGGCGCCAGGTTCAAAGCCACGGTGTAGGTATCCCCCAGTTTCTCGTTCAGAACGTCGGACGCCTTGAGCTGCGACTCGGTATCGCTGAACCGGATCAGCATCCGCTTGTCCGCCATCTCCACGGCCTTCGCCTTGAGGCCAGCCGCATTCAGCAGCCCCTGCACCTGGACCTTGAGGCTGTCGTCGACCTTCGCCGCACGAACCGCCGACACTTGGACGGATGGGTCTTCACCGAAGAAATTGGGCAGCGCGTAAATGATCCCGAGGATCAACACGGCTGCGACCATCAGGTTTTTCCATAGGGGAAAACGGTTTCGCATGCTCGGAACCTATTTGGAAACGGGAGTGTCCGGCGGCTCGGCAAAACCGCCGGAGAAGCGGGTTTACTTGGATTCGGGTTTGCGCTTGGCCGCTTTGTAAGTACCCTTAGGCATCAGCGAGGCCACGGCGTTGCGCTGCACGCAGATCTGGACGTTTTCAGCCACTTCCAGTGTCACGAAGTTGTCGTCGACCTCGACCACCCGGCCCAGCACCCCGCCCGTCGTGACGACCTCGACCCCCTTGACGAGCGACTGCAGCAGCTTCTTGTGCTCCCGCTGGCGCCGGTTCTGCGGCAAAACGAACAGCAGGAAGAACACGGCGAGAACGGCCATGGGCAGGATCAAACCCGCAACGCCGGGCTCCTGCGCCGCTGGAGCGGCCTCCGCCCATGCGTCGGCGATAAAGAAACTCATGGTCAACCTCTAGTTCTTATTTGACGAATTCAAAGTTGCGCATTATCACACAAATACATCACCGGTGGAGCGGAGGGCGTGGAATCGCTCGATGAACCGTTCGAGGGTTCCCTCCTCGATGGCGGCCCGCAGACCTGCCAGCAGCTCCTGGTAATAGAAAAGGTTGTGGATGGTGTTCAGGCGCGCCCCGAGAATTTCTCCGCAACGGTCGAGATGGCGCAGATAGGCGCGGGAATAGTGACGGCAGGCATAGCAGCCGCACTCCTCGTCGATCGGCCGCGGATCGTCCCGGTAGCGGGCGTTGCGGATACGCACCGCCCCGAAGCGGGTGAACAGATGGCCGTTGCGAGCATTGCGGGTCGGCAGCACACAGTCGAACATGTCGACACCGCGCGTCACCGCGTCGACGATGTCTTCCGGCGTGCCCACCCCCATCAGATAGCGGGGCCGATCGGTGGGCATCTGTGGCATCAACGCCTCCAGTACCCGCAGGCGGTCCTCCTTGGGTTCTCCGACCGAAAGACCGCCTATCGCGTAGCCATCGAAGCCGATATCCCGCAAACCCGCGATCGAAAGAGCCCGCAGGTCTTCATACATACCTCCCTGGACGATGCCGAACAGCGCGGAAGGATTGTCCGCATGTGCGGTCCTGCTGCGCTCGGCCCAGCGCAGCGACAGCTCCATCGAGGCACGCGCTTCGCCATATTCCGACGGGTATGGAGTACATTCGTCGAAGACCATCACGATGTCCGAGCCCAACGCGCGCTGAACCGCCATGGATTCTTCCGGCCCCATGAAGACGGGGCTGCCGTCGATGGGCGAGCGGAATAGCACCCCCCCCTCGCTGATCTTGCGCATCGCGCCCAGGCTGTAAACCTGGAAACCGCCGGAGTCGGTCAGGATCGGCCCGTCCCAGTGCATGAATCCGTGCAGATCGCCGTGGAGACGGATGACATCGACGCCCGGCCGCAGCATCAGATGGAACGTATTGCCGAGGATAATCTCTGCACCGCTGTCGCGCAACTCCTCGGGTGTCATGGCCTTGACCGTCCCATAGGTACCCACCGGCATGAAAGCCGGCGTCTGCACGCGGCCACGCGGAAATGAAAGCTCGCCCCGGCGAGCCGTACCATCGCAGCATTTGACAGCGAATTCCATGGGATTCTTATCGCCAACATGAAAAAAAGCCGGCCTGAACGTAAACACGTCAAGACCGGCTTTAAGTATCTTCGAATTGGTGCCGATGGTCGGACTTGAACCGACACGACTTGCGTCACCACCCCCTCAAGATGGCGTGTCTACCAATTCCACCACATCGGCAGGCTGTTCGGAAACGGACGTCATTGCGCCGGCACATCGACCCCATTCTTGACGGGCTCCGGAGCCACCACGGGCATGTCGGGCTGGGACTGCTGGACAGCAGGAACGTCCATTATATCGAGCCGTTTATTATCCACATGTCCGGACAGATAAGCAAGAGTCAGACTCGTTCCGAAAAACAGGGTGGCCAGAATGGCCGTGGTCCGCGACAGAAAGGACGCCGCGCCACGCGCACCAAACAGGCTGCCGGAAGAGCCACCGCCGAAACCGGCACCGGCATCCGCTCCCCGCCCCTGTTGCAGCAGCACCAGCCCGATGATGCTCAAGGCGAGCAAAACATGAAATACAGTCAACGCTTGAATCATAAAAAGCACCTAAACTGAAACTGAATGACAGATCGACAGAAACGCCCTCGCATCGAGCGAGGCGCCACCGATCAGGCCACCATCGATGTCGGGCATCGCAAACAATTCGGCGGAATTTTCTGGCTTTACGCTCCCGCCATAAATAATCTGCACCGCCTGAGCCACCTCCGGATTCCACCGGGCGATCAGACTCCGGATGTGATAGTGCACTTCCTGAGCCTGGCCGGTGGTGGCGCTGCGCCCGGTCCCGACCGCCCAGACCGGCTCATATGCGATCACTGCATGCTCCAAGGACTGGACACCGGCGAATTCGAACACGGTGTCGATCTGGGCCCCGATCACCGCGAGAGTCCTGCCCTGCTCCCTCTGCTCCAGCGTTTCGCCGACACAGAGGATCGGCTTCAGATGCCCCTGGATGGCTTGTTCGTAACGGGACGCCACCAGTTCGTTCGACTCGCCATAGAGCAGACGCCGTTCCGAGTGCCCGACGATGACCAGTTCACAGCCGAACTCGCGCAGCATGCCGGCCGAAATTTCGCCGGTGAACGCGCCGGAGTTGTGGTCCGCCACGTTCTGCGCACCGAGCATCACCTTGGTGCCCTTGAGTATCTCGGATGCCTGGGGGATATAAACGAACGGCACGCACACCCCGACTTCCGCCTTGCAGTCTCCGATGCCGGCCAGAATGTCGTTGAGCAGGCGAGCCACGCTTGCGCTCCTGCCGTTCATCTTCCAGTTTCCAACCACCAGAGGACGACGCATCGATCCGGACTCCTCGGAAAAATCGATCGATTATACCTTCGGCCAAGACCTTTTCAATGCCAGCCCGACCCAAGCCAAATTATCCGACCCACCGCCTGGCGTTGCGGAACATTCGCATCCAGGGACCGTATTCGCCCCACTCCCTGGGCCGCCAGGAATTCTGCACAGCACGGAAACAGCGCTCCGGATGCGGCATCATGATAGTGAAACGTCCGTCCGGCGTGGTCAGACCCGTGACGCCCCGGGGCGAACCGTTGGGATTGAAGGGATAGGCTTCCGTAATCCGGTCATAGTTGTCGATGAAAGCCACCGCCACGAGCTGTCCCCCATTGCCCGTTCCAGGGCGGTATTCGACCCGTCCCTCGCCATGCGAGACCACGACCGGCAGCCGCGATCCCGCCATGCCAGCGAAGAAGATCGAGCGGGACGGCTGGATTTCCACCATGACGACCCGAGCCTCGTACTGCTCGGAACGGTTGCGCACGAAGCGCGGCCAACTCTCGGCCCCCGGGATCAATTCATGCAGCTGCGAAAGCATCTGACAGCCGTTACAGACGCCGAGTCCGAAGGTGTCCTCCCGCTGGAAAAAGGCCGCGAATTCATCCCTCAACAGGGCGTTGTAAAGGATCGACTTGGCCCAGCCGCCGCCCGCGCCGAGCACGTCACCGTAAGAAAATCCGCCGCAGACCGCCAGTCCTCGGAAGTCTGCCAGACTGATGCGGCCTTCCGCCAGATCGCTCATGTGCACATCGACACAAGCGAAACCCGCCGCGTCGAACGCCGCTGCCATTTCCATGTGACCGTTGACGCCCTGTTCGCGCAGGATGGCCATCCGGGGCCGCGATAGATTGAGATAGGGAGCCGCCACATCGGTGTTCGGATCAAAGCTCAGTTTGGCATGCAAACCCGGGTCGCCTTCATCGAACAGGGATTCGAACTGCTGCCTGGCGCAATCCGGATTGTCCCGCAATGCCTGCATCCGGTAGCTGGTCTCGGACCATATCCCTTGCAGTTCGGCTCGGCTGACGCTGAATACCGGCATACCGCCATGGTGCACCACGATCCGGCTGTCGGAACGCGGCGCTCCGACCACCCGACTGCAGGCACCCAGGCCGGCATCCTCGAGCCTCACCATCACCGTGGGCAGGTCGTCGCTGGCCACCTGGATGACTGCGCCCAGCTCCTCGGCGAATGCCGCCGCCACCGGATCGCCGAGATGATCGAGGTGCAGATCGATGCCGGTCCTCGCGGCGAAGGCCATTTCCACCGCTGTGACAAACAGACCGCCGTCGGAACGGTCGTGATAGGCGAGGATCAACCCCTCTGTGTTGAGTGACTGCACTGCCTCAAAGAAGGCCCGGAACAAAGCCGGATCGTCGAGATCCGGGCAAGTCTCGCCCATCTGCCCGTATACCTGGGCCAAGGCCGAGCCGCCGAGGCGATTGCGGCCTTGGCCGAGATCGATCAAAACCAGCACCGAAGCGCCGCCATCGAGCCGCAGTTCCGGCGTCAACGTCCGCCGCACATCAGTGACCGGGGCGAATGCTGAAACGATCAGCGACAGCGGCGAAACCATGGCCACATCCTTGCCGCCCTCGCGCCATACGGTACGCATCGACAGCGAATCCTTGCCGACCGGGATAGCGACACCCAGCGCCGGACACAGGTCCAGACCCACCGCGCGGACGGTATCGAACAGGCGGGCATCTTCGCCCGGCGCGCCGGCCGCAGCCATCCAGTTCGCTGACAGCTTGACGTCACCCAGCGAGGCGATCGGAGCCGCCAGGATGTTGGTCAACGCTTCTCCGACCGCCATGCGCCCAGACGCCGGAGCGTCGATCATGGCCATGGGCGAACGTTCGCCCATGGCCATGGCCTCGCCAGTGACGGCGCGGAAACCCGACGCCGTCACCGCCACGTCCGCCACCGGCACCTGCCACGGGCCGACCAGCTGATCCCGCACCACCAGGCCCCCTACGGAGCGATCGCCGATGTGGATCAGGAAGCTCTTGTCGGCCACCGCCGGCAGACTCAGCACCCGCTTGACGGCGTCGCGCCAGTCGAAGCCGGAAAGGTCCAGCGGCTTCGTAACCGCCGGCAACCGGGTGACATCTCGCAGCATCGTGGGCGGCTTGCCGAACAGCAGAGACATCGGAATCGCCACCGGATGGTTGGCGAACCGGACATCGTTGACCACCAGGTCTTCTTCCGCCGTCGCATGGCCGATCACGGCGAACGGACAGCGCTCGCGTTCGCACAGGGCCCGGAAACGTTCCAGCCGTTCCGGATATAGGGCGAGCACGTAGCGCTCCTGTGATTCATTGCACCAAAGCTGCATCGGCGAGAGGCCCGGCTCCGCGCTCGGAATGTCCCGCAGCTCGAAACGCCCGCCCCGCCCGCTATCGTGGATGATTTCCGGCACGGCGTTGGACAGCCCGCCGGCGCCGACGTCGTGGATCGACAGGATCGGGTTGGCCTCGCCGAGGGCGACGCAATGATTGATGACCTCCTGACAGCGCCGCTCCATCTCCGGATTGTCGCGCTGCACCGAGGCGAAATCGAGATCTTCGGCGCTTTCACCGGAGGCGACCGACGAGGCGGCACCGCCGCCCAGCCCGATCAGCATGGCCGGACCGCCCAGCACGACTATGGGAGAACCCGGCGGGATTTCCGATTTGCCCAGATTGACTTCGCGGATGTTGCCCATGCCACCGGCAAGCATGATCGGCTTGTGGTAGCCGTACAGGCTCACACCATCCGGTGCCAACTGTTGAAAGGTTCTGAAGTAACCGCACAGATTGGGACGGCCGAATTCGTTGTTGAACGCCGCGCCGCCGATCGGCCCCTCCAGCATGATCTGCAGAGCCGAGGCGATGCGGGCCGGCCTGCCGCTGTCGGTCTCCCACGGCTGGATGAAATCCGGGATGCGCAGATGCGAGACCGAGAAGCCACACAGCCCTGCCTTGCTGTGCGAACCGCGCCCGGTGGCGCCTTCGTCACGGATCTCACCGCCTACACCGGTGGCAGCCCCCGGGAAGGGTGAGATCGCGGTCGGGTGATTGTGGGTTTCCACCTTCATCACCAGATGGGCCGGTTCTTCCCGGTAGCCGTAGGCGAAACCGCCGGGGTCCCGCAGCAGTACTTCGGCCCGCGTGCCCCGGATTACCGCGGCATTGTCGCTGTAGGCGGAGACGATACCCCCGGGACTCGCCTGGCTGGTGTAGCGGATCATGGCAAATAGGGTCTGATCCTGCGTCTCACCGTCAATCCGCCATTGCGCGTTGAATATCTTGTGGCGGCAATGCTCCGAATTCGCCTGAGCGAACATCATCAGCTCGATGTCGCTCGGATTGCGCGACATCGCCCGATAGCTCTCCTCCAGGTAATCCAGCTCGTCTTCCGACAGCGCCAACCCCAGAGCGGCGTTGGCCTTGACCAGCGCCCAGCGGCCCTCCTGCATGAGCGGGATGTATTGCAGCGGCTCCGGTTCCCTGTGGCGAAACAGCATATCTTCCTGCCCGCGGCTGAGAACGGTCTGCGTCATGCGATCGTGCAGGAGCGCCCGGACGGCTTCGCGCTGCGTCGCGGACAGGTCGCCGTCGATCTGCAGTGCATAGGCGATGCCGCGTTCGACCCGGCAGACGGCATCCAAACCGCAGCGGCGGACGATTTCGGTTGCCTTGCTGGACCATGGCGAAATCGTTCCGATCCGTGGTGTCACCAGGAAGGTTTCGCCGGCTTCCGTCTCGCTCTCGACCGGGCCATAGCTCAGGATCTGCCGCAGCAGCCGGTTCTCCGCATCGTCCAGCTCACGCTCCAGCTCTGCGAAATGGACGAATCGGGCCGCGACTTTGCGAACGGTCGGCGCGACCCCTCGCAAGGATGCCAGCAGACGGCTGGCGCGGAAAACGGACAAGGCCGACGGCCCCGGAATGCAGACAACCATGGCTATGGCTCGCAGACTGTGGAAAAAAATCGATGGCCGCCTTATTCGGCAGGTTTGGGAGACTCTTCCGCCGTACCGGCATCGCCCTTTCCGCCGGATGCCGGCGAAGCACTCGCGGATTGCTGGAACTGAGCGTGTATGGTCTTCAGCAGCTCGAGCCCCAGCCCCGATTGTTGCGGGTCATCACGTCCATCTGTGACGAAAACCTGGGTGATCTTGCCCTTCTGCTCGACATGGACCCGGAAGGCCGACGCCGTGCTGTCGCTGGCACCGCCGAACAAGGCGGAGAACAATCCCACATCTTCCGGCGCGCGCTGGCCGGTGCCGTTGTAATACACCTCGAAGATGCCTTTTGCCTGGTCCTCGCCGACCACCTCGAGTTTGGCCCGGCCGAGGGCGCGGTTGACCGAGCGCCAGGCGTCCTCGAACGGCGCATCGACCTCGATGAGGGGAACGTCGCTCAGGCTCTGTGCCAGCGTGGTCTTTGGATCCGGCTCCACCGGCTCGGCTTCGGCCTTAACACCGGGGGTCGGTTCCTCCTTCGGCCGGAGGGCTTCCGCCTGGGCCGCAGCAGTCGCCGCGCCTTCAATGGTCGACGAACTCAAATCCGGCGGTATTTCCAGCGGCGGTATTTCCGAATGATAGCGGTACTGCTTCTGCTTGTCCGGAAACAGACTGGCGATATAGGTGCAGCCGCCCAGCAGCCCGATCGCCCCGCCGAGAGCCGCCCATCTGAGTGCCTTGCCCATGGAATGCCCCTCAGACCACGCCGGCCTGGCGCATGGCCCGGCGCACCGCCTCACGGCAGGACTCGGCCAACCAGGTCAGCGGCAGACGGATACCCTCCTGGATCAGTCCCATTTCGTGCAACGCCCATTTCACAGGTATGGGATTGGACTCGATGAACAGATCGTGGTGCAGGGCTTCGAGCCGGCGGTTGATCGCCTCGGCCGTCGCCCGGTCACCGGCGATGGCCGCCCAGCACATGTCGTGCATGAGCCGCGGCGCCACATTGGCCGTGACCGAAATCACGCCGTTGCCACCCGACAGACAGAAGTCGCACGCCGTTGCATCGTCGCCGGAATACAGAGCGAACCCCTCGGGGCACAGAGCCCGGATTTCGGCCAGCCGCTCGAGCTTGCCCGTCGCTTCCTTGATTCCGACGATGCCGGGAACCTGCGCCAGCCGCCCCACTGTGGCCGGCAGCATGTCGCAACCGGTACGGCCGGGTACGTTGTAAAGGATTTGCGGGATCTCCACCGCCTCGGCGACCGCCCGGTAATGGCGGTAGAGACCTTCCTGGGTGGGCTTGTTGTAATACGGCGTGACGAGAAGACAGGCGTCTGCGCCGATGGCTTTGGCCTTGGCGGTCAGACTGATCGCTTCGGTGGTCGCGTTCGCTCCGGTACCGGCGATGACCGGAATTCTGCCGGCGACCTGCTCCACCACCAGACGGATGACTTCAGTGTGTTCTTCTTCGTCCAGCGTCGCCGATTCACCGGTCGTCCCCACCGCCACGATGGCATCCGTTCCCTGTTCGATGTGGAACTCGACCAGCCGCCTCAAGCTCGGGACATCCAGCCTCCCGTCGGGTTCCATGGGCGTTGCCAGGGCAACGATACTGCCTTGAATCATTCGATGCATCCGCTAAAAAAGTGTCGATGGTAGCGTGTCGCCCCTGTCACTGACAACACGGGGAAGGACGCTCCGGAACAACCGCGGCCTGGGCACCGGTGACCTCACCGGAGGCTACTCCTGCACCGTCGCCAGAGACAGCCGATTGATGCCGGCCTTGTGGGCGGTGGCCAGCACCTTGGCCACGACGGCATAGGACACCGCCTGGTCGGCGTGGACGATGTACAGGCCTTCCGGGTGCTGCTGCACCCGATCCCGGAGCTTGGCCTCCAGCTCCGCCAGGTCGGCGATCCCGGTCTTGTCCAGCACGATGCGCCCCTGGGCGTCGATGCCGATCGGGGTCGATTGGTTGTCGTCGGCGGCGGCCACCGCTCCGGTCTTGGGCAGGTTGACGTTCATGCTCTGGGTCAGCAGCGGCGCCGTCACCAGGAACACGATCACCAACACCAGCATGACGTCCACCAGGGGGGTGACGTTGATCTCGCTCATCACTTCGTCGTTGTCGCCTCCGGTCTTCATGGCCATGGCGTCTCTCCCCTTCAGCGGTGGGCGGTTTCGGCGGCGATCAGGTGCAGGAAGTCTTCGGCGAAGATTTCCAGCGCCTGCTGCTTGCGCCGCGATTGCCGCATCAGAAAGTTGTAGGCCAGCACGGCCGGCACCGCGACGGCGATGCCGATGGCCGTGGCGATCAGCGCTTCGCCGATCGGCCCGGCCACCACCTCCAGGCTGGCCTTGCCGCTTTTGCTGATGTCCTGCAGGGCGTGCATGATGCCCCAGACGGTCCCGAACAGGCCGACGAAGGGGGCCGTGGAGCCGATGCTCGCCAGCACCGTGAGCCCGACGTCCGACAGCCGGGATTCGCGCTCCAACTGCCGCTTGAGCTTGCGTTCCAGGGTGGCGAGCAGGTCGCCCCGGTATTTGAGGGCCGGCGGGCGGTTCTGACGGGCGTTGTCGAGCACGTCGAAACCGGCGCCGGCGAGCCGGACGACGGGGGCGCTCTTGCCCGCGGCGATTTCCCCTCGCGCTTCGTCGAGACTGGAGGCACCCCAGAACCGCTCTTCGAAACTCCGATTAGCAAGGCTCTGCCGCCAGTACTGCCAGACTTTGAGCACGATGAGCGTCCAGGTGAGTACCGAAAAGGCCGTGAGGACCCAGAGGGTGATGTTGATGATGAGGGTGGAAGTATCGGTGACCATGATTCCTGCCAGTGCTGTCAACGAGTCAGAGAGAATTCCAGCGGCACCACGACCCAACTGGCCACGGCCTTGCCGCCCTTGGTGGCCGGGACGAAGCGCCAGCGGCGGACCGTTTCCATCGCGGCCTCGTCGAGGATGTCGTGGCCGCTGCTGCTTTGCAGCTCGACCTCCGCCGGCAACCCCGTCGGCAGCACGTGGACCTTGAGCATGACCTTGCCTTGCCAGCGCTGCTTCCGGGCAAACATCGGGTATTCCGGCACCGGATTGTGCAGATAATTGGCGTTGAAGTTCGCCGGGGTCGATGCGGGTACGGCCGGACCGCTGCCGCCTCCCGTGCCCTCGGCAGGCGCGGCGGATGGGGTTTCGGGTGGCGGCGCGGCGGGCTCGGTCTTGGCGGCGCTCTCGCCTACCGTCCGCTCGGGCTGGACCGGGAAAGGCTTGGGCAGGGTCTTCGCCAACGGTTTGGGTTTGGCGACGGACCGGGGTTTGCGCGGGGTGACCGGCTTGGGCGGCGCCGGCGCCGGCTGGGCGGCAGGCTCCGCCGCCTTCGGCGCCGGGGCGATCATCGCCAGCGACACCTCGATGGGCTGCGAC
Source organism: Methylococcus capsulatus (assembly GCF_036864975.1). Taxonomy (NCBI): domain Bacteria; kingdom Pseudomonadati; phylum Pseudomonadota; class Gammaproteobacteria; order Methylococcales; family Methylococcaceae; genus Methylococcus; species Methylococcus capsulatus. Next base: position 1,633,175 of record NZ_CP104311.1, on the reverse strand, counting down.
GGCCGCGCTTCCGGTTCCAGCCGTTTCCTTTCCCGCCAGGCCAGCCACAGGCAAAGATGCACTGCAGAAACCAGCAGCAGAATCACCACGCCCGGTCGATAAAGGGATTCGGTCGTTGGGGGCAAGGGGTTGAAAACGGACAAAAGAAGGATCGGAACCACATCAGATGAACTATCATACAGGGTCTTCGACACCGATTCCTAGTCAGGACTCGCACGCCAAATCCGTCGTTTCGAACCCGTTTCCAACACCTTGTATCCCTACGTCGACCCTCATGCCTGAATTGACCAGTTACCTGGACTATGTCCTCCATCTCAACCGGCATCTGCCGGAGTTGGCAGCGGCTCACGGCCGCCAGATCTATCTGAGCCTGTTCCTGGTCGTGTTCTGCGAAACCGGCCTCATCGTCCTGCCGTTCCTGCCCGGCGATTCGCTGCTGTTCGCCGCCGGCGCGGTGGCTGCAACCGGCGCCATGGACGTCTCGACGCTAGGAATCGTGCTCGCCACGGCAGCGATCGTGGGCGATGCCGTCAACTACCTCGTAGGCTATTTCTTTGGATACAAGCTCCACGACCGTGATTTCCTGCGCTTCATCGACCGGAAACACATCGAGCGCACGCACCGCTATTTCGAGCACTACGGCAAAATGACCATCATCATCGCCCGCTTCGTGCCGATCGTACGGACCTTCGCCCCTTTTCTGGCCGGCGTCGGCAGCATGCGGTACGTGGAATTCGCCACCTTCAATATCATCGGCGGCCTGCTCTGGGTAGCTCTGCTGGTCGGAGCGGGTTACGGCTTCGGCAATATTCCCTGGGTCAAGGACAATTTCAGCATCGTGGTCCTATCGATCATCGCCGTCTCGGTGCTGCCCCTGGGGATCGGTTATCTGCGTGAGCGCACGGCCCAAGCCTCAGCCGCCCCGAAAAACTGATCCCGGCCCATTCTCCCGATTCCTTACCTACCCATCCGGTTCCGCCATGCTGCTTCCCGATTGGCTCAACGCCCTGATCCTCGGCCTCGTCGAAGGACTGACCGAATTCCTGCCGGTGTCCAGCACCGGACACCTCATCCTCGTGGGCGAGTTGCTCAAGTTCAACGACGACCGCGGCAAGCTGTTCGAGGTCGTCATCCAGTCCGGCGCGATTCTCGCCGTGTGCTGGGAATACCGGCGCAAGCTCATCGGGCTGCTGTTCGGCCTCGGCCACAGCCGGCAGTCCCGCCGCTTCGTCATGAACCTCATCATCGCTTTCCTACCCGCCGGCGTAGTGGGATTACTGGCCGGCAAAGCCATCAAGGCCCACCTTTTCAACTCCACCACGGTGACGACCACGTTCATCCTGGGCGGTCTGATCATACTTTGGGTGGAACGGCGCCAACGCCCCCCAAGGGTGGAATCCATCGATGACATCGACTGGCGACTGGCGCTCAAGCTGGGTCTGTTCCAGACCCTGGCGATGATCCCCGGCACATCACGCTCCGGTGCCACCATCATCGGCGGCCTGCTGCTGGGGCTTTCGCGCCGGGCCGCCACCGAATTCTCATTCTTCCTGGCCATCCCCACCCTGTTCATCGCCACGGCCTACGACCTCTACAAGACCGGCGGAATCCTGCACGCGGAAGACCTGTCTTCCTTCGGGATCGGCTTCGCGGCGGCCTTCGTCAGCGCGTTCCTCGCCGTGCGCGGACTACTGCGGTACATCGGCGGACACGATTTCACCGCCTTCGCCTGGTACCGGATCGCCTTCGGCCTGGTCGTGCTGAGCACCGCGCACTACGGGCTGGTCGCCTGGACCGCATGAGTGGCCGGCATCACGTGGTAAACTTTCCGCAAAACTCACGCACAACTATTCCAATCCTCACCGAATGCAAATCGTCGCAACCATATTGGGCGCCGACCGCCTGAACCTGATCGCCGAAATCGGTCAGGTGGTAAGCGAGTGCCGGTGCACCCTGCTCGAAAGCCGCTTGACCGAACTCGGCACCGAATTCGCCGGCCATCTGATGGTGGAAGGCAACTGGAACCACATCGCCCGGTTCGAAAGCGCACTGGAAAACCTGGCCGCCCGCTACGCGCTCAAGATCCACATGCGACGGGTGCCCGAGGACAAACCGCGCGAAGAGGATGCGATCCCGTATGCCGTGGATGTGGTGGCGGGGGAAAGCGGCAGCCATCTTTACGAACTGGCCGATTTCTTCGTCGCCCGCCACATCAAGATTCTGGACGTCAGCACCAGCCGCCCGCCCGCGCCCTACAGTGGCACGCCGATGTTCATCGCCCACCTCACGGTGATGATTCCGCCGACCATGAAAATCATCCCGTTGCGGGACGAATTCGTCGAATTCTGCGACCGCCAGAACCTCGATGCCATCCTGGAGCCGGTCAAGCGCTGAGCCGTTCTTTCACAGGAGCACCTTCCCATGAGCACACCGACCCTCGGACAAGCCGTGCCGGACTTCCAGGCCGAATCGACCACCGGTGAGCCGTTCCGGTTGTCCCAGCGGCGCGGGCGTCACCTGGTCCTCTATTTCTATCCCAAGGACAGCACGCCGGGATGCACCCAGGAGGGCCAGGACTTCCGCGACCTTTACCCGGAATTCCAGAAGCTCGGGGCGGACATCGCGGGGGTGTCGCGCGACAGCCTGAAGTCGCACGAACGTTTCCGCTGCAAGTACGGATTTCCATTCGAGCTGCTTTCCGACGGCGACGAGGCACTGTGCCGGCTGTTCGACGTCATCCGCCTGAAAAACATGTACGGTAAACAGGTGCGAGGCATTGAGCGCAGCACTTTCCTGATCGACGCCGAAGGACGGCTCGCCGCCGAATGGCGCAAAGTCAGCGTCAAAGGACATGCCGAGGAGGTGCTCCGGGCCGTCGCAGGGCTCGCCGCGAAGACCTCCGCTTGACTGAATCTCAAACGGAAATCCGCGCCATGACGCCAGTCGCCGACCGGAAGCTGTTCGTGCTCGACACCAATGTGCTGATGCACGACCCCGCCTCACTGTTCCGCTTCCAGGAACACGATATCTTCGTCCCGATGATCGTGCTGGAAGAGCTCGATCACGGCAAGAAGGGTCTGTCGGACGTCGCGCGGAACGCCCGCCAGGCCAGCCGTTTCCTCGACGAACTGGTCCACCTGACCGCCATGGACGACATCGACCAGGGCATCCCGCTGACGCGGACCGACTACGCCGGCCGCATCGACGAGGGCTGCCAGGGCCGGCTGTTCTTCCAGACGCGCCGCCTCGCCGCCTCCCTCCCGGTGAGCCTGCCTGGGGACATCCCCGACAACTCGATCCTGGCGACCCTCCTGGCGTTGTCCGAAGAATCCCCCCACCGCCAAGTAGTGCTGGTGTCGAAAGACATCAACATGCGCATCAAGGCCACGGTGCTCGGCCTTCGGGCCGAGGACTACCACAACGACCAGGTGTTGGACGACGTCAACCTGCTCTACAGCGGCGCCATCGAGCTACCGCCCGACTTCTGGGACACCCACGGCGGCAAGATGGAATCCTGGCAGGAGCGCGGCCGTACCTTCTACCGGATTCAGGGCCCGCTGGTGAAGGATTTCTTCCCCAACCAGTACCTCTATCTGGCCGACGAATCCCAGTTCGAAGCCATCGTGCGCCGGCGCGAGAACGGCAGCGCCGTGATCGAGCTGGCCCGCGACTTCCGCACCCCGCAGCATGCCGTCTGGGGCATCCAGGCCAGGAACCGCGAACAGAATTTCGCGCTCAACGTCCTGCTCGATCCGGACATCGACTTCGTCACTCTGCTCGGCAGCGCCGGCACCGGCAAGACCCTGTTGGCCCTGGCCGCCGGCCTGGTCATGACCCTGGACCAGAAGCTGTACCGCGAAATCATCATGAGCCGGGAAACGATCCCGCTGGGCGAGGACATCGGCTTCCTGCCGGGCACCGAGGAAGAAAAGATGACGCCTTGGATGGGCGCGCTGCTCGACAACCTGGAGCTCCTCAGCAGCCACGAGAACGCCGGCGCCTGGGAGCGGGCGGCGACCAACACCCTGTTGCTCAACCGGGTCAAGGTGCGTTCGCTCAACTTCATGCGCGGCCGCACCTTCCTCAACCGCTACATCATCCTCGACGAGGCCCAGAACCTGACCTCGAAGCAGATGAAGACCCTGATCACCCGCGCCGGCCCCGGCACCAAGATCGTCTGCCTGGGCAACATCGGCCAGATTGACACCCCCTACCTCACCGGCACCACCTCCGGCCTCACCTACGTCGTCGACCGCTTCAAGCAATGGCCGCATGCGGCCCACATCACCCTGCGCCGGGGCGAACGTTCGCGGCTGGCGGATTTCGCTTCGGACGCCCTTTGAGGCGCACGGCTAGGGGCCGCCGGTAGCGGCAGTCTCGCCCTCCCCCAACCGCGGCCAGGCACTGAGCACCGCCTTCACCAGCGTGGCCAGCGGGATGGCGAAGAACACGCCCCAGAACCCCCACCAGCCGCCGAAGAACAGAATCGCCACGATGATGGCCACGGGGTGGAGGTTGACCACCTCGGAAAACAGCAACGGCACCAGCATCACGCCGTCCAGCGCCTGAATGATGGCGTAAGCCAGCATCAGGTACCAGAAATCGTCCGACACGCCCCATTGAAAGAAGGCGACAATCATCACCGGAAACGTCACCAGGGTTGCTCCGACGTAGGGGATGATGACCGAAACCCCCATCAGCACCGCCAGCAGCAGGGCATAGTTCAGACCCATCAGGGAAAACGTCACGAAGCTGGCCGCGAATAAAATGACGATCTCGACGAATTTGCCGCGCACGTAGTTGCCGATCTGCATGTCGACCTCTTTCCATACGCGCTTGGAAAGGTTGCGGTCGCGCGGCAGGTACTGAGTAAACCACCCGAGAATGCGGTCCCTGTCCTTCAGGAAGAAGAACACCAGGAGCGGCACCAGGATGAAATAAACCACCACGGTGATGAGACTGACCAGAGAAGCGTAGGAATAGGTCAGCATGGACTGGCCGTAGGAGATCAGCTCCGCCCGGATCGCCCCGATCAGGTCGTTGATCTGCTCCTGGGTGACATAGTCTGGATAGCGCTCCGGCAGCTCCATGATCAGCACCTGCCCGCGGTTCACCCAGCTCGGCGCCTGCTCGATCAGCTGCAGGGTCTGCTGATAGAGGAGTGGCAGCAGGCCGATGAACACGACCAGCAGCAGCGCGAGGAACAGGAGATAGACGAGGATCACGGAAGCCAGCCGCGGCAGCTTTCTGCGCTCGCCGATTTCCACCAAGCCGTCCAGCAGATAGGCGATGATGCCGGCGGCGAATACCGGCATCAGCATCTTGGCCAGGCTGACCACGACGATGAAACCGACCACCAGCAGGATCGCAAACGAGACGGCCTGGGCGTTGGGAAGAATCCGCCTGAACCAGTCGCTGAGCCATTCGCGTAAATGCTGCATACCCCCTCCCTTATGTTTTTTTGTTATTGGACGCCCGGACGTGCTTTTTCTCTGCATGGTACTACACGCCCGCCAGGTCTTTCCTCTCCGCCGCTTGCACACGAATGCGAGGAGTCGTTACCCTCACGGTTTTTTTGACAGATACGTGGACTTCATGAGCCTGCTGCTGGGCATCGACCTGGGGGGAACGAAGGTCGAACTGATCGCCCTGACCTCCCACGGCCGGGAGCTGCTCCGCCGCCGCACCGATACGCCTCAAGGCAATTACCCTGAAACGATCCGGACCATCGTAAAGCTGGTCGAGGAAGCCGAAAACGAACTGGCCGAGCGGGGCACAGTGGGGATAGGAACACCGGGCGCGGTGTCGGCGGCGACGGGACGGCTGAAAAACGCCAACTCGGTGTGGCTGAACGGCATGCCACTGCGGGAAGATCTGGCGCGGGCGCTGGGCCGGCCGGTGCGGCTGGCGAACGACGCCGACTGCTTCGCTCTGTCGGAAGCCGTGGATGGTGCCGCGGCGCGAGCGGAAATTGTGTTCGGAGTGATCCTGGGCACGGGCGTCGGCGGCGGAATCGTGGTACGGGGCAGGCTGCTCAACGGCGCCAACGCCATCGCCGGGGAATGGGGCCATAATCCGCTGCCGTGGCCGCAAGGCGTCGAGCGCCCTGGCCCGCCCTGCTACTGCGGAAAGAGTGGCTGCATCGAGACATTTCTGTCCGGTCCGGGGCTTGCCCGCGACCACGAACGCCGGACCGGCGAATCCCTGGACGCCAAGAGCATCGCCAAACGCGCGGAGCTGGGCTATTCGACCTGCCGCGGCAGCATGGCGCTCTACGAGGACCGGCTGGCCCGCGCATTGGCGCATGTCATCAACATCGTAGACCCGCACGTCATCGTGCTCGGCGGCGGCCTTTCCAACTGCGCGCGGCTGTACACGAACGTACCACGGCTGTGGGGACGGTACGTGTTCTCGGACCGGGTCGACACCAAGCTGGTGCCGCCGCGCTACGGCGATTCCAGCGGAGTGCGGGGCGCAGCCTGGCTGTGGAAGCGCTAAAGCGACCGCACCGGCGCAGACCAGAACACGCCGGGTGACAACCCGCTCCCGCCTTGCGCGAACTCGGCTCCGCCGAATCGCCGTAACAGTGTATAGACCTTTTCCGCGCTGGCGGCCTGGGCCGCGCCACCCAGATCCAATCGGCGCCGATCACGTCGATCGCTGCCGCCCTGGAGAGCGATCGTGCCGGCGTCAATACCCCGTCAAGTGCCAGACCGCTGGCTTTGTCCAACCCGCCGTGACGCATCGCCGCCACTTCGCCATTGACAGCATCGGTAGCGCGAGACCGATGCGGACGGGTGCCTCACCGGCGGTAACGGAAAACGCAGCGCTGAGCAAGGGGGCGACGAACCACAGACGCTTCAAAGACCATGCGTAGACTCCAAGAACCTGAAAACAACGGATGGTGCAAACACCGAAGGACTGAAAACCATGTCGGTGGTGTTTTCGATTACCATGGCATCATCAGGTCGGTCAGATCAATCCAACCTCCATGAAATCCATCGTCATACCCGTCACCGCCTTCCAGCAAAACTGCACGATCCTCGGCTGCGAAACAACCAGGCTGGGCGCCGTGGTCGATCCCGGCGGTGAGCTGGACCGGATCATGGCCGCGGCCGAGGACGCCGGCTTCACCCTGAGCAAGATCCTGCTGACCCACGCCCATGCCGACCATGCGGCCGGCGCCGCCGCCCTGTCAGCACAGCTCGGTATCCCCATCGAAGGCCCGCAGCGGGACGATGCGTTCTGGATCGAAATCCTCCCCCAGCAATGCCGGATGTTCGGTCTGCCGGGGACCACAGTGTTCACCCCCGACCGCTGGCTGGAACACGGCGACACCGTGAGCTTCGGCGCGGAGACCCTGGAAGTGCTGCACTGTCCCGGCCACACACCCGGTCATGTGGTGTTCTTCCATCGCAGCCAGCGGCTGGCCCTGGTCGGCGACGTGCTGTTCAAAGGCTCGATCGGCCGCACCGACTTTCCCCGCGGCGATTACGACATCCTCATCCGCTCGATCCGCGAGCGGCTGTTTCCTTTGGGCGACGACGTGACCTTCATACCTGGCCACGGCCCGACTTCGACCTTCGGTGACGAACGGCGCTGCAACCCTTTTGTGCGAAACGGCCCTACGGCGTGAAATCTCGACGCGCCCGTGACGTTTGGGCTAGATTTTCCGCTCCCTTTCCCAATCGATGACAAGGAGCCAACCCCATGCCCACGATCAAGATCGAAAACAACCCCCCGGAAACCCGCCTCAGCGAACTGGGCGTTCGGCGCTGGCCAACCTGGAGCTGCGGTGTCTCCTCCTTCCCGTGGACCTACGACGAAAGCGAAACCTGCTATATCCTCGAAGGCGATGTCACCGTCACGCCCCAGGGAGGTGAGCCGGTCCGCATCGGCAAGGGCGACCTGGTCACCTTCCCGCCGGGTATGTCCTGCACCTGGGACGTGCATGTGCCGGTGAAAAAGCACTACACCTTCGGCTGACCGGCCTGGCGGAGCCGGGCTCCGGTACATAGACCGTACTGAGCGCGTCTACCGGAACGATAAGGATGCAGCGCGAGCGGCACGCCGTGCCGCTTTGCGACTTTCTCGCCATCCTGGGCATCTTGATCGCCACCTTCATCCGCGATTTGGAATACCTCCGCGAGCGGCTCAACGCCGCCACCGAACTCATCAGGGATATCCCCAAACACGGCCCGGATGTGGAAGTGGTGGCGCCGCACACGGGCTTCGGGAGACAGAAACACGATGCGGAAAGACGATAGCTACGCGCACAGCGCGAACCGGGCGGGAATTCGCCACCGATTGCGGGACCATTTGGCGAGCGTCAGCCGGCTTGCCGGCGAGTTCGCCGGGGGCGCGCCGTGGGCGGACGAGGCCCGCCTGGCCGGGTTGCTGCACGATTTGGGCAAGTATGGGGACCGCTTTCAGGCGCGCCTGCGCGGTGAAGACCAAGGACTGGATCACTGGTCCCAAGGCGCCTGGCTCGCGCTCAGCGAATACAAGGCCATCGCGGCGGCCTTGGCGATCCAGGGGCATCACATCGGCTTGCAATACCTCAGCACGGACGGCTGTAGGGGGCTCGAGCTGCAAAAGCTCACCCAGAACCACCCCCTGCAACTCTCGCTCAGCAGTCATCGCCTGGACGAATTGAAAGCCCGGCTCGCCGCCGACGGCCTGATGGCGGCTCAACCGCGCAGCACCGTCTGCGGAATGGAACTGGACAGCCGCATCGACCGCATGCTGGACATCCGCCTGTTGTTCTCGGCGCTGGTGGACGCCGATTTTCTCGACACCGAGGCGCATTTCGAAGGCGATCAGGGTGGCAAGCGCTACCGACCGCCGGGATTGAAGCTCGAACCCGAGCGCGCCTTGCCGCTGCTCCTTGCTGAAATCGAGCGGCTGCAAGCCGGGACTCGCGCCGATGCCCGGGTGGCCGAAATACGGTCGAGCTTGCATCGGGCCTGTCTCGAGGCGGCAGAGTGGCCCCAAGGGCTGTTCACGCTCACCGCCCCCACGGGCAGCGGCAAGACGCTGGCCATGCTGGCTTTCGCGCTCAAACACGCGAAACAACAGGGCTTGCGGCGAGTCGTCATGGTCATCCCTTATCTCTCCATCATCGAGCAGACGGCCCGAATCTACCGGGACATTTTCGCGCCCCGGTTTGGCAATGCGTATGTGCTAGAGCATCACTCGTTGACCGGAGGCGGAGCGGAACCAAAGGAGAATCAACACGACAACGAAGGCCATCAAACAGAAGACCCCGAGCGCCGCCGGCGCCTTTTGGCGGAAAATTGGGATGCGCCGTTGATCGTGACGACCAGCGTGCAAATGCTGGAATCGCTGTTTGCCAACCGGCCTTCCACCTGCCGCAAACTGCATCGCCTGGCTGGCGCGGTGATCCTGTTCGATGAGGTGCAGACCTTGCCCGCCAATCTGGCCGTGCCGACCCTGGCTGCGCTTTCCCATCTGGCCCAGGCCCATGGTTCCACGGTCGTATTTGCCACAGCCACCCAACCGGCCTTCACCCATCTGCATGAGACGGTTCAACAGCAGTGCGCCGGCGGCTGGCAGCCGCGCGAAATCGTCCCAGAACCGAGCGCATTGTTCACGCCGTTGAAACGGGTCACGGTGGAGTGGGGCGATCCCGGCGACCCTCTATCCTGGCAAGTCCTCGCCGAGCGGTTGAGACAGCCTCCACAAGTCCTGTGCATCGTCAATCTCAAGCGGCATGCAAAGGAGTTATGGACGTTGCTGCAAGAAGTCGACGCCCTGCACCTTTCCACCAACCTCTGCCCGGCTCATCGCCGGGATGTGCTTGCGACCGTCCGCCAGCGGCTCGAACGGGGAGCCCCTGTCCGCCTCATTGCCACCCAATGTATCGAAGCCGGCGTGGATGTAGATTTCCCCGTGGTTTATCGCGCCTATGCGCCGCTCGATGCCATCATCCAGGCGGCGGGGCGCTGCAATCGGGAGGGGAAACGCGAGGCGCTCGGGCAGGTTTATGTCTTTATGCCCGAAGACGAGCGCTATCCGCCCGGCGGCTACGAACAAGCGGCCAAGATCACCCAAATGCGGCTCAAACGCCTCGGCAAGGCGGGCATGGTCATCGACGACCCTGAATTCATCACCGCCTACTACCGCGAGCTGTACGACATCAGCCGGCCCGAAACGGCCAAGAAAGCCTGCGAGCTTTTGGACTTCGTCCGGGCAGGTGCATTTCCGGAAATCGCCCAGACGTACCGGCTGATCGAGCAGGATACGATCAACGTCGTCGTGCCTTATGCGGCCCGCTTGGATTTGTTCACAGCGTTGCAAGAGATGGCCGACACGGAAGGGCTGAACGCCCGCTGGATCAAAAAAGCCCGCCCGCTGTCCATCAGCCTGTTCCGCCCCAAGGCGGACGACCCTGTGTGGGATGGCCTGATCCCGGTGCAGAACAAGCCTCAGCGCGGTAAGAAAAGCCAGGAAGACTGGTTTATCGCCACCGTTCCCGAACATTACCACCCACAGCTGGGCTACCAGCCGCCGACGGGTTTGAATCTATGGATAGCATGACGGCACGGCTCATCACCCAGCCAGAATGTCAGCCTTGACTTGTGCCCAAGACTCCCCGCCTTCGGGGGCGGCGCGACATCCGTCCAGGCAGGCGTCCGATTCGCGGCGTTGCCAGTCCGTCAGTGGCACCGCCTCGGCGTCCTTGGCGAGGCTGTCCCACAAGTGCTCAACCAGACGAATACGCTCCGGTACGCTGAGTTCGAAAAGTTCGGATGAAGCAAGATTCATGTTGTCCACCGTAATGTCATGAATGGATTTTTGGCTATCTTTTAAAAGCTGATCTACCTCAAGCCAACCCAGAAGGAGAACTCATGCGCGGAAAAACCCATTGCCTGGAAGTCTGGGGCGATTTTGCCTGCTTTACCCGACCGGAGATGAAGGTCGAGCGTTACAGCTACCCGATCATCACGCCCTCCGCCGCGCGGGGTATCTTCGATGCGATCTACTGGAAGAAGTCTTACGGGTTTTACTGGCAAGTGGAAAAGGTCGAAATGCTCAAACCGCCCCGCTACCTTGCCCTGCGCCGCAATGAGGTGAAGGACAAGGCGCCGGGCGACCACGTCATCCTCCGCTGGAAAGACGGGAGGGCAGAGCCGGAGCCCTTGTGGGCCGACGGCGACCGCGAGCAGTTGGGAACCGATCAGAAAGGCCGCACCCAGCGCCAGACCATGGCGCTAAAAGATGTGCATTACCGCATCTACGCGCACCTGCGCTTTCGTGACGATGGACAGGATGTGCGGGCTTGCGACGCTCAATTCGAGCGTCGCGCTGCTGGCGGGCAATGCTACTACCAGCCGTTTTTCGGCTGCCGCGAATTTCCCGCCTTTTTCGCCTTGGCCGACGCCGAAAGGCCTGGTCCCGAGCCTGTGCGGCTCGATCTCGACTTGGGCTTCATGCTCTACGACGTGTTCGATCTCAGCCGCGCCAATGACAACCAAGCACCGCCAAGCATCAGCGTGTTTCATGCGCAACTGCGTAACGGTGTGATGCAAATACCCGGTTACGACGTCTCCGCCGTCAAGAAAGCGGTGGAGGCGAGCGGCCATGCTTGATGCCATCCTCAAACAGGCCGGCGCGTCCGAACCCGGCTTCACCCGCAAGACCGTCAAATGGGCCATCACCTGCACTCGGGACGGACGTTACACCGGCGTGGTTCCGCTCGGTGAGGATAAGGGGCAGACGTTCGACGGCTGTCCCCAGCTGAGCCAGCCCGAGTTGGTGGGCGGCGACGGCGCCCGCGCGCATTTTCTGGTTGAAGGTTTGCCCACCATCGCCTTGTTTTGGAAGGAGGGCCTCGATGACAAGGAGCAAGAAAAATTCCGCGCCAAACATGCCTATTTTCGCGGGCTGCTGGCACAGGCTGCGGAAGTCGCGCCATACCTCAAGGCTGCTGCCGCCCTGCTGAACGACGAATCCGCAATGAATGAGGTGCGGGCCGACTTGAGTCGGCAAAAGGCCAAGCCTACCGAATCCGCTTGTTTTCGCATCGATGGCCTAAACCCGCTGGAGCAAACCGATTGGCACGACTGGTGGCGCGCCTTCCGTGGCACGCTGAAAACGCCGAAAGCCAAAGCCGCCCCCAAAATGCGTTGCCTGCTGACCGGCGAAATCGTCGAACCCATGTCGACCCATCCGAAAATCAAAGGGCTAGCCGGTGTCGGTGGGTTGGGAACGGGCGACGTGCTGGCCGGCTTCGACAAACAGGCCTTCCAATCCTTCGGACTGGAACAGGCGGCCAATGCAGCGATGTCGGAGGAAACCGCCACCGCCTATGCCGAGACCCTCAACCGCTTGATTGCCGAGAAAAGCATCAAGCTGGGCAACGTGCTCGCCGTGTACTGGTTCGATCGAAACATCCCCCTCGATGACGATCCATTGTCTTGGCTGAAGGAGCCGGAAGCGCAAACCGCCGCCGGCGCCGAACTCAAAGCCAGGAAGCTCTTGGAAGCCATCCGCAGCGGCCAGCGACCGGACTTGAGCAATAACGTGTATTACGCCCTGTTGTTGTCAGGTGCGGCGGGTCGGGTGATGGTGCGTGAGGTCATGCACGGGTCGTTCGAGGCGCTGACCGCCAACGTGGAAAACTGGTTCAGAGACTTGGCCATCGTGGCGCACGACGGGAAAATGCTGGCGCCTACGCCCAAATTCCTCGCCGTGGCCGGGAGCTTGGTGCGCGATTTGAAAGACCTGCCCGCGCTCATGGTTCAACACCTCTGGCGAGCCGCCATCACCGGCGGCGATATTCCTTATGCCGCTTTGGCCCAAGCCACGTTACGCGCACGCATCGATGTCATCAACGATACCCCCGTCTCCCATGCCCGCATGGGACTCATCAAAGCCTACCACCTGAGAAAAGGAGACTCGTACATGCAAGCTCATGTAAACCCCGAACACCCAAGTCCCGCGTACCACTGCGGCCGACTCCTCGCGGTACTGGCCCGGCTGCAACGCGCGGCATTGGGCGATGTCGGCGCGGGCGTGGTGCAGCGTTATTACACCGCCGCCAGCCAGACTCCCGGCCTGGTGATTGGCCGTCTCGCCGCCAATGCCAAGAACCATTTGAACAAGCTGGAGGGTGGCTTGGCGTACTGGTACGAAAACCAGATCGCCGACGTGATGGCGGCCATGAACGACATACCCGGCATTCTCACGCTGGAACAACAAAGCCTCTTCGCCCTCGGCTATTACCAGCAGCTTGCCGCGCTCAACGCGGGCAACAAAAACAAGCCCGCCGAATCTGAGAACAAAGCCGAACCCCCTGCCGACCTGTTCGCAGCCCATGCCTAACCTCACACCTCAAGGAGAAACCTATCATGGCAATCGATAACCGCTACGAATTCCTCTTTTTGTTCGACTGCGAAAACGGCAATCCCAACGGCGACCCGGACGCCGGCAACGCGCCGCGCATCGATCCCGAAGATATGCATGGGCTGGTATCAGATGTAGCACTCAAACGGCGGGTGCGCAACTACGTGCAAATTGCACGTGGAAATCAGGCTCCGCATGCGATCTTCGTCGAGCACTCTACAAATTTGAACAAACCCATCGCCCTAGCCCATGAAACCGTCAACGGTTCTGTTCCAAAGGATGGCAAGGCCACCAAACGCCAGGCTGGGGAGGCAAGACGATGGATGTGCCAGAGCTTTTACGACGTGAGAACGTTTGGGGCCGTGATGAGCACTGGAGCCAATGCGGGACAAGTTCGTGGACCTGTTCAGTTTTCTTTTGCTCGTTCCATCCATCCGGTTCTTCCTATGGACATCGGAATTACACGGATGGCGAAAACTCCAACTACCAAGGAGATCAAAAGTGATGCGAGCTACCAGGAACACGCCGAATGGGAGTCTAAACAGCCGGAGGATGAGCTCCGCACCATGGGCCGCAAAAACCTGATCCCCTATGGACTCTATGCCGCCAAGGGTTTTATCAGCGCCAACTTGGCCCAGGAGACCGGCTTCGGTGAAGAAGACCTTGCCCTCTTTTGGGAAGCGCTGGCGAACATGTACGACCATGACCGCTCCGCCAGCAAGGGCATGATGTCGTGCCGAGGTCTCTACGTGTTCAAGCATGTGGGCACCGACAGTAACGAGGAGCAGCGCCGGCGTCAGGCCATGCTCGGTTGTGCTCCCGCCCATCGATTGTTGGATTACACCCGTGGTGCGGACGACAAGGAGCAAGCAATCATAGAAATCCACAAGCTCGAAACCCCCCCTCGCACCTTTGGGCATTACCAGGTCAGCATGTTTCCAGAACGTTTGCCGGCCGGGATCGAACTCTGGTCCTGGGTCGATGGCGGGCTGAGGCGTATTTAATCCTGACCCTACTCGGAGAACCCTCATGGGCTTATCCCACATCACAACCACCGTAACCAACCTGTCGAAAACTCAACCGCCCTACGAAGCCGAGTTCCTCGTCGACACGTGCGCCATCGATTGCCTGGTGCCGGCATCGGCCCTGAAGGCCGCAGGTGTCGAGATAGAGGGGCGCGATGCCTACGAACGCGCCAATGGCGAAGTCGTGGAATATCCCTATGACTTTGCGAGGATCAACTTCATGGGGGCGGAAACGGTTGCGCAGGTCATTTTCGGGCCGGAGGATTGCGAGCCGATACTCGGCGTTGTCGCACTGGAAAACACTGGCATCGGTGTCGATCCGGTTTCTCGTGAACTTAAGCGCATGGCCGCCAAGCCGCTCAAATAGCGGGCGGGAGCGGTAACTGAGTGGCGAAAACCGTTCTCCCGTCGCCAACCAATTCCGTTACGGCTGCTCGAACGACGCGACAATCACTTCGCTCAATTTCAACCCCACCGAGGTACACCATGAACTGGAAAGACCGCATTGTCGTCGACCCCGATATTTTGGTTGGCAAGCCCATCATCAAAGGCACGCGTATTTCGGTCGAATTGCTTTTGGATCGGCTGGCCGATGGGTGGTCCATCGACGATATTCTCCGATCCTATCCACATCTTACGCGCGACGATGTCTTGGCGGCGCTGTCCTTTGCGGCCGAGTTGTTCCGCGAGGAAAGATTCGTCGCCGTGGGTAAGGTCACGTCGTGAGCGTGCGCATCCTGCTCAATGAAAATTTTCCTGCGCCTTCGGTGCAGCCATTGCGCGACGCCGGGTTGGATGTGCTTGCCATCGCGGAATCGTGTCCCGGCATGAAAGACCCCGAGGTACTTGAACTGGCCGTCGCCGAACAGCGATGGCTGGTGACATTCGATCGGGATTACGGCGAGCTGATTTTTGCCCGGAAGAATCCCGCTCCACCTGCGGTGATATTGTTTCGGGGAGCGTCTTACCGACCTGAAGAACCGGCGGAATGGATGTTGCGCCTACTTCAGAACCGTGAGGAGTGTCTGGGCAAATTTGTGGTCTTCGACGGCGAGACCAGCAGAAGCCGACCCTTGCTTCGTCGGATCGTCCATGGACAAGAATGACGGCTCCGCCGGCAGGAAACCCACTTGAGTACCCACGGAGAATCCTTATGTGCCCAGGTATTTTGAAACTTTCCAGGAATTTCGCATGAGTACTGCAGAACAGGTCTATGAACAGGTCAAGGCGTTACCGGAACCTCTGGCGCGCGAAGTCCTGGATTTCGTCGGCTATCTCGCCATGAAAGCGCATCGCGAGGAGGTTAAGGACCTGGTTTTTGCGCAGGAGAGCAGTCTGGACGAAATCTGGAACAACACGGAAGACGATGTGTGGAACGATGTGTAAACCGGCTTCCATCGTCGTGCTGCCTTATCCGTTTTTCCGATGCAGCGCAACACAAAAGGCGGCCGGTTCGGGTGCTGACTACGCCTGACGAATTTGGCGACTTCATCGGCCTTGCGGTCACCTCCAAGGGACATCTTGAGGCTGCTGTCGTGCTTCTTCAGCAAGAGATAACCTCGGGTACCTTGCCCAAATCCTGTTGGATACGCACGGACAAGGTTTTCACCTTGTATTCGGAAATTGATCGTCAAAAGTGTCGGCGAGGTGGGACAGACTGTCTTCCTGCAGGCGCGACGGGCGATCTGCGGCAAAATCGGCTGTCACCCGGGCACACCCGAATAAACCAGGCTATTGAGTAGGAACGTAGATGAGCCGGCCCACGGATGCATTGCTGCAGATTCCGCTTTCCAGCCTCAACCAATACGCCTACTGCCCGCGCCGTTGTTATCTGATTCACGCCGAGGGTGAGTTCAAGGACAACGTCCACACGGTCAGTGGCACTCTGGAACATGAACGGGTGGATCAGAGCGAAAGCCGGGGACAGGTGGGGATTCGGATCGAATACGCGCTGTCGGTCTGGTCAGACAGTCTGGGCTTGAGCGGCCGTTGCGATGTCGTGGAGTTCCATCCCGACGGCACGATTTATCCCGTGGAATACAAACACGGCAAGCGCAAGCAGTGGGACAACGACGATTTGCAGCTCGCCGCGCAGGCTCTGTGTCTGGAAGAGATGACCGGCAAACCCGTGATCCGCGGGGCCATTTTTCACCAGCAGTCGAAACGTCGGCGCGAGGTGCTTATCACCGAAGCGTTAAAGCAAGCCGTGCGCGAAGCCGTCCCCCGTATTCGCACGCTTCTGAACGGAGCCATCCGCCCACCTCCACTTCAGGGAGCGGACACCAAGCGCTGCGGGGAGTGCTCACTGCGGGACATTTGCGAGCCGGAATTAGCCGGCGCCGACCCAACCTTGAGCGCTCTCGCAAAAAGTTTATTCGAACCGGAAGAGGACCTTCCATGACCGTGCTGCAAAATACTCTCTATGTCACCACGTCCGAGGCCTATCTGCGACTGGAGGGCGAGACCGTGTGCGTGATGATCGAGGATCAAAAGCGCCTGCAAGTCCCGCTGCATCACTTGTCCGCCTTCGTGCTGTTCGATCACGTCATGCTCAGCCCGGCGCTGCTCGGCCGCTGTGCCGAGGATGGCCGTTCCGTGGTGTGGCTCAATCGCTCGGGAAAATTCAGCGCCCGCTTGGAGGGGCCGGTCAGTGGTAATATCCTGCTGCGACAGGCGCAATTTCGGGCGGCAGAAGATGGCGCCCAAACCTTGCGCATCGCTCGGGCGGTTGTGGCCGGCAAGCTGCGCAACAGTCGGCAGGTGTTGATGCGCGGCGCGCGCGAAACGGATGATGGTGACGAAAAAGAGGCTCTAGTGCGCACCGCTAAGCTCATCGCCAACCAGGTGCGTAAGATTCCTTTGGCTGAAGACCTCGATACCCTGCGCGGGCTGGAAGGCGATGCGGCCAGGCTTTATTTCGAGGCCCTGCCCAAGGTCATGAAGCCGCAAGCGCGCGCCGAATTTCCCTTCGACTGCCGCAACCGGCGACCGCCGCGCGACCGCTTCAATGCGCTGATTTCGTTCCTTTACGCGCTGGTGCTGAGCGACTGCCGCGCCGCCTTGGAAACCGTGGGGCTCGATCCGCAACTGGGTTTTCTGCATGCGGTGCGGCCGGGTCGCCCGGCCTTGGCGCTCGACCTTTTGGAGGAATTCCGCGCCCCGCTGGCCGACCGGCTGGCTTTGACTCTCATCAATCGCGGCCAACTGCAGGCCGGCGATTTCGACGAACGGGAGGGTGGGGCTGTGCTGCTCAACGACAAGGGGCGCAAGACCGTCATCGCCGCCTACCAAACACGTAAACAGGAGGAAATCACTCATCCGGTGCTCAAACAAACCCTGCCGGTTGGCCTGCTGCCGCATTGGCAGGCGCGCCTGTTGGCCCGTTATCTCCGTCAGGACGTGGCGCATTACGTGCCTTATCTGTACCGGTGAACCGTCAGCAAACGATGCGCAAAGCGTTTTCCTCCCAGGACGCCATCGGCGACCCCTTGTTCTCGTCGGAGCCCGCTTGCGGGCGATGGGACCTATAGGATTGATGGCATGTTGATTTTGGTTTCCTACGATGTCTCCACCGAATCCGCCGCCGGCCGCCGGCGTTTGCGCCGGGTTGCCAAGGTATGCCTGAATTACGGTCAGCGGGTGCAGAAATCCGTCTTCGAATGCAAGGTCAACCTTGCGCAGATGGAAATCCTCAAGGCCGAACTGTTGGACGAAATCGACGAGGAAGAGGATAGTCTGCGCATTTACCGCATCAGCGAACCGCTGGATAAAAACCTCATGGAATTCGGCAAGTTCAAGGCGGTGGATTTTGAAGACACCCTCATCGTTTGACAGGCGCGAACCCCAAGCCATGCTGTTTTGGCGGGAGGTCCGCGCAGCGCCCAAGAGATTGAAATGCAAGCAAATCAGCGTCTGCCTCTCAGTCTTCGTCGCCGCCGCCCGGGCCTCGTCCCGCCACTTCGCGCTTTGCTCACCCAAAAGTCTTTCGTATCATACGCCTGCGGCCAAGCTGTATCTCCCGGCTAAATAGCCGGGAGTGGATTGAAACGCGCAGGCGGGCAGCAGACGCGCGTGGACTTCGGAGTATCTCCCGGCTAAATAGCCGGGAGTGGATTGAAACGTCAGCCGCCACGTACAAGTGGGAACACCGCGTCCGTATCTCCCGGCTAAATAGCCGGGAGTGGATTGAAACTCATTAACGTTGCCAAATACTGCTTTATCTTTTCGTATCTCCCGGCTAAATAGCCGGGAGTGGATTGAAACCAGGTCGTCAACCCGGAGACCGGGCAGGCATCCATGTATCTCCCGGCTAAATAGCCGGGAGTGGATTGAAACATGACGTAGACCCGCGAAGATAATTTCGCTCTTGCGTATCTCCCGGCTAAATAGCCGGGAGTGGATTGAAACGTTTTGATGTTGATTGCCATGGTATCTCCTTCAGGGTATCTCCCGGCTAAATAGCCGGGAGTGGATTGAAACGTATTCCTCACGGGCCTGGATCAAGATCAAATCAGTATCTCCCGGCTAAATAGCCGGGAGTGGATTGAAACTAGGTCTTGCTCATGTCTATCTCCTTTTCGATGCTGTATCTCCCGGCTAAATAGCCGGGAGTGGATTGAAACTTCGTACTCTGCGAGTGCCTCTGGGTGAAACTCGTATCTCCCGGCTAAATAGCCGGGAGTGGATTGAAACGTCGGGCCGCAGGCCGGCGACGCGGAGTTGGGCGTATCTCCCGGCTAAATAGCCGGGAGTGGATTGAAACCTCGCTCGCGCCTTTCCGATTCCAATTTCCGCATACGTATCTCCCGGCTAAATAGCCGGGAGTGGATTGAAACCCCTCCAGCGCCACCGGAGCCGGACGGATGCGGCAGGTATCTCCCGGCTAAATAGCCGGGAGTGGATTGAA
Source organism: Methylococcus capsulatus (assembly GCF_036864975.1). NCBI lineage: Bacteria > Pseudomonadati > Pseudomonadota > Gammaproteobacteria > Methylococcales > Methylococcaceae > Methylococcus > Methylococcus capsulatus. Next base: position 1,613,876 of record NZ_CP104311.1, on the reverse strand, counting down.
ACTTCGCTCACTCCGTATCGTTTGAGCTGTACTGCGTATCTCCCGGCTAAATAGCCGGGAGTGGATTGAAACTCAGTGGCGTTGGGCTTGCGTTCGAGGAGGTAGGTGTATCTCCCGGCTAAATAGCCGGGAGTGGATTGAAACACTTCGTCATCTGATAAATGCCATTGCCCATAATTGTATCTCCCGGCTAAATAGCCGGGAGTGGATTGAAACCCATCGCATCGACCACCTGTTCGGCGGTATGCACAGTATCTCCCGGCTAAATAGCCGGGAGTGGATTGAAACCGGCTGGTCTACGCCGAGCAGTTGGGCATTGATCGTATCTCCCGGCTAAATAGCCGGGAGTGGATTGAAACCCGAGCAAATCCGGGAGGCAATCCTATCGTATCGGGTGTATCTCCCGGCTAAATAGCCGGGAGTGGATTGAAACTCGTCGACGACCGCGCCATCAACCAAGAATGGCGTATCTCCCGGCTAAATAGCCGGGAGTGGATTGAAACCTTGTCGTGCACGAAGTCCTTGCGACCCAGACTGGGTATCTCCCGGCTAAATAGCCGGGAGTGGATTGAAACTTCGGCAAGCCGAACCTGCTCAAGAATTCCACCTGTATCTCCCGGCTAAATAGCCGGGAGTGGATTGAAACCGCTCATCTCATCCACTCCGCCAGCCGGGCTAATACGTATCTCCCGGCTAAATAGCCGGGAGTGGATTGAAACCATTACGGGGCGCAGATTCTCCGTGCCGGCTTTGGTATCTCCCGGCTAAATAGCCGGGAGTGGATTGAAACATCATGCGGACGGCGGATGTGGCTGAATTCCAACGGGTATCTCCCGGCTAAATAGCCGGGAGTGGATTGAAACATGCGGCCCGTTCATTTCTTCATCTCCTCTCGCTGTATCTCCCGGCTAAATAGCCGGGAGTGGATTGAAACAACCTCCAGCTCGGCGAATGCTGGGAGGACCGCGGGTATCTCCCGGCTAAATAGCCGGGAGTGGATTGAAACCATCGAGCCGCTGCTGCGCAGGACCGTGCAGGACGTATCTCCCGGCTAAATAGCCGGGAGTGGATTGAAACCCGGTCGCCTACCACATCCGCAAGGCCCACCCCGGGTATCTCCCGGCTAAATAGCCGGGAGTGGATTGAAACGACAAATTGAGCGGCGACGTGCTGCCGGCTTTGCAGGTATCTCCCGGCTAAATAGCCGGGAGTGGATTGAAACCCTCCTCGATCCAGCAGATGTCCACCCCCTCCAAGGTATCTCCCGGCTAAATAGCCGGGAGTGGATTGAAACCATCCTGGCATGACGAGGTGAACGGCATCATCCGGGTATCTCCCGGCTAAATAGCCGGGAGTGGATTGAAACTGCGCGGAATGAAGAACAACGCCCAGGCCCTGAAGTATCTCCCGGCTAAATAGCCGGGAGTGGATTGAAACAGGCCCGAGCGATGGCTTGAACAAATCTCCCAGGCGTATCTCCCGGCTAAATAGCCGGGAGTGGATTGAAACGTCTTGAACCTGGAGAATTTCGCCGCCGGCATCGGTATCTCCCGGCTAAATAGCCGGGAGTGGATTGAAACTTCATGCGCAAGGGAAAGAGCCGGTTGCCCATCGGTATCTCCCGGCTAAATAGCCGGGAGTGGATTGAAACTTCGAGGCTGGAGTCGAATTGTCGTGTCCGCTATAGTATCTCCCGGCTAAATAGCCGGGAGTGGATTGAAACAAGTCTGCCTCCGTTTCAATGCGGACGCTCGACGTATCTCCCGGCTAAATAGCCGGGAGTGGATTGAAACGCCAAGGCCGCCGCTGATGCGACCGCGCAAATGGCGTATCTCCCGGCTAAATAGCCGGGAGTGGATTGAAACCGTCGATACCTGGTCGTCGTTGCCGTAGCTCAGCGGTATCTCCCGGCTAAATAGCCGGGAGTGGATTGAAACAAAAACGGCAATCCATTGTCATCGAATGAGGCGCATGTATCTCCCGGCTAAATAGCCGGGAGTGGATTGAAACTACGATGGACGATGGGCGTAATGTGACGCTTGCCACGTATCTCCCGGCTAAATAGCCGGGAGTGGATTGAAACCCAGGCGGCCTGCCACTCCGCCAGCATTGCGGGGTGTATCTCCCGGCTAAATAGCCGGGAGTGGATTGAAACCCGAGAAATGCCCGAACGTAGTCCAGCTCTTGGGGTATCTCCCGGCTAAATAGCCGGGAGTGGATTGAAACCCGGTATCGATTGGTGACGGCGCAAACGTGTTCGGCGTATCTCCCGGCTAAATAGCCGGGAGTGGATTGAAACAACGTGGGATTGGCGGCCACCGCATCGGCATAGACCGTATCTCCCGGCTAAATAGCCGGGAGTGGATTGAAACCGTCGAGCAGCAGAAAAAGGCCATCCTCGACCAGGTATCTCCCGGCTAAATAGCCGGGAGTGGATTGAAACTTGGTTGCCTGCGCCCCGGTGCAGGTCGGGCCGAAAGTATCTCCCGGCTAAATAGCCGGGAGTGGATTGAAACATCGTCATTCCGCCATCATCGGGCCACATCCGGGTGGTATCTCCCGGCTAAATAGCCGGGAGTGGATTGAAACGTCCACGGGGCGGATCGTGCCATCCATTGCCAGGTGGTATCTCCCGGCTAAATAGCCGGGAGTGGATTGAAACGAGCAGTCCGTGACGCTGATGCAAGCCCCGAACATCGTATCTCCCGGCTAAATAGCCGGGAGTGGATTGAAACATTAGCGACTTGGCGTAATCCGCGATATTCTTGATGTATCTCCCGGCTAAATAGCCGGGAGTGGATTGAAACATGTACTGCCCCATCTCATCCTGGAGCGTGCTTACGTATCTCCCGGCTAAATAGCCGGGAGTGGATTGAAACGGATTGAAGCCGGCGGAGGAATCGAAGCCGGCGGGTATCTCCCGGCTAAATAGCCGGGAGTGGATTGAAACAGGTCTTGCGCGTCTTTCGTAGCTTGGGTCGCAGCGGTATCTCCCGGCTAAATAGCCGGGAGTGGATTGAAACGGTTACCGCCAGAGGCGAATTCGAGTTCCGCTTGGGGTATCTCCCGGCTAAATAGCCGGGAGTGGATTGAAACACATCAATGCCGGCGAAGGAATCAAGGCAGGCTTAGGTATCTCCCGGCTAAATAGCCGGGAGTGGATTGAAACCCGATACCGGCGGCAGATACGGCAGAACTCAAGGCGTATCTCCCGGCTAAATAGCCGGGAGTGGATTGAAACATCGGTCATCAGCTCCGGTTGATGGCGACGCCAGAGTATCTCCCGGCTAAATAGCCGGGAGTGGATTGAAACTACGAATTCACACGCGACAAGCTGCGCCGCAAAGGTATCTCCCGGCTAAATAGCCGGGAGTGGATTGAAACGCGATGCTCACGGCTTGCTGCATGTATTGGCCAGCGGTATCTCCCGGCTAAATAGCCGGGAGTGGATTGAAACATGTGGACGCGCTCGTCGCCGACAACGTTGCGGTGTATCTCCCGGCTAAATAGCCGGGAGTGGATTGAAACACGACCGCAGGTCTGGAAGACCTGCTCCAGGGAAGGTATCTCCCGGCTAAATAGCCGGGAGTGGATTGAAACTTCGCTGGCGATAAGCCGATGGATTGCGATGAGTGTATCTCCCGGCTAAATAGCCGGGAGTGGATTGAAACTTTTTCAAATATTTTTATCGCCAGCCTCTATAGGTATCTCCCGGCTAAATAGCCGGGAGTGGATTGAAACCCTGGTCGTAGAGGTTGCACTGATTTCATGGTTGAGGTATCTCCCGGCTAAATAGCCGGGAGTGGATTGAAACTCCGATGCCGGTTAGCTGAAAAAAGCGGATTAGGCGTATCTCCCGGCTAAATAGCCGGGAGTGGATTGAAACCGCCCAGACGAACAAAAACTTGACGCCCTTCTTGATGTATCTCCCGGCTAAATAGCCGGGAGTGGATTGAAACTCCATCTGCGCGGCAGTGCGGACGATCTCGCCACGTATCTCCCGGCTAAATAGCCGGGAGTGGATTGAAACACCTCACAAAAGATACAGGCCGGCACGCCCGCCAAAGGTATCTCCCGGCTAAATAGCCGGGAGTGGATTGAAACTGGCGCATCGCGGCGGTATTGATGCCAATTCCAGGTATCTCCCGGCTAAATAGCCGGGAGTGGATTGAAACAATCGGACAAGTACGGCGGTCTGCTTCTCGTACTCGGTATCTCCCGGCTAAATAGCCGGGAGTGGATTGAAACAGCAGATTGCGCTGACTGTTGATATCATCATCGGTATCTCCCGGCTAAATAGCCGGGAGTGGATTGAAACATGGAATCGCTGAATCCGAGCGTTGGCGCAGACTCGTATCTCCCGGCTAAATAGCCGGGAGTGGATTGAAACCTCACACCCGAGGTACATCTATGAGCACCAAAGAAGTATCTCCCGGCTAAATAGCCGGGAGTGGATTGAAACGAATGAGAACGTGCCGACCTGGCGGACGCTCAGGTATCTCCCGGCTAAATAGCCGGGAGTGGATTGAAACGCCTACCACATCCAGAAAACCCATCCTGGTGACTGTATCTCCCGGCTAAATAGCCGGGAGTGGATTGAAACGAGGAGGACCCAAGCGTCCGCTATCTGCTGATGCAGTATCTCCCGGCTAAATAGCCGGGAGTGGATTGAAACCTCCTGATCAGCCCGCAGCTCGCCGGTGTTCGCGCGTATCTCCCGGCTAAATAGCCGGGAGTGGATTGAAACTCCGCCGCCTTCCTCGAGGTGGGTGTTGTACAAATGTATCTCCCGGCTAAATAGCCGGGAGTGGATTGAAACGCCCGCTTCGGCTGTTTTGGGTGCAGATTAATTACGTATCTCCCGGCTAAATAGCCGGGAGTGGATTGAAACCACCTGCACGACAAAGACCGCGACGGACAGACCCGCGGGTATCTCCCGGCTAAATAGCCGGGAGTGGATTGAAACGTCAGCCCGGTGAGCAATGAGCCCCACCCGTTATGTATCTCCCGGCTAAATAGCCGGGAGTGGATTGAAACTTCGCCGGCTACGGTGCCAACATCGGACAGGGATTGAGTATCTCCCGGCTAAATAGCCGGGAGTGGATTGAAACAGATCAAGGCGCTGCTGGGCAAAGCGGATCAGTTCGTATCTCCCGGCTAAATAGCCGGGAGTGGATTGAAACTCGATCCAGCCCCGCTTCGGCCTGGCCCAGGTGACGTATCTCCCGGCTAAATAGCCGGGAGTGGATTGAAACCCAGAGGGATATGGCGGGCGGCTGACCGGGCAATGGTATCTCCCGGCTAAATAGCCGGGAGTGGATTGAAACTTCGCCGGCTACGGTGCCAACATCGGACAGGGATTGAGTATCTCCCGGCTAAATAGCCGGGAGTGGATTGAAACATGCTTTCGTCGGGCGACGACATCGAGACTTGGCAGGTATCTCCCGGCTAAATAGCCGGGAGTGGATTGAAACCTTGTCGTGGACGAAATCTTTGCGGCCCAGACTGGGTATCTCCCGGCTAAATAGCCGGGAGTGGATTGAAACCTGACCGTTGCCGCGCCAGATAATCCCGCGCCTTTGTATCTCCCGGCTAAATAGCCGGGAGTGGATTGAAACGATGAAATCGGAGCGGGTGCGATCTATGCGATTGGGGTATCTCCCGGCTAAATAGCCGGGAGTGGATTGAAACATTCCAGGGCGCGGCCTTGATGATGGATCGCAATGGTATCTCCCGGCTAAATAGCCGGGAGTGGATTGAAACATGCGGCTGCGGCTGGAAAAAGAGCAGGCCGACTTGTATCTCCCGGCTAAATAGCCGGGAGTGGATTGAAACCGTTCGGGGACATCGACTGGATGATAGGCACGCCGGTATCTCCCGGCTAAATAGCCGGGAGTGGATTGAAACATGCCGAGAGCGGCGGCCATGGCCACCATTCCGCCGTATCTCCCGGCTAAATAGCCGGGAGTGGATTGAAACATTGCGGAGCCGGATTTCAGTGCGCGTGGCGTCGTCCGTATCTCCCGGCTAAATAGCCGGGAGTGGATTGAAACGATCTGGCGGGCACTGGATAACCGGGAACTGTGCGTATCTCCCGGCTAAATAGCCGGGAGTGGATTGAAACCCAGTACGAGCAGCGGGAACCGCAGAAGCCCGAGTATCTCCCGGCTAAATAGCCGGGAGTGGATTGAAACTTGTATGGTTGATGACGGTGGACCCGTCTTTGATGTATCTCCCGGCTAAATAGCCGGGAGTGGATTGAAACACCGATCACGGCTACTGGTCGCGGCTAGTCATCGGTATCTCCCGGCTAAATAGCCGGGAGTGGATTGAAACGCGATGCGCGTCCAATTTTGGTGGCAGCGCGCGCCCGTATCTCCCGGCTAAATAGCCGGGAGTGGATTGAAACCTGCCGCACTGGATCGAGGCCGGAGAACCACGGCAGTATCTCCCGGCTAAATAGCCGGGAGTGGATTGAAACTCAGCCGACGATGAAACCGGGGAAATCCGAGAGGTATCTCCCGGCTAAATAGCCGGGAGTGGATTGAAACAACAGATAGATGCGGCCGCCGTGCCCATCCTTCCGTATCTCCCGGCTAAATAGCCGGGAGTGGATTGAAACAAAGACTGTTGCCCGTGCCGCAGCCACTCCGGAATGCGTATCTCCCGGCTAAATAGCCGGGAGTGGATTGAAACCGGTATCGCCAAGCATGAGGGCGAGGAGCAGGCGGGTATCTCCCGGCTAAATAGCCGGGAGTGGATTGAAACTTCGGGAAGCCAGCCGATCAATACGAGCCCATGCTGTATCTCCCGGCTAAATAGCCGGGAGTGGATTGAAACTGCTTGGCATGCGATAGTCGGCTGTAGCCCTTACAGTATCTCCCGGCTAAATAGCCGGGAGTGGATTGAAACCCTGGAACGGCTGACCCGTGACGGCCGCGACTTCTGCGTATCTCCCGGCTAAATAGCCGGGAGTGGATTGAAACAAAACACATGGACGCCAAGATGGACTACGACTACCGTATCTCCCGGCTAAATAGCCGGGAGTGGATTGAAACCATCCGGCCTTCGCCGAACAGCGCGAGCTGGGGAGGTATCTCCCGGCTAAATAGCCGGGAGTGGATTGAAACATGATCGCCGCCCTTTGCCACCATGCGGCCACGGGAGTATCTCCCGGCTAAATAGCCGGGAGTGGATTGAAACACTGCGCCGTTGCGGATGTGCACGTCCTCAATCGGTATCTCCCGGCTAAATAGCCGGGAGTGGATTGAAACAAAGGCCTGCTGGGCGATGTGAATACGTACATCGGTATCTCCCGGCTAAATAGCCGGGAGTGGATTGAAACCATTTCATGCCCTCAAAGTGATTCAGAAAGAAAGGTATCTCCCGGCTAAATAGCCGGGAGTGGATTGAAACAGCCTGCGGTTCGCCGAACCGTAGGCTGTACTGCAAAGTATCTCCCGGCTAAATAGCCGGGAGTGGATTGAAACTGTCGAGCCCGGACGCTATGACAGGGATTACCGAAGTATCTCCCGGCTAAATAGCCGGGAGTGGATTGAAACTTCGTCCGCCGATGGCGGTAATGATCCCTTGATCCGTATCTCCCGGCTAAATAGCCGGGAGTGGATTGAAACTGAAAAAGAGGCTTGCAACACATGCAATGTAAACGTATCTCCCGGCTAAATAGCCGGGAGTGGATTGAAACCGGCATATTGCCGCGCTCGATCTGACCGCCAAGCGTATCTCCCGGCTAAATAGCCGGGAGTGGATTGAAACAAGGCGAGCAAGATGGAGTTCGACGGCTATCTGGGTATCTCCCGGCTAAATAGCCGGGAGTGGATTGAAACTCTTTCGCCTTGGGCATGCCCTGGAAGCCGAAATCGTATCTCCCGGCTAAATAGCCGGGAGTGGATTGAAACAACTCGACGTTCATTTGCCATCCTCCCCGGAAGCGGTATCTCCCGGCTAAATAGCCGGGAGTGGATTGAAACATCGAGCTTCGCCAGGTGGTGGCCGATCTGGTGGAAGTATCTCCCGGCTAAATAGCCGGGAGTGGATTGAAACTCCGAATTGCCGGAATTGCCGGTTCGTATCTGTCGTATCTCCCGGCTAAATAGCCGGGAGTGGATTGAAACCCACGTGATCCAGCGACCCGCGAAACCGAGGAAGTGTATCTCCCGGCTAAATAGCCGGGAGTGGATTGAAACACGACGACGAACCAGACCTACACCTACACCGACAACGTATCTCCCGGCTAAATAGCCGGGAGTGGATTGAAACGAAAGTGCTGCCTTGGGATTTATGCGCCGTCATGGTATCTCCCGGCTAAATAGCCGGGAGTGGATTGAAACGGCTCGTGGCCCGACACCGTCGCCGTCAGCGTCACCGTATCTCCCGGCTAAATAGCCGGGAGTGGATTGAAACATTGCCGGCTGGGACATCACCGGCTACACCTACCGTATCTCCCGGCTAAATAGCCGGGAGTGGATTGAAACCATTGACCGAATGGCGAATGGTCTCAAGGGGATCGGTATCTCCCGGCTAAATAGCCGGGAGTGGATTGAAACAGCGTAACTGTCAATACCTGGAGCAACCTGGAAGGGTATCTCCCGGCTAAATAGCCGGGAGTGGATTGAAACCTGTACTGTCGGGCGGTAGTACGTCGACAGCAGGATGTATCTCCCGGCTAAATAGCCGGGAGTGGATTGAAACGTTCCACACCTCAATGCAAATGCCGCCTGCTGGGGTATCTCCCGGCTAAATAGCCGGGAGTGGATTGAAACCTGGCCGGCCGGATTCACGTGGGACGACATCACGGTATCTCCCGGCTAAATAGCCGGGAGTGGATTGAAACCGCATAGCCGGACACCCTACTCGCACCGGCACATGTATCTCCCGGCTAAATAGCCGGGAGTGGATTGAAACCATTCTCGGCGCCTATGACGGAAACCTCTATTACGTATCTCCCGGCTAAATAGCCGGGAGTGGATTGAAACCGTCAACGGCCTTGGGAAGACGCGCTACCCCACACTGTATCTCCCGGCTAAATAGCCGGGAGTGGATTGAAACTCCGGGCTGCTCGACCCCATGATCGACGATTTCAGGTATCTCCCGGCTAAATAGCCGGGAGTGGATTGAAACTACGTGATGTCGTCCCACGTGAATCCGGCCGGCCAGGTATCTCCCGGCTAAATAGCCGGGAGTGGATTGAAACTTGGATTGGCGGCCGCGCTGGACGACCCTGTGATTTGTATCTCCCGGCTAAATAGCCGGGAGTGGATTGAAACCCAAGAGACGTACTTCCGTTTAACCATTCGATCTCGTATCTCCCGGCTAAATAGCCGGGAGTGGATTGAAACTGCGCCATCGAGCGCCGGGAGTTTCGGGGCCGAGTATCTCCCGGCTAAATAGCCGGGAGTGGATTGAAACTTCAACAAGCCCCGGCCGCGACTGAGGGAGGCACGGTATCTCCCGGCTAAATAGCCGGGAGTGGATTGAAACTCGGACGGGGACACCATCACCGTGCTCGATGCCTGTATCTCCCGGCTAAATAGCCGGGAGTGGATTGAAACTTGAGGATCTTGAACTTCTCTGCCGTGACCTGGCCGTATCTCCCGGCTAAATAGCCGGGAGTGGATTGAAACAAGCGATGCTTGACCAATTTCCGGAGTACTGGCCGGTATCTCCCGGCTAAATAGCCGGGAGTGGATTGAAACAGTTTGATCCCACTCAGCCGGTTTGGCGTGTGGAGTATCTCCCGGCTAAATAGCCGGGAGTGGATTGAAACCTCTGCTTTGACTTGGCCGAGCGTCATCCGATACCGTATCTCCCGGCTAAATAGCCGGGAGTGGATTGAAACCCCGGATGGACAGATTCATGATTACGAAACTGGGCAGTATCTCCCGGCTAAATAGCCGGGAGTGGATTGAAACCAGGGCGGTACGCAGGGAAAACTTTAGCCAGTCAGGTATCTCCCGGCTAAATAGCCGGGAGTGGATTGAAACCAGGGCGGTACGCAGGGAAAACTTTAGCCAGTCAGGTATCTCCCGGCTAAATAGCCGGGAGTGGATTGAAACTCGAGAATCTCGAAATCCTCTGCCGCGACCTTGCCGTATCTCCCGGCTAAATAGCCGGGAGTGGATTGAAACGTGAACTGCTTTCCCGAGCGGGTGAAGTGGGGCTGTATCTCCCGGCTAAATAGCCGGGAGTGGATTGAAACAGTAATTTCACCAGTATCCAAGACGCCAACCAGCTTGTATCTCCCGGCTAAATAGCCGGGAGTGGATTGAAACTGGCAGCCTATGACACCGACGAGGCGGACTGGCAGTATCTCCCGGCTAAATAGCCGGGAGTGGATTGAAACTCTCCGACACCTTGGCGGGTCTCTCGCTCCTTAAGGTATCTCCCGGCTAAATAGCCGGGAGTGGATTGAAACGTTCAGTGCCCCCTATGATTTGGTCCAACAGGTATCTCCCGGCTAAATAGCCGGGAGTGGATTGAAACTTCTCTCTTTTTTCCGGTTTTTCTCTCTTTTGGGGAGTATCTCCCGGCTAAATAGCCGGGAGTGGATTGAAACTTCATATTCTTTCCTCAAAAAACCTACCGCGGCTAAGTATCTCCCGGCTAAATAGCCGGGAGTGGATTGAAACTTTGAAATCAAAAAAAGTGCAAAATCCCCATGGCGTATCTCCCGGCTAAATAGCCGGGAGTGGATTGAAACCCTGCCAGAGCGAAGCCGGCCATGGATGGCTGGCGTATCTCCCGGCTAAATAGCCGGGAGTGGATTGAAACTCTTCGCGTACTCAATGACGCCGTGACGCTGATTGTATCTCCCGGCTAAATAGCCGGGAGTGGATTGAAACACGGAAGACAGAAATTTTCTTTACGCTGCCGTCGGGTATCTCCCGGCTAAATAGCCGGGAGTGGATTGAAACCGCGAAGCGCGGCGGCGAGTGGCCCCATCATCCAGTATCTCCCGGCTAAATAGCCGGGAGTGGATTGAAACAGTGCATTGATTCTTTTATCATGATTGCCGCTCTGTATCTCCCGGCTAAATAGCCGGGAGTGGATTGAAACCTTTCAACGCGGCTGCCAAGACCGGCATCATCCAGTATCTCCCGGCTAAATAGCCGGGAGTGGATTAAAACGGCAGTCGGATAGGGATGGCGGTGATCGCTGCGGGCGGTATCTCCCGGCTAAATAGCCGGGAGTGGATTGAAACTGGTTGTGAGTTCGGCAGGTCTTCAGCCCACTGCGGTATCTCCCGGCTAAATAGCCGGGAGTGGATTGAAACCTGGTGGTGGGGTTGTTGGGGTGGCTGGCTCGCTGTATCTCCCGGCTAAATAGCCGGGAGTGGATTGAAACCCCTCTCCCTCGCTGGCAGCGGCCAATTCGAAGTCCGTATCTCCCGGCTAAATAGCCGGGAGTGGATTGAAACCTCCAGCCCGCCCAAGACGACGCCCAGAATCACTGTATCTCCCGGCTAAATAGCCGGGAGTGGATTGAAACGAATACCATGCCGTCGAGCCAGTTGGCGTCGGAGATTGTATCTCCCGGCTAAATAGCCGGGAGTGGATTGAAACATCCTATTTCTACTCCTACGCCCACGCCTACTCCGTATCTCCCGGCTAAATAGCCGGGAGTGGATTGAAACCTTGGCGCTGGAGGTCCAGGACGCGCTGGTCGACAGTATCTCCCGGCTAAATAGCCGGGAGTGGATTGAAACGATACCGGGGAGAACCTAACCCATGCTCCCCCAAGTATCTCCCGGCTAAATAGCCGGGAGTGGATTGAAACCTCGACCGCGACCGTCGCCTTGCGGTCGCCGCCCGTATCTCCCGGCTAAATAGCCGGGAGTGGATTGAAACCTGGGTGTTCGGCTTGGCCTTCGGCCTGCTTGTCTGTATCTCCCGGCTAAATAGCCGGGAGTGGATTGAAACCGACGCCGAATGGCGCGCTGGCGTGACGCTGTGGGTATCTCCCGGCTAAATAGCCGGGAGTGGATTGAAACAATGCCCCTGAAGCAGAGCAGCCAGATATGAAGCGTATCTCCCGGCTAAATAGCCGGGAGTGGATTGAAACCGAGCCCTATCAAAAGTATGCACGAGAGACGAAAGGTATCTCCCGGCTAAATAGCCGGGAGTGGATTGAAACTGAATCCGGTGACCTGCGTCGAAACTCTGGTGAGGGTATCTCCCGGCCAAATAGCCGGGAGTGGATTGAAACCGATATTCTTATCCTCAACAAGCCTAATAATTTCAAGCCATCAGTCGGTCTTCATAAACGTTGCGCTGAGCAATTCGCTGCCGCTGGCGTCTTTCAATAGTACGACGTCGCCGGGTTTTACATCGGGGATTGCCTGCTCGGCGATTTCGGTCGAGATATCCGGATCGCATATGCCGGATTTGATTTGCAGTATGCCGCGTCGATAGAGTTCTTTGGCTGAGAAAACAGCCTCTCTCGTCTTGGCTTGTTTGAGGTCGAGTTCGCATTCGGCAAACGCAGCCCCGTCGGAGTGCCGGAATTCCACCAGGAAGTCATGCCGATTCTTCGCTTCGTCGGCCGTCATGAGCTTCAGGGTGGAGTTTGGTATTTTCACCGTGAGGGAAACTTCGATTCGGTCTTTGTTGGCGGACCACCAGGTTCGCTTCACCGTCAGCACGGCTCCGTCCTGCTTCCGCTTGGCCACAGTCACGAGAGGCTGGGCTTGTGGTCGGGGCGTCGGCGTCGCCACGGGATTCGTGGCGCTGGCGACGGCATCATAAACCGGGAAGTCCGCTTGCAATGTGCTTACCGCGACCGACAGCGCCACCGCGCCGCTCAACGGTATCCACGAGTGCCTGGTCCGCATGGATGGTGACATCGAATTACCTCTTCATCGTAGTTTCATGGAACTCGCCGGAGTACCGGCTCACGGTTGCCGCCAGCCATGAACCGCCACACAAGCCCAGGCCGCGAGAAAAGCCACGCCGCCGAGGGGCGTGATCAAGCCCAACCAGCGGATGCCGGAGACGGCTAGCAGATACAGGCTGCCGGAAAACAGAAAGATACCGGCGAGCATCAGCCACGCCGCCCAGGCCAACGGCCGGGACTGAGGAGCCTGTTGCCTCAAGAGGGTGATCAAACCCAGCCCCAGCGTGTGCCAGAGATGGTACTGCACGCCCGTGTGGTAGACCGCCAGTATCTCTGGCGCGAGGACGTTTCTGAGCCCATGGGCGCCGAAAGCACCCATGACCACGGCGGTAAAGCCGGCGATGCCCGTCGTCACGAGCCAGCCGTTGGTTCCTCTCCTCTTATTCATTGTATCTCCTGTCCTCCAGGGCCTTGGCGATAATTGCAGCCTGCCGGAAAATAGTTCAGGCTACCGCTCTTCGAGTGTAGCGCCTTCGCTTTTTTCGCATATCCAATATCATGATCAGACATTTTGCTTCCGGATGCGCCGCTGTATTTTTCACCGCCGCGGTGTCCGCCAATCCTGCCCCGGACTGCCAATTGACCCGGTATCAGGACGGGACTCCCCTGAATATCGCCGGATTCAAAGGCAAGGTGACCTATGTCGACTTCTGGGCCTCCTGGTGCGGCCCTTGTCTGCAATCGTTCCCGTTTATGGCCGAAACCTACAAGGACTTCAAGCCCAAGGGTTTCGAGCTGATCGCGGTCAACCTCGATGAGGAGCGGGAGGGCGCAGACGCTTTCCTGGCGAAACAGCCGGCCGACTTCACCATCGCCTCCGATCCAGAGGGCGATTGTCCCAGACGGTACAACGTCCAGGCGATGCCGTCCTCCTTCCTCATCGACCGGAAGGGCAATATTCGCCATGTCCATCTGGGGTTCAGGGAAAAGGACAAGATGGAAATCCGTGCCCAGATCGAAGCGCTGCTCAACGAGCCGTGACCGCTGTCCGAACATACCACAATGAAGCCCTCCCCGGTTCGACGGCGAGGACGGGATGCCTCTATGAAACAGGTGATTTTGCTGTGCTGCTTCCTTGCCTTTCTATCCGGCTGCGTGCAGACGGTCGCTCCGTGGGAGCGAGGCACACTGGCCAAACCGCAGATGGCGCTGGTGCCTGACGTCCAGCATTCGGCGCTCATGCTGCACACCTATGGTTCCAAGGAGACCTCGTCGGGCGGCTATGGCGTAGGCGGTGGGGGCTGTGGCTGCAACTGAAAGGCTGGCGGCTTTCACGGCGGCGGCCCTGGCGCTGCCGGGCATGGTGGCCGCGCAAGGGCTGGACCTCAACCCGGAAGCGCTGGCCATCGACGGCAGCTATTCGAACTATCAGGAAAGCAAAGGGCGCATGTCGGTGCAAGCGTTCCAGAACGACGCCGCGCTTCAGCTAGGTGATGACGTCAATTTCCGGGTAAACAGCACGCTGGACTTCATCGGCGGCGGCTCGAATCCGATGAACCTCGACCAGATCGGCGGCGCTTCCCCCACTTTCTACTGGGGGAGAAACAACAATTACGGCAGAAAATACGGCGAGCTGGAACTATCCCAGGCCACCCAGGGCCCGCAGCGCGGCCGGCAGGGTGGCATCCACGACCAGCGTCTGGCCATCGACGGTGCCCTGAGCGTGGTGCTGGACGACCTGACCCTGGGCCTGGCCGGCGGCAACTCCAGGGAGTGGGACTATATTTCCAACTTTTTTAACCTGGACGCGCGCTGGAACCTCGACCGGAAAGCGACGACCCTCGCCGCCGGCTTCGGCTATGCCTCCGACACCGTATGGGCCGACGGCGGCAACCAGGGCCGCATCCACCAACAATACACCGACGGCACGGTAATCGGCGGCGACAAGAACACCTACCAGGGGCTGCTGGGCCTGACCCAGGTGCTGGACAAAAACTCGCTGCTCCAGGTCAATCTGACCGTCAGCAATAGCTCAGGCTTCCTGTCCGATCCCTACAAATCCGCCTGGGTGAATGACGTGCCCGCGGTCCGCTCGCCATCTCCCCGTTCCGCGTCGGCTCGGGCCGCTCCGGACATGTCGACGCGTAGCGGTGCCAGCGGTGGGAGCCCCGAGCCGTCGCCGAGTCCCGTTCCCTCGCCCGACCGGCCGGCCGAGGTTCCCGCTACGCCGGTCAACACGTTTTGCCGGCAAAACGTGCCGTTTTCCTTCCAGGCCAATCTTTGCGCCGATACCAGGCCGGGCTCGCGCATTCAGTCCGCGGTGCTGCTGCGCTACGTGCGCAACATCCCGGAGCTCAATGCGGCCGCCCTGCACCTGGACTACCGATTCTATTCGGACAACTGGAACATCGACTCGCACACCTTCGAAGCCGGCTGGCTGCAGCCGCTGCCGTACGAGACGATGCTGACGTTCCGCCTAAGGTATTACACCCAGCGCTCCGCCTATTTCTACCAAACCGTTTACGACCGACCCACCGCCGATGGCCTGTATTCCTCCGACTACCGGCTCGCCAGTTTCGGCGCGGTCGGTGGCGGACTCCAGGTGAACAAGACCTTCTTCGGGATGTTGCAGATCGGCGGTGGGGTGGATCTGTATCAGCGCACCCAAGGCATGGGCTTCATGGGCGGCACCGGCAGTCACGTGGACAATTTCAGTTTCGCCCTGTATTCGGTCAACCTGAATCTCAAATTCTGACGAACCTTTGGACCTGCAGCCCTTCCGTTTCCCATTCCGGGCGATGGGTTCGCCCTGCCACCTGATCCTCTATGCCGAAACCGAAACCGAGGCTCAGGCCGTGGCGAGGGAAGTGATCGGCGAAGTGCAGGTCCTGGAAGCCCGCTACTCGCGCTACCGGCCGGACAGTCTGCTGTCCAGGATCAACGCTCGGGCAGGACGCAAAACCGGGGTAGTGGTCGATGAAGAGATGGCGGCATTGCTCGACTACGCCAAGACCTGCTACGAACAGAGCGGCGGCCTGTTCGACGTGACCTCCGGCATCCTGCGCCAAGCCTGGAATTTCGCGGGCGACCGGCTACCCGAGCCAAGCGAGATCGAAGCCCTACTGGAACGGGTCGGCTGGGACAAACTGCGCTGGGACCGGCCGGTGCTGAAATTCGAGGTGCCCGGCATGGAGCTCGATTTCGGCGGCATCGGCAAAGAATACGCCGCCGACCGGGCGGCAACGCGCTGCCTCGAACGCGGCATCACGGCCGGCGTGGTGAATTTCGGCGGCGACCTGCGGGTGATCGGGCCGCACCCGGACGGTACGGCCTGGGAGGTTGGCATCAACCATCCGCGCGAACCCGGCAAGCTCCTGGCCACCCTCAGCGTTCGCTCCGGCGCGGTCACTACCAGTGGCGACTACGAACGCTGCATCAGCGTGGCTGGCAAACGCTACGGCCATATCCTCGATCCCCGGACCGGCTGGCCCGTGCAAGGGCTGGCCTCGGTCAGCGTGGCCGCCTCTCATGCGCTCATCGCCGGCAGCGCCTGCACCATCGCCATGCTGAAGGCATCTGACGGCCCGGAATGGCTGCGGAGCCTGGGGCTGCCGGCTCTGTGGATGGACTTGGCCGGCCACATCGGGCAACATGAAGCGTCCGCAGGACGGGCTGGGTTCAAAAGGTAAGTCAAAGATCGCTGTCATGCCGTATCGGATTCCGCCTGCCAAGCTCCAGATGGGAGACCGGGCGGACTCCGCGGATGCAGGAACAGCGCCTGAAGTAGAATACGCGCCTTCAGAACTGGCGGACTCTCCCCTCCCATGTGCGAACTGCTGGGCATGAATTGCAACGTGCCGACGGACATTTGCTTCTCTTTCCGCGGCTTCACTCTGCGGGGCGGGCGCACCGGGCACCACACCGACGGCTTCGGTATCGCCTTCTTCGAGGATCGTGGCTGTCGGCTGTTCCTGGACTACCAGCCCTCCGCCGGATCGCCGATCGCCGAACTGATCCGGAACTACCCGATCAAGTCGACCCATGTCATAGCCCACATCCGCAAGGCCACGGTCGGCGGGACTACACTCGCCAACTGCCACCCTTTCCAGCGGGAGATGTGGGGACGGAATTGGATCTTCGCGCACAACGGCAACCTGGAGAACCTGCCGGTCTTGCGCCAGCGCCATTACCGTCCGGTCGGCACCACTGACAGCGAGCGGGCATTCTGCCTGATCCTGGAAACCCTGCGTGACCGTTACGCCGAGCCCCCCGGAAGCGCGGATCTGGCCCGCATGATCCTCGAGGTCACGCGGGATATTGCCGAACACGGCACTTTCAACTACATCCTGTCCGACGGCGATCTCATGTTGGCACACTGCTCCACCCATCTCCACTACATCGTGAGACAGGCACCGTTCAGCCATGCTCACCTGGTCGACGAAGACCTCACGGTGGATTTCGCCGACCTCACCACGCCGGAGGACCGGGTAGCGGTCATCGCCACCCAGCCGCTGACCGACAACGAATCCTGGACCGCCATGGAGCCCGGCGAACTGATCGTGTTCAAAGACGGTGCGCCCGCGGCCTTTCCGACCCGAGACATCGAATGACCCATCGCATCCACATCGTCGGCTGCTCGCCTCGCAGCGGCACGACACTGCTCAACGAACTCATGGTGACCTGCTTCGAGATCGGTGGTTATGCCGAGCACGAACAGAGCATCTACCAGCCCTATGACTACAGCGACGAGATCCTGCTGACCAAGTATCCGCTGCAAACCACCGTGGTCGCCCCATTCCTGGCGGTGGACGCCGACCTGTGGGTGATCTACCTGCTCCGCGACCCAAGGGACGCTATCTCCAGCCGTAGCCACCGCAAGGACACGCAGCGCTATTGGAGCAACCTGGGGCTCTGGCGCGAACTGCACGGTGCGGCTAAGAAACTCATGGACCATCCGCGCTTCATCACCGTCCGTTATGAAGACCTGGTCACCGGCCCCGACGCTGTGCAACGCGAGTTGATGGCGCGCCTACCGTTCCTCAAGCAGCGCCATCCCTTCAGTGAATTCCACCGCCATGCCCGGCCCTCCCGGGATTCGCTCGATGCCTTGGGGAGTCTGCGGCCGATCGACCCCGGCAGCATCGGCAACTGGCGCCAGCACAAGCCGCACTTGGTGGCGCAGATGGCGAAGTACGGCGATCTGTCCGAGCTTCTGATCGAGCTCGGCTACGAGAAGGACAAGAGCTGGCTGGCCGAGCTGGAAGGCGTGACGCCTGATGAGAGCGGCGCTCTGGTGCTGCCGGAGCGGCCCTGGTATTGGCATCTGGGCAAGCGTCTGGACCTTTACTGGCGCGCGGCGGTGTACTGGCTCACTCGACAGCCTGCGCTGACCCCGACACTCTACCAACTGCGCACCCGCCGCCGGCAAAGGAAGTCCGCTCGATGAACGATGCACCTTTGATCTATGTTGCCCGCTGTCGTTTGCACCGCAATGGCGCCAACCTGATCCAGGCGCTGCACGTGGCCGAAAGCTTCGCCCGGATCGGCGTGCCGACCCGGTTATACCTGCCGCCCGCCAAAGGCGTCACCGTCGCAGCGCGTCTGCGCGATTTCGGCATCGACGAAGCCCTGGACCTGCGGCTCGATCCCTGGCTGCACACCCGTTTCGGCCTGTGGCCGTTCTTCGTTCGCAAGTTCGGCGAGCTGCGCCGGGCCCGCGGCATCTTCACCCATAACCTGATGGTCAGCCGCTGGCTGGCACAGTTCGGCCTCAAGCACGTGCTGGAAATCCACGATGCCGACCGCGACCTGATCCAGGGGGGCTGGATGCCCTATGTCATAGGTTACCATCGGCGCCGCATCATCGACTGGCTGGTTCCGGTCAGCCGCGCCGCCGCGCGGGTGCTGATCGAGGCCGGGGCCGAACCGGAACGCGTGCTGGTCGCTCCCAACGCAGTCGACCTGAAAGCCTACGCCGCGCTGTCGAAATTCGACCCCACCCGACTCGATCACCCGACTTTCGTCTATCTGGGAACGCTGGCCGCGGACCGCGGGCTGCACATCTTCGACACCCTGGCACAGCGCGGCATCGGTAAAGCCGTGCTGATCGGCGAGGTCGAACCGGGCTCCGGCTTCGCCATGCCGGCCGGCGTGGAATCCCACCCCTTCGTGCCGCACCACGAGGTGCCCGGCTGGTACGGCCGCAGCGACATCACCCTACTGCCCTATCCGCCGCACTTGGCTACCGCCGATTCCATGAGCCCGATGAAGCTGTTCGAGGCGCTGGCCGCCGGGCGGCCGATCATCGCCAGCGACCTGCCGGTACTGCGGGAGTTGCTGGAGCACGAGAAGACCGCCCTGCTGGTCGACCCCGAAGACGTGGAGGCCTGGATCGCCGCCGTCCGGCGGCTTCAGTCCGACCGCGGACTGGCTGTCCGTCTCGCCCAGGCCGCTGCCGAACGCGCGCGCGGTTTTTCCTGGGAGAACCGGGAAGAGAAGATCGCTCGGGTCTGCGGCTGGCTGTGACGGTCTTTCAGGGAAAGAACGTCTCCAGATGCATCCGGATGCTGTTTTCGACGGTATAGCCCTGCACCGCCTCCCGGAGTACGGCGGGGGGCAAAGGATGATCCAGGGTCGCCGTCATCGCCCCGGCCATCGCCTCCGCATCGCGCATCGGCACCAACGGGCCGAAACGACCGTCCTGCAGGATTTCCCGCGGTCCGCTGCGACAGTCGGTGGCGACTACCGGCGTACCGACCGCCATCGCTTCGATGAGCACGTTCGGGCAACCCTCCCATAGCGAGGACAGCACGAACAGCCCGGACCGCGCCATGTAGGCGTAAGGGTTGGAAACGAAACCGGCCAGCGTGAAGTCCGCTTCGACCCTAAGCTCACGGGCTTGCGCCTCCAGACGTTCCTTCTGACGGCCCTGGCCGAGGATCATCAGTCGGCAAGGGCGGTTGCGCCGCAGCAAGGCGAAAGCTTTGAGCAGTGTCCCGAAATCCTTGGCCCGCCCCAAGCGACCGGCGCCGAGAATCACCGGCGGCTCGCCGGCTGCGAACCAGGGATGGGTGAGGGGTTCCTCCGCCGCCGCCAGCAGTTCACGGGTGATGGTGGGATTCGGCAACACAGCGATGCCGTCACGGGGCAGGTCCAGGAACGTCACCAGATCGTCCGCCACCCCTTCGGAATTGCAGATCACACCATCGCCATGACTGTAGATCCGCCGGAGTCTGCGCCGGTACAGCGAGCGGTTCAGCCGGAACCGGTATTGGTTCGCCAGCCGTACCGACAAGGTCGTGACCATCCGCAGGAAGAAACGGACCCGGTTGTCCCCGAGCTCCTCGCGCACGGCAACCGCGATCCCGTCGTCACGCTCTTCGGTCGTCAACACGACATCCGGCCAATAGGCCCGGATGAAGGCCAGCAGTTCGCGCGCCAGACCCCGGTCGCTGCGGCTTGGCAGCACCACTTGGCGTACCTGCGGATACAATTGCTCAGTGAACAGCTCGTTCGGGCGGTTCACCAGAACGCTGACTTCCATACCAGCCCGTAGGAAACCGTTAGCGAGATTGACGATGTCGCGCGCAACGCCCCCTTCCCCGAAACTCGGGCCGAACAGGACGATGTGACGGGACCCGCTGGCAAGCGTCTGCATGGGAAAATCCGCTTAGCCTTCAGCGGAAGGCGCGGATGATCTCCAGCGCCGCCGGCAGGGCTTCCGTGCCCGCATAAACCGCCAGCGCCAGAAACAGAACACCACTGAGCCGGTGTAACCAGATCAGCGGGATCGTCTGAAGGACTGTCCGCCCAGCCCAGATGCCCAGCACCGAGGTCAGGGCCAGGGCGAACGAAGCCCCGGCCCACACTGCCGAAGGCGGGACCGAAGTACCCAGCCCGGCCACCGCCAGCTGAGTCTTGTCTCCGAACTCCGCGAACAGGATCATGAGGAAAGTCGTGACGAAGACCCCATGTCCGGGTTTTTCCTCGACCGCTTCCCCCTCCGCATCTTCCCGCGCCAGCACCGATTTCAGACCGAATCCCAGGAACAGCAGGGCGACCACACCGGCCACGAGGGGCCGCGGAATCCAGTGGACCAGGGCCGCGCCGAACAGCACGGCCGCCAGATTGAGCAGGCCGAAGGCCGCTGTCGCACCCAGCAGCACCGGCAGGCCGCGGTGACGGGCCGCCAGTGTCATGCACACCAACTGGCTTTTGTCGCCGATCTCGGCGGCGGCGATCAGGGCAAAAGTGGTGAGGGATGCCGTGGCCCATTCCAGGGCACCGGCCGGCAACGACAGTGAGCCGGCCCAATCGGGCAAGCTCCAGGACCAGAAACAGGACATGTCAACTGAACAGATTATCCAGAATCATCATGACGATGAAGCCGACCATGACGGCGAAGGTCGCCACGCGCATTTTGCCGCGGGACTGAGTCTCGGGAATGATGTCGTCGCTGATCACAAACAGCATCGCCCCAGCGGCGAACGCCATGCCCAGCGGCAGCAGCGGGAAAAAGGCCGAGACCATGCCCAGTCCCATGACCCCGCCGAGCGGCTCCACCAGCCCGGTCAGCGTCGCGATCAACACAGCCTGGCGGCGCTGGTAACCCATCCCCACCAGGGGCATGGCAACCGCAAGCCCTTCGGGAATGTTTTGCATGGCCACGGCGATCGCCAGGGTGGCACCGTGGTGCCAGTCACCGCCGCCGAAGCTAACGCCCACCGCCATGCCTTCGGGAAAGTTGTGCAGGGTGATGGCGACGATGAAAAGCCAGATCTTCCGGAGCGAACCGATCAATTCGCCCTTGTCCGCCAGAAACCGCTCATAAGGCAACATACGGTCGGCCGCTTCCAGGAACAGGGCACCGGCCATCATGCCGAACGCCACGGCGAAAATGCCTTTGCCGGGCCAGACCTGATTGCCATGCTGGATGGCCGGCACGATCAGGGAAAACGCCGTCGCCGCCAGCATGACGCCGGCAGCCCCGCCCAACATGATGCACAGGGTACGGTGGGAAACGTCGCGGACGAACAGCGTAGGCAAGGCTCCCACGCCGGTCGCGAGTCCCGCCAGAATGCTGGCGAGAATGCCAGCGGCGATCACCTCGCTAGTGTAGGTGTAGACCAGCGCCAGCACCAGGGTGAGCGATACGACCGCCGAAGCGACCAAGACCAGCCGCTGCATCAGCGGTGGCAGAGCGCGGTACCGCTGTGCCAGGGCCGAGCTGCCGATACGCTCGCTCAGTTGCTTGAAGACAGCCGCCGCCATGTTCCCTCCTGCCTGATGCCGAAAAATAAGGTTAATGCCGGAATGCGGCCACGACGGCCCTGCCCCGGTTTTCATTGGATTATACCTTTATGCCAACACGCTCAACCGGTACGGGCGTTTTCTGGTTAGAATGAAGACCACTGGTTCGATCCTTCCGTCCTTCATGCATATACTCCTCAGTAACGACGACGGCTACGCAGCCCCCGGTCTTCATGCCCTGGCCGCCGCCCTTTCCCCATTAGCCAAGATCACGGTCGTCGCCCCCGAGCGCAACCGCAGCGGCGCCAGCAACTCACTGACGCTCGAGCGGCCCTTGCGTGCCTCCCGTGCCGAAAACGGCTTCATCCGGGTCGACGGTACCCCCACGGACTGCGTGCACCTGGCCATCACCGGGCTACTGGACAGCGAACCGGACATGGTGTTCGCCGGCATCAACCACGGCGCCAACCTGGGTGACGATGTCATCTATTCCGGCACCGTCGCTGCTGCCACCGAAGGGCGTTTTCTCGGCTTGCCGGCCGTGGCGATCTCGCTGGCCGCCCACAACCCGGAGCACTTCGAAACCGCCGCGCAGGTGGCCGTCGAGCTTCTAGATCGCATCCGGGAAAAGCCGTTGCCGGCGGACACCATATTGAACGTCAACGTCCCCGACATTCCCCTGGACGAACTCCGGGGTTATCGGGCCACGCGGCTCGGCGCCCGTCACAAAGCAGAAGCGGTCATCCGCACCCGCGACCCGCGCGGGCGGGAGATTTTCTGGGTGGGCTGCGCCGGTCCCGAGGCCGATGCGGGCCCCGGCACCGATTTCCACGCCATCCGCCAGAACTGTGTGTCGGTCACTCCGCTGCAGATCGATCTCACCCGCTACGAGCGACTCGATCAACTGGGCGCATGGCTGCCGGGCGGAGTCCCCGCATGAACGTCCGCCTGCGGGGCATCGGCATGACGTCGCCGCGCACCCGCGAGCGCATGGTCAACCGCCTGCGGGAACTCGGGATCCGCCACACCAAGGTGCTGGCGGCCATGCGGAACATTCCACGCCATATCTTCGTCGAAGAAGCTTTCGCCAGCCGGGCCTACGAGGACATGGCTCTGCCGATCGGCTTCGGCCAGACCATCTCGCGGCCTTACACGGTCGCCCGCATGACCGAACTGCTGATCGAAGGCGGTCCCTTGCGCCGCGTGCTGGAAGTGGGCACCGGCTCCGGGTACCAGACCGCCGTCCTGGCCCAGCTGGTCGGCACCGTCTATTCGGTGGAACGAGTCCAGGCTCTGCAGGAGCGCGCCATCCGCAGCCTGGGCGACCTGAACCTCCGGAACGTGCGCCTGAAACACGGTGACGGCCAACTGGGGTGGCGCGAATCCGGCCCCTTCGACGGAATCATCGTGACCGCCGCACCGCCGCGCCTGCCAGACGCGCTGCTGGACCAGCTCAATCCCGGCGGCGTGCTGGTCGCACCGGTCGGCGTGGACCGGGAACAGATGCTCGAACGCGTCGTGCGCACCGACGCAGGCTACGACAGCCGCTCCGTGGAGCCGGCCGTGTTCGTTCCCCTGCTGGCCGGCACGGTGTGACGGCATGGCCGGCCCGTACCTCGACACCCTGTTCCGGCCCCGCAGCGTTGCCGTGTTCGGAGCCAGCGAACGGCCCGATTCGGTGGGATTCCGCCTCTTCGGCAATCTGCTTGAAGGCGGCTTCCGCGGCCCGGTCCACCCCATCAATCCCAAGTACGAAAAAATCCTGGGTCAGCGTTGCTACAAGTCGCTGAGCGAGGTCGATGGCACCGTCGATCTCGCCCTGATCGCCACCCCGGCACCGACTGTCCCCGGAATCCTGAGGGAATGCGGCGAACAAAACGTTCGCACCGCGATCGTGTTCTCGGCAGGTTTCGGCGACGGTGATGGCCAAGGCCGCCGCCTGTCCCAGGCCTTACTTACTGAGGCCGGAAATCAAGGCATAAGGCTGCTCGGGCCGAACTGCCTCGGACTGATGCGGCCCAGCCTGAACCTCAACGCCACCTTCAGCAACAACGTCGCCCTCCCGGGCGGGCTCGCCCTGGTCTCCCAATCGGGGGCCCTGTGCACGGCGATTGTCGACTGGGCCAGCGCCCACCGCATCGGTTTTTCTGTCGTCGCCTCCATCGGTTCGGCTTACGATCTCGATTTTGGCGACATACTGGATTACCTGGCGCTGGATCAGGAAACCCGCAGCATCCTGCTTTATGTGGAGGGCATCCGCGACGCCCGCCGCTTCATGAGCGGCTTGCGGGCGGCAGCCCGGCTCAAACCCGTCATCGTCATCAAGGCCGGCCGCTACGCCGAAGGCTGCCGGGCCGCTATCTCCCACACTGGTGCCTTGGTGGGCGCCGATGACGTGTTCGATGCGGCGTTGAAACGGGCCGGCGTGGTCCGCGCCAAAACGATCGAGCAGTTGTTCGCCGCCGCCCAGTTGCTGGCGAGTGCCCACCCCGTACAGGGGGAGCGTCTGGCCATCGTCACCAATGCTGGAGGACCCGGGGTGATGGCAACCGATGCGGCGGTCGAACGCGGGCTGCACCTGGCGGAGCTGTCCGAGACCACGCTGCAACGCCTCGACCAGGTGCTACCGGCATTCTGGTCACATGGTAATCCCGTCGACATCCTTGGTGACGCCACACCGGAGCGCTATGCCGCCGCAGTCGAGGCCTGCCTGGCCGATCCCGGGATAGACGGCCTCTTGGTGATGCTCACGCCGCAGGCCATGACTGATCCTACCGGCGCGGCGAAACGGACGCTGGAAGCCATCGGGAATTCGACAAAGCCGGTCCTGGCCTGCTGGCTCGGCGAAACCCAGGTCCGAGAGGGCCGGACTCTATTCACCGACCATGGCATCCCCTCCTTTCCCAACCCGGAAAGCGCCACCCAAGCCTTCAGCTTCCTCGCCGAACATCATCGCAACCAGCAGATGCTGCTGCAGGTGCCCGGTCCCCTGACCGAACTCGAACCGCCTGACATCGCCGGAGCCCACCTGATCGTGGAAGGTGCACTGGGAGACAAGCGCAGCCTGCTTTCCCCGCTGGAAACACGGGCCATCCTCGGCGCTTTCCGCATCCCCATGTTGCCGGCCATCCCCGCCCATTCCCCCAATGAAGCGCTGGCCGCTGCGGAGTGCCTGGGGTTTCCGGTCGTTCTGAAAATACTCTCACCCGACATCACCCACAAATCCGACGTAGACGGAGTGATGCTCAACGTGACCCATGCCGAATCGGTCCGGCAGGCCTACAACGAGCTGCTGACGCGCGTCGGCCGGCGCAGACCGGACGCCCGTATCGAAGGGGTTTCGGTGGAAAAAATGTACACCGGGCGCAATGGGCGCGAACTGCTGGTGGGCGTGATCGACGATCCTGTGTTTGGCCCTGTGATCGGCTTCGGCGCCGGCGGCACGGCGGTGGAGATCAGCCGCGACCGGGCGATCGGCCTGCCTCCGGTCAATGCCCACATCGCCCGCACCCTGATCGGCCAGACCCGCATCTCCGTCGCCCTTGGCGCTTTCCGCAACCTGCCGCCGGTGCAGATGGAATCGCTGGTCCAGACACTGCAACGGGTCTCGGAAATGGTGTGCGAGCTACCGCAGATCCGCGAGATGGACATCAATCCGCTGATGGCCGACGAAACCGGCGTTTATGCACTCGATGCCCGGATCGTGGCGCGCCACCCGCCGCCCGGACGCCGGCGCTACGATCACATGGCGATCCATCCCTATCCCGCACAATGGGTCAGCCGGTTCCAGCTCAACGACGGGACGATAGTTACCATCCGACCGATACGGCCCGAGGATGCGGCGATGGAACAGGCGTTCGTCCGCGGACTGTCGGAGGAAGCCAAGTATTTCCGCTTCATGCAGTCGGTCCAGGAATTGAGCCATGAAATGCTGGTACGCCTGACCCAGCTCGATTACCACCGGGAACTCGCACTGATCGCGACCGTCGACACCAAGGAAGGGGAGACCGAGGTGGCGGTCGCGCGCTTTTTCAGCAATCCGGGCGGAGAGACCGCCGAGTTCGCCATCGTCGTCGCTGACGCCTGGCAGCGCCGCGGCATCGGCACCCGCCTCATGGCCATGCTGTGCGATGCGGCACGCGAAAAAGGAATACAAAAGCTGCAAGGCGAAGTGCTGGCGGGCAATGGCAAAATGCTACACTTCGTGGAAGCGCTGGGCTTCTCGGCAACCGCAGCGGCCGAGGATGCTTCGATCGTGCAGGTGTTCCGAAACCTGTGACGCCGAATCACCCTGCGCAGCCGGCCGAGGAACGGCCGCATCCTCACCGGGTTTCCGATCTCATCCCCCGGAAAACCCTGGCAGCCTACCTGGCACGCATCGAAAGCCACCGGAGGCTGCTGGAAACCATACGGCATCTGCTGCCACCGCCTCTGGCCGCCCGTTGCCGGGACTGTGTGGCGGCAAGCGACACCTTGGTGGTCTATGCCGAATCCGCGGCCTGGGCATCGCAACTGCGCTTCTACCTGCCCCGGATCATCAACGAGCTGGCGCAAGACGGCCACGGACGGTTCCGCCACGGCAAGGTCCGGACCTTGCCCCTGACCCTGGCCGCACCGCACGTCCCCGCCCCCCGGCCGAACCTGCACCGCCCTCGCCCGACGACGATCGCCGCACTCGATGCGGCGGCGCGGGCCAGCGAAGGTGAAATCGGCGCCGCCCTCGCCCGCCTGTGCGACACCCTGCGGCGGCTGCCGCGTTGAACGGTCAGCGCGCCGCGGGAGCCGTCCGCATATAGGAGATCGGGGCGAACTTCTCGTCTTCGAAACTCACGGTTTCCCAGGCATCACGCGCCTTCAGGAGTTCGCGCAGCAGGTGATTGTTGAGCCCGTGGCCGGACTTGTAACCGGTGAATGAACCGATCAGGCTGTGCCCGAGGAGATAGAGGTCGCCAATGGCGTCGAGGATCTTGTGCTTGACGAACTCGTCCCCGCTGCGCAGCCCGTCCTCGTTGAGCACTCGGTATTTGTCCACGACGATGGCGTTGTCCATGGAGCCGCCCAGGGCCAGACGGTTTTTGCGCAGCATTTCGATGTCGCGCATGAAGCCGAAGGTACGGGCGCGGGCGATCTCTTTGACAAAACTGGTCGAGGAAAACTCGACGCTGGCGGTCTGCGAGTCCTTGTCGAACACCGGATGGTCGAAATCGATGGTGAACGTCACCTTGAAACCGTCATAAGGCTCGAACCGAGCCCATTTGTCGCCCTCCTCGACCTGCAACGGCCGCTTGATGCGGATGAACTGCTTTGGCGCCTCCTGTTCCTGCACCCCAGCGGACTGGATCAGAAAAACGAAGGGGCCGGCGCTGCCGTCCATGATCGGTACTTCCGGCGCGCTGACGTCGACGTAGGCGTTGTCGATACCTAGCCCGGCGAAAGCGGAAAGCAGATGCTCCACCGTGGAGATGCGCACCTCGCCCTTCACCAGCGTCGTCGACAGGGTGGTGTCGCCGACGTTGTCGGGCCGCGCGTCGATCACCACCGGCTCGGCGAGATCGACCCGTCTGAATTTGATGCCTGAATTGGGTGCCGCCGGCCTGAGTGTAAGATAAACTTTCTCACCGGTATGAAGACCCACGCCGGTGGCGCGGATGACGTTTTTCAAGGTTCTTTGTTTGATCATACAAATGTCCCCCTTCTGTGGGGCCGCCGCGCGGCGGCCAATCCGGTAGGTCTTTCGATGCGTCATCCGGGCCACGGTCCACGTGTTTCCCGAAAGAGCTGTTCAAGGCGTGGAGAAAGAGCAGGTGTCCTAAACTCAATCAGCCTGGCGGCGCAGGAATGCAGGGATATCGAGATACTCGAGATCCATTTCTTTGCTGGGTTCACCGCGCGGCTCGTGTTTGGGCTGTTTGCGCAGCACCGTCGGGCGCTGCATCTGTTCGTAGTCGATTTCGCCGGTCTGTTTGTGCACCAGCTTCAGCGGCGCATCGGAAACGGTCTGCGACTGGCCCGAGAGTCCGGTCGCCACCACGGTAACGCGAACTTCGTCCTGCATCTCCGGATCAATCACGGTTCCGATGACGACCATCGCCTCGTCGGAAGCGTAGTCCTTGACCGCATTGCCCACTTCGTCGAATTCGCCGATGGCGAGATCGAGCCCACCGGTGATGTTGACCAGAATGCCCTTCGCGCCGGACAGGCTGATGTCTTCCAACAGCGGGCTGGCGATCGCACGCTCGGCAGCGTCCCGCGCACGAGTCGGGCCGCTGCCTACCCCCGTACCCATCATCGCCACACCCATTTCCGACATGACCGTGCGCACGTCGGCGAAATCCACGTTGATGAGTCCGGGACGGGTGATCAGCTCGGCGATGCCCTGCACCGCCCCCAGCAGCACGTCGTTCGCCGCCGCGAACGCGGCCATCAGGCTCACATCCTTGCCCAGCACGGGAAGGAGCTTCTCGTTCGGAATGGTGATGAGGGAATCCACGAACTGGCTGAGCTCTGCGATTCCCTTGTCCGCAACCAGTCGGCGCTTACGGCCTTCGAAGGGGAACGGTTTGGTCACCACTGCAACGGTAAGAATGCCGGCTTCCTTGGCGATTTCCGCGATGACGGGCGCCGCGCCGGTACCGGTGCCGCCACCCATGCCCGCGGTAATGAACACCATGTCCGCACCATCCAGCACTTCGAGGATGCGCTCGCGGTCGTCGAGCGCAGCCTGCCGGCCGATGTCCGGGTTGGCCCCGGCACCCAGACCCTTCGTCAGATTGTTGCCCAGCTGGATGACGGTGCGCGCACCGAGGTTCCGCAGCGCCTGGGCATCGGTATTGGCGCAGATGAAATCCACGCCCTCGATCTGACTGCTCACCATGTGATTGACGGCATTGCCGCCGCCGCCGCCGACGCCGATCACCTTGATGACCGCGTTCGGGCTGAATGAATCTACGAGTTCAAATTTCATGTTCCCATCCCCTCTGAATACGGGCTATCCGGAAAAACCGAAAATCTCAGAAATTTCCCTGAAACCAATTCTTCATGCGCAGCCAAATACTCCTGAAACCGCCACCTCCCAGCAGGGGGCGATCCCCGGAAAACAGATGCTGCCGTCCATGCAGCAACAACCCCACTCCGGTGGCGTAGGCCGGATTGCGAATCACGTCGTTGAGACCGGAAACCGTATAAGGCACGCCCAGCCGCACCGGCATGTGGAAGATTTCTTCCGCCAGCTCCACCAGTCCTTCGACCCGCGAACTACCGCCACTCAGCACGATGCCTGCCGCGATCAGATCGTCGAAACCCGCCCGGCGCAGTTCCGCCTGCACTAGCAGCAACAATTCTTCATAACGCGGCTCCACAATCTCGGCAAGATTGAGCCTGGAAATCTGCCGGGACGGCCGGTCACCGATGCTGGGCACTTCGATCGTGTCTTCGATGTCTGCGAGCTGGGTCAGCGCACAGGCATGCTTGAGCTTCAGTGTCTCGGCATGGGGCGTGGGCGTGCGCAGCGCCACGGCGATGTCGTTGGTCACCTGATCGCCGGCGATGGGGATCACGGCGGTGTGGCGGATGGCGCCGTCGGTGAACACCGCGATGTCCGTGGTCCCGCCGCCGATATCCACCAGGCACACGCCGAGTTCCTTCTCATCGTCCGTCAGGACGGCCTGGCTCGACGCCAGTTGTTCGAGCACGATATCGTCGACCTCCAGGCCGCAGCGCTGGATGCATTTCTGGATGTTCTGGGCCGCACTCACCGCACCGGTGACGATGTGCACCCGGGCTTCGAGACGTATGCCCGACATGCCGATGGGTTCCTTGACACCCTCCTGCCGGTCGATGACGAATTCCTGGGGCAGAATATGCAGGATTTTCTGATCGGCGGGGATGGCGACCGCCCTGGCAGAGTCGATGACACGGTCGACGTCCCCCTGGGTGACCTCCTTGTCCCGAATTGCCACGATACCGTGGGAATTCATGCTGCTGATATGGCTGCCGGCGATGCCCGCATAGACCGAGTGTATGCGGAAACCGGCCATCAGCTCCGCTTCCTCGACCGCGCGTTGAATGGAATGAACGGTGGTTTCGAGATTGACGACGACGCCTTTCTTGAGTCCTCGCGACGGGTGGGTGCCCAGTCCGACCACCTCGATCAGGCCATCCTCGTTGACCTCACCCACGAGACAGGCCACTTTGGAAGTGCCGATGTCCAGCCCTACGATTACGTTCTTGTCAGACTTTTTGCCCATGAAGTGATATTCGAAGGATATGTCAGACGCATGTCCAGCCTATTGCGTTCAATAGCCGACCCTGCCGTTCGCCGCCCGACCGGGCGGGTTGTGCGGGATGAGATTCCCTGTCGTCGCTGCGCGGCCGCCTCTTCATGCGGGAGGGACCGCCCCAGGCGGTTCGGGGGGAGCCTCCACGTCGGGCTGATACGTTTTCCAAACCACCGCGAAGCCATAAGGATACCTCAAATCGATACTTTGGAGCAGAGCCATGCGATCTTTGCCCAACAGCGGCAGAAGGCTCAGGAGGCTGGCAATGGCCTCGACCGGCTCCCGGCGACCGAACTCTATCCGGAGGTCCGATTCCAGCCGCAGCGACCATGACCAGCGGTCGGTCAAGCGAAGTTCGGCGACCCGTGTCCCCCAGCTTTCGAACCGTTCGTCGAGATCGATCAGCACCTTGATCAGGCGGCGTTCCTGACCATCCGGTCCCGTCAACAGCGGCAGATGCTCGAACCCCAGGGTACTGCCGATATGAAAACGGTTCATGCGGTCGTCGATGAAGTCCCCATCGCCCCAACGTGCCACGGGGCGATGCTCCTGCACCTCTACTTCGATGCGGTCCGGCCACCGCCGTTCCACCGTGGCCTCGGCCACCCAGGGGATGGAGGTTACCGCTTGGCGGATTTCGGCTAAGGGGATCCGGAAATAGGTTTTGCCGCCGCCCAGCTTCCCTCTGACGATGTCTTCCACCACCGTCGGATCGATATGGCGGAAAGCGCCCTTCACACGGACAGTGTGCACCCGCTGCTCGGCGAGCCATGATACCCCCCAGCCCACTCCTCCCCATATCAGGCCAAGAGCGAACAGCGCCATGATGGAAACGCGCAGGCTGCGGCCCCCCGGGATGGCCGCATTCCCGTCGGGTTGCCGCCGTTTCGGCTTCAGGCGACACTGGTTTCCAGGATGTGCCACACCAGCTCCTGAAAATCGATACCTGCCGCCTTGGCGGCCATCGGAACCAGACTGTGATCGGTCATACCGGGCACGGTATTGACCTCGATCAGCCAGGGCTGGCCACTGCGGTCCACCAGCAGATCGACCCGGCCCCAGCCGCTGACGCCGACGATCTGGCAGGCGCGCAGGACCAGCGCCTGCAGCTCGGCCTCGCGCCCGGCATCCAGTCCGCAAGGACAGAGGTAACGGGTGGTTTCCGCCCGGTATTTGGCATCGAAATCATAGAAGGCATGCGGGGTTTCCAGGCGAATCAGCGGCAACGGCACACCTTTGAGCATGCCGCCGGTGTATTCGATGCCGTCGATCCAACGTTCGGCGAAAACGGCACAGCCGTAACCAGAGGCACGCTCCCATGCCTGCGCCAGTTCTTCGGCCGTCGCAGCACGGCTCATGCCGATGCTCGATCCCTCCTCCGCCGGCTTGACGATCACCGGAAAGCCCAGGGCTTCCCGGCAACGCTCGAGATCGGCGGGCGAATCCAGCCGCAGCCAGGGAGGAGTCGGCAGACCGGCTCCCTTCCAACACAATTTCGTGCGCAGCTTGTCCATGCTCAGCGCAGAAGCCAGCACGCCACTCCCGGTGCAGGGGACGCCCAGACAGGCCAGAGCTCCCTGCAGCACGCCGTCCTCGCCGCCGCGGCCGTGAATGATGTTGAACACGCGATCGAAGCGGCGCTCCAGCAACGGGGCGATCATGTCGCGCCCGACGTCGAAACCTTCGGCATCGATCCCGCAGCGCCGCAATGCTTCCAGGACAGCCTTCCCGCTCTTCAGCGAAATCTCCCGTTCCGCCGCGGCCCCGCCCATCAGGACTGCGACCGTGCCGAACTCCGATGCCTGCTGAATCCGTTTCTCCACTCGGTTCCTCATCAAAAATTAAGGTTTTACACCAGGGTTTCGCCCACGATCCGGACTTCGGGCTCGAGCCATATGCCGCAGTGCAGGGCCACCCGGTCGCGCACTTCCGCGATCAAAGTCTCGATGTCGGCCGCCGTCGCGCTCCCGCAGTTAACGATGAAATTGGCATGTTTGGGGGACACTTGGGCACCGCCAACGGCATGCCCCTTGAGGCCGCAAGCTTCGATCAGGCGCGCGGCGAAGTCGCCGGGTGGATTCCGGAACACCGATCCGCAGCTCGGCTGATGGGTCGGTTGGGTCGCCGAGCGCCGCGCCAGCAGGGCTTTGATGCGCTCGCGCCCGGCCCGCCCGTCGCCGGGCGCGAGTTCGAGTTCCGCCGCGACAAACCACTCCCCTTCCGGCCCATGCACATGACGGTAGCCCACTTCGAATTCTTCGGGGGCCCGCCAGATCGTCCGGCCGTCACGGTTCACCGTGAGCGCACGCCGCACCAGGCTCCAGATTTCGCCCCCAAATGCACCGGCATTCATTGCTAGGGCACCGCCCAGGGTGCCGGGAATCCCGGCCAGGAATTCGGCACCGACCCAGTCCCGCTCGGTGCAGAAGCGGGCCACATGAGCGCAGGGAATGCCGGCTTCGGCATAGATGCAGGCTGGGCCCCGGGCTTCGATGACGCGGAGGCGGTTCCTGGTGCAGACCACCGTGCCGCGGATACCGCCGTCCCGGACCAGCACGTTGCTGCCCAGACCCAACCAGAACAACGGCTCCTGGGGCGGCAATGCACGCAGGAATTCGACCAGGTCGTCGAGATCGGCGGGCTGATAAAATCGTTCCGCCGGTCCACCCACCCGCCAACTGGTATGCCCAGCCAGCGGCTCGTGTTCGAGCCAGGTTCCGCGCAACGGCATTGCAGTGCCGGCCACAAACTCGCGGGCCGTCATGGCACCGGCTCCGCGCCCAGGCGCTCGGGCAACTGCTGGGCGAGCGCGCCGACACTGCCTGCACCCAGTGTCATCACGACATCCCCCGGCTTCAGGACGTTCGGCAGGATATCGAACACGTCTTCCGGCGTTTCGGCGAAAATCGGATCGATCTGTCCCCGCACGCGGATGGCCCGGCTGAGGGAACGCCCGTCGGCACCGGCAATGGGCGCCTCGCCGGCGGAGTAAACGTCCAGCAGGACCAGCACATCGACCCGAGACAGAACCTGCACGAAATCCTCGAACAAATCGCGGGTCCGGGTATAGCGATGGGGCTGAAACACCACGACCAGGCGCCGGTCCGGCCAGGCATAGCGGGCGGAATCCAGGGTCGCCGCCAACTCGCTCGGGTGATGGCCGTAATCGTCGACGAAGGTGATTTCGCCGCCGCCGAAGTTCAAGCTGGCGTTGATCTGGAAGCGCCGGCCGATGCCGCGGAATCCCGCCAGCGCCCGCTGGATCACGGCATCGGCAACCCCCAGCTCGGTGGCCACGCCGATCGCCGCCAGGGCATTGAGAATATTGTGGTAGCCCGGCAAATTGAGTGTGATCTCCAGCGGCCCGGCACCCTCTCGCAGCACGCTGAACCGGCTCTTAAGTCCTAAGCGTTGGATGCCGACGGCGCGGATGTCGACGCCTTCCCGCTCTCCATAGGTGCGGTATGGCTTGCTCAGGCGCGGCAGGATGTCACGCACGCCGGGGTCTTCGGCACACAGCACCGCCGCCCCGTAGAATGGCACGTGGTGGAGAAACTCGACAAACGCGTCCTTGAGCCGGCCGAAATCGTTGCCGTAGGTGCCCATGTGATCCTGGTCGATGTTGGTCACCACGGCGATCATGGGCTGGAGATGCAGGAACGACGCGTCGCTTTCATCGGCTTCGGCGACCAGATACTCGCCTTGCCCCAGCTGGGCGTTGGCACCCACACTGTTCAGCCGGCCGCCGATCACGAAAGTCGGGTCCAGCCCCCCTTCGGCCAGGATGCTGGCGGTCAGGCTGGTGGTCGTGGTCTTGCCGTGGGTACCGGCCACCGCCACGCCGTAACGGAAGCGCATCAGCTCCGCCAGCATTTCGGCCCGCGAGATGACCGGAATCCGGGCGGTCCGGGCGGCATCGATCTCCACGTTGGACTGCTCCACCGCACTGGAAACCACTACGACGTCCACGGCCTCGACGTGGCGGGCCTCGTGCCCGATCGAGATCACGGCGCCCCGCTCGGCCAGGCGGCGGGTATTGGCGTTCTGCTGCAAATCGGAACCCGATACCCGGTAGCCGAGGTTCAGCAGAACCTCCGCGATACCGCTCATGCCCGCGCCGCCCACACCGACGAAATGGATGCGGCTGATCTTCTTCATGCCTTCGGTTCGGGGCGTCATGCGCCGGCCTCCTCCAGACAGACCTTCGCGACGCGTTCGGCGGCATCGTAGCGAGCCAGGTTGCGTGCCGCCGCGCTCATCGCCTTGAGCCGGTCGCGTTCGTCCAAGAGTGCGCAGACCTCGGCCGCCAACGATTCTTCATCGAGGGACGACTGCGACATCAACACGGCCGCGCCCGCCTCCGCCAGATAGCTGCCGTTCGCGGTCTGGTGATCGTCGATGGCATGAGGGAAAGGCACGAGTATGGCAGGCAACCCCGCCGCGGCCAGTTCGCTCACGGTCATGGCACCGGCACGGCATATCGCGAGGTCGGCCCAGCCGTAAGCTTCCTCCATGTTCTCGATGAATGGGTCCACTTTCGCCGTGAGTGCGAGCTGCTGGTACAAATCCTGGGTTTCCTGGAACATGGCCTGCCCGGTTTGATGGCGAATCTCGACCGGCTCCCCGCCTAAGCGCGCGAGGGCCCGCGGTACGATGCGGTTCAAGGCCTGCGCGCCCAGGCTCCCGCCTAGGACGAGTATGTGCCGGCCTTCACGGGCCGTATGATGGTTTTGAAAGATTTCTATGTTCTGCCGCAAGGGATTGCCGGTGCAGACGGCGCCGGCGGTGGTTTGGAAGGCTCCGGGAAAGGCTTCCAGCACCCGGTTGGCTATCCGGGACAACCATCGATTGGTGGTGCCGGGAATCCGGTTCTGTTCGTGGATCACCAGCGGAATGCCGAGCACCCGGGCCATGACTCCGCCCGGACCGGCGACGAAGCCGCCCATGCCCAGTACGGCATCCGGCCTTCTGCGGCGAAGTATACGCAGGGCCTGCAGACAGGCCAAGCCCAGCATGGCCGGTGCCTTCACCTGGGAAGCCAGACCCTTGCCGCGTATGCCGCTGACGCTGAGCCAGTCGATCGGATAGCCGGCGGCCGGCACGACTCTGGCTTCCAGTCCAGTCCGAGATCCCATCCAGAACACTTCGGCTCCCGCCCGGTGCAGTTTGTCCGCCACTGCCAGTGCGGGAAACACGTGGCCGCCGGTCCCTCCGGCAAGAATCACTACACGCCGGGCCATACACCCTTCCGGCCGTTACCCAGGAAGCTGGCCACCGCCTCGCTGCGGATGCGGAACAGCAAGCCGATCGCGGCGCAGACCACCATCATGCTGCCGCCGCCGTAACTCATCAGCGGCAGCGTCAGGCCCTTGGTGGGCAGCATGCCCATGTTAACCCCCATGTTGATGAACGACTGCAGACCCAGCCAGATGCCGATGCCGTAGGCGAGGAAAGCTGCGAACAGATTGCCGCTGCGCTCCGCGAGCCGGCCGATCGCCAGCGCCCGCCACACCACGATGGCAAACAGCAGGATGACCGTGGTCGCCCCCCACAGGCCCAGCTCTTCGCCAATCACCGAAAACAGGAAATCGGTATGCGCTTCGGGCAGATAGAACAGTTTCTGCACGCTGGAACCCAACCCGACCCCCTGCCATTCGCCCCGGCCGAAGGCGATCAGGGCCTGGGTCAACTGAAAACCCGAGTTGAGCGGATCCGCCCAAGGGTCGAGAAAGCTGAGCACCCGCCTGAGCCGATAGTTAGCGGTGTAGATCAGCACAGTCCCGGCGACCGCGACCAGTCCCAACAGACCGATGAACACCCAAAGACGGGCACCCGCGAGAAACAGCATACCCAGGGCCGTTGCCATGACCACCGCAGTAGCGCCGAAGTCGGGCTCCTTCAGCAGGAGAACTGCGCCGATGGCGAGCAGACTCAAAGGATAAATCATCCCCTTGACCGAGGTCCTGACGGTTTCCAGGTGCCGGCTGATGTAGCCGGCCACGTAGATCGCCGCCACCAATTTGAACACCTCGGACACCTGGACACGTAGCCCGAACAGATTGATCCAGCGCACGCTGCCATTCACCGACTTGCCGACACCGGGGATGAGGACCAGGACCAGCAGGGCGATACCCACCCAGAACAGCGACCTGGAATGCCGTTCCAGGGTCTCCAGGCGGACTTTCGCGGCCCCCCAACCCGCAGCCAGCCCCAGCAGGATGTGCATGAGCTGATGTTTGGGGAAATAAAAGCTATCACTCGCCATCTTTTCGCCGAGATGCAGCGAGGCCGAAGACACCATGACGAAACCGAACAGCACCAGGCTCAGGGATACCGAAAGCAGAATGGTATCCAGGTAGAACCGGCCGGCCCCCCTTTTCAGCACCAGTCCTCGGCTGCCACGAATCGCTTGTGTAGTCATGACAGACTCCTCACCGTTACGGCGAAATCCCTTCCGCGCTCTTGGTAGTCCTTGTACTGATCGAGGCTGGCGCAGGCCGGCGCCAGCAGCACCGTGTCTCCCCCCTGCGCCAGCCGGCGCGCTGCGTGGACCGCCTCGAACATGGTCTTCACCCGAATAGCGGGTACGACATCCTTGAGCGCCTGCTCGATCAGCGGCCCATCCCGCCCCATGAGGACGGCAGCCCGCAGTTTTTCCGCCGCGACCGGGGCCAGGGAGGAAAAATCCGCACCTTTTCCGTCGCCCCCGGCAATGAGCACGGCCTTGCCTTCCAGCCCGGAAAGGGCTGCGATGCAGGCCCCGACGTTGGTCGCCTTGGAATCGTTGATATAGGCGACACCGTCGATATCGGCCACCCATTGCATGCGGTGATCCAGCCCCGGAAACGTGCGCAGGACCTGTGCGACGGCCTCGCGGTCGAACTTGCAGGCGTCGGCGATTGCTACGGCAGCGAGGGCATTGGCCAGATTGTGCCGGCCCTTGATCCGCACCTCGTCGGCGGGAAGCAGCGGAACCCGGTCCGCCAGCAGCCAGAGCCGGCCCTCGTGCCGGGCGAGCGAATAGTCCAGGCCGGCCCCGCCGCCCAAGCCGAACCGCACGGCCCGTCGGCCGGGCCGGTGCATGCCGGCGACGAGCGGGTCGTCCTCGTTCAGCACCATCAGACCGTTGCCGCGGAAGACTCGCCGCTTCGCCTCGGCATAGGCCGCGAGGTCGGGGTAGCGGTCCATGTGATCCGGACTGATGTTGAGCACGGTCGCGACCTCCGCTTCGAACAGCTCCGAACGTTCGAGCTGGAAACTCGACAACTCGAGCACATACCAGTCCGTCCCGCCCGGCCTGCTGGCGCCCGGTCCGGCGTCCAGGAGATCCAGCATCGGCGTCCCCAGGTTGCCACCCACCGCCGCATGGACACCGGATGCTTTCGCCATCAGGCCTACCAGGGTAGTGACCGTACTCTTGCCGTTCGCGCCGGTGATGGCCACCACCGGAGCCTGCACGCAGCAAGCGAACAGGTCCAGATCACCGAACACACGCACTCCGCGGCGACGGCTTTCGCGGATCTCGGGCAGCTCCAGAGAAAGTCCCGGACTGACCACGAGGTGCGTCGCGGCAGCCAGAGCGCTCCGGCTGAATTCACCGAGAAACAGCGGAACATCGGGAAACCCTTCGCGCAATTCTTGCAACCCCGGGGGGGCGATCCGGCTGTCCATGACCGCACATTCGAAACCATGGCGGCAAAGGAAACGGACGGTCGACAGGCCGGTCGCGCCCACACCCAGCACGAGCACCCGCGAACGGTCGTCGAGCCCAAGGCGGGCAAGCCCGCCGGGCGGATTTTCGGCAATCAGACAGTCACGCATGTTCATCAGCGCAGTTTCAAAGTCGCCAGGCCGATGAGCACGAGGATGACGGAGATGATCCAGAATCTCACGATCACCCGGGGCTCCGGCCATCCTTTCAATTCGAAATGATGGTGAATCGGGGCCATACGGAAGATGCGCCGGCCAGTCAACTTGAAAGACAGGACCTGGAGCATCACCGAGACCGTTTCCATGACGAAAATCCCCCCCATGATCATCAGCACGATTTCCTGCCGGACCAGTACGGCCACCATCCCCAGCGCGGCCCCGAGCGCGAGGGCTCCGATGTCGCCCATGAAGACCTGGGCCGGATAGGTGTTGAACCAGAGGAAACCCAGGCCGGCTCCAACCAGTGCCCCGCAAAACACCACCAGTTCACCCGCCTTGGGCAAATAAGGGATTCCCAGGTATTCGGAAAACTCGCTGTGGCCGGAGGCGTAGGCGAAAATCGCCAACCCTCCCGCGACCAGCACCGTCGGGAGAATCGCCAGTCCATCAAGGCCGTCGGTCAGGTTCACGGCATTGCTCGTCCCGACGACGACGAAGTAGACCATCGGGATATAGAGCCAGCCCAAGTTCAAGACCACGTTCTTGAAGAACGGCACAATGAACTGGGTTTCCTGCGGCGAACTCGCAGTGTGGTAGAGAAACAGGGCCACCCCCAGGCCGAACACCGACTGCCATAGGTATTTGTGGCGCGCCGCCAGCCCTTTGCTGTTTTTCAGAACCAGCTTCTTGTAGTCGTCGACGAAGCCGATAAGACCGTAAGCCAGTGTCACCAACAGCACCGCCCAAACGTAACGGTTTCCGAGATCCGACCACAGCAGGGTGCTGATGGTGATCGTCACCAGGATCAATGCGCCACCCATGGTGGGCGTGCCGGCCTTGGACAAATGACTTTGCGGGCCATCGTCGCGGATCGTTTGGCCGATCTTGTAGCTTCCCAGGTGTCGGATCATCGTCGGACCGACGATGAAAGAAATCACCAGCGCGGTCAGGACCCCCAGAATTCCGCGGAGAGTGAGATAGTGAAAGACTCTGAACACGTCGAAATGGTGCTCGAGCCAATTCGTTAAAATCAGTAGCATCGTATTTCCTTGAACTGCTTCAACATGGGGTATATCGCCGCTACAACCTTAGCCGGCATTGCGGTGCCGGCCTGACAGCGCCTTCCGCACCTCTTCCCGGTCGGAGAACTCGTGGAACACGCCGCCCACTTCCTGGAAAGTTTCGTGTCCCTTGCCGGCGACCAGCACGATGTCGCCGTCGCCGGCCTGAGCGATCGCCTCGCGGATGGCCATACGGCGGTCGCGCACAACCGTGACGGCCGCTTCCCCGCAACCCGCGAGTATGTCCGCGACGATGGCATCCCCCGGCTCGCCGCGCGGGTTGTCGTCGGTGACGATGACACGGTCGGCAAGGCGCGCGGCAATGCCCCCCATGTCTGGCCGCTTGCCCTTGTCCCGGTCGCCACCGCAGCCGAACACCACCCATAACCGGTGCCGGCAATGGCGGCGCAGGCTCGTCAAAACGTTTCGCAACGCGTCCGGGGTATGCGCATAATCGACGATCACAGTCAGGCTGTTCTGACGAAACCGCTCCATGCGTCCGGCGACCGGCCGAACCCGGCCAACCCGCGAAGCGGCAGCTTCGGCCGGATAGCCGAGGCCGACCAGAATCGCCATGGTCCCGAGGAGATTTTCGGCATTGAAATCACCATACACCGGCGCACCGACCTCGACGGTCCGGCCTGAGCAATCGACCTTCAGTCGCAGCCCTTCCGGCGTCTGCTCCAATGTCTCGGCGCGAATCACCGGGAAATCCGTCGATTTCCTGCCTTCCAGACTGTAACCAATCACCTTCACCCCGGCGGGCACGCTCGCCAGGATGGTATCCACGGATGGGTCGTCGAGCGTGACCGCGACGAACTCCAATGCGGGATTGGCCAGAAGCCCCAACTTGGCTGACAGGTAAGATTCGAACGTTCCGTGATAATCGAGATGATCACGGGTAATGCGGGTGTATAGCGCACCGCGGCAGCGTACACCGTTAAGACGGCCCTGCGCCTGCCCGTGCGAGGAAGCCTCCAAGGCCACCAGTTTGAAGCCCTGAGCCCTGAGGGTCGCAAGTATGGCATGGATCTCGATCGCATCAGGGGTCGTATGGGCGATCCGTCGCAACTTTTCGGGCTTTCCCCAGCCCAGAGTCCCGATGACCGCGGTCGGATGATCCGGCTGCAAGGCTTCCGCGATGAAATGGGTGCAGGACGTCTTGCCGTTGGTCCCCGTGACCGCGATGACGCTCAAGGCTTCCGAAGGATGCCCGAAAAAACGAGCAGCGATGCTGCCCAAGTGGCGGCCCAGATCGGGAACCGGCACGGTGAAACCGAGTTCCGGTTCCGGCATGCGGATGCCGCCCCCCGAAGAATCGTAGACGATAACGACCGCCCCCCGCCCGACCGCCTCCTCTGCATACCGGAGCCCGTGTTCCCGGCTTCCCGACAATGCGAAAAAGACATCGCCGGTGCGCGCCGACCGGCTGTCGAGACTCAGGCCATAGACCGGAATGTCCGGCACCGCCCGCCTGTCGGTCAAGCCATCCAGCAGCCACCGCAGGGAGGTCCCGCCATTTGCGCGGCTCAAAAGACTTCGTCCTTCTGGGCCGAAAGAATCGACTGGCCCATATCCTGATCCGGCTGGACGTTGAGCAGCCTTAAAGCCGGCTCCATGACCGCGGCGAATGCTGGCGCTGCCACCGCACCACCGTAATATTCCCCCCCCGAAGGCTCATCGATCATCACCACGGTGACCAGCCGCGGGTCGCTTGCCGGCGCCATGCCGGCAAACACGGAGATGTAGCGTGAGGACTGATAACCGCCGCGCCCCGCGCTTTTTTTCACCGTCCCGGTTTTTCCGGCGACCCGGAATCCCGGAATGCTGGCCTTGATCGCCGTACCATCGACCGAGACCACACCTTCCAGCATGTTGCGCACCGTCATGGCGGTCTTTTTCGACATCACCCGAACCGGTTCCGGCGGGCGGTCCAACCTCAGCAGGCTCACCGGCGGCATCACGCCATCGCTGGCCAGGGCCAGGTAAGCCCGCGCCAGATGCAGCGGCGAGGCCGACACGCCGTAGCCGAACGACAGCGTAGCCTGCGCAAACGGTCGCAGCCCTTTGCGATCCGGCATGCGCCCTTGGGCCTCACCAGGAAAACCGGTGCCCAAGACCTGCCCGAAACCGAGATCGTGATAAAAGCTCCAGAACTTGTCCGCCGGCAATGCAAGAGCCATCTTGGTGACCCCCACGTTGCTCGATTTGCGCAGCACCCCGGCGACGTCGAGCACACCGTAGTTGTGGACATCCTTGACCACATTGGAACCGACGTGCATGAGGCCAGGTGCGGTGTTGATCACCGCATTGGCGCGGAATGCCCCCATTTCCAGGGCGCAGGCGACTGCGAAGGGCTTCATCGTCGACCCCGGCTCGAACAGGTCGGTGACCGCCCGGTTGCGGGTGGCCCCGGGCACGGTGCCGCTGCGGCTGTTAGGGTTGAAAGTCGGCTGATTGACCATCGCCAGTACTTCACCCGTCTTAGCGTCGAGCATGACCAAGGCGCCCGCCTTGGCCCGGTGCTGCTGAACCGTCTTTTTCAGCTCCCGATAGGCCAGATATTGCAGCCGCTGATCGATGCTGATGCTCAGATCCTTGCCCGGGACGGGCTGGCGGACGCTTTCGACATCCTCGATGACTCGGCGCTTTCCATCGCGAATGATGCGCCTGACACCCTCGATACCCTTCAAATGCCCGTCGAATGCCAACTCCAGCCCTTCCTGGCCTTTGTCGTCGATATCGGTGAAACCGAGGACATGAGCGGTCACCTCGCCGGTCGGGTAATAACGGCGGTACTCCTCTTCCGTATAGACGCCGGACAAACCGAGTGCCGTCACCTGATCGGCAAGCTCCGGACTGACACGACGCCTCAGGTAGACGAAGGCCCGATTGGGCCCAGCCTCCCCCAGACGGCGCTTCAGGTCCTCCGGTGTATCTCCGATCAGACCCGCCAAAGCCTGATACTGGGCTTCGGTCGCCTCGAACTCTTTGGGATTGACCCAGATCGACTTCACCGGGCAGCTGGTCGCTAGCAGATCACCGTTCCGGTCCAATATGCGACCGCGATGTGCCGGCAAAGGCACGACGCCCATATGCCGCAGGTCACCCTGGTGCTTGAGAAACTGCCGATCCACCACCTGCAGGTTGACCGCTCGTCCGACCAGGACGAGCATGGCCGCCATCATGCCGATGAGCAGCAGCGACCAGCGCGCGCCGTAATCCCTTTCTCTTTGCGGATTCGTTATGTACATCATTGCAAACACCCCTCATCCCCACATGAGCTCAGGGTTTGATGTAAATGATCGACTCGCGCCCCGGCAGGATCATACCCAGCCGGGTGCGGGCCAAATGTTCGATACGACCGTGCTCAGCCCAGGTGTTCTGCTCCAGCTGAAGCTGGCCCAGCTCCACCTCATACTGATCCAAGACCAGTTCCAGACGCTGAACCTCGGCGAACAGCATGCGCGTGCGGTACTTCGCGTAGACGACGGCGAGCGCCGAACACACGGCAACCACCGACAGCAGGAGTATTCGTGTCATGCCGCCCGCTTTTCGGCTGCTCGCAATAGGGCGCTCCGCGCCCGGGGATTGATCCGGATTTCGTCTTCTTCGGCCTTGAGCGGTTTACCCAGAACTGCAAGGCGCGGACTCGAACGGAATTCGAAGATTCCCCCAGGTATCTCCCGACCGCGCGCTTCATCCCGCATGAACCTTTTGACGATCCGGTCTTCGAGCGAATGAAACGAGATCACCACCAAACGCCCCCCGACGGCGAGCACCTCGACCGCCTCATTCAATCCCTGTTGCAACTGTCCCAACTCATCATTGACGGCGATCCGGATCGCCTGAAAGGTACGCGTTGCCGGATGCTTGAATTTGTCCGCAAACGGAATCGCGGCCTCGATCAGCCGGACCAGGTCGGTCGTCGTGGCGATCGGATGCCGCCGCCGCTCTTCGACCACCGCGCGGGCGATACGTCCGGCAAAACGTTCCTCGCCATATTCCCGTAACACCCGCGCCAGCTCCCGCTCGGAAACGTCGGCGAGCCATTCCGCAGCGCTGGTTTTCTGAGTCGGGTCCATCCGCATGTCGAGCGGTCCAGCCCGCAGGAAACTGAAGCCGCGCCGGGCATCGTCCAGCTGCGGCGACGACACCCCCAGATCCATCAAAATGCCATCGACGCGGCCTGACCATCCTCTTTCGCCGACGAACCGGCCGAGATCCGAAAAACGGCCATGCTCAATGGCAAACCGAACATCGGCGGACAATCCGGAAACGTCGGCCGCCGCGACCGCTTCCTGGTCCCGGTCGATCGCCAGCAGGTGACCGCCCGCGCCCAGCCGATCCAGGATCGCCCGGCTGTGTCCGCCGCGACCGAAGGTGCAATCGACGTAAATCCCGTCCCGCCGAATCGCCAGCATCTCCAGCACCTCGGACAGCATGACGGGGAGATGTCCGCCTTCCGCCATCGCCATCAAAACGCCAGTGCCCCAAGCTCCGGACCCATGTCCTCGAGACCTTCGAGGCTCGCCTCTTCCAGCCATTCCTGACGGCAACGCTCCCAAAGTCCTTCATCCCAGATTTCGAACTTATTGCCCTGACCGATCAGGACGACTTGTTTGCCCAGGCTGGCGAACCGGCGTAACGGCTCAGGTATGAGGAAACGCCCCTGACCGTCCAGTTCACATTCGGTGGCATGACCGATCAGTAGACGTTGAAGCCGCTTCACCTGTTTATTCAAGGCCGGAAGTTTCACCAGCTTCCGTTCCAGTTCCTCGAACTCAGGCAAAGGGAAGAGCAGCAGACAGGTATCGGTTCCAATGGTGACCACCAGTTGTCCCTCGCAGGACTCCCGGAGTTCGGACCTGTAACGGGTGGGCACAGCCATGCGCCCCTTTTCGTCCAGGCTGATGGAATTAACGCCTCTGAACAAGCCGCCCCCAAGCTCCACATTCCCCCAGAAAATCCCACTTTCCACCACCTCGGGACCACTATAGAAACGCCCTGGAGGCAAGTCAAGATGAGCTGCAAAAAAACTCACCGCCTTGTTTGAAGATGATTTTTTGCCGTTTGATCGCGTCGGGACAAACGCGGGCGACACGCTCTGCAACCAAGACCCGGGTTGGCAAAACTATGGGGCGAATCCCTCGGAAAAGCCGGGGAGGAGCGCGGGCGAAAGCACGGGAAATTGTCAGGCGGATGGCAGAACGAACCGACGATGCTCAGCCACGGGAAATGACAGGGAAGACCGCTTTCGGACGGAAGACGCCCTGCCCAAAGCGGCGAAAATTATGGCCGCCCTCGCTCGAGCAGAGCCAGGAAGCCCTTCTCGTCCAACACGGGGACGCCGAGTTCGGCTGCCTTGTCCAAC
This sequence comes from Methylococcus capsulatus, assembly GCF_036864975.1. Classification (NCBI taxonomy): domain Bacteria; kingdom Pseudomonadati; phylum Pseudomonadota; class Gammaproteobacteria; order Methylococcales; family Methylococcaceae; genus Methylococcus; species Methylococcus capsulatus. The sequence goes on along the minus strand of NZ_CP104311.1, from coordinate 1,569,195 downwards.
TTCGAACCGGGGTCCGAACCGGCCACGACGAAACTGGTGTTCCTGGAGACGCTGCCGGTGACTTTCGCCCCCAGCGCTTCGAGCCGGGCACGCGCTTCGTCCCGGCTCATCGAGGCCAGCGTCCCCGTGAGCACGAACACCATGCCTTGCAGCGGCAGCTTCCGTTCGGTCGGGGCCGGCCTCTCCCAACTCACACCGCACGCCAGCAGTTGCGCGATCACCTCCCGGTTGTGGGGTTGAGCAAAAAACAGCCGGATATGGCCGCTCACCACCGGGCCTACATCGGCGACCGCCAGAAGCTCTTCTTCCGTGGCCTCCATCAACGCCTCGAGGGAACCGAAATGCTCCGCAAGCGCCTTGGCCGTCACCTCACCGACATCGCGGATGCCGAGCGCATAAAGGAAACGCGCCAGCGTGGTGCGCTTGCTGCGCTCCAGCGCAGCCAGCAGATTGGCCGCGGATTTCTCCCCCATCCGGTCCAGCCCCGCAAGCTGGTCCAGGTTCAGGCGGTAAAGATCCGCCACTGTTGCGATCAGCTTTCTGTCCACCAGCTGGTCCACCAGTTTGTCGCCCAGACCTTCGATATCCATCGCCCGCCGGGAAGCGAAATGCTTGATCGACTCCTTGTGCTGGGCGGGACAGTACAAGCCGCCGCTGCAACGGGCCAACGCCTCGCCCGGCTCCGTTTCCACAGCGGAACCACATTCGGGACAGACTTCCGGCATCCGAAATGGCTCCGTCCCCGGCACCCGCAGCTCCGGAACAACCCGGACGATTTCCGGAATGACGTCGCCGGCGCGCCTGACGATCACGGTGTCCCCCGGCCTCACATCCTTCCTGCGGATCTCGTCGGCGTTGTGCAGCGTCGCATTGGTGATGGTGACCCCCCCGACAAACACCGGTTCCAGCCTTGCCACCGGAGTCAGCACGCCAGTACGCCCGACCTGCACGTCGATGCCCAAGACCCGCGTTCTCGCCTCCTCGGCGGGAAATTTGTGGGCGATGGCCCAGCGGGGGGCACGCGAGACGAATCCCAGCGCCGCCTGGAATTTCAAGTCGTCAACCTTGTACACGACGCCGTCGATATCGTAAGGGAGGTCGTGGCGACGCTCCCTCAATGAGCGGTAGTACTCGAGGCAGCCGGCCGCTCCCCGAACGACGCGAAACTCCGGAGAAACCGGCAAACCCCAGCGTTGCAGGGATTCGAGGAGTTCATGCTGGGTGGCGGGCAGTTTGTCGTCGGGAAACGCACCGATGCCATAGGCATAAAAGGACAAGGGACGCGACGCCGTGATCCGGGCATCGAGCTGGCGCAGGCTGCCCGCCGCCGCATTGCGCGGATTCACGAATGTTTTCTCTCCGCTGCGGCGGGCGCGCTCGTTGAGAGCGAGGAATCCGCGCTTGGGCATGAACACTTCCCCTCGTGCCTCGAAATGGGCCGGGAAGTCTTCGCCCTTCAGCCGCAGGGGGATCGCCCGGATCGCCCGGACGTTGTGCGTCACATCCTCGCCGACTTCGCCGTCGCCGCGGGTGGCGGCCCTGACCAGAATACCGTCCTGGTAGAGGAGATTGACGGCGAGGCCATCGAGCTTCGGCTCCGCGACGTATTCGAGCATGTCCTGTGACAGCTCCTTGCGCACCCGCCGGTCGAACGCGGCGAGATCCTCCTCGCTGAAAGCGTTCTCCAGCGACAGCATGGGCACTTCGTGGCGGACCTCGGCGAAGGCCTCGACGGGGGGGGCGCCCACCCGTTGAGTGGGCGAATCGGGAGTGACGAGTTCAGGATACTGGGCTTCGATGGCGAGCAGTTCGGCCATCAGACGGTCGTACTCGGCATCCGTGATGAGGGGATCGTCGAGTCGGTAGTAACGAACGTTATGAAACTCGATTTCTTCGCGCAGCTTACGTACTTTTTCGATGACTTCGGCAGGAGCGCTCACGGCTGTTCACACGCATCCGCCAGAATCTCGCGCATTTCGATCACCCGTGACTCGGTGAGCTCCGCCCGGTGTTCGTCCAGCACCCTGCCATCCAGCGCACTCGCCAGCCCCCGACAGGTATCCACGAGGTCATCGAAAACCTCCAGGGGGTCCGGCACCTTGGCCGGCTGGAAAAAGAAGACGACGCCGGGGGTGCGGAAATTCTCCATGTCGTTCACGGGAAAAGTGCCGGGCTCGACCAGACTGGCCACGCTGAACAGAGGCTCGCGATAAGCGCTGTCGTAGCGGTGGAAAATCCCCATTTCGCCGTACACGAGATCAAGATCGATCAGGGCATCGCGCAGGCGCTCGCCGGAGAACCGGCCACCGCCGCCCTTGACGACGCTGAGCTGAATGAGAAACGGCGCTCCCAACGCGCGCGAAGCGCCGGTTGGCGGTTCTTCGTCCGCCTCCCGCGGGAGCTCATTCGCCTTCACGCCTGCCGCTGTTTCGTCGGCGGCCGCTGCCGACTCTCTCGCTGCTCCAACGAAGTCCACTTCCGCCTCCGTGGACGACCAACGCGACTCCCCGGCACCTTCCTCCTTCTCGAAGACGCCGAATTCGCTGGACCGCTCCAGCATATCGAGGATCGTTCGTTTGTAACGGCCCCAGACATAAATCCCGGCAATCACCAGCACGCCTGCGACCAGAATGATGATTCGAACCGTATCTCTATCCATTTCGTCCCTCAAACCGAAGCCAGTTCAACCGCCGCATCGATGTCCACCGCCACGATGCGCGACACGCCGGGTTCCCGCATGGTGACCCCGGCCAGATATTGAGCGATTTCCATTGTGGCTTTGTTATGGGTGATGAAGAGAAATTGTACTTTCTCGGACATTTCTTTCACCAACTGACTGAACCGTCCGACGTTGGCATCGTCCAATGGAGCGTCCACCTCGTCCAGCAGACAGAAAGGAGCGGGGTTCAATTCGAAGATGGAGAACACCAGGGCTGCCGCGGTCAGCGCCTTTTCCCCCCCGGAGAGGAGATGGATCGAGCTGTTGCGCTTGCCGGGCGGCTGGGCCATCACGCTCACACCGGCGATCAGCAGGTTGTTTTCCGTGAGCTCGAGAGCAGCTTTGCCACCGCCGAAAAGCTTGGGGAACATGCGCTGAAAACCGGCATTAATCTTCTCAAAGGTCTCCTTGAACCTGGCCCGGCATTCGCGGTCGATCTTTTCGATGGCCTGCTCCAGCGTCGCCAGCGACTCGGTGAGATCGCGGTTCTGCTCCTCCAGATAGCGCTGGCGCTCCTCCTGCTCCTGATATTCCTGCATCGCTGTGAGATTGACCGGCCCGAGCCTGTCGATCTCGTCCGCCAGGCGGGTGACGGATGCCTGCCAGGCGCTTTCCTCGGCATCTTCCGGCAAACCCGCCACGACTGCCGCCGGCGCCGCTCCGAGTTCTGCAAACTGTTCCTCGATCCCCTGGCGGCGGACTTCGGCGGCCTGCCAGGCCAGCTTGATCTGGCCGATGCCTTCCCGCAAGGCCGCAAGCTCATGTTCCGCGCGCTGCCGTTCACCCAGGACGCGCCGTATGTCCGATTCGAGTTCGCTGAACCGCCGGCGCTGACGCGCCATTTCGGCCTCCAGGACGGCGCGCTCCTCCGTCAGCGCCTCCAGATGCAATCGTTCGTCTGCCAGCGGTGTCAGCGACTCCTCCAGCCGCCGGACGATGGCGGTGAGCCGGTCCGCGGTCTGGCCATGCTGCTGTTCCAACCGTTGCACATGGGAACGGGTCAAGGCTTCGTTCGATTCGAGCATGACTGTCCGGCTGCGGAGCACGCGAACGTCCTCGTGCAGCGCCTTCTCCGCCGCTTCGGCAGCGGCGAATGCCTCCTCCAGCACTTGCCGCTCTTCCATCCGCTGCGCCGCCGTATCCTGCAACCGTAGCGATTCACGCTCGGCCGCCTGCAAAGCCTCCTCGGCCTCGGCTCGCTGCTCAGCCAGTTGCACGCCCTGGTCGGCCAATTCGTCCAGCTCATGGCCGAGCTGAACCAGACGATGACCCCATTGTTCGCTTCTGGCCTCGGCCGCCGCCAACTCCGATCTCGCGCGGGAAAGCCGAGCGGAAAGATCGTCCGCCTTTTTTCTGGTCTCGCGCCATGCCGACTCCAGATCCCGCAGCTCTATCTCGGCCTCCGCGGCCTCCTTTTCCAGACGCCGGCACTGCGCTTCCATCTCTTCGACTCGCCGCCTGCATTCGCGCAGCTCCCGCTCACGGGCGAGGGTCCCGGCATGCCCGGCATCCGGCTTCTGCATCAGCATCCAGCCTTTCCCGATACGGATTCCGTCCGGCGTCACCACGGACTCATGCGGTTGCAGCGAACGCGCCCGCTCCACCGCCTCCGCCGGATCGGACGCGCAATAAATCGCGCCCAGCAGCCCTTCGAGCGCGAGGGGCGCGCGGACTTGGTCCAACAGACGCTGGCCGCCGGACCTTTTGACGCCCTCCCCTGTCCGATATTCGCATAACGCCAGAGACTCCCCCAACTCCTGAGCCAGAAGGTTTGCAGTGTAAGGCGCCAGACTGTCGACACACACCGCTTCGAGGTGCACCCCCAGTACCGTCTCCACGGCATTCTCCCAACCGGGCGCCACTTCGATCTTCTCACCCAGGCGGTCGGCGCCGGAGAGTTGCCATGCTTCGAGCAGTGCCTCCAGGGCGCCGCGGTCGCGCCCCATCGCATGGCGCTGCAGCGTCTCGAGCGAAGCGACCTTCCCCTGCAAGGCATGCAGACCGGCGCGAATCTGGTCCAGATGCTCCCGCACGAAACGCAGCCGTTCGCGCTGTTGCTCCGCCGCTCCTGCCAATGCTTCGGCCGTTCCCAGCATCTCTTCCCGCTCCGCATCGAGGCCGCCCACCTCCGCGCGGAGGGACTGCACGTCGAGACCGGCGAGCGCGTTCTCCAGCTCCGACTGCTGCTGCAACAGACGCTGGCGCCGTCCGCCGAGCAGATGCTCCTGCTCCCGCAGCTGCTGCAACCGCGAACGCAACAAAGCCGCCTGTCCTTCGAGTCTGTGCTGATCGCCGGCCAACGTTTCCCAGCCTTCGCGATGCGCCTTCAACTTCGCTTCCGCGGCTTGGCGAACCGACGCCGCTTCCGCAACCTCCCGCTCCAACGACGCCAGGGTTTCCACGAGTTCGGCCGCCTCTGCTCGCATCGCCTCGAGCCGGTGACAGTCTTGGTCGAGGTCGGATTCGACTTTCCGTAATTCGGCCTCCACCCGCTCCCGTTCCTGAATCAGGTCATCCCTCGACTTCTGGGTATGGCGAATGAACTGGTCCAGGCGGCTGATTTCCGCACCCAGTTCGTAGAATCGCCCCTGTTGGGCATCGAGTTTTTCCTGGGCGACGCCGCGCCGCCGCCCCAGCTCCTCCAGCTGAATCTGGCAGGCATGCTCCTCGCCACTGAGTCGCCGGAACCTTTCCTCCGACGCCTCCAGGTCACACCTGAGCCGATCGAGCTGCCGTTCCAAGGTGCGCCAGCGCAGCCCGAGCAGTTCGAGCTTGAGCCGGCGTTCCTCGTCGCGCAGGGCTATGAATTTCTCCGCTTTCCTGGCCTGACGCTGCAGATGCCCCAACTGCCGCCCGACTTCCTCGCGCAAATCGGCCAGGCGCTCGAGGTTCTCGCGGGTATGGCGCATCCGTTGCTCGGTTTCGTGCCTGCGCTCCTTGTATTTGGAAATGCCGGCCGCCTCTTCGATGATTTCGCGCATTTCCTCCGGCTTCGCCTCGATCAGCCGGGAAATCGTGCCTTGCTCGATGATGGCGTAGCTGCGTGCCCCCAGGCCGGTGCCCAGGAACAGATCGGTGATGTCCTTGCGCCGGCAGCGCGCGCCGTTCAGGAAATAACTCGACTGCCCATCGCGGGCCACTTGGCGCCGGATGGCGATCTGCTGATATTTGGCGAATTCGCCGCCGGCGCGCCCGGAAGAATTGTCGAAGACCAGTTCCACCGATGCCTGACTCGCCGGCTTCCGGGTACTGGAACCGTTGAAGATGACGTCCGTCATAGTTTCGCCGCGCAGATGACGCGCCGAACTTTCCCCCATGACCCAGCGCACCGCATCGATGACATTCGACTTGCCGCAGCCGTTCGGGCCCACCACCCCCACCAGGTTTCCCGGCAAGGGTATGGTCGTCGGATCCACGAAGGACTTGAAACCGGCGATCTTGAGCTTTTCCAGTCGCATGGGGATTCAGGACGCTCGCCTCCGGCAGCGGGGCGGCGAATTGTTCGTGGCAGGGCAAACCGGCTATTATACAGACCAACGCCGGCACCTGCCCGAGTGGGCGGCACCGGATGCACCACAGCAATGCACGAATACCGCCCGATGCCTTCCCGACCCAGCAAAACCCTGGAAACCTTCGACAACCCCCGTCCGGAACACGACTACACGATCCGCATCGAAGTTCCCGAGTTCACCTGCCTGTGCCCCAAGACCGGCCAGCCGGACTTCGCGACGATCCTGCTGGAATACGTGCCGGACCGGCAGTGTGTCGAACTCAAATCGCTCAAACTGTACATTTGGTCGTTCCGGAACGAAGGGGCTTTTCACGAAGCCGTGACCAATGCCATTCTGGACGACCTGGACCGCGCCTTGCGTCCTCGGTTCATGCGCGTCACTGCGAGATTCAACGTGCGCGGTGGAATTTACACCACCGTGGTCGCGGAACGGCGCGCGCCAGGCTGGGAACCGGCGGCCCCGGTTGCCCTGCCCTGAGCGTCATCCCAGTTTTTCGCGCAGGCTTTCGCGCCAGGACTCGGACAGCGCATCCAGTCTCAGCAGCCTCAAAATGACTTCCTGTTGCCTCGGCCCTTTTATCTGGGCCAGCATGGCCTCGCGCACGCTGACACCTCCAGGGGCCACTGCCGTACGCACCAGCCGGTCGCCGACCCGGAGTTCCCCTTCCTCCAGCACCCTCAGGTAGAAGCCCACCCGGCCGGAGACGAGGAAGCGTTTGGGAAAGGTATTATCGCCCACCTTGACGCCGAGCTTGAAACAGGGGACCCGTGGCTGCGTCACCTGGAACCGCACCGGTCCTACCCGGAACTCGTCGCCTATGTGCACTTCGTCATCGCCGCCGCCGGCGAGGGTCAGATTCTCCCCGAAATAACCGTAGGGCAGAGCCTCGATCCCGAGGTCCTTCTGCCAGTAGCCGTAGTTATCGGCGCTGTAGGCGTAAACTGCCTTGTCGGGTCCTCCATGGTTTTCCCGGTCGACCTGTATGTCGCCCTCGATGCCAGCCACTCCGACCCTGACGGGACGATCGACGGGCATCTTGTAAATGCCCGTCCCGACCCGGCGGCCGGCATGTTCGATCTGGCGCTCGCTGCCGATGCTGATCGCTACGATGTTCATGGAGCCGAACTCCGGTCGATGACTTCCCGCACCGGCCCAAAGCTGCGCCGGTGAGAGACACTCACGCCCAAACTGGACAAACGATCGACGTGCAGCCGGGTGGGATAACCCTTGTGCACCCCCAGCGCATAGCCCGGACACAGCCGATCCAGCACCTGCATTTCCCGATCTCTGAAGACCTTGGCGAGAATCGATGCGGCCGCGATCTCGGCCACCGACGCATCCCCACCGATCACGGCCTCGCCTGGACAATCCAAGGGGGGATAACGGTTACCGTCCACCTTGATCCAATCCGGCGAAACGGGCAGAGCGGCAACCGCTCGGCACATGGCCAAATGAGTGGCCCGGAGGATGTTGAGCCGGTCGATTTCGGACACTTCTGCGCGCCCCACTGCCCACGCCAAGGACTCGGAGCGGATGCGGCTAGCCAAAACCCGTCTGCGCTCGGCACTCAGCCGCTTCGAATCAGTGAAGCCGGCGGTGTCCTGGCCGGGAGCGAATATCACTGCCGCCGCGATCACCGGGCCCGCGATACAACCGCGCCCCACCTCGTCGATGCCCGCAATCCGACGCATGCTCCACCTTCATCCCGGCACTCAGCGGATGATACTGCGGCCCTTCGCCCTCAGAAAATCCACCATGCAGGCAACCTCAGGTCCATCCTCGCTCATTTCCTCCAGCAGGCGGATCGCCTCTTCGAGTTTGAAGCCGGTCTTGTAGACGATTTTGTAGGCTTTCTTGATCTGCCTGATCGCCACGGAATCGAAGCCGTTCCGCTCCAGCCCGACCGCATTGATGCCGTGCGGCTTGGTCGGCCGCCCGCCCACCATCACGTAGGGGGGGACGTCGCGGGAAATCACGCTGCCCATGGCTGAGAAGCTGTGCTGTCCTATCCGGCAGAACTGGTGAACCAGGGAGAAGCCGCCGAGGATGGCGTCGTCATCCACCCTCACATGGCCCGCCAGAGAAGCGGCGTTGGCCATGATGACCCGGTTTCCGATCACACAGTCATGGGCCACATGGGTATAGGCCATGAAGAGGTTGTCATCACCGATGCGAGTGACCCCCTTATCCTGCACCGTGCCGCGATGGAGAGTCGCGAACTCGCGTATGACGTTCCGGTCGCCGATTTCCAGCGCGGTCGGTTCACCGCGGTACTTTTTGTCCTGCGGATCCTCGCCGACCGAAGCGAACTGGAAAATACGATTGTCGTTGCCGATCCGGGTAGCGCCCTGAATGACCACATGCGGCCCTATGACCGTACCCGAGCCGATACTGACGCCGCTACCGACGATGGAATAGGCACCGATTTCGACGCCTTCCCCAATCTCCGCCGCCGGATCAACGATCGCCGTCGGGTGGATCAAGAGCCCTGCTCCGCCGCTGCACACATGATCTCGGCGCTGGCCACGAACTCGCCTTCGACATCGGCACGACAGGAGAATGCCCAGATGTTCCGCTTATGGCGCAGATACGTCGCCTCGAGCCGAAGCTGGTCGCCCGGCACGACGGGGCGCTTGAAACGCACTTTGTCGAGCCCGACCAGATAGTAAGTCGCCCCTTTTCCGAGCACATCGGGCGCCGTCTCCGAGGCGAGCAGGCCGGTCGTCTGCGCCAGCGCCTCGATGATCAGCACTCCCGGCATGATGGGCACATGCGGGAAATGCCCCTGAAAGAACGGCTCGTTATAGGTGACATTTTTTATGGCGAGCAGCCGGTTTCCAGGCTCGCACTCCAGCACTCGATCGACCAGAAGAAATGGGTAACGATGAGGCAAAAAGTCCTTGATCGCTTGAATATCCAATACTTTTTCCTTCTCGGGTTTCGTCGTCAGGCCAGCAACCCGAATCCGGACTATTTCTTGCCCGACGGACGGTAGCTTGCAACGAGCTTCTTTTCCACTTTATCCGTCACGTCGATGCTTTCCGCCGCGTACACCACGCCATCGGTCAGCAACAAATCGAACCCTTCTTCCTTGGCGAGCGACTGGATCGCCTCGAAGATTTCCTTCTGAAGCTGCGCCAGTTCCTCGTTCCTCCGCAAGTTGAAATCCTCCCGGAATTCGTCCTGCGCCCGCTTGGCTTCGCGCTTGCGGTTCATCAGATCGCGCTCCTGCTCCTTGGTGATCTCCCCGCCTTTCGTCAGGCGCTCTTCCAGAGCCTTGATCTCTTTCTGCTCCGCGACCAGTTTCTTATCCCTGGCGGAGAATTCCCGTTCCAGCTCCTTCTTGGCGGCTTCGGCCTGGGGCGCTTTCTCCAGCAACCGCCCCACATTGACGAAGCCGATCTTGACGTCCGCTGCGCTGGGTTCGGCAAAGGCCGCCGCCGACATGAGCAAAGGCAATAGAACTTTCCGTACCATATTCCTCTCCGATGATGAATGTTGACCGGGACTGAAATGCCGCCGATTCGGGAACCTGCCGCCACCAAGCCGCAAGGGGCTTTTGGCCAGGCTTGCGCAGACGCCGGGAAACCCAGCGCATTATACAAAAATAACCACCCCTGCCCGAGACACGGGCTCACATGCCCTGGAATCCGGAACCGAAATTGAATTGAAAATGCTGAATGCGGTCCCCGCTCTGGGAGTTGAGCGGCTGAGCGATCGAGAACATCAGTGCACCGAAGGGCGACAGCCACTTGGCAGAAATGCCCGTCGAAAAACGCAGATCGGAAAGCTGGGGCGAGTTCGCGAACACATTCCCGCCGTCGACAAAGGTCCCCAAACGGACGCTCTTCAGTTTCTCGCCGGCGAAGGGCACGGGGAACAACAACTCCACCGAACCGGTCAGTTTGCTGTTGCCGCCAAAAGCAAAGCCTCGGCTATCCCTGGGGCCCAGCGAGTTCGGCTGGTACCCGCGCACGGAATTCGGGCCGCCGGCGTAAAAATGCTCCCAGAACGGAAGAACGCTGTTGCCGCCACTGCCGTAGCCGCCCCCATAGCCAAAATCACCGTTCAGCCACAGCGTCAGATCCTGGGCCAGAGGGAAATACTGCTCCAGCCGCACGTTCGCCTTGTAATACTGCAGGGTACTGAACGGCAGCGCAAACAGCCCGCTCAGCCGCTGCGCACCACCGCTGGTTGCGAATATCGCGCGATTCAGGGTATCGTGAGTCCAACCCAGTGAAGACGAATAGGTCGAATATTCGCTACCGTGGTCGGTGATGAACGCTCTGATTTGATCGGATGACTGGGATGTCGTCTTGAGCTTGGTATTGCTGTAGTCGAGGTTGGTCCGAATGCTGTCGAACTCGCCGATGGGCAGGCCCCAGTTGCCGCCCACCTGGAACACGTTGGTGATATAGTTGGCGACATAATTCGAATAACCCGTATTGGTATCACGATAGCTGATATCGAACCCACTACTGATACCATCCAGCGTAGCGTAAGGGTTGAAATATCCCAGCGCATAGATCGTATTGATCTGGCTGTTGTTGAAATTGAAACTGACACGCTTACCGCTGCCGAAGATGTTGTCCTGGGTCACCGCTGCGTTGAAGATGATGCCCTGGAACTGGGAATATCCCACACCCGCCGTCAGATTGCCGGAGGACTTTTCGGTGACACTGTAGTTGACGTCGATCTGGTCCGTCGTCCCCGGCACCGCGGGCGTCTCAACGTTGACGTCCTGGAAATAGCCGAGACGCTCGAGCCTGGTCTTGGATCGCTCGATCTTCGTGGTCGACGCCCAGGCTGCCTCCATCTGCCGCATTTCCCTGCGCAGCACCTCGTCACGCGTTTTGGTATTACCCTGGAAATTGATCCGCCTCACGTAAACCTGTTTGCCCGGATCGACGAAGAAAGTGATGTTTACGGTTTTCTTCTCCTGATTGATGTCGGGCACCATGTTAACGTTGGCGAAGATATAGCCCTCCTCGCCGAGACGGTCGGAAATGCCCTTCTGGGTTTCCGTCGCCAATTTCCTGGAAAAAATGTCCTCCGGTCCGATACGCACCAGGGGGACCAGTTGTTCGGGCGGCACAATGGTCTTGCCGGTCAGCTTGACCTGCTCCACCTTGAAGACATCGCCCTCCTTGACGTTGATGGTGATATATATTTCTTTTTTGTTGGGCGTGATCGAGACCTGGGTGGACTCGATTTCGAAATTGATGTACCCCCGATCGAGATAATAGGAGCGCAGCCGCTCCAGATCGGCCGACAATTTCTGCTTGGAGTACTGATCGTCCTTGGTATAGAAAGACAGCAGATTGGAGGTACTCAGCTCGAAATCCTGGGTCAGTTCTTCATCACTGAAAGCGTTATTGCCGATGATATTGATTTGTTTTATACGAGCCACGCGGCCCTCGGCGATGTTGATATTCACCGCGACGCGGTTGCGGGGAAGCTCCGTCACCTGGGAATCGATTTTAAGGCTGTATTTGCCGCGACTGTAATACTGGCGCCGCAGCTCCTGTTCGACCTTGTCGAGAATCTGCCGGTCGAATACCTTTCCCTCCGCCAGCCCGATTCCCTTGAGCGCCTTCAACAGATCTTCGCTGCCGATGTCGTGGTTGCCATCGATCTTTACACTGGCAATGGAAGGACGCTCTTCGACGTAGATGATCAACCTGCCGTCATCCTCGTCCAATCGGACGTCCTTGAAAAACCCCGTCTTGAACAGTGCCCTGATCACCTCTGCCGACTGCTTCTCGTCAAGAGTGTCACCTTCCCGCACCGGCAGGTAGTTGAACACCGTACCCTCTGAAATCCGTTGCAGCCCTTCGATCCGGATATCCCGGATAACGAATGGCTCGAACGCAAACAGCACGGAAGGCCAAGCCAGGATCAGCAGCCACGCGCGCAGGCGGCGCACGGATTTCACCGCTCCTGAAAATGCAGCAAAACTATCGTTCAAGGGCCTGGCCGGAAGCTTTGATATGGGGCATGCAGAACTTTGGAACCCGTCGGTCATTCGCTTCGCAGATCTTCCTCGAGTTGTTCGAGGCTGATATGCCGGATTATCTTCCCTTTGGCGTAGTAGATGACGTATTCGCCGATGTTGCAGGCGCGATCGCCGACGCGCTCAAGGGCCCGCGCCGACCACATGATGTTGAGAGAAACGGGAATGGTGCGGGGATCTTCCATCATGTAAGTAATCTGCTGACGCAGAATGGTTTCGTACTCGCGATCCGCAAGACGGTCGTCCTGCACCACGCGGAGGGCGGCATCCACATCGATGCGCGCAAAGGAGTCCAGAGCGCTGCGCAGAAGGTTACGCACATGTCTGGCCAATTCCTCAATCTCGGAAAGCTGGTTCTTGCGGGGAAAATGTCCGACCATGTCCAGGGCGTGGCGCGCGATCCGTTTCGCCTCGTCGCCGATCCGCTCCAGATCGGTGATGGTCTTGATGACGACCACGACCAGCCTCAAGTCCCGAGCGGTCGGCTGGCGCCGGGCGAGGATCTGGGTGCATTCGTCGTCGATGGAGACTTCCATCGTATTGACTTTGTAGTCGTCCGCGATGACACGTTCGGCAAGTTCGGCGTTGCCTTCCAGCAGCGACCTGACCGCCAAAGCCACCTGCTCTTCCACCAGCCCGCCCAAGGTCAGAACCCGGCTGCGAATGTCCAGCAATTCGTGGTCGAACTGTTTGGATGTATGCTGATGCGAGTGCTCAGGGTCGACGAAGGACGGCATGGCTGGAGCCTGTCTCGGATGGCGGAACTGCGGACGAATGGGCAACGATTCTACCAACTCGGCTGGCGAGGTAAAAGACGACGAGACATGGAGCGTATCCCAATCTTCCGGAAATTCACGGCTATCCTATAGAATCGGGGCCTTCCGCTGAAACTCGGACTCCATTCTTGCCTTCCACCCGGCATGCCCCCTCTACAATACCTGCAAAATCCGGAGGCTTCTGAAAATATGACGTTTTCATTAACGCGGCACCGGCCATATCGCTGCGGGCGGAAGATATGAAAATACTGGTCACCGGCACCGCCGGTTTCATCGGATCGCACCTCGCACACGCGCTGCTGGACCGGGGCGATGAAGTCATCGGGATAGACAATGTCAACGATTACTACGACGTCAGCCTCAAAGAAGCGCGCCTCGACCGGCTTCGCGCCCGCCCCGGTTTCACCGAGGTGCGCATCGCTTTGGAGGAGCGCGAGGAGCTGTTCGCGACGTTCACCCAACACCGTCCCGAGCGTGTGGTTAACCTGGCGGCCCAGGCCGGTGTGCGATATTCCCTGCTAAATCCGCGCGCCTACGTCGACGCCAATATGGTCGGCTTCTGCAACGTCCTAGAAGCCTGCCGCCACCATGAAGTGGAGCATCTGGTCTACGCATCGTCCAGTTCGGTTTACGGTGCCAACACCGCCATGCCGTTTTCGGTACATCACAACGTCGACCATCCGGTCAGCCTCTACGCCGCAACCAAGAAAGCCAATGAACTGATGGCCCATACCTACAGCCATTTGTTCGGGCTTCCCACCACCGGCTTGCGATTCTTCACGGTCTACGGTCCGTGGGGGCGGCCTGACATGGCGCTGTTCAAGTTCACTCGCAGCATCCTGGCGGGGCAGCCGATCGACGTCTACAACTACGGCCATCACCGGCGGGATTTCACCTATATCGACGACATCGTGGAAGGCGTGGTGCAGACCCTGGACAAAGTCGCCACGCCCGATCCGGCATGGCGCGGCGATCACCCCGACCCCGGCACCAGCCGGGCCCCCTACCGGCTGTACAACATCGGCAACAACGAGCCGGTCGAGCTTTTGCGCTTCATCGAGGTGCTTGAGCGCTGTCTCGGACGCAAGGCCGAAATGAACCTGCTGCCCATGCAGGACGGCGACGTGCCCGACACCTATGCCGACGTGGACGATCTGATGCGCGATACCGGTTATCGGCCGGCAACCCCGATCGAAACCGGCATCGCGCGCTTCGTCGAGTGGTACCGGGATTATTACGGCGTCCGCTGAACTGATGGCTACACCAGTTCTGGGCTTCGCCGCCTTCAGCGGCACTGGAAAAACGACCTTGTTGAAGCAGCTTATCCCCCTCCTGAAACAAACAGGCCTGAAGGTCGGTGCCATCAAGCACAGCCACCACAGCTTCGACGTGGATCACCCCGGCAAGGACAGTTTCGAACTGCGCGCTGCCGGCGCTACGCCGGTGATGATCACTTCATCGAAACGCCGGGCCATCATCATGGAACGCGAGACTCCTCAGGAGCCCAGCCTCGCCGAGGAGCTCGCACACCTGGAAGACTCCGGCCTGGACCTCATCCTGGTGGAAGGGTTCAAGCACGAACACTACCCCAAGATCGAGCTGCACCGTCCTGCCCTGGGCAAACCCCTGCTGTTTCCGGACGACGACTCGATCATCGCCCTGGCGACGGAGGATCCAAAACCCGGTGATTGCCTCCCGATTCCGCGGCTCGATCTCAACGATCCGCGCCAGATCGCCGATTTCATCCTGGACTGGCTGCGGCTGCGCAGCGGTTCGAACCAACCCCTGAGACCCTGTATCCCATGAAACGCAAAGGCATACTCGTCACCGGTGGCGCCGGCTATATCGGCAGCCATGTCGTCAAAACCCTGGGCGAGGCGGGCGAACGCCTGGTCGTGCTGGATAACCTGTCGACCGGCTTCCGCGATGCCGTCCTGTACGGCGACTTCATCGAAGGCGACACCGGCGACGGCGCCCTGCTGGACAAGATCATGCGCGACTACGAGGTCGAGGCCGTCATGCATTTCGCCGCCCACACCATCGTGCCCGAATCGGTCGAAAACCCGCTGAAGTATTACGGCAACAACACCTGCAAAACTCGCACTCTGCTGGAATCCTGCCAGAAGGCCGGGGTCAGCCATTTCATCTTTTCCTCGACCGCGGCCGTCTACGGCATCCCGGAGGGCGAATTTGCGCTGGAAACTTCGCCGCTTGCGCCGATCAACCCTTACGGCAGCTCCAAACTGATGAGCGAAATCATGCTGCGCGACCTGTCCGCCGCCAGCCCCTTGCGCCATGTGGTGCTGCGCTATTTCAACGTGGCGGGTTGCGATCCGGAAGGGCGGATCGGCCAAAGTACCGCCAAGGCCACGTTGCTGATCAAGGTCGCCGCCGAGGTCGCCACCGGCAAACGCGATCGCCTGTGCATCTTCGGTACCGATTATCCGACACCGGACGGCACTGGCATCCGCGATTACATCCACGTATCGGACCTGGCCGATGCCCATGTCGCCGCCCTCGCCTATTTGCGCACTGGCGGCGAATCCAAGACGCTCAACTGCGGCTACGGCCACGGCTACAGCGTGAGGGAGATCATCGACACCATGAACCGCGTCAACGGTACTCCCATCAGGGTCGAAGAGCGACCGCGCCGGCCCGGAGACCCGCCACGCCTAGTTGCCGGCGTGGGACGCATCCGCGAAATCCTGGGATGGACGCCACGTTACGACGACATCGAACTGATCGTGCGGACTTCCCTCGAATGGGAGCGCAAGCTCGCCGCCCGGGACGGCGCCTGAGGTCCGTCAACGGGAAAATCCGGCCCGGTAACTGGCGACCACTGCCCGGAATGCGATGGTGTCGTAAAGCGAGTGGATCAGAATGGGAACGAGCAGATTGCGTTCGCCGCCGACATCCAGGGCGAAACCGAGGTAAATGCCGGTCAGGCCGGCCAGCAGGGCGTACAAAGGGGAAACCCAATGGACCAGGGCGAACACCAGGTTGCTGAAGACCAGGCCGCCCAGCCAGCCCCAGTTGGCTTCGAACCAGGGCTGGAGAAATCCCCGGAACAGGATTTCTTCGGTGACACCGGCGAGGAAGCCGAGGAACAGCAGGTCCGCCATGCCACAGGCCGCGAGAAAAGGCCCCAGGCGATCCACCAGCACCTGTTTGATTTCCCTCAGGCTGGCGACGTGGGTGCTATAGGACCACTGGAATATCAGGCATAGCGGCAAGGTTCCGGCCAGCCCGTAGACCAGTCCGTCCAGGTCGAAACGTAGCGTAGCGACCGGATCGATCCCCGCCAGTCCGCCGAAGCCGAACGCCAGCAGCAGCAAGCCGCCTTCGAACACGACCGCGAACTTGAGAAAACCGCCGTGAGGCGTGCTCACGTCTCCACCCCGCCGGCATCCGGGTCTTCCACCCGAAGACTCAGGTGTTCGGGCTTCGCCGGACTGTCCAGGTGCCGTGCCAGGGCGAGCAGGAATACGTCCATGACACCGTGATAGGACAAGACATAACGCACGAAAAACCGGAAGGCCGGATGGAAAATGCTGTCCCGCTCGGTGATCGTCAGAACCGTCCCTGCATCGCCGTCCGCTTCCAGTTCGTACACCCAAATCCCCCGCAATGGCAGATGTTCGCCCGCCAGACAGGTGACCAGGCGCGAGGGAGGCACGGCTTCCAACACCCGGAACCGTACCTTCGCCCCCATTGCACACACTTCATCCCAACTGGGAAAGCCATCGACGTCCGGTGCCCGATCCACGACGGCGAGGCCCGGCCTCCATCGCGGAAAACCCTCGAAATCGGTGATGATTTCCCAGACCCGCTCCGGGGTCGCCGGCAGCCGGATCCGGCTCGCCGCTCGATGGGTTTTAGGCAGGCGCGTGCCGGCCACGACGAGAACACCCAGCGCCAGCAGCACAAACCCCACGAGGAGCAGGAGCGTAGTCATTCTCGGGAAGCCGGGTACCGCTCCTCTTGAGACCAACGGCTGAAGGGCAGCGCAGAGAGACAGGTGTTGTAATAGCGCGCGTCGTGGGTGACCTCCTCGCCCGCCCATTCCGGCAGCTCGAAAGCTTCCTCGGGATGGTCGAGCTCGAGTTCGGCCACCACGAGTCCTGCGTTCTCTCCTTCGAACACATCGACCTCCCACACCCTGCCAGCCACCGGGACGAAATAGCGCACCTTTTCGATCAGCGGCTTGCAGCTCAGCTCCTCGAGCATGGATTCGCCGTCGGCGACTGGTATCTCGTATTCATATTCGTGCCGCTGGGCTCCGATCGTAGCGCTCTTGATGTTGAGCCAGGCCCTATCACCGCTGATCCGGACCCGCACCGAACAGCGTTGTTCGTCATTCAGATAGCCCTGGCAGATACGCATGGAATCGCTCACCGCCTTACGCCAGCCGTCGCCACGCACCAGAAACTTCCTTTCGATTTCAAACCCCATAGTTCACCGCCTTCCCTGCCTGCCACGCCACCAACGGCGCAGCTGCTTCTCGTTAAAGAACAACAGCGCCAGCCCTGAATATCCGCCCCCGGCGAGCCAATTTCCGTGGTAGACGGAACCTACCGCCGCCATGAGGGAAAACAGGACGATGATGTCTTTCAGGGCCGCCACCAGACGATCATGCTCGTCCATCACCACTCCTCGCCCACCGCTGGGCAAAAACCTCTCACTCTTTGCCGCCTTCAGGGTTCATTGGCCGCCGATTTCCCCGCTTGCAGGATG
This sequence comes from Methylococcus capsulatus, assembly GCF_036864975.1. Classification (NCBI taxonomy): domain Bacteria; kingdom Pseudomonadati; phylum Pseudomonadota; class Gammaproteobacteria; order Methylococcales; family Methylococcaceae; genus Methylococcus; species Methylococcus capsulatus. The sequence goes on along the minus strand of NZ_CP104311.1, from coordinate 1,551,441 downwards.
CATCCACTCTTCCCAGTAGGGCGTGGGATGAAACCGCTCGTGGAGGAAGTCCACGAAAGTGCGCACCTTGGCCGACAAATGCTTGCGGTGCGGGTAAACGGCATGAATGTCCGCCGCCGCCGGCACGTAATCGGTCAATACCGCCTGGAGCCGACCCTTGTAGATGTCCTGGCCGACCATATAAGTCGGCAGCAGGACCAAACCCAGACCGCTGATCGCCGCCATGCGCAGGGCATCCGCCGAGTTCGCCTCCAGCGTGCCGGAGACCTTGATGACCGTCGACTTGCCGTCCTGCGAGACGAATTGCCACTGGTCGCGCGGCGGCATGCTGGAATTGCTCAGGCAATTGTGCTTCTTGAGGTCCTCCGGGGTCTGGGGCACGCCGCGTTTCTCGAAATAGGTCGGCGCGCCGCAGACAATTCGCTGGGAAGTACCCAGTTTGCGGGCGATCAGGCTGGAGTCCCGCAGCTCGTCCAGGTGAATGGCGAGATCGAAACCTTCTTCGACCAGGTCGACATAACCCGCCTGTAGCACCAGCTCGACGTTGACGTCCGGATAGATCTCCAGGTAAGCCGCGATCGCCGGCGCCAGATGGTAGGCGCCGAAAAAGGGCGTCGCATTGAGCTTGAGCGTCCCTCGAGGCTCCGTCTGTAGACGTGTCACGGCCAGCTCGGTTTCTTCCAGGTCGTCCAGGATCTGCAAACAGCGATCCAGATAGACCATGCCGACTTCGGTCAGGCTCAAGTGACGCGTAGTCCGGTTCAGGAGCCGGACCCCGAGGCTGTTTTCGAGCTGCATCACATGCTTGGTCGCCATAGCCCGCGACAGCCCCAGTTCCTTGGCGGCAGCCGCGAAGCTTCCCGCTTTCGCGACCTTGGTGAATACGACCATGCTCGTGAGTTTGTCCATGTCCCGTCCCGACTAAAGTTCTATTTATTGAAACAATTCGTAAATTTTATTGGATATTGTAAACCATGACGTGGTTTCCTATAGTCAGTTCAAACCCTACTGACCATGGAGAAACCCCGTGCGTACTCAAATTTTCTCGCTGGTGGCCGTCTTCGGCCTTTTGACCACCCCGGGATGGGCACAGGAAGACATCCGGACCATCGCTGCCAACAACGCCGCCGAGTGGAACCAGGCGTTCGCTGACGGCAAGGTCGAAGAAATCGTTTCGCTGTACACAAGGGACGCCATTTTGGTGCAGCCGAACGGAAAAGTCTCCCGGGATCCGGTCGAAATCCGCAACTTCTGGCGGACCTTGATCAACCAGGGCGCTTTCAAAATTGATATCGTAGATGTTAAAGGCGAAAAAGACGACACCATCGTTACGACCACCACGCTGTCCGATTTGAAGACATTGCAGGATTCGCACCAGACGCTCCGCTACCACTACGACGGTGTGCTCTACAGCGTACTCAAACGCCAGAGCGATGGCAGTTGGAAAGCCCAGGTCCAACAATGGTCGGAACGATCCCGTGGCTGAAGCCGACAACGCCGGTTCCTTCTTGCGCAGAACGAGCTTCCCCTGAAGCTCGTTTTTTCTTTCCCCGGGCCAAGCGGCTCGTCTCATGGATTCCTATCCTTGACGACCGCTGCCAAGGCCCGTTTTTCCCAGTAAAATACCCGGGATTTATCCACCCGAAGGCACCCTGCCGTTCGGGCGGTGACTTTCCACCACCCACCCAATAAGGAGACTCGCCATGACCCATGAACTGCCTGCTCTGCCCTATGCCAAAAACGCCCTGGAGCCGCATATTTCGGCGGAAACGCTGGAGTACCACTACGGCAAACACCATCAGGCCTATGTCACCAATCTGAACAACCTGATTCCGGGCACCGAGTACGAAAACCTGTCTCTGGAAGAGATCATCCGCAAAGCGCCTGCCGGCGGCATCTTCAACAATGCGGCCCAGATCTGGAACCACACCTTCTATTGGAACAGCCTGTCACCGAACGGCGGCGGCGAGCCCACCGGCGCACTGGCCGAAGCCCTCATCAAGAGCTTTGGCTCGTTCGACAAATTCAAGGAAGCGTTCACCCAATGTGCGGTGACCACCTTCGGCTCCGGCTGGGCTTGGCTGGTCAAGAACGCCGACGGCAGCCTAGCGCTGGTCAGCACCAGCAACGCCGGCTGCCCGTTGACCTCGGGGCAGACGCCTCTGCTGACCTGCGACGTATGGGAGCACGCCTACTACATCGATTACCGGAACGCCCGCCCGAAATATGTGGAAGCCTTCTGGAACCTGGTGAACTGGGAATTCGCCGCGGCCAATTTCGGCGGCTGAGGACTCCCTCTGGGCATACGAGAGCCCTCGTCCGCACGGACGAGGGCTTTTTTGTGCCCGCCGATGTAATAGAATTCGCATCGACGACATCCATTTGCTTGAGGATTCAACCGTGCCTTCCGTCCTGGTGACCGGCGCCAACCGCGGACTCGGTCTCGAATTCACCCGCCAGTACCTCGACGCCGGTTGGCGAGTGATTGCCACCTGCCGCCAGCCCCATGATGCCGCCGAGCTGCGCGAACTGGCCAAGCGCTACGAACATCTGGCCATACATGCCCTCGACGTGCGGAACTTCGTTGCGATCGATCAGCTGGCCTCGGCCCTTGCCGGTCAACCGATTGACGTCCTCATCAACAATGCTGGCGTCTATGGTGACAAACCCGGCAACGGTTTTGGAAACATCGACTACGGAGTGTGGGAGGACGTCTTCAAGACCAACACCATGGCGCCCGTAAAAATGGCGGAAAGCTTCCTGCCGCATCTCGAACGGGGGAACCGCAAACTGATCGTGGGCATCACCAGCCTGATGGGTAGCATGGGCGATAACACCAGCGGCAACGCGATCTGTTACCGCTCCAGTAAGGCGGCGCTGAACGCCGCATTCAAGAGCCTCTCCCTCGACCTCAAACCGCTCGGCATAGGCGTGCTGATCCTCAACCCCGGCTGGGTATTGACCGACATGGGTGGGCCGAGGGCGACGACGACGGCGGAGACAAGCATCGGCGGCATGCGGCGGATCATCGACGAATACACGCCCGCATGGTCCGGACGCTTCTTGAATTTCGACGGCCGGGCCTTGCCATGGTAACCGGTCTTCGAACTCAAGGATGCCTTCATGCCGAACAAACCGCTTTCCGTCCCGACCCTGCTCCTGCTGGCGGGCATGGCCGCTGCCGTACCGTCGGCGCAAGCCGACGACTATGGCGCCACCACGACGCTCAAGCTGGGTAGTGGCCTGTCAAACCTGACCCTAGGTTGGCTGGAAATTCCCAAGAGCATGATCAATACCAGCAACCAGACCAATGTCCTGTTCGGCATCTCCGGAGGACTGTTCAAGGGGCTACTGCACACGGTCGGACGTACGCTCACCGGCGCCGTGGACTTCCTCACTTTCCCGGTACCGACCCAGCCAATCACCCATCCGGAATTCGTCTGGCAGAAATTTTCCGACGAAACCAGCTATGGCCCGGCGTTCACCTCCGGAATCCTCAGTGACCCGAAGCCGGCCCCAGCCCCAGCAGCCCCGCCTTATTCGAAGATGTAGGGAGGTCGGACATGGAACAATGCGAAGCGTTCCTTTGCCGCCTCGCCCGCGAACGGGTGAGGGAAACGATTATGGCGAACCGTTGCGATCACGCGATACCTCCTCGTATCGCACCCGGCGGGCGCAAAAAAGTGCAAATCAGCCTCCTCGCCGATTTGTCGTCATCCGGGGCGGCTGGGCGCCATGATCGTTAGCGGAACTGCCGCCGGCAGCGCCGGACATAGGCGGAGGCATGCGTCCTGACGAAATCGTCCAGGCTCCAGCCGCGGTAAACCAGCAGATGCTCACTGCACGGGGGGATCAGATAGACTTGGGCTACCTGACAACCCAGCTCGGCGGTTGAAACCGTAACCCTGGTCCTTGTATAGAAGCTGTCTTCGAAGCGGTCCAGGCGGGCCAGAGCCTGAGGATCGAGCCCGAGAAACAGAGTGCCGACGGTGACTGCCCCGGTTTCGCGCCGCAAACCCGGATAGATGCGGTGGCGCAGACGGTAGCGCGCGTGGTCAAACAGCCACGCCGGTACGGCAGCGAAAGTCCGGCCTGTCACGGCGGCCATCACTTCCGGCAATTGCAGAGTGCCATAAGCGAACAGCGAAGTTCCCATTGTTTCCCGAGTCCGACTAGATTCAGCCCCTTCCGGCAACAACCCAGCCCACCATGATCAAGCCGATAATCCGATTCTTACTCAAAAGCCTTTATCGGATCCAAGTCAAGGGCATCGAACATTTCCATAGCGCCGGAGAGCGGGTGCTCATCGTCTCGAACCACGCCTCGTTCCTGGACCCCATCCTGCTCTGGGCCTTTCTGCCGGACGAAATCACCTTCGCGATCAATACCCACATCGCCGAGACCTGGTGGGTCAAACCGGCTCTGCGGCGGGTCCGGACCTTCCCGATGGACCCCATCAATCCCATGTCGGTCAAAGCCCTGACCCATCACCTGCGCCGCGACCGGAAAGCGGTGGTGTTTCCCGAAGGCCGCATCACCGTGACCGGCTCGCTGATGAAGATCTACGACGGCTCGGGAATGGTGGCGGACAAAGCCAACGCTGCCGTGCTGCCGGTACGTATCGACGGCGCCCAGTACACACCCTTCTCCCGTCTCAAAGGCGTGGTCCGCCTGCGCTGGCTGCCCCGGATCACCATCAACATCCTGCCGCCGCGGAAGATTACGCCGCCGCCCGAGGCTCAGGGCGAGGAGCGCCGACGCCATGCCGGCCTGGCTCTGTCAGACATCATGAGTGAGATGATGTTCGCCACCGGCAATCACCGTGGCACCCTGTTCTCCGCCCTGCTCGATGCCCGCAACGTGCACGGCGGCAGGACCTGCGTGCTCGAAGACACCGAGCGCAAGCCCGTGAGCTACGACCATCTGATCGCCCGGGCATTGTTGGCCAGCGAAAAACTCGAACACCTGACCGAAGCCAGCGAAACCGTCGGCATCCTGCTGCCCACCGCCATCGGCACGGTGGCCACACTCCTGGGACTGCAGCATGCTGGCCGCATACCCGCCATGCTCAACTTCAGCACCGGCAGCTCCGTACTGTTAGCGGCCTGCGACACAGCCGCCATCCGGACGGTCCTGACCTCGCGGCGTTTCGTCGAGGCGGCCAAATTGGGAGACACCCTCGCCCAGCTCGAGACCCGGGTGAAGGTGATTTATCTGGACGACATCTTCGGCAGCATTCCGGCCCTGGACAAGCTGCGGGCGTTCGTGAAAGGGCGCCTGGCCGATTACCTCGGTCGCGACCGGGCGTCGGCAGACTCGCCGGCGGTGATCCTCTTCACCTCGGGATCGGAAGGGCCGCCCAAGGGAGTCGCGCTGTCGCACGCCAACCTGCTCGCCAACCGCGAGCAGTTCGCCGCCCGCGTAGACTTCGGTCCACAGGACGTGATCCTCAATGCCCTGCCCCTTTTTCACTCTTTCGGCCTCACCACCGGCACCCTGTTGCCGTTGCTGTCGGGTACGCGGGTGTTCCTCTACCCCTCTCCGTTGCATTACCGGATCATTCCCGAGGTGGCCTACGACATCAACGCCACCATCCTGTTCGGGACCAATACCATCTTGTACGGCTACGGCAAACACGCTCACCCCTATGACTTCTACAGCATCCGCTACGTATTCGCCGGCGCCGAAAAGGTACAACCCGAAACCCGCCGCCTCTGGGCCGACAAATTCGGCATCCGCATCATGGAAGGTTACGGCGTCACGGAAACCAGCCCGGTGCTGGCGGCCAACACCGCGATGCATTATCGGGAAGGCACGGTCGGCCGCCTCATGCCGGGCATCGAATATGCGTTGGAACCGGTGGAAGGCATCGCCGAAGGCGGACGGCTGCACGTGAAAGGGCCGAATGTCATGCTTGGCTATCTCCATGCCCAGGCGCCGGGCCGGATCGAACCACCGGCCTCGTGCTTCGGCCCCGGCTGGTACGATACCGGCGACATCGTCAGCGTCGACGCCCACGGCTATGTCACCATCAAGGGGCGAGCCAAACGCTTCGCCAAGATCGGCGGCGAAATGATCTCGCTGGCGGTCATCGAGGAACTGGCGGCCAGGGTGTGGCCGGATGCCCAGCACGCCGCCGTCAACCTCCCCGACCCGCGCAAAGGCGAACAGATCGTTCTGGCGACCAGCCAGCCGCGGGCCGACCGGACTCTGCTTTTCGAGCGGACACGTGCCGAAGGCCTAGGGGAACTGTATCTGCCCAAACGGATTCGGGTTCTGCCTGCCCTGCCGCTGCTCGGCTCAGGCAAGATCGACTACCCGACACTCACCGCCCTGCTGGCGGCGGAGACCGGGGAATGATCAAGGGACTCGCACCGCTGGTCGTTGCCCAGTTTCTCTCCGCTTTCGCCGACAACGCGATCCTGTTCACCGTCATCGCCATCGTACTGCAGGGTAACACACATGGAGACTGGTACATTCCGGCCCTGCAGAGCGTGTTTCTGATTGCCTACGTGACGCTCGCACCCTGGGTTGGCATCTGGGCCGACCGGCTGCCCAAACCCCAGGTTCTGATCATCGCCAATCTGATCAAAACGGCCGGGGGATTCCTGTTGCTGGCCGGGATCGAGCCACTGATCGCCTATTCGTTGGTCGGGGCCGGCGCGGCCCTGTACAGCCCCGCCAAATACGGCATCCTGCCAGAAATCGCCGACGAGGCTCATCTGGTCAAGGCCAACGGCTGGGTGGAGGGGGCCACCATCGCCGCCATCCTGCTCGGAACCGTCGGTGGCGCCAAGATCGCCGACCGGTCGATCCCGGCGGCCCTTATGGTCATTTGTGGCTGCTTTCTGCTGTCGGTCCTGGTCGGACTGCTGCTGCCCCGGCTGCCGGCGCGCTACCGTACCGAAGTCTCAGCCATCCGTCAATGGGTGGCACAGAGCAGGGCTTTGCTGAAATCCCAGCGGGCTCGGCTGGTCCTGCTTGGACTGGCCATGTTCTGGGCCGCCGCCGCGACTTTACGCGTCGTCCTCGTCGCCTGGGCACCCGCGGTGCTGCACACCCAAACCGCCAGCGACATCGCCGAACTGACCCTGTTCACTGCCATCGGCATCATCATCGGTGCCGCCCTTGCCCCACGCTGGATTCCACTGGCGGAAATCCGCCGCAGCCGCTATGCAGGCTATGCGATGGGGCTCATGCTCGGCCTTCTTGCAGCCTCGTCCGAACCCTGGCCGGCCCGCGGCGCCCTCCTCGGCATCGGCATCGCCGGGGGCTTCTTCGTGGTGCCACTCAACGCTGCCATCCAGGACATCGGCCACCGCAGCGTCGGCGCCGGCATCGCCGTCGCCATCCAGAATTTTTTCTTGAATGCCGCCATGCTCGTCGCCGTCGGTCTTTACACCGGCGCCGCCGCACAAGGCGCAGATCCCGTCATGGTGCTGCTGGCCATGAGCTCCATCGTGCTTTGCGGCGTCATCCAATTAGCCATCCGGCTCCCCCCCAAAGCCGCGGACGGCTGAGGACCGTGCGGCAAAGCGGCGGCAAGACCGAATCTATAATATGATTAAGGCTCTGAAGACTTCAGCCCTCGAAGCATCCATGCCATTCCCGACCCGCCGATTGCCCTTACTGCTCCTGCTGCTTGCGCCGCTTGCCTGGGGCATCGATTCGCCCGATGCGGGGAAGCTCCAGCCGGTACCCGATCCGCCCGACATCCCGGGGCCGGTCCAGAGCGGAGAGGAACTGGAGCCGGACGTCACCATCATGCGCAAGGGCGAAGATCTCTACGAGGAATACCGCATCAACGGTAGACTCTACATGATCAAGGTCAAACCCAAGATCGGTCCGCCCTATATCATGATGGACAAGGACGGCGACGGTAACATGGACGTCCGGACGACCGACATGGCTCGCAGTATGGACATCCCGCAGTGGGTCCTGTTCAGTTGGTAACCCCCTGGCGATCACGGCAACACGTCTTTTTTAGGATTCCCGCGCTTGAGAAACCTCATCGACTCGCGGCTCGAGCAGCTCGCCCGCGCCGGACAGGTGCATTTGCTGCGAAAAGGATTGAAAGGACTGGAAAAGGAGAGCCTGCGGATCACGGCCGCCGGCGAAATTGCACGCACGCCGCACCCGAAGGCTCTGGGCTCGGCACTGACCCATCCTGCCATCACCACCGACTATTCCGAGGCGCTGATCGAACTGATCACCCCGCCTTTCGAAGACAGCGCCGACACTCTGGCGGCAATGGAGGATCTCCATCGCTTCGTTCACGCCAACATCGGCGATGAACTGCTGCTGGCGACCTCGATGCCCTGCCGGATCGAAGGCGACGAAAGCATTCCGATCGCGGTCTACGGCAGTTCCAACATCGGTCGGATGAAGCACATCTACCGGCGCGGCCTGGGTTACCGCTATGGCCGGGCCATGCAGGCCATCGCCGGCGTCCACTTCAATTACTCGGTGAGCGAAGAACTCTGGCCGATCCTGCAGGCCATGGCCGGCGACCGCCGGTCCCTGGCCGAATTCGTCGCCGACCGCTATTTCGGCATGGTGCGCAACATCCAGCGTTTCGGCTGGCTGATCCTGTACCTTTTCGGTTCATCACCCGCCATGTCCAAGTCCTTCCTCGCGGGGCGGGAAACGCCGCTGGCAGCGAGTTTCACCGAATTCGATCCTGCTACCTGGCACCGTCCCTACGCCACTTCGCTGCGCATGAGCGATATCGGTTACCGCAACGACAATCAGGCCAGCCTCGACATCTCCTTCAACCGGCTGGACGATTACGTCCGCGATCTCAGCCATGCCATATCAACGCCCTATGCGCCCTACCAGACCATCGGCGTCGAAGTGGATGGCGAATATCGCCAGCTCAATGCCAACCTCCTGCAGATCGAGAATGAGTATTACAGTACCGTGCGCCCCAAACAGATCGCCCGTTCCGGCGAAATGCCCACCCTGGCGCTGAAAAAGCGTGGTGTCCGTTATCTCGAACTGCGCTCGGTGGACCTCAACTGCTATCATCCGGCCGGAATCAGTCTCGAGCAGTTGAGGTTTATGGAAACCTTCCTGCTGCTGTCCCTCCTCACCGACAGTCCGCCGATGAGCACGGAGGAAAAGAAAACCGCAGCCAACAACTTGCTGGCCACCGCTTGTTGTGGGCGCACGCCGGGCATGACACTGATCCGGGATGACACCGCAGTGGATCTTCGAGCCTGGGCCAAGGAGCTGTGCGAATCCATGGCGCCAATCGCGGCTGCGCTGGATGACGACTCGACCGGCCGAGTGTTTTCCGCCGCTCTGGAGCAGCAATATGTAGCGATCGCCGACCCCGAACAGTATCTGCCTTCGGCCCGCATGCTGCGGGAGATGCGGGACAATCACGAATCCTTCGATGAATTCGCGCAACGACTGTCGCTGCAGCACGCCGAGCGCTTGCGCAACCCTCCACTACCCCCCGAAAAAACCGAGGCCATGCGGCGCATGGCCGAAGCATCGCTGGTGGAACAAGAAGCCATCGAGGAGGGCGACACGCTGGCCTTTGCCGATTACCTGGAGCACTATTTCGCCCAAACCTGAAAGCTTGCAAGCGATTCGTGACCCCTATGACGCACATCGAAATCGACACACTCCAGGCCGAACTGGCTGGCCGTTCCCCCCGCGCCGTTCTGGAAGCGGCATTGAGCCGATTCGAGCGGATCGCGGTATCGTTCAGCGGGGCGGAAGACGTCGTGTTGGTCGAAATGGCCGCGCGGCTGCGCCCGGGCATTGAAGTCTTCACCCTGGACACAGGACGCCTGCACCCGGAGACCTACCGCTTCATCGAAGAAGTGCGCGGGCGTTTTCCCATCAGCCTCGAAGTACTATCGCCGGACGCCACGGAACTGGAAGCAATGGTGCGGGAAAAGGGGCTGTTCAGCTTCTACCGGGACGGCCATCGAGAATGCTGCGGCATCCGTAAGGTCGGCCCCCTGCGCCGCAAGCTGGCAACGCTCGACGCCTGGATCACCGGCCAACGTCGGGACCAGAACCCGACCCGGCAGGCGGTCCCTGAAGTGGAAACCGACCCCGCCTTCGCGAGCGAAAGTCACCCTCTCGTGAAATTCAATCCGCTGGCCGCCTGGACTTCCGCTCAGGTATGGGACTACATCGCCGCTTGCGAGCTCCCGTTCAACGCTTTGCACCTCAAAGGGTATGTCAGCATCGGCTGTGAACCCTGCACCCGCCCGATCCGCCCCGGCCAGCACGAACGCGAGGGCCGCTGGTGGTGGGAGGACGCGCTGAAGAAGGAATGTGGTCTGCACATCGGCGACGCTTCCAAGGTTTGACGACCCGAAACTACCGCACAGGCAGCGTCATCCCGGCAAACAGGGCTTCGATTTCCTTCGGTTCACGCAAGGCCAGCGCCCGCTCCACCACCTCGCGGGTCAGATGCGGCGCGAACAACGCGATGAAATCGTAGAGAAAACCGCGGACGAAGATGTCCCGCCGCAGGCCGATGTTGGTCACGCTGCTTTCGAACAGATGCGAAGCATCGAGCGCCACCAGATCCGCATCGGTTTCGGGGTTGTATGCCATCCTGGCGATGATACCGACGCCCAGCCCCAGCCGCACATAGGTCTTGATGACGTCGGCATCGACGGCGGTCAGGGCCAGTCTTGGTTTGATACCCGCCTTGTTGAATGCCTGATCCAGATGCGACCGGCCGGTGAACCCGAAAACATAAGTGACCAAGGGGTATTCGCCGAGATCCTGCAGCGTCAGGCTGGGCTTCTCAGCCAACGGATGGTCCTTTGGCACCAGAGCGATCCGGTTCCACCGGTAACACGGCAGCATAACCAGGTTGCCGAAGAGTTCGATCGCCTCGGTCGCAATGGCGAGATCCACCAGACCGCGCGACGCCTCCTCGGCGATCTGGACCGGCGTACCCTGATGCATGTTGAGCTTGATGCCCGGATAGCGCCGCATGAATTCGCGCACCACCGGCGGAAGGGCATAGCGGGCCTGGGTATGGGTGGTGGCGATGGACAGCGAACCGACCCGGTTGTCGCGGAATTCCTGGGCGACGCTGCGTATGTCCTGCACCTTGCTGAGAATCTGTCCGGCGAGTTCGACGACGTACTTACCGGCCGGCGTGATTTCGGTCAGGTGCTTGCCGTTGCGGGCGAAGATGGAGATTCCCAGCTCCTCCTCCAGCAGCTTGATCTGCTTGCTGATACCCGGCTGGGACGTAAACAAGGCATCCGCGGTCGAGGAAACGTTGAGATCGTGCTGGGAGACCTCCCACACATAACGCAGCTGCTGCAGCTTCACCGCTGAACCCCGGAAATCGAGCCCGCCCGCGTCTGGTACCGATTGGGCCAAGACGCGCGCGGGTACGGCAAAGTGCGGGCAGAAAGGTTAGCGCTCAAGATACTGCAGCTTGCCCGGCTTGCCATTCCACTCGTCGGCATCCGGCAGGGCCTCCTTCACCTCGGAAATGGTGGGCCAGATCTTGGAAAGCTCGGCGTTCAACTGGATGAACTGCTCCTGGCCTTCCGGCAGTTCATCTTCGGAATAGATCGCATGAGCAGGGCATTCGGGTTCGCACAGCGTGCAATCGATGCATTCGTCAGGATCGATGACGAGAAAATTGGGCCCCTCATGAAAACAATCCACCGGGCAGACATCAACGCAATCGGTGTATTTGCATCTGATGCAGTTTTCAGTCACAACAAAGGTCATCTGAGCAATCCTAAAGGTGAAGGTCGTTCGCTTGAGTAAAGCGTTGTCAATTCCGGAAGCGGCCATGTCCGGTCCCGCATCGTGGGCACGCATTTTACATGCGCGCCACTTTTTCCCCAAACCCGAGCTCACCCCTCCGATGGCGTTGCACCGAGCCACTCCACCCATTGAACGAACAGTTCGGGATCCAGAGCGGCCACCGCGGAACGCCCCCCCATGTCCGCCGCGAGGGGCAGCTCCCGGGCGAGACGGGTCGCTTGGCCGCCGGCCTCGGCCAGAATCAACATGCCAGCCGCATAGTCCCACAGCTTCTGGCCGCCGTGCAGATAAAGATGGTAACGCCCCGCCGCCAGCCAGCACCATTCGAGGGCCGTGGACCCGAAGTTGCGTTGCGAACTGAATGGCGGTTCATCCACCAGCCGGCGTCGCAAGGCACGATCCAGGCGCTTGAAATCGACCACGGCGATGCAGCGCGGGAGGGATAGACCGACACGCCGCGGCAGCAGACGCTCGCCGTTCACCCACGCTCCCTCGCCGGCCCTGGCGGAGAAGCATTCGCCACGCACCGGATCGTACACCAGGCCGAGCACCGAACGCCCTTCCCGGACCAAGGCCAGCGATATCGAAAAGAACGGAATCCCGGCGGCGAAATTGCTGGTCCCGTCCAGTGGGTCCAGACACCACAGGCCGGCCCCGGCACCTGCCATGAGCCTCTCCTGTTCGTCCCGGCTCATTTCTTCTCCGAGCACATCGAGGTCGGGCGTCAGCTTGCGAAGCTCTCCGACCAGCCGCTCCTGCACCGCCAAATCAGCCTCCGTGACGATGCTGCCGTCGGGCTTGACCGACCGCTGGGACCGGGCGAAACGGGGAAGCAGTTCCTCGCGAGCGGCCTCTCTCAGCAAGGACTCCAGGGCTGCGATTTCGGGAAGCATTTTCCGCTCAGTCCTCTCCTAACGTTCAGCAAGTTTACGCAAAAAATCGGGGGATACGACGATCCGTGGTGGATAACCACCCGTCATTACGGGTGATGGCAACCACCCGCGCCGGCAGACACAGCCAAACCCCCGTCATCATGCGGCTTTCAACTGGCCTAAACAGTAGCACGGTCTTCGCTTTTAGGGGAAACACCGAAGCCCGTATCTCAGACGAAACCACCATGAACACATCGACGATCGCCGATAGCATGCCGCCGGCCGGATTTGCTGGCTTGCGCGCCCATTGGAACAACGACCTGGTCTCCGGCTTTCTGGTCTTCCTGATCGCTCTGCCTCTTTGCCTCGGCATCGCCATGGCTTCCGGCTTCCCCCCGATGGCCGGGATCATTTCCGCCGTGATTGGAGGAGTCCTGGTCTCCCGGATCAACGGCTCCCATGTGACCATCAACGGCCCTGCTGCCGGGCTCATCGTGGTGATCCTTGCCGCGACGCAAACGCTGGGCCAGGGCGACGCGATGCAGGGCTACCGTTGTACCTTGGCCGCCATCGTGGTGGCTTCGGTGCTGCAGATCGCGCTGGGCTTGTTCAAGGCGGGGCGCCTCAACGCCTATTTCCCCGCCTCGGTGGTCCACGGCATGCTCGCCGCGATCGGCATCATCATCATGGCCAAGCAGATCCACGTCATGGTGGGCGTTAAACCGGGGGCTTCCAGCGATGACCTCCTGGCGACGATTGCAGAGATTCCCCACAGCCTCCTCAATCCCAACCCGGAAATCGCGCTGATCGGCGCCGTGGGCCTTTTGATCCTCATCACCTGGTCACTGATGCGAAGCCGCCACCTGAAAATGGTGCCGGCGCCGCTATTGGTCGTGATCGCCGGGATGGCCCTCGGCAAATACTTCGATCTGGATCATGAACATATTTATATGTTCCATCCCGACAACCCGATTCTGCCACACCACGAATACACCGTCGGCCCCAAGTTCCTGGTGACCATTCCGGAAGATTTCACCGCAGGATTCTATTTCCCGGATTTTTCCAAGGTATGGACGGCAGAATTCTGGAGCGCAGTGATCAGCATCTGCCTGGTCGGCAGTCTGGAATCACTTCTCAGCGCGGTAGCCGTGGACAAACTCGACCCTTACAAGCGCTATTCCGACCTGAACCGCGATCTCACCGCCGTCGGCGCCGGAAATCTGCTCTGCGGCATGATCGGCGGGCTACCGATGATCGCGGAAATCGTCCGCAGCTCGGCCAACATTACCAATGGAGCCAAAACCAGCTGGGCCAATTTCTTCCATGGCGCTTTCCTGCTCCTGTTCGTCGCTCTGTTTCCGCGCGTGATCCACGAGATTCCCCTGGCTTCGCTGGCGGCGCTGCTAGTGTACACCGGCTTTCGCTTGGCATCGCCCCGGGAATTCGTCAAGACCATGGACATCGGTTGGGAGCAGTTGACGCTGTTCGTGGTCACCATTTTCGGGGTGCTTGCCACGGATCTCCTGATTGGCGTCGGTATCGGCATCCTCGCCAAACTGGTCATCCACATGCTGCGGGGCGTTCACCCCAAGCATCTGCTCAAGATTTCCTACCACGTCGAAGAGCAACCGGCCGATACCTTCGTGATCCATGTCGACGGCTCCGCGATCTTCTCCAATTTCATCGCGCTGAAGAGCGAAGTCACGGATCTGCCCATCGGCAAAACGGTCATTTTCGACCTGTCGGAGGCCGAGTTCATCGACCACACTGTGATGGAATTCATCGACCATTTCCGGCACGACTATGCACAGCGGGGCGGCCGCTGCGAGATACGGGGCCTGGAATCCCACGTACCCTATTCGAACCATCCCCTGGCCGCGAGAAGGCGCAAAGCGCCGGCGAATGTCCCTGGCAAAGGGAAGTTGGGCAGGCAAACCGGCTGAAAGCATTGATTCTTTGCACCGCCGCCAGTCGCCATTGCTGGCACTGGAGCGGCAAAGGGTCTGGGCTATAATGCCCCCCACCCCCTTTCCCCATGTCTGTCGTGAAACCTCTGGTCTACCGTGCGGCCCAGCTTCGGGGCTGGGCACTCCTCGGCCTGCTCGTGCTGATCCTTGCTGTGCTGGTGGGCATGATCTGGCGCAACCTCGATCGCTTCGAAACCATCCGGGCCCACGTCAGTTACGCCCACCGCATCATGCAGACCGGCCTGGACCTCCAAAAGGCGCTGACCGACTCCCTGCAGGACGACGAAAAGCCGATCCGGCCCGGGCGCTTCGATGCCCTCGTCCGCGATCTCAACCAACTCCGCCAGTCCGACCAGCATTTCGATCCCGACACACCGCGCAAGCTCCAGATCGTCGAAACCTCTCTCGCCGATCCCCTGCTTAGCCAGCTGGGCCCACACCCCCGGCGGACCCGCCTGTTGCTCGCGCTGCAGATGATGAGTGAGATGCTGGATGCCGAAACCGCCCGCCGGGAGGAGTTGCTGGAAGACATCAGCGCGAAGACCCGCAAAGAGGTCACCCTCGCCAGTCTCACGCTCGCCGCCATCCTGCTGGTGACCGTATTATTCCTGATCCGGCGTATCCTGACCCCCTTGCGGAACTTGCGGGAGCTGCTGTCTCGAATCGCCCTGGAGGACTTCTCGCCAATCTCCACCCGCAACCTGGACCCGGTGCTGCTGCCGGTCTTCAACAGTTACAACGAAATGGTGAGCCAGCTCGCCGAACTTCAGGAAACCAAGCGGCGCTATGCCGAATCCTTGGAAGCGGACGTACGCTCCGCTACTCAAGCCCTGCTCGAACAGCAATACAGCCTCGCAAGGGCGGAACGCTTCGCCGCACTGGGCGAACTCGCCGCCGGCATCGCGCACGAACTGCGCAATCCCCTGGCGGGTATCCAGATGAGCTGCAGCAACCTCAAAAGCGAAGTGGGCAACCCGGAACATGTCGAGAGGCTGGAGCTCATCATCGACGAACTCAAGCGTATGGGCCGGCTGCTCAACGACCTGCTCGCTCGGGGCAAGCATACGCCGGCGCCGGCACGGGATTTCAACCTGGCCGCGATGCTTCGCGATCTGGTGGCGTTGACGCGCTATCAGGTGCCATCCCATATCACGTTGAACTATGAAGTGCCGGACGGTCTCACCTGCCATCTGCCGGACAGCAGCTTGCGGCAGGCTCTGCTGAATCTGATCCTGAACGCTGCCGCGGCAATCGGGCCGGCACCCGGCAAGATCGGCATCATAGTGCGTACCGAAGGCGAGCAATTGATCATCCGGGTCTGCGACAATGGCCCCGGATTTTCCGACGAAATCTTGAAACATGGCGTACGTCCATTCGGAACCGGCCGCCCTGGTGGCACGGGACTCGGACTCGTCATGGTACAGCGCTTCATCCGCGAAGTGAACGGACGGATGCATTTGGCCAACCGGGCCGAAGGAGGCGCCTGCTGCACACTCATCATCCCCCGCCACATCGTTTCTGCCGGAGAAAAAGCCACCCATGGCCTATAGCTTGTTGATTATCGAAGACGAGAAACTGCTCGGCTCGGAACTGGTCCGACACTACGAACGGGCCGGCTGGGACGTCGATTGGGCCAAGACGCTGGCCGAAGCGCGCAACCTGTTCACCAAGAAAGCGGTCGACCCGCTGCTGGTACTGTCCGACCGCAGCCTGCCGGACGGCAACGCGCTGGACCTGATGGAAGAGATGCGCGGCCAGGGCAACACATCGGAATGGCTGCTGCTGACCGGCTACGGCAGCGTGCCGGATTCGGTACGCGCCCTGCGTCTGGGAGCCTACGACTTCCTGGAAAAGCCCTGCGAACTCGAACGTCTCGACCTGGTGGTCGCCAGCGCGACGCGCTCCGCCCAGGCGCAGCGCCGTCTGCTCGAACAGGCGCAGGAACGGCACCGCCGCTATTCGCCGGAAGCCTACGTCGGCCGCAGCGAAGCCGCGCAGCGGGTACGCGACATGCTGGAGCGTCTCACCCGGGTACCGTTCAGCGCCCTGATCATCGGTGGCGAAAGCGGCACCGGCAAAGGACTTGTCGCCCACATCCTGCACTATTCGGGCAAACGCGCCCAGCAACCCCTGATCGAACTCAACTGCGCTGCCCTTCCCCACGACCTGCTCGAATCCGAGCTTTTCGGCCACGAGGCCGGTGCTTTCACCGGCGCCATCGGTCGCCACCGCGGCCTCATCGAGCAGGCCGACGGCGGCACCCTGTTCTTGGACGAGATCGGGGAAATGCACCTCGACCTGCAGGCCAAGCTGCTCAAGGCGATCGAAGACCGCAAGATCCGCCGGCTGGGCTCGGAAAAGGAAATCAGCGTCGACGTCCAGATCCTGGCGGCCAGCAACCGCGATCTGGAAGAGATGGTGCGCAACGGCAGCTTCCGCAGCGATCTTTTCCACCGCCTGAGCGTCTTCCGGCTGCAACTGCCGCCACTGCGTCAGGTCAAGCAGGATCTGGAAGAACTGGTGCCGCTGCTGATCGCTGAATTCAACGCCAAGGCCGGAAAGCAGGTAAAAATCGTTCCCGACGAAGCATGGACCCTGCTCCGGAACTACGACTGGCCCGGCAACGTCCGCGAACTGCGCAACGTCATCGAGCGCTGCGTGCTGTTCGCTGACGGCCCTGTGTTCCCGGCACAATGGCTGCAGCTGCCGGGACACAGCAACGCGCCGCATCCTGCGCCGGCGGCGTCGGGAACCGAGTGCATCGTGCTGCCTTTGGACGGCAGCATGGCGCTGGACGACATGGACTGCTACATCATCCGCACCACGCTCGAACGCTATGGCGGCAATGTCACCGCCGCGGCGCGGGCGCTGGGTGCCACCCGCGAGACCCTGCGCTACCGCATCCGCAAGTACGGCCTCAAGGAAACCGCCTGAACCGCCTGCAGTCTTGTCGGATTCCCGACAACCGGTTGCACGATTAGGGTGCACGGAACACAGAGGAACCCTCACAAAAGCTCGTCATCTTCGGATTCTCAAGGCTCGGGCCCAACGGCACGGGATATGCTGGATATCGGACAAGGACCACCGCGCCAGGGAACGGCCCCGCCTTCATCGACGACCGGAGGACATGCCGATGACCACGCTCACCGCAAGCCGCCTGCACAAGGCCAAGACCTTCCTGATACTATGGGGCAGCGGCTGGAAACGCCGCAAGCTGCCGTCCGCGACTTCCTACCGGATCGAATGGCAGGATCCCGCATCCGGCGCATGGTACAGCGACCGGGCCGCCCTACGCCTGGCAAAGGTCCAAGCCCTGGCCCTTTATGACCGGCCGGAGTCAACCCGCGGGGGTTACTGCCGGCGCTTCTGATGCCCCGGCGCGCAAGGAGCCGTACACAACCAGATCACGCCCCAGCGGCTGGCAGCCGCCATCGGCGAGCCGGACGGACGCAAGTCCAGTGCCGCCATTGCCGCGGCCGCCCTGGAACTGGGGGACCACGGTGATCACGCAGTAATCCGCCAGTGCCGGGTCGAGGAAACGGCCGGTCAAAGCGGCATCCCCCTCCACCAGGAGCGAACGGACCCCCAGGCCAAGGACGGCCGCCAGCACTGCGGCAAGGTCGGCTTCACCCCGAGCATCGGCGGGTACCACGACGGCATCGCCGGCAGCCGCGGGCGTACCCGCCACGGCGAAGCCGAGTGGTGGTTTCGAGCCGCCGCATAATGCCAGCCGAAGCTCCGGACCGGCCGCCGTCAGCACCCCCTCATGAACGGCCCGCAGGGCACCGGCCAGCTCGCACGCCTCGCCCCCGGTCGTCTCTGCCTCCCCGCCCTCCAGACTCTGGACCCGGCTCAATGTCACGAACGGCCGCCCTGCTGCAACCGGGCCTTGGGCCAGGCGGTCGCACAGGGCATCGAGGAACGCAAAGCGCGGCCGTATCCGCTCGAACGACAGCATGTGCGACATTTTTTCGACCTTGGCCCGGAGATAACGGACGTTCTCCGGATGGCTGGGGGCTTCGATCGGCACCCGTGCGGCGATGGGGATGCCATAGCGACGCAGTTCGTCGAGCTTCTTGGGATTGTTGGTCATCAGCCGCACGCTCTTGACGTCGAGGTCTTCCAGCATCCGGGCCGCGACATAATAGTCGCGCTCATCGGCCTGATGGCCCAGGCGCAGATTGGCCTCCACCGTATCCAGACCTTCGTCCTGCAGATTGTAGGCCCGCAGCTTCTGCACCAGGCCGATCCCGCGGCCTTCCTGGCGCAGATACAGCAACACCCCGCACTCCGCCGCGCCGATTGCTCGGAGCGCCAGCTCGAGCTGCTCGCCGCAGTCGCAACGGCGCGAACCGAACACGTCGCCGGTCAGGCATTCGGAATGGACACGGGCCAGCACGTTCTCCCGACCCCGTACCTCGCCTTTCACCAAAGCCAGATGCTGCTTGCCGTCCTGAGCGCCGCCGTAGCAATGGATGATGAAATCGCCGAATCGGTTGGGAAGGCGGGTGCTGACGAGTTCGTGAACGACGGAGGAAGTCCGGGTTTTCATGCAGGCGGTGGATTCCGAAAAGAGAGCGGCTGAACGGCACCGGAACCAAACTCCGGAAAGCGCGCTCAAGGTGAAAATCTACGCTTATACACAAGTTTGGCGGCGCATGCCAAGGCGGGAGCGCGGAATCAGCCTGCCGCGAGGATTTCAGTCAAGGTAGCGAGGGAATCCACCGGCGCTGCGCAGACCCGCCCACGGCAGACATAGGCCACCGGCCCCTGAGGCGCCGGCCCCCGTGCCGCCAGCGCCGGCGGCAACCCGGCCGCGTCGGGTGGAATGGCATAGACCAGGGCTTCGGGAGCGATTTCACGGGCCTTGGCACACCAAGGCCGCAGCGCTTCACCTTCGCCCCGCAGGATGACCAGCGGCGGCGGAACGAACCATTCCCGCGCCGCGTTCATCAAGGCCCCATGGGCGTGGGGGTATCTGGCCATGGCACCGCTCGCCGCCTGCAATCCCCGTTCGGCCGCCTCGGCATACCTCAGGTCTCCGGTCAAACCAGCGAGCCGGAGCAGCGCACGGATTGCGATGCCGTTGCCGGACGGCATGGACTCGTCCATCCAGGGCTTGGGGCGCTGAATGAGCGCTTCATGGTCGGTGGCGGTGAAGAAGAATCCGCCATACTCGGTATCCTGGAAGCGCTCCAGCAACCGGTCGGCCAGGCTGACCGCCCACGCCAGGTCGCCCGTACACCAACGCGTCTGCAACAGCTCCAGAGCGGCGTCCAGCAGGAAGGCGTAGTCGTCGAGATAGGCGTCGAACCGCGCGCGCCCGTCCTTGTAGACCGACATCAGCCGGCCCCCGACATCCATGGCCCGGCGCACGAACCCAAACGCCCGGTCCGCGGAGTCCTTGAATTCTTCTCGCTCCAGCAGGCGGCCGGCCACGGTCATACCTCGGATCATGAGGCCGTTCCACGCGGCGATGATCTTCTCGTCCCTGCCGGGCCGGACCCGCTGCTCTCTTGCCTGACGCAGGCAGGCCCTGGCCGATTCGAGCAGCCCCGCCACCTCGTCGCCGGTCTTCGCGCAATCCGCCGCGACGGCTTCCAGAGACCGGGCAATGCGCAAATGCCAATGGCCCTCGAAATTCGGCGGCCCATCCAGCCCATAACGACCGGAAAACACAAGGTACTCATCTGCGGACAGCAGCCCCTGGATCTCACGGCGATCCCAGACGTAAAACCTGCCCTCCCTGCCCTCCGAATCCGCATCGAGCGCCGCGTAATAGCCGCCTTCCGGCGACTGCATCTCGCGGATCACCCATTCGGCGGTGTCGGTCGCGACGGCGGCATAGAGCGGTTCTCCAGTGTAGACAGCCATTCGCGCATACAGCTCGAGCAACGGGCCGTTGTCATAGAGCATCTTCTCGAAATGCGGAATCTCCCAGCGCTCGTCCACCGAATAGCGGGCGAAGCCGCCGCCGAGATGATCGTAAATGCCGCCGCAGGCCATGCTGTCGAGCGTCTTGCGGACCATGTCGAACCCTTCGCCGTCCGAGCGCAGCAGGAATTCGAGGTTGGACGTATGCGGGAACTTGGGCGCACCGCCGAAGCCACCGTGGGCGGCATCGAAATTCGTTCGCAGCGCCTGGTGCGCGTGCGCCAGCAGTCCAACATCCAGCCGCACGGTACCGCTGTGTTCGCGGCCCATGGCCTCCAGGGCCTCGCGCAACACCTGACCGTTCCGGGCAAGGTCGCCCCGGTGTTCGGCATAGAAAGCAGCCAGTTGGTGCAGTACGGACACGAAGGCCGGCATGTTGTAGCGCGGCTCCTTGGGAAAATAAGTGCCCGTGAAGAAAGGCACCAGATCGTGAGGGTTCAGACATACCGTGAGCGGCCAGCCACCACCACGGCGCGACAACATCTGGTGGACGCTCTGATAGATGCGGTCGAGATCGGGTCGCTCCTCCCGATCCACCTTGATGTTGACGAACAACCGGTTCATGACTTCCGCCGTCGCCTCGTCTTCGAAAGACTCGTGCGCCATGACATGGCACCAGTGACAGGCGGAATAGCCAATGGACAGCAGGATCGGCCGGTCGGAGCGCCGGGCTTCTTCCAGTGCCTCCGGCCCCCAGGGATACCAGTCCACCGGATTGTGTGCATGCTGCAGCAGGTAAGGACTGGTTTCGCCTGCCAGGCGGTTGGAACGCTGTGAGTCGAGCATGCTAAGGCGGCCTCACGGAAATAGGGAGCCCCAGTGTACCAGTTCCGCATTATTCCCGAGTATCCCGCTGGGATTCAAAAGTCCGTGTCCCTCCCTTGGCGAAGTCTGGCGGACCAAACCGGACTCTCCCCCGCCAGAGGACCGGGCGGTCGGATGGCTTATTGCACCAGCGCCAGCAGCACACCCGCCGCCACGGCGGAGCCGATGACGCCGGCCACGTTCGGACCCATGGCGTGCATCAGGAGGAAGTTGTGAGGATTGCTCTCCTGGCCCACTTTGTTGGCCACCCGTGCCGACATCGGCACGGCGGAGACGCCGGCCGCGCCGATCAGGGGGTTGATCTTGTGCAGAGTGAAGCGGTTCATCAGCTTCGCCATCAGCACCCCGGCGGCCGTACCGAAGCTGAATGCGATGGCACCGAGCACCAGGATTCCCAGGGTCTCCGGGCGAAGGAAAGCATGGGCACTGAGCTTGGAACCGACCGAAAGCCCCAGAAAAATGGTAACGATGTTGATCAGCTCATTCTGGGAGGTCTTGCTCAGGCGTTCGACCACACCGCATTCACGCATCAGATTGCCGAGGCAGAACATGCCGATCAAAGGCGCGGCCGAGGGCAGCAGCAGAGCGGTCAGGATCAACAATACCACCGGGAAAATGATTTTCTCGGTCTTGCCCACCACGCGCAGTTGCGACATTTCGATCAGGCGCTCTTCCGGCGTGGTCAAGGCGCGCATGATGGGGGGCTGGATCAGCGGCACCAAAGCCATATATGAATAGGCCGCGACGGCGATGGCGCCGAGCAGGTCCGGCGCAAGCCTGGATGCCACGTAGATGGCGGTCGGGCCGTCGGCCCCGCCGATGATGGCGATGGCGGCCGCATCCCTGAAACCGAACTGCAGGCCAGGCACCAAGTTCAGTGCCAACGCGCCGAACAGGGTGCCAAAGATACCGAACTGTGCGGCCGCCCCCAACAGCAGGGTCTTGGGGTTGGCCAGCATGGGACCGAAATCGGTCATGGCCCCCACACCCATGAAGATCAGCAGCGGGAATATCCCGGACTTGATGCCGAAATACAGATACGAGAGCAGCCCGCCTTCTTCGGCGATGCCGGCCACCGGGATGTTGCTGAGCACCGCGCCGAAGCCGATGGGAAGCAGCAATAAAGGCTCAAAGCCTTTACGGATGGCGAGGTAGATGAGCAGGAACCCCACCGTCATCATGACCACCTGTCCCCACTGGAAATTGGACAGACCGGTGCTGCTCCACAATTCGACGAATCCGTTCATGGACCAGCCCGCCTCAGCCCAGCGTGACCAGCACGTCGCCGGTATTGACGGTATCGCCCGGCTTGACGGCGATACCCACCACGACGCCGCCGCTGCGCGCCCTCACTTCGGTCTCCATTTTCATGGCCTCCATGACGACGACCACCTGGCCTTCGGCGACCTTCTGTCCCTCGGTGACGTTGATGCGCAACACATGCCCCGCCATCGGCGCATTGACCGACTCGCTGACGGCCCGCGCGGCGAGGATCTGCGCTGCCGCGGACGGCGAAGCGGCACCGGTCGTCGGATGAATCGCCCCGATGCTGCCGCCCGGGGCCACCTCGACCTGATAACTGCGGCCGTTGACCGTGACGGTATAGAGCCTGGCGCCATCGGGCGCCGCGGTCGCGCCGGTGACCTCGGCCACCGGCGCGGCGGGCTCGGTGCCGGGCGGTGGCTCGAAGGCCGCCGGATTGCCCCGGTTCTGCAGGAACCGCCAGCCGACCTGGGGGAACAGCGCGTAGATCAGCACGTCTTCGACCTGCGGGGAGGACAGCTTGACTCCGTGCTCCCGGGCCAGGCGCTTCAATTCGTCGGTCAGCTTCTTCAGTTCCGGCTCGAGCAGATCGGCGGGACGGCAGGTGATGGGCTTGTCCCCCTTCAAGACCCGGGCCTGCAATTCGGCATTGACGGGTGCCGGGGTGGCACCATACTCGCCCCGCAGGACGCCTGCGGTCTCCTTGGTGATGGTCTTGTAGCGTTCACCGGCGAGCACGTTGAGGACGGCCTGGGTGCCGACGATCTGCGAGGTCGGCGTGACCAGCGGGATGAAGCCCAGATCCTCGCGGACCTTGGGTATCTCCTGCATCACTTCGTCGAAGCGATCCAGCGCCCCCTGCTCCTTGAGCTGACTTTCCATGTTGGTGAGCATACCACCGGGCACCTGGGCCACCAGAATGCGGCTGTCCACCCCTTTCAGGCTACCCTCGAACTTGGCGTACTTTTTCCGGACCTCGCGAAAATAGGCCGCGATTTCCTCCAACAGCCGGATGTCCAGGCCGGTATCACGCTCGTGTCCCTGGAAGATCGCCACGACCGCCTCCGTTGGACTGTGGCCGTAGGTCATGCTCATGGACGAAATCGCGGTGTCGACGTTATCGATACCGGCCTCGACCGCCTTCACGATGGCGGCCGTGCTCAAACCCGTGGTCGCATGGCACTGCATGTGGATCGGCACGCCGACTTCCTGCTTGAGACGGCCGACCAGCTCCTCGGCGACATAAGGCTTGAGCAAGCCCGCCATGTCCTTGATACAGATCGAATGGGCACCCATGTCCTCCAGACGCTTGGACAGATCGACCCACATGTCGATCGTGTGCACGGGGCTCACGGTATACGAAATGGTGCCCTGGGCGTGTTTGCCCATGGCTATGGTCGCGCGGATGGCCTTTTCGAAGTTGCGGAGGTCGTTGAGCGCATCGAAGATGCGGAACACATCGACCCCGTTTTCGGCCGAGCGTTCCACGAATTTCTCCACCACATCGTCCGCGTAGTGGCGATAGCCCAGTAGATTCTGGCCCCGCAGCAACATCTGCAGACGGGTGTTCGGCAAAGCCTTCTTCAGCGTCTTCAGGCGCACCCAGGGGTCTTCGCCCAGATAACGGATGCAGGCATCGAAGGTCGCACCGCCCCAAGCCTCCAGCGACCAGAAGCCGGCCTTGTCCAGCTTGGGACAGATCGGCAGCATATCCTCGAGACGAAGGCGGGTGGCCAGCAGAGACTGATGTGCATCACGCAGGACGACGTCAGTGATGCCCAAGGGGGTTGCCATGCAAAAACTCCTTAGATGTGCCTTACTTGTTCTGGTAACGGTGGATCGCCGCCGTGATCGCGGCGACGATCTCCGCTTCGTCCTCCCCTCCGGCACTCCTGACGGGTATGGCGCCCGCGGGCTTGAGGGCGACCGGCTCGTCCGGCGAATAACGGCCGATCAGCCGCGAAGTCACGTGGATGACTCCCACCAGCAGAGCCAGAAACAGGAACACGATGGTCATACCGATGAGCATGAGCCTGCTCCCGGCCAGCAAGAGCTCTGGGATCGACGATTCCATGGGGGAAGTTTCAGGTTAGCGACAAAACGCCGGAATGATAAAGCGCTCCGGCGGGAAAGTCGAACTGCACCGCCCGCCGGCCCTGCCCATGATGTGAATTCGGCAGCAGCGGAAGGCGTCTTCGGGCGCTATCGGTTGAGCTGGAGCATGTTCTGCTCGTCCCTCGAACCCCGCGCCTCTTCATGACGCTGCTGCGGCTCCTTCGGCTTGAGCGTCAGCTTGGCGATCCCGGTCCAACTTGCCATGAACAGCAGCATAGCGATCGTCGACACCGCCATCGCCGCCGTCAGCCGATCCGGATTTTTCGCCCAGAACAGCACCCACTTGGGCTTGATCAGACTGACGATCACGCCGATCAGGAGCAGGGCGGCGGCGAAAACCACCAGAATTCTCAAAATCATCACCTTGGTCGCCAGGTCCATACGTTCGTCCTCGAAACGAGAAAAGCGCGATTAAACCGGATTCGACGAATCCACGCCACTCGCGGCGGGCGCTCGGCTGTGAAACGCGACACGCCCGCCTGCCTCGCCGCAGCGGACTGGACACGGTCTTT
Source organism: Methylococcus capsulatus (assembly GCF_036864975.1). Classification (NCBI taxonomy): domain Bacteria; kingdom Pseudomonadati; phylum Pseudomonadota; class Gammaproteobacteria; order Methylococcales; family Methylococcaceae; genus Methylococcus; species Methylococcus capsulatus. The sequence goes on along the minus strand of NZ_CP104311.1, from coordinate 1,526,187 downwards.
TCGACCCCCGTAGGCGACGACAAGCGGGGATTGACACCCGAGTAAGGAACTAGGAAATTAGCTGTAAACGCGTCAACTGGTAGAATCATCCAGTTGACTCCCATCTCTATCAGGTAACGCATGATGAATCGCAAACAGACTGTCGGCGTGCGCGTCGGTTCGGTACAGATCGGGGGCGGCGCGCCCGTCGTGGTCCAGTCCATGACCAACACCGACACTGCCGACGTGGCGGGAACCGTCCGCCAGGTCATCGACCTGGCCCGGGCCGGTTCGGAACTGGTGCGCCTCACCGTCAACAACGAAGAAGCCGCGGACGCCGTGCCACGCATCCGGGAAGAACTGGACCGCCTGGACTGCAACGTGCCGCTGGTCGGCGACTTCCACTTCAACGGCCACAAACTGCTGGAAAAGTACCCCGCCTGCGCCGAGGCGCTGGGCAAGTTCCGTATCAATCCGGGCAACGTCGGCCGAGGCTCCAAGCGCGACCCCCAGTTCGCCCAGATGATCGAGTTCGCCTGCCGCTATGACAAACCGGTCCGCATCGGCGTCAATTGGGGCAGCCTGGACCAGTCGGTACTGGCCCGTCTGCTCGATGAGAACGCCCGGCTCGCCGAGCCACGGCCGTTGCCGGAAGTGATGCGCGAAGCCGTGATCACCTCGGCGCTCGAAAGCGCGGAAAAGGCTCAGAATCTGGGGCTGCTCAAGGACCGCATCGTGCTGTCGTGCAAGATGAGCGGTGTGCAGGAGCTGATCTCGGTCTACGAAGCCCTGTCCAGCCGCTGTGACTATGCCTTGCACCTGGGGCTGACCGAAGCCGGGATGGGTTCCAAGGGCATCGTCGCCTCCACGGCCGCGCTGTCCGTACTGCTGCAGCAGGGCATCGGCGACACCATCCGGATATCGCTCACCCCCGAGCCCGGCGCCGACCGCAGCCTAGAGGTCATCGTCGCCCAGGAAATCCTGCAGACCATGGGATTGCGATCGTTCACCCCCATGGTGATCTCCTGCCCCGGCTGCGGCCGCACCACCAGCGACTATTTCCAGAAACTGGCCCAGCAGATCCAGTCGCACCTGCGCCACAAGATGCCGGAATGGCGCAAGCGCTACCATGGGGTGGAAGACATGCACGTGGCCGTCATGGGTTGCGTGGTGAACGGCCCGGGCGAAAGCAAGAACGCCAACATCGGCATCAGCCTGCCGGGCACGGGCGAGCAGCCCGTCGCCCCGGTGTTCGAGGACGGCGTGAAGACGGTGACATTGAAGGGTGACCGCATCGCCGAGGAGTTCCAAGAACTGGTCGAGCGCTACATCGAGACCCACTACAGCAACCGGGCCGAAGCTTAGGCGCCGGAGTATCGGCGGGGGGCGCTGGAAGCCTCCAGGCGTTCGAGCTCCCTGTCGCTGAATCCCGCGCGCCTGCGCAGCTCGAGATTGAACGGTCCGCGCGCCTGGCCGCGCAGATGGCGTTCCACGAGAGTGAAATACTCAACTTCCGGATCGATCCCGCGCTGAGCGCAAATCCACTGAAACCAGCGCGAACCCAGGGCCACGTGCCCGACCTCGTCATGCAGGATGCGTTCGAGTACTGCGACGCTGCGTGCATCCCCCGCCTGCCGCAGCCGCTCGATCATGCCCGGCGTCACGTCCAGCCCCCGCGCCTCCATGAAGCGCGGCACCAGCGCCATGCGGGCGGCGACGTCGTAAGCCGTTTCTTCCGCGATGCTCCACAACCCGCCGTGTGCGGGCAGATCCCCGTAATCGGCTCCGAGTTCGCGCAGCCGCTCCCGCACCTGGGCGAAGTGTTCCGCCTCCTCCGCAGCCACCCGCAGCCAATCACGGTAATAATCCTGCGGCAGCCCGCGGAATCGGTAGAGATGATCCCACGCCAGCTGGATCGCGCTGAACTCGATATGGGCCACCGCGTGCAATAGCGCCACCCGGCCGTCCACGGTGTTGATGCCGCGGCGCGGCAGGTCGCGCGGATCGACCCGCGGCGGGCGGTCGGGAAAACGGGCGAAGCGGGTCGGCAGCGGCTCGTCTTCGATTCCGAAATCGAGTTCATCCGCGCGGCAGGCCCGCCAGGCCTCATGGGATACCGCCAATTTGGTTTCGACCTCGGGCGAGCCGAGGCAATGCTCGGCATAAGCCCAGATGTTCCCGGACCCGGCCCCCCTCATGCCATTTCCAGGTCTTTCACTTTCGCCGCTCGCTCGGCATAGGCCGGCGTCTGGTCGAAGTTCAGGTAGCGGTAAGTATCGGCCGCTTTCTCTCCGATCTTGCCGGCATAGGCCATGTACTCCTCCACGCTCGGAATCCGGCCCAGAATGGAGCAGACCGCCGCCAGTTCGGCCGAGGCCAGGAATACCTGGGCGCCGGCACCGAGGCGGTTGGGGAAATTGCGGGTGGAGGTGGACACCACCGTGGCGTTGTCGGCCACCCGCGCCTGATTGCCCATGCACAATGAACAGCCGGGCATTTCGGTGCGGGCGCCGGCCTTGCCATAGGTGGCGTAGTAGCCTTCCTCGGTGAGCTGAGCCTGATCCATGCGGGTGGGCGGGGCGATCCACAACCGGGTCGGCGTGGGCTTGCCGAAAGCTTCCAGCAACCTGCCGGCGGCGCGGAAATGCCCGATGTTGGTCATGCAGGAGCCGAGGAAGACTTCATCGATGTGAGTCCCGGCGACCTGCGACAGCGGCTTGACGTCGTCCGGATCGTTCGGACAGCACAACAGCGGTTCGGTGATCTGGTTCAGGTCGATCTCGATCACTTCGGCGTACTCGGCGTCCGGGTCCGCTTCCAGCAATTGCGGATCGGCCAGCCAGGCTTCCATCGCCGCGATGCGCCGTCTTAGGGTGCGCGCGTCACCGTAGCCCTCGGCAATCATCCAGCGCAGCAGGGTGATGTTGGAATGGAGGTATTCCTCGATCGGCGCGCGGTTAAGCTTGATGGTGCAGGCGGCGGCCGAACGTTCGGCGGAGGCATCCGCCAACTCGAAGGCCTGCTCGACCTTGAGATCCGGCAGTCCCTCGATCTCCAGGATGCGACCGGAGAATACATTCTTTTTACCCTGCTTCTCGATCGTCAACAGCCCCCGCTGCAGCGCGACGTAGGGAATCGCATGCACCAGATCGCGCAGGGTGATGGCGGGCTGCATCTCGCCCTTGAAGCGCACCAGCACCGATTCCGGCATGTCCAGCGGCATCACGCCGGTGGCGGCGGCGAAGGCCACCAAACCCGAACCGGCGGGAAAGGAAATACCGATCGGGAAGCGGGTGTGGGAATCGGCGCCGGTGCCCACCGTGTCCGGCAACAGCATGCGGTTGAGCCAGGAATGGATGATGCCATCACCCGGCCGCAGCGACACGCCGCCCCGATTCATGATGAAGTCCGGGAGGGTGTGGTGGGTCTCGACATCGACCGGCTTGGGATAGGCGGAGGTGTGGCAGAACGACTGCAGCACCAGGTCGGCCGAAAAGCCGAGGCAGGCCAGATCTTTCAGCTCGTCCCGGGTCATCGGGCCAGTCGTGTCCTGTGAACCCACCGTGGTCATCACCGGCTCGCAGTAGGTGCCGGGCCGGATTCCGGCCACCCCGCAGGCCTTGCCTACGATCTTCTGCGCCAGGGTATAGCCTTTTCCAGTCTCGGTCGGCGCCCTGGGACGGCGGAAGACTTCGGAAGGCGGCAGCCCCAGAGACTTGCGCGCCCGGTCGGTCAGACCGCGGCCGATGATCAGGTTGATGCGCCCGCCGGCCCGTACCTCATCCAGCAGGATGTCAGTCTTGAGCGTGAACCGGCACAGTTCGACCCCGCTCTCGCGGTTCCGCACCACCCCTTCATAGGGATAGATGTCGATCACATCGCCCATCCGCATGGCGGTGACGTCGCATTCGATCGGCAGGGCACCCGAATCTTCCAAGGTGTTGAAGAAGATCGGCGCGATCTTGCCGCCGATACAGACCCCGCCCTGACGTTTATTGGGAACGTGGGGAATGTCTTCGCCGATATACCAGAGTAAGGAATTGGTGGCGGACTTGCGCGACGAGCCGGTCCCGACCACGTCGCCCACATAGGCCACCGGGAAACCCTTGGTTTTGAGTTCGGCGATCTGCGCTTCGGCATCGTAAATCCCCTCGCGCGGCACCTTCAGCATGGATTTAGCGTGCAGCGGGATGTCCGGCCGTGACCAGGCGTCCTGAGCCGGCGAGAGGTCGTCGGTATTGGTCTCGCCCGCTACCTTGAACACGGTCACGGTCAACTTCCCTGGCACTTCCGGACGGGAAGTGAACCACTCGGCGTCCGCCCAGGCACGCAATACGGCCTGGGCATGAACATTGCCCGCTTCCGCTTTGACCTGTACGTCGTGGAAGGCGTCGAACATGAGCAGCGTACGGGACAGGCCGTGCGCCGCAACCGGGGCCAGTTCGGAATGATCCAGCAGCTCGATCAGCGGCGCGACATTGTAGCCGCCCAGCATGGTGGCGAGCAGTTCGGTGGCCTGTCGGGGCGATAGGATCGGGGAAACCGCCTCCCCCCGGGCGACGGCCGCAAGAAAACCCGCCTTCACGTAAGCCGCTTCATCCACTCCGGCCGGCACGCGGTTGCTCAGGAGATCGAGCAGAAACGCTTCTTCGCCGGCGGGCGGCGCCTTCAGCAATTCCACCAGGGCGGCGGTCTGTTCGGCAGTCAGCGGCTTGGGCACGAGGCCTTGGGCGGCACGTTCGGCCACGTGCTCTCGGTATTCGGTCAGCATGTTAAACCCCGGTCATGAAGTAAAAGGAATCGGCCCGCCCTTCTAGACAATCGGCTACGGCAAAGCAACGTCGCTCCGGCAGGAAATGCCGGAGCCCGGAAGTCATAGACGACACGGGCCTGACACATCCCTGTGGGCCGGATGCCGGCATCACGACTCCCGTAGCAGCCGTAGCCGGGCTCCACCGGGCCGTGAGTCCGCAGGGCATCTGGAAGTGGGCGGGAAATATTGAGGCTATTATATGGAATAACCCAGCCGAAACGGCAGGTAACCACCATGACGACGCTCTACATCAGCCATCCGCTCTTTCTCCGCCATGACACCGGCCCCGGCCATCCAGAGGGCTCGGTCCGCCTTGCCGCCATCGAAAGCGCGCTGGCCGCTCCGGAATTCCGGGGTCTGCGGCGTCTCGAGGCCCCCCGTGCCGAGCCCTCCCGGCTCGAACTGGTCCATTCCAGAGGGCACATCGAACGGGTGTTCGCCGCGATTCCGCGAACCGGCCATCACTTCGTCGATGCCGACACCGTGGTCTCCCCGGAATCGGGGGAAGCCGCCCTGCACGCAGTCGGTGCGGTGTGCCTGGCGGTGGACGAGGTGATAGGGAAACGGGCGCGCAACGCCTTCTGCGCGGTGCGTCCGCCGGGACATCACGCCGAACCGGACGCAGCCATGGGCTTCTGCCTCTTCAACAACATCGCCATCGCCGCCGCCCACGCCCTCGCCAACCACGGTTTGCAACGCGTTGCCATCGTGGATTTCGACGTGCACCACGGCAACGGCACCCAGGCCGCGTTCAGGCGCAATCCGGCGGTCCTGTATGTCTCGACCCACCAGTATCCGTGGTATCCGGGCACGGGCAGCGCAATGGAAACCGGCGTCGGCAACCTGGTCAACATCCCTCTCCCAGCGGGCACGGACTCCGCGGCCTACCGCGAGGCCGTCACGGCTACCGCTCTGCCCGCCATCGACCGCTTCTGCCCCGAGCTGATCCTGATTTCCGCCGGCTTCGACGCCCACCGCGACGACCCGCTGGCGGATCTGGCACTCACCGAGGACGACTACGGCTGGATCACGGCGGAACTCATGAAGCTGGCGGACCGCCATGCCGGTGGCCGTATTGTGTCCGCGCTCGAAGGCGGCTACGCCTTGCCGGCCCTGGGCCGCAGCGTCGCGGCCCATGTCCGGGCGCTGCTTCTCCCCCGCCCTGAGTTCGTGGCTGCAGCGGCAGGCTAGACCGAACCTCGCCCGATGGCGAAATAATCGAAGCCCTGCGCCTTCATGTACGCCGGATCGTAGATGTTGCGGCCGTCGAAGACGGCGGGGCGTGTGAGGGTCTGCCTGATTTCGTCGAAATCAGGGCTCCGGAACACGTTCCATTCGGTGACCACCGCCAGCGCATCGGCGCCTTGCAGGGCCGATTCCGGCGAATCGCACAGAATGAGGTCCGCCCGCTCGCCGTAGATGCGATGGGCTTCCTCCTGCGCCACGGGATCGAACGCCCGCACCTTCGCCCCCGACCGCCACAGCGCTTCCATCAGGGTGCGGCTGGGTGCTTCGCGCATGTCGTCGGTGTTCGGCTTGAAGGCCAGCCCCCAGACGGCGATGGTCTTGCCGGCCAGATCGCCCTGGAAATACGCACTGATCTTCTCGAACAGCTTTTCTTTCTGACGGTCGTTCACGGCTTCCACCGCCTGCAGCAACTCGGCGGGATAGCCGGCATCGCGGGCGGTGCGCTCCAGGGCCTTGACATCCTTGGGGAAACAAGAACCGCCATAGCCGCATCCGGGATAGATGAAGTGGTAGCCGATGCGGGGATCGGAACCGATCCCGACGCGGACCTTCTCGATGTCCGCGCCGAGCCGCTCGGCGAGGTTGGCCAACTCGTTCATGAAGCTGATCTTGGTGGCCAGCATGGCATTGGCGGCATACTTGGTCAGCTCGGCGGAGCGGATGTCCATGCACACCATGCGGTCGTGGCTACGGTTGAACGGGGCATAGAGGGCGCGCAGCAGCTCAGTGGTGCGCGGGTTGTCGGTGCCGACCACGATCCGGTCCGGCTTCATGAAGTCCTCGATGGCCGCACCCTCCTTGAGGAATTCCGGGTTGGAGACCACGTCGAACTCGATGACCATACCGCGCCGGGCCAATACTTCGCTCACGACCCTGTGCACTTTGTCCGCCGTCCCCACCGGTACGGTGGACTTGTTGACGACGATCCGGTATTCCCGCATCCGCTCGCCGATACTGCGCGCCACCGCCAGCACGTATTGCAGATCGGCCGAGCCATCCTCGTCCGGCGGTGTGCCGACGGCAATGAACTGGAACAGGCCATGGCTCACGCCGAGCTCGACATCGGTGGTGAACTGCAGGCGGCCGGCGGCCATGTTCCGTTTGGTGATGGCGTCGAGGCCGGGCTCATAGATCGGTACCTCTCCTCGGTTGAGGCGTTCGATCTTGCCGGCGTCGATGTCGACACAGACCACGTCATTGCCGACTTCGGCCAGACAGGCACCGGTGACCAGTCCGACATAGCCGGAACCAAAGATAGTGACTTTCATACCGTCTCCTTGGAAAGGTGAAAAAAGACTTTAGGCGAAGCGGGCCAGATCGGCCTGAATGTCGGCGAGGTTCTCCAGGCCTACCGCGATGCGTACCAGGCCGTCGCCGATGCCGGCCGCGATCCTGGCTTCCGGACTCAAACGGCCGTGGGTCGTGGTTGCTGGATGGGTGATGGTGGTCTTGGCATCCCCCAGATTGCCGGTGATCGACAGCAGCCGGGTGCTGTCGATCAGACGCCAGGCGGCTTCCTGTCCGCCCTTGACCTCGAAACTGACAATGCCGCCGAAGCCCGACTGCTGACGGGCGGCGAGTTCGTGCTGGGGATGGCTGGCAAGTCCAGGGTAATGCACCCGCTCGACCCAGGGCTGCGCCTCCAGCCAGCGGGCCAGACCGAGCGCATTCTCACAATGGGCTTTCATCCTGAGTCCCAGCGTCTCCAATCCTTTGAGGAACACCCAGGCATTGAAGGGGCTCATTGCGGGACCTCCGGTACGCAGAAAAGGATAGATCTCGGCGTCGAGCAGATCGCGCGCACCGACGATCGCCCCCCCCACGCAGCGGCCCTGGCCGTCCAGGTACTTGGTGGCCGAATGGATCACGATGTCCGCGCCCAAAGCCAGCGGCCTTTGCAGGGCCGGGGTACAGAAGCAGTTGTCCACCACCAGCAGGCAGCCGCCGGCGTGGGCGATCTCCGCAAGCCGGGGGATATCGGCGATTTCGGTCAACGGATTGGAGGGCGTTTCCAGGAACAGGAAGCGGGTCTCGGGGCGGATGGCCGCTTCCCAGCCTGCGTAATCGGTGAGACCAACGAAAGTGGTCGGCACCCCGAATTTGGCGAGAAAGTTCTGGAATAGCAGGGTGGTGTTGCCGAAAACGGCGCGCGAGCACACCACATGATCACCCGCTTTCAACAGCCCGAACGCGGTACTGGCGATGGCGGCCATGCCAGACCCGACCGCGACGCAGCGCTCTCCGCCTTCCAGCGCCGCCAACCGTTCCTCGAAGGTACGCACCGTCGGGTTGGTGAAACGCGAATAAATATTGCCCGGCGCCGCGCCGGCGAAGCGCGCGGCCGCTTCCGCCGCGCTACCGAAGACGTAGCTGGAAGTGGCGAAGATCGGTTCCGCATGTTCCTGCTCCATGGTCCGGCGCTGCCCGGCGCGCACGGCGCGGGTCTCCATGGCGAATTCGTTCCAGTTCAGATCGTCCACGGCTCCCTAGCTCCTTCAGACGGTGTTGTAAAGATCGATCGCGGTCGCGGCTGCTTCACGCCTGGCTTTGGCATGGTCCGACCGGTGCTCGCTCAGGCGATCCAGATAGTCCTGGTCGATGTCGCCGGTGACGTAGTCCTTGTCGAAGCAGGAGGTGTCGAACCGCGGGATCGACGGATTGCCTCGCTGCACCGACTCGACCAGGTCAGCCAGATCCTGATAGATCAGCCAGTCCGCGCCCAGCGCTTCCCGTACCTGTTCGTCGGTCCGGCCGTGAGCGATCAGTTCCTCGACTGCCGGCATGTCGATGCCATAGACGTTGGGGTAGCGCACCGGCGGCGAGGCCGAGGCAAAATACACCTTACGGGCGCCGGCATCACGGGCCATCTGGATGATCTGGGTCGAGGTGGTACCACGCACGATGGAATCATCCACCAGCAGCACATTCTTGCCCTTGAACTCCAGATCGATGGCGTTGAGCTTCTGCCGCACCGACTTCTTGCGCAGAGTCTGCCCTGGCATGATGAAGGTGCGGCCGATGTAACGGTTCTTGATGAAGCCCTCGCTGTATTTCACTCCCAGCCGGTTGGCAAGCTGCAACGCCGAGGTACGACTGGTGTCCGGGATGGGGATGACGACGTCGATGTCGTGCTCGGGACGCTCCCTGAGAATCTTGTCGGCCAGCTTGTCGCCCATGCGCAGCCGGGCTTTGTAGACGGAGATGTCGTCGATGATGGAGTCCGGCCGGGCGAAATAGACGAACTCGAAGATGCAGGGAGAATAGATGACGTGTTCGGCGCACTGGCGGGTATGCAGGGTGCCGTCCTTCTCGATCAGGACCGCCTCGCCGGGCGCCACATCCCGTACCAGCTCGAAGCCGAGCACGTCCAGGGCCACGCTCTCGGAAGCGATCATGTATTCCTTGCCGAGCCGCCCCTCGCGCTCGCCGAAAACCAGCGGGCGGATGCCATGGGGATCACGGAAGCCGACGACACCGAATCCGGTGACCATCGCCACCACGGCATAGGCACCGCGGCAGCGCCGATGCACCGCGGAAACGGCCCGGAACACATCGTCCGGCGATACCCGCAGCTTACCGATGCCCTGCATTTCATGGGCGAAGACGTTGAGCAGGACCTCCGAATCCGAATCGGTGTTGATATGGCGCTGATCCTGTCGGAACAGCTCGCGTTTGAGCAGGGCCGCATTGGTCAGATTGCCATTGTGGGCGAGCGAGATGCCGTAAGGGGAATTGACGTAGAACGGCTGCGCTTCGGCGGTGCTGGAACAGCCGGCGGTGGGATAACGCACGTGGCCGATGCCCATCGTGCCCTTCAGCTCCACCATATGGCGGGTGTGGAACACATCACGCACCAGACCGCTCTCCTTGCGCAGATGCAGCCGCTCCCTCTCGCAAGTCACGATACCGGCGGCATCCTGACCGCGATGCTGAAGCACAGTGAGCGCCTCGTACAGTTCCTGATTGACCTCATCGTTGGAAACGATACCGGCAATTCCGCACATAGCCTGAACCTGTAAAGCGATTGAACGAAGGGGTATTAAGGATAGGCCACCTGGCCTGCGATTTCAGCCGGCAGCAGCGTCTTGATCCACAGCGCCATGGACTGAAACGGTGGAATGAGGCGCGACTCCCGCCACCAGGGGTCCCGTGGCAGTGGAGTAAAACCGGCCAGGAGCACCATGACCGATACTAACAGCACGCCGCGTGCCAGCCCGAACACCAGCCCGGCCAGCCGGTCGGTGCCCCCCAGACCGGTGCCTGTCACCAGCCGGCCGAGCAGAAAACCGGTGAAACCGCCCACCATCAGGCTGACCAGGAAGATGGCCACGAAAGCCATACCGAGCCGCAGCGAGGGCACCGAAATCAGGGTTTCAAGATGGACCGCCAGATCCGGGCTGAGAAGCAACCCCAGCCAGATCGCCGCGGCCCAGACCGCCAGCGAGAACACTTCGCGCACCAGGCCGCGGACCAAGCCGACCAGTGCGGACAAGCCCATCACCGCGATGATGAGATAATCGGCCCAGGTCAAATCACCCGCGACCGCCGTGGCCGGCCCGACCTGCGGCAACATCGCCTAGCGGGCGCGGGATGGCACCAGATAGCCACGGATGCCGGCGACCGCCTCGAGCTGGCGCAGTGCCTGCTCGGCCTTGGCCTTGTCGGGTTCGGGCCCGATCCGGACGCGGTAGGTCACCTTGCCGGTGCTACCGTGAATGGTTTCGGCGTAGGCGGACAGCTTGTTCTGGCGCAGCTTCTCGACCAGCGCCTTGGCATTGGCCTCTTCGACGAAGCTTCCGGCCTGTACCAGCCAGGCCGTCGCGGCCGGTACCGCCAGCGGCGTGATTTCCGGCTTGCGGGCCGGCGGTTCGGCCGGTATCGCCTTCACCGGGGGCCTGCTTATCTTGTCAACCGGCGCAGCGGTTGCCACGGGGGGTTTCTTCGCTGCAGATGGCCTGGCCGTGGGTTTCACCGTCGGGGCCGCTTCCACGGGCGCCATATCCTCCTCGACGACCCCCTCGGCCGGCACCTCTTCCGGCTCGACCGGCTGGCCGGCTTTCTCCTGCTGCGCCACCACACCGCGCTTTGGCGAAGGCGGCGCCGCACTCTCCCCTCCGGCACCGTTTTCGCCACCCGTAACCGGAATGATGCGGTCCGCTCCTTCGGCCTCCACCGGCTCGACGGTTTCGACCTCGTCCACCGAGCGGGGCAGTTCGACCGGCTGCTCCTCCATATCCTTGGGCATCGGCGGAATTTCGGCCACTTCCGGGCGAGACGGCCCGTCCGGCTTCTCGTCGAACAGCATCGGCACGAAAATCACGGCGAACGCGACGATGACCGTTGCGCCGATCAGCCGTTGTTTCAACTGTTCATCCATAGGTTTCCTCAAACTTTGGAAGGGTTGGCTTGGCTTCGGGCCAGATACTCGGCGACCAGGAAAAAGGAGCCGAACACCAGAATGATCGATTCATTCTCGGCATTTCGGCGGACCCTTGCAAACGCCTCGGCGGCATCCGCGAAGCCCTGTTGCACACGACTCACGCCGAGCGCCGAGAACACCGGCAGCAGGATTTCCGGTGTCGCGGCGCGCGGCAGTTGCAACGGCGCGAGATACCAGTCATCCACCAGATCGCGGATGCACTCGACCACGCCACGGATGTCCTTGTCGCGCATCATGGCGAATACCGCGTGCACCGGGCGTCCTTGCTTGAACTGCCGCAGAAACTCCGTGAGCACATGCACCGCATGGGGATTGTGGGCGACGTCAAGCAGCACTGTGGGGCCGCCTTCCAGGATCTGGAACCGCCCCGGCAAATGGACGCTGGCCAGTCCCGCCCGAACGGCGGCTTCCGGTACCGGAAGCCGGGGCCGGATGGCCTCGATCACCTGCAGCACCGCAGACATGTTGAAATACTGATGATCGCCCCGCAGACAAGGCTCGGGCAGCGCCGTGTGGGTTTCGCCGCGTCCGTACCAGATCCAGCCGTCGTCTTCCCGCCGGAAGGAAAAATCGCGCCCCTGTATCAGTAAGTCCGCCCCGATCGCCTCCGCATGCCGCAACACCGTGGCCGGAGCATCGGGATCACCCAGAATACAGGGTCGCGCCGGCCGGAAGATACCGGCCTTTTCCAGGCCGATGGCCTCGCGGGTTCCCCCCAGCCATTCCTCGTGGTCGATGCCGATACTGGCGATCAGCGCGGCGTCGGCATCGACGATGTTCACGGCATCGAGCCGCCCGCCGAGACCGACCTCGAGGATCTGCGCATCGAGTCCGGCGCGGCGGAAGATGTCCAGCGCCGCCAGCGTGCCGAACTCGAAGAAACTCAGCGTCGTATCGCCGCGCACCGCTTCGATGCGATCGAAGGAAGCGCAGATGGCCGCGTCCTCGACTGGCATCCCGCCTATGCAGATGCGTTCGTTGTAGCGCAGGATGTGGGGCGAGGTATAGGCGCCGACACGATAACCGGCCCGGCGCAGGATGGTGTCCAGCGCTGCGACGCAAGAGCCCTTGCCGTTGGTACCGCCGACGGTGACGGTGAAAGGCCGGTCCTGAGCCGGATTGAGTGCGCGGTAAACCCTGCGAACCCGTTCCAGACCCAGATCAATGGCCTGGGGGTGCAGGGTCTCCTGCCAAGACAGCCACTCCCCGAGAGTCGAGAAGCGCATCAGCTATTCGGCTTCCGGGTCGTCCACCGGCAACGCGGAAAGATAGCGGGCCAGATCGCCCTCGCCGCCGCCCTCCCCGATCGCCGGCAGCGGCGCCTTCGGCGCGGCGGGAGCGACGCCAGCCCGGCCGTCCCGAGTCAAAAGCGCCAGCAGCGCGGCGATGCGCTCCCGCAGATCGCGGCGGTCAACAATCATGTCGATGGCGCCGTGTTCGAGCAGGAATTCGCTGCGCTGGAAGCCTTCCGGAAGTTTCTCCCGCACCGTCTGCTCGATCACGCGGGGACCGGCGAAACCGATCAGGGCGCCCGGTTCGGCGATGTTGATATCGCCCAGCATGGCAAAGCTGGCCGAAACCCCGCCCATGGTCGGATCGGTCAGGACGGAAATGAACGGAATCCTCGCCTTGGACAAGCGCGCCAGAGCGGCGCTGGTCTTGGCCATCTGGAATAGCGACAGCAGCGATTCCTGCATACGGGCGCCGCCGCTGGCGCTGAAAACGACGAATGGCGCACCATGCTCGAGGCTGTGGTTGACGCCGCGCACGAAACGTTCGCCGACCACCGAGCCCATGGAGCCGCCCATGAACTCGAAATTGAAGGCTCCCGCCACGACGGGCAGACCCAGCAGCTGACCGGCCACCACGATCAGCGCATCCTTTTCGCCGGTCGCTTTCTGCGCCTGCAGCAAACGGTCCTTGTACTTCTTACTATCCTTGAATTTGAGCGGGTCCTGGGGTGCCAGTCCTTCACCGATTTCCAGCCGGTTGCCCGGATCGAGAAACAGGTGAAGACGCTTGCGTGCGGAAATGCGCATGTGATGCGAACACTTCGGACAAACCTCGAGATTGCGCTCGACTTCCGACTTGTACAGGATCGCATTACAGCTCGGGCACTTGCACCACAATCCCTCGGGCACCGTACTCTTGGTTGATGCCTCGGTGCGGATCTTGGAAGGGACGAGTTTATGGAACCAGCTCAAAGTCATGATTTCTCTCGGATTCAGGCATCCATCGCGCGCCGCATGGTGGCGAGCAGGTCGATGATGTCCTTACGCGCCTGTTCGGGCCGGTCCTGAGCCGCCGCGATCTTTTCCACCAGGGCACTGCCCACCACCACGGCATCAGCGAACCGCCCGATGGCCGCCGCGGTGTCGGCATTTTTGACGCCGAAACCGACCCCGATGGGCAGATCGGTCAGCGACCTGATGTGGGCGATCCTGCTTTCGACTTGGCTGAGGTCGAGATGCGATGCACCCGTTACCCCCTTGAGTGATACATAGTACAGATAGCCGCGAGCGAGCGCTGCCATCCGCCGAACCCGCATGTCGGAACTGTTGGGCGCCAGCAGGAAAATCGGATCGATTCCGGCCCGGTGTAGCAGCGGCACGAACTCACCTGCCTCTTCCGGCGGCATATCGACGGTCAGTACGCCATCCACGCCAACCGCCCTGGCGCAGTCGGCGAACCTCTGGTAGCCCATGCACTCGACAGGGTTGAGATAGCCCATCAGCACGATGGGTGTCGCCTGATCGGTCCGGCGGAACTCGGCCACGAGATCCAACGTCTTGCGCAAGCTCATGTGATGGACGAGCGCGCGTTCACTGGCCTTCTGGATCACCGGTCCATCGGCCATGGGATCGGAAAACGGCACCCCGAGCTCGATGATGTCGGCCCCGGCTTCGACCATGGCATGCAGGGCCGGCACCGTGAAACCCGGCTCCGGATCGCCGGCAGTGATGAAAGGAATCAGGGCCTTGCGCTTGGCTTCACGCAACACTTGGAAAGTCGAGGTCAGACGGCTCACAGAACGATACCCTCCCGGGTGGCGATGGTGTGGATGTCCTTGTCGCCACGGCCGGAGAGGTTGACCAGGACGATCTTGTCGGAACCGAGGCTCGGCGCCAGCTTGAGGGCATAGGCCACGGCATGACTGGATTCCAACGCCGGAATGATGCCCTCCAACCGGGTCAGGGTGTGGAATGCCTCGAGCGCCTCGGCGTCGGTCGCACTGACATAGGTCGCACGGCCGGAATCCTTGAGCCAGGCATGCTCCGGCCCGACGCCGGGGTAATCCAGGCCGGCGGAGATGGAATGGGTCTCGATGATCTCACCGTCTTCGTCTTCCATCAGATAGGTTCGGTTGCCATGCAGCACGCCGGGACGGCCGGCGCTCAGCGGCGCCGAATGACGACCGGTCTCGATGCCATCACCGGCGGCCTCGACCCCGTACATGGCAACTTCCCGGTCGTCGACGAAGGGGTAGAACAGACCGATGGCATTGGAACCGCCCCCCACGCAGGCGACCAGCGCATCGGGCAGGCGCCCGGTCATCTCCAGCATCTGGCTGCGCGCCTCGCGGCCGATCACGGCCTGGAAATCGCGCACCATGGCGGGGTAGGGATGGGGACCTGCCACCGTACCGATGATGTAGAAGGTATCATCGACATTGGTCACCCAATCGCGCATGGCTTCGTTCAAAGCGTCTTTGAGCGTTCTGGAGCCCGATTCGACCGCCACCACGGTGGCACCGAGCAGTTTCATACGGAACACGTTGAGCGCCTGGCGCTGGACATCGACCGCACCCATGTAGACCACGCATTCCATTCCCAGTCGGGCGGCCACGGTAGCGGTGGCGACGCCGTGCTGGCCGGCACCGGTTTCGGCGATCACCCGTCGCTTACCCATACGCTTGGCCAAGAGGGCCTGACCGACGGTGTTGTTGACCTTGTGCGCACCGGTGTGATTGAGGTCTTCCCGCTTGAAGTAGATCTGTGCACCACCGAGCTCACGGCTCAGGCGTTCGGCATGGTAGATCGGCGAAGGACGGCCGACGTAATGGCTGAGATCGTGATCCAGCTCGGCGAGAAACTCCGGATCCTTCATGTAGCGATGGTAGGCGGCTTTCAGCTCCTCCAGCGGCTCCATCAGGGTTTCGGCGACGAAAATGCCGCCATAAGGTCCAAAGTGACCGCGGTCATCCGGCAGGTTATAGGGCTGAATCTCTTCTCGCATAGTCAAATTCGTACACCTCGCGTAAAAACGCCGCCATTTTGTCGTGGTCCTTGATTCCCTTCCGCTCCCTCTCCACCCCACTCGATACATCCACCGCGTAAGGCTTCGCCGTTCCCAGGGCTACTCTCACATTGGCCGGGGTGAGCCCGCCCGCCAGGATCAACGGCAGACCGCAATCGGTTTCAGCCCTGCGCCAGTCGAACGTCATCCCGGTTCCGCCCTGCTCTCCCGGCTGGTAGGCATCGAGCAGCAAACCGGCGGCACCGGCATACCGGCGTGCTTCGGTCCCGACATCGACACCTGGCTTCATCCGCAAAGCCTTGATGAACGGCCGGCCGAAGTCAGCGCAATACTCCGGGGTTTCTACGCCGTGAAACTGCAACAGATCGATCCGCACGCCAGCGCAAATCTCCCGAACCAGCGCCGGCTCGGCATCCACGAACAGACCCACCACGGTGACGAATGCCGGGACGGCCGCGGCGATGGCCTGCGCCTGACCGATGCTCACGTTGCGCGGACTGGGACCGTAGAACACCAGACCCAGAGCATCGGCACCCAGAGCCACTGCGCAAGCCGCATCCTCGACCTGCGTGAAACCACAAATTTTAACCCGAGTTCGCCCTGAGAGATATGCCGGTATCATGATTCAACGTCCGGGTCGTAGCGGCGGGCATCCGCCGGCAGATGCGCGAAAATGGGATCGCGCACCAGCCCGAATTGTTCCGGATAACACACACCGCCCAGGTACAGCCCGTCCGGCGGCGCCGTGACGCCGCCTCGAGCGCGGTCCCGCATGGCCAGCAGTTCGCCGACCCAGGCCGGATCGCGCTTGCCCGCCCCCACTGCCATCAGCACCCCGGCAATGTTGCGCACCATGTGATGCAGGAAGGCATTGGCTGCGATTTCCATGACCACCCTGTCACCTATCCGACGCACGTGCAGGAAATGCACGTGACGGAAAGGGCTGCGGGACTGGCACTGCTGGGCTCGAAAGGACGAGAAATCATGTTCGCCGATCAGATGGGCCGCTCCTTCCCGCATCCGCTCGACGTCCAACGGCGCATGGCACCAGGTGAGCTGGCGGGGCCGCAAAGCGGAACGCATGGGGCGATTCAGTATCTCATAGCGGTAGTAGCGGGCGATCGCACTCAACCGGGCATGGAAATGGGGCTCGGTCTCCCGCACCCATAGGATCCGCACGTCCTCCGGCAGCGCGGTATTGGCTCCCAGCAGCCAAGAGCGCTCACTACGCCGGCTTTCGGTGTCGAAATGCGCCACCTGCTCAATGGCATGGACACCCGCATCGGTACGTCCCGCACACACGACCCGGACCGAAGCATCAGCGACCCGGCTCAAAGCCCGCTCGACCACGGCCTGAACGGTGCGCTTACCGTTCTGCCATTGCCAACCGGCGAAGCCGCTGCCATCGTATTCTATGCCTAAGGCGATCCTCATGTTCCGGGCCCGATTCGAGGCGCGCTATCGTACCAGAAACGGTCCCTCCCGCTTTATCCACAGATTCTGTGGATAATTCTGTGAACCCCCTGCAGACGGCCTTCGCAACCCTTTGATTCAGCAAGACACGGCCGTCCCTGACAAAATCAAGACAGCGACGGCACAGGTTTTCTGGGGCCTGTATCGGCGAAGCAGGCACGGCTGTGCCGATACAGGTGGAATCGGGCTTCTTATTTGGCTTTGTTCAGACCCGTGTCCTGGATCGCCTGTTTGCAACGCGAACTGACCTTGGCTTCGTTCTTTTCCAGGCACGCCAACAGCCGCCCTTCGCCGGGATCGACATTGGCGCAGAATTTGTCCAGATCGTCGTCGCACTCCGCAGCCACATAGCTCAGAGCGTTGACTTCACGCTGAAGCTGGGCCGCGGCATCGTAGATGGAATATTCGCACCGTGTGGAGAGCTTGTCCTGGTACGCGTAAAGACAAGCCAGTTGGCGTCCGTCTCCGGGCATCACATCCTTGCAGAACTTGTCCAGTTCGGCCTTGCAGCCGGTCTTGAAAGTGGAAACCGGGTCGTCGACCCGAGCCTGCTCGGCGGGCGCGGGGCCTTTGGTTTCGGCCTTCTTCGCCGCACAAGCGGGCTGCGTCAGGAATGCCGCCAACAGCAGACCGGCGAACAGAGAGCGTGCACTGTGCATGAGATGTTCCTTTTTATGGGTGATGTGAGGAATCGCGCCCCCCTTGCCCGCAAGTTCCGGCCTGAACCGGCCCTTCCGCTGGCGGCGCACGTCCGGCATTGTAGCCAGACACCCTGGAAAAACCTATCCGGCTTGAAACAGGCTCCGTCCGAACGGCCGGGGACTGCCATTTTTGCAAAATGAAGGAAGGGGGTGGAAAATAACCCAGCGGCACACTCAGCCATGCCAGGTCCGCTTCCCTTCCGCCAAACGCACGAGGAGTCCACTCAAGGTTTGTCAGCCATCATGAAGCCCCCCTCCGAATCCACCATCCGGCTGCTCAACCGAGGACTGTTCGTCGCCGGGACAGTTCCTTTTCTCTCACTTGCACTGGGCAGTTTGACCCACGGCCTGGGTGCCAATCCCGTCGAGACCATTTCCCACAGCAGCGGCCTTTGGACATTGAGGCTCTTGCTGGGCACCCTCGCCATCACACCTTTGGCCAAATTCCCCGGCGGACACTGGCTCATTCGCCTGCGTCGTACAACCGCCCTTCTGGCCTTCTTCTATGCCTGCCTCCATGTTTCTAACTATGTGATTTTCGACCATTTTCTCGACGCGCGCGAAATCTGGCGGGACATTATCAGGCGCCCCTTTCTTGCTGCCGGTATGACGAGTTTCCTGATCATGGTTCCATTGGCCGCCACCTCCAGCCGGGCCCTGGCCCGACGTCTCGGCCACAGAAACTGGCGCCTCCTGCACCGATGGGCGTATGTCTCGGCCGCGGCCGGCATATTTCATTATTTCTGGCTGGTAAAACGGGACACGTCAGGACCAGCCTTCTACGTCGCGATTCTGGCGGTCCTGCTGTGCCTGCGACTGGACGATGCGAGCCGGCGGCGAGCCAGCCACCCCTCCACCGGTCCGCGACAGCCCACGATTGCGAACCCCTCGGCACCGCAACCGACGGATTAGCGGCGGAACCCGGTAAGCAGAACCCTCTCCCTCAGCTGGTCCTATAATATAATTTCCTTTGAATGCCATACAGTAAACATGCTCTGCTTTAACCGCATAACGAGCCGCTTACGTATCGGACAAACCTGAAAAACAAAACCGTGCCATGCTTCCTGTCATGATCGGCGGCGGTTCCCAAGACCCTATGAAATCCCAAGTTTCATGTCATGGAAACCACTTGACGGCGCCGGCACCCCTTTCAACCGCCGGCCCTCAATGCTCCCGAACGCCACTGGCGTCCTCATTCCAGATCGGGTTATCCCGGTCCTCGGGATCGAGTTTGACCACGTCCTCCGGAAAAATATGCCAGAACGAACGGTCGATCGCGCCCTCCTGATAATGGCCTTCTTTCCGTCCGTGAAAAAATGGGCACCACCAGTTCTCCACCAGCTTGACCAGATAAGCATGCCATTCGAACAATCCCACGCTGAAAGGACAATACCAAGTACAATTAAGTACCCAAAACAACCTGGACTGGGTGGGACTGAGCCTGTAGCCAGGCCGCATGACGATCTGGTTTGACAGCTTATATCGGAAACTGGCTCGATCAGGCAAAAAGTCTTTCAACGTCTTTACGTTTTCCGCCCCCATCAGCTTAAGATGGAAATAACTGATATAGGCGCTGATTATCACAAAAGGCAGAGTCAGGATAGGCAGATAAATCATGAATACCCCGAAGATGCGCGTTGCATACGGGATTTGACCATGGTTTTTACCGATCACGACGCGGTTCCCGCCAATCCCTGACGAGTCACAAGTTTCGCACTTTTTCATTTTGAGCCTCAGCCAAAGCGTTCTAGTTCTTATCCGTGCAGCCCAGTCAGGCCCGGGGCGGCACCACATATCCTCTGTTTCCGATCCCGACACAGATCGCCAGCCGGTCGCTGCAGAGAACCTATGAGATCGAAAGCTCTGCGTCAAGCCAAAATGGCCAGACCGCAGGACAATGATAGAACCGACCGGCGGCGAGCACCGGGGAGGGACAGCGCCAGGGCGGCGCCGGAGCCGACGAGCTGCGGACAGGTGTTTGCACCGAACGATGCAAAGCCGCTTTTCCCTTGGCCGCCTCCTGCATTTCTGGCTAGGATGGAGGTCACCCTGACGTTCAGGAGGATTACTGCATGCCCTTCTTCAAAGCATCGAGCAATTTGCTACCGGTGGCCGCATCGTCGCTACCCACCAGCACCATCACGGTCATGTGATCGCCCATTCGAATGCACTCGATCACTGCCAGGGTCTTGTCGGTCCAAGAACGGACGGAATCGGCGTCCTTACTGATCCTACCCGTCGTCTGCGCCGACATGAGCGACTCGCCCCGGCTCACGCAGTCGGCTTGGCTCAGGTTCGACTGCATGTGATCCCAGTACATGTTAGGGGTGGCCAAGACGGCTCCAGAAGCGCCCAGCAGGGCGGCCAACATCAGAAAAGATTTCGCAAACATGGTCGGTCCTCCTCGTCTTTACATTCAAAAAACAGGATCCGCTTCGGGAGCGTTTGCCGGTAGAAGCGAAGGCTCGCCTTGCAATCTGCATATCACGTCAACCTTGACGAAGCTGCCCAGCGGGAACGTGGGCGACGCCGGCATTGGCCCGTTACTCACGATCCCGCCCGACTTTAAATGTCAGGCTTCGAATGAATTATAGCCACGCAAAGTATCAGGCTTGTGGCTCGGCGAGTTGCCGTCGGCATGCCGCTCCTTGTAAAGGAGATAGATGAAAACCGCCATCAGCCCGATCAGAATCCAATATTTCAACCAAAACAAGAACTTCAGTTTGGCCAGAAATGCCGGATGGCCGAGGAGATAAGCGTTGAATTCAGCGAAGAAATTTTCGAACATAGTACCCGACCTCGCAGATCTGCCAGCCAGTTACCCGGCTTATTTTGCCGCCTTGCGCGCCGATTCGAGGGAATCGGCGGCAGGGACTCAGGGGGACGCGATGCCGGTACGTGCGCAACCTCCTTGCTTTGCTTCGCCGTGGACGCGCCTATCGACAAATTAGACCATAGCCAGTTGCTACCAGTTCCGACATCGCGTCGTCAGGCCGGTACGATACTCCCCAAAAGTCCCTGCCGCCGCCGTGTATAATCCAGTCCCGGCCAGCAGCATCGCATCCGGGCTTGGCCGACCCCGATTTTTGAGTGGAGTGGATCGCTATGAGCCAGTTCCTGAATGATTTGGAGGTACGCCTCTACGGCTGGGGTGAAGGCGCGGCCAATTGGATCACGCTGACACCTCTTCGCTATGAATCGGCTTTCCTGGGCGAGTCCGTGTACATTCCGGACGAGTTTGTCACCGATTTCGCGTCGGTGCCGCGACTTCCACTCGCCTATCTGCTGGCTGGAGGACGGGCGATCCGTCCCGCCGTCATCCATGACTATGCTTACCAAACCCACAGACTCCCTCTGGAGAAGGGTGGCACCCGCCCGCTGACCCGTGAGGAAGCGGACAACATCTTCAGGGAAGCCATGGAGGCCGACCCCTGGTCCGGCACAGGACCGTGGACACAAAGGCTCATGTGGCAAATGGTCCGCTGGTTTGGATGCCCGATCTGGGCCAGGCATGGCGATCGCCAAAACGCCCTCAACCCGCTATGGAGCCGGACTGGCTGGCCGGATCTGGCCCGATGATACGAAACAGCTGCGCAGAAATGAAAAAGGCTTGCGGGAGCGCGCAAGCCTTTGAATCTTGGTAGCGGGGGCAGGATTTGAACCTACGACCTTCGGGTTATGAGCCCGACGAGCTACCGGACTGCTCCACCCCGCGATTGAGAACAGCAATTATACCCGCGCTTCCGAGATTTGCAAGCCCTGTTAGTCACATCCTTGGGCAAGCCTCTTCAGTACCGGGGACTCACCTTCCGATCCCAAGCCCATGCGGGCTGCATCGGCCAGCGTGTGACGTTCGAGTGCGGCTAGGAAATCTTTCCGCGCTTCGTACAGGATGGCCTTGAGGAAACAGCCTCGGTCGATCCGGCAGTGACTGGCCTTCGGATCGAAACATTCGACCAGATTCATGTTCGGCTCGGTCAGACGTACCACCTCGGCGATGGTGATGGTGTCGGCCGGACGCGCCAGCCTCAGCCCACCGCCTTTGCCGCGCATCGTCACGAGCAGGCCGGCATTGGCCAGGGTGTTCACCACCTTCACCAGGTGATTCCGCGAAATCCGGTAGTACTCGGCGATTTCCGGGATGGTCGCCATGCCGGGTTCCGGCAGGCGGACCAGATAAATCAAGACCCGCAGCGAGAAATCCGTGAACTGGGTCAGTTGCATGGCTGATACCTGTTTGGACAGCTGACGATAGCATAACACGTGCTCGCAGGAGGGCTTGACACGAGCTCGTGTCGATCCTAAATTTGTATTTGCTATGCATCTTATAACAGTATTCGACCCCGGTGCATCGCATTCGCATAAATCGACTAGGAGAAGCTCATGACCGAAAAGAAACTCGCCGACTGGTGGAACGAATCCCATGCCTCGCTCTATGAAAAACTGGGAGGAGAAGCCGCGGTGAATGCCGCCGTGGACATCTTCTACCGTAAGGTACTGGCCGATCCCCGCATCAACCGGTTTTTCGAGGGGGTCGACATGGAAAAACAGGCCGCCAAGCAGAAGGCATTCCTGACCATGGCATTTGGCGGGCCCCACAATTACACCGGCATGGACATGCGGCGCGGACACGCGCACCTGGTCAAGCAGGGCTTGAACGACTCCCACTTCGACGCCGTCATGGAACACCTGGGCGCCACCATGAAAGAGCTGAACGTACCCGACGAGTTGATCGCCCAGGCGGCGGCAATCGCCGAGAGTACCCGCAACGACGTCCTCGGCCGCTAAAGCGCGGAATCGACAGGAGCGCCACCATGACGAGCATCACCTATGGCGGAAACACCTATCCCCTCGACAAGCACCAGTCCGTCCTGGATTGTCTCGTCGGGCACGGCGCGCCTGTCCCCTTTTCCTGTCGTAGCGGGGTCTGCCAGACCTGCCTGATGCGTGCCGTCCGCGGTGTCCCGCCCGAGGACTCGCAGCGGGGGCTGAAAGACTCGCTGAAGCTCCAGAACTATTTCCTTGCCTGCGTCTGCCACCCGACCGACGACCTCGAAGCGGCGCTTCCCCAAGAGGTCGTGTGCTCACTACCTGCGACCGTCACGGCCCTGGAACCGCTCAACGGCGAGATCATGCATGTGTCGCTTGAATGCCACGCCCCATTGGAATACCGGGCCGGGCAATTCATCAATCTGTTTCGCGACCCCACGCTCGGGCGAAGCTACTCCCTGGCCAGCGTGCCTGGGCATGACGAACATCTGCATTTGCACGTGCGGCGACTCCCGCAGGGAAGAGTCAGCGGCTGGATACACGAGGAGCTGCGCGCCGGCCAGACCGTGGAAATTCGGGGTCCAAGCGGTGACTGTTTCTATGTTCCCGGCCGGCCGGAGCAGGAGATGGTACTGATAGGCACAGGTTCCGGCCTGGCCCCGCTGTACGGCATCCTGCGCGATGCCCTGCGGCGAGGACACAGCGGGCCGATCCGCCTGTTCCACGGCAGCAGGAATCGGGCGGGTCTTTATCTGACCGGCGAGCTGAGGGAACTGGCGAGGAACCATTCGAATTTCGAATACGTGCCCTGCGTCTCCGGCGAAGAACCGGCACCGGGCCTGGAGGGAGGCCGCGCCCACGAGATCGCGTTCCGTGAGATCGGGGATTTCAAGGACAAACGGCTGTTCCTCTGCGGCCATCCGGAGATGGTGAGCGCTGCGAAAAAACGTGCATTCCTGGCAGGTGCCGCGATGAAAGACATCTACGCCGATCCGTTCAACGTGAACGCCGCGCCCTAGATCCACTCAGTTCCCACTCCAGCAGCGCTTCGTAGATCGGCAGATCGTGCAGACGGGCGGTGACCGCCTGCGCCGCGAAGCAGGCCGCCAAAAGCGGCAGGATGAGCGCATAGTTGCCGGTCATTTCGATCATCAGCACCACCCCGGTAAGCGGCGCCTGGACCACGCCGGTGAACAGAGCCGCCATCCCGGCCACCGCGAAAACCCTGGGCTCCACAGACAGCACCGGCGCCATCTGCTGGATGAGCATTCCGGAACCGAGCCCGAGCAGAGCGCCCAGCAGTAGTATCGGCGCGAAGATGCCGCCAGCCGCCCCGGTGGCGTAACTGCCGATGGTCAGAGCAAACCGAGCAGCGAAGTAGAGCGCAACCCGACTCAGCTCCAGGCTGGCTTCACCGTCCAATATCCGGCCGACCAGCCCCTGACCGCCGCCCAACAGATCCGGCGCCAGCCAGCCAACCAGCCCGACCGAGCCGCCCCAGCCCAACCAGAACACTTTGCGCGGTCCCGGACGGTCCGGGTGCAGCCGCTGTACCACTAGCAAAGCGCGATTGAAAGCGACACCAAGTAAACCGCACGATATACCCAGCCCGACGAACACCGGCAGCGTCGTCAGCGAGGGAGTGCCGGGAATCTCGACCCGGAACGCCGGCAACTCCCCCAAGGCCAGACGACAAACCGTGTCCGCGGCGACGCAAGCGACCGCCGCGGCGAAAAACACCGGCGACGAACATCGTTCACGCAACTCCTCGAGCACAAATATCAGCCCCGAAAGCGGCGCATTGAAAGCCGCCGCCAGACCGGCCCCGGCCCCGGCCGCGATCAACGCGCGACGTTCGTCGGGGGATGCCGAACATGTCGTAGCCATGCCCTCTGCAACCGCCCCACCCATCTGCACGGTCGGCCCTTCCCGCCCCAGAGCGAGTCCTCCCCCTATGCCGATCAGCCCGCTCAGAAACTTGACCACCAGCACTCGGGCCCAGCGGAACCCGCGCAAGCCCATCAGCACCGCCTTCACTTGCGGGATGCCGCTGCCGGCCGCTTCCGGCGCGAACCGCTCGACCAACCAGGCTGCCAGGAATACGCTCAGGGCCGATGCCGCTGCAGCGACGGCCAGCCCCGGTACACCGTAGCCGTGCGCGTAGTCCTGCAGTCGGGCGCGCCATGCTTCGCCGGCATCCATCCCGAGATGAAAGCCCACCGCGGCGGCGCCGGCCAGCAGACCCACCAGCAAGGCGCGCGGAAACATGTGCCGCCGCTCCCGATTCCGGCGGACGAACCGCTCTGCCTCAGTCATCCAGGAAGACATAGTGAAAATCGAACTGGATGTTGTGCGTCCAGACATCGGCGGTACCCGACGTACCCGCCATGTATTGGCCCAGATAGCCGAAATCCATGCCCAGATTCCGGCTCAAGCGATAGGAAATACCGGAGAGGATCCGGTTCTGGCATAATCCGGCCGGCCCGAATAGGCTGTAATTCGGACACACCATGAGTTCGTCCCCCATGTAAAACTCCACCCCCTCGGCCACGAAGCGTATGGGATGACTCCAGGTCACTGCCTCGCGGAAGCGGATGCCGACTTCACCACCCTGTTGCAGCACCCGCTCCTCGAGCCGGGTCCTGCTGACCAGCTTCCATCCCCCTGCTTCATCGGTGAGCACCGCCTCCACATACGGGCGATTTTCCTGATAAGCCGGCTGGCCCACCGGATGCAGCCAAGTGTGAGCGTAACCGATGCCGAGAAAGAATCGGGGGTCGACTTGATAGCCCACCCCCACCCAAAGCAAGTCCTCGTACATGCGCCAGGCATTCGGCGGATTGTCGTCGCGCAGGCGGACCTGATCCCGCACATACCACTTGAATTTGCGCCAGTCCGGAGACATGCTACCCAGACTGCCCAGTAGGCTCAGCGAAGTCCAGGCACCGGCCATGCCTTCGATTCCGCCGGCACCGGCCGCTTGACACGCTGCCATCAGCAGCGACGCTCCAAGCGAAAAACCGGCCGTCGAACGCATCCCACCCGCCTCTCTATTCGAACCGCTGAATCCCGTGCATGCTCGTTCTCCGGGCCGTGTTTGAAATGGAACGGCCTAAGGACTTTACTTTGGAGACTCACCCCGCCGCCTTCGAAAATACGCGCTAAAGGGTAACCCATATGCCCCGTTCCCCCTTCAGACACTGGCCCATCGCCTGCCTCACCAGCATCCTGCTGAGCTGTGGCGGCTGCAGTTCCGGAGCCCAACAGGCCAAACCGGCATCCGCCGCGGACGAGGCGCTGAACCGAATCGAGCACATCGTCGTGATCTACGCCGAGAACCGCAGCTTCGACAACCTTTATGGTCTCTTCCCCGGCGCCAACGGAATCGCCAATGCCAGCGAAGACTCCAAGCGGCAGATCGATCATGACGGCTCGCCCCTGCCCTATCTGCCGCCGGTCTGGCTGAGCGGCGATGCCAGACCCGACCCGGCCTTCCCGGCCCGACTGCCGAACGGCCCGTTCCGGCTGGACGCGCCGCCCGTCGGCATGGCACTGTCGCAGAAAACGCGCGACCTGGTCCACGCCTTCTACCAGAATCAGGAACAGATCAACGGCGGCCGCATGAACCGCTTCGCCGCCGTATCCGATGCCGGCGGCCTCGTCATGGGCTATTACGACGGATCGAAGCTCCCGCTGTGGGACATTGCCCGGGAATTCACCCTGGCCGACAATTTCTTCATGGGCGCTTTCGGCGGCTCGTTCCTCAACCATTTCTGGCTGGTCTGCGCTTGCACACCGGTGTTTCCGGACGCACCGCCGGAACGGGTCGCCCGGCTCGACGCTTCCGGCCGCCTGCTCCGGGCACCCGACTCTCCGCCCAGCGCTCTGCAGGGGCCCGCCAAATACACCGCCTCGCGCATCACGCCGGACGGCTACGCGGTGCTCAATGAACAGCCGCCTTACCAGCCCAGCGGCATCCCACCCGCGGCCGGCGGCGACCGCCGTCTGGCCGACCCGTCCAAACACCCCTTGCCACCGCAGTCGTTCAAAACCATCGGCGACACCCTGAGTGCGAAGGGCGTGACCTGGGCTTGGTATGCCGGCGCATGGAACGCCGCCGTCGAAGAAGGCATGCGGGATACGCAGCCGCGCCAAGTGATCTATGGCAAGGGGGAGGACTCGCCGAATTTCCAGGCCCACCACCAGCCTTTCAATTATTTCGCCCGCTATGCGCCGGGCACACCAGAGCGGGCCGAGCACTTGAAGGATGGCGCGGACTTCCTGGCCGCGATCGAAGCCGGCACCCTTCCCCAGGTCAGCTTCTACAAGCCGCAGGGCAGATTGAACGAACATCCGGGCTACGCCGATGTCCTCGCCGGGGATGCCCATATTGCCGGCTTGGTCCGCAAGATCCAGGCAAGTCCGCTCTGGCCGACCACGGCGATTATCGTGACCTATGACGAAAACGGCGGTTTCTGGGACCACGTTGCCCCGCCCAAGGGCGACCGTTGGGGCCCTGGTGTCCGCATCCCGGCAATCGTCGTGTCTCCCTTCGCCCGGCGGGGGTACGTGGACCATACGCCGTATGACACGACCTCGATCATCAAATTCATCACCCGCCGCTTCGGTCTGGAACCATTGCCAGGCGTGCGCCCGAATGCCGGGGATTTGACCCACGCCTTCGATTTCGGCTCATGATTCCGCGCGGAGCATCACAGCCTGCCAGGCAGATCAGCCCAAGACCGGCTCCACTGGGCAAAACCGACCGGAGGGCTTTGCCCAACACCCCGCCCGCGGCGCCCGTGACGCACCCCCATGGCTTTGGTTAAAATATTAAAATTGTCCGTGCCGTCCTGCCCATAGTTATGGGCGCTCCCCGAGCCCTCTCGGACATCTCCTCATCGCACAGATTCGAGCTTTCATGACGAAATACATCTTCATCACCGGCGGAGTCGTTTCGTCGCTGGGTAAAGGCATTGCTGCATCCTCCCTCGCCGCGATCCTCGAGGCGCGCGGGTTGAAAGTCACGCTGACGAAGCTCGATCCCTACATCAACGTCGATCCGGGCACCATGAGCCCGTTCCAGCACGGCGAGGTGTTCGTGACCGAGGACGGCGCCGAAACCGATCTCGACCTGGGCCATTACGAACGCTTCGTCCGCACCACCATGGGCAAGGCGAACAGTTTCACCACCGGCCAGATTTACGAGAACGTGATCCGCAAGGAACGCCGCGGCGAATATCTCGGCGCCACCGTGCAAGTCATTCCCCACATCACCGACGAGATCAAACGTGGCATCCGCCTCAGCGCGGAAGGCTATGACGTGGCGCTGATCGAGATCGGCGGCACTGTGGGCGACATCGAATCCCTGCCCTTCCTGGAGGCGATCCGCCAGATGCGGGTCGATCTGGGCGAAGAACGCTCACTGTTCATCCACCTGACCCTGGTGCCTTACATCTCCAGCGCCGGCGAGTTGAAGACCAAGCCGACCCAGCATTCCGTCAAAGAGCTGCGCACCATCGGCATCCAGCCGGACATCCTGATCTGCCGTTCGGACCGGCCGATCCCGAAGAGTGAGTGCCGCAAGATCGCGCTGTTCACCAACGTGCAGGAAGACGCGGTCATCGCTTCAGTGGACGCAGACACCATCTACCGGATTCCCGCCCTGCTGCACGAGCAGCAGCTCGACGAAATCGTTGTCCGCAAGCTGCGGCTCGATGCCGGCCCCGCCGACCTGAGCGAATGGCATCGCGTGGTGGATGCGCTCAAGCATCCGGAACGCTCGGTCACCGTCGCCATGGTCGGTAAGTACGTCAACCATTCCGATGCCTACAAATCGCTGAGCGAAGCGCTGGTCCACGCAGGCATCCACACCCGCACCGCGGTCGACATCCGCTTCATCGAGTCCGAGGAAATCGAGGACCACGGCACGGGCATGCTGGCAGGGGTCGATGCCATCCTGGTCCCCGGCGGCTTCGGCGAGCGCGGCATCGAAGGCAAGATCGCGGCGGTGAAATACGCCCGTGAGCACGGCGTCCCCTACCTCGGCATCTGCCTTGGGATGCAGGTGGCCGTGATCGAATTCGCCCGCAACGTGGCCGGCCTGGAGGGTGCGCACAGCACCGAGTTTCTGCCATCGTCGCCGCATCCGGTCATCGCCCTCATCACCGAGTGGAAGACCGAGACCGGCGGCATCGAATACCGCAGCGGCAATTCGGACCTGGGCGGCACCATGCGGCTGGGCGGACAGAAATGCCGGCTGGTACCCAATACGCTGGCCCATGCCACCTATGGCAAGGACGTGATCACCGAACGGCACCGCCATCGCTACGAATTCAACAATCACTACCTCAAGACGCTGGAAGCGGCGGGGTTGCGGGTTTCCGGCAAATCGCTGGACGGGCGCCTGGTGGAGATGGTGGAGATTCCCGGCCACCCCTGGTTCCTGGCCTGCCAGTTCCATCCCGAATTCACCTCCACGCCGCGTAATGGCCATCCGCTGTTCAGCGGCTTCGTCCGCGCGGCCTGCGCGCACAGCGAGGATACGGCACAGCCGCAGAGCGGCGGGGTCCAATCATGAGCAACATCGAAACATCGGTCCGGCCGTTCGAACTCTGCGGCTTTCCCGTCGGTCTGGAACACCCGCTGTTCCTGATCGCCGGCCCCTGCGTCATCGAAACCGAGCAGCTGGCATTGGACACCGCCGGCACCCTCAAGGAAATCACCGGCGCGCTGGGCATGCCGTTCATCTACAAGTCCTCCTTCGACAAGGCCAACCGCTCCTCCCATACGAGCTACCGGGGGCCTGGCATCGAAGAGGGATTGCGCATCCTGGCCGAGGTCAAAAGCCAGATCGGGGTGCCCGTGCTGACCGACGTGCATGAGGACACCCCTTTGCAGGAAGTGGCGTCGGTGGTGGACGTGCTGCAGACCCCGGCCTTCCTGTGTCGCCAGACCAATTTCATCCAGAACGTCGCCAATATGGGCAAGCCGGTCAATATCAAAAAGGGCCAGTTCCTGGCGCCCTGGGACATGAAGCACGTCTCCGCCAAGGCGCTGGCCACCGGTAACCGGCATATCATGGTGTGCGAACGCGGGGTCTCCTTCGGTTACAACAATCTGGTCTCGGACATGCGCTCGCTGACCATCATGCGCGAGACCGGCTGCCCGGTGGTCTACGACGCCACCCACTCGGTGCAATTGCCGGGCGGCCAGGGCACCGCTTCCGGCGGACAGCGCGAATTCGTGCCGGCACTGGCGCGGGCGGCGGTGGCAGTGGGCATCTCGGGCCTGTTTATGGAGACCCACCCCGAGCCCGACCGCGCCCTGAGCGACGGTCCCAATTCCTGGCCGCTGGACCGCATGAAGGCTTTGCTGGAGCTGCTGTCGACCCTCGACCGCACTGTCAAGGCGAGCCCTCTGCTGTAATCCGGGCCGCATAACATCGGCGAGCGGGATGCCTTCTCGTGCCGTCGTCCCGTCCCCCAACGCATACCCAATGGTGATCCCATGAGCAAGATTGTCGACATCCTGGCCCGGGAGATTCTGGATTCCCGCGGCAACCCGACCGTCCAGGCGGAAGTGATCCTGGATTCAGGCGCGGAAGGTAGCGCCATGGTGCCCTCCGGCGCATCCACCGGCGCCCGCGAAGCCATCGAACTGCGCGACGGCGACGCCTCACGCTATGGTGGCAAAGGTGTGCTCAAAGCCGTGGCGAACATCCGCGGTCCGATCAAGACCGCCCTGGCCGGCATGGACGCCGCCGACCAGGCGGCAATCGACCGGCGACTGATCGAACTGGACGGCAGCGACAACAAGGGCGTGCTCGGCGCCAACGCCATCCTGGCGGTATCGCTGGCGGCCGCCCACGCTGCCGCGGCCGACGCGAAACAGCCGTTGTACGCCTACCTCAACCGCAACGGTGAATTTCTGCTGCCGGTACCGCTGATGAACATCATCAACGGCGGCGCCCATGCCGATAACAGCATCGACATGCAGGAATTCATGATCCTGCCGGTGGGCGCACCCACTTTCCGCGAGGCGCTGCGTTACGGCGCAGAGGTGTTCCACACCCTGAAAAAAGTGCTGTCGGACCGGGGCCTGGCCACCGCCGTGGGTGATGAAGGAGGCTTCGCGCCGAACCTGCCTTCCAACGAGGCCGCCATCGGTATCATCCTGGAAGCCATCGAGAAAGCCGGCTACCGGCCCGGCGAGGACATCTGTCTGGGACTGGACGTCGCCAGCTCGGAGTTCTATTCGGACGGCATCTACACCCTGGCTTCGGAAGGCAGGCAGTTCACCTCGGAAGAGTTCTCGGACTATCTGGCCACCTGGGTCGATAAATATCCCATCATCAGCATCGAGGACGGCATGGCGGAAAACGACTGGCACGGCTGGGGCATCCACACTGACAGGCTCGGCCAGCGCATCCAGTTGGTGGGCGACGACCTGTTCGTGACCAATCCGGCCATCCTCAAACAGGGCATCGAAGCCCGGATCGCCAATTCGATCCTGATCAAGGTCAACCAGATCGGCACTTTGACCGAAACCCTGGAAGCCATCCATATCGCCAGGGAAGCCGGGTACACGTCGGTCGTGTCCCATCGCTCGGGCGAAACCGAGGACGCCACCATCGCCGACATCGCTGTCGCCACCTGCGCTGGCCAGATCAAGACCGGCTCGCTCAGCCGCTCCGATCGCATCGCCAAATACAACCGGCTGCTCAAGATCGAGGAAGAGCTGGGTGACAAAGCGCGCTACGGCGGCCGCAGCGTCGTCAAAAACCTTGCCTGAACCGTGGCTGGGCGCCCGGAGCCGGGGTGAACAAACTGACCGCATTCCTCCTCGTGCTGATCGCCCTGCTCCAGTACCGGCTGTGGTTTGGCGATGGCAACCTGCGGGAAATGCAAAGGCTGCAGGAACGCATTGCGGAACTCACCGAGGAAGGGGAGAAACGGCGGCAACGCAACGCGGCCCTGGAAGCCGAGATCATGGACCTCAGGAAAGGCACCGATGCCATCGAAGAATATGCGCGCCGCGACCTGGGCATGATCAAGGAAGGCGAAACCCTGATACAGATCATCGACGCGGCGCATCCCTCGCCCAGTCTCCAGCCGGCGCCGCCGGCCCGCAAGCCGGGCAAGTCCGCACCTCCGGCTCCGGCCGCGACTGAGCCGAAGCGGAAAGAAGCCAAAACCCCGGAACATGAACGCTGACCCGAAGAACGACGAAGCCGACCCACGCTTCTGGATTGTGGTTCCCGCCGCCGGCATAGGCAAACGGATGGGTGCGGATATCCCCAAGCAGTACCTGGAAGTGGCGGGTAAGCCGGTGCTGCAGCACACGCTCGAACGCCTGCTCTCGGTCCGCCGCATCACCGCGGTCATGGTCGCACTGGGCGCGGACGACGAGTTCTGGCCAGAGCTGCCATGCTCGCGCGAGCCGCGGGTGCTGACCACCCAAGGCGGCAGGGAACGCGCGGACTCTGTGCTGAACGCACTGACCGCCCTGGCCGACCGCGCCGCGGACGGCGACTGGGTGCTGGTCCACGACGCGGCCCGCCTCTGTATCACCCGTGCCGACGTCGAGCACCTGATGGAAACCCTGGAAAACCACCCCGTGGGCGGCATTCTGGCGGTGCCGGTCACCGACACCCTCAAAACCGTCGAGAACGGAGCGATCCAGGGCTCCCCCGACCGCAACCGCGTCTGGCGCGCCCTCACCCCGCAGATGTTCCGCTACCGCCTCCTCAAGGAGGCGCTGGCGGCAGCGGCCCAACGCGGGCTGACGGTGACGGACGAAGCCAACGCGCTGGAGCTGGCCGGCCTGGCGCCCGAGGTGGTCGAAGGGCGCCCCGACAACATCAAGATCACCCGGCCGGAGGATCTCCCCCTGGCCGCCTTTTATCTGGAGCGACAATGTTTCGAATAGGCCAAGGTTACGACGCCCACCGTTTCAAGGAAGGCGACCACGTGGTGTTGTGCGGCGTGAAGATCCCGTTCGACCGGGGATTCGCCGCGCATTCCGACGGCGACGTGGCACTGCACGCCCTGTGCGATGCCCTGCTGGGCGCGGCCGCCCTCGGCGACATCGGCCGCCATTTCCCGGACACCGATGCCCGCTACCAGGGCATCGACAGCCGCGTATTGCTGCGCGAGGTGCGACAGAAAGTCGCCGGTGCCGGCTACACCGTCGGCAACGTGGACGTGACCGTCGTGGCCCAGGCTCCGCGGCTGGCCGCCCATATTCAGGCGATGCGTGCAAACCTCGCTCAGGACCTGGAGATTCCCCTTGACTGCGTCAACGTCAAGGCGACGACCACCGAAGGCATGGGATTCGAAGGCCGCGGCGAAGGGATTTCGGCGCACGCCGTCGCCCTCCTCACCCGCCGATGACCGAGCACCCCGACCACGCCGGAGTCGGTGATCTGCCGCGGGCACACGGCGTACTGAACTGCCGAGGCCGTCTCCGGGTGTCCCCGGAAGACTTCCGGGTCGACGAGATCCTCGGCTTCGAACCCACCGGTCAGGGCGAACACGCCTTCCTGCACATCCGCAAGACGGGGGAGAACACCGACTATGTGGCACAGCGGATCGCCAGGCTGGCCGGGGTCAAACCGATGGACGTGGGCTATGCCGGTCTCAAGGACCGCCATGCCGTCGCCTCCCAGTGGTTCAGCGTGGCACTGGCAGGCAGGCCCGCCCCCGACTGGAGCGCCCTGGAATGCGAAAGCATCGCCGTCCTGCGCCATACGCGGCACGACCGCAAACTCAAACGCGGCGCCTTGGCAAGCAACCGCTTCCGCATCCTCGTACGGGGACTCGAAGGTGCGTGCGACGGCCTGGAAGCCCGTTGCGCGGCGATCCGCGCGGCCGGCGTGCCGAACTATTTCGGCCCGCAGCGCTTCGGCCACGGCGGCCGCAATCTGCAGGAAGCACTGCGGCTGTTCGCCGAGCCACGCCGCCGTATCGACCGCAACAAGCGCTCGCTGTACCTGTCGGCGGCGCGCTCCTACCTGTTCAACCGTATCCTCGCCCATCGGGTCGGGCACGGCAGCTGGAACCGGGCAGTGGAGGGCGACGCCTTCATGTTCACCGGCTCCAACGGCTTCTTCCTGGCCGACAACCGGGATGAAGACATCCAGCGGCGCATCGAAGCGCTGACGATCCATCCCAGCGGAACGCTGTGGGGAACGGGTGACCCGGTGATTTCCGGCACGGCCCTCGAAATGGAGCGGGCGGCCCTGGCACAATGCGCAGAATTCCGCGAAGGACTGGAACGCTGCGGGCTCGAAACTGCCCGGCGGGCCCTGCGGCTGCCGGTGCCGGATCTCGCATTCGCATGGATCGAGGATTCGGCCTGCGAACTGACGTTTTCCCTCCCTGCCGGCGCCTATGCCACCACGGTGTTGCGGGAACTCGTCGAATTCGACCCGCAAGGCTGGCCGGACACCTGATTTTTCGAAAACACCCTCTCGGAGGACTTGAGCCATGTCCGTCACCATTTACCACAATCCGCGCTGCAGCAAGTCGCGGGAAACCTTGAAACTGCTCGAGGAGCGGGGCATTGAACCCGTCATCGTCGAATATCTGAAAACCCCGCCCGACGCGGCGAAGCTGCGCGAGTTGGTGGGGCTCCTGGGAATCTCGCCACGCCAGTTGCTGCGCAAGGGCGAGTCCCCCTACAAGGAGCTGGGGCTGGCGAATCCGGAACTCGACGACGAAACACTGATCGAAGCCATGGTCAGCCATCCGGTGCTGATCGAGCGCCCGATCGTCGTGGCCAATGGCAAAGCCGCGCTGGGCCGCCCGCCGGAGAACGTACTGGCCATCCTCGACTGACCACCTTCCCAACTCCCGACCGACATGACCGAGTCCCAACGCAGCAGCGCCGAAATCCTGATCCTCTATTACAGCCGCCACGGATCCACCGCCGACATGGCGCGCATGATCGCCCGTGGCGTGGAAGAAGTGCCGGGCGCCATCGCCAAGTTGCGCACCGTGCCGGAGGTCTCACCCGTCACCGAAGCGATGGCGGCGGCCGTTCCGTCCGAGGGGCCGCCATATGCCACGCTGGACGACCTCAAGCATTGCGATGGCCTGGCCCTGGGCAGCCCGACCCATTTCGGCAACATGGCCGCGCCGCTCAAGCATTTCCTGGACAACACCAGTGCCCTGTGGTTTTCCGGCGCGCTGTCAGGCAAACCGGCCGGCGTGTTCACTTCGACCGCTTCCATGCACGGAGGCCAGGAAGCGACCCTACTGACCATGCTGCCACCACTCCTCCACCACGGCATGATCCTGGTTGGCATCCCCAGCAGCGAAGCCGCCCTGCACAAGACCCGCAGCGGCGGCACGCCCTACGGCCCCAGCCGCCACACCGGCGACGCCTCGCCGTTGAGCGACGAGGAACGGGCCCTGTGCCGTGCCTTCGGTGCCCGCTTGGCGCGGGTCGCCAAGGCGCTGAAAAATACCGGCGATTAAGTCCTTAAGGACATTCGCACCCACCGCCATGGCCCAGCAGATTCCGCTGCATTTCGCCGTCGATCCGCTGCAGACCTTCGAAGCATACTGGGCGGGACCGAATGCGGAAGCGGCGGAGGCCGCACGGCGCAGCGCCCGGGGCGAAGGCGAGACGCTGCTCTATCTTTGGGGCGAGACCGGTCTGGGCAAGACCCATCTCGTCAACGCCGCTTGCCGCGAGGCCTTCCACAGCGGTCGCAGCGCCGCCTGCCTGCCGCTGGCGCTGGTCGGCGAGTGCGGCCCGGCCGTGCTCGAGGGCATGGAAAACCAGAACCTGGTCTGCCTGGACGACATCGACACGATCGCCGGGTGCGACGACTGGGAACGGCGGTTGTTCGGCCTGTTCAACGCCTTGCGCGATGCCGGGAATACGCTGCTGGTCACTGCCGCAACACCGCCCGCCGAATTGCCCATCGCCCTGCCCGACCTCAAGACCCGTCTGGCCTGGGGGCTCGTCCTTCGGCTCCATCCGCTGACGGACGAACACAAGCTGGCCGCACTGGAACGGCGGGCCGGCATGCTGGGGCTCGAATTGAGCCCCCAGGTCGGCCGGTTCCTGCTGTCGCACTGCCGCCGCGACATGGCTTCGCTGCAGGCACTGCTGGAAGATCTGGACCATGCCAGCCTGGCCGCAAAGCGCCGGCTCACCATCCCTTTCATCAAAGGCTACCTGGAAGACATCGCATGAACCTACTCGTGATCGGCACCGGCGCCATCGGCAGCTTCTATGGCGCCCTGCTCGCCAAGACCGGCCACCGGGTGTCGGTGCTCGCCCGCTCCGACTATGAGACCGTGAAGGCCAAGGGCATCCACATCCGCAGCGCAACATTGGGGGACTATACCTTCCGGCCGGCGGCAGTCGTCCGCTCCGCCGCCGAACTCGAAACCAAGCCCGATTGTGCGCTGCTGTGCATCAAGGTGGTGGAAGGCGCCGACCGGGTCGGCTTACTGCGCGAGGCCATCGGCCCCGGCACGAGCATCGTCCTGATTTCCAACGGCATCGACGTCGAACGGGAAATCGCCGCCGCCTTCCCCGACAACGAAGTCATCAGCGGGCTGGCCTTCATTGGGGTCACCCGTACCGCGCCTGGTGAAATCCAGCACCAGGCTTACGGGCGGCTGATGTTGGGCAACTATCCCGGCGGCATCTCGGATCGCGTCAAGACCCTGGCCGCCGCTTTCGAAGAAGCCGGCATCGATGGCATCGCCACCGAAAACATCACCACCGCCCGCTGGCAGAAATGTGTCTGGAACGCCGCCTTCAATCCGCTGTCGGTGCTCTCCGGCGGCCTCGACACCCTGGACATCCTGTCAACCCAGGAGGACTTCGTCCGCGCGATCATGCAGGAAATCCGTGCAGTCGCCGCGGCCAACGGCCATCCTCTGCCGGAGGACATCGTCGAGAAGAACATCGCCAGCACCTACAAGATGCCGCCGTACAAGACCAGCATGCTGGTCGACTTCGAAGCCGGCCGGCCGATGGAAACGGAGGCCATCCTCGGCAACGCGGTACGCGCCGGGCGGTGCGTCGGCGTGGCGATTCCGCATCTGGAATCGGTTTATGCCCTGATGCAGCTCCGCGAGCTAGGCTCCGTGAAAAACCGGCAAGAAACCGCCCGACCACTGCCGCCGGCTGCATGGTCCGGCGGCCGGAAAAGCTAGCTCAGCTTTTCGTACAGACTCAGGACGATCTCCACGACGATCAGGATGACGATGTACCACTCGACCCGCAGTGCTTGGCGGTGGTTCACCAGATCGAGGTAAGTCTCGGCGGTGCGCGAGATGAGTTCGAGCTTGCGTGACAGAGCCCGGTCCCGGTCGCGCAGTTCGTATTCGGTCGCCAAGCGTTCGTAAAGCTGGTCGAGCTGGGGATCGTCCCAGACGATCTCCGGTTTCTCAGCGACCTCGACCCGCCCCACCATGCGCCCCATGATGGAGAGGGCCTTGCCGATCTCGTTGAGGATTTCCCGCTTGCCCCGCGGCGGTCCGGCGGCGTGGGTCAGACGCTGGGCGATCTGTTCGATGCGATCGAACTCTTCCGCCACGTTGCGTTCGTAGTAGGACAGGACACAGCTCTTGGCCAGCACGTGGGCGACGACCTGCAGGCGGGCGACCGATGCCTCCCGCAACACCAGCCGGCCTTCGTTGTCCAGCCGCTCCGGCAGTTCCGGATGGATCAGGAGATCGACCTCCTCCAGCTCCGGTTCCGCCAGCGGGTTGTGGACGGTCGGACGCAGCCCTTGGAGGATTTCCGTTTCCTGCTCGGCACTGAGCCCAACCAGAACGACGACGCCGAACCGGAAGGTGATCCGGTAGCCTTCCCGACCGACCACCAGGGTCAGGGGCCCCAAAGCAACCGCCCCGCCCCGTTCGATCTCGCGGTAGTCGATACGGCTGCCGAGAAACCAGGCACGGACGCGGATCACCCGTTCGTTGGCGGCGGCCATGACGGGGAACTCAGGGTGCCAACGGCCGTATGCCCACCGCCTCCCGGATCCGCTGCATGAACGGGACGGCATGGGCCCGGGCCCTGGCGGCGCCGGCCCGCAGTTCCTGCTCAATCCTTTCAGGCTCCTGGATCAGCGCTTCGTAGCGCTCGCGGGCTGTTGCAAGGTGATCGTTCAAGTACTCGTACAGCCTGTTCTTCATCTCGCCCCAGCCGATGCCTTCGGCATACCAGCGCCGGGCTTCCTCGACCTCGTGTTTGCTGGCGAAGGCCCGGTAGATCGAGAACAGGGTACAACCGGCGGGATCCTTGGGTTCGCCCGGCAGCTGGGAGTTGGTTTTGATTTTCATGATGAGCTTGCGCAACTGCTTTTCCGGCGCGAACAGGGGAATGGTGTTGTCGTAGCTCTTGCTCATCTTGCGGCCGTCCAGTCCCTGGAGCACCGCGGTTTCCTCGTTGACCACGGCCTCCGGCAGCACGAAATGCTCACCGAATATGTGGTTGAAACGCTGACCGATGTCGCGGGCCATCTCTATATGCTGGACCTGATCCCGGCCTACTGGCACCTTGTGGGCGTTGAACAAAAGGATGTCCGCTGCCATGAGCACAGGATAGTTGAAAAGCCCCATGGTGATGCCCTTGTCCGGGTCGGCCTCATCCGCCTCCTGGTTGGCCTGCACCGCCGCCTTGTAGGCATGGGCACGATTCATCAGCCCCTTCGCGGTCACGCAGGTCAGCATCCAGGTCAGTTCGACGATCTCCGGAATGTCCGACTGGCGGTAGAACACGGCATTCTGGGTATCCAACCCCAGAGCCAGCCAGCTTGCGGCGATCTCCAGCGTCGACCGCCGCACCCGCTCCGGATCGTGGCATTTGATCAGGGCATGATAATCGGCGAGGAAATAGTAGGGCTGTACGCTCCGGTCATGGCTCGCCTCGATCGCTGGGCGGATGGCACCCACGTAGTTGCCGAGATGGGGGGTTCCGGTGGTGGTGATGCCGGTCAGGACGACTGATTTGCTGCTCATGTGGACGAAAGGGTGGCAAAAACGGCGCGCCGGCCGGCGCGGGCGGCACTATGACACAAAACCCCAGGCGCCGCCACCGGCATCCGAGGCTCAAAACCACCATAGCACGCACCATTCGTTTAGAATACGCCCCGGGGACAATCATTAGGGGGCGAGCCTATGCCGTATTTCATCGAGAGACGCCGCTCTCGACGCATATCAGTCAGCTATCCGATCAAATACCGGATCGCAGGCGAGGACGAGGAACACGCCGGCGTCTGCGTCAACATCAGTGGCTCCGGCATTCTGTTCCGGACCGATGAAATCATCGAGCCGGGCCGCGCCCTGGAAATCCGCATCGAGCCAGACAACCGGCTCACCCCTCCCCTCACAGCCAACATCGAAGTGGTACGCTGCACCCCGGCGCCGGAGCCCGGCTTCCAGCACGTGGCCGGCGCCATCAAGGGGATCAAGAGCAAATAAAACCGCATGTACAGCGTTACCAAAGAGATATTTTTCTGTTACGGCCACCGCCTGATGCACCATACCGGCAAATGCCGGCATCTGCATGGTCACAGCGTCCGGGCAGCCATCACCGTATCCGCTGAGAGCCTGAACTCCCAGGGGATGGTTTGCGATTTCGCCGACATCTCGGCCGCCGCCCATGCTTTTATCGATACCCAGCTCGACCACAACCTGCTGCTGCACCGGGACGATCCGTTGCTGCCTTTGCTGCGGCAGGCGGGCGAGCGGGTCCTCGTGCTCGACCAGCATCCGACGGCGGAGGCGCTCGCTGAGATGATTTACTGGGATTTGCAACAGAAAGGCTTCGCGGTGCAAAGCGTCACACTGTGGGAAACCTCGAGCGCCTGCGCCACCTACCGCGAGGAGGACCAGCCGTGAGCCGCTTCCTGCCCCGCAACCGCTCCTACTGGCTGGCCAAGCTGTGCGAGGCGAATTACGAACGGTTGTTGGCGCTGGTACCGGATCTCGATCGGGTGCAATCGGCGCTGAAGGCATCGGTGCATGGCAAGCCC
This sequence comes from Methylococcus capsulatus, assembly GCF_036864975.1. Taxonomy (NCBI): domain Bacteria; kingdom Pseudomonadati; phylum Pseudomonadota; class Gammaproteobacteria; order Methylococcales; family Methylococcaceae; genus Methylococcus; species Methylococcus capsulatus. Next base: position 1,486,495 of record NZ_CP104311.1, on the reverse strand, counting down.
CCCTTGCATATCCGTGTGCTGGAGCGATCTCCCTACACCTTGACGCTGGAGCTGACGCATGCTTTCAACCGCGCCATGGAAGAACTGCGTGAGCCCGCCGTCCGGATCCGGGTCTATCTCGACGCCCGGTCCGTCGAAGTGCTCAGCGACCACTGCCGCCCCGAGGTGCGTGAGGCCCTGCGGGACGAAGCGACGCCGCAGCGGGTGCTGGACTACAAATGGTCGCTGAACTATTTCCTGGCGCGCTGGCTGGATTACTGCGTCGACGCCCGCTACCGGCTGTCATCCAGCCCGCCCGACCTGTACCCTTGGAGGGACAGCTCGGCGCCGGCCTGACTTCAGCGCCGCAGAGCACGCTTGAGAGCTTCCGCCTTCTCCAGGGCCACATCGACGGTTTCGGCCAGAACGTTGAAATGGCCCATCTTCCTCCCTGCCCTGGCACTGGCCTTACCATAGAGATGCAGGACCGCGGCGGGCTCGCTCAGGATCAGGTCCCAGGCCGGCTCGTCGTCACGCCAAATGTCCCCGAGGAGGTTCACCATGACCACGGGGCTGAGCAGGCGCGTGTCCGCGGGAGGAAGCTGGCACAGCGTGCGGACCTGCTGCCCGAACTGACTCACGGCGCAGGCATCGAGGGTGTAATGGCCGCTGTTGTGGGGCCGCGGCGCGATTTCGTTGATGACCAGACCGCCATCCTGCAGCACGAAAAACTCCACTGCCAGCACACCGACATAGTCCATAGCCTCCGCCAGGGCACAGGCCATCTCGCAGGCCCGCGCGGCGATGGCCGGGGTCACCCGCGCCGGTACGATACTAATGTCGAGGATGCCCGCCTCATGCCAGTTTTCGGCGACGGGAAAGGTTCTGACGAGATCCGTCGAGGTCCGTGCCACGATCACGGAAATTTCGGTCTCGAGGTCCAGCCGCTTCTCCAGCACGCAAGGGCGGCAACCGAACGCTTCGAAAGCGCCATGGACGTCTTCCGGGGTAGTGACTCGCGCCTGCCCTTTACCGTCGTAGCCGAAACGCGCCGTCTTGAGAATCCCCGGCAGCAGGGGCGCGAGGTCGCCGGCCAGATCCTGCGCGGTTTCCACCGCCCGGAACGGCGCCACGGCCAGACCGGCACCGGCGATGTAGCGTTTTTCGGCGATCCGGTCCTGAGCGATGGCCACACAGGCCGACGACGGCGAAACCCGTGTCCTGGATTCCAGGAAGCGCAGGCTGTCGGCGGGAACATTCTCGAACTCGATGGTCACCGCCGCGCAGTTCGAGGCCAGATCCTCGAGCGCGCCCTCGTCGTCATAGCCGGCGCGGATGTGGCGGTCCGCCACCATGCCGGCGGGGCTCTGAACATCGGGGTCCAGCACCGTCACCCGATAGCCCATGGACCGTGCTGCCATCGTAAACATACGTCCCAGCTGGCCGCCACCGAGAATCCCCAGCATCGCGGGAGGCAGGATGTGCGCCATCAGCGCGCCTCCGGCAATTGTGCCGCCAATACGGATTCGGCCTGCTGCCGGCGGAACGCATCGAGCCGAAGCTGCAGGGCCGGGTCGCCGTTCGCCAGCAGGGCCACCGCGAACAGTGCGGCGTTGACCGCTCCCGCTTCGCCGATGGCAAACGTCGCCACGGGTACGCCCTTGGGCATCTGCACGATCGAATACAGCGAATCCTGTCCGCCGAGATGCTTGCCGGGCACCGGCACACCCAGCACCGGCACGGTGGTCTTGGCCGCCATCATCCCGGGCAGGTGCGCCGCCCCGCCCGCACCGGCGATGATGCACTTGAGGCCGCGGGACCTGGCCTGCTCGGCATAGTCGAACAACAGGTCCGGCGTCCGATGGGCCGATACCACCTTGGCCTCGCAGGAGATGCCGAACTCCCCGAGCTTGCGGACAGCGTGCTGCATGACCTCCCAGTCGCTGGTACTCCCCATCACGATACCGACCTGAACCATTAGGGTACTCGTTGCCGTAAAAAAAGTTCTTATGATACCCCAGCGCATCCTGCATCCCAACTCCATATCCCACGCCCGTCAACGGTACCGTCCGGTTAATACGCCGGTAATCTGGTAAAATCTTGTTTTTTATTCCAAAACATTCTCCACAGCGATCTGTTATATGCCTGATTCCCTTCACACCGTGCGTTCCGGACAACGCTGGATCAGTGACACCGAGCCGGAATTGGGACTCGGCACCGTGATCGGCGTCGAGTACAACCGGGTGACCGTGTCGTTCATCGCCACTGGTGAACGGCGCATCTATGCAGTCGGTAATGCTCCGCTGACCCGGGTCCGGTTCGCCGCCGGCGATCGAGTGGAAAGCGTGGACGGCTGGTCGATGCGGATCGAGAAGGTCGAGGAGAAAGACGGTCTGCTGGTCTATCTCGGCAAGGATGCGGACGGAATGGCACGTACGCTGGAAGAGATCGAGCTCAGTCCGTTTCTACAGTTCAACAGGCCGCAGGACCGGCTGTTTTCCGGCCAGATCGATCCGGCCGAGATGTTCCGCCTGCGCATCGAGACCGGCGAAAAGCTCGCTCGTCTCGAGCAGTCCCCGGTGCTGGGTCTCGTCGGCGCCCGTACCGCGCCGATTCCCCATCAGCTGTACATCGCCCACGAAGTCGCTTCCCGGCATGCGCCGCGGGTGCTGCTGGCGGACGAAGTCGGCCTCGGCAAGACCATTGAAGCCGGGCTGATCATCCACCACCGGATCCTCACGGGACGGACCGAAAAAGTACTGGTCCTGGTACCGACCATGCTGCTTCACCAATGGCTGGTGGAGATGCTGCGGCGGTTCAACCTCCGTTTCAGCCTCATCGGCGACGACGCCTACGAGGACGCCATCGAAGAAGGCAGCCCGTTCACCGACGTGAACCTGGCCCTGAGCAGCCTCGATTTCATCCTCAAAGATCCCCGGCGCCACCGTTATGTACTGGACGTCGCCTGGGACATGGTGGTCATCGACGAGGCTCATCATCTGGAATGGACGCCGGACGGGCCGAGTCCAGCCTACGCCTTCGTCGAAATGCTGGCCCGGCGCACGCCCAGCCTGCTGCTGTTGACCGCGACGCCCGAGCAGCTCGGCAAGCTCGGCCACTTCGCGCGTCTGCGCTTGCTTGATCCCGACCGTTTCTTCGATTTCGAACAGTTCCGACGGGAAGAGCAGGAATACACGGCGCTGGCCGAAGTCATCAACAAGCTGCTCGACAGCCCCCTGCTCGATGCCGAGACTTTCGATCAACTGCAGCATTTCTTGCGCCACGATCGCGCCGAAACGCTGGTCGGAGACCTGGATGACCCGGAACACGCCGCCGCGGCCCGCGATGCACTGATCCAGCTCCTGCTGGACCGTCACGGAACCGGCCGCGTGCTGTTCCGCAATACCCGCAACACCATCCATGGCTTCCCCTCCCGCCTGCTGCACGGGCGCCCCCTCCCGCTGCCGGAGCATTACCGGATGCGTACCGCCTCGCTCGAAGCCCGGTTGTGGCCAGAAACCTCCAGTGCGGACCCGGAATGGTGGCGCCACGATCCGCGCGTGCCCTGGCTGCTCGACACCGCCCAGCGCCTCAAGCCTTCGCGCTCGAAGCTCCTGGTCATCTGCCACCGGCAGCAGACGGCAGTGGACCTGGAAAACGCGCTGAGAACACTGGGCGGCGTCCGCGCCGCCGTGTTCCATGAACGGATGTCGATCATCGCCCGGGATCGTGCCGCGGCCTGGTTCGCGGAAGACGAGGAAGGCGCCCAGGTGCTCATCTGCTCGGAGATCGGCAGCGAAGGGCGCAATTTCCAGTTCGCCCACCATCTCGTGCTGTTCGATCTGCCCCTGGATCCAAATCTGCTGGAGCAGCGGATTGGCCGCCTGGACCGTATCGGCCAACGCCACAGCATCGACATCCATGTACCCTACTTCGAGGATTCGGCCCAGGAAATCCTGTTCCGCTGGTACCACGAAGGACTGGACGCCTTCCACCGCCCTGCCGCGGCCGGGGCTGCGGTGTTCGCCCGGCTCGGCGAAGAACTTCGGCGAGTCCTGCTGACACCGGACACCCCCGCCGGCGAAGCCCTGATCCGAGACACCCGGAACCTGGCCGAAACCATAGAAGCCGAACTCCACGCCGGCCGTGACCGTCTGCTGGAGCTCAACTCCTGCCGGCCGGAGCCGGCCAACCGCCTGGTCGAGGCCGTCACCGCCTGGGACCGGGACGCTGCCTTGTGGCCATGGCTGGAAGCGGTGTGTGACGCTTACGGCGTCGTCGTCGAGGAGCATTCCACCGACTGTTACATCCTCCGGCCCGGCGAACACCTGCGGGTCCCCAAATTCCCGGAGCTGCCGGAGGACGGTGTGACCGTCACCCTCAGCCGGGACGTTGCCCTGGCGCGCGAAGACATGCTGTTCCTGAGCTGGGAACACCCCCTGGTGCGTGGAGCCATCGACCTGGTCCTGAACGGCGAGCACGGCAGCGCTTCGCTCGGCTTCGTGTCGCACCCCGCCCTCGCCCCCGGCCAGATGCTTTTGGAAACCTTCCACCGGATCGAATGTGCGGCTCCGCGCCGGCTGCAACTCTTCCGGTTCCTTCCGACGACAAGGATGCGCACGCTGCTCGACCACCGCGGACAGGACCTCGGCCGGCTGGCGGCAGCGGAATTCTACGAGCGCCCCCAGTCCTTCGAACCCGAAAAGGTGCGGGCGTTCGTGCGGAGCCAGAAACCGAATCTGGAAAAGCTGCTGGCCATGGCCGACACCCGGGCAGGGGCTCAGCTGCCTCGAATCGTGGCCGACAGCAGCCAGCGCATGCTCAATGAAATGGAGAGCGAACTCAAACGGCTGGCTGCGCTGCGAAGCGTCAACCCCAGCGTCCGCCAGGAAGAGCTGGACAGACTCAAGGACGATGCCGTCGAGATGCACGAATACCTGCAAGCCGCACAGCTGCGACTCGATGCCGTGCGGCTTTTGGTCACGGTATAGCGGGCATGAAAAAAGGGAGCAAAGCTCCCTTTTTTCACCCGGCGCCTGGTGTCAGTCGGCGCTGACGACGATTCGTCGCGGCTGAATCGCCGCTTTCTTGGGAATCACGATCTCCAGCACCCCGTTGTTGTAGCGCGCGGATATGCCATCGGCGTCGGCGGTATCCGGCAGCGAAAACCGGCGGTAGAAGCTGCCGTAGACCCGCTCGATACGCTTGTAGCCGGAACGCTCCGTACGGGCCTCGGTATTCCGTTCACCGCGCAGCGTCAAAACGCCCTGCTCCATCGAGACGTCGATGTTGTCCGGGCTGACGCCCGGGAGATCGGCGAGAAGGACGTAACGGTCGGCTTCCTCCTTGATGTCGACGGCCGGCGTCCATTCAGCCGTCGCTGCGGAATCCGGACCCTGGCGTCCTTCGAAGGAACGCTCCAGTTCCCGCTGCAGTTGATTCAACAAACTCCACGGCTCATTGCGGCTGATTGTCATGACGCATCTCCTATTTTGATTTGGCCTATCTGCGTTATGGCGCGCTAGCCGGCCGATTTCAACGGAAGCATCGCGCGCCTTTGTTGGGAAACGCCGTCGTGATCAGTTCTTGACGCCGTTCTTATGCACGATGTTGATGCCCTTGAGCAGGTTGAGCGCTTCGTTCAGCGGATAGTCCTGCAGGGCGAGCGCCTCGTCGACCTTCTCCGACTCCTTGTCCTTCGCATCCCCGCCTTTCTTGGCCTTGTCGTTGCTGAGATGACCGGTGAGATCGGCCTCCTTGATGGGGGCGAACTCCGACTTCGCCGCCATTTCCAGCTTGACCCGGGAGATCGGCACGTCCGGGGTGATGCCTTCGGCCTGGATCGAACGCCCCGACGGCGTGTAGTAGCGCGCCGTAGTCAGCTTGACGGCGCCGCCGTTGCTGGTCGGGAGGATGGTCTGGACCGAGCCCTTGCCGAAGGTCTTCTCACCCATGATGACCGCCCGTTTGTGGTCCTGCAGCGCGCCCGCCACGATCTCCGAGGCCGAGGCCGAACCGCCATTGATCAGTACCACGATGGGGGCACCGCCGATGACATCATTCGGGGTCGCGGAGAAGCGCATCTTGGCATCCTCTACCCGGCCATCGGTGTAGACGATCAGGCCGCTTTCGAGGAAGGCATCGCTGACTGCTACCGCGGCATTCAGCACCCCACCCGGATTGTTGCGCAGGTCGAGGACGAGTCCTTTCAGCGGGCCCTTCTTCTTCATCTCGTCGATAGCCTCGATCACGTTGTCCCCGGTCTTGGACTGGAAGCTGGTGATGCGCAGATAACCATAGCCATCTTCCAGTATCCTGCTTTTGACACTCTTGATCTTGATGATATCGCGGACGATGGTGATCTTGAGCGGCTGCTCCACACCTTCACGGACCACGGTCAGTACGATCGGGCTGCCCGGTTCACCCCGCATCATCTTGACCGCATCGTTGAGGGACATGCCTTTCACCGGCTTGTCGTCGAGGCGGATGATCAGGTCGCCCGCCTTGATGCCTGCATGGAACGCCGGCGTGTCGTCGATCGGTGCGATCACCTTGACGAAGCCGTTCTCCATCCCGACCTCGATGCCAAGCCCGCCGAACTGGCCGGTAGTCCCGACCTTCAATTCGTTGTACTGCTCCTGGTCCAGGTAGGTGGAGTGCGGATCGAGTCCCGACAGCATCCCCCGGATGGCGTCCTCCAGAAGCTTGTCGTCCGGTACCGGCTCGACGTAGTCCTGCTGGATGCGGCCGTAAACCTCGGAAAATGTCTTCAACCCCTCGAACGGGATATTGACCGCCCCCGCGGGCGTGGATTTTTCCTCCGCCCAACTCGCCGCCGACACCACACCGACCAACAAACCAATCTTGAGCGCACGCATGCCCGTCACTTTCACCCTATTCAAAAAGATACCGCAACAAATTCCGCTACAAACCCCGTTCCTGGCGTCATTCAATCCTTGCACCACTGCGACGGATCAATGGGCTGGCCATTCTCCCGAATGCCGAAATACAGGCCCGGCTCCGTTTGTCCGCCGCTGGAACCGACGCTGGCGATGACCTCTCCGGACTCCACCCAGTCGCCGACGTTCTTGTAGACACTCTGATTGAATGCGTACAAGCTCATATAGCCATCGCCATGATCGACGATGGTAAGCAAACCATACCCGCGAAGCCAATCGGAAAAGACCACCCGCCCTTCCGACACCGCCTTGACCGGCGCACCTTCCGGCGCCCTGATCACCACTCCATCCCAGCGCCCCGACATCCGCTGGCCGCCGAACTGCGCCACCCGCTCGCCCGTCGCCGGCCAGCTCAGCTGGCCCTTGCGCCGCGCGAACGACCTTGGCGCCGCGAGCGAAGCGGTGAACTCCGTGACGATTTCGCGCAGGGAGGATACCAGAGCTTCCAGCCGATGCTCGCTTTCCTTGAGCCGGATCAGTTCGGCATCCTTTCCCTGGTGCTCCTCGCGGAGCCGGGCCAGCACCTCCAGCCGCTGCCGGCGGGTTTCATCCAGTTCGACCTTTTCGTGTTCGATGCGTTCCCGCAGGGCCTCGAGACGGCCGGCGTCGGCCGATGCCTCATCCTGCAGCGCCCGGACCTGGGCGACGTCCTTTTGCAGCGCCTCGAGACGGGCGTAATGATCCCGGTTCAGGTAACCGTGGTACGCCATCATGCGGGCCAATCGCCCCGGCTCATCAATGTTCAGCACCAGCTTGAGCCATTGCCGGCCGCCCAGCGCATAGGCGGACCGCGCCAGCGAAGCCAGCGCCTTGTGCTGCTTGAGCACCGCCTGCTGCAGCTCGGCGAGACGACGGTTGGACTCCGCCGCACGCCTGGCCTGAACGGCCGTTTTGTCTTCCAGCAGCCGGAGTGTGTGCACCAGATCGCCATACCGCTCCTCGACCCGCCGCAACTCGGCGGACACGCTGCCCTGACGGGCTTCGATCGTTTCCAGGTCTTTCTCCGCGGACGCGATCCGGTCGCGGATCGCCTTCAGCCGCCCGGCGACGTCGCCATCATCCACGGGAATCGCCGGACCGGATGCCAAGGACATCAGGAGGCCAGCGAAGACCAGCACCTTCACCGGCGGCTGTGTCCTGGACAGACCCGGTCGGTTGCTCCCGAGCCCCCCGGCAACGGCGGAAGAGAGAAAGCGAGAGCATCGCAAGGCGGCTTTCACGTCGAAAGATCACAGACAGGCACACGGCGGCGCCGGTTCAACGTATAATTTTCCGATTCAACGACCGCCGCGGACGAAGTCGGGCCCGATAGCCTGATAGAATGCGGGATGCGCACGAAACTAAAAACATTAGTCTAACCAATTTTTGAGGTGGCGTCGTGCCTGCCCCTATGCAAGATGGCCGCGATACCATGCCACTCGGGTGCGAATAACATGCAAACTGACCTCATCACCGACGAATCGGAGATCCGCCTCGCCGCCCACAGCCTGAAGGCCATGGCGCATCCCTTGCGGCTCAAGATTCTCTGCACCTTGAGCACAGGGCGCATCAGCGTCCAGGACCTGGTGGAACAGGTCGGCACGACCCAGAGCAATGTCTCTCAACACCTCGCCATATTGCGAGACAAGGGCATCCTGAATTCCCACCGAGACGCCAACAAAGTCTATTACTTCGTGGAAGACGAAAGGATGCTGCAGCTCGTACGCATGATCAAGGAAGTATTCTGCAAACACTAAAAAACGCCAGAACAACCGGCAGCTGCCGGACCCAGATCCCAAAATCCCAATTTTCGGAAAAGTGAGGAAGAAATGACCCGGTTGCTCGAATTTCTCGGCAATCACTGGATGATGGCCGGCGCGCTGCTCGTCGTCACCGTCCTGCTGATACAAGACCTCCTGGAATCGCTGTTCCGCAAGCACAAGGTGCTGACACCGGCCGGTGCCGTCCAGCTCATGAATACGGAAGACGCGCTGGTGGTCGATGTCCGCGAGCCGGCGGAATTCACCGAAGGCCACATCGAAGGCGCCTACCACATCCCCTTGGGAAAGCTCGAAGAACGCGCCTCAGAACTCGCCCAATACAAGGACAAGCCGGTCATCGTCACCTGCCAGCAGGGCACCCGTTCGCCCTCCGCATGCAAAACCCTGACGAAGCAAGGCTTCAGCCGGATCTACGAGATGCGCGGCGGCATGCTGGCATGGGGAGACGCCCATTACCCCGTGACCAGGAAACGCAAGAAATCCTGACACCTGTTTCATTCACCACTCGGCCATTGGCAAAATCATGAGCGAAGAAAACCAGCAGCCCGAAAGACAGTTCGCCATCCAGAAACTCTACATCAAGGACGTCTCCTTCGAGACCCCCAACTCGCCAGCCGTCTTTACTCTGAAGTGGGAACCGAAAGTCGAATTCAATATCGGCTCCAAGGTCCAGCAGCTCCAGGAAGGACTGTTCGAAGTCAGCCTCTCGGTCACGATCACCGTGAAGCTGGAAGACAAGACCGCCTATCTGGTCGAAATCTGCCAGGCCGGCATTTTCACGATCAGCGGTTTTCCCGAACAGGAAATGGGACCGTTGCTCGGCAGCTATTGCCCCAACATCCTGTTCCCCTATGCCCGCGAGGCGGTCTCGGACCTCGTGAACAAAGGCGGCTTCCCGCCGATGCTGCTGGCGCCGATCAATTTCGACGCGCTGTACATGCAGCAGGTTCAGATGGCCCAGCAGCAGGCCCAGCAGGCCACGCCGCACTGAAGCCGGTGGTTGCGCCCATGACACCCCGCATCAGTGTTCTCGGCGCCGGCTCCTGGGGGACGGCGCTGGCCCTGCTCATCGCCAGGAACGGCGTGCCCACTCTGTTGTGGAGCCACCGCCGGGAACACGCCCAAACCATGGCGGCAGAACGCCGAAACGCGCGCTACCTGCCCCATGCCGCATTCCCCGAAACCCTGGCAGTGACAGCGGACCTGGCCGAAGCGGTCGCCGCGGCCGGCGATGCCGTGCTCGTCGCCGTTCCCAGCCATGCCTTCCGCGCTACACTCGAGCTCTGCACCCCGCATCTGCAACCGGAAGCCGGTCTCATGTGGGCCACCAAGGGGCTGGACCGCACCCGCGGCTGTCTGCTGCACGAAACCGCCCGCGAGATTCTCGGTCCGGAACGTGAGCTCGCGGTGCTGTCGGGACCGACCTTCGCCGCCGAAGTGGTCGCAGAACTGCCCAGCGCCATCACCGTCGGCGCCAGTAGCGAAGCCTTCGGCGCCAAGATCGTTTCCTGGCTGCACAACGCCTATTTCCGCGCCTACACCACCGACGACCTCATCGGCGCCCAGTTGGGAGGCGCCTGCAAGAACGTGCTGGCGATCGCCGCCGGCATCTCCGACGGCTTGGGGTTCGGCGCCAACGCCCGGGCTGCCCTCATCACCCGGGGACTGGCCGAGATGATGCGGCTGAGTCTCGCCCTGGGCGCCAGGACCGAAACGCTCATGGGCCTGGCCGGCGTCGGCGATCTGGTGCTCACCGCGACCGACAACCAGAGCCGCAACCGCCGCTTCGGCCTGGGGGTGGGCAAAGGCCGGCCACGGGAGGAAATCCATGCCGAAATCGGCCAGGAGATCGAAGGCATCCTGGCGGCCCGGCTGATCCACGAACTCGCCGGCAGGAAGGGCGTGGACATGCCGATCACCGCCCAGACCTACCGCGTGCTCTACGAAGGCTTGCCACCGGAGGAAGCGGTGCGCAATCTGTTGCTGCGGGAACCCAAGCCGGAATGGGGCTGCTAACGCTCCGAGGCGGACGCCGCGCCCGCGAAGCCGCATTGACGCCAGGCCTCGAAACACACCACCGCGACGGCATTGGACAGGTTCAGGCTACGCGAGCCCGGCCGCATCGGCAGCCGGATCCGCCGGCCCGCCTCGAACCGGGCGAGCATCGCCGCCGGCAACCCGCGCGACTCTGGACCGAATAGGAAAGCATCACCAGGCCGGTAAGTCACGTCGGCATGGCCGACCTCGCCCTGGGTCGTCAGTGCGAATATCCGCTCCGGTGCGACTGCCGCCACGAAACCCTCCCAGTCGCGATGCCGGGCCACCTCGGCCCATTCGCGGTAATCCAGACCCGCCCGGCGCAGACGCGCATCGTCCATTTCGAACCCCAGCGGCTCGATGAGGTGCAGGCGGGCGCCGGTGTTGGCACAGAGCCGGATGACATTGCCGGTGTTCGGCGGAATCTCCGGCTCGTACAGCACGATGTGGAACATCACCCCTTATTTCACCGGCAAAGCCGGTATCGGTGTCAGCTTCCAGATCTCACGGTTGTATTCGGCGATGGTGCGGTCGGTGGAGAACTTGCCGCTGGCGGCGGTGTTCAGGATGCTCATCCGCGCCCAGCGCTCCTTGTCACTGAACGCGGCCGCAGCCGCCTTCTGCGCCTCGACGTAGCCGGGGAAATCGGCCGCCGTCATCCAGGGATCGTGAGGACTGCGGATCGATTCGATGATGGGGTCGAAAATGCCGGGCTCGAAACGGCTGAAAAAGCCACTCTCCAAGAGTCCCATGACCCGTTTCAGCTCTTCGTTCGTCTCGATGATGGCGCCGGGGTCGTAGTTGCTGCGGCGGCGTTCGACCTCCTCGGCGGTCAAGCCGAACAGGAAGAAATTTTCCTCGCCTACTTCCTCCCGAATCTCGATGTTGGCGCCGTCCAGCGTTCCGATGGTCAGGGCGCCGTTCATCATGAACTTCATGTTGCCGGTGCCCGAAGCCTCCTTGCCCGCCGTGGAAATCTGCTCCGACAGATCGGTGCCCGGACAGATTACCTCCATGGCGGTGACCCGATAGTTCGGCAGGAACAACACACACAGGCGATCGTTCATTTCGGGATCGCCGTTGATCGTTCCGGCGACGTTGTTGATGAGCTTGATGATGCGCTTCGCCATCACGTAGCCCGGGGCCGCTTTGCCTCCGAACAGGACACAGCGGGGCGTCCAGTCCTGGAGATCGCCCCGCTTGATGCGGTCGAACAGATGGATCACGTGCAGCACGTTGAGCAACTGGCGCTTGTATTCGTGGATACGCTTGACCTGGACGTCGAACATCAGATCGGGATTCACCAGATTCAACCCCAGCTCGCGGTTCTTGAAGTCGAGCAGCCGCTCCTTGTTACGCCGCTTGATCGCCATCCACCGCTGCCGGAACGCCGCATCCTCGGCGAACGGACGCAGATCGGCCAGACGGGTCAGATCGGCGATCCACTTGTCGCCGATGGCCTCGCTGATGAGGCCGGCCAGTTCCGGATTGCAGGCGGCCAGCCAGCGCCGGGGGGTGATGCCGTTGGTCTTGTTGTTGAAACGCTCCGGCCACAGCTCGTGGAAATCCTTGAACAGACCATGCTTCAGCAGATCGGAATGCAGGGCCGCGACGCCGTTGATCGAAAAGCTCCCGACGATGGCGAGATAAGCCATCCGCACCTGCTGTTCGTGTCCCTCTTCGATCAGCGACATCCGCGCGAGCCGGTCGATATCGCCGGGCCAGCGCGCTGCGACCTCGCCCAGGAAGCGCGCATTGATCTCGAAAATGATCTCCAGCAAGCGGGGCAGCATCTGCCGGAAAAGCCGCACCGGCCATTTTTCCAGCGCCTCGGGCAGCAGCGTATGGTTGGTGTAAGCCATGGTGCGGTTGGTGATGGCCCAGGCCTCGTTCCAGTTCAGGCCGTGCTCGTCGATGAAGAGGCGCATCAGCTCGGCCACCGCGATGGTCGGATGGGTGTCGTTGAGCTGGAAGCAGTTTTTCGCGGCGAACGCCGAGAAATCCTCGCCGTGATCCGCCACCCACCGGCGCAGGACGTCCTGAAGGCTGGCCGAGGCCAGGAAATACTGCTGGCGCAGCCGCAGCTCCTTGCCGTTCTCGCTGGCGTCGTTCGGATACAGCACCATCGAGATGTTTTCCGCCAGGTTCTTGGCACGGACGGATTCGGCATAGTCGCCCGCGTTGAACTCGCCCAGCTTGAATTCGTCGGTGGCGGCGGATTTCCAAAGCCTCAGGGTATTGACCGTGCCGTTCCGATACCCCGGCACCGGAATGTCGAAGGGCACGGCCAGCACGTCGTCGGTGTCGAGCCAGACCACCTGCCCCGGCCGCGACGCATCGTTGGAAAATTCGGTGCGGCCGCCGAACTTGACCCGCACCGTCAGCTCCGGCCGCTCCTGCTCCCATACGTGACCGTTCCGCAGCCAGTGGTCCGGCTCCTCGACCTGGTAGCCGTTGACGATCATCTGCCGGAACATACCGTATTCGTAACGGATGCCGTAGCCCATCACCGGAAGCTGCAACGTGGCGCAACTGTCGATGAAGCAGGCCGCCAGCCGCCCCAGACCGCCATTGCCCAGACCGGCATCGAACTCCGAATCCGCCAGCTCTTCCAGGTCCAGCCCCAACTCGTTGAGGGCCTGATGGATCGGCTCCTCGAGCCCCAGGTTCAGCATCGCGTTGCTCAAGGCGCGACCGAGCAGGAATTCCAGCGACAGGTAATAGGTCCGACGGCAATCCGCCTGATGGTAGGCATATTCGGTGTTCCTCCAGCGCTCCATCAGGCGGTCGCGCACCGTCAGCGCCAATGCCGAGTAAGCGTAGTGAACCGAACGGCAGTCCCGTCCCCGTCCCAAAGTGCAGTTGAAATGCCGGCGGATGTCGGCGCAGAGGTGCTTGGCCTTCATTCCCAGACCGGGCATTTCGGTCAGGAGTTCGGTCGGGTTACTGGTCTTGAACTTGCGTGTGAGCATGAGCGGTCACCTCCCGTGTGAGAATGGGATGCGGATCTTCCCCGCCGCACGGGACGGAAAAGTCCGATGGATGTTGCCGACAGTTTGAGGGAAGCGGGTTACAGCCATTCAAACGTCGAGATTCAACTCGCTTATTTTACGGGTCAGGGTATTCCTCCCGTAACCCAGCAGCTTGGCTGCCTCCTGGCGGCGGCCCCGGGTGAACTGCAGGGCGGTGCTGATGAGAATGCCTTCGGCCGAATCGATGGCCTCCTTGGCCACGTTGCGGTCACCGCGCCGCAGACGGGCATCGATCCATTGGGTGAAGCTGTCCTGCCAGTCGCTCGAAACCGCGACCGGCTCCGGCCGGGCCTTGAGCAGCTCCGGCGGCAGGTCGTCCAGGTGTACGTCCTTGCCGGCCGCCATGACCGTGATCCAGCGGCAGGTGTTCTCCAACTGCCGGACATTGCCCGGCCAGTCCAGCCGGCACAGGTAGGTCTCGACTTCGGGCAACAGCGTCTTGGTCTCGACGTTGAGTTCCAGGCTGGCCTCCTTCAGGAAATGCCGGAGCAGCAGGGTGATGTCCTGGCGCCGCTCCCTGAGCGGGGGGATGTGGATGCGGATGACATTGAGCCGGTGGAACAAATCCTCTCGGAAGCGCCCCTCCGCCACCAGTTGCTCCAGGTTCTGGTGCGTCGCGGCGATGATCCGGACGTCCACCTTGACCGGGGCATGGGCGCCGACCGGAAAAAACTCGCCCTCGGCCAGCACGCGCAGCAGACGGGTCTGCAATTCCGCCGGCATGTCGCCGATCTCGTCCAGGAACAGCGTGCCGCCGTCGGCCTGCTCGAACCGCCCGGCCCGGCGGGCCTGCGCACCGGTAAAAGCGCCGCGTTCGTGGCCGAACAATTCGGACTCCAGCAGATCCCGCGGTATGGCGGCCATGTTGAGTGCGATGAACGGCTTGTCCGCGCGCGGACTGTGGCGATGCAGGGCACGGGCGACCAGCTCTTTGCCGGTCCCCGACTCACCGTTGATCAGCACCGTGATGTTCGAACGCGCAAGCCGGGCGATGGCGCGGAACACCTCCTGCATCGCCGGCGCCTCGCCGATGATCTCCGGAGTCTTCTCCGGCAGGCCCCCCTTGTCGTCCGCCTCCGCGGTCGCCGTCCGCTGACTGTGGCTGCAGGCCCGTGCGACCAGATCCACTGCCTCGTCCACGTCGAACGGTTTCGGCAGGTACTCGAATGCACCGCCGCTGAAGGCGGACACCGCGCTCTCCAGATCGGAATGCGCGGTCATGATCACGACCGGCAGATCGGGAAATCTGGTCTGCAACTGCTTCAGCAGCTCGATGCCATCCAGCCCCGGCATGCGGATATCGGTCAGCACCGCATCCGGCCGGTCCCGGTTCAGCGCTTCCATCATGCTGTTGGCGGTCGAGAAGGCGCGGGTCTGGATAGACGCCTTCTGCAGCGCTTTTTCCAAGACCCAGCGGATCGACCGGTCGTCATCGACTACCCAAACCTGGAACGTTCGCTTCATGGTCCTCCTCCAAAGGCAGAAATATGGAAAAAACGGTGTTGCCGGGCACACTGCTGCACTCGATCAGGCCGCCGTGCTGGTTGATCAGGCCCTGCGCGATCGATAGCCCCAGGCCGGTGCCCTCGGCCCGCCCGGTGACCATCGGGTAGAAAATATGGTTCAAGAGTTCCGGCTTGATGCCGGGACCGTCGTCGATGATGTCGATTTTCACCGCCATGCGATGGCGCCGCTCACCGATCGTCACCTGCCGGTCGATACGGCTGCGGATGATGATCCGGCCGTGCATGCCCAACGCCTGGGCGGCATTGCGCACGATGTTGAGAATGGCCTGGATCAGCTGATCGGCGTCCCCGAAGATTTCCGGGATGCTCGGATCGTAGTCACGCACGATCCGGACACCGGCGGGTACCTCCACCTGCACCAGCTGGGTTACCCGGTCCAGCACCCGGTGGATGTTGAGCCAGGCTTTCTGGGGCAGTTTGTTCGGCCCGAGCATCCGGTCCAGCAGGGACTGCAGGCGATCGGACTCCTCGATGATGATCTGGGTATATTCACGCAACTCGTCGTGCAGCTCCCGCTCCAGGAGCTGCGCCGCGCCGCGCAGCCCCCCGAGCGGATTCTTGATCTCATGTGCCAGCCCCTTGAGCAGCGACTTGGCCGCATTCTGCTGCGCCAGCAACTGCTCCTCCATGGAAATCCGCAAGTGCCTGTCCACCTGCTGAACCTGAACCAGCACCCCGCTGGCCTCGTCCTCGGTGATCGGCGAGATGTGCAGGTTCACCGTAATCACATGCAGAGGATGGACGAGGGTGACGTTGCGCTTGGTCAGGGAAATACCGGTGTCCAAGGCATGCCTCATATCCGGCTCCACCGGCTGTTCGCTGCACGGCAGCACCAGACGTGCGCGGACGCCCAGGACCTGACGGGCGCTGACGGCCAGCAGCATCTCGCCGGGCATGTTGATGTAAGTCAAGGTCAGCGTATTGTCGAACAACAGTACGCCATCTCCGAGGTTGTCGAGGATGCGCCGGAAGAAAGAAGGTGTGTCCGATGCCGTCATGTCAGGACCCGCAGCAAGTAATGCGCCATGCCTAAGCGTTCGCCGGGGCCGGCTTTTTCGCGAATTTCCGCGTCCGGCATAAGGTTGAGCCTCAGAACGTGCACGCAATGCGTAACCAAATGCACCGATATGGTGCACCATTCTTTCGGACTTGTCGCGCTCCACTGATGATTCGTTCTGTTTCCTGATCGCGGCCTGCCCGCATTGCCGCGCCGGAGCGGCCCGCTTACCATGCCAGCATATCCGCCGCCATCCGGAGTTTTTTCGTGGATCCGCAACCCATTTCCCTGGAAGTCTTGCGAGAGAAATACGCCAAACATGGCGAATGCTGCGCCGAAGAGATTTTTGCGCGGGTGGCACATGCCCTCGCCGCCCCGGAAAGAGTGCCAGACGAATGGCGCCCCAGGTTCCTGTCCGCGCTCCGCTCGGGCTTCATCCCCGCCGGCCGGATCATGTCCGCCGCCGGTACCGGCATGCAGGCCACCCTCATCAACTGCTTCGTCCAGCCGGTAGGCGACTCGGTGTCGGAACCAGTCGACGGCAAACCGGGCATCTACACCGCCCTGGCGGAAGCCGCCGAAACCATGCGGCGCGGCGGCGGCGTAGGCTACGACTTCTCGGCCATCCGGCCCAAAGGAGCGCGTGTCCACACCACCGAATCGCGGGCCTCCGGGCCGGTGTCCTACATGCGTGTTTTCGACCGCTCCTGCGAAACGGTGGAATCCGCCGGCTCCCGCCGCGGCGCGCAGATGGGAATACTGCGCTGCGAGCACCCGGACATCTTCGAGTTCGTCCGGGCCAAGGACCGGCCGGGTGAGCTGACCAACTTCAACCTCTCGGTCGCGCTGAGCGATGACTTCATGCAGGCCGTGGAAACCAATGGCTCGTGGGAGCTGACGCACCGCGCCGAGCCCTCCCCCGAACAGCAGTGCGAGGGCGCCCACCTGCGCCAAGACGGGCTGTGGGTCTACCGCAGCGTTCCGGCGCGGGAGCTGTGGGACCTCATCATGCGCTCCACCTACGACCATGCCGAACCCGGCGTGCTGTTCATCGACCGGATGAACCGGGAAAACAACCTGAGCTATTGCGAACGCATCGAAGCCACCAATCCTTGCGTCACGGCCGACACCTGGGTGATGACCGCCAACGGTGCGCGGCAGGTGCGCGACCTCATCGATCAGCCTTTCGAGGCTGTCGTCGACGGTCAATGCTATCCGACCGAATCGCGGGGCTTCTTCTGCACGGGCAAAAAACCGGTACTGCGCTTGAGTACTGCTGAAGGGCATAGCCTCCGCCTGACCGCCAACCACCCCGTGCTGCGAATCGCGAAGATGACTCGCTATGTGCGCGAAACGGAATGGGTGAAGGCCGGAGAACTCCGCCCCCATGACCAAATCGTGCTGCACGACCATCGCGCTCTATCCACTTGGGATGGCGCGCACACCGAAGCGGAAGGCTACCGGATCGGATTGCTGCTCGGCGGCGGCACGCTCACACAGGACAAAGCCGTTTTGAGCATCCGGGACGCGACCGCATCGAAGGTCGCCAATGGCGGCCGGAGCGTCCCCGCCGCCGCCGATGTCATGCGCGCAGCGGAACTAGCCGCATGCACACGGCCCCACCATGCCGACTTCAACGGCTGGCAATCGACCATAGAGGGACGCAGTGAATACCGCATGGCGACCGGCGCCCTGCGGACGCTGGCGCTGGAACTGGGGCTGACACCCGGCAACAAGCGCTGCACCGCCGCGATGGAAACCACATCGTCCGCCTTCTATCGCGGCATGCTGCGCGGCCTGTTCGATGCCGCCGGCTCGGTGCAGGGCTCGCAACAAAAAGGTATCAGCATCCGTTTGACACAGACCGATCTCGGCAACCTGCAGACCGTGCAACGCATGCTGCTGCGCCTCGGCATCGCTTCCACGATCCATCGGAATCGCCGTCCCGGCGGGATGAAGGCGCTGCCGGACGGCAAAGGCGCTGCGAACGAATATGCCAGCCAGGCGCGGCACGAACTCATCATCAGCGGCGAGAACATCGTGCGTTATTCCGAACTGATCGGATTCGCAGACAGTGACAAGATGGATCGGCTGACCGCCTTGATGCAGCGCTACCCACGCCAGCCGAATACGGAACATTTCATCGCCACCGTGCAGTCACTGCGAAACGATGGCATGGAAGCAGTCTACGACGTCACCGTGGCTGATGTGCATGCCTTATAATTGATACCCCATAGCTGTGCTCAATATAAGCATGCGACTCTTCTTTTATGTAGTCACAGTATCCATATCCGCCTGACCGATATTCATCCATTATTTTTTTCCACCTGTCCTCTCCTATATAGCGACATATTTCATAAGCATGCTCTACCCAGCGACCATGGATCGTCGCTACGATAATTCCACACGGCGACAAATATCGACTTAAATAAAGTAGCGAGCGCTTAATAGTCTCTCGTCGCATATGGGTAAATAACGATCCAACCCATATCACATCAAATGTACAAGGGAAAACCACGTTTTCAAGTTTCGGCAATGATGGAATAGGCATTGCTCCAAAAGTTTTTTCGCAAAACCTAACACCATCCACATCAAGGTCACAAGCATATATCGTGGCTTCAGGGAAAAATTTTGTGATGTGCCTCAAGACTCGACCGTGGCCGCAAGGTAAGTCGAGAACCCGTTCTACACATGAAAGCCGAGACGCCAGCGCAGCAAGTGCAATATTATCTATTGCACTCTCCCCCACACTAAAGTACCATTCATTAAACATAGCATCGTTGGGAGATATGTTGTCATCGATTCTTGATGAACGATAATTCCTGTAACATTGACTGATATATTCAAGACTAGTCATAATATCATATTCCGTACTGATATATTTATATGGATGATATTTCCAGACGCTGCCGAAAAGGGGATCGGGAAAGTAGTATCCCCCCCTAAAAAAATAGAGCTGTTTCCAAATTAAAGGCAACTGATCATAAAGGCTCGGCGGGCTCTAAACTAAAGCGCAATACCGAACGAATTGTGGAGAGATCCTCCCGTTCGCCCCGATCCCGTTCAGCTTGGCGCACCCACCTCCGCAATGTCTCTTCAGTGCAGCCGATCTTGCTGGCAATGGAGCTAATCGCCGCCCACTGCGGCTCCGAGTCCCCTGGGTAATCGTTTATTCCCCTGGGAATGCGGGCGTCCCACTTGCTGATAAAGCGGCCAAGATAGCCGCGATCCCAGCAAAAAAGTGGGGGTGTGAACGGTTACGAAACAACTCCATTGAGTTCTTGATGCAATTTACAGATAGAAGCTTGCCCAGGCGACCATTATTCCAACCAAAATCCCTGTAATGATCTCAAATGTCGTATGTCCCATCCGCTCTCGCAGCAAGTCGGTGTCTTTATCAAATCCCACGAGACGGTTAATTACCGTTGCATGTTTGCCGACTTGGCGACGCAAATTGTTGGCATCCATGATTACGACGAAAGCGATAGTGACTGCGGCCCCAAAGGCTGGATGGCTCATACCTTCTCGAAAAGCTATGAGCGCGGCCGTGCTGCTGACTATGGCGCTGTGATTGCTGGGCAGGCCGCCGTAACCGATCTGACTGAATGCCAGACGGCGGGCGCGGCAACTGTTGATGATGAATTTCAAGGTTCCGGCGGTGAGCCAAGCCAGAAAAGGGGTGATAGCGTAGGCGACGTCCATAGAATCATACAATTGTCGGCCAAAGCGCCCAGATACAAGCGCCGATCCAGAGCACCACCGTCAGAGCGAGCTGCCAGTCGCTGAGCAGGGCGTCCGTGGGGGACTCTCCTCCGTCCAGCACTTCGATCACATACCAGTAGCGGAACAACCCGAACAGCACGAAAGGTATGGTGACCACCATCCCGGGCTTGGCCGATATCACGAACAAACTGTAGAACACGAGTGCGCCGGTCGCCGCCATTTCGGCGTAACGGTCCACCAGCGCCACGCTATAGCGCTCAAGCACTCTGCGCCCTTCCGTGCCGCTGAAGGCGAGCTCCTGCCTCCGTTTGACGGCAGCGAGATAGAGGGCCAGACACAGGGTCGTGACGAACATCCAGGGGGAAACCGGAACGGCGAGGGCCTGGGCGCCGGCATAGACGCGCAGCACAAAGCCGATGGCAATCGTGAAAATGTCGATCACCGGCTGATGCTTGAGCACGAGCGTGTAAAGAAGATTCAGCGCGAGATACGCCGCGATGACCTGCACCACGCCTGGCGCCACGAAATACGCCCAGATCAGCGTACTGTAGAGACCGGCGAGCAGCAGCCCCGCCTGAGGCGGCGAAACGATGCCCGCGGCCAGGGGGCGGGTCCTGGATTTGGTGGGATGCCGGCGGTCACGCTCGATGTCGTGGAGGTCATTGACGATATAGGTGGCCGAAGCGGCGAGGCTGAACAGCAATGCAGCGAGCAGCGACTGACCGATGGCGGACGGGTTTAGAAACTCGCCGGAAAATATCAGGGGGGCCAGAACGAAGGCGTTCTTGACCCACTGGCGGGACCGCAGCAGCATGAGCAGCCCGACGAGACTGGATTTACCCGTGTTGCACACCGTGGCAGAATTGGAGGTCGTCACAGCCCTTCCCCTTGACGGACACCTGAAGAACCCTCCCTCACCCCAACCCTCTCCCAGAGGGAGAGGGGGTCAAAAGCTTTATGGTTTCGGTTGCATACTGCGCTTCGAGTAACTGGCATATACAGGAATAGGAAATTGGATGAAGGGTATGAAGACGGCGCTATGGTATTCACTTTTCGCGCTCATCGCCACCGCGGCCAATATCGGCAGCCAGGATGCCGCCGAACGGCTCTATCGGCTCTTCTGCGATCCGGGCCAGCTTCACTGCTTTGCGGGTCTGGGTATTCATAGTGTGACGGCCTCCGTATGGGTGGGTACGGCGGTCGGATTGGTGGTCAAATACGTGCTCGACAAGAAATACATCTTCCGTTTCAAGGTGAAGGGACTGGGGCACGACAGCCGCACCTTTGCCTTGTATACGCTGATGGGGCTGGTGACGACCGGGGTTTTCTGGGGATTCGAGTTTGGGTTCGATTACCTGTTCCAAACCAGGACGCTGCGCTACGCAGGCGGGGTCATCGGCCTCGCCCTGGGCTATTGGATGAAATACCACATGGACAAACGTTTCGTGTTCCGGCAGGGGGCTAAATGCGGCTGACGGGATGGGGACGGAAACCCGTCGTCGAGGCCGAAGTGTTCGCGCCTTACTCGATCCCGGACCTTCGGTCGCGGTTTCCGCGCGCTCGATTCCGCGGCATCCCGCGTGGCAACGGGCGCAGCTACGGGGACAGCGCCCTGGCGCCGCAGGTGTTGAGCAGCCGCCGGCTGGACCGGTTCCTGGCATTCGATGCGGAAGCCGGGGTGCTGCGGTGCGAAGCCGGCGTGCTGCTGGCGGACATCCTCGAGGTGTTCGTGCCGCGCGGCTGGTTTCCGCACGCAACGCCCGGTACCCGGCTGATCACCGTCGGCGGGGCCATCGCCAGTGACGTGCATGGCAAGAGCCATCACCTCGAAGGCTGTTTCAGCCGGCATGTGGAGCGCTTTTCGCTCATGCTGGCCGACGGCCGGGTGGTCGAGTGCTCGAGGACGCAGCATGCGGATCTGTTCCGGGCCACCTGCGGCGGCATGGGTCTGACCGGTTTCATCCTGGAAGCCTCGCTCCGGCTCAAGTCCATCGAGAGCGCCTATCTGCGGGAAACCACCTTCAAGGCCGAAAATCTCGATCACGCCTTATCCCTGTTTTCCGAGCATGCCGGCGCCCCCTACTCGGTCGCTTGGATCGACTGCCTCGCCACCGGTCCGAGGCTGGGCCGCTCGCTCCTCATGACCGGCGATTTCATCGACGACGGCCGCCTGCAGGGGACCGTAAAAAAGCCGCTTTCGGTTCCCGTCGATGTACCGGGCTTTGTTTTGAACCGCTACAGCGTGGCCGCGTTCAATGCGCTGTATTACCACCGGGTGAGAACGGCGCGGCGCGAGCGCATCGTGCATTTCGAGCCGTTCTTCTATCCGCTGGACGGCATAGGCCACTGGAACCGGATTTACGGCAAGTCGGGTTTCACCCAGTACCAGTTCGTGATCCCGAAGGCGTCGGGGGCGGCTGGCATCACGGCGGTCCTGCGGCGGATCGCGGCTTCCAGGAGAGGCTCGTTCCTGGCGGTGCTGAAGGCCTTCGGCCCGGCCAACGACAATCCTCTGTCCTTTCCCATGGAAGGCTACACCCTGGCCCTGGATTTCAAGTTGGAGCCGGGCCTGTTGCCGTTTCTCGAGGAACTGGACCGCGTCGTTCTGGAGCACGGCGGGCGCTTGTACCTGACCAAGGACGCGCGCATGAGCGGAGCCACCTTCCGCGCCGGTTATCCGGGTTGGGAGGAATTCCAGGACGTGCGCCGGAAATACGGAGCGGACGCAGTGTTCCGCTCGTTGCAATCGGAACGTTTGGGACTTTGAGCATGCAAAAAATATTGATCGTCGGCGCCACTTCCGCCATCGCCCAAGCCACCGCACGGCGCTTCGCCCGGCGCGGCGACCGGCTCTACCTGCTGGGCCGCGATCCGGACAGGCTGGATGCGCTGGCCCAGGACCTGCGCATCCGGGGCGCCGGGCCGGTGGGCTGGGCATGCTTTCAGGCGGAAGACTTCGCCACCCATCCCGCCTTGCTCGACCAGGCATACGAGACCCTCGGCGGCATCGACGTGGCCCTGATCGCCCACGGCACCCTGCCCGACCAGCGGGCTTGCGAGCAAAGTTTCGAGGCGGCGCTGCGGGAACTCAACGTCAATGCCATCGGCACGGTTTCCCTGCTGACCCATCTCGCCAACCGGATGGAGAACCAGGGGAGCGGAACACTGGCCGTCATCAGTTCGCCCGCGGGCGACCGCGGCAGGCAGAGCAATTACGTGTACGGCGCGGCCAAGGCCATGGTCACGGTGTTCTGCCAGGGGCTGCGCAACCGGCTGTTCCGCAGCGGCGTACACGTCCTCACCATCAAACCCGGTTTCGTCGACACGCCGATGACCGCGGCCTTCGACAAGGGCATGCTGTGGGCGCAGCCAGACCAGATCGCAGCAGGCATCGAAAGGGCCATCGACAAGGGCAGCGATTCGGTTTACCTGCCGGGGTTCTGGGCGTTCGTCATGCTGGCGATCAAACACATCCCGGAGGGAGTCTTCAAGCGCCTGAAACTTTGATCCCGACGGCGGAACATGCCGTTGGAGCGCTGCGCTTACCCGGAAAGGCAAGCACTGTAAGTCACGGTCCCGTTTTCCTCCACCACGGAGATATCGTCCTTGACCGACAGGCCGGTGACACCGTCGGAGTAATAGTCTCCGCTTTCAGACGCGGTAACCTTGGGTAGCGAAACCGATCTATCGCCCAGGTCCACGACCGCCGTGGCGCGGTCCTGCTGAAACCACACCCGGAACTTCCGGCCGCCGTCGCAGTAACAACGGACATAACGGTCGGACCGTATTTCGTACTGCTCCATGCCAACGCAACCGGAAACCAGAACGCCGATCGCCGCACCGACTACCCAGCGCATAATATCTCTGGAATTCACGAAAACGTTTCCTCCTTTCCTTATCAAGTCCTGGGGCCGTGAAACCCCACCCGCAAGCACTCATTTCTGCTCCGGTAAGTCGTCCTGCTCGATCGTCTCCCTGAAGCGGCACAGGCCGCGGTAGACCATGTAGCCGACCCAGGGCACACTGAGGCCGGTCATGAATTCCACGTTCACGAAATAGAGGCCGGCGGCTTTCAAGCCCTTGAACAGTTCGTTGGCCAGCGACACGCCGTAGTAGGTGATAGCGACCGCCGACAGCCCTTCGACGGTCTGCTGCAGGCGCAGTTGCAGCTTGGCGCGGCGGTTCATGGACTGCAGCAGGGATTGGTTCTGCTGGGCCAGCTTGACGTCGATGCGGGTGGTCAGCAACTGGTTGGCATTGGCGATGCGGCGGGAAAGCTGCTCCAGGCCGTGAGCGACCGCGTTGCAGGTCTGCATGGCGGGCGATAGACGCCGCGTCAGGTATTCGGTGAAGGTCGGGAAGCCGGGGATGCGTTCTTCGCGCAGTTGCTCGAGCCGGGTATTGACGATCGCGTGATAGGCACGGGAGGCGTCGAATCTCGAATAGCTCGCCGATAGCAGGTTCTCGACTTTCGCGGCCAGTTCGGTCAATTCGGCCTGGATTGCTTCGTCGGTCTCGCCGCCGCCCCGCGCCAGCCCCGCGGTGAGATGCAGGAGGTCACGGTCGGCGGTGCGCAGTTGCGGAATCAGCTTGCGCGCTTCCGGAAACGCCATGAGCGCGAGCATCCGATAGGTCTCGATCTCCAGCAGGCGCTGCACGGTCCGGCCCGCCTGCCCCGGCGAAAGCGACTCGTCGACGACCAGGAAGCGACTGTAGCCGTCCGCATGGATGCGGAAATCGGTATAGGCACGGCCGGCGCCCCCGGCGATTTTGGCCGCGATCACCCGGTTTCCCTCGAAAACGCGGCTCAAGTCCTCTTCGGTCCGGAAACGGCTTTCCTCTTCCTTGGGTATCAGTTCGACATGCGCCGCGACCAGCAAAGTGCCCGGCAATTGGTTGAGCCAGTCGTGCGGCAAGGCGTTGCACAGAGCGTTCTCGAACGCACCGATGCCTTCCGTCCGGCCACCCTCACCACAGACGACGCGCCGGCCGAACCAATAGCGGGTGAATTCCTGGTGACGTTCGATCTGGACCCGCACCTCGCCGTTGTCGAAATAGATCCGTCCCCCCGACTCCGGCGCGGCAATCCTCCAGGCGCGGCAGAGTCTTGCGATATGCGCATGCTCGTTGGCCCGGTCTTCGGGCGTCACCAGCATGATCAGCTGCGACACCTGTTCCGGAGCGAACAGATTTTCGTAAGCCCGCGCGTGAACTTCGTCGTTCAGCTCCCGGCGGTCCGCATGACTGTGAGTCGGTAGCATAAGCCTCAATTCTTGATTGTGTTGTTCGAATTCCGCGGTCGAGCCGGCATCAGGGAGTGACCCTGACCGCCAGCCCGCGTTCCCGGATTGCAGCGCCGAATGCTTCCAACGCCTCCGCCGGCAATCGCGCCAGCCGCACCGATTCCGGCTGCAAGGAGGGCCGCGCCAGGCCGTACAGCAAGACGCCATGCACAGGGATCTCATCGCAAACCAGAGCGGACAGGAAGGCCAGATAGGCCTCTTGTTCGGGACCGGAAGGCGGCGCACCGTCCATCGCAAACATGCAGGTCTGGAGCCAAGTCGGGCAAAGCTTCGCGCAGGCCTCGATACGGCGCCTGACGGTTTGCGGCTTGAGATGGGCATTGTTGATCCGGCGGATGCCCTCCGCGGTGGCGCTGTCCAGCTTGAACCAGACTTCGCCGCCCAGGGCCGCCCATTGCTTCAGGCCCTGCTGGACGGGCAAGCGCTCGATGCCACTGCCGTTGGTGATGAGAACGAACCCGGTCCGTCCGGGCAGACCGAACCGCCCTGCCACTCTTCCGATCGCTTCGATGACCTGCTCGAACTCCACCGCACCGGTCGGCTCGCCGTTGCCGGAAATGGCGATGTCACGAATCCGCCGTTGGTCGTCCGGTACGCCGTAACGCTCGAAAAAATCCCCTTCGAGCACATCGGCCAGAAAACCCTCCAGCTCTCCTGCGAGCAGAGCGACATCGACGGCCGGCGCACCGCCACGGCGCAGGCCGGGTACTTGGCAGTAGATGCAGCGCCAATTGCAGGCATTGTTCGGGTTGAGATTGATGCCGAGCGACAGACCACCGGATCGCCGGGACAAGACCGGATAGACATAGCGCAGGCCGGCGCTGTCGCGGCTGTGATCGGAGACGGAAAGTCGATGGGATGCGGACACGCTCGAAGATACCCGGCTGGTTCCGGTCAGAACCCTTGAAACAAAAATTCCACCGCCTGGGTAATTTCCATGCGGCAGGCGGATAGCGACGTCACCGTCACTTTCAGGATTCGCACGGGGACGGTGGCGGGCTTGGGCGTTTCCAGAATGCATTGGTCGCCCTCGACCGTCACTATCGGGATCAGATTGGCCGGAACGATGGATGCCGGAAAACGGCTGCGTCGGCGCAACGGAACCACGACGTGAGTGTCCGGCCCGCTCAACACCTCGGTTTGCACATCGAGCAAATGGGCACATCGGCGGGTTGCGAACCGCTGTTGCGATAAACGTCAAAACGCGCCATTTCAGAACATCCGCCACGGTTCCAGCGGCAATCCTTCCTGCTCCACCAAACGGTTATAGTCTGTAGGCTGCGACAAACCCGGCTTGCCCACTTTACCAGCGACGCTCCCGTTCGGCACGCACCAGATCACGCAAAAATCGCTAGAGGCCGCACGCTGCGGCGTTTCCACGACGGAAGTTCGGCCATCACCGGCACGATGTAGGCGATAGGATTGCCGTTACGCAAGACCTGTACCGATTCTCCCGCCTCAACGAGGTCGAAATACTGCTTGGCATGATTGCGAACCTCGGTTAACGTGGCTTGTTTCACGGCAACCTCCTCCAGAGGTACAAAATGGCATCATTATAAGTGTACATTCGCGGAAACCGCCAAGCACTCGCTTCTGCCGCAATATTTGAGATGGCTGCCACAGCCGCTGCTGCAGTCGCTGGCGCCGAAACCCGGCGCGACGACGATGCCTTCGGTCGTCTGGTTCACCACGCATTCGCCGTCCTCGAACAAACGAACGCCCACCACTTCGGCAGATTCGACCTCCAGCAGGTAGTCGATATGCCAGCGCAGTTTCTTGTCCCGGCTCAAGTGACGATCAATGCGCGCCGCCAGGTTGCGGCAGGCGCTGCCGGTATAGACGTAGCGGCCGGCCGGAAACAGGAATTCGCCCAGCCGGCCGACGATGATCCGCGCATCGGCCGTCAGCACGATGTCGAGCTGGTAGACCGTCGCCGCTTGCATGTCAATGGGCCTCATCCCAGTTGTCGCCGGTGCCGATGTCGACCACCAGCGGCACCGCGAGTTCGGCGGCGCGGCTCATGTGCTCACGCACGGTGGCGGTGGCTTCGGGCACGAAATCCTCGGCCACCTCGAACACCAGCTCGTCATGCACCTGCATGATCATCCGCAGCGGAGCCCGGCTGGCTTCGATCCAGGCGTCCACGGCGATCATCGCGCGCTTGATGATGTCGGCGGCCGTTCCCTGCATGGGCGCGTTGATCGCCGTACGCTCCGCATACTGGCGGCGCTGGCCGTTACGGGACTGGATGTCCGGCACGTGGAGGCGGCGGCCGAACAGGGTTTCGACATAGCCCAACTCGCGCGCGGATTCGCGGGTACGGTCCATGTAGGCGCGCACGCCGGGATAGCGGGCGAAGTATAGGTCGATGTAGCCTTGCGCCAGCTTCTGCTGGATGCCGAGCTGCTTGGCCAGTCCGAAGGCGGACATGCCATAGATCAGCCCGAAGTTGATGGCCTTGGCGGAACGACGCTGGTTGCTCGTCACCTCTTCCAGCGGCACGCCGAACACCTCGGCGGCGGTGGCACGGTGGACGTCGGCATCCTCGGCGAAGGCGGCGAGCAGGTTCGCATCGCCCGACAGATGCGCCATGATCCGCAGCTCGATCTGCGAGTAGTCCGCCGCCAGCAGCTTGTGGCCGGGTGGCGCGATGAAGGCCTGGCGGATGCGGCGGCCTTCCTCGGTCCGCACCGGGATGTTCTGCAGATTGGGATCGGACGAAGACAGCCGCCCGGTCGCCGCCACCGCCTGGTGATAGGAAGTGTGGACCCGGCCACTAACGGGGTTCACCTGCTGCGGCAGCTTGTCGGTGTAAGTGGACTTGAGCTTGGACAGCGAGCGGTATTCCAGGATCAACCGCGGCAGCTCGAAGGTCTCGGCCAGATCCTGCAGCACCGACTCGTCGGTGGAAGGCTGGCCGGTCGGCGTCTTCTTGATGACCGGCAGTCCCAGCTTGTCGTACAGGATGGTCTGGATCTGCTTGGGCGAGCCGAGATTGAAGGTCTCACCGGCCACGGCCCGGGCCTCGGCCTCGACCTCCGCCATGCGCAGTTCCAGCTCGCGGCTCTGTTCCGCCAGCTTGTACACGTCCACCAGCACGCCGGCGCGCTCGATGCGCGACAGCACCGGCACCAGCGGAATCTCGATGGTTTCGTACACCGCCCGCAACGAAGGTATGCTTTTGAGCTGGGGCCACAGCACCTGATGCAGGCATAGCGTGATGTCGGCATCCTCGGCGGCATAGCGGCAAGCATCCTCGACCGAAACTTGGGCGAACGGGATCTGCTTGGCACCCTTGCCGGCGACATCCTCGTAATGGAGGGTCTTGCGGTCCAGATAGCGCTCGGCCAGCGAGTCCATGTCGTGCCGGGTGGCTGTGCTGTTCAGCACGTAGGACTCGAGCATGGTGTCGTGGCGAATGCCGCGCAGCATGATGCCATGATTGAGCAACACGTTGGCATCGTACTTGAGGTGTTGACCCAGTTTGGCCTTGCCCGGGTCCTCCAACAGCGGCCGCAGGCGCTCCAGTACCGTGGCCCGGTCGAGCTGGGGGGGTGCGCCGGGGTAGTCGTGCGCCAGCGGCACGTAGGCCGCTTCGCCCGGCTCGACCGCAAAGGACAGACCGACGACCTCGGCGCGCATGTAGTCCAGGCTGCTGGTCTCGGTATCGAAGGCGAACAGCTCGGCCGCTTCGAGTTTCTCCAGCCAGCGGTCCAATGCGACCGAGTCCATGACCGCCTGGTAGCGTGTTTGGACTTTCGGCGCCGCGGCGACGGCAGGAGCGGCCTTCAGATCGTCCGCTTCGGCATCCAGTTGCCGGAGCAAGGTCTTGAATTCCAGCCGGGTATACAGCTCGCGCAAAGCGGCCTTGTCCGGCGGCCGCCGCTCCAGGGATTCCGGCGCCAGCGGCAGCGGGATATCGCAACGGATGGTGGCCAGTTCGCGCGAGAGCGGGATCAGCTCCAGGCTGGCGCGGAGGTTCTCGCCGATCTTGCCGCCGATTTCTCCGGCCCGCGCGATCAGTGCATCGAGCGAACCGTATTCGGCCAGCCATTTCGCGGCGGTCTTGGGCCCGACCTTGGGCACGCCGGGAATGTTGTCCGAAGTGTCTCCGACCAGGGCGAGATAATCGACTATGCGCTCGGGCGGGACGCCGAACTTGGCGATCACGCCCTTGACGTCGAGCCGGCTATCGAACATGGTGTTTTCCAGGGTCACCCGGTCACACACCAGTTGCGCCATGTCCTTGTCGCCGGTGGAAATCACCACCCGGAAGCCCCGCTCCACCGCCTGCCTCGCCAGGGTGCCGATGACATCGTCCGCCTCCACCCCCGGCTCGATCAGCATCGGCAGGCCCATCGCCCGCACCGCCTGGTGCAGCGGCTCGATTTGGCTCCTCAGGTCGTCGGGCATGGGCGGGCGGTGCGCCTTGTAATGCTCGAACAGTTCGTCGCGGAAATTGCGGCCGGGGGCGTCGAACACCACGGCAATGTGGGCGCCGTCGTAGGACTGCAGCAGTTTGCGCAGCATGTTGATGACGCCGTAGACGGCCCCGGTCGGCTCGCCGCGGGAGTTGGTCAAAGGCGGCAGGGCGAAGAAGGCGCGGTACAGAAAGGAGGAGCCGTCGACGAGGACGAGGAGCGGAGAGGTGTCGGACACGGGCATGCTCGAGGGAAGTCGCAGAGCCTCAAGATATACGATCTTAGCCGGCAGGCGAAGCCTCGAAGCCACATTGACACGTCATCCGCGATCGGCCGGTGCTACACTGGGCCGACGTCAATCAGCGCTCTAGCCAACCCCTGCCGCATTCCCCGACATCCATCTTCAGGAGTACCCATGTCCCGTATCGGCATCATCCTCGCTCTGGTCGTATGCGGCATCCTTCCGCCCGGTCATGCTTCCGAGGACAAAAAAATGCTCGTGCCGAACGGCACGGACGAAGACTATGCCCGGTCGCGGCGGCGCCTGATCGAAACCAATCTGCCACTGACACCCGAGGAGGCCGCCCGGTTTTGGCCCATCTATGACCAATACTGGAAAGAACTCTCGGCACTGACGGCACAGCGGGAGGCCTATTACGTCGAACTGGGCAGCAACTTCGACTCGATGACGGATGAACTTGCGAAAACAATCGTGTTGGGGCACATCAGCCTCGAAGAAGACCGTTACCGCCTGCTAAGAGCGTTTTTCCCGAAATTTGCAACAGCGATCTCGGA
Source organism: Methylococcus capsulatus (assembly GCF_036864975.1). Lineage (NCBI taxonomy): Bacteria > Pseudomonadati > Pseudomonadota > Gammaproteobacteria > Methylococcales > Methylococcaceae > Methylococcus > Methylococcus capsulatus. Next base: position 1,455,963 of record NZ_CP104311.1, on the reverse strand, counting down.
CAAGAAGGCAGCCCGTTATTACCAGATTGAAGCCAAGATCCAGGCGGCGGTCAATGCCGAAATCGCCGAACGCATTCCCCTGATCAAGTAAACCTCGTGCGGAACCATCTGATGTCGTCCATCGGAGCCGCCGGACTCGCGTTGACCGCCACTCTGGCAGCGGGATGTGTCGCTTCCGGAAACCCGCCTCCCAAAGCGCAGACCGGCGCGGTGACCGTGGCCACGGCAGCCCCCGGGGCCAAGACAGTGACCGGGTCCGCTGCCGATCCGACCTTCGCGCCTTCGTGGCAGGCATTCCGTGCCTTCGCCAAGCAACGCGTGGCGGTGATGGAAGCCCACCTGCGAAACGCCGACCCGGGAACGAAAACACGGCAAGGGAATACCGCTCCTGCCGATGCCGAAGCGCCAGCGGCTTTTGCCCACCCTCCCTCTTACGAACCCTTCGAGACTTACGGCAGCCAACGCGCTGAAGTAGTAACCGAAGCGTTTTTCAAAGGCCGCTACAACCGCTCCCGCGCCCGGTTGCCCGAAAACGTCGAGAAATGGCGCTCGCAAGCCGACATTGGCAACCCCGGCCCGGACTTGGCCAACTTCCCCAACAGCGCATTCACCCTTCCGGCCGGGCGCGCCTATGTGGAATTCGTGCCGTTCACCTATTACGGCACTTCCCAGTCGAGCCCGGCGCAGTACAACACAGAATTCCTGCTGCGCTACGGCCTGACCGACGACATCGAGCTGCGTCTGTTCGGCAATGGCGTCGCCTGGCAGGGCGGCAGTAATGCCGCCTGGGGCTTTGCACCCATCGCTTTCGACACCAAGATCAATGTCTGGCTGGAAAAGCCGGAGTATTTCCTGCCGGCTCTGGGGGTCGAAGCCTACCTCCAGACCCAGTGGCTGGGCTCTGCACCTTTCGATTCGGGCACCCAGCCTTCGATCAGCTTCAATTTCGACCAGTCGCTGCCGTTCGACATCGACCTCGAATACAACCTGGGTGTGACGCGCACCCAACAAACACCGGGGCAGAACGAATGGGAATTCGTATTCCAGTGGGCCTTGCAGCGTGACCTCTTCGACAAGGATTTCGCCGCCTTCATCCATGGCTACTACAATGCCATGACCCTGCCGCGGCTCCCCGACGTCCAGGCTCCCGTGGCCGACGATCTGACCCAGGATGCCGTCGGTGCCGGCCTGATCTGGACGGTCAACAGCCGTTGTGCGATGTGGGCGCAGAGTGCCGCCGGCACCACGCGGAACTCCCCTTCCCTGATCAGCTCGATAGGACTCGCCCTCGCCTTCTGACGCCTAAAGCCGGGCCACGCCGCCGTTTCGACCCGCTCTCGCCCTGCTGTCAGTCTCCTGCATCGCGGCCTCTGTATTGGACAGAATGGCGGGGCAGCACGGCGTTCAATTCCGGCAGCCAGCCCTCCAGCGCGGCGAACTTCGACCGGACCCTGCCGGTCAAAAAATACAACATCGGCACTACTCGCTGGATTCCCGGCCTGCTCTGCACGGTCGGTGTCGACGTCGCATTGTGAAACCCGGCGCCGAGGCCGACCGGCGGGACCAACGCGCGCCTTGCCCCGACTCGGGTCGAAATGACAGAATAGCCGGTCAGATCGCAGCAAAGCGGTGAACCCTTCGTGCAGACCGGGGCGCCCCACGGCCTGCGCTTTTGTTGAGTCCCTAGGAAAACCATAACCATGAACGAATTCTGGATCGCCCCCTCGATTCTCTCCGCCGACTTCGCCCGCCTCGGCGAGGAAGTGGACAACGTCCTCAAGTCGGGCGCCGACATCGTCCATTTCGACGTGATGGACAACCACTACGTCCCGAACCTGACCATCGGACCGCTGGTGTGCGAGGCACTGCGCAAGCACGGTGTGACCGCGCCGATTGATGTCCACCTGATGGTCAAGCCGGTGGACCGCATCATTCCCGATTTCGCCAAAGCCGGGGCCAGCTACATCACTTTCCATCCGGAAGCCTCCGAGCACATCGACCGCAGCCTGCAGCTCGTCAAGGACTCAGGCTGCAAGACCGGACTCGTGTTCAACCCGGCGACGCCGCTCAATTATCTGGACCATGTCATGGATAAGCTGGATATGATCCTGCTGATGTCGGTCAACCCCGGGTTCGGCGGCCAATCCTTCATCCCCTACGTGCTGGATAAAGTCCGCGAATGCCGCCGCCGCATCGACGCCAGCGGCCGCAACATCCGCCTGGAGATCGACGGCGGCGTCAACGCCAAGAACATCCGCGAGATCGCCGCGGCGGGCTGCGACACCTTCGTGGCCGGTTCGGCGGTATTCGGTGCGGGTAAACCTGAAGACCCGAACCGTTACGACTCCATCATCCGCGCCCTGCGCGACGAACTGGCCCAGGCCCGCGCATGATCGGATTCCGACCCGAGCTGGTCGCCTTCGACCTCGACGGCACCCTGGTCGACAGCGCGCCCGACCTGGCCTGGGCGGTGGACGCCATGCTGGAGTCGCTGGGCCGTGCCCCGGTCGGACTGGAGCGGGCGCGGGGCTGGATCGGCAACGGTGCGGACATGCTGATCAAGCGGGCCATGACGGGAGAGATGTGGCCGGAATCGGAACCCGAGGATTTCCGGGAAGGCATGCGCCTGTTCCTGGAATTTCACGAGGCGCATCTGTGCGAACGGGGCGGCCTGTTTCCGGGCGTGCTGGAAGGCCTCCGCGACCTGAAGGCCGCAGACTATGCCACGGCGGTCATCACCAACAAGCTGGCCCGCTTCGCCGAACCGCTGCTGGAACGGCTCGGGGTGACCGAGTACCTCGACTTCATCGGTTCGGGGGACCTGTTCGAGCGTATCAAGCCGGACCCGCTGCCGCTGCTGAAAACGGCGGAGCGGTTCGGGGTCCGCCCCGAGCGCTGCCTGATGGTGGGTGATTCCAGTAACGACGTGCGGGCCGCCCGCGCCGCAGGTTATGCGATACTGTGCGTCCCTTACGGCTACCGGGGGGAAGTCGCCACGCCGGAACAACTGGGGGCGGACGGCATCCTGAACTCCATCGGCGAGCTTCCCGCCCTTTTGAACCGAGCGACATGACGGCCTTATTCGGATTCGATCACCAAGAACGATGGCGCGGCGCGGACTGAGCACAGACGTTTGATCGTCACTGCCGCCGTGCCGTACATCGTTTCGTATCGAACACCGGAGTTCTCATGACCCCCGAACAATTCCAGGCTTATGCTGCGCAAGGCTACAACCGCGTCCCGCTGGCGCGGCGTGTGCTTGCCGACCTCGACACCCCCTTGAGCGCTTATCTCAAGCTCGCTGACGGGCCCTATTCCTTTCTGTTCGAATCGGTCCACGGGGGCGAGCAGTGGGGCCGCTATTCCATCATCGGGCTGCCCTGCCGGACCTGCATCGAAGTACGCGGCCATGAGGTCACCGTATTGAAGGATGGCGCTCGCGCCGAAACCCTGACGGTCGAGAACCCGCTGGCATGGATCGAAGCTTACGGCTCCCGTTTCAAGGTTCCGGACATCGAAGACCTACCCCGCTTCACCGGCGGCCTGGTCGGCTATTTCGGGTACGAAACCATGGCCTATATCGAGCCGCGCCTGGCCAAAACCAAACCGGACCCTATCGGCTCGCCCGACATCCTGTTGATGGTGTCGGAAGAAGTGCTGGTGTTCGACAACCTCACCGGCAAGCTGCTGGTCATCGTCCACGCCGATCCGAACGAGGCCGGCGCCTACGGCAAGGCCCAGGCCCGGCTGGACGAACTGGTGGGTGAACTGCGCAGCCGCCGGATCCCACCCGCGCCGCCGCGCCCGCCGCGCACGGTGGACGAGGCCGATTTCGTCTCCGGCTTCACCCAGGAAGGCTTCGAGGACGCCGTGCGGCGGGTCAAGGAGTACATCGTCGAGGGCGACGTGATGCAGGTGGTGTTGTCGCAGCGGCTGAGCATTCCCTATGCCGCATCGCCCCTGGACCTCTACCGTGCCCTGCGCTGCCTCAACCCCTCGCCTTACATGTACCAGCTCAATCTGGGGGATTTCCACGTGGTCGGCTCCTCGCCGGAAATCCTGGTGCGACTGGAGGACGGCACGGTCACGGTGCGCCCCATCGCCGGCACCCGCCGCCGGGGCCGCAGCCCGGAAGAGGATCAGGCGCTGGAGCGGGAGCTCCTGGCCGATCCCAAGGAACTCGCCGAGCATCTGATGCTGATCGACCTGGGCCGCAATGACGCCGGCCGGATTTCCGAGACCGGCAGTGTGCGGCTCACCGAGAAGATGGTGGTCGAGCGCTATTCCCATGTCATGCACATTGTTTCCAATGTGACCGGTAAACTCCAGGCCGGCAAGGACGCCTACGACGTACTGGCGGCGACCTTCCCCGCCGGCACCGTCAGCGGCGCGCCGAAGATCCGGGCCATGGAGATCATCGCCGAGCTGGAGCCGGTCAAGCGGGGGGTCTATTCCGGCGCGGTGGGGTATATCGGCTGGTCCGGCAACATGGACACGGCGATTGCCATCCGCACCGCCGTCATCAAGGACGGCCAGCTCCACATCCAGGCCGGCGCCGGCATCGTCTACGACTCGGTACCGCGCAGTGAATGGGAGGAAACGATGAACAAGGGCCGGGCCATTTTCCGGGCAGTCGCCATGGCCGAAGCCGGCCTCGAAGGAGGCGAGAACCTATGAGCACCCGCGTCCTGATGATCGACAATTATGATTCGTTCACCTACAACCTGGTGCAGTATCTGGCCGAACTGGGCGCGGACGTCCAGGTGGTGCGGAACGACCAGATCACGGTGGAAGAAATCGAGCGCATACACCCGGACAAGATCGTGATTTCGCCTGGCCCCTGCACGCCGAAGGAAGCCGGCATCTCGGTGGAGACGATCCACCGCTATGCCGGACGCTATCCCATCCTCGGGGTCTGCCTCGGCCACCAGAGCATCGGCCATGCCTTCGGCGGCAACATCGTCCACGCCAAGCGCATCATGCACGGCAAGGTGTCGATGGTGCGCCACCGCGACGTCGGCGTATTCCGCGGTCTGAGCAACCCGTTTCAAGCCACCCGCTACCATTCGCTGGTGATCGAACAGAGCACCCTGCCCGACTGCCTGGAAGTTACCGCCTGGACGGAGGACGATGACGGCGGCATCGAGGAAATCATGGGTGTGCGCCACAAAACTCTGGATGTCGAAGGCGTCCAGTTCCATCCCGAATCGATCATGACCGAGCAGGGCCACGACCTGCTCCGCAACTTCCTGCACCGGTAACAGCCCATGGAAATCCCCGAAATCCTGGAAACCCTGCTGGCCGGCAAGGACTTGAGCCCCAGCGCCATGCGCGAGACCATGCGCAAGATCATGAGCGGCGGCGCCACGCCGGCCCAGATCGGCGCCTTCCTGATCGCCCTGCGCTGCAAGGGCGAAACCGTCGACGAAGTGGCCGCTGCGGCCCAGGTGCTGCGGGAAATGGCGACCAAAGTGCCGGTATCGGGCCCCCATCTGCTCGACACCTGTGGCACCGGCGGCGATGCCAGCAAGACCTTCAACATCTCCACCACCGCGGCCTTCGTAGTAGCGGCGGCTGGCGGACGGGTCGCCAAGCACGGCAGCCGTTCGGTGTCCGGGCGCTCGGGCAGCGCCGACGTGCTGGAAGCCGCCGGCATCAACATCGAACTCACCCCGGATCAGGTCAAGACCTGCATCGAAACGCTCGGGGTCGGCTTTTTGTTCGCCCAGCGCCACCACGGCGCGATGAAATACGCCATCGGGCCGCGCCGGGAACTCGGCGTCCGTACCCTGTTCAATCTCCTGGGCCCCCTGACCAACCCCGCCGGCGCGCCCAACCAGCTGGTCGGGGTCTACACCGACCAGTGGGTGGAAGGTCTGGCGCGGGTGCTGCAGCAATTGGGCAGCTCGCACGTCCTGGTCGTGCATGCCGAGGACGGCCTGGACGAGATCAGCATCGCTGCGCCCACCCATGTCGCCGAGCTGAAAAACGGCCTGATCACGAACTATTACGTCCAGCCGGAACAGTTCGGCTTCAAGCGCGCCGCCTTGAGCGAACTCGCCATCGACACCGTCGCCGCCAGCCTGAAGATGATGCGGAGCGTGCTGGACAACGTGCCCGGCCCCGCCCGCGATATCGTCGCCTTGAACGCCGGCGCGGCCATCTATGCCGCCGATCTGACCGACTCGCTGGAAGCCGGCGTCCGCCGCGCCGAAGCCGTCATCGCCGACGGCTCGGCCCGTGCCAAGCTCGAAGCGCTGGCCGCCCTTTCCCGCCGATTCGCCACTGTCTCGACACCATGAGCGACACCCCCGATATCCTGAAAAAGATCCTGGCCCGCAAGGCCGAGGAAATCGCCGACCGCACAAAAGCGCTGCCGCTGTCCGAGGTGCGCGAACGGGCAGAGCAGGCTGATCCGGCACGCGGCTTCGTCCGCTCGCTCCGGGCCAAGATCGAAGCCGGCCAGGCCGGGGTGATCGCCGAAATCAAGAAGGCTTCCCCCAGCAAAGGCGTGATGCGGGAAGATTTCCAGCCTCAAGCCATCGCCCGGAGCTACGCCGAGGGTGGCGCGGCCTGCCTGTCGGTACTGACCGACCGGGACTTCTTCCAGGGCAGTGAGGACTACCTGCAGCAGGCCCGCGCCGCCTGCGCGCTGCCGGTGCTGCGCAAAGACTTTACCATCGAGCCTTACCAAGTGTATGAGGGGCGGGCGATCGGCGCGGACTGCATCCTGCTCATCGCCGCCGCCCTGGACGATCCGCAGATGCGCGATCTGGCCCAGCTTGCCACCTCGCTCGGCATGGACGTGCTGGTGGAAGTGCACGACCGCGCCGAACTGGATCGATCATTGCCTTTGGAACTCCCGCTGGTCGGCATCAACAACCGTAACCTGCGCAACTTCGACGTCAGCCTCCGGACCACCCTGGACCTGCTGCCGCTGATCCCGAAAGACCGCACAGTGGTCACCGAAAGCGGCATCCTGGCGCCGCCAGACGTCGCCCTGATGCGTAGTCAAGGGGTCCACGCTTTCCTGGTCGGCGAAGCCTTCATGCGCGCGCCCGAGCCCGGCGTCGAGCTGCAGCGGCTGTTCGCTTAGACACCTCTCACTCCGATCTTTCCGGCCATCGAAGAGGGCTCACCATGCATGTCACCGTTTCGGAAATCCTCAAACGCTTCCAGCCGGAAGGGCTGATCACCAAGTGCATCGGCCCCGACGCCACCATTACCCAGGTCGCGCCGATTGAGGACTGCGGGCCCGGCGACCTGGTGTTCATCGACAAACCCAAATACATGGGCGACGTGCTCCAACGCAAACCGGCGGCCGTCCTCACCACACCGACCCTCGCCGCCGAATTCGGCGAATCGCCGGCATTGGCCGTGCTGGTCGCGCCCAACGTCCGCCTCGCCATCGCGCTGATCAAGCAGGTCTACGCCGACCGCGACGTGCGCGACACCGAATGGCCGCGCATCCACCCGTCTTGCGTGATCCACGACAGCGTGGAAGTGCCTGACGACGCCATCATCGGTCCGGGCGTGGTGATCGGCGCCGACGTAGTACTGGGCCGCGGCGTGGTGCTGATGGCCAACGTGGTGATCGAGCGCGGCGCCCGGATCGGCGCGGAAACCGTGCTGCATCCCGGCGTCACCGTCTGCATCGACTGCGAGATCGGCGCCTGCTGTATCCTCAAACCCGGCTGCGTCATCGGCTCGGAAGGCTTCGGCTTCGCCCAGGATGCCCGGCGCCGCAATTACCGCATTCCGCACACCGGCAAGGTCATCATTGAAGACCACGTGGTGATCGGCGCCAACACCACCATCGACCGCGCCACCTATGGCGCGACCCGCGTCCGCAGCGGCACCATCATCGACGCACTGGTGCACCTCGGCCACAACGTCGAGATCGGGGAGGACTGCATCCTCTGTGCCCACACCGGGCTGTCCGGCTCCACCCGCTTCGGCAAGCGCGTTATCGCCACCGGCCAGACCGGCACCATCGACCACATCACCGTCGCCGACGACAGCGTGCTGCTGCACCGTGCCGGCCTCAACACCAGCATCAAGCAGCCGGGCATGTACGCCGGCGGCCCCGCCCAGCCCTTGCAGCAATACCTCAAGAACATGGCGGTGATGCCGCGCCTGCACGAAATCTGGACCCGGCTGAAGAAGCTGGAAAAAGCCGTCGCCGAGCTCGGCTCAGCCAAATAAAGTCTCCCCGCCGCAAGGCGACGGGGATTCCCTACCGATCAGGGCATGAATCGGACCAGCACCAGCTAGGCTGCTTACAGCAGTACATGGCTCCCCACCTGGACCACGTCGACCGCGTTGCAGCTGACGCCGTTCCGATAGGGCTGGACAGCTTCACTGCCGTCGCGGCGGAGCCGTTCCCACACTTCAAAACACCGCTTGGGCGGCTGGAATAATGCAGCCTACGGGGCCAATCCCAAAAACGCAAAAGCCCCCGCAGCGGGCGCTGCGAGGGCTCATTTTCGCCGGGAACCGCGGCTTTATGGCTTGGAGATCGTGATGTTGACCCAGGCGCCCTTGGCCGGCACTTCCCAGACTTCGCCGGTGGTGGTGAGCTTGGGTTTACCGTCGACCTCGCCCATACTCCAGTCGTCCACTTCCAAGACGTTACCGACATACAGCATATAATAGCCGGTCTTGGGGAGGGTGATGGACTTGCTGATGGAACCAGCGGTGCCGTCGTTCAGTGCCAGCCCTTTGAAAGCCGTGGGATGCATGATGAGCTTCTTCGATGCCTCGTACTTGTCGGCATCGTAGCCGGAATCGACGTAGTACATGGTGTAGCTGTCCGGCTTCATGGGATAAAGCTCGGGGTCGACTCCCGCGGGCGCGGTGTGATCGGCTTTGGCCGGCAGGCCCTGCACGGTCCAGTCGGCATGCTGGACGATCACGTGACCGATAACGACGTCGGAGTCCGCGGGCAGCGCAGTCTGGCCTTCGTCGAGGTCCTGAGTGCCCGCCCAGAACAGAGGACCGCCCTCGGGCCGCCAGAACAGGATGAAACCCGGATGGGCGCCTCTCAGGCTGGCCTCCTGCGCATCGCGCTGGACGCTGAGGGTGATCTTGTCGCCGGCCTTGCCGTTGAAGAAGGACCATTTGCCGGTATGGGTCCAGCCGCGCCAGATGTCCTGGCCGTCGCTGACCGGCGTAATGGTGTCGTCGTTCCACTTGACACCCGTGGTCGGGTCATAAAACGAAGTCTTGCCGACCGCCAGCGCGAAGCTCTTGTTGTAACCGGAGAAGTCACGCGGCGGTCCGTAGACCGGCGTCCCCGGTCCCGGCGGCGAAGAAACCTTGAAGTTGATGACCGGACTGGAATAGGTGCCCGGATTCTTGAAGGTCTCGACGACCTCCGCCACGCCCGAGTCACGCCCGTCGCAGTTGGAGTCCACCCCGTCCAGCGTCGCTTCGGTGGCGCCCGGATGAACCTTGGGGTCGAAGTCATTGCAATCGACGTCGGCATGATAGCTGTCACCGTCCCGGTCCAGCATATCGAGACCCGCAGAGTTCGCATTCCCTTTCAAGGCGATCTTGGACAGCACGATGCCGTTCTTGGTCTTGGTCTTGGCCTGGCCAGTGACCGGGACGTTGAAGTAGCCGTGCAGGCTGCCGATCGCGACGTCGACCGGGAATTGCGGCAGATTGATGCTGGTGTTCTGGTCCTTGTAAAGCCGCGCCAGGGCCGGCTCGCCGGTCCATTTCAGCTTGAGCATGATGGCCTTGGCGTTCCAGGTAAATTTCAGGATGCCGCCGCCGGGCACGTTGATCACCGCCATGCCGCCCTTGGCGCCGAATTTTTTCTTGGTGGCATCGCCGAGCCTGCCCGTTGCCAGGGTCTGGCCCTGCACGACAGCCGACCAGGTCGTGTCCGGGGTGATGTCGGCCATGCCGACGTGTTCATTGAATTCGAAGTGTCCGTCCAGTACCAGCAACTCGGTGCTGACTTCCTGGCCTTTCTTGAGCTTTTCCGAATAAGCTTCCGAATAGCTCAGGTGGGCGACCGCGGTGACGTCGTGAGTGCCGCCATGGGCGGCGGCCAGTTGCGGCATGGCAGTGATGAGGCCGGCGGCCAATAAAGAGTAACGATGCTTTTCGTTCATGGTGTCTCTCGTAAGGTGTTGCAACGACCCTCCAGGTATCAAGGCGTACCCTCGGATCCCTCGATGCTTCCCTGCAGGGCCTGGATCGGCGCCAGTCCCTGAGCGGTACGGCCTTTCCTGCCCACCGCCGGTATTTCCAGAAATTCGTCGTCGGCCAGGCCGTCCCCGTCGGCATCGCTGACGGACTGATGATCGCCGACATGGCCGTTCGGCACGCTGAGCGCCGGGTGATCGAAAGGCGCCGCTTCGTCCCGCACCCGCTCGTCGGTGAGCGACTTGAGGAAGGCGACGAGGTCGTCCTTCGGGCCTTGCTCGTTACCGATGATGTCGCTCAAGGTGGGCATCTCGACCACCTTGTCGCGGCTGGCGTAGTTACCGACCCTGATGTAGAAGTCGATGACCTGATTCAGGGTGAGAGCGGAACCGTTGTGGAAATACGGCGCCGTCAGCTCCACGTTGCGCAGCGTAGGTATCTTGAAGGTGCCCTGCACGCCGGCCCGCAACAGACTGCTGCGCCCGGCTTCGGCCTTGGCGGCTTCCGCGGCTGCCACCGCCTGGGTCGGGATCATGGCCAGTTTGGGAAGAACACAGCCTGCGCTGCCCCGCGGATCGGGCTGCAACTGGTCGTCCGGGAAGCCGTAAGGATCGGACCTGGAGCTCTTCACGAACGGCGCGGTGAACAGACAGGGCCGGACTTTCAGTTCGTCGAAGACGCCGTCGCCGTTCCCCACCAGCTCAGCCAGATACTGCTTGGCAAATGACAGCGGCTGTGAGGGATTGCTCGCGCTGTCGTTCCCAAGCCCGGGATCGAACGAATGATGGGTGACGCCGGTGTTGACGAAACCCACGTCCATCAGCCGCGTATTGCCCAAAGGATCGTTGGTGCGGTCCACCAGGGTGTAGCTGTTCGGAGCGAGCTTGACAGCCTTACCCTTCACCAGCCTCACGATCTCCGGGCTGGCAGCCGTCGATGCCAGCGGTCCGGTATGGCAGAGAATGCAGTGGGCATTGATGAAATGCTGCAGCCCCCGGAGCTGCGCGGCGGTCATGGCCTCAGGAGCCTCGATCAGATAGTCGGGATTGGGACAGCCCGCCGCCGGATGCAGCTCCTGCCCGTCGAAGCAGATCTGAACCTTGGCGGAATCCACGGGTGCCTGGTCGGAAATCAGCGTGCGCAGGTAGGCCTGCACCGCCACACCGAAATAGAGGGCGAAATTGGCCTCCATCTGGGTATACGGCTCGGAGGCCCCGGCCGGCATGCCGAAGATCTCCTGGTTATTGCGGGGCGCCTTGCCCGACCAGTACGGGCTGCGGAAAGCCTTCTTGATCAGAGCCGCGTAGGTCTGGGTCAGCCCCCGGCCTTGCGCCGAGCGGTACCCGGCGAGTACGCTGTCTTCGGCATGGACTTCTTGCCGTTCCAGTGCGCGGCGCTGCAGCAGTTTGCGGCCGACGTCCGGGAAGGTGCGGCCGTTGCAGGACATTTCCTGGTTGTTGATCGGAGGACCCACGGCCTGGGAGGCGAGCGAAGAGTTCTCCAGCCGGAGGGGCTTTTTCTTCGGCTTACCGTTCACCACCACCCAGACGCCGGCCCCGGTATCGCGCAGCCCGTCGCCGTTGACACCATTGAACACGCTGTTGGCCCGGCCGTCCCAGAACTGGCGGTGAAACAACGCCGCGTTGACGACGGTCGGAGTATTGCGGGGCTCGACCTGGCGAGTGCGGATGCCGCCAACGTGGTAGACGCCGTCATGGCCAGCGCGAACGCAGTCGTCCAGTGTCTCGCCCGTCTTGCTTACCCCCCTGAACTCGCCCGCATAGGTGCCGGAAGACGACATGACATTGTCGGTTTCGGCCGTCATGCCGGAATCGCTGTCGCTGGGATCGGCGAAGCGGACGAAGGGAAAGTCGTCGGCGGTGAGCTGGTAGTTCGGCCCGCCCGCCCCACCGGAAGCCATGGGTTTGAAACCCGCGGACAGTTGGGGATACAGAAGATTGCCGGCGGCATCGGTCAAATGCCGCTTGCCACCCGGATTCAGCGCGTTTTTCGTCCGCACGTCCGCGCCGGCGTGGAAATGGCAGCTCGCACAGGCCATGCCATCGCTGCCGACGTTCATGTCCCAGAACAGCGCCTTGCCGAGCACCAGCAGCGCCTTTTCGTTCTTCACGACCTTGCCCAGACCCGGAATGGGCGGCGGCCGGACGTCCTTCAACGAAAAAGGAAAAACCAGCGCCCCGTGCGCGGATGCGGCCGGGGGATAGCTGGCTGCTGCCATCAGCAGGGTGAGTAGAGTTGCCGAGCCGATCGCCAGCAGGCTCGAAGAGCCGGGGCGCATGGAATCATGGCGGACATGTTTGAACATGCCTCAATCTAAGGCAAATTCGATACCATCATCAAAAAAGACTAATAAACAGCGTGCTACCCAACGCTGGCGAGAAATCCGGGCCATCGATTGCGTAATTTCCCGCAATCACCGCGTCATCTCGCTCAGCAGACACCGCACCTCCCGGTCCGCAAGGCGGACCGGGAACAGCGCATGATTTCCCCTCTCAAAGAGCGAGTGACTATCTGTCGTCCGGGTTCACCAGCCTGAACACCAGAGCAGTCGCGCCGCTCCCCGCCAGGTCGGACAACAAGTAGATCCAGAGGTTGGACCAAGCCGACAGCCCCATGGTAGAAATCCCTACGGCGACTGCTGGATTAAAGGCTCCGCCGGAAATGTTGCCGACGGCAAATGCCCCGGTCATTACCGTCATGCCTATCGCCAACCCATAAAACGAATTGCCCGCCGTACCCTTTGCCGTGGCGGCATTCAGTACGACGTAGACCAGTGCAAAGGTGAACAGGAACTCGGCTACCAAAGCAGGCCCCACGGCCGGCGCCATGGCGGTCACCTCCGCCCCTGCCTTGAGGAATTTGACGACGGCGGCCGCGAGGCCGCGCCGATGATCTGGCTGACCCAGTAAGGGGTGACGTCCTTACCGCGGCAGCGCCCGCTGATCCTACCCTCAGCGTGACGGCCGGATTGTAATGGCCGCCTGAGATGTGACCCCCGGCGAAAATCATGACCATCAGCGCGGAACCGATCGCAAGGGGCGGAATGACGCCACCCGCGCTGGCGATCACGGTGCACCCGCCGGTAAGTACCAGGAAAAATGTGCCAATCAATTCGACGATGTATTTGTTCGTTGCCCGCCTAGTGATCTTGGAATCATCAAGACATCCGGAACCAGCTCCGGATGTCTGAACCGGACTATAGCAACGGAAACGTTAGAGCCGTCCAAATGCGATCCAGTGGTGGTCGCTCACCACAGCAACCCGGCAGGAGCCAAGCCCCGCGGCATCCAGTTGCAGCCGCACTTCATCCGGGCGATAGGCGGCGTGCAGGGAGTTGCGGAAATCCCGCCGCAGGAGGGGCGGGGCATCGGCCGCATGGCGTTCGACCAGTTCGTCGAGGCGTGCCAGCGTGTCGGGCCGCAGCAGGTCCATCACGAACAAGGCCGCGCCCGGTCTCGCATGGCGTTTTGCGGTCTCCCACAATACCGAAGGGGCCGCCAGATGGTGCAGCAGCGAATTGGAGATGACGGCGTCGTAATCCCGGCCAGGCAGCTCGGCGCCGGGGAGGTACCCCCGAATCAGCCGGACACGATCTCGCAGGCGCGCCGCATCCACGGCCCGCTGCGCCAACGCCAGCATCGCCGCGGCTCCATCTATGCCGTCGAGCCGGCAGGCGGGATGGGCCCTGGCGAACCGCACCAGCACGTCGGCCGGCCCGCAGCCGAGATCGAGGCAGATGCCGAAACCCGGCTCACCGGGAAAGCATTCGGTGAACAGGGCGACGAAACGGTCGTGCGCCTCGGAAAAATCCGCTTGCGCATAGGCCAATGCCTGCGCTTCGTCCTCCATCAGTTCGGGTTCTGGTTTTCGTTCCATTAAGAGGCGGCTCGTCTGGCCGCGGCTTGGAGGATGCCTTATTCTTGCGCGCCCCGGGAAGATTTGCCATGTTGACCGAAACCTTCAAGCGCCTGTTGCCGGAAACCCCGGCCTTCGTCTACGACCAGACCGCCATCGACCAGATCCTGTTACGTTTCAAAGAGGCGACCGGAGAGTCCGGCCCGAAGCTGCTGTATTCGGTCAAGTCGTTTCCGTTCCTGCCGCTGTTGCGGCGAATCGCGCCTTACGTCGATGGCTTCTCGGCCAGTTCGCTATTCGAGGCGAAGCTCTGCGCCGAGGCGCTGGCAGGACGGGGCAGCCTGCACATCACTACGCCGGGATTTCGGCCCGGCGAGATCGAAGAAATCGGCAGGCTCTGCGATTTCATCAGCTTCAATTCACTGGGACAGTTCGACCGCTGGGCGGAACGGGTGGAAGGCACGGCCAGCGTGGGACTGCGAGTGAATCCGCAGCGGTCCTTCCTGCCCGACCCCCGTTACGACCCCTGCCGCCCCTATTCGAAACTCGGAGTTCCGCTCGACCACCTGGCCGGCGCCGGGCGTATGGAACGGCTGCAAGGACTCCATTTTCATACCGTCTTCGACTGCGCGGGTTTCGGTCCCCTCGTGGAAACACTGGCCGAGCTGGAGAACAAGCTGGGAGAAGATCTGAAACGGTTGCGGTGGATCAACCTGGGCGGCGGTTACCGTCTGGACCGGGAGCTGGAACACATGGCCGGCCTTTCCACCCGGCTGCAGCACGATTATGGCTTGGATGTCTATTTCGAGCCGGGCAAAGCGGTGACCGGCCCAGCCGGCTATCTGGTCGCCAGCGTCATCGACGTTTTCGGCAGCGGAGGAAAGACGGTCGCCATCCTCGACAGCAGCATCAACCATCATCCGGAAGTATTCGAATACCAGCGCAGCCCCCGCCTGGCCGAGTCCTGCGGGGAAGGGGAAGAAAGGGCGATCCTGGCCGGCGCCACCTGCCTGGCCGGGGACCTGTTCGGCGAGTATACCCTCCCGGTGCCCCCCCGCATCGGGGACCGCCTGGTCTTCAAGGATGTCGGAGCCTACACCCTGGTCAAGGCCAACCGCTTCAACGGCCACAACCTCCCCTCGATCTACCGCTGGGACGGAAAGGTGCTTTACCTCGAACAGAGCTATGGCTACCAGGACTACCGGCAACAGTGGGCCGGCGAGCCCGGCCGTCAGTGAAAGTCCACGGGATCGACGTCCAGCGACCACCGCACGCGTCGCTCCGGTGCCTCCTGCAGCCGGGCCAGGGCGTCCGTCAAAACGGTGTGCAATGCCTCCCGCCGGTCGCTCTTGAGCCAGAGCTGGGCCCGGTAGCGCCCGGCCTGCTTCGGCATCAGCGCGGGCGCCGGCCCCAGCCAATGCACCGCGCTGCTCTTGCCACCGGCCTCCTCCCTAAGGCGCGCGAGGAAATCCATCGACAGCGCGAGTTCCTTCGACTCCGCGCGCCACAAAGCCTGATGGCCGAAGGGCGGCAGGCCGGCCGCCTCGCGCTCGGCGAGCTCCGCGGCGGCGAAACCGGGGTAACCTTCGCGTAGCAGCCGCTGGAGCAACGGATGATCCGGATGGCGGGTCTGAAGCAACACCGTGCCAGGCTTTTCGCCCCGCCCGGCGCGGCCGGCCACCTGCACAATCAGCTGGGCGGTATGCTCGGCCGCCCGGAAATCGGTGCTGTAAAAACCCGCGTCCACATCGAGGATTCCGACCAGAGTCACGCCGGGGAAATGATGCCCCTTGGCCAGCATCTGGGTGCCCAGCAGTATCCGCACTTCGCCCTGCTGCACCCGCTCCAGCATCCGCTCCAGGCTGCGGCGACCGCGGGTGCTGTCCCGGTCGATCCGCACCACGCCGACGTCCGGAAACAGCCGCTGCAAAGCTTGGTCGACCCTTTCGGTACCGACCCCCAAGGGTCGCAGGTCCTCCTGGCCGCAGGCCGGACAACGCCCCGGCAGAGCGTGCTCGGCGGCGCAGTGATGACAGCGCAGCCGGCTTTCCCTGGCGTGCAGCACCAGGTTGGCATCGCAGCGCCTGCATTGCGCGACCCAGCCGCAGCCGTGACAGACCAATGCCGGTGCAAAACCGCGGCGGTTGAGGAACAGTAGTACCTGATCACCCGCGGCCAGAGTATCGTGCATCGCCGCGATCAACCCTTCCGATAGCCCGTCCTGCAAACGGCGCGAGCGGATGTCGAGCACGCGGTAGCGCGGAGCGACCGCGGCGCCGACCCGGCCCGGCAAAACCAGCCGGGCATAGCGCCCTCGCTGAACATTGCGGATCGACTCCAACGAAGGTGTAGCGGATCCGGCGACCCATGGAATGTCCGCCATGCGGGCGCGCATCACGGCCACGTCCCGCGCCGAAAAACGGAACCCCTCCTGCTGCTTGAACGAGCGATCGTGTTCCTCGTCCAGAATGATGATTCCCGGCCGCCGCATCGGAGCGAACACCGCAGACCGTGTCCCGAGCAACACTCCGACCGCCCCTCGCTGAAAACCCAGCCAGGCGGCGGCGCGCTCGGTTTCGTTCAAACCGGAATGGAACACGGCCAGCGGCGCTTCGATGCGCTCGCGCAGCCGCCGCTCCAACTGCGGTGTGAGGCTGATCTCGGGTACCAGGACCAGCGCCTGCCTGCCGCGGGCGATGACCCGCCGGATCACCTCGATATAGACTTCGGTCTTGCCGCTCCCGGTCACTCCTTCGAGCAGGAAGGCGCCGTATCGGCCGAGGTTCGCCGATATCGCTTCGACCGCGGCCAGCTGAGCGGGGTTGAGCTGCAGGGGTGGGCAGGCAGCGCAGGGAATCCCGCATTCCGGCAAATCCGCCCATTCCGCCCAGCCGCGCTCGACCAAACGCCGGGCGGCGTCGCGCACCGTCCGGGCCGAACCCGCCAGTTCCGCCAGACGCGATGCCGGCAGCGGCTGCCCCCGACCACGCAAGGCTTCGAACAGCCTGCGCTGAACCGGAGCGCGACTGAGCATCGCCGGATCGAGGGCAGCACCGGCCGGCGTGAGGACCAGCCCATTAGGGCGGGCGAGCTCAGCCGCCCCTCCTTTCCGTAGATGCACCGGAAAGGCCGACTGGATGACCTCCCCCAGCGGATGATGGTAGTAGTGCGCGGCCCATCGCAGCAGCTTCAGATCAGTCGCGGACAGCAGCGGCTCTTCGTCCAGCACCGCCCCGGCCTGGCGCAACCGCTCGACATCGCAACCAGGCGTTTCCGCAACCGCAATGAGATAACCCACGCGGATCCGGCTGCCAAAAGGGACGCTCAACCGGATGCCGGGGAGCAAATTTTCGAGGGGGACGCCCGCCGGCGCGAGGTAGTCGAAACAGCGGTAGGCCGGGATGGGAACGGCGACTCTGACGACTGTTTCCATACGGCCATTCGTCATAATCCGCCGTTAGGCTTGCAACCGGCTATGCTTCGCGGCCGACACAGACTTATCCACAAATCCTGTGGATAAGTCTGTGCAAGGGAACCGGGATAAGCCCGCGAGCCCGCAATTTTTCTGGGGTGAGGTCAAACTGTCGAGGTCTTGACCAGACGGGCATAGGCATCACAAAAACAAAGGGTTAGATAAATCCTGAGCGAACTTGCCGGCACGATCGGCAAAGCAATTTCAACTTAGCCTGGCATTTCTGTACACTGTGCATAAGTCGTTGCAGAAACACGTTGATTGGGGCCTGATCTGTCAAGATTCATGAACAATTTTTGAAAGCACTTGAGCCGCTGCAGGAGAAGCCATGCACCACCGCCACCTTCAGGTACTGCGCACGGATGCCTCGGGAATGCCGCTCGAATGGATAGGCTACCAGGAAGCCGCCAAGCTCTACTATCTGGAACAGGTCGCCTACGGCTGCGGCAGCATCCTGTTCCGGCTGCGCGGCGGCATCAACGCCAAGACGGGGCAACGCAGCCGGATCGAGGTGAATTCGATCGTGGCGACCTTCGGCCATGCCAACAGCGGCTACAAGGTCGACATGGGCTACGTGCCGCCGCTCAACAACGCCGCCCTGTTCCGGCGTGACGGCCACATCTGCCTCTATTGCGGCAATCTGTTCCGCCACAGCGAGCTGTCCCGCGACCACATCCAGCCCACCAGCCGGGGCGGTTCGGACACCTGGAACAATGTGGTGACCGCCTGCAAGCGCTGCAACAACCACAAGGCGGGCAGAACACCGGAGGAGGCGAAGATGCAGCTGCTCGCCATCCCCTTCACGCCCACTCATGCCGAATACATCTACCTGCAGGGCCGCCGGGTACTCGCCGACCAGATGGAGTTCCTCAAGGCGCATTTTCCCCGCAAGAGCCCGCTGCACCAACGGCTGAGCTGAGACCGCCCACGCCTCAAGGCGCGGCGGCGATCACATCGCTGATTCGTGAGATCTTCAAGGCGTTGGTGCCACCGGTGCGGCCGGTCAGATCACCTTTGGTCATGATGACCAGATCGTCCATCGTCACCAGATTGCGTTTGAGGAATTCTTCGGCGATTGCCCGGTTCAGCACGTGGTGATCCGAGATGTCCCGCTCATTGAAAAAGATCGGATAAACCCCCCGGAACAGCGTCACCCGCCGGCACACGGCCTCGTGTGGCGTGAGGGCGAAGATCGGGATGCCGGAACTGATGCGCGACATCCACAGGGGCGTCGACCCCGATTCCGTCAGGGCGCCGATGGCCCGAACCGGCAGGTGGTTGGCGATATACATCGCCGACATGGCAATGGCCTCGTCGATGCGGTGGAATTTCTGGTCCATGCGGTGGCTCGATTGGCGCGTCCGTGGATATTTTTCCGCTTCCTTGCAAACCCGCACCATCGCCGCCACGGTACGGTCCGGAAACTTGCCCGTGGCCGTTTCGGCGGATAGCATCACAGCATCGGTGCCGTCGATCACCGCGTTGGCTACATCCGAGACCTCGGCCCGCGTCGGCAAAGGATTCTCGATCATCGACTCCATCATCTGGGTGGCGGTGATGACGACCTTGTTCCGGCTGCGTGCCAAGTTGATCAGCCTCTTCTGCTCATGCGGCAGACGGGCGTCGCCGATCTCCACGCCCAGGTCACCGCGCGCCACCATGATGGCGTCGGAAGCGTCGATGATCCCCTCGATCACGCCGTCCTTGATGGCCTCCGCACGTTCGATCTTGGCCACCAGTCCCATGTTACCGCCGGCCCGACTCAACAGTTCGCGGGCTTCCAGTATGTCTTCCTTCGAGCGCGGAAAGGAAATCGCCAGATAGTCGGCCCCGATCTCCACGGCAGTCTTCAGATCCGCCTTGTCTTTTTCGGTCAGGGCCGGCGCCGAAAGACCGCCGCCGAGCTTATTGATGCCTTTGTGGTTGGACAGTACGCCGCCCACAGTGACGACGCATTTGACACGGGTTCCTTCGACCGATTTGACCTTGAGCTCGATCAGGCCGTCGTTGAGCAGTAGGGTATCGCCTGCTTCGACGTCCGTCGGTAGCGCCTCGTAAGCGCAGCCGACCTGGGTTTCATCGCCCTGGTCCGGCGGAAAGGCGGTGTCCAGGTCGAAAGACTGGCCTTCCTGCAGCACGACCTTGCGGTCGCCCTTGAAGCGGGCGATGCGGATCTTGGGCCCCTGCAAATCGGCCAGGATGGCGACATAGCGATCCATACGCCGGCTGATTTCCCGCACCCGCTCGGCGCGGGCGCGGTGTTCGTCCGCCGTGCCATGGGAGAAATTCAGCCGGACCACGTCGGCACCGGCATTCAGGATTCTCTCGAGCATCTCCGGAGACTCGGAAGCCGGCCCCAGCGTGACGATGATCTTGGTACGGCGAATACCCGTTGTCATCTGGCATTCATCAGAGCGACCGTGGTGTCCAGCATGCGGTTGCTGAAACCCCACTCGTTGTCGTACCAGCTCAGCACTTTCACCAGATTGCCGACCACCTTGGTCTGGGTCGAGTCGAAATTGGAGGAGGTCGTCGTATGGTTGAAATCGCTGGAGACCAGCGGCTGGTCGTTGTAGCCGAGGATACCCTTCAGCTCGTTCTCGGAAGCGGCCTTGAGGACGGCGTTGATCTCGTCCTTGTCGGTTTCCCGGGCGGCGATGAAGGTCAGGTCCACGACCGATACGTTGGCAGTCGGCACCCGGATGGCAAAACCGGAGAGCTTGCCATCCAGCTCCGGCAGCACCAGCCCTACGGCCTGCGCCGCGCCGGTCTTGGTCGGGATCATATTCAGCGCTGCCGCCCGTGCCCGGTACAGATCCTTGTGATAAACGTCGGTGAGTACCTGGTCGTTGGTGTAGGAATGCACGGTGGTCATCAGTCCGGACACGATTCCGATCTTTTCCAGCAGCGGCTTGACCAGCGGCGCCAGGCAGTTGGTGGTGCAGGAGGCATTCGAAATGACGGTATGGGCGGCTTTCAGGGTATGGTCATTGACCCCGTAGACGATGGTCGCGTCGCACTCGTTCTTGTCGGCCGGCGCGGAAATGATCACCTTCTTGGCGCCGGCTTCGAGGTGCACCAGGCATTTGGCCTTGGTGCGGAACGCTCCGGTGCATTCATGCACGACGTCCACGCCCAAGGCCGCCCACGGCAGCCTGGAAGGGTCCTTCTCGGAAAAAACCTTGATGTGGTCGCCGTTGACGATGATTTCGCCCTCGCCGACCTCCACGGCTCCCCGGAACGGCCCGTGCACGGTGTCATGGCGGGTGAGGTGGGCGTTGATCTGAGCATCGCCCAGGTCGTTGATGGCGACGATCTCCACATCCTTGCGCCCGGTTTCGTAAATCGCCCGCAGGATGTTGCGGCCGATGCGCCCGTATCCATTGATTGCAATCTTAATCGTCATTGCCCTGCTCCAGAAGTTACTGAAAAAGTGAGGAATGATTTAACGCGCGAGAGCCCTCGAACCCTTGACGACCGGCGGAGTGAGATGGGCGAGAGCGTTCGAGGCCTTCCCGGCCTGACGCCGGCGGGCCTTCGGCGAGGGAGAATCGAGCATTCTCCGGGGAATCTGCCAAAACAAAGCATCGCCAATATAGCAAAGCGCCGGGGCGAGCGTCCAGTTCTTGCCCTCCGCGCGCCAGGGCTGATAGCTTAAATCAAAAAACCAGTAAGCGGCGCCGATCCAGATGCAGGAAACCTTTTATCGTTCGCGCGAACTCAGACGCGAGACACGCCTGCTCGGCGGGGCGACCTACAACCTCAGCCGGGTGCTGCTCGGCCGCCGCAGGCCCGATCCTCTGTTCGTCCCCATTCGCAGCATGCTTTATCTGGCCGTGGTGGATGACCTCGAGATCGTGTTCGTGGACGGCGCCGGCCCCCGCCACATTCAAATGGCCTGGCAAATGTTCCGCCCCGGCCGGCGGAGCAGCCTGGATGCCCCGGTCCCTTTCGAAGTGGTGTATTACACGACCGAATCGCTCCTGCTCCTCCCCCGCATCCAGAGTGAGTTCCTGCGCGCGCTGGCGCAACTGAAAAACCGGGACGACCGGGGACGGGAAAGCGCGGACATCGTCCCCTTGGCCAAGCGCCGCTGAATCCTCCAGCCTGATTCTTTTGTCGACTTCCATGTCCCGACCACCGACCGCGTTGCCTGCCGCTGCCCTGAATACCATCATTTCGTCGGACGACCTCCCCTTCGTTTCTACCGCCGAACTGGAGCCGCTCGACCATATCCTGGGTCAGCAACGGGCGCAGGAAGCTATCGACGTCGGCCTGGCCATGCGCCGCCCCGGCTACAACCTCTATGTCATGGGCGATCCGGGCACCGGCCGCCTATCGCTGGTGAAACGGCTGCTCGAACGCCGCGCCACCAGAGAGCCCACCCCCTGCGACTGGCTGTACCTCAACCGTTTGGACAATCCGCGCGAGCCGGTCGCCGTATCCCTCCCCGCCGGCATGGGCCGCCGCTTCGCTGCCGACGTCGAGACCTTTGTCGACAGTCTGCTGGCCACCTTTCCGGCGGCATTCGACAACCCGGCCTACCAGCGCCGCCGCACAGCGATCGACCGGGAGTTTTCCCGGCGCTTCGACGAAGCCGTGGAAGCGGTGGGCAGGAAGGCCGAGCAACGAGGCATCCTGCTATTCCGTGACGGCGACGACATTTCCTTCGCACCGCGGGGGGATGGCGCACCACTCGATGAAGCGGCTTTCGCGGCGCTGCCGGAGGCGAAGAAGGCGGAATTCCACGCTCAGGTACGAGAACTCGAGGACGACCTGCACGAAGCGCTGCTGGAACTCCCCCAGTGGAAGCGGGAGGCCACCGAATCGCTGCGGGCGCTGAACCGGGAAACCATCGAGCAGGCGGCGGCGCCCTTGCTGGCGCGCCTGAGCGCGCCCTACGCCGGCTGCGCGGCACTCATCGCCCATATCAACGTCCTGGGCAAACATCTGGACAGGACCGTGGCGGAATACTTGCTTGACGATCGCGGCCAGGATCCGCGTGAGGAAGCGAACCGCCGCAATCGCCTGCTGGACCGCTATGCCCCTTGCGTCCTCGTCAGCCACGATCCGGAGGGCGGATCGCCGGTGCTGTTCGCACCCAATCCGAGCTATCCCAACCTGTTTGGCCGGATCGAACCGCCCGGAGAACAGGATGCCTCACATGCCCATGCGCGGCTGATCTTTCCCGGCCTCCTGCACCAGGCCAACGGCGGTTGCCTGATCGTGGAAGCCGAGCAGCTGGTGAGGGATGCGGAAGCCTGGCCGGCGCTCAAACGGGCACTCAAGACCGGTCAGCTCCGCATCGAGCCGTTCCCGGCCGATGCCACCGCCGGGGCCAGAGTGCAGACCCTGCTGCCAGCGCCGCTTCCGCTTGAAGTCAAAGTGGCCCTGGTGGGTACGCGGGATCTGTATTACCTGTTGGAAGCGGCCGACCCCGATTTCAAGGAGCTGTTCCGGCTTCCCGTGGACTTCGACGATCACTTCCCCCTCACCCCGGAGTCGATGCTGGACTTCGCACGTCTGATCAAGAGTCAAGCGGCACAAGGTGGGCACGCCGACGTTTCTGCCTGCGGCATCGCGGCGCTGCTGGAATACGGCGCCCGTCTGGCCGAACACCAGAGCCGGCTGTCGGCGCGGGTGGGCGACATCTGCGAAGTCCTGGCCGAAGCCGACCTGGAACGACGCAGGGATGCCGCCACCACCGTGCGGGCCGAGCATGTCCGCCGCGCCCTGGCGGCGCGCGAACGGCGTCTGGACCGGCTGAACCAGGAACTGTTGGATGACGTGATGGAAGGCGTCCTGCTCATCGCGACGGAGGGGGAGAAGGTCGGCTGCGTCAACGGGCTGACCGTACTGGAGGCGGGTGAAACCTGCTTCGCCACGCCGGCCCGCATTACGGCGACCGTCTCCCCAGGTGAACGCGGCGTGGTGGACATCGAACGCGAAGCCGAGTTGGGCCAAGCCATCCATTCCAAGGGCGTGCTGATCCTTTCCGGCTGTCTGGCTTTTCGCTATGCCCATGACTTTCCGCTTGCGGTCTCGGCCCATCTCGCCATCGAACAGTCCTACGGTTACATTGACGGCGACAGCGCATCGCTCGGGGAGTTCTGTGCTCTGGTGTCGGCTCTCACCGGCATCCCGATCCGGCAGACTCTGGCGGTCACCGGCTCGATGAACCAGCACGGCGAAGTGCAAGCCGTGGGCGGCGTCAACGAGAAGATCGAAGGCTTTTTCCGTCTCTGCCGGGCGCGTGGCTTCACCGGTGACCAGGGCGTCATCATCCCGGCCGCCAACGTCCGCAATCTGATGCTCAAGGCCGAGGTGAGCGATGCCGTAAGTGAGGAAAGGTTCACGGTGTATGCGGTTCACACCGTGGACGAAGCCCTCGAACTGATGACCGGGAAAGCGGCGCGCACCGTGAACCGACTGGCCGTTTCCCGCCTCAAGGCATTTGCCGACTATGCCGAAAAGAAGGACTGAAAGCGCCTCAGGCCGCCTGCCTCGCCTCGCGGATATGCGCCAACGCATCCGGAAGAACCACCTCCATCGACACCGGCAGATGGTCGGAACAGGCGAAGTCGATCACTTCCAGCCGGTTGACCTGCAGCGAGGGCGTCACCAGGATGTGGTCAAGCATCTTGTGCGGCCGCCAGCTCGGGAAGGTCTTCAAGCGGCAGACCGGGTCGCTCAGATGGGTCGCTTCCAGCAGCAGATCGAGTTCCGGCGTATTCGGCTCGCAATTGAGATCCCCCATTAGCACCACATAGGGCAAATGGCCGATGAGATCGCTGATGAAGCGTAACTGTTTGATGCGCGCGCGGCGGCTCAAGGCCAGATGCGCTACGCAGACAAAGAGTGCATTGCGGGGATCATGGCCGAAACGGGCCAGCAGGGCGCCGCGTCCCGGCATGCCCGGCAGCGGGTAGTCGTGGACGAAGTCGGGGCGGAACCGGCTGAGTAGGCCGTTGCTGTGCAATGCCAGCCTGCCGATCCGGCGGTTGACCTGATTGTGCCAATAAGCAAAGCCCGCGTGCTCGGCCAGATACTGGGTCTGGACGATGTTGTGACTGCGCATTCCACCCCCGTCCACTTCCTGCAGACCGGCGATGTCGAACGGCTTGAGAAGCTGGGCGATGCGGTTCAAATTCGGCAGGCGTTTGGTCGAAGGCCACACATGCCGCCAGCCCCCGGTGATGTAATCGCGGTAGCTGGAAGTGGAAATTCCGGTCTGGATATTGAAGCTGGCCAGACGGAGCACGACGGTTGCCGCATCCGCATTCGCCGGCGCGGGGAGCACATCCCCGACACGTTCCCGGACTGCCAGAGCTCCCCCCATGGACATCCCCTTATTTTATTTTGCCGGCTTGCCGCTTTCTTTGGCGATCAAGTAGTTGGTGATGGCGATCATGTTGGAATAGGACTTGGCGAGCGAACCGGACACGCGGTACTTGCCGTTCACCACCAGCGTCGGTGTACCGCTGATGCCGTAACGGGCTCCCATGCCCTCGGCCTGGCGCATCTTGGCATCCACTGCGAATGACTTGTAGGCCTTCTGGAAGGCATCCTTGGTGACGCCGTGTTCGGTAAAAAATTTGGCCTGCTCGTCTTCACTGGCCAGCGCTAGTTTCTTGACCTGGATGGCCTCATAGAACAATGGATGCAGCTTATCCAGGACGCCCAGAGCTTCAGCCGTGTAGAACATCTTGGCGTGTGCCGCCCAACGGTCGTTGAAAACCGCGGGCTGGCGGATGAAAACCACGTTGTCCGGCTTGGTCTTCAGCCAAGCGTTCAAGTCCGGCTCGAAGTGATAACAATGCGGACAGCCGTACCAGAAGAATTCGAGGACTTCGACCTTGGACGGATCCGAGGTCGGCTGGGGCGGATTGATCACCTCGTAGTCCTTGCCCGCGGTGTACTCTCGGGTTTCCGCGGGAGCCGCAGACAGCAACGAGGAAAACAGCGCCAGAAACGCCACTCCCAGACCGGTGCGCCACATGTGGATGCCTGTATTCACGAATTCTCCTCCGAATCAGGCCGCCCCGCGGCCCGAAGCTCATGCGATCGATTAAGCTTGAAAAGGCCCGGCGATGCCGGCCTTTGCGATCATTTCAAAACCGAAACGAAATCCGAAACCGCGCCGAGGTCCTCATCGCTCAGTTTCCCCGCGATGTCGCGCATCATCTGGTTCCGGTCGTTGCGCCGCTCATCGGCCTTGAACTCGCGCAAGGCCTTGGCAACATAGGCCGAATACTGACCGCGCAAGGCTGGGAAACCGGCTTCCCCATTGCCCTCGCCATGCGGACCATGGCAAGCCGAACAGGCGGGAATACCCTTCGCCAAATCTCCGCTGCGGTAAAGGCGTTCCCCGGCGGAATAATCGCCTTCTTCCTCTTCGATGTGCACGGTACCCTGGGCGAACCAGGCGCTGAGGTCGGCGATGTCCTCGTCGCTCAGCGGCTCGGCAATGGCCGCCATGGTGGATTCGCCCCGGTTCTGGGACCTGAACTCCCGCAGCTGCTTGGTCAGATAGGCGGCATGCTGGCCGGCAAGCTTAGGAAAGATCGGTGCGTTGCTGTTGCCGTCCTCACCGTGGCAGCCTGAGCAGGTCTCGGCCTTCTTTCTGCCCGCCGCGGGATTTCCCTCCGCGTGCGCCCCGGGCCCCGCCGCCAGCGTCACCAGACCGAAACCCAGCGCCAGCGCCTTGATCATCATTGTTTTCATCAGCGGATTATCTCAAAAAATAGCAGGCCATGGTCATCCGGCCGCACTCAGAAAAAACACGCGAATCAAATAGGGATCGTCCAGAAAAGTCAACACCACGCACCCATCCGGGGTACTGCAGTGTAGAATGGTTCGATCAACACCGCGTTTGTCCTCGTGAAAATCCCCCCCGTATCGATACGTTACCTGCGCAGCGTCCTCGAATTGAAGGACGCCCCCCCGGATCTGGGCTGCGAAGTCGCTTTCGCAGGCCGTTCCAACGCCGGCAAGTCCAGTGCGATCAACACCCTGGCCAACATCGGCCGGCTGGCCCGGGTCAGCAAGACGCCCGGAAGGACCCAGATGATCAACTTCTTCACCATCGACGATGGGCGGCGGCTGGTCGATCTGCCGGGTTACGGCTATGCCAAGGTACCCGGTGAAATTCATAGGCGTTGGGAGGCCGCGTTGGAGTGGTATCTGCGCTACCGGCAGTCGCTGCGCGGCGTGTTCCTGCTGATGGACATCCGCCACCCGTTCACCGAGATGGACGAAGTCATGATCGAATGGTGCGCCCACCGGGGCATCGCCCTGCATGTGGCACTGACCAAGAGTGACAAGCTGAGCCGTGGCGCGGCGCTGAATACCCGGCTCATGGCGAAAACCCGTCTGGGGGGCTACGGTTCGCCAGACTTCAGCGTCCAACTTTTTTCTTCTCTCAAGAAGACCGGCACCGAGGAGGCCTGGGAAGTGCTGGGCCGCTGGCTCGACCTGCCGCGGCAGGACCAAGAAAAAACCTCCGGAGTTTAAGGGGGACACTCCGGAGGGCGTGATGGCCCGGCTAGAGGGGGCCGGGGTTGCATAGGCTACTCACAAGGGAGACGATGAGTAGAATGCGCGTCGAATCCAGACGACTTATTCCTATTGATCACGGCGGAGCGAAAAAGTTCACTCCGTTTCGGTCACCATGATTCGACCCATACCGGCTGCGAGTTCGAATTCGAACGGCGCCGGAATGTAATCGAGCCGCCATTCCGGCGAGAGGTCCCGCAGCGGCGCCCTGCCCTGAACGTATTGGTAGATGTCATCGACCCGGAAATACTGACGGTTCCATGGATCCTTGTTGAACACCAGCAGCGCCTCCTCCCCCGGTTTCCGCCCCGCTTTCCACATCATCAGGATTGCCGGATTCGGGTGCGGCAGAAGCTGGGTGATGCTGTCTTCCTGGAACACCGGACAGCGAGCCTTGACCTCGTTGACCGTCCGGATGAACCCGGTGAGATCGCAGGCCGGCGGCTCCCAGTCTTCGGGCCGGGTTTCGACCACGTGCAGCGGTCGCCGGAATCCGAACTCGTAGCCGACCGGCATCATCACTCCGCCGGAGAACAGCGCGGCGAACAGGTAACGTTGCTTCAAAGCGTCCACGTTGCCGTGCGCCTCCTCCATGAGCCTGGGGGTATCGTGGCTCTCGGGGAAACCGATCGAAGGCGCGACCTCACGGGTGAGTTGGTACTGCTCCAGCAGCCAGGGGCTGGAAAAATCCCACCACTTGGAACTGTTGAAGATGGCATCGAAACCGGCCAGGGCGGTCCGCCGCGTCTGGGCCGGGGAACACCCCAGGGTCTCGGCAACGAACACGGTTTCCGGCCATTCCCGCTTGATCTCCCGAATCAGCCGCTCCCAGACTTCCGGCGGCAACTGATAAGCCGCATCGCAGCGGAACCCGCTGAAGCCCAGCCGGCACAGGAAGCGCACGATTTCGAGGCAATAGCGCACGAGTGACTCACGCTCCGCCCTCTGATGAAAATCAAACTGTGCCAGATCCTCCCACACCACCCGCTGGCCATCCTGATCACAGGAGGGATGGGCGATTTGTCCGTTCTCCCTGACAAACCACTCCGGGTGGGCACCGGGTAAAGGCGAGTCGTAGGCGCAGTGATTGATGACCAGGTCCACCATCACCCTCATGCCCAGCCGGTTCGCGGCGCGGATCATCGCCCTCACCTGCTCCTCCGCGGAAGGCCGGGCATCGAGAAAAACCGGATGGATGCCGAAATAATCCTTGATCGAATACAGGCTGCCGGAACGGCCGGTCTGCTGGATCGGATTGACGAATATCCAGTCGAAGCCCATGGCCGCGGCCCGTTCGAGATGAGGCGTCCATTGCCGGAAACGACCCGCCAGCCTGGGAAACAGATTGTAGATCCTCATGGCCAGCTATTTTTCCCGGATATAGTCGTAAATGTTGAGATAGTCCTGACCCGGATGGTTCCAGGAATAGTCGTAGCGCATGGCATTTTTCATCAGCTCGCGGAAGTGATCCGGGTACTGGTAGTAGCAGGCGATCGCCCGCCCCAGCGCCGACTCCAGTCCGCGCTCATCGTAATCGCGGAATACATAGCCGTTGCGCTCGTGCAACGGGCGGTGCGAGAAGTCCTTGTCGATCACAGTATCCGCCAGCCCGCCGATTTCGCGTACCACCGGAATGGTACCGTAGCGCATGGCGATGAGTTGGGTCAGGCCGCAGGGTTCGAAGCGGCTGGGCACCACGATCATGTCCGAACCGGCATAGACCAGATGCGCCAGCTCTTCGTTGTAGCCGATTTCCAAATGACAGTCCGGATTGTCGTTGAACTGCCGCTTCAGGCCCCAGAAATAGCCGTTGATCGCCCCGTCGGGACTGGAGCCGAGCAGGACAAACTGGCCACTCTGCCCCAGCGTATAGAACAAGGCGTGGCGGATCAGCTCGATGCCCTTCTGCGGATCGAGGCGGCCGACGAAGGACACGATGGGCTTCTCATTGTCGGCGAGCAGCAGCCGGTCGCGCAGCGCCTTCTTGTCGGCATATTTGCCTTCGATCGTATCCACGTTGAAATGCACGGGGATATGGGGGTCTGTCTCCGGATTCCAGACATCATAGTCGATCCCGTTCACCACCCCGCCGTACTTCATGTGGTGGATGTGCAGGGTCGGCTCGAGTCCGAACGCCTGACCCTGGTCCTTGGCTTCCATCGCATAGCGCGGCGACACCGTGGTCACGAAATTGGCATAGACAATGCCGCCCTTCATCAGATTGATGGCATGGGGATTATGGTTGTCGCGGAGGCGGTCGTAATGGAAATAGTATTCCGGGCGGTTGAGTCCGGAGGCGTGCAGCACCTGTGCGCCGGTGACGCCCTGGTGCTTGAAGTTGTGGATGGTGAAGCAGACCCGCGGGTGGCGCATCCCCATCGGCTGATAGATTTCGTACAGATAGACCGGCACCAGTGCCGTCTGCCAGTCATGACAGTGGATGACGTCGGGATGCTTGCCGGACTTCCACAGAAACTCCATCGCCGCCCGCGAAAAAAAGGCGAAACGGAGAATGTCGTCGTGGAAGCCGTACACCGCGCCGCGGTTGAAGAAGTTGTCCTGGGAGTGAGGTTCGATGAAAAAGCATTTGCGCCCGTGCACGAAGCCGAAGTAAACGGAGCAATGGATAGCCCCGCCGTACCACGGCACCCAGAGGTCGTCGAAGGTGCGCTGCAGACCCCAGATTTGGTCGTAGCGCATGCAGTCGTACTTGGGCAGGATGATCTCGACGTGGTTGCCGCGAATCTCCAGCTCCCGCCCCAGCCCGAACACCACGTCCGCCAGCCCGCCGACCTTCGCCACCGGCGCCAGTTCGGGCGTAATGTGGACCACGAACAGCGCGGGCCGGTGCTGGATGTGAGGCTGCTGCGCCGGCTGCGGCCCAACCTCGGGCCGGCTTTCCGGCATCTCGGCGGCAACCGGCGGCGACCATTCGGGGGCATGGGGGGATTCGGGTAGATTCTCTCCGGGCACCTCCGCCTGACTCGGGGGCGGCGGCATTTCCGCTTCCACCGCAGCGGTGCCGGATTCGACCCGGCTGTCCGCGGTCGTGCCGGCCGCTTCCGGCAAATCCACCGGTTCAGGAACCGTTTCCTCCACGGGCTCGACCGGAGCCGCCGGCGCCTCGGCTATCGGGTGGATCGGATCCCCGGCAGCCTCGGATGCCGCAGTCCGGGCTGCTGCCGGTGGCGGTGAGGGTATGGCGGCCGTGATGGCAGGATTTTCCGTCCCGCCGCGTTCGGGCGAAGCGCTGCCGCTGGCGGGATCAGCTTTGCCGGGCGCCGTGATGTTCGTGGTGCCGGCAGCCTGCGGCTTCGGCTTGGCTGGCATCTCCGGTACCGACGGCGCCGCCTGGACCGGCTTGCCTCCTTGGGCGGATGCTTTCGTCGACCCGGACTCTGGGGCTTTTGGCGCTTTGGGTTTGCGAGCCATGTATGTCCTCCGGATGGCCTTTATCGAATTCATTCGGGCAAGGCGTGCGTTCCAATGCCGCTGGCGCCTACCTTGACCGCTGGTTGACTGTGCATAATACGCTGCTTCGCCGCCGAACCTTCACCGGATTCCTGGAGAATCCAGGCGAATCGACAGTAACAAGGAAACCCACCATGCCCCCTAGCAAGTTCACAGCCATCCTGCTCTGGTCCGCTATCGCGCTGCTCGGCGCCTCCGCGCTGGGAGGAATCGCGATCAACCGCGGCGAATCGGTCAACAGCCTTTGGTTCGTGACCGCGGCGGTATGCGTCTACGCCCTCGGTTATAGATTCTACAGCGCCTTTGTTGCAAGCCGCGTGCTGATGCTGGATGCCAGCCGTGCCACGCCCGCGGAACGCTTCAACGATGGCCGTGATTTTGTGCCCACCCATCGCTGGGTCGTGTTCGGCCACCATTTCGCCGCCATCGCCGGCCCCGGACCGCTGATCGGCCCAACCCTGGCCGCCCAGTTCGGCTATTTGCCCGGCACCCTGTGGATATTGATCGGCGCGGTGTTCGGCGGCTGCGTGCAGGATTTCGTGGTATTGGTATGCTCGATCCGCCGCGACGGCCGCTCGCTGGGCCAGATGGCCCGCGACGAGCTGGGCCCCATCGGCGGCTCGGCGGCACTGGTCGGCGTCATGACGATCATGATCATCCTGATCGCGGTGCTCGGCCTGGTCGTGGTCAATGCCATGAAGCACAGCCCGTGGGCGACTTCGACGGTGGCGGCGACGATTCCCATCGCAGTGCTGATTGGTCTGTACATGCGCGAGATCCGCCCCGGCCGGGTGATCGAGGCCACACTGCTCGGGGTCGGCCTGTTGATCCTGTCAGTCGCCGGCGGCGGCTGGATCGACCACCATCCGATAATCCGGACCGGGTTCGACCACGACGCACCCACCCTGGCGCTGATGATCATCGCCTACGGCTTCGCCGCTGCGGTGCTGCCGGTATGGCTGCTGCTGGCCCCGCGCGACTACCTTTCCACCTTCATGAAGCTGGGCACCATCGCCGCCCTCGCCATCGCCATCCTGATCCTCCATCCTGACATCAAGATGCCGGCGCTCACGGCCTTCATCGACGGTACCGGCCCGATCTTCGGGGGCAAGCTGTTCCCGTTCGTGTTCATCACCATCGCCTGCGGCGCGGTGTCCGGTTTCCACGCCCTGATTTCCTCCGGCACCACTCCTAAGCTGCTGGCCAACGAGGCCGATGCGCGCTTCATCGGCTACGGCGCCATGATAATGGAATCTTTCGTAGCCATCATGGCGATGATCGCGGCGACCGTGCTCGATCCCGGCGTCTATTTCGCCATCAACAGCCCAGCCGGCGTGGCCGGAAAAGAAGCCGCCGACGCGGTGGCGACGATCTCTTCCTGGGGCTTCCCGGTCGATGTAGAGCAAATGGCGACATTGGCACGGGAAATGGGGGAGGCGAGTCTATTCGCCCGCACCGGCGGCGCGCCCTCCCTGGCGGTGGGTATGGCCAGCCTGTTTGCCAGCGCTTTCGGCGACGGCCTGCTGTCGCTGTGGTACCACTTCGCCATCATGTTCGAGGCTTTGTTCATCCTGACCACGCTGGACGCCGGCACCCGCGTCGCCCGCTTCATGCTGCAGGATCTGCTGGGCAACTGGCTGCCGTCCTTGGGACGGACCGGCTGGTACCCCGGTGTACTGCTCACCTCGGCGCTGGTCGTCGCCGGGTGGGGTTATTTCCTGTACATGGGCACCATCGACCCGCTGGGTGGCATCAACAGCCTGTGGCCGCTGTTCGGCATCGCCAACCAGATGCTGGCCGCCATCGCCCTGTGCGTCGCCACCACCAGACTGGTCAAGACCGGCAAGGCTACCCACGCATGGATCACCGCTCTGCCGCTGTCTTGGCTGATCGTGGTCACCAGCAGCGCCGCCTGGGAGAAGCTATTCAGCCCCGAACTGCGCGTGGGCTTTCTGGCTCACGCCCGCGACCTGACCGACAAGCTGGCAGCTGGCCTGCTTTCGGCGGACCAGGCGGCCAAAGCACCCCAGTTGATCTTCAACGATTATCTCGATGCTGCCCTGACCGCGGCTTTTCTGGGGCTGAGCTGGATTCTGGTGGCCGATACCGCGAGGGTCTGCTATTGCGTGTTCACGGGGCGCCCGCATCCGCCCAGCAGTGAGGCGCCCCACATTCCGAGCCGGCTGGCCGAAAACTGGGTCAGAGACTGATCGGGCGCACTAATTGCTCGAGTGTAACGACAAAGAATGTCAGACCGTCGTGCCGTAGGCTCCTGCGGCATCCAGTTACAAGGACGTGAAAGCCCCGCCATCCCCGGATACAAGACTCCGGTCCCGGCCGGAACGAAATGCAGGGACGTTGCTTTCCCTATGCGCAGCAACTTTATCGGGACAATCAAATCGAGTTCACGGTGACGATGATCCATACAGGCTTGAACAAGTTCCGCCTCCTGCTCTCTGTGTTTGTGGCAATGGCTGCGCTTTTCGCGCCCGTTTGCATCCACGCCCAGGAATCGGGCGGGGGGAAACCGCTCGCCGCCCAGGTCAAGGAGTGGCAGGCGCTGCTCGATCGCTACGAGAAAATCCTTGCCAAAGGCGATGCGGACGACGACCGACTGGTCGAGATTCGCGCCGAACTGGCCGCTCTGCGTCTGGAAGCGCGTTCGGCCGCCGATCTGGCTCGGCCGCTGGTGCAGTCTGCCAGGGACGAACTGGCGGCACTCGGCCCCCCCCCCGCCGAAGGGGAGCCACCGGAAGCGGCGGGACTTGCCGCCAAACGCAAGGCCATCGGCGAACGCTTGGCGAACATGGAAGGCAGCCTGAAAGAAGCCGATCTGATCATCACCCGTGCCGAAGGCATGAGCCAGCGACTCCAGTCCATGCGGCGCTCGCGTTTTACCGAGCGGGTGCTGAGCCGCGGCCCCTCGCCACTATCCCCCTCGGTATGGCGCAAAGGATTTCAGGAAATCGCCGAAGGCGCCGCAACCCTGCGCCGGGACTTCGCGGCCTGGCTGGCCAGCGACGTCGCCGCCGCCCAACTCGGCCAGATGCGCTGGCAATTGCCTCTGGCTGTGCTGATGGCGGTGCTCATTGCCTGGCCACTGCGGCTCTGGTTCGTCCGGCGCTTCGGTTACGTTGAGCTTACCGCCGAGCCAAGCTATGGTCAGCGGCTATGGACCGCGGTGGTCACGGGCGTCATCCGCACTCTGATTCCCTCGGTGGCGGTTATGGCGATCTATCTGGGATTCACCGCCGGCGATTTGATGTCGGAACGCGTTCAGAACATCGTGGAACCGTTGGCGGCCATGCTGGTGACATTTTTCTTCGTCGTGGCGTTCTGCCGCGCGGCGCTGGCGCCGGGGGAACCTCTGTGGCGGCTGGTCGCGCTCGGTGACCCCAGCGCCAGGGTTATCGCCCGCATCGTTACCGCCATGACGGCGGTGTTCGCCATCGACGCGGTCGTCAATACCTGGGGCAAACGGTTCGAGTGGTCCGTGGAACTCATGGCCTTGCACAACTTCGTGACCGGCCTGTCGATCGCGCTGCTGCTGCTGGTGCTCCTGCGGCGGCGGATTTGGGAATCCGAGCTCGGCACCGCACGGTGGCGTGGGCTGCGTTATGCGCTGACCTTGCTCGTCTATGCCATTCCCATCGCCGCATTGCCGGGCTACGTGGTATTGTCGCGGCTGCTCGCCATCCAGCTCGTGCTTTCGATCGGACTCTACGTGCTGATCACCGTGCTGGCCAAGATCGGCGATGAGTTCGTCAACCATACGCTGAGCGAACACGCCATCGTCGGCAGGCATCTGCGCCGCAATCTCGAAGTCTCCCCTGAGGGCATCGATGCCCTGAATTTCTGGATCACCGGGCTGGTCCGCCTGAGCATCGGCCTGGCCGGCATCCTGGCGCTGCTGGTCTTGTGGGGCGCGGGCGGCAGCGACCTCAGCGCCTGGTTGTACGAGGCGGTGTTCGGCTTCAAGGTTGGGAACATCACCGTGTCCCTGGCCGACCTGGCGTTCGGCCTGATCCTGTTCGGGGGAACGCTGGTTCTTACCCGCTTCGTCCAGCGGACTCTCGAACACCGCATCCTGCCACGCACCCGCATCGATCCGGGGCTGCAGCACAGCATCCGCACCGCCGTCGGCTACCTGGGATTCACCCTGGCCCTGATCACTCTGGTCTCGGCAGCCGGCTTCGATCTGTCGCAGCTTGCCATCATCGCCGGCGCGCTTTCAGTCGGCATCGGCCTCGGACTCCAGAACATAGTCAACAACTTCGTTTCCGGATTGATCCTGCTGGCCGAGCGGCCGATCAAGGTGGGGGACTGGATCGTGGTGGGGGAGATTCAGGGCTATGTGAGGAAGATCAGCGTGCGCGCCACCGAAGTGCTCACCTTCGACAGCGCCTCGGTGTTCATCCCCAATTCCGAACTCATCGCCCACCCGGTGACGAACCGGACCTACGCCGACAAGGTGGGGCGAATCGTGATCCCGGTGAGCTTCACCTACGGCACCGATGCGCGGAAGGTCTGCGAAACCTTGATGCGGGTTGCCACGGCCCATCCCAAAGTCCTGCGCCAGCCCGGTCCCTTCGTGTTCTTCAAGGAATTCGGGTCGAGTTCGATCAACTTCGAAGTCATCGCCTTTGTCGCCGACGTCGATACCATGAAGTCGGTGACCAGTGAACTCTGCATTGAGATCGACGCGGCCTGCCGCCGCGAGGGCCTGTCCATGCCCTACCCGCAGCGCGACGTGCACCTGGACTTCGACCCGGAGCAATTGTCCTGGCTGCTGGCAAAGCTGGGTGAATCGCCGCTCAGCCCTGCCGCCCCCGGAGTCCCTCGGTCAAATGGGGCCTGATGGCTTCCAGCATGCACTGATGCAGACGTGGGCTGGCAGTCAGCACATTGCCACTGTCCATGTAGCCGTCGCCACCGGCGAGATCAGTGACGATCCCGCCGGCTTCCTTGATCAGCAGGACACCGGCCGCGATATCCCATTTCTGCAGTCCCAGCTCCCAGAACCCGTCGAGACGGCCGGCTGCCACGTAGGCGAGATCCAGCGCCGCCGAACCGGCCCGGCGGATGCCGGCGGTGTCGCGGATCAGCGCCTTCAGCATGCCCAGATAGGCGTCGAGATGGGTCTGGTCCTTGAAAGGAATGCCCGTGCCAAGCAAGGCGCCGGTCAGGCCGTTCACCTTGGTCACCCGGATGCGCCGGTTGTTCAGGCTCGCCCCACTGCCCCGTTTGGCGGTGAAGAGATCCTGCCGCATGGGGTCATAAATCACCCCGGCCTCCGGAACGCCTCGGTGCAGCAAGGCGATGGAAACGGCGAACTGCGGAAATCCGTGCAGGAAGTTGGTGGTGCCATCGAGCGGATCGATGACCCAGACGTATTCGTTGCCGGTGCCGCCCTGCCAACCGCTTTCCTCGCCCAGAAAGACGTGGCCGGGATAGGCCTTGCGCAGAATCTGTATGATTTCCTGCTCGGCCTGACGGTCCACCTCGCTGACGAAATCGTTCCGGCTCTTGGGCGCGATCTTCAGCGTGTCGACCCTGTCGACATAGCGGACGATCAAATCGCCGGCGGCGCGTGCCGCACGAATGGCGATGTTCAGCATGGGATCCATAGCGACCTGCCCTAGTTCTGTCGAAAAGCCCGATAGCCTACCAAAATTCTGATAGTATTTTCCGTTCTCCAAAGCAGCCCGAGCGCAAAACTCGACCGTGCTCTCCGATATACGCATCGTACTGGTCGAAACCACCCATCCCGGTAACATCGGCGGCGTCGCCCGTGCCATGAAGAACATGGGCCTGAGCGACCTGGCCTTGGTCTCGCCAAAAATCTTCCCCTGCGAACAGGCCACCGCGCGCGCCTCCGGTGCCGACGACCTGCTGGCGGCCGCCCGCGTGGTCGGCTCACTGAAGGACGCCATCGCGGACTGCCAGTTCGTCATCGGTGCCAGCGCGCGTCTTAGAACCATCGCGTGGCCGGAGCTCGACCCTCGAACGGCCGCAGCGAAGATAGCCGGCCTCCCCGAGGGCACTCGCACCGCCATCATATTCGGGCGCGAGCATTCGGGGCTCACCAACGCGGAACTGGAGCAATGCCACTCCCTGTTGCACATCGCTTCGAACCCCGAATTCAGCTCGCTCAATCTCGCCTGCGCGGTCCAAATCGTCGCCTATGAGCTCTACCTCGCTGCCGGCCAGGGCGGTTCCTGCCGTTCCGGGTCCGCTCTGGCGGACGGCGAACAGATGGCCTCTTTCTTCGAGCATCTGGAGCGGACACTGTATGACATAAGGTTCCTGCACACGCGCAGGTCATCACCCTCGATCATGCGCAGACTGCGCCGCATCTTCAACAGCGCGCAGATCGAAGCCCAGGAAATCCATCTGCTGCGGGGCATTCTGACCGCGGCCCAGCACAGCGCCACCGGCGACGGAATTCCCGATGCTGAAAAAAATTAGAGAAGAATTCAATTGTATCTTCGCCCGGGACCCTGCGGCCCAGTCGTTTTTCGAGATACTGACCGTCTATCCCGGCGTCCACGCCGTGCTGATCCACCGCTTCAGCCACTGGCTCTGGAACCATGGCTTGCGCTGGCCCGCCCGGGCCCTGTCCTACCTCGCGCGCTGGGCGACCGGCATCGAGATTCATCCCGGAGCAACGCTGGGCCGACGGCTGTTCATCGACCATGGCATGGGAGTCGTCATCGGAGAAACCGCGGTGATCGGGGACGACTGCACGCTCTACCATGGCGTGACCCTGGGCGGCACCAGCTGGCAGAAAGGCAAACGCCATCCAACGTTGGGCAATGGGGTAGTGGTCGGCGCCGGTGCCAAGGTTCTCGGCCCCATTACGGTGGGCGACGGCGCACGCATCGGTTCCAATTCTGTCGTGCTGCGCACCGTCCCGGCCGGCGCCACGGTGGTCGGCATTCCGGGCCACATCATCAATCCGGACCGCAGGGCCCAGGAAGCCCAACGCATGGCCATCGCCAGCAAGCTTGGCTTCGACGCCTACGGCATGACGCCGGACATGCCGGATCCGGTCGCCCACGCCGTCAACCACATACTCGACCACATCCAGGCGCTGGATCAGCAGCTCGCAAAGCTCAAGGAAGTGCTACGGGAGCGCGGGATCGACCTGGAAGAAGCCCCACTGCCCGAACTGGACGACTGCCAGCTCGACCCCGGCGAGCCCGCTGACGTGACCGTCAACAGTCCCCGCAGGGGGTGAGCTTGTGCCCCTCCGCGATCCAGACCTGCAAGCCCTTCTCCAGATGGTAGACACGCTCGTAGCCCAGCTCCTGCGTGAGCATCTTCCCGACCATGGCGGTGCGATTACCTGAACGGCAGACCAGCACCACCGGCCGCCCGGCATCGGGAACTATCGTCCTGAACTGCCGCAGCCAGCCGGCAGTATCGTAAGCCCCTTTGGAATCGAAGAACGTCAGTGGCTTACTCCCCTCGATCACACCGGTCTTGCGCCATTCTTCGGGGGTCCGGACGTCCACCACCGGCACCCCCTGAACACTCAGCGCCTCCAGCTCATCGGGGGTGATACCGACGAGCTCGGCGGCGGGAACCGGGGCCGTCGGTAACGTCATCGCCAGGATGGCGGCTCGCAGCCATTTGCTCATGTTCGCCTCTTGGGTTTCAAAGGACCCTGGCCGGGTTGGTTTGACCGAAGTGAATCACGAATTTCTGATTTTTCCAAGCTGTGGACAAAATGCATTTTTGCGGGCCGGTAGCGGCGAATGACTGACGCCGGCGCGCGCCTCCGCACCCCGGGAAACGACGGCTGCGATTGCCTTGCTCTGCCCGCCACGAAAACGCATCACGCTGTTCTACAAAGATTTTCGGCTCAACCGATGCCACTCCATACCCGGTCATGGGCAGGAAATCAAGGTCTTGACGACTATGAAAGTCGATGCTGCTACCGCCCGTGATATCCACAGAATCTGTGGATAACTTTGTGCGCAGTTTGTCGGTGACCGACTGCACGCCGGGCTGTTCAACCCCTCCGGCGATTTGCGAAAATCCCGGTCATGCCTCTGTCACATAGCCTTGTCTGAAGCCATTCCATGTCCGACTCCCCTTTTGATTTCGACCGTAACGTCATCGAGGCCAGCTTCACCATCCCCGTGCTGGTGGATTTCTGGGCACCCTGGTGTGCGCCCTGCCGCGCCCTTACGCCCGCACTGGAAGCGGTCGCTAGGCGGCTGGCCGGCCGCTTTGAACTGGTCAAGGTGAACACCGAGGAACACCCTGAAATCGCCCGGCAATATGGCGTGCGAGGGATTCCCAATGTCAAGCTTTTCGTCGACGGCACCGTCGCCGACGAATTCACCGGCGCCCTGCCTGAATCAGCCCTGGAAGACTGGCTGCAGCGCGCCTTGCCCAGCCCTTATCGGGGCCAGTTGAAACAGGCCGAGGCGCTGATCGGCGCCGGCCGGGCGGCAGAAGCCGAAACGGTGCTGCGCCGGATCCTTGCGGCCGAGCCAACCAACGGCCCGGCCGCCGTGCTGCTGGCCCGGCTGCTCCTCAAGACCGACCCGGACCAGGCCCTGGAAACACTCAAACCCATCGGACCGGATTCCGACCAGAGCGACGCCGCTGAGTCCCTGCGCACCCTCGCCCGGCTGTTCGGCCTGCTGGAACATCCGGAGCGGCTGGCCGAGGCACCGCCCAAAACGGCCTACCTCGATGCGATTCAGAAGATTCGGGAAGAACGTTACGAGCCGGCGCTGGATCAACTGATCGAACTCGTGCGCAAGGCCCGCGACTACGACGAAGGCGGCGCCCGCAAAGCCTGTGTGGCCATTTTCCGGTTGCTGGGTGATGGTCATGAACTCACCCGCCGCTACCGGGGACTGCTTTCCAATGCCCTCTATGTCTAAGTTCGGAACCGGATTCATGACCACCGTGATGCTGATGAGTGCCGCTGTCACGGCAGCTCCGTTGCACCCCCCCGCGGAAACCGGCCCGTTCCGGCCACCCGAACTGGTCGAGGTCGCACAACTCGATCCCATGATCAAGTTGGACGTGCGCTATGCCACATCCAACAACTTCGTCCACAAGCCAGTCTATGCCGAGCCGCGGGTCTTCCTGCAACGGCCGGCGGCCGAAGCCGTGGTCAGAGTCAACGCCCGGTTGAAACCGCTCGGCTACGGCCTGATCCTGTTCGACGGCTACCGCCCCTGGTCTGTGACGCGGATGTTCTGGGAGTCGACCAGCGGCAGCCAGCGGATGTTCGTGGCCGATCCCCGCGAGGGCTCGCGCCACAATCGCGGCTGCGCCGTCGACTTAAGCCTCTACGATCTGAAAACCGGGCAGGCTGTGGCCATGCCGTCCGATTACGATGAGATGACCGAGCGCGCCTACCCCACCTATGAAGGCGGTATGGCGATGGCCCGTGAACACCGCGACCGGCTGCGGGCCGCGATGGAGGCCGAAGGCTTCAGTGTTCATCCAAGAGAATGGTGGCATTACGACTATGCCTTGTGGCGGGAATATGCCATCCTCGACGTACCGTTTTCCGCCCTCGGACACTGAACATTCCTGACGCCCTGCCGCCCGGGTCCTGCGGGGAACGGGACCGGACCCGATGAGGCCGCGGCCGGGCGCCGACCATCACTCGAACCGACCCAGGGGACAGCCATGTTTCCGCTGCGTGACATCAACCCGGCCTTGCGCCGCCCCATCGCCGTCATCCTGATCGTGCTGGTCAACGTCAGCGCCTGGGTACTGGTACAAGGATTCGGACAGGATCCGTCTCTGGCGCACTCACTTTGCGAGTACGCGCTCATACCGGGCGAACTGCTCAGACTGACGCCGGTCGGCACCCTCATTCCGGTCAGTCGGAATTTCGCCTGTCAGCTCGAAGGCGACGCTTCGGTCTGGACCCTGGTCACCCACATGTTCCTGCACGGTGGCTGGTTCCACATCATCGGCAACATGTGGTTTCTGTGGGTGTTCGGCGACAACGTGGAAGACGCGATGGGACCGCTGCGCTTCGTCGCCTTC
Organism: Methylococcus capsulatus; assembly: GCF_036864975.1. Classification (NCBI taxonomy): domain Bacteria; kingdom Pseudomonadati; phylum Pseudomonadota; class Gammaproteobacteria; order Methylococcales; family Methylococcaceae; genus Methylococcus; species Methylococcus capsulatus. The sequence continues at coordinate 1,415,402 of NZ_CP104311.1, read as the reverse complement.
TATGTGCTCTGCGGCCTGGCTGCGGCGGCGGCGCAGATCGCCTCCGACCCGGCTGCGGCCGTGCCGATGGTCGGCGCTTCCGGCGCCATCGGCGGCGTCATGGGGGCCTACGCCCGCCTCTACCCCCGCACTCAGGTCATTACCCTGATATTCCTGGGATTCTACTGGACCACCGTTGCCGTCCCGGCCTTCGCCATGCTAGGTTACTGGTTTTTCATCCAACTCATCAGCGGCCTGCCCGCTCTCGGCGGCACTAGCGGCGGAGTGGCGTTCTGGGCCCATGTCGGCGGTTTTCTGGCCGGCCTCCTTCTGGTTGGCCCGATGCACCGGCCGGATTATCTCGCCCGGCGAGCGCATCTGATGGAACGCAGATTTTTCGACTGAGAGCCGTCCCGCAATACCGACACAAAAGAGGTCATTTCGGACCCAATCCGCTGCTTGCTTCCTGCTTCACCGAGGCCGGTTTCGCCACGCTCTTGCGAGCGCGGCCAGAGCCTTCCTCTCCACAGGCTGACACGAGGGCAAGGTTTCTTGCCGCATTCAATATCCCGCTCATGGCGTGTACCACAGTCCGGGCAAATCCACTGCCGCACGGATAGCGGCATCTTTAATCTTGTATCGAGCCGCAGACCGAGCAGGTCTTGCTGGAGGAATACCAGTGGTCTGCGACCACCACCAAGCCGCCTCGGCGTTCGGCCTTGTACTCCAGTTGCCGCCGGAATTCGAAGAAGCTCATGTCGACGATGGAGCGGGCCAAGTGCCGGTTCGCCATCATGCCGCGCACGTTCAGGTCCTCGATGCCGATAGTGTGGAATCGACGTGCGAGGTTAGTCGTGAGCTTGTGCAAGGCATCTTGCCGGATGTTGGCGATCCGGGCATGCAACCGCGCCAGCTTTGTCCTGGCCTTCTGGCGATTACTGGAGCCTTTCTGCTTGCGCGACAGACTGCGGGAGAGCCGTGCGCTGAACACGGTAATGATTTCCAGCACGTCCTTGGCCAAGTCTTCCTCGAAGGTCGTGTCCTCGCCTTGATTAATGATCACCACTTCGACGTTCTTCGCCTCGCAAATGGTGAAGACCAGTTCCGCGCCGAAGCGCTTTGATGAAACGCCAAGGAGTCAACCGAAGCAATCCGCCTGTGAACGTGGCAGGGACGGCTCTTCAGATACCCATGTTGCTCAGTGTCACCATCAAGTCGTTGAGTATGCCGGTCAGCCGTGGATGCTCGACTTCGAAATGCGCAATCGCCTCTTTGAGCTCCGTCATCAGATGCCCATGATGCTCTTCGCTGCCCCCCTCCTGCAGCCGCTGCTCCAGCGTTCCGATCAAAGACTCCAGACGTGCCTTGGAAGCGCTATCGGCCTCCAGCGCCGCCACCTGCGCCCGCAACTGCTCTAGGGTTTCCAAGAGGTCTTTCTCGCTCATTTCCGTCTCCATCTCCATGATGAGGTGCACGATGACGGGCTAGTTTACGGGCGCCAGCCCCCTTCGACCAGAGGGAAAACCCGTCCCGGCATGGAGGGTTGTATTTACAACAGACGGAGGTGTTGGGTATTCTGAAGCGCGCTCTATGGCAGCAACCATCCGGGATTTTTTCCCTTGGCAGGACCTGCCGCGGACTGTCATCCTATCCGCCGCCGTTCCTGCCACGGCAGACGATGAAAATTCCCGGTCAACACCCGAAAACAGATAACAGAGAAACGCAATGGATCACAAGAAGACGTCTATCCGGACAACCGCTCTGGCCACCCTGGTGCTCGGCGCCGTGGCCGCCCCAGCCTTCTCGGCTCCCGTCGACCAGGCGACCTACAACGGCTTCAAGATCTACAAGCAGCAGCGTTGTGAAACCTGCCACGGCGCCACCGGCGAAGGCAGCGCGGCATTCCCTAACCTGCTGAACAGCCTCAAGAACCTGAGCAAGGATCAGTTCAAGGAAGTGGTTCTGAAAGGCCGCAATGCCATGCCTCCGTTCGAAGCCAACAAGAAGGTGGCAGAAGGCATCGATGACCTGTACACCTACATCAAAGGACGCTCGGACGGCACCGTGCCGGCAGGCGAACTCGAGAAACCGCAGTAAGCCTGCTTTTTCATCGCTTGCTCCATCCAGCTGCGCCCCGCATATCGGGGCGCAGCCCGCTCAGACATCGCGCCAAATCCTCGTCCCCCTCAACGCCTGACCTTGACCGAAGTCCGCGAAGACTTGACGCGCGCTGGAGACGATTTCGCCTTGACCGGCTTGCGTTTGGCATGCGTGGACGCCCCCTTCTGCTTTCCAGGGGAAGGGCGCGCAACCGACACTTTGGCACGATGTCCGTTTGTCTTACCTGCGGCCGCCCGCCCGGCTTTCTTCGGAGCGGCGTAAGCCCGGCTCTCACCAGGCCGCGTCAGCAAACGCGGCACGTATCCCTGGTCGAAACCGGCGAACCGCACGCTGGATTCCCGCCCTTCGATCTGGGCGAATCCGTCATCAAGAATGTCGCGCATGTGAGCATCCCGGCGGAATGACGAATTGCCGCCGAACACCACGCCTACCAGGCGGACACCGTTACGGCGGGCCGATGCCACCAGGTTGAAGCCCGAGGCATTGACGAAACCGGTCTTGATGCCGTCCGCGCCATGGTAGTTCTCGAGCAGATGATTATGGTTGTGGAAGCTCCGCCCCCGGTACTGAAAGCGCGAAGTGGAGAAATACGGATAGAACTGGGGAAAATGCTTCAGCAGGGCCTTGCCGAGCCGGTACATGTCGCGCGCCGTCGTGACCTGCGCCGGATCCGGCAACCCCGAGGCGTTGCGGAACACGGTCTGATTCATGCCCAGCTCGCGCGCTTTTCGCGTCATCATCGCGGCGAACGCCGGCTCCGAGCCGGCCAGTCCTTCACCCAGCGTCACGGCGGCATCGTTGGCGGAGCAGGTAACCAGGGCCAGAATGCCTTCTTCCACCGTCAGCGGATCACCCGGCCTGAGGCCGATGCGGGACGGAGAGCGGGAGGCGGCGTAGCTGGAGGCGTAGAAGGTATCATGCAAGGAAATTCTGCCCTGCACGAGCGCCTCGAACACCAGATAAAGGGTCATCATCTTGGTCAGGGAGGCGGGATGCCTGACCTCATCGGCATTGCGCTCGTACAGCACCCGATCCGATTCGACTTCCATGACCAGGGCCGAATAGGGACCGGCAACGGCTGCACCGGCGGCCCAACCCATTACAGCGACAACGATAATCCCTACGAAATGACAAAGACGGCGCGACATCACTCAAGATTTCCGATGAACTGACAAAATATTCCTTGATTTTCATAGTCTCCCCCGCCGCGAAAAGGGCAAGAGGCGAAAGGCAGGGTCAACCCCGGCGCATGACCCGCTGCTTCTCCCGCTCCCAGTCGCGTTCCTTCTCGGCAGCCCGCTTGTCATGCTGCTTCTTTCCGTGTGCCAGACCGATTTCGAGCTTCGCGCGGCCCTGTTTCCAATACAGCGACAACGGCACCAGAGTGTATCCTTTTCGCTCCACTTGTCCGATCAGTCGGCTCAACTCCTCGGCGTGCAGCAGGAGCTTGCGGGTACGGGTGGGATCAGGCTGCACATGGGTCGAGGCTGAAGGAAGGGGCGAGAAATGCGCGCCGAACAGCCAGGCCTCGCCATTCTTCAATACCACATAGCTTTCCTTGAGCTGCGCCTTGCCCGCCCGCAAACTCTTGACCTCCCAGCCTTCCAGCACCAGACCCGCTTCGAAGCGTTCCTCGATGAAATATTCATGGGTGGCCTGGCGATTCTGGGCGATGTTGGCGCTTCCTGCGGCGCTTTTCTTGCGGCTCATGACGGTGGAATTTTTTAGGTTCGGTCTGGTTTGCTATTCTTTGACAATTTTACCCTACCGGCGACCATGCTCCGAACCCTAACAGGCATGTTTCGACCCGCCGAAGCCCTACCCACGAGGATACCCATGACCGATCAACGATTCGTTCACGCGCAATGGTCGTCGCAACTGGCTTTCATTTTGGCTGCGAGCGGGTCGGCCATCGGCCTGGGCAATATCTGGAAATTCCCCTACCTCACCGGAGAAAACGGTGGCGGCGCCTTCGTGCTGGTGTACCTGCTGTGCGTCGCCGCCATCGGCGTCCCGATCATGATCGCCGAAACCCTGCTCGGGCGGCGCGGGCGGCAGAGCCCGATCAACGCCATGCGGAGCCTGGCCGAGACAGCCAAGGCCAGCCCTGCTTGGCAGTATGCGGGGTGGTTGGGCGTGATATCGGGCTTCCTGATCCTGTCGTATTACAGCGTCATCGCCGGCTGGGCCATGGCTTACATCTTCAAGATGAACAGTGCGCTGTTCAGCCATATCACCCCCGAAACCGCGGCACGCTACTTCAACGAATTCCGCACCGATCCCCAGATACAGGTGATCTGGCACACCCTGTTCATGGTGGCCACCATGGCGATCGTGAGCCGCGGCGTGAGCGGCGGGCTGGAGAAAGGCACGCGTTACTTGATGCCGATGCTGGCGATCATGCTGGTCGTCCTGGTCCTCTATGCTTTGGGCAGCGAAGGCTTCGGCCGAGCCGTCGCCTTTCTGTTCCTGCCCGATTTTTCCCGGCTGAGCGGGGAAAGCGTGCTGACCGCCATGGGCCAGGCATTCTTCTCGCTTGGACTGGGGATGGGCTCGATCATGGTCTATGGCTCCTACCTTCCCGGCCATGTTTCCATCGCCCGCTCGACGATCGTCGTGGCGGCCGCCGATACCGCGGTCGCCCTGTTTGCGGGCCTGGCGATCTTCCCCATCGTGTTCAGCAATCACCTGGAACCCGGCATGGGCCCGGGCCTGATTTTCCAGACCTTGCCGATCGCTTTCGGCGCCATGCCGGGAGGATCGTTCTTCGGCACTGTGTTCTTCGTCCTGGTGTTTTTCGCCGCGCTGACCTCGTCGATCGCCATGATCGAACCGGCGGTCGCCTGGCTGACCGAAAACCGGGGGCTCAGCCGGGAAGCCGCGAGCGCTTGGAGCGGCCTGGCCTGCTGGGGACTGGGCCTGGGCACCCTGCTGTCTTTCAGTTCCTGGTCGGACGTTCGGTTATTCGGCCGGAATGTGTTCGAACTGCTCGATTTCCTGACCGCCGACGTCATGCTTCCCTTCGGTGGACTCCTGGTCGCGGTGTTTGCCGGCTGGGTGCTGCGGCGCCAGGACACCGAGGAGGAACTGGAAATGGCCGATCCCCGGGCTTACCAGGCTTGGCGGTTCCTGGTCCGCTACGTCGCCCCCGCCGGCATGGGCATCGTTTTCCTGAAGGCGATGGAGCTGATCTGATGACCGACGCGCACCGGCCGATCCAAGTGGAAGTGGCTTATGCCCGACCCGACGTCCAGGTCATCATACCGGTCTGCGTCGCAGAGGGAGTCTCCGCTGCAGAGGCCATCCAGACCTCCGGAGTGCTGGAGAAATTCCCGGAAATCGATCTGGCGGTCAACAAGATCGGCATCTTCGGCAAGGTCTGCGGGCTCGACCAGCCCTTGCGGCAAGGCGACCGGGTGGAGATCTACCGGCCTTTGATCGCTGACCCCAAAGAATCACGCCGCCAGCGGGCAGCCAGGAAGGGCGAGGGGAAAGCCTAGCCGTTGCCGAACCAGCTCTTGATGTGTCCCCACAAGGTCTGGTCGCGCTCGATCTTGGGAATATCGACGTTGACATCCTTGCTGGTGTCCAGGGAAGGCAGTTCACCAGGCTTGAAATCACCCTGCAACCCCACCAGCTCGTCGTGATCGAACAGCAGCGAAATCCGGCGCTGCACGCGTTCTTCTCCGCCCGGCTGGTTGGAATAGACGTAGTCCCAGCGATCGTCATGGAACGGGCTCACCGTGAGCGGCGACCCCATGATGAAGGTCACTTGGCGCCGGTTCATACCCGGCTTCAGCTGGTCCACCATTTCCTGCGAAACGATGTTCCCCTGATGAATGTCCAGGTGGTAAAGAAAGGGGATTCGGTCGACGTAGGTGCAGGCGGCCAGCGGGAGAGTGGCGATCAGGGAGAGTATGGTACGATGTGGGGGCATGACGGAATGAAATCGCAGCCGGGTTCGAGCGGCACCGTGCCGCATCATACCCGATCGAGGATTTTGAAGACATAGCGCGCTCGAACCCCATGGAAACGCAAGACATACGCAACGCCGGCCTCAAGGTCACCCTGCCCCGGATCAAGATCCTGGAAATGCTCGAGGAGCAGTCAGACCAGGATCGGCATCTGAGCGCTGAGGACGTGTACAAACGGCTGATCCAGCAGGGCGAGGAAATCGGGCTGGCGACGGTGTACCGGGTGCTGACCCAGTTCGAGGCCGCCGGCCTCGTCAAGCGCCATCATTTCGAAGGCGGCAATTCGATCTTCGAGTTCAACCGCGGTGAGCACCACGATCACATCGTCTGCGTCAAATGCGGACGGGTCGAGGAGTTCAGCGACGAGGTGATCGAAAGCCGGCAAAAGGAAATCGCGAAAAATCTCGACTTTTCCCTGACCGACCATTCGCTCTGTCTCTACGGCATCTGCGCGCATTGCCGCACGGCTGCCACCCAGCCCTGACCTTTTCCCCAAGGTTTCCCACCCCTCCATGTTCAAGCCGCTCGTCCTGTTCATCGGTCTGCGCTATACGCGCGCGAAACGGCGCACCCGCTTCATTTCCTTCATCACGCTGACCTCGGTACTGGGCATCGCGCTGGGGGTCACGGCGCTGATCACCGTGCTTTCGGTCATGAACGGTTTCGAGGCGGAGCTGCGCGAACGCATCCTCGGCATGACCTCGCACGCGTCCATTTCCGGTCCGGGCGGCAATCTGGGCGACTGGCGGGTCCTGGAGCCGGCGCTTTCGGAAGACAAGCGGATCCTGGGATGGGCGCCCTACATTGAAGGCCAGGCCATGCTGAGTTCAGAACGGCGCGCCAGCGGCGCAATGCTGCGGGGCATCCTGCCGGAGTACGAGCCGCAAGTCTCGGACGTGGCGAAACACATGCAGCTCGGCAAACTCGCCGACCTGGCGCCCGGCCAGTTCGGCATCATCCTGGGCGCCGAGCTCGCGGCTTATCTCGGCGTATCCACAGGAGACAAAGTCACGGTCATCACGCCCCAGGTCACCGCGACGCCGGCGGGCATCCTCCCGCGGCTCAAGCGCTTCACGGTCATCGGCACGTTCCAGGTCGGTATGTTCGAGTACGACCGGAACCTCGCCCTGATCCAGCTCGAAGACGCGGCCCGCCTGCTGCACATGGAGGGTGAGATCAGCGGACTACGGCTCAAGCTCGACGACCTCTTCAACGCTCACCGCATCGCCCGCGATCTCGGGCCGAAGCTGCCCGGCGACTACTATGTCACCGACTGGACCCAGGCCCACACCAACTTCTTCCGCGCCATCAAGACCGAGAAGCGGGTGATGTTCATGATCCTCCTGCTGATCGTCGCCGTGGCGGCGTTCAACATCGTTTCGACCCTCGTCATGGTGGTAACGGACAAGCGTGCCGACATCGCCATTCTTCGCACCCAGGGCATGACACCCGCCAGCGTGATGGGCATCTTCATGGTGCTAGGCACCGTGATCGGCGCCGTGGGCACACTGATCGGCGGCATCGGCGGCGTGCTCCTGGCCTTGAACGTCTCCGAGATCGTGAGCTGGATCGAAAATCAGCTCAGCATGAAATTCCTGTCCGCAGATGTGTACTACATCAGCGACCTGCCCTCCAAGCTGAACTGGACGGACGTGTTCCAGATCACCAGTATGGCTTTTCTACTGTCCTTGCTGGCCACGATCTATCCGGCCTGGCAGGCCTCGCGGGTACGCCCGGCGGAGGAGCTGCGGTATGAATGAGCCCGTGCTGGAATGCCGCGCCCTGCACAAGCGTTTCGTCCAAGGCATCCTCGACGTGGAGGTTCTGCACGGGGTGGACCTGCGCATCCGGCAAGGCCAGCGCCTGGCCATCATGGGTGCCTCCGGCTCCGGCAAGAGCACTCTCCTGCATCTCTTGGGCGGGCTGGACAGCCCCACCAGCGGGAAGGTTCTGATGGATGGCATAGACCTGGCCGCTCTGAATGAACGCCGTCTGGCAGAGCTGCGCAACAAGACTTTGGGCTTTGTCTACCAGTTCCATCATCTGCTGGGTGAATTCACGGTGCTGGAGAATGTCGCCATGCCGCTTCTGATCCGCGGGACCGCCATCTCCAAAGCGAGGGAAAGCGCCACGGCGCTCTTGCAGCGGGTGGGTCTGGGAAAGCGCCTTGAACACAAGCCGGGGGAACTTTCAGGCGGCGAGCGGCAGCGGGCGGCGATTGCCCGGGCATTGGTGACGCGTCCGAAATGCGTCCTGGCGGACGAGCCCACCGGGAACCTGGACAGCAAGACGGCGGAGCAGGTCTATCAGCTCATGCTGGAGCTCAACCAGGAATTCGGCGTGAGCTTTCTCATCGTGACTCACGACGCGTCATTGGCTCACAAAATGGATGAGGTCCTCCACATGGAGGACGGGCGGCTGATCCAGCCGTGAGCGGGCTTAGAGCTTGTCGGCGTGGTGGAGGTGCAGCAGCTTCCAGTAGGCCCGGCAGCTCAGGTTCACTAAATAATGGCTGTTCAGCGGCTTGGACCGCAGTTTGCGAAACTCCCAATGCTGCCGCACCGAGCGCCGCCAAAGCCAGCGGATGGAGAAATAGCCCAGCACGGCCCCCAGGTTCATGAGCGTGAAACAGCCGACCAGGAGTGGGGCCCCCAGGCTCCATGCGGTTTCGATGCGGAAGAACGAGGAAAACTCGGTAAAAGTAAAAGAATCCAGCCCCAGGACCCAGGTCCCGACCAGGTAGGCGAAATAGTACATCGGCACCCAGGTCAGGGGATTGGTAATCCACACCAGCGCCACGGCGATCGGCACGTTGGCGTCGAAATAGATGGATAGGATCGCGGCAATGATCATCTGCCAAGGCAGGGGCGGGGTGTACATCGCCCACAACCCCACGGCGAATGCCCGCGACACCGAACGCCGGTTCAGATGCCAAAGATTCGGGGCATGCAGTCTTTCCCCGAGGAACTCGAGACTCTTGATCTCCCTGATCCGTTGCCGATCCGGCATGTAACGCTTGAGAATCTTCTTGGGCATGAGGCGTCTTGTACTGATGAGGTTGTCAGCCGGGGCGGCTATTGTACGTGCTCCGTTTGCAAAGATGAACGCGGGCGGCGGCGGCATGGCGGCGCTGCTGGGCTTCGTAAGCGGCGTGATCGCCGTGCAGACGCTGCCGGACCTGCCGTCGCCGGGACTGCTGGCCGGCTTCGCCATCGCAGCAGCAATCCTCTTCTTCTACCGCCGGTTTCTCGGCTGCGCGCTGCTGCTGGGCTTTGTCTGGGCCTCGGCCTTCGCCCTCCTCCGCCTGCATGACGACCTGCCCCGAGAGCTCGAAGGCCGGGACATCCGCGTCGAAGGCACCGTCGCCAGCCTGCCGGAGCCGAATGAACGGGGCATGCGTTTCGAATTCGACGTCGACCGGATCGTCGGTCCGGCGGAATACCGGGTTCCCGAGCATCTCCGGCTGACCTGGTACGACCCCGGACATACTGTCCGCGCCGGCGAGCACTGGCGTCTGACCATCCGCCTCAAACGCCCGCACGGCATGCTCAACCCCGGAGGGATGGACTACGAACTCTGGCTGTTCTCCCGAAACATCCGCGCCCTCGGCTATGTACGCGAGTCTGCCGGCAACGTGCTGTTGAAGCCGGCGAACCCCTGGCTGCCAGGCGCCTGGCGTCAGGCCTTGTCGGATCGCATCCATGCCGCCCTGGCCGGCAGCCCCTTCGACGGCGTGATCCGGGCGTTGGTCATGGGCGCAGAAGATGCCATCACCCCGCCCCAGTGGGAGGTGTTGAGGCGCACCGGCACCGCCCATCTGATCGCCATTTCCGGCTCCCACATCAGCCTGATTGCCCTCCTCGCTTACGGCGTCACGGCAAGAGCCACCGCCCTGCTGCACGTGATGCGCTGGCCGCCCCCCGCCCTGGCGGCCAGGGCGGCGATCACCGCGGCAGCCGCCTATTCCGCCCTCACCGGCTTCGCGATACCGACGCGGCGGGCGCTGCTCATGATCGCAATCACCATGGGCGGCGTCATCGCCCAGCGCCATCTCCGCCCGGCCCATACCCTGGCATTGGCGCTCGCCGCCGTCGTCCTGCTCGACCCCCTGTCCGTGACCTCGCCGGGGTTCTGGCTGTCCTTTCTGGCAGTCGGGTGCATCCTCTATTTGCTGACTGGCCGGCTGCACCGCGCCAATCTCGTGCAAGGACTGGCCTGGACCAACTGGGCCACCAGCCTCGGCCTCGCGCCGGTGCTGTTGTTCTTCTTCGGCCAGATCTCACTGGTATCACCCCTGGCGAATCTGTTCGCCGTTCCGGTGCTGGGCTTGGCGATCACGCCTCTGGCGCTGTTCAGCGCCCTGATGCTCCTGGTCTGGCCCGCTGCGGGGACGGTTTTGATGGAACTCACGGAAACGCTCGTCGCCTGGACCTGGAAAGTCCTGGAATGGCTCTCCGCCCCGTCCTGGGCGCAATGGCAGCACGCCGCCCCACCGTTTCCGATCGCTCTGCTCGCGGCCTTCGGCGCAACGGTACTGATGATTCCGCGCGGCATTCCGGGACGCTGGCTGGGCCTGTTCCTGCTGCTGCCGGCTGCAACCCAGGCCCCGCCTCCGCCGCCCGAAGGCAGCTACCGGCTCACCGTGCTGGATGTCGGCCAAGCGCTGGCCAGCGTTGTGGAAACCCACGCCCATACGCTGGTATTCGACACCGGCGCACGCCTGAGCGACAGCTTCGACATGGGCACGGCGGTGCTGGGGCCCTATCTCCGCAGCCGCGGCATCTCGGCCATCGACACCCTCGTGGTCAGCCATGGCGATAACGACCACATCGGAGGAGCCGCAGCACTGCTACAACACTTCCCGGTTGCTGCGGCACTGAGCAGCGTACCGGACAAACTTTCGCATCCCGACGCAAGACCCTGCCAAGCCGGGCAAAGCTGGCAATGGGACGGCGTGCGGTTCGAAATGCTGTGGCCGCCCGCCGCCGAGGGAGGTACCGGAAACGACGCCTCCTGCGTGCTGAAGATCACCGCCAATCAGGGCAGTGCACTGCTGACCGGCGACATCGAACGCGGCGCCGAAGCCGGGCTGGTTACGCGCATTGGGGCCGCGCTGGCGAGCGCGGTACTGGTTGCGCCACATCACGGCAGCAAAACCTCGTCCAGCCCGGAATTCTTGAGCGAAGTGCGGCCATCCGCCGTTCTGGTTTCGGCCGGCTATCGCAACCGCTGGGGATTCCCGAGTCCCCAGGTGATGGAACGCTACCGGCGCTTCGGCATCCGGGTATTCGACACCGCCAGTGGCGGCGCACTGACCGTCCTGCCCGCTGCCGACGGCTCCGGACCCGAGATCGTTCCCTACCGTCTGAGCCATCGCCGCTATTGGCACGACGCTGCGCCTAGCAGCCTGTCGGACTTAACCGTCTGGCATTCTGAAAGGCGATAATCGCGAGAATCTTTTTTGACAGCGAGCCTGCCATGAGTAACTTCCGTCCGATAGACCGTAGCACAGGATATTTGCTGCCGCCCGCGGTGGACGAATGGCTGCCCGAACGCCACCCGGCGCGCTTCGTGGTGGAAGTCACCGACAAACTCGACCTGTCTTCCATGACCCGCGCCTACCGCGGTTCGGGCTCGGCGTCCTATCACCCGGCCATTGCTTTGCCTCTTGATCTACGGCTACGCCACCGGCGTGTTCTCCAGCCGCAAGATCGAGCGTGCCACCCATGACTCGGTGGCCTTCCGCTTCATCGCCGCCAACAGCCACCCCGATCACGACACGCTGGCCACCTTCCGCCGCCGCTTTCTCGAGGACATCGAGCGCCTCTTCGTCGAAGTGCTGATGCTGGCGCGCGAGATGGGCCTGTCGAAACTCGGCACGGTGGCGCTCGATGGCACCAAGATTCACGCCAATGCCTCGCGCCACAGTGCGCTGTCCTACGAACACGCCAACAAGCTCGAAGCGAAGCTGCGGCAGGAAGTGGCCGAACTGCTGGCGCTGGCGGAAGCCGAAGATCGCTCGGACGTGCCCGACGGCCTGTCGATTCCGGAAGAGTTGGCAATTCGCGAAGCGTGCTGGCCGACAGCGGCTATTTCTCCGCGGCCAATGTGAATGGTTGCGCAGCCGCCGGGATCGCACCACTGATTGCACTGGGGCGCGAAAAGCATCACCCGGGTTGGAAGAAGCGCTTCGAGGAAGCCGGGCCCGCGCCCGGGAATCCCACGCCGATGCAGACAATGGCGCATCGACTGGCAACCCCAGAGGGCAAACGCTTGTATGCGCTGCGCAAGCAGACGGTGGAGCCGGTGTTCGGCATCATCAAATCGGTGATGGGATTCCGGCAATTCTCCTTGCGCGGGCTGCAAAAGGTCAAAGGCGAGTGGCATCTGGTGACGTTGGCCTGGAATGTGCGGCGGATGTTCGCCCTGATGCCCGCCTAAAGCAGGGGCGGGATCACTCGACCGCCATTTCAGCCATTTCATCGGCTCGATCATCTTGAAAATCCAACCCTCCGCTTCGCCTTAACATGCAATTCTCAACCTTCAGTCCGACAGGCTGCTAGGACAGAATCCCCTCTTGGCGCAACGCCTCAATGAGGTCGGCCACATCCCGCCCCTCCACCGACAGCACCAGCCGCCCCTCGCCCGTACCGAGATCGGTATGCGCCAGCGGACACAAACAAATCAGCCCGGCGTGGTTGACAAGTTGCGCCGCCCGGATCAGCTCGGCTCCGAGGCCTTCGTCTTCGAGCACCGTCGCCGGATGACCGATATCGAACAGCGCCCGCTCGAGCCGATAAGCCATGTCGTGCCGCTGAGGGCCGGTGAGCCAGACGGTGACGGCCTTCTGGCCGAAGCGGGCGGCGCGCTCCTCGGCGGTGACCTTGCGGAAGCCGGTCTCACCCTGCACCGGCCCTAAGATCATGCCGGCGCCGACGGTGGCGTTGGTCAGCCGGTCGATGAGAATGAAAGCGCCGGTGCCCTTGCAGCGGGCGTAAGCGTCGAACGCCAGCGGCGCGCTCAAGGCCAGCTCGCACAGACCGATCTCGTTGAGGTGGAGCTGGCCGGCGGGGTGCCGTTCCAGGGTGTTGACATCGATCCGGTGGCGGATGGCGGCCACCGAGCCGGTGAGGGTCCGGGTGGCGTGCTTGAGGAGGTATTGCTTCCCCGGAATCAGCGGGGCTTCGGTCATCCACACGAGGTGGGCCTGGAAGCGGCTGTCGAGGTGCGGCAGGCGGTCCGGATGCACCAGGAGATCGCCGCGGCTGAGGTCGATTTCATCTTCCAGGGTGAGGGTGACGGCCTGGGGCGGGAAGGCGGCCTCCAGCTCGCCGTCGTAGGTGACGATGGACTGGATCCGGCTGCGGGTCTTGGCCGGCAGCACCAAGACCGGATCGCCCGGCTGGAACACCCCGGCGGCGACGGTGCCGCTGTAGCCGCGGAAGTCGAGGTGGGGGCGGTTGACGTACTGCACCGGGAAGCGCGGGTCATCGAAGTTGCGGTCCTGGGCGATCTCGAGGGTGTTGAGCAGCTCGAGCAGAGGCGGCCCGCCGTACCAGGGCATGGCCGCGCTCTTGTGCACCACGTTGTCACCGTGCAGGGCGGAGATCGGGATGAAGCGCACGTCATGCAGCTCGAGCTTGTCGGCGAAGGCGAGGTAATCGGCGCGGATGCGGTCGAACACGGCTTCGCTGTGGTCCATCAGGTCCATCTTGTTGATGGCGACCAGGACGTGCCGGATCCCCAGGAGCGAGACGATGTAGCTGTGGCGGCGGGTCTGCACCTGCACGCCGCGGCGGGCGTCGATCAGGATGATGGCCAGGTCGCAGGTGGAAGCGCCGGTGGCCATGTTGCGGGTGTACTGCTCGTGGCCGGGGGTGTCGGCGATGATGAACTTGCGCTGGGCCGTGGAAAAATAGCGGTAGGCCACATCGATGGTGATGCCCTGCTCGCGCTCGGCCTGCAGGCCATCGACCAGCAGGGCCAGATCGAGTTCGCCGCCGGTGGTGCCGGATTTCACGCTGTCGCGCCGCACCGCGCTGAGCTGATCCTCGTAGATCATCTGGGAATCGTGCAGCAGCCGCCCGATCAGGGTGCTCTTGCCGTCGTCGACGCTGCCGCAGGTGAGGAGCCGCAAGAGCTCCTTCTGCTCGTGCTGGGCCAGATAAGCATGGATGTCGGTGCCGATGAGGTCGGATTGGTGTGACATAGGCGTGATCGATCAAACATCGCGAAATAAATTCATCATTCCCCTCCCTGCCCCCCGCCGCGAGCGGAGGGGGGCGAACGCGGTTCGTCCCCAGGGTTCCGGGCAGGACGGGCCGGAACCATCGGGGCGGGGTGAGGGAAGTCGTCATGGCCATCGGGGCAGCTGCGACAGCCTTGGGCCATAACGGTCAGAAATACCCTTCCTTCTTCTTTTCTTCCATGGACCCGGCCTGGTCGTGGTCGATGAGCCGGCCCTGGCGCTCGGAGGTCTTGGTCAGCAACATTTCCTGGATGATCTCGGGCAAGGTGGCGGCCTCGGATTCGATGGCGCCGGTCAAGGGATAACAGCCCAGGGTGCGGAACCGCACCTTCTTCCGCAGCGGCACTTCGCCCGGCAACAACGGCATGCGCTCGTCATCCACCATGATCAGCATGCCGTCGCGCTCGACCACCGGCCGCTCGGCGGCGAAGTACAGCGGGACAATGGGGATGTTTTCCAGGTAGATGTACTGCCACACGTCGAGTTCGGTCCAGTTGGACAGGGGGAACACGCGGATGCTCTCACCCGGGTTGATCTTGCCGTTGTACAGATTCCACAGCTCAGGGCGCTGGTTCTTGGGGTCCCAGCGGTGATGCCGGTCGCGGAACGAGTACACCCGTTCCTTGGCGCGGGATTTCTCCTCGTCCCGGCGCGCTCCGCCGAAGGCGGCGTCGAAGCGGTACCGGGCCAGCGCCTGCTTGAGCGCTTCGGTCTTCATGATGTCGGTGTGCTTCTTGCTGCCGTGCACGAAAGGGTTGATGCCCTCGCGCACCCCCTCTTCGTTGACGTGGATGATGAGGTCCAGCCCCAGCTCCCGCGCCCGCCGGTCGCGGAAGGCGATCATGTCGCGGAACTTCCAGGTGGTATCGACGTGCAGCAACGGAAACGGCGGCTTGCCCGGGTAAAACGCCTTCATCGCCAGATGTAGCATCACCGCCGAGTCCTTCCCGATCGAGTACAGCATCACCGGCCGCTCGAATTCGCTCACCACTTCCCGAAATATGTGGATGCTCTCGGATTCCAGGTGCTTCAGGTGGGTCAATCTGTGGGGATTCATGGGGGGGTACAGCCGAGGGAACATTAGGTTCGGTGAAATTCAATAAGAATACCACAACGCCCATCTCGGCTCATGCCGAACATTCCGCCAGTCAACCAGGCCATTGACTCCACCCCGCCGAAGCGTTATATGGCGACCTGAGGAGCCGAATTTCAACATCACGGCCCCGTGACAATCACCCTGACATTTTGGTGGGCCACAGCAAAAATCCGAAGCGACCTACAACACGGAGGATGACATGATGAGAAACTTCGAACAGGTCAAGGATGTTCTGGATCATGGCAAAGCGCTCCACGATCAGATTCGGGACTACTACAAAAACCTGAAAAAACAAACGGATGAGTCGGAAATCCGGTTGAAAATGGCTCTCGACTATCTAAGCTGGCACGAACACGAACAGAAGGAAATGCTGGAGCGTTTCGAGGAAAACGCCCGCAGCGCCGTTCTCAATACCTGGCTGCAGTTCGCCCCCAGCGACCATGTCGAAGAACTGCTGGTAAAGGCCACGCCCCGTCCCGGCATGACTGTCGACGAATTGGTGCAAGTGGCCTGCGCGTTCGACGACGCGCTCGTAACCCTCTACAAGGAAGCAGCGGCGGAAATGGATGATCCCAAAGCCCGGGACGTCTTCAACAATCTGGCCGAGGCAAGCGAAAAGGAAAAACAGCGCATCGTCCGCGACACGCAGCAGATGCTCCACGAAATCTGACGCACGCAGTGGAATGGGCCGTACACCTGTCGCCCAAGCCGACGGCTTTTCTGATATAATGCGCATTGGTCGGCCGCGCGGGAAACTTTCTCCAAACCGTGCGGTCTGACATGTTAACTCGGGGGCGACATGGCTTCGACGTGGATCGCGAAACCTGAGGGGCATGCCGAGGTGCAGATAACCTCGTAAATCAATCTGCAAACCAAATAAACGCCAACGACGACGTTTACGCACTGGCCGCTTAAGCCGGCCGGCCTCTGATCAGCAGCTCGCTTACAAGCGGCTGATTGGGGGTAACCCAATTGTAAGCTCGCGCTGAAGCCTGTCCGGAGCCGAAGCGCTAAAACCCAACGGAATCGCCGTTCGTCTTCCCTGCCACCCGGGTAGCGGCCGGTTAAATCAATAGAGTGGCTACGCATGTAGAACCGATGGCAGAGGATTTGCGGACGCGGGTTCAATTCCCGCCGCCTCCACCAAGATTCCAAAAACCAACCACTCTCGGTTGGTTTTTTTTCGCCCGTTTCCCCCTGTGTTGGCGCGGATTCCGGGCATGGCCTCGCGAGCGCCACCCCTCCAGCCCCTGCGTTTTTGTCCCTACGGGCGCCTCTCTGTTCTCCGTTTTCTCTGGTGGTCTCGCGAGCGTTCTTGAGGCCACTGGCTTTGGCGGCGCGGGTTTAGAGGCTGTCGGTTGTGGTTGGCAACTCCTGTAGCGGTGGCGACCGAGTGCCAAGCGGCCACAAAAAAACCGCCCGCAGGCGGTTGCTGGCGCTGGGTGCGACGCGCTTACCCTGGTGGCGCGAGCACGCGCATCTGGTCGCCCCAGGCGTTGGGCCAGGGGCGGCGCATCACCTTCTCCAGCACGGCGTCGGGCGAACCCACCAGCCGTTCCACGACATCCGGGGCCAGGAGCGTCAGCCGCATGACCCGGCGCACCTGCGTCACGTCCATGCCTTCGGCCTTGGCGATCTCGGCCACCGATGCCGCCCGCTGCTCATCCAGCAGGCGTTGCCAGTGGTGCGCCAGTCCGAGCGCCCGCATCAACGCGGTGTCTTGCGCGGCCGACCGGGCTTCCCGCTCCCGGGTGGCCTCGGAGAGAAATTCCTGCGGCGCGTCCAAGGGCGTGATGACCTGCTTCTTCAGCCCCCGCTTCACCAGCGTCCAGGGCACGAAGGTTTCCAGTTGCACGCCGCCTGCCGGGTTCGGCAGTTGATAGGTGACCGGATCACCCTTGAACCGGCCCCGGTGCTTCTTGCTCATGCGTCCTCCTCAAAGCGCTTCACGATCTGGCGTTGCGCCTCCCAATCCACCGGCAGCGGGTTGCGCTGGAACCAGATCAGGTTCATCCGGCGAGGCTGCCGCCCGGCCATCAGCAGTTCGAGGATGTCAGGCGCGAGCAGGGTCAGGCGCATCAGCTCGTTGGGCACCGAGGGGTGCAGTCCTTCGGCCCGGGCAATGTCTGATCCACTCTTCATCACACCGGTGTCCACGAGGTGCTGCCAGTAGAAACCGCGTGCCACCCCCTCCAGCAGCGTCACATCGTGAACTTGGCGGTCGTCGGCGGCCACCCGCCGCGCGCCCCGGCGGCGAAACGTCAGGGGCACGAAGGTTTCCAGTATGTCGTCCATCAGGCTTCGACCTCCACCAGTTCCGCGCCGATGCCCCTTGGGGCGAACTCACCGATCAGGGCGTCCCAGCCCAGTTCCCGCCACTTCACCTTGATGCCCTGCACCTCGCCGACGTGGACGAGGTCGATGCGCTCGATCATCAGGTTGGCGATGCGGTGGCGCTCCACCGGGAACAACTGATCCCACACGTCGTTGAGCCGCCCCATCGCCATCACCGTGGTGGCCTCGTCGATCTGACCACCGTTGCGCTGGATATGGCGCACCACCGACGCAACAGGAGGACGGATTGATCACCAGCACCGGCGTCGCCACGTGGGCGCGGCTGGTCAACGGCAACGAAGTCACGGCTTTGGATCTGGATTGCAGCGGTACCGACGGCGATGGCGATGTGAAGCTGGCCAGCACCAACCTCTATCTGGGCGGTGACGCCCGGATGGTGTCGGCCATCCTTGGGTAAGCCGTGCCTGCCGTGTCTAACGAGGTGACCCTGGTCGCCACGTTGCCCGCGCTCGCCGTCACCGTAGTCGTCGGTCCGCCCCTGGTCGATCTGCTCTTCGATCAACCTGCCGCCACCGACGCCAATTTGGTGTTCGGGGCCAACTACATCGCGCCGCGCGACGATGTGACGGTGCAGGCCACACTGCCGCTGCCGGTCGTCACGATCAAGTTCATCCCACCGGCACGGGCCGAGTTGTTAGCCCAGCTCCCGGGCCTGACGGTGCAGTCACTGGTCTTGCGCCCGAGCGTGCCCTTGAATGTGGGGGCTGGTGCTGGCGCAAGCCTGCCCGGCGTCGTGTTCACCGGAGAGGTCAGGTACGCGTCGCACACGCAGCGTCCCACGGTAGGTCGGACTTCGCACCTCTGGCAGGTGGCGAAGCAGACGGAGGACGGCGCGAAGCAGGGCCAGCAGGATACGGCTGCGACGCCCGCAGGCTGGAAGACGTTCTGGCGGCGCACGATTGCCGCGCCTCAAGGCGTCGATCATCGGTTACCTCCGGTCTTGGCCTCGCTGCCTGCGCAGCATCGAACGGGCCAGCAACAGGCTCGGCCCTTCCACGACTTGACGTGGTTCGCGCATCAGGATGGCACGTATCTCGAATTGGCTCGACTGAGCTTGTTTCAGAACGCGTCCCGCCTGCGCGATGCGACGGGGTTTCTTCATCAAGACGGCGACCGCACCAAGCGCGCGGGACGGGTGAGCCCTTGGCAAACCGCGCGGCAGCTCACCCAGCGCCAAGGGAGTGATTTTCAGAGCGCGAGTCCATCAGCGATGGGATGGCGCGGCCGGTATCAGGATGCCGTGCCACCACCGCCGGGGATCAGCATCTGGGTGATCCCAGAGCCGCCCGCGCCTCAACCTTGCTACACGCCGAGCGCCCACCTGCTGTTCGCGGCATTGGCCCCTGCGGACAGCCACTTGCTGTTCGTTTGTGAAAACCACATTGACTCGCCACCTCCCGATGGGGAGCCGGTGGTCGTTCCTGTTCGGAGGGTGTACTTCGTGATCAACAACGTGAGCCTGCACCGGGTACCGGATGGCGCCGAGGTGCCGGTGCTCAGCCTGTCGCTGTCGCTCGATGCGGCGTCCTGGGCCTGGGGCTTCGAGGCCCAACTGCCGGCGAAGGCGGAACCGTTGGTCGTGCCGGGAAGCGGCACCCGGCCGGTCGAGCTGATCGCCACCGTCAACGGTACCGACTTCCGCGTGCTCGCCGAGAACATCAGCCGGGAGCGCAGCTTCGGCGAGGCCGCTGTCCGCGTCTCGGGGCGCGGACACAACGCCGTGCTGGCCGCGCCTTACGCGCCGGTGATGACCTTCTCGAACACCGAAGGCCGCACCGCGCGGCAGCTGATGGACGACGTGCTCACGCTCAACGGCATCCCGCTCGGCTGGACTGTCGATTGGGGGCTCACCGACTGGAACGTGCCGGCGCGCGCCTTCGCCCGCCAGGGGACGTGGATCGAGGCGCTGGCCGGCATCGCCGCAGCAGCGGGCGGCTACCTGCTGCCGCACGCTTCCACCCACACGCTGCGGGTTCGGCACCGATATCCCGTGGCGCCCTGGGAATGGGGCACCGTTACGCCCGACTACGTGTTGCCGGTCGACGCCGTCGCCCGGGAGTCGCTGCGCTGGATCGAGAAGCCCGCCTACAACCGGGTGTTCGTCTCCGGGCAGGACGTGGGCGTGCTCGGGCAGGTGACCCGTGCTGGCACTGCTGGCGACGCGCTGGCGCCCATGGTCGTTGACGCCCTGATCACCGAGGCCGCGGCCGCGCGCCAGCGCGGCCTCGCCGTGCTGGCCGACACCGGGCAGCAGATCGAGGTGAGCCTGCGCCTGCCGGTGCTCGCGGAGACCGGAATCATCGAGCCGGGTGCCTTCGTCGAGTACGAGGACGGGAGCGTGACCCGCTTGGGCCTCGTGCGTTCGACGCAAGTCGAGGCCGGGATGCCGGAGGTCTGGCAGACGCTGGGAGTCCAGGGCCATGCATAACCTCTACGAGCAGTTCCGCCAGTTGATCCCCGACCCGCCGCTGCAGGCGGGGACTGTCATCGAGACTGGTTCCGGCGTGGTCACCGTGCAGTTGCCCGGTGGCGGCCGGATCAAGGCCCGCGGCACCGCCGCCATCGGCCAGAACGTGTTCGTCCGCGACGACATCGTGGAAGGCATCGCACCGACCCTGATGCTGGAGCTGATCGAGATCTGAAGCGGCGCTGATCCCGCATTCATCCCTGAGACCCGCCTTGATGCTCACGCGTCGGGCGGGTTTCGCATTTCTGGAGACCACCCATGACCGAACCTGACCACAAGCCGGCCCTCGTCGAGAACATGCTCCTCTTGCGCAAGGAGGACTTCGACGAGTTGCTCGACCTCGCCGCCCAGCGCGGGGCCGAGCGATACCTCGCCCACCTGGGCCTGGAGAACGGCAGCGCCGCGCGCGACATCCGCGAACTGCGCGACCTGCTCGACGCGTGGCGCGACGCCCGTCGCACCGCCTGGCAGACCATCGTCAAGGTGGTCACGACCGGCATCCTGGCCGCGCTGCTGGTCGGCGCCGCCATCAAGCTGAAGCTGGTGGGAGGCGGCCAATGATCGAGACCCTGCTCGGTGGTCTCCTGGGCGGGGCCTTCCGTCTCGCGCCGGAGATCCTTAAGTGGCTCGACCGCAAGGGCGAGCGTAGCCACGAGCTTGCCATGCAGGACAAGGCGCTGGAGTTCGAGAAACTGCGCGGCGCCCAGCGCATGGCCGAGATCGGCGCGGGTGCCGATGCGGCGTGGAACGTCGGCGCCATCGAGACGCTGCGCGAGGCGGTCGCCGCGCAAGGGCACCGATCCGGCGTGCGCTGGGCCGATGCCTTGTCCGCCAGCGTGAGGCCGGTGATCACCTACTGGTTCATGACGTTGTACTGCGCCGCCAAGACGGCGGCATTCGCGGCAGCTGTGACTGCCGGTGCTGGCTGGGGCGAGGCCATCCTGCGCGCCTGGACAGAGGCCGATCAGGCGCTGTGGGCCGGGGTGCTGAACTTCTGGTTCCTCGGCCGCGTGTTCGACCGGGTGCGCTCGTGATCGCTGTACCGCAAACAGCCATCGACCTGGCCAAGCTCTTCGAAGGTTTCCACCGGGTACCGAAGTCCGATCCAGGGCGCGCGCATCCGTACATCTGCCCGGCGGGGTATTGGACGATTGGCTACGGCCATCTCTGCGATGCCGCACATCCGCCGATCACCGAGGCTGAAGCCGAGGCCTATCTGGCCCGTGACGTGCAGACGGCGGCCACCGCCGCGCTGCGCTACTGCCCGGTACTGGCCACGGAGCCCGAGGAGCGGCTGGCGGCCATCGTTGACTTCACGTTCAACCTCGGGGGCGGTCGCTTGCAGACCTCGACCCTGCGGCGACGGGTGAACCAGCGGGATTGGCTGTCAGCAGCCACCGAACTGCAACGGTGGATCTATGGCCGCGGAAAACCGCTGCCGGGGCTGGCCTTGCGCAGAGAGGCAGAAGTGTGTCTCCTATGTGCCTGATGCACTTCGTGTTTGCCCGCTTCAGCGCCGTGCCTCGAAACGCAAGAAGTCCGTGAAACGCCTTGATTCATTGATCTCGTCATGGGGCACCAGCAGATACTTCCAGGGCTTTCCCTGGATGGTCGACGTGTACTCCGAGGCGTGCTTGCACCACTGCACGGCTGCAGCGGCTTTGGCTTGAACCTCCTGTGAGTCGATGTCGCCCCGTGCCTTGGTTTCCACCATGAAGATCGTGGAATTGGTTTCGGCAACGAAGTCGGGGACGTACTCCGGCTGCTCAGTGCCGAGCTTGTAGTAGATCTGGAACTGCCCCTTTGCGGGTTTGAACCACTTGTTGGCGTCGCGTTCCAGGATGACGGCAAAACGCCGCTCGGTGTCCGAGTCGAACTTCTGCAGGGGGTACAGGCACTTGGTGAATCCGCCGAACAGCATCTGCTTGATACGCCCCACGTCCTCCACCGTTTCGCGGAAATGGCGCGGGGCTTGTCCCGCCGTGGCCGTGTAGTTGCACGGCTTGAGTGCCGTGAAGCCGCGACTGACCTGCACCTCGAACTCGGTCGCCTCCTCGAAGAAGTGCGCCATCATCTGGGCGTGGATTTCCCGCGCAATCAAGCGGCGCTCACGGTCCAACACATGGATCACCTCATCCGGCGTGAGATAGCTTTGCAGATGCTGCACCATCTGCCCCGCCAGGTCGTAGAGCAAATCCGCCTGGGTGAAGTAGTCGATGTCGTCGAAGTCCACCAGCGCGTGGACGATGTAGTCCTCTGGGCGCTGCTCTTTCAGGCCGATTTCCGAAGCCAGCGTGAACTGCTCGTTGGTGCGCAGCATCTGGCCGACGATCTCCCGCTCACCCGGTTGCAAATGGAGCTGACTCACGTCGAGCCGGAACGGGCGAAAACCGGTCGTGACCTCACCCTTGGGCACCACGGAAATGCGCGGGATGTCGATGGTCTGCTGAACGACGATCTCCGTCGTCTTCGCCACAACGACCGAAAGGTCCAGGGCGGGAACGGCCCCGTCCACTCCTGCCAGCAGGTTGCCCTGCATCGGGCGCAAACGCTCCGCCACTTCCGCCTGAATGACCTTCTGCACCTCCGGTGTGAGCAGTGCGCCACTGGTCGGCACCAAGTCGCGCTGCGTCTCCAGCTTGCCGATAACCTCGATCACGACGCGGGCTGCTTGCTTCTCCGCCTCGGTGGCGAACACCGGCTTCGGCGCCGCTGTCACTGCGGCCTCATCGGTTGCGCCCGAGGGGGCTGTTTGCAGGACGGGCGTGTCGGTCAAGCCGAGGCGAGCTGCTGCGCCGGATACCACCTGCACGCTCACCTTCTTGTCGTCCGCGCTCGGTGCGTCAAGGATCACCTGCTTCAACCGGATCGGTGAATCGCCACGGTTGGCCTCGTCGATGATTTCCTGAAACTTGTCGTGGGCAACAATGTTCAGGCGATCCACTGCCGCCACGCCGGTACGTTTGCCATAGGGCAGCCGCAGGCCGCGCCCGATGCTTTGCTCGATGAGCGTGCGCGCGTTGGCAGCGCGCAGCGGCACGATGGTGTAGAGGTTGGTCACGTCCCAGCCCTCCTTGAGCATGTTGACGTGAATCACGATCTCGGTCGGCTCGTCCACGCTCTCCACGGCCAGCAGGCGCGTGATCATCTCCTCCTCTTCTGCGCCGGTACGGCTGGAATCCACCTGGATCACCTTGCCCGCGTAACGCCCTTCGTAGAACGCTTCTGACTCCAGAAGCGCCAAGAGACTCGCCGCGTGCGTGGTATCGCGCGCGATGACGAGCATGAAAGGCTTCACCGGCTTCACACCGTTTTCGCGGGCGTAGGTGACAAGCTCCACCTTCGTGGTTTCGTGCAGGCGCACGCCGTCTTCCAGCTTGGTCTTCTCGACTTCCTCCGGCGTATGGGCCTTGGCGTCGAAGTTGCGCTGGGTGACCACGGCAGGCTCCTTGACGAAACCGTCCTCCATCGCCTGTGCCAGTGGGTAGTCCATCACCACGTTCTTGAACGGCACCGGCCCGCGGCTTGACTCCAAGAAGGGCGTCGCCGTCACCTCCAGGCCAAACAGCGGCTTCAGTTCGTTGATGGCGCGCACGCCCGCGCTGGCGCGGTAGCGGTGCGATTCGTCCATGAGCAGCACAAGGTCAGGCAGATTCGCCAGATGGTTGAAGTAGCTGTCGCCCAACACCTCGCGCATCCTCTTGATACGGGGCTCCTTGCCGCCGCGCACTTCGGAGTTGATCTTGGAAATGTTGAAGATGTTGATGCGCACATCAAAGCCCAACCCCAAGGCGCCGTCGTCCACCGCCGCGCCGCTTTGGTCGTAGTTGTCGCCCGTGATGATCAGCGGCGGGCGCTGGGCGAATTCGGCAATGCCCTTGAACACGTACTTGGGCGTGTTGCGCGTGAAGTCCGTGATCAGTTTGTTGTAGATGGTGAGGTTGGGCGCGAGCACGAAGAAGTTGTTGATGCCATGCGCCAAGTGCAGATAGGCGATGAACGCGCCCATCAGTCGTGTCTTGCCCACACCCGTGGCCAGCGCGAAGCACAGCGAGGGGAATTCGCGCTCAAAGTCCTCCAGCGTGGGGAATTCGGCCTTCAGCGAGGAAAGAATCGACGTGACATCGCGCTCGTGGCGCAAAAGATCGGGCGAGGCTTCGAGCGCGCGAGCCAGCCGCTTGAGCGATTCCTCCTGCGGCGGACGAAGCGAAAGACGACCGGTGACGGCGTGCAGGACGCGGCTGTTCATTATTCGTTCTCCCCGTTGTGCTGATCGAAGAGACCGCCCTGATTCAAGCTCGCAGCGGTAACCTTCCTGTTCTGGGTTTTTCTGGCGGCCTCGACTGCCGCCGCAGGCTCAACCGGATCGGGCTTGGCCATCGGCAGGTTGGCCACGTTCAGGCTGTAATCGTCGTGACCCCATTCGCAGCGGGCCAGCACGGCCTTGGGGATTTTTTTGAGCGTCAGATTCGGCCAGCGCTCGGCCGCCTGCGCCGCCGTCACGCCACGAAAGGCGCTGCACATGACGAGCAGGCTGCGCTCCCCGCCCACCTCGTCGGACAGCGCCTGCAACTGCTCGGCGGAGAGGTTCTGCGTGGTGACGTAGATGAAGTCGCGCTCGCTGGAGTGCCCGTGCTGCCACCAATGCACCTCGGACGGCGCGTAGGTGAAGCCCTCCAGCTTGGCCAAGGCTTCCGCCAGCATCGCCGCGTTGTATTCGGGGTTGATGATCGGGTTGCCCCAGCGGTCGTTGACGATGAGCGTGGGCGCCAGCCGGTAGTAGCGAAAACCGCCGCCGCCTTTCCAGCCCACGGCCTGGGTGATGCCGCCCGGGTCCTCACCGTCGATCACTTTCTTCAGGCGCGGAATGATGTGCGTGTGGCAGTGCTCGCCCAGCTCCACCATGATCCAGCGCCGGCCCATTTTGTGCGCCACGGCGCCGGTCGTGCCGGAACCGGCGAAGGAGTCGAGGACGAGGTCGCCGGGGTTGGTGGCCAGATGAATTATTCTGCCTAATAACTTTTCTGGCTTTGGCGTATCAAAGGGATTTTCCTGGTTGAATGCTTTTACTTCGTCTCTAGCTTCGTGGTTATTCCCAGCGTCGGTATGGAGCCATACGGTAGGGCTCGGCGTGCCGCTTTCCACTATATCGCACAGAAATGTTTTCCGGGAAGGTGATGCCTTTCCATCTTTGCCAAACCAAATTTCATTATTCTCATCCATCCGACGGAGACTTTCTTCGGAAAAGCGCGGATAAGTTCCTGGCGGTGGACTCCACACAACCCCATTCTTAAACGTAAAAGTAAATTTTCTGTTTAGCTCTGATCCGCTCTTGGCGTGCAACGGAGTTGCTTTCCATGGGCCTTTCGGATGGTTGTCGGGGTTCTTATAGCGCGCATTCATTTCTTCTGTGCGCCGCATTTTATTTGGCTTCCATAACATTTTGTTTTTGGCATACACCAAGACATGATCGTGATTATCCGAAAGCCACTTTGCATCATTAGCTATTGTGTATTTCTTTTGCCAAACGACATTGCAAACAAAATTCACCCGTCCAAAAATCTCATCACACAAAACCTTGAGGTAATGACATTCATTGTCATCAATCGTGATCCACAACGAGCCATCCTCCGAGAGCAGCCGCTTGATGATTTCCAGCCGGTCGCGCATCAACCCCAGCCAGATAGAGTGCTCCAGCCCGTCGTCGTAATGGGTGAAGGCGCTGCCGGTGTTGTAGGGCGGGTCAATGAACACACATTTCACCTTCCCCGCAAACTCCGCCTCCAGCGCCTTCAAGGCCAGCAGGTTGTCGCCAAAGATCAAGCGGTTATCGAAAATGTCGTTTTCCGTCACGCGGTGCTTGGCGTGGTAGGACTTCTCCGGGTCTTCGAGCAGGATGCGCGGTTCCAGCTTGGGGCGCTTGTCCTTGCCGATCCAGGTGAGTTCAAGTTTTTGTTTGCTCATGCGGGGTTCAACTCAGTTGGGCGATGCGCCAGACGGCGGTAGCGAGTTTGGCGAGCGCGTTCTGGCGCGCCTCGATGCGTTCGGGCGTCCAGTCGCTGTTTTCTTCGGCTAGCGTGCGCGTCAGTGTCAGGCTGCTCGCGGCGAGCACGGGGCGCTTGTCGGCGTAGGGTTGGTTGGCGATGTCCTTGTTCTTGCCAGCCTCCAGCATGACCATGTTGCCGAGGCGATAAATGAAGGTGTCCAGGTCCCGGTCGGAAAACGCTTCCCAGCCCCCCTGCGGCGACTGCGGCAACACGTGCTCGATGGTGTAGGCGGCGGACTCGGGATCGAAATCGATACCGCCCGCCTGCCGTTCCAGCTTGCACAGGATGTAGCGCACGATTTTGGCGTTGCGGCTTTGCGTGGTCTTGATGCTCTTGTCGGCGAAGTCGGTGCAAAAGGCGTCATCGCCACGGTAGATCGGGCGCAGGGTTTCGAGCACGTCGGCAAGGATCTTCGCTTCGCCTTTGTGCAGCCTCAGGGCGGCGGCATGGTAGATGCGCTCCTGTTCACCCGTGTGCTGCGCGCCGATGACGTTGTAGCGAAAAGCGATGACCACGGTGGCGCGCAGCAGGGCCTCGAAGTCGGCATCCCCGAGCTTGCGCCGTGCGGCCATCAGCATGGGATAGGGCTGGCGCACCGAGAACATGCGCAGTTCCTTCGCGCTCTGCTTGCACGCGGGCGGCCATTGCGAGCCTTCGGGCTGGGTCAGCGCGAGGTAGGCATCGATGTCCTCGTCCATCTCGCGCAGCAGGTTGAACACCGCCTCGCGGTTCTGGATGCGGCTGCGTATGGTTTTGAACAGTTCGGACTGGCGGGCAAAGCTCTGCCGACTGTTCCAGTGCATCCGCAGAAAGTCGGGGAAGCTCTCCTGCCCCAAACGGCCAACCATTTTTTCCCACTGCCGTTCGAGTTCGTCCAGTTCGTGCGCGGATTCGTTGCCGCGCGCGAGCACGGAGAACAGGTAATTCTTGAGCAGATCGGTGGCTGATAGGCGCACGCCACGCGCGTTGAGTGTCTCGAATACCTTGTAGGCGTTGAGTTCGTCGGCCACGGTGATGACGGTGAAGAAGAGCTTGTCGCTCATGGTGTCGATGAACTGCGCCAGCGCCATGCCTTGATCCGGCGCGTTCTTGGCGTGGTCACGCAAGCGGCGCTCGAACCATTCAAACCCTTTGCGCATGGCGTGGGTGGAAGCGGGGAAGCCACGCTGTGGCAGGTGCTCGGCGAGTGTGACCAGATAGTCGCGGTAGTAGGCGTCGTTGTTGCGGTTGAGCGCGAGTTTGTTGCGCGTCACCAGGGTTACGGGGTCGAGATAGCCAATATAGGTGGCACGCAATTGATCCAGCCGTTTTCGATTGTCTGCGGCGTTCTTGCCTTCGCTCACGAGCTTGCCGAGTAGGCGCATGGCGGCGAGCACGACAAGGCTCAGGGTGGTCAGCCGCTGCTGGCCATCGATGACTTCAAATTCCCGGTTGTCGGCGGTCTGCAATACGAGATAGCCCATGTAATGCGCCGGCTCGCCATCGGGGGGGAGCGTGCCGAGTAGGTCGGTCCAAAGATCTTCCCAGTGCTCTTCATCCCAGGAGTAATCGCGCTGGAAGCGCGGGATGCGATAGGTTTGGCCATTGCCGAGCAGTTCGCGGTAGGTGCGGTTGGCGGTGCTGAAGTTGGTGGCGGCCATGTGTGTACTTTCCTATTTCAGTTCCCATTCAATGGTGAACAGCGTCCGCTCTTCGACCTGCTGTTGGAGCTGCGCCTCCAACTGGCTGATGAGGTCGTTGCGCTGTGCTTCGACTTCATCCTGCCGGGCAAACAGCTCCCGGCGCAGTTTGCTGCGCTTGCTTTCCAGCTCGCGCTGCTTCTTTTGCCAGGACAGCTTTTCTTCCAGCGTCGGCGCGGTGGCGGCGGTGCGGCGCACCTCCTTGATCTCGCGGTCGATCTCTTTGATCTCCTGCTCCAGCCCGAGCTTCAAGTCGTCCGCCCAGGCGTCCAGCTTCTGCACTTCCTGCTCGAAGTAGCCGAGGTTGCGTTGATTGATCTCCCGCAACAGTTTGCTTTTTCGGTTCTCGACGTCTGCCGACAACGAGGCGTTGCCCACTTGGTGGAACAGACCCGCCGCTCGTGTGCTGGCAGGCAGGCGCAGCAGCTTCTCCGGATCGTCTTCTGCCAATGTCACACCGTCAGTGGTGGTGGCTGCGACCAGAAGATGCTGTTCCTGATTGCCCAAGGCTTCGACGATGAGCAGCTTGCAGGTGAGCCACCCGGCTTTGCCGCGGTAGGGCTCCAGGGTGCTGACCTTGGTGCCATGCTCGTCATAGTCGAAGACGAGTTTTGCCTCATCGAGCTTTCGCGACTTGGCCTGCTGCAAGACCCACTGCGCCAGCGGATGGTGGATGCGGTACAGGTGAGCCTCGCCGGAACGGCGCGGCAGTTCGTAGCGGCCCAGCGCTATGCCCGAGAGTCCGCTGGCCTCAATGCCATCCGGCGCGCGTCTTAGATTGAATCCGTCGTCGTCGAAGTCGGCGCAGTCACCCAGTTCGGCGCGAGTCAGATTCATCAGCATGCGTTCGAAGCGATTACGTGCACTGCGGCTGTCTTCGGCGCGGATGCGGAGCTTGTCCTGCACTTCTTCGTCGAAGTTTTCCAGCAGCAGCTGCCGTGTCTTGACCATCGCCTCGTTGATTTCGCTCGACAGATCGAGCTGGAGCTGCTCGAAGCTGGCTTTGATCTCTTCGGGCTCGCGGCAGTTTTGATAAATCTCCGCAATCCGACGCTCGAAATCGACACCGGAGCCGATGGCGCCCAACACCTCGTCGCTGGCACCGAAGACGCCCTCGAAAAGCTGGAACTTCTGTGACAACAACTCATAGACGCGCTTGTCTGCTTCGTTGGACAAATCGACGAAATTCACCACCACCACGTCGTGCTTCTGGCCGTAGCGGTGGCAGCGCCCGATGCGCTGTTCGATGCGCTGCGGGTTCCAGGGCAGGTCGTAGTTGATGACCAGTGAGCAAAATTGCAGGTTGATGCCTTCTGCGCCCGCTTCGGTAGCGATCATCACCGTTGCGCGTTCCCTGAAATGTTCGACCAGTGCGGCGCGGGTGTCTGCGGTCTTGGAGCCCGTGATGCGGTCGGTTCCCTCGTGGCGTTGGAGCCAGTCCTTGTAAATGGCCTGCGCACGGGCGTCGCTGTTGGTGCCATTGAAGAGGACGATGCCGTCACCGTAGGGCGTGTCGGCCAGCAGGCTCATGAGGTAATCCTGCGTGCGTCTGGATTCGGTGAAGATGATGGCCTTCTTGGCTGCGCCCAACCGATCCAGCTCGGCGAAGGCCTTGTCCAGAGCCGTGAGCAGGGCCTTGCCCTTGGCGTTTTCTCGGATGCTCGTGGCCAGCGTCTTGAAGTGGCGCAGCTCGTCGATCTCGCTCGTGATGGCGGCGCGTTCTTCCTTGCTCGGCCCGGCGGCATCTGGCGGCGTGTCGTCATCGCCCTCGACGAACTCCTCGGCGGTTTCGTCCAGCGATTCGTAGTCCTCATCCAGTTCTTCGGTCAGATCGACCACGGGTGAGGCATCGAGCACACCTTGCAAGCGTTTGGCCATCGTTTCCAGCGCGCCCGCGATGGCGTGCGTGCTGGACGCCAGCAGTTTCCACAGGACGAGCGAAATCAGTTGCCGCTGGCTCTGCGGCAGCGCCTGGAGGTTGGGGCGGCGCAAGTACTCGGCGACGAGACGCGAGAGTTCCTGTTCCTCGGTCGACGGAGTGAACTCCTGCACGATGGCCTTGCGCGCCGTGTACGAGACATAGGGCTGCACCTGCTTGCGCAGCGTGCGTTTGCAGACGGCTGACAGCCGTTCGCGCAACGCGCTGAACGCTTGATCGCGGCCATTGGCGGTGAACTGCGCGCGGAAGCTGTCGAGGTCGCCGAAGACGCGGTCGTCGATGATGCTGACGAGGCCGTAGAGTTCCAGCAGCGAGTTCTGCAAGGGGGTGGCCGTGAGCAGCACCTTGGAATGGACGTGCCCCATCGCCTCCTTCAGCGTCTTGGCGATGACATTGCTGGTCTTGTAGACGTTGCGCAGGCGGTGCGCTTCGTCGAGGACGACCAAGTCCCACGCGATTTCTTTGATGTCCTTGGCTTTGGCCTTGGCGAACTGGTAGGAGCAGATGATCGGCCCGGAGGCCATCAGGAATGGGTTCTGACGCTCCTGTTTGCGGATGGCGTTGTAGTTCTTCGCTTCGAGGATCAACCCTTGCAGGCTGAACTTGTCCTGGAGTTCCTGATGCCACTGTTTGCGCAGGTTGGCCGGGACGATGATGAGAATCTTGCGCCGCCGCTCTGCCCAGCGTTGTGAAATGACCAAGCCTGCCTCGATGGTCTTGCCGAGCCCCACTTCGTCGGCGAGGATGACGCCGCGAGAAAGAGGGTTGCGGCAGGCGAAGAGGGCGGCATCGACCTGATGCGGGTTGAGATCGACTTGCGAATCGACAAGCGTCGAGGCCAGCGACTCGACGGTGTCGGCCGCCGCGCGGCGGGTGAGCAGCCATGCGACGTACTGGCTTTGGTGTGGCGTCAGGAGCGGTTGCGTCATTTCCTTCCCTTGGGTTTTGTCTCGTTGATACTGGCGGCGATCCACCGATCCAGCTCAGAGCGCCGGAACCGCCACGTCCCGCCGAGCTTGAACGCCGGGATTTCCCCGCTCGCGGCGAGCCGGTAGACCGTGCGCTTGCCCGCCTTCAGATAGGCCGCAACCTCGTCCAAGGTCAGGATGTCGCCATCAGGCTCTGCCATTGCCGTTCCTATGCAGACGTTGAATTCTGATTGCCAAGTTTTGCAAATTCTCCCACAAGCGGGCGACGCCGACCAGTCGGGAACTGCACCCGGCCTGCGAGCGGTTTTCAGGGTGGAACGTGCGACGGAGCGCCTGCGCACTGGCAGGCAGTCTCAGCATCGAAACGGCCAAATTCTCTAGGCGCTTACCCTCAAGAGCTTCGCGTTAATATTTGGTCATAAGGGTCGGGAGCGGTTCGGTTCCCGCTCCCGCCACCAATCCCCAGTTTCACCCAGTCCCACGAACCCGCAAGCATCCAGACTTCGCGGGTTTTTCCTCGGCGCCACCCGTTGCACCGTTTCCCAATTGAGCCGTTCGCAGCCTTGGAGGCAGAGGGTGTTGTGGTAAGGAGCGGAGGCAGCGTGAGCCTTTGGACAAGGCGATGATCCGGGACGGACGGCAGTTTCTTTCAAGGACGACAAGCGGAGCCCTCTTTGAAATGCACTGGTCCCTGAGTCTGCCGTCATTCTTCATCGTGCCAGCAGAATCCATCTCGTGACAACAGTTCCGCCGAGGCTGCCGGCCCCCAGGTACCGGCCGCATACAGCCTGAGTCCGGCCGGGTCAGCCGCCCAAACCTTCAGGATCGGTTCCACCCAGCGCCATGCCTGCTCCAGCTCGTCTTGCCGGACGAACAGTGATTGGTTGCCTCGGATAATATCCATCAGCAGGCGTTCGTACCCTTCCGCCCTTCGTGTTTTATCGTTGAAAGCACCGGCAAAATTCAGATCGAGATATACCTGCCGCAGCTCCATCGTGTCCCCCGGCTGCTTCCCATACAGATAAAGGCGGATGTATTCGTCCGGCTGCAGACGAATCACCAGCTTCGCCGGCACAGCCGCGGCACCCGGCGCCAAAGGGAAGATCTGGTGAGGAACATCGCGGAAATTGATCACGATTTCCGCAAGCCGCTTAGGCAGGCGTTTGCCGGTGAAAAGATAAAATGGCACCCCCGCCCACCGCCAATTGGCGATCTCAGCCTTGATCGCCACGAAGGTTTCGGTCTTGCTGTCTGGCGGTATGCCGGCTTCTTCGGTATACGCCACCACCGGGTCTCCCCGCACTTTGCCGGCACGGTATTGTCCGCGTACTGTTTTCTTGAGCACATCCTCGTCCTTGAAAGGTACCAGGGATTCCAGCACCTTGAGCTTCTCATCGCGGATTGCATTGGAATCGAGGCTGACCGGGGGCTCCATGGCAATAAAGCAAAGCAATTGCAGCAGGTGGTTTTGCACCATATCCCGTAACGCGCCCGTGCCTTCATAAAACCCGCCGCGACTGCCGATTCCGACCTCTTCGGCAATGGTGATCTGTACATTGCTGATCCATTCCCGCCGCCACAAAGGTTCGAACAGCGCGTTGCCAAACCGCAGCGCCATCAGATTCTGCACCGACTCTTTGCCCAGATAATGGTCTATCCGGTAGATCTGGTTTTCCCGAAAATGCTTGCCGACCGCGTCGGTGATCGCGTTGCTAGAGGCGAGATCGTGCCCCAGAGGCTTCTCCAGGACGACCCGGCAGTCCGGCCGGTTGAGACCCTGGCGGGCCAGATTGTCACATACGGTGGTAAATAACGACGGCGCGACCGATAGGAAGAACACATTCACCTCGGCCGGATTGCCCTCCAGGATCTCCTTCAGGACTACGTACTCGGCGGGCTCGCCGGCATCCACCCGGACATATTGCAAGCGGGAGCGAAAAGCCGACCACAGGCCGTCGTCCCAATCCGCCTTGGGGACGAACTCCCGGGCTTTTTCCTCGATCTTCGCCAGATACGCCGATTGGGTCAGGTCCTGCCGGCCAAGACAATAGATGCGCCCATCCCGAACCAGCAGATCGTTCCTGTCACATTGATACATTGCCGGCAGGAGCTTGCGGGTCACCAGATCGCCGGTACCGCCGAAAAACGCCAGATTGAATGATTTGGGAAGTTGGAGCTGACTCATGGCTTGATCCTCTATATTGAGAGATCGATCATCAGCCGGCCTGATCCAGGATGACATCCGATGCCCTTCCCGGAAGACCGGACTTCTTCCGACCTCCAATGCTATTCGCCGCACCCCCCAACGTCCAATCGAATCGATGCCATCGGTTTCGCCAATGGCATGTGCGAAACGTGCCCGGACGCTGGCTCAGATAGTCCGATTCCCCTCGTCGTTACTCTTCTGTCGTCCTCTATCCGTACAACATCCTCGCCGCCGACATGACCCGACGTATCACTTGGCGAGGCATCGTTTACGAGATGGTGTCTCCCAGCGAAATCAAGGTGGTCCGACCGTTAGACCCTGTGGAATAACCCCTCCGGTCATGATCGAGACCGGCCTTTTAAAACGGCACGTCGTCGTCGAATCCTTCGTCGAACTGGCTGCTTCCGGCGCCGCTCCCGGCGGTACTGCCTCCGCCATAACCGCCCCCCGAACTGCGCGGCCGGGAGCCGCCGCCCGCCGGCGGCGCATCCCAGTCGGGTTCGCCCGCCCCCGTTCCGCCGCCGCCCATCCCTCCACCGGCACGGTCGAGCATCTGCATTTCATTGCCGATGATTTCGGTGGTATAGCGGTCTTGGCCGGTGTTCTTGTCCTGCCATTTGCGGGTCCGAAGGCTGCCCTCGATGTAAACCTTGCTGCCTTTCTTGAGATATTCGCCGGCGATTTCCGCCAAGCGGCGGTACAACACCACGCTATGCCATTCGGTACGCTCCTGAGTCTGGCCGGTCTGCTGATCTTTCCAGGATTCGCTGGTGGCGATGCGCAGATTGGCGACCGCGCCGCCGCTCGGCATGTAGCGCACTTCCGGGTCTGCGCCCAGGTTGCCGATGAGTATGACTTTGTTGACGCCTCGACTGGCCATGCTTGATTCTCCGTTGTATACCTTGAGCTGGCGGCTAGGCGCTCGCCGTTTCGTTGAGCAGTGCTTCGAGCCGGCGCCGGTCCAGCCGCTCGCGCTCGATTTTGAGATAGGCTACCCCCTCATCGGGAACGACCACGGCGTCGGCAATGCCGGGGACGCCGCGCAGGCGGGCCGAGAGATCAGCCGCCGCCGCGGCGCTGATTTCGCCGAGATTGACCATGAGACTGCTCAGATGCCGCGGCTTCTGCATGCCGAAGGCCACCGCCAGCCACAGCAGAGCGATGCCGGCGCAGAACAGGAACACGGCCGGAATGCCATAGTGTCCCTGAATCCACCCCGCGCCGGCACCGCCCACGAAGGCTCCGAGGAACTGGGTGGTGGAATAAACCCCCATGGCCGTGCCCTTGAGGTCGGCCGGAGCCACTTTGGAAACCATCGAAGGCAGGGTGGCTTCCAGCAGGTTGAAGCCGGTGAAGAACAGGTAAAGCAGCGTTCCAAGACCCAGAAGCGTCGGCGTGAGACCCGCAAGACCCACGTCGACGGCGGCGGTAAGCAGAATGAAGGACAGGAAAACCGGCTTCATCTGCCGCTTCTTCTCCGCCACGATCACGAATGGCACCATGCTGACCATCGACAGCACGAACACCGGCAGATAGATTTTCCAGTGGTCCGGCGTATCCATACGCAGTTCATCGCGCAGGATCAGTGGCAGGACGACAAAGGTCGCGGTCAGAATGGCGTGCAAGGTGAAGATGCCGAAATCCAAACGCACCAGTTCGGGATTGGTCAACACACTGGAAAAACGCGCGGGCTGAGCCTCGGTGTCACGGTGAAAACGGACCCGCTGCGGTGTCGGAACGGCGGAATAAAGGACGACGATGCCCAGCAGTGCCAGCCCGGCCACGCTCCAGAAGATGCCCTTGACGCCGATCCATCCAGACAGCACCGGCCCCGCGACCATCGAAAAGGCAAACGAAATCCCGATGCTGATGCCGATCAGCGCCATCGCCTTGGTGCGGTGCTCCTCCTGGGTGAGGTCGGCGGCCAGCGCCATGATCACCCCGGCGACGGCACCCGCCCCCTGCAGCGCCCGGCCCGCAACGATGCCGTAGATCGAATCGGCCACCGCCGCCATGACGCTGCCGGCAGCGAACATCAGGAGGCCGATGACGATGAGCGGCTTGCGGCCGAAGCGGTCCGACCAGACACCGAAGGGAATCTGGAACACGGCCTGCGTCAGGCCGTAAGCGCTGATGGCCAGGCCGATCAAGGCCGGTGTCGCGTCGGGCAAATCGCGCGCATAGATCGAGAACACCGGCAGGATCATGAACAAACCCAGCATGCGGAACATATAGATTGCCGCGAGCGAAATGGCAGCCCGGATTTCGGTGCGGGTCATCGGGCTGTCGATGTCGATGGTGTGGCGCACGAGTTGCGTCTCCTTGAAGGGCGCTTCCAAGCGCTTAATGGTACCAGCTTCGCCGCGCCCTGGGGCGTACCCGTCGACGGACCAGGGCTACATCAGGACGCCTTTCACCGGCTCGGGTGGTGCCGGGACCCCGGATTCACCGAGCTGCTGTCTGAGGTCGATCTCGATGGTGCGACACAGAGCCGACATGGGCGTGTCGTTGACATGATTCTCGAATGGATCGCGCAATTCCGAGCCGAGCCGCTCGATGGTCACGAACACGAAAGCCAGCAGCGTCTCCATGACGATGGCCACCGCGTCGAAGCGCTGGTCGGTCTGGATCAGACTGAACGGAATCAGACTGGCGACCAGCCACACGAAAGCATGGGTGTGGAACCGGAAACGATCGGGGAAAGCGGTGCGTTTGATGCGTTCGCAGCCGCCCTGGATGTCGTAGCACAGATTGAGGGAGTCGTCGATCTGCAACAGGATCTGCTGCTCAGCCCAGTCGGTGCCGACGACTTCGGCGAGCCTTTGAGCCTGGCGTTGGATCAACTGCGTCGGCACATTGCGCGCATGCTGCAGGTGTTCGATTTCGTCGTCATCGAGCCAGTCCTTCAAGATTCGCCAGCCTTCCTCACCCACTCCGCCGGAGCGCAAGCCAATGCGCAATGCGTTGGCGTAGGCGATCTGCCGGTGTATCAACTCCCGCTGCAAGGCCACCGCCTGCGCTTCGTCGGTGATCGCCGCAATGCGCCTGGGCGTCAGCAAGGTCGTGACCTGGCGTCCGAACGATCGGCTCACGTTGACCAGTTGGCCCCACAGCCGTCGCGCCTCCCACCAGCGCTCGTAGCACTGGTTGACCTGGAATCCGAGGAAGATCGACATGGCTGTGATCAGAACACTCAGCGGCAGCAACGGGAGCGCCGTGTGTTCCATGTGGGTGTACTCGTAGATGAACTCCGCCAGCAGCGCCAGCGCCAGAAAATAGAGCAAGGCGGGCCAGTCGCTGCGCAAAGCCCGCCACAGGGTGGTGCCGCTTCGGACGATCATGACGCTATCCTCGCTCGGGAAAGGCGCCGGTAAGTGAGTTTCTCCAGACCGACCGCCCAGAAGATCACGACACCGCCCGCCAGGGTCAGCAGCCACTCGTCCAGTCCGATCGGCTCGGAATGAAACAGCCAGTGCATGACCGGGGCGTAGATGAAGCCGGTCTGCGCCAACATCATCGCCCCGATCCCACCCCAGATCCAAGGATTGGAAAACATGCCCAGCTTCAGCATCGAATGGCTGAGGGAGCGGCAGTTGAGCAGATAGAACGCTTGACCGACGCAAAAGAAGTTGACCGCTGCGGTACGTGCCTTGTCGACGCTCTCCTCGTGCGTCAGCTCCCATTCGAACAAGCCGAATGAGCCCGCGCACAGCAGCAGCCCCACCCAGAGGGTGCGGAACATAAGCCGGCGGGTGAGGATAGGCTGCTCGGGGTTGCGCGGCGGCCGCCGCATGATATCCGGCTCCTTGGCTTCGAAGGCCAAGGGCAGGCCGAGCAGCACAGCGGTGGTCATGTTGATCCAGAGGATCTGCCCAGGCAGGATGGGCAGGGCGATGCCCGCGGACACCGCGATCAGGATGACCAGGCCCTGGCCGATGTTGGTGGGGAGGGTCCAGGTGATGAATTTCACCAGGTTGTCGTAGACACCCCGTCCCTCCTCCACGGCAGCCGCGATCGAAGCGAAGTTGTCGTCGGTCAGGACCATGGCGGCAGCCTCCTTGGATACCTCGGTGCCGGTGATGCCCATGGCTACGCCGATATTGGCCTGGCGTAGTGCGGGCGCATCGTTCACCCCGTCCCCGGTCATTGCTACGATGTGACCACGGGTCTGCAGGGCTTGGACGAGGCGCAGCTTCTGCTCGGGCGCGACGCGGGCGAATACCGCCGTCCGCTCCGCGGCCTCGGGCAGCGCCGCGTCCGGAATCTTGGCCAAGGCTCTGCCGTCGATGGCGCTTACGTTCGCCCCTTCGCCGTTCAGGCCGATCTGCCCGGCGATCGCGACGGCAGTGCCGAGGTGGTCGCCGGTGATCATCTTCACGCCGATGCCCGCGGCGCGGCAGGAAGCGACGGCCCGGACAGCCTCCGGTCGGGGCGGATCGATCATACCTTGAAGGCCAAGGAAGCTCAGGCCGGCGCTCACGTGCCCGTGCTCCACCGTGGGGTCGTCGGACAACCGTTCGCCCCGGGCGAACGCCAGGACGCGCAACCCTTGGGCCGCCATGGCGTCCACTTCGCGATGGATGGCGTCCGGATCGAGCGGTTCCGGCGCCATACCCCTGCCAAAGGCCGAATCGCAACGGCTCACAATGCTTTCCACGGAACCCTTGAGGTATACATGGCGGGTATTTTCGGCCCTGTTGTGGTGAAGGGTAGCCATGAACTGATACGCCGATTCGAAGGGAATGGCATCCAACCGCGGGTGCGATTCGGCCATCGCACCCTGATGCAGCCCCGCCTTGTAGGCGCAGACCAGCAGCGCCCCTTCGGTGGGATCCCCTTCGATTCGCCAGATGGCGTCCTCGCGCACTAGCCGGGCGTCGTTGCACAGCAAGCCGGCTTTGAGGGTTTCCAGCAGGACAGGGTATCCGGCGGGATCGATCTCGCTGCCTTCACGCAGGAATTCGCCCTCCGGGGCGTACCCGGAGCCGCCCACCGTGAACCGGTCTCCGCCGGCATAGACGGCTTTGACGGTCATCTGGTTCTGGGTCAAGGTTCCCGTCTTGTCCGAACAGATGACGGTGGTGCCGCCCAGGGTCTCCACTGCCGGCAGCTTACGGATGATGGCATGGCGGCCGGCCATGCGCCGCACACCGATGGCCAGCGTGATGGTCACGGCCACCGGCAGTCCTTCCGGAATCGCGGCAACCGCCAGCGCCACCGAGGCGAGGAAAGTCCCGGCCACATCTTCCCCGCGCCAATACCCAGCCAGGAAGGTGAGCGCCGCGAGCGCGACGATGAACCACATCAGCACCCGGCTGAAATGACCTATCTTGCGGGTCAGAGGCGTTTCCAGTTCGCCGGCTTCCCGGATCATCCGGTTGATGCGCCCGATCTCGGTGGCATCGCCGGTGGCGACGACGATTCCGACGCCGGTCCCAAAGCTGACCAGGGTGGAGGAATAGGCCATGTTATGGCGGTCCGCCAGCAGGGTATCGACCGGCAAAGGGGCGCATCCCTTCTCGACCGGCACCGATTCACCGGTCAGGGTCGATTCATCGATCTGCAGTTCCTTGTGACGCAGCAGACGCAGGTCCGCCGGCACCTTGTCGCCGGACTGCAGAAACACGATGTCGCCCGGCACCAGATCCTCCGCCGGCACCACCCGCCGCCCCCCCTCCCGCAGGACCGCAGCACTTTGGCTGAGCGTCCGCGCCAGCGCATCGATGGAACGCAGCGCGTTGATCTCCTGGATGAAACCGATCACCGCATTGATGAAGACGACGCCGAAGATGACGGCGGAATCCACCCAGCTCTTGAGGAACCCGGTCACACCAGCGGAAACCAGGAGGATGTATACGAGCGGGTGGTGGAATTGGCACAGGAACAGGGCGATGGCGCTTTTGCCCCGCTTGGGCGTGAGACGGTTGGGACCGTGGCGCTCACGCCGCCGTTCGGCTTCGCTTTCACTGAGCCCTCGCCCGGCGTCGACGCCGAGCAGCTCCGGAACGGAGTCGGTCGGAACATGATGCCAAGGGTGCGGATTCGGTTCGTGCATGACATTCCTCCGGGATGGGGCGGAAAGCCGTGATGGTACACCAAGCGCCAGGCGGCCGTCCGGCAGGCCCGGCCGGCTTCGGACGCCGCTGCGCCGCTTTGCCAAAGCGCCACCAAAACCCTTATATTCGGGCGTTTAACCAAGCGGCTAGCGCATGGACGTCATCAGCATCCGGGGCGCCAGAACCCACAACCTCAAGAACATCGACCTCGATCTTCCCCGCGACAAGCTGATCGTGATCACGGGGCTGTCGGGCTCGGGCAAGTCCTCACTGGCCTTCGACACGATTTACGCAGAAGGCCAGCGACGCTATGTGGAATCGCTTTCGGCCTATGCTCGCCAGTTCCTGTCGATGATGGAAAAGCCGGACGTCGACCACATCGAAGGGCTGTCACCGGCGATCTCCATCGAGCAGAAATCGACCTCGCACAATCCACGCTCCACCGTCGGCACCATCACCGAAATCTACGACTATCTGCGCCTCTTGTTCGCGCGCGCCGGGATTCCACGCTGCCCGGAACACGGGGTATCGCTGGAGGC
The DNA here is from genome assembly GCF_036864975.1 of Methylococcus capsulatus. NCBI lineage: Bacteria > Pseudomonadati > Pseudomonadota > Gammaproteobacteria > Methylococcales > Methylococcaceae > Methylococcus > Methylococcus capsulatus. Next base: position 1,375,767 of record NZ_CP104311.1, on the reverse strand, counting down.
GCAGACCATCAGCCAGATGGTGGACCACATCCTGGCCCAACCCGAGGGATCGCGCTGGATGCTGCTGGCGCCGGTGGTGAGCGAGCGCAAAGGTGAGCATGTACAGGTGCTGGAAGATCTGCGCGGACGCGGCTTCATCCGGGCGCGGATCGACGGCGCGGTGTACGAACTGGACGAGCCACCCAAGCTCGACCTGCGCAAGAAGCACAGCATCGAGGTGATCGTCGACCGCTTCAAGGTGCGTGCCGACCTGGCGCAGCGGATAGCCGAATCGTTCGAGACTGCGCTCAAACTGGCCGATGGCCTTGCCATCGCCGCTTCCATGGATGACGAATCCGTGGAAATCATCTACTCGGACAAATACGCATGTCCCCACTGCGGCTATTCGCTGAGCGAGCTCGAACCGCGGATCTTCTCGTTCAACAACCCGCGCGGCGCCTGCCCCGAGTGCGATGGCCTGGGCATAAAGCAGTACTTCGATCCCGCCCTGATCGTCCACAATCCGGAACTGAGCCTCGCCGGCGGCGCGGTGCGCGGCTGGGACCGGCGCAATGCCTATTATTACGGCATGATCCAGTCACTGGCCGAGCACTACGGCTTCGACCCGGAAGAGCCGTTTTCCAGCCTGCCCCTGCATGTGCGGGAGGTGATTCTCCACGGCAGCGGCAGCGAGGTGATTCCGTTCAAAGTGCTATCGCCGAAGGGAACCGCGCTGGTGCAGCATTACACCTTCGAAGGCGTGATCCCGGTGATGGAACGGCGCTACCGCGAGACCGATTCCACCCTCGTGCGCGAGGAACTGGCCAAGTACCTGTCAAGCAAGCCCTGTCCTGCCTGCGAAGGCACCCGCCTCAACCGGGCCGCCCGCCACGTCTTCATCGGCGACACCAACTTGCCGGGCCTCGCCCAACTGCCGGTCCGACGCGTGCTGGACTTTTTCGACGGACTCGAACTGAGCGGACGGCGCGGCGAGGTGGCGGCCAAAATCGTCAAAGAGATCCGCGCCCGGCTCCAGTTCCTCATCAATGTCGGTCTGGACTACCTCAGCCTGGACCGCAGCGCCGATACGCTCTCGGGAGGCGAAGCCCAGCGCATCCGCCTGGCCAGTCAGGTCGGCGCCGGCCTGGTCGGTGTCATGTACGTGCTGGACGAGCCTTCCATCGGCCTGCACCAGCGCGACAACCAGAGGTTGCTGGACACGCTGATCCGGCTGCGCGACATCGGCAACACCGTGATCGTAGTCGAACACGACGAGGACGCGATCCGACTGGCCGACCACGTGGTCGACATCGGTCCCGGCGCCGGCGTGCATGGCGGCCGGATCATCGCCCAGGGCACGCCGGAAGAGGTGATGGCCGCGCCGGCATCGCTCACCGGGCAGTATCTCTCCGGTCAGCGCCGCATCGCCGTGCCGGCCCGGCGCAATCCGCCCAACCCCGAACGCCGGCTGACGGTGCGCGGCGCCAGCGCCAACAACCTAAAATCGCTCGACGTGTCGATCCCGGTCGGGCTGCTGGTCTGCGTGACCGGCGTCTCGGGATCGGGCAAATCCACTCTGATCAACGACACCCTCTACCCCGCCGCCGCCCGCGAACTCAACGGCGCCTCGCTGACACCCGCAGCCTGCGCCGGGATAGAAGGGCTGGAGCACTTCGACAAGGTGGTGGACATCGATCAGAGTCCGATCGGGCGGACGCCCCGCTCCAATCCGGCGACTTATACCGGATTGTTCACACCCATCCGAGAGCTGTTCGCGGCGACCCCGGAAGCGCGCTCGCGCGGCTATACGCCGGGCCGCTTCAGCTTCAACGTCAAGGGCGGACGGTGCGAAGCCTGCGCGGGCGACGGCGTCATCAAGGTGGAAATGCACTTCCTGCCCGACGTGTTCGTGCACTGCGACGTCTGCAAAGGCCAGCGCTACAACCGCGAAACCCTGGAAATCCGCTTCAAGGGCAAGACCATCCACGAAGTGCTGGCGATGACCGTGGAGGAGGCCGCGGCGTTCTTCTCGGCCATCCCCGCGGTGGCGCGCAAGCTCCAGATGCTGATGGAAGTGGGCCTCTCCTACGTCACCCTCGGCCAGAACGCCGTCACCCTCTCCGGCGGCGAAGCCCAGCGCGTCAAGCTCGCCCGCGAACTGTCCCGGCGCGACACCGGCAAAACGCTCTACATCCTCGACGAACCGACCACCGGCCTGCATTTCCACGACATCCAGCAGCTCCTCAACGTCCTGCACGAACTGCGTGACCGCGGCAACACCGTCATCGTCATCGAGCACAACCTGGACGTCATCAAGACCGCCGACTGGATCATCGACCTCGGCCCGGAAGGCGGCGAAGGCGGCGGACGTCTCGTGGCCGAAGGTACACCGGAACAAGTCGCGGCGAATCCAGATTCGCATACGGGGAGGTTTTTGGGGCCGTTGTTGGAGCGGGGGCGGTGAGTTAGCCAGCGTAGGTCCGATTAGCGCAGCATAATCGGACGAATGGCTGACATCCGGCGATAATGCTTACGTCAAGAACGGAAAACGGGCATGCCCAATTATCGACGCGCGTTCGTGCCCGGCGGTACTTGGTTCTTTACGGCCAATCTGCTGCAACGCTACGGCAACGATCTGCTGGTCCGCGAGATCGGCTTGTTACGCGAAACGGTGAAGCGGGTGTGCTCGCATCACCCGTTTCGAATCGATGCCTGGGTGGTATTACCGGATCACTTGCATTGCGTGTGGACCTTGCCGCCCGGCGATAGCGATTTCAGCCTGCGGTGGCGATTGATCAAGAACGGATTCTCGCGTGCATTGCCCAAAACCGAACGCCGGTCGGATATCCGCAAGGCCGCCGGGGAGCGAGGAATCTGGCAACGTCATTATTGGGAGCATTTGATCCGAGACGATGCCGATTATCAGCGGCATGTGGATTATGTGCATGTGAATCCGTTGAAACATGGCCACGTCATGCGTGTACAGGATTGGCCTTATTCCACCTTTCACCGGTACGTTGCGAAAGGGATTTATCCGGCGGATTGGTGCGGTGATATAGGTGTTTCGGTGGGTGGCGGTGAATGACTTTCGTCCGATTACGCTGCGCTAATCGGACCTACCTGAAGTTGGCGCATGGCGATGGGTGACGCAATTCTGGACGAGAGACACGATGTGATTTGCCGCTGCAGCGGCACGACGGCCTGGCAAATCAGGCGGCAGTTCGATAAGGGCTTAACCGATATCGATGGGATATCGAGGGCGACGGGCGCGTGCTCTGGTTGCGGGGCTTGCGATGCCGATATCATGGCGCTGCTGGCCGAATACCTTTTAACCGTTTCCCCAAGCCCCAACTGATGCCTGAACCGCCCTGCTTCCCTCTTGCCGGCCCAAACAGCGGATGGCTACAATCCTCCCTCCCGCCATTCTCCGTAAATTAGAAAATGAGCTACAAAGCCAGCCTCGTTAAATTCGCTATCAAGTTGACCCCGAAATTCCTGATTTTGTGGATCGCTAACATTATTCTCAAGGGCATTGCGGAGCTGACTTATTTTGCCTTTGACATCGATACACGAAAAGCTTACATCGCAGTAAACCTTGCCGGTGAATCGGAAACGATCGAAGTCTGGCTTGAAAACTTTTATATCATCGCCGACGGGACATCCCATCAATTCGTCATCCAGCAGGGCCGGTCCAACCGCCTCTGGCTGAACAATCTGCTGGCCCGTGTCGCGGGAAAGGCCTGGAAAATTCCTGAGCTGCCGCAGTATTCGGCGCAGCTCAAGCTTGCTGCGGAGCTGCTGGCGGCGAAAGGCTGAATCCCATCCTCATCCCCGCCCTTCCCCCGCCGGAAAGGGAGCCCCCCCTCCCGGCGGGAGTCGGAAGAACTTACCTCCATGGCATGACCCGAGCCGGAGACCGTTCACTCCTGACGCCGTCACGGGAATGCGCAGGGCGGTCATGCGGCGTTAGACTCGTAAACCAGACTTGCGGCCCGTCAATCACCCGCCACCGTCATGGTCTCGATCAGAATCGATCCGGTGCGAATATTGCCGCGGAGGTCGACGTCATTGCCGATGGCGACGACGTGACCGAACATGTCCCTGAGATTGCCGGCGATGGTGATTTCCTCCACTGGAAACCGGATTTCACCGTTCTCCACCCAGTAACCCGCGGCGCCACGCGAGTAGTCGCCGGTGACGATGTTGACGCCCTGCCCCAGCAATTCGGTGACGATCAGCCCGGTGCCCATGCGCCGGATCAGGTCCTCGAAGGCTTCACTGCCCGAGTCGACGATCAGATTGTGCACGCCGCCGGCGTTGCCGGTCGTCTGCATGCCCAGCTTGCGGGCCGAGTAGGTGCTCAGCACATAGGATTCGAGCACGCCGTTCCGGACCAGGTCGCGCGCCCGCGTCGCCACGCCCTCGGCATCGTAGGGGGCACTGCCCAAGCCGCGGAGAAGGTGCGGCTGTTCGTGGATGTGGACGAACTCGGGGAAGATGCGCTGGCCCAAGGCGTCCAGCAGGAACGAGGACTTGCGGTAGAGATTGCCGCCACGGACCGCTGCGATCAGATGGCCGATCAGGCTGGAAGCCACGTCAGCGGCAAACAGCACGGGGCATTGCCGGGTCGACAGGCCCCGCGCGCCCAGCCTGCGCACGGTGCGCTCGGCAGCCTTGCGTCCCACCGCCTCGGCGGATTCCAGTTCGGCCGGGTCGCGCGCCACGGTCCACCAGTCGTCCCGCTGCATGCTGCCCTCGCGCTCGCCGATCACCGAACAGGACAAACCATGACGACTGCTGGCATAGCCGTGCAGGAAGCCAAGGCTGTTGCCCAGTACCCGTACGCCTTCGAAGGCGTTGAGACTGGCGCCTTCCGAGTTGGTGATCGCGTCGGAATAACCACGCGCTGCATTTTCACAGGCCAGGGCCAGTTCGATGCCCTGCTCCGCGTCCAGTCTCCAGGGATGGTAGAGGTCCAGATCCGGGATGTCCTTGGCCAGGAGCTCCGCGTCGGGCAGGCCGGCGCAGGGGTCCTCGGCACCATAGCGTGCGATCCGGCAGGCCGCGCCTACGGTGTCCACCAGCGCCCGTTCGCTGAGATCCGTGGTACTGGCCGAGCCCTTGCGTTGTCCGTAATAAACCGTGATCCCGACGCCCTGGCTGCGGTGGTGCTCGATGGTTTCCACCGCGCCCAGCCGGACCGTGAGCGACAGGCCCTGGTCGACGCTGCAGGCGACTTCGGCGGCACTCACGCCCCGCCTGGCGGCTTCATCCAGGCAGAAGCGGGTCATCGATTCGAGCCGTTCGATTTCGGTTCTGGTATCAGACACGGGTGCCTCCTACGGTCAATCCGTCGATTTTCAGGGTCGGCTGGCCGACGCCCACAGGCACACTCTGCCCGTCCTTGCCGCAAGTGCCCACTCCGGGGTCGAGTTCCAGGTCGTTGCCGACCATGCTGACCCGCGTCAGCACATCCGGTCCGTTGCCGATCAGGGTGGCGCCCCGCACGGGCCGGGTGATGTGGCCGTCCTCGATCAGATAGGCCTCGCTGGCGGAGAACACGAACTTTCCGGACGTGATGTCGACCTGGCCGCCTCCGAAATTGCGTGCGTACAGACCTTTCGCCACGGAAGCGATGATCTCCTCCGGCGAATGCTCACCCGGCAGCATGTAGGTGTTGGTCATGCGCGGCATGGGCAGGCACTGGTAGGACTCGCGGCGGCCGTTACCGGTGGGCGCCACGCCCATCAAGCGGGCGTTGAGTTTGTCCTGCATATAGCCCTTGAGGATGCCGCTTTCGATCAGCACGGTCCGGCGGGTGGGCGTTCCTTCGTCATCGATGCTCAAGGAACCGCGGCGGTTGGGGAGGGTGCCGTCATCCACCACGGTGCATAGAGGCGAGGCGACCCGCTCGCCGACCCGGCCGCTGAAGGCGGACGTGCCTTTGCGGTTGAAATCGCCTTCCAGACCGTGGCCGATGGCCTCGTGCAGCAGGATGCCAGGCCAGCCGGGGCCGAGCACCACCGTCATGGTACCGGCCGGAGCGTCGCCGGCCTCCAGGTTCACCAGCGCCTGGCGCACCGCTTCGCGGGCATAACCCAGCGCCCGTTCCTGTTCGAAGAAAAAACCGTAGTCGGTACGTCCGCCGCCGCCGGCACTGCCCTGTTCGCGCCGGCCGCCGGCCTCGACGATGACGCTGACGTTGAGCCGCACCAAAGGCCGCACGTCGCCGTGCATCGCGCCGTCCAACCCGAAAATCAGCACCGCGGAATAGCCTCCGGAGAGGCTGACGAACACCTGTTCGACGCGGGGATCGGCGCGGCGGGCCTCGGCGTCGAGGCGGCGCAGCAGATCGATCTTCGCTTCCGCCGGCAGCGATGCCAGCGGATCGACCGGGGCGTACAGCCGCGGCACGGACTGGACGCCGGGGACGGCAATACGGCCGGCCTGCCCGCCACGGGCGATGCTGCGGGCGTTGCCCGCCGCCTCCAGCAATACCGACAACGCCAGCTCGTCGCTGTAGGCAAAACCGGTCTTCTCGCAGGAAACAGCGCGCAGCCCAGCCCCTTGCTCGATGCCGTAGGAGCCTTCCTTGACGATGCCGTCCTCCAGCGACCAGGACTCGAAATGGCTGGACTGGAGGTAGACGTCGGCATCGTCGATCTCGCTGCCCGCCAGCCGGGCCACGACCTTTTCGATGTCCTGCGGGGTCAGCCCGCAGGGTTCCAGGATCGCCCGTTCGGCGATCGCCACGATTTCAGTTGTCATGATGATTCAAGCCCTTGCTTAACGTGCCCATAACGCGAAGCCTTTCTTCGTCCCCCTCTCTCGCAAGCGGAAGAGGGCCGGGGTGAGGGGAGCGATCATGCGCAATGCAGACGCCGGTGTTCGAGCACAGGAAAGGATGCGCGCACCTGCGCCAGACACTCCCGGTCGATCTCGGCGCAGACGATGCCGGCGCCGGTGGGCAGCGACGCCAGCACCTTGCCCCAAGGATCGACCACCATGCTATGGCCGAAGGTCTCGCGCCCGTTCAAATGGAAACCGCCCTGGTTGGACGCCACGGTGTAGCAAAGATTCTCGACGGCGCGCGCCCGCACCAGGATTTCCCAGTGCGCCGCGCCGGTGCGGGCGGTAAAAGCCGCCGGCACGGCGAGGAGATCCAGCCCTTGCGCCGCCATGCGGCGGAACAGTTCAGGGAACCGGAGGTCGTAGCAGACGGCTATTCCCAGCGCGCCGAATGGCGAATCCAGCACCAGCGGCTCGGTGCCGGGTTCGATGGTCTGGGATTCGCGGTAGGTCTCCTCGGTCCCCGGCACCAAAACGTCGAACAGATGGATCTTGTCGTAGCGGCCGACCCGTCGCCCTTGGTCGTCGTAGACCAGGCACGATGCCCGCACCCGGCCGTCCCCGGCGCACATCGGGATGGTCCCGCCAACCAGCCAGACCTTGTGGCGCTCGGCCGCGCCGGCGAGAAACTCCTGGATCGGGCCGCCGCCCTCGGTTTCCGCCACACCGAGCTTGTCGGTTTCGGTCATGCCCATGATGGCGAAATTTTCCGGCAGCACCACCAGCTTGGCGCCGGCCTCGGCGGCCTGCTTGACGAGCCGGGCAGCCTCCAGCAGATTCGACCCGACTTGCGGTCCGGAAGCCATTTGAACCGCTGCACAAATCATTTTTTTCATTCCTTATCTCTCTACCCGTAATTCAATCGATTCTTGGCCGTCCCGCCGTCACTCCCGCGACGTGTCGCCCGAGGCCTTGGTGATGACCGGATTGTCCAGGCTGCCTCGGACCAGATAGCGTGTCTGGGTCAGACGCTCCACTTGTCCATTCATCATCTTGTCGGCGACGAACACGCCGGCCCCAACCGCCGCGCCCACCGCCGGTCCGAGGGGGCCGCCCATGAGAACGCCGGCAACGGGCAGGGCGATATTGGTGTTGGGAATCACCGTCACGACCTGGTCGACCTCCCGGGTCGCCAGCTTCACGCCGCCATCGATCACGATCTTGGCCGCTACGCCGTCGATCACGAACCCTTTGGTCTCCGCCCTTCCATGGGCGATGTCCAGTTTGCCGGCGATGCCGTCGTAAGCCATGCCGGCGCCGAACAGGTCAGAGAAATCCAGGCTGAGACGCCGCCACAAGGCATCGACGTTGAACAGTCCGAGAAACCGGCCTATCCCCACGTCCACCTTCAGCAGGGCCCCCTTGCCCAGTTTCATGTCGACCGTGCCCGCGAGATTGGCGGAGGATACCCCGAACGGCGTCTCTGCCCAGGTCAGGGTGTAGTCCACATCCGCCGGTGTATCCCGCACGAACTCCGGGTAGCCGAGCTCCGCCGCCAACATGCCCGAATCCTTCACTTTGAGCTTGCCGGCGATATGGGTCCGATCGGTACCGCCCTGGCGCGTCCATTCACCCCGCTCGACGACGAGTTCATGATTGTCGGAACGCAGACTGGCCGAACGCAGCACGATGCCGCGCGCCTGGCTGTCCACCTCGGCCTGCAGCCGCCCTACGTCGAAACCATGCCAGAGCACGTGGCGGCCGACCAGCCTCAAGGACGGAAAGTTGCCTGGATGGAGAGTGTCCAGCCAGGAGTCGGTCGAAGCGACCGCTTTTTCGTCGAGCCGGGACAGCTTGACGAAATCGAGGTCGGCCTTGATGTTGGACAACCGCCCGGCGACGATGTCGGCGTCGAATCCGCCCTTGACGTAAGCCGAGTCGATCATGCCCCGGAGGCCACCCGCACGCCCGACCGCCTGCACGACCACCGATCCTTTCGCCTTGCCATCCCACAGCAATTGTCCGACCTGCACGTCCAGCGCCTTGACGTCCATCCCGATACCCTCGCGCCCAGGGTCGCCGGCGACGAAGACGTCGGCCCAAGGCGCCAGATCCAGGCTCGGCGACCGGACCACGACACGTAAGCCGGGGCCGTCGGCACTCTTCGGCAACCCCGTTCCGACCGCGAGCTGCACACCCTTCAAGCGGTAGTCTCCCCCCCCCAGATCGAGCCGCGCCGCGACGTCGGCGCCATAGCTCAGGTCGATCCGCGTGGCGGCCTCCCCAAGACGAGTATCGAGGCGGAACATCCGTCGTTCGCCCTGCGCCTTGCCCAAAGGTGCCGGCAAGATCACCTTCGTGCCGACGAGATCCGAACTCAGACTCAGCGGCACACCATCGTCCGGCTCCTTGGCAACGGGCAGCCTGACGCTCACGGTCAGGGGAATGGCCCCCGCCAGATGGCGCCAGAGGGGGTTCGGAAACCTGTCCCTGAATGTCGCCACCGGGAACTGTCCGCTCACATCCACGTCCAGACCATCGCCGCTGCGCCGGGCCCGGCCGGCTACAGCCTTGTGCAACCATTGTCCCTGGAGCCGGCCGGACACCAGCCCATCCTCGGTGAATCCCAGTTCGCCGTCGATCTTCTCGACCGGCTCGGCGAGGCCGGTGAGCTCGACACGGGTCCGGCTCAGCCGCGCGGTGCCGTCCAGCTTGAACGGCGGCGCCTTGCTTTCCATCGGCACTTTCATGGCCAGATCGAGCAGCACGTCCCCCTCGACCGTCATCACCGCATCCACTTTATCGGCCACCGGACGAAGCGGGGTAGTCCGGAAAAACTCGAGGCACTGCGCCACGGTAGCCGATACCCGACCCTCGATGCCGATGACCGCGTCCTTCGCCAAGTCAGCAACCTTGGCTCTGGCGCCACGTATCTCGCCACCGGCCAAACGGCCACCGGCCGCCGCGATCTCCATTCCTGACCCGGAGAAACGAACCGTCCCTGCGGCATCCTCCAAGGCAGGCCACGCCGGATCGTAGCGCAGGCGCACACCGGAAAACCCGACCTCGGCTTGAAACATCCCCTCGCCATTGCGAAACGGAAACGCCGCCAGCGGTCCTTCGAAGCGGAGGCGGGCGCCATCCAGCCGACCGTGCTCCAGACTCTGGCCCAGCCAGCGGCCCAGCAGCGGAAACGCCTTGGCCGGGAAATAACGCTTGAGGCGGGGGATATCCGCCGCCCCGGTTTCTGCCCGCAGATCGACCCGGAGCCCCTGCCCCGCCTTCCGGCTCAGGCCGAACGCGGCGGACAGGGACCAGTCGCCGGTTTCCAGCCTTGCCCGGTCGGCGCGCACGGCCCAGCCTTCACCGGTCCGCTGCCACGCCACGGCCATACCGCCCCGCTGCACCCGGATCGGCTCGGCCAGCATACTGGCCAGATCCAGCACACCATTCTGCATGCGTATCACCGCCAATCCCCGCTCGTCGCTGCCGCAGATGCGGCCGTCGAGACCGGCGGCACCAGGCAGACCGTCGCGGGCCGGAAGCGCAACCCCGCCAAAGCGCGCGCAGAACCCGAACCGTGGGCTCCCTGCGCTTTCATAGCCGAACCGGAGGGCTTCGACCCTCCCCCCCGGCGCGGGACCGGGCAAGCCGAGCATAGGCCACAGCGGCTGGAGGTCGTCCAGGGCGACGGTGTCGGCGATGGCAAAAGCCGATGCGATGCGGGCATCCGAGCCGCGGGTCACCGCCAGGGCCAGTCGGGACAATGGCCATTCATGCCCCGCGGACACCACTTTCAACCCTTGGGCGTTCATCCGCCAGCCGCCCGCCTCACGGTGCCAGAACACATCGCCGGCAATGGCGGCCAGTGCCAAGCCCGGCGCGTTGCCGTACCCGCCCGCCAATCGCTCGATATGAACGTCGCGACCGCCGACGCGCGCCGCCAGCGACTCGATGCGGCCCGCCGCAAGCTCTGCCCAAGCCCGCACGTCCGCCAGTCCAGACCCCAGCCGCAGACCCGGCGGCAGTTCATCGTTCAAGGCGGTGAGCGCCAGATCCTTGGCATCGGCATAGAGACGGCCCGACAGTGTAATGGATTCGAACAAGTCGCCGCGCAGGTCGAAACCGACCCGCACGGTGTCCGCCAGCGCCGCCGGCGGCTTCAGCTTCATGCTCAGCCGGTGACGGTCACCCCGGGTGATCAACAGCAGATCGACCTCGCCCAGTTCCAGCCTGGCGCCGCCCCGCTGCAGGTCCTGCCAGTCGATCCGGCAGTCCCTGATCCGGAAAGAACCCAGCGTCCGCAGCCAGTCCGGAATCGTCTCGATCGCATGCAGACCGACGATGCCGAGGCTGCCGTCGGCGAGACGGCGCAGGGACAGCGGGGTCCCTCGCAGCTCCAGCCAGGCCACGCGCAGGTCGCGCGCCATCAGCGAGGCCATGGCCGCTATGCCGAACCGTATCTCGGCGAAACGCAGGGCTTCGGCACCCATGTCGTCGAGGACCGAAACATCCCGCAACACCAGTTCCAGCGTTCCGGTCCACAGCGCGGCCGAAATTTGGCCGATCCTGATGTTTTCGCCGCCGAGCCGCCCTATCCGCTGCTCCAACTGCCCCTTGAACGCGTCGATGCCGGGGACCAACCACAACCGGAACAGTGCTGAGCCGGCGGCGAGCCCGAGCAGTGCGGCAAGTGCTCCGTAACGGACGGCGCGGGCGGAAACGCGTAAAATTCTTTTCAAAAGACCGGTGGCCGCAAGGAAATATCGACAGGGATCATCGGTGGATTCTCCCATGCCGGCCGGCTGCCCGCAAAACAACGCCGGCACGGCGGGAAGCGCTCACCTAGAGGATCACGACATCGTACTGTTCCTGGTTGTACTGGGCCTCGGCGCGGAACTTGATCGGGACGCCGATGAAAGATTCGAGTTCAGACAAGGTGTCCGCCTCCTCGTCCAACAGCCGCTCCACCACTTCGTTGGACGCCAGTACCAACAGCTCCTGGACCTGGTATTGGCGCACCTCGCGGATGATTTCACGGAAGATGTCCAGACAGGTCGTTTCCGCGGTTTTCAGCACCCCGCGCCCGCCGCAGGCAGGGCAAGGCTCGCACAGCACCTGCTCCAGACTCTCGCGGGTGCGTTTGCGGGTCATCTCCACCAGGCCCAGGGGCGACACCTCGCTGATGGTGTTCTTGGCCGGGTCGCGCTCGAGATGCCGGCTCAGTGCCTGCAGGACCTGAGCCTTGTGATCCTCGTCCCGCATGTCGATGAAGTCGATGATGATGATGCCACCCAGATTCCTCAGCCGGAGCTGACGGGCAATGGCCTGGGCCGCCTCGAGATTGGTCTTGAAGATGGTTTCCTCGAGGTTGCGCCCTCCGACGAAGGCGCCGGTGTTGACATCGACCGTGGTCATCGCCTCGGTCTGGTCGAAGATCAGATAGCCGCCGGACTTGAGCGTCACCCGCCGCTCCAGCGCCTTCTGAATTTCTTCTTCCACGCCGTAGAGGTCGAACAGCGGCCGCTCGCCGGCATAATGCTCGATCATCGGAGCGATCTCCGGCACGAACTCCTTCGCGAACTTGGTAAGCCGCGCGTGGGTTTCCCGTGAATCCACCCGGATCTTGTCCACCCGCGTGCGGCGCAGATCGCGCAGCACGCGCATGCTCAGGGGCAGATCCTCGTGCAGCAGCATCCTGACCTTCGCGGTCTTGATCCGCTGGGCGATGGAGTTCCAGAGCTTGAGCAGGAACAGCATGTCCGCCCGCAGCAGGGACTCGTCCACGCCCTCCGCCGAAGTCCGGGCGATGAAGCCGCCGGTGCCGTGCTCCCGCTGGAAAGCCTCCACACAGGCGCGCAAGCGCGCCCTTTCCGCTTCGCATTCGATCCGCTGCGATACACCGGAAGTCTTGGCAAACGGCATGTAGACTTCATAAACCGACGGCACCGAAATCTCGGTGCTCAAACGGGCGCCCTTGGTGCCGATGGGGTCCTTGACGACCTGCACGGCGATCTCCTGGCCTTCCTTGAAGATGGCTTCGATCTTGTCGGTGCCGGCCTTTTCACGTTCCGCCGCGCTCAGGTCGGAGATGTGCAGGAAGGCCGCCCGTTCGAGGCCGATGTCGACGAACACCGCCTGCATGCCGGGCAGCACCCGGCAGATCTTGCCCTTGTAAATGTTGCCGACCAGACCGCGGCGGCGGGTCCGCTCGATCAAGACCTCCTGAACGACCCCGTTTTCGATAATGGCGACACGGGTTTCCGGCGGCGTAACGTTGATGAGTATCTCGTCGCTCATGGCGCGGCTCCGGCCAGGAGGTGCGCGGTCCCCAGTCCCAGCTGCTGTAGCAGACGGGCCGTTTCCAGCAGCGGCAGGCCCATGACGCCGGAAAAGCTGCCCTGAAGTTCGGCCACGAACAGCTCTCCGCGGCCCTGGATGGCATAGGCGCCCGCCTTATCCGCCGGCTCACCGCTGGCCCAGTAGGCGTCGATTTCCTCCAGGCCGATGTCGCGGAACCGTACCCGGCTGACGCTCAACGCCTGCCAGTGGCAGTTGCCGCGGCGCAGAGACACCGCACTGAGCACTTCGTGGGTCCGTCCCGACAGCCGGCCCAGCATCTCCCGTGCATGTTCCGGTCCCTGCGGCTTGCCGAAGATTTGCCCGTCGAGCACGACCTCAGTGTCGGCCGCCAACACTGCCGCGTCGGACGGCGCCATGCTCTGTCCCTGCGCGGACTTGTCGGATGCCACCCGGCGCACATAATCCTCGGCGGCTTCCCCGCGCCGGGGCACCTCTTCCACCTCGACTCCGAGCACCTCGAACGGCAGGCCGAAGCGGCCCAGCAGCTCACGGCGCCTGGGCGAGGTCGAGGCGAGGATCAGCTTGAGGTCTTTGGGCTGCATGGACTCAGCGATGGTAAGGGTGGTGATTGAGGAGGGTCCAGGCCCGGTACAACTGTTCGGCGACGATGACCCGCACCAGGGGATGCGGAAAGGTCATCCGCGATAGACTCCAGCTTTCCGCAGCGCGCTGCCGGCAGACTTCCGACAGCCCGTCCGGTCCGCCGACCAGGAGGGCGATATCCCGCCCGTCGCGCTGCCAGCGCGCCAGGGCGTCGGCCAGTTCGCGCGTACTCCAGGACTTGCCGGCGGCGTCCAGCGTGACGATGTGCGCATTGCCGCCCACCGCGGCCAGCATCCGCTGACCTTCGTCGGCGACGATGCGCTGGATGTCGCAATGACGGGTACGTTTACCCGGCGCGATCTCACGCAGCGCCAGAGCACATTCGCGCGGCAGGCGACGGGCGTACTCATCGTACCCCGCGGTGACCCAGGACGGCATGCGCTCGCCCACGCAGACCAAGTTGAGCTGCATCAGGCGGGGTCAGGCCACTTGCAACATGTTTTCCAGCGCCCCGCGGGCCTCGGCGGCGATGGCGGCGGAGACCTCGATCCGGTTGACCACATGGCCTTCGACCAGATTCTCCAGCACCCAGAGCAGATGCTGCGGGTCGGTCCGGAACATGGTCGAGCACATGCACACCGTGGGCGAGAGGAAATGCACCGATTTGCCCTGCGGCTGGACCTCGCGGGCCAGGCGGTTGACCAGGTTGAGCTCCGTACCCACCAGCCAGCGCGTGTTCGGCTCAGCGGCCCGGACGGTGTTGAGGATGTATTCGGTGGAGCCGATGTACTGCGCCTTCCGGCAGACCTCGAAGCTACACTCGGGGTGCACGATCACCCGGGTGTCGGGATACTGCTCAAGGAAACGGTCGATGTGTTCGGGGCGGAACATCTGGTGCACCGAGCAGAAACCGGCCCAGAGGATCATCCGCGCCCGTCGGATCTCGTCTTCCGTCAGGCCGCCCAGGGGTTTACCGAAATCCCAGGTGACCATCTCCTCCAGCGGGATCCCCATGCGGTGGCCGGTGTTGCGGCCCAGGTGCTGGTCGGGGAAAAACAGAATCTTCCCGCGCCGGGCGAAGCTCCACTCCAGGATCTTCTGCGCATTGCTGGAAGTGCAGACGATGCCGCCATGGCGCCCGCAGAACGCCTTGAGATCGGCCGCCGAATTGATGTAAGTGACCGGTGTCACCTCGCTTTCCGGATCGAGCACCGTCGCCAACTCGCGCCAGCAGCGCTCCACCGCGACCAAGTTCGCCATATCCGCCATCGAGCAGCCGGCGGCCAGGTCCGGCAGGATGGCGATCTGGTCAGGCCGCGACAGGATGTCGGCGACCTCCGCCATGAAATGCACGCCGCAGAAGACGATGTATTCCGCCTCCGACTGGGAGGCCAGACGGGACAGCTTCAGCGAATCGCCGGTGAAGTCGGCGTGCCGGAACACCTCGTCGCGCTGGTAATGATGGCCGAGGATCACACAGCGCTTGCCCAGCGCCGCCCGCGCTGCCCGGATGCGGGTTTCGCACTCGGCATCGTCGAGCATCGCGTAATCGTGTATGGATAAAGCGGTTTCACTCATGGACTTCGTCAGCCGGTCTGGCGGAAGGAATAACCAAGTGGACTAGTATGCTATGACAACTGGGAGCCGGCGCGGTTCATTTCGGCTTCGCCAGTTCGATGAGGATGATCTCCGCCTCGTTTTCGCCTACGTTCTCGATGCTCATCCATTGCCCGGACTCCCAGAACACCTGGCCCGGTTCGTAGGTGTTGGACTGGCCGCCTTCCTCGACCCGCACGCGCCCACGCACCACGTAGCGCGGCCCCGGCCCTTCGTGGGTATGCAGCGGCGTCTTGTAGCCCACGGGCAGCACCACCCGCGCCACCCGCACGTCGATGCGCGGCGGCGCCGGCTCGAAACCTTTCTCCAACAGCTCCTGGCGGGAAAAAGCAGCCTCGGCGGCAATGGCCTGGCCATCCAGGCCGGCGGCAGCGGCCAGCAACAGAAGCGGCCAGCTCGTGCGTGATTTCATACCCCTCCCCCCTCAGACACCCAGTTCCTCGACCTGCGGAACACGCGCGCGCCGCTGCAGCCACATCACACCAAACAGGTCCACGATCCCCACCCACAGCCGGTGCCAGGTGCCGTACTTGGAGACGCCCGAAAGGCGGGGGCGGTGATTGACCTCGACGGAGATGACCGGCGCACCCGCCCGCTGGGTCAAGGCTGGCAGGAAACGGTGCATGTGGTCGAAATAAGGAAGCTCCAGAAACAGGGCGCGGGAAAAAACCTTGAGGCCGCAGCCGGTATCCGGCGTGTTGTCGCGCAGCAAACCGCCGCGCACAGCATTGGCGATACGGGAGGAGAACCGGCGCCAGCCGGTGTCCTTGCGCTTCCGCCGATAGCCGGCCACCATGCCGCGGCCGGTTTCGCCGCCGAGCTGGTCCAGGGCTTCGAGCAGGCGGGGGATGTCCGCGGGGTCGTTCTGGCCGTCACCGTCGAGGGTGGCGACCCACGCCCCCCGCGCCGCCTGGATACCGGTGCGCAGCGCCGTACTCTGCCCGCAGCAGCGGACATGCCGGAGCACGCGCAGTCCAGGCACCGATGCCTTCAGCGCACGCAGCTTCTCCAGCGTCCCGTCGGTGCTGCCGTCGTCGACGTAGATGATTTCATAATCCCCCAGCGGCGACAGCGCCTGGGTGATTTCGCCGATGAGGGATTCGAGATTGTCTACTTCGTTGTGGACGGGAACGACGACCGAAAGGCGCATGGATATACCTTGGAATAGGGACGCTTAATGAGGGCTCAGACGTAATGGACGGCGGGCTCGCCGGGAATGACTTCGCCCACGGCAAAGGCGCGCTCGCCCAGCCTGCGCAGGACCTCCAGGGTACGCGCCTCGTCCTCCGCCGCCACGCCTACGATCATGCCGACGCCGCAATTGAACGTCCTGAACATCTCGGACGTCTCCACCCCACCCTGCCGTTGCAGCCAGCGGAAAATCTCAGGCATCGTCCAGCCAGCGGTGTCGATCCGGGCCGCGGTGCCGGCCGGCAGCACGCGCGGTAGGTTCTCGGTGATGCCGCCGCCGGTGATGTGAGCCAGGGCATGGACCTCCACGGTTTTCAGGAGTTCGAGCAGCGGCTTGACGTAGATCCGGGTCGGCTCGAGCAGCCAGTCGCCCAGGGCGCGGCCGGCCACCGGCGCATCCAGCCCCAGGCCGGAATGCTCGACGATCTTGCGGATGAGCGAATAGCCGTTGGAATGCGGCCCCGAGGACGCCAGGCCGACCAGCCGGTCGCCCGGCCTGACCCGGCTGCCGTCGATGATGGCATCCTTTTCCACCACACCGACACAGAAGCCGGCCAGATCGTAGTCGCCGCCGGCGTACATGCCCGGCATCTCCGCCGTTTCGCCGCCGACCAGGGCGCAGCCGGCCTGCTCGCAGCCCTGGGCGATGCCGGCGATCACGGCAGACGCGACGTCCACGTCCAGCTTGCCGGTCGCGTAGTAATCGAGGAAGAACAGCGGCTCGGCGCCCTGCACCACGATGTCGTTGGCACACATCGCCACCAGGTCAATGCCGACGCCGCCGTGGCGACCCGACTCGATAGCCAGGCGGAGCTTGGTGCCGACCCCATCGGTTCCCGCCACCAGCACCGGCTTGCGGTAACGCTCCACCGGCAACTCGAACAGCGAACCGAATCCCCCCAATCCCGCCAAGACGCCGGGCCGGGCCGTCTTCCGCGCCGCCGGTTTGATGCGCTCCACCAGGGCATTGCCGGCCGCAATGTCGACACCGGCGCTCTTGTAGTCGAAAGAAAGGGGATTTTCGGTTTTCAAGGAGACTCCTGCGTGAAGATCGGGCCGTGCGACCCGTCGGCCGTCTCGTGAGTCACGACGGCGACTTGTTCGGAATAAGGATGACTGAGTAGTTTATCACCATCCCCCCGCCTCCGTTACCATCGGCTCCAGGCTTGACGACCATCCGCCATCCGGAGATTATCGAAGCCCCGTAAGGAGCGCGACCATGCGGCCAGAACACATCCCCAACATCATCAGCACCCTCCGGATATTCCTGGTCTACCCGGTGGTCCACCTGATGCTGGCGGAGCGCTATACGGCCGCCTTGGCGCTGTTCGTGGTCGCCGGCCTGTCTGATGCGATCGACGGCTACCTCGCCAAACGTTATGGCTGGCAGTCCCGGCTCGGCTCCTACCTGGACCCGCTGGCAGACAAGCTGCTCCTGGTCTGCTGCTTCGTCGCCGGCGCCTGGCTCGGCCTCCTCCCCGTCTGGATGGCCGCCGCCGTACTCCTGCGCGATGCCGTGATCGTCGCCGGCGCCATCGCCTATTACCTGCTGCTGCACCCCTTCGACGGCCAGCCCATCCTCGCCAGTAAGCTGAACACCCTGCTGCAACTGGCGTACATCGTCGCTATCCTCTTCAACCGTGGCGTCTCCGAACTGCCCCCGCTCCTGCTCGACACCCTCCTCGCCGCCACCCTAACCACCACGATCGCCAGCGGAGCGATCTACGTCTACGTCTGGGGACGGAACTATCGGCTGGAACGGGCACAGGGACGAAGATGAGATTTTAGAGGGGTGCTGCCGGCGGATCTCCGGATAGGCAAGGCGGCTGCTCCGCGCGGGCTTCCCCGGATCGAAGCTGCGCGGGCTGCCACATCGATGATCGAGTTCGCCCCAAACCCTTACGCCGTCACCCCAAGCCGCGCAAGCCCAAAGGCGTCAAAACCGCCCCCGTGCAGTGATCTGGCGGTGGATACCACCGGGCGCGTAGGCTATGGCATCAAACAACCCCCCCCTTCAGGCTCACCGTCCGGTGGACAAGGCAGAGCCTGCCGCCGAATGTCGGAAATCGAATACCCTACCGGCGTGGCGCAACAACACCGTGGCTCGCTCCGCCTCACGTGCCGGCGCAGTTCTCGAGCCACTCCATTCCATCAGCGCCCGACAACACCCACGGGGCACGCCGTGTTTCTCTCGCCATGTTCGTCTCCGATTCGGTTTCCGGAATCAGAATGACGAACATACGCGAATTCGTCGGTTATTTGATGGAACGAACTACTAGCGGGGCGGGAAAGGCTGCTCGAAGAAAGACAAACCTTCGTGGCGCCGGCGACCCGGGTTAGATTGAAGCCACGATCTTGTCCGAAACCATCCGCGGGTTTCGGCTCGGACGCGAAAGACGGCGGTGGCTGGCCCACCGGCGTTGGTACGAATAACCCAGGATCCTCAGACGACGCCGGGCTCACCGCTGAATTTCACCAGCACATCCTCGTCGCGGACGATGTACTGGCAGGCCAGGCGATAGCGCGGGGGCTTGTCGTTGACCACCGCTTCTTCGATCTCCGCCTTGGAAAGCTTCCCCGCCGCCAGCAGGGTCGCACGTTCCTTCTCGGAGAGATCCTGCGCCATGAAGGGTTTGTCCGATAGCGACACCACTTCTATCACGCAGGAACCGCAGTTGCCGTCCTCGCATTCGAAGGGGAGGGGAATCTTGTTCTTCTGTGCGACTTTGAGAAGAGTGTGGGTATCGCCGGCCACCGCGTAGACGGTGACGTCCTTCGGCAAAAGCGGGGAGGAAAAAGTCACGTTAGCCATGTTGTTGTCCTTGATCGACCAGTTTGAAAGGAAACCGGGCCGGCGGGGTGA
This sequence comes from Methylococcus capsulatus, assembly GCF_036864975.1. Lineage (NCBI taxonomy): Bacteria > Pseudomonadati > Pseudomonadota > Gammaproteobacteria > Methylococcales > Methylococcaceae > Methylococcus > Methylococcus capsulatus. The sequence continues at coordinate 1,356,422 of NZ_CP104311.1, read as the reverse complement.
ATCCGGCGCCCGCCAGACAGTGTATCGGAAAAAACCGCATAATTAGCAATGTTTTTTTCTTGCGCCCGCTGCCATGGCGCTGTCCTGCCGGACTCCGGACAGGGCCATGGCGCGCGGATCGACCTTTTCCAGCCTGCCGCGTGGGTGAAGGGGGCACCCGCGCGGACAGGAGGAAAAGACCTACATGCCGCGAATCAGCGAATGATGTCGAAGCTGTAGTCGGTTTTGGCGGGAATGTTGGTGTTGGCGTCGATCGCCTCGAACATGCGATCAAGGATCCAGACCAGTACATTCAGGCCGCCTTGATAGCCCCACACCGGATAACGGTGTTTATGGTGGCGATCGAAGATCGGGAAGCCGATGCGGATCAGCGGCGTTCCGGTATCACGCTCCAGGTACTTGCCGTAGGTGTTGCCGATCAGGAAGTCGACAGGCTCGGTGAACAGGAGCGAGCGCATGTGCCACAGATCCTTGCCCGGATAAACTTTGCAGTTCTTGCCGAACGGCGAGGAATCGAACAGTGCCTGCATTTTGGTTTCCCAGGCCTTGCTGCCGTTGGTAGCGAGGACATGGGTCGGCTCCGCACCCAGTTCCAGCAGGAATTCCGCCAGACCGTAGCACAGATCGGGATCGCCGTAGATGGCGAATTTCTGGCCGTGGATGTGAGCGGTGGAGTCGGCGATGGCATCCACTAGACGGCCCCGCTCCTTCTCCAGTTCCGCCGGAATCGGTTTGCCGGTCAGGCGCGAGATTTCCATCAGGAACCTATCGGTCCCCTTCACGCCGATCGGATGATTCAGGGCAACGACCTCCTGGCCATGCTCAGCGATGAACGGAAGGGTCTTCTCCGTGCAGAACTCTTGCATGGAGATGGTTGCCTTGGCGTGCAGCGCGTTGGCCGCCTGCTCCAGGGTGGTACCGCCATCGTACATGCGGAACTCGCCGTCAGTGGGGGTATCCCACACGTCGCTGTTATCGCCGATGATGGTGTAGTCGATGCCGAACAGATTGAAGATGCGCTTGATCTCGCGCAGGTTGCCCACGGTATAGCCGTCGAAACCGCCGAGGAAGTTAATCGACTCGTTGGGCTGGCGCACCAGCGGCTCGACGGTACCGGCCTTGCCGTCCCAGAAGTGCTGCAGGATACCTTTCATGACGTTGTCGTAGCCGGTGATGTGGCTGCCGACGAAGGCCGGGGTATGGGCGAACGGAACATCGAACTCGGCCGGAATGCTGCCTTTCTCCTTCGATGTCTTGATGAAGGCGTTCAAGTCGTCGCCGATCACTTCCGCCATGCAGGTGGTGGACACGGCGATCATCTTCGGCTTGTACATGTTGTAGGTGTTGGCCAGACCGTCGATCATGTTGTTCAGGCCGCCGAACACCGCCGCGTCTTCCGTCATCGACGAAGACACGCAGGAAGTCGGTTCCTTGAAGTGGCGGCTGAAGTGCGAGCGGTAGTAAGCCACACAACCCTGAGAGCCATGGACGAAGGGAATGGTGCCTTCGAAACCGACGGCCGCGAAGACGGCGCCTAGCGGCTGGCAGGCTTTGGCGGGATTGACGACCAGCGCTTCACGGGCAAAGTTCTTTTCCTTGTACTCCTCGGTCTTGGCCCATTCGCGAACCTCCTCGACCTGAGCGTCGGGGGGCATGAATTCGAACTCTTTCCTCTTGTTCTCGAACAGATTCGTATACTCCGGCTCGCGGAATAGGTTGAAATGATCGAGAACCTTCTCTGCATTCTGACTCATGGCTTAACTCCTAAAAACGTCGGTTGGTAGGGTGCGCCCGGCGGGCGCACCTTTGGAGCCTCGAACATGGTGCGCCAGGCGCACCCTACTGACCTTCTCTCCGGCTACGGCTTAAGCCGCGCTCTTCCACGGGGCCTTGGTCAAACCCCAGACCGGGTTATTGATGGCCATGTCCATATCCCTGGCGAAAATGGCGAAGCCGTCATAACCGTGGTAGGGGCCGGAATAGTCCCAGGAATGCATCTGCCGGAACGGTACGCCCATCTTCTGGAACACGTACTTTTCCTTGATGCCGGAACCGACCAGGTCGGGCTGGATGGCTTCGACGAACTTCTCGAACTCATAGCCCGTCACGTCGTCATAGATCAGCGTGCCGTCCTTGACGTAGTGCGTGGTACGCTGGTAGTCGTCGTTGTGGCCGAACTCGTAGCCGGTACCGACGATTTCCATCCCCAGGTCCTCGTAGGCACCGATCACGTGACGCGGACGCAAGCCCCCTACGAACAGCATGACCTTCTTGCCTTCCAGACGCGGACGGTACTTCGCGATCACCGCATCCATCAGCGGCTGGTACTTGGCGATGACACGCTCCGCACCTTCCTTGATCTTGTCGTCGAAGAAGCTGGCGATCTTGCGCAGCGACTCAGCGATCTTGGTGGGACCGAAGAAGTTGTACTCCACCCACGGCACACCGTACTTCTCTTCCAGGTGGCGGGAGATGTAGTTCATCGAACGGTAGCAGTGCAGCACGTTCAGCTTGGCCTTCGGCGTGTTTTCCAGCTCGGCCAGGGTGCCGTCACCGGACCACTGGGCGATTACGCGCAGCCCCATTTCTTCCAGCAGGATGCGGGAAGACCAGGCGTCGCCGCCGATGTTGTAGTCGCCGATGATGGCGACGTCATACGGCGTGGACTGGAACTCGGGATGCTTGTCGCCCGCCTTGTCGAACACCCAGTCACGCACCGCATCGTTGGCGATGTGATGGCCCAGCGATTGCGAGACGCCGCGGAAGCCTTCGCAGCGCACCGGCACGATGGTTTTGCCGTTGTATTCCTTGGACTTCTTCTTGGATACGGCCTCGATGTCGTCGCCGATGAGGCCGATCGGGCACTCGGACTGGACGGTGATGCCGTGGTTCAGCGGGAACAGCTCTTCGATTTCGTCGATGATCTTTTCCAGCTTCTTGTCACCACCGAAGACGATGTCCTTCTCCTGGAAATCGGAGGTGAACTGCATGGTGACGAAAGTGTCGATGCCGGTGGTGCCGATGTAGTAGTTGCGGCGCGACGCCCAGGAATACTGGCCGCAGCCGACGGGACCGTGGCTGATGTGGATCATGTCCTTGATGGGACCCCAGACCACCCCCTTGGAACCTGCGTAGGCGCAGCCGCGGATGGTCATGACGCCGGGGATCGACTTGATGTTGGATTTGACCCCGCAGTCGGGCTTGCCTTCTTCGAAGGTGCCAAGGTGCTTGGCGCGGCGCTTGGCCGTCTTGTCGGGATAAACCTCAAGCACCTCTTTGATGAGGTCCTTGTTTCTCTGTTTGACTTGCTCAACTGTGAGGCTCATTTTTTTAAGCTCCTGATTGAGTGGGTGAAAAACGACCAGATGGCCCAGGGGCGGCGCGCGGCCGGATGGCCCGCACGCCGCTGTGCCGCCGATCTCCTTATGCCGCCAGCTCGGCTGCGGTCTTGCCGACCTGCGATTCGTCGACCTGAGCCATGACGCCGTGCTCCATCAGCAGATCCTCCAGCTCGTCCATGGTGATCGGGGTCGGGATGATGCCGTTGCCGGAGTTGGCGTGGATCTTCTGCGCCAGATTGCGATAGTGACCGGCCTGCACCGAATCCGGGGCATACTCGATCACGGTCATGCGGCGGAGCTCTGCGTGCTGCACGATGTTGTCGCGCGGCACGAAGTAGATGAGCTGGGTACCGAGCTTCTTGGCCAGCGATTCGGCCAGCTCCAGCTCTTTGTCGGTCTTGCGCTCGTTGCAGATCAGCCCCCCGAGGCGCACACCGCCGGAGTTGGCGTACTTCAGAATACCCTTGGAGATGTTGTTGGCCGCGTACATGGCCATCATTTCGCCGGACATGACGATGTAGATTTCCTGTGCCTTGTTCTCACGAATCGGCATGGCGAAACCGCCGCAGACCACGTCGCCGAGCACGTCGTAGGAGACGTAGTCGATGCCGTCATATGCACCTTCTTCTTCCAGGAAGTTGATCGAGGTGATCACACCGCGGCCGGCGCAGCCGACCCCGGGCTCCGGACCACCGGATTCCACGCAGCGGATGTCGCGGAATCCAACCTTCATGACGTCTTCCAGCTCCAGGTCCTCGACGCTGCCGGCGTCAGCGGCCAGGGACAGGATGGTGTCCTGGGCCTTCGCGTGCAGGATCAGACGGGTGGAGTCGGCCTTCGGGTCGCAGCCGACGATGAGGATCTTCTGGCCCATTTCGGCCAGAGCAGCCAGGGTGTTCTGGGAGGTGGTGGACTTACCGATACCGCCTTTGCCGTAGAACGCGATTTGTCTCAGACTTGACATGGTGTTTCTCCAAATGAATCAGGATGATCGATGCTTCATGGCCAGCAGCATTCAGCCGATGTTGGAACTTCCGACCCGCCGTATGAGGAAGGCGCTTTCTTTTTCTTATTCTTGTCGCCGCCACTTTTACGGCAGTGAACACTGCACGCTTATCTCCGAAGCAACCGGTGTGCCACCCTTTCGTATGCCACACCTAACGGCTTGAAATTCCAGTAGACACGCCCCATGGCTGGACGCCAGTCGGGCGTTCGGGGGATGTTCACAACGCTACAAAACCTCACTGTTTGTAGGGAACGGCACAAGTTGCCTGGGCACTACGGATCTCCCGCTGCCAAGCTCAAACCTTTGAAAAAACCGGCCACCGGAAAACCGGGCAGAGAACGGCACATCGATTGCTAGATTTTGGAAGAAGGTCTCCATAATCCATCGGGGCATCGACGGCTTCGGTGGAGTTCCTAGGGACCTTGGAAGACGCAGCCGACTCAACCGGACTGGAAAACCTAAAAACCTTAGGAGAAGCCCATGCAAATAGGCGTCGATACTGAAAGAGCGGTGGACGACAGGCGGGTCTTCGTCGTCGACGACGATGAAATCACCCGTGCCGCCTTGCAGTTCATGCTGCACGACGAAATCGAGACCCATGAACTAAGCAGCCTCGAGGCCGCCTATGCCAAAGCGGCGGACTGGAAACCGGCGGTATTGCTGCTGGGTCTGGGCGTGGTCAGGAGCCGGGGCATCGGCGTACTGGAAGAAATCCGTGCGCAGATGGAAGACATCAAGATTATCGTGGTGGCCGATGCTGCCACCGATCCCTTGGCGCAGGAATGCCTCAAATTGGGGGCGAACTCCCTGCTGACGAAACCCCTTACGATCGAAAAAGCCCGCCAGAAGGTGGATATGCAACTGGGCCGCAAGGTCAAGCTCGCCGTCCCGGTCGTCGTCACCTGAGTGCTTCGGCCGAAAAACCGGGCGGTTCGGGCCGCCACGCGTAGTTTAATGCAATGAAGTCGATTTCACCGTAGACCAACATTAAGGAGCGTCATGACCACTATTAGCGAAACTCCCCTCGCGTCCCTGGAAAACGAAAACCGGTTGTTGAGCCCGGTCTTCAAAGGCGCCACCGCCCAGCCGGGTGTCTTCGGCTTCCGCGGAATGATCGCCCTGAAGTTCGCCCAGCAAGTGAGCGATGAGGCTCGCCCGCCCGAAATCAAATTCGATCAGGTGATGACGGTGGCAAAAGCCGGCGAATCCACCCTTCCCTTCCTGGCTGGCGTTGCGCTGTCGCTGGAACATCTCGACCTGCTCATGGACGTGCTGGGGGACAAGCTGTCGCCTGCCGGCAAGTATTTCTTCTTCGCCGGCAACCTGGACATTTCCAAGCGCTACCAGATCACCCATCGCGGCGCCAGTTTCTGGGTGCTGCCACTGGATGAGGCGACCGTATACAACGAACTGCTGGAGCTGTTCCGCATCGAAAAGAACGACCTGAAGAAGCTCGACACCGCCGGCAAGCTGGTCGCCATCGCGGATGCCGCAGCAAACTTCGACGAGAAGTTCGATGTGATCAGTTTCGAAGAGGGCCTGAAGATTATGGGCCCGATCCGGATCCCGGATAACCGTCCGGTGTGAACCTTAAAACGGGACGCCGCGCGGCGGCGTCTCCCTCCCCGGCAAAGGTCAGCCATGTTCACCAAAGCCTGTGATGAAAGCGAACTGAAAGAAGGCAAATACGAGGTTGTCGCGGTCAATCGCACCCTGATGCTGGTGGTATGGCCGACCGGGTCCCGGCCTCGCGCCTTCCAGGGGATGTGCCCCCATGCCCGGGAGCCGCTGGCGGATGCCCGCTTCGACGGCAGGACCCTAACCTGTGCGCACCATGATTGGGAGTTCGACAGCGACGGCGCCTGCATTAAGGGCAAGCGCTGCACCCTGGCCGAATATCCGTTGAAGATCGAAAACGGCGAAGTCCTGATCGAGACCGAAGGGGTTTTACCCAATTATTTGAGTTAGACGAAGGCAAGCACGATTTTCGCACATAGACCACAACCACAAGGGGGAACCATGACCTACCAAGTGATCAAATCGGCTCTTAAATTGTGTCAAGGCACGCGCAAAAGCAGCGGTGAACCCTGTAACGGTACCCTGTATACCTGCAAGGTCTGCGGCGCCACCGGCTGCAAGCAGTCGCGTGACGATCTCTGTTCGGACCAGGCTTTCAACGTGCTGGAACACTGCCTCAAATGCGGCGCGATCGGCCAGGCCGAGGCCGTCTCCCCTGGCGATTACCGTCCGTACCAAGTCTGGGCGAGCTGACACCACAGTGGCTCTCGTCCACTTCTACGAAAAACCCGGCTGCGCCAACAATGCACGCCAGAAGCAGATGCTGCGGAAGGCCGGGCATGAGCTGATCGTCCACGACCTCCTGGCGACGCCCTGGCGTGCCGGCGAATTGCGGCAGTTTTTCGGCGACCGCCCGGTGGCCGAGTGGTTCAACCGCGCAGCCCCTCGCATCAAATCGGGGGAAGTCGTCCCCGAATCCATGGACGCGGAGGAGGCGATCGCCTTGATGCTGTCAGACCCTCTGCTGATCCGCCGTCCGCTCATGCGGGTCGGGGAGCGGCGGGAGGCCGGCTTCGATCCGGAATCGGTCCGAGTCTGGATCGGGCTCGGCAGCAACCGGCAAACGGCCGATGCCGATCCGGAAAGCTGCCGCCGGCCTCATCCCTGCCCTCCACTCGAGGATTCCGCCGACGAATGAGAGACACCGATACTGGGCGCATACCGGCCTACCACGAACGCACCAAACACCGGCTGGAACGCTACGCGGCGGGACCCGAGACCCTGGACTGGAGCGCCCAGCCCGATCCATTCCGGACTTTCGAAGGCACCGACAGAATCCTGCTTCCCCTGCAGGCGGATCGTCTCGATACGTCGTATCCGGATCTGCACCGACCGGACGCCGTCCCGCCTCGCGCCTTGACGCTGGATTCAGTCGGCCTGCTGCTCGAACTGTCCCTGGCTCTATCCGCCTGGAAGGAATACGGGCCGGACCGCTGGTCGCTGCGCTGCAATCCATCCAGCGGCAACCTCCATCCCACCGAAGGGTATGTGGTATGCCAGAACCTCGAAGGACTGGATGACGGCATCTACCACTACCTTAGCCGCGACCATGCGCTCGAGCGCCGGGCACGGGCTACTGCCGCCCCCCCAGGCAGTCCGTCCAGGCTGCTGCTCGGCCTCAGTTCCATCCACTGGCGGGAGGCATGGAAATACGGCGAAAGGGGTTTCCGTTACTGTCAGCTTGACACCGGCCACGCCATCGGCGCCCTGCGCTATGCCGCTGCCGCCCTGGGGTGGGGCTTGCGGCAGGTGGACACGGCCGACGCTGACACCATCGCCCGGTTGCTGGGGCTCGACCGCGCGGGCGATTTTTTGGGCGCGGAAGCGGAAGAAGCGGAGCTCCTGCTCGAAGTGGTCATCGGGCAGGCCGCACCGCCGGCCCTGCCGGTGTTCGCCGACCTGGACTGGGCCGGCAAGGCGAACGTCCTCGACCCGCATCCCATGTACCACTGGCCCGTGATCGACGAAGTCGCCGATGCCAGTCGCGGCCCCCTTGAAACAACCCCGCCCCCGCCCGAAACGGATTATCCGCCTCGTGCTGATCTGCCGGCCGTTGCCGCCGCTGCGGTGATCCGTCAGCGCCGCAGCGCCCAGCGCTTCGACCGCCGCTTCGAACTGGCTAGGACGGATTTCTATGCCCTGCTGGACGCGCTGCTGGTCCGGCCCGGCGTTCCCTGGGACGTCTGGAACCATCCACCGGCGCTGCATCCGGTCCTGTTCGTCCATCGGGTCACGGGGCTGGCGCCGGGGCTATATGCCCTTCCGCGCAGCCGGGATGCCGAAACCAAGCTACGCGCTGTTTTGCGGCCGGATTTCGCCTGGACCAAACCCTCTGACTGTCCGCCACACCTGCCGCTGTTCCTGTTGGCTGAAGGCAGCTGCGTCCCGCTGGCGCGCACCATTGCCTGCCACCAGGCCATAGCCGCCGACAGCGCTTTCGCGCTGGGGATGCTGGCGGAATTCGAAGACATCCTGAGCATCGCTCCTTGGCGTTATCGCCAGCTTCACTGGCAAGCGGGACTCCTGGGCCAAGTACTCTATCTGGAAGCCGAAGCCCGGCGTCTGCGTGGTACCGGCATCGGCTGCTACTTCGACGACGCCTTCCACGAACTGCTGGGGCTGTCCGGGAAGGCGTTCCAGTCGCTGTACCACTTCACCGTGGGCCAACCGCTGGACGACCCGCGGATCACGACCGAGGCACCCTACCCCCGAAACCGGGCCTGATCGCCCTGGTGCGAGTTCCACCGCCCAGTCCGAAGTGACAGGGACCGCTACCTGCCGCCGAAAGTGAAGACCGGCTCCGGACGCAGGGTCTTGCTGAAGATCGACACACCGTCGAGGTCCTTGAGATCCACCGTGAGGCTCTGATCCACCCGGTTGATGTTGACCTCGCCGAAGAACTGCAGGCCGGCATAGGGAGACAGGTTGACCTGCCCTGCCGGAGGAGCCTTGGAGAACACTACTTGGGGACCGAAAGTGCCGTCGGTGCTGTTGGGGCCGAAGGTGCCGGCGTTGAGCGGACCGGCGACGAATTCCCAGAAAGGGGCGAAATCCTTGCTGGCGGCATGTGCCGGATCGTAATAGTGCGCCGCAGCGTAATGGACGTCGGCGGTCAGCCACACGATGTTCTTGATGCGCTGCTTTTTGATGAATCCGAGCAGACGTGCGATTTCCAACTCACGCCCGGCAGGGGGGCCGTCGTTGCCGTTGGCGATTGCCTCCCATCGGGCGCGGCCCTGGGCGTCGGTGCCGTCTGCAATGTTCAATCCGATCGGCATGTCGGCCGCGATGACTTTCCATGTCGCCTTCGAATTCTTCAACCCCTGCTCCAGCCATTGCAGCTGGGCATCTCCCAGGAATGCCGTCTCGGGCCCTTCCTGGTTCTGCAGGTTATAGGTATTGGGCCCCCGGTAATTGCGCATGTCGAGGACGAAGACATCGAGCAGGGGACCGTAGGAGAGCTGTCGATAAATCCGGTCGGACTCCTCCACTGAATACGGACGCATCGGCGCATACTCGTGGAACGCCTCCGAGGCCCGTGCCACCAGAAGCGGAACGTCTTTGACCATATAGCGGGGATCGGCGCTCAGATCCTTGGCGTCGGACCAGTTGTTGACGACCTCATGGTCGTCCCATTGCCAGATCTGCGGAACCTCGGCATTGAACCGGCGGAGGTTGTCATCGAGCAGATTGTATTTATAGCGGCCGCGGAATTCATCCAGCGTCTCTGCGACTTTCGCGACTTCCGGCGTGACGATGTTGGTCCATACCTGGCCGTTTTCTGCCGTGACCTCAGGCTTGATGATGCCGTCGGAATAGACGGTGTCCCCGCTGTGGATGAAGAACTGCGGCTTCACCTGGCGCATGGTCTCGTAGATCTTCATCCCGCCGAAAGCGGGGTTGATGCCCCAGCCCTGACCGGCGGTGTCGCCGCCCCACACGAAACGGATGTCGTCACGCCTGCCGATGGTGTGGAAATGCCCCGCCACAGGCTCGCTCCGGCTGCGGGCATTGGTCAAATCCTCGAACCAGACCTTCACGTAGACGTCCCGACCCGCCGGCAAGCCGGTCAGATCCTGGCGGGCGGTATAGTCGGAGCCTTCCAGGGCATAGGGACCGCGAACGGTTTTCGAATCGGCGAAATCGGCGCTGAAAGCGTATTCCACCATCATGCGCGCGGGACGGTCCGCCCGGCTCCAGATCACCGCCCTGCCGGGGGCAGGATCCCCGATCTGAATCCCCTGTTCCATCTGCGGAACCGAATTCTCGGCATTGACGGAAGCACAGGCGGCCAGGGCCAGAACCAGGCAGGAAACGATCGCTTGAATAGAATTTTTCCGGTACCCGAAGCTGTCAGCGGTGGGCGGGCGAAACGCGGAGACAGGGCTCATGGGACTCCTCACTGCAGTTGATCGAAGCAAGGGAACCTAAACCCAAATTGAGTCAAAACGATGACCTTGCCATGACGATTGAGTGATGGACTGCCGCCTGGCACAAAGCCCCGGACAGACCGGTCCGCCCGGGGCATTGGCCATCAATGGGCCTGAACGCCGCTGTGGACGTTGACGCTGGTCTTCGGCTGTGCCCAGGCGAATTCCGCATCCGGCTTGGTAGCCGAGATCGCCTGTTCCTTCATCAGCCTGTCTGCCAGCATTGCCAGGCAGTCTTCCAGGCTCTGGTTCGGATCGTTGTCTGGATCCTCGAAGCGGTCCAGAGAGATTTCCGGCCCCTCCTCGTCATCTTCCAGCATGTAGATCAGGAACAACTCTTCCTTCCCCGGACGCCCATGAATCGTGGCCCTGAATCTTTCCCCGCGATACCCAAATTCCCCAACCATGTTTTTCTCCTCGCTCCTCAGCGTATACCAGTTGCGCCGGACACCCGGACCGAATGCCCTCGATAAAATTATACTATAAATAGTATGGTTATTTGCCAGCGGCGCCGCTATCATGGGCATTCGTCGAAAACTTTTTGCGGAGCTGGCCAAGTCAATGGCGGACCAAGACAGCAACGGTTCCGGACCCTTGTCCTTCTTCAAAGCGCAGCACCGGGCCTTTGCCGAAACGCTGAAAACGCGGCAAGGCACCGGCGGGCTCATCGACGGCCTGCTACTCCAGGCCTGGGACAGCTTCGAGCACAACATCGCCATCCAGGCAGAAGGGCAACCTCCGCTGGCCTGCCACAAGGGTTGCGCCACCTGCTGCACGTTGCGGGTCACCGCCACGGCACCCGAGGTGCTGATGATCGGCCGCTACGTCCGCTGGAGTGACGGCAGATTCAAATCCATCGGCATCGACCTCCCCGCCCGCATAGCCGACGCCGATGCCAAGACCCACGGCCTGGACGAGGCGCAGCGGGTCGCGCTGCGGCTGCGCTGTCCCTACATCGAGAACGGGATCTGCCTGATCTACCAGGTCCGCCCCTTGGCCTGCCGCGGGCACGCCTCCTACGATGTACACGCCTGCGTCAAAGCCGCCGCCGGCCGCGCCGGCGAAATCCCCTATTCGGGACCCCACAGGGTGGTGCGCGGTCTGGTCCAGAACGCCATGCAGTCCTCGCTGCGCGACGCCGGACTGGCGTTCGGCCTCTATGAGCTCAATCACGCCGTGTGCATCGCCATTCAAAACGAGAACTGCTACGCCGAATGGCTATCCGGAGCAGATGTTTTCGCGCCGGCGGCCATCACCGACGTGGGCATCGACGAAATGGCTCGCATATATGACGCGATCCAGGCGAGTTGAACACACCGTTGCCGGTCCCGGACCGCTCGCCCGGCACGGTCATGCACTGCCTCAAGCCGCCTGTCGCGCGGCTTCGGCACCCAGCAACTGTCGCACGAAATCTTCAAGCGGCAGGTCGATCCGCCGGATGTTCTGCTCCTCCAGGAAACGCGCTTCATTGCGGGTCAGGTCATCCGGCAGCACGGCCCAGTGGAGGTCCGACGAGCGCTTCATGACCTGCCGGGCGTAGGTCCGCTCCAGCTGAGTGCGGAAGCGGCAACCCAGGAACAAAAAATGACGTCCGCTGCGTAGCTGTTTCACGGGCTCCGGAATCGGCGTCTGAATGTCGATTTCCGTCAACACTTCGACATAATCCGAATCGGACAGGATGAAGTTGGCGGCCGGCGCAATGCTGCCCAGCGGCTTGTAGAGCAGGAGCGTCCAGTTCGCAGCATCCGCCTCCGCGGCAGGACTGCCATCGGCGTGGAAATAATGCACCCACTCGCCGAAATGCTCGGCGCGGCTCACCCCCTGGACCTGTCCGAAATCGGACCGCCCGGCCAGTGCCGCTGCCATACTGGCGTCATACCAGGCATCGACGATCAACGGCAACGGCTGCCCCGCCAGATACCGGTGCAGACCGGTAGGTGCCGGCGCCGCGGCAAAAGCCTCCTTGAGCAGGCCGACCAGGGTCTTGCGATGCTTGAAGTTTTCTATGTATTGACCCGCCGCGGTGAGATTCCTGCGGATCTTGTGGGGCACGGTCACCTTGGCGGTGATCAGCTCCACCAGGGTTTCCGGAGCACTGGGTACGGCGCTGCCGCCGTCCAGATCCAGCACGCCGGGACCTAAGTACGGAATGACCTGGCCGCCGGCCAGTCCAGCCTGAATCTCCGTGGGTATCGTTGCCGTCATGAGAATTACCCCGCTGATGAAAGGGCGGCCTTGAGCGCATCGACTTGCGGACGCGGCAGGCGGAACATGCCCCGCCCGCCCGCCAAGGCCTGGTAACAGTTGGAAGTGTTCTGGCTCAGAAAGTTGAACCAGGTCTGTGCCTCGACACCCGGCGGGCGCTCGCCGATTTCCATTACCGTACCATTGGGTGCGAAGCGGACATGGATCAAGGACTCGATCTTTTCTGTAGTCGTCATGGGTGGTTATCCTCTGTTTTTAGGTTTCAGTTCGATGGTGATCTCACGGGAGCCCAGGACCGCCTGGCAGGACAGCCTGGACAGGGTTTCCGTACCTCGCATGTTTTCGAGCTTTTCCCGCTCGTCGGAGCGGATCTTGGACAAGCTGCGCCCGCCGTTTAGCACCAGCACGTGACATTCGCCGCAGCGGGCATGGCCACCGCAGCGGGGGACGATCGCATCGCCCGTCAGCAGCACCGCGTCCAGCAGACGGCTGCCGCTGCTGATTTCCACTGTCTTGCCGGAGGGCAGGACGGTCACGCAGGCCTTCCCGTTTCGCCGGATTCCGGTGCGCAAATAACCGGACATCGTTTTCCGCTCACAGATAAATCGCGGCCCCGGCGCCCACGTTGATGGATGAATCCTTGGCGGTCTGCACGATGAAGCCGATCTGGTCTTCGGTGAGGTGACAATGGAACGGCAGGGCGATGGCCCGGTCCGCCAGCTTTTCCGTCACGAAGAACTGGCCCTTGCGGTAACCCAGGTCGACGTAATAGCGCTGGGTATGCAGGGGCGAACAGAAAGCCACGGATTCCACCTCCGCCGTCGCCAGGTCCTGGATGATCACGTCGCGGCTGGAGCGGGTGAAGCGCGTGCCCAGATGCACCAGGTAAACCATCCAGTGCAGTTCATCGACCTCCGGCGCCTGGTAAGCCGGCTTGATGCCTTCGAAGGATTGCATGAAGGCGTCGTAATAGGCTTCGACGTCCTTGCGCCGCTCGAGTATCCTGTCCAGCCGCTCCAGTTGAGCCAGTCCGAGGGCCGCATTGATGTCACTCATTTCCGCCCGGTATGGCGGCAAATCGCCCAACACCACCGACTTGCGTTCGTCCAGGCGGCGGTTGCGGTAGCCGCGCAAGCGGAGCGCCAGATTCCGGTCGTCGGTCACCACCATCCCGCCCTCACCGCTGGTCAGTGCGCTGGGCTGGGTGAAGTCGAAGATCGAACAGTCACCGAAACTGCCGACCAGCTTGCCCTGGTAGCGCGAGCCGATGGCCTCGCTGGAATCCTCGATCAGAATCAGGCCGCATTCGTCGGCCAGCGCCCGGAGCTGCGCCCACAGTGCCGGGTGGCCATTGACGTTGCTGGCGAGGATGGCCTTGGTCTGCGGTGTGACGGCGGCGGCCGCCTTGTCCGGCACGAGGGTGCAGGTCCAGTAGTCAATGTCCACGAACACCGGCTTCGCACCGGCCAGCGCGATGGCGTGAGCGGTTTCGCGGAAGCCGAAAGGGGGAGCTATGACTTCGTCGCCCGGCCCGATTCCATAAGCCTTGAGCGCCAGCAGCAGCCCCATCGTGGCGCTGCTCACCGCCACGGCGTATTGCCGCCCCAGATAGTCCGCGAAAGCGGCTTCGAAATCCTCGACCACCGGCCCGCCCGAAAGGCCAGGCGATTTCAACACTTCCTCGACTGCCCCCAGTTCGGTGAGGCTCATGTCCGGATCGGAAAACAGGATGCTCGGCTGGACGCTCATGTCGCCGCTCCCTTGGATTTCTCGGCCAGAATCAGGCCGGTGGCACGGTTCAGGTCGGCAGTCACGTGGGCACAATGATCGGCGGCATCGAGTAGATACAGATTGAACCGGGTCGTTTCGAGCACCGGCGTCTCCGTATCGATGTCGGCGGCATCGCAACGGGTCACGGACAGACCGGGAAAAGCCCGGCGCAAGGCGGAGACCTGCTCCGCCGCCGTGGCCTCGGTGCCGAGCTGGTTCCGAATCCGCTCGAGCGTTTCCGTCGTGAGCGCCATGGTCAGTCGTCGCTCCCCGCGAGCTTCCTGGCATCGACCGTGATCGGCAACGTCGTGCCTTCGGCCATTTCCGGAAGGACGAGCTGCCAGCCGTTGGCCAGCGTCACCGTGCCCCCCCACATTTCCGGTTTCTCCTGGGACACGATCGGCTCCTCCAGGTCTTTCTTGGGGACATAGGCGGACAGTTCGCCAGCGGCGTTTCTACGAATCATTACCTTCATGAAGACTCCGGGTCAGAGGTTGAAAAAATCGATCGGTCGTTTCAATATCGGCCGGGGATCACGCCGCCTCAGCCAGCAGGCTGCGTACGATCTCCGGCAACAAGCTGCACACGGCATCCACCTCAGCCACTGTGGTGTAACGGCTCAATGAAAAACGGAGGGTGGCCAAAGCTCCCTCCGTCCCCAGCCCCATCGCCATTAACACGTGGGAAGGTTCCGTACCACCCGCGCTGCAGGCCGCTCCAGCAGATGCGCAGACCCCGGCACGGTCCAGCTTGACCAGCACCAGCTCGGCTTCGACATTCCCGAGATTCAGGCTGGACGTCCCGTCCACCCGAGGCGCACCGGCACCGTTCACCGAAGCCCCTGGCAACGCAGCGAGCAGGCGGCTTTCCAGGCGGTCACGCAGCCGGGCGATGTCGTCAACACCGTTCGCCAAATGTTCAGCCGCCAGTTCCGCCGCCACGCCCAGCCCCACAATGGCCGGTACATTCTCTGTGCTGCCACGGCGCCCTCGCTCCTGGTGGCCGAACAGCAGCGGCGGCAGTTTGCGGCCCTTCCGCACGAACAGCGCGCCAATGCCTTTGGGGCCATGCAGTTTGTGTCCGGACAGGGAGAGGAAATCCAGCGGCACCTTGCTCAAATCGATGGGCAGCTTGCCTACGGCCTGGACCGCATCGCAATGGAACAGCACCCCCCGGCTCGCCGCCAGCGCCGCCGCTTCCGCGATGGGAAACAGCACGCCGGTTTCGTTGTTGGCCCACATCAGGCTCAACAAGCCGGTATCGGCGGTGAGCGCGGTATCCAGCATGGCGAGGTCGAGCCGCCCCTGCTGATCGACCGGCAGACGGATCACTTCGAGCCCCTGCGCTTCCAGATGCTTTAGCAGAAGCAAGGTTGCCGGATGCTCTACTGCGCTGGTCACCACCCGGCGCTTGTCTGCCGCCAAGGCCAGTGCGCCGAGGATGGCCTGCTGGATGGATTCGGTACCACCGCTGGTGAACACGATCTCTGCCGGAGAGGCGCCCAGCAGCGCGGCGAGCTTGGCCCGCGCAGCGGTGACCTCCATTTTTGCGGCATCGCCCAGATGATGCTTGCTGGAGGGGTTGCCATAATGCATCTGGAGGCAGGCCGTCATCGCCGCCACGCATTCCGGAGCCGGCCGTGTCGTGGCGTTGTTGTCCAGGTAAATCGAAGTCTCGCTCATTGCCAGAACCGCCTGTTCGGGTCTTCGTTCAGCAGCGCCAGGATCTGCTGCAGCGAGCGGTACTCGCCGTGCATGATCCAATGTCCGATCGTGTGATCCTTGTGGTACAGCCACCAGCAACCACGGTTCGGCTTGAACTCCAGCAGGGCGATGTCGATGACGCCGCCGTTGGGATCGATGTTGCGAGAACAGCAGGAACTCTGGATCAAATAGCCGTCCTCGGTCGGATGCACCTCGGGAGTGACGTAGCGGTAGCGCTTGCGGGCCTGGATGGCACGCTCGATGCGTTTCAGATCCAGCTCGTTGGGTTGAGGATTCGCTATCGCCTGAATGCTGCCCATGACGCCGCCTCCGTACTGGCTGACCCGGCTCACCGCCGCCATCCGCTAGAGCAGTCCCGCCACCTGGACCGTTTTCTTTTCCGAGCGCAGTTCCTCCTCGAAACAGCCAACGACATAACCACCAGGAAATTCGACCAGATACACCGGGATGTTGGCTTCCTCGTGATGGCCGATCTGGACGATTTCGCCCTCGGTGCCGGCCGCGACCAACAGAGCCTCGGGCTCGTGATCGGGATAGCTGCCGTCGTTGAAGATATCGACTTCCGTAGAAACCTTCTGTCCCCACTGATAGATCGGAGCGCGTTGGTCGATCATGCGGCTTCCTCTTTGGGTTCGGCCGTCTGCTTCGGCGGCGGCGGATTGTCGACTGACTCCAGTTCCCTCCCCTTCATACCGACCGCGTAACCCCGTTCGGGGAAGTCGACCGCATAGATATAGAACTGCTGGAGAAAGGTATTGATGCTCTTGACGTAACCGACCTCGCCCTTCTTGACCAGCACTTCGCCGATTTCGGCACCGGTGAAAGTGCCGTCGTTGCGCACTACCTTCTTGGACTTGACCTTTTCGCCGAAATTGAATTTCGGCGGGTCGTTCAATTCCATACTATCGCTGTCTCGACTGATATCACCCATGGCTATCCCCTCGATTCATCTCTAGCAGGCCTCCGGCAAAACGCCGCCGGTCTGTGGTTCGTTAAGCCGCTGCGCCACCAGCTCCCGCACCGCCTGGTCGGGGTCGGCGCGCAGGGGCTCCAGGTCGGCGAGCTCAAGCCGGCTGGCGACCTCGTAACGCAGACGCCAGTCGGGGTCCTTGACGAGCTGCCTCAACTGCTTGTTGTCCATGCGTCTGACCGCCGCCAGCCGGACCGGCATCTCCGTATCCGCCGCCAGCGTTGGCAGCCATTCCGGCGCAATGCGCTGCGCCACCACTTTACGCACCTCCGGGTCGGGATCATGGACCATCTTCACCAGCAGACCGGGTGGCAGGCGCCGTGCCACGATCTGCCTGACGAAATAATCCTCGTCCGCGATCATCGTAGCCAAATCGCCCGGCTCCAACCGCTCGGCCACTCTGACCCGGACGTCCCGGTGCGGATCGCGCCGGAGGATTTCGAACTGCTTGGAGCGCACGGGCAGGCGTTGGGCCACGCTCTGCCGGACGGTCTCGTCCGGATCCCCGACCAGCCGCGGCAGGTAGAACAGCTCCACATGCTTGGCCGCCACCGCCCGGGTCTCGAAATACGGGTGATCCAGATAAACCTTGGCCAGATCCGGATTCCACCTGAAGAACCGGTCGATACGGCGGGCGTAGCGATCGTGCACACAGGCGTGACCGAGATGGCAGCGACCTTCGGTCAGCCCTTCCCGCTGCTCGCAGCGGCTACAATCCAGCAGATTGCCCTGCCAGTCGCGCGCCTCCTCGATCTCATTCCTCGTCGTCCCCATTGGCCTGCCTCTC
Organism: Methylococcus capsulatus; assembly: GCF_036864975.1. Taxonomy (NCBI): domain Bacteria; kingdom Pseudomonadati; phylum Pseudomonadota; class Gammaproteobacteria; order Methylococcales; family Methylococcaceae; genus Methylococcus; species Methylococcus capsulatus. The sequence continues at coordinate 1,338,611 of NZ_CP104311.1, read as the reverse complement.
CAGGACGCCCATCAATACTTTGCCGCCGAGCTTGTCCGTAGGATCCAGCTCCAGCAGTTTCTCGACCGCGGTCCGGCCTTCTTCCAGGTTGCCTAAGCGCATCTGCAAATAGGCATAGCCTTTGAGTGTGAACAGGAAAAACCGCGGCAGGATGGCCTCGAAGCTGGTGAAATTTGCATCCGTCGGCTTAGCCTCCCGCCAATCGGGGGACATGCCATTGTCGAGCGCCGCCTTCACCAGGCACTCTTTGGCGATTTCCAGAGCGTCGGCCAGCCGATTCTTGTAGAAGTAGAACCGGTACTTGCCGATGTAGACCGCCGCATGCCCCGGCGCAAGCTCCCAGGCCGCCTGCAGATGCCCCAGCGCCACCTCGTCCCGGTGGTAGTTCTGTCCGGCCAGATGCAGATGCCGCTCCGCTTCGGCAGGCAGACCCTCGCCCAGGCACTCGGCAGCCGCCTCGCCCAAGACCGGCTCTGCCTCCAGTACTGCGCTGTGGGCCATAACCATTGCCGCCGGGTCTCAGGCGCTCTTGATGGGAATGCTGGCGATTCCCACGGAACCCTCGCCCGGAACCGGTGCAGATGCGCTGCTGCCGCAGCTTCCGCAACCCGTCGCTTTCGGGTCGATGAATACCAGACCGCTCTGCAGCGGGGTGTCCTTGAAGTCCATGGTCACACCCTGCAGCAGCAAGCGACTCTCCGCGGGCAGGAACAGCTTCAGCCCCTGGACGGTGACGACGGCATCGCCCGGCAAGGGCGCGGCTTCGATGCTGAACTCCGAAGCCAGGCCGGAACAGCCCCCAGGACTGACAACCAGCCTGAAACCGGCGTCGGGGCCGGCGCCGCCGAAACGCACCATGCGCTGAATGAACTTTTCCGCACTCGGAGTGATGGTCAGATCCATGAATGTTCCCCTTAAGCCGCTTCGTATCGCGGGTAGTTATCGTCAATGATGCAGGTGAGGTCGATGGGACACACCGCCACACACTGCGGTTCGTCGTAATGACCGATGCATTCCGTGCACTTGGCCGGGTCGATCACGAACAGCCCGTTGCTCGTTTCCGAAATGGCCTGGTTCGGACACTCCGGCTCACATGCGCAACAACCCGTGCAGTTTTCTTCGACTATCTTGTAAGCCATGTTTCAAACTCCTGGGGGGCACCCTCATCCCCCCTTCTCCCACAGGGAGAAGGGAGCTTAGAGCCCCTCCTCTGTGGGAGAGGAATTGGGGTGAAGGAACCCGCCTTTCTCAACTGCCGTCTCAAGCCGCGATCAGAGCGCCCTGGCGGATCACCGCATCGCCCTTGGCCACGTGCTCGATTTCGCCGGACGCGACCTTGTCGAGATACTCCTTGAAGTAGGCGATCGCCGACTGCTCGATGAACTGACCGGCATATTGGTCCACCGGATCGATACCCGCCGCCTTGAGGTCACTCTTCGGACAGCCACCGATCTTGGCCACGAACACTGCATGGCAGTCGTTGATGGCGCGGATCACCGTGCCCAGCGCATCCTCCTCGCCGTAGCCGCCCTGGCAGTACAGGTCCACCCGGCGGTGCCCGACGAACTTGGCGCCTGCCGTAGACAGCTCGTAGATCTGGAACTCGCTGGCATGGCCGAAGTGCTCGTTGACTTTGCCGCCGCCCTTGGTCGCTACAGCGATCAGCATCTTAATGTCGGAATGCGCCCCGGCTAGGGTCTGCAGTTCTTCCCGCTTGGCTGCCACCACCGCTTGGCGTTCCTTTTCCACGGCTTCCTGATATGCTTTGCGGGCGTCAAGGTCATAGTTGACTTCCATCGCCATGATCTTGTCCGTGGTGAACTCCGCGCTACGGTCCTCGCCCAACAGGCCCACCGCATCGGCGCGGCACTGGCGGCAGTGGCGCATCATGTTCATTTCGCCTTCGCACTTGTCCTGCAAGGCCTTGAGCTCCTGCGCCGTCGGGCCACGCTGACCGGTCAAACCGAACACGGTGCCGTGCTCCGGCGCCGAGATCAGCGGCATGATGTTGTGCAGGAAGGCGCCACGCGACTTCACCGCCTTGTTGACCTCGACCAGATGCTCGTCATTGATGCCGGGGATCATCACCGAGTTGATCTTCGACAGAATCCCGCGTTCGGTCAGCATCTCCAGGCCCTGCAACTGGCGTTCGCTGAGAATCTTCGCCGCATCCACGCCGGTGTAGCGTTTCTTGTTGTAGTAGATCCAGGGATAAATCTTGGCGCCCACCTCCGGATCGACCATGTTGATGGTGATAGTGACATGATCGATGTTGTATTGAGACAGCCGGTCGACGTGATCGGGCAGGGCCAGACCGTTGGTGGACACGCACAGCTTGATGTCCGGGGCGGTCTTGGCGATCAACTCGAAGGTCTTGAAGGTCTTTTCCGGATTGGCCAGCGGATCGCCGGGGCCGGCGATGCCGAGCACCGTCATCTGCGGGATGGTGGAAGCCACCGCCAGTACCTTCTTCGCCGCCTGTTCCGGAGTCAGTTTTTCGCTCACCACGCCCGGCCGGCTCTCGTTGGCACAATCGTACTTGCGGTTGCAATAGTTGCACTGGATGTTGCAGGCCGGTGCCACCGCCACATGCATGCGCGCATAGTGGTGGTGCGCCTCTTCGCTGTAGCAGGGATGGTTCTTCACCTTCTCCCAGATTTCCGGCGGCAGATCATTCTCGCCCGCTCCCGAGCCGCAGCTCGCCTTGCCGGAACCGCCCGAAGTGCCGCAGCCCTTGTGCTCTGCGACCTTCTGCATGATCTCATCGACATTCACCGCGGCGTTGATGCCAGCGGACTCCGACCCCGTATGGTTCTGCACTGTTTGCATTGCTAGACTCCTTAAATTCGTTTGCCCGTCGCTGCTTCGTCCCGCCACGCCCCTTGAATTCGTTCGCTACCCACCGGCTTGAAGCGCCCGGTGCGGAACACTGGTAGACACTCACGACCAGACCCAAGCAATCGGCGTACCACAAATGGATATCTCGCAAAAACAATCCTTTGATTGCATAACCACACGATTTGAGTGTGTTTAGTGGAGCACAAATCCACTGCAGGCGGCCGGCCTTGTCCGGAATGCGACAAACGGGGCGCTGAGTTGGTTAGGAAAGTGGGCGTGGATCATGAACGCGCAGCTCTGAGGTATGGCGACACGGCGCCGGCTCATGTCGATAAAATCCTTGCCATCGACTTGAGCCACCGGCAATCTGCGGGGGAAACCGCTCCCCTTCCGCGGCCGTTGCACTGACGCAGGCACGCTAGCAGCGCATTCACGCCCGGCGATGGCCTTGAACGAAGCGCCGCCACCGGCACGCAACCCAAGCACTGACCACTTCGGGAGACACCATGAACAACCGCGTCGAAATCCGCTACTGCACCCAATGCCGCTGGTTACTACGTGCGGCCTGGATGGCGCAGGAGCTGTTGACGACCTTCGATCAAGAGATTGGCGAACTGACCTTAAAACCCGGGACGGGCGGCATCTTCGAGGTATGGGCTGACGACACGCTGATCTGGTCGCGCAAGGAGCAGGGACGCTTTCCGGAAATCACCGAACTGAAACGGCTCGTGCGGGACGAGATTGCCCCCGGCAGGAGCCTGGGGCATGCCGACCGAAAAGAAGGGCCGGCACAGGATACGGACGCATCAGCGGCACCCGCCAAACCGTCGGCAGGATAAGCGCCCCCGCCTTATCGCTGCGACGCCTGAAGCAGCCGCCGCGCCTCCTTGCGCATGGCGCTGCGCTGGAACAGAAGCTTCCAACGCGCGCCGCCACACTGGCGCCACAACACCACCGAACGGATGCCGGCCAGGAGCAGCGCACGGATACGGTTGGCGTTGGCGCTGTTGGTGAGATAGGACGGCTGGCCATTGACCATGACGCGAGGCCTCAGCTGGCTGACCGTGCGCTGATAGAGGTCGGCCAGGTTGGCGTAGACGGTGTCGTTGAGCTCGCCGAAATACTCGGCCTGCTCCTTGACCTGCTCGATCCCGGTGCGGAGGGTCTCGAGCATGCGGCGGTCGCTGACGAGCTTGCGCTCCAGCAGGATCAGGGTGGCGCCATAACGCGCCAGTTCCGCATCGGGGGGCTCGAAGCCCGCGAGCTGGCGATCCAGGAGCTGCAATCCCGTCTTGAGCCGTTCGATCCCGCCGTAAACGGCCGGCACGTCATCGGCATCGATCGCGAACACGCTGCGGACGACGGCGTCCAGGTCGCCGGCATCCGCGGTGCCCCGCTGGGCGATCTGTTTGACAAGGTAGGTGGCCTGGGCCAGTCCGGCCAGCGCGATCACCTGGTTGGCGAGCGTCTTGATCATAACCCGATTTCCTAATCCTCTTCCCGACAAGGCATTTTGCGCCGGTTGTATTTGACGGCGTTGCCTTTGGCCAGATGCACCGGATACTTCTCTGCATTGCGCTTCATCTTATCCCGAATGGCGGTTTCCAGATCGATCCCCAGCTGGTCGGCCAGGCGGATCAAATAGATCGCCACGTCCGCCACCTCTTCGGCCACAGCCTGCCGGAGGTCGGGATCATCGCCCACGACCAGCGACTGTTCTGGCGTCAGCCACTGAAAATGCTCCATGAGCTCCGCGCTCTCCACCGCCAGCGCCATAACCAGATTCTTCGGCGTATGGAACGGGTCCCAGTGCCGCTCGGCGGCGAATTCGCGCAACTGTTGCTGTATCTCGGGCAGGTCCATGACCGGCTTTCTCCTTCTTCGATGCCTTTGCTTGATTCCGCTCAACTCGTCAAAATAACTCCGACCCGCCACGTCCAGGACACTCCTCGTCATGGCATCATGTGGGCCAATTTAATGAATGAAGGCACGGGAGCTTACCGACTATGGACCGACTGATAGCCGACCTGCAGAAAACCATTCAGGCGCTCGAAACCATCAGCACCACCATGCCGGCGCTCGCGGAACAAAGCGACGAGCTGCTGGACCAGTTGTTCCAGCAGAAAATCGATCTGGTGGCCGCCTCGCTCAACTCCGAAGCCCCCTCCTACCAGCAGGCATTACAAGCCATTTCATCGGCGGCCGGCAAGGTGGAAAAGCTAACCAAGAACCCGGCGGATGCCGTGGACACCTTCAAGTCCGTAGAAAACGCCATCGCCAAGCTGGCGCGTCTGCTCGATCAGGTCGTACACATACCATGACAGGGTGCCACCACCCTGTATGTCCGCCTATCCAGGCCGATACGTACGCACGCCTGGAACGGCGGATCGGTCGCTGCCATCTGAACCAGCGACTGGGCATCGAGCAAGATTTCGAGGCCCGCATCTTCGGACAGGGTCGCAATTTTTTCCACATCGAGAACTGGAACCGCCTGCATACCCTGCTGCGGCGCATGCTCAAACTGAGCCTCCTTTATCAGCCCGGCCAGCGCGCCGCCCGCCGCATCGAGATCCGCCGCAACGAGTTCACACTGCCGCACCTGCCGGAAGCTTTCGAAGGTTATACCCTGCTGCACATCAGCGACCTGCACCTGGACATGGCCCTCGATCTGCCGGACGCCCTGATCCGCGCCATCGACCAGGCCGGGCATTACGACGCCTGCGTACTGACCGGCGATTTTCGCGCCCGCACCTTCGGGCCCTACGGGAGCGCCATCGCTGGCTTTGCGCGGGTGCGCCCACATATCGAGAAGCCGGTGTTCGCCATCTTGGGCAACCACGACACCATCCGCATGGCGCCGGAGATCGAAGACTTGGGTGTGAGCATGCTCCTCAACGAAGCACGCGAGATCAGCCGGGACGGCGCCTCCATCTTCCTCGCCGGCGTCGATGACCCGCATTATTACCGGGCGGACAACATTGAAAAAGCCGCCGATCCGATCCCGAAAGGCGCCGTCTCCATCCTGCTGTCCCACTCGCCCGAACTATACCGCCATGCCGCCTACGCCGATTTCGACATCATGCTCAGCGGCCACACCCATGGCGGCCAGATCTGCCTGCCCGGCGGCATTGCCCTGACATTGAACGCCCGCTGTCCCCGCGCGTTCGGCCGCGGCTACTGGCGCTATCACCGCATGCAAGGCTACACCTCGGCTGGCTCCGGAGTTTCCATCCTGGACGTCCGCCTGAACTGTCCCCCGGAAATCACGCTGCACCGGCTGTCGCGCCAGCCGGCTCAATAAGGGCGGTTGCGGATGCGAAAACGGTAAAGAACGGCCGACAAAGTCAGTTCAAGAACGATGAACACGATGACGAACCAGGCAATGTAGCTCCATTCCAGTCCGAAGCGCCCCTGCACGGCCAGCAGCGGCAACAGCGATTCCGGTATCTGGTCGAGGCCCAGCGCCATGCCGCTGGGAACGATTCCAAGCCGCCGCTTGAGAAAGCTGGATAACAGGTCTCCAGCCAGCGATGCCGCACCGACCAGCGCCCCGAGCTGCCATGGCTGCCCCAGCAGCGGCGCGGCTGCCGCCGCTGCGCCTATGCCGCAAACCAGCCCTCGCCAGGTCTTGCTCGGACCGAACCATGGCCGCCCGTCCGGAAATCGGCAGCCGCCATCCACCGGCCAGCCGAAGCGCTCACCCAACAGCTTACGCAGCAAGATAGGCATGCCGTTCGCCACCATCAGCAGGATGAGCAGGCGAGCGGTCAGTCCCGTGGTTTCAGCGCCCATGTCGTTGCTTCCATAAATTCGCTACGATGCCGATCATAATCCGAACCACCCGGGACGTATCCCAATGATCGACTCCGATTCCCCCCATTGGGAGCTTTTCGAGCACATGGCCGACATCGGCGTGCGGGGCTTCGGCGCCACGCCGGAAGAAGCCTTCGCACAGGCGGCACTGGCGCTGTCGGCGGTGATCTGTGACCCGACTTCGATCCGGGCATTGGAAAAAGTCGAAGTGGAATGCGAGGCCGCCGACCTGGAATTGGCGTTGGTGGACTGGCTCAACGCCCTCATCTACGAAATGGCGGTGCGACACATGGTGTTCGGGCGGTTCCGGGTCGACATCGCCGGTGGCCGACTCAAAGGTGTCGCCTGGGGCGAGCCGCTGGACCCGCAGCGCCATCGGCCCGCGGTGGAAATCAAGGGCGCCACCTACACCGAACTCAAGGTGGAACGCGAAGCGGACGGCGGGTGGCGCGCGCAGTGCGTGGTGGACGTGTAACCGGGAGGATTGCCATGAATATCGACCGTCTCGAACAGCTCGACGCCTGCAGCTGGCGCCTGAATCCGGAAGCCGGAATGCGCGTCCCCGTCATTTTGTATGGCGACGAGGCGCTGGTCCGCGCCATGGACGACAAGGTGCTGGAACAGGCCGCCAACGTCGCTAGACTGCCTGGCATCGTTCAGGCCAGCTATGCGATGCCCGATGCTCACTGGGGTTATGGCTTTCCCATCGGCGGCGTGGCGGCTTTCGATGCCGGCGCGGGCGGCGTGGTTTCGGCCGGCGGCGTCGGCTTCGACGTTTCCTGCGGTGTACGCACCCTGCTCACGGGCCTGAAGCGTTCCGCCGTCGAACCGGTTAAAACCAAGCTGGCCGACGCCCTCTATGCCGATATCCCGGTCGGGCTCGGCAGCCACGGCAAGATCCGGCTGGACCTCCAGAACCTCGATGCCATGCTGAAAGGCGGCGCGCAATGGGCGGTGGAACAGGGCTGGGGCGAGTCCCATGACCTGACCCGCATCGAGGAACACGGTCGCATGGAAGGCGCCCGGCCGGACAACGTCTCGGCCCGCGCGAAAGAACGCCAGCGCGCGGAAATGGGTACCCTCGGCTCAGGCAATCACTACTTGGAAGTTCAGGAAGTGGCCGAGATCTTCGACCCCGGGACTGCCCAGTCCTTCGGCATCGCGGCGGGCGATCTGGTCGTCAGCATCCATTGCGGCTCGCGCGGTCTGGGCCACCAGATCGGCACCGAATACCTGCGCCTGATGCAGGGTGCGGCCAAGCAATACGGCATCGCCCTGCCCGACCGCGAACTGGCCTGCGCGCCGATCGAGTCCGAAGTCGGGCAGGACTACCTCGGCGCCATGCGCGCCGCCATCAACTGTGCCCTTGCCAACCGGCAGATACTCACCCACCTCACCCGACAAGTGTTCGCCCGCGTGCTGCCCACAGCCCGGCTGGAGCTGCTGTACGACGTTTCCCACAACACCTGCAAATTTGAGGAGCACCTCGTGGCCGGCGAGCGTCGCCGCCTCTACGTCCACCGCAAGGGCGCGACCCGCGCCTTCGGGCCTGGCCATCCAGAGTTGCCAGCGGTATTCGCGGAAACCGGCCAGCCCGTGCTCATCGGCGGCTCCATGGGCACGGCTTCCTACATCCTGGCCGGCACGTCGCGGAGCGAGATGCTGTCCTTCGCCTCCGCCTGCCACGGCGCCGGCCGCAGCATGAGCCGCCACCAGGCCACCCGGACCTGGCAGGGGAGGCAGGTGATCGACCAGCTCGCCGAACGCGGCATCCTCATACGTAGCCCTTCGTACCGAGGCGTCGCCGAGGAAGCCCCAGGCGCCTACAAAGACGTTCACGCCGTAGTACGGGCCTCCGACCGGGCCGGGCTGGCGCGGCTGGTCGCCCGGCTGGAACCGATCGTGTGCATCAAAGGATGAGAGGGGCCGGCGATTTGAAGCCTCATCAAGACTCTCCCACGGCATCGCCAGAAAAAAAAAAAAGACCCTGGCGGCGACATTCGCCAGCCGGGTCCTAAGAGGGGCATTCCCTTCCCGGACACACGCCACAGAGAAACAAGGTTCCGGCAAGGAAATAACGCCGGAACCGCCGACCAGGGGCTGCCAACAATGGCCTCACCGGACAACTTCCGGACGAGCCCCGATACCTGGAACAGGCTATCACAATACGAGAATGATTATCAACAACACCCCTACTGTTCAATTTCAGGAAACATAGATTAGAATCTTTACATATTGTTCATTATCTGGGCGATGTATAGACTTCCAACCTGTCGTCCTCAAGCTGGTCCCGGGTAGATAGGTCCGTCGTATGAATACCGTTCAGGCAATTCCTCTGTTCTCACAAGCATTTCAGGACGTTTCGAGCTATATCGCCGGTATCCGAGCACCGTATACGCTCCAGGACATCCAAGGCTTCAATGCGGCGTACAAGCGGGCCTACCCTTCCCTTAGCCGGGAGGAAAAACGCAGGATCGAGGCGTTCGTGGATACGATGATCGAGCACTTGGCCCAAAAGGAACTTGCGAGCAAAATTTTCGGCGTCGTCTAAAAAGACGCCGCCTACGCTCAATCCGGCGCCGAGTCCCGAGCCGGGTCTTACTCCGTATTGGTATACTGCTTCGCCGTCCCGATGACCGAAGGGGTATCGGCCCATGTGGATCTCCATCTCAACCGCTATCACGGCTCCGCATGGCTCGCCCCCTGGGTCGGACCGTTCCGCTGGCGTACCGTCTCGCACACTTCCAGCGTTTCCTGGCGCCGATGTCTTTCCTCAGGCGTTCGTATTGCAGAACAGCCAGACGCAACAACGTCTTGGTGCCGCGGTACCGTTCTTGCAGCGCATGACCGAAACTGCCGAGTCCGCCTCACGAAAACCCTGCCGGAATCCCCCCTGGAATGCATACGGAAAAACGCCAGCCGATAAAAATAAGATCAAATGAGGAGACACTTATGACGATTTTTCACGCGCTTCCATCAGGCCCTATCCGGAAAGGATTGGGGAGCACTTTAGTGCTGCTGCTGAGTGCGGCCGCTCTTCTGACCGGCTGCGGCGATGAGTCGAATAGCGGCACTGCCGTCAACGAGCCAGTGCAAAAATACGAAAAAGATACGACGCTCGCCGGAACTGTAACCGGCCAGAACGGCGCCATCACCAATGGCAAAATCCTGGCCACTGACGAAAAAGGCAACGTCATTTCCATAAGTACCCTGGAAAATACCAGCCGGTATTCCATCGTGATCCCGGCCGGTACCCTTTTGCCCATCCTGCTGCAGGTCCATCCCGACGCCGGGGTCGAAAATGGAAAACCGCTCACTCTGGCCATTGCCGATGCATCGATGACCAACTACAACATTAACCCGCTGACTACGGCGATAGCCGAAAAAGCCAAATCCCTGGGCGGCTATACACGGAAAAACCTGATGGCCGCGGCCGTACTCAGCACCTCCATGCCGGACGAGGACAAAACATCTTCGGGCTTCCGCGGAGATCCGACCAAAAATTACGGCGGTTGGCACTGACCCGGCCGGGGCTCGATTTTCGGAAGATGAGGTACGTCCCTGCACCTCAAAAGACGGGATTGTGAATGTTACTGCTGTTTGGCCTTGGCAATCTGCTCGTCGATTTCCTTGGAGGTTTCCTGATAAGCCTTCTCCGGAATCGCTTCCTTATGCGTATTCTTGAAGACGAACACGAGAGCGATCACAAAAACTATCAAGCCGCCAATATATAACCAAAAGTTATCTTTTTCTTGTTCCATGTCGACCTCCTCAAGTTCATTTTCTAGGATGACTTTGGCACTCACTCATAACCAGAGCGCCAAAGTAATCCTAACCATGCGATGATGACACCATCATGACTGTCATGATAAGAACTCATGACGAACCGATGACGGGCAAGCGCATGTGTCACTTACTTATCAGGGCATCCAACGCAAAAAGGGGGCCCCTCACCTCGCTGAACATCCGACATTCCGTACTACAGGCGTAGGCGACTTGCCTATCCTTGGCAACGCACCCGCTCCAAATCGAGCAGGGTTAAGCGGCGGAATCTTGCGTGGGCCGCCAGAGTAAGGCTGCAAGGACACCCCCGCCACTTCGGCTCACATCTCCTAATGCGAGTGCATTGCATTTCTTGTCGGGAAGGCGTTAAATCAGCACGTGAGCCGGAGTGGTTCCCGGCTCATAGGAAATCCCAAGTTTAATGTCCCAAAAACCACGGGCGGCGGCTGGTGGCTTTCCCTTTTCTTGCCACCGATCGCAGCTCTCGTCGCTACAAAGCGATGGCGAATCTTTGAGAAGCGGCCGGCCGACCAGCGGAAGGCGACTGGTTGCCGGAAGAGGCCCCCCATAAATGGACTGGCGCGAGAAACTTCACCGATTCTTCAAACTCCGAGCGATCGAGCAGACCTCCCCGGAAATCGCAACGGCGGAGCATGAGCGGGAATGCCAGACCTATTTCACCGATGTCGTCACCCCGAGCTTGGAGGCGTTCTCCAGCGAACTGCGTGCATTGGGGCGGACCGCATCACTCAGTCTGCAGAAGCGCCGTGCGCACATCACCGTCAAAGATCTGACCCGCACGGAATTCGAATGGGCGGTCGAATCCAAGTGCGGTCCTCATGGATGGGCGGCCTACCCCGTGGAGACCGTTCACTCGGGCAGAGGTAAGCAGATCGTCGAAGGAAGATTCGATACCCCTCATTGCGAAGCCGCTCATCTGCTGGACCTCCTCACGACGAGCTATATCTGGAGAATCCGGCAACCCGACCACTGAAATCGGAATTCGGCTCACCACGGCTGCGGCCATGGTATTCTCTTGCACCCCATGGTTCCGTGTATTGAAACCACTCTCCGGCGAGCCTTATAGAAAAATAATTCGTCTACGACGGTTGAAAGTCAAGATTCAGCTCAGCAAGAATAAAGTGCGTATTACGCAAAGCCGGCGTGAACTGTTATAAATAATATATATAATTGTATAGGTAACATTGACCTACCCATAGCCCTTCAGGCTGACCTTCTAACGCTCAAGAATGGGGTGGAGGCAAACCTGATTGCGCAGCCCGTTCCACCGGTCGCGGTATGGTATCTGCTGGCCAATCTCGGGGAGTTCATCCTGCGGCGTCGCTATCGAACGGCTCGGGTCGCCGATCTCTTCGTACTCCACCCACCGAAACCTCCTCCTCATCGACGCCCATCGTCTCGACTGAAAACGAGGCAGCACCCGGGTTCCACGGTCACATTGCCGGAATTGTTGCAGTTTGTTTTGGCATGGTGTCCCGCCAGTGTCCCATGGACGAAATAGACCGGCTGGAAGTGGCGCCCCGGATACGATTCGAACGTACGACCTTCCCCTTAGGAGGGGGACGCTCTATCCTACTGAGCTACCGGGGCATATGAGTTGGCAGCAGACTTCCGCCTGGGCGAAAGCTTTCTGCGCATTTTAGCCTTTACAAACAGGGTTTTCCAATCGAGATGCCGGGAAAAGCCGCTGCGCTTTGCCGACCCGCTGTCCACGAACAAACAAATGATCCGGTCGATTCATCGGCGCAGCCCCTCTTGAATCCAGGGCAGAACGCCAGAAACGGTCGCCGCGAAGCTCACGGCATCCGTCCCCCGGCCAATGCCGAACCGGGGGATGGTGAAACGGTCCGCCGGGTCTTTCCATACGCCGGAACGGGTGAGCACGGCGCCTCGGAAACCCAGGCGCCGGCACAGCGGGATGTGTTCTGGCCTCCATCCTCCGTTGGGAAAGCAGAAATAGCCGCCATAGCCCGGTAAGGTTTGGAGGACTTCCAGCGACTGCACCAGCGTCCGCTCCGCTTCGGCCGGACTCAGGCCGGTGAGAATCTGGTGGCGATGAGTATGAGAGCCGAAGCGAACCAGACCGCCCGCGGCCATCTCACGGATTTCCTCCTCACTCAAGGGCCGATAGGCTTCGATCGCTTCTCCCGGAATCAGGCCAGCCCGGGGATGCTCTCGCAGCAGGGTGTCCATCGCATCATCGATGCCGTCCGGGTGCGTATTGACCTTGAAATCTTCCTTGATGCGCTTGAGTACAGCAGGCGCGACCCGGCCGCCCAATGCAAGCTGCAGACGATCGAACCAGAACAGACGACGGCTGCCAATCGCCCCGGTGACGAGAAAGATGGTGGCGGCGAATCCGAATTCCCGCAGGATGGGGAAAGCGACGCGGTAATTGTTGGCATAGCCGTCGTCGAAGGTCAGAGCGACCCTGGGCCGGCCGTCATCTTCCTCCTCCCAGGCACGCTCCAGAGGAACGACTCGGTAATACTGGGACAGGTGTTGCATCTGGCTTCTGAATTCGGAGGCCCGGACCTGCAGCCAGTCGCCTTCCGCCAGCACGACACTGTCCTCCATGACACCGTGATACATCAGCACGGTTACACCTTTGCGGTTGATCTGCCGTGCGATGGCATTGACACCGGCCAGGGTAAGCCCCGAGGCCAAAATACGCTTGAGCATGGTCTTCTCCCCCCGCGATGATTTCAGCCCCCATCGCTTCCGGCCCGCTTGAGCTCCAAAGCCAACCGGTAGAGGTCCTCCCGGCGCACGCCGGTGATTCGGGCAGCCAGTCCGGCGGCGCTCTTGACCGAGCATTCTTCCAGCAATAGCTTCAACACCCGCAAAGCCTCCGGCGACGGCCCGGTTTCGGCCGGTTCGGGCTTGGCTCCCTCGATCACCACCACGAATTCGCCCCTGCGGTTTTCCGTCGCCCGCTCCATGAGCGCCGGCATTTCCGCCGCTGCGCCGCACAGGAAACTCTCGTGCAGTTTGGTCAGCTCGCGCGCCACCACCACCCGCCGGTCCACGGGAAAAACCGTTGCGATGTCGGCGATGCAATCGCGGATGCGGTGACTGGCTTCGTAGAACACCAGGGTGCGCTCATCGGCGACCAGCGATTCGAACCACCGCCGCCTGGCGGCGCCGGTGCGTGGCGCAAATCCCTCGAATGCAAACCGCGCCGTGGCCAGCCCCGAGGCGGACAGGGCGGCCACGAGGGCGCAAGCACCGGGCACCGGTGTTACGATGATCCCGGCGGCACGGGCGCGGGTCACCAGCGGAAATCCCGGATCGTTGATCAGCGGCGTACCGGCGTCGCTGATCAAGGCGATGCGCTGGCCGCCTTTGAGTCTGTCGATCAGGCGATCGGATGCCTGCTGCTCGTTGTGCTCGTGCAGGGCGAACAGCGGCCGGTCGATGCCATAGCGATCCAGCAAAGGCCGGCTGTGGCGGGTATCCTCCGCGGCGATCAGATCGACCGACCTGAGGATTTCCACGGCCCGGAAGCTGATGTCGCCTAGATTGCCGATTGGCGTGGCAACTAGGTATAGTACTCCGTTTATCCGCTCAGACGCCTGCATTTTCTAAATGGAATCAAAGGGTTCGACATGCGCATAGTCAATCGAGTCGCCGCCCTGGCGATCACCGCCGCCCTGGCCGGCTGCGCCAGCTTGAAGCCCGCAGCGAATGATCCGGCCGCCAGACTGTCGGCGGAGGCGCAAACCCGGCTGAGGGCCGGAGATTTCTCCGGCGCTGGCCAGCTCTACGAGAAGGCGGGCGGCATTTCGAACGTACCGGACTATTTCCGTTTGCGCGCCGCCGACGCCTACCTGCGCGCGGGCGATTCGGCGGCCTCGCGGCGGCTGCTGGGATCGGTCGACCCGCGCCATCTGGACACGGATGATCATATTCTCTACGGGCTGCTCAACGCGCGCATCGACCTCAACGCCGGGCGCGCCCGGGAGGCGATGGCCAGGCTGGACGGCCTGGATTACTCGCAGATGACCCCGGCCCAGAAAGGGCATTATCACACGCTGCGCGCCTCGGCCTACAACCAGCTGGGGAACATGGTGGAAAGCGCCCGGGAGCGCATCGCCGCCGCCCCCCTGCTGAGTTCGCCGGACGCTGTGCAGAAGAACAACGAGGCGATCTTCGACACGCTCAGCCGGCTTCCCGATCCGGTTCTGGATCGTCAGTCCGAAGGCGCGATGGGAGTGTTCGAAGGCTGGGTGGCGCTGGCCCGGGTCGTTCGCCATACCGCCCCGGATCAGCGCGCCAAGGCCATCGCCGACTGGGCCGCACGCTATCCAAACCATCCGGCCCGCGGCGCTTTTGCCGACTCTCTGACACGGCGCAGTGACCTGACTGCGGCCGAGCCGGCGGGCGCGACCGCGGAAACCAAACCCGCCGTCCAGATCACTCCGCTGGCTGAACCCGGCGGCAGCCGCTCAGCCCCGGTAGTCGCGGTGCTGCTGCCGCTGTCCGGCCCCTATGCCGCGCCAGCTGAAGCGATCCGAACCGGCATCGATGCCGCCCATGATGCCGACACCGCCCAGAATAAACCCGCCTTACGCTTCTACGACACCCAGGCCGGGGACGTGCCGGACCTGTACCGGAAGGCGCTGGACGAAGGCGCAACCCAGGTCATTGGCCCCTTACTGAAGGAAGACGTCGCCGCTCTTGCCAACAGCGGAGAGCTGCCGACACCGGTACTGGCGCTGAACGAGAATCCGGGTGTCAGCGCATCCCGGTTGTTCCAGTTCGGCCTCACACCCGAGCAGGAAGTCGAACAGGTGGCGGCGAGCGCCCGCCTGGACAACCGCCACACGGCGCTCATGATCGCGCCGTCGTCGGCTTACGGCCAGCGGGTGGCTAACCATTTCAGCGATTACTGGCGCCGGGCCGGTGGACGCATCGCGGCAGTGAAAACCTATACGGCGGGCAGCAACGATTATTCGACGCTCCTGGAAGACGTCGCTGTGCTGGTGGGACAAGGCGGCCAGACCACGCCGATCCCTTACGAAAACGTGGCGGACTTCATTTTCCTGGCGGCCGACGAGCACGACGGGCGCATCATCAAGCCCTATCTCGAGTCGCTGGGCGTGAACCTGCCGGTGTACGCGATGTCCTCGCTCTATTCCGGAAAACCCGACCCTGGGCTGGGCCGGGAGCTGAACGGCGTGGTGTTCTGCGACATTCCCTGGCTGCTGGATGAAACCGCAGGCGACGCCTTGTCCGAGCGCGCACTGGAAGCCAAGGTCACACAGACCCCGCAGAACTACCGCCGGCTGATCGCCATGGGAATCGACGCCTACCGGCTCGCCGGCCGCCTCGACGAACTGCGCTCGGGCGAGCGCTTCGAAGGCGCGACCGGTATACTCAAGGCAGGCGAGGGTAACCGCATCCGCCGCCAGTTGAGCTGTGCCCAGTTCGAGGGCAACTCGCCGCGCCTCATCGGGCGTGCGCCCTCGCAGTAATGGCAGTCACGGGCGGACGCCAGCCGCTGACCGGCTCCCAGGCCGAAAGCTGGACCGCGGAATACCTCATGGCCCGCGGCCTGCGCCTGATCGAGCGGAATTACCGCTGCCGTCTGGGGGAAATCGACCTCGTCATGGCCGAAGGCAGCACTCTGGTGTTCGTAGAAGTACGCTACCGCAGCAGCAAGCGGTACGGCGGAGCGCTAGAAAGCGTGGACCGCCACAAATGCCGGCGGCTCCTGGCCGCAGTGCAGCACTACATGATCGAGCGCCGAGTGACGGGCGCCGTCCGGCTGGACGTGGTTGCGGTATCGCCGGGCGCCGCCGGCCCGGAAGCGGAGTGGATCAGGAACGCCATCGAAGCGCAATGAACGCACACGAACGCATCGAGCGCCATTTCAGCGCACACATCGAAGCCACTCAGGAAGCCCTGACCATGCTCGGGGACCTGATCGAAATCGCCGCAGCAAAGCTGGCCCACTGCCTGCTGTCCGACGGCAAGATCCTGTGCTGTGGGAACGGCGGCTCGGCTGCCCAGGCCCAGCATTTCTCCTCGGAAATGCTCAACCGTTTCGAGCGCGAGCGGCCGGGCCTGCCGGCCGTGGCGCTGACCACGGACACCTCCACCCTCACATCCATCGCCAACGACTACCACTTCGACGAGGTGTTCGCCAAACAGGTGCGGGCACTGGGCCATGCCGGCGACATCCTGGTCATCTACAGCACCAGCGGCATCTCGCCCAGCGTGCTGGCGGCCGCGGTAGCGGCCCACGACCGCGACATGAGCATCATCGCCCTGAACGGCCGCGACGGCGGCACCCTGGCACCGCTGCTGCGCGATACCGACGTGGAAATCCGCGTGACCGCGCCCAGTACTGCCCGCATCCAGGAGATCCACCTGCTGATCACTCATTGCCTGTGCGATCTGGTGGACCATCAGCTGTTCGGCGAATAGCGGTGGGGAGAATGACGATGACCGTCCCCGAAGAATTCTTGCGCGGGCTGGAAAAGCTGTTCCCGACCGGCAGCCGGCATACCGACCCGGCCGAGTGCTGGGCGTACGGGTACGACAACAGCAAGCGGCAGGCACTGCCCGATGCCGTAGTGTTCCCCCGCTCGCACCAGGACGTCGTGCAGCTGGTGAAGCTGTGCAACCGCTACCGCGTCCCGCTCACCGCCCGTGGCCGCGGCACCGGCACCACCGGCGCCACCGTACCCATCGCGGGCGGCGTGGTCGCTTCGCTGGAACGCATGACCCGGATCATCGAGATTTCGCCCGACAACCGCTTCGCCGTGGTCGAGCCCGGTGTCACCAACCAGGCGCTGCAGGACGCCGTCAAGCCGCATGGTTTCTTCTGGCCGCCCGATCCGACTTCCGCCGAATTCTGCAGCATTGGCGGCAATCTC
This sequence comes from Methylococcus capsulatus, assembly GCF_036864975.1. Taxonomy (NCBI): domain Bacteria; kingdom Pseudomonadati; phylum Pseudomonadota; class Gammaproteobacteria; order Methylococcales; family Methylococcaceae; genus Methylococcus; species Methylococcus capsulatus. The sequence continues at coordinate 1,321,272 of NZ_CP104311.1, read as the reverse complement.
GCCTACAACTCGGCCGGCCCCCGCGCGGTGAAATACGGCACGCCGCGGGAGAACACCCTGGGACTGCGGGCCGTGACCGGGGCCGGCGAGGAGCTGCGCTGCGGTGTCTACACCACCAAGGGCGTGGTGGGTTACGACCTCACCCGCCTGATCATCGGTTCCGAGGGCACCCTGGCCATCATCACCGAGGCGACCCTCAAACTCACTCCGCTGCCTTCCGCCAAACGCACCCTGCGGGCGATCTACATGGACGTCGCGTCCGCCGCCCGCGCCATCGCCCGGATCATGGCCCAGCCCGTGATTCCCTGCGTGCTGGAATTCATCGACGGCAATGCCATTGCCCTGGTGCGCCGCCATGCCGCCGTGGACCTGCCGGAAGACGCCGCCGCCCTGTTGATGATCGAAGTGGACGGTTCGCCCGAAAGCCTGGACGCCGCCGTCAAATCTCTGCGCGCGGCCGCCACCCTGGAGGGTCTCGTCGAATTCCGCGCGGCCCGCACCGCCGCCGAAGTCGACGCGCTGTGGAGCATCCGCAAAGCGCTGTCGCCCTCGCTGCGGAAGGTCGCGCCGAAGAAACTCAACGAGGATGTGGTGGTGCCGGTGACCGAACTGCCGGCCCTGATCGCCGGCCTCGACGACCTGTCGAAGAAGCACGCCATTCCCATCGTCAATTTCGGTCATGCCGGCAATGGCAATATCCACGTCAATCTGCTGTTCGACCCGGACCGGGCCGACGAGAACCAGCGCGCCCATGCCTGTCTCCACGAGATGTTCGCCCTGGTGCTGAAACTGCGCGGCACCCTTTCAGGCGAGCATGGGGTCGGGATCGAAAAGCGGGATTATGTCAGCAAGGAGCTGGACCGCACCTCGCTAGCCCTGATGCATGCCATCAAGCGCCAGTTCGATCCGAACGGCATCCTCAATCCCGGCAAGTCCATTCCGGCGGAAGAGCCGTCGCCACCGGCATGACGACGAAGCTGGCCGGCAAGTTCGGCGCCTTGTGGCGCACCCTCCGGACGGCCACCGGGGACGATGCCTACGAGCGTTATCTCGAACACTGGTGCCGCCACCACGACGGCGAAGGCCAGCCGCTGAGCCGCAAAGCCTTCTTCCGGGCCGAGCAGCAGCGCCGCTGGAGCGGCGTGCGGCGCTGTTGCTGAATACCGGGTCAAAGCTTGTTCTTGATCCGCTCGTAAGCGTTCTTGATCTCCTCGCCCAGTACCTGAACGCCGGCCCAGACGTCTTCCGAAGCGTCCTTGGCCTCGTCCACCGCGCTGGCCACCCTGGCCTTCAGCTCCTCGAGCTGTTGTTCGGCCTTTTCCCACTCATCGCGGACGTTCATGCGCGCCAGATCCAGTTGCACGACGATCTCGTCGCGCTGCTGCAGCAGTCCATCGCGGAACTTTTCCATCTCTTCTTTCAGATTCATCGTGCATACTCCTCGTCCATTCAGCCCTCCGGCATCGCCTCGAACGGCGCCGGACCGGTGACAACATAACAGCTTAGCACCGGACGCCGCCAGCCCCCTCCCAACAGCCCGCATCGGTCGGGAAAGGGCAACGGTGCATTTCATACCCTGCCGGCACCGGCCGGTTGCGCCGGCACCGGGTCCGCATATCTAATGGGCGCAGTTTTTTGTCTTCATTCAAGGACACCCCGATGATCCATCAACACACCACGCTCGAACGCCTGCCCGAGGCTTACAAGGTTCTTTTTACCGGCTTTCTGCTGGTCATCGGCATCGGTCTGCTGATGGCCGGGGGGCAAATCATGCTGACCCACGGTAAGGCGGACGGCAAACCGGGCCTTTCCATCAACGACATCATTTACAGCTATTACGGCAACCGCACGGGCTCCAAACTGGAAACCATGCTCAAAGGCCAGATGAAACCCATGGCGCCGGACGATGTGCGATTCGAGTTGATCGAATGGGCGGAAGACGGTGCACCAATGACCGAATGGTCGTCCAAGATCAAGCCGCGGCTGGATCAATACTGCGTGAGCTGCCACAACGCAGACTCCGGCCTGCCGGATTTCACCAAGCCGGAAAACGTGCAGAAGGCCGCCGAAATCGACCGCGGGGCCTCCATCACCTCGCTGACCCGGGTATCGCACATCCATTTGTTCGGCATCGCCTTCATCTTCATGTTCGTGGGCTGGATCTTCGGCTTGGCCGAATTCCCGCGGAAATGGAAGTTGATCCTCATCGCCACGCCCTTCGCCTTCCTCATCATCGACGTCCTTTCGTGGTGGCTGACCAAATTCTTCTCCATCTTCGCCTGGCTGACCATGATTGGTGGCATCGGCTACAGCCTAGCCTCGACGGTGATGATTCTCACCTCACTGGCGCAGATGTGGCTGCCCCGGCCCCAATGGCTGAAGTACTGGACGTCGGAACAGCCGGTATCCGCTGACCGGCCATGAGCGGGACTCTCCCCGTCTGGCGATCCGGCTGTGCACCATGAGCCATGCCGTGCGAGAAGGTGTCTTCCGCTCCGAAAGCCGATGACATCAAACCGCCTTGGCACCCCAGCGACCGTTGTGGCACGATACAGCGGTTTCGTGCTGCGGCTTTCGGCCTCTCCCTGGGCGCATCGGTCCCTCCGAAGCCAAACCGTTGAGTCGGGAAAAACTTGTCCACCGGGAGCGACGGCCAGGACCCAGAGGCCAGGGATGGCGAACTGCTTTTTGCCGTCCCCCTGCCCCGTGTACTGGCGATGCCCATCGCCGCGACGGCTCGAGTCAACGGCTTTGTCCAACGGGCCGGACACCGCGGCCTCCGGTACTTTTTTGAGCTGCAAGCATCATTCATGACCGTGAACTCCAACCGTTTGGCGTATACGGCGGCCACTGGCGGTCATCCCTCAACTCCCCAGCGGCAGACCGGCCATGATCATGCCGACGCCACCGGCTTCGGGCCGCCCTCCGTGCACGACGGAGAGTCAGTTCGATCAGCGGTGCCACGAGTGACCTGCGTCCCATGACCTGCCCCGATTCATAATCTTGAGGCCGAATGCCATGCTCTCAACCGGGGGACGGAATGACGCCCGCCGCGGATTGATGGACATGACGACAGTTTTGTTCATGAGGCTCGATCCGGAAGACATCCCATTCGAAACCTGCATTTAACAACTGAAAAAAAAACCGTTTTCGGCAGGCTTCCCGCATGAACCAGATCGTCCTCATTGCCCTGCGCAGACCGTACACCTTCGTGGTTCTTTCGATCCTGATCGTTTTGTTCGGGATCCTGTCGGTACTCAAAACGGCGACCGACGTCTTTCCGCCCATCAAGATACCCGTCGTTTCCGTGGTCTGGTCGTATGCCGGACTGCTGCCTCAGGATGTGTCAGGACGCATCACGTACTATTACGAACGTGCCTTGACTTCGACGGTGGAGGGCATTGCCCGCATCGAAAGCAACTCCTACTACGGCATCAGCATCATCAATATCTATCTTCAGCCCGATACCAATCTTGCCGGCGCCGAGGCTGAAATCACCGCGGTTTCACAGACAGTCGTGAAACAGTTGCCCCCCGACATTTCGCCGCCGCTGATCATGCGTCTGGAAGCGTCCTCGGTGCCGGTGGCCATGCTGCAGGTGACTTCCGACACGCTGTCGCCGTCGGAACTCTACAATCTCGCTTATGCGCGCATCCGGACGCTGCTGGTCACGATCCCCGGCGCGATCCTACCGCAGCCCTACGGCGGCAAGCCTCAGCAACTGCTGGTCTCGCTCGACAAGCAGAAACTGCTCGCCCACAACATCACCGCCACCGACGTCCATAATGCCTTCGGCGATCAGAGCATCGTGCTGCCCGCAGGCGACATGAAGATCAAACAGACCGACTGGATGGTGCAGACCAACGCCACTCCGATGCAGGTCGAGGATTTCAACAACATCCCGATCAAGCGAGTCGACGCGACCAACTCCACGATCTATCTGCGCGATGTCGCCGATGTGCAGATCGCCGGCCCCCCCCAGATCAACGCCGTGCTGGTGGACGGCAAGCAGGCCGTCATGATCGTGGTGATGAAAAGCGGCGATGCATCGACCCTGGACGTGGTCGATGGCATCAAAAAAATGATCCCGCGCATCGAGCAGATCGTTCCGGAGGGCGTGAAGATCAAACTGCTGAACGATGCCTCGATCTTCGTGAAGGATTCGATCAAGGACGTTCTGCACGAAATGGGAACCGCCGCCTTGCTCACCGGGCTGGTCGTGCTGCTGTTTCTCGGTTCCTGGCGCCCGACGGTCATCATCGCCACCTCCATCCCGCTGGCCATCCTGACCTCCCTCATCTGTCTGCACCTCTTGGGGGAGTCGATCAACATCATGACCCTGGGTGGACTGGCGCTGGCAGTCGGTATTCTGGTGGATGACGCAACGGTGATGATCGAGAACATCGATACCCACCTGGAACTGGGCAAACCGCTCGAAACCGCTATCATCGACGCCGCCAACCAGATCGTCGTCCCGACGCTGGTGGCCACCCTTTGCATCGTTACGGTATGGTTCCCGCTGTTTGAGCTGAGCGGCGTATCGGGGTATCTCTTCGCGCCGATGGCCGAGGCTGTGATCTTCGCCATGCTCGCCTCCTTCATCCTGTCGCGCACCCTGGTGCCGACCATGGCGAAATATGTGCTGGTGGATCACAACGCGCCGCATTCCGCTCATCATGCGGAGCGGCCACCAGGCTTCCTGGGCCGGTTGCAGAAGAGCTTCGAGCGCGGTTTCGACCGCTTCCGGGAAAACTACAAGGCGCTGCTCGAACAGGCGATAGCCCATCGCGGCGCTTTCATCAGAACCTTCCTGGCGTTCACGGTCGGCTCTCTCGTCCTCTATGACTTCAACGGACGCGATTTCTTCCCGGAGATCAAGTCGGGAACCATCCAGATGCACATGCGGGCGCCGCTCGGCACGCGTATCGAGGTAGCCGGACGCATCGCCTCGCTGGTCTCGAACGATATCGCGAAGCTCTTGCCCGGTCAGGTCGAAGGCGTGGTCAGCAATTGCGGTCTGCCGGTCGGACCGCACAATCTGGCCTTCATTCCGACCCCGACCATCGGCTCCCAGGATTGCGATCTGACCATCAGCCTGAAAAATGAAGCCTCGCCCGTCTGGGACTACCGGCGCATACTCCGCAAGGGCTTGAGAGAACGCTACCCGGGAACCGAATTCACTTTCCAACCGGCCGATCTGACCGCGAAAATCCTCAACTTTGGTTCGCCCTCGCCGATCGACGTCCGTGTCAACGGCACGGAGATGGAAGCCAATTACGAATACGCGCGCAAATTGGCGAGCGAGTTGCGCAAGATCAGCGGCGCCAGCGACGTGACGATACAGCAGACCATGCGTACGCCGACGCTGAACGTGAACGGCAATCGCAGCCTCGGGCTGGGCATCGACCTGACCCTGAAAGACATCACCGACAACCTCCTGATGTCGACCTCCGGCAGCCAGCAGGTCGACCAGGTGTTTTGGCTCGACCACAAGACTGGCCTGTCCTACCAGGTCAATATCTACCTGCCGCAGCCGCAACTCGCCAGCATCAACGATCTCCTGACCATCCCGGTCGACAAGGGCGATATGAACCCGACCGGAAATGACATGCAGCTGCTCGGCAATGTCGCCTCCCTTTCCGTGACCGGCACGCCGGGAGTCGTCACGCACATGGATATCATGCCGGTGTTCGATATCTATGTGTCAGCCGAGGGGCGTGACCTCGGCGGCGTACTGGCGGACGTCGAGAAAGCCGTAAAAAACATGGAAAAAGATCTGCCCCGCGGCACGCAAGTCGATATCAAGGGACAGGCCGAAACCATGGCCAGCGCTTATTTCGAACTGCTGGCCGGTCTCATCGCCGCGATCGTGTTGGTCTATCTGTTGCTCGTCATCAACTTCCAGTCCTGGCTCGACCCCTTCATCATCATTACCGCCTTGCCGGGCGCACTGGCAGGTATTGCCTGGTCGCTGTTCATCACCCACACCAATATTTCGGTACCGGCACTGACCGGCGCCATTATGTCGATGGGTACGGCGACCGCCAATTCGATCCTGGTCGTTTCCTACGCCCGCGAGCGGCTCGAAGTGCATGGCGATGCGCTGAAAGCAGCCGTCGAGGCAGGCTATGCGCGCATACGACCGGTGTTGATGACCGCTTCGGCCATGATCATCGGCATGCTGCCTATGTCGCTGAGCAACTCTCAGAATGCGCCACTGGGTCGCGCCGTCATGGGCGGACTGCTGCTCGCCACCTTCGCGACGCTGCTTTTCGTGCCCTGCGTCTATGCCTTGATTTACAGCAAACGATCCGCCCGCCGTAAGGAGAAAAGTTGATGCCCAAGATTCTGCACGAACCGCGCGTAGCACTGGCGATCCTGCTTAGCGTCGTTTATGTCGGCTATCAGTTTTATGAACGCAAACGAGACGCCGATGCCCTACGCGAAGAAACACTCCGGGAGGCCGTGCCGACCGTCGCCGTCACGCATGCCCGGCCGATCGCGCCGACTGCAACCATCTCGCTTCCCGGCAACATCGATGCCTGGTATGAGGCGCCGATCTACGCCCAGATCCCGGGCTATGTGAAGATGTGGTACAAGGATTATGGCGCGCGTGTAAAGCAAGGAGATGTACTTGCAGAAATCAGCCAGCCGACGCTCGATGCCGAGTTTTCACAGGCCAAGGCGGATCTGGAGTCGCAACGCGCCAAATACAATCTCGCCCTGGTTTCACTGAAACGCTGGCGGGCGCTGCGCGAATCGCATGCGGTGTCGGAGCAATCGATTTCGGTGCAAGAAGCCAATGAACGGTCCGAAGCCGCCCAGGTCAAGGCAGCGGAAAACAACGTCAATAATTTCCTGGCGAAGATGCGCTTTAAAACCATCGTCGCCCCTTATGACGGCGTGGTGACGCAACGTAACGTCAACGTCGGCGATTACATCAACAAAGACGGTTATATCAGCAGCACCAACGGCAATACGGTCAGCAATCTGTTTTCCGTGGCCGACATACACAAGATGCGCCTTTTCATTTCCGTGCCGAGCACTCTGGCGGAAATACTCAAACCCGGCCTCACCGCCGACGTCGTCGTACCGCAGTATACCAACCGCCACTTCACTGCCAATTTCCTGACCGCCGCCAATGGCATCGATCCGAACACCCGTACCATCGTCACCGAATTCACGATCAACAATGAAGACGGTGCCTTATGGCCTGGATCGTACGCCACGGTCACCCTAACGGTGCCGAACGATACCCATATTCTCAGCATTCCCGCCAGTGCTCTGGTATTTCAGGAAGCCAACACGCAAGTCGCCGTGGTGACAGATGACGACCGCATTCACTTCAAACCGATCCAGGTGAGCAAGATTCTCGACGGAACGGTGGAGTTGACCGAAGGTGTCTCTCCGGATGAACGCATCGTGAACAACCCCAGCGCCGCCCTCCTCGAGGGCGACAAGGTGCGCATCGTCACACCGGCGCCGGGCTACGATCTTTCCGGCGAGGAAGGGCTTCCGAGTACCCGGGAAGCCGCATCCCCGGCGCCGGCCAAATGACGGACATGCGCTTGCGGGTGAAACCGGCCATATCACATATTTTCCGTATGCGCCTGCGGCGCGGCGGTCTGATACCGCTGATGCTCCATTTGTCGGCGTGTGTCGACGGCCCTGCCGTGGATCTGGCCCCCCCTTACGAACCCGCCCGGTTCGTCGTCCCCGACTCGTGGCATGGGTCGAGCCCCTTCGTCGAAGCGAAGCCATCCGATGGCGAACTGCGCCCGGACTGGTGGAAGCTTTTCAACGACCCGGTCCTGAACCGGCTGGAAGAACAAGCCATGGCGGCCAACCCCGATCTGCAGGCCGCCGCGGAGCGCTTCGTCCAGGCCCGGGACATGATGATGAAGGTGCGCTCGCGCCTGATCCCGCAGTTCGGTCTCGAGTTCGGCGCCTCGGACAATCGGCAATCCATCAATACCCTGTTTCGCGCTCCCAATGCGCCGATCGAACAGTCGGATTTCTACAGCGGCGGACTCGCCTCCTGGGAACCCGACTTCTGGTCGGCGATCCGCAACCGAGTGCGGGCAGAGATATACCAGGCCGAACAGCGCGCTGCCGAGTATGGACTCGCGCGCCTCAGCCTGCAGGCGGAAATCGCGGCGAATTATTTCACCCTGCGCGGCTACGACGCACAGGATTCCGTCTATAAACAGTCGATCGCCTACTACAAAAAATCGCTGGAGATCGTCGATGCCCAATACAAAGGTGCCATCGTGCCGCAACTCGATGTCGCGCGCGCCGAATACCTGCTGCACAGCACCGAAGCGAAAGAACTCGATATCCAGAGCAGACGTCAGGTGACCGAACACGCGATCGCCATTCTCGTCAACAAGGCGCCGGCCGCTTTCAGTATCGCGCCGCTCGACGAGCTCCCCTCGCCAGACTTCAGGATTCCGCAGAGCATTCCGGCCACGCTGCTCGAACGCCGGCCAGACATCGCCCAGATCGAACGCCAGATGGCGCAGGCGAACCGCGCCATCGGCATCGCCCGCGCCGCGTTCTTCCCGAATGTAGTATTCAAGGCCGGCGGAGGATACGAAAACGACAGCATGAATCTGATCGCGCTCGCCAACAGTTACTGGTCTTATGGCGCTTCCATTGCAATCCCGCTGTTTCAGGGCGGTCTACGCCGCGCCCAACTGCAGCAGTCCTGGGCGGCCTATCGCGAAACCGAGGACAAATACCGTGCGACTGTGCTCAACGCCTTTCGCGAAGTCGAAAATGGCCTGAGCCTGACCAATCGGCTGAGCGTGGCGGCCGACCGGCAGGACGAAGCCGTCAAAGCCGCGCTAAAGACGCAAAATCTGACCATGGAGCTTTATCTGGGCGGTTTGATCAGCAGTCTCGACCTCATCTACGCCCAGATCAACACACTGACGGCGCGCATCGACGCCGTGGTGCTCAAGACCGAACGGCTGAAAAACACGGTCGCCCTCATCCGTGCGCTCGGTGGCGGCTGGAATCGCAAGCAATTGCCCGCCGACGATCAGATTCAGCCTTTCGGCGTTTTCGAAGAATACGGCAGCGCCGGGAAACCCAAGCCTGCCGGTGGCATCGATGTTCCGGCGGAGAACAACAACCTGCATAACGACTTGACCCGACCGTTCAGGCAATAGGATGCCGGGAAGCTTCTCCGGTGCTGCGACCGTACCCTGCCCACAGGGTAGAGACTGTCTCACTCGTCATAGACCCGCTTGACCAGCTCCCGGAACCATTGCGGACGGGCGATCACGACATAGATGCCGATGATGCTGGTGATGGGCATGGGTCCCACGCCCAGCAGGGTGAGGAGGAGCAACACGAAGATGCATTTCCAGCGGGAAGCGTTCATGATTCAAACCTCGGCTTGCCTGTTGAGTGATACGGTTCATGATCGTGCAAGATCGGCATCCGGAAAAGCGCCCCGGTCCATTTCGTCATGCGGATCGAAATACATGTTCTCTTCGAAAAGCTCAGCAGAAGATCCCTCCCCGCCCCCGCTCTCGCCACCCGAGTTCACGGTGGACGGCGGCACGGCCGTGGTCCGCGGTCACTGGAACCTGCGCGGGCTGATAGCGGCCCCGCCGGATCTGCGGGAGCGGCTGCGCAGCGCGGCGGGGCGACCGGACCTGGCATGGGATCTGCGTGAAGTGAGCCTGCTCGACAGTGCCGGAGCCTTCGTCCTGTGGCAGTCCTGGGGAGAGCGGCTGCCCGAACGGGTATTGCTGCGCCGCGAACAGCAATCCGCATTCCGCCGCTGGCAGGCGGGTGGAATTCCTTCAGTGCGGGACGGCCGGCGGCCGCCGGTGCCGATGCGCCGGCGAATCGTCGCCGCGATCGCGGGGCTGGGCGACCACCTGCTGGCGGTCCTGGCCCTGCTCGGCCAGCTGCTACTGGACCTGGCCCATCTAGCCCGCCATCCGGCAGCCATTCCTTGGCGGGAAATTTCCGCCACCATCCACGAAACCGGCGGCCGCGCCCTCGGCATCACGGCACTGGTGGGCTTTCTGATCGGCGTAGTGGTCAGCTACCTGTCCTCGCTGCAGCTCAAGACCTTTGGCGCACAGGTCTACATCGTCAACATCCTGGGACTGAGCATCATCCGCGAACTGGGGCCCCTGCTGGCGGCCATCCTGGTCGCGGGCCGCTCCGGTTCTTCGATGACGGCGCGGATCGGCGTGATGCGCGTAACCCAAGAGCTGGATGCCCTTGCCGCCATGGGCATTTCCCAGTCACTGCGGCTGATTCTGCCGAAGGTCGTCGCCCTGGTGGTGGCCTTGCCGCTGCTGGTGGTCTGGACCGACGTGGTCGCCCTGGCGGGCGGTGCCGTCTCGGCCCATCTGGAACTGGAAATCGGCTACCACCAGTTCTTCCAGAAACTGCCCGCAGCAGTCCCGGTCGCCAACTTTGCCATCGGCCTAGGCAAAGCTGCCGTGTTCGGGCTGTTCGTCGCACTGATCGCTTGCCATTACGGACTGCGCATCGAACCCAACACCGAAAGTCTCGGCAATGAAACGACCAATTCGGTGGTGGTTTCCATTACTCTGGTGATCCTGATCGACGCGGTGTTCGCCATCCTGTTCCGGGGTGTGGGGATACGATGACGGACGGCGAAGTCATACGGATGGCGCATGTGTGGACCCGTTTCGGCGAGAATCTCGTGCATCGCGACATCAGCTTGAGTCTTGCGCGCGGGCAGATCCTGGGTGTGGTCGGCGCCTCCGGCTGCGGCAAGACCGTCTTGATGCGCGAAATGATCGGTCTGCAGACGCCGAGCCAAGGGCAGGTCTGGCTGCTCGGCGAGTCACTGGCGGAAGCCGACGCACGCCGCAAGCAGCAGCTTCGCAACCGCTGCGGTGTGCTATTCCAGGGCGGCGCCCTGTTCAGCGCGCTGAGCGTGTTCGACAACATCGCGTTCCCCCTGCGCGAACTCAAGGCTTTGGACGAAGAGCTGATCGCCCGACTGGTCTGCATGAAGCTGGCCATGGTCGGTCTGGGGGCGACCGATGCCCTGCTGATGCCGGCGGAATTGTCCGGCGGGATGGTCAAGCGCGCCGCCCTGGCCCGGGCCCTGATCATGGAGCCCGAAGTGGTATTCCTGGACGAACCCACCTCCGGCCTCGACCCGGTGCTGGGTGAGGAGTTCGTCAACTTGCTGGGGCAGCTGCACCGTGAGCTGGGCTTCACCGTCGTCATGGTAACCCATGACCTGGATACTCTCAGCGACCTGTGCACTTGCGTGGCCGTGCTCGCCGAGCAGCAGTTGGTATCCTACGGCTCGCTGGACGATGCGATCGCCTGCACGCATCCTTTCGCCCGCGACTTCTTCCACGGCAAACGCGCCCAGAGAATCCTGGGAAGGTCCGACTGAAATGGTGAGGGAGACCTACGCCCTGCTGACCGGCCTGTTCGTGGTCATCCTCGGCAGCGCGCTGATTGGCATCGCCTTGTTTCTCGGCGACTACGGCAGCGAGCGCGATGTCTATGTCGTCTCCACCCAGGGCGCGGTATCCGGCCTCAACCCGGAATCCCTGGTCATCTTCCGCGGCGTACGGGCCGGCAAGGTGACCTCGATCAGCTTCGCGCCCCACGATCCCCGCACCATCCTGGTTCGGATCGAAGTCGACAAAGGACTTCCAATCACCCGCGGCACCTACGCCACCCTACGGGTACAGCCCCTCACCGGACTGGCCCAGATCGACCTCAGTGACGAAGGCAACGACCCGGAACCCCTGCGGACCGACCCTAAGAACCCGGCCAATATCCCGCTGCGCCCCTCCCTTCTGGACAAACTGACCGGCTCGGGGTCGGATATCCTCACCCAGGTCGCTCAGCTCATCAACCGGCTGAACACCTTTCTCGACGACGGCAACCGCCAGCGAATCGCCCATACCCTGGCAAACCTGGATACGGCGACGGCCGAACTGGCGGGCCTGGAACGGCGCATGGAAGAAGCAATGGAACGCATCCCCTCCCTGGACGACAGACTGAAGCAGGCGCTGGCGGACCATTCCGCCATGGCCCGCGATGTCCGCGAAACCTCCCGCCGGATCAGGGAACTGAGCGAAAGCGCCCAACGGGTCGTGGATATCGGAGCGGCCGCGGGCGACACCCTGGTCCGCAGCCGGCTGCCGGAACTGGACGCGCTGATCGACGACGCGGCGCGCACGGCGGCCAGTCTGCGCCGGCTGTCGAAAACACTGGAACAAGACCCGCAGACCCTGCTGCTGGGACCGGCGCCGGGTCTCCCGGGCCCGGGGGAGCCGGGATTTCAGGAGCCGAAATGATGCGATGCCTTTCCTGGACACTGATGCTCTCGCTCGCCGTATCCGCCTGCAGCCTGTTGCCGGAGCGCCCGCCCCAACCGGCGCTGCACGATTTCGGTGCCGCCGGCGCCGCCGCACCGGCACCCTGGTCTTCAGTCGACGTCGACGCCCCGGACTGGCTTCAGAACGACCGCTTGCAGTACCGCTTGCTCTATGCCAAGCCGACCGAACTGCGCTCCTATACCCTGGATCGCTGGATCGCTCCGCCGCCCGCGCTCCTGGAACAACGGCTGAAAGCCGGCCGCAGCGCCAATGGCTACCGTTTGCGCATCGAACTCCAGGCATTCGAACAGGTGTTCGATCGCCCCGGCAGATCTCATGTCATGATCCGCCTCCGCGCCGAAACGCCGGCGGCCGCCAAGACATTCCAATTCGAGCAACCCACGGCCAGCCCGGATGCCGCCGGAGCAGTCCAGGCGTTTGCGCAGACGATCAGCCGTGCCATCGACCAGCTCCGGGCGTGGCGGCCGAAGAACTGAGGCAGTGCCTGTTTCCCTCCTTTGAGGAACCTTTCCCGCCACAGCCAGTCTGATCAGATACGCCCCCGTCCTCCCCCGTTCGGCGCGAAGCGTCCGGTACGCCGCAGCAAAAGTACCTCCCATCCACCTCGCATTGCCGGCGCCCTGGGTCCGGAAGCGCGACCGATCCGCACAGGTCCAGTACTCTATGTCACATGGTTTGATGCATCTTTCCTTTTGGCCGCTGTTGTTCGCGACCTTGGCTTTGACACATGTCACCATCGTCAGCGTCACCATCTTCCTGCACCGTCACCAAGCCCACCGGGCACTGTCTCTGCATCCCCTGGCCAGCCATTTTTTCCGGTTCTGGCTCTGGCTGACCACGGCGACGGTGACCAAGGAATGGGTGTCCATCCATCGCAAGCATCACGCGCGCTGCGAGACCCCGGATGACCCGCATAGCCCCCAAGTCCTCGGCATATTTGCCGTCCTGCTGCGGGGTTGGATGCTGTATCGCAAGGAAGCGAGGAACACCGCGACCCTGGCCCAGTTCGGCAACGGCACGCCGGACGACTGGCTGGAACGCAAGCTGTACAGCCGCTTTCCCGACCTGGGAATAGCGCTGATGCTGGCCTTGGATCTGCTCCTGTTCGGCGTCACGGGCTTGGCGGTGTGGGCAGTGCAGATGCTATGGATCCCGTTCTGGGCGGCCGGCGTCGTCAACGGTCTCGGCCATTACTTGGGCTACCGCAATTTCGAAACCCCCGATGCGTCCACCAATCTGTGGCCCACTGGCCTCATCATCGGCGGCGAGGAGTTGCACAACAACCACCATGCCTACCCAGCGTCGGCAAAGTTTTCGACCCAGCGATGGGAAATCGATATCGGCTGGCTGTATATCCGGCTGATGACCCTCTTGAAGCTGGCCAAGATCAGAAATATGCCCCCCAAGACCATCATCCGTAAGGCAGAACCGTCCGTCGACATAGACACCGTCAAAGCCGTGTTGCGCAACCGCGCACACATCCTGAGCCTGTACGGCCGCTGCGTCATCGTCCCCGTATTGCGGTCGGAGCAGGCGAAATCGCCGAGAGCCGATCGACGCCTACTCCGGCGAACGCGTCCCTTGCTGCTGCGCGAATACATCAAGGTGGACCCGGCCGCCTGGCAGAATTTCAGCCGGATGCTGGAAAATAGCCAAACTTTGGCGACGATCTTCCAGTTCAAGCAGCAGCTCAAGGCCGTATGGACCGATTCGTTCGCGAGCCACGAGGAGCGCCTGGAACGCCTGCGCGCCTGGTGCCTCCAGGCGAAACAAAGCGACCTTCCCTGGTTGCAGCATTTCGCCGACACCTTGAGCGGTTACCGCCTGCAACCTGCCCATTGACTCCATCCACGAGAAAAGCCGGGGGGGCACCGCCACCTTAAATGTCATCTGAAAGTCGCCTCCCGCAGCACGTCGAACTCGTCGAAAGCGAAGCGCAGGCTGAGGGAGAGGTTGAGCACAGCGGCCAGGCTCATACTGGCAAAGATGCAGAGCATGATGGCGATCTGGTATTTCACCGCCACCCAGGGTTCACTGCCGCCGAGAATCTGGCCAGTCATCATGCCCGGCAGGGACACCAGTCCGAGGGTCGCCATGCTGGCTAAGGTCGGGTTGACGGATGCCTTGAGCGCCTCGCGGAAATACGGCCGCACCGCTTCGCGGCGGGTCGCACCCAGCAGCAGATAGGTGAGGTATTCGTTCTCATTTTTCCGGATCGCGGAATAGAACCGTTCCAGGCCGATCACATTGCCCTGCAGACAGTTGCCCAGGATCATGCCGGCCAGCGGCACCAGATAACGCGCGTCGTAGATCGGCTCCGGCTGGATCACCAAAAGCAGGAGATAAGCCACCGAGAACGCCGTTCCGGCCGCGATGGCCGCAAGCGTCGAAAGGAAAAAGTGCCCGATGCGGAGACCGGCCCGGCGGAGAATGGTGAAATCGGCCGCTACGAGCATGACCATGATCCACAGGACGTTGAGAGCTGGCGCATTGATCGCGAACAGGTATTTGAGATAGATGCCGACCAGTGCCAGTTGCACGCTCATCCGGACGATGCTCAGCCATAGTTCGCGCGAGAGGCGCAACCCCGCGGCCCGCAGCAGCAGCCAGGGCAATACGGCGATGCCATAGAGCAGCATCATTCTCGTTTGGGATATGTCGACGGTGTCCATCATCCCGCTGCGGCCAAACGGCCGTCCTCCAGTTCGAACACGGTATCGCAATGGGCGATCCAGTCCGGATCGTGCGCCACCGACAGTACGGTGAGGGCCGGATCGGTGAAAAAATCCTGTACCGCCCGCTTACTTTCCGGGTCCAGCGCGGAAGTCACCTCGTCCAGCAGATAGAGCCGCTTGCCGAGGAGCTGGGCGCGGGCCACGGCGATGCGCTGCTTCTCGCCGCCGGAAACCCGGCTGCAGTGCTGGTCCAAGATCGATGGCGCGAGACCGAGCCGGACCAGGGTCTCGGCCAGCCTGCCGTCGGAAGGCGCCTTGCCGCGATGGGCCTTGAACCCAAACGGCAGCAGCAGCGCCTCCCGCACCGTGTCCGCGCCCAACACAGGTTCCTGGCCGATATAGGCGGCGCAAGCGCGAATCGCGCCGATGGTGTCCCGGTCGAGAGTCCTACCTGCGAAGCGGACCTCACCCTGCGCCACTGGGTAGACCCCCAGCAGGGTCTTGAGCA
The DNA here is from genome assembly GCF_036864975.1 of Methylococcus capsulatus. Classification (NCBI taxonomy): domain Bacteria; kingdom Pseudomonadati; phylum Pseudomonadota; class Gammaproteobacteria; order Methylococcales; family Methylococcaceae; genus Methylococcus; species Methylococcus capsulatus. Next base: position 1,305,724 of record NZ_CP104311.1, on the reverse strand, counting down.
CCGAGCTCTTGCCCGAGCCCGATTTGCCCTTGAACACCGCCTTCTCGCCTTCGCGGATGTCGAAGCTCAGTGCGCGGAGAATCGTGCGCCCTTCCACAGCCACCGACACGCGGTCGAACCGGACCAGTCCGGTCATCGGCGCACCTCTGCCAGCCTTTGTTCAAAAACCATCGATACTCCCGTTATTTTCGGCTTCGCCGGACGGATGCCGGGGACCGCCCGAAGATCGCGGCCGCAGGCGGCAATCGCGGCGGGATTATAACGTTCGACCAGCGCAAGAACCCGAAAGCCCTCAACACTTCGGCAGGACGTCTCGCGGCAAAGGGGGACGGCTGGTATCCTCAGTCGCCACCGTCCTCAGGAGATCCGTTCATGAAACAGTCGGCACAGCGCATTCTGCATTACTTTCTGATCGGCGTGCTGGGCGTCCTGCCCATCGTCATCGTCCTGCAGGTCGTGATCTACGTGGAAAACCTGCTGAGAGACTTCGTGGTGAGTTTTTTTAGCAGTTACCGGAACCTGTTCATCCCCAGTGTCATGTTCACCGTAGCCGTGCTGTTCCTCACCTATTTCGGCTACCTGCTGCAGCACGGCAAGGCCCACCTGCTCTATTTCGTGGAAAAACTGGTCATCCGCATCCCGCTCCTAGGCACCCTTTACCGGGTGACTCAGAAACTGGTGAACATCTTCCGCGGCGATGGATCGACCAAGCTGCGGGAAGTCGTCTACATCGAATATCCGAAGGAGGGTCTGTGGGTCCCGGCCTTCGTGACCAACCGGATCGGGGACCAGTACGTGATCTACGTACCGACCTCTCCCAACCCCACCTCCGGCTTCACCGTGATTCTCCACGAATCGAAGATCAGGCGATCCCGCATGACGATCGAGGAAGCCTCGAGCTTCGTGATCAGCCTGGGGGTGGACATGCCCAGGCCGGACGAGGCGGCCGAACTCCGGTAGGCCGGGCATCTTTTTCCTCTCCTCCACGATTGACATTGTCGCTCAAACCTCGTAGAAAGCATTTCCCATGTTTCCAGTAAGGTTTAACCGTCATCGACAACAATAAGACCGGCGAGTGAGCCATAGCAGGGCTGGCGCGTCGGATCCAAAGGCTGACTCAGGCTTCGAGGAGGACGCATGGCTACGACCGCACGCCCGGACACGTTCTACGAAGTGATGCGCCGCCAAGGGGTGACCCGGCGCAGTTTTCTCAAGTTCTGCGGCTTGACCGCATCGGCCCTCGCACTGGGGCCGGAATTCATCGGCACAATCGCCCACGCCATGGAGACCAAGCCGCGCACGCCGGTGCTATGGCTGCATGGCCTGGAATGCACCTGCTGTTCCGAGTCCTTCATCCGCTCCGCCCACCCGCTGGCCAAGGACGTGGTGCTGTCCATGCTCTCGCTGGACTATGACGACACCCTCATGGCGGCCGCCGGCTTCCAGGCGGAAGCCATGCTGGAAGACACCATGCAGAAGTACAAGGGCCGCTACATCCTGGCCGTGGAGGGTAACCCTCCGCTGAACGAGGACGGCATGTTCTGCATCGTCGGCGGCAAACCCTTCGTCGAGCGGCTGCGCTATGCCGCCAAGGACGCTGCCGCCATTATTGCTTGGGGTTCCTGCGCATCCAACGGCTGCGTGCAAGCGGCCCGCCCCAATCCGACCCAGGCCACACCGATCCATAAGGTCATCACCGACAAGCCCATCATCAAGGTGCCCGGCTGCCCGCCCATCGCCGAGGTCATGACGGGCGTCGTGACCTATATGCTGGCCTTCGACAAGATTCCCGAACTCGATGCCCAGGGCCGGCCCAAGATGTTCTACGGCCAGCGCATCCATGACAAATGCTACCGCCGCTCCCACTTCGACGCCGGCCAGTTCGTCGAGCACTGGGACGACGAAGCCGCGCGCAAGGGCCACTGTTTGTACAAGGTCGGCTGCAAGGGACCCACAACCTACAACGCCTGCTCGACGGTGCGGTGGAACAACGGCGTCTCTTTCCCGATCCAGTCCGGCCACGGCTGCATCGGCTGCTCCGAGGAGAATTTCTGGGACAAGGGCTCGTTCTACGACCGCGTCACCGGGCTCAACGTGTTCGGCGTCGAAGCCAATGCCGACAAGGTCGGACTGGTCGCCGCCGGCGCTGTGGGCGCCGGCATCGCCGCGCATGCGGCCATCTCGATCGCCAAGAAGAAAGACCACGAGAAAGAAACTCAAGAATAAGCCTCGGGGAGCACCATGACCGCCATTCAAACACCCAACGGTTTCACCCTCAACGACGCCGGCAAGCGGATCGTGGTCGATCCGGTCACCCGCATCGAGGGCCATATGCGCTGCGAAGTGAATGTGGACGACGACAACATCATCCGCAACGCGGTCTCCAGCGGCACCATGTGGCGCGGCCTGGAGGTCATCCTGAAGGGCCGCGACCCGCGCGATGCCTGGGCCTTCACCGAAAGGATCTGCGGTGTCTGCACCGGCACCCACGCCCTGACTTCGGTGCGGGCGGTGGAGGACGCGCTGGGGATCGACATTCCGGAGAACGCCAACTCCATCCGCAACATCATGCAGCTCACCCTGCAGGCCCATGACCATCTCGTGCATTTCTACCATCTGCACGCGCTGGACTGGGTGGACGTGGTCAGCGCGCTCAATGCCAATCCGAAAGCCACCTCCGAACTGGCGCAGAGTATTTCGCCCTGGCCCAAGTCGTCACCGGGCTATTTCCACGACATCGCCAGCCGGCTGAAGAAGTTTGTCGAGAGCGGCCAGCTTGGCCCGTTCGGCAACGGCTATTGGGGCAACCCGGCCTACCGTTTGCCGCCGGAAGCCAATCTGATGGCAGTGGCGCATTACCTGGAGGCGCTGGATTTCCAGAAGGAAATTGTCAAGATCCACACGGTCTACGGCGGCAAGAACCCGCATCCGAACTGGCTGGTCGGCGGCGTGACCTGCGCCATCAACGTCGACGGCGTCGGCGCTGTGGGCGCGGTCAACATGGAACGCCTCAATCTGGTGTCCTCCATCATCGACCAGACCATCGAGTTCATCGAACAGGTCTACCTGCCCGACCTCCAGGCGATCGCCAGCTTCTACAAGGACTGGCTGTATGGCGGGGGTCTGTCGGCCACCAATGTGCTGTCCTATGGCGACATTCCGGAAAAAGCCAACGACCGCTCGGTGAACAACCTACTGCTGCCGCACGGCGCCATCATCAACGGCAACCTGAAGGAAATCCACGAGGTCGACCTGAAGGACCCGGAGCAAATCCAGGAGTTCGTCACCCATTCCTGGTACAAGTACGACGACGAGGACCGCGGACTGCATCCTTTCGACGGCGTCACCCAGCCGAACTTCGCGCTCGGACGCAACACCAAGGGGACCCGCACCCACATCGAGAACCTCGACGAAAGCGCCAAGTACTCGTGGATCAAGGCGCCGCGCTGGCGCGGACACGCCATGGAGGTCGGCCCGCTGGCCCGCTACGTCGTCGGCTACGCCAAGGGCATCCCGGAAATCAAAGAGCCGGTGGACAAGCTGCTCACCGATCTCGGCCTGCCGCTGACCGCGCTGTTCTCTACGCTGGGCCGCACCGCCGCCCGCGGCCTGGAAGCCCAGTATTGCGCGCATCTGATGCGGCATTTCCAGGACAAACTGATGAACAACATCAAGGCAGGCGATCTGGCCACTGCCAACACGGCTCGGTGGGAACCGGACAGGTGGCCCAAGGAAGCCATGGGCGCGGGCACAACGGAAGCGCCGCGCGGAGCGCTGGGGCACTGGATCAAGATCAAGGACGGCAAGATCGACAACTACCAGTGCATCGTGCCCACCACCTGGAACGGCTCGCCACGCGACCCCAAGGGCAACATCGGTGCGTTCGAGGCATCCCTGATAAACACCAAGGTGGAAAATCCGGACCAACCCCTGGAAATCCTGCGCACTCTGCACAGCTTCGATCCCTGCCTGGCCTGCTCGACCCATGTCATGGACAAGGACGGGCGGGAAGTCACGCGAGTCAAGGTGCGCTGATCGCGTTAGAAAACCCGAACAAATTCAAGGAGATAACCATGCGTCCTATTTATTGGTTCGGAACGGCGAGTCTGTTGGCGCTGAGCCCCGTCGCGCTCGCCCATACCGGCGCGCATCCCGTCGAGGGCTTCGTGTCCGGCTTCATCCATCCCTTTCTCGGCACCGACCATCTCCTGGCCATGATCGCCGTGGGGCTGTGGGCGGTCACCGTTGCGCCGCGGCGGGTGTGGCTGCTGCCCCTGGCGTTCATGGCGGTCATGGGGCTGGGCGGATGGCTGGGCGCAGCCGGCACTCCGCTGGCTCACACCGAGACCGGCGTCGCCGCCTCGGTCGTACTGCTCGGACTGCTAGTGGCGGGCAAGGTCCGCCTATCGCAGTTCACCGCCTTGAGCCTGGTCGGCCTGTTCGCACTGTTCCACGGCTATGCACACGGGGCCGAGATCGGCCTGGATGCCAAACGATGGACTTATGCCGTAGGCTTCATCACCGCCACCGGCCTGCTGCACCTGACCGGCGTCATCCTGGGCGTGTGGCTGCTGGCAAAGCCGGCTTGGTACCGCAGCTGCGGCGCGGCGATGGGCGCCATGGGGCTGGCGCTGCTGACGCAAACATTGTGAGGTCTGCGGCCATGGCGAGCGTCGATAGTTTTAGCGAACCGGTCTACGTCTACGAGAAGCCGGTACGGCTGTGGCACTGGGTTAACGCCCTCGCCATCGTCGTGCTGGTGGTCACGGGCTTCCTGATAGCCTGGCCGCCGGTGGTGACTTCCGGCGAGGCCAGCGACCACTACTTGATGGGTTACATCCGCTTCGCTCACTTCTCCGCCGGTTATGTGCTGGCCGTCGGCCTGATCGGCCGCGCCTACTGGGCGCTGGTGGGCAACCGGTATGCCCGCGAGCTGTTCGCGCCGCGCATCCACGACGTCCACTGGTGGCAGGCGCTGCTGCACGAGGTCCGCTGGTACCTGTTTCTGGTCGAAGAGCCCCGCAAGCACGCGGGCCACAACCCGCTTGCCGGGCTGGCCATGTTCCTGTTCTATGTGCTCGGGAGCCTCTTCATGATCGCGACCGGCTTCGCCCTATATGGCGAGGGGCTGGGCACGGGAAGTTGGGCCGCCAATGCCTTCGGCTGGGTGCTGCCCGCCCTGGGCGGTAGCCAGCAGGTCCACAGCCTGCATCATCTGGGCATGTGGTACCTGGTGATCTTCACGCTCGTCCACGTCTACGTGGCGGTGAGGGAACAGCACTTGTCGCGCCAGTCCGTCACCACCACCATGATCGACGGCTGGCGGGTATGGAAGGACGAGCGTCCGTGATCCGATGCTTCCCCGCGTCCTGATCTTAGGCATCGGCAATCTGCTATGGGCGGACGAGGGCTTTGGCGTGCGCGTCGCCCAGGCATTGCAGCGGGATTACGTTTTCCCTGAGAACGTCACCGTGATGGACGGCGGCACCCAAGGGCTGGCGCTGATCCCTTACGTCCAGGAAAGCGAGGTACTCATCGTCGCCGACGCGGTGGATTTCGGCCAGGCACCGGCATCGCTGCTAGAAGCCCGGGACGAGGACGTGCCCGCCTACCTGCATTCAGGCAAGACCAGCCTGCACCAGGTCAGCTTCCAAGAGGTGCTGGCCTTGTGCAAGCTGATGGGGCAAGGGCCTGAGCGACTTTACCTGGTGGGCGTGCAGCCGGTCGACATGGAGGACTTTGGCGGCAGCCTGACGCCGCCCGTCAAGGCGCAACTCGAACCCGCCATCGCCAGGATACTCGCCTTCTGCGCAGAACTCGGCCTGCCCGGCTGGCGCCGGCCCGCTGGGGACTGCACGGCCGATGCCCTGGAGATGACGCAGTACGAACGCCAGCGACCTTCGGCCGAAGCCGCTTGCCGCATCGGCGATGTCCGCTTTCTACCAGGCGATCCACGCAAGACGACCCACCCCGCCCGGGACTCCGACATCTCCAAGGATCTTCCATGCAAGACGATTTTGCTTTCATAGCGACCGGAAACACACCGCTCATCCGCCCGCCTGATGACCCCGAATGCGCCTATCCACCCATGCCGGAAGCCATGGCGACCTTCACGCCGCCACTTTTGCACGCGCTGAGCCGGGAGGAAACCGGCGGCGGACGCGCCGTGCTGCGGACAGTGATCGAGCGGCTCGGCGGCGCCCCGGGCCGCGTCAATCTCGCTGCCCGCGATCCTGCGAGCAGGCGCTTTGTCGACGAAGTGCTCGGCGAAGGCGAGGTGCTGATAAATATCGCCGGGCCGCGTGATCGGCTGGTGATCCGGGAATCGGTGTTCGCAGGAGTCTGGCGCATACAGCATTACGTCGACGGTCGGTTGCGGCGGGACGACGTCGAAACCGGGCCTGCGCCGGAGGCAGTGTACGAATGGGCCGAGCGTCTGACCGCCGATGAGCCGCCGCAGTGTCCTCAAGTCTTTCCGGAAGGTTTGATGAATGCCCCGGCGTTGCTGACGGAGATCTTCGACCATTCGGCAGACTGTTCGGCCGATCGTCCTCATGTCATCAACCTGTCGCTGCTGCCGCTGACACCGGAAGATTCAAAATTCCTGATCGACACGCTGGGAACCGCAGGCCTTTCCATTCTGTCCCGGGGCTACGGCGATTGCCGCGTGAGCCTGACCCGCTTGCCAAAGGTGTGGTGGGTGCAGTATTTCAACTCCCCCGGCCAACTGATCCTCAATACGCTGGAAATCACCGCGCTGCCTGCCATCGTGCCGGCCGCGCCGGAAGACCTCGAGAACTCGCGGGAACGGATCGCTGAAGCCCTAGCGCAGTTGACATGAGCCCAGGCTCGGCGGCTTGCATCCGTCGAAACCTTGACCCCCGTCAAAGAAGGAGCCAGAGAGTCTCTATATATTGTCAACGCTGGCTTAATACAGCGTCACCAAAACAATATGAGGAGTAACCATGAACGACGCCAAAGAAGAGAAAGATTATTTCTGGTTTTACATCGCGGGTCTGGTCATCGCAGTCGTCGTGACGCTCGCCATGGTCAAGAGCAGTGAACACGGCAAATACGTCACTGCCGCCAAAGCCATTGAGGAAGACGCAGCCAACTCCGCCTACAAACACGCTCCTTGATCCAAGTCCTCCGACGCGCATCTTCCGCGTCGGAATGTGTACCTTCGCGTGGAGCGCCTTGCGACAAGCACGAGCCGTAATCGACAGGGATGTCGCCTACTACCTACCACATCGGCTGCTCCACAGCCCCGAGCCGGCTATTCCGTCAAGGTGGGTTTCTGGTACCCCCCGTGCAGCGATGGCACGGCATATCGCTGTAAAGTCTCATCCAGTTTCAGCGCAGTAAGCTCGCCGCCCCACAGGCAGCCCGTGTCCAGACAGTAACAGTCCCTACCGGCGAAATAGCCGAGCGTGGACCAGTGCCCGAACACGATCGTAGCTCCCGGCGGCGTTCGGCCCGGAACTTCGAACCAGGGAACCAGGGAAGCCGGTTGCCGCCCCGGCGCCCCCTTTTGCCTGAAATCTAGCCGGCCACTCCGGTCGCAATAGCGCATGCGGGTCAAGGCATTGGTGATGAAACGGAGCCGGTCCCATCCGGCCAGATCCTCAGACCAGAGGTCGGGCTGGTCGCCGTACATCTGCCGGCAAAATCCGGCGATGTCCCCGCCCGCGAGGACCGTCTCGACCTCGCCGGCCCGGGCCAAAGCCGTTTCCGCACTCCAGCAAGGGGGGATACCGGCGTGGACCAGGCAATAGCCGCCCTCCCGGTGCACCAGCGGGCGGGTACGCAGCCACTCCAGCAACTCGTCCCGATCGTCGGCTTCCAACACATCGCCGAAGGTGTCCTTGTGCTTCACCCGGGAGACCTCACAGGCCACCGCCAAGAGGTGCAGGTCATGGTTGCCGAGCACCGTGACCGCCGCGGCTCCCAGCGAGCGGATAAACCGGAGGGTTTCCAGCGACTGGGGCCCGCGATTGACCAGATCACCCGTAAACAGCAGGCGGTCCGCGGCCGGATCGAAGCGGATCAGATCCAGCAGACGCATCAGCTCTACATAGCAGCCTTGGACGTCGCCGATGGCATAGACGGCCACCTCAGCCGGAACCTCGCCTACAGATCGAAGTGACACTTGCCTTACCGCTATGCGACGGCATCCGATGAACCCTCCAAGCATGAATCCTGGAAATACCCGATAACCAGGGCCGGCTATTCTAGTACGTCTGCGCTGCGTTGGCGTCATTAAGATGGCATCTTTGTGCCCTGGTCAAAAAGACGGATATATAATCGGTCACTTCTCAATACGAATCGCCGGATGCATGACGCCCACCCGCAGGCGATTTTCTCCCCACCAATCCGATGAACGAACCGAGGCATCGATAAGTGCGTATTCACATCCTAGGTATCTGCGGCACCTTCATGGGCGGACTCGCCATCATGGCCCGCCAACTCGGCCACACCGTCACGGGATCGGACCAGAACGTCTATCCGCCCATGAGCACTCTGCTGGAGCAGCAGGGCATCGACCTCTGCAACGGCTACAGCCCGGACAATCTCCATCCCCTCCCCGACCTCGTCATCATCGGCAATGCGCTCTCCCGCGGTAACCCGGAGGTCGAGGCCGTGCTGAACATGGGGCTGGCCTACACTTCAGGCGCACAGTGGCTCTACAACTATGTGCTCAAGGGGCGCTGGGTGCTGGCGGTCGCGGGCACCCATGGCAAGACAACCACTACCAGCATGCTGGCCTGGATACTCGAACACGACGGGCAAAAGCCGGGCTTCCTGATCGGCGGCGTGCCGCTCAATTTCGGCGTTTCCGCCCGCATCGGCGAAGGCCGGTTTGTCGTGGTGGAAGCAGACGAATACGATACCGCGTTCTTCGACAAGCGCTCCAAGTTCGTCCATTACCGCCCGCGCACCACGATCTTGAACAACCTCGAATACGACCACGCCGACATCTTCCCCGACCTCGCTGCGATCCAGCGGCAGTTCCATCACCTGGTACGCAGTGTGCCGGGCAATGGCCTACTGGTGGTTCCGGAGCGGGACGAAAACCTGGCCGAAGTGCTCAGGATGGGATGCTGGACACCGGTTGAGAAAACTGCCCTGGGACCCGACACCGCCGCCGACTGGCAGGCATACCCGCTGGCCGAAGACGGGAGCCGGTTCGACGTGGTGTTCCGCGAAAAACGGCTAGGCACAATCCATTGGCAGCTCTCCGGCCGCCACAACATGCTAAACGCGCTGTCCGCCATCGCCGCGGCCCACCATGCCGGCATCGAACCGGTGGCGGCCATTTCCGCCTTGAGCCGGTTCCAGAGCGTCAAACGCCGCCTCGAGGTGCGCGCCGAGATCCGCGGCATCACCCTTTACGACGATTTCGCCCATCATCCCACGGCGATTGCGACCACACTCGAAGGATTGCGCTCGCGGGTCGATGGCGCACGCGTCATTGCGGTCGTGGAACCGCGCTCCAACACCATGCGGATGGGCGTACATGCCGACACGCTCGCAGCATCCCTGGCGCCCGCCGACCTCGCCGTCCTTTACCAGTCTCCCGACCTTGGATGGGATGTCGCGAAAATTGCTGGTGCCTCCAACCGGATCATCACTTGCGACAGCATCGGCGCCATCGTGGAACGCTTGCGGCAAGAATGCCGGGCGGGCGATCACGTGGTCTTCATGAGCAATGGAAGTTTCGGCGGTATCCACGAGAAGACCGAGGCCGCGCTGCGGGAAGACTGACGCACGGTGCTCTTGCCCGACGCCTCTGCTACGCCTAAAGTCGGGGACAACATCGGCGAGGAGCGATCCAATGGTTCGATACATCGCATTCTGGGTCCTAGTGGCCTGCGTCGTCCCCGCATGGACCACCCTGCCCGAAACCCTGCGCCTTTCCGGCGAAACCGGCCTGGTCGGGTTCAGCGTCGGCGGTCGGGCGATAGCGTTTTCGTCCATCGGCGAACAGGCTCAAGTGTGGCTGCGCAAGCCCCCTGAAGGCTCCGCACCGGAAACCTCGCCGCTCAGGCTCAAGGTCGTCCACCTGCTGCGAGACGCCATTCCGATGGAAATCTCGACCCGGCTCCCGGCTCGAACTCGACGTCTGGCTGCCCGAATGGCGCCCCTAGCTGGGGGAGACGGTGACCCTGCAGATCAGCCGCCCACCGCCCCTCCCGGGCAACACGCTGACGATCGAAAGCAACACGCTTGAGACCCGGCCGGGCAACCGTGCAACCGACTCCGAACTAGCGCTGAGCATCCTGCTGTCAGCCATGCATCAAGGGCTGCTCGGCCTGTCCGACATGGGAATCACGGGCTATGACTCCAACGCGTATCGGCTCAACTGGTATACGGACCGGAGCGGCCCTCTGCTGCCCGAGCCTTGGGTCATCTCGGTTCCGCTGTTTGCCTACCGGCTGCTCATGCTGGCCTGGGCCCTATGACTGGCCTACGCGCTGATCGAATGGCTGCGCTGGGGGTGGGGATGCTTTGCCACCGGAGGACTCTGACGGCAGAGCCCCAAAAGAGAAACCGCCGCCGAACCACGGCGTACCGCTGATGCTACAGGCTCGAATGAGCCATGGCAGGTTTGAATGAGGCTATTGAAAAGGCTTTACGCCCTCGAAAATGAACTCGCGTAGAACCGTGACCATCCTCTCGCAGGCTTCCGAACCCAGGCTGTCCGGAAGCACGAGCGTACCGGCCTTGTCCAACAATTGCTGAAGTTCGTCCTCCCCGTGAACGACGCTGATGCCGGAACGGGTCATCAGCCACTTCGCCGTAAATTCCTGATGATCGTTGCGATGCTCCCCCAGATCGGCGCGCCGCGGCATGACGATCAGGGGCTTGCCGTGCTCGGCCGCACTGATGACGGTTCCCATGCCGGCATGCGCGACAATCACTCTCGCCCGCTTCAAGAGCTCCAAGTACTCGTCCGCACTCAGCACCTCGGCCCATTGCATCGCTGCCGGCCGCCAGGCGGTACGGCCAATCTGCCCGAAGACTTCCGTCTGAGGATTCCTTGCGGCCCAAGCGTCGACGGAGCGGGACAGCCGATCGAACGGTACCTGGGAACCCACCGTCAGAAAAATCAAAGGACCGCTCCGATGTAATGCGGCCCTTCGGGGCGCGCGAGGTGTGCCCATTGGGTCAGCCACAAATCCGCATAGCGGCGCACGAGGCGACCGGACAGCGACATTCTGCCCACGTTGGCGATACTGTCGACCCAGACGGTACGCGCACCCAGCAGCCTGCCGAAACGCAAAGCGAAATAGCCTGGCGCGGCACCGGTCGAGATCACGACATCGGGCCGCTCGCGGAGAATGATCCAGAACAATTCGCAGATCAGCAGCGTCCCCCGCAGCCAATCCTTCTTGTTGGCATCCGTTACCAGATAAAACCGCGCGCCCGGCGGGATACTTTTCCGATAATCCGAAAAATGGGTCGCTACGAACGCCATGTCGCCCCCGAGGAGGGCATCCCGGAGCCGCATCAACTGCATCCAGTGCCCGCCGCCGGACGCAACCGCAAGGATACGCGGCCGCTTGCTTCGGTTATCCATCGATTGGCTGTTGCTCCTTCGATAATCCATGAAAAGGAAAGATCAGTTCGGCACTATCATCCGCGCCCGCTTCCAATATCCGAAATAATCAAACTGCAGTGGTGCGGTATCGTTATAAAGGTACATCGCCATCGACCAATAGTGTGGAGACGAGGCATTTGGAACGAGGGTGGCACCAACCGCATTGGCGACTAGTGTCCCATTGATCCACGCCTTGAAATAACCTTGCCCACCTTTCGCAATGGGACGGTCATCAAGATAGGCATCGATAACTATATTGATATCCTGCTGCGGCAGCAATCCTGTTATTATCCCAAGCCGCTCGTGCTTGAGCTCCGGCCCTATACTGCCGTCGATATGTATCGCCAATCGCTGGCTGTTGGCCGGATCGGTGTCGACTACCATGCCAATCGATGGAGGGAAATCGTCCGGCTTTATCTGCCAAATAAGCCCTGGATGGCTGTCGCGAGGCATAAATGTCCAGGGCTTGGTCAAATCGGACCCTCCGAATCGTACACACAGGTCCCAGACGAACCTTTGCCTGGAGGGAACATAGTAGCTGTTCATCTGGGATCTAAGAGCTCCCTCTACCACACCATCACCGGCTTTATAGCCGACAGCCGTGTAGCCATCGATCTTGAACACCCGTCCCGGGATACCGGCATCGGTGACGGTCCAGCCATTGATGACCTTGGCTTGGCCCGCCGCGGCATCCCAATAATTGATCGTATCGAAGTCGGCGATACCTATGGTCGGATTGACGAAAGGGACCGATCCGCCAAAGTCGAAAGTGCGTGGCTTGCCGCTCAGGTCGATGCGCTGGGTCTGGCTGCCGACGATGATGTCGTACGGATCGGAAGCCACAAAAACCGAACCGGTGATGGTGGCACCCGCCTCCGGTGTGGGTGTCGGAGTCGGCGAAGAAACCGGGGTCGGCGTGGGAGTCGGTGTTGGCGTCGCCGTTGGAGTCGGAGTCGGTTTAGCCTTGGATCTCTGAGCTTTGACTTTCGCTGCCGTGGCAGCTTGCAGCGACGAAGCCAGCACGATGAATACGAAGACACCGGCGACGCGCCGAAAAACGTGGCGACGCGACGATGAGACACTGCCCGATAACAACAAGTCTGGATTCCCGCCCATGCTACCCCCCTTATTTAGGTCCTGATGACTTTCGCCCGTATATACGGGCCTCGGCGACCCGATCGGCGGACCAGTCGCCGTATTTTCCAAGTTAGATGCAATTAAACCGCCAAAAATCCGGCCGTCCCTAGCCGCCTGCCGCCGGCCGGTTGGCAAGGATACTCCGGTAAACGGCATCGAGCTGGCATAACACGCTCGGAATTGCATAGTAGTTCAGCACGCGGCGAAATGCACTTTCGCGCAGCCTCCGGCGTAGCGCGGCATCCTGCAGAACCAGGACCAGCGCCTCGGCCAACGCTTCCACGTCACCCGGAGGCACCAGCAGACCGCATTCTCCGTCGGCGAGGAGTTCGGGAATGCCTCCGACCGAAGTGGCCACGACTGGGACACCGCCCGCCATCGCTTCCAAAATGCAAACGGGCAGCCCTTCGAAGTAGGAGGGAAGGGCCAGCACCCGGGCCGCCGACAATTCGGCGTCCTTCTCGGCATCCTTGATCCAGCCCGGCAGCTTAATGGCATCGGAGACTCCCAGGTCCACCGCAAGCCGCCTGACGGCCTCCATTTCGCCGTCGCCGGCAAGCGTGAACACGGTGTCCGGGACACGTTTCAGCACGACGGGAATGGCCCGAACCAGATCGAAGACGCCTTTCTTCTCGCGCAAACGCCCCAGGAACAGCACCTCCGGCCGCCCCGACTCGCGTTCCTCCGGCAGGGCATCGTGAACGGCCACCGGATTGCCTATGACCCGAATGCTCGCCCGCGGCTCGATAACCAGCAGCACCTTGGACCAGGCTTCGGTGAGGGCGATCACGGAGGCGGCACGTCGCAGCGTCCTCCGTACCCACCATTTCGCCGCGGGGCCGCACTCGCTGTCATAGAACACGCCGAATTCGCCGCTGTGGACGTGGAAAACATAGGGGATGCCGAACAGGTCCGCCAACGCGCAAAGCACCGACTTTCGCCAAAAACTGCCGCGCGAAGCGCTATGGGCATGCACGATGACCAGACGGCGCGCCAAGAGCCAGCCCAGCAACCGCCCTCCCGCCACCGCCATGACACGAAGCTGGGTTAGAAGGCCGGGCCCCTCATACGAGCACAGACGCTCGATTTTCCAGCGGGAGACGAAATCCGGTTGGAGACAGTCCTCGATCACCGCAGCAATGCCGCCAGTCGTCCCCGGCCCGATCACCAAAACTTTGCGCATGGTTCGTCTTTCCTCGAGGACCCCTTCATGCGGCCAGAAAACGTGACAACAACCTTGCACCGCGCGGACTCCAGTTCGACATGAGTGCCGCTTCGTCGGCGCTCAAAGGCTTCGCCACGAGCGTCACCACCGCGCCGAGGAGCAGACAGACCGCAACGCTCGTCGGCATATCGAAGCGGACCAGCGGGCCTGACCAGACCAGTACGCCGGCCCCCACACCATACCAGGCAGCCAGACGAAGCATCCCACCCCAAGCCAATTTGAATGGGTATCCCCGCCGCCGCAGGGCAAGGATGATGCCGAAATTGAAAAAAGTTTCCGAGGCTATGACGAGCATGATCAGTTCGGTCAAGTTTCCGCCCGAGGTCAAGAGGAGCACCGCCATGACCGGCACTGCGAGCAGCCACACCCCCCAGCGGACATACAGGTCGGTGGCCAGCACCGCATTGCAGGACAACTCGACCACCCTGCGCAGTATCGTCAGAGCAGTGCCGACCAGCATCAGCGCAATGACGGGACCCGCCTCCCGGAAACGCTCTCCGCCCAGGAGCGCGGCTCCCATCCCGCCGAAGGCGATGAAATAAAGGATGACCGGCATGAGCAGGACCATGGACGATTTGAACCAGCCCCCTACCCGCACCATGAAACCGCCGAAGTCCCGGCGCCGGCTGAAAAAGGCGATCAAAGCGGGCTGAATGACGCTGCGCAGGAGATCGGTCGGCAGATAACGGCGCACCTGATCGGAAAAATTGGTGCTGAAACCGAAAACCGCGGCCGCTTCAGCCCCAAGGATGCGGGCGACGATGAGGGTCAGCATCTGCGAGCCGTAAGCGAAGGCGAGGAGGTAACTGATGTAGGTATTGACCGCCAGCTTGAGAAGCTGCTTCCGGCCCGGCGGCGTCCAATCCCCCGAAGACGCCACCCGGTAACGCAGTGACCACATCTCATACAGCAGGAGCAAGGCGCCCAATCCCGTACTCCCAGAGGACGCCATCAGTTCGTAGTGCACGGCATCCAAGGCGGTGATCTCACGCCCTGCAAACCAGTCGGATGCCAGCAGAGCGGCCAGCGTTCCCGAACGAACCACCTGAGCCGCCTGGGCGGCACCCTGGCGCATCAAGGTACCGAGCATCTGCTCGCGATAGAGGCGTCCGAATCCCTCCACGGCCAGGACGGCGCCGGCAAGGGACAATACCGGCGCCGCCGCCTCCATCCGCAGCAGTGCCGCGACTGATTCGGCATGGAAGAACAAAACGGCGCCCGCACAGAAATAGAAGGCCATTTGCAGCCCGGCGAGCCGACCGATGATGCCTACGATCGCCCTCCCCTCGGCATGCAGACGGTACTCGGGAAGTATCCTGGCAGCCACCCAATCCAACCCCGGCGTCGAGAGCGCAAGCCCCGTTTCCATGGTCGCCAGCGCGGCCATGTAGGTCCCGTAGGACTCTAGCGGCAGAACCCGGGCCGCCAGCGCGAACGCCGAAAATGTGAGCAGCGCGGAAACGGCCCGGCCCGAGAGGTAAGCAAATGCGCTACGCCGGAGCGCGGCGGCACCGTAAGGGTTGCCGGAATCGCTCATCGCGCTTCGCCTGCGGCCAACTGCCGGTATTTTCCGGCGAGGTTCCGCGCGATCACCTCGTAACTACGCAAAGCCGGTATCGCCCGCCGTCCGGCCTCGCCCATGCGACGCGCGGCCGCGGGGTCCCGCAGCAATTGCAATATGCCAGCAGCGAAGCCTTCAGGCGTCAGCGGCACGCAAATCCCCCCACCGGTTTCGCCGATCAGATAGGCCTGATCGGGAAGGTCGTTGGCAACCACGGGAACGCCCCAGGCCATGTATTCAATGACCTTGGTGGGCGAAGCCACTTCCAGAGAAGGCGTACGCGCGCAAGGCGACAGTCCGATCTCGGCATTCCGCAAATAACGGCGCGCCTTCTCTCCCGGCAACCAGCCCGTGAACAGGACGTGGTCCTGCAAGCCGAGTTGTCCCACCAAACCGTCGAACCAGAGCCTTTCGATCTCCTCCTCGGCATCCCCCACGCATACCAGCAAGGCTGTGGGGAACTCGTCGCGCACGGCGGCCATCGCTTCGAGCATGACCTCCGAACGCCGCGCCCGTTCCAACGCCCCTAAATAGACGATGACCCGCCGGCCCGCCAAGCGCGGGTCGTCCGCCGGAGGGATGTCCTCGATCCGGTCGGGAATCGTAGCCCCCATTGGCACCGGCGTCATGCGCGCAGCCGGCAGACCGTGGCTCGCCAGCAGCGTCCGCATCGCATCGCTCTGCACGAAAATATGATCCGCCGCTGGCAGGACTCGGCGATACAACAACCAGGCGGAAAGACGCCCGCGCAGCCGGAACAGCAGGCGCCGGCCGGCTCCGACCAGCCTGGAAGGATCGGGCGACCCGCGCTCCGACCAGTATTCCGGAAAAGGAAACGACATCCAATAATAGAACGGCTTTCGCCACAGCCGGGCAGCCCAAAGACCGATCAGTGCTCCGACGATCCGGTCCCGGACCTGAACCGCGGCATAATCGGCACGCGCCAGCCGGAACAAGTCCAGTGCAAGCATCAGCCGCGCCCAGATCCGGCCCCATCGGCTGCGGGCGGTCCGCGTGAACACCCCGCCCGCCTCCCAGGCATGTTCGCCGACCTCGCCTTCCTGTAAGGCGACGACGTCCGAGTACACACCGAATTTGGGCAGATAGCGGCCGAACAGGGTCGCCACGTCGACCCGGAAGGTGGGAAACGGCTCACGCGTGAGATAGAGCAGTCTGATGTTCATGGCGTGGCAAAGCGTTCTCGGGGGACGGTTTCGTCCGGTCCGCCCGAACCAGCCAGGCGAGATAACCCAAAGTGAAGGCGAACAACAGCTCGTGGCTCGGACTGTTCATGAGGCTGTTCGAATACCATAGCGAAAACGCGTTGGCGGCAAGGCAGACCCTCAACGCGATCAGCCGGCCGCGTTCAGCTCCGTCCCCGCAGCGGGAAAGCAGCCTGCCCGCGGCGAGCCAGGCGGTGGCGAGCACGCCCAGAAACAGAGCGGTACCGACAACGCCCGAGTCCCAAAGCAGAGTGGATGCCGTATTCAGGTTGATGGCCATGCCGGGGTATTTCCGGTTGAGGTGTCCTTCCACCAGCGCGCCGCTCCCCGCATAGGAGGCACCCATTCCATGCCCGAACAGGGTTTCGACCGGATTGTGCAGCCCATGTTCATGGAACCAGAAGGTGAGGACGGTGGTGCGGTTGAGGCTGGCCTTGTTGCCGTAGTAGCCCGCCGAACCGAAATTGTAGTCGATCGTGTTCTGTACCATCTGTTCCGGCGACTTCCCCTGGATGGTAAACACCGAGAAATACAGCCAGGCCAGAGCGACCGTCAAAAGCGCCCCGGCCGTCAAGGCCGCTGCGGCAACCGCGGGATTGCGGCGGATTTCCCGCGAAAACACCAGGAGGAACATCATAGGGAGCAGCACCAAGGCAATCTTGGTTTCTCCCAGGAACAACGGCACGCCGAGCTCGACCACCAATACCGATGTCCACAGGGCTGACAAAACCTGCTCCCGCCATGCGGTCAGCAGATAGGCCAGGCAGACGACCAGGAACATAACCATGGTTCCGTTTTCTCCTCCGCCTTCGAAATTCGGCTCGAAAGTCCCCGCCACGATGTCGATGGGAACGATGCCGCCCCCCAGCCCCACCCGAAGCGGCACCAGAACGATCCTTTCGTAAAGTGCGACCGGCAATTGCAGGATTGCGGCGAACAGAAGAAACCCACTCCAAGCGCGGAAATGGCGCCGCCACACCGGCGTTACCGGAGCCGTCGCCAGCACCACGGCGAGTCCCAGCATCTGGTAGGAGCGCTTGACGCCGGCCATAATTTCCAATATAGGTCCTTGGCCCAGCAGCGACGTGCCTGCCGATAATGCCACCAGCGCCAGGAACAGCACGAGGAAGCCGGGCAGCCGGACCCGTGCCCGCCAGCGCCCCAGCAACAGCGGGAACAGGCCGGCCGCCAGCAGAAAAAAGCCCAGCATGGACAAGGCCCAGGAAATCTTGGTCATGCGGGGAAACATCAAGAGCACAGCCCCGTTGACCACCAGCGTGCCGGCCAGCAACAGCCAGACCGCGACATCGATCCGGGACATAAGAAAGATGCTCAGCAGACCGCCCACGAAAACGGCGAGAACGATGGGCTGGCTGATCGAGGCAAGCCAGCCCGCAAGAACGGCAACGGCCGTCACGAGACCGATTTCCCAAGGCCGGTAACCGGGCATCGTCTCCCGCAAGCCCTGGGGTACGCCGGAACGCCAGCGCATGCCAGGCGGCGTCATGAGGTCAGGACCGCGCCCAGCACCTCGACGCCCGCGCCGGAAAGCTGGTCCGTGAGTGCCGCGGCATCGCCGAGGCGGGTCGCATCGCGCCGGACCACGATGATGCAGCCCGCGGCGCGCGTCGCCACGATTCGGGCATCGGCGCTCTCCAGCGCCGGCGGCGTATTCAGCAGCACGATGTCGTATTGCTCCGCGGCGGCATCCAGAAGTCGAATGAAAGACGCCCGGCTCAGCAATTCCTGGGGATTGGGTGGCGGCGCACCGGCCGGCAGCACGCTCAGATCGCCGAGGGCCGGAATGCCGCTGGTCGCCTTCTCCGGACTGTGGCGCCCGGCCAGGACACCCGACAAGCCAGGGTCGCCGCGCAACTTGAACAGACGGTGCAGCTCCGGCTCCCGCAGGTTCGTATCAATCAGCAAGGTCCGCTCCCCCAACTGGGAAAACGCCACGGCGAGATTCGCCGCCAACCGGCCGCACCCTTCACCCGGCCGCCCCGACGTCAGGGCGAGCAGCCGCCGGTGGCCATCGAACCAGCGCAGCATGAGGATGCTGCGAAGGTCCCGCAGCGCCTCGCCTTCCGGCCCCGGCGGACAGAAGGCCGCGATCAGTTCCGCATCGACGCTGGTATCCGAGTCGGGCAGGCAAGGATGCGCGAACTGGCGCGCCAGAGCCTGACGCAGATCGTCCTCGCTGATCAGTCCCAGACGCAGCGCCGCTTCGCCAAACCTCAGCCCATCCTCCCTCTGCTTTACTCCGATGGCCTCGATGTCCTTTTCCGAGAGCTTCCCGGCATGCAGCAGGAGCTGTCCCAACTGGACATCGCTGCGAGGCAACGCCGGGCCTTCGGATGAAGGGGGATTTTTCATGGCATTCGTCGCGGAAGGTCCTTGTCATCCCTGGAGGGCGGACGGAACGGCAAGCCGGAAGAAGCGCGGCCGCACCGTCCTTTCCGGAGGCATTTCGGCCAGGAGGGGGAGGCCCAGCTCGTCGATGACATCTTCCGCAGAACGGATACGCCTGTCCTTGAACTCGAACAGCAGGACGAACGCCAGCCCCAGCCCGCTGCCCAGGATGACTGACAGCGCCAGATTCAGTGCCACCTTCGGTTTGCTGGGCTTGAGCGGGGGCACGGCCGGCGACAGGACGACGATGTTGGTCCCCTCCAGCCGGCTCTCCAACTGCAACTGACTCGCCCGCTGCAACGCGGCATCATAGACCCGCTGGGCATTCTCCACCTCCCGTTGGAGCACGCTCAGTTTGTCCTGCTCGGCACCCCGTTCGAGTATGCGTTTCCGCTGTTCGGCCACGGCACGTTCAAGGTCGGCCACGCGCTGACGGGCGAGTTCGGCGGCGCGCTCGATGGCGCCCGTGGCGTTTGCCACCTCGGCGGCAAGCTTTTTCCGCAGACTGGCGGCCTCGGCCGCCACGGCGCGACGCTGCGGATGGTTCCAGTCATAGCGCGAACCGACTTCGGCGAGCCGGGCCTCGGCGCGCGTCAGCTCGGCCTTCAACGCCTGTAAGGCCGGGTTCTGCAACAGATCGGGAAGTGCGTCCACCCCGCCACGCGCCGTTGCCTCCCTCATCTGCCGGACCCGCGCCTCACCGTCGTACATCTGGCCCTTCGCCGCCGCAAGCTGGGCGGACAGATCGGACAAGTGAGCAGTTTCCACGTCCAGCTTGTCGCCGGCGGCGAGCACGCCATGCGCGACCTGGTAGCTGGACAGTTCGGCCTGCGCTTTTTCCAGCGCGCTCCGCAACGCCAGGACCTGCTCGTCGAACCAGGCCGCTTGGCGCTTCACCGGCTCCAGCTTGAGTTCGACATTGGCACGGATGCTGGTCTGGGCAAAGGCGTTCGCCACGTCGGTGGCGAACGAGGGATCGGACGCGGCGAAAGAAATCGTGATGACGTCGCTTTCCCGCGACGGCGAAACATCCAGGTCTTCCAGCAGCTTGTCCGCCGCCCAATCCCGGAATACCGCGCAAGCGCCCGTCTTCCTAGCGACTTGTTCGAAGCGGTCGCGGTAAGCGGGAACCTCCGAGAGCTTCAGCGCATCCGCGACGCGTGCCGCCACGGCGTGGCTGCCGATGATGTCCACCTGGGTCGCGAGGTAACCGGCCATGAGATCGGACGGAAACGCCGAGCCGGTCAGCGGATCGCCACCCTTGTAATCGATCACGACGGTGGTCGATGCGGTGTAGGTTTTTGACATCGCGACACTGGCCACCAGCGTGGTCAGTACGGTCACGGCCAGCGTCCAACCGAAAACCCGCCAGCGCGCGAGAAAAATCAGGATGAGCCGGTTGGCGCTCATGGATCAGAACCACCGCTCGCGCAAATACAGCACGTCATCCGGCTGCAGGACATAAGAACCGTCCACCGATGTTTCTTGCTCCACTCCGTTGGCGTCGCGCCGCTTGACGATCGGCGCGGGCCAGGTGTCGGTCCCCCGGGGCGTCAGTCCACCGGCCGCGGAAATCGCCTGACTGACCGTCATGCCGCGCTGGAGCCGATAGGCGCCAGGCCGCTGAACCTCCCCGTAGACATAAAACTGCGGCGCCTTTGGAACGAAGAGGGTATCGCCGGCCGCCACCTCGGGATTCTGGCTGGGATCACCGTCGAACAAAGCCTTGAGATCGATGACCCGCTTCTCGCCGCTGGCACGCAGCAAGGTGGCGGTATCGCCCGCATCGACGGTCGTCACACCCCCGGCAGCGGCCAGCATGTCCATCACCCGGCTCTGTTTCTCGATCGGGTACTTGCCGGGATTCTTGACCTGCCCCATCACCGCGACCTCCCTGGCCTTGAACTGGGAGACCACCACGGTGACATGCGGATCACTGAGGTACCCCCCCTCGCGCAACTTGCCGGCGATGCGCCCTTCCGCTTCGGCGGCGGTCAAATCGCCGATGGCAATGGGACCGGTGAGCGGAAACGTGATGTTCCCCGTCTGGCTGATCCGGGTTTCCATGGCCAGCTCGGGATAGTTGAACACACTGATCCTCACCACATCGCCCGGCCCGAGCCGGTAGTCCCCTGCCCCGGATAAAGGCGCATCGCCTGCCACGCCCCCCCAGCCGGCCATCAGTCCGAGGGCCAAGACAATGCAGGACAAAGCCGCGTTCACGGCGGAACGAATCTTCCGGGACATCCCGATTCTCCTGTCTGTCAGATTGCACGTCCGGCGAATCGATCGGCCTCTGCCTGTCAATAGGCATTCTTTTGCTTCAAGACCACACCCACCGTCTTCAACAAAATCCACAGGTCCAGCCATAGCGACCAGTTGCGCAGGTACTCCAGATCGTAGCGAATCCGCTCCGCCATCTTCTCGACCGTCTCGGTCTCGCCCCGCAGGCCGTTGACCTGCGCCCATCCGGTGATGCCTGGCTTCACTTTGTGGCGCACCATGTACCCCTTGATCAGCCCACGGTAAAGCTCGTTGTGCGCAACCGCATGGGGGCGCGGTCCCACCAGACTCATGGTGCCCTGCAGCACGTTCAGGAACTGGGGCAATTCGTCCAAAGAAGTCTTTCGCAGGAACGCTCCCAAGGGCGTCACCCGGGCATCCCCCTGTTTCGCCTGGATCACGGTGCCGCCATCCTCGCAAACCGTCATGCTGCGGAACTTGTAGACGAAAATCGGCTCGCCGTCCTCGCCGTAACGCCGCTGCTTGAACAACACCGGCCCCGGCGACGACAGCCGTATCGCCAGAGCGATCACCAGCATGACCGGCGCCAGCAACACCAGCGCCACCGTGGCTCCCACGATGTCCATCAGACGCTTGCTCAAACCCCGTATCCCGATGAAAGGCGATTCGCAGACCGCCATCACCGGAATGCCGGCCAGCGTGTCCCAGCGCGCCTGAAGCAGGTCCGTCATGAACAGATCGGGAACGAAATACACCGAGACCGTCGAATCCTTCAGGTTGTCCAGCAATTCGAGAATCCGCGGCTGGCGGGCGATGGGCAAGGTGATGTAGACCGCATGCACCTCATGTTGCCGGAGAAACGCGGGCAAATCGGCGGTACGCCCCAGCACCGGCAGGTCACCGGGGTCCGCGGTGCGGTCCGCCGGCCGGTCCTCGAAAAACCCGAGGACGTCCGTGCGCAGGAAAGTGTGGTTCCGGATCGCCTCGGCCAGTTTCACTCCCATCTCCGTCACCCCGACGATCACCGCTTTGCGATGAGCACCATACCGACGGAAATAGATCCTGACCATCGGCCCGACCGCAAGCTGCCCGAACAGCAGGATGAATGGCGTAGCGCCGGCCCATGCCAAAAAGCCGGGCTCGTCCAGGAAATCTTCGATACCTGCAATATAAGTCAGCAACGCGACCAAGGCCAGGGTAACAAGCCATCGGGCCAGGGTGTCGAACGCCGTCTCGAAAAAAGAGCGTGCGGTCAGCCTGTCGTTCAACCGCGTCACCTTGAAGGTGTAGGAGACGATGATGAACACCAGAAAAAACATTAGGATGTTCGCTCCCTCCAGCGGATACTCTTCGAATCTCAAGCTTGCCAGGAATACCCCGGAAGCGACCACTGGCGCGAACAGCGTCTTGAGCAGAAAAACCAGAGGGCTTTCAAATACCGAAGGAGCACCGGTCTGATTCATAAGTTATTACCCCCATATCGCATTTTACTACAACAGAAATAGCTTCGCCGGTGCTCATGCGGCACCCATAAAATCCATTTATGCTCCAGAGTGCAACCTATTGGAACCGCAAAACACGAACCTGACAAACCCTCTGGCCACCTGTCACCCGCCTTACTCCCTTGTAGATGTGATTTTATGGCCGTGGCGCCAGCGCCAAAGGAGCCCCAAGCAACCCTTGATTTTCCTGGCGGCGCGCTTTGCCTTGCCAACAATCAAACCGGGCAGGTTAAGGCCTATCTCGATCCATAAAAATGGGATTGGATCGGCCAACCAATACCTCAGCATGGCCACGTCCTGAGCATTCATCTGCCATGGAGTAAACACTTTCAGTAAAAAGGAATAAGGGGAGCTGAATGTTTTCATTGCCGCCACGGGGCATTCATTACCGGCTTGATCGATCCCGAGCCCAACAAAATTGACCCCTGCCACCATGGCAAAATCCATGTTGTACCAGAATCTTGGATTGCACTCAATCAGATAAACTCTTTTCCCATTCACCGCCAGCCTGGCATCGAAACAAATCACTCCGTCAAAATTGAGGTGACGCGCCACCGTTTGCGCCAGTTCGGAAAGGAAATCGTGCTCAATAAAACAGATACCACGCTTTCGCTTATACACAACCTGGTGTTTGCATACCCCTTCGACACAAAACAAACTGATACAAACGTCCTCTCCTTCCACAAACTCCTGGAGAAGAATGGGACTGTAGTCGATTTTACCCAGATCCATATCGGCCGACAGGCCTTCAAGCTTTACGACACCCTCACTGCCATAACCGTCGACAGGCTTCGCGATCAATGGAAAATGAAGCTGGCCGGAATCATACATCGATCTCAGCTCAGCAGGATCGGCAAGCAGCACACTGGACGGATGAGGCATACCCAAATCCAGACAAAGGTCAACGAACTTACCTTTGTCGTTCAGGGTATCAAAAACTGAAGGGGGTGGAACAGGGAAGCATTTAGAATGCAGACGATCTCTAATCTGCCCAAGCAGCCTGGTAGTATCACCACAACCTGGAATGACATAATCTATGTCCAAAATGGAACTCAGGCTATTGATTATATCAACCAACTCCGAAGAATTTTCCTCCCCGAAGTCGCGAGGATACAAGACGAAGTCTTTACAATATCGGGACCAGGCCAAGAATTTCGCCCGCCCACTTCCAAGGATGAAAACGGATGCGCCAGCCTGGGCGGCGCACCGCAGCACACGGTACTGAAATGGCGTGTTAGACGCCATCAGCAGTAACGAAGGTTTCTTGATGCTCGACGGACTTCCAACGACTCCGGACTCGATACACATAATCAGCGGCTCCTGTCAGGATTAAAACCTTAACGCGACACCCAGAGCGACACCGTCGTACTCGTAGTTGAAAAACACCCGGTTCACCTTTCTTTTTTCATACCGGTACGTCAGAAAAACATCAATATACTCCACCGGCCTGTAGGTGATACCGGCCTGAGCCGCAAAAAAATCGTCGACGCGGCGCGATACCAGAGCATCGGAAGAATTAGCACTGCTATCCCCGACGTAATCCCGGCTTTCCCAGGAAAATTCGCTTGCAACTTCGACTTTTCGGCTCGCCCCCCATTTCGACGACAACTTGACGCCGTTGCCGACGAAATAGCTCGACGCGACATCCTGGTAAGCTTCGAGATTTTGCCAGCCAGAAATCTTTACGCTCGTTTTGTCCGTCGGCAACCACTCCACGCCCATGCGCCAAATACAACCGGAGTAGTCAAACCAAGGCGCCTGAGCGAAGGTCTGGGCGAGATACCCTATATATCCATCGAAACGGGTCTTGGCGGAAAACACATAACCGCCAACAAACTTCACAGCGTTGAGATCATACTCGTCGAAGCTGAATTTAGCCGGGCTTCTCTGTGGATAAAACCCTGCTCCATGACGATACTCGATTCCTGCCGAATTCCCGGCGGCGTTCTGGTAGACGACCTCCACCGTCTCGCTCAGTTCCTGGACGTCGTTCTGCCTCCGGTTGCGCACGCTGTGGCTGATTTCGTCCCACCGCACCCCGACTCCGGCCCGCCAGTCCGGGGAAAACTGATATTTCGCCTTTCCGAAATAAGCCATGTTGGTCAACATGTCCTTGCGCGGGATGACGTAGTTTCCGAATGCGTTCAGATACTGCTGATATTCGGCGCCGACCTGGGTCGACCAAGCCATGGAAACATCCCATATCCAGGACACGTCATTGAGGGTGGATAGATTCTGCAGCGCCGTGTTCCGGACGAAAATATTGTCATCAACGCCAAGATTCATGTTCACTCGATGAGGCCCGGAATACCAGTTCACCTTGGCGCCTGCCGAAATGCGGTTGATGAAATCGGATTTGCTGCCGCCTTTGGCCACGTTATCGATCAACGTGTTCGCTTCGGCGGCGGTGAGACTCGAAGGAAGGCGGAACACGTTGGTGTCGTAGGCAAAGGTATTGGATACGAACGGTTGGAACCAATCGGTCTTGTCCGCCAATGCCCAGGCCGGCCCTGTCACGCAAGCGAGCAAGCATCGCAGGAGCAGCGGGAAGGCGCTAGCCGGGACGGGAACCATTTACGGAAATGTCCTTTGGAAAGAAGACCGTCCATTCGAGCGAAAAAGCGCACGGCCGAAATCGCGACGGGCGCCCTCATGGCCAGGCCCCGTCGATACGGAAAAAGGGGCCACCCCAGCGCTGGCGAGACACTTCACGTACGCCGGGGTATGATAATAAAGTTAAATTACCGGAACCATTGCCATCGACGGCCAAACTTGCGCCAAAGCCCTCGATGCGAAGAGACTAATGCCTTTGCTCCGCGCTGGAACGAACCTTAGCTGAGATCATGGCCAAGAGCACATCGCCATCGCGCCCACGCACCGTGGCCGAGGCGGTCGATAGACTCCTCGAAGAATTCGACGAGCAGCAGAAGGCCGAAGTGGCCTTGACCTTCAAGACCGCGCTTTACCTTCTGCACTTCAGCCTCGGCAGCCACATACGCAAAACCTTCGGTCTGTGGGCGCCGGACAGCGCCTTGCGACGCGACTGCGGGCGTGCCCTCGGACGCGACGACCTGCCGCCGGACGAAGCATCCGACGTCATCGTCGAAGCGTTTTGGGAACGACTGCAGCCATACCGGGACCGCCAAGCCTGACGAACCGGCATCAGACCGGCGGCCGAAACTGGTACAGCCAGGTTTCGGTGAGGGCGTCGCCATTGCCCTGGATATAGAGGCGCAGCTCGACTGGAGCGGTTCCGTCGGGGATCAGATCGAAAATCGCCCGCCAGCGGCGGGTATTGGGAATCGGCTCGATGAAAGCCCCCTGAATCGCCCCGCGGGAAGCCGTGACCACCGGAGATGCCTTCACGGTGTCGCCCCACAGCGGCTCCAGCGCCGCGCCGGCGAATTCCACCACGAACTTGTAGACTCCGCGAGGCCGGGGCTTGCCAGGCTGGCCGCCCCGACCGATGCGGGTCGCGACGCAGCGGGCAACGGCAGCCGGATAAGGTTCGTCGGCCAACCAGTGCAAGCGATACCGCAAACGGTAAGATGAACCGGCCTTGGGCGCCGCTGCAGGACGCCAGTAAACGCCGATGTTGTCGTGGATCTCGTCGTCCGTGGGCAGTTCGACCAGTTGCACCGCCCCTTCTCCCCAGCCGCCCAGCGGCTCGACCCACAGGCTGGGCCGGCGCTCGTAGTTCACGCCGTCGAGATAATTCTCGAACATCCGGTCACGCTGGAGCAGACCGAATCCCTTGGGGTCGTGATCGACGAAGCTCGATGTCACCGGGTATGGCTGATTGATCAGCGGCCGCCAGATGCGTTCGCCGGCCCCGGTCCAGATGGCCAGGCCGTCCGAATCATGGACTTCGGGCCGCCAGTCCTCCAGCCTCCGCTTCTCCGATTCGCTGAACCAATACATCGAGGTCAATGGGGCAAGGCCCAGTCGCTTGACACCCCGGCGCATGAACACCGCCGCCTCGACCTCTTGCACCACACCCTCTTTCCGCCAGGTGAGGAAGCGGTATGCCCCGGTGACGCTGGGGCCATCCAGCAACGCGCAGATGACGACCGGATCGGTTTCTGCCGTGGCGCCTTCGATGTAGAACTCGGTGAAATCGGGGAATTCTTCCGGCGTCGGCTCAGCCGCGTCGATGACGACACCGCGCGCCGACAGGCCATACTGGTTAAGCGCGCCGATGGCACGGAAATAGGATGCCCCCAGGTAGGCGATCCAGTCCTGCGTGCGCCAGTCGGAGCGGGTTCGTGCCTCTTGCAGACGGAAGCCGGCAAATCCCGATCGTTCCGGCATTTGCCGGGCAGGACTGTCACCCGGCATGTCGAAGTACTCGGCACTGTAGTAGATCTGGCGCGATTTCCCGTCCTCGACGGCGTGGATCTTGACGGGTTTTTGGAAAAACTGGCCGAGGTGGAAGAACGTGACCGGATAGACGGACGGTCCTTCGGCGAACAATGCGTCCTCGCTCCGGAAACGGATCTGGCCCCAGGCTTCGTAGTCCAGTTTGCGAACGACCTCGGAGACCACCGGCGGTGGAGAATAGGGGCGGAAAGCGAGCGCTTCCGCCCGCCTAACCAGCATTTCGTAACTGAAGGGCAGGGGTGGGCTGAACTTGAGCCCTTTCGGCTCTGCCCAGCTCCGCCCCATGCCCCCCACAAACGGAGCGGTCAGCCCGAGCGTCGCGCCCAGGCGCAGGAAATCGCGTCGACTCGTCTTTCCGATCATGCGTAACTCATCCCTACGGAAGAAAATAGAAGGCGATGGCGAGGATGACGTAAACCGCCAACAGGTTAACCCCCTCCATCCAATTCGACTCGCCATCCATCGCGATCAAGACCACCGCCGCGACCGCGATCGCGACGGCGACGACTTCGAAGGTGGAAAACACCAGATCCATCGGCTGCCCCATCACATAGCCCGCGAACACCAGCAGCGGAGCAACGAACAAAGCGATCTGAATGCTGGAGCCGATGGCGATGTTCATCGCCAGATCCATGTGGTTCTTGGCCGCCATCATGACCGCCGTGCTGTGCTCCGCCGCGTTGCCGACAATGGCGACGAGGATCACGCCGATGAAGACGTTGGTCATGCCCAGGTCGTGCGCCGCATGCTCCACCGCCCCCACCAGCAGCTCGCTCATCCAGGCGACGAGCGCGGTGGCGACCAGCAGGATCAGCAACGATTTGCGCATACTCCAGGCCCCTACGCCTAGCGCCTCGTCGGTTTCTTCCGGGGACTCACCGACGTACAGATGACGGTGGGTGCGCAGGGTGAACACCAAGCTGAGGATGTAGGTGACGAACAACACCAGGGCGATTTCCAGGCTCAGTTCCCGTTCATGAGGCTCCGGATGCCCCTGGACGACCAGATGGAAAATCGCGGGCACCACCAGAGCGATCGCGCTGAGCGCGGCCAGCGTGACGCCGAGGCCGGCGGCGGTACGGTTGAAATATTGGGTTTCATGCTTCAGCCCGCCGACCACCACGCTGGCACCGAGCACGAGCAGGATGTTGCCGATGATCGAGCCGGTGATCGATGCCTTGACCACATCAATCAGACCCGCCCGCAGCGCGACGAAGCCGATGATCAGTTCCGCCGCATTGCCGAACGAAGCATTGAGCAGCCCCCCCAGCCCCGAGCCGAGATGTTCGGCGAGATATTCGGTGGCCTTCCCCATCTGGCCCGCCAAGGGAACGATCGCGAGCGCGGACGCCGCGAAAATCCATACCGGGTCCGCATGGACCCACTCCAGTACGATGCTGACCGGCACAAAAACCAGCAGCAATGCCATGTAATCGACTTCGAATATCCCGACTCGCATACCTTCCAGCTTCGACCTTCTTGAACAATCCGCCCGTCATTGGACCTGGCGCTCGACGCCAAATGATCCCACAAAACGGAGGGCTTGCCGCAAGAACATCTCGGGCGGTAAGGAGCGGGGAACTGCAGCCGCAGGCGACGGCAATCAGCGGGAGCGCTGGTAAGTCCCGATCAGCGTGGCCTGGCCGAGCACGTGCCCAGCCATGGCCTGCTCGAGTTTCGCCTTGTCCGGCCGGTGCAGATCGGGCAAGACGGTATCCAGCGCATACAGTTTGTGGAAATAGCGGTGGCGGCCGATCGGCGGGCAGGGACCGCCGTAGCCGGTGCGCTTCCAGTCGTTCAGGCCCTGCAGCGTTCCGGCGGGCAGCGACTGGACGGCCTCGGGCAAGCCCGGCACTGCCGGGGGCAAGTTGTATAGCACCCAGTGGACCCATGTCATTCGGGGGGCTTTGGGATCGGGGGCATCGGGGTCATCGACAATGAGCACCAGACTGCGGGTTCCAGCTGGCAACCCCGACCAACTGAGAGGCGGCGAAATGTCGTCGCCGTCGCAGGTGTATTTTCGCGGTATCCTGCCGTCCGGCGGGAAAGCGTCCGAAGTGATGATCAAAGCCATGGCCGTGTCTCCCCCTGCCGCTTCGGCGGCCGCACTTCCGGTCCAGACCAGCGGGAGATGGATGAGCAGCGCGAGCATCCCACTGCGGAAAACACAACGCTTCATTTTCACTCCCCCGCTTGGAACGATTCCAAGAGCCGATCTTCCCATTACAAGGGCGACGGATTCAAGGCGGTTGCGCCCGAACTCACTCCACCCGTGAGATGCCCGACGCCCGTCCGCTCTGCTGCGGCGACCAGTAGCCCCAGTCCGCTCCGCGCCAGCGGGCAGGAATCAGGTCCCAATACAACAACGCGCAGCGGAACACGGAATGGCAGGTCTTGCGCCAAAGTCCGCTATCCAGTCGGCGATGGTCGCGGGCATAGACCGGCAGCGAAGGTTCGAACCGGATCCGGTAGCCCGCCCGCTTGATCCGCCAGATCAGTTCCGAGTCTTCGTTGCACACCAGCTCCGGATCGAAGCCGCCCACCGCGATCAGCGCATCCTTCCGGACCAGCATGTTGGACCCGGTGGCCGCGGGAATTCCCAGCCAGTGTGAACATTGCTGACCATAGCCGAACCAGCGGTAATACGCCGCGAAACGGTCGCGCGACAGTTTCGGCCCGTAGACCACGGCCGCGTCCATCACCCCCTCCAGGGCATCGAAATAACCTTCCGGAAACACGATATCCGCATCGGTGAACAGCAGCCACTCGGTAGAGGCCAGCTCTGCACCCAGTTGTCGCGCCTGGGTGATCGTGCTCCTGCGCCGCAACACCTGCGTCCGGACGGGACGCACCCGCGGGATGATATCCGGCGTCTCGTCATCACTGGCATCGACGACGATCAGATGCACCGCTTGGGGCAACGACGCCAGAAACGCTTCGATATTGCCGGCCTCGTTGCGGGTGGGTAGAACGATGGTGATGGATTCCAGATTCATGGCTCGCCCTCTTGGTATAATTAGTTTCCAAAATCACGAAAAGACCCAAACTCCATTGGATAACATACCGATGTTACGAAACGGCCGACTTCGACGGCGGGCTTTGTGTGCCCACTCCCCTGACCTATAATTCGCCTCCAGATTAACGTAAAACACCGCGAAGCGTCTCTTTGTCCCCTTGCGGGAGAGGGCGGGGGTAAGGGGAGCGCTCATTGCGAGCAGCCGCGCTCGTGCGATACGTCGCTGTGTCGCGCACCCTTCGGGCGCAAAGCATGCGCGACTGCCGGGAGCGAAGTTGAACCTGCGGAAGCATGGCTGGAGGGCTGGTCCCAAAGGCGGGATCCGTCAATCGGCGTTCCTGGCGCATCGTCATCATCCAGGGCGGCTGCTCGCCATGATCGTTAAACCGTGTCGTTCAACCGTAGGAAGCATTAAAGTGAGCAACTCTTTCATTTTTACTTCGGAATCCGTCTCCGAAGGTCACCCCGACAAGATCGCGGACCAGGTTTCCGATGCAGTGCTGGATGCGATCCTGGCGCAGGATCCCAAGGCGCGCGTCGCCGTGGAAACCCTCGTGAAGACCGGCATGGTCGTACTCGCCGGCGAAGTCACCACGTCCGCATGGGTGGACACCGAGGAACTGGTGCGCAAGGTCGTGCACGAAATCGGCTATGACAACCCCGAGATCGGCTTCGACTGGCAGAGCTGCGCCGTCCTGACCGCCATCGGCAAGCAATCGCCCGACATCGCCATGGGTGTCGACGAATTCGACAGCCACGAACAGGGAGCGGGTGACCAGGGCCTGATGTTCGGCTACGCCACCAACGAGACCGACGTGCTGATGCCAGCACCGATCACCTATGCCCACCGCCTGGTACAGCGCCAGTCCGAAGTCCGCAAACACAAGGTACTGCCCTGGCTGCGGCCGGACGCCAAGAGCCAGGTCACTTTCCGCTATGAGGACGGCAAGCCAGTGGCGGTCGATGCCGTGGTGCTCTCGACCCAGCATGCGCCAGACGTGGCGCAGAAGGACATCCGCGAAGCGGTCATGGAAGAAATCATCTACCATGTCCTGCCGAGGGAGTGGCTGCACAAGGACACCAAGTATTTCATCAACCCGACCGGCAGCTTCGTCATCGGCGGCCCCGTAGGCGACTGCGGCCTGACCGGACGCAAGATCATCGTCGACACCTATGGCGGCATGGCCCGCCACGGCGGCGGCGCCTTCAGCGGGAAGGATCCGTCCAAGGTCGACCGTTCCGCCGCCTACATGGGCCGCTACGTCGCCAAGAACATCGTGGCCGCCGGCCTGGCCGACCGCTGCGAGATCCAGGTGTCTTATGCCATCGGCGTGGCCGAACCGACCTCGATCAGCATCGAGACCTTCGGCACCGGCAGAATTGCCGAGGAGACGCTGGTCAAACTGGTGCGCGAACACTTCGACCTGCGTCCGAAGGGCCTGATCACCATGCTGGACCTGTTACGGCCGATCTACCGTCCGACCGCCGCCTACGGCCACTTCGGCCGCACCGAAGGCACTTTTACCTGGGAACGGACGGACAAAGCCGAACTGCTGCGCGAGGCGGCCGGCCTGCCGATCGCCTGATTCAGATCCAAAGATTTGAGCCGCCGGCTTTCGGCGGCATTGTCCGCGCCGAGGAGCGCTGCGACGGCCCAGCGAGAGGCCGCCAGGCTCGGCAGGGACAATCGGTTTCCCAACGGCGCTCTGTTTATCTCCACCGGCCGCGGCGGCCGACGGGTAATCAGAGCCGTAGCGCCGGTGGAGAACTGATGAAGAGGTATTTATTGATATGAACGCTGTAGCCAACGCCGCATTCGACGACTATAAGGTCGCCGATCTCTCCCTGGCCGGTTGGGGCCGCAAGGAAATCGCCATCGCTGAGACTGAAATGCCGGGCCTCATGGCGATCCGCGAGGAATACCGGGCCACCCAGCCGCTCAAGGGCGCCCGCATCGCCGGCTCCCTCCACATGACCATCCAGACCGCGGTGCTGATCGAGACCCTGGTCGCGCTGGGCGCGGAGGTCCGCTGGGCCTCCTGCAACATCTTCTCGACTCAGGACCATGCCGCCGCCGCGATCGCCGCCGAAGGCATCCCCGTGTTCGCTTACAAAGGCGAGAGCCTGGAAGAGTACTGGGAATACACCCACCGTATCCTGGAATGGCCGGGCGACGTGGGACCCAACATGATTCTGGACGACGGCGGCGACGCCACCCTGCTGGTGACCTTGGGCGCCCGCGCCGAGCAAGATGCCTCGCTCATCGCCAACCCGACCTGCGAGGAGGAACAGGTGCTGTTCGCCGCCATCA
Source organism: Methylococcus capsulatus (assembly GCF_036864975.1). NCBI lineage: Bacteria > Pseudomonadati > Pseudomonadota > Gammaproteobacteria > Methylococcales > Methylococcaceae > Methylococcus > Methylococcus capsulatus. The sequence continues at coordinate 1,273,114 of NZ_CP104311.1, read as the reverse complement.
GGAAGAGGCTGGCAGCCAAGCCGGGCTGGTACTCCAAGATCCAGGTAGGCATCAAGGGGGTCACCGAAGAAACCACCACGGGCGTACATCGCCTGTATGAGATGCAGGCCAAGGGACGCCTGCCGTTCCCGGCTATCAACGTCAATGACTCGGTAACCAAGTCCAAGTTCGACAACCTGTACGGTTGCCGCGAATCTCTGGTGGATGGCATCAAGCGCGCCACCGACGTGATGATCGCCGGCAAGATCGCCGTGGTGCTGGGCTACGGCGACGTGGGCAAGGGTTGCGCCCAGTCCCTGCGCGGCCTCGGCGCCACCGTATGGATCACCGAGATCGATCCGATCTGCGCTCTGCAGGCGGCGATGGAAGGCTATCGGGTCGTGACCATGGACGATGCCTGCGACAAGGCCGACATCTTCGTCACCGCCACGGGCAACGTGGGCGTTATCACCCACGACCACATGGTGAAAATGAAGGACCAGGCCATCGTCTGTAACATCGGCCACTTCGACTCAGAAATCGAGGTCGCGAGCCTGAAGCAGTACACCTGGGAGAACATCAAGCCACAGGTGGATCACATCATCTTCCCCTCAGGCCGCCGCATCATCTTGCTGGCGGAGGGCCGGCTGGTGAACCTCGGCTGCGCTACAGGACATCCGTCCTTCGTGATGTCCAACTCCTTCACCAACCAGACGCTGGCCCAAATCGAACTGTTCTGTCATGGCGGGAAATACAGGAACGAAGTGTATGTATTACCCAAGCATCTGGACGAGAAGGTGGCACGGCTGCATCTGAAGAAGATCGGGGCGGCGCTGACGGTGCTGAGTCCGGAACAGGCCGCCTATATCGGCGTGCCGGTGGAAGGCCCCTACAAGCCGGACCATTATCGTTACTGACGAGGCAATGGCCTTGCCTCCGGAGCCTCCCCGGCTCCGGAGGCCGGCCTTTCGAGCCTGCCCCATCCGACGGCCTGCCTCGTGCAGGATTTCGTTTTTCTTCAACATGAAAGCCGCAGCAATCTTGCTCACTCTCTCCCCTGGGAGAGGGCCGGGGTGAGAGGGAGTGCAATGAAGACTCAACTGAAATATCCACGGGAACTCAGCTTCGAATTCTTTCCGCCAAAAACCCAAGATGCGGCGGAGAACCTGCGCCGCACGCTCAATATGCTCGCGCCGCTCAAGCCGCGGTTCTGCTCCGTGACCTTCGGCGCCGGCGGCTCGACACGTGAGAAGACTTTCGAAACGGCGCTGGAGATTCAGCACACCACTGGCATCGAGTGTGCGCCACACCTGTCCTGCATCGCCTCTACCCGCCAGAGCATCCGCGAAATCCTAGAAGCCTACCGCTCGCACGGAATCCGCCACATCGTGGCACTGCGGGGAGACACGCCCTCCGGCATGCTGTCGGCGGGCGAATTCCGGCACGCCAATGAACTGGTGGAATTCATCCGCGCCGAAACGGGGAATCATTTCCACATCGAAGTGGCCTGCTACCCGGAAGTCCACCCGCAGGCAGCCAGCGCCGAGAGCGACCTGAAGAATTTCAAGCGCAAGGTGGAAGCCGGCGCCGACAGCGCCATCACCCAGTATTTCTACAATCCGGAAGCCTATTTCCGGTTCGTCGACGACTGCGAACGGCTCGGCATCGGTATTCCGATCGTGCCAGGCATCATGCCGATCACCAATTATTCCCAATTGGCGCGGTTTTCCGACCTCTGCGGCGCAGATATTCCACGCTGGATCCGCAAACGGCTGGAAGCCTACGGCGACGATCGCAAAGCGATCCGGGCCTTCGGCTTGGAGGTGGTGACGGAACTGTGCCGGCGACTGCTGGAACAGGGGGCTCCTGGCCTGCATTTTTACACGCTGAATCGGGCCGAGGCCTGCCTCGAAATCTGGAAAGCGCTGGGCTTGGCCTGAGCAGACAGGCGACCCCGGTAGGCGCTCCCGGATCGAATCCAGGGCGGGCTGGCCCAGTCAGCCTTTTGAAAATCAAGCAGCGTCGGCGAGGGCGTTCCGCAGCTTCTTCATCGCGCTGCTCTCGAGTTGGCGGATACGCTCGGCGGAGACGTTGTAGCGCGCCGCCAGATCGTGCAGCGTCAGCTTGTCTTCACTGAGCCAGCGGCTGGCCACGATGTCGCGGCTACGGTCGTCGAGCTGGCCGATGGCTTCCTGCAGTTTTTCCTGCTGGCGATTTTCCCATTCGCTGTGCTCGATGAGCAGCGCCGGGTCGCCTCCTTCCTGCTGAAGATAATGGATGGGCGCATGGCTCTCGCGGTCGTCGCCGTCATCCTCACCGTGCGCTTCGAGCGCCATGTCCGGGTTGTTCAGCCGGTTTTCCATCTTGTAGACATCATCGACATCCACGCCCAACTCTGCCGCCACCGCCGAGGCTTCCTCGGGGGTAAGCCAGCCCAGCCGGTTCTTCATCTTGCGCAGATTGAAGAACAGCTTGCGCTGTGCTTTGGTGGTCGCAATCTTGACGATGCGCCAGTTTTGGATGATGAATTCATGAATCTCAGCGCGGATCCAGTGGACCGCGAACGAAACCAGCCGCACGCCCACGTCCGGGTCATAGCGCTTAACGGCCTTCATCAGGCCGACGTTACCCTCCTGGATCAGATCCGCCAGCGGCAGGCCGTAGCCGAGATAACCCCGCGCGATGTAGGCCACGAAACGCAGATTGGCCAGCACCAGGCGCCGGGCTGCCTCCAGGTCCTGCTCATCACGGAAGCGGATGGCCAGTTCCCGCTCCTCGTCGGCATCCAGCCGTGGCAGACGATTCACTGCAGCGAAATAATCGTCGATGGAGCCCAGCGGCAAATGGGTCGGGAGAGTCAATTCGTAAGTCATGGAATGCCCTGTTGTGATGGTGATGGGTTTTAGCACTCGCCCCATTTGAGTGCTAAAACTAGCGCAAGTTCCCGACTTCGGCAAGTACTCAGCCTGCCGCTCAGTCGGGCCGCACGTCCTGCAAATGGCGGATGAGCACGACGAATGCCCCGGCTATCCCTAAGAAACAGGCGATGCCGATCAACGCCGCGGTCTCCTGGAAACCGAGAAAGGCCAGGGCAAAATCACTGCCGTAAAGGACATTGAGCTGGTGGATGGGCGCCCGCACGATCAGCAGCATCACGCCGACGACGATCCAGGCGCCGATGCTGCCGAGAAATCCGTACCAGAAACCAGTGTAGAGAAACGGCCGGCGGATGAATCGGTCGGTCGCGCCGAGCAGCTTCTGCACGACGATTTCCTCGCGGCGGCCGTAAAGTTCCAGACGGATGGTGTTACCGATGATGAATACCACCGCCGCCGCCAGCAGCGCCCCGAGAACGCCGAAACTGCGCTCGGCGACCTGGAGCAGGGCATGGAGACGGTGCATCCACTGAATGTCACTCTGCACCAGGTCGACTTCGGGCAGGGCTTTGAGTTCGGCCACGAGGCGTTCGACCTGCCCGGGCTGGGTCAGCGAGTCCTTCGGACGTATGCCGATCACCACCGGCAGCGGGTTGAAGTTCAAAGCGGACAAGGCTTCGCCGAATCCACTGTAGGTTTTCAATTGTTCGATTCCGGCCTCCTTGGTGACGAGCCGCGTCTCAGCGATCTGGACATGGCTTTTCAAACGCTCCGCCAACCTGCGCCCGACATCGTTGGACAGATCCGGCTTGAGGAAAAGGGAAATCTCGTTGGTTGCCTCCAGGTCCCCGCCGAGCATGCGGAGGTTCTTCACCAGCACGTGGAAACTGGTGGGCAGCGCCAGCGTGGCGGCGATGACCAGGAGCGTGAGCGCCATGGCGAAAGGCGTACGCCGCATGCGCCGCAGCGCCTCTTTCGCGGTCTGCAGATGCGAAACCAGGTAGCTCTGCAGCCGGTCGACCGGGCTCGGACCGCCGCGCCGCCGGGCAGCAGACGCGCCGCCCTCCCGCTGAGCACGCCGGCGCTGCCGTTTCATGCGTTCACCTCCGCCAGACTTCCGCGCTGAAGGCGCAGGATCCGCCCCCCACACCGAGAGATCAACTGCTCGTCGTGGCTGGCGATGAGCAGGGTGACGCCGAGACCGTTGAAATCGCGGAAGATGTCCATGACCTCCCGCGCAGCCTCCGGATCGAGGTTCCCGGTGGGCTCGTCGGCGAGGATGAAGTCCGGCTTGTGGACGATCGCCCGGGCGATGCCGACGCGCTGCTGCTCTCCCCCGGAGAGGGTTTGCGGCAACCGCTTCTCTTTGGACAAAAGCCCTACCTTGCCAAGCGCCGCACGCACCCGACGGCTGACCTCGCCTGGATTGAACCCGGCGATGACCAGCGGCAGAGCCACGTTGTCGAACACGGAGCGATCGTACAGCAGCTTGTAATCCTGAAAGATCAGGCCGAGCTTGCGCCGAATATGAGGGATCTCCCGATTGGAGGCGCGGGTGATGTTCCGGCCGTCCAGCACGATCTGGCCGCGCGTGGCCCGCTCGATCACGGCGACCAGCTTGAACAAGGTGCTCTTGCCGGCCCCTGAAGGCCCGGTCAGGAACACCCACTCGCCGCGCCCGATGTGGAAGCTGACATTGTGCAGGGCTTCGCCGAACTCGGGATAGCGCTTGTAAACCTCTTTGAATTCCAGCACGGGCTCAATGCAGGCGGGCGGTCCCGCTCGTCCCATCCTCGGCGAACAGAGCATCGATGAACTGGACGGCGTCGAAGTCGCGCAGATCGTCAATGCCCTCCCCGATGCCGATGAAACGTATGGGAATGCCGAACTGGCGTGCCAATGCGAAGATCACCCCGCCCTTGGCGGTGCCATCCAGCTTAGTCAACGCCAAGCCCGTCAGGCCGACCGCCTCGTTGAACAATTTGGCCTGGGACAGTGCGTTCTGGCCGGTGCCGGCGTCCAGCACCAGCAACACTTCGTGCGGTGCGGTTTCGTCGAGACGTCCGATGATACGCTTGATCTTGCTCAGCTCTTCCATCAGATTCGACTTGGTGTGCAGCCGGCCTGCGGTATCGGCGATCAGAACATCCACCCCGCGCGCTTTGGCGGCCTCCACGGCGTCGTAGATCACCGAAGCCGAATCGGCTCCGCTGTGCTGGGCGATCACCGCGATCTTGTTGCGTTCTCCCCAGGTCTGGATCTGCTCAACCGCGGCGGCGCGGAAAGTGTCCCCGGCGGCCAGCATGACGCTGTGGCCCTCGTTCTGCAACCGTTTGGCGAGTTTGCCGATGGTCGTGGTCTTCCCCACGCCGTTGACCCCCACCACCAGGATGACGAAGGGCCGGACCTCCGGTGGAATGACCAGCGGTACGCTGCAAGGGCGAACGATGTCGAGCAGACGGCCACGCAGACGGTTGCGTAGGGTTTCGCCGTCGACCGGCTCCTGCTTCTCCAGTCCTTCGGCCAGATCGGCGACGATTTCCCGTGTCACGTTGACGCCGACGTCGGCCATCAGCAACTGCTCTTCGATCTCATCCAGCAACGCGCGGTCGATACGTCCCCGGCCCAGGGTAGCCAGCAAACCGGTCAGGCCGCTGCGGGTCTTGCTGAGCTGGCCGCGCAGGCGCTCGAACAGGGTCTCCGGCGCAGGCGGCGGTGGTACCGCCACGACCGGAGGACACGGCGGCACCGCTGCGGGAACAGCGGCGGCTTCCAGCCGGCTGCGGCGCAGGTAGACATTGATATGCACCAGGTTGAGCAGCAGCAGCGCCGCCACGGCCTGGTGGGCGACGGCGACCGCCACCGGCAGCCGCAGGAGGACGCTCAAGATACCGAGACCAATCTGGAGCAGCAGCAGGAAGCTCAGCAGTACCGCCGGTTTGCTGATCGGCGCCGCATTGCGGTTGGAACTGGCCCCCATGGCCAACACGCTCAGCACGAGGAACACCACCACGGCGCCGAGCCGGTGCGCGAAATGGATGGCCGCCCGTGCCTCGACAGGCAATATCCCGCCCGGATAGTCGGCGGCAATATTCGGCCAGAGCGTGAAGCCGCGCCGCCAATCCACCTCCGGCCAGGGCTGACCCAGACAGGTAGGGAAGTCGGGACAGGCGAGGCCGGCGCGCTGGGCCTCGGTCCAGCCGCCCAAGGCAATCTGGGCCAATAGCAGCACCAGACCCAGACGGGCCACGATGCGCAAACCGGCAACTCCCCGCACCGCCCTCTCGTCCACCCTCGGCTCGACGCACAGATACAGCCAGTAAGCGCAGCCAAGGGTCAGGAATCCGCTGAACAGGTGGGCGGCGGAAACCAGCGGCATCAGCGTGGCATAGTGTCCCCACAGCCCCAGTCCGGCCTGTACTCCCACCAGGAACAGCAGCACTGTCAACAAAGACGCCGCCCTGCCGCGGTGCGCCGGCAGCCGCCAGGCCATGGCGATCAGGATCAACACCAATAGGCCGAACGCCCCGCCGAGATACCGGTGAACCCGGCCCAGCCACAGCCATTTCAGCGCCTTACCCCCGACCGCCGCCATCATCGCGGTGGACTGCTCGTCCACGACGGGCGCACCGTAGCAGCCGGGCCAGGCCGGACAGCCGAGTCCGGCGTCGGCGATACGGAGGAAGGCGCCGATGAGCAGCGCACCCAAGAGGAGGATCAGACCGAGAAAAGTGAGCTTCCTGAACATGGCATGTTGTTGTCAGTTATGGGCCATCCGGCTTCAGCCGATCCGGGAGGCGCGGAGCAGATGCTTGAGATCCTTCAGCACGCCGTAAGGATCGAAATCCGCATCGTAATACATCATAAGGTTGCCGAGCGGATCGAGCAGGAGGATCTGCCCCGGCTGCAACGGCCCGCCTGCCGCTTTTTCCAGCTTTTCCCGCAGGGCAGGCGCGAGTCCGGCCACTGCCAGGAATTCGTCCTGCTGCAGCCAGTCGGCCAGCGCCCCAGCAGCCCCCGGATCGGTCAGTAGGAGAAGACGGCGCACACGCGGAATTTCCTTGTTCAGCATCAGCCGCATCTGCCGGGTCTTGTACAGGTTCTGGCGGCAGACTTCGGCGCACGGGCCAGCGGCGACACTCACAACGATCCAGCGGCCCTTGAGCTGCGCCATCGATTCGGAAGACGTAACCGGAGCCGCCAGCAGTTCGCTGTAGTTCAACGGGACGACGGGGGTGACGAGGTGCCCGACGTTGCCCAGATCACCCATCACCCACTGCGGATGGCGGGCCAGATACCAGGCCACGACGAACGGCACGATGCAGATCATGGCGATGATGATGATGGTGCGCTGATTGCGCCGCTGAGTCGAAGTGAGTGCCATGGTTGTGAGACGATTCATGAGATCATGGAGAAGCATTCGGACCCCGCACCGCACCTGCCTTGAATCCATGGCGTAGAAACAGTCCCAAGGCGATGGCGGCGAAGGAAAACCACTGGATAGCGTAGCCCGTGCTCTGGCCCGGATCGACGTTGGCCGGCTTCCAATCGCGCAGGTAACCTTCGGCCTCCCCTGCATCCAGCAGCAACTGGTAAGGCAGCAGGCGGTAACCGAGGCGCTGCTCCAGCGCTTCCCGCTCCAGAACCTGTACCATCGCCGGCCAGCCTGGCGCCGGGATTTCCGCACCCTTCAGCTTCAAACCCACGACGGGGAAACGCTCCACCAAGGCGGTCAGCTCGACGGTGGACATCCGGATCGGCAGATCGGGCAGCCGCCGGCGGTCGGCACCTGCGGGAATCCAACCGCGATTGACCAGCACCCCCACGTCCGAACCCGCGAGCCGGAGCGGAGTGAGGACATGATAACCGGCCTTGCCGCCGTGAATCTGGTTGTCCAGCAGGAACTGATGCCCGGCATCGTATTCCCCCTTCACCACCACCCGCCGATAGCGTGGCGGCTCGGCCTCGGATTGCTCCAGTCGCAGCAAAGGCTCGGCCGACTGGCTGGCCAACTGCACCTGCAGCGCCCGCTTCTCGGCGGCCCGGTTGAGCTGCCAGACCCCGAGGGCGCAGAACAGAGGCAGCGCCAGCGCGATCCCGATGACCGCAATCCCCGTGGGTTTGAAGCTATAATGGCTCATTTCCCAACCGTGGCCGGTGTTCCGCATCCGCCGCCCTGGAATCCGAACATGCTGCCTAAAATCCTCATCGTGCTGGTCCTGGTCGTGATCATCGCCAGCCTGGGTTCCGCCTTGTTCTATCTGGTCAAGGACGGCGACCGCCGTTCACCCAGAACCGTGCGCGCCCTGACCGTGCGCATCGGCCTGTCGATTGCGCTGTTCCTGGCACTGCTGCTGGGGTATGCGCTGGGCCTTCTGCGCCCGCACGGACTTCGGCCCAGCACGCCGGCCCAAACCGCAGCCAATCCGCACTGAACAAAGTCGCAACCCGCCAAAGGCCGCATATGATACCCGCTAGCCTGTCCTTTTCCCACGCAAGCGCACGGCTCGGCCGCTACGCTGCCGCAAAGAGATAACCTGATGCTTCCGATTCTGCGCCTTTGTGGCGGATTGGTACTCGGCGCCGCATTGACCGCCTGCCAGTCCGGAGAAAACGAAACCCTGCTCTCGGGCGATGTGCAGGGAACCACTTACCACATCAAGATGGTGCTCGACGGCCTGCCGCTGGATCAAGCGGCATTGAAGCAGGCCGTGGATGCCGTTTACAACGACATCGACCTCAAGCTGTCGAACTACCGGGAAGACTCCGAAATCTCCAGGCTCAATCGCGAAGCCACGACCGACTGGCTGACCGTCTCGCCGGAAATCGCCGAATTGGTCGACATCGCCCGACAGGTGCATGACAAGACCGACGGCTGTTACGACCTGACGATCAAACCCCTGTTCGACCTGTGGGGCTTCTCGCGCCATCAGAACCGCGTACCGACCGATGACGAAATCGCCGCGGTGCTGCCGCACATCGGCATGGATAAGTTGGAAGTGGACGCTCCCGGCCGGCGTTTGCGCAAGAAAGACCCGGCCCTGCGCATCGATCTTTCCTCCATCGCCCAAGGCTACACCGTCAGTCGCGTGGCCGGCCTGCTGGAAACGAAGGGAATTGAAAATTACCTGGTCGAAATCGGCGGCGAAATGAAAGTCAAGGGTCGCAAGGCCAACGGCAAACCCTGGCGCGTCGCCGTGGAAAAGCCGACCCCCTACACCCGCGAAGTCGAACGGATATTGGATATCCACCAGACGGAGGGAACCGCCATCATGACCTCAGGCACTTACCGCAATTTCTTCCAGGAAGGTGACAAGACCTACTCGCATATCCTCGACCCGAAAACCGGCCGCCCGGTGACCCACCACCTGCTGTCGGTCACCCTGTTGCATGCCGATCCCACCTGGGCCGACGCATGGTCCACCGCGTTGCTTTGCCTGGGCGAGCAAAAGGGCTACACCACCGCTGAACGGGAAGGGCTCAAGGCATTACTGATCTACGGCGAATACGGCGAGTTGAAAGAGCGGTTTACTCCGGCCTTCGGTGCTGAAATGCCGACGCCGCCGGCATCGCCTCTGCCCGCCCAATGAAAAGGCTCGCCTTTGGCCCGAGGTTGGAACCCTTCGGCAGTCCACACATTCATATCAGCCAGTCTTCCAATCTGAGGCCCGGTACCCGGCTGAATTCCCTCGTGTTGTGAGTGACGAGGATGAGGTCATTCGCGAGTACAATGGCGGCGATCAACAAGTCGTTGGCACCGATGGTCCGGCCCTCTTTCTGAAGCAAGGCCCTGATTCCCGCATGGCACTCGGCAGCCCGACGATCGAAGGGATAGCTGGCGAGATGCCTGAACTCCTCGATCCGGCTACGGGCCCGCCCGTAATCGCCCGAAAGCTCGGCAGCCAGCAACAACTCGGCCCACACGACTTCGCAGATGCACATCTGGCCAAGAGGACGCGCAGCAACCCTTTGCCTCAAGATGGCATGACGGCCGCGTTCGAGAGCGATGCAAACGTTTGTATCCAAAAGATAACATTGCGTCATAAGACTTCCACCTCATCGAGAGGCGGTTGCGCCGGCCGCTCGGGAAACTCGGGGCAGGTACCCCATACCCGCTCAAGCCAGTTTTCGGTATCGCTCGGAAGCGGAGCGTTACCGGACACACCGTAGCGAACCTCAAGAAACTCGACGAAATCGAGCACCTCGCGAGCGGCATGCTCCGGCAGATTCAACGTGCGCCGATAAATCGTCTCAGCCAAGGTCATGGCGTTTTCTCTTCAATGCGATAACAAAAAACTCGCGGGAACTCCCCTTCGGGAACCGGCGCTAATCGCTGATCGCCCCCCGCAATCTCTTGATCTCGCCGTGCCTGGATTTTTCGTCCAGGCGCTTCTTCTTCGCCGCCAGCGACGGCCGGGTCGGCTTCCTTGGCTTGCGCTGCGCCAGCGCTTGCAGGATCAGCCCGCGCAGCCGGGCGAGCGCGTCCTCCCGATTCTTCTCCTGGGTACGGAAGCGCTGAGCCTTGATGATTATGACCCCTTCGGCGGAAATCCGCCGGTCGCGATGATCCAGCAACCGCGTCTTGCAGGTTTCCGGCAGGGAGGAGGCGGCGATGTCGAAGCGCAGGTGCGCCGCGGTAGCCAGCTTGTTGACGTTCTGCCCGCCGGCGCCCCCAGAGCGGACGAAACCGATTTCGATCTCCGCCAGCGGGATCGAAACCTGGGCGTTGACGATCAGCCGCTCCACCGGACCCTGGCCTATTCCAGGCCCTGCGACTGCAGGTACTCGTCGTAGGTGCCGCTGTAATTGACCACACCCTGCGGCGTCAGCTCGATGATACGGGTTGCCAGGGAGGAGACGAACTCGCGGTCGTGGCTGACGAAGATCAGGGTGCCGGGGTAGTGTTCCAGCGCGGTGTTGAGCGACTCGATGGATTCCATGTCCAGATGATTGGTCGGCTCGTCCAGCACCATGACGTTGGGCTGGCGCAGTATCAGCTTCCCGAACAGCATGCGGCCCTGCTCGCCGCCCGACAGCACCTTGACCGATTTCTTGATTTCGTCCGCCGAGAACAGCAGCCGTCCGAGTGTGCCGCGTACCGTCTGCTCGTCATCGCCCTCCCGCTTCCACCGCGACATCCAGTCGAACAGATTCATGTCCTCGGCGAAATCGGCGGCATGATCCTGGGCGAAATAGCCGAGGTTGACGTTCTCCGACCATTTCACCGCCCCCTCCGTCGGAGTCATCTCACCCACCAGCGTGCGCAGTAGAGTGGTCTTGCCGATGCCGTTGGGGCCGATCACCGCCACCCTTTCGCCCACCTCGACCATCAGATCCAGACCGCTGAACAGCGGATCGCCGCCATAGCCCTGACTCAGACCTTTCGCCTCCAGTGCCAGCCGGTACAGCTTCTTGTCCTGGTTGAAACGGATGAACGGGTTGACCCGGCTCGAAGGCTTGATGTCCTCCAGCTTGATCTTCTCGATCTGCTTGGCACGGGAAGTGGCCTGCTTGGCCTTGGAGGCATTGGCCGAAAAGCGGCTGACGAAGGACTGGAGTTCTGCGATCTGGGCTTTCTTCTTGGCGTTGTCGGCCAGCAGGCGCTCCCTGGCCTGGGTCGAAGCAACCATGTAGTCGTCGTAATTGCCCGGATACACCCGCAGCTCGCCGTAATCCATGTCCGCCATGTGCGTACAGACGCTGTTGAGGAAATGGCGGTCGTGGGAAATGATGATCATCGTGCTGGTCCGCTCGTTCAGCACGTTTTCCAACCAGCGGATGGTGTTGATATCCAGATTGTTGGTCGGCTCGTCCAGCAGCAGGACGTCGGGATTGGAAAACAGCGCCTGGGCCAGCAGCACGCGCAGCTTCCAGCCCGGGGCCACGGCGCTCATCGGCCCGTTGTGCTGCGCCAGCGGAATGCCCACACCCAACAGCAGTTCGCCGGCACGGGCTTCCGCCGTATAGCCGTCATATTCGGCAAAGGCGGCTTCCAGCTCCGCCGCCCGCATGTAGTCGTCCTCGCTCGCGTCCGGATTGGCGTAAATCGCGTCGCGCTCGGACATCGCCGCCCACATCTCGGTATGCCCCATCATCACCACATCCAGCACCCGCCGGTCCTCGTAGGCGAACTGATCCTGGCGCAGCTTGCCCAAGCGCACGTTGGGTTCCACCGAAACATTGCCGGCGGTCGGCTCCAGATCGCCGCCGAGGATTTTCATGAAGGTCGACTTGCCGCAGCCGTTGGCCCCGATCAGGCCATAGCGGTTGCCCTCGCCGAACTTGACGGAGACGTTTTCGAACAGCGGCTTGACGCCGAACTGCATCGTGACATTGGCTGTAGAGATCAAAATGCTTACCGAGAGGAAGGAATGAGAATGTATGGCCCCGACCCCGGCACCGGCCGAAGCGAAGGAGGCAGCGCTTGGCTTGCAGCTCGGCTCACATGGCAGCCCTGGAACGGGATTTCAAGACGGCTGGGGCCTTTTTCAAGCACGTAAGGATATCTCAAGTTCGTACTTCCGGGATGGGTAACTCACTATTTGAGCCACTACGGCCCGTATCGTGTGACTCGGCGCAACCCGGTCTGGAGATGAGTCCGGTCGGCAACCGCGCTTTCACTTTCTTCGGACACACGGAAACCCACGACCATGAAACGAACCACCCTGCTCCTCACCGCCGCCCTGGCCAGCTTCGGCGCATCCGGCGCCGACAAGGCCATCGCCACATTCGCCCTGACCTACCGCCTGAACACCTCGACCTACACGGACGTGGTCGTCATCGACCAGAACGATGGCGACGGCGAATACAGCGGCTATGATGCCAAATCGGGAAAACGGCTCTGGGCGGTGAAGAACGGCCCGATGCTGTGCGCGTCGATCGTCGACAAGCCGATATACGGCCTGAGCTACTGCTTCCCCTACGACAAGAAGTTTTCTTCCAAGGCTTTCGTGATCCACACGATTTGCGACGATGGCGTCATTCTGGATTATTGCACCGGCATCCCAGTGACCGCTTCGGTGACACGGAGCAAGAACGCTACCAGCGCCGCACAGGCGCTGAGTGAGGAGGAGGTCGAGAGCGAAGAGCAGGGCGTTGGTGAATAAATCGGCTGGACGCGTCATTCTATGTGGTCCATCCAGACTGAAGAGAGAGTAGCGCGTGTCGAAGCCGGGGTTATCGAAGAGCCAAGCGGGCAAAGCCGAAGATAAATACCGGGTGACGAACTGGCCGGATGACGACCGTACGCTGGTGCGGCGAGGCGATATGACGGTGGGGTTCGAGGAAGACTTCTTGCGTCGTCACTGGCACGGGAAAGCGACCGGCAACCGGGGGAAGCCGTTGAAATACGCGGATACAGCGATTCAAACCTTGCTGATGCTCAAGGCGGTGTTTGGATTGCCTTACCGCGCGGTGGAAGGTCTGGCGGGTTCGCTGATGCGCCTGATGGGCGTGGCATTGCCGGTCCCGAATCATACCCCAATGTCGCGGCGCGCGAAGCGCCTGGAGGGGGCCATGCCGCGGCGGGAACGGCCGGGGCCGGTGCATCTGGTGGTGGATTCGACGGGGCTGAAAATCGACGGCGAAGGCGAGTGGAAAGTCCGCCAGCATGGTGCAGGCCAGCGCCGGACCTGGCGCAAGGTTCATTTGGCGGTGGATGGCAACGCCAAGGACGTGATCGGCGTGGAGGTCACCCCGGTCGAGTGGGCGGATGGCGAGGTGTTCGAAGGCTTGGTGGAGCAAGTCGAAGGCCCGATTGAACAGATCGACGGCGATGGCGCTTATGACACCTGCAGTGCCTAGGAGGTTGCCGTCTCGCGGGAGGCCCGGTTGGTTGTGCCGCCGTGCGATAATGCTGTTCCCTGGGAAGACGGTCATCCGCGGAACGACGCGCTGCGGCAAATCGCTGAGCAAGGCATGGCGGCGTGGAAGAAAGCGACGGGCCCTCACTGCCGCAGCCTCGCGGAAAATGCCATGGACCGCTTCAAGCAACTGTTCGATGGCAGCCTGGCCTCCCGCCTGTTCGAAACCCAAGTGACCGAGGTTCATGTGCGGATCGCCGCGATGAATGTCATGACCTACCTCGGCATGCCGATTTCAATGCGGGTTGGGCGCGTTCCCCCCTGACGAAAGCTGGGGTGAGGGAAATATGTTGCCTTTGGTTAATTTATGCACCAACGCCGTTCAACAAGTGAGGCAAGCTTGGATGGCCGGGAGGATGTGGAAAACCGCGGTAACCGGAACAAAAAACAGGGCGCATCGCGTCTACACCCCGAATACGCGCACCCATTGAAATCCAATTCGTCAGTGAGATGAACCGCACCGAACGTTTCTACAAGATCGACCAGATGCTGCATGAGCGGAAACTGGTTCCGATCGGCGCTTTTCTGGAAGCGCTGGGCGTGTCCCGAGGGATGAGATCGGCCGGCTCATCGGCGAATTCCTGGGAAGAGGGAGGCTGGATTGATAGCGTCAGGCACTACTCCACGGAGGAATCCCGAGACTCCTGCCTGCATGTCGCCCCGACGCTTTCTTGCTCGCTATCGTTATACACCCAGGCCATGAATAACTGATACCCCAACGCCAGCATGACGGACCCCAGAAACAGACCGATGATGCCGCCGGTCGCCATGCCGCCGAGGGCGCCCAGCAGAATCACCGGCATCGGGGCGTCCACGCCCCGCCCCAGCATGAAGGGCTTGAGTATGTTATCGACAGAACCGGCAACGATTGTATAGATGGCAAACATTATCGCCATGATTGTGGAGTCGTTGGTCATGAAGACATAAATGACCGTCGGCAGCGATATCAAAAGGGCGGGAACTTGCATGATACCCAGCAGCAAAACCAATAATGCCAGAATCCCCGCGGCTGGAACGCCGACCAGGATAAAGCCGGCACCCAGCAACAGCGCCTGAATGCAGGCGATGCCAATCACGCCTTGCGCCACGGCGCGAATGGTCGTCGTCGAAAGCCTGACCAGGGCATCCCCTTGCTCGGGACCCGCCATCCGGTTGGCGATGGCTCTAGCCGCCGCGTGGCCGGACGAGGCATAGGCCATCCAGACGCCCGCAAGCACCAGGGAAACCAGGAACTTCAATACCGCGGAGCCTGCACTGGCCGCGTAACCCAATATCTCTTTGGTGACGGTGCGAATCTTGGGCTCGAATTTCGCGGCCACGGCACCGACATCATCGTATGCGGCCGACCAAAGCGCGTACAGTTTGTCTCCCAGCAAAGGCCATTCCGCAACAAAAGCGCGGGGAGCCGGCACTTTGAGGCTGCCGTCCCGGACTTGCCGTACCAGGTCGGTCGCCGAATCCGCGAAGGATATGGCAAGAAGCGCAGTGGGAATCAGCACGCACAGGAGTATCACTAGTACCAGGACAGTCGCGGCACGGCCCTGCTTGTCCCCCATTCTGCGGGCCAACGAGACCTGCATGGGATGAAACGCCACCGCCAGTATGACGGACCACAGCATCAAGCCGATAAATGGCTTGAATATCTGATAGCAATAAATGACCAGAAAACCTATCAGCCCAACCCTGATGAACAGATCTATCAGCTTGTGCGAGATCATTTTTTCCAGCATTCCGTCGGACGCACGGGGTTCACTTGTGTTCATTTGCGAGGCTCCTTTAAGGTTTCGGTTCGAGGCCGCGTCATTCCAACCGTCCGTCCTGGCGGTTTGGCCATACGGCCGGAGCTCCCGCCGGCCACGGTCGGACGCCCCATCCCCGGTCGGCTCGAGTCCCATTTTCTCAAGTTCACTGCAGGTAAAACCATGGCCATCATGATCCGCCCCGCCGAGATGCGTGACGTCGAAGCAATGGTGGAACTCCTCGGCGTCCTGTTCTCCATCGAGGCGGATTTCACCTTCGATCCGGACCGCCAGCGCCGGGGACTCGCCCTGTTGATCAGGAACGACGCGGACCGGGTGCTGGTAGCGGAATGCGAGGGCCGGGTGATCGGCATGTGTTCGGTGCAGACGCTGATTTCCACGGCGGAAGGCGGCCGGGTGGGGCTGGTCGAAGATATGGTGGTGGCGCAGGAGGTCCGCGGGAAAGGCATCGGGCAGCGGCTGCTGGGCGAAATCGAGCGCTGGGCGGCCGACTCCGGCCTCACCCGTCTGCAACTCCTGGCGGACCGGACCAATGAACCGGCGCTGGCCTTCTACGACCGGCAGGGCTGGCAGCGGACGGCGCTGGTCGGTTTGCGGAAAACGCTGCGCCACGTGACTTGAGCTCAGGTCAGTTGCGTTTCCTCCGGCATCCGTGGAAACTGCCGCGCTTCTCGAACGACTGGAAACGCATGGATACCGCAGATTCGATTTTCGGAGGGCTCGTTTTCGTTTCCGCTGCGCTCTGGAGCCTCGTCCTGGCGCTGCCGTGGCTCCCCTGGCTCAACCGGGAAGTGCTGCGAACCGCATCCGGCGGGCATTGCTACGATTTGCACGACGTGACGGTGGTGATCCCGGCGCGGGACGAAGCCGAGGTGATCGGGCAGACGCTAGCGGCGATCAAGGATCAAGGCAGTGGTCTGCGCGTGGTGCTGGTCGACGACGGCTCGAGGGACGGCACGGGTGAGGCGGCGAAAGGCATTGCCGGCCTGGACCTGACCATCCTGCGGAACGAGTCGCTGCCGCCGGGCTGGAGCGGCAAGCTGTGGGCGCTGGAGCAGGGCGTGGCCCGGGTCGGCACCGCATACACCGTGCTGCTGGATGCCGACATCTTGTTACAACCGGGCGTCCTGGGTGCGCTGCGGGAGAAGATGCGCAGCGAAGGCATTCAGTTCGCATCCCTGATGGCCTCGCTGCGGATGGAGAACTTCTGGGAAAGGCTGCTGATGCCGGCCTTCGTTTATTTCTTCAAAATGCTGTACCCCTTCGCCCTGGCCAATTCAGCGGACCGCCGCTTCGCCGCGGCGGCGGGCGGCTGCATCATGCTGGAAACTCGGCTGCTGGAACGGATCGGCGGGTTTGCCGCGATCCACGGCGCGCTCATCGACGACTGCACCCTGGCGAAAAAGGTGAAGGCAACGGGCGCGAGAACCTGGCTCGGACTGTCGCGGGCGGTGCTGAGCCTGCGCCGCTACGACACGCTTGCCGACGTGTGGGACATGGTCGCCCGCACCGCCTTCACCCAATTGCGCTATTCGGCCTGGCTGCTGGCTGTGTGCACGCTGCTCATGCTGATCCTGTTCTGGCTGCCGCCGGCGGGCCTATTGGCATCGGGGTACGGATACGGGGTCACGTTCGCCGCCGGCTGGGCGGTGCTGCTGATGGCGGGCACTTATATACCCATCCTGCGCTTCTATGACAGAAGCCCGGTATGGGGACTGCTTATGCCGGTCATCGCCGGTGCTTATCTGGCCATGACCTGGAGTTCGGCACTGCGTTACTGGCGCGGCGAGCGCAGCCGCTGGAAGGGACGCGTCTATTTAAGCGATGACGCAACCGGCTGAGGCGACAAGCGCCTGCTCAGCCACAGCGCATAGCCCAGGTAACCGACCACCGCCAGATTGATGGCTAGGGTCGAGAGTTTGAGCCAGGACACGCCTTCGGCCAGTTCGTAGAGCTCGAAAGGAACGTAGATGCCGCCGCAGGCCACGCCGAACCATTCGGCCCAGCGCCGTTCGCGCCACAAGCCATAGGCCTCGATGAAGCGCAGCGCGGCGTAGCCGAACGCCAGGGCGGCCAACCCCCGCAGCCGCTGGTCCGACAGGTTTTCCAGCAGATCGAGAAAAATCCGCGGATAGCGACTGGCCAGGTTGAGGTGGGTATGCCGCACCAGTTCGTCGGCGACGGGCTCCAACCCGCGATGCACCAGCCCGATCACCCCGAAGCCGGCCAGGAGCACGACGAAGCCCTTGGCGGCTTCCAGGGCGGCGACAACGCGGACACCGTGCCTGCCCTGCGTCATGAAGTCTCAGCCACGTCGCTCGCCGGCGCGGCCTCCGCCTGTTCCTGTTCCCAGCGGCGGAAATCTTCGAGATCGGACTTCACTTGTCTAAATGTCCAGGCCAGCAGTACGGCATCGTCAGTGAAACCGAGGCTCAGAATGAAATCCGGGATCAAGTCCACCGGCATCACGAAATAGACCACGGCGGCGACGATCAGGCTGAGACTCTGCCAGGGCAGAGAGTACCGCTTCTGGGCACAGGCTCTGAGCAGCCGCAGACAGGCCATGAGCGAATCCCGCACCTCGCTCAACGGCCCCTGCTTGGCCTCGGCCTTCCGTGAGGCCCTGTCCAAGAGTGACGAGAGTTTGCCGGGATCGCTTACGTATTCGTTCGCCTTGGATCGCGCCTTGGCGAACGCCGCACTGTCGTGGACGGTCTTTTCCAGGAGTATCATCGCCATGCCCTCTTGCGCGGTGGTTGCGGCTTGACAAGGCCGGAGCCCGGGCGCATCGTTCCCCGCCACTTCGATTTATCCAGATTCTACCCCCGATGAACGACCAGAACACCGGTCTGCGCGTGGAATGGGATCCCGCGCTGATCCGCAAGTATGACCGCAGCGGCCCGCGCTACACCTCCTATCCGACCGCCGACCGCTTCGTACCGAGCTTCAACGCCGCCCGCTACGAGGAATGGCTGAACTGGCGCGCCGCCGCGGCAAATCCTTCGCCGCTGTCGCTGTACTTCCACATCCCCTTCTGCCAGACGGTTTGTTTCTACTGCGCCTGCAACAAGATCGTGACCGCCAACCGCGAGCACGCCGGCAAGTACATCGACTACCTGGAAAAGGAAATCGAACTGCAGGCGAGGCACCTGGGGCGGCATCGGGAAGTACGCCAACTGCACTGGGGCGGCGGCACGCCGACCTTCCTGAACCACGAACAGATGCGCCGGCTGATGCAGGCCACACGCGAGCATTTCGAGTTGGCCGAAGGCGAATACTCGATCGAAATCGACCCGCGCAAGGTGGACGAGGCCACTATCGCCCTGTTGCGCGAAATCGGCTTCAACCGGATGAGCTTAGGGGTGCAGGACTTCGACCCCGAGGTGCAAAAGGCCGTCAACCGCATCCAGAGCGAGGCGGAAACGCTGCGCGTCCTCGACGCCGCCCGCGCCGAAGGTTTCTGCTCGGTCAGCATCGACCTGATCTACGGCCTGCCCAAGCAGACGGTGAGCGGCTTCCGCCACACCCTCGACCGCATCCTGACCGCCGATCCGGACCGGATTTCACTCTACAATTATGCCCACCTGCCGCATCTGTTCAAGCCGCAGCGCCAGATCCGCGACGAAGACCTGCCCAGCGCCGACAGCAAGCTGGAAATCCTGCAAAATGCGATCGCCCACCTGACCGGCGCTGGCTATGTCTACATTGGCATGGATCATTTCGCCAAGACGGACAACGAGCTGAACCTGGCCCAGCGCGAAGGCCGGCTGCAGCGAAATTTCCAGGGCTACTCTACCCATGCCGATTGCGACATGGTCGCCCTGGGTGTCACCGCCATCGGCAAGATCGGGCCGACCTACAGTCAGAACTTCCGCACCTTGGAGGACTACTACGCCCGGCTCGACCAGGGCGTGCTGCCCATCATGCGCGGGCTGGAATGCGATGACGACGACCTGCTGCGGCGCGCCGTGATCCAGGCCCTGATGTGCCAGTTCGAACTGGACTTCGCCCACCTCGGCCGCCAGCATGGGGTGGACTTTGCCCGCTACTTCACCGCCGAACTCGGCGACCTCGAACCGATGGCCGAAGACGGACTGCTGGAGCTGGGACCGAACCGGCTCACGGTCACTCCCAAGGGGCGCCTCCTGATCCGCAACATCGCTATGGCGTTCGACCGCCACTTGCGCCAGGATCAGGAGCGACGGGCCTATTCCAAGGTCATCTGACCCCCGATCGTGTCACACTTGCCGGTGGTATCATCGGGCCTCATCCCGAAGCGCGAAGGTGTGAACGATGTATGACCATCTCGAGACCGCCGACCACCCCGAGAACCTGAAGCGCGTAGTCATCGACCCGGTGACCCGCGTCGAAGGTCACGGCAAGGTGACCCTCCTGTTGGACGACGACAACCACGTCCGCCAGGCCCGGCTCCACATCGTCGAATTCCGTGGCTTCGAACGCTTCATCCAGGGCCGCCCTTACTGGGAACTGCCGGTGCTGGTCCAGCGCTTGTGCGGTATCTGCCCGGTGAGCCACCACCTCGCCGCGGCGAAAGCCATCGACCAGGTCGTCGGCGTGGACCGGCTCACACCGGCCGCGGAGAAGCTTCGTAGGCTAATGCATTTCGGCCAGTTCCTGCAGTCGCATGCCCTGCATTTCTTCCACCTGGCGACGCCCGACCTCCTGTTCGGCTTCGACAGCTCGGCAGGCCGCCGCAACATCTTCGAGGTGCTGAAAGAATATCCGGACGTGGGCTTGGAAGGCGTCCGCATGCGCAAATACGGCCAGGAGGTGATCCGGCTGATTTCCGGCAAGCGTATCCATGGCAGCGCCGCCATCCCCGGCGGGATGAACAAGGCCCTGACGGCGGAAGAAAGGGATATCCTGCTGCAGGACATCGATCAGGTCCTCGGCTGGTGCCGCAACGCACTCGCGCTGATCCGCCGGATTTACCTTGCCAATCGCGAGCATCATGAACGCTTCGGCCTGATCCGTTCCAATTTCATGGGGCTGATCCGCGACGACGGCGCTTTCGAAATCTACCACGGCGGGCTGCGGGCCAAAGACGCCTCCGGCCGGACGATCTTCGACAATCTCGACTACCGGGGCTACACCTGCATCCTGCGCGAAGAGGTGCGCTCCTGGTCTTACATGAAATTCCCCTATATCGAGGCGCTGGGCAAGGACGACGGCTGGTACCGGGTCGGCCCCCTGGCCCGCATCAACAATTGCGACTTCATCCCCACCCCCCTGGCCGAAGAAGCGCGGCAGGACTTCCTGGCCCAGAGTGGCGGCGGACCCGTACACGGCTCGCTGGCCTTCCACTGGGCCCGGATGATCGAAACCCTGCACTGCGCCGAGAGCATCCGCGAACTGCTGCACGATCCGGAACTGCTGGGCACCGACCTCGTCGTCCACGGCGAGCGCCGGCCGGAAGGCATCGGCGTGATCGAAGCGCCGCGCGGCACCCTGTTCCACCATTACCAGGTCGACGAAAACGACCTGGTCACCGGCGCCAACCTGATCGTCTCGACCACCCACAACAACCAGGCGATGAACGAATCGATCCGCCAGGTGGCCGCCGAATACCTCGACGGCCGGACGATCACCGAAGGGCTGCTGAATCATATCGAAGTCGCGATCCGCGCCTACGACCCCTGCCTGTCCTGCGCCACCCACGCCCTGGGCAAGATGCCGCTGGTCATCGAGCTCATGGACGCCGGCGGCCGGATGCTTGACCGCCTGCACCGGCGGGCGGACGGCACGGTTTTGCACTGAGGTGGCGGGACTGCTGGTGTTCGGCTACGGCAACCCGAGCCGGGGTGACGACGCGCTCGGGCCGCTGTTCCTCGAGGCGCTGCAAGAACGCCTGGCCAGCTCGCGGAGGGCGGGTATCGAATTCCTGCAGGATTTCCAGCTCCAGATCGAGCACGCGCTCGACCTCGCCGGACGGGACCGGGTGCTGTTCGTGGACGCCCATTTCGGCTGCCCGCCGCCGTTCCGGTTCGAGCGGATAACGCCCCAGCGTGACGACAGCTACACCAGCCACGCCGTCAGCCCGCAAGCCCTGCTGGAAGTCTACCGGCACATCAACGGTGAAGAACCGCCGCCTACATATCTCCTGAGCATCCGCGGAGAACGGTTCGGCCTGGGGGAGAGCCTGAGCCGGGAGGCGGCATTGAATCTGGAATCTGCGCTGCGCTTCGCCGAAGCGCTGGTCGGCGATCCGCCTGGCGCTGCTTGGGAGATCCTTGGCCGTTGAGCGGGGTCAGAAATACGGCTTTTCCTTGGCCTGATTGTAACGCTCGATGCTGCTGGTGATTTCCAGCCGCGCCTCGTCGATGTCGCCCCAGCCATTGATCTTCACCCATTTACCCGGTTCGAGATCCTTGTAATGCTCGAAAAAATGGGCGATCTGAGCCAGTTGCGGCTCAGGAATGTCGCGGTAGGACTTGACCTTGGAATACAGCGAAGAAAGCTTGTCGACCGGCACGGCCAGCACTTTGGCATCGCCGCCGGCCTCGTCCTGCATCTTGAGCACGCCGATCGGCCGGCAACGCACTACCGAACCGCTGAGCAGACGGCAAGGCGCGATCACCAGCACGTCGACCGGATCGCCGTCCTCCGACAAGGAATGGGGGATGTAGCCGTAATTGCACGGATATTGCATAGCCGTGCCCATGAAACGGTCCACGAACAGCGCCCCTGTCTCCTTGTCGACCTCGTATTTCACCGGATCGCTGAACGCCGGAATCTCGATGATGACGTGGATGTCCTCGGGCACCTGCCGGCCGGAACTGACTTTCATCAAAGCCATGACTTCTCTCCAGAAATGAGCACATGGCCCATTATAACAGTCGGGAAAAAGGGACGCTGGCAGCAAAAACCATGGGTGGGTCGCTCTATTGCCATCAGCGAACGTCAACAGGGGCAGCGCAGTGTCGCTGGCTCACGACGGCATACGTGATCCCACGGCCACCTCTGCGGCAGTTGAGGCTTGCAGCAAATAGGAGCGATCGTCCCCCGAAGTTTGCAACTTGATGATTTTCCTTGATACGGCACGTATGGCAGTTTCCTCAGCTAACGGCTTCGGGGGCTGTTTCCATGACAGCGGCATAACCGATGCTTGCACAACCGGTGGAACTTAAAGATCCCCGTCGCAGGCTCAAACCTTCAAGCCCAATCCGGGTCAGCGACTTACCCGCGATGGTGGATCCATGCTCAGCACCGACCACACCGGCACTTCAAAAGGGGATTTCCCATGAAAAGTCTTAATAGCAAAAACCTTCTATTGCTTGTCCTGCTCCAAACTCCCGGCTGGAGCCATGCCTATTCCGTGGATAACGGGAACATCTACGACGGCAACGGTCAAGCCGTGCAGTTGCGCGGACTCAACTGGTTCGGCTTCGAAACCGCTGACCACATTGCTCACGGCCTGTGGGCGCGCAACTGGAAGGACATGATCGCCCAAATGAAATCCCTGGGATTCAACGCCGTGCGGTTGCCGGTCTGCCCGGCTACGCTCGACGGCGTCGCCGTCAACAACTTCAATGCGACGCTGAACGCCGATCTTTCCGGCAAGAATTCGCTGCAAGTCCTGGATGCCGTCATCGCCGAATTCGATCGCTTAGGGTTTTACATCCTGCTCGATCATCACCGACTGGACTGCAACGACGGCATAGCAGAACTTTGGTACAGCCCGGCCTACACCGAGCAGCAATGGATCGACGACTTGAGCTTCATGGCAAGCCGCTACAAATCCGTTCCCCATTTCCTGGGCATCGACCTGAAGAACGAACCGCACGGCGCCGCCACCTGGGGCACCGGCAACGTCGCCACCGACTGGAACAGGGCTGCGGAGAAGGCCGCCGCGGCGGTGCTCGGCGCCGCCCCGGACGTGCTGGTTTTCGTGGAGGGCGTCCAGGAAAACCCTATCTGCAGCGGCACGATCAACCATTGGTGGGGAGGCAATCTGGAACCCCAGGACTGCCATCCCCTGGCCATCCCGGCGAACCGGCTGGTACTGTCGCCTCATGTCTACGGGCCGGACGTCTATGCCCAGCCGTATTTCGGCGCCGCCGACTTCCCTGCCAACATGCCGGCCATCTGGAACGCCCATTTTGGCCATTTCAAGGACAAGGGTTACACCGTCGCCATCGGGGAAACCGGCGGCAAATACGGCCACGGCGGCGATCCTAAGGACAAGGCGTTCCAGAATGCCCTGGTCGATTACCTCGTCGGCAAAGACATCAGGCATTTGTTCTACTGGGCTTGGAATCCCAACAGCGGGGACACCGGCGGAATCCTCCAGGACGACTGGACCCATGTCTGGCAGGACAAGGTCGACCTGCTGAGCCGCTTGTGGGGAGCTGCGACGCCCTCGCCGACGCCGGTGCCGACTTCGACGCCCGCGCCGACTCCCGCCTGTGCGGACGGAATCGACAACGACGGCGATGGCGCCACCGACTATCCCGCCGATCCCGGCTGCTCCTCTGCCGCCGACACCGACGAATCCAACCCGGTCACTACGCCTGCGTCACAGAGTCTCCCGGCTAAGCTGACGGTCAGCTCCGACTGGGGCACAGGCTACTGCACCGACGTCGCGGTGACCAATGGCACCTCCACCACGGTGAAATGGAAGACGTCTTTCGCCGTGCAGGGAACGATCAACAACCTGTGGAACGCAGCTTACACTCAGACAGGAAGCCAAGTCGACGCCTCCGGCCTCAACTGGAACGAAACGCTCCAGGCCGGCGCCACCGCAACTTTTGGATTCTGTGCCGACCGGCCCGCCCCCAAGGCGGCATGTGCCGACGGCGTCGATAATGATGGCGATGGCCTTAGCGATTATCCGGCCGATCCGGGTTGCACCTCCACCGCCGACACCGACGAAACCAATCCACCCGCAGGCGGGCTGAAGACGACGCTGACCGTTCAATCGGATTGGGGCGCTGGCTATTGCGCGCAGGTCGACGTCCGCAACGCCGGTTCGGCACCGATCGTCTGGCAAGTCAGCCTCGCCATTGAAGGCACCATCGACAACCTCTGGAATGCCGTCTATACCCAATCCGGAAATCTGCTAACCGCGAGCGGCCTCGACTGGAACAAGACGGTACCCGCCAACGGTACGGTTCAGTTCGGATTCTGCGCCGTGCGTTGAAGCCGGAAGGGGGAGCCTCGGCCCGGTCAGTTCCCGCGGGGACTTGGAGTCCCCTCGGGTTTCGCAATACGCTGGGGCTTTTGGAAAGACGCTAAGCGCCGAACAGAACGATGCGGGCCATCGCGTAATACCCCTTGAGCCTGGCGAGCACGCCGGGCGCCGGATGCAAGGGATAAACGCCGGGCATCGCCTGGCCTTTCGCCAGCCTAGCGATCTTGCGCCGCACCGGCGCGTCGAGCTGGCCGTTGGCCGCCAGCTCCATGAACAATGCCTTGACATTGCCCAGGTCGAAGAAATCGCGCTGCCAGCTCCATTGGTAGTCGCCGCCGTAGCGGAACCACGAGCCGCCGAGTCCGGCGACCTCGTAGTGGCTGCCATCGGGCCGCCGAGCCGGCGATACCTGGCGCCAGAAGCCGATGACCTCGCCCTGGGCATCGTCGATCACCACGTGGTCGTACGGGTAGCGCCATTGTTCGAAACCCTCCATGTGGAAGCCCAGTGCCCAGTCCATGATCTGCTGCCGTCCGCGGGCTAGGAATTCCTGATCGGGCCCCATGTTCCAGCCGTATTCGGCGTCCTCGGTGTACATCGCACCGAGCGACTGGACCCAGTCGCCGGCGCGCTCCGCATCGCGGTTGGCGGCCAGCCAGCGCGCGACCATTTCTTCCAGCTCGGCTCGTGGGTAGGCGGGCATGCAAAATCCTCTTCTGTCGTGATTGATCGAAAGCTCCGCATGGCGCGGACCCGTTCGCGTAAAGCGAAATATTCGACGCAGGCCGGGGCGTCTTAGCGTCCGATGATGGCGGCCTGCTGGTCGGCATGATACGACGAGCGCACCAGGGGAGCGCTTGCGACGCTGGCGAAACCCAGTTCCCGCGCATACGCTGCGAGTTCGTCGAATTCCGCCGGTGGAACGTAGCGCACCACGGGCAGATGGTCCCGGCTGGGCTGCAGATACTGTCCCAGCGTGAGCATCTCGCAGCCATGGCCGCGGAGATCGCGCAGCACGTCGCGCACCTCGTCCAGGGTCTCGCCCAGGCCGAGCATCAGCCCCGACTTGGTCGGCACGGCCGGCACCTTGTCGCGGAACCGCGCCAGGAGCTCCAGCGATTGGCGGTAGTCGGCTCCGGGCCGCGCCTGGCGGTACAGGCGGGGGACGGTTTCGATGTTGTGGTTGAATACATCGGGTGGGTCGGCGGCAAGCAGGTCGAGGGCCACCGCCATCCGTCCACGGAAATCGGGGGTCAGAATCTCGACGGAAAGCGCCGGACACCCCGAGCGCAAAGCCCGGATGCAGGCGGCGAAATGCCCCGCGCCGCCGTCGCGCAGATCGTCCCGGTCGACCGAGGTGATCACCACGTAGCGCAGCCTCAACAGGGCGATGGTTTCCGCGAGACGCTCCGGTTCGGCGGGGTCGGGCGGTGCCGGGCGGCCGTGGGCGACGTCGCAGAAAGGGCAGCGGCGGGTGCAGATGTCGCCGAGGATCATGAAGGTGGCGGTGCCGTGGCCAAAACATTCCGCCAGATTGGGACAGGCCGCTTCTTCGCAGACGCTGTGCAGACCGCGCTCGCGCAGCAGCCGCTTCACGCGTCGGACTTCCTCGCCCGCGCCTGCCCGGACCCGGATCCAATCGGGCTTGCGTAGAGGGGCGACGGATTCGACCTTGACGGGGATGCGCGAAAGTTTTTCCGCGCCCCGCTGATGGGACTCCGGCGTCTGGCGCGAGGGCGCCTGATTGTTGTCCAAAGTTTTCATGCCGCGATTTCCTCGTCGCCAAGCTGGACCATCAATTCCCGCACCAGTGCCGCCGCCGGTTCGAACACCTGTGCAGCGACGCCCAGATCGGCCAGCCGCGTCACCGCCAAACCGGCATGACCGCAGGGATGGATCCGGCCGAAGGCCTCCAGTTCGGGACGGACGTTCAACGCGACGCCGTGATAACAGCAACCGCGGCGGACACGTAAACCGAGCGAGGCGATCTTGGCGCCATCCACATAAACCCCCGGGGCATCGCTGCGCGCCTGCGCTTCGAGGCCATACTGGCGCAACAGGCTGATGACGGCTTGTTCCAGCGCACTGACCATCCGCCGCACGCCGAGTTTCCGCCTTTGCAGGTCCACCAGCGTGTAAAGCACGAGCTGGCCGGGACCATGGTAGGTCACCTGGCCGCCGCGGTCGGTCTGGACCACCGGCACATCGCCGGCATCGAGGATATGGGCGGGATCGCCGTTCATACCGAGCGTGTAGACGGGCGAATGCTCCACCAGCCACAGTTCGTCGGCCGTGTCATCGGCACGCTGCCCGGTGAATTCCTGCATGGCTCGCCAGACCGGTTCGTAATCGGCGCGCCCCAGCATGCGGATACGGAAAGCCATCCGGGTTCAGTTCAGCAGAAACAGGGTGGCCAGCCCCAGGAAGATGAAGAAGCCCATGCCGTCGGTGATCGCTGTGAGCAACACGCTGGTGCCGATGGCGGGGTCTAGATCCAGCCGGGCCCGGATCAACGGGATGAACAACCCCGTCACCGCCGCCACCAGCAGATTCAGCGTCATGGCTGCCGCCATCACGGCCGCCAGCTTCGGCTCGCGGTAAAGCGCATAGGTCAGGACGCCGATGACGCTACCCCAGACGATCCCGTTGATCAGGCCGATAGCGATTTCCTTGAACACCAGCCGCCGCACGTTGGACGAATCGACCAGGCCGAGAGCGAGCGAGCGGACAATGAGGGTGCTGGTCTGAGTGCCGGTATTGCCGCCGATGCCGGCGACGATGGGCATGAGGGAGGCCAGCGCGACCACCCGGCTGATGGTCTCATCGAATAGATCGATGACGCGGGTACTGGCGAAAGCCGTCAACAGGTTGATTCCCAGCCAAACCCAACGGTTCTTGACGCTCTTCCAGATGCCGGCGAACAAGTCCTCCTCCTGGAGCAGACCGGCCTGGGCCAGTGCCTCCTCGTCGGACTCGTGGCGGATGTAATCGACGATGGCGTCGATACTGACGCGGCCAACGAGGCGCTGCTGATCGTCCACCACAGGCACCGAAAGCAGACCGTAGCGTTCGAAGGCACGGGCAGCGACGGACGCATCGTCATCCAGATGGAACATGACGACATCTCTGGACATGACGTCCGCCACCCGTGCTTCGGGGCTCCGCAGCAGGAGGCGCTTGAGCGAGAGCACGCCGCGCAGCACCCCCTGCTTGTCGACCACGAACAGCTTGTCGGTGTTCTCGGGCAGGTCGCCGCGCT
The DNA here is from genome assembly GCF_036864975.1 of Methylococcus capsulatus. Lineage (NCBI taxonomy): Bacteria > Pseudomonadati > Pseudomonadota > Gammaproteobacteria > Methylococcales > Methylococcaceae > Methylococcus > Methylococcus capsulatus. Next base: position 1,245,227 of record NZ_CP104311.1, on the reverse strand, counting down.
GGCGCAGATAGCGCAGCACGACTCCCAGCGTCGTGTCCTCCCGGATAGCCACCATGCCGAAATCCATGATCGCGGCGACGGTGTCCTCTTCATAGGACAGGACCGATTCGAGCTGGGCACGGGTCTGGTCGTTGAGTGACTTCAGCAGCTCCTGCATGACCTCATCGGGAAGGTCGGGAGCCAGATCGGCGATTTCGTCCGTATCGAGCTGCTCGGTGGCATGCAGCAGTTCATCCCGGTCCATGTCCGAAATCAGTGATTCGCGCACCGCATCCGAGACATGCAGCAGGATTTCGCCGTCCATTTCAGGATCCACCTGCGCCCACACGGCCAGACGTTGCGCCTGCGGCAGCGACTCCAGCACGTAAGCGATGTCAGCGGCGTGGAGCGAATCGAGCTTCTGCCTGAGTGCGACCTGATGCTGCTTGTGCATCAGGTTTTCGATCAGCTCGTGCCGGGACATCGGCTGATGCTGCAGTATCGTCTCCTCCAGTTTCTGTTTTTCCAGCAGTTCCACCACTTCGCGCACGAGCCGGCGCAGTCTTTCGTCGCTGGTTTCGATGGTGGAATCGGACATGGCTGGCAACGGATGTCGGTGATCACTGCGCCGACGGATCTGCCGGCGGATGGAAGGGCGCCCGGGCTTATACCATACCCGGACGGAACTGTCGTTAAAGAACCATGAGCACGCCGGGCAACGTGCCGATGCGCTGGTAGATTGCCTCGATCTGGGCCTGACTCGATGCGACGATCGTCACCGTCACCGCCACGAACCGGCCACCGCCGCTGGCCCGGACGCTGACGCCGAGTTCTTCCAGCTCCGGCGCAGCCAGTCGCACCGCGGCTTCGACCGAAGCGGCGAAGTCGCCTTCCGCCGGACCGAACACCTTGATCGGAAACTCGCAGGGAAATTCGAGCAGGGTATCCAGGCTCATGCCGTGACACCGCGCTTGAACCTGCGCTTGAAATCCTGGTACAGCGCACTGACCCGCTCCCAGACGAGCCCGGGGCGGCCCCGGCCAACCGGCCGGCCGTCCAGCTCGACCACCGGCAGCACTTCCCGAGTCGAACTCGTGATCCAGATTTCCTCGGCCCCGGCAAACTCTTCCAGCGGGATCGCCTGCTCCCATGCCGGCAGGCCCTCCGCCCGAACCAGCTCCAGCACCAGGTCGCGGGTGATACCGGGAAGCAGTTCAGGCCCCTTGGGCGGGGTGACGATCACGCCGCCGATCACGGCGAACACATTGCTGGCCGTCCCTTCCGTGATGTGACCCTCACGAACCAGCACGGCCTCGGCACAACCCCGTTCGACCGCTTGCTGCCGCAACAGGACGTTGGGCAACAGGGTGATGGCCTTGATGTTACACCAGCGCCAACGAATGTCCTCCAGCGTGATTGCGCGCGCGCCGGCCGCCGGGACCGGCGTGATCGGCGAACCCATGGCGAAGACCGTGGGCCGAACCCCCACCGGGATCGAGTGGTCCCTGGCAGGACCCACGCCGCGCGTCACCTGCAGATAAACCGCCTGATCGCCCCCCCCGTCGATCAGGCGGCCGATGATTTCCGCCCACTCGGACCTCACCAGCGGCGATGTCATGCGGATACCTCGCAGGCTGTCATCCAGCCGGCGGAGATGCTCCTCCAGCCGGAGCGGCCGCCCGCCGTAGACCGGGATGACCTCGTACACCCCGTCGCCGAACAGGAATCCCCGGTCCAGGACAGACACGCGGGCCTGATCCAGCGGCAGAAACTCGCCGTTGAGATAAACCAGAGGGCCGCTCATGACGGAACCCCGCGATCTAGCCTTGCCGCTGTTTCAGCCACAGCAGGACATGGTCCAGCGCCCGACGGAAGATGCCGCCCTCCGGCACCTCCTGCAACGCCACCAAGTCCCGCTGGAGGATAGTCTCGTTGTTGAACGTGACCTGGATGTTACCCAGTTTATCGCCTTTCCTAACCGGTGCCATGGCATTGGTGTCCACTTCGATCGCCGTCTTCAGATTCTGGAACTGCCCGCGCGGAAAGGTCGCGTACAAATCCTCGTCCACGCCGACTGGCACTTCGGTCTGCTCGCCTTTCCAAATGCGGGCCTTGGCGAGTTCTTCGCCGCCCTTGTGAACCGGTTTGGTTTCGAAGAAGCGGAAGCCGTAGTTGAGCAGTGCCTGATTGGCGTTGGCGCGATCAGTGTCGCTCTTGGATCCCAGGACCACCGAAATCATCCGATCGCCGTCACGTAAGGCGGAGGTGATCAGGCAGTAGCCCGCCCCTTCGGTATGGCCGGTCTTGACGCCGTCCACCGTGGGATCGCGCCACAGCAGCCGGTTGCGGTTGACCTGCTTGATACCATTGAACACGAACTCCTTGATGGAGTGCCAGGGATAGTACTGCGGAAACTCCTTGATCATCGCCCGGGTCAGTGTCGCGAGGTCACGGGCGGTCGTATAGTGGTCGGGGTCGGGCAGCCCCATGCTGTTCTTGAAATGGGTATTGGTCATCCCCAGACGCTCCGCATTCTGATTCATCATCTGGGCGAAGACGGACTCGTCACCCGCCACATGCTCGGCCAAAGCGACGCTGGCGTCGTTGCCGGACTGGACGATCATGCCCTTGAGCAGATTTTCCACCGAAATCTGGGCACCGACCTGGGCGAACATCCGCGACCCCTCGGTCCGCCAAGCCTTTTCGCTGACGGTCACCATGTCCTCCAGCTTGATGTGTCCCTTGGCAAGCTCGCGGAACAGGATGTAGGCCGTCATCACCTTGGTCAGACTGGCGGGCTCCAGCCGCTCGTCGGCATTGCGCTCTGCCAGCACCCGGCCGCTGTAGAAATCCTGCAGCAAATAGGCCTTGGCTGGCAAATCAGGCGGGGCGGGAATCAGCGGCGGCTCCGCCTGGAGCGGCAGACACCATCCGGCGAGGAGGACAAGAGAGAGGAAAACATGCCATCGGGCGTGAATCAGGAGGGCTTTCACGTTCATCCGCCGTAGGGTTGGGTTGATTTGCAGTGCCGTTAGTTTAACACGCCCCCCCGCCACGGACAGACGAAAGCCAGGACGGGCGGTTTCGCCCCCACGGATACCCCCAGCACCGGGGCGGAGACACCGGACCAGTCCCGAAATACAGGGCAGGCCGCAGTTTCGTGGGCTCAGCCCGGCAGCAGCTTGCGATGCGTCTGCACGGACATGAGGATGCCGAAGCCGGCGAGCAGGGTCACCATGGAAGTCCCGCCGTAGCTCACCAGCGGCAGCGGCACACCCACCACCGGCAGGATGCCGACGACCATGCCGGTGTTGACGAAAACATATACGAAAAACGTGAGGGTCAGGGCGCCGCTGAGCAGGCGGGTATAGGCATCCTGCGCCTGGATCGAGATGTGGATACAGCGGCCGATGATGAACAGATAAATCGCCAGCAACCCCAGACAGCCGAGGAGGCCGAACTCTTCGGCCACCACCGCGAAGATGAAATCGGTCGACTTCTCCGGCAGAAACTCCAACTGGGCTTGGGAACCCTGCAACCAGCCCTTGCCATAAAACCCGCCGGAGCCGATGGCGATCTTGGACTGGATGATGTGATAACCGCGGCCCAAAGCATCCGCCTCGGGATTCAGGAACATCAATACCCGATCCCGCTGGTAATCGTGCAGGAAATGCCAGACCACCGGCAACAGTCCCGCCCCGGCACCGCCGAGCACCAGTAGGTAGAGCCAACGGATTCCAGCGAGAAACACCACCACCGCTCCGGCCGTACCGACCAGGATAGCCGTCCCCAGGTCGGGCTGCTTGGCGATCAGCCCCACCGGTATCGCGATGAACACGCCGGCCACCGCGATATGCCGGAATGCCGGCGGAACCGGACATTCGGCCAAATACCAGGCCACTGTCATCGGCACCGCCAGCTTAAGGATTTCCGAGGGCTGGAACCGCACCACCCCGAGGTCGAGCCAGCGCTGCGCACCCTTGCCGATCTCGCCCATGACCAGCACCGCGGCGAGCAGCAACACCCCCGCCCCGTACAGCAGCGGGCTGTAGAAACGGAAATGGCGCGGATGGATCTGAGCGATGGCGAGCATGACCGACATGGCCAGCAGCAGACGGATTCCCTGCCGCAGCAGCACATCGAAGCTCTGCGCCGAAGCGGAATACAGGATCACCAGAGCGACCCCGGACAAGGTGATCAGACCGGCGAACAGCGGGATGTCGATGTGGATCCGCTTCATGATGCGTTCGAAGCGGGTCTCTCCGGCAAGGAAACCGGCCAGTCCGGAATCGTATCTCATGGCACACTCCCGTTCAGATAGCGCTCCATCACCGCGCGGGCGACTGGCGCGGCGACCGAGCCGCCGTGCCCGCCGTGCTCGGCGAGCACGGCCACGGCGATGCGGGGCTGTTCGGCCGGCGCGAAGGCGATGAACAAGGCATGGTCCCGCATCTCTTTCTTGACCTCCGATTCCCGGTATTTCTGCCCCTGGCCGACGGAAAACACCTGCGCCGTCCCGGTCTTGCCGGCGACATGGTAGGAAAGGCCGCCGGCGATGCTCTTCGCGGTGCCACGGGCACTGTGCACGACGTCGATCATCGCCTGGATCACCGTGTCCCAGTGCTCCGGCGCAATGGCCAGGTCGTCCCCGCGGGGTTCCTCCGGCGCCGCGCCGGCCCCGCCCTGCACCCCATCCAGCAGCCGCGGGGTAACCACGTGGCCCCGGTTGGCCAAAATGGCGGTGGCCCTTGCCAATTGCACCGGCGTCACCCCCACATAGCCCTGACCGATGCCGGTGATGACCGTCTCTCCCGGAAACCAGGGATATTTGCTGCGCTTCTTCTTCCACTCCTTGGAGGGGTAGACGCCCGGCAACTCACCCGGAATGTCGATCCCGGTGCGCTTGCCGAAACCGAACCGCCCCATGAATTCACTCAGCTTGTCGATGCCCAGGCTCAGCGCCAATTTGTAGAAATACACGTCGCAGGACTGGGTGATTGCCGATTTCAGATCGACGGCACCATGGCCGCCCTTGCGCCAGTCGCGGTACTGATGTGAAGAGTTGGGCAACTGGAAATAGCCTGGGCAGGACACTTTGCGATCGGCGGAGAGATCCCCGACTTCGAGTCCCGCCAGGCCCTCGAACGGCTTCACCGTCGACCCCGGCGGGTAGACCCCGCGCAAGGCACGATTGTACAAAGGGCGGTCCGGCGAGGATTGCAGGCGGTCGTAGTCCGCTTTGGGAATGCCGTACACAAAGGGATTGGGATCGAAGCTCGGCTTACTGACGAAGGCCAGCACCCGGCCCGTCGCGGGCTCCATCGCCACCACCGCGCCGTTGTAGTCGCCCAGGGCGTCGATCGCCGCACGCTGCAGGCTGATGTCCAGCGACAGGCGCAGATCGGCCCCCGGCACGGGCGGTACCGTATCGAGAACGCCGATCGAACGCCCCTGGACGTTGGTTTCCAGCTCCTGGTGGCCGGTCCGGCCATGGAGCAGCGTCTCGTAGGTTTTTTCGATCCCACTCTTGCCGATGTGGTAGGTGCCGCTATAGAGCGAAGGATCGAGTGTCTTCAGGTCGGCCTCGCTGATGCGGCTGACATAGCCCACGGCATGTGCCGTGAGTTCGCCGTAAGGATAGGTCCGGATCATGCGCACGGCGATCTGGACACCGGGAAAGAACGGCTGCTTGACCGCGAAACGCGCGATCTGTTCTTCATCCAGCCGCATCTTGAGAGGAATACTCTCGAAGCTCTTGTGCTGGGATTGAAGCTTGCGGAACCGGCGCACGTCCTCGTCGCTCAGCCCGAGCAGGGTCTGGAGTTCCGCCAGCGTGGCGTCCAGGTCGTCGATGCGTTCCGGCACCAGTTCCAGACTGTACGAAGGCACGTTGTCGGCCAGCACCTCGCCGTTGCGGTCGTAGATGATACCCCGCGTAGGCGGCAACGGCGCAATCTTGACGCGGTTGTCCTGTGACAGGGTCGCGTAGTGTTCGTGACCGACGATTTGCAGATAAACCAGACGCGCCACCAGCGCCGCCACCGCCAGCAGCAGCAGGACCACACTGAAGGCAATGCGGGACTGGAATACCCGGACGTCGTTCTGGAGCCTTCGTTTAGCGCGGATGTTCATGGCTTGGGCAGGGCCGGGGCAGGCTTGAAGCTATGCCGCGCCGCAACGGCGCCGCAGCCCGTCGAGCACGGCCCGAACCAAAGGCCAGACCAGGCCGCCGGACAATGCCGCGAACCAGTAGCCTTCCGGCGCACTGGCCGGCCCTCGGATATGGCGGGTCCACAGGATGAGCAGGAGCCCCAGGCCGAGCAGCAGCACGACGGCCAAAACCTGCTGAACCATCGAATAGAGCTGGAAACGCCGGTGAAAACGCACGCCGACATAGATGACCAGACTGTATGCCAGAGCCTCTTGACCCAGCAGCCGCCCCGTCAGCGCATCCGCCAGGAGACCGGTCAGCCAGGCGGTACCGACGCCGACGCGGTCGGGAGCCGCCACGGCCCAATAGATCAGCAGCAACAGAATCCAGTCCGGATTCCACAGCGCCCAGCTTTGCGGCAAGGGTACGATTCGCATCGCCATCGCGGCGGCCAGGCTCGCGAAAATCACGATGCGGGGGGAAGTCCGCCTAGCGGGCCACATGCGGAACCGCTGCGCCAGGGGGGGCTTCCCCCGCCTTGTCCTGAGCCTGGACGTCGCTGCGGGTCCATACCAGCAGAACCTCGCGGATGCGATCCAGCGGGGCGACCGGCTCCGCCGAGACCTTGGCGAGCGAACTGCCGGTGTTGGAAATGTCCACCACCGTCGCCACCGGATAGCCGGCCGGGAACACGCCGCCCATGCCGGAAGTCACCAGCCGGTCGCCCTCCTGGATATCGGCGCTGCCGCTCAGATACGGCAGGATCAGCCGGTCGATCCGGCCGGTGCCCACCGCAATCGTCCGCAGGCCGTTGCGCTCGACCTGGACCGGGATGGCATGATTCGGATCGGTGATCAGCATCACTTCGGCACTGACGGGCGAGACGCGCAGCACCTGCCCCACCACGCCGCGGGCGTCGAACACCGGCTGACCGACATGGACGCCGATGTTCGAACCTTTGTTGGCCAGCACCAGGTGCTCGTAGGGCACCAGGTTGATGGACAGCAGTTCGGCGATCAGGAAATGCTCGCCGATTTTGATCGACGCCCCCAACAGCGCCCGCAGACGGATGTTTTCCTGCTCCAATGCGGAGAATTTCGCCAGCCTGGCCTCCAGGCGGAAGCGATCCTCCTTGAGCCTTTGGTTTTCTTCCAGAATGCTGGTGTAGCCGGACACGTTTTCCCGGATCCACTCGGCGAAACGCACGGGCGCACTGACGAATTGCTGCAAAGGATAGACCGCGGCATCCAGCCCGCTGCGCAAAGCGCCGATCGCTCCGCGACGGTCAGCCGCGAGCAGGACCAGGGAAGCGATGGCGAAAACCAGCAGCCGGAAATTCTGGGCCGGCTTCTTGGTGAATGCGAGTTTGATGGCGCGCCCCTCTCGTCGCAACGCTGATGGGGAACGAAATTATTCGAGGAAGAAGGGGGTACCGCCTTTCTGGTCCAGCAGCTCCAGCACTTTACCGCCGCCACGGGCGACACAGGTCAGCGGATCCTCGGCCACCACCACCGGCAGGCCGGTCTCCTCGGCGATGAGCCGGTCGATGTCCTTCAACAAAGCGCCTCCCCCGGTGAGGACGATGCCCCGCTCAGCCACGTCGGCACCCAGTTCCGGCGGGGTCTGCTCGAGCGCCTGCTTGACTGCCTCCACCACACCCGCGAGCGGCTCCTGCAAGGCTTCGAGGATCTCGTTGCTGTTCAGGGTGAAGCTGCGCGGTATGCCTTCGGCCAGATTCCGGCCCATGACGGCGATTTCCTTGACCTCGCTGCCTGGATACGCCGAACCGATCTCGTGCTTGATGCGCTCGGCGGTGGCCTCGCCGATCAGGGTTCCGAAATTGCGCCGGACGTAATTCATGATCGCCTCGTCCAGGCGGTCGCCGCCGATGCGGACCGAAGCCGCATACACCACGCCGTTGAGCGAGATGATGGCGACTTCCGAGGTACCCCCACCGATGTCGATCACCATCGAGCCGCGGGCCTCGCTCACGGGCAGGCCCGCGCCAACTGCGGCAGCGATCGGTTCTTCGATCAGATAGACCTCGCGTGCCCCGGCACCCTCGGCGGAATCCTTGATCGCCTTGCGCTCCACCTGGGTCGAGCCGCAGGGCACGCAGATCAGGACCCTGGGACTCGGCCGCAGCAGCCGGTTCGGGTGGACCTTATGGATGAAATACTGGAGCATCTTTTCCGTCAGGGTAAAGTCGGCGATGACGCCGTCCTTCATCGGACGGATGGCGGTGATGTTGCCCGGCGTGCGTCCGAGCATGGACTTGGCCGCGGCTCCCACGGCGGCGATGGACTTGGCCCCGCGGTTCTTGTCTTCCCGAATGGCCACCACCGAGGGCTCGTTCAGGACGATGCCCTGACCTCTGATGTAAATCAGGGTATTGGCCGTGCCCAGATCAATCGACAGATCGTTTGAAAAATAACCGCGCAGACGCTTAAACATCGGGAACCGGCCTGGCAAAAAGTATACTCTAGCAACGGGGTGGGGGGGCCAGCAAGAGATGCGGTATGATATGAATAATATCGCCCATCAACAGGATACGCTCATGTCGCTCAGCGCCGCAGAAGTCAACAAAATCGCATGGCTGGCACGTCTCGCCATCGACGACGACAAGGTCGAAGCCTACGCCCGCGATCTGTCGCAGATTCTCGGCTTCGTCGAACAGTTGGGCAGCGTCGACACCAGCCGGGTCGCGCCGATGGCGCATCCCTTGGACGAGGCCCAGCGCCTGCGCCCCGACACCGTCACCGAGACCGACCAGCGCGCCCTGTTCCAGGCCCATGCGCCCCTGGTCGAGGCCGGACTCTATCTGGTACCCAAGGTCATCGAATAAACCCGTGCCGCCTTCCCCTTCAAACATTCGCACATTTCGGAGCGCCACCGCATGCATCGCAAGACCATCGCCGAACTGGCCGCCGGTCTCGAACGGAAAGAATTCAGCAGCGTCGAACTGACGCAAACCCATCTCGCTCGCATCGAGCGGCTCGACCCCATCCTCAACAGCTTCATCACGACCACCCCGGAAATCGCCCTGGCCCAGGCCCGCGCTGCCGACGAGCGCATCGCGAAAGGCGAGGCCGGCCCCTTGACGGGCATCCCCATCGCCCAGAAGGACATCTTCTGCACGAAGGGTGTGCGCACCAGCTGCGGCTCCCGGATGCTGGACAACTTCATTTCGCCCTATGACGCCTGCGTGGTCGAGCGCTTCAGCGCCGCCGGCGCGGTCATGCTCGGCAAACTGAACATGGACGAATTCGCCATGGGCTCGTCCAATGAGACCAGCTACTACGGTCCGGTGAAGAATCCATGGAACACCGGCACGGTACCCGGCGGCTCCTCCGGCGGCTCGGCCGCGGCGGTCGCTGCACGGCTGGCGGCGGGCGCGACCGGCACCGACACCGGCGGCTCCATCCGGCAGCCCGCGGCGTTCTGCGGCATCACCGGCCTCAAGCCGACCTACGGCCGGATCTCGCGCTGGGGCATGATCGCCTTCGCGTCCAGCCTGGATCAGGCCGGCCCAATGGCGCGCACCGCCGAGGATTGCGCCATCATGCTGCAGACCATGGCCGGTTTCGACGAGCGCGACTCGACCTGCGTCGACCGTCCGGTGCCGGACTACTGCGCCGCCCTTGCCAATAATCTGGACGGCCTGCGCATCGGCCTGCCCAAAGAGTTTTTCGGCGAAGGACTCGATCCTGCCATCGCCAGCCTGATCCAGGAGGCCGTGGACGAGTACAGAAAGCTCGGCGCCACCGTCAAGGAAGTCTCGCTGCCCAACATGCATCTCTCGGTCCCGGCCTATTATGTGGTCGCCCCGGCGGAATGCTCCTCCAACCTGGCCCGCTTCGATGGTGTGCGCTTTGGCCACCGCTGCGAAAACCCCGCCGATCTGGCCGACCTGTACACCCGTTCACGTGGCGAAGGCTTCGGCGCCGAGGTCAAACGCCGCATTTTGATCGGCACCTACGCACTGTCAGCCGGTTATTACGATGCCTATTACCTCAAGGCCCAGAAGGTCCGCCGCCTGATCAGCGAGGACTTCCGCCGGGCTTTCGAGGAGGTCGACGTCATCATGGGACCGACCGCACCTTCGGTGGCGTTCGAGTTCGGCGCCAAGAGCGCGGACCCCATCGCCATGTACCTGTCGGACATCTACACCATCGCGGTGAACCTGGCCGGTCTGCCCGGCATGTCGATCCCGGTCGGCTTTGCCGACGGCCTGCCCGTCGGCATGCAGATCATCGGCGGCTATTTCAGCGAAGACCGCCTGCTGAACGTGGCCCACCGCTACCAGCAGGCCACCGACTGGCACACCCACGTCCCGACCGGCATCGCCGATTAACCCAAAGCTTCCAAGGTGTAACCGAACATGGAATGGGAAACTGTCATCGGGCTGGAAATCCACGCCCAGCTCGCCACCCGCTCGAAGATTTTCTCCGGCGCCCCCACCGCCTACGGCGCCGAGCCCAACACCCAGGCTTGCGCCGTCGATCTCGGCCTGCCCGGCGTGCTGCCGGTGCTCAATCGTGAAGCCGTGCGCATGGCGGTCAAATTCGGCCTGGCCATCGGCGCCGAGATCGCGCCGGTGTCGGTGTTCGCCCGCAAAAATTACTTCTACCCCGACCTGCCCAAGGGCTACCAGATCAGCCAGTACGATCTGCCGGTGGTCGCGCGCGGCAAGCTCAACATCAACGTCGACGGGAAAGAGCTGACCATAGGCATCACCCGCGCCCATCTGGAGGAAGATGCCGGCAAGTCGCTGCACGAGGACTTCCACGGCTATACGGGCATCGACCTCAACCGCGCCGGCACCCCGCTTCTGGAAATCGTGTCCGAGCCGGATCTGCGTTCCGCCAAGGAGGCAGTAGCCTACATGAAGAAGCTGCACGCCCTGGTGCGCTATCTGGAGATCTGCGACGGGAACATGCAGGAAGGCTCGTTCCGTTGCGATGCCAATGTGTCCGTCCGGCCCAAGGGCCAGGAAAAGTTCGGCACCCGCGCCGAAATCAAGAACCTCAACTCCTTCCGCTTCGTGGAAAAAGCGATCAACCACGAGATCGCTCGCCAGATCGAGATCCTGGAAGGTGGCGGCGAGGTGATCCAGGAAACCCGGCTGTACGACTCGGTCAGGGACGAAACCCGTTCCATGCGCAGCAAGGAAGAGGCCAACGATTACCGGTATTTTCCCGACCCGGACCTCTTGCCGCTGGAAATCAGCAGCGGCTTCATCGAGGAGGTCAAAGCCACCCTGCCCGAATTGCCGGACGCCAAGCGCGAGCGCTTCAAGGCACAGTACGGCTTGAGCGATTACGACGCGGAAGTGCTGACCGCCAGCCGGGAACTGGCCGACTTTTATGAAACCGTGGTCGGTGAAGCCGCCAGCGACCCCAAGCTGTGCGCCAACTGGCTGATGGTGGAACTGTCCGGCCTCCTCAACAAAGATGGGCTGGAGATCACCGAGTCGAAGATCGACGCCGCGGGGCTGGCCGGACTGATCCGCCGCATCGCCGACGCCACGATTTCCGGCAAGATCGCCAAGCAAGTGCTGGAAGCCATGTGGAACGAAGGTGGCAGCGCCGACGACATCATCGAGAAACAGGGACTCAAGCAGATCACCGACACCGGAGCGATCGAGGCGATCATCGACCAGATCATCGCAGCCAACCCCGATCAGCTCGCCCAGTACCGCGCCGGCAAGGACAAGCTGTTCGGCTTTTTCGTCGGCCAGGCCATGAAAGCCACCCAGGGCAAGGCCAATCCGGCCCAGCTCAACGAACTGCTCAAGAAGAAGCTGCAATAACACAAAAAAACAACCGGGGGGAAGCTTCGGACTCCCCCGCAAGACCCGAGGCGATGCCGCCAGACCTTCCGCCCAGCCAGCGGGGTGGCTACCCTAGGCGAATCATCCACTCTCTGCCGCGAAGGATGAGACACCGAGGACCTCCGCCATGAAACGCAAGCCCCCCGCGACCCGGCAATCCTATCCACAGGCGCACTGGCATCTGCTCGAACCGTGGCAGATCACTGCCTGGCTCAAGGTCGACCCGCAGACGGGGCTGTCGCAACGGGAGGCCGAGCAGCGGCTCGCCGAACTGGGGCCGAACCTCATCATCGAGCAACGGCCCCGCGGCCCGCTGGCCATGCTGCTGAGCCAGTTCGCCGATTTCATGATCGTGGTCCTGATCCTGGCCGGCATCGTTTCCGGCCTGGTCGGCGGGATCGCCGATACCGTAACCATCGTAGTGATCGTCGTCCTCAACGCAGCCATCGGCTTCATCCAGGAATACCGTGCCGAACGCGCTATTTCGGCCTTGCAGAGCATGGCCGCGCCCACCGCGCGGGTCGTGCGGGACGGGCAGCATCACGAGGTGCCGGCCCATGAGCTCGTTCCCGGCGACCTGGTGCTGCTGGAAGCCGGCAACATCGTACCGGCCGACATCCGCTTGCTGGAGACCGCCCAATTCCGGGTGGAAGAAGCCACCCTCACCGGCGAGTCCCAGCCGGTCGGCAAGTCCACCGAAGCGATCCGCAATCCGGACGCAGCGCTCGGCGAGCGCCGAAACATGGCCTACAAGGGCACGATCGTCACCTACGGGCGGGGCCTGGGCAGCGTGATCGCCACCGGCATGGAAACCGAACTCGGCCGGATCGCCCGGCTCCTGCACGAAGAAAAGGAAAGCCGCACGCCACTGCAGAATCGACTGGCCCAGCTCGGCAAGCGACTGGCGCTGCTGGTGCTGGCGATCTGCGCCATCATCTTCGTGGTCGGACTGCTGCGGGGCGAACAGCCGATACTGATGTTCCTCACCGCCGTCAGCCTCGCGGTCGCCGCCATTCCGGAAGCCCTCCCGGCCGTCGCGACCGTCTCCCTGGCGCTGGGCGCGCGGAAAATGATCCGGCAACACGTGCTGATCCGGCGCCTCCCGGCGGTCGAAACGCTGGGCTCGGTCACCTATATCTGCTCGGACAAGACCGGCACCCTCACCCAGAATCGGATGCGGGCCGAGGCTTTCTATGCCGACGGCCGGACGACCACCGCGCTGCCGGAGCCGATACTGCGGGCCATGGCCCTGAACAACGACGTCCGGCTCGACAAAGAAGGGCGTCTCCTGGGGGACCCCACTGAAACCGCACTGTACGAAGCGGCCGCCGCGGCAGGCTATCCCGGCACGCAGATTGCCGCCTCGTCCCCGCGCACCGCGGAGATTCCCTTCGATTCGGAGCGCAAGCTGATGACGACGCTCCATCGCGAAGGCGAAGGACTGATCGCCTATACCAAGGGCGCGCCGGAAAAGCTGTTGCCGCGCTGTCGGACGGCATGGAGCGCCCAAGGTCCCCGCCCCATCCAGATCGGGGAGTTACAGGAGATTGCCGAAGGCATGGCTGCGGACGGGCTGCGGGTGCTGGCTCTGGCTTACCGAGAATGGCCGGAGCCGCCGGCGGATCTGCACCCTGAAACCGTCGAAACCGGGCTGTGCTTCCTCGGTCTGGTCGGGCTCATGGACCCGCCTCGGCCCGAAGCCGCGGAAGCGGTGGCCTTGTGCAAAACGGCGGGGATCAAGCCGGTCATGATCACCGGCGACCATCCGGCGACCGCACGTGCCATCGCCCGCCGGCTGGGCATCGCCGACGAGGACGATGCAGTCCTGACCGGTGAGGAACTGGCCCGGCTGAGCCTGGCAGAATTCGAGAAACAGGTGGAGGAAATCCGCGTCTACGCCCGAGTCGCCCCGGAGCAGAAGATCAAGATCGTCCGGGCGCTGCAGGACAAAGGCGAATTCGTGGCGATGACCGGTGACGGCGTCAACGACGCCCCCGCCTTGAAATGCGCCAACATCGGCGTAGCCATGGGTAAGATCGGCACCGACGTGGCGCGGGAGGCCGCGCACATGATCCTCCTGGACGACAACTTCGCCTCCATCGTCGCCGCCGTCCGGGAGGGACGTCGGATCTTCGACAACATACGCAAGTTCATCAAATATACGATGACAAGCAATTCGGCGGAGATATGGACTCTATTCCTCGCACCATTCCTGATGCTGCCGATCCCACTGTTACCGATCCACATCCTTTGGATCAATCTGGTCACCGATGGCCTGCCGGGCCTGGCGCTGACGGCCGAGCCCCCGGAACGCGGCATCATGGAGCGCCCTCCGCGCCCACCGCAGGAAAGTATCTTCGCGCATGGCATGTGGCAACACATTCTCTGGATCGGACTGCTGATGGGAGGCATCTCCCTGCTGTCGCAGTCCTGGGCCTACCATACCGGTTCGGAACACTGGCAAAGCATGGTATTCACCGTCCTGACGCTGTCGCAGATGGGGCATGTCCTTGCCATCCGGTCGGAGCGGGAATCGTTCTTCGCCCAGGCTTTCTTCTCGAACAAGCCACTCCTCGGCGCCGTGCTGCTCACGTTCCTGCTGCAGATGGCGGTGCTCTATGTCCCGCTGCTGCAGCCCATCTTCAGGACACAGGCATTGGAACCCCACGAGCTGGCGGTCTGTCTGCTCCTCTCCACCGTGGTGTTTTGGGCGGTGGAACTGGAGAAATGGATGCGTCGGCGCGGATGGATCTACCGGGAAGATCGCCAAACCAACCCCTGACAGATCATTCCGGTGCCAACAGGAGTTCGACTTCGCCCGGCGCCGACGACGATCCGATACGGAAGCCCCGCATTTCCAGCACTCCCTTCGTGCTCAGGGAAACGATGAGATGCAGCGCATCGGGGTAAGCGGCGAATTCCAGGTCGACCGGGGAAGGAACGGCTGCGGCCGTGGGATGCGAATGGAAAATCGCGAACAGCTCCTCCCCTCGCTCCCGCATGGCGCGCAGCGCGTCGATCTGCCCCTTCGGATCGAGCAGAAAGCGGCATTCCGGGCGTTCGGCGACGTTGGGTACGGGATAACAGCGCATCCTCCGTCCTGCGGCGGCACCGATCAGCCCGCACACCTCGCGCTCCGGCGAAGCCTGGGCCAAATGCAGGATTTGGTTGACCAGATACCTGGGGATCACACACTGTTCCTTGATCACTGAGATTGTCTCCCGTAGCGGATGTTCAAAACGTCTTGCCCGACGGCGCCGTCCGGATATGCGCTTCGATGACGCCGAAGCCGCCGGGGCGGTCGCAGGCAGTCTGCAGCACCTGGATGCGCCGGACCGCCCCCTTGTACGCCAAGTTGCGTCCGCCCGCCCTCGCCGACACGGCAACATCGTAAATCCCGGCTCCCAGCCCGAGGAAAGGCAGTTCCACCCGAAAACGCCCCCGCCCCCTGGTCAGGCATGGCCGGCCGCCCGCCGCCAGCGTGCTGGCCACGAGCAGACCTGCCGTGTTCCAGAATTCGAGCCGCAGCTCCACGAACTCGAAATTCCGCTCGGCCCGGTATTCCAGCTCGAACGCCAGCGGCTGGCCGGGAACAGCCTGAAGGGACTCGGGGGCCGGCCCGGGAAAGTCCAGCCCGGCCGAAGCGTCGGGGGGCCTGGCCGGCAGGACACCGCAAGACTTCAGATCGCGATTGAAATAGCCCACTGCCTCATAGTATTTCCCCAATACGGCTTCCGGCCGTCCCTCGGCCATGGCCTGGCCGTCGAACAGCAGCAGGCAGCGGTCCGCCACCTGGCGCAGATTCATCTCGGAATGAGAGACGAACACCAGAGCGCTGCCCTCGCGCTTGAGGGTCTCGAGCCGCTCCAGACATCGCAACTGGAATGCGACGTCGCTCACCGCCAGCACTTCGTCGATGAGCAGGACATCAATCGGCATACAGGTGGCGATGGCGAATTCCAGACGGGCGTACATGCCGTCGGAATATTGCTTGACCGGGCGCTCCAGCGCCGCCTCCAGTTCAGCGAAGGCGACGATTTCGTCCAGTCTGGCGTCGGTGTCGCGCTTGGACAGCCCCAGTTCCGCGCACTTGAGATAGACGTTTTCGCGCCCGCTGTACATCGGCTGGAGCCCGTGCCCCAAGCGGATCAGCGATTTCACCGCCCCCCGCAGCTCGACCCGGCCGGCGTCCGGACGGTATTCGCGGCCAAGCATCCGCAGCAGCGTGCTTTTGCCTGCGCCGTTGGGTCCGATCAGGCCTAAGCATTCGCCCGCCGCGACGGTGAGGGATACGTCCCGCACTGCCCAGAATTCGCCGGCGCGCAACACCGGCGCCGGCCGTCGCCCGACCAGACGCCGCCCCAGATCCTGGGCGGAATGCCACAACGAATGACCCAGGGAGCGGGAAAACTTCTTGCCGATCCGGTCGGCCAGGATAGGGGGGGAACTCACGGTCGGAACGGAGAATGTCGGTTAGAATGCGCGGCTTTCGCCGTTTTGCAACTTAAACCAGGCCCGGCCACAGGTAAAGCCTTGACATCCCCCTCATCGATCCTGCTCTACTGCCGCCGCGGCTTCGAAAAGGAGTGCGCAAGCGAAATCCAGGCCCACACCCTGGCGGCAGGAGTTTCCGGCTACATCCGAGCAAAGGAGAACTCGGCCCATGTGGTCTTCGTGGCGCACGAGCCCAATGTCCTGGCGACCCAGGCCGCCAGCCTGCACTTCGATGCGCTGATATTCGCCCGCCAGCGGATTTTCGCCATCGGCCCCTTGTCCGACCTCCCGGTCGACGACCGGATCACCCCGCTCATCGGTGCGGCAGCCAGCCTGCAGCGACATTATTCGACGCTCTGGCTGGAAACCGCGGATACCAATGAGGCCAAGGAACTGGCCGTTTTCACCCGCAAATTCGAGCATCCGTTCGCAGCTGCCGCGGCCGACTTACTGAGCGGCGGGCCGCAGGCCCCGCGCCTGCACGTCTTCTTTCTGACTTCGACCGCCGCGTACCTCGGCTACACCTTGCCGGGCGATTCAGCTCCGTGGCCCTGCGGCATCCCCCGCCTCAAGTTCCCCCGTTCCGCCCCCAGTCGCTCCACCCTCAAACTCGAAGAAGCCTTCCTGGTGTTCGTCGACCGGCCCGAAACCATGCTCAGGCCAGGCATGAGCGCCGTCGATCTGGGCGCCGCCCCCGGTGGCTGGACCTGGCAACTGGTGCGGCGCCACATCCGTACCACTGCGGTCGATAACGGCAACCTGGCCCCGGTGCTGCTGGACTCCGGTTTGGTGACCCATTTGCGCACCGACGGTTTCCGCTTCCGGCCTTCCAGGCCGGTCGACTGGCTGGTCTGCGACATGGTGGAACAGCCCTCGCGGATCGCTCGGCTGGTGGCCGACTGGGCGGCCGACGGCGCCTTCCGCTATGCCGTGTTCAATCTAAAATTGCCGATGAACAAGCGCTACGAAGAAGTCGAACGCTGCCGCGACCTGATCGAGGAACGGCTAGCCGGGAAAGGGGTGTTCCACCGCCTGAGATTCCGCCAGCTCTACCACGACCGGGAAGAAGTGACGGGATTTCTCAATCTGGTGTCGTAGATCAAACGTTACCGACGGGAAGGGGCTTAAAACTCATGCGTTCACTACCCCTGAGGTCGCCGATGCGCAGAACCGCCGCTTTCACCCTGATCGAACTCATGATTGGGATCGCCCTCGCCGCCGTCCTGCTCACCGTGGGCATACCCGGTTTCCGCGATCTGATCCTGGATAACCGCATGGCAGCCCAGATCAATTCGCTGGTGGCCGACTTGAGCTATGCCCGCAGTGAAGCCGTGAAGCGCAACAGCACGGTCACAGTATGCAAGCGGAACACCGGCGGCACCGCCTGCGACGACTCGAAGAATTGGACGGACGGCTGGATCGTGGTGGCCGATGCAACCGTACTGAGAATCCATGACCCGGTTTCTTCGTCGCTGACCATGACCATCAAGTACACCGGCAGCAACCGGGTGGTTTACGGCGGCAACGGGTTCCTGAGCGGTGTGGACAACGGCACCTTCATCTTCTGCGACAGTCGCGGTTACACCAAGGCGCGAGGCCTGGTGCTGGCGATGACGGGACGCTTGCGGACCACCCGCGACGACGACGGCAACCAGATTCAGGAAAAGGGTAGCAATGGCGTCAATCTTTCCGAAAGCGACTGCCAATGAAGCGGTCTCACCCTAACGGCTTCACCCTGATCGAAGTGCTCATCAGCGTGTTCGTCTTCGCGGTGGCGCTGTTGGGACTCGCCGCCCTGCAGATCACTGCCCGCAAAACCGCGTTCGAATCCGCCCAGCGCAGCCTGGCAGCAGCCATCGCGCAGGACGTGCTGGAGCGGATGCGGCTGAATACCCAAGCCCTGGCCCATTACGCTGCGACCCTCGATGCGAACACCACGTTCAGCGACTCGCTCGACTGCACGACTCCGGCTAACCTCGCGGCCTGCGACCGCCGCGACTTCCAGCGCAGTCTGCTGGGCGCCACCGAAACCACCGGAACCGGCGCGAACACCTCCAAGGTGGGTGGGTTGGCCAACCCCACGCTGTGTGTGACCAGCAGCAATGCGGGCGGCTCCGGCCAGTACACCGTGACCATCGTCTGGCGCGGGCGTGAGCCGTTCTTGCCCGAAGCCGGCTCGGAAAACGCCTCCGACACCTGTGGCAACGGCCAATACGGGGCCCACAACGAATACCGCCGGATCTTCCGGCTCAGCACCTATATCTGCCGGGAAGGCATCAGCGGAGGATGCGTCTGAAATGAAGATTCCGACCCGTGACGACCCGCCGGGGTTTTCCACGGTGGAACTGCTGATATCGATGGCGCTGGGCCTTTTGGTGGTCGGCGCCATCGGCAGTCTGTTCGTGCAGCACAAGACCAATTATCGCCAGAACGAACAATTCGCGCTGATGCAGGAAAACGGGCGCTTCGCCCTCAACCTGCTGACCAGCGACCTGGCGCTGGCGGGATTCTGGGGTGGCGCCGATTGCAACGACCTGAGCCGCTGCCCTTCCGCCTCGGCCATCAGCGTCCAGAATGACTGCGGAACCAACTGGACGACCACGACGACGTCCTCGTCTCCGGCCACGCACTACCTCATGGCTCCGTCGGCGGACTCGATACCGGCCGATTGGCCTTGCTTCAACTCCAACGACTATCTCAAGCCTGGAACCAATCTGCTCGCCCTTAGGCATGCCGAAGGTAAGCCCGTCCATTGTCAGACCGAAGAGGACAAAAGAAACGACCGTTTCGCTGGATTGATCTATCTGCGAACCGGCGGCTCCAGCGGCAGCCTCATTCAGTCTCCGGTTCCGCCCGACTGTCCGGTCAGTTTCAGCTCCGCGGCCTATTGGCGGTATATCGTCCATATCTACTACATCGACACGAAACTCCGCCCTGCTATCTGCGCTAGTAAGCCAAACGATGGCCGCTGCATTCCCCGCTTGATGCGAAAAACCTTGACCCGTGAAACCAAAGACGGCAAAACAACGCCAAAAATCGAGGACGAACCGGGCGAACTCGTCGAAGGCATCGAATACTTCCACATCGAATTCGGCATCGACGACCCCGACCTCGACGTAACCAACGACTGCGACAATATGGACGGCGTTCCGGATTTCTACCTTTTGTCCAGGGAAGACTACGGTGCCATCACTCCCGCCCACCTCGACGAGCTCGACTGCGCCGTCAGCGCCAGGGTTCACGTGTTGGTGCGTAGCATGGAATCGGATTCAAACTACACTGATGACAAGACTTATACATTCGGCGCAGTGACCCTGGGGCCGTTCGGTGACCACTTCCGCCGAAAAGTGTTCACGACCACGGTGCAGTTGCGGAACCAGCAATATCACTGAATCCTTCGTGGCAAGGGAGAGACCCGGTGACCCGGCAAAGAAGCCCACAGAACGGCGCGGCCCTGGTCGTCGGCCTGCTGTTCACCATCGTGCTGACAATACTGGGCATCGCGGCGATCCATTCCAGCAGCACCAGCGTCCGCATGGCACGCAACGCCGAGGCTCGCATCAACGGCCTGCAGCAGGCTCAGGCGGCTTCCGACTACGTCGCGGCGGAAGCGATCGATCTCAACCTGGACCGGATGGGCAACAATGTACGTTGCACCGTAAGCTATCCCTACGGCACCTGCAACGGCCTGTCGCTGCCGGCTCTTCCGTCACCGCTGACCACACCGCCGGTACACGTCCGGGTCCGCGGCAGCGTCGCGTTCGGCTCTTCCAAGAGCGAGGAGGGCAACAAGGTCTTCGAGCGCGTCATCGACAGCGACTACGATGGCACGACCGCCGGATCGTCCACCGATGCCACCCGCGCCGGTGTGGTATCCGCCGTGCGCAGCACCATCGTCTCCAGCGGCTCGGTGCGCTACGACAGCGAAACTCCCGACCCGACGCCGACACCCGCTCCCGGCCCTTAGCCCTACCCGTCAAATCCCGAGAAGAACAATGAAAATCCGACCCGCCCTCGTCTTGCTCTTGATCGCCGCCCCCTTCTGCGTCAGCCGGGCGGACGATACCGACATCTATTTCGCTGGCGGCGGCACGCTGGGCGGGAAACCGCTGGTGATGTTCAGCCTGGACTACCGCTCGAACCTGGGCGCACCGGTATGCCAGGGAAGCGGTGAGGAAGATGATGATGAACACCATGACGAAAGCGGTGCCCAAAGCGGCGATGACCTGGGAGGCGTCGATGAACATGAAGACGACGATCACGAACACGGCGACGACTGCCGCTCGCTGAGGACGACGGTGTCCCCCAGTTCGGGAACGACCTATCTCCCCTCGAGCGGCGACGTCACTCATTTCGACCTGATCCGCGCCGCATTGCGCAAGACCATGGACGATCTCGGCACTGAACTCGCCGACGTCAAAGTGGGGCTCATGATCAACCACAACGACTCCACCACCGGCCAGTGCGGCGCCGGCCCCAGCGGCCAGTGCAGCAACGGCGCCTACGTGCTGAGAGGCTTCAGCACCGACAAGGCGCGCTTCCACGACGCCCTGGCCCGGATTCCCGTACCCCAGGGCAACCTGGCCCACGACTTCCAGGGGAAGGAGCTCTATTTCGAGCTGTTCCGCTACCTGACCGGCCAGGCTATCTTCAACGGCCACAAGGGCTGGCAGGACTACGGCGACAGCAACCGGAACGACAACCTCGACGTCGACAACCCCGGAACGAGTTTCGACGACCGGCTGCTCAAATGGGACAGCAGCATCGAAAACGGCACCAATTACGTGAGCCCACTGGTGGATAACTGCTCCAAAGTGTTCATGATCAACTTCATGTTCCAGGTCTCCAACAAGGACAACGACTCCGACAACTCGATCAGGCAGAGCAAAGGTTCGGGCGGCATGAACGGCCTCAATCCCGGCACCAGCAACAGCGCCTTTGCCAACGTCATCCGCTGGATGCGCGACGCCGACCTGGCGGACGGCACCTATGGCAGCGCCGGCAACCTGGAAGACGTGCAGAACGTCACCTCGTATTTCTTCGTCGCTCCTACGCACATCAACACCACGACCAACAGTTACGCGACCGCCGGCGGAACCAACCATGCGCTGCCGCTGAGCACCGATCCCACTGTGCTGATCGCCTCCCTCAAAGAGGTCTTCAAGGAAGTGCTGAGCGTGAGCACCACCTTTGTCTCGGCCGCCTCGCCGGTCAACGTGTTCAACCGCACGGAGTCGCTGAATCACGCTTTTTTCTCCATCTTCCAGCCGGAACAGGCGCCCCGCTGGAACGGCAATCTGAAACGGCTCAAGCTGGCATCCGATCCCACCACGCATCGACTCCAGGTCCTGGATGCCTCCAGTCCGCCGATCGAAGCGATCTCTCCCATCGACGGCAGGATCAAGCATGAAGCGCTCACCTACTGGACCAGCGCATCCGGCTTCGACGTGCAGACCTATGCCGATACCACCAAGGGCGAGGTGGTGGGGAAGGACGGTCGCAGCGTGGGCCGCGGCGGCGGCGGCCAAAGAATCCCTGGATTCCTGACGAATTCGCCCGGCGACAGCAACTCCACCAGCGGCGCCCGGAAGCTCTATACCGAACCCGACAGTCTGATCAACGGCACGGCGACGGCCCTGCGCGCACTGAACGCCGATTCGACCACTGCGGCCGCGCTATGGAACACGCTCCGTCTGAACGGGGCGAAAAGCGGCGAGGTGTGGAGCAATGCCGCGAGCTACAGCGCCGCCAGCAGCGACGATCAGGCCACGGCCGTGAAACTGCTCAAATTCGCGCGGGGACAGGATGCCAACGACGAGGACGGCGACGGCAACTACACCGAGGCCCACCCCTGGGCATCGCCCGCCAACCAGGCCAAGCGTAAATGGCTGATGGCCGATCCACTGCATTCGGCTGCCGTGCCGCTCAACTACGGCGCACGCAGCGGCTATTCGCGGGACGTTCAGGACGTCCGGATCCTGGTCTCCGGCAACGACGGCTTCCTGCACATGTTCCGCAATTCGGCTTCGGGAGGCACCACCACTGAAACGCCCAGCGGCGTCGAGGATTGGGCCTTCATCCCCCGCCGGCTGCTCGGCAATCTAAAACCGCTCTCGGACAACGGTGCGGCGACCTCCCATGTTTACGGGCTCGACGGCACCGCGGCGGTCTATGTCAACGACATGGACCGCGACGGCACCGTGAACGGCGCCGACCAGGTCATCGCCTTCATCGGCATGCGCCGCGGCGGCAAGGGCTATTACGCGCTCGACATCACCGATCCCGACACCCCCAGGATGCTCTGGACGATCGAGAAAAACGACGCCAGCGGAAACTTCAACGAACTCGGCTACACCTTCTCCGATCCCACCATCGCCCAGCTCGACTGGGGCGAAGGCCGCAAACCCGTGCTCATCTTCGGCGGTGGCTACAGCACCCACAAGGACGAAGCCAGCGCCGCGAACGCCCGGAACGCGGCGATCGGCACCGACGACACCGAGGGCAACGCGATCTACATCGTCAATGCCAAAACCGGCGCGCTGGTCTGGAAAGCAGTCAAAGGATCGGGGGGCACATCGGCGACAACGTTCCAGCATGCCGGACTGGCCGACAGCATTCCCTCCAAGGTCACGGCGATCGATACCGACGACAACGGTATGGTGGACCGCTTGTATGTCGGAGACACCGGCGGGGTGCTCTGGCGCGCCGACCTGGCCTATGTGAAACCGGACGGCACCACGTCCTACAACGAGCCCGCCCACTGGACCCTCACCCCCGTGCTCTCGGTTGGGCGCCATGCCGGACAGCCGGACCGGCGCTTCTTCCACCGCCCGGACTTCGTGCCTTCCCCTGCCGGCTCAAGCCGCTTCGATGCCGTGCTGATCGGCTCCGGCGACCGCGAGCACCCACTCGATACCAACGTCCAGAACCAGTTTTATATGTTCAAGGATACCTACCTCACCAGCGGCTCGCCGCCGACGGGACCGGTCAAGACCCTGGCAGATCTCGATAATCTGACGAGCTCGACCACCGTCCATGGCGACAAATCCGGCTGGTACATCGACATCGGCAGTTCAGCCAGTGGCGAAAAAGTGCTCTCCAGCTCCCTCACCTACAATGGCTCGGTCTATTTCAGCACCTATGCGCCTCAGGGCGGTAGCGTTTCTGGACAGTGCGGACCCAACGAAGGCGAGTCGCTGACGTATGTCATACGTCTTGCCGACGCGGCCGGCGTTTTCAACTTCAACGTGGCGACCACGGCCAACGAGCGCTTCACCGCCACCGGCCGGGGCTTGCCCAGCGACCCCGTCACTGTCGCCGTCAGCGGTAAACTCTACATCACCGCCGGCAACCTGCCGGCGAATCCAGACCTGTCTAGGCCGGTCGGCAATTCCGGCATCAACCGGCTCTATTGGTACGAAAAGGAGTGAACGGACATGACTGAATGGAGCGAAAACCGGAGCGCTTTCCTCCGGCCGGCAGGCGGCGGGGGATTCTCACTGATGGAACTGATGATCACGGTGGCCATCATCGGCATCCTCGCCGCCATCGCCTACCCGTCGTACCAGGAACACCTCGTCCGGACCCGCCGCGCCGACGGCAAAGCCGCCCTGCTGCGGGCCGCCGCACGCGAGGAACAGTATTTTTTGGACAACAAGACCTATACGAGCGACGTCACCAGACTCGGTTTCGCATCCAACGGGAAATCCGACGAAGGCCATTACGTCATTTCCGTGACTGCCGCAGACGCCAATGGCTTCACGCTGCAAGCGACGCCGCAGAGTCCGCACACTGACGCACGCTGCGGCAATCTCACTCTGAACTCCGTGGGTGTGAAAGGAAAGTCCGGCTCGGGTTCCGTTGCCGATTGCTGGAACTGGTAGAAACGGGAAGGACGGTCGGCGGCAGAAGTCCCGCAAGCCACGCCTTCCCAAAGGTGATCGAGCCAGGAGGGGACATATGCAATCCATCGTCGCGACTGCGGGGACAAGCGCTTCCAACGACCCGAAACGACGCCCTAGGCCCACGACGACCCGGGCTTACGTGGGTTTTGTCGCACGGAAAATGCAGTAGCGTACCATACCTTCGTTGAACACCTTCCATTGCGCCAGTGCCACCTTGTAGTTGGCGGTCTGGGCCTTTTTACGCAGACCTAGCCAATGCATGACCCATTGCATCGGGGCAGTCCAGCGCGCGGTGAGATACATGCGACGGGACGAGGGCAGGGTTTCCCGGGTCGCATCGGTGATGAGGACCCCACAGAAACCGCATTCCTCCATGCCGGCCTGGAACTCCTCGACGGTGGAGAGGTTGGGCACTGCCCAGCCGTTCAGGCAGTCCATCACCGCCCGCCATTCGGCTTCGTCGAATTCGCGCCGGGTGGCATAGCCGTCACAAGCGATCAGGGTGCCGCCCGGTTTGAGCACCCGGTAAGCCTCGCGGAAGAAATCGCGTTTGTCGGTGGCATAACAACTGCTTTCGACGGCCCAGACCACATCGAAGGAAGCGTCCGGGAACGGGGTCTGGCAGAAATCCGCCACCTGGAATTCGGTCTTGTCTGAGACACCATGCCGCCGCGCATTGCGCCTGGCGTGCTCGACCTGTTGCTCACTGACGGTGATACCGGTGGCGCGGGCGCCGATGTGCTTGGCCAGCCAGATGGAGCTGCCGCCGATGCCGCAGCCTGCGTCCAGTACGTGGTCGCCTGCCTTGATCTCGGCAATCGCAGCCATGATGCGGTTCTTGTTGATCAGGGCCTGACTGTGGGTCTTGATCCCCTCTTCCCAGTAACCATAGTGCAGCGCCAGGTTTTCATTGTCGAACCAGGCGGTGCGGTAGTCCCAGTAGCAGTCGTCGTAGTGCTTGGCGGTATCGATACGGATTTCGGCTTCGGAAAATTCGGCGCCCTTGCGCAGGGAGTCGTTGCGGTAGTCTTTGTTGGGTTCGAGGTAATACATGAGTCATTCCAGAGCTGCTCGCCTTGCGCCCGATACAGCAAAAGTGTGAAGTGTACCCCGGAATTCCCGACCAAGGCATGCCAGCATAGAGTTCCGGGTGCAGCAGCCGTTAAAATGAGGGGTCGTTCTTCCCAAACTTCAAACCCGCCGCATCGAGCGGCCAAATCTATCCCGACATGAAAACTCCCCGAATCGGCTTCGTCAGCCTTGGCTGTCCCAAGGCCCTGGTGGACAGCGAGCGCATCCTCACCCAATTGCGCGCCGAAGGCTATGGCATCGTGCCGACGTATCAGGACGCCGACCTGGTGGTGGTGAACACCTGCGGCTTCATCGACGCCGCGGTCGAGGAATCGCTGGAGGCGATCGGCGAGGCGCTGGCGGAAAACGGCAAGGTGATCGTCACCGGCTGTCTCGGTGAACGGCCAGAGGAAATCCAGGCACGCCACCCCGCGGTCTTGCAGGTGACCGGCGCCCATGCCTATGAAGAAGTCATGAACGTGGTGCACGAACACCTTCCGCCGCTGCACGATCCCTTCATGGACCTGGTACCGCCACAAGGCGTCCGGCTGACGCCGCGCCATTACGCCTATCTCAAGATCTCGGAAGGCTGCAATCACCGCTGCAGCTTCTGCATCATCCCCGCGCTGCGTGGAGATCTGGTGAGCCGGCCCATCGGCGAGGTCATGACCGAAGCCGAGCGGCTGGTCGCCGCCGGCGTGAAGGAAATCCTGGTGGTATCACAGGACACCAGCGCCTACGGAGCGGACCTGGGCTACCGCACCGGTTTCTGGGGCGGACGGCCGCTGCGCACACGCTTCCAGGAACTGGTACGGGCGCTGGGCGATTTGGGTGTCTGGGTCCGGCTGCACTACGTTTATCCATATCCGCACGTGGACGAAGTAATCCCACTGATGGCGGAAGGACGACTCCTGCCCTACCTGGACATCCCGTTTCAGCACGCCAGTGCGCGGGTCCTTAAAGCGATGAAACGGCCGGCGGCGGCGGAAAACACCCTCGCCGCCATCCGCCGTTGGCGTGAGGTCTGCCCGGAACTCACCTTGCGCAGCACCTTCATCGTCGGCTTCCCGGGCGAGACTGAAGACGAGTTCCGCGAACTGCTCGATTTCCTGGAGGAAGCCCAGCTCGACCGGGTTGGCTGCTTCGAATACTCGCCGGTGAAAGGCGCTGCGGCCAACGCCCTGCCCGATCCGGTGCCGGACGAGGTGAAAGCCGAGCGCCATGCCCGTTTCATGGAGGTACAGGAACGCATCAGTGCGGCGCGGCTACGGGCGAGAATCGGACGGACCGAGACGGTGCTGGTGGACGAAGTGGTGGACGAGGGCGCGGTCGCCCGCACCCGGTCCGATGCCCCGGACATCGACGGGCAGGTGTTCATCGATGGCGCCACCCGCATTGAGGTCGGCGAATTCGTGAACGCGACCTTCGAGGACGCGGACGAGCACGATCTGTGGGCCCGCCTGGCCGACTGAGAACCTCGCGCGGCCCCGCTCACTGCGGGGCCGCCAGCCTTGCCAAATCAGTGGTGATGACCGCCGGGGCCATGGACATGGCCGTGTTCGAGCTCTTCGGGCGTGGCGTCGCGGATGCCGGCGACTTCGACGTCGAAATGCAGGGTCATGCCGGCCATGGGATGGTTGCCGTCCAGCACCACCTCGTCTTCCAGCACTTCCAGCACGGTCACGATCTGCATGCCTTCGTTGGATTCGGCATGGAACTGCATGCCAGGCAGGATTTCGTCGACGCCCTCGAAGGCGTGCCGCGGCACCGCCTGAACCAGGTTGTCGTCGTGCAGGCCATAAGCCTCTTCCGGGGGAATGGTGACTTTGAAACTGTCGCCGACGACCCGGCCGGTCAGCGCCTCTTCGAGGCCGGAAATGATGTTGCCCAAACCGTGGATGTAAGCCAGCGGTTCGTCCGCGCTGGAACTATCGAGGACGTCTCCCTCGTCGTTGGTTAGGGTATAGTGGATGAGAACAACCTTGTGGGGGGAGATTTGCATGGGAACACCTGCTGAGATTGGAGTCGCCATAATAGTCTTTTTCCTCGGATCCAGACAGGTTTTCGTTGTCGCGGCCGATGGCGGCCGGTTCCCCCCGTCCTTCGCCACCGACCGTCTGCTGGTCCTTTTCGAGTAAACGTCCGCTCCTTCCCGATGCCACCTTCCCGCGTGACGCCGCCCTGCTCCCTGCGCGCGGCCGTCCTGCTCTGTTGTGTCTTTTCCGCGGCGGCGCGTGCAGGCGACGAGGCCGGGACTGCTTTCGACATGCCGGTGCAGCAAACCGGGGTCGTGCTCGAACCCGCACGGCAGCGACTCGCCGGCATCGAAACGTGCATCCTGGAGGCCGTCGAGTACCAGCCCGAAACAAGGTCACTGGGCCGGATCGTGGACATCCAGCCGCTGCTCGAGCTGCGCTCGCGCTACCGCGCTGCCCAGGCCGAGGCCAAGATCACCGATGCCGCGCTGCGGCTCGCCCGCAAGAACCGTGACCGGCTCGCCAGCCTGCACAGCGAAGCCATCGTCGCCACCCGCGAACTGATCCATGCGGAATCCCAACTCGCCGCCGACGAAGCGCGGGCCGTGACGGCGCGCCAGCATGTCCGGGAATTGCAGGAGGAAGGTCTACAGGCTTGGGGCGCCGAGCTGTTCAAGGCCGCCGTGGCCGGGGACTCCCGTTTGTTCGACGACCTGCTGCAACGGCGCCGGGTTTTGATCCTGGTCACCTTGCACTACGACCAGGCCCTGCCTGCGGGCGCCTCCCGCATCATGGTGGCGCGTGAGGGTGACCGGCAGGCGGCGCAGCCCGCCGAACTGGTCTCGGCGGCCCCGCGGACCGACGACATCGTGCAGGGGGAAACCTGGTTCTTCCACACCGATGCCCGCAAGCTGCGCACTGGCATGCGCATCGAGGCATGGATACCGACATCCGGCGAAAAGCTGAGCGGTGTCGTCATCCCCCGCTCGGCGCAGATCTGGCACGAGGGCCGGACCTGGGTGTACCTGCAGACCGGGGAAGACCGTTTCGTCCGGCGGCCGGTCGACGCTCATCGCGACTACGGCGACGCCTGGTTCGTCGAGTCGGGGATCGCGCCGGGCGAGTCGCTGGTGACGCGGGGAGCGCAGTTGCTGCTGTCGGAGGAACAGCGCCACGTGATCCCGGAAGAGGAAGACTGATGTTGGGACCGCTGGTTCGTTTCGCCGTGCACCGCAGCGGCGTCGTGATCGCGCTCGCCGTGCTGCTGGCAGCCTACGGCCTGTACCGTGCGGCGACAGCGAAATTGGACGTTTTTCCCGAATTCTCCGCCAAGCGGGTGGTGGTGCAGACCGAAGCTCCGGGCTTCACCACCCGCCAGGTCGAGATCCTCCTGACCCTGCCGATCGAGCGCAAGCTGGCCGGGATCGTCGGGTTGGAAACCCTGCGCTCGGAGTCGATCCAGGGTCTGTCGGTGGTGACGGCGGTGTTCGGTGAGGAAACCGATATCTACCGCGACCGGCAATTGGTGAGCGAGCGCCTGGCACTGTTGGCCGGGCAGCTTCCGGAAGGTGCCGGCACGCCGGTCCTGCTGCCGCTGTCCTCCTCCTCGGCGACGGTGCAGACGCTTGGTCTCACCTCCGAAGCCCTCCGCCCGATGGAACTGCGGACCGTGGCGGACTGGGTGGTGGCGCCACGCCTCCTCGCCGTGCCAGGGGTGGCCGACGTCAATGTCTTCGGCGGCGAAATACAGCAGTTGCAGGTGCAAGTCGACCCCGCCCGGCTCAAGCGCTTCGGCCTCGACCTCAATGCCGTGAGCCTGGCGGTGCGTCAGTCATTCCGGACCCAGGGCGCCGGCTTCGTGGAAAACGAGAATCAGCGGCTGGCCTTGCAGGTCACAGGACTGCCGCTGAGCCCGGAAAGCCTGGGCAACGTCATCCTTCATCGTTCGCCTGGTGCGGTACTCAAGCTGCGGGACGTTGGGACGGTCGCTTTCGGCCCCCGGCCGCCGATCGGTGCAGCCGCGGTCAATGGCGCCGCCGGGATCGTCATGATGGTGATCGGGCAGCATGGCGCCAACACCTTGGAGGTATCGCGCGAAGTGGAACGCGGGCTGGCAGAACTCACCCCGGTGCTCGCCAGCCAAGGCGTGACACTGCATCCCCGGCTGTTCCGCCCCGCCGACTACATCGAGCGGGCACTGGACAACCTCACCGGTCATCTGCTGGCGGGCGGCCTGCTGGTGATGGCGGTGCTCTACGCCTTCCTGTACAACGTCCGTACCGCCGTGATCTCCGCAGTCGCGATCCCGCTTTCGCTGCTGGGTGCCTTCGTGGTGCTCGAGGCCTTCGGCGTCAGCCTGAATATCATGGTGCTGGGGGGACTGGCGATCGCCCTGGGCGAAGTCGTCGACGACGCCATCATCGACACCGAGAATATCTTTCGCCGGCTCCGGGACAACTGCGCCGCCGCATCGCCCCGGCCGGCGCTCGCGGTTGTTTATGAAGCCTCCATGGAAGTCCGCGGCTCAGTGGTCTATGCCAGCTTCATCGTGGCCCTGGTGTTCGTGCCGCTGCTGGGGCTGGGCGGTGTCGCCGGCCGTCTGTTCGCACCGCTCGGCTATGCCTACATCGTCGCCATCCTGCTCTCGCTGGCGACGGCGCTGACGGTTACGCCGGCGCTTTGCGTCGCCCTGCTGGCGCGTTCGCAAGAGCTGACGGAAACGCCACCGCTGATCCGCTGGCTGCAGCCCCGTTACGGACGCTGGCTGCGGCGGACCGCGAAACGGCCAGGCCAGCTCGCAGCCGGCAGCCTCGCGGTCTGTGTCCTGGCCGTGATGCTGGCACCCGGCATGGGCGGCGACTTCCTGCCGCGCCTGCGCGAGGGGCACTATATCGTGCACACGGCCAGCCTCCCCGGCACCTCGCTCCAGGAATCGCTGCGCGTCGGCGGCCTGATCGTCCGCACCCTCCTGCAGATCCCCGGTGTCGCATCGGTCTCACAGTGGGCAGGGCGGGCCGAGCGCGGCGCCGATACCTATGGCAGCCATTACAGCGAATACGAGGTACGCCTCCACCCGCTGTCCGGCAGCGAACAACAGGCCGTGCTGGACCGGCTGCGCGACAGGTTGGGCGCCTTCCCCGGGATACGGGCCGAGGTGAACACCTTCCTCACCGAGCGGGTCAACGAAACCATCTCAGGCTACACCTCGCCGGTCGCCGTCAATCTGTACGGCGAAGACCTGGATCTGCTGGACCGGAAAGCACGCGAGCTCGCCGCCGAAATCGGCAAGATGATAGGAGCCGCGGACGTGCAGTTGCGCTCGCCGCCCGGCTCGCCACTGGCGGAAATCCGGCTGCGACCCGACCAGCTCCAACTCTGGGGCCTACGACCGGCCGACGTCATGGATGCCGTCGATACTGCTTTCGCCGGCCGGACCGTTGGCCACTTTCCGCTCGGCCAGCGCATCGTCGAAACGTCCGTCATCCTCCGGCCGGATTTCCGGCAATCGCTCGGCAGCCTGCGCGAACTGCCGCTCAAAAGCCAGGACGGTACGCTCGTGACCCTCGGCGAGGTGGCCGAAGTCTCCGAAACCGGGGAGCGCTACAACATCCTGCACCGCGGCGGCCGCCGCATCCAGACTGTAACCGCCGGCGTCGAGGGACGCGACCTGGCCTCGTTCCTGGAGGAATTGCGGACCCGGTTGGCTACGGTACTGGGGCATTCGGCCGGCGTGTATGCGGAAATAACCGGCGCCGCGATCGAACAGGGCGTCGCCCGGCGCGAACTGATCGCCCGCGCCTGCCTGGCCGGTGGCGGCGTACTGGTGCTCGCCTATCTCGCCATAGGCCGCTTACGCCATACCGCCATTGCCCTGGCCAACCTGCCGTTCTCATTGGCCGGCGGAGTGCTGGCGGCAGGGATTTCCGGCGCCAGCCTTTCGGTGGGCGCGCTGGTCGGTTTCGTGACTCTGTTCGGCATCACCGTCCGCAACACCATCATGCTGCTTTCGCATTACCGTCATCTGGTCGAGAGGGAAGGGCAAATATGGAATCTCGATACCGCTGTGCGGGGCGCCCAGGAGCGACTGCCTTCGATTCTGATGACGGCGCTGGTGACCGCGCTGGCGATGCTGCCCATCGCCCTCGGCAGCGACAACCCGGGACGGGAAATCATGGGGCCGATGGCGGCCATCATCATCGGCGGCCTCTTCTCTTCCACCTGCCTCAATCTCGCGTTGCTGCCGGCAATGCTGCTGCGCTGGGGAGGCTCTTTCGAAAACCGGTAGAATGTCGCCCGTGAGACCGAACCGTCCCCTTTTGCCTCGAGGATCGACCGCTCGATGATCAAAAAAATCCTGGCGGCGTTGCTCGTCCTGGCCACCGTATTCGCGTTCTCATGGCGCATGGGAGTGCGTCAGCGCCTGGCGAACGAAGCAAAGCTCGCTCAGACACGGACGTCGGTACCGGCGGCGACCGTCAGTCCGGCGCCCAGCCCCATACCACTCGCCGCACCGGAGCAGCAAACGGCGCCCGAGCCCCCTGCCGAAGCCCGGAATCCGGTGGATCTGCTGAAAGAGCCCGCCAAGATTCACACGAGTGGACAGAAAAAGGTTTGCAAAAAGATCTTCGGCCTTGAGACCTGCGCCGATACCGAATGGAACATCGACGTGGTCACCGAAGGCCAGCCGTCCGTCACCCGCAATGGTGAGCTTTTCCACGTCTCCCTCCCCCTCCGCTTCACCGGCGAAGCAGCGGCCTCCAGCGAGGACTTCCAGAGCCTGAAGGTGGACGGCCGGAAATTCACCGGGATGGTGGACGCCTGGGCCGACGTAGGCATCGATCCCGCCGACGGCTGCACGATCAATGCGGTATCGACCGGCATCGAATGGCGGGAAAAACCGGAAATCGAGCTGGTGGGCGGCCTGCGGGTGAAGGTAGGCGATCTTGTCGAAAGCCATTTCGAGAAGGCTCTGCAGGAAGCGGTCGAGTCACTGAAACTGCAGGCGACCTGCGAAATGGTGAAGCAACAGATCGAACGGCTGTACCCAGGGAGCGGAAACTGACGCCGTATCAGAACTTGAGCGGCGCCTTCCCTTCCTGCTCCCACAGCACGTCGCAGCCGTGCTTCAGCGAATCCTTGAGCAGCCCGATAAGCGGGAAGGCCCGCACCCGCAGGTTCGGCTTTTCTTGCCTTTCCTCTTCCTCGTCTTCGGACGAAGTGGAGACCGGAGCCGCTTCGGCCGCCAGCGCCTGTTCGAGCTTCTCGAGCGCTGCCGGGATATCCCTGGCCAGCAGGGCGCCCGGCACCGTACCGGTATTTCCCATCATCCTAAGCAGCTGCAGGGCGACGTCGCCGAACATCGTCACCCGCCCGACTTTGCTCTCGAAGGTTATCAACATGAACGTGCCGGTATGTTAAATGGTTATAGCCGTGGAGCTCATCGGCCAAGCTTCAGATACCTTGGATTAATCACTTTCAGATAAAAAAAGGCCACGATGGAAGCCAGACTGCCAACGACGGCGAGGGGGTAAACAAGGCCCCACACGTTTCCGGTACGCACCGTCCTAACGCCCTCGGCAATCCATTTCTGCCAATGCTGCACAGGACGCGGCAGCTTATTCCTGAGCATCCATCCCGCCAGTCCAACGACCAGGACGGCGGCCGTCCACCCAGGTGCACGCAATACTCCATCGATTTGATCGGCATAGACGTTCAATGTTTGATAGACGAAAGCCCATATACCCAGCAGGACGGCCAGCCCCAATCCCGCCCCCAGCAATTTCCCTTTCGTATCCGTCAAGCGGAACAGCTTGAAAAACATATCGCCGCCCACGGCAAGGCAATGGGTGAGTCTACGGCTATCCAGCACGGAACTCGCCATGACGGAATAAAAACGCCACGGGAAAGGCGGCGGCTTCTTCAAGCCTTCGGATTGGTTAAGAAATCTATCACACAAGCAATAGCCATCATACATCAGAGCGTTGGCTTCGATATCGGCGAAGGCATCCAGATCGGTACGTATCGCCGAGAGCAGATAGATTTGCCCGTGGTCTGCACCGGTCTGATTGTAGTCGCTGCCGTCGGGAGGCGGAGAGAAACTCCGAAAATACGGCGTGCCGCCAAAGCCATCCCTGAGATGCCAGAAACGCGTATCAACGGGGTTACCGCCCGTCTTCATGTCCAGTTCGTGGACGATCAGGTCTCTCACCCGCTTCATCAACACATCGTTTGAACGCATGAATACGGAAGCCATACCGCTTGCGGGGCTGCGGTCATGGTGCAGCTGCCCGCTTGCATCGCTGCATATGATGTGGGTACATTTTCCATCATAAAGCGCCGTCAAGCCCTGGTTGTCGAACACACCGCCATCCACCAATTCGATGACGTCTTTTTCTCCGTATAAATCGTGAATCGCAAACGGAGCAAATAACGCCGGCACGCAGGCGGATGCCGCAACCGCATCGGATAGGGTCAGCCTGTTCAGTATGGCCGCACGCTTGTTGTTTTGCTCAGGTGATAAGTTAATGTCATTGGGGTTGGCAAAACTTGTTTTCGGATAGCGCTCCGATGAAATCCCGCCGACGTAGGATGCCGTAAACACCCAGTTGTCGCCGGAGTTCAGCGTCGTGGCGTTGATATTCAATACAGGAATCTTGTGCTCGGCAGCCAGGTTATACAAGGCAATATCGAATCCGGGCTGTTCGCCCTTGGGGATGATTTTTAGGTCTTTGAGAAATATGTCTCTGCAATCTTTGATGCTCAGTGCATCTTGCAGCCAGTCCCGCAAGGTCTCTTTCCCCGGTCTTTGGATGGGGCGGTAAAATGTTTCGTTATATAACTCCGACATACGGTCGCTGCGCGAATAATCATCGCTAATGAACATCTTCGCATTCTTGATGGGATTCAGCAGGGCCCGCATGCGTAAATTGGTCTGGACCCCATTCAAGAATTCGGTTTCCAGCTCCTGGACCATCTTGACGTAGGCTCCGGGTGTCGACGGTATAACCCCATCCGTGCGCTTGTGTTCCAGCAATTGTTTCACCTTCAAATAATACATCGCGCCGATGATCGAACCGCCGGACACGGTAGAGAGTATCTGCACATGCCGCAATAAATCGAGCTCTGCCATTTTTGCCAGAACGCCGAGATGGAACAGCGCGGCTCGAAATCCTCCGCCGGACAGAGCCAAACCCAGTTTATCGGTGTTTCCGATCGTAAAGGGAGCATTATCGTTCATAGGAACGGCCTCCAGCGAAATAGGGTGTGATGGCTATCAGCCAGCGACGAGAGGGAAATCACTGACCAAGGCGGTGTAATTGCCTTTCCTGCCGGCGTCAACATCGGCCTTCGTCCCGGCGAGGTGGTGGTGCTCGGCCCAGTGGGCCGGATGCCGGAGTAGGCGTGTCAAGCGCCCCTGCAGTAGCGAGGCCTCCTGGCGGAGGCGCATGTCTACGTGGAACTTGCCGCCTTCAGGGTTGCCGTAGCACAAACGTCCGACGCCCACGTAGCCCAGGTCGTTGACGCTCAGTTCCAGGAACTCGTTTACCTTGACCGGAACACCAAAGCGCTTCAAAGGCAAATACCTCGGGATAGTCACGAGCATCTTTACCCACCTGCTCAGCAGTGTCGGCGGCACGTGGGGTACGATGTCGTCGCCGAATTCTATACGGTGGAACGGAAACGCGACCGGAACCGCATCGGCGAAGGTCTGGTCACCAGAGCGCGGTGCGGCGAACGTGTAAGTGGCCGCGACCTTGAATCCGGCGGCGAGCAATGCCGGTGTCGCTAGCGTGGCTTCAGCGCCGCCCTGACTGTGTCCCGTGAGATACAAGGGCTTGTCTTTGCCACCGTTTTTCAATAACACGTCAATGACTTCGGGCTGGACGGCTTTCAATTCGGACAGGAATCCCGCGTGGACTCTGCCGGGGAGCTCCACCTCATGGTCCAATCCGAGATGTTCTTTGCCGAGTTTGAACGGCACCGGTGCCGCCCGGAAATTCTTGAGCCAATCCTCGATCGAATCTTTGGCGTTCACGGCGTTGTTGAACTCGGTCTTGGTACCCATGTAGGAAACGATATTCTTGTCCGGATACCGGAATACGCACGCCACCGATGTGTCCCCTCCTCGTAGGGGCGCCAAGGAGGCCGGATCGGGTTTGTGCCCTTGCTGCTCGATCCACTGGAGCGCATCGCCTTCCTCGGAGGCGAGAGCGAACGCTTTGGCATAGGTATAGCGGCAAATTTCGAGCGACAGCCGCGCGTATCCTCGATCGAATGTCGACATATCCCCTCTGCATTGGCAAGCGCCGCGGAAACCTATTCCGGCCGGCGTGAATTATTGGATCAGCCCTTCGGCCTTCATCGCAGCCTGAACCGCCGCCCGCGCCTGGTTCCGCTCAAGGTAGGCGAGGATGCGCGGCCATTTCGAGAGGTCGATTTTGAGGTGTTCGCACCAGCCCAGCACGGTGAAGAGATATGCGTCGGCGATGCTGTAGGGCTCTCCCATCAGCCAGGGACCGCCCGCTTCCAGCCGGTCTTCCACGTAGTCCAACCGCCGCGACAGCAGAGCGAGCGCGATTTCCTTGCTGGCCTCGGGCGATTCCGGATTCCAGAACGGCCCGAAGGTCTTGTGGATCTCGGTAGAGATGAAGGCCAGCCATTCCAGCAGACGGTAACGCTCGAACATACCCGCCGGCGGCATAAGACCAGCCTCGGGCTTCAGGTCCGCGAGATATTGCAGGATGACCTGATCCTCGGTCAGTACCTGACCGTCGTCCAGCTGCAATGCCGGTACGTAGCCCTTGGGGTTGACCTGGAGGAAATCGGCGCCGGCCGAGGTTTTCTTGGTGCCGAGATCGACGTTCTCCAGTTCAAAATCCAGGCCCGCTTCGCGCAGCACGATGTGGGGCGCCAGGGAACAGGCGCCGGGGAAATAGTAGAGCTTCATGGGCGGATCCTCTTTCGGTTTGATTGAAGGGGGCGGCCGTCAGCCACGACCGGCCATGCTGACGGGCATGCGCTTCGCGCCCCAGTCGCCCGGCGCGGCCTCGAACACGCCGGCACAGCGCGTGCCGCAGCGGTTGCAGCGGCCTTCCGGCGTGAGGTTCCATTCCGACAGCTCGTACCAGTCGCGGCCGATCAGCATCTGTCCGCAGTGGTGGCAGTAAGTGCTGTCGCCTTCTTTGTGATGAATGTTGCCGACGTAGGCATAGCGCACACCGTTCTTCATGGCGATCCGCCGCGCCTCGAGCAGCGTCGCGGGCGGCGTGGCGCTCTTGTTCAGCATCTTCCAATCGGGATGGAAGGCCGAGAAATGCAGTGGCACGTCCGGCCCCAGCTTCTCCACCACCCACTGCGTCAGCGCCTCCAGCTCCTGTTCGGAATCGTTTTCATCCGGAATCAGCAGGGTGGTGATCTCCAACCAGACCTGCGTTTCATGCTTGATGTATTCCAAGGTTTCCAGCACCGGCTGCAGATGGCCGCCGCAAATCCTGTGGTAGAAGTCTTCGGTGAACGCTTTCAGGTCGATGTTGGCGGCATCCATGTAGCGGTAGAACTCGGCGCGCGGCTCGGCGCACTGGTAGCCGGCGGAAACGGCGACCGATTTGATGCCGAGCTCGCGGCAGGCACGCGCAGTGTCGATAGTGTATTCGTGGAAAATGACCGGATCGTTGTAGGTATAGGCCACGCTGCGACAGCCCAGTGCCTTGGCGGTCCTGGCGATCGCCTCGGGGCTGGCGCGGTCCAGCAGCGAATCCATTTCGCGCGATTTACTGATGTCCCAGTTCTGGCAGAACTTGCAGGCCAGGTTGCAGCCGGCGGTGCCGAAAGAAAACACCGGCGTTCCTGGCAGGAAATGGTTGAGCGGCTTCTTCTCGATGGGATCGACGCAGAACCCGCTGGAACGGCCGTAAGACAGCAGCACCACTTTGCCGCCGACGTTGCCCCGCACGAAGCACAGACCGCGCTGACCCTCGTGCAGCTTGCAGAAGCGGGGACAGACGTCGCACTGGACGCGGCCGTCCTCCAGGAGATGCCAGAACCGGGTGGGAAAGGCTTCGACAGCATCGGTATTGGTGTCCATGACGCACCCCCGGAACAACGGAAAGTTGACAAGCAGAGCTACAGTATGAATTCTGTAGCCGCCAGGCAAGTGTTTCTTCTTCATAATGCAGGAGGGCGCCATGCGATCCGTTCGAGCTCCCGCCGTCGCCGGTCTGTTTTATCCCGCGGACCGCCGCCAGCTCCATGCCATGCTGCAAGGCCTCCTCGGTGAAGCGAAGGCCGTTGGACGCCCGCCCAAGGCATTGATCGCCCCCCACGCCGGCTACGTTTATTCCGGCCCCGTCGCCGCCAACGCCTATGCCTTGCTTAAACCTTTGCGACACAGCATTCGCCGCGTCGTGCTGCTGGGCCCCTCGCACCGCGTCGCTTTCCGTGGGCTCGCTCTGAGCAGCGCCCAAAGCTTTTCGACCCCCTTGGGCGAAATCCCCCTGGACCTCAAGGCCCAGGCGGCGCTCACCGCCCTGCCTTTCGTACAGATCCTGGACCAGGCTCACATGCTGGAGCACAGTCTCGAAGTCCACCTGCCTTTCCTGCAGGAAGTGCTCGAAGATTTCAAGCTGGTACCGATCGTCGTGGGCGATGCGGAGCCGGGCCAGGTCGCCGAGGCGATCGACCTGGTGTGGGGCGGGGACGAAACCCTCATCGTCGCCAGCTCGGATTTGAGCCATTATCACGACTACGCGACGGCCCGGCGGATGGACCGGGCGACCTCCGACGCCATCGAGTCGCTGCAGCCCGAGGACATCGGCTTCGAAGACGCCTGCGGACGGCTACCGATCGCGGGCCTCCTCATCGCCGCACGCCGCCGGGGTCTTTCGGCGAAAACGGTCGATCTGCGCAATTCCGGCGATACTGCCGGTTCCAAGGACAGTGTCGTAGGATACGGAGCCTATGTCATCGAATCAGGGCACTTGCCCGCTTGAACCCGGACACCGGCGGTACCTACTGGACCTTGCCCGTGCGTCGATCCGGCACGGTCTCACAACCGGCTGCCCCCTCCCGGTCGAGCTTGCGGACCTGCCTCCGCAACTCATGGAGCGGCGCGCGACTTTCGTCACACTGAAGAAAGGCGATGCGCTGCGCGGCTGCATCGGCTGCCTGGAAGCGATCAAGCCGCTCGCCGTCGACGTAGCCGACAATGCCTTTTCCGCGGCTTTCCGCGACCCGCGCTTCCCGCCCGTCACAGCCGAGGAAGTCGACGCGCTGGCCCTCCATATCTCCCTCCTTACGCCGCCACAGCCCATGAGTTTCAGCTCCGAGCGCGACCTGATCCGACAACTCAAACCCGGCGTCGACGGTCTGATTCTTCAGGAAGGCCCCCTGCGCGGCACCTTCCTGCCTTCCGTGTGGGAGGCCCTGCCACGGCCGGCGGCGTTCTTGCGCCAGCTCAAGCTCAAGACGGGGCTGCCGGAGGATTACTGGTCCGACACCTTGAAAGTTTTCCGGTACGGCGCCGAAACGATCGAGTGACATGGATTTCAGCAACGACTTTTTTCCGGAAGGACCGGGCCGCCATGAAAACCACCGACAGGGTCCAAGCGCCTCACCGCCAGCGACTGGGGGCACTGTGAAGCCGCTCGAATGGGCCGGGCGGAGGCTTGCTGCATGGGCCAAGCGGGCCGCCTCCTGGAGCGGGACCGCGCTGGAGACCGTGCGGCAGACCGTCCGCTCGGCAGCAGGGAAAACGGCAAAAACGATCACACCGGCGATCGAAGCGACCAAACAGGCAGCCCGCGCGGCGGGTGAAAAGGTGGACCCCGCCGCAGTGGGCGGCGCCGTAGCGGGTCTTGCGGCGGGGGAAGCCATCGGCGGCGTGATCGGCGGCGTCCTCGGATCCGTGGCAGGACCGGGCGGAACCGTGGTGGGTGCCCAGATCGGCGCTTTCGCCGGCCAGACGGTGGGGGCGAAGATGGGTTACGACCTCACCCACGAGGCCTTACATCCGGAAGCCGCCGATCCGCAGATCGACGCGGGAAAGCACCTGGGGGACATCGCCAGGGCCGTCAGCCGAAAGGCGGGGGAAAAAGCCGGGGAAGCTGCAGGAATCGCTGCGGGCACCGCCATCGGCGCATCGCTGGCGGGACCTGCGGGCGGCCTGGTGGGCGCCGTGGTCGGTGAGGCGCTGGCCAGCGAGGCCGGGGCCAAAGCCGCCACGGAAGTCTGCCGCCAGATGCAAGGCGAGGCCGGGGACGAACCTGTTGCCGGGCAAAACGCGGCCAAGGCGGGGGTAGGCGATTGGTTGGGCCAGGTCGCCCGCGACTACACCGGGGAAACCGTCACGGCCGCCGTTTTGGGTGCAGTGGGTGGCAGCCTGGCAGGCCCGGCCGGCGCCGCCATCGGCACGCGGGCCGGGGTCATCGCTGCAGCGCGGATCGACTGGTCGTTCAAGCAGACGCCGGCGGCCGAAAATCAGGTCAAGCCCAAGCGGAAGAGAGGGAAGCGCGACGGCAAGAAAGAAAACGGCCCGGAGCCGCCTTGACGATCATTCCAAGCAGCCGGGTTCGCCCCCTCTCCGGTCTTTACAAAGCGGGAGAGGAGGAAGAAGAACCGCTTCACATTAAAGCACCGGCCACCGGTCGGGAAACCAGGGCGGGGAGCAGTTTGGCGAGGCGATGCAGCAGCCATATGCACAGCTCGAAGTCAGTATCCAGAATACCGGCTTCGATGCTCTGCTCTGTTTCCAGGGCAGCCAGCCCGTCCGCATACGCCTGCCGAAGCGCCGTGATCGGTTCGCCGTGGCGGCGGGTCTGGGCACGGAATTCGGCGATTCCTGCCAGATCCAGCGATGCGACCGCTGCCGCCGCCAGCGCCAGCAGGTGCTCCAACCGGATGCGCAGAGGATGGGCTACGGCGCCAACCGGTTCGGGCACCGTATCGAGGTGGAGGGAAAACTCGGCACACGCTTCGGCGATATGCCACACGATGGCGAGCGCCGTCCGGAACCGGTGCAGACGGACGGTTTCCGGCGGCCCGAGGCCGTCGCGCAAGGCCAGCTTCAGACAGAACGTCTCGATGGCGGCGGCGAGCCGGACGAATTCAGGCCCCAGCAGGTCGGTATCCGGGTCGGCGGACGGCTCTCCTCTGTCTAATCGGCGCGGCGCCACCCGCACCGAACCGAGCAGCCTCCCCAGTTCCTTGGCGAGGAGATCAAGCGCGGTGGAAGGATCCGCAAGTGCATGGCTGGACAGGAAAGCCGGTTCGCCCAGCATCTTTTCCGGAGCCGGTGGCCAGAAGCGGTCGAGCAGGCGGGCGCAGGTGGAGAGGAAGGGGGAAAGCACCAGTGCGGGCAGCAGGTTCGAAAACAGGAAGGCCACGGCGAGCTGGCCGGACGACGAAGCCGTCAGCGCCGCCGACAAAGCACCCACCAGCGGCACTCCGCAGCGCTCGCCGACGAACAACGCCATCATCAGCAGACCGCTGACGAGGCAGAACAGGTCCTCGGTACGGACCAGGCGGATGGCGTCGCCCTTCAGGCCGAGCGCCAGCATGGCCCGCAGCGGAATCGCTCCCAAATTGCTGCCGTAAATCATCGGCAGCGCGGCGGATACCGGCATCGCACCTGCTCCGCACAAGGTGATCACCAGCATTGTCGCTCCCGCATTGGACTGCAACAACGCCGCCGCACCAAAGCCACAGACGAAGGCAACCCAGGGTGAATCCCGGGCGGCATCCAAACCTTGCCGGAACCAGGGTTCGTTCTTCAGCGGAGCGGCCTCCGCCCCGATATTTTCCAGCGCCAACAGCAACAGACCGACGCCAAGCAGGGCAGCGGCGATGGTGCTCCACGGCTTCAGGCGCACCGAACCCAGGGCGATGCCGGCCCCCCCCACGAAATAGGCTACCAGCGGATGGATGTCGATGACGGCGAGAAAGGTCAGGGCGGTGAGGCCGACGTTGGACCAGACCACAGCGAGGCGGGCCGCCGGCGGCTTGATCAGGCCGCTGCCGAGCATGCTGGCCAGAATGAAGGTCACGGCGGTGGCGCTCTGGGTCAGCGCACCGATCATGACACCGAGCAGCGAAGCCCGCGGCGGGGTGTGGGTGGCCGCCCTGACCGAGTGGCGAAAACCGCCGCCGCCCAGTTCGGAAAGGCTCTGGCCGACCAGCCTGAGTCCGAGAAAGAACAGGCCGAGGTTCAGGATAAGCTGATCGAGGGATGCCATGTGGTCACCAGCCAGACTGCCCCGCTCCGCTCCGGTAACCGCACGCGGCGGCATCCGGCGCCTAATTCTTGCAACTGCTGCCGGTTGACGGCTTCACCCAGTCGCTGGCGGGCAGATCACCGCAGGGTGTGATGAACCCCCGCTTCAGCATCCGAAAACCGGTCGGGACGACCAAACCGGGGTTGCCGTAATCGACGGTCCGGAAATAGTCGCAGTTGGAACCCTCCCAGCTCTCCGGCATAGCGTGATTTTCCACCCCCGATAATGGTCTTCCAGGTCCTGGCTGACGATGGGCCTATGCTCCCAGAGCA
The DNA here is from genome assembly GCF_036864975.1 of Methylococcus capsulatus. Classification (NCBI taxonomy): domain Bacteria; kingdom Pseudomonadati; phylum Pseudomonadota; class Gammaproteobacteria; order Methylococcales; family Methylococcaceae; genus Methylococcus; species Methylococcus capsulatus. The sequence continues at coordinate 1,203,280 of NZ_CP104311.1, read as the reverse complement.
GCACGACCGGCTTGCCCTGGCTTTCGCCGATGGCGATACGGTTTCCAGCGTGTACAGGTGATCACGAGCAAGGCCACCGGGCCTTCGGCTGGCGGAACCGAATCGCGGGCTTTCATCTCCGGATACTGGATATTCGGCGCGAGTGAGCGCTTCCTGCCGACATACGCACAACGCGTATTTGTTCTTCATTCTTTTCACCATGGCGCAGAATGACGATCTTGCCCGGACCGGCAAGCGCATGGAAGGAAGCCGTCAGCATACCGGCCAGCAAGCCTAGTGCCAAGCAGCGGAATCCGGGCCGAAGCTCACCCCTTTTTCTCACCCGCCATCGAAAACTCTCCCGTCGACTGGAGGGTAGGGAGGAATCTGCGAAAACCTCCAGAGTCGTCAATCTGCCTTAACAAACTTCCGGTACCGTTCTTGGTAAGTTTCATCGGTTCGGTTTGTTTTAGGGAATGGACCGCCCCCCCCACTGCCGGAATCTCTTCATGAACCCCGAGACCGCAAAACCCGCCACGGCCGCGGAGCATTTCTTCGACCGCGAACTGAGCTGGCTCGAATTCAACGATCGCGTCCTGCAGGAGGCGCTGGACGCACGCACGCCGCTGGTGGAGCGCCTGAAGTTCGTGGCGATCTTCAGCTCCAACCTGGACGAATTTTTCATGGTCCGCATATCCGGTCTGATCGAGCGGGAACGGGCCGGCGCCGCCGGTTCCGCACCGGCTGGCATGGCGCCCTCGCAGCAGCTCGACGCGATCCGGACCCATCTGGCCAGGCAAACCGCCCTGCAGCACCGGCTGTTCGACGGCGAACTGCGGGAGCTCATGAAGCAACACGGCATCCTTCTGCTCGACTACGCCGCGCTGGACGAGCCGCAGCGCGGCGCGCTCGAAGCGCATTTTTCCGGGCAGGTTTTTCCGGTGCTCACACCCTTGAGCGTCGATGCGGGCCATCCGTTTCCGCAAATGTCGAACCTCAGCCTGAACCTGGCCGTCATCGTCGAAGATCCGGTCAACGGGCTGCGGAAATTCGCCCGCATCAAGGTGCCGGACACCCTTCCAAGATTCGTCGCATTGCCGCAAGGCCCAGACCAGGCGGGCTGGACCGGGGTCCCGCTGGAACAGCTCATCGCCGGCAACCTGGCGCGGCTGTTCCCCGGCATGATCGTCCGCGGCCACCACATGTTCCGCATCACCCGGGACGCGGATTTCACCGTCCGCGAGGACGAAGCCGAAGACCTGATGCTTGCCATCGAGGAAGAAGTCGGCAAGCGTCATCTGGATGGCTTCGTCTGCCGCCTGGAAATCGAGCGTTCGATGCCGGCCGAGCTGCGCGAGTCGCTGATGGAAGAGCTGGAGGTGTCCAGCCGGGACGTCTATGAATTCGACGGGCTGCTGAACCTCAGGGATCTGTTCTATTTCCTGTCACTCCCGCTGCCGGAACTGAAAGACATGCCATGGACGCCCGTGGTGCCGGCCCCCTTCCAGGCGGCGCCCGATGAATCCGGAGAACCCCGCGCCACGCTGTTCGACGCGATCAAGAGGGGGGACGTCCTGGTTCACCATCCCTACCATTCCTTCGCCGCCACGGTGCAGGAATTCATCACTCAAGCCGCGCATGATCCCCAGGTGCTCGCGATCAAGCTGACCCTGTACCGGACCTCGGGCGATTCGCCCATCGTCCGCGCACTGATCGCCGCCGCGGCGGCCCGCAAACAGGTCGTCGCGCTGATCGAGCTGAAAGCGCGCTTCGACGAAGAGAACAACATCGCCTGGGCCAACCGGCTCGAAGACGCCGGGGCGCACGTGGTCTACGGCGTCGTCGGACTGAAAACCCATACCAAGATCGCCCTGGTGGTCCGCAAGGAAGAAGAAGCACTGCGCCGCTACGTGCACGTCGGCACGGGCAATTACAATCCGAAGACCGCCAACCTTTATACCGACCTCGGCCTGTTGAGTTGCCGCGACGATCTGGTCGCCGATGTCGGCGACCTCTTCAATTACCTCACCGGCTATTCCCGCCAGGACGCCTACCGCAAGCTGCTGGTCGCCCCGCTCACCCTGCGCCGCCGCATGTACGAGCTCATCACGCGGGAGATGGAGCATGCCCGCAGCGGCGCCGGCGGCCACATCGTCGCCAAGATGAACGCGCTGGTCGACCCGGAGATGATCCGGCATCTGTACGAGGCCTCCCGCGCCGGCGTGCGGATCGAATTGGTCGTGCGCGGCATTTGCTGCTTGCGCCCCGGCGTCCCCGGTCTCAGCGAAAACATCCGGGTAATCAGTGTCGTCGGACGCTATCTGGAGCATTCGCGCATCTTCCGCTTCAAAAACGGCGGTGCCGACGAGTACTACATCGGCAGCGCGGACTGGATGACGCGGAACCTTGACCATCGCGTCGAAGCGGTCACGCCGGTGGAGGACGCCGCCGCCGTCCACCACCTCGAACAGGTGCTGGCTTTCCTGCTGAACGACAACCGCCACGCCTGGGATCTGCAGTCCGATGGGCGCTATCTACAGCGCCAGCCCGCAGAAGGCGAACCCGAACGGGCTGCGCAAGCGCTGTTGATGGAAGGCGCCCGGCTGGGCGAATTTTAAGCCCGATCCTTGACAGGAACGGGCGTTTAGGCCCTTTATCGGGAAAGTTGCCGATACACCCTCCCCGACCCGGAGTTCCCCATGGCAAGCAAGACATCCGACCAGAAAAAGACCGCACCGGCGCCCGACATGCCATAGCACACCCGCACCGGCATGAGTCCGGAGATTCTAAAGGCCGCCTTCGCTGACAATCTCAACTTCGCGGTGGGGCGTCCGGCGGAAATAGCCACGCCGGAGGACTGGTATCAGGCCATCGCATTTTCGGTGCGCGACCGCATCATGCACCGCTGGGTCCGCCAGTTCGAAAAGCGAAACGCCCCCGACGTGCGCCAGGTCGCGTACCTGTCGGCGGAATTCCTGCCTGGTCCGCATCTGGGCAACAGCCTGCTCAATCTCGGCATCACCGACAACGCCCGCAAGGCGCTGGCGGGACAGGATCTCGACCTGTACATCGGGCTGGAGGAGGAACCGGGCCTTGGCAACGGCGGTCTGGGGCGACTCGCGGCCTGTTACCTGGACTCCCTGGCGACGCTGTGCTATCCGGCGACGGGCTATGGCATACGTTACGAATTCGGTATCTTCGACCAGTCCATCAAGGACGGATGGCAGGTGGAGGTCACCGACAAGTGGCTGCTGCCCGGCAACATCTGGGAAATCAAGCGGCCGAACTTCGCCCAGGTCGTGAAGATCGGCGGACATACCGAGACCTATACCGACGAGCACGGCGCCTTCCGGGTACGCTGGATACCGGACCGCGTGGTGGTCGGCGTGCCCTACGATACGCCGATCGTCGGCTATCTCTCCGACTCCTGCGTCCTGCTCCGGCTGTGGAGCGCGGAAGCGGCCCAGTCGTTCGACTTCGCCGACTTCAACCGGGGCGACTATTACGGCGCGGTGGAGGAGAAAGTCTTTTCCGAGAACATCTCCAAAGTCCTTTACCCCAACGATGAGCAGCTCGAAGGCAAGCGCCTGCGGCTGGAGCAGCAGTATTTCTTCGTCGCCTGCTCGATCAAGGATATGATCCGCCTGTGCCTGCGGCGGGGCTCGACGCTGGAGCGCTTCCACGAGATGTTCTGTGTCCAGCTCAACGACACCCACCCAGCCATCGCCGTGGCGGAGCTGATGCGGCAATTGGTGGACAAATATGCCATGCCGTGGGAGCGGGCCTGGGACATCACCCGCAGGACATTCTCCTACACCAATCACACGCTTATGCCGGAGGCCCTGGAAAAATGGCCGCTGCCACTGTTCGGCTCGGTGCTGCCCCGGCATCTGGAAATCATCTACGAGATCAACCGCCGCTTCCTCGACGAGGTCCGCACCCGTTTCCCAGGGGACGAGGGCAAGATCGCACGGCTGTCGATCATCGATGAAAGCGGCGAGAAATACGTGCGCATGGCCAACCTCGCGATGGTCGGGAGCCACACCGTCAACGGCGTCGCCGCATTGCACTCCGAACTGGTGAAGACCCAGCTGTTCCCGGACTTCCACGACCTCGACCCGAAGCGTTTCCAGAACGTGACCAACGGCGTCACGCCGCGGCGCTTCCTGGGACTGAGCAATCCCGGCCTGACCCGGCTGATCGACGGTCGTATCGGCGACAGTTGGCTGTCGAACCTGGACCGGCTCAGGGAGCTGGAGGCTTTCGCCGGCGATGTGGGGTTCCAGCAGGACTGGATGCGGGTCAAGCTGGAAAACAAGACCCGGCTGGCCAGAATCATCCGCGACCGCACGGGTGTCGTGGTCGACCCAAGCTCCCTGTTCGACATTCAGGTCAAGCGCATCCACGAATACAAACGCCAGCACCTGAACGTGCTGCACATCATCACTCTGTACCAGCGCATCAAACACGACCCCAGGCTGCAGATCACGCCACGGACCTTCCTGTTCGGCGGCAAAGCCGCACCCGGCTACTTCATGGCCAAGCTGATCATCAAGCTGATCAACTCCGTCGCCGAGACCGTGAACCAGGACCCGGCCGTGCGCGATCTCATCAAGGTCGTGTTCCTGCCGGACTACAACGTCAAGCATGCACAGAACATCTACCCGGCAGCCGACCTGTCCGAGCAGATCTCCACCGCCGGCAAGGAGGCCTCGGGCACCGGCAACATGAAGCTGTCGCTGAACGGCGCGCTGACCATCGGCACACTGGACGGCGCCAACGTCGAAATCCGCGAAGAGGTGGGGGCGGAGAATTTCTTCCTGTTCGGCCTGACCTGCGAGCAGGCAGCCCGTCTCAGGGCCGGCGGCTACAATCCCGGCGATTACTGCCACGGCGATCCGGAACTGCGTGGGGTCATCGAATTGATCGACAGCGGGTTGTTCTCACACGGCGACAGGGATCTGTTCCGGCCGATCACCGCACACCTGCTGGAACGGGACGATTACCTGCTGATGGCAGACTACCGGCCTTACGTCAACTGCCAGCAGGAAGTGGATCATGCCTACCGCGACCGCCACCACTGGACGCGCATGTCCATCCTCAACGTCGCCCGCATGGGCAAGTTCTCCTCGGACCGGGCGGTACGGGAGTACGCGGATAACATATGGAAACTGAAGCCGTTTGCACCCGAAGCCTGAAAAAAGCAGAGGAGGAGCAGCCGATTCAGCCGGGACCGGCGAACTTGCGCATCAGCGCCGCTCTGACATGCCCCGGGACGAAGGCCGAAACGTCGCCGCCGAACTTGGCGATCTCCCGGATGACCGAGGAGGAGAGGAAAGCGTAGCTTTCACCGGGGGTGAGGAAGATCGTTTCGATCTCCGGGCCCAGCGAACGGTTCATGCCCGCCATCTGGAATTCAAACTCGAAATCGGACACGGCGCGCAGACCGCGCAGGATGACGGTGGCCCCATGGGTCCGGGCACAGTCGACCAGCAGCGAATTGAAACCCACCACCTCGACGTTGGACATCCCGGCAACGGCTTCCCTGACCAGCTTCAGGCGCTCTGTGAAATCGAACAGAGGGGTCTTGGCCTTGCTCTCGGCCACCGCCAGGATGATGCGGTCGAAGATGCGGCTGGCGCGGCATACCAGGTCCACATGCCCCAGGGTGATGGGATCGAAAGTACCGGGGTAGATGGCCGTGACGTTCAAACGCGGGACTCCTCGAGACGCTGATACAGACGGTAGGCGACATCGCCGCTGGCTTTCTCCCGCAGCAGCGTCCAGTTGGCCGGGATTCCTTCGGGCGCGGCTCCCGCCTCGGATTCCACATAAATCCGGGCGCATGGCTTCAGCCAGCCGCCATCCTCCAGTCTCCGACAGCACGGACCGACCTGGCCGGTGCGAAAAGGCGGGTCGAGGAAGACCAGGTCGAATGTCTCCGGTTGGCCTGAGAGGAATTTCAAAGCTTGGGCGCACACCACGTTGATATGCCCTGCATCCAGCATCGCACAGGATTGTTTCAAAACCGCGCAGACCTTGGGATTGCGCTCGACCTGGACGACGCGGGCCGCGCCCCGCGAGGCCGCCTCGAAACCCAGCGCCCCGCTGCCGGCGTAAAGATCGAGGCAGACCGCGCCGGCCACGTGGTGTTGCAACCAGTTGAAGACGGTTTCCCGCACCCGGGCGGGAGTGGGGCGCAGGCCGGGCTCCGGCGCGAACCGGATCCGGCGGCTGCGCCACCGCCCGCCGATGATGCGCAGCTCATTGCGCACTTTTGGCGGAGGAGCTCGCGCCCACCAGTACCGTCTGCAGGCGGTCAGGATGGATGCGTGCCTGCCAGACCCGGCGGACCTCGTCCCGCGTCACGGCCTCGATTTTGGGAATGTAAGTCGCCAGGTAGTCGAGCGGCAGACCGTAGAACGCCATGGAGGCGATCTGCTCGACCAGCTTCTGGTTGCTGTCGAGCCGCAGCACGAAACCGCCGACGATGTTCTTTTTGGCCGCCTCCAGTTCCTTGTCGCTCGGCCCTTTGTCGATGAAGTCCGTGAGGGTCTGCAGGAGGACCTCCAACGCCTCGTCGGCCTTCTCGTTGCGGGTCTGCAACCCCATCAGAAACGGCCCTTCGACCCGTAACGGATAGAAGTGGCTGTGGGCACTGTAGGACAGCCCGCGCTTCTCCCGCACCTCCTCGCTGATCCGCGACACCAAGCCGCTGCCACCGAGGATGTGGTTACCCACGTACAACGGAAAATAGTCCGGATCGTTGATGCGCATGCCGGGCTGGCCCGAATACACGTGGGTCTGCTCGGAAGGGAAGACGCGCCTGAGGGTCCGCGCCGGCTGGTCCATGGGCACCGGCGGCAGAGGGGCGGCTGCCTCGCCCGGCGGCAGGCCCGACACCAGCTCGTCGGCGATCTTTTCCGCCTGCGCCCTCTCGATGTCCCCGACCAGCACCACCACTGCGTTCCGGGCCACGTAGAACTTGCGGTAGAAGGCTTCGAGGTCGTCCCGGGTGAGCTTCTCCACGGTGGCGATATGGCCGTCCTTGGGGTGGGCATACGGGTGATCGCCGTACATCGCCTCGAAGAAGGCGATACCAGCCAGGTCGGCGGGTGACTCCTCGCGCTGTTTCAGCGCCAGCAGCACACGGTTCTTTTCCCGTTCGAAGTCTTCCACGGCGAAGCGGGGTCGGGCGAGAATGACCTTGGCAGTCTCCAGCGCCGGCTCCAGCAGGTTCGGCTGGGTCAGGCTGCGCAGCGAGAGCGAGGCATTGTCCCGGGATATCCCGGTGCCCAGTACCGCACCGACGCCGTCCAGACGCTGGGCGATGACATCGGCATTCCAGTCGCCCGCCCCTGTGTCCAGCATCGCGGAGGTCAACGCGGCCAGGCCGAATTGCTCACCGTCGCGGGCACTGCCGGCGTCGAACACCACGCGGACGTCCAACAGCGGCAGGCCCTGAGTCCGGGCGAAATACACCCTGGCCCCGTTGGCCGTAGTCCAGGTCTGGATTTCCGGCAAGGCGAAAACGGCCCGCAGCGGCAGCAGGACGAACAAGAGAACGAGGGCGAAGCGCTTAACGGACATGGCCGCCTCCCATGCCTTCGGCACCTTCCTGGATCTTCACCCCTTCCGGGATCGGCTGTGGTTCGAGATGGGCGATGGTGAGCCCGTCGTCGATCAGGTATTTCCGGGCCACTTCACGTACCTGCTCGGCCGTCACGGCATTGATCTTATCCACGTATTCCTCCACTTTGCGCCACCCCAGACCCACCGTCTCGGCCATGCCAAGCTGCATCGCCTGATAGAACACCGAATCCCTCTGATACACGTTGCTCGCCAGCACCTGGGCCTTGACCCGGGCCAGCTCGTCTTCGGCGACCGGCTCCTCGCGCAGCCGGCGGATTTCTTCCCGCAAAGCCGCTTCCAGCTCCGTCACGGTCTTCCCCTGCGCCGGTGTCCCTTCAAGGGTGAACAGCGGCGACAGCCGGGCATAAAGATCGTAGCCGGCTCCGACGCCCGCCGCGATCTGCTGCCCGCGGACCAGGCGGCTGGTCAAGCGCGCGCTGTTGCCGCCGTCGAGAATGCCGGCTGCCACTTCCAGGGCGTAGGCTTCCCATTCCGCTCCAGCGGTCTTGAGCGATGGGACCTTATAGCCCAGTTCCAGGTGCGGCAGCTTCGCCGGCACCTTGACCACCATCCGCCGCAAGCCGAGCTGTGGCACCTCGCCCTGTGGCTTGAGTTCCGGGAGCTTGGCAGGCTTGAGCGGACCAAAGTACTTGTTCGCCTGCTCGAACACCCCTTTGGGATCGACGTCGCCTACCACCACCAGCGTGGCATTGTTGGGCGCATACCAGTGCTGGTACCAGGTGCTCAGATCGTCCAGCGAGAGGCCGGCCACGTCCTCGGGCCAGCCGATCACCGGATTGCGATAAGGGCTGTTGGTGAAAGCGACCGCTTGGAAATGCTCTTCCATCCGTGCCTGGGGCTGGTCTTCGGTGCGCAGGCGCCGTTCCTCGATCACCACCTGCTGCTCCTTGACGAATTCGTCCTGCAACAGCCTGAGATTGCGCATGCGATCCGCCTCTAGCTCCAGACTCACCGGCAAGCGGCTCCGCTCCAGGGTTTGGAAATAGGCCGTATAGTCCTGCCCGGTGAAGGCGTTTTCACTCCCCCCGTTTGCTGCGATAATGCGGGAAAACTCCCCCGGCGGATGCTTCTTCGTGCCCTTGAACATCATGTGTTCGAGCATGTGCGACACGCCGGTGATACCGCCGTATTCGTAGCTCGATCCGACCTTGTACCAGACCTGCGACACGGCGACCGGCGCGCGGTGGTCCTCCTGAACGAGCACCTTCAGGCCATTGGCCAGGGTGAATTCATGCACCTGGGGCGGTGCCGCCGGCACCGCCAGAGGCAGCGCCATGAGCAGAAATCCGAGTCTCGGGATCGACATTGAACTGAACTCCGTTGATGAAGCGGCCGGCGTGGCCGTCGTGAAGCCGGGGCATTTTAACCCAACCGATTGTTGAGCGATGACGACGAATTCCAGCGCCAAACCGGCTGGCGGCATCTCCTGGCGTACCTATCTGGCTCTGTGCAAGCTGAAAGTGGTGGGCCATATCGTGTTCACCGCCATCATCGGCATGTTCCTCGCCGTGCCGGGCGTGCCGCCACTGGACACCGCCTTCTGGGCCGCACTCGGCATCGGCTTCGCCGCAGCCTCGGCGGCGGCGCTCAACCATTTCCTCGACCGCCACGCCGACGCCGAGATGGCCCGGACCCAGAACCGTCCGTTGCCCGCCGGCGACATCCGCCCGGCCCAGGTCGTCGCTTTCGCACTGGTGCTGGGCATCCTCGCCATGGCGATACTGTTCGCCTTCGTGAACGCGCTGACCGCCTTCCTCACCTTCCTGTCCCTGATCGGCTATGCAGTCATTTACACCGTCTATCTGAAGCGGGCCACCCCACAGAACATCGTGATCGGCGGCGCCGCCGGGGCCGCGCCGCCGGTACTGGGCTGGTGCGCCATCACCGGATCGGTGCATCCCTACGCCCTGCTGCTGTTCTTGTTGATCTTCGTCTGGACACCGCCGCATTTCTGGGCCTACGCCATCGCCAAGCGCGACGACTACGCCAAGGCCGACATCCCGATGCTGCCGGTAACTCACGGTATCGCCTTCACCCAGCTCCACATTCTGCTTTACACCATCCTGCTGTTCCTGGCCGGCCTCATGCCTTATGTCACCGGCATGAGCGGGGAAGTCTACCTCGTCGCCGCCTTGATCCTTGGTGGCATCTTCGTCTACTACGCCCTCCGCTTAAAGCGCAGGGCCGATCCCCGCCTCGCGATGCAGACCTTCGCCTATTCGCTGGTCTATCTGGTCGGCATATTCACGGCACTGCTAGTGGATCATTACATCGCACTGTGAACGGTCGACTTGCCTGCCGGCCGTGGATGCGGCACTGCCGACGGCAGGCATCGGCGGTTCGCGGCGCCTTACCCCGAGCGCCCGTTTTTCGGGTTTCTGCCATGGTTGCCCATGTTCCCAGGATTCGGATTACCATTGCCGGATTCTCCCCGGTCGAGAAACGATGTACACCCAATTCTTCCGGCTCACCGACGCGCCGTTTTCGATCGCGCCGAACCCCCGGTTCCTCTACCCCAGCGCCAAACACCGCGAGGCCTTGGCCCATCTCATTTACGGGATCAAAGAGGAGGGCGGCGGCTTCGTCGCACTCACCGGCGAAGTCGGTACCGGCAAGACTACGCTGTGCCGTTGCCTGATCGAGCAGTTGCCGGAAAACGTCGACGTCGCCCTGATCCTGAACCCCCGCCTCGATGCCGTCGAACTGCTTGCCTCCGTCTGCGACGAGCTGCACATCGGCTATCCGCCGGCAGGCGCCAGTCTCAAAACCCTGATCGATGCCCTGAACGAGCATCTGCTCGCCGCCCATGCCAAGGGACGGCGGACGGTGCTGGTGATCGACGAGGCGCAGAATCTCAGCTTCGACGTGCTGGAGCAGATTCGTCTCCTGACCAATCTCGAAACCAGTGAGCACAAGCTCCTCCAAATCATCCTGATCGGCCAGCCGGAACTGACCCGGTTGCTGGAACAGAAGCAGCTGCGGCAGCTCGCTCAGCGTATCACTGCGCGCTACCATCTGACGCCGCTCACCCGCGCCGAAACCGTCGACTATATCCGACACCGGCTCACGGTCTGCGGCTGCCCGGCACCGCTGTTCACACCGGCGGCGCTGGCGGCGGTTCACCGGCTGTCCGGGGGAATTCCGCGTCTGATCAACATCATCTGCGACCGGGCATTGCTGGGCACCTACGCTCAGGGCAAGTTCCAGGCGGACCGTGCCACGGTCCGGCGCGCGGCCCGCGAAGTCCTGCCGGAGAATCCGCTTCCCCGCTTCTGGCGGCAGCTGCTCGTGGGCGTTGCGGTCATCGTCGCCCTGGGCGCTATGGGGGTCGTGCTCATCGGCCGCACGCCCGGCGGCAAGACCGTATCGTCCACCCCGGAAGCGCCGGCCATACCCGCCACCTCACCAATGGCAGCGCCGGACGCACTCGATGCCGCCGCGCAGAAACCGATGGCACCGGCCGCAGCAACCGGCCGCGCCCGGTTCGAAGACTTACTGAAATCGAAAGGCGTGGACGAAGCCGCGGCCTTTGGCCGGATGTTCGCACTCTGGAACATCGAAGCAGACGCCGGCCAGCCGTGCGCCAAGGCCGAGCGTCAGGGTCTGCGCTGTCTCAGGGAGGATTCCGGCTGGCCGGGCCTGCGCTCGCTGAACCACCCGGCGGTGCTGGAATTCACCCTGCCCGGAGGGGAAAAGCGCTATGGCACGCTGACCGGCATCGCCGGAGGTCTGGTGACCGTGGAATTCGGCGGTGAGCCCGCGACCCTGCCGCTGACGGAAAACCTGCCGTTCTGGGAAGGCAGGTTCACACTGCTGTGGCGTCCGCCGGTGGCGGATGTCACCCTAGTCAGGCCGGGACAGTCCTCACCCGCAGTCAAATGGCTGCGCCAGCATTTCCCCGCGACGAACAAACCCGCCGACCCGCAACGCTTCGACGAAGCACTGAAAGCCCAGGTGGCGGCCTTTCAGAAACAGCATGGCCTGATTGTCGATGGTACCGTCGGACCGCATACTTTCATCCGTCTGCTCAACGAAACCAAGCGTGCCGACGCGCCGCACCTGGAATGACCCCTTCGCCCGGTTAGATCGATGTCCTATATCCTCGATGCGCTCCGCAAATCGGAGCGGGAACGAAAACTCAGCCAACCCGCCTCGCTGGACAGCGTGATCTTCTCACCGGAACCGGCGGGAAGACACCCCTGGCTGCCGTGGGTCCTGGGCGTGGTAGCCGTGGCCAACGTGGCGGCGTTGGGCTATTTTCTGGGGCTGACCTCGGGCACCCCCACGCAGCCCCAGGCCACGACAGACCAGTCGCCGCCAGCTCCGGCCCAGGAAAATCCTCCACGAGCTGCGACCGCCCGGCAGCCGCCCGCGGCGACGGCGCCACCGTTCGCCCGGCGGTTCGGCGGTGCCGACGCGCCCCCCGGAGGACCCCATCCGCGCCTAGCCGCTCCGGCGGCCAGGCCGGCCATGCCACCGCCCGCCGCGGCCCCGGCCGCCGCAGGCAAGCGACCGGCAACCGAGGCCGCAGAGGCAGCGGACGAGGACTCCAAAGACGAAACAATGACGGGGGAAACCGACGACGATACGGCCGAAGTGGACGACGAGCCGGAAACCGATGAGCCTGTGCAGAAAGCACCAATGCCTGCCACGCCCACACCGCGGCGAAATGCGGTTCCCTTGCTCAGCGAAATGCCACCGTCATTTCAGAGCCGGCTTCCTCAGCTCAAGATCAACCTGTTCGCCTACGGTTCACACCCCGATGAGCGCTTCGCCGTCATCAACATGAAGCGGCGTTCGGCAGGCGATACCGTCGCCGAAGGGGTGCGTCTGGAAAGCGTGGACGAGGACAGCCTGACCCTGGTCTTCGAGGGTCAGCGCTTCCGCTTGGAACGCCCCTGATGCCGCTGCACGCACCGCAGCCGGAAACGATTCAGGCGACGAATGCGGCCACCAGCATCATGGCCGCAAGCCACCCCAAAGCCAGGCTGAAACCAGCGATCAGCCCTTCGAACACCGTGGCCAAAAGACGCATGCCAAACATGAGTGGACCCTCCGAATGGGTTGGCGGTTTGCGGGGCTTACAGAACCAATCCCCGGCTGGATGGTAGAAGAGGTTGTGGAGGACTGTCCAGAAGGATGACGCCTGCTGACCTGACCGAAAATGCCGGTTTTCATCCAAACGTCACCGACTCTTAGCCAATCTGTCAATTCCGCTCCGTATCTTCTGCCGAACGTCTTTATCAAGTTCGCGGGAGATCTACGTTGGGAGCACCGGAATCACGCACGAGTCGGCCGGGCCGGCTCACGGCATTCGTCGCGAGAGACGAGGCGACGATCGTTGCTGCACAGAAACTGCGCTACCGCGTCTTCGCCGAGGAAATGGGGGCGCGCCTGCACACGCCCGTCGACGGTCTCGACATCGACGAATTCGACGCCTATTGCGACCACCTGGTGGTCGTGGACAATCGCGAGCACCGCGTCATCGGCAGCACCCGTCTGCTGAGCGACAGCCAGGCCAAACGGCTGGGCCGCTTCTATTCGGAAGGCGAATTCAGCCTGTCCGGCGTTCTCGCCCTGAAAGGAAGATTCCTCGAGGTCGGCCGCACCTGCGTAGACCCGAACTACCGCGGCGGCGCCGTCATCGCCTGCCTGTGGGGCGCCCTGTCGGAATATGTCACACAAGGGGGCTTCGACCACCTGATGGGCTGCGCCAGCATCCCACCGGGGCCGAGCGGTTTTGCGGTGGACGCGGTCTACCGCAACATCGGCGAAGAGCGGCTCGGACCCACGGAGCTGGGTGTCCGGCCCCACCATCCGGTCCCCGCCTGGAAGCGCTGCCAACGCGACGAAAGCGGCGTCCCCCCCTTGCTGCAAGCTTATCTGCGACTGGGTGCCTGGATTTTCGGCGAACCCTGCTGGGACGAGGATTTCGACGTCATGGACGTCTTCGTCCTGCTGAAGATGGAACGCCTGCAAGGGCGCTATGAACGCCACTTCGTCGGAGGCGAGCGGAATGCCGCACTTCAGACAGGCTTATAGGGCCCTCCTGGTGGCGGCCGTCTGCGTGGCTGGCATGGCGGCCGTGGTGCTGCTGTTCCCCCCGCTGCGCATCCTGGGGGAAAGCCGCGCCCAGTGCCTGCGAGACAAGGTGCAGATGGCCTGGTTCCGCGGCTTCCTGCTCATCCTCGGCGTGCAGGTCGAACGGCGGGGCCGGTGGAACCCGAACGCACCGCTATGGGTCGCCAACCACATTTCCTGGCTGGACGTCGTCGTCATCGGCGCCCAGGCTCCGCTGACCTTCATTTCCAAGCAGGATGTCGCCGGCTGGCCGGTGTTCGGCTTCCTCGCCAGCCGCACCGGCACCCTGTTCCTGCGACGGGGCGACCGTGAAGATACCCAGCGGCTCGGTGAGCGGATGACCTGGCTGCTGCGCCAGAAACGCACCCTGCTGCTGTTCCCGGAAGGCACCAGCTCCAGCGGAGAGACCGTGCTGCGGTTCCATCCCCGCCTGTTCCAGCCGGCAAAGCGCGCCGGCGTGGCAGTGCAGCCGGTCGCACTGGCTTATCGGGGCGAGGCCGCCAAGATTGCCCCGTTCGTCGGCGATGCATCGTTTCTTCCACATCTGCTGCAGATGCTGCGGGTTCCACGAACCGTGGCCGAACTGAGTTTCGGCGCCGCCATCGAGAGCGACCACCTCAACCGCGACGAACTGGCCCACGCGGCCCGTCAAACCGTCGTCGGGTGTCTGGGGAAAGGCGAAGCGCGGCGGCAGGTCGCCTGAATCCACGTCCTGGCCGATTCCCGGCCCCCCGGCGTCTCGAAGAGGGCTTGCATCCATGACGTTTTGGCCCGAAAATGCCAGCCATCTACGCAATCACAGCCCGCTGCAGGCACGCCTTTAGTCCAGGGAGCGGGCCGGTGATCACCTACGAGGAGCCGCCCAAGTGAGCAGTGACAAAATCCTTCACGTGACCGACGCTGAATTCGAAGACAAAGTCCTCAAGGCACCCGGACCGGTGCTGGTGGACTACTGGGCCGAATGGTGCGGCCCGTGCAAGATGATCGCGCCCATCCTTGACGAAATCGCCGGCGAATACGAAGGCCGCCTGACCGTGGCCAAGCTCAACATCGACGACAACCCGGCGACCCCTCAGCGCTACGGTGTACGGGGCATTCCCACCTTGATGGTATTCAAGGGCGGTGAAGTGGTCGCCACCAAGGTGGGCGCATTGACCAAATCCCAGCTCGCGGCCTTCCTCGAAGGTAATCTGTAATCTCCCGGGCATTCGCCGTCATTCCTCGGAAGCGAGTGCCCTATTCGTCCGAAGCATCGAGCGCCCCGTTTTTCCCCTGAGCCGGCAGCTTTCTGCCGGATTAACCCTGACCCCAAGTCCAACGGCCTTCCTGGCCAATTCTCCCGGACTTTTTCCATATCCCGATAAATTCCTTAATGGAAACGCATGAACCTCACTGACCTCAAGCGCAAGCCCGTATCCGAACTGATCGAAATCGCCGAATCCCTGGACATCGAAGGCGTCGCCCGAACCCGCAAACAGGACCTGATCTTTTCCATCCTGAAGAAACTGGCAAAAAGCGGCGAAGACATCTATGGCGACGGGGTGCTGGAAATTTTGCAGGATGGCTTCGGATTCCTGCGCTCGCCGGACAGCTCCTTCCTCGCCGGACCCGATGACATCTATGTCTCGCCGAGCCAGATCCGGCGCTTCAGCCTGCGCACCGGCGACACCATTTCCGGCAAGATACGGCCGCCCAAGGACAGCGAACGTTATTTCGCCATGCTCAAGGTCGAGCAGATCAATTACGAACCGCCGGAAAACGCCAAGCACAAAATCCTGTTCTCGAACCTGACACCGCTGTTCCCGGTCCAGCGTTTCGTGCTGGAACTGGGCAACGGCACCACGGAAGACCTGACCGCCCGGGTGATCGACCTGGTCGCCCCCATCGGCAAGGGCCAGCGCGGACTGATCGTATCGCCGCCAAAGGCGGGCAAGACGATGATACTGCAGAACGTCGCCCATTCCATCGCAGAGAAGAATCCCGAGTGCTATCTGATCGTGCTGCTCATCGACGAACGGCCGGAGGAAGTCACTGAGATGCAGCGCAGCGTCAAGGGCGAGGTCGTCTCCAGCACCTTCGACGAGCCGCCCGCGCGCCATGTGCAGGTCGCCGAAATGGTCATCGAAAAGGCCAAACGCCTGGTCGAACACAAGCGGGACGTGGTCATCCTGCTGGATTCCATCACCCGACTGGCGCGCGCCTACAACACCGTGGTGCCATCCTCGGGCAAAGTGCTGACCGGCGGCGTCGACGCCAATGCCCTGGAACGCCCCAAGCGCTTCTTCGGCGCGGCCCGCAACATCGAAGAAGGTGGCAGCCTGACCATCATTGCCACCGCCCTGATCGATACCGGATCGCGTATGGATGAAGTGATCTACGAAGAATTCAAGGGCACCGGCAACATGGAACTGCACCTCGAACGCAAGATCGCGGAGCGGCGCATCTACCCCGCCATCAACATCAACCGTTCGGGCACACGTCGCGAAGAATACCTCGTCGATCCGGACGAACTGCAAAAAAGTTGGATTCTGCGTAAGATACTGCAGCCCATGGACGAAATGGCGGCCAACGAGTTCCTGCTGGGCAAGCTCAAGGATTCGAAGACCAACCGCGAATTCTTCGACATGATGAAACGCTAAGGCATTGGCTTTCAGCGATCCCGGATCAGAACCGCAGGGTATCCGGGATCCCGCACCACCGGGGTGGCGATGAGATCCAGGACGCGCTCCGGCGTCAGGATCGCGGCGGCATCGATGCGGTCCGAGTCTCCCACCTCCCGGAAATAGCCCAGAAAACCGAAGCGGTTGACCGCTTCGAGCAGATCGATCCTGCCGACCCAAAGCGGGATGTCGTTTTCCGCCAGTACGAACCGGCTCGGCCACAGCCGCAGCACCATCCAGCGCCCGCCGTTTTCGGGTCGTAACATACGCAAAGTGTCTTCGCTTTCCTCGTTGAAACGCGCCAGTACCGGCCAGTCCTCCGGTCTCGCTCGGGGATTGAACCATTGCAGTCCCGACCGCCAGGACAACGGCGTCGCCATGCGCCAGCCCAGCTTTCCGAGGTTCTCCCGAATGGCTTCCAGAGTGCTCGCCCACTGAATCGGCAGAGGCTGATGCGGCCGCCCCAACGGCTGCAGCCGGCAGGCCGGCAGTCGTCTCCAACCGTCCGCGAGCCACTCGGCGGTCGTCATCCGCTGCACGAGCGGGGCGTGCACGAATTCCGCCGGCCCGTGCCGCATGGCTTCGACGGCCAGCACCAACGTCAGGCAGGCCGTCACCAGCGATGCAGCAGCCGGCGACGACGCTTTCGCTTCGCAATGCCTGCGGCAGGCGATTCCCAGCGGAATCAACCAGGCCAGACCGATCGTCAGAGCGAACAGCACCGCAGGTAATTCGCCGCGGTCCAGGTAAATGCGGGCAAACCCCAAGGCCGCAACCAGCGCCGCCGCCACGGCGTACACCACCCGCCCCCCGACCTTCCGGAATGCTGGCGCCAAAAGAACCGCGACAAAGCCAAATGCCACGCATCCGCGCAACACATGGGGGTCGAACGGCGGGGAGGCAAAGACGTGGTCTCCCATCCAGCCCAGCGAGAGCGCAAAGATCGCTGCAATCACCCCATGGGCAAGGGCGACGAACGAACGCTGGTAACCCAGCCAAAGCCCCAGGACACCGAGCTCGAGCAGCAGGGCGTCGCGGCTCCCCAGCGACTCCAGCACCGTGAAGCCATAATCCGCCGCCGGCGTGCGCCAAGCGGCGAACGAAACGGGTAGCGGCGGAACCGTGAGCAACCGTGCCCCGGCGAAAACCACCGCGAAGATGAGGCCGCCGACCAGCGCCAGACCTCCGTAGTCCCGCCGCTCGGAATCGAGCAACGGCAGCGTGATGCGACCGAGCAGACGATGGTCCCTGGCGATGCGGAACATCAGCAGGATCAGGTCGCGAGTTCTGGGTTGAAGGATCGCATAAACCCGTACCGTCACCCACACTGCGAACCAGAGCAGTGCGATGAGTGCGAGCCCGAGGCCGACCAGCCGGGCCGTCGTTCCCGAGGCCAGTTCCAGCGATGCGCCGAACAGGACACCAGGAGCCAGGAACAGTGGAACCCACAGGGCCGCCGCCACGGCGCTGTAGCCGACGAAGCGGCCCGGCGGCATGCCGGCCATGCCGGCCACCAGCGGTACGATGCCGCGCACGGCGCCGAAGAACCGGCCGAACAGGACGCTATGACCGCCGTAGCGGCGGAAGAAACCGACACCACGCTCCAGCACGGCCGGGAACCGGCTGAATGGCCAAGTGGTCCGGATCCGCTGGCGATGGCGCCAACCCAGCCAGAAACTGACGCCATCCCCCAGGAGAGCACCACTCAATGCCCAGGCATAAGTGGAAACGAAATCCATCGTACCGCCACCCACCAGCGTGCCGAAAGCAAAGATCAGGATTGTGCCCGGCAGCAGCAGGCCGACGACCGCAAGCGATTCGGCCAGAACGATGGCGAACACCGCCAGCCCGGCAAGATGCGGGTGCTGGTCAACCCACAGGTGGACGGCTTCCAGGCTCAAAGCCCGGCGAATACCCGCTCGGCCGCGGTGAGGGTACGGTCCAGGACCTCGTAGTCGTGGGCCGCAGACACGAAACCTGCCTCGAAAGCAGATGGCGCGAGGTAGACACCCTCTTCCAGCATGCCATGGAAAAACCGCCGGAAACGCTCCTGGTCACAGGCCATGACCTGGTCGAACCGCCTCACGCCCTCCTGTTCGGTGAAGAACAGGCCGAACATGCCGCCGACCCAGTTGACACTCAGGGGAATCCCCGCCTGCTCCGCCCGGACCCGCAAGCCTTCGGCTAAGTGGCGGGTCTTTTCCGCCAGCTCGTCGAAAAACTTCGGCTGCGAGATCAGCTCCAGGGTCTTCGATCCGGCCGCCATGGCCACGGGGTTACCCGACAGCGTGCCGGCCTGGTACACCGGCCCCGTCGGCGCGAGCTGCGCCATGATGTCGAGCCGCCCGCCGAAAGCCCCGACCGGCATGCCGCCCCCGATGACTTTGCCCAGTGTGGTCAGATCCGGACATACGCCGTAATGCGCCTGCGCACCCCCCAACGCCACCCGGAAGCCGGTCATTACCTCGTCGAAAATCAATACTGCGCCGCTTGCATCACAAACGTCGCGCAGGGTCTCCAGGAATCCCGGAACCGGCGGCACACAGTTCATGTTGCCCGCCACGGGTTCGACGATGATGCAGGCGATCTCGGCCCCGTGACGCGCGAAGACCTCCCGCACTGCGACGGCATCGTTGTAAGGCAGGGTCAGGGTGTGCTCCGCCAGGCTGGGTGGTACACCGGGCGAGCTGGGCACGCCGAGGGTGAGAGCGCCGGAACCGGCTTTGACCAGGAGCGAATCGGAATGGCCGTGGTAACAGCCCTCGAATTTCACGATCTTGTCGCGACCGGTGCAGCCGCGAGCCAGCCGGATGGCGCTCATGGTCGCCTCAGTACCGGAACTGACCATCCGCACCCGGTCCAGCGACGGCACCAGTGCGCAGACCGTCTTGGCCATGGCGGTTTCGGCCACGGTGGGCGCGCCGTAGCTCAAGCCCCGATCGACCGCGGCATGCACTGCCTTCAGCACCTCCGGGTGGGCATGGCCGAGCACCATAGCCCCCCAGGACCCGACGTAGTCGATATAGGCCTTGCCATCCACGCCATAAAGATAAGGGCCTTCGGCGCGTTCGACGAACACTGGCGTCCCCCCCACGCCGCGGAAGGCGCGAACCGGGGAGTTCACGCCGCCGGGGATGAAGCGGCAGGCATCGGCGAAAAGAGTGGTGGAATCGAGCATGAACTGGGTTCTCCGAAAAGGTCGAAATCAAGCCTTGGGCAGAGTGACACCGGTCTGGCCCTGGTATTTGCCGCTGCGGTCCCGGTAGGAGGTTTCGCAGACATCGTCGGCGCCTAGGAACAATACCTGGGCAACGCCTTCATTGGCATAAATCTTCGCCGGCAGGGGTGTGGTATTGGAAAACTCCAGGGTCACGTGCCCCTCCCATTCCGGCTCCAGGGGCGTGACATTGACGATGATGCCGCAGCGGGCATAGGTCGACTTGCCCAGGCAGATGGTCAGCACGTCGCGGGGGATGCGGAAGTACTCCACCGTCCGGGCCAGCGCGAACGAATTGGGCGGAATGATGCACACGTCCGAAACCAGGTCGACGAAACTGTTCTGGTCGAAGTTCTTGGGATCGACGATGGCCGAGTTGATGTTGGTGAATATCTTGAATTCGTTGGAGCAGCGGACGTCGTAGCCATAACTCGAGGTGCCGTAGGAAATGACACCGGAGGATTCACCGTGCCGAACCTGATGCGGCTCGAACGGCTCGATCATGCCGTGCTCCCGCGCCATCTTCCGTATCCAGCGGTCTGATTTGATGCCCATGTCGATCCGGTCAGTTGTTCACTACAGTGATGGTCGGGAAGCGGCCGCTGTAGTCCTTGGCCTTGAGCGCCAGCCGTGCCGCGGCCTTGCGGGCGATGCTCCGGTATATCCGGGCTGGCTCGCTGTCCGGCGCCGCGATCACGGTCGGCCGGCCGCCGTCGGCGTCTTCGCGGATACTGCGGTTCAGCGGCAACTGACCGAGCAGTTCGGTACCATACTTATGCGCCATCTTCTCGCCGCCGCCCTCGCCGAAGATCGGTTCGGCGTGTCCGCAGCGGCTGCACACATGGATGCTCATGTTCTCGATGATGCCGAGGACGGGGATGCTGACCTTCTCGAACATTTTGAGGCCCTTCTGCGCGTCCAGCAAAGCGATGTCCTGCGGGGTGGTGACGATGACCGCGCCGGACACCGGGATCTGCTGCGCCAGCGAGAGCTGAATGTCGCCGGTACCGGGCGGTAGGTCAACGATCAGGTAATCGAGGTCCTCCCACAGGGTATCGTTCAACAGTTGCTGCAAGGCGCCGACGACCATCGGGCCGCGCCAGATCATCGGGGTATCCTCGTCGATCAGATAGCCGATGGACATGGATTGGAGACCGTGCGCAACGATAGGGCGGATTTTCCTGCCTTCGGTTTCGGGCCGCCCGGACACCCCCAGCATCAGCGGCTGACTGGGACCGTGGATGTCGGCGTCGAGAATACCGACCCGCGCGCCTTCAGCGGCCAGGGCCAAGGCCAGATTGACCGCCGTGGTCGACTTGCCCACCCCGCCCTTGCCCGAGGCGACGGCGATGATATTCCGCACCCCCGGCATCGGCTTCAAGCCCTTCTGTACCGCATGGGAAACGATTTCCGAGACGATGTCGATCTCGACCTCGGCGGCGCCGACCGCCGCCTGGATCGCGGCTTTCGCAGCCTGCGCCAGTTCATCGCGGCAGGAACCGGCGGGATAGCCCAGCGCGATGCTAAGGCTCACGCGGTCGCCGTCCACGCTCATCTTTTTCACCGACTTGGCGGCGAACCAATCGACGCCGAGATTGGGATCGACGAAGTTTTTCAGGGCGGCTTCGACATCCGCCTGGGTAACGCTCATTCTCGATGGCTCCTGACCAAAAATTTCCAGTATGGGTTCGCTGTAGTTTACCCGCAAACGGTGCCGAAGGACTGGGAAACACCGGTCGGTGACACTGCGTTGCTTAGCACACGCCTTTACCTGCCTGGCGATTTCACATAAGTTGTGAGAATGGCCGTTTGACCGACCCGAGGAAGAGGACACCGACTCATGAGCAACTTGCCGGCTGGGCTGAAATACGCCAAGACCCACGAATGGGCCCGCCTGGAAGCAGATGGAACCGTCAAGGTCGGAATTTCCGACCATGCCCAGGAAGCGCTGGGGGATCTGGTCTACCTGGAACTGCCGGCCGTCGGCCGCCGCGTGCGCGCCGGCGAGGCCTGTGCGGTGATCGAATCGGTGAAGACGGCAGCGGATGTCAACAGCCCCTTGAGCGGAGAGATCGTCGCTCGCAACGAGGCGCTGGCCGATGCGCCGGAGCGCGTCAACCAGTCGCCATACGAGGCCTGGCTGTTCGCCGTGAGACCTGAGGACATTTCCGAACTGGACCGGCTGTTCGACGCCGAACACTACCGGGCCATCGCCGAAGGGTAAAAAGGGGCCGTCCGGTCCCGGGGAACACTACTGCGAGAGTAGACCCTTCACCGCGTCGTATTTCGGCGCGCCGCCCTGATCGCGGTATTCCAGCAATCCCCACGCCCCCCATTTCGAATAGGGCTCGACGCTGTTCCACAGATTGTAGAGTCCGCCGCCCGCGGCGCCCCAGTCGTTCAGGTGCCGGGTATAGACCGGACCCATGCGGCCGTCGCGGTTGGCGGCGAGGAACAGATCGGTGACCGCATTGTCGTTGGCCACTTCGCCGACGCCCGCCAGATGCTGTCCGCCTTCGTAAGCGACCAGTTCCAGGCCGTATTCCGCGGCGGCGACCTTGTACTGCAGCATCTGCCGCCTTGCTTCCTCCAGCGCGCCGCCGGTCGGCCCGTTGGCGAAGGAGCCGCCCTGCAGGAGTTCGGCGAATAGGCTGGCCAGCCCGCCGTCCGCCTGACCGGTCCATGCGTCCATGACCGTCTGATTCTCCGGCAGACCGAGGTAATAGCCGAAATAGGGCGCGATGGCCAGCGCGCGGATGCCGTGCTGCACACATGGGGTTCCGCCGTTCTCCGCCGCCCATAAGGGGCAATCCAGCGCCTGTGTGGCGGTCCAAGTATTGGACGCCTGAGCGCCCAGGACGCACACCACCCGGTCGAACGCTGCGCCCCAGACTTCTTTCCAGATGTCGCAGATCTGGGCGGTGCGCATGCCATACCATTGCAGGCGCTTGCCGAAGGGTGTGTCGCTGGCGCCGGCCCAACGCGTGAGCGCCTGATTCTCCATCCAGCTCCCGGCGGAAAACGCGCCGTTCCAGGCCTCGTTGCTGTACTCCACGTACACCTTCCGGCTGGCCGCGAGTGTGTTCTTCACCAGAGCGGCGAAACTGCGCACATAGCCGTCGTCCGCATGGGTCGGCATGTTCACCCAGATATCGGCGTTCAGCTGATTGCCGAGCGCCACCGCCATCTCCACCGGACCGCCATCGCCGCGCTCGGACACCCAGGTGACGTCGTCGGGCAGGGTACGGTCGGCCCACAGTTCGACCTGCGAGTTGTTGGTGTTCTGGAACGCCATGAAGCGGACGGCTTTGAAACCCGCCAGGTTGCGCAGGAAGCGAGGGTCGAACGGTTGAGTAGGGTAAACCTGCTCGAACGACCGGCACGAGCCACCGCTTGCACAGCCGCTCTGCGCCGCCGAGGGGTCGCAGTACGCCGCCGGATCGTTGCTGCAGACTCCGCCGGCCTGCAGCACACGCAGGTTCCTGATGTGATTGCCGGTCTTGTTGGGATCGGTGACCTTGATGGAGACCTGGATCCAGGTCTGGATCCCATCGGTCGAGACGTCGATGACATCGCGGCCGGGTGAGGACAGCAAGGCATTTCGGCTCGCGCCGCGGCCATACGCCAAGGCGCCTTCGCCATCATAGAGGACGATGAACCGTCCGGCGGGGTTGGCGGAATTCAAGCCGGTGGGGACCAGGGTCGCGACCGATGTGTAGTTGGTGCCGGTAGCCGCACCCTGGGCGGGATCGGGCAGCGAGCGCGGGTAGCCGTTCGAATCCAGAATCAACTTAGCCTGCTCCCTCGTGTTCCAGGAACTGCCGCCGGGTTCGACGAAGGCGCTGCAGTTCGGATCCTGGTAGGCATCACACTGGGTCAGCCAGGGTTCGGACAGCTTGAACAGATTCAGGAACGGCACCTCGGTCCCATAATAGGACAGCCCGGTGATGTTGATGCCGATCGGGTTGGCTGTCGGCGTCGGCGTCGGCGTCGGCGTCGGCGTCGGAGTCGGAGTCGGAGTCGGAGTCGGAGTCGGAGTCGGAGTCGGAGTCGGAGTCGGAGTCGGAGTCGGAGTCGGAGTCGGAGTCGGAGTCGGAGTCGATGAGCATTGTGCTCCATTGAGCGTCATGCTCGCAGGAATTCCGTTGGTCCCGGTATGACTGGCATCGAATCCGAACTCGATGACACCTCCGCTCGCTACGTTGCGGTTGGACTCGAGGTTACGCACTTTAACCGTGGCTCGCTTTTGCGACCATCGGGCGTTCCACAGCCGGGTGATTCTTTGTCCGTCGGGCATGTTCCACGAAATGGTCCATTCGCTCAGTGCATCGCCCATGTTGGTCACCTTCACGCTGGCGCTGAAGGCGTCCGCCGACTGGCTGGTGACAGTGTATTGGAAACCGCACGTATAGGCCGCCCACGTCGGTGACACGGCACAGACACAGGAGCCCAGCGCCAGCAGCCAAAGTGGCCTCCTGAGAAAACCGTTTCGCTTCATATCCATGACTCTCTCCTCTGCGCAGGCCGTTTGCACGGCATTCCCCGACGGCTGTGCGGCCCCTGGTCCACAGAATGCCGTCCCCCAGTCATCGCTCTTCACTCGTTAAGCATAGTCCCCTTTTTGCGTTCAGACGGAGGGCCTGGCCACAACACGGTTGTAACCTCTGCGTGTGATAGTGGTTGATTGCAACTTTGGCTTTCGTTTTCGCAGGAAATCTATGGCTGGACAAAATCTCAAGGGCTTTGCCCGCCTTTACGCAGCATTCATCAATTCCCTCGCCGGATTCCGCGCCACCTGGCGCCATGAAGAGGCTTTCCGCCAGGAGTGCTGGCTGGCCCTGGCCGGTGTGCCGCTCGGTTTGTGGCTGGGCGAATCGGGGATAGAGCGGGCATTCCTGGTGGGGGTGTTGATCAATGTCCTGATCGTCGAACTGCTCAACACCGCCGTCGAGGTAACGATCGACCGCATCGGCATCGAGCGGAACAACCTGTCCGGCCGGGCCAAGGACATCGGTTCCGCGGCGGTGCTGAGCTCGCTGGTCCTGGCCGGCGGCGTCTGGCTCCTCATCTTGATTCGCTGAAACACTCCCGGCAGACTAAGCCATTTCACTCTGACGACAGCAGGACGATACCGGCATGAGCGCTCTCATCTGCGGCTCCATGGCCTATGACACCATCATGGTGTTTCAGGACCGTTTCAAACACCACATCCTGCCCGATCAGGTCCATATCCTGAACGTCTCGTTCCTGGTGCCGGAACTACGCCGCGAATACGGTGGCTGTGCCGGCAACATCGCCTACAACCTCAAACTGCTGGGCCACGACCCGTTGCCGATGGCCACCGTCGGCAGGGATTTCGGACCGTATGCCCAATGGCTGGCGTACTGTGGCATCCGGCGGGACTACATCCGGACGATCGAGGACAGCTACACCGCGCAGGCCTATATCACCACCGATATGGACGACAACCAGATCACCGCTTTCCATCCGGGGGCCATGTCCTTTTCCCATCTGAACGATGTGCCGACCGATGCCGGCATCCGCCTCGGCATCGTGGCACCCGACGGCAAGGAAGGCATGCTCCAGCATGCGCGCCAGTTCGCCGATGCCCGCATCCCCTTCATCTTCGATCCGGGTCAGGGGATGCCGATGTTCGATGGGGAGGAGCTGCTCAAGTTCGTCGAACTGGCGAATTGGGTCACACTGAACGACTACGAGGCGCGCCTGATGCAGGAGCGCACCGGCCTGAATCCGAGCCGGCTGGCCGAACGGGTCGATGCTGTCATCGTCACCCGTGGGGCCGGCGGCTCCCTTATCTACGCCGCCGGAGCCTGCCATGAAATCCCCGCCGCACGCCCCACCGCCGTGCTCGATCCCACCGGCTGCGGCGACGCCTACCGGGCCGGGCTGATCTACGGCCTGCTCGAAGACCTGGACTGGGTCACCACGGGCCGCATTGCCTCGCTCATGGGCGCGATCAAGGTGGAAACCGCCGGCACCCAGAATCACAGTTTCTCGCTCGAGTCGTTCCGGGAACGCTTCCGGGAAAACTTCGATTACGCCTTCTGACCGTGCAGCAGACCCGCCGCCTCCTCGAAATCATGGCCCGCTTGCGGGACCCGGACACAGGCTGCCCTTGGGACCGCCAGCAAGACTTCGCCAGCCTGGTCCCCTACACGCTGGAAGAAGCCTATGAGGTCGCCGATGCCATCGAAAGAGGCGATTTCACCGATCTGCGTAACGAACTGGGCGATCTGCTGCTGCAGGTTGCGTTCCATTCGCGGATGGCGGAGGAACAGGGGCTGTTCGATTTCGAAGCCGTCGCTGCCGCGATCGCCGACAAGCTGGAACGCCGCCATCCGCACGTCTTCGCCGGCGTTGACTTCGCCAGCGATACGGAAAGGCTGCGCTATTGGGAGACGTCCAAGCTCGAAGAACAATCGGAGCAAACCGGCCAGCCCCCCGGCAGTATTCTCGAGGGCGTCGCCACCGCCCTGCCGGCCTTGATGGAAGCGCAGAAACTGCAGAAACGCGCAGCCCGCCATGGCTTCGACTGGGATTCACCGGCCGAGGTATTGGGCAAGGTCCGCGAAGAACTGGATGAACTGGAACAAGCCGTCGCCTCGGGCGATACGGCGCATGTGCGAGAGGAAATGGGCGATTTGTTGTTCGTACTGGTCAACCTCGCCCGCCATCTGGACGTGGACGCCGAAACCGCGCTGCGGGAAGGCAACCGCAAGTTCCGCCGGCGTTTCCGGTTCATCGAAGCATGCGTGGAGCGGGCCGGCAAGCAACTGGCCGACTGCACCCTGGCCGAGCTCGATGCCTTCTGGGACGAGGCCAAGCGGGCCGGGCACTGACCTTGGGCCTGGCGCTCCGCCACGCGCACCGCTGGGATCTAAGCCCCCGGGAAGCGGCCGGCCTGCAGGCCCGGCTCCGCCCGCTGGTACTGGCCGAAGACGCGCTTCCTGCCGAAATCCGCGCCGTGGCCGGCGTGGACGTAGGATTCGAAGACCGGGGCAGGATCACCCGGGCCGCGGTCGCCGTGCTCGATTTTCCCAGCCTCCGCCTCATCGATCAGTCCATCGTTCGCCAGCCGACCTGTTTCCCCTATATTCCCGGTCTGCTGTCTTTTCGCGAACTGCCCGCGCTGCTCGAAGCGCTGGAGCGGCTGAATTTCCTACCCGAACTCATCCTGGTGGACGGGCACGGCTATGCGCATCCGCGGCGTTTCGGCATCGCCTGCCACCTCGGGGTGTTGACGGAAATTCCGACCATCGGCGTCGGCAAAACCCGCCTGGTCGGAACACATGGAGAATTGGCGGAGGAGCGGGGAAGTTGGATACCGCTGATCGACAGCGACGAAATCGTCGGTGCGGTGGTGCGGACCCGCCGGGGCGTCCAGCCGGTGTACGTCTCAGTGGGGCATCGGCTGAGCCTGTCGACCGCGGTGGACTGGGTATTGCGCTGCGCCCCCCGCTACCGCCTGCCGGAAACCACCCGGCAGGCGCACCGTCTGGCTTCCGACTGAAGCCGGAGGTTACTTCTTCAGCTCGCTGTCGCGGTAATGGGGATCGACCCAGCAGCGAGGCAGTTCCTCGCCGGAGGGGAACACCAGATCCGACTTATCGAACTTCTCAGGGTCCTGCAGCTCTTCCCCGTAATGCAGGCGGCCGGGCACCATTTTGTGCATCGGATTGAACAAATCGCCGAGGCCGAGAATCTCGACCAGATGTCCATTCTGTTTTTTCTTGAGAAACATAGGTTTTCTCCATCTATGGCTGAAACGGCAATCCGAAGGCGATGCGCATGTCGACGATCGATCCATCGGTCCCGCGCAAAGACTACTCCCACCGCGAAAACATTTTCAACACCGCGTTGTTTCGACATCGGCCGTGCAGTCTTGGCGGCATCGATTCGTCCCCCCCTGAAGAGACCGATGCCTGTCGGCCTCGCCGGTGTGCCCAGGCGGCAGGGGCTAGGCGTCGATCGCCACGATCCGTGGAATGTGGCGCCCCCCCTCGAATCCGGTCGCGAGGAAGGTTTCGACGATCTTCTTGGCCATGTCCAAAGTGACGATGCGCTGACCCATGGCGATACAGTTGGCGTCGTTGTGCCAGCGGGTGAGGTAGGCGGTTTCTTCGTTGAAGCAGTAGCCGCAGCGGCAGCCTTTGACCCGGTTGGCGACGATGGCCTCCCCGTTGCCGCTGCCGCCGAGCACGATGCCGCGCTCGACTTCGCCGCGAGCCACGGCCTGCGCGCAGGGGCGTATCCAGGTGGGATAATCGGTACGTTCGTCGCTGAAGCAGCCGTAGTCGACGACTTCATGGCCGAGCGAAGTCAGCCAGGCACGAAGCTGTTCTTTGTAATCGAAACCGGCGTGATCGGATGCGATACCTATTTTCATGTGCGGGTTCCTGTATAGGGTTGGGGTCTGACGGCCCGGTCACAGATGCGCCAGGACAGCCTCGGCATTCGAGACTTCAAACTTGCCGGAGGCTTCGACGCCGAGGTATTTGACCACGCCGTCGTCGACGATCATGGCGAAGCGGTGGCAGCGGATGCCCATACCATTGGCGGTCAGGTCGCGGTCCAAGCCAAGCTTTTTCGCATAGTCGGCGCTGCCGTCGGCCATCATGCGCACCTTGCCGTCGGCCTTTTGCTCGCGGCCCCAGGCTGCCATCACGAAGCCATCGTTCACGGCCATGCACCAGATTTCGTCCACGCCCTTGGCTCTGAGCTGATCGTAATTCGCAATGAAGCCGGGCAGGTGCTTGACCGAACAGGTAGGGGTGAAGGCGCCGGGCACGCCGAAGATCACGAGCTTCTTGCCTTTGGCCTGTTCGCCGACATCGAGTACCTTGGGGTTCATCGGACAGGCGGTGGCCGGATCGAACTCGGTGCATTCGGTGAGGCTGCCCGCGGGTAGACGGTCTCCAACTTTTATAGTCATGGGATTTCCTCCTGGTGTTTCGTCAGCGGTCTGGGACAGGCGGGAGGATGGCGCAAGCGGTGCCGGAAGTCAAAAGGGAGAAGATCTTAACCTTATGATTTTCATGGTATTGACTCATGCACCCGCAGTTCCGACGCTGTGATACAGTCACGGTCTGAAAAAATTTTCCAAAACGAGAACACTCGAGGAGGAAGCCATGGAAATTCCACCGAAACTGCGCTGGGGCATCCTCGGTGCGGCCCGCGTCAATGAGCGCCTGATGCCTGCCATCGTCGAAGCCTCGAATTCCGAACTGGTGGCCATCGCTAGCCGGCGTCCCGGCGCCGCAGCAGAAACCCTGGCCAAATACGCACCGCACCAGCAGGGCGTGCGCTGCTACGACCAACCCGAGGCACTGCTCGCCGATGACGAGGTCCAGGCAGTGTATCTGCCGATGGCCAATCACGAACACGCCGAATGGGCGGTGCGGGCGCTGCAGGCCGGCAAGCACGTGCTGTGCGAGAAGCCCATGGCGCTGACGACGGCGGACATCGAGACTATCGCCACAGCCGCCAGCGCACGCGGCCTGACGGTGATGGAAGGCTTCATGTACCGCTTCCACCCGCAACATGCACGGGTGCGGGAGCTCGTCCGCTCCGGGGCGATCGGCGAGGTCCGCTATACCCGCGCCAGTTATTCGTTCATGATGCGTCCGGCTCGCCGCTACCGCCTGGCGCACGACGTCCGGCACGGCGGCGGCGCGATGTGGGACATCGGGCCTTATGCGGTGCATTCCCTGCGCTGGTGCTTCGAGCAGGATCCGATCGCGGTCACGGCGATGGCGAAATATGTCGAAAGCGGCGCGGACATCGCCACCAGCGGCGTGATCGATTTCGGCGACGGCCGGCGCGGCCATTTCGACATCAGCTTCGAATGCGCGCGGCGCTCGGAGTACGAGATCACTGGCACCCTGGGCGGCGTGAAGTGCCACACCGTTTGGCAGAATCCCGGTGACATCCCGGTCATCTCCTGGTGGACCGAGGACGGCCGCCAGTGCGTCGAGCAGCTGCCGGTCGCCAACCATTTCCGGCTGGAGATCGAGCATTTCGCCGACTGTGTGCTGAATGGCAAGCCGCCGCTGCTGTCGCCGGACGATGCCAAAACGAATTGCCGGACCCTCGTGGCCGCACTGGAATCCGCGGCCACCGGCCGGACCGTGAGATTGGACGACTGAATCTTTGATCGCCTATCAAAGGAACTCCATGAAAAAATTCATCAACACGGTCGAGGACTTCCTGGACGAAAGCCTCCGCGGTTTCGCCAAGGCCCACGCCGACATCGTCGATTTCAGCCCCGAACCCCGCTTCGTCTCCCGCAAGGCGCCGGCCAAGGCAGGCAAGGTGGCCCTGGTCTCGGGCGGGGGCTCGGGGCATGAGCCGCTGCACACGGGATTCGTCGGCCTCGGCATGCTGGACGCCGCCTGCCCCGGGCAGGTGTTCACCTCACCGACCCCGGACCAGATGCTGGCGGCCGCCCAGGCGGTGGACCACGGCGGCGGCATACTGTTCATCGTCAAGAACTACGCCGGTGACGTGATGAACTTCGAAATCGCCGCCGAGATGCTGGACATCCCCCATGACTCGCTGCTCGTGCACGACGACGTTTCCCTCCCGGAAAACCGCGGCATGGGCAGGCGCGGTATTGCCGGAACCACCATGGTGGAAAAGATCGTCGGCGCGGCGGCGGAAGCGGGCTACGACCTGGCGGCCTGCAAGGCGCTGGGGGAACGCGTGGTCCATGCTACCGCATCCATGGGCGTCGCCCTGACCAGTTGCACCGTGCCGGCCCTGGGCAAGCCGATGTTCGAACTCGGCGAGGGGGAAATGGAAATGGGGGTCGGCATCCACGGCGAGCGCGGGCGGGAGCGCATGGCGCTGGGTAGCGCCAGTGAGATCGTGGACTACATCGCCGCCGTCATCGACGAGGAACTGAAGCCGCAAGCCGGCCAGCCGGTGCTGCTGCACGTCAACGGCTTCGGCGGAACGCCGTTGATCGAACTGCATCTGATCTACGAGCAGGCACACCGCCACTGGAGCGAACGTTCACTCGACATCGCCCGTTCTCTCGTGGGCAATTTCACCACCTCGCTGGACATGGCCGGCTGCTCGCTCACCCTGACCCTGCTGGATGAGGAAATGCTCAGACTGTGGGACGCGCCGGTGCATACGGCCGCCCTGCGCTGGGGCTGTTGAGGAATCGGCGGGTTACGAACTGCCTATTGGCAAGGCGGATGCCGACAGGCGATCCGCCGACACGGTCCCACCCTACCGCGATTTTCCGCTCAGAACCTCGGCGATGGCCGAAATCATCAACTGGCTGCTACGGGCGCCGGCGTCGACGTGGCCGATGACGCGCTCGCCCAGGAAGGAAGCTCGACCCTTGGTGGCCAGCATGTCGCGGGTGGATTCCATGCCCGCCTCGGCGGCGCGGCTCACCTCCTCCGCCAGTTGCCCCGGGGCAATGGCATGCTCCGCCGCCGATTTCAGCACGTCCGCCACCGGGATCAGCACGTCCAGCATGGTCTTCTCACCCCGCTCCGCTTTGCCGCGCGCCTTCATCGCTTCCACGCCCTGACTGAAGGCTTCGGCCAGGTTCGCCGGATTCATTTCCCTGCCCTTCATCGCCTTGCCCATGGCGATGAACAAGGTGCCGTACAGCGAGCCCGACGCCCCGCCCACCGACGCCATCAGGGTCATGCCGATTTGCTGCAGAGCCGCCGGCCACTCCAACGCGGCCAGACTTTCCGCCTGCTTTGACAAAGCCCCCAGCCCTCGCTGGAGGTTGACGACATGATCACCGTCGCCGATCGCCTGATCGAGAGCGGTCACCTCCTCGGCATGGCTCTGGATAGCCGAAGCGGCGCTTTCGATGAGGCTGGGGATGAGCTGGGGAGTGGTCGGCATCGGATCACCTTGACCTACAGAGGGTGGAAGCGGAAGCGTTTGGTGACTTCGATCAACATATCCAAGGCCGATGAATATCGGATCATCGGTCTTTTGCGTGGCAGTCTCGCGACAGCCGTCTACGGTCGCATTCCGGCATCACGCGCCGCATAAACCCGTCGAACAATGGCACAAGGATGCCACATTGCTCTAAGCGGAACCACGGGCCATTCCCCATGGATCGAGCTTGGCACAAAACCCGGTAAACCCTGCCGGAAGGCCCGCCGATGGGCCGTTCCTCACGCAGGACCTAAGGCTTGAGCGCGGCCGCCTCGCGCGCCAGGCGGGTGATTTCCGCCCAGTTGCCGGCAGCGACGAGGTCTTTGGGGGTCAGCCAGGAGCCGCCGACGCAGACCACGTTGGGGAGCTTGAAGAAATCCGGAGCGTTCCGGGCATTGATGCCGCCAGTCGGGCAGAACCGCACCTGCGGGAACGGCCCACGGAAGGATTCCAGCATCTTGACGCCGCCGGCGGCCACGGCGGGGAAGAATTTCATCACGGTCAGCCCGCCTTCCAGCACCTGCATCACTTCGCTGGTGGTAGCGACACCCGGAAAGAACGGCAGCCTGCTGTCGACGATGGCTTTGAGCAGGGTCGGCGTAGTGCCCGGTGAAACCCCGAACTGAGCACCCGCAGCGATCGAGGCTTCGAGCTGGGCGGGGGCAGCGATGGTGCCGACGCCGACGATGGCATCTGGCACTTCCTGGCGGATCGCCTTGACGGCGTCGAGACCGGCGGCGGTGCGCAGGGTGATTTCCAGCACGCGGATACCGCCCTCGACCAGGGCACGGGCCAGCGGCACGGCATCTTCGGGGCGGTCCACCACCATCACGGGCATGACGCTGGTGGCTTCGATGATCTGATCCAGATTCATGGTTTTTTCCTTGCGGTTGCAGGGACGGGCCTTAGCGGACGCCGTCGTCGAAATTGAAAGTGAAAGCGCCGCGCTCCGGTGTGTCGGCCAGATGGCGGAAGCCGCTGAACAGCTCCCTTCCGCAGCCGAACTGGTTGCCGGACAGATCGTCGGTCACCGGTTCACGCAGCGACCAGCGGTCGGCCGGCACTTCGGCTTCCAACTTGCCCCGCACGGCGTCGAGCAGAATGGTGTCGCCGGTGCGCAGTAGGGTCAGCGGGCCGCCCATGGCGGCCTCCGGGGAGATATGAATTGCCGCCGGTACCTTGCCGGAGGCGCCGGACATACGGCCATCGGTGATCAGAGCGACCTTGAAGCCGCGGTCCTGCAGCGAGGCCAGGGCCGGCGTGAGCTGATGCAGCTCGGGCATGCCGTTGGCGCGGGGCCCCTGGAAGCGCAGCACGGCGACGAAATCGCGCTCCAGCTCGCCGCGTTTGAAGGCGGCGATCAGCTCGTCCTGGCTTTCGAACACGATGGCGGGCGCCCGCACCACCCGGTTCTCCGGCGCCACCGCCGAGACCTTGATGACACCGCGGCCGATATTGCCAGTGACCAGACGCAAGCCGCCGTCCGGACTGAACGGCTCGCTCGCCGGGGCGAGCACCTCCGGATCGTGGCTCTTCTCAGGCGCATCGCGCCAGGCCAGCGTACCGTTGTCCAGCCAGGGCTCTTCCGCCCAGCGGCGCAGCCCAGGGCCGAGGATAGTCTGCACGTCCTCGTGCAGCAGGCCGGCATCGAGCAGCTCCCGCACCAGGAAACCCATGCCGCCGGCGGCGTGGAAATGATTCACGTCGGCCTTGCCATTGGGATATACGCGGGCCAGAAGCGGCACCACGGCCGAGAGGTCGTTGAAATCGTCCCAGTTGACCTCGATCCCCGCGGCGCGGGCGATGGCCACCAGGTGGATGGTGTGGTTGGTCGAGCCGCCGGTCGCCAACAGCCCGACGATGGCATTGACGATCACCCGTTCGTCCACGATATGGCAGAGAGCGGGCGCCGTGGCATCCTGGGCCAGATCCGCCGCCACGCGGGTTGCCGCACGGGTCAGAGCATCGCGCAAGGGCGTGCCGGGATTGACGAAGGACGAGCCCGGAAGTTGCAGCCCCATGATCTCCAGCAGCATTTGGTTGCTGTTGGCGGTGCCGTAGAAAGTGCAGGTGCCGGCACTGTGATAGGAAGCCATTTCCGACTCCAGCAGCGCATCGCGGCCGACCTTACCTTCGGCGAACTGCTGCCGCACCTTGGCTTTTTCGGAATTCGAGATGCCGGACACCATCGGGCCGGCCGGCACGAACACACCGGGCAGATGGCCGAAGCGCAGCGCGGCGATGAGCAGGCCCGGCACGATCTTGTCGCAGACGCCGAGATAGAGATTGGCATCGAACACATGATGCGACAGCGCCACCGCGGTGGACAGCGCGATCACATCGCGCGAGAACAGCGACAGCTCCATGCCGGTCTGACCCTGGGTCACGCCGTCGCACATCGCCGGCACGCCGCCGGCGACCTGGGCGGTGACCCCGGCTTTGCGCGCCTCCGCCTTGATGATCTCCGGATAGTGCTCATAGGGCTGATGCGCCGAGAGCATGTCGTTGTAGGCGGTCACGATGCCGAGATTCGGCACCGCCGCGGCCTTCAGCACCAGCTTGTCGTTGGCGGGGGTCGCCGCATAGGCATGGGCCACGTTGGTGCAAGCGATGTGTGAGCGCTCTACACCTTTCTGGCGTGCACGGTGCATGAGATCGAGGTAAGCGGCGCGGCGGTCGTGGCTGCGGGCGCGGATGCGGTCGGTCACGTCGACCAGTGTGTGGTGCAGGAACATGGGTTCGTCGATGCTCTTCTTCTGTGGGGTGCGGGGAAATCACCCATCGCCGGAGATAAAACTTCCGCATTTAATCCAAGGCCGAAACGAGTGTCAAGAAACGGCAACACACTGTCTTCTTCCATGGAATTTTCCGTTCGGGTAGTCCGTGGGAACCGATCAGCCGGCGCCGGATTCAGCGTCGAGCCCGCCCGCCAAAGCAAGGAAGGGATTGGGCGGGTCCGTAGTCGATGACGCGGCAACATGGGAGAGATGGCTGGATTTGGCCAACCAAACCCGACATCAAAATGGCAAAGGCGAGACGATGGCCGATCCAGAAGGGGAAATCCTGACGCTCGACGAAGTCGCTGCGTAACTCAAGGCGGGAAAGCGAACGGTTTATCGCTTGGTACAGGAGAGCAAGATTCCGGCGTTCGAGTCTGGGTGGAACATGGCGCTTTCGCCGCTCTGATCTCGATCGCTGGATTGCAGAAAACACCGTCAAGCAGAAGCCGGACGCATGAGTGAGCGTTTGCCATACCGGCCGCGGCATCAAGCCCGTGACAAGACGGATGGAGGGTAGCCATTGATGACACCGCAGCTTCTGACGCCACATCAGAGCCAGTACATCGCCTGGCTGCTGACACGCCGCGCGGCTGGCGATACGGTTGAGTCACTGGCATCGACGCTGGTGGATTCGCAGGTTGACCTCAATCCTCACCAAGTCGAGGCGGCACTGTTCGCCTGTCGGAACCCGCTCTCTCGCGGCGTGATCCTTGCCGATGAAGTGGGTCTTGGCAAGACCATCGAAGCGGGTCTTGTCATCTCGCAACGATGGGCTGAGCGCCGCCGTCGCATCCTGATCATTGTCCCGGCCAACCTGCGCAAGCAGTGGCACCAGGAGCTGCAAGACAAATTCGGCCTGCAAGGAGGCGGGGGTGAGGGCCCAGTGTTCACCACCGAAACGGAGAAGGAGGTGGCGCGGGTGGTAATGGACGTCATCGGTCAGTACGAGGTCAGGCGCGATCGGGTGCCCACCAGCAACGCGCTGTTGAAGCCGGAGGTGCAAAAGAGGATCCTTGCCGAAGTGGCGGAGCGATTAAAGCCGCGGCAAGGCGAGTGGCTGTCCGGCGTGGACGAATCGGCTCCCACGGTCGATCTTGCCGCTGTGGTGGCCAAGACCACCGAGATCCTGGTACAGCAAACCATCGATATTCCGCGCATCAGCGTAGTGCCCAAGGGCGAGGTCACGACGGGCTTCCACCCGTTCACGCTGGACGTGAGCCAGCTTCACCTCCAGCCGGGGACGCGTGAAATCGTGATCCACAACCTGCACACCAACGAGCAGGACACCCTGGCATCCGAAATCGGGCCCAAGGAACAACGACCGGAGGACTACATCGTCCACGCCCTGGTGGATTTTGACGACATCGACTATTTCACTCAGGCCGATCTGCTCTACGACCTCGCCAGCCAGATGGTGCGGCACCTGCAAAGCTACCTGACCCCGGATGAGGTGATCCGTGTGCCGGATCGGGAGCGGCGTTTGATTGCGCGCGAAATTCACGCGCAGATGATGGCGCACTTCTGGGAGGAGGCCACTGAGTACGAAGCGCAGGTCAGTCGCGGTTTCACGGAACTCAAGCCGTGCAATTACTCTACTACCGCGGAGCAGAGGGTACATCATTTCCGCGAGACCGTTCTTGATTCCAGCCGCATCAAGCAGATGCTTTTCGGCGGTTTTGCGCGCTGCCTGTATCCGCTTCAGAAGTTCGACTCGGACACCGAGCGGCGCTTTGCCATCATTCTGGAGCGCGACGCCAACAAGTGGTTCAAGCCTGCCAAGGGGCAGTTCCAGATCTTCTACAAGCTGGGTACCGAGCAGCCGGAGTACATCCCCGACTTCGTGGCCGAAACCGATTCCATGATCTTCATGGTGGAAACCAAGGCACGCGGCGACATCAACACCCAGGAGGTGCAAGCCAAGGCCGCTGCCGCCGTGCAGTGGTGCAAGCACGCCTCGGCTTACACGGCGAGCATCCAGGGCAAGCCCTGGAAGTATTTGCTGCTACCTCACGATGAGGTCAAGGAATCGCGGCGGCTCACCGACTTTCTCCGGTTTGGAATCACGGCCTGATCGACCATTCGCCATCCCATCTTCGCCGCTTACAAGCTGGGGGCCGTAGCGAATACCCCCGGACCCTTGGCGCATTCGAACGAACCCATCGCTCGACAGTCCGCATTACGGCGACTAACATTAAATAATTTTTGGCCGGGCTTTTTCGTTGTGAGTCCGGCGCGTCATCAGCCCCCGGCCGGATGTGCGACGGCGGGGCCATAACAAGAGGATGTCAGCGGTGAGTCAGCTCCCATTTCCCGAATCATTCAACATGGTGTTCTTCGGCGGCGCCGGCGACTTGGTCACGCGCAAGCTGTTGCCCGCAATGTATCAGTGCCACAAGAACGGCCTGCTGGTCGAAGCCGGCCGTATTCTCTGCGTCGACCGGCAGGATCTGAGCGAGGAGGCATTCCTTGAACTGGCCCACGAAAAGGCGCGCCAGTTCATCCCCGCGGCCGAATGGGATGCGGCGGTGTGGGCCGGATTCCGCCAGCGCCTGGCCTATCTGCGCATCGATGCCACCCAGCCCGAACAGTATACGCCGCTGAAGGAACGGCTGAAAAAAGCGCCCGCTGCCGTCACCGTGTTCTACCTGTCCACCGCGCCGTCTCTGTTCGCCACGATCTGCGCCCATCTGACCCGGCAGGGACTCAACGGCCCCAACAGCCGGGTCGTACTGGAAAAGCCACTGGGGCACGATCTGGCTTCTGCCAACGCGATCACCGCCGACGTGGACCGTTACTTCCACGAGAACCAGGTCTATCGGATCGACCATTACCTGGGCAAGGAATCGGTGCAGAATCTGATGGCCCTGCGCTTTGGCAATGCCTTGTTCGAGCCGCTGTGGCGGCGGATGTGGATCCGCGACGTCCAGATCACAATTGCCGAGGATGTCGGCATCGGCAGCCGCGCGGGTTTCTATGACAAGACTGGCGCGTTGCGTGACATGGTGCAGAACCATCTGCTGCAGCTGCTGTGCTTCGTGGCGATGGAACCGCCGGCCAGCCTGGATTCCAATGCCATCCGCAATGAAAAACTCAAGGTGCTGGAGTCGCTGGTGCCGTTCACCGAAGAGGACGTGCATCAAAAAACCGTGCGCGGCCAATACCGCGCCGGTGTTTGCGGCGGTAAAGCAGTGCCGGGCTATCTGGAAGAGGAGGGCATTGCGCCGGGTAGCCACACCGAGACCTTCGTCGCCATCAAGGCGGAGATCGCCAACTGGCGATGGGCGGGCGTACCGTTCTACCTCTTCACCGGCAAGCGGCTGCCGGAGCGGCTGGCGGAAATCGTCATCCACTTCCACGACGTCCCGCACCCCATCTTCCCGCTGCCGAAGAGCGGCGCCTGCGCCCCGGCCAAGCTGGTGATCCGCCTGCAGCCGGACGAGTTCATCCGCCTGTACCTGTACGCCAAGCAGCCGGGGGATTCGATGGAACTGCAGCCGGTGTCGCTGGACCTGAACTTCGCCGAGCAGTTCAAGGTACGCCGTGCCGAAGGCGGCTACGAACGCCTGCTGCTCGATGCCATCCGCGGCAATCAGGCGCTGTTCGTCAGGTATGACGAACAGGAGCAGGCTTGGCGTTGGGTCGAGCCCATACTCAACACCTGGGCTAACGATCCGAAAGGCCCGCTGCCTTACGCGGCGGGAACCTGGGGACCGGCGGCATCCCGGGATCTGTTGAAACGCGACGGCATTTGCTGGCACGAGGGGAAATGAAATGACCGAGATTCGATGGTTCGACGACAACGCAAGCCTGGCCCCGGCGCTGGCCGC
This sequence comes from Methylococcus capsulatus, assembly GCF_036864975.1. Lineage (NCBI taxonomy): Bacteria > Pseudomonadati > Pseudomonadota > Gammaproteobacteria > Methylococcales > Methylococcaceae > Methylococcus > Methylococcus capsulatus. The sequence continues at coordinate 1,165,149 of NZ_CP104311.1, read as the reverse complement.
GGCGGTCGCCGAGGATCTGCGCGCCGCCTTGGCGACCGCTCCAGCGGCCACCCTGGCCGTCTCGGGCGGCCGCTCGCCGGTGCCGGTTTTCGAAGCCTTGCGCGAAGCCGATCTGGACTGGGCACGGGTCGTCGTCACGCTGGTCGATGAACGCTGGGTACCGGAAACCGATCCCGCCAGCAACGCTGCCCTGGTGAAGACCCATTTGCTGCAGGGCAAGGCATCGGCGGCGCGCTTCCTGCCGCTATATACGGGGGATGCTTCCGCGGCAGCGGGCGAGGCGAGCCTGGCCGAAGCCTTCGCCGAACTGCCCCGGCCGTTCGCGGCGCTGATCCTCGGCATGGGCGACGACGGCCATACCGCCTCGCTGTTCCCGGCCAGCCCCAACCTGGAAGCCGGTCTGGCGCTGGGCGGCACGGTCGAGAATACCCCGCCCTGTCTGGCTCAGGTGGGCGCGGTCGCGCCGACCGAGCGCATCAGCCTCACCCTACCCTGGATCCTCGACGCCCGCCACATCTACCTGCAGTTCGGTGGACCGAGTAAGGTGGAGGTGTTCAACGCCGCCCAGGCCGGCCCCAACCGGCAATATCCCGTAAGCTTCGTGCTGGCCCAGACCCAGACGCCGGTCACCGTGTTCGCGGCCCGGAGTTGAAGCGGTTCAGGGGCCGAGAAAAGAGTTCAGGCGTTGCGCCGATGCGGCGGCGGTTTCGAGGCCCTCGTTCAGCACACCGAGCCAGGAGGGATCGGCGGATCTCGACAACATGCGGGCGCCAAGGAGGAACAGCACGGCGGCGAACAGCCGCTTGAGCCCCTGCATCGGCAGGCGGTGGGCCAGCGCCGCCCCATACGGCGCGGTCAGCACGCTGGCGGCGCCGATGCCGAGGAAGGCCGGCCAGTAGATGTAGCCCAGACTGTGGGCGGGCAGTGACGGATGGTTCCAACCCAGGATGACGTAGCTGAGGGTGCCGACGACAGCGATCGGAAAACCGCAGGCCGAGGCGATGGCGACGGCATGGCGGATATCCTGCCGGCAGCGGAGCAGGAAAGGCACGGTGATGCTGCCGCCGCCGATGCCGAACAGCGCCGACAAGAGACCGATCACCAGCCCGCCGCCGGTCAGCACGCTGAGCGCAATGGGCTTGTCGTTCGCCGTTTGTTTCCGCCTGCCCCGGTACACCTGCACCGCCACCAGCATCAGGAACACTGCAAACAACTGCTTGAACCGTCGGGTGGGCAGGTGGTCGGCGACAACCGAACCGGCGATCGTCCCCAAGGCGATCCCCGGTACCAGCCGCCACACCAGCGGCCAGACCACGGCGCCGCGGCTGTGGTGGGCGCGGACCGAAGAGACCGAAGTCACCACGATGGTGGCCAGCGAGGTGGCGACCGCCATGATCATCAGGATGCTTTCCGGCACGCCCTGGCCGGGGAACAGCCAGACCAGAAAGGGCACGATGATGGCGCCGCCGCCGATGCCGAACAGGCCGGAAGCGACGCCCGCAATGGCGCCGAAGGCGAGATAGAATGCAAGCGTGGTATACATATCACTCTTGTAGCCGTGCTGGAACGAACCTCGAGCATGGGAAAAGCGATTGAATCGGAGAGAGAGGCCGGATCCGTTCTTCCTCTGGGAGACGGGCCGGTGATGAGGGCCAGCCGCCTTTCCGAGCCATCCAACTGCGGATTTAGGTTGAATCCTTACGAGTCGAGCCGATGAAAGCCTTTCTGGTCGGCGGCGCCGTCCGCGACCGCCTGCTCGGCCTGCCGGTCCGCGAGCGCGACTGGGTGGTGGTAGGCGAGTCGCCCGAGGCCATGATCGCGCGCGGCTTCCGCCCCGTAGGTCGCGACTTCCCGGTGTTCCTGCACCCTCAAACCCATGAGGAGTATGCGCTCGCCCGTACCGAGCGCAAGACCGCGCCGGGTTACCGCGGCTTCGTGGTGCATGCCGAACCCGATGTCACACTGGAGCAGGACCTGGAACGGCGCGACCTCACCATCAACGCCATGGCGGAAACGGCCGACGGCCGGCTCGTCGATCCCTTCGGCGGCCGGCGCGACCTGGAAGCGCGGCTGCTACGGCACGTCTCTCCCGCTTTCGCCGAAGATCCGGTGCGCATCCTGCGCGTTGCCCGCTTCATGGCCCGGCTGGCGCCGCTCGGTTTCCGTGTGGCGCCGGAAACCCGGACGGAAATGCGGCGCATGACCGAGGCCGGCGAGGTTGACGCCCTGGTGCCGGAACGGGTCTGGGCCGAACTCGCCAAGGCACTGGCCGAGCCGGCACCCTCGGCCTTCTTCCGGACCCTGCGCGAGTGCGGGGCCCTGGAACGGCTGTTCCCGGAAATCGAGCGGCTGTTCGGGGTGCCCCAGCCGCCGCAGCATCATCCGGAGATCGACACCGGTGTACACACGCTGATGGTATTGGACCAGGCCGCGCGCCTCACCGCCGACCCTTCCGCACGTTTCGCCGCCCTGACCCACGACCTCGGCAAGGCGCTCACGCCGCCGGAACTCTGGCCCAGCCACCGCGGCCACGAGCGCCTCGGGCTCGACGCCCTGAACACGCTGTGCGACCGATTCCGTGCACCCAACGCCTACCGCCGCCTGGCGGAAAAGGTAATGCGCTACCACGGTCTCTGCCACCGGGGGTTGGAGCTGCGTACCTCGACCCTGGTCGATCTGCTGGACCGGCTGGGCGCGCTCAAGCGTCACGACGACACGCTGGAACCCTTCCTGCACGCCTGCGAGGCGGACGCCAGAGGCCGGGCCGGCTTCGAGGAGCGGCCCTATCCTCAGGCCGAGTGGCTGCGGCAGGCGCGTCGCGCAGCCGTCTCGGTGGACAGCCGTCCGCTGATCGAACAAAGGCTGCAGGGTCCGGCGTTCGGACGGGCCTTGCGGCAACTGCGCATCGCCGCGGTGCGGCGGCTCCGGGCCGCGCCGTCCGACGATCGCCTTCCTCTCCCGCCGGACAGCGGGAAGTGAGTTCGCTGCATGACTTCGTGTCATTCGCCGGTCAGGCGCCGCTCCGCCTCCCGGTATTTTTCCGCGGTGCGGGCCAGGATGTCCGGGGGCAAATGGGGCGCCGGCGGCTTCTTGTCCCAGTCCAGCGTCTCCAGGTAATCGCGCACGAACTGCTTATCGAAGCTCGGCGGGCTGATCCCAGGGTGGTAGCCGTCGGCCGGCCAGAACCGCGAGGAATCCGGGGTCAGGGCCTCGTCGATCCAGTGCAACACACCACCCTCGTCCACCCCGAATTCGAACTTGGTATCAGCGATGATGATGCCGCGTTCCAGCGCATAGGCCGCCGCTTCCCGGTACAGCCCCAGGGCCACCTCGCGCATCCGTTCGGCCAGTTCCCGCCCGATCAGGCCGACCACCTGGTCGAACCCGATGTTTTCGTCGTGTGAGCCCATTTCGGCCTTGGTGGACGGCGTGAACAACGCTTCCGGCAGCCGCTCGGCCAGCCGCAGCCCCGGCGGCAGCACGATGCCGCACACGGAGCCGCTGCGCTGATAGTCCTTCCAGCCCGAGCCGATGAGATAACCCCGCACCACGGCTTCCACCGGCAACGGCTTAAGGCGCTTGACCACCATGGCCCTGCCCTCGACCTGCCCACGCTCGGCCGCATCGGGCAGCACCGCCGCCAGCGGCGTCGCGGAAAGGTGGTTGGGCACCCGGTCCTTCAACCGGTCGAACCAGAATCGCGAGAGACGGGTCAAGACACGACCCTTGCCGGGAATGGGGTCGGGTAGAATGACGTCAAACGCCGACAGCCGGTCCGTCGTGACGATCAGCATCAGATCGTCGCCGGCCTCGTAGATATCGCGCACTTTTCCCCGCGCTTTCAGCCGCAGTGAAGACAGGCTGGATTCGAACAATGTCTCAGGGGCGGTCATCGAGCTGACTCTTCCAGACTTTAAGGACAAACATCAATCATGTAAGGTGTAAAGATTTATGGCAAGTATCGAGGGACGGTTTTTCAGGTGAGCTGGCTCGGTAAAATCTTGGGAGGCACCTTCGGCTTTCTGCTCGGCGGTCCGCTCGGCGGCTTGCTGGGCGCCGCCATCGGCCACAAGCTGGACGGCGGCAAGGACAAGTACGCCCAGATCGAATCCGACCTGTCGCCCGGCGCCCAGCACCGCATCCAGATGGCCTTCTTCACCGCCACGTTCTCGGTGATGGGCCATGTCGCCAGGGCCGACGGCCGGGTGTCCGAGGCCGAAATCACCGTGGCGCGGACGGTGATGAACCGCATGGACCTGTCCGAAGGCATGCGCCGCACCGCCATCGACCTCTTCACTCGTGGCAAGCAGCCGGATTTCCCGCTCCGGGAAGCGGTCGAGCAATTCCGCAAGGAATGCCATCGCCGCTACGCCCTGATCCGGATTTTTCTGGAAATCCAGCTCGAAGCCGCCTTCGCCGATGGCCCCGTCAACCTGGCCGAGGAACGCGTCCTGATCGGCATTTGCGACCAGCTCCGCATTTCGCGCTTCGAGTATCACGCCATGAAGGGACGCCTGGACGCGGCGATACGCTTCGCCCGCGCCTATCAAAATTCTTCCTACGGAGGCCACCGGAGCGTGCCGCCGCGCCGCCGCGAGGATACGCTGGAAGACGCCTACGCCATGCTCGGCATCGAGGCATCGGCCGGCACCGAGGAAATCAAACGCGCCTACCGCAAGCTCATCAGCCGGCATCACCCGGACAAGCTGCTCGCCAAGGGAATGCCCGAAGAAATGGTGCGCATCGCCAACGAGAAAACCCAGCAGATCCGCAAGGCTTACGAGGTCATCGCGGCGGCGAGAAACCTCTGAGCCTCAAATCGGCAAGACACTTCCGCCGCTCGCCACCACCACGGTGAGCAGTCCGAGGACCAGATTGATGCCGACCAGACGGCGGATCATGCCCAGGGCTTCCGCCCCCTTCGCCCAGTCCTCCGCAGCCACCGCGGCTTTCAATACCTTGTACGGCTTGGCATAGAGCACTCCGAAAATCACGGTCATGGTAAGAGCGATGAGCAACATCAGGGGTACCGGCCACCCCATCTGCCTGAGCCCACCATAGGCATGGATCAACCCGAAGCCGGTGAGGAACAGCAGGACGATGGCGTCCGCAGCAAGCCGGCGGTGACGGGGCGCAAAACCTGATGCGCGAAAAACATTCCGCCGACCCAGTGGACGGCGGAAAGGACGTGTAAGGAAGGACGTGTAAGGAGAGAGTCATTGATGTCATTGGATTTCTAAAAAGTTTAAGGTAAACCCACACACTGATTTCCTACCCCCTCTGGCCTTACTTCCAGGTTTGGGCTCTTTGACGCAAGGTACCCCAGTGGCTGGTCCAGCACAAAAGGATATAGCACAGCCAACGACGATAGTGTCGGAACGGATACCACTTTGCCCACGTAACGGAGCGCCGCTTCAATCAGCCAGCAGACTGCCTCTTCGTTGCTCACGATGACGGGCTGCAATCGCGCCAAGCGCTTTCCCTTTTCTACTCGCTCGATTGCGCCCCAGCTCGCCTGCGACTGCAGCACCATGTTGGTCATCCGGTAGGTGCCTTCACGCTCGCCATAGATTTCGCTCATTCGGCGATGGACTTCCGCCGAAGCACAATCACCCTGCAGCGCCGAGAGGCGCCCCACCAGCTCCGCCACCTTGCCGAAGAACGGATAGGTGGCAATGGCCATGCCCCAGGTCAGAGCAGCGATAGGGACGCTCGAGTCGGCCTTGAAGATTGCGACGCCACGCTCGGCGAAGTCAGCGAGTTCGTGGCGTGGCGCAAGCCACAACCGATTCAGTACGGTCCGTGTCTTCTTTCGTGCTGCGACACCCAAATCTGCAGCGTCCAGCAACGTGTTCAGCTCATCGAGCGTGCCGAGTCCTGCACGCACCCTGAGCGCCGCAGCCGCCCATTCGAGCGGTATGAAGCGGTCGAAACCAATTTGCGGCGCCCCTCCCTGGGCGCCACCGCTGAGCGGCCCGCCGTTCGGCGGTCCAAATCCGCTCCCGGCGGATTTGTGCGGTGCTGACGGCGTCATTCGATTCAATTGCGGACTCCATCCCTGGAGTCCGTCCCTCCGGGACCCGCCGCTCGGCGGTCCAAATCCGCTCCCGGCGGATTTGTGCGGTGCTGACGGCGTCATTCGATTCAATTGCGGACTCCATCCCTGGAGTCCGTCCCTCCGGGACCCGCCGCTCGGCGGTCCAAGTTCGCTCCCGGCGAACTGGTGCGGACTCCATCCCTGGAGGCCACCCCTTCGGGGCCAGCCTGGCGGCTGTCCAAATCTGTTCCAGGCAGATTTGTCACATAACTCACTTTGACGAAGGGCACGATCAGCTCCTCCACGGAGATGCCGCCGTGAACCACGACTTGGGTCTCCTTCGGCACAAACGCCCCCCGCCCTCCTGCGAATAGCGGCATGAAGTTCGCCGGTAGTCCAGCGACATTCAGACGGAAGGTCTCCGGATTGGCGGCCGCCGTCTCCGCAATCACAGCCTCGCTGCGATAGGTCCTGACGCGCTCCCCGCGCAGTTCCGACGCGACTCCCTGGCTCGGGCGGCCAATGCCCACCGCTTCAACGTTGCCGTGGTCGGAGGTACAGTAGACGTGGAATCCGTTGTCCAGCAGCATCGAGAACAGACGATCCACGAAGCCCGACTCGCACCAGCTAGCGATCTGGGCAGCAATGCCCCGCTTTCCGAGCACCGCCCCATGGATGATCTCGTCGACGGTGTCCACGACGAGGCCGGCCACCTTCACAGTCGGATTGCTCAGGGCTGCCTCAAGCGCGGGGAGGTCATCGGTGCGCTTGATTGACTTGCGGTACAGAACCTCGTTTGCGCGAAGACCATGGTCCTGCCAGAACCGATTCCATTGCGCAGGTTCCTGAGAAGTTGACTCGATGCTGTCGGCGAACTCGCGCGGGCGCAGGCCAGAGAACAGCGCCTGCCGGGACACCGATGTCAGGGTTGGCAGCCACGCAAAACAGGCGTTCTCGTCGAACATCAGCCGTTGCGACCGTTTGATCACGGTCTCCCGGATCTGAATCCACTGGTCTACGGCCAGCCCGTCGAATACCAGCAGCGCGATCTTCTCCTCACCGTTGCCTCGGCGCATCGCCAGATACCGTGGCACGTGGTGGACCATGATCGGCCGCGTGAAGGCCGGCAAGGACAATAGATCCGCGTAATGCTTCCCTACCCATTCACGCAAGCAATCGTCGGCAGAGCTAACCAGGTCTCGCATCGAGTCCTTGATGCTTTCCGCCCGGGCCGCATCCAATCCATGAAAACGCGAGATGACTTCGCCGAGCCGACGCGAGAAATGGGTCCAGTCGCGGTGTGGGGACTCGATGGTCGGCATTTCCGCCTTCAGGTTCTTGATGCCTTCGAGTACCAGGTTCCGCATCGCCGCCGGGTCCTGCACGACACCGGCCTTGGCCCATTCCGGCAGGGTGGCCGGCACGCCCTGCACCACCAGCGGGTGCAGCGTGCCGTCCAGGAACATCGAGTCGACGATCACGCGGACGTCATGGTGGTCGAAAGGCAGGTCGAGTTTTGCGACGTAATCGGGCGGTGTGGGTTCACCCGTGCGGGTTCCAGTGACTCCCAGCCTGGTGAGATAGCGAAACCAGGCTTCCTGCACGACACGGATGGTGATGCTCTTGTTTGCAAACAACTCGGCGATAGGTATGCCTTTGACCAATTCGCCGGGAGCGAATTGGGATGCCGGAACGGCGGCCCCGTCAGGGGCGGATGCCAGGGATGGTGTCCGCAACGCGTCATGCTCACCGACCACTTGCCCCACGTGCTGCGCGAGCACGGGTGGAAGGGCCGCCTCGCGGTAGTGCAGACGAAGGAGCTCACGCCAAAAGTCCTCCGGGCGCGTGATCAGGTGAGGGCTGATGCGAAAGATGTGCGTCAGCACGAACTCCTTGGTCGCGGCTTCGCCCAGCGCTTGATGGGCGTGCCGCGCCTGCGCTTCGAACAAGGAGGGCAGCATCTCGCTACCCAGTTGCCTCACCACGGCATAGCTCAGCTTGGGGAGCAACTCGGCGAGACTTAAAGAGAGCTTCCGTGCCTGACGCAGGTAGTCCCAAGGCAAGTCGCTGACGTTCGTGCCGGGCAGATGCAGGATCAAGGCGCGGGATGGCCCCGGCTCACCGCGATCCCACGCCGCCCGATAGCGCTCTTCGTACTCCGCCCGGAAAGTGATGCTGTCCTCGAAGGGCAATACCTCAAAGCCACGCTCGCGCAGTCCCGACAACACTTGGCTCTGCAGCAGCACATCGTCCGGGTCGGCGACGATCCAGAGCCGGGCCAGATCGACGGGAAACTCCTTGAGGATGCGGTCAACCCAGGCAGTCATGCTGGCGCACCTCCCGGGTGACCAATGCGAAGCATTAGCACCGCGTTGAGATCCGGCGTGCAGGCTGCAGCAATCGCCAGCGCTGCCATACGCGCATCAAACTCAGCTTCGAGCCGTTTGCGGCGGTGCTCCCTGACCGCGGGAAGGCCTATGCGGCCGATCGCCTGGTAACGCGCCTCGAAGGCGTAGCGCGCCCGTTCGCGCTCTTCGGCGAGCCAGGTGCGGTGCTCCTCCAGCAGATCCCTGAAGAGCCTCTCCCCTTGCACTTTGGCCGCAGCCAACGACGTTTCGAAGCAGGCCAAGGCGTTCTCCACCTCGACCTTTGGTGCGAGCGTCACGTTCTCGGTCAGCAGCAAATCCCATATCCGCTTGGCGGTCGGCACGAAGGCGCGGCCATCGTCGGTGACAAACACGGGCAGGAATCGCCGCTGGTTGAAGCTCTCGGAGAGATTGGACGCGCTGATGCTGATCTCCCACAGCGACCACACGCCATGCACCGTATCGGGCAGGCCGGTCACCGCTGCAATCGGCAGCGGCTGGCCCGCCACGCAGCGCGGCAGCTCGCTGATGACTGCGCGGGCGCGTGGATCTTCCAGCGTGATCCACTCCATCTCAGGGTTCTGTTCGGCGGTGCGCGCGTCGAAGCAGACACGGGGAGATTCACTCGCGACATCCATGCCGCTCGCCCCAAGGGGCGCCTTCGGCGCGCAAATCGGCAATCCTGCCGATTCGTCGCTCCCTACCCCATCCGGCCAACGAATTCGCCAACCATCCCCTTCTCTGACAGCCATGCCGCCACGCAGAGGCAACCCGGCGGTGATCGCGCGCTCCAACCAGTACTGCGCCGGATGATCCCGCCATTTGCGGGCATCATCGGCTTTCAGCGCGTGTTCTTCGTTCAGCAGATCGATGCCTTTGCGGCTGGCTGCCACCTTCTCCCGAATCTGGTCGATGACCGCATCGCATTCCTTGTCGATCGATGCTGGATCTTGCAGCCCGTGCAGGAACAGTTCGTCGAAGATCGGCTCCACCTCCACCGAGTCCATCACATCGGCCGCCTTGTCGACGCCGAACTCCTGGGCAATGACAGCGAGCTTTTCCTCCAGCACCTCGCGCACCCGGTGCTCCACCGTGCCTTCCAGCACGAAGTTGATGGCGCGCACGACATGAGGCTGACCGATGCGGTCCACGCGGCCGATGCGCTGCTCCAAACGCATCGGGTTCCACGGCATGTCGAAGTTGACGACGACATGACAGAACTGGAGGTTCAGTCCCTCACCGCCGGCGTCGGTGGAGACCAGTATTTGAGCACCGCGTGACAAATTCGCCGGGAGCGAATTTGGACAGCCGCCAGGCTGGTCCCGAAGGGACGGACTCCGGGGATGGAGTCCGCAAAAGGCCTGCTGCGCACGGGTGCGCGCATCCAGGTCCATGCCGCCGTTGAGCAGCGCCACCGAAAAGCCCCGTCTTTCCAGGAACTCCGCCAGCATGGCCTGGGTGGGCACGAATTCGGTGAAGACCAGCACCTTGAGCTGCGGGTCGTTCTCTTCCTGCTGGAGTTTGTAGATCAACTCCAACAGCGCTTCCGCCTTGGCATCCGTTCCTTGTCGCTCGGTTTCGCGAGCCAGCTCCAACAGCATCTCGACTTCCGACTTCTCCCGCTCCCAGCCGCTGGCCTGCACGGCGATGTCGAGCTGGGATTGGCCGTCGAGCTCTGCCCACTCATCCGGGTCAACCGCCTCGACAAAATCGCTTGGAGCGATTTTGGACAGCCGCCAGGCTGGCCCCGAAGGGGCCGGGTTCAGGGATGGATCCGGCAGCAGGTTCGCCTGCGCAGCAGGCGCATCCAGCAGGGCCAGGCGTTTTTCCAGGGTGGCGCGGATGGCGGCTGTACTGGACGTCACCAGCCGCTGCATCAGGATCATCAGGAAGCCGATGTGCCGCTGCTTGGCGGCCATCGCCTGGTTGTAACCGTGCCGCACGTAGTCCGTCACCGCCTCGTAGAGCCGCTGCTGGGCGGCATGCCTGTCCTGCCACGCCACGGCCTGGAGCCGGGTGGACCGGGGCTTGAATAACGGTTGGCCTTCCGCGTCAATGGCGGCCCGCTTCTCGGTGCGGATCACGAACGGGCGTACCCGGTCACGGTTGATGCTGCTTTCGTCCGGAAACGCCTCGCGATCCAGCAACTGCATCAGCCGCAGGAACTGGTCCGTCTTTCCCTGGTGCGGCGTAGCGGACAGCAGCAGCAGATAGGGCGCGGCCTCGGCCAGGGCGGCACCCAGCTTGTAGCGGGCAACCTGCTCGGTACTCCCGCCGAGACGGTGCGACTCATCGATGATCACCAGATCCCAACCGGCCGAGATCAGGTCCTCGAAGCGCTCGCGGTTGTAAGTGGCGAGTTGCTCCAGGCTCCAGCCGCGCCGGCCCTCGATGGGTTTCACCGAATCCAGCGAGCAGATCACCTGGTCGTGCATGCGCCAGAGGTTTTCGTCGTTCACCCTCACCCCCGGCCCCTCTCCCAGAGGGAGAGGGGAGGAAAAGGAACGGAAGGCGGTGAGTTCAGATGGCTCGATGAAGCGGAAGTGCTCGCCGAAGTGCAGCCGCATCTCCATCTGCCACTGGCGCACCAGGCCTTTCGGCGCCACCACCAACACCCGACGTACCATGCCGCGAAGCTTCAACTCGCGCAGGATCAAGCCCGCCTCGATGGTCTTGCCCAGTCCCACCTCATCCGCCAGCAGGTAGCGGATGCGGTTTTGGCTCATGGCTCGGTTTAGCGCGTAGAGCTGGTGCGGCAGCGGCTTGACGCTCGTCTGCATCGGCGCCAGCAGCAGGTTGTCTTCCATCGCTTCCAGCAGCTTGGCCGCCGCTGCTGTATGCAGAATCTGCTCCACGGTCGGGCGCACGCTGGTCAGCGCGCCAAGATCCTGCGCGCGGGCGCGCACCACGGCATCCTTGGCCGGTAGCCAGACGCGGAAGACGACCTCGCCCCACAGTGCCTCTCGGTCGATCACCCGGCAGGGTGACGCCTGTCGGGCGTGCCAGCACCAGTCACCGATGTCCCAAGCATTCATGTGCTGAGTCGGCTGACAGGATACTGGGGCAAGGCCTTGTTCCACGTCTTGATATTCATGACAGCACAACCAGCCACGAACGACCTTTCCCACGGCTTGTCGTCCGGGCCGGTTGTTGGAATCTGCCGTTTCAGTGCGTCGGTCCGGGCCAACAAATCGGCATCGGACAAAGTGCTCGCGCCGATCAGCACCAAGTAGTAAATGGGCTTCGTCGCTTGACCTGATGCCCATTCGTACAGGAAAGAGTCCCGGTACTTCGTTTTCAGATCGGCATCCAGCGCTCCACTAAGGAACTTTTGCAGGAACTTCTTCTGATCTTTGGGCTGCGCCGCAGGATGTTCCGGGTCCTTGAACTCGATGAACAGAACCCGGTCATCCAGTTCCACGATGAAATCCACCGCTTTCATGCAGTGGCTCAGGCCGTGGCTTGCCTCGTCATCGAACTTTCGCCCTACTGCATTAGCCGGCAAGGCGATCTGCAAATCCCCCTCGGCCAGAATCGTCATTCGACCAACCCTCCAAGGCTGCGCTTCAGTTCGCGGTCGTAGAGATCGCTGAATGTCCCGGCGATCGCATTGGGGTCGATACCGGTGTAGCTGTCGCTGGCGTTAGCCACGACCGCCTTCTGTGCGTCGCGATACAGGGAGATATAGCGGATGGCATCGCCCTTTTTCTGACGCAAGTCGAACTCCTTGAGCAGCACGTAATTGTGCGTGGTCAGGAAGACCTGAACCCCAAGACGATGCAGTTCCAGGATGATTTCGACGACATCGCCCATGAGGGATGGGTTCAGGTTGGCTTCCGGCTCATCCCAGAAGAGAACAGAGCCAGACAGCAGCGTGCCGTTCTGGATCAATAGCCAAACCAGCGCGAGCTTGCGCATACCTTCGGCGAGTAAGGTGAACTCCAACTCGCCTTGGCTGTTCTTTAGAAAAAAGTGCTCGCCCTTGGCTACCACCTTGCCTTCCATGGCCTTTTGAATCGTCGATAACAGCCGTTGGCGGTTCGCAGCGATAGGGCCCTTTAGCGTCGGAAGAAAGGCCTTCTTGATGATGTCGACATAGACTTCCTCGAAGGCAATTTCCCGTTTCGAGGCTGTAGCGAGAAAACCGGGAGCATGTGCGAGCATTTCCTTGACCGGAATGTAGGCGGATTCCAATCCGGCTCCCCGCCACTTCGTTTCACCCGTGACACGCACATCCTCCACGTCGGCTTTCTGGTTGTCGATGACCGCCTTGAGCTTGGCGCCATCATCTCGCGTGACTGTGATCTCGGCGGCGGGCAAGCCCCGCTGTCGTCGTATTAGACGTGTCATGCGCGCCTGGTAGGGATTGAAGACGCCAAGCAGCTTGCGGGCGAAACCCTTTTCCTGATCTTCACCCGTGGTAATCGCTGTCGCGGCATAGAGGATCTTGAGCAAATGGGTCTTGCCCGTGCCGTTGGCACCAATAATGACATTGACCCCTGGCGATAGCGCTTGGTCCAGTTTGGCAAAGGCCGTGAAATTTTCCAGCCTGACGTGGTTGATCTTGCTCATAGTCCGCTCTCCATTCTTGTCAGCGCCTGGTCATACCAGAGCAGCAGCTTCTCGTCTTCCTGCAGCGCCTCGTCCGGGATCTTCTGGGCCACCTTGATGATGGTCTGGTAGTCGCGCCTAGCCCAGGCCGCCTTGAAGCCGGCGCGCAGCACCTCCAGCCGGAACTCCTTGAGCCGGCGCCCGGTGGCGGCCAGGTAGGTATCGAACTCCTTGAGCACTTTCTCGCGTTTCTTCTCCAGGTCCTGCGCCTTGTTCGGATCGGGCACGTACCAGCGATCCTTGGCCTTGGCGACCAGACGCGGGTCGTTCTTCTCCAAACCGCGCAGCTCTTTGAAGTTCGACGAAAGGTAAGCGTGGATCTGGCTGGGCACGTCGCCGGTGCCGTCGTACTTGAGGAAGTTGTCCTCCAGCAGCGCGGCCAACTCGGGCTTGCTCTCGTGCTTCTTCCAGCCGGCGCCGAGCTGGGTGATGAACTCGGGGTGCAGTTCCTGGTAGGTCGAAGGACGTCGCTTGAGGAAGTCAGCCAGCCAATCGATGGCGCTGCGCTCGTCGGAGACGAACAGCTCCATCTGCGGCGCCTGCGCCATCTGGGCGCGCTTCTTGTCGTATTCGGCCACCTGCTCGGGTAGGAAGATCATGCCGTCGCGCTCGACAAAGCGTTGAGCAAGACCAGATTGGAACTCCTGAGATGACATGGGCACCGGTGTATTGTGCCGCACGAACCAGGCCACCATGCGGTCGAAAAGAATGCGCGGGTCGCGTTCGATGATGAATTCCAGCGCGCCATTCTTGACTTTGGTCACCGAAAGGTTCTTGAGATGCGTCTGCACGAAATCCCAGGCCGAAGCCTCGCACGCACCGCGCTCGGCAAAGCGCTGTTCCAGCCCGCCGTTGGGCTTGTAGGCCGAGATCACCAGGTCTTGCTTGACGGCCACCGCCGTTGTGACAGCCTTGAAGCTACCTTGCTGCTTATCGAGAGCTGACACATTGGCAACGACAAAGCCCGCCTCCTGCATGGCGGTTTGTAGGCTGTTCCACACGGCAGCCTGCGTGTTTGAGAACACCACGGTCATCCAGCGGCCGGGCTTGAGAACGCGGAAATATTCTTTGAAGCAATCAGCCATCAGCTTGCGGTAGTCGTCCACCGACTTCTGAGCGGCTCGATTTTCCTTTGCGCGATCTACGATGGCATCCAGCTTGGCTTGCGTTATCACGCCGTGCCACGCCTCGACCAGGAAATTCAACTCAGCATAGGACAGGTTCTCGCCGAAGGGCGGATCGGTGAAGATGTAATCCACCGCGTCGTCGGGCAGCGGCAGCCGGGCCGCGCTGCCGGTGGACACTGCCGTTTCGCCAGCGCCGGGTTTCAAGTTGCGGAAGGCCTTGACTAGCCGATCCAGCTTTCCTCCGAGGTTGTAATTCGGGGATGGCTCGGCACATTGTGCTGGCACATAGTACACGCCTGTTAGATATTGATTGACGTGTGAGTACGCTCGCAGACGATAACGATTTAGAACTGAGAAACCCCAAATCGCCTGCTCCACCATGAACAGCAGAAACGCCCGGAGGCGCGCATCGGGGTGGGAGCGCGCCTTCTCCCACAGCCTGCCCATGGCTTGCGCAGCGCGGGGCAGGAACATGTGGTGTGTATGGGTGATGCCCTTATCACGCATACGCGGCGCTTCCCACATGTCAGCATAGGGAAATTCAACGACGGGAACTTCGGGTGGCAATGACTGTGCGTCAATCTTCGCTAGCAAGGCCAGATCATTGGCGTCGGGCTTCTTCTCGTAGCGGGAGCTGCCAATTCGATAGGACATCAGCGTCGGCTCGCGCTTCGGGGTCGAAAGCGTCTTTCCGGTGGCGCGGTCGAGCTTCGAAACATAGAGCCGCTCAAGCTTCTTCTTCGTCAACTCCACGCCACAGTGTGGGCACGGAAAAGCATCGCGGACCCGCTTGCTTTCCTCGTCCAGTGCTTCATCCAGAAAATTCACCTCACCAGCGCACTCTGGACAGGTGAAGACTTCGCTCCACACCGTGTACTCGATCCGCCCTTGGTCTTGCCATCGGTGTGCATGGTTTCGTACATCCAGCCGATTTCCTGCTCGACCTCATCGAGCAGTTGTTTGCCTGCGCGGGCGAAGGCCTCCACGTCGAACGGCAGGTTGTAGTTGGCGGCAATGAAGGTGGCCGCCGGCGACAGGTCGTTGAGGATGACGCGACGCGCGCCCCACTTGGGCGCTGGCTTGCCTTGCTTCTTCCATTCGATCTCCAGTTCATGCCGGTAAGCATCCGGCGCGCAGCCGCACCAGGCTGCGGCCACGCCGGTCATGCCGGATCCCGCGAAGCCGTCGAGCACGAGATCTCCAGGTTCGGTGTAATGCAGGATCGACGGCACGATGGCCAGGTGCGGCACCTTGGTGTGGTAGGAATGCGCCTTGTAGATCGGATCGGTCTTGCCGACCGAGACGTCGATGGCCAGCGGCTCACGCGAATACTTCACCGCTGGGTCATAGGGCGTGCCGTAGTGCTTGATGAACTCTGCCAACCACGGATTCGGACATGCCGTGTAGTACGGCGGATCGGACATGGCCAGGATCGCCTCATCCGTCCCCTGCGGGAAGCCTTCCTGCTGGCGGAATTCTGGGTCCTTCAGCTTATCGGCCAGCAGTTTTAGGTAATGTTCGCGACGCGCCTTGTCGCTTGGAAAAACCTGCCCCAAACACTCGACGGGGCCCGAGGCGGTTCGAGGTTGTTCCTGGAAGATGTCGTTCACGGCTGGTTTTCCTTCCAAGGATTGATGACGCGAATCCCGGGCAGATCGAAATCGTCCAGATTGCGGGTCACCAGGGTCAAGCCATGTTCCAGGGCGGTAGCGGCGAGCAGGCTGTCGATGGCGGGTAGTGGACGCGCGGCCATGGCGCAGAGCCGCCCCCAACGGTCGGCGGTGCGCGCATCGATCGGCAAAATGCGTCCCGCGAAATACTGCGGCAGGTCGTTTTCGAGCCAGTCAAGAAAGGCCGTCTTACGCGTGCCTTCCGCGATCGCTTCGATCCCCTTGCGCAATTCTCCCAGCGTGAGTACGGAAAGGTAGAGCGATGGGGCCGGCCGTTCGGTGAACCAGCCCACCACCGCCGGGTGAGGTTGTCGTTTTTTCAGTTCGGAAAGCGCATTGGTGTCGATGAGATAGCTCAAAGCTCGACCTCGCGCGTCAGACTCTGGTCGCGTGAAAATTCGACGTCATCCGCGCCATAGAGCGGAGAACACCGCATGAACTCCACGAGTGACTCGCGCCGCTGGGTCAAACGGTCGTAGTCCTCCCGCGAAAGCACCACCACCGCCGGCTCACCGCGCAAGGTTATTTCTTGCGGTTCGTGCTCCATCGCCAGCCGCACGACTTCACTCAAACGCGCTTTGGCGTCTTGCAATGCCCATTCACGCATGGAAACCTCCACAAACAGACTAGTCAGTCTGGTCATTTTAATGCAGAAATATTCACTCCACCACGAACCGCAGTTTGCTCGCATCCCTTCCCTTGCAGCGCTCGTTCATGAACGACTCGAAGCGGCGGCGCAATTCGTCAGGCGTCGCCGGCGAGCCGCCAGTGAGCAGGGCCTTCTTAATGTCATCGCCGGTGACCACGATCTTCTCAAGGCCGGACAGCGCCTCCTGTACGGCGGCAACGAACTCCGGAGTTACCGGGTCGGGCAAGGCCTTCGAGGCCAGGAAGCCCTGGATCAGGTCGCGCTGCGTGGCCTTCAGCAGCTCGAAGTTGGCCTGGATGATCGGGTCTTCCAGGTTGTCGACCAGCGTCTGTTGCCAACCTTGGACCAAGCGGTCGAGCTCGTCGTCCAGCGCCTTGAGGACGTTGGCCGCCGGAAGCCAATCGCCCTGCTCGTTGGCGGGGCGATAGCCGCAGTGCGGACAGACCGGGCTGGCTTCCAGCTCCCTTTCCACCAGGGACGCGCAGCTCTTGAGCTTGTCCAGCTTGTCTTCGAAGGTGGTGAGCTGGCCGGTGGGCATGAGGGAGATGCCGGCCAGGGCGCGCAGGGTCACAATGCGCGGGTCACGGCGCAATGCGGACTTGGTCTTGTCTTCCGCCACGCCGAGCCGGGCCTTGCTGTGTTGCGCCACGTAGGCGGTGATGTAGTCCTTCTTGAGCGTGGCCAGGCGCTGGCGATACTCGGCGGCATGCTGCGCACTGCGGTCCTCGGCGAGCTTGTCGAGGATGTCCTTGCGGGCAGCCTGGGCCTGCTGCACCCAGGCATGGTCGCCGGGCAGCACCATTTCGGCTTGGGAGAGGTAGGCGGCAACATTGCCCAGCTCGGCAACCAGGTCACGCAGTCTCTCCACTGCGGCAAGCACATCGAGGTTCTTCTTCTGAGTCTCGATGTCGTCCTGGGTGATGCGCAAGTTCTTGAGCTTGCCGACAGTGTTGTAGGGCGACAGTCCTTCCAGGAAGCCCTTGAGCGCTTCCAGCCGTGTGCGCCAATCGCGCAGCTCTTCTTCGCGCAGCAGGGACTGGCCCCAGAAGCTGAGGCGGTTCTGCAGGTCGGTGCCGACCGTGAGCACACGCTGTACCAGCTTGGCCACGGCATCCAGCAGTTTCTTGACCGGTTCTTCCTTGCCTTGCGTCGCCATCTGGGCAAGGCCGGACGGCAGGCCCAGCAGCTCGAACAGCGCGCGCAGGACGGCGACATTGATCTCCTTGGGCGGCTCGATGTGCTTGAACTGGATCTGGTCGTCCAGGGATCGTTCGGCCAGGAGCGAGAGCTTGCCGGCGTCGATCTTGTCGCCGGTAATCGCCAGCACGATGTCGCCCGAGTAGACCAGCGCGCCCAGCACGATGATCAGAAGGTCTGGCTCCAGTCTGTACTTGGTTGGGTAGAAATATTCGATGTCTCCAGCAACCGGAACGAGCAGCTCGCTGCGGTTGAGCACCTGCCCGTGGCCTTTGGCCTTGAGCCGGTTGAGCACTTCCTGGGCGTACTTGGATCGCGTGGGCTCGATGCGGTCGCCGTCCAACATCTCCAGCGCGTCCAGGATGGCGATGGCGTCCTTGGTGCGCGTTCCACCCGCCAGCGCCTTCAGGGCGTTGGTGATGAGCTGCTTGCGGTTGGATTCGGTGACCAGGACAGAGAAGGTCGGATATTCCGGCGCAAGATCCGCGAAATGGGTGCCGAGAGCCAGACCTGAGGTGACGTTGACGATGTCGCGGAAGTTGGCGCGCTCGTCCGGGCCCAATCGGAGCTTGTCGCGCATCGACACGCCCTTGGCCCATTCCGAAAGGCGTCGGGTCTTGCCCTGGTAGGTGACCTCGAAGGCGGTCATCTGTTTGTCCTGCAGCCACTTGCTCATGTCGCTTAAGGCGCGACGGGCCTTGTCCAGGTAGACGGCCTTTGCCGCGCAGCTGGCCGTGGAAGCAAGTTCCTGGGCAGCGGCGTAGAACGCCAGATGGCGCTTGATGGCGTCGTCCAGCCCCTTCAGTCGGAAGAACACCTCGTCCGTCTTGTTGTCGTCGCGGAAACGGGGCGGCTCGAACGGCTGGATGAAGTAGATGTAGAAATCGCGCTCGGGCTGGGCGGTCGGCCGATCGTTGGGCGCCCCTAGGAAGAGGTAGCCGTTGCGCTCCACGCGGCGGTCCTGCCACTCGACCTGGTGCTGCCATATCTTGTAGCCGGTAACGTAGGCATGCTCATCGGTGCATTCCATGAGCTGCATCATGGCGCTGTAGTAGGCACGATCCAGGGCGTCGTCGGACAGCGCTTCGGCGCGCTTTTCGATCTGGGCGTCGTAGTCGACGTCCTTCTTGAGATCGAGGTAGTACTGCTCGGTATCTGGCGCTTTGGAGATGAACTGGCCGTTGACCGTCTTGACGATCTCGCGCAGCGTCGTCTGCACGGCGGTCAGCAGGTCGTCGGAAGGCTCGCCGCCCATGTCCTCGATGCCGGGCTGGTACAGACAAAGCGTGTCGCGCAGTTCCTCGGCCGTTGGGCCCACCGGCACGTAGATGTCGCCGCCGGTGGTCAGGCGGTGTACGGACAGCCCCTTGATCACCCGCATGGCCATCGCCTTGTAGGGCGGACGGGTGAAGGCCTTTTGCACGCGCTCGCCCAGCGCCTCCGCAACCTTCAACACCGGGCCGATATTCGGGTCTGAGCGCAGCACCGAGTTGGAGGTGACCGTGTCCCAGAACTTGTCGTAGCCGATCAAGCCGGGGCGATCGGTCGGCACCTCCTCATCCAGGAGAGCCTGGATCTGGTCGCGCAGGGTGACCAGCGCGCCACGCTTTTCGGTAAAGATCAGCCGCTCGAAGGTGCCGATGTAGTCCGGGTGAACGGGGAAAAGGCGGACATACTCATCCATCCGCTCGTTCATATTGCTGTAGAACTTGGCGAAGGGCGTGAGATAGGTGCGGATCTTGTGTTGCTGGTCGGCCGACTTCTTGAGCAGGCGTTCGGCCACCACAAAGCTCACGTCATGGCGGGCAAGCAGCACCTGGGTGAAGCGCTCGCTCACGCGATACAGGCTGTCGGCCACGTGCTGGAAGCGGCTGCTGTCGAAGATGGCCTCCTGCACGCCGGCCACGAAGCGGAAGCGCAGGTGCTTGGTGACCTCGCCGATCTCGCGCAGGAAGGACAGATCCAGCACCAGATCATGGTCCTTGCGGGAGCGCAGGTATTCAAGGAATTCATCAACGACGAGGAGGACGCCGTGGTTGGGGTGCACCTCGTCGAACGCGGCCATCATCTCTTCGAAGGCGGCCTTGTTGTTGACCACCTTGTCGGCCGGCGGGAAGGAATAGCTAACACCCTGGTTCTCCAGGAAAATCTCGAGCTCCTGCGTGATGATGTCGCGCAGGGACATCTGGCTGGAGATCTCGATCCGGTGCACCTTGAACTTGCCGGCGATCGCACCGGCAGCCTCGGCGACCTTGGGGTGGCGGATCATGGGGACGTAGGCGGCGTCCTCGGCGATCAGCGACAGCACCGACATCAAATGCGACTTACCGGTGCCATAGTTGCCGACCACGAGCACACCCTTGTGGTCGACCGATTCGTCGAACGAGAGCTGCGGGATCATCTGCTTGGTGATCCGCTCGGCCATGTCGTCGGAGATGACGTAGGTGGCGACGAGCTTCTTTGCCTCATCGGGCCGATTGGCGTCGAGCAGCTGAATGACCGACTCGATCGGCTCGAACTGAATGAGATCCCCGTAGCGCATGCGTTTTCCCCCTTTACTTCACCGTTTGCTCACCCCCTCCCTGGGGTTCGCCCTGCGGGCCGCACTCCGTGCGTCCAAATTCGCTCCCGGCGAATTTGTCAATTTCGAACGGGACCAGGCCATCGAGGCCGTAGTCCTGATATTCCGGATGCCCCATTTCCGCATAGATCAGGCGGCCATCACGTAGCTCTCCCGGCCACACCGCCACAACACGAAGGGCTTTGGCGTGGCGCTTGAGCAGATCCAGCGGATCGAGCTTGAGCATTTGGTCGAACAGCAGCTCGATGTTGTCGAGCAGGAGCAGATCGCCGCTCGCGTAACTCTGGGCCAGCTCCCGCATGACGACATTGGCCTGGAGTGCCCGCTGCCGCAGCGGCAACGCCGCGAGGCGCTTTCCCAGCGCGGCTCCGACATTCATGACCTTCGCACCGCGCCGATTGGCAAGCATTGCCAGCAGTCGGGTCTTGCCGCACCCAGGGCGCCCAACAAGCAGGATCAGCTTGCTTTGTAGTGCACCAGTTTCATCAACAAGAGAATCAAGCCGCGACAGCATTTCCTGGTTTCCGACGACTCACAGAATGCTTCAATATTCATCTAGAGCCACTAAACCGCCAAGTCGCCCCACAGCGTCTGGATTGCCGCCAAGGCAGCCAGGGCGGCGGTTTCGGTGCGCAGCACGCGCGGGCCGAGGCGGACCGGGGTGAACGCTGCCGCCATCGCCATATCACGCTCGGCATCGCTGAACCCGCCCTCCGGGCCCGACAGCAGGGTCACCGTACCGGTGGGCGGTACCAGATCGCGCAGGCCACGGGAGGCATGGGGATCGAGGAAGATCCGAAGACCCGCGGCCGTCGGCAGCCACGCACCCAGGGACAAAGGCTCCAGCACTTCCGGCACCCGGTTGCGCCCACTCTGCTCGCAGGCGGCCCAGACCACCCGGCGCCAGTGCTCCAGGCGCTGCGCCTTGCGTTCGCCATCGAGCTGCACCACGCAGCGTTCGGTGAACAAGGGAGTGATGGCGCCAACGCCCAGTTCCACCGCCTTCTGGATCGCCAGGTCCATACGCTCGCCGCGCGAGATGCCCAGCCCCAGCCGCACGTCGAGGAGGGATTCGCGGTCGTCCGGCCGGTGCTCGCCTACCGTCAGACTCACGGCCTCCCGGTGACAGGTTTCGATCCGCGCGGCGAACTCGCCGCCTTCTCCGTTGAACAAGGTGAGCTCGAAACCGCGCTTGAGCCGCAGGACCGTGCGGAGGTAATGGGCGCGCTCCTCGTCCAGCACGACATCGGCACCCGATGCCAGCGGCACCGGCAGATACAGACGGGAAATGCGCATGGCCCTCAGTCCTCCGTCGCCAGCAGCAATCCTTCCCAGGCCACCTCCGCCATGAGGCGAATCTGTTCGGGGGTGATGACGTAAGGCGGCATGAAATAGATCACATTGCCTAAGGGGCGCAGCAACACGCCACGCTCCAGCCCATGCCGGTAGACCCGAAGGCCGCGCCGCTCCTGCCAGGGATAGGGGTCGCGGGCCGCCTTGTCCTTCACCATTTCGATCGCCACGATCATCCCGCGCTGGCGGACTTCGGCGACATGGGGATGTTCCTGGAAACGCGCCGCGGAATCCGCCAGGCAGCGCGCCAGTTCGCGGTTCCGCCCCAGCACGTCAGTCTGCTCGAACAAATCCAGCGTCGCCAAAGCCGCCCGGCAGGCCAGGGGGTTGCCGGTGTAGCTGTGGGAATGCAGGAAGGCTCTCAGCGTACCGTAGTCGTCGTAGAAGGCGGCGTAGATCTCCGGGCGGGTCAGCACCGCTGCCAGCGGCAGATAGCCGCCGGTAAGGCCCTTGGACAGACACAGGAAATCCGGGCTGATGCCGGCCTGTTCACAGGCGAATAAGGTGCCGGTGCGGCCGAAACCGACCGCGATCTCGTCGGCGATGAGGTGAATGCCCAGGCGGTCGCAAGCCTCACGCAGCAGACGAAGGTAATGCGGATCGTACATGCGCATGCCGCCAGCACATTGCACCAGCGGTTCGACGATCACGGCGCAGATTTCATCGGCGCCGCGCTCCAGAATCGCCAGCATGTCACGGAAGCGCCGCTCGGCATAGCCGGCTTCGCTCTCCCCCGGCTCGCGTCCCCAGGCGTCGGGACTGGGCGCGGCTACGGCCTCCATCAGCAGCGGCCGGTAGGTCTCCTTGTACAGCGGAACGTCGCCCACCGCCAGCGCGCCCAGAGTCTCCCCGTGATAGCTGTTCTCCAGGGTGACGAAGCGGGTCTTGCCTGGGCGGCCCAGGTTGCGCCAATAGTGGAAGCTCATCTTCAGCGCCACCTCGACCGCCGCCGAGCCGTTGTCGGCGTAGAAGCAGCGCTCCAGCCCCGGCGGCATCAGCGCAACCAAGCGTTCCGCCAGCCTTATGCCCGGCTCGTGGCTGAAGCCGGCGAAGATCACCTGCTCCAGCCGCCCGAGCTGATCGGCCAGGGCGGCGTTGATCGCGGGATGGCAGTGCCCGAACAGGTTGACCCACCAGGAGCTGATCGCATCCAGATAACGTCTGCCGTCGAAATCCTCCAGCCAGACACCCTCGCCGCGCCGGATCGGGATCAGCGGCAGCGACTCGTGGTCCTTCATTTGGCTGCACGGATGCCAGAGCACCGCGAGATCGCGCTCCATCCATTCGCGGCTGGCGGATGTCATACCCGCTTCACTTGACTCGCATGCCGGGCCGGGCGCCTTCGTCCGGCGAAAGGAGGAAGATGTCGGCGCCTCCCGGCCCCGCTGCCAGCACCATGCCTTCGGACAGGCCGAACTTCATCTTGCGCGGTGCCAGGTTGGCGACCATTACGGTCAACCGGCCGATCAGGTTTTCGGGTGCATAGGCTGACTTGATACCAGCGAACACCGTGCGGGTCTCGCCGCCCAGGTCCAGTGTCAGCTTCAGCAGTTTGTCCGCGCCCTCGACGTGCTCGGCGTTGACGATGCGAGCGACGCGCAGATCGACCTTCGCGAAATCGTCGATGGAAATCGTCTCGGCGATCGGATGTATTTCGTGCTGCTGGTGCTCGGCGTGGCGCACCTGGGAATGCGGTTCCGGCAACCCGGCCGCCGCCTGCAGATTTTGGCGGTTGGCTTCGATCAGGGCATCGATCCGTTTCGGATCGATGCGGGTCATGAGGTGTCTGAAGGCATGAATACGCCTCGGCCGTTCGGACAAATCGCTCCAACGAAACGGCCGGTCCAAACCGAACAACTCTTTCGCGACCTGTCCGGTCAGATGGGGAAGAATCGGTGCCAACAGCACCGACAGCACATAGAACGAATCCAAAGCGTGGGAGCAGATTTCCTGCAGCTCCGCCAAACGACTCGAATCCCTGGCCACTTCCCAGGGCTTCCGGTCATTGATGGCTACATTTATCTCGTCGGCCAGCCGCATAATTTCACGGATGGCTTTGGAGTAATCCCTGTTTTCATAGTAAGTGGCGATTGCGATACCTTCGCTCACCGCGCGCTCTGTCAAGGCTTCTTCGAAACGCTTATCCGGATGCCGTAGTTGACCATCGAAATACTTTGTAATGAAACCCGCGCACCGGCTGGCGATATTAATGTACTTCCCCACCAGATCGCTGTTCACCCGGGCGACGAAGTCTTCCAGGCTGAGGTCGATGTCCTCCATCGTGCCGTTCAGCTTGCAGGCATAGTAATAGCGCAGCCATTCCGGATCGAGGCCATGGTCGAGATAACTCTGGGCGGTGATGAAAGTGCCCCGTGACTTGGACATTTTCTCGCCGTTCACGGTCAAAAAACCGTGGGCGAATATTTTGGTCGGGAGCCGGAAATCCGAATATTCCAGCATCGCCGGCCAGAACAGCGCATGAAAATAGAGGATGTCTTTGCCGATGAAATGGTACAGCTCGGTTTCGGTATGTTTGTTCCAGTACTCCGAGAAATCGAGCCGCAGGCGATCGCAAAGATTCTGAAAACTGCCCATGTAACCGATGGGGGCGTCCAGCCAGACGTAGAAATATTTGCCCGGCGCATCCGGAATCTCGAAACCGAAATAGGGAGCATCACGGGAAATATCCCAATCCGAAAGACCGGCCTCGAACCATTCGTTGAGTTTGTTGGCGGCCTCGGCCTGCAAATGACCGGAACGGGTCCAGAACTTCAGGAATTCAGTACAGGTCCCCAGTTTGAAGAAATAATGTACAGACTCCTTGCGCACCGGCGTGGCGCCGGATACCGCGGAGTAAGGGTTGATCAGGTCGGTGGGCGAATAGGTGCTGCCGCAGACTTCGCAGGAATCGCCGTACTGGTCCTTGGCGCGACACTTGGGACATTCGCCCTTGATGAAACGATCGGGCAGGAACATTTCCTTGACCGGGTCGAAATACTGCTCGATCGCCCGCGATTCGATCAGGCCGCGGGCCTTGAGCCTGCTGTAAATCTCGACCGCATGGGCGCGGGTTTCCTCCGAATGGGTCGAATAGTAGTTGTCGAACTCGATGTGGAAGCCGGTGAAGTCGCGCAGATGCTCAGCATGGACGCGGGTGATCAGCGCCTCCGGCGTGATCCCCTCCCGCTCCGCCCGCAGCATGATGGGGGTGCCGTGGGTGTCGTCGGCGCAGACGTAGCGGCAATCGTGGCCCCGCATCTTCTGGAAACGCACCCAGATGTCGGTCTGGATGTATTCCACCAGATGGCCCAGGTGGATCGGGCCGTTGGCATAGGGCAGGGCGCTGGTGACGAGGATTTTTCGCTGGCTGGTCATGGAAACGAAGAACTGGGAAAAGGATCGAATAGGTCATTATCCCATAATCGACCGCGGCGGCTCCGGCGAGCACTCGGGCCGCCCTGCTCACTCCACCGTCACCGACTTGGCCAGATTGCGCGGCTGATCGACGTCCGTGCCCTTGATCAGGGCGACGTGGTAAGCCAAGAGCTGCAGCGGCACGCTGTAGACGATGGGCGCAACGACATCATCCGTCTCCGCCACCCGGAGAATCCGGACGCCGGGCACGTTTTCGATCGGCGCCTGGGCATCGGCGAACACATAGAGCTCGCCGCCGCGTGCATGGACTTCCTGCAGGTTGGATTTGAGCTTTTCCAGCAGCTCGTTGTTGGGCGCCACGGCGACCACCGGCATCTCGTCGTCGATGAGCGCCAGCGGCCCGTGTTTGAGTTCACCCGCGGGGTAGGCTTCGGCGTGGATGTAGGAGATTTCCTTGAGCTTGAGCGCCCCTTCCATGGCGACCGGATACTGCACGCCGCGGCCGAGATAGAGCGCATGGTGCTTGTCGCCGAACAGCTCGGCCCAGGCCGCGATTTCGGTCTCGAGCTGCAGCACATGCCGGATCTGCGCGGGCAGGGTCTCCAGCTTGCGGACGATCTTCGCCTCCTGTTCGGCGGCCAAGGCATGGCGGCGGCCCAGCGCCAGCACCAGGAGCAGGAGGGCGGTCAGCTGAGTGGTGAAAGCCTTGGTCGAGGCCACACCGATCTCCGGACCGGCCCGTGTCATCAGGCTGGAGTCTGATTCGCGCACGATCGAGCTTTCCGGCACGTTGCAGATGGCCAGGGTATGCGTGTAACCGAGGTGCTTGGCGGCTTTCAGCGCGGCCAAGGTATCGGCGGTCTCGCCGGACTGGGAAATGGTGACGAACAACGTGCCGGGCCGCACGACCTGCTTGCGGTAGCGGAACTCGCTGGCCACTTCCACGCTGCAGGGCAGGCCGGCCAGCGCTTCGAACCAGTAACGCGCCACCTGGCCGGCATGGTAACTGGTTCCGCAGGCGACGATCTGCACCGCCTTGACGTGCTCGAACGCGGCCTCGGCCCGTTCGCCGAATGCCGAAGGCGACACCTTGCCCCGCTGGATGCGGCCGCTCAGGGTCTTTTCGACAGCGACCGGCTGTTCGTGGATCTCCTTCTGCATGTAATGGCGGTATTTGCCGCGTTCCACCGAATCCGGAGCCAGCCGGGTTTCGTGGACCGGGCGCTCCACCCGCGCGCCATCCATGCCGTAAATCCGGACCGATTCGGTGGTTAATTCGGCGATGTCGCCTTCTTCCAGGAAGACGAAGCGCTGGGTTTCGCCGACCAGGGCGAAGACGTCGGACGCGATGAAGTTTTCGCTTGCCCCCAGGCCGACCACCAGCGGACTGCCCTTGCGGGCGGCTATCAGCCGGCCCGGATCACCGGCACTGACGACGCCGATGGCATACGCGCCTTCCAGGACGCCGACCGTGGCCCGCACCGCCTCCAGCAAGGTGAACCCCTGTTCCAGGAAATCATGGACCTGGTGGACCACGACTTCGGTATCGGTCTCCGACAGAAACTCGTAACCCTTCTGCTGGAGCTGCCGCCGCAGTGCGTCATGGTTCTCGATGATGCCGTTGTGGACCACGGCGACCCGCTCGCGGCAGACATGCGGATGGGCGTTGCGCTCTGACGGCACGCCGTGGGTGGCCCAGCGGGTGTGAGCGATACCGGTTTCGCCTTCGACCAGAGCGGATTCGAGTGCGGCTTCCAGCTCACGCAGCTTGCCCGGACGGCGCAACCGCTCCAGCGAACCGTTCGCGGCGATCACCGCGATGCCGGCGGAATCGTAGCCGCGGTATTCGAGCCGCCGCAGACCTTCCAGCAGTATCGGGGTGACGTTGCGGTGCGCCACCGCGCCGACTATTCCGCACATGGTTCTTTCCTCGCTTTTTCCGGACGTTTCCAGCCTTCCACGCTGAGCTGTCTGGCACGGCTGAGCGTCAGGCAGTCTTCCGGGGCATCCCGGGTGATGGTGGAACCGGCGCCGATGGTGGCATTTCGCCCCACCCGGACCGGGGCGACGAGCTGGGTATCGGAGCCGATGAACGCGCCGTCCTCGATGATGGTCCGGTGCTTGTTGACCCCGTCATAGTTGCAGGTGATGGTGCCGGCACCGACGTTGACACCGCCGCCGATGCTCGCATCGCCGATGTAGCTCAAATGGTTGACCTTGGAGCCGGAGGCGATGTCGGATTTCTTCACTTCCACGAAATTGCCGATATGGACCTCCTCGGCGAGCACGGATTCCGGCCTCAGCCGGGCGAAAGGTCCGATCCTGGAACCCGCACCGATCACCGCGCCCTCGATCACGCTGTTGGCGAGGACCACCACGCCCGGTCCTATCACAGTGTCCTTCAGATAAACGTTGGGACCGATGCGCACCTCGTCGCCCAAGGCGATCCTTCCTTCGAGAATCACGTTGACGTCGATTTCCACGTCACGACCCAGTTCGACGATTTCACCTCTCAAGTCGAAACGCGCCGGGTCGTGCAGGGTCACGCCCCGCTCCATCAACGCATGCGCCTGGCGTCCCTGAAAGATTCGCTCCAATTCGGCCAGTTGCCGGCGATCGTTCACGCCGAGCACTTCGTCCGGGCTGGCCGGATGCGTCGCATCGACGAAATAACCTTCCGCTACCGCCATGCCAATGATATCGGTGAGATAGTACTCGCCCTGGGCGTTGTCGTTCCGCAAGGATTTCAGCCAACGCTTCAGCGCTGCACCTTCGACCGCCAGGATGCCGGTGTTGACCTCGCGGACGGCACGTTCTTCCGGCGTGGCGTCCTTCTCCTCGACGATGCGCAGCACCTTGCCGGTGGCGTCCCGAATGATGCGGCCGTAACCGGTCGGGTTGTCCAGCTCGACCGTCAAAAGCCCTAGGCTCCCTTCACCGGCATGGTGCAGCAGGGTTTCCACCGTTTCCCTTTTCAGAAGCGGGACATCGCCGTACAGAACGAGGACCTTCGAATCGTCACCGATCCGATCCACGGCCTGCATCACGGCGTGGCCGGTCCCTTTGCGCTCCTTTTGCTCGATCCAGGTCGCCGGCAAATGCCCCAGCGTGGCGAGCGCCTGCTCACCGCCGTGGCCGTAAACGATGACCGTTTCGCGGACTTCGAGCGCCGCCGCCAGCCGGTAGACATGCTCGAGCAGGCAAAGGCCGCCAATCCGGTGCAGAACCTTCGGCCTAGCGGAACGCATGCGCGTCCCCTGGCCCGCCGCCAGAATGAGAGCAATGACTTCCACTCAGGTCTCCTCACGAGGATCAACGAAAAAGCGGGTTTTTTCGCCAACAAAAAAACCCGGCAAAGATGAAGCATATCATCACCTTTACCGGGCCTTTGACCGCGGGAGGGCCGATTAAGCCCGGCCCTTGCGGTAATTCTCCAGTGTCCGCAGCTGCGCCACCGCCTCCGCCAACTGCGCCTGGGCCTTGGCGTATTCCAGGCGGCCGGAGCGGTCTGCCAGCGCTTCCTCGGCCGCCCGCTTGGCTTCCTGCGCCGCGGCTTCGTCGATGTCTTTTGCGCGCACCGCGGTTTCCGAAAGGATCGTCACCAGGTACGGCTGCACCTCCAGCATGCCGCCGGAGACGTAGAACGACAACGGCTCCTGCCCCTCGCTCTTGACCCGGACCTCGCCCGGCTTCAGCGGGGACAGGAAAGGCGCGTGCCTGGCGGCGATACCGACCTCGCCTTCCTGGGCCGGCGCCACGACCAGCTCGGCCTGCCCGGAAAAGATCTCGCCTTCCGCACTCACGATGTCCACATGCATCGTCATGGCCATCTCAGTTACCTCCTATGGCGACCGGTCAAGCGGCCAGGCGTTTGGCTTTCTCCAGCGCCTCGTCGATCGAACCAACCATGTAGAACGCCTGCTCCGGCACATCGTCGTAGTCCCCATCGACGATCCCCTTGAACCCGGAGATCGTATCCTTGAGCGGAACGTACTTGCCGGGCGAGCCCGTGAACACTTCGGCCACGAAGAACGGCTGCGACAGGAAACGCTGGATTTTGCGGGCGCGCGAGACGATCAGCTTGTCGTTTTCCGACAGCTCATCCATGCCGAGAATGGCGATGATGTCGCGCAGTTCCTTGTAGCGCTGCAGGGTGCTCTGCACCCGGCGGGTGGTCTCGTAATGCTCATGGCCGATCACCAGCGGATCGAGCTGACGGCTGGTGGAATCCAGCGGATCCACTGCCGGATAGATGCCCAGTTCGGCGATCTGGCGCGACAGTACGACGGTCGCGTCGAGATGCGCGAAGGTCGTCGCCGGCGATGGGTCGGTCAAGTCGTCGGCCGGAACGTACACGGCCTGGATGGATGTGATGGAGCCGGTCTTGGTGGAGGTGATGCGTTCCTGCAGAATACCCATTTCCTCCGCCAGGTTGGGCTGGTAACCCACGGCCGAAGGCATGCGTCCGAGCAGCGCCGACACTTCCGTACCCGCCAGGGTGTAGCGGTAGATGTTGTCGATGAACAACAGCACGTCACGGCCTTCGTCGCGGAACTTCTCGGCGATGGTGAGGCCGGTGAGGGCCACGCGCAGACGGTTGCCCGGCGGTTCGTTCATCTGGCCGTAGACCAACGACACCTTGTCGAGAACGTTCGACTCCTTCATTTCATGGTAGAAGTCGTTGCCCTCACGGGTACGTTCGCCCACGCCCGCGAACACCGAGTAACCGCTGTGCTCGATGGCGATGTTGCGGATCAGCTCCATCATGTTGACGGTCTTGCCCACGCCGGCGCCACCGAACAACCCGACCTTGCCGCCTTTGGCGAACGGGCAGATCAAGTCGATCACCTTGATGCCCGTTTCCAGCAGCTCGTTGGCGGCCGCCTGATCCTGATAGGACGGTGCCTTGCGATGGATGCCCCAGCGCTCCTTCTCGCCGATCGGTCCCTTCTCGTCAATGGGATCACCGAGCACGTTCATGATACGGCCCAAGGTTTCCGTACCCACCGGTACCGAGATCGGCGCACCGGTGTTGGTCACGGCGACGCCGCGCCTCACCCCGTCGGTGGAACCCATGGCGATGCAGCGGACCACGCCGTCGCCCAGCTGCTGCTGGACTTCAAGGACGAGGCCGCCCTCATCCACCCGCAGCGCGTTGTAAATCTTCGGTAAGGATTCGCGCGGAAATTCCACGTCGACCACCGCGCCGATGATCTGTACGATTTTCCCAGAACTCATTTCTGCCCTCTTCGGATATCTGTTGACTTGTTCCGCTAGACCGCAGCCGCGCCGCCGACGATTTCGGCGATTTCCTGCGTGATGGCCGCCTGCCGCGCCTTGTTGTAGATCAGCTGCAACTCTTTGATGAGTTTGCCGGCATTGTCGGAGGCGCTCTTCATGGCGACCATGCGGGCGGCCTGCTCGCAGGCGTTGTTCTCGACCAGCCCCTGGAACACCAGGGACTCGAGGTAGCGGGCGATGAGCGCGTCCAGTACGCTCTTGGCGTCCGGCTCGTAAAGGTAGTCCCAATGCCCCTTGAGCTCCTCGGAAAGCTCTTCCGCCTTGATCGGAGCCAGGCACTCCAGCTTCGGTTTCTGTGTCATGGTGTTGACGAACTCGTTGTGAGCCACGTAAAGCTCATCGATCTCGCCCTCGCCATATGCGTCCAGCATGACCTTCAGGACACCGATAATGCCTTCCAGGTGCGGCGTGTCGCCCAGTCGGACGACCTGGGCGGCTATGTCCGCTCCCACGCTGCCGAAGAACGATGCACCCTTCTGCCCGATCACGCCCAGGCGGACGTCGATGCCCGCTTCGCCCCAGGCCTTCATCCGCCGCAGCAGCAAGCGGAACAGGTTGGAGTTCAGGCCGCCGCACAGACCGCGGTCGGACGACACCAGCACCACACCCACCCGCTTGACGGGACGCTCGACCATGAACGGATTCTTATACTCCGGGTTGGCCTGGGCGAGGTGCTTGATGATCCGGGCGATCTTGCGCGCATACGGGCGGGTCGCCTGCAGCCGGTCCTGGGTGCGGCGCATCTTGCTCGCCGCGACCATTTCCATGGCGCGCGTGATCTTCTGGGTGTTGCGGACGCTCGCGATCTTTATACGGATTTCTTTGCCGACGGCCATGGCTGCACCTTTACCAGGCGTGAGTCGCTTTGAACTTCTTGATCGCTTCGTGCAAGCCGGCCTGGATCGCGTCGTTGTAATCGCCGGTGGCGTCGATCGACTTCAACAGTTCGGCACACTGCGACTTCATGTACTCCTGCAGGGCATCCTCGAAGTCGCGCACCTTGCTGACCTCGATGTCGTCCAGATAACCCTCATTGGCGGCGAACAGGGAAACGGCCATCTGGGCGATGCTCATCGGCGAATACTGGTTCTGCTTCATCAGCTCGGTGACCCGCTGGCCGCGTTCGATCTGCTTGCGGGTCGCCTCGTCCAGGTCGGATGCGAACTGAGCGAAAGCCGCGAGTTCGCGGTACTGGGCGAGATCGAGACGGATGCCGCCACCGAGTTTCTTGATGATCTTGGTCTGCGCCGCGCCGCCGACGCGCGACACCGACAAACCGGCGTTCACGGCCGGACGGATGCCTGCGTTGAACAGATTGGTTTCCAGGAAGATCTGGCCATCGGTGATCGAGATCACGTTGGTCGGCACGAAGGCGGAAACGTCGCCGGCCTGGGTTTCGATGATGGGCAGGGCGGTCAGTGAGCCGGTCTTGCCCTTCACCTCACCCTTGGTGAGGCGCTCGACCTCTTCCGCGTTGATCCGCGATGCGCGTTCCAACAGGCGCGAATGCAAATAGAACACGTCGCCCGGATACGCTTCACGGCCCGGGGGACGGCGCAGCAGCAGCGAAATCTGGCGGTAGGCCCAGGCCTGCTTGGTCAGGTCGTCATAGATGATGAGCGCATCGTCGCCGCGGTCGCGGAAATACTCGCCCATCGCACAACCGGAATAAGGGGCGATGAACTGCAGCGCTGCGGATTCGGAAGCCGAGGCCGATACGACGATGGTGTGCTCCATCGCGCCATGCTCCTGCAGCTTGCGCACCACGTTGGCGATCGAGGACTGCTTCTGGCCGACGGCGACGTAGATGCACTTAACGCCGGTGCCCTTCTGATTGATGATGGCGTCGATCGCTATGGCGGTCTTGCCGGTCTGACGGTCACCGATGATCAGCTCGCGCTGACCCCGGCCCACCGGGATCATCGAGTCGATGGCCTTGAGACCGGTCTGCAGCGGCTGGCTCACGGACTGGCGCGAGATGACGCCCGGCGCGATCTTCTCGATCGGCGAGAACGCCTTCGCATCGATCGGCCCGGCGCCGTCGATCGGGTTGCCCAGCGCGTCGACCACACGGCCGAGCAGCGCCTCACCCACCGGCACTTCCAGAATGCGCCCGGTGCATTTGGCCGTGTCGCCTTCGGAAAGATGCTCGTAGGAACCGAGCACCACGGCACCGACGGAGTCGCGCTCCAGATTCAGCGCCATACCGTAAGTGCTGCCCGGAAACTCCACCATTTCCCCTTGCATCACGTCTTGCAGACCGTGGATGCGGACGATGCCGTCAGTCAGGCTGACTATGGTTCCTTCGCTGCGTGACTCAACGCCGAGATCGAACTTCCCGATCCTCTGCTTGATGAGTTCACTGATTTCAGACGCGTTCAATTGCATGATACTGTCTCATTTTAATTGGAGAGTCGTTTCGCCAGTCGCTGGAGCTGGCCACGGATGGAAGCATCGACGACCCGGCCGCCGGCGCGCAGGATGACGCCGGCGATCAGGGATTCATCCACGGTGACGTGAAGGCGCCCCTTACGCGACATCCACTTTTCCACCAACGCATTGAGATTCGTTTTTTCGCTCTCTTCGAGCGGATAGGCGGTAATGACGTCGACATCGACGTAACCTTCCTCCTCCGCCCGGAATTCGGCGAACATGTCGGCGATCGCCCCGACCAGCCCCAGGCGGCCGTTGCTCGCCAGAAGACGAATGAAATTCTCGCCTTCCGGAGTGACATGGCCTTTGCAGAGGTCCAGGAAGTTGGCGATGAACTTGTCCTTGCCTACCTTCGGATCGCTGGCGGCCCGCTGCATGAGGGGATCGGCCATGACGTGCTTCAGGAATTCGAGCATATCGGCCCATTCCTGCGTGTTGCCGGCTTCCTTGGCCGCCTTGAATACGGCGACGGCATAGGGGCGGGCCAGGGTGGTCAGTTCGCTCATCGGTGTCTAGCCCAACTGCTTGCCGAGTCCGGCGAGGATTTCCTTGTGCTTATTCTGGTCGACCTCCCGCTGCAGGATTCTCTCGGCGGCACTGATCGCCAGCACGGAAACCTGTTTACGGAGCTCTTCCTTGGCATTTTCCAGCTCACGGTCGATCTCGGACCGGGCATTCGCGAGGATACGCTCACCCTCGATCTTGGCCGCCTCCTTGGATTCGTCCACCAGGGCGTTGGCGCGCTTTTGAGCCAGGTTCACGATCTCCGCAGCCTTGTCCTTGGCTTCCTTCAAAGCGGTGGTCGCCCGCTTTTCGGCGAGCTCCATCTCATGTTTGCCTTTTTCGGCCGCAGCCAGACCTTCGGCGATTTTTTTCTTGCGCTCTTCCAGAGCTTGCAATAGGGGCGGCCAGACGTACTTCATGGTGAACCACACCAGAAGCGCGAATGTGACCATTTGCCCGAATAGCGTGGCATTGATGTTCACGGCGCTGTCCTCACTTGCTTGAGTGCTTTCGCTAAGGTTTCAACCGTATGCGAAGGGTCAGCTCATTTCACGAACGGGTTCGCGAAGGTGAAGAACAGGGCGAGACCGACGCCGATCATGGTCACTGCGTCGAGCAGACCAGCCACGATGAACATCTTGACCTGCAGCATCGGGACCATTTCCGGCTGGCGGGCGGCGCCTTCCAGGAATTTGCCGCCGAGCAGGCCGAAGCCGATGGCGGTGCCCATGGCACCCAGGCCCAGGATGATGCCGACAGCGATCGCGGTCATACCGTATACAGTTTCCATTTTTCCTCCAAAAGGTCAGTTAAAGTGATTTAGAAAAAAGAACCGGGAGCATCCCTTAGTGGTTCTCGTGCGCCAGACTGAGATAAACGATGGTCAGCACCATGAATATGAACGCTTGCAGCGTGATGATCAGGATGTGGAACACCGCCCAAGGGAAGCTCAGTGCCGGCTGCACCCACCACGGCAGCAGCGCGATCAGGATGAAGATCAGTTCGCCCGCATACATGTTGCCGAACAGTCGCAAGCCGAGGGAGACCGGCTTGGCCAGGTACTCGACGGTGTTCAGCAGCAGATTGAAGGGGACCAGCGCCCAATGGCTGAACGGATGGAACAGGAATTCCATCGCGAAATGGCCCGGGCCCTTGACCTTCAGGCTGTAAAAAATGATCAGGAAAAACACCGAGATCGACATGCCGAAAGTGGCGTTGAGATCGGTGCTGGGGACTACGCGCAGATATTCGAGTCCGATTGCCTTGCCGACGTCGGGCAGCAGGTCTACCGGCAGGAGGTCCATGGCATTCATCAGGAAGACCCAGGCGAAAATGCTCAGGGCCAGCGGTGCGATCAGGGCATTGCGGCCATGGAAGCTGTCCTTGACCTGAGTATCGACGAACTCGACGATCATCTCGACGAAGTTCTGCAAGGGTCCGGGCACGCCGGCCGTAGCCTGTTGGGCGGCCTTGCGGAAGAAGAACAGGAACACCACACCGAGGAACACCGAAAAGAACAGCGTGTCCACATGCAGGGTCCAGAAACCCTCACCGGAAGAGAGAGGGGTCAGGTGATGGACGATGTAACCGGTGGCACCACCGCTATCGTGCGCTTCTGTCGCCATTGTCAGCCTTGCTCTAGTTGTTCAAATTCGTTGCAGCAGGGCGATCCAATACACCCCGAGTGCCCCTATAAATCCGGAGAAAAGCGGCAAAAATTCTAGTTCGCGGAATTGAAATGCCAGGAAGAACAGGACGCCGGTCAAGACGAGCTTCATGGACTCGCCGACATAGAAGGCCCGCACGATGTCGCGGGCGCTCCGGGTCGGGTCGAAGAAGCCGAAACGGAGTGCGAAGAACGCATTCGGTAAGAACGCGATCAGCCCCCCTGCAGATGCCGATATTGCTGTTTTCCATCCGCCTGCGACGTAGGCAATCGCTCCGCAGACAACCATCACGACGAGTTGCCAGCGGATGATCCGTCGTACCCCCCCGTACAAACGCCCGCCTAACATTTCAGGCATCCCCGCACAAACGCCGCGGCATCATAGCAGCGGGTTTTCCAAAGATCAAACCGGTTCAGCGTTCGAAGCGCGCCAGCAAACCCTCGAGTTGTTCCAGGCTGGCATAGGAGATGACGAGCCTGCCCGCCCCTTTCGCACCATGCTGAATCCGGACACCGGCGCCCAGCCGCTCGGCCATACGCCGCTCCAGCCGGGCGATGTCGGGATCGACGACCATGGCCGGTTTCGGACCGGCTTCGGCGGCTTTCAACAGGCCATTCACCAGAGACTCGGTTTCCCGCACGCTCAAACGCTTTTCGGCCACCCGCCGAGCGGCTTCCCCCTGTTCGCTGAAAGGGAGGGCGAGCAAGGCCCTGGCATGGCCCATGTCGATGTCCCCGGCGCGCAGCAACGCCTTGGCATCGGCATGTAACTCATTGAGTCGGTTGAGATTGGTAATGGTTACGCGGGACTTGCCGAGGGCATCGGCCACTTGCTGATGGGTCATCCGATACTCTTCCAGCAAGCGCTGGATCGCTTCGGCTTCTTCCAGCGGATTCAGGTCTTCGCGCTGTATGTTTTCGATCAGCGCAATGGCGAGGGCGGCCTGGTCCGGCACTTCGCGCACCACGACCGGCACTTCGCGGATGCCGGCGAGCTGGGCGGCGCGCCAGCGCCGTTCGCCGGCAACGATCTGGTAACGCCCCGCCCCCGAAGAACGCACCACGATCGGCTGGACGATACCCTGGGCGCTGATGGAATCGGCGAGTTCGCGCAGTTTGGCCGGGTCGAAATCCTTGCGCGGCTGGAACGGACTCGGTTCCAGGTGCTCGATGGGAAGTTTCCGCACGGACTCCTGCTTCGTATCCAGCCCGGTGTCTCCCAGTAGGGCTTCCAGGCCCCTGCCCAAGGCGGGTTTCTTCATGCTCGTCGGTTCGCTCGTTTTCTACGCGGCGGCGGTACTACGCTCATTGCGCCGGACGATTTCACCCGCCAGCGCCAGATAGGCCAGCGCCCCT
Organism: Methylococcus capsulatus; assembly: GCF_036864975.1. Classification (NCBI taxonomy): domain Bacteria; kingdom Pseudomonadati; phylum Pseudomonadota; class Gammaproteobacteria; order Methylococcales; family Methylococcaceae; genus Methylococcus; species Methylococcus capsulatus. The sequence continues at coordinate 1,128,923 of NZ_CP104311.1, read as the reverse complement.
TTGGAACTTTTGTCGTGGTACATGACCGGCACGCCGTGGCTCGGCGCTTCAGCCAGCCGGATGTTGCGCGGGATGACGGTGCGGAATACCCGGTCCGGGAAATGCTCTAAGAGTTGCTCGGACACCTCGTTGGCAAGCCGGCTACGGGTGTCGTACATGGTGCGCAGCAGACCTTCCACCGCCAAGCGGGGATTCACGGTCGCGCGGATCTTGCCCAGGGTATCCATCAGATCGGACAGTCCTTCCAGCGCGTAGTACTCACACTGCATAGGGATCAGCACGCTGTCGGCTGCCACCAGGGCGTTGATCGTCAGCATGTTCAGCGAGGGCGGACAGTCGATCAGGACGAACCGGTAACGACCGAGACAGGGTTCCAGGGCCTCGGCAAGGCACCGGTCGCGCCCTTCGATCTGGAGGAGGTCGACCTGTGCCGCTGCCAGATCCGAATTACTGGGAATGAGATCGAAACCCGGTCCGTCGAGTTCAATGATCGCATCCGCCGCCGGCACCTGCCGGATCAGCACCTGGTAGCTCGACCGGCGCAACGTTCGCTTGTCGACGCCGCATCCCATGGTTGCGTTGCCCTGGGGATCGAGATCGATCAGCAACACCCTGTTTTTCGTGACCGCGAGCGATGCCGCCAGGTTGACACCGGTCGTGGTCTTGCCGACCCCCCCTTTCTGATTCGCGATTGCGATGATCTTTGCCTTGCCCATTTACGAATCCTGCCCTGTCGGCCTCAGTTCTGCAAGATGCCGTTCCGCGTCAACGCCGGGCACTCGCAACCGATGGATGCCGACCGCGACGCCGGCCGGAAGATCACCGAGTTCGGTCTCGGGCCGGCGTCCTTTGAGGGCCAGCACAGAGCCGCCGGTCTTGAGCAGACGGCTCGCATCGGCCCAGATTTCCGCCAGCGAGGCATAGGCCCGCGCCAGCACGCAGTCGAAACCCGCCGGGTCGGTGAAAGATTCGACCCGCGCCTGCACCGGCACGACGTTGACCAGGCCCAGCTCAATCACCGCCTGCCGGACGAAACGGATCTTCTTCGCGTTGCAGTCGAGCAAGACGAACCGCCGATCCGGTTGCATGATCGCCAAGGGAATGCCGGGCAGTCCCGGGCCGGTCCCCACGTCGAGTACCCGCTCGCCATAAAGGAAGGATGCGATCGAAAGGCTGTCCAGAAGGTGCAGCCGCACGCCTTCGCGGGGGTCTTCAATGGCCGTGAGACTGTACACCCGGTTCCATCGGCGCAATAGTTCGAGAAATTGGAGCAGACGTTCGCGCTGACCGCACCCGGCCGTCGATCCCAGTTCGCTCAAACCCCGCTCGAGCATCGCGTTCAGGGGCATTGCGCTGCGCCGGTTCTGCGCAAATGCACCAGCAGCAGCGAGATCGCCGCCGGGGTGATGCCGGGAATACGCGCCGCCTGCCCGACCGTGGCGGGCTTGACCCGGCCGAGCTTTTCCCGCACTTCGTTGGAGAGCCCGACGACCTTGCCGTAATCCATGGAGTCCGGCAACTGCCAAGCCTCGTAGCGCCGGACGCGCTCGATTTCGGCCTGCTGGCGTTCGATGTAGCCGGTGTACTTGGCTGCGATTTCCACCTGTTCCCGCACCGCCCCATCCATACCTTCGAACAGCTCCGGAGCATAGCCGGCGAGAAGTTCCAGGCCGACATCCGGGCGCCTGAGCAGATCCAGTAGACTGGCTTCGCGCTGCAGCGGTATCGCGGCGAGCGCGTTCCGGCTTTCGGCTGGACTGCTGTCGGGGCGGATACGCCGCGCGGCAAGACGCCCGCCCAGCGTCTCGATGGCTTCGCGCTTGGCTTCGAATGCCGCCCAGCGCGCATCGTCCACCAATCCCAGGGCACGGCCGGTTTCAGTGAGGCGCAGATCGGCATTGTCTTCGCGCAGCACCAAGCGGTACTCGGCGCGGCTGGTGAACATACGGTACGGTTCGGACGTGCCGCGGGTGATGAGGTCGTCGACCAGCACACCGAGGTAGGCCTCGCCCCGGCTCGGCCACCAGGGTTCCAAGTCACGCGCTTTGCGCGCCGCGTTCAAACCAGCCAGCAACCCCTGCGCGGCGGCCTCCTCGTAGCCCGTGGTGCCATTGATCTGGCCGGCGAAAAACAGGTTCTCCATGTGGCGCGTTTCCAACGAGTAACGGAGATCCTGCGGGTCGAAGAAATCGTATTCGATCGCATAGCCGGGGCGGGTGATCCGGGCGTTCTCGAACCCCTGGATCGAGCGCACCACGGCAAGTTGGACGTCAAAGGGCAGGCTGGTGGAAATGCCGTTGGGATAGATTTCCAGGCTGTCGAGACCTTCCGGCTCGACGAAAATCTGGTGCGAATTGCGCTCGGCGAAGCGCACCACCTTGTCTTCGATGGAAGGGCAGTAGCGCGGGCCAATGCCTTCGATCACGCCGGTGAACATCGGCGACCGGTCGAGACCGGCTCGAATCAGCTCATGGGTACGTTCGTTGGTGCGGGTGATGTAACACGACACCTGAGGCGGGTGCTCCTCGCGCCTGCCGAGGAAGGAAAACACCGGCGTTGGATCATCGCCCGGCTGTTCCACCATCCGGCTGAAGTCGACGCTGCGGCGGTCGATGCGCGGGGGGGTGCCAGTCTTCAGCCGCGCGACCTTGAATCCCAGATCTCGCAGGCGCCGCGCGAGATCGGTCGCCGGCGGATCGCCCGCCCGGCCGCCCTCGTAGTTTTCCAGGCCGATGTGGATGCGTCCGGCCAGGAACGTCCCGACCGTGAGCACCACGCAGCGGGAACGGAACTTGAGTCCCATCTGGGTGACGACGCCAGCCGCTCTGCCACCTTCGACGATCAAGTCGACCACGGTTTGCTGGAACAGGCTGAGGTTTTCCTGGACGCTCAGTCCCTCGCGCACCGCCCTGCGGTAGAGGCTGCGATCCGCCTGCGCCCGGGTCGCCCGCACAGCGGGCCCCTTGCTCGCGTTGAGGATGCGGAACTGGATACCTGCCCGGTCCGCCGCCCGTGCCATGAGACCGCCCATGGCATCGATTTCCTTCACCAGATGCCCCTTGCCGATGCCGCCGATGGCCGGATTGCAGCTCATCTGGCCCAGGGTCTCGACATTCTGCGTCAACAACAGGGTGCGCACGCCCGTCCGCGCCGCGGCCAGAGCGGCCTCGGTGCCGGCGTGTCCGCCGCCGACTACGATCACGTCGAATTCGTCGTGGAAAAACATCGGGGACTCCGCCGGCTTCGGTCCGGCTGGGAATGCTATGAGGGGGGCGAAGTTTACCAGATTTTTCATGCCGTTAGGCAAGTCTAGTAGTTCAGCGCCCGCTGATACGCCTTACACAGGGTACGAAACACTTCGACGCGTGCATGGTATTTGTCATTGGCAGCGATGAGGTGCCAGGGCGCATAGGTGGTGCTGGTCTGAGTCACCATGTCGTTCACCGCCTGTTCATAGGCATCCCATTTCTCCCGGTTGCGCAAATCCTCCGCGGTGATCTTGTAACGCTTATAACGGGTCTGCTCGCGCTCGCGGAACCGCCTGGCCTGCTCGTCCTTGGAAATGTGCAGCCAGAACTTGAGCAGGATGATGCCATGGCCGGTCAGTTCCTCCTCGAAGTCATTGATTTCCGAATAGGCACGATGCCATTCCTCGTCGCTGGCGAAACCTTCCACCCGTTCTACCAGCACCCTGCCGTACCAGCTCCGGTCGTAGATAGTGACGTTGCCATCGCGCGGGAGATGCCGCCAGAACCGCCAGAGATAGTGATGCGCCCTTTCCTCGTCGCTCGGCGCCTGGATCGGAATGACCCGGTAGTTGCGCGCATCCATCGCCGGCGTGATACGGCGTATGACGCCCCCCTTGCCTGCCGCATCCCAGCCCTCGAACACCAGCATGGCCGAACGCTTCTGCTGGCGTGCCAATCGGGTGAGGCGGCTGATCTTGGACTGAAAGGCCGTTTTTTCGTCCCGATACGCTTTTTTCCCGAGTTTGACCTTTAGATCCACCGTACCGAGGATGCTGGGCCCGGGGCTCGAAACCGGAGGTTCAGGTTTGACACGTTGTTCCCGGACACCTTCGAGGCGGGCGGTGATGCGCTGGGCCAGATGACGGCCGACGGCGATCCGCCGGTAATGCGAGTCGTAGCCGTTGACCAGGAACCACGGGGCCTCCGGGGTATTGGTCGCCCGTAGCGCCTTCTCCGCGATCACGAGAAATTCGTCGTAAAGCTTGAGGTGCTCGTGCTCGGTTTCGGTGATCTTCCAACGGGTCTCGGGATCGTTCTCGGTCTTTTCGATGATTTTGCGCTGCTGTTTCTTGCTCAGATGCAGCCAGCATTTGACCACCACGGCGCCATCGTTGGTCCAGGCTTTTTCCAGGCGGTTGATGTGGGCCAGTTCGGCCAGAAAAACCGCCTCATCGATACGCGAATACAGCCGGTCCGCAAGCGGCGGTCCGTACCAGCCGACCGAGAAAATCCCGATCCGGCCCCGCCGCGGCTGGGCCATCCAGTAACGCCAGTGGTTCGGACGCTCCCGTTCGTCTTCCGAAGGCCTCCCGAAGGCATGGGTTTCCATGTAGCGCGGGTCCATCCATTCGTTCAGCGTGTGGATGATGTCTCCCTTTCCCGCGCAATCCAGACCCGCCACCAGAAACACGACCGGGATCCCCGCCGGTTCAATCATCTGCTGCAAATCCAGAAGTTGCATTCGGAGATCGGGAACCTGGGCGGCATAGGAGGTTTTATCGAGCCTTGATTTGAGCTCTGCGACTTCGAACATCGGCGCGGTTCCTGGAGGCGAAGTGGGGAGGGGAAAACCGGGTCGTTCCCTGTGCATAACGTGTGCTGTCCCTCACGATGCCCGGCTGAGATCAAGTTATCCACAATCCATCGACATGTCAGCCTTCTTTTGCCAACATCCTTGATACCCACCTAATCATATGATTTATATAAAAAAAATGCGTTACCCACAGTTTTGTTCCAGGTCAATCGTAAATCAAATCTCTTTCTTCCAAGAACTTTCTGCATTTGGCCATGTGGACCGATGAGCGATCAAGCTATCCTAATTGCGCCTGATTCCCCGGCTTCCAGGAGAGATGCACATGTCCGGCTTTGCACTGTTCGTTCTGTTTTTCTTTATCCTCTGCATCATACTGGTGGTGCTTAGCGTCAAATTCGTTCCCCAGGGAACCGAATACACGGTGGAACGCTTCGGCAAATACACGAGGACGCTGAGTCCCGGCATCAACTGGATTCGTCCAGTCATTGATCAGATCGGCGCCCGACTGAACATGATGGAGCAAGTCCTGGACGTTCCTTCACAGGAAGTGATCACCAGGGACAACGCCATGGTCCGGGTGGATGGGGTGGTGTTCTACCAGATCATTGACGCGGCGCGGGCCGCGTATGAAGTCAGCAACCTCCAGTTCGCTATCATGCAGCTCACCATGACCAATATCCGCACTGTCATGGGATCGATGGACCTGGATGAATTGCTCTCGAAGCGGGATGAAATCAACGCACGTCTCCTCACTGTCGTGGACGATGCCACTACCCCCTGGGGCGTCAAGGTCACGCGCATCGAAATCAAGGACATCGCTCCGCCGCAGGACCTGGTGGATTCGATGGCCAGGCAGATGAAGGCCGAGCGGGACAAGCGCGCCGCCATCCTGGAAGCGGAAGGTCATCGCCAGGCCGAAATCCTTAAGGCAGAGGGCGAAAAACAGGCGGCGATCCTCGAAGCCGAAGGACGGCGTGAAGCGGCTTTCCGCGATGCCGAAGCCCGAGAAAGGCTGGCGGAAGCCGAGGCGCGAGCGACGGCACTGGTTTCCCAGGCCATCGCCGAAGGCGACATCCAGGCCGTCAACTATTTCGTCGCCCAGAAATACGTCGAAGCTCTACGCGATGTGGCCGCGGCGCCGAACAACAAGCTCATCCTCATGCCACTGGAGTCCTCCAGTCTGCTCGGTTCCTTGGGAGGTATCGGCGAACTGGCCCGGGCGACCTTCGGCGAATCCCAGGTCCGCAAATGATCGGGTCTACCCTGGTTTTCTGGCACTGGTGGACATTGGGCGCCTTGCTGTTGATACTCGAGCTCCTTCTTCCAGGCATGTATTTCCTCTGGATGGCGGAAGCCGCGGTGGTGACGGGAGTGGTACTCTGGCTGCTTCCCTGGCTGGGCTGGGAAATCCAGCTGCTGGTGTTTTCCGTCTTTTCCCTGGCCAGCATCTTCGTATTCGAAAAGTTCATTGGCCGCAAACCCATCGCTTCCGATCGGCCATTGCTCAACCGCCGGGCGGCGCAATACATCGGGCGGACCCTTACGCTCGAGCAGCCCATCGTCAACGGCATGGGAAAAATCCGTATAGACGATTCGATTTGGCGGGTTCATGGGGAGGACTGTCCCGCCGGTACGAAAATCAGGGTGTGCGGCGTGGAGGGTGTCATCCTCAAGGTCGAGCGCGCCGACTGATATCCGCCATTCGAATCGAGTGTTTTCGGTCTTGGAAATGCGTTTCGAGTTCATTCGTAATAAGTATTCCCGCGTCTTGATTTATCCGACAGCGGCTATTTTTTTCCTCACCGTCTTGTATGCGGCTATCGGTTTCGTGGTCGTCCCCTATGTCTTGAAAACAGAGTTACCGGCGATAGCCGGTGCACGATTGCAAGGCTCCTTCCGGTTGGCGGATGTCAGGTTCAATCCGTTTTCCTGGAGGCTCGAGCTCGATCAGATGGCTCTGGATACCCCGGACGGCAAATCCGCTGTGACGGCGGAACATGCCGTTGTCGACATCGACATGGTGGCCAGCCTGAAAAGCAGATGCCTGATCGTGGAAGGTACGGCGGACCGTAGCAGTATACGAATCGAGCTGGATGCGAAAGGAATGTCCAATTGGACCAAGCTCATTGCCGAGACCGGGGAGACGCTTTCCCCGAAGGTTCCCATCATGGTCAGGGTATTCTCTATCAAAAACAGTACTTTGGACTTCATGGACGAAGGCGGCAAGGTCACGCTCAGCGCCTCGGAAGTGAATGCCGATCTTTACGATCTGGGTCCGGACCTGAGTCGGCCCGCACGCTTGGAACTGAAAAGTTCCGGTGGCGGACAAGCCAAACTGGATGGCACTGCAGTACTCACGCTTGTTCCGGTTCAGATACATGCCGATCTCCATGTGGAGAACCTCGATTTGATGGCGGTTTCGGCTTATCTCCAAGGTATCGGAATCGTGCTCCAGAAAGGCAGCATGAAAGGAAATCTGGCGTTTGAATACAAGTCAACCGGTGACGGACCGGTGTTTTTTCTCGGTAAATCGAATCTGACTTGGCATGATGTTAAATGGCGCGCGGAAAACGGTCCATCTGCCGATAATAAAGTCGATGAGATCCGCCTCGACGAATTGGAATACGACGGCGCAAAATCGATGGCGACACTGGCCAAAGCCCATATCAATTCTCTTTCCATCCCTGGTCCGCTAGGGCTCCATGTCCGCCTTGGCAATGTAGATATAGGAAAGCTATCAGTCGGTTTTTCCAAGTTTTCAGCGCAGGCCGGAAGCGTCGTCATCCATAACGTTACCCTGACCCAGGAACGCGGGGCGGGCAGAACGGAGGCTGTGGTTTCGAATATCCGACTGAATGGCCTGGGATGGAACGAAAACGTGTTGTCGGCGAAAGCATTCGGATTGGACGGCATTAAGCTCCAGGATTCTTCCGCCACTTCAGGCCTGCCACGGGATATTCGTTTCGGAAAAATATCGGCCGAGGAACTGCGCGCCGATTTCGGGGAAAGGTTTTTGTCTGTGGCGAAGTTCGATTCGGCCGACGCGGAAATCAGCGCTTGGCTTGCAGCGAATGAGGGATTGGAAATGCCCGGTTTCATCGGTGCCGGACCCGCCGGGATAGGGACCGGTTCTACGAACGAAAGCTGGGCATTCAGTCTGGAGGAAGGGCTGATCCGAAACTACCGGCTCAGCCTTGCCGATCATGGTGCCGATCCGCCTGCTGCTATAGTCCTCGACGGTTTGGAAATCCACCTCCAGGGGGTGGACAGCCGGCGGGGAAAGTTCACGCTCCGTCTGGAATCCTGCGTGGACCGGCGGGGCAGGATCACGGCGCAAGGTTCAGGGAGTTTCGATCCGCCGGAAGCCGATCTGCGCCTGCAAATGGAAGACGTCAGTCTGCGGCCGTTCAGATCCTATCTCGACGGTTTCGCCCGGATCGATCTGGCCAAGGGACGGCTCAATCTCAAGGGGGATTTGGCATACCGCCCCATGAGGAACGACGTTCGTTTCAGCGGAATGGCCGAAATCGCCGGCCTGGTTACCTTGGATAAAAAGGAAGGACGGGATTTCATCCACTGGCGGTCGTTGCGCGCGGAAGGGCTGACATTGGAAACGGCCGCAAATCGGCTGAGCATACGCGAACTGATCGCCGACAAGCCGTATGCCCGTATCGTCGTGAGTCGGGAGCGCACGCTCAATGTGATCGAGAACCTGTTTCAGCCGCGTTCGAAGGCCGCTACTCCGCCTGGTCAGGTGAGCCGGCCGCTTGCGGTCACAGTCGGTTCCCTGCTGGTTCGCGATGGTTCCGCGGATTTTTCCGATCTCAGTCTCCAACCGAGCGTTTCCGTCGATATTCACGATCTGACCGGTGTCATCCGGTCCTTGTCTTCCAGTCCGGACGCCAAGGCGGAAGTCTCGATCAAAGGCAGTATCAGCGATGCCTCGCCGGTGACCGTCAGCGGACGGATCAACCCCTTCCGGATCGGCACCTTCGCCGACCTCAGCATGCGTTTCACGAACGTCGATCTCACTGAGCTCTCGCCCTACTCCGCCAGATTCGCCGGTTATCGAATCGACAAGGGCAAGGCCGATCTGGACCTGCATTATCGGCTTTCCGACCGGAAACTGCTGGCGGAGAACAACATGGTCTTTGACCATCTGACCTTGGGCGAGCGTGTCGACAGCCCGGAGGCGACTTCCTTGCCGGTGAAACTCGCAATCTCCCTGATGCGTGGATTGGACGGCAAGATCCACATCGATCTGCCCATCAGCGGCAATCTGGACGATCCTAGATTCAGCATCACTGGGTTGTTGGCGAAAGCTGCGATGGGGGTGATCGCCCAGGTGGTCAGATCACCGTTTTCGGCGATCGGGGTGCTGTTCGACGGCGGCAGCGATGATGCCGGCGCGATCGGTTTCCGTCCTGGTTCGTTCGAACTGGACGGTGTGGAAAAGAGCAAGCTGGACCGACTGGCAACTGCACTTTCGGAGCGTCCCGGGCTTTCCCTGGAAATCCGTGGAACGGCCCGGAGCGGCAGGGATGCAAGCGCGCTGGCCGAACAGCAGTTGCGGCGACAACTGGAGAACGCCACAGCCATCGAATTGCGCCCAGTGTCGGCAGACGGCGGACCGGCCGGGTCTCCAGCCCTGTCCGATGGGGATTACCGCCGCTTGTTCAGCCACTTCTACCGTCTACGTTATCCCGACGCGGCGGAATGGGCCGAGTTGCCGAAGGGTGAGCGGGTGCTGGCGGGAACGCTTTTCGCAAGCGCTTGGGGGAAAGCATTGAAGGACAGCTCCGTCAGCGAATTCGAGTTACGCCGTCTGGCGCAGGCACGCGCCGCCGGGATACGCAGCTATCTGATGCAGAAAGGAATCGAGCCGAACAGGATTTATCTGCTCGACGTGGAGCTGAACCCCGGCGACGGCGACGCCGTTGCCCTGCTGAGCCTGAGTTGAGCCGCTGTCAGACGAAGCGGAGAATGCCACGTTCGTCGAGGTCTGCCAGTACCGGCTCGACCTGCCGGCTCAGCATCAGGGTATCGCCGCCGGTTTCTGCCGCCAGCCGTTCGATATGCTTCCTCAGCGGGGAGGTCCCGCTTTCGTCGAAATATTCGAACAGGCGGTAAAGCAATGGTGGGCTCTCCAGAAAGTGGACCCGTTCGTCCCGGCCGCGGTAGACCAGGAGGAAGCTTGGCATCTGAGGGGGGACATTCGGCATGAAATCCGGACCGATGCGGTGGACCGGGAAGCGGTAGGCCAGGTGCCAGGCCAGGGGGGAAATCTCGACGCGGCGGTCCAGCCAGTCCAGCGGCAAGCCGATCGGTCGCGAAAACGCCTCGCCCGGATGGACGGCCAGGGCAAGTTCGACCCATTCGTAGTGTGCGAGTTCGAACAGGAAAGGAGGGTCGTCCCTGCCCGCTTCCCGCTCTTGTTCGAGATAGGCGAGGAATTCTTCGCCGATTTCGGAGAAATACGGCGTGGTGCAAACGTGGCGGGCGAAGAAGTCTCGCACCAGCACATTCCAGCGCTCTTCGCCCAGAATCCGCTTGGTGACTGGAAAGCCGTTGCCGATGAAGCTTTCGATGTTGTTGTACAGCAATTCCCGATAGATCGCGATGCGCTCAGGGGGAACCCCGGCCGGCGCCGGAAAGCGGTCAGGGTCCCGCAGGTGGGAGGTGAATGCCCGTTGCAGACGTTGGAAGGCGAATCCGGTTTCAACCATGGCGCAGCCGTAGCTCAGCTTGGGCCGTTCGTTGTTGCAGAGTTCGAATCGTGCCGACTTCGTCCAGCAGCTCCGCCAGAGGGGGAATGTCGAAATCCCGCTCCAGCAGCGTCGGGAAAACGCCGAAGGCTTCATAGGCGGTACCGAGCAGATTCCAGACCGGATCGATCACCGGCGCGCCATGAGTGTCGATCAGGAGATCCGGGGCCTGTACGTAGTGACCTGCCATGTGGGCATAGACGATGCGCCGGGATGGCAGGGCCAGGAGGAAGGCCGTCGGGTCATAGCCGTGATTGACGCTGTTAACGTAGATGTTGTTGATGTCGAGCAGTAGGTCGCAATCGGCCTCCGCGAGCACGGCATTGAGGAATTCAATCTCGTCCATTTCCCGGCCTGGTGCGGCGTAATAGGAAATGTTTTCGATGGCGATGCGCCGCTCCAGGATTTCCTGGACCCGACGGATGCGCGCCGCGACATAGTGCACCGCTTCCGCAGTGAACGGGATCGGCAGTAGATCGTAGAGATGCCCTTCGTCGCCGCAGTAGCTCAGGTGCTCGCTGTAGAGGGAAATGGAATGGAGTTCCAGGAAGGTCTTGAGTTCGGTGAGAAACGCCCTATCCAGCGGTGCCGGTCCGCCGAGGGAGAGCGTCAGTCCGTGGCAGACGAAGGGGAAGCGTTCGGTCAGGGAACGGAACAGGCGGCCATTGCGGCCGCCCATTCGCATCCAGTTCTCGGGCGCAACTTCATAAAAGTTCACCGATCCCGGTGGATCGGCGGCAACGGATTCGATGAAGCTGCGCCTAAGGCCCAAGCCCGCGCCGCAAATGCCGGTGGGTTGGTTGCTCATCCCGCGCGGCGCAGTCCGTCGGAGATTCAGGGTTTCGGGGTTTCGGTCGGGGCGGGAGCCGGGGAGGCGCCATCTTTCTTCATGCCGGCGCACTTGCCTTCCATCGCCTTGGTGTCGGTGCCCTGCATCATCGAGGCGCCGCACTTCATCTCCGGGTTGTTTTTCATCACTTCGGCGCCGCACTTCATCTCCTTCTGCTCTTTGCCGGCTTCGGCGACCTGCATGTAGCCGCTCGTCAGTTCCTTGGTGGCGAAGGGGTTCTCGGCGGCGCCGACGGTACCGGCAGCCAGGGAAGTGGCGAGGGCGGTGCCTACGACGGTCGGCAGCGACGTTTTCTGGAATTTATTGCTCATGGCAGCTTGAATCCTCCAAGGTAAGTAATCACGCATGATCGAAGCATGCGTTGGTTAGACAACGCTGGGGCGAAAAGTCATCATGAATCGCCAAGCGATTGTCCGGGGTGTTTTCCCCTGTGGCTATTGTCACACATGGCTCAAACCTTGGGTACTCTGGGACTATGCTTGAAATGGGCGCACCCGCCCTCACAACCTCGGACAATTGAAAACGACCTTGAGGGGTTTGAACCGATGCGAATGGATAAACTGACCAGCAAGTTTCAAGCGGCCCTGGCCGATGCCCAGAGCCTGGCGCTCGGACGTGATCACCAGTTCATCGAAGCGGTGCACGTGATGACCGCGCTGCTCAATCAGGAAGGTGGTACGGTGCGGCCGCTGCTGGTTCAGGCGGGCGCCAACGTGCCGCAGTTGCAGCAGTCTTTGAGCACCGCGCTGGAGCGTCTGCCGGTGGTGGAAGGCGTGGGTGGGGACGTGCAGATTTCCGCCGACTTGTCGCGGGTGCTCAACTTGACCGACAAGCTCGCCCAGAAGCGCGGCGACCAGTTCATTACCAGCGAAATGTTCGTGCTGGCGGCGCTGGAATCGCGCGGCGAACTTGCCGAGCTCCTGCGCAAGGCGGGGTTGACCAAGGAAGCCCTGGAACATGCGATCCAGGCGATGCGTGGCGGCCAGGCGGCGGATGATCCAAACGTGGAGGAACAGCGCCAGGCTTTGCAGAAATACACGATCGATCTGACCGAGCGGGCCGAACGCGGCAAACTCGATCCAGTGATCGGCCGCGACGATGAGATCCGTCGAACCATCCAGGTGCTGCAACGGCGCACCAAAAACAACCCGGTACTGATCGGCGAACCCGGTGTGGGTAAGACGGCCATCGTCGAAGGACTGGCCCAGCGCATCGTCAACGGTGAAGTGCCGGAAGGCGTGAAGGGCAAGCGCCTGCTGGCGCTGGACATGGCGGGGCTGATCGCCGGGGCGAAGTTCCGCGGTGAGTTCGAGGAGCGGCTGAAGGGCGTGCTCAACGACATCGCCAAGCAGGAAGGCCGCGTCATCCTGTTCATCGACGAGTTGCATACGATGGTCGGTGCCGGCAAGGCGGAAGGGGCGATGGATGCCGGCAATATGCTCAAACCGGCGCTGGCGCGCGGTGAATTGCATTGCATCGGCGCCACCACGCTGGACGAATACCGCAAATACATAGAAAAGGATGCGGCGCTCGAACGGCGCTTCCAGAAAGTGCTGGTGGACGAGCCGACGGTGGAGGACACCATTGCCATCCTGCGAGGTCTGAAGGAGCGCTACGAGGTCCATCATGGCGTCACCATCACCGATCCGGCGATCGTGGCCGCCGCGACGTTGTCGCACCGTTACATCACCGACCGCCAGTTGCCGGACAAGGCCATCGACCTGGTGGACGAGGCCGCCAGCCGCATCCGCATGGAGATCGATTCCAAGCCGGAGGAGATGGACCGGCTCGACCGCCGTCTGATCCAGCTCAGGATCGAACGCGAAGCCTTGAAGAAGGAGACCGACGAGGCCTCGAAGAAACGGCTGGAAGCCTTGGAGGGCGAGATTGGCAAGCTGGAAAAGGAATACGCTGATCTGGAAGAGATTTGGAAGAGCGAAAAAGCACGGCTGTCCGGCGCAGCCAGCATCAAGGAGGAACTGGAAAAGGCCAGACTGGACTTGGAAAATGCCAAGCGCAGCGGCGACCTGACCCGCGCCGGCCAGATCCAGTACGAACTGATCCCGACGCTGGAAAAACGTCTTGCCGCGGCCGAAGCCGGCGAAGACGGCGAGTTCCGTCTGCTGCGCAACAAGGTCACCGACGAGGAGATCGCCGAGGTCGTTTCCAAATGGACAGGGATTCCGGTGGCCAAGATGCTCGAAGGTGAGCGCGAGAAACTTTTGCACATGGAGGAGAACCTGAGTCGGCGGGTGGTCGGCCAGCAGGAGGCAATCACCGCAGTGGCCAACGCCATACGTCGGTCCCGCGCGGGTCTGGCCGATCCCAACCGGCCGAACGGTTCGTTCCTCTTCCTGGGGCCGACCGGCGTGGGCAAGACCGAGCTGTGCAAAGCCCTGGCCGAGTTTCTGTTCGATACCGACGAGGCAATGGTGCGCATCGACATGTCGGAATTCATGGAAAAGCATTCCGTCGCTCGCTTGATCGGGGCACCGCCGGGCTATGTCGGCTATGAAGAGGGCGGCTATCTCACCGAGGCCGTGCGGCGCAAGCCCTATTCCGTGATCCTCCTGGATGAAGTCGAAAAGGCCCATCCGGACGTCTTCAACGTGCTGCTGCAGGTGCTGGATGACGGCCGCCTCACGGACGGTCATGGCCGCACCGTGGATTTCCGCAACGCCGTGGTGGTAATGACGTCCAACCTCGGTTCCAACCGCATCCAGGAGTTGGCGGGTGAAGCGCATTACGCCGAGATGAAGGCCGAGGTCATGGAGGTCGTGAGCCAGTATTTCCGGCCGGAGTTCATCAACCGCATCGATGAGGTGGTGGTGTTCCATCCCTTGGGGCGGGAACAGATCCGCGCCATCGCCCGGCTCCAGGTCCGCCATCTCCAGGAACGCCTGCAGGCACGTGACCTGTCCCTGGTGGTATCGGACGCAGCGCTGGATCTGCTCGGCGAGGCTGGATTCGACCCGGTCTATGGTGCAAGGCCGCTGAAGCGGACCATTCAGCAGGAGCTGGAAAATCCTCTGGCGCTGGACATACTCGCCGGCCGTTTCGCGCCCGGCGACGTGATCGGGGTGGATGTCGAGAACGGGGAGCTGAAGTTCTCCAGGATGGAGTGACCTCGCTGGCCGAACCCTCCGGCCTGACTCGGAGTTGTAACGTGACGGTAATCTTCGGTAATTAGATTAGACGCGGTTTTTTAACGCTGGAATCCGAAGAATGTCCGATATCAACGTGCTGGTAGTGGAAGATGAGGAAGCCATCCGGGAGATGCTGAGCCTGGTCCTCGAACAGGCGGATTTTGCAGTGTACACCGCGGGGGATGTCCAGCAGGCATTGACCCGGATGGACGAACAGGAACCCGATCTGATCCTGCTGGACTGGATGTTGCCCGGGGTCAGCGGCGTCGAATGGGCGCGTCGCCTGAAGAAGGACGAGAAGTACGGCGACATCCCGCTCATCCTGGTGACGGCCCGGGGCGAGGAGGAGGACAAGATCAGAGGACTCGACGTGGGTGCCGACGACTATGTGACCAAGCCCTTTTCGCCACGGGAACTGATCGCGCGCATCCGGGCGGTTCTGCGGCGAAGCAACCGGCAGGCCAAGCTGGATGGGCGGATCGAGATCGGCGGCATTCTGCTGGAAACCGATGAACACAGGGTCAGCATCGACGAGGAGTCGGTGAACCTCAGCCCGACGGAGTACCGGTTGATGGAGTTTTTCCTGACCCATCCGAGCAAGGTATACAGCCGGGCTCAGCTGCTTGATCAGGTGTGGGGTCGCAGTGCCTATATCGAAGAGCGCACTGTCGATGTCCATATTCGCAGGCTGCGCAAGATACTTTCCGAACACAACCGGGAAGACATGATCCAGACCGTCCGCGGATTCGGCTATCGGTTCTCCACGCGGCCGGACTGACGCATGCTTCGGGCCTGGGCTTCTGAATTATTCACGATATCCTGGGTGGTGCTGGTCGCGGTCGTTACGGGCCTTATCGTCGAAGACATCGGTCTCGCCCTGTGGCTCGGCACGGCATTATACCTGCTTCATCACCTGGTCCATGCCAACCGCCTGTATGTCTGGATGCGGGGCGGGCGAAGCGGGCGTATCCCCGCCGGTAGCGGAATCTGGGAAGAAATCTATTACCTGATCTACAAGCTGCGCCGCCGCAACAAACGGCGCAAGAAGCAGCTCATCCGCATGCTGGAACGATTCCGGACGGCCACTTCCGCCTTGCCGGATGCCACGGTAGTGCTAGGCGCGCGGGACGAAATCGACTGGTTCAATGAATCCGCCTGCCGGCTCCTCGGCCTGCGTAAGAGCGATCTCGGCCAGAACATCGGTAATCTGGTGCGCTATCCAAAGTTCGCCGAACACCTGAAGAATTCCAGGAATAACGCGACCGTCAGCATCCCATCGCCGATGGACGAAGCGATGCAGCTGGAAATCCGGATCGTCCCCTATGGCGATGACTCCAGGCTGCTAATCGCCCAGGATGTCACTCAGCTTCGTTTCATGGAGCGGGTGCGCAGCGATTTCGTGGCGAACGTTTCTCATGAGCTCCGCACGCCTTTGACGGTTTTGAAGGGGTACATGGAAACACTGAGCGAGGGCGGACAAGATCTCCCCGCGTCCGCCTACCGAAAGATGGTCCAGCGCATGGTGGAGCAAACCGGCCGGATGCAGAGCCTGGTCGACAATCTGTTGTCCCTCACACGGTTGGAATCGGGACCGCTCAAACCGGCGACCGTGGTTCGGGTTCCGGATCTGTTGGAGCGGCTGTGCAAGGAAGCCGACGTGGTCCAGGTGGGCGACCACACGCCCGTGCGGCTGATGCTCGAGTCCCAGGTGTCCTTACTGGGCAACGAAACCGATCTGCACAGTGCGTTCGCCAATCTCATTTCCAACGCGATCAAGTACAGCAGGCCGACCGATATCGTGACGGTGCGCTGGTCCCAGGATGAATCGGGGGCTGCCCGGCTGGATGTCGAGGATACCGGTCCGGGGATTCCGAAAGAGCATATTCCCCGTCTCACCGAACGTTTCTATCGGGTGGAAATCGAAGGCTGCCGGAACAAATCGGGCACCGGCCTGGGCCTGGCCATCGTCAAGCACGTCATGTCGCGGCATGATGCCGAATTGCTCATCGCGAGTGAGCTGGGCAGAGGCAGCCGTTTCACCTGTCTGTTCCCGCCGAACCGCGTCGTGCCCGGCACGGATGGGGGGAAACCGGAGTCGCCGGCGTAACCGGCAAACTCCATTCCGCCACCCCTTTTTGTCATTTTGCACTGAAACCGGCTGAATCGGGTTCAAATCCACCTGTCAAGAAAATTCTATAGAAGGGGTGGGATTGTGGTTGCACTCGCGTGTAAGGCTGTTTTACTATTGGGCCTGTTGTTTTATCACGCGTGATTTGTTGCATTTTTGCTAAGGAGACGGGGTATGGTTAAACGCACACTGTTAGCGCTGGGCATGGTGGCCGCGGCGACCGCTTCGGTACAGGCCGAAGAGACTTTCATGGATGACCGCTGGTATATCGCACCGGTCGCCGAGTACACCTATACGGGCCGTAGTCCAGGCATCCTTCAACAAGGCTGGGGTGCAGGTCTTGGCATCGGCAAGATCATCAATGAATATTTCAACGTCGAAGTACGGCCGTTGTGGAATCATTACGAAGGCAACACGGCCAATGTTGGAGGGCCGGACAACCGTAACGCGGACCTGTACGGCGGTGTGGTCGACGTCCAGTATTACTTCATGCGGGACGCGTTTCAGCCGTATGCGGTCATCGCTGCTGGTGGCGCGACCTGGGGTCCTAACGGGAATCAGCGTTCTACACGCTTCCTGGGCGAAGCCGGGTTCGGTGCAAACTACGAGTTGAACGACAACTTCCTGCTCCGCGGTGACCTTCGCTACCGTGCCAATGTGCTGGCGGACAATAATGGTCCCGGGGATCAGCACGGTCTGGTATTGAACGTCGGCTTCATGGTCCCGTTCGGCGAGAAGCCCCACGCAGCGGCTCCGGTTGCTCAGGTTGCCCAGGATACCTGTGAGTCGCGTGACTCCGACGGCGACGGTGTGAACGACTGCCTCGACAAATGCCCCGGCACGATGAAGGGCGCGAAGGTCGACAGCGATGGCTGCTTGATCCGTATCGAGCTGCATGGCGTCAACTTCAAGTACGATTCGGCCGAGCTGACCGACAGCGCCAAGCGCATCCTGGACGAGACGGCGGAAAACCTGATCGTGTTCCCGGAGAAGCGCGACATCGAGGTCGCCGGTCATACCAGCACCGAGGGTACCAACGAGTACAACATGCGCCTGTCGATTCGTCGTGCGCATTCGGTGGCTGACTATCTGAAGGCCAAAGGTGTGACCAACCAGCTTTACCCGAAGGGCTACGGCGAGGAATACCCGCTGGTTCCGGAGCATAGCGAGGCGGATCGCGAGAAGAACCGCCGTGTGGAACTGATCTGGATGGGCGACTGATGCGGGGCCGGCTTCGGCCGGCTTTCCCCACTGCCTAGCCTGACCCGCAGACCCGCCTTCCCGCGGGTTTGCTTTTTTCGGCGGGCACCGAAGAAGTACAATCGGCTTGCCGATTCCTGCTTTCCGGGAAACGCCATTGCTGTTTGTCCAACCAATTCACGAGGGATATTTGGTGCTAAGTAGATTTCCGGCATACGCCGCCGCTTCAGTCTTGTTTTTTAATGCCGCAACGGCGCAAGCGGAATTCGGACGCCCTTATCTCTTGATCGCGGGCTCGTCGACGATTTTCCCCTTGGCCAGCGCCGTGGCCGACCATGTGTCGGCTTCGGGTAAAGTACGCAAGCCGAAAGTCGAATCCACCGGCACCGGCGGTGGCATCAAGCTGTTCTGTGAAGGGACGGGTCGGAACTATCCCGACATCGTGCTTGCGTCCCGAATGATGAAAAAGGTCGAGCGGGATGAATGCGGGCTCAACGGTGTGAACGAAATCACCGAATTGAAGATCGGCTATGACGGCATCGTCATCGCGCAGTCGCGTAAAGACAAGCCTTTGAATCTGACCAACCGCGACCTCTACCTGGCCTTGGCCAAGACGGTCCCGGATCCCAGGTGCAGTGGGTCCTGCGATCGGCTGGTACCGAACCCATATAAGAAATGGAGCGAAGTCAATCCCGCCTTGCCAGATCTGCCCATCGTGGTCTGGGGACCGCCTTTGAGTTCTGGAAGCCGTGATACTTTTGCCGAGGACGTGCTCGAAGCGGGCTGCGCGAGTTTTCCGGCGATGAAGCAGATGATGCTGGCCAACGAGACCAGGTTCAAGAAACTCTGTCAGACCATCCGCGAAGATGGTGTTTATGAGAGTGAGCCGGAAAGCAGCATCATCGATCATGTGGAAGCAGGCCAGGGGCTGGGCATCGTCGATTTCGGCGTCCTGGCCAAGCACGGCTCCGAGCTGGTCGCGGCTTCCATCGAAGGCATCGAGCCGACCTATGAATCCGTCAAATCCCAGCGCTATCCAGTGGGGCGGCCCCTTTACATGTATATCAAACAGGCGCATTTAGGCCTTGCACCGGGCATGGAGGCCTATCTCAAGGAATTCACTAGCGATAAGGCCTGGGGAGACGAGGGTTATCTCATCGCCGACGGTTTGATCCCGATGCCATCCGCCGAGCGTAAGACCGAGCTGGAGAAGTTGAAAGGAATCGTGGCCTTGGCGGAACCTCCGGCAGTCAAGAACGGAAAGAAAGCCGGAAACAAGGAAAGCAAGCCGGCCGGCAAGGCCAAATCCGCCAAGAGCAAGGAGTCCAGGAAGACGCACGGGTAGGCGGTGAACCGGCGTCCCGTCGAGCTGAACCTCGACGACATCGAGCGTTATCTCTCGGAAGACCTCGGCTCTGGCGATCTGACGGCCGATATCGTTCCGGCGTCAGCTTCGGCCAGGGCCGAGGTCATTACCCGTGAGCCCATGGTCTTGTGCGGGCAAGCGTGGTTCGAGGCCGTGTTCCAGCGGCTCGACCCCGCTGTGAGGATTTTCTGGTCGGTGGAGGAAGGCGCGGAAGCTTCCGCCGGCGACCGCCTGTGTGACATCGAAGGGAACGCCAGGGCATTGCTCAGTGGTGAACGCACGGCGCTCAACCTGCTTCAGACCCTGTCTGGCACCGCGACCGTGGCCCGACTGTACGCCCGGGCCGTCGCCGGCACGCGGGTGAAGGTCCTCGATACCCGGAAAACCCTTCCCGGCCTGCGCCTGGCCCAGAAGTATGCCGTGCGGTGCGGCGGCTGTCACAATCACCGCGCCGGTCTCTACGACGCTATGCTCATCAAGGAAAACCACATCGCCGCCGCCGGCTCCATCGGTGAGGCGGTGGCGGTGGCGCGACGACTGCATCCTGACGTCATGATCGAGGTCGAGGTGGAAAACTTTCTGGAACTCGAACAGGCCTTGGCCGCCGGCGCCGACCGGATCATGCTGGACAACTTCGAATTGGATGCTTTGAGCAAAGCGGTCGCGGTCGCCGCTGGCCGTGCCGAACTGGAAGTGTCCGGCAACATCGATCTGGACAGTATTCGCGCCGTGGCGGAAACCGGCGTCGATTTCATTTCGGTGGGGGGATTGACCAAGCACCTCCGCGCCATCGATCTGTCCCTGCGTATCGCCGTTCCCGGGTGAGGTGTCTCGAGGCTCAGGTACCGGGGACATCCGTCGCGGGAGACGGTGTGAGATGCTTTTTGGGATAGTCGAAGAATTTCAGCCGTCCCGCCCCTTCCATGACATGCGACCAACGGTCGACCGGGAATTCGATCGCCACGATACCGCAGGTGGGCATCTCTCCCAAACTTTCGCCGCTCAGGCAGGAAGCGGCTTCTGACAGGTCGGGATTGTGGCCGATCATGTAAACCCGCCCGTTTTTGTCGTCCAGGGCCTGGACCAGCCTCACGATGGCCCGCCTCCCGCCGAGATAGAGTTCGTCCGCGATGACGATGGCATCTTTGTCGTAGCCGACTTCACTGGCGATCAGCCGGGCGGTTTTCCGCGCCCGTCGGGCGGGGCTGGACACCATGTAATCGGGTTCCACGCCTCTGAACCGCAGCAGGCTCCCCATGAAGGGAGCGTCGCGTTTTCCGCGCTCGTTGAGCGGGCGGTCGCGGTCACTGAGCGATGCGTCGTCCCAGGCGGATTTCGCATGGCGGATCAATAGCAGTTCTTTCAAAAGCTTTTTCCTCTCTCCTGATGGCTGGTTGGGGTTCAAGTTCAGGTAATTGAAGCCCCGTTGTATACTATGAACGGCAAAATATGCCAATGCGTGAGCATTTTTGTGTCTAATGCCGTCGGTGATGATGATGCGCCGGGCGCTCTGACGGGCGTCGCCATATCCGTAGCTCTCCCTCCGGCGGCCTGCCGGCACTCAGACTTTTTTTTGCAACTCTTTTTTGCAACTCTCTTGGCGAGAACGATTCCATTGAACAGACGCACTGGGATGCTCCTGTATCTGTGCCTGGCATGGGCCGGCGGTTTTGCACACGCCGGCCCGGCGAGACAGCCCGCCCCGGTGCCGCTTCCGAGTTCCATCCCCCAGCCGCCGCCCGCAGAGGAAGACGGACCTTTCGGTTTCGATTTGGTCGAACGGCGGGCCCGTGCCCTGGCGGCACGGCCTTATGTCCGTGATGACGGCGGCGTGCCGGAATTCCTCAGCAAACTGGATTACGATCAATACCGCGATATCCGCTTCAAAGCCGACAAGGCGCTGTGGCGTGAGGAGGGGCTGCCATTCCAGGTCCAGTTGTTCCATCGGGGATTCATGTTCAAGGACCGGGTCGTGATCAACGTGGTCAGCAACGGCGAAGCGACCCGCCTGGCGTATTCGCCGGAATTGTTCGACTTCGGCAAGAACCCGGTGCCGGCGCCCCTCGATGCCGACCTCGGGTTTGCCGGTGTTCGGTTCCATTATCCCTTGCGCCGCAACGACGTTTTCGACGAGGCCGCCGTCTTTCTGGGTGCCAGCTATTTCCGCGCGGTGGGTCTGGGCCAGACGTATGGTCTTTCGGCCCGGGGCCTCGCGGTCGACACCGGGCTCACCAAGGCGGAAGAGTTTCCGGTTTTCCGGGAGTTCTGGATCGAAAAACCGCCGCCGGGCGGATCCGAACTGGTCATCCACGCGCTCATGGACAGCCCCAGCGTCACCGGCGCCTATCGCTTCGTGTTGCGGCCGGGGCTGGATACCACCTTGGACGTGACCCATCATCTCTATTTCCGCCGCAAGATCGAGCGTCTGGGGATAGCGCCGCTGACCAGCATGTTCTTCCATGGCGAGAACACCGACCGTTTCGCGGACGATTTCCGCCCCGAAGTTCACGATTCGGACGGTCTGCTGATCTCGCGCAGCAACGGTGAGTGGATCTGGCGTCCACTGAACAACCCACGCCATCTGCGGATCAGCGTGTTCCGGGACGAGAAGCTCACCGGGTTCGGCCTGCTTCAGCGCGACCGCGGATTCGATCATTACCAGGATCTGGAGGCGAATTATCATCGCCGGCCCACTTCCTGGGTCGAAGCCGTGGGCGATTGGGGTCCCGGTGCGGTTTATCTCATCGAGATTCCAAGTGATGCGGAAAAATATGACAATATCGTTGCGTTCTGGGTGCCGGATCAGCCGGCCGATGTGGGAAAGGAAATGACCTTCTCGTACCGGCTTCATTTTACTTCCGACGAGCTGATGGCGCCGCGATCCGGGAAGGTCCAGGCGACCCGGATCGGCGCGGGCGGCACCAATGCCCAGGAAGCCGGCAGGCGCAAGTTCGTGGTCGATTTCGCCAGCGAGACCCTGAAACTGTACGGCGAAGACGCGAAGATCGAAGCGGATGTCGGCACTTCTTCAGGCTTGATCCGGGACACCGTGGTCCACAAGAACACCGAGACCGGAGCCTGGCGCCTGAGTTTCGAATTGGAGCCCGAGAAGGACAAGGACCCGGTCGAATTGCGCGCGGTGCTGCGCGCGGGTAAGGATGTGCTCACCGAGACCTGGCTATATCAGTGGAGTGCCCAATGAGCGCCGAGCCGGCGGCCGTTGCCGCGGCCATGGCGGCGGCAACGGCCGCGCATCGGGCTTCCGAAGTCGGGGAAACCGTCAAATCCTATCTCCGGCGCCTTCGGTTCCGGGACCCTGCTCTCATCGAGAGGCTGGCTTCGGAATGCGTGGAGCGGGCGCGTCGGCGGGTCGCCAAACTCGACTCTGCTGAGCTGTCGCGGCGCGCCATCGAGGAAGCCCAGTGGAGCTTGGATCAGGCGCTGGCGCGGGCGCTGGGCGTGAATGCCAGCCGCGAGCCGTCGCTGATCGCGGGTGCGCGCGCAGCCTTGCTGCTGGGAGACTTGGGGGTCGGTGCCGACGAGTTCTACCTGAATGCCTCTGCCAACTCGGTACTGGCATCGCTTCTGTACAAGCACCTCCCCCGGCCCCAGCCGCCCGAGGCGCCGGTGGCAATGCATCCGCAGAAGCTGCGCTTCTTTCTTTTCAAATCCGTCTGATTCATCAAGACCCGCATGGCCGTTCATTCGCCGATGCCCCGCCGGCCCAGGCTGTTCCGTCGAACCGTGTTCCTGACCCTGGTGGCACTGACTACCGTCGCCGCCATGTTCATGATCACCAGCGCCTTCCAGCAGAACGGCCTGACACCCCAGGAATTGGTGCTGCTGCTGCTCTATAGCCTGCTCATACTGTGGATCAGCACGTCATTCTGGACCGCGACGATCGGCTTTCTGGTTCTGCTGTTCGGCGGCGACAGCAAGTCGATCAGCCGTTTGCCGCCGATGGCATCGCTGGAACCGGCGGCGACGCCGCTGCGGACGGCCATCGTCATGCCGATCTACAATGAAGACCCGCACCGGGTGTTTTCCGGCCTGGCAGCGATCTGGCAATCGCTGTTGGAAACCGGGCGTTCCGAGGGATTCGAACTGTTCATCCTCAGCGATACCCGTGATCCGGAGATCTGGCTTCAGGAGGAAACCCGCTGGTACCGGCTGTGCGAGGAGTTCGAGGGTCACGGGCGCATCTTCTACCGCAATCGTGAAAAGAACATCGCCCGCAAGAGTGGCAACATCGAGGAGTTCTGCCATCGCTGGGGCAACCGCTATCGTTACATGATCGTGCTTGATGCCGACAGCCTCATGAGCGGCGAGACGCTGGTGCGGATGGTCGATCTGATGGAGGCGCATCCCAACGTCGCGTTGATCCAGTCCCCGCCGCTCCCGGTCAATCAGAAGTCGCTGTTCGCACGGATCCTGCAGTTCGCCAGCAGCCTGTATTCGGACATCTTCACCGCCGGGTCATCGTACTGGCAGCTCGCCGACAGCAATTACTGGGGCCATAATGCCATCATCCGCGTGCAGCCATTCGTGAAACATTGTGGTCTGCCCAAGCTGCCGGGACGTGAGCCCTTCGGTGGCGAAATCCTCAGCCACGATTTCGTCGAGGCTGCCCTGCTGCGGGAAGCAGGCTGGGAAGTGTGGCTGGCCTACGAGCTTTCCGGCAGCTACGAAGAGCTGCCGCCAACCCTGATCGACTATGCCAAACGGGACAGGCGCTGGTGTCAGGGCAATCTCCAGCATGTCCGGATGGTGTTCGCCCGTGGCCTCTCCGGCATCAGCCGGCTGCATTTGGTCATGGGCATCATGTCTTACCTATCGTCCCCGCTATGGCTGCTGTTTCTGCTCATCACCGGCTTCGAGGCCTATGTACAAAGCCAGACTCTGCCGGTGTACTTTTTCGGCGACAACATCTTCCCGGTCTGGCCGGAGTCCTACACCGTCGAAATGACGACAGTCCTCCTCGTCACCCTGGCCATGCTGTTTTTGCCCAAACTGTGGAGCCTCATCCTGCTTTTCACACGCAACCGCCGTAAACTCGAGGCGTTCGGCGGGGTTTTCCGGGTGACGCTCAGCGTGCTTTTCGAAAGCGTGTTCTCGATTTTCACCGCGCCGGTGCTGATGCTTTACCAGAGCAAATTCGTCATCTCCATTCTGGCAAGGAAGAGTGTGGGCTGGCCACCTCAACAACGCGATGCGCACGGCTTGAGCTTCAAAGAAGCGCTTCTGGCCCACGGTGGACAGACATTGGTCGGCATCATCGCCGGTGCCCTCAGCTATTACTATGTGCCCAGCTTTTTCTGGTGGTTCACGCCGGTCCTCGCTGGTCTAGTTTTCGCCATCCCGACTTCCATGATTTCCAGTAGCGCCGGGTTGGGTCTCCTCGCCCGCCGGCTCGGGCTGTTTTTGACGCCGGAGGAAGCCAGGGCTCCCCGCGTGATCGAACTCCTGCATCAGAATCTCGAGCGCGATTCCGGCGCGGAAGAAAGCGCCTACGGCAAGATCGTTGATCCTGCCGCCTGTGCGCTGCATGCGGCATTGCTTCCGCAGCGGCTGCCGAAAAAGCGCCTGCGCCACCAGCTGCATGCACTGATGTATCAATTGGTGGAGGAAGGCCCGGAAACACTTTCCAGCGCAGAGAAGCGCAGCCTGATTTCCGATCCGGATACCTTGATGCGGCTGCACACCCTCGCTTGGAGCCGGGGCGATAGCCATTGACGCACGTCACGCAAGCGATAGAGCGGCATCAATCCGAGTTGCGGCGGTGCAACCGTTGCCCGGACATGGTGCCGCCGGTGGTCGTGGGTCAGCCGGTCGTCTCTCCGGTGTACCTGGTGGGACAGGCGCCTGGCGCAAGAGAAGGGGTGCTGGGCAAGCCGTTCGCCTGGACGGCGGGCAAGACGATGTTCCGCTGGTTCGCGAGTATCGGTCTGGAGGAGGAAACCTTCCGGGAGCGGGTCTACATGGCTGCGGTATGTCGCTGTTTTCCCGGTAAGAACCCCAAGGGCGGAGACCGCGTCCCGGATCCGCAGGAGATCGAACGGTGTTCGGTCTGGCTGCACACCGAACTTGATCTGCTCAAACCGGCCTTGATCATTCCGGTGGGAAAGCTCGCGGCGAGCCGGTTTCTGGCGTTCGGGCAGCTCTGCGACATCGTCGGGAAGCGGCACCGCGTCGAACTCGGAGGGGTGGGAGCGGATCTGATTCCGCTGCCGCACCCATCCGGTGCATCTACGTGGCATCGGCGCGAGCCGGGCAAGAGTCTGCTCGCGCAGGCGCTGGCGCTCATTCACAGCCATCCTGCGTGGCATTCTCTGTGTGATTTGACCGCACCCTGATTGGGCATTCATTTGCGAGTTGTGCACAATCGCACGGCTAGCCCAGGTTTGTTGAAGGTCTGTGGCCTATGCCGAAGATTGTGCGCCAACTCTATGTATCAAAAGCAATTTTATAAGGATTTTGAGGCGGGGGACGCGGATGCTGCGGCAGTTGGCGAAGCGATCCAGCCATATCCCATATTTTTCCCACAAAGTTATCCACAGGTTATCCGCCCTGTGAGCCCATGTCAGCCATGAATGTCCAGGTCAGCCCGGAAGGCAGTCTCGAAGTTCTTTCCAAACTCGAAGTCGGGAAGCTGCTCGATAGCAGTGAGAGCACTCTCCACGAACTGTTCCGCAATTGTTCGCTCGCTGTGTTGAACTGTGGCGGCCAGGTCGATGACAGCAGGGAGGTGTTCGAGAAGTACCGCAATTTCGACATCCGCGTTCTTCCCACGGCGCGCGGCGTGCGCCTGCAACTCATCGATCCGCCGCAGAGTGCTTTCGTGGATGGTGAAATGATACGCGGGATACGCGAGCATCTGTTTTCGGTGCTGAGGGACATCGTGTATACCCGCTTCGAGATCGTCGGCGATCCGAAATTCGATCTGTCACAATCGCGGCACATCACCGATGCGGTGTTCCATATCCTCCGTAACGCCAACGGCCTGATCCCCGACGTGCCGCCGAACATGGTGGTGTGCTGGGGCGGTCATTCCATCGACCGCGGCGAGTACGAGTACACCAAGGAAGTCGGTCACGAACTGGGGCTTCGGGGATTGGACGTGTGCACCGGCTGTGGACCGGGTGCGATGAAAGGGCCGATGAAGGGTGCCACCATCGCCCACGCCAAGCAGCGTATCCGAAGGCCGCGCTATCTCGGCATCAGCGAACCCGGCATCATCGCCGCTGAGCCGCCCAATCCGATCGTCAACGAACTGGTCATCATGCCCGACATCGAAAAGCGCCTGGAGGCCTTTGTCCGGACGGGCCATGGCATCGTGGTGTTCCCGGGCGGCGTAGGTACGGCGGAGGAAATTTTGCACCTGCTCGGCATCCTGATGCATCCGGAAAACAAATATCTGCCGTTTCCCCTGGTCTTCACCGGTCCCCGCCAGAGCGCCGGCTATTTCGAACAGATCGATCGCTTCATCGGGGCGACCTTGGGGCAGGAAGCCCGGAAGCGTTATGAGATCGTGATCGGCGACCCGGCGCAGGTCGCCCGACAGATGAAGGAGGGCATCGAGCTGGTGCGGCAGTTCCGGCGCCATCATGATGACGCTTATTACTACAACTGGCTGCTCCACATTGAACCGGACTTTCAGACACCTTTCGTGCCGAGTCATGAAAACATGGCCGGCCTTGCCCTACACCGAAACCAGCCTCCTCATGCTCTGGCGGCGAATCTGCGGCGGGCTTTTTCCGGTATCGTCGCGGGGAACGTCAAGGCGGATGGCATCCGCCGGATCGAGCAAGAAGGTCTGTTCGAGATCCGCGGCGAGCGTTCGATTCTCGATCCACTGGACGAACTGCTCGCGACCTTCGTGGCGCAGAAACGGATGAAGCTGCCGGGGACGAAATACGAACCCTGTTACCGGCTGGTCGCCTGAAGCCGGTTCAACGTTTCGCGGCAGGAGGGGGGGAGTGGCGGGGCGTCATTTTCTGCACCACGCTGTCGATGCCGTTTTTCTTGAGGATCGAGCGCAGGCGATCGGCTTCGGCCAGGCTGCCATAGGGTCCGATCTTGACGCGGAACCATTCGACGTTTTCTATTTTTACCCTTTCCAGCCGGGCTTTGACGCCGAGCTTGACCAGCTCTGAGCGTATTTTTTCGGCATCGGACCGCGAGCGGTAGGATCCCGCCTGGACGATGTAGCCGCCGCCCGGTGGCGACTTGCCCTGTTCCTCCTCGCGCTTGATGGTCCGGATCTCAGCTTCCGGGATGATTTCTTCCTTTTCCGACAGAATCTTGTAAAAGGTGAAGCGTGGGTGGGTGACTTTGTTGCCGGCCGTGGGGAGGGGCGTCTCCAGGCTTCTGGCTTCGGTCTCGGTTCCCGTGGGTCCGGCTGGCGCCGGATTGGGTTTGGTTTGCAGCGGAGGGGTTGCCGTGGCCGTTTCGGCCTGTTGGGAAAGGATGACATAGGCTCCCCCTCCGGCTGCGAGGCATACCGCAGTGATGCCCAGCGCCAGCCAGCCCCGCTTGCGGCGATGCCGTGCCCGGCGATAGGCGGGAATCCTGTGTTTGTAATCCTTAGGCATTGCTACATGGTTTCGGGGGCGGACACGCCCAGCAAGCCGAGACCGTTGGCGATGACCTGCCGTACGGCATCGATCAGATTCAGACGGGCATCCCGCAGGTCGCCGTCCTCGACCAGGAACTGGCAACTATTATAGTAGCCGTGGAATTCCGCGGCGAGATCGCGCAGGTAGTGCACCAGGTGATGCGGGGCGTATTGCAGCGCCGCCTGCTCCACGACTTCCGGGTAGCGCGAGAGACTGGCCACCAGCGTGAGTTCATACGGTTCGCAGAGTCTTTCCAGATGACGCATCCCGCGCCCCAGATCCCGTGCCCAGCCTTTTTCGTCGAGTTGGCGGAACACGCTGCATACCCTGGCATGGGCATACTGCACGTAGTACACGGGATTTTCATTGGTTCGCGAGGTGGCTAGCTTGAGATCGAAGTCCATGTGCTGGTCGGATTTGCGCATCACATAGAAGAAGCGTGCCGCATCCTTGCCTACCTCGTTGCGGAGCTGGCGGAGGGTCACGAACTCGCCGGAGCGGGTAGACATCTGCACCCGCTCCGCACCCCGGTACAGCACGGCGAACTGTACCAGCAGCACTTCCAGTTTGCTGGCATCGCCCCCCAGGGCCTGGATGGCGGCCTTGACGCGGGGGATATAGCCGTGGTGATCGGCGCCCCACACGTTGACGATACGGTCGAAGCCGCGCTCCAGCTTGTTCAGGTGATAGGCGACGTCGGAGGCGAAATAAGTGGTCTGGCCGTTCTCTCGCACCAGTACCCGGTCTTTCTCGTCGCCCAGCCGGGTGGAGGCGAACCACTGCGCCCCGTCCTTCTCATAGACGTAGCCCGATGCTTTGAGCTTTTCCAAGGCCCGTTCCACGGCTCCGGTTTCGGTGAGGCTCAGTTCGGAGAACCATTCCTGATAATGGGTGCCGAATTCGCCCAGATCGTCGCGTATGTCGTCCAGGATGCTGTCGAGGCCGGCGGTGAACACTTCGCGGTAACGCTCGGGGCCGAGGATGTTTTTCGCCTTGCGCACCACGGCGTCGATGTATTCCTCCTTGTCGCCTCCCTGAAGCTCATCTGGCGGCAGTCCCGTGAGAACCGCGTCAGCGGAAGCTCGATAACGCTCGCCCTGGGTGCGGTGAAGATCGGACGCGATGTCGCGGACGTATTCGCCGCGGTAGCCATTGGCTGGAAACGGCAGCACCTCTCCGCAGTCTTCCAGGTAGCGCAGCCAGACACTGGCGGCCAGGATGTCCATCTGCCGGCCGGCGTCATTGACGTAGTATTCCCGGTGTACGTCGAAACCCGCCGCTTCGAGCAGGTCGGCAACGACGGCACCATAGGCGGCGCCGCGGCCATGGCCGACGTGGAGCGGACCGGTGGGATTGGCGGATACGAATTCGACCTGTACCCGTCGCCCCCCTCCGATGCTGCTGCGGCCGAAGCCGGGACCTTGGGCGTGGACCTCGGCGATGACCCGGTGCTGGGCGGTACGGTCCAGGAAGAAATTAATGAAGCCGGGGCCGGCGATTTCGGTGCGGACGACCGCCGGGTCCTCGGGCAGCGCGGCGCGGATTTTTTCTGCCAACTGACGCGGATTGCAGCGAGCGGTTTTGGCCAGCAGCAGGGCGGTGTTGGCCGCGAAATCGCCATGCGCCGGATCGCGGGTGCGTTCGATCTGAAGCGGTACTTCCTGGTCGGCCGGGAGGTCGCCGGCTGTTTTGAGTCGCTCCAGCGCGCTGCGGAGCAGGATTTCCAGACGCTTTTTCATGAACGGGGAGCCGGAAAAAGGGAAAATGGTGAAAAAAGGAATTATTATCCTATAAAGGCATGCCTGCTGCCCAATGCGACGGGCGCGCCTTTCGCCATTGGAGACAAATCAATCGTCATGACCACACGGGATATTTTTCATCGCCTCCGCGTGGGGCTGGCCCTGCTCGTCGGTTTCCTCGTCGGCAAATCGCTCGGGGAGCATTTCGGCCATCATGCTTCGGAGTTTTTCATCGGCGGGTTTATGCTGGGTTTCCTTCTGACCCATGCGATCTACTGGATCATCGACAGGACATTCAGTGGCCGCGCGCCGCTCTAGGACTTGGCCTGGGCCGGCGGATGCAGGGAGGCGATCGGGGCCACACCGCGGTTCTCCGCTCTGCCTTTGCCGAGATCGGTAGTGACGATCGCGTCCCACAAGGCGGCGCCTTTCCATTCCGTGCGGGGATGCCCGTAAAGCGCCCGGCTGAGCGCCTGGACGGCGTTCTTGAGCTCACCTTCGGCGCGTCCGGCGATCCCTTCCAGCGATGTTCCGCAGTCCGGCCAGCTCTGCTCGGCCCACTCGAGCAGGGCCTTGCGGGCCCGGTCCGGATCGTTGGCGGCACAGGCCTCCTTCAGTTCGCGCATGGGCTGTTTGACGGAAGGTTTCCGGGATTCGGGCGGATTTTTTGCGATCTGCTTCCGGCTCCGCCGGGCCGTTTGCCACCACAAGCCAGCCGTGATCAGCCATCCTCCCGCGCACGACAGGCTGAGCCAGAACCACAGCGGCGATTCCGCCATGCCGCTTTTTGCACCGCCGACGTGGGCGGATACGGAGGCGGTAATTTCCGCCTCCTTCGCGGTTGCGGGTGTGGCAGTCGGGACCGGTGGAACCGGCGCCACGGCACCGGCCGTGACTTCGATCTCGCGTTCGGGAAGACGTGCGACTTCCATTTTTTCGGTCCTGATGTTCCACCACGGCACCTCGATCGCGGGGAGGGTGTAATGGCCCGGTTTGTCGGGGATCAGGGCGGTCTTTTCCTGGCGGGTGCTGACGAGGCCGGTACCCTGCCGCTGCTCGTCTAGAGCTGGCTGATCGGGATAGCGCCTGATTTCCGCCGGTAGTCCTGCTAGACCCAGTTCGGGTAGCACTCCTACGGTTGTCCCTTGCGCCTTGAGCGTTAGGGTGC
Organism: Methylococcus capsulatus; assembly: GCF_036864975.1. Taxonomy (NCBI): domain Bacteria; kingdom Pseudomonadati; phylum Pseudomonadota; class Gammaproteobacteria; order Methylococcales; family Methylococcaceae; genus Methylococcus; species Methylococcus capsulatus. Next base: position 1,098,164 of record NZ_CP104311.1, on the reverse strand, counting down.
GGGTGAGCGGCTGACCGGTCTCGACCCGGCCGGCGTCGGGCGAAAAAGTTTCCTCCAGCGTCACGTTTTCCGCAGGCAGCCAGTGTCTGCTGGAAAATGCGGCGGGCGCGGGCCGTACCTGCAGCTCGATGGCCTCGGATAGCAGGCTGACGGTCTTCATCGGTCGGCCGAAGAATGGATTGAAGCCACTCCGTCCGCCGGCTTGCACTTCGGCGTCCAGGGTCAACGGTGGGATGAGCAAGGCGCCGCTCTTCTGCGGAAAGATCGCATAGCGGATTTCGGTCGCTGAGTAGGTATTGCCATTGCGTTCCGTCGAGTAATTACGTTTGTCTCCCAGCTGCTGGATCAGCGCATCGGGAATCTCCAGGGGACTCAAATGGGCCCGCCCTAGATTGGTCCGGTAAAGTACCCGCACCGTGTAGATCGCCTGGGCCTGGACGTAAGGGTTTCTCGGCGAGGCATCGACTTCGATCAGCAGCGCGTCGTCATCGCCTGAACTGCGTGGCTGTCCCGGCGCCGGCCGATCCGTGACCGTCACTGTCAAGGGCCTGGAGCGGTCGGCGCCGAAAGCGATGGGCGGCACGGTCAGCTTGCCGGCCTGTTTGGCGACGACCGAGACGGTCCATTCGAAGGTGCGGCTGAGCTTGCCGTTGACCAACGAGATCTGGCTGTTCTGGCTTTGGCTCAGCACTCGGAAATCCCGGTTCAGCGGCGTGAAGTCCGGCTCATCGTCAGGGGATTCTCCGGTGTTGAAAGTGAGGTTGAAGGATTCGCTGACCGGTACCGGATCGCGGTCGGCAGTGACGGTAATCTCCGCCGCCAGGATGACGCCGCTCAAGCCCAGCCACAGCATTAGCCCGAGGATGACCGGGCTCCCTGCCAGCAGGCATCGTTTCGCCATGCTCACTGCCCTCCCGTGCCCTGCTGGCGCTGCCGGTACTGGTAGAGGAATTTGCGTCTCAGCAGGCCGCCGGGGTCGTCCGGGATGCGCTTGAGCCATTGTTCGGTGGCCTGCTCCTTTTCGTGTTCGGACCAGGATTCGGCTTGCTGCATAGGCTCCTCCTGGGTTTCTTGGTCTTGTCCCGGTAGCTCGTTGGCCTGGGGGGCGGGCGAGGGGGATTGGCTCGGGTCCGGTCCCTCCGGCTCCTGAGTCTTCTGAGTCTTCTGTGCCCCGTTTTCCTGGCCGGGTCGTTGCCTGGGCGGCCTTTCGTCCGCGCCGGATTGTTGCCGAGACGGGTCCGGATCGGGTTTTTGTTCCTGGGAATCTTTGCCGCCGTCGTTGGGGTCCTGTTGCTGGCGATCGTTGGGTTCCTGCTCCTGGTCGCGGTAACCGGATTGCTGCTGTTTCTGCTGCTGCCGTTGCTTTAGCGCCTGTTCGATCACTTCACGGTTGTGGCGAATGTCTTCGTCGTCGGGGGCGAGCCGTTCGGCCTGTTTGTAGGCTTCCAATGCCTCCTCGAGTCTGCCCGATTTCGCCAGGGCATTGCCCCGGTTGTAAGCGGCGTCGGCACTGTCCAGGCCTTCCAGCGCATGTGCCGCTTCCTCGTAGTTGCCGGCGCGGTACTCGGCCGCGCTTTTCCAGGCCGGGTCGTGAAAGCCGGCGGCCGCCTGGTCGAAGCGCCCGGCTTCGAAGGCTTCCGCGGCCCGCTGGTCCGGTCTCTTCCAGAGATCTCGCCAGTCCAGCGCCTGGGCGGGGTGCGGCCAAGGCAAAGCGAACACCAGCACGGCCAGCCAGCCGCGGCGGAAGCCCATTGCCGCCAAAGGAAGGATCAGCAGCAGCAGCCAGGGACCGCGGTCTTCCCACCGTTCCAGCTTCATGGCGGCCTCCATGTCCTCGTTGCGGCGGGCGCTTTGCTCGAAGAAGGAGGTGAGGGCATTGGTGGCCGCGGCGCCGGCGTTCAATTCGAGGTAACGTCCGCCGCCCTGCCGGGCCAGTTCGCGCAACGCAGGTGCCTCCAGGCGCGACAGTTCGATTTCGCCGCTGGCCCCCTTGCGGAAGCCGCCGTTTCGCAGCGGTATGGGGGCGCCCGCTTCGGTACCGACCCCCAGTACCGAAATCCGGAAGCCTTCGCCGTGCAGTTTCGCTGCCAGGTCCACGGCCGCCGGGTCCGCCTGCACCGCGGCCAGCAGGATGTCCCCCTGGCCAAAGCCGCCGTCGCGCATGAGCTGCGCAGCCAGTGCCAGAGCCCGCCCGATGTCGTGGCCGGTGGCCGGCACCAGGTCGGAACTTAGGGCCGGGAGCTGGGCGTCGATGGTGTCGACGTCGTCGGTCAGTGGTGTGACCGTGAAAGCATCACCGCCGTACACGACCAGTGCCGTCTGGCCGTCCTTGCGGTGTTTCAGCAGGTCGGTGACCGCATAGCGTAGCCGGATGAGGCGCGAGGGCTGAAGGTCCGCCGCATCCACGGCCGGGGACAGCTCCAGCGTGATCACCAGTGCCGACTGGTTCCGGAAGACCGGCATCGGCTGGCGCTCCCAGGTGGGGCCCGCCGCGGCCAGGATTGCCAGGATGCCGACGATCGCGCCGAGCCACCATGACAGTTTGCCGTCTCGCCCCGGTGCGCCGGTCAACAGATGCGGCAGTAGACCTGCGTCGCAAATTTTGGCCCAGTCGCCCTCCCCCTGCCGGCGGCGGTGCCAATAGCCGAGCGCCAGCAGCAGGGGAATCCAGGCCGCCAGCCACAGAGGGCGGAGGAAATGAAACTCCATCATGCGGCGTCCTTCCTACGCAGCCACAGGGCGCCCCCGCCAGCCAACAGCGCCAGTCCCAGCGGCCAGGGATAGAGTTCGTCGCGGGGTCGGAAATACTGGGCATCACGCGAGGCGGGCTCGAGCCGGTCGAGCAGAGCGTAAATCTGATCCAGTTCTTCGGTGTTGCGGGCGCGGAAATAGCGTCCCCCCGTCTTTTCCGCGATGGCGGTCATCGTGGCCTCGTCCAGATCCTCGGACGGATTGACCCGGCGGGTGCCGAAAAAGTCGTGCACGGTCATTTCGTCTGCACCGACGCCGATGGTGTAGATCTTGAGCCCTTCCCGCGCCGCCAGTTCGGCAGCCTGCAGCGGCTGAACCTGGCCAGCAGTGTTGGCACCGTCGCTGAGCAGAATCAATACCCGCTGGCCGGCCGGATTGTCGCGCAGGCGCTTGATCGCCAGGCCGATGGCATCGCCGATCGCGGTCTTGTCGCCGGCCAGGCCGATCACCGCCTCGTTGAGCAGTTTCTCGACGGTCTTGCGGTCGAAGGTGAGCGGCACCTGGAGATAGGCCTGTTCGCCAAACAGGATCAGGCCGATCCGATCGCCGCTGCGGCGCTCGATGAAAGCGCTCGCGACCCGCTTGACCGCCTCGAGCCGGTTGGAGACCTCGCGGTCGACTACGAAGTCCTCGATGTCCATGCTGCCCGACAAGTCCACCGCCAGCATCAGGTCGCGTCCACTCACGGTTTGCTCGATCGGTTCGCCCAGCCACTGCGGCCGGGCGGCGGCGGCCACCAGCAGTAGCCAGCCCACCGCGGCCAGAATCAGCGGCGCGCGGCTACCCGGCACCGCGCTCCCCGCGGTTCCCAAATCGGCGAACTCGCCGGCGAAAGCAACCCGCAGCGCGGTCCCGCCGCCGCGTGGCGCGGGTTGCCAGAACCTCTGCACGATGAGCGGCAGAGGCAGGATGAGAAACAGCAGAGGCCAGGCGAATTCGAACATGGCGGCGAAGCTCAGAGCGAGTGGTGCCGAGGTCTGGGGAGTTTGCGCGCCCAGGTTCGGCAGAGGGCAAACAGATCATCCAGTTGTGCCGCGCCGCCGGGGCGATAGGGACCGTCGATCAGGCAACGGCCGGGGCCATCGCGGAAATGCCGGCCACCCAACACGGAGTCCAGCCGTTCGAGCCAGTTCTGGCCGGTCAGTCCCGCCACCTCCTGGCGCGGATAGAGCGTGAGGCAGGCGCGCCGCAGCAGGACCGACACCCGCCCGATCTTCTCGGCCGGTTCGAGTACCTCCGAAGACTCGATCGCGGCCAGTTCGCGCAGCAGTGCTTTGCGGAGCGGATTGCGGATGAGTCGTCGCCACACGATCCACAGGAGCAGAACCAGCACAATGACGAGCAGCGGCGCCAGGTACCAGCCGGGCGCGGGTGGCCACCAGCCGACCGGCGGCGGCAGATGGATGTCACGGAGATCGAGCTGCTGCTCCATGCCCTCAGCGTGTTTTCGAGGAGACGCGCAGAGCCCGCTGCAGGAAAGCCAGCGGATCGTCCGTGGTGGAACATTCGAGCCAGCGCATGCCGCGGCTGCGGGCGAAACGCTCCAGCGCGCCCCGCCGGGCTTCGAACTTTTCGTGCCAGCGCCGGGCGCTGTGGTGGCCGGCATCGAACGCCAGTTCCAGGACGGTGTTGCTGACCCGGAAACAGCCGGATTTCGGCAATCCCGCCTCCAGCGGATCGTACACGAACACCGGCACCACCGAGGAGTGCCGCGCCAGTGCGCCCAGGGCGGTCTGCGCGGTGGCGTCGAAACCACGGAAATCGCTGAGCACGAACACCAGGGTTCCCGGCTTCACGTGCTGCTGCAGGCGTTTCATGGCTGTGGCCGGCACGGCTTCGGACTCCGCCACCGGCAGCGCCGGGGCCTGGCCTTCCGCCAGTTGCCGGATGAGGCGCAGCACCCCCCGCTGGCCGTGCTCGGGCCTGAATTCGCTGCAGGCTTGCTCAGAAAAAATCTGGCCGCCCACCCGGTCGCCATGGTGACTGGCGCTCCAGGCCAGGAGCGCGGCGAGCTGGGCGACGCGCACGGATTTGAATGCCCCGCGGGTGGCGAACCACATCGCTGCACGGTAGTCCACCGACAGCATCACAGGCCGTTCGCGCTCTTCCCGGAACAGCTTGGTGTGGGTCCGGCCGGTGCGTGCTGTGACCCGCCAGTCCAGGTTGCGGACGTCGTCGCCCGGGACATAGGGCCGGGATTCCGCGAATTCCATGCCGCGGGCCTTGAAGCGTGACAGGTAGCCGCCGCTCTCTACCGCCTTTGCCGCAATCCGGTACAGGCCGATGCCGGAGGCCGGATGATTCAGGCGGATCAGTCCGGCCAGTGAAGGGCGGACCAGGTCGGCGACGGGGGCCGCCGGGGAGGGGACACGGTTCATCGGGTGCGGAACAGCAGAGGCGGAAGGCGGTGCGAAGGGGATTCGGCAGCGGCTCGATGCGTTTATGGAAGGGAATTAAAGCGCTCCCGAGCGGCAGGGTCAAATGGCTTTGCCGGTCACCGTGAAAGCCGCAGCATCTCTATTGATGTTCCCTGCTCTTTACGGCGTTTCGACCAGGGGTAGGGTGACCGTCCAATGGTACGCAGGGTAGGTGCGATCTGGACCATCATCGCATGCATGGGCGGCCCGGGTGTTGTCACACAGGATACGAATCATGTCAACAAGGCGGCAGCTGCCCACGACGGGCATTCATGGAATCGTTCAGCCAGTTCTTCCCTTGGGGTTATCGCATCCAGGCCAAGAGACCGGCGGTGCAAGGAAACAAACGAAAAGGCGGGGTGCGTGGCTGGGCTTGAAGGTCATCGTAGAAGGGAGGAAACTCCGCAACAGCCCGCTCTCTTCACCCCCATCGGCGGTGATGATTTCCAAGGGTATCTGTTTGCCGGGCCGCGGGCGGCGGATCCGTTGGAGCGCTTGTTGCGACCGGTCTCCTGCGAGGCCGCATGGACATAAACGACCCAACCCGACGGAGGTGGCCATGGTGTTATTTCTGGTGCATCTTTTCTTCACGGCGGCGCTGCTGCTGGTGGTGGCCCATCTGGTGCGGGGCGTGGAGGTGGAGGGTTGGGGGCCGGCGGTGCTGGGCGCGATCATGCTCGGCCTGGTCAACGCCTTCGTGCGGCCGGTCATGGTGCTCTTGACACTGCCGCTCACGATCCTGAGCTTCGGACTGTTCCTCCTGGTGATCAACGCCTTCATGCTATGGCTGGTGTCCGCGCTGGTGCCGGGCATACGGGTGCAGGGTTTCGCTCCGGCCTTGCTGGGAAGCCTCCTGCTCACGTTGCTCAACCTGGGCGTCGCTTCACTCCTGGGGCCGGTCTGAGCCCTTTCGTCCTGGGCTCAGGCCGATGGAAGAAAGCGCTGCAGGACGTCGTCCAAAAAATTCCAGCCGCGGTTGCTACAACGGATCACGTCGCCATGGCGTTCGAGAAGCCCTTCTTGCAGGCATTCCGACAGGGCAGGTTCCAGGGCGCAGGGGTTCAGTCCGGTGCTTTCAGTGAAGCTTGCGAGTTCGAAACCTTCCTTCAGCCGTAGCTGGTTCATCAAAAATTCGAAGGGCAGGCTCGCATCATCCACGACGTGCTCGCCGCCCGGCTTCTGGGTTTCCAGGTACCGCGCGGGATGGCGGGTCTTCCACAGGCGCGTGATCCGACCGGACGCCAGGTCGGTGATCTTGCCATGGGCGCCGGCGCCCAGCCCCAGATAGTCGCCGAAACGCCAGTAGTTGACGTTGTGGCGGCAGCAGAAGCCGTCGCGGGCATAGGCCGAGATTTCATAATGGTCGTAGCCGGCTTTGGCCAGCAGGGCCTGGCCGGCGCGCTGGATGTCCCAAACCGCGTCCGCTTCCGGCAATGCGGGCGGGAAGCGGTGGAACAATGTGTTGGGTTCGAGCGTGAGCTGGTAATAGGAGACATGGGTCGGTCGCTGGGCGATGGCCGTTTCCACGTCCCGTTTCGCCTCGGCGATGGTCTGTCCGGGCAGGCCGAACATCAGATCAATGTTGACGTTGATGAATCCGGCTTCGCGGGCCATCGCCGCTGCCTCGACGGCGGCGCGGCCGTCGTGGATGCGGCCCAGAGCGGTAAGTTTGGCATCGTCGAAGCTCTGCACGCCGAGCGACAGGCGGTTGACTCCGGCTTCGCGGAAGCCTTTGAATTTGGCGGTTTCCGCCGTGCCGGGGTTGGCTTCGAGCGTGATTTCGGCGTCGCGGGCCAGGGCGGTGCGCGACCTGACACCCTCCAACAGCAGGCCGACGGCTTCGGCGCTCAGCAGGCTAGGCGTGCCGCCACCGATGAAGACCGACTCGATGCGGCGGCCCCTGACCCTGGGCGCGTCCAGCGCCAGATCGTTCAACAAGGCCGCGATATAATCGCGCTCCGGCAGGATTCTTTCGAGGCGGTGGGAGTTGAAGTCGCAGTACGGACACTTGCGCACGCACCAGGGGACGTGGACGTAGAGTCCCAATGGCGGCGGTTTCAGCATGGGTGGGGCCGTGCGTCCCGGCAGACTTGCATTTCGTACAAACTTTCGTATCTTACGCGCAACATGACGAGCCTGATTCAAGTTCAAGAACTCTATAGGTATTACGGCGATCATTGCGCCGTGAACAACGTGAGCTTCACGTTGGAGAAAGGCGAGATTCTCGGGTTTCTCGGCCCCAATGGCGCCGGCAAGTCCTCGACCATGCAGATGATCTGCGGGAACCTCGCGCCGACCTCCGGCCAGATCCTGATCAACGGGATCGACATCCTCGACCAGCCGCGCGAAGCCAAACGCGAACTCGGCTACCTTCCGGAGATTCCGCCCGTCTATCGGGATCTGACCGTGGATGAATACCTGGAGTTCTGCGCCAGGCTCCACGGCATCCCCCGGGACCGGTTGCGGCGCGCGGTCGATACTGCGAAGGAGCGTTGCGGTCTGACCGAGGTGGGGCCGCGCCTCATCAACAACCTGTCGAAAGGTTACCAGCAGCGCGTCGGTATCGCCCAGGCCATCGTACACATGCCGGCGGTGATCGTGCTGGACGAGCCCACGGTGGGTCTGGACCCGATCCAGATCCGCGAGATCCGCGAGTTGATCCGGGAACTGGGCCGCGAGCACGGGGTGATCCTGTCGACCCACATTCTGCCGGAAGTGCAGGAGTCCTGCACCCACGTCCAGATCATCCACAAGGGCAAGCTGGTGCTCAACGGCACTATCGCCAGCCTGGAGCAGCGGATGCGCGCCTCCAGCCTTTTGGTGGCGACCTGTGAGCCGGCCGATTTGCGGCAGCTCTACAGCGTGGAGGGCGTGCAGTCCATCGAGGAGACGGGGCATAACCGCTATCGCGTTTTCCACGACAAGGACAAGGATCCGGCGGTTCGGATCGCCGAGATCGTGGTGGGCGCCGGCTGGGGCTTGGCCGAACTGGTACCGGAGCGGCGCAGCATGGAGCAGATCTTCATCGATATCACCCAAACCAGTCCACAGGGCGAGGAGCAGGCGGCATGATGGCGTTTACAATCGCAGCGCGCGAATTGCGCACCCTCTTTCTGTCGCCGTTGGCCTGGTCCGTGCTCGGCGTGATCCAGATCATTCTGGGCTACATGTTCCTGGCCCAGCTCGATTATTTCTTGATGGTCCAGCCGCGCATGGCCGGCATGGAGGACGTCCCGGGCGTGACGGACCTTATCGTGGCTCCGTTGTTCGGCAATGCCGGCGTCATTCTCCTTCTGGTGACCCCGCTGCTCACCATGCGCCTGATCAGCGAGGAGCGCCGCAACCGGACCCTCAGCCTCCTGTTCACCGCACCGGTGTCGATGACCGACATCATCCTGGGCAAATACCTGGGTGTGTTCTTCTTCCTGCTGATCATGGTCGGCATGCTGGCGCTGATGCCGCTGTCCCTGCTGATGGGCGGCGCGCTCGATCTCGGCAAGCTGGCTTCCTGTATCCTGGCCTTGGTGCTGCTGCTGGCCGGTTTCGCAGCGGTGGGCCTTTACATCTCGGCTTCGGCCAACCAGCCGACGGTGGCGGCGGTGGCGACCTTCGGCGCCTTGCTGCTGCTGTGGATCATCGACTGGACGGGCGGTGCGGAAGGAAACGCCAATGGCGTGCTGCAGTACCTCTCCCTGCTGCGGCACTACGAAGCCTTGCTGAAAGGTTTGGTTTCGACCACCGACTTGATCTATTTCCTCCTGTTCATCCTGACGTTCCTGGTTCTGAGCGTCCATCGTCTGGATAACGACCGGCTGCAAAAATGAAGATCAACCGCAAGACCCATATGGAGCTGCGGCTCCAGAACCTGACGTTCACCCTTTTGTTCCTTGGCGTGGTGGCGCTGGTCGCCTGGCTGAGCACCCGCTATTCCGCGCAGTTCGACTGGACCGCCGCGCACCGTCATACACTGTCGGAAGCCAGCGTCAAGGTGCTGGACATGCTGAAGGATCCAGTCCGGGTGACGGCCTACGCCCGTGAAACCAAGAGCCTGCGCGATCAGATCAGCGACCAGGTCGGCCGCTACAGCCGGCACAAGAAAGATCTGAGCCTGAGTTTCGTCAATCCCGACACCCAGCCGGACAAGGTTCGGGAACTCGGCATCTCGGTCGATGGTGAGCTGGTCATCGAATACCAGGGCCGCAGCGAAAACGTGCAGGAGGCGAACGAGACCACCATCACCAACGCGCTGCAGCGCCTGGTCCGAGCCAAGGACCAGCGCATCGTGTTTCTGGAAGGCCACGGCGAGCGCTCGCCCACCGAACGTGCCAACCATGATCTGGGCCAGTTCGGTGACGAGCTGGGGCGCAAGGGCCTCACCGTATCCACGGTGAACTTGGGGGTCACGCCAAAGATTCCCGACAACACCGACGTACTGGTCATCGCCGGCCCGAATGCCAACCTGCTGCCTGGCGAGGTGAGCCTGATCGGTGACTGGGTGAAGCAGGGTGGCAATCTCCTGTGGCTGATCGATTCCGACAACCTCAAGGGCCTCGGGCCACTCGCCCAGCAGCTCGGCGTGCAGGTACTGCGGGGCACGGTGGTGGATGCTTCCACCCAGTTGTTCGGCATCGACGACCCCACCTTCGCCCTGGTCGCCGAATATCCGCCGCATGCGATTACCTACGGTTTCCAGACCATGACCCTGTTTCCGTCGGCGCTGGCGCTGGACGTGCTGCAGGACAACCATGACTTCGAGCGCGAGGCGCTGCTGAACACTCTCCCCCGCTCCTGGACCGAGACCGGTCCCATCGAGGGCAAGATACAGTTCGACGCCGACAAAGGCGAACGCCAGGGTCCGCTGCACATCGGCTATGTCCTGACCCGCACGCTCAAGGCCGAGCCGAAGGAAGGGGAAAACAAGGACGGCGCCGATGCGGGCAAACCTCGGGAACAGCGCATTGTGGTGGTCGGCGACGGCGATTTCCTGTCCAACGCTTTTCTCGGCAATGGCGGCAATCTCAATCTCGGCCTCAACGTGATCAACTGGCTGAGCCAGAACGACCAGTTCATCAACATTCCCGCCAAGACCTCGCCCGATCGTGACCTGCAGCTCAGCCCGCTGGCTTCGGGCATCATCGGCTTCGGGTTCCTGATCGTGCTCCCGGTGGCTTTGATCGGCACCGGCGTGCTGATCTGGTGGCGGCGGCGCCAGCGTTGAGAGCCGAGGTCGGGGCGGCTCTGATTCGGACGTTCCGGGGGCCGTCGCCCGCCTCGGCTTCCGGTTATTTGGTGGAGGGACTATGAAATCTCGTATGCTGCTCAATCTTTCGCTGCTGGCCGTTCTGGCCGTGCTCGGCGCCATCGCTTATTTCGAGCCCGGCAAGAAGGAGCCTGCCGAAACACCGCTGACGCAGGTGGAGATCGACAAGGTCGATACCCTGAGCCTGCAGCAGGGCGACAAGACCATCGTTCTGGCCAAGAAGGGCGGGCATTGGTGGGTGTCGGCGCCGTTTTCCGCACCGGCCAACGACTTCCGGGTTCGCCAATTACTGGAGATCGCCAAAACCACCAGCGATGCCAGCTATTCGCTCAAGCCGGACGAACTGGCCAAATTCGAACTGGATCAGCCCATCGCCAGCCTGACGCTGGGCGATGTTGTGCTGATCTTCGGCGGGGCTGATCCCATCAACATGCGCCGCTACGTTCGCATTGGCGACACGCTGCACCTGGTGCGCGATGATTTTTCGCGGCATCTGACCGCCCAGGCGACGGATTACGTCGACAAGAAACTGCTGCCCGAGGATGCGCGGATCCAGGAGATCGCCTTGCCGGAATGGAAAGCGCGGCTGGGGCAAGACGGCAAATGGGTCTTCGAGCCGCCGCAGGACGGTGGGGAGACCCACATCGGCGAGTTGCTGACCCACTGGCAGTCGGCGCGCGCAATCGACATCAAGCACCTGGACAAAGTGGCCGAAGGACAGAAACTCCACATCGGGTTGGCGAACGGGGAATCGGTGGATTTCGTCATCGTCCAGCGCGAACCCGAGTTGCTGCTGGTTCGCCAGGACTATGGCATCCAATATGAAGTCGTGGGCGAGCCGGCAAGGCGCCTGCTCAGCCTGAATCCCAAACCTGCCGAGACCCGGACCGAGGAAACATCGCTGCCGGCCTCGCCGGCACCCGAAGCCCCGATGGACGATGGCGGGGCCGAGGAAATCGAGGCAGACTGAAACCGAGGCGTCCACCCTTCCGGCCCGTCACCACAGGCTGCGCTACGCCTTCCGTTCGGACCGGTCCCGGTCGCCCTCGCTTGAGCCGGTCCGATGCTGTTCAATTCCTACGAATTCCTATTCTTATATCTGCCGGCGGTGCTTGCCGGCTTCTACGGCCTCCTGCGGCGTAGCAGCGATCTTGCCGTCGCCTGGTTGGGACTGGCTTCGCTGTTTTTTTACGGCTGGTGGAATCCGGCTTACGTCCTGCTGCTGCTGGTCTCGATCGGTTTCAATTTTCTCGCCGGGCGGCGTATCAGCCTGATGTCGCAAAGGTCGAGGGTGCGACGGTGGCTGCTGGCCGGTTCCATCGCCGCCGACCTTGTTCTGCTGGGTTACTACAAATACGCCAATTTTTTTGTACGGGCTGTGAACGATCTGGCCGGCACGCAGTGGCGGCTGGAGGAGATCGTGCTGCCCCTGGGTATCTCTTTCTTCACCTTCACCCAGATCGCTTTCCTGGTCGATGCCTATCGGGGACGGGCGCGTGAATACCGTTTCCTGCCCTATCTTCTGTTTGTCACCTATTTTCCTCATCTGATCGCCGGTCCCATTCTGCATCACGGCGAGATGATGCCGCAGTTTTCCGGAGCGCAGCATCGCCGACGGATCGCCGACGATTTCGCCACGGGGTTAACGCTGTTCCTGTTCGGCCTTTTCAAGAAGACGGTGCTGGCGGACGGCATCGCGCCCCATGCCCAGCAGTTGTTCGCAGCCGCCCAATTCCAGTCACCGATGTTTCTGGAAAGCTGGATCGGTGCCCTCGCTTATACCTTTCAGCTCTACTTCGACTTTTCCGGCTATTCCGACATGGCGATCGGTTTGTCGCTGCTGTTTGGCATTCGTTTACCCCTCAACTTCGATTCGCCCTACAAGGCGGCGGACCTCGCCGATTTCTGGCGGCGCTGGCACATGACGCTGTCCCGGTTCCTGCGGGACTACCTCTACATTCCCCTGGGGGGCAACCGTTGTGCCCCCTGGCGGCACGGCCTGAACCTGTTTCTGACCATGGTGCTGGGCGGGCTCTGGCACGGCGCCAACTGGACCTACCTGGTCTGGGGCGCGCTCCATGGCGCTGGTCTCGTCATCCATCGTGGCTGGTGTTCACTGCGGCGGCGTGTCGGATGGGATGCCGATCCGGTTTCCCGTCCGGCGCGCTGGGCAGGGTGGCTGCTGACCTTCGTCACGGTGGTGTTCGGCTGGGTGCTGTTCCGGGCCGACAGCCTAGCGACCGCCGGGAACATCCTGCGCGGCATGTTGGGGTTGAACGGATTGGCATTGCCGGCCGGCCTGAAAGACAGTGCGTTAGGCGGGTATCTGGCGGCGGAAGGCTGGAAGTTCAGTGAGTCTCCATTGCTGCACGGCGCCGGGCCGGTGCTATGGATCGTGGCTTTGTTGCTGGTTTCCGTAGCCCTGCCCAATACCAACGAAATCTTCGCTCGCTTCAGGCCCAGCCTGAACAGGGCCAGAGGTGTCTCTGACGAAGTGCGCTTTTGGCAATGGCGACCGGATCGGGGCTGGGCGCTTTTGAGCATCGTCATCGGCGTGGCCGCAGTGTGCTCGATTTCCGAGCTGAGCGAATTCATCTACTTCCAGTTCTGACGATGGACAGCGGCGCCTACCTCAAGACCTTATTGGCCGGGATCTTCACCCTGCTGGCGGCGCTGGCGGCGTTCTGTTACGTAGTCGACCCCTTCTGGTACAACCGTAAGGTGAGCATTCCCGGTTTCAACGCCATCAAACCGGAGTTCAAGCGCTACGAGCGCCACGTCAAGCCGCAGATCGTCCGGCGCGAACGCCCCGCCGCCCTGGTGTTCGGCAATTCCTACGCGGAAATCGGCTTCGATCCACTGCATCCGGCGTTGACCCCACCGGACCGGCACGAGCGGGGCTACAACTTCGGCCTGGCGGGCGCGGACTGGGAGAGGATATATTGCTCCGCTCGCTTCACCCTCGACCACGCCGCGCCCAAGCGAGTGATCATAGGGTTCCAGCCCGGTCATCCGCTCCGGGCGGTCGACTGTGGGGTGCTTCTTGCGGAGATGGAACATCTGCCAGTCGCTGCGTTGCTGTTGTCCGGCAAGGCCATTAAGTCCTCGCTACGGACGGTGAAAGGCCAGCGCAAGACACCGACCCATACCGCCGAAGGGTTGTTTTATTACACCCGTTTCGAGGTCGAGGAAGTGGAACGCCGTTTCCGGGCGGACTTCGCCCGCTACCTGGGCAACCTGAAGCCGGATGCGCCTTGCCTCCTCAAGCCCCGGGCCGTCGTGGTCCCTCCGCCTTTCGATCCGGCCGAGGTGAACGGCGTTCCCGCAGATCTCGCCGGCCTCCACGACTTGGTGGTCCGTCTCGCCCGCGCCGGCGTCGAAACCCGACTGGTCGCTTATCCGGTGCATGCCTTGCGCGCTGAAGCCGATATCGCCTGCGGTTTTGCCAATCTACGCTGGGAGGCTCTGCTGGCGATCACGCGCACCGTCCGGCAGGCCGATCCGGAGGGTCGCCGGGTGGAGGTGTGGGACTTCCAGGGCTACGATCCCGATCTGCTCGAGCCCATCCGTGACAACCAGACCCGCTTGTGGCAGGACTCTGGCCATTTCAACCACGAATTCGGCAACCGGCTGCTGGACCGGATGTTCGGCCTCGGTGAGGAGGATTTCGGAAACCGAATCGAACCGGCGGCGGTTCCGGCACTGCGGGCGGCATTTTTCCGCGAACGTGCCGCATTCTTGGAGAGCCACCCCGGTTTCATGGACGAGTTCGCCGCCCTGATCGAGTCCTTCCGCAAGACCCCGTAATACGTCATGCCCGAACTGCCCGAGGTCGAGACCACGCGTCGCGGCATCGCTTCGCACATCACCGGACGGCGAATCGCCGACGTGAGGGTGAGGGAGGGACGGCTGCGCTGGCCGGTCCCCACCGATCTGGGGAAGACCCTGGCCGGCCGGCGGCTGGCGGCTGTGCGCCGCCGGGGTAAATACCTCTTGCTCGATTTCGAGGGCGGCACGCTGATCGCCCATCTCGGCATGTCGGGGAGTTGGCGGATCTGCGAGCCGAACCTTCCGCCGCGCCGGCATGATCACCTCGATCTGGTGTTCGAAGACAGCCTCTGTCTGCGCTACCACGACCCACGGCGCTTCGGCTGTGTGCTATGGACCGAACAACCGTCGGAGCGGCACCCGCTGTTGGCCGCGCTCGGTCCGGAGCCCTTGGAAGACGATTTCGATGGTGCGCATCTGCACCGCCTCGCTGCGGGACGGAACACGGCGGTCAAATCCTTCATCATGGACAGCCATGTCGTGGTCGGGGTTGGCAATATTTACGCCAACGAAGCCTTATTCCTTGCCGGCATCCACCCCGGGCGCCCGGCCGGGAAAATCAGTCTGGCCCGCTACCGGAACCTGGCAGGCCGCATCGCCGAGGTGCTGGCGGCGTCCATCGAACAGGGCGGCACGACCTTGCGGGATTTCGTCAACGAATCCGGTGCGCCGGGCTATTTCAAACAGGTTCTGCGGGTGTATGACCGTGCCGGTCAGCCCTGCCGGCTGTGCGGTGCGCCGATCCGCTGCATCCGCCTCGGCCAGCGTGCGACCTATTACTGCCCGCACTGCCAGCGTTGACTGGCGCCGGTCGAGCTACGCCTGGCGCACCCGTTCGATGATGGCTTCGGCCATCTGCGCGGTGCTGCAGGGGGAGTCCTTGGCCAAGTCGGGCGTGACCGAGCGGCCGTCCTTGATGACCTCGCGAACGGCGCGTTCGATTCTGCGCGCGGCTTCGGGTTCGCCGATGTGTTCCAGCATCATGGCGCCGGCCATGATCATGGCAGTGGGATTGGCGATGCCCTTATCGGCGATATCCGGCGCACTGCCATGCACGGCTTCGAACAGCGCGGCATCGGTACCGATGTTGGCACCCGCAGTGAGCCCGAGGCCGCCGATCAGTCCTGCCGCCAGATCCGACAGGATGTCGCCGAACAGATTGGTGGTGACCAGCACGTCGAAGCTCTGGGGCTGCATGACCATCTGCATGGAGCAGGCATCGACGATGCGGTCGTCGAACTCGATGTCGGGATAGTCCTTGGCGATTTCCCGGCCGATTTCCAGGAACAGGCCTGAGGTGCATTTGAGGATGTTGGCTTTGTGCACCAGCGTGACCTTTTTACGCCGGGCGCGGCGGGCATAGTCGAAGGCGTAGCGGATGATGCGCTCGGAGCCCTTGCGGGTGACGACCGCGATGCTTTCTGCCGCGATCTTTTCCTCGTCGACCTTGATGAAATGCTCGATGCCGGCGTAAAGCCCCTCGGTGTTCTCGCGGACGGTGACGAGGTTGACATCGCTGAAGGCGGTGTCGGTGCCCTCGAAGGAAATGGCCGGACGCACGTTGGCGTAGAGGTTGAAGGTTTGGCGCAGGGTGACGTTGACGCTGCGGTAGCCGCCGCCGACGGGGGTGGTGAGCGGTCCCTTGAAGCAGATGCGGTTGGCGCGGATGGAATCCAGCGTGGCGTCCGGCAGCGGGGTGCCGAATTTCTCGACCGCCGCCATGCCGGCGGATTGGCTATCCCACTGGACCTGGACGCCGGTGGCCTCGATGACCTTGACGGCGGCGTCGACGATGGAGGGGCCGATACCATCGCCGGGGATGAGGGTGATCTTGTGCATGGAGACTTTCCTTGGAGTTTGAAATAACCGGTCGATTATCCGACAGACACCGGCAAAAATTAAGCTGCGGCTGCTCCGGGTTTCAGAAACCCGCGAATTCGGCGACGACCGGCGCGTGGTCCGAGGGACGCTCGAGTCTGCGCGGTGCCTTGTCGATGGTGCAGGCAGTGCAGCGCTCGGCGAGGTGCGGGGAGGCGAGGATGTGGTCGATTCGGAGCCCCAGATTGCGGCGAAAGCCGGCGGCACGGTAGTCCCACCAGGAGAAGCTGCCCTCCGGTTGCTCGAAGCGGCGGAACAGGTCTGTGAGCCCCAGGTCGGCCAGTGCGCGGAAGGCGTCACGTTCTGGCGTGCTGCACAGAATCTTTTCGCGCCAGCTTTCCGGATCGTGCACATCGCGGTCTTCGGGAGCGATATTGAAGTCGCCCAGCACGACCGTATGGGGGTTTTGGGCCATTTCTTGCGCGATGAAATCGCGGATTTTCGCCAGCCAGTCGAGCTTGTAGGCGTATTTGTCCGAACCGACTTCACTGCCATTGGGGACGTACAGGTTGATGACGCGCAATGGTCCTGCGGTCACCGCCAGGATCCGGCGCTGCGGGTCTTTCAGATTTGGGGGATCGGTCTGGACATTTTCGATCGGTGTCTTGCTGAATACCGCGACGCCGTTGTAGGTCTTCTGGCCGCTGTAGACGGCGTGATAACCGAGGGCATGCAGGTCCCCGACCGGGAATGCGTCGTCGGTCAGCTTGGTTTCCTGCACGGCCAGAAGGTCCGGCTGTGCCGATTCCATCCAGTCCAGCACCTGCGGCAGTCTGACTCGCAGGGAATTCACGTTCCAGGTCGCAATTTTCATGGCATGACGGGCGGGATCGCCGCGCTTCGAAGGCCCGGAAAGCCTTGCCGGCATCGAGGCTCCCTGCTCCCCGTGGAGCAGGGAGGATTTCGAGATTATTCGGTGCTCAGCCGAAAAAACTCGTAACGACCGCGCTTTTCGGTGACGAGTTTGCCTTCGCGCGCCAGCCAGCCGATGGCGCGCTGCACCTCGTTCCTGTCCAGCCCCGTTTCATCGGCGAGCCGGCTGGCGCTGGCTTCGCCATTTTGGTCGAGGAAATGCCATATCTTGCCGGCGGCGTTCCCAACGGTGGTAGCGATGTCGTCGTGCATGGAGGATCTCCCGTAGTTTGGGCAGGTCGGAAATTGAGACGTTCAGCCGCGCTTGCGCGTCGGCCGGGGTTCGATGGCGTCCGGAAGGACGACATTGAGTTCAAGCACCTCCCGGTTGTCATCCTTTTCCATGGTGACCGTAATGGCATCCTGGCCGACGTTGACGTATTTGCGTATGACTTCGAGCAGTTCCTTCTGCAGCAGGGGCAGATAATCAGGCTTGTTCCGCTCGGCCCGTTCATGGGCCACGAGGATCTGCAATCGCTCCTTGGCGACCGCTGCGCTGTCAGTTCTAGAACCGCGAAAATAGTCCAGGAGTCCCATGGTCTTAACCTCTGAAAAGCCGGCTGATGAAGCCTTTCTTTTCCGCCGCGATGAACCGGTGCGGTACATCCTCGCCCAGATAACGGCGTACGGCGTCATCATACGCCTGTCCGGCATCGCTTTTTTCGTCCAGGATCACCGGCGAGCCTGCGTTGGAGGCGTTGAGCACGGCGCGGGAATCCGGGATCACACCCAGCAGGTGCAGGGAGAGAATCTCCTGGACGTCGTCCACGCTGAGCATTTCACCGATCTTGGCGCGCTGGGGCGAATAGCGGGTAAGCAGCAAGTATTCCTTGATCGGCTCCTCGCCGGTTTCGGCCCGCCTCGACTTGGAGGCCAGGATGCCCAGCATGCGGTCGGAATCGCGCACCGAGGAAACCTCGGGGTTGGTGACGACGATAGCATCGTCGGCGAAGTACATGGCCAGGGTAGCGCCGCGCTCGATGCCGGCGGGGGAGTCGCACACGATGTAGTCGAAAGTTTGTCCCAGCTCGCCAAGGACCCGTTCGACCCCCTCCTTGGTGAGGCTCTCCTTGTCTCGGGTCTGGGAGGCGGGGAGGATGAACAGATTCTCGCAGCGCTTGTCCCGGATGAGCGCCTGGTTGAGGGTCGCTTCCTGGTTGATGACGTTGACGAAATCGTAAACCACCCGGCGCTCGCAGCCCATGATGAGGTCCAGGTTGCGCAGTCCTACGTCGAAATCGATCACTGCGGTGCGAAAACCCTTGAGCGCAAGCCCGGTCGCGAAGGCTGCGCTGGTCGTGGTTTTTCCGACTCCGCCTTTCCCGGAAGTTACAACGATGATTCTGGCCAAATTTCGATCCTCCCAATATTCGTCGAAAACATCATAATTCCTGGATGATCAGCGCATTGTCGCGCAGCATGATCTGTACCGGTTTGCCGCGCACGCTGCCGTCGAGGTTCTCGCTGATCTTGTAATGGCCGCCGATGGCGATCAGCTCGGCCTGGAGATCCCTGCAGAAGATGCGGGCGTCGAGGTCGCCCTTGACGCCGGCCATGGCGCGCCCGCGGAGCGAGCCGTAGACATGGATGTTGCCGTCGGCCATCAGCTCCGCCCCCGGGCTTACCGGGGCGATCACGACCAGATCGGCGTCGTTCGCGTAGACCCGCTGGCCCGACCGTATCGGCTGGTCGATGATTTTGGTGCCCTGCCGGGGGGGGCGAACCGTTTCCGGAGCGGGCAGAGGGTGGTCGGCCGCAGGATGGTTGTCGTGATGCTTACCTTCGGACAACAGGGCCAGCCCCGCGGCGTCGGCCGCCGCGTTCTGTTCTGCATTGCCGCCGCGGACGCCCACTGGGGTCAGGCCGCTCTTGCGAAGGACTTCCAGCAGTGCCTCAAAATCGGGGACATGATCACGTCCGGCCAGTTCGTGCAGATCGAGAATGACCGGTGCATGCCGGAAGAAGTCCGGGGCCTGCTGTACCCGGGCCGCGAGCAGGCCGGCAATGGCTTCCGCACTGTCGCTGGTCAGTTTGAGCACAAGCAGGTTGAACGAGCCCGCACGGATTTCGAAAGGGATATCGTGGGCTTGCGATGAATTGAGCATATTTTAGGCGGCAGGGGAGACGGGCTGGGCCGGACATCTATATTATTTTGAAATTTTAACATTGCGCTCATCGGCCGCCCACGCTTGAGTCAAGGCTTCGCCGGATCGGCCGTGTCCGGAGAGGCTTTTTTGAGATGCAACAGGGTGAACAGCCCCATCGGTGGCAATGTCTGCCGCCGCACTTCATGCAGCGAGGTATGAGTGAGAATTTCGTCGATGGGCATGTCGGGACGCCAGCCGAGCTTGTGGGACAGCGGCGACAGCATGGCCTCGAAATGGCGGCGGGTGCCTTTTTTGTCGGCCGCAAAATGGTTGACGATGATGACATCGCCGCCGGGTTTGCAGACCCGCTCGATTTCGCGTAGCACCCGCTGTGGTTCGGGCACCACCGACATCACGTAGGCGGCCACCACGGCATCGAAGTAATCGTCGGGGAATGCCATCTCACGCGCGTCCATGATCTCCAGCCGGACCACGTGATTGAGGTTTTTTCGGTGCACTCGCCTGCGGGCGCGTTCCAGCATGTGGGGCGAGATGTCGATGCCGTGCACCTGATGCTCCTTGCGGTAGAACGGCAGACTGATACCTGTGCCTACGCCCACTTCCAGGATGCGGCCCGGTCGGCGGTTGGTGAGGTGCGCGGCGAGCGAGCGTCCGCGGAAGTTCAAGAGCCAGCCGAAGGTGTGGTCGTAAACCGGCGCGTAACGCGCATAGGACCTCAAGATGTGTTCCAGTTGCACGAGCTTCCTCTCAATTTGGACTGAACCGATGCGTGGGAATGCCGCCCTTGTTCCGGGCGGTTCTTATGGGGTACGGACTGAAATTATACCCGTGCCAGGCGATCGTTGCCGGTCCGCTGTCATCGCCAGCTCCAACCAATTCGGCTACCATACCGGCCGGTAATCCTCAGTGCCTCACCACAGGACCATGAGCAAAGTCATCGAGATCAAGATCGGTTCCGAACCCCGCTCGCTCGTCGCCAAGGCAGAAAAGGCGGCGCGCGAGAAAGGTATGGAGTTCTCCGGCGACGAAACCTCGGGCCGTTTCAGCGGCAATGGGGTAGACGGCATTTACGAATTCAGAGGCGACGTTCTGGCCATCACGATCACCAAGAAGCCTTTCGTATTACCCTGGGCGGTGATCGAAGCGAGCGTGAAGAGTTTTTTCGCCTGACCATACGGTTTTTCCGGCTGAGTGCAAATGACCCGAAATGGTGCCAAATACCGGGATCTGAGGGATTTCATCGGCCGGCTCGAGACGGAAGGGGAACTGCGGCGCATCGGTGCCCCGGTGGACCCCCATCTCGAAATCACCGAAATCTGCGACCGGACATTGAAGGCGGAAGGTCCGGCTCTCTTGTTCGAACATCCCAAAGGTTCCTCCGTTCCCTTGCTCGGCAATCTGTTCGGCACCCCGCGGCGGGTGGCCCTGGGGATGGGGGAGACCTCGGTGGGCGCGTTGCGGGAGGTGGGCGTGCTGCTCGCCTCCCTCAAGGCGCCCGAACCTCCCAAGGGCATGCGGGATGCTTTCGAGAAGGTGCCGTTGTATCGCCAGGTGCTGCACATGGCGCCGAAGGAGGTCCGCAACGCGGCCTGCCAGCAGGAGGTACTGCGCGGCAGCGACATCGACCTCGGACGCTATCCGATCCAGACCTGTTGGCCGGGTGATGCCGGTCCGCTGATCACCTGGCCGCTGGTCGTCACCCGTGGGCCGTACAAGGCAAGGCAGAACCTGGGAATCTACCGCCAGCAGGTCATCGGCCGCAACAAGACCATCATGCGCTGGCTGGCCCACCGGGGCGGTGCCCTGGATTTCCGTGACTGGCAGGAGGCAAAGCCCGGCGAGCCTTTTCCGGTGGCCGTGGCCCTGGGTGCCGATCCGGCGACGGTGCTGGGGGCGGTCACGCCGGTGCCGGATACGCTGTCCGAGTACGGCTTCGCGGGCCTTTTGCGGGGTGCCAGGACAGAGGTCACCCCTTGCATCTTGAGCGATCTGCAGGTGCCGGCCAGCGCCGAGATCGTGCTGGAAGGGTTTCTGTATCCCGGCGAAACGGCGCCGGAAGGCCCTTTCGGCGACCACACCGGGTATTACAACGAGGTGGAGTCGTTTCCGGTCTTCACCATCGAATGCATCACTCAGCGGCATGCGCCGATTTACCACAGCACCTACACCGGCAGACCGCCGGACGAGCCGGCGGTGCTGGGCGTGGCGCTCAACGAGGTTTTCGTGCCCATCCTGCAAAAGCAGTTTCCCGAAATCGTGGATTTCTACCTGCCACCGGAAGGCTGTTCCTATCGCCTGGCCGTGGTCAGCATGAAAAAGCAGTACCCCGGCCACGCCAAGCGGGTGATGTTCGGCGTGTGGTCGTTCCTGCGGCAGTTCATGTATACCAAGTTCGTGATCGTGGTCGATGACGACGTCGACGCCAGGGACTGGAAGGACGTGGTCTGGGCGATGACGACGCGGATGGACCCGGCCCGTGATCTCACGCTGATCGAGAACACGCCGATCGACTATCTGGATTTCGCCTCGCCGGTGTCGGGCCTGGGTTCCAAGGTCGGCTTCGATGCCACCAACAAATGGCCGGGCGAAACCAGCCGGGAATGGGGACGGCCCATCACCATGGATGCGGCGGTGCGGCGCCGGGTGGATGAGATCTGGGATTCGCTGGGGATATTCGTCGGCAGCCGTGGCTGAGGGCGCAATCAGTCCGCCGTTTCAGTGTCGAATCCGGTGGGTTCGGATCCGCCGCGGGGATTCTGGTCGATCTGGGCGATGACTTCGTTTGAGGCGAGCAGCAGCCCGCGACGGAAACAGGCACAGGCTGCCGCTGTCTCGTTCCGTTCCAGAAGCAGGTCTCCCATGAGCTGGCAGGCTTCCACGCTCGGTTCCAATGCCAGGCTCTGGTCGAGATAGCGCAGGGCGGGTTCGATCCGCCGCGCGCGTGCCGCGAGCTTGCCGAGCACCCGTAGCAGCACGGCGTCGTTGCCGTGGCGGACCAGCCACTGCTCTGCCCGGGCGAGCTGCTGGCCGGGGTCGGGCATCTGGATGCAGCCGTAAAGGACCACGACGGTCTGATTCCATTCGCGGTCCAGACTCGCGCGTACGGCGGGTTCGATTTCCGGCCCTGCTCCGGCATCAATCATGGCAGCGAAATACAGCGTTTCGATACCGGCAGCCTTGCGGATATGGGCGGGGATGTTTTCCCAAAGCGTTTTCAGGCGCGTGGCGTCGCGGGTTTCGGCGTGCTGCTTCAGCAGGGCGCTGTAGGTTTCGGTCTCCAGCAGTTTGATCTCCGCTTCCATCATCACCTTATTGGTGTGGAGGCTGGGGATGAGATTGCGCAAGCCCTCCCAGTCTTCCATCTGGGCGTAGACCTGATGGAGCAGTCTCAGAACGGCCGCGTGGGTGGGGGCGATCCGGTTGAGCTGCGACAGCGATTCCAGCGCCTGGTCGAACTGTTTGTCGGAAAGCTGCAATTCGGCGCGGGTGAGGCCGATGGCGATTTCCGCCTCAGGTACGGCTTCATGGGCCAGTTTCAGATATTCGTCGCGCTGCTCGGCGGCTCCGCGGGAGTGCGCTGCCCGGGCCGCAGTCAGGTAGTTGATCAGGGGAACGCCGCTGTCGGCCGCGTGGCGGATGAGGGTCTTTTCGGCTTTTTCCCAGTTGCCTTCGGCGGATTCGATCAGGCCCGTGATGAGCGCTTCCTGTGATTGCCGGCTGCGCCTCAGGCCCCCACGCTGCCGCAGTATCTTGGGTAGCCGCAGGGCATGGATAACCAGGCGGATGATGGCATAGAACAGGATGAAGGCCAGCGTGAGCGCGCCGGCGAGGATGACTAGCGAAGACTCCAGCGTCCAGGGGCCATAGCCGATGATGACATAGCCGGGATCGCCCTGGACCAAGAAATGGTGATAGGCGTAATACACCGCTCCGGCGACGAACGCCAGGATCGCGGCCGCAATGGCGAGTCTTTTCACGGTTGGCCTCCCGGCGCTTCACTGCCAGACGGCGTGGCAGGCGCGGCCGTGCTTGCCGGCGCGATGGCATCGGTTTCGAGCCGCAGTTTTTCGATGTTGCGGAGCAAAGCGAGCGACCCCCCGATGTCGGGGAAGGATGCGTTGAGCCGGACGCCGGTCATGGCCCGGAGGTCTGCCGAGATGTCCTTGAAGGCGGCGGATTCGTGGTCGAAGTTTTCGTTCAACCAGTCGCTTGCGGATTCCAGATTGCTGTGGAACAGCGCATCGTCGCCGCGTAACAGGGCGGTGCGGGTCATCTCCAGTTTGAGCAGTAGGATTTCCCGAAGGCCGGCGGCTTCCTGCGGAGTCAGGACGGCATGCACAGGGCGATCGCTGCGTCGCACGGTGACCAGTCCCTTGAGCTGCTCGAGGGTGGATCCGACGGCATTGCCGGTTTCGGGTTCCGGTGATTTCGGCTTGGGCGTTTCCCGCGGTTCTTTGGACATGTCGGGATGCGGCAGGAACAGCGGTAGCTCCCGCGTCTTGGCCTCGATCGCCAGCAGCCTGGCCGACAGCCCGACTACGTCGGGCGGCTGAAAGTCCTCGAGCCGGTTGATTTCTTCCGCCAGCACTTCCCGCACCTTGAATACACTCGGGTCGCCGCTGTCGTGGAGCCTTTGGTCCGCGGCCTGCATGGCCTCGAGCACGGATTTCACGTCGCCGCTCAGGTGCAGTTTCTGGTTGGCGATGCTCAAAAGATATTCGGCATCTGCGATCAGCACGTCGGCGTGGGTCCGGTTGAGCTGGCGCTGGATGGCCTGGATGGCCTGCGCCAGTTCTTTGCGCGTGTCCTCGAGTTTCTGACTGAAACTGGCGGATTGCTCGCCGAGCAGGCGCTCCAGCTTGCTGTCTTCCGTGCCGAGCTGGGACTGCAGGGTGGCGAACTGGGAATGCAGAGTGGCAAGCTGGGTCTGCAGGCTGCTCACCTGGCGGCTGAGCTCCAGCAAGTGCAGATCGCCTTTGTTGAGCTCGCCGCCCAGACCTTCCTGTTTGGAGCGCAATTCCTGGATCAGAAAAAATCCGGCGGTGGCCAGCAGCAGGATGGCCGCGAGCATCGAGTAACCCAGCCAGGCGACAACTCTCGATCGGCGCGGCGGATGCGCCGGAGCGGGGGCGGCGTTGCCGTGCGGGTCTCGTGGGGTTTCCCCGGATGCCTGTGGTTGCGGCGCTTCGGTCATTTGTTTTCGTTCCTCGGCCAATGGCTTATCCCCGTCGTTGGGCGCGGTTCGCAAGGATGCCCGATGGGCGGCGGCATCCTTCAGGGCTTCTAGCACAGCGGCGTCCGACGCGGTGTCGGCGACCATCACGTGCCGGAAACCCAGCGTTCCGGCTTGGTTCTTCAATCGTTCGCTGATGACAACCAGCGGCGTCTCGAGCAGGCGCGGCCGCTCCTCCGGAGGAATCAGGCGGTACAGATGCTCGATGGCTTCGCCGCTGGTAGCGGTGAGAATGTCGAGCCCGGCCGTCCGCAGGCTGTCGATCAGTGCTTCGGCGCCCGTGTGCACCGGCACCCGCCGATACAGCTCGGCATACTGGACCAGGGCTCCACGTTCGACAAGCCGCTCCTTGAGCGTTTCCCGCCCCCCTTCGCCGCGCACGATGAGGATCCGCCGGCCCGCAACATCCTGCATCGCGGGGGTCTCCAGCAGCCCTTCCGAATTGGCCTGTGATCCCGGAACGAGGTCCACAGTGATCCCACCCTCGACCAACGCATCGGCCGTGGCTTTGCCAATGGCGGCGATGCGCGGTCTGGCACCGTCCGGTCGAAGCACCCCCAGCGCCCTGGCCTGGTTCACTGCATTGGCGCTGACGAAGATCCACCAGTCCCAGTCCGACGCTTGGCGTAGGAGAGCCGCTCCCTCCTCCGCCCGCGCGCTTGGCTCGATCTCGAGCAGAGGGAAACGGATCACGCTGCCGCCAGCCGCTTCGACCAGCTTGCACAGCGGTTCGGCCTGATCCTTCGGACGCGTGATGAGGACGCGCATCCCCGACAGGGAGCGAGACATGCTCATCTTCGTCAGGGGGCGGCGTAAATGCGCCGGAGTATCTCATCGGCGCCCTGGCCGAGCAGCTGCTCCGCGACCTGCTCTCCCAGCGCTTCGAAGGCAGATGGGTGAGCACTGGCTTCGGCGCGGATGATGCCCGAGCCATCCGGGTTGCCGACCAGCCCTCGCAGGCGCAGGGTGTCGCCGTCGAGCTGGGCGAAGCCGGCGATCGGAACCTGGCAGCCGCCGTCGAGACGCCGGTTCATGGCGCGCTCGGCCAGGACGCACCACGCCGTGGGCGGGTGGTGTAGCGGCTCCAGCAGGGCGTTGGTCCGGGCATCGGTGCTCCGGCATTCCACGCCGATCGCACCTTGACCGATGGCCGGGAGGCTGTGTTCCGGTGTCAGCGTTTCGGCGATACGTTCCTGGAAGCCGAGCCGTTTCAGTCCGGCGGCGGCGAGCACGATGGCGTCGAACTCACCCGCGTCCAGTCTGGCGAGCCGGGTGTTGATGTTGCCGCGCAGATCGTACAGCGTGCAGCCGGGGAGGCGGGATTTGATCTGGCACTGGCGCCGCAGGCTGGATGTGCCGATGCGGGCGTTGTCCGGAAGTTCCGCAAAGTTCCGGTAACGGTGGGAGATCAGGGCATCGCGCGGGTCTTCGCGTTCCAGTATGGCGGCGAGATGCAGTCCTTCGGGGAATTCGACCGGCACATCCTTCATGGAGTGAACGGCGATGTCGGCCCTACCCTCGAGCATGCCCTGTTCCAGCTCTTTCACGAACAATCCCTTGCCGCCCACTTTCGCAAGAGGGGCATCGAGCAGTTTGTCGCCCCGGGTGGTCATCCCGACCAGTTCGACCTGAAGGCCGGGATGGGCAGCCCGAAGACGGGCTGCGACATGTTCCGCCTGCCACAAAGCCAGCGGGCTCTTGCGGGTCGCTATGCGTAGGAGGTGACTGGCCACGGTCGAAGGAAAACCCCCAAAAAAAGACTATCAAGACATTTTAACAGATCGCAATATGCAGGGCCGAAATCACGCCCCCCTGGGCGGTGGCCCGCTCAGCGTTGGGTGTTCCACCATTGCAGAAGGCTGAAGGCGCCAAGGCCCAGGAAGCAGAGCAGTACCCAGGCGGGCATGCTCAGCCCGAGAAAGGTCCAGTCCAGCTTGGCGCAATCGCCGGTACCGCTCAGCATCGCCTTGAGGGTGTCGCCGAGCGGGAAATTCCGGAACATGTAGCTCAGGCCGGGCCCGCATTCGGGGACCTCTTCCGGCGGCAGGTGCAGCAGCCAGACGTGGCGGCCGGAAATGGAAGCGCCCCCGAAAGCCGCGGCGGTACCCAGCAGGGCGTAAGCCCGGATGCCGGCTGGGCCGGGATGGTGGAGCACCGCGACCAGGAAAACCAGGGCCACCGCCAGCACCATGATGCGCTGCGAGATACACAAGGGGCAGGGCTCGAGCCCGCCGGAGAACTGGAAGTAAAGTGCCGCCGCCAACAAGGCGGCGCAGAACAGGAAACCGAGGAAGAAACAGGCGCGGGCGCTGGGCAAGGTCATGAGGCGTGAAGCAGCAGAAAAATTAAAAGAGTCTTTCAGTCTTCGATTCGAAAGCCGACCTTCAGTGTGACCTGAAAATGGGCGACCTCACCGTCGACGATGTGTCCGCGGGTTTCGACGACTTCGAACCAGTTCATGTGGCGGAGGGTTTTTCCGGCCTTGGCTATGGCGGTGCGGATCGCATCGTCCGTGCCGACGGTGGACGAACCGACGATTTCGATGACCTTGTAGACGTGATCGGGCATGGCTGTTCTCCAATGGAAAGTGGCTGAAAAGGCAGCGCCGCGGCGGCCCCCCGGTTTTTGCCGATATCCTTATATCACACCTCGGTGCGAGGGGCGTCGATCGGGCGGTCACTGTCGGAGTTCGCCACGAAGCAGAAGTTCGCGCACCCTCAGGCGGATGTTCGCTGCGATCTCGTCGGTAGGAAGATCGTTCGCGTCGTCGCCGAATGGATTTTCGATTTCCTCGGCGATCAGTTCGAGGCTGGCTAGCACATAGAAAACCAGGGTCGTGATCAGCGCGGTCCAATAGTGGAACTCCGGCACGAAGCAAAAAGGCATGGAGACGATGTAGAGAAAGATGAATTTCTTCAGGAACAGGCTGTAGGAATATGGGATGGGCGTCTTCTGGATCCGTTCGCAGCCGCCGCAGATTTCGGCGAACGCGCTCAGTTCGGGATTGAGGCAGAGCAGCTGATGGCCGGAGAGTTCGCCTTTGTCGTTCAGGCGGGCCGTCTCCATGAGCAGTTGGGCGGCGATGCGGTTGGGCCGGTGCTCGGTCGTGGTGGCCACCCGGAGATGTCATTTCAGGCTGTCCGCATAGGCGCCGATGAGTTCGGCGAGCCGTGGTCGGGAAGGATGGTCATCCGGCAGAAAGGCATCCAGCTTGAGCGCCAGATTGCGCGAAGCGTTGGTCAGGCTGCCCCACAGCCGTCGGCCTTCCCACCAGCGTTCGTAGGCGGTGTTGGTGCGGAATACCAGCAGCATCGAAATGACGAAGCCCAGCAGGGCATGCAGCGCGGTGGTGCCCTTTAGCTGATTCGGGAGGAGATGCCGGTCCGCATAAGCGATGCCGGCGGAAAACAGGGCCACGGAGAGCATGGCCGGCAGCAGGCGCCGGAACGTGTCGCTTTTGTGGAACTTGAAGATCAGTCCCCACCAGGATTTGGGGTTGTAGCTGATCATTTCATTCTGGCGCTGACGACTTCGATGGCTCGTACATCCCGGTGGACGGCGGAATTTCCTGTACCAGGACCCAAGGAGCAACGACCACGGCCCAGAACAGCGGTCGGCGCTCATTCCAGTCACGGGCTTCGGTATCGGTCGCCCGTCCTACCTCCCCGTCGCGAAGCCAGCGGGACAGGGTTCGCGTCTCGTCGGCGGCCATGACTGTGCCGACCTCGATGAGATCCAGGCCGGCGGCGACCCAGACGACGGCTCCCCGGGCGAAGTGGGGTTGCATTTCTTGCCAGGTGATTTTGCCGGCGTCCAGGTTCAATTTCGCGTAAATCGAAGTTTGGTCGTCTGCCATGAGGGGGAGCGGATCAGGGGCCAGGAGGTGGAGGGTACCCGTCGGTATTCGTTTGTACCCAGCGACCGCCTTGCTCCAGGCTCTCTTTTTTCCAGAACGGGGCCCGGTGCTTGAGCGCTTCCAGAATATGGCGGCAGGCGTCGAAGGCGGTTCCACGGTGGGAC
Organism: Methylococcus capsulatus; assembly: GCF_036864975.1. Classification (NCBI taxonomy): domain Bacteria; kingdom Pseudomonadati; phylum Pseudomonadota; class Gammaproteobacteria; order Methylococcales; family Methylococcaceae; genus Methylococcus; species Methylococcus capsulatus. The sequence continues at coordinate 1,069,757 of NZ_CP104311.1, read as the reverse complement.
GACCAGACGGCAACCAGCACGATCGGGTCGGCGGGGAACAGTTCGCCGACGCGGTGAATCACGAGGGCATCGTCGAACGGCCAGAGACTGCGGGCCTCGTCGACGATGTACTGCAGCTGACGTTCGGTCATGCCGGGATAGTGCTCGAGCGTCATCTTTCGGACCGATGAGCCTTCGTTATAGTCGCGCATGGTGCCGACGAAGATCGCGAGCGCGCCGACATGCGTGGCGGGGACGTGCGTTTCCTGATAGCGGGAAAGTTCGGCGAGAGGATCGAAAGCGTTATGGCGGACTTCGATCAGCATGTCAGCCTCCGGTGACCGGCGGGAAAAAGGCTACTTCGTCGCCGTCTTTCACCGGTGTGTCGGCGCCGGCGTATTCCATGTTCACTGCGCACAGCACATTTTCGGGCAGGGGTTTGCCCTGGCAGATGGCCTTCCAGACATCGGCGACGCTGGCGAGATCTTCGAAGGCGAGTTGTTCTTCGGCGCGGCCCATCTGTTCCCTCAGGCCGGCAAAATATCGGACACGGATCGTCATGGTGGTGGACCGAAGCTAGCGTTTCGAAATATCAGGAAGTTGCAGAGGAATCACTCTGCCCCCTCGAGCATGCGAGGGTGTCGACAACCGCATCCATCGCGCGGTCCAGCAATGGCTCGTTCGCTCCCGCGATCAGCCGGATCGTATTGGCGGCGAGCCCGGCGGCCAGTTCGTTTACGCTGATTTCTCGAAGTTTCATACCGCGCCGGTTGACGAAAACATAACGGGAAGTGAACTGGCTCTTCAAAAGAAGCTTAGCGCGGAAGGGCAATGCTGAGCCATCGCAAAATTCGACCCAATCCCCTATACGGAGGTTCCTGGCCTGTTCGATGAAGCTTTCATCGATGGCGGGCGCGGACGGCTCGGCGGGTCGGCCGCCTTCTATGCTTTGGATGAGGATTTCTTCGATGTCACTGAGTTCCGGTACTGTGGCGTCGGCAAGCGGGGGAGATCCGGGCTGCCGGCGGCTGAGGCGCCAAAGTTCGAGGTCCTTGAGAAATGCATGCAATTGCACCGGATCGAACGCGATGTTCTCCAGCTTGTCACGCGCAGCTCGGATGACTTCCGGTTCCGCTGTTCCAGCGTCCTGGTCGCCCGCCCAAACGATGAGCCGATCCATGATGGCCAGTGCCTCCTCCCAGTCCGCGGGGTCTTTTTCCCTGCGCAGATGGGCGAGCACCAGGACGTCCTTCCAGGCATTGAGCAGCAGTGAAACCAGCGCCCCTGGAAGCGGCCGCCTCTCGATGCGGGCCGTGATTTCGATGGCGGCGGCGCGCTTGGCCAGGGCCAGGCGCTCCTGGCTGAGCGCAGCTTGGCGCGTGCGTTCTTCCATGGCCGTGACGCCTTTGCACTCGCGTGCGATGAAAGCGGAAAAATCTTCGAGCAGCGCTGCAAACATTCGGGTATCTTTGTCGAATTCGGTGAGTATCCGGTAGACGACCTCCTCGATTTTCTTCAGCACGATCTGATCTTTCCTGTCGTTCGAATCCAGGCCCATGCCGGCCTGAGCCAGAGCATTCAAGAGCAGCCGCAACGGATGCGTCTTCTTGGCCAGGAACGAACGCTCGATGATCGCCACCTTGACGACGGGGATCTGCAGACGGGCGATGAGCGCCTTGACCGGATCGGGCAAGTTACGATCCTCCAGGATGAAATCGAAGATCATCGATACCATGTCGATGATGTCTTCCTCCAACTGGCCGAGGCGGCGCCGTTCACCATCGGGAAGAAATCCGGCCAGTTGATCGACCAGGGAGTGCTTGAGTCGCGGGATCGGCGCACCGGGGCGGTATTCACCGGATGCCAGGGCACAGGCGCTTTGCTGCAGCAGACTCAATGCATTGACGACTTCACCCGCATCGAAGTGCTTGCCCTCGGTGCGGGTGTCGAGCAGGCTCGCCGCGTTTCCCCGTCGGCGCTTCCAGAGATCGAGCAGATGCAGCAGATCACTCAGCTGCTCTTCGGAGTCGTCGTCCCGAAGGTGGGCGGCGGATGATGACGCTTCCTGTTCCGGCATCGCAGAAGTCTTGGTTTTGGGGGCGAGGAAGGTATCCGGCGTTACACCGTATTCGGCCAGCAGCTGATTCATCTGCCGATAAGTCGTTCCCATCTTGCAGAGGACATGGCGGTCGAACAGTTTCAATATCAGCAGGGTGACCCGGATATCGACCGGCTGTCCGGTGAGCGATGCGGCGAATGCGCGGCACAGTGCCTCCGGTGCGAACGGATGAGGCGGCAGGGGCGTCCTTTGGACGCCTTTGAGCGCGGCGAGACGGAGCTCGAGCGGTCTCAACGTGTCCTGGAACAGGAGGTTTGTTTTCTGCGCGGCATGGCTCACCGCGAGCTCGATTTCCAGGGCGTCGTTTTCCATGAGCGTCAGACCGCGGTTGCCGGAGTCCTCGGGCTGCGTGGAGGGGCTGTCCGCCGGCGTCCAGAAGCGCTCATCGGCATTGAGTATTTCACGCAGGCAGCGGGCCCGCATGCCGGTCTGTTCCCGGCGAATCTGGCGCATGGCATCGAAATACAGTGCTTGTAAGGCACTGCTGTCGGCTTTGTCGGAGAGCTTGAACAGTTCATCGTCGATATGGGTGAACAAGTCCTGCAACAGTTGCCGGAAGCCGGCTTCGAAAACGGCGCGGAGTTGCGCTGCCAGGGGCGTGAGGTCGGGGGGATCGGACGTTGGGGGTACGGGATCAGGATAAAGGCCTGAGCGCATGGGCTGGACTCAAACTGGGGGATGGAATTCGGCTGTCGATAGTTTAGCCTACCCATCGGCGCCTTGGCCGCCGCGGGCGGCGCTGCATAGAGAAACTGTTAAAATTCATATTTTATAAGTGAGTGGCCGTCGATACCGCTACGGGGGCGATAGACATGAACGGAAATAAGGAGGCGGGTTGTGGAGAGGAAACCGTGTCCTCGCCCAATCAGGATGAGAGGCCTTGGGGGGAGACGATTTCCCTCATCGTGATCCACGGAATCAGCCTTCCACCGGGGCAGTTCGGCGGTCCGTGGATCCGGCACTTGTTCGCCAACACCCTCGACGGTGCCGTCCATCCGTTCTTCGAGTCTATTCGGCACTTGAGGGTGTCGGCGCATGCGCTGATCCGGCGGGGTGGTGAAGTCGAACATTATGTGCCGCCCGATCGCCGGGCCTGGCATGCCGGCATGTCCGAGTTCAGGGGGCGGAGTGCCTGCAACGACTTTTCGATTGGAATCGAACTCGAGGGAACCGACGATGTTCCTTATATGCCGGAACAATACAAGAGTCTTGCCGGCCTCGTGACGGAATGGATGGCCCGTTATCCAGCGATCACCGAGGACCGCATCGTAGGGCACTGCGCGATCGCCCCCCAGCGGAAAACGGACCCTGGACCGGCCTTCGACTGGGGATGTTTCTATCGGGAACTGGCGAAGCTGCGGGAGCCCCGGATGGCTGCCGATGGCGAAGCGAGTCGCGCAAGGGAGGTCACCCTTTCTCGCGATCCGCCATCATGCGCTCGAGGATCGGCCGGAAAATGATCTCCATGGCAAGTCCCATTTTGCCTCCCGGAATCACGATCGAATTGTGTCGTGACATGAAGGAGTTTTGCAGCATGGCCAGGAGATAAGGGAAATCCACGTTGAATTTGCCCGGTTCCTTGAAGCGGATGATGACGAAACTTTCATCCGGTGTAGGAATGTCCCGGGCAATGAACGGATTGGAAGTATCAACCGTCGGAACGCGCTGGAAATTGATGTCGGTCTGGGAAAATTGGGGGGTGATGACTTTGACGTAGTCATCCATGCGGCGCAGTATCGTTTCCGTGACGTCCTCGGGTTTATAGCCGCGTTCGGCGGTATCGCGATGGATTTTTTGAATCCATTCGAGATTGACGATGGGAACCACGCCGACGAGAAGATCGACGTATCGCCTCACATTGATGGTTTCGGTAACCACGCCTCCGTGCAAACCTTCGTAAAACAGCAAATCCGTTCCCGGAGGTACTTCTTCCCATGGGGTGAATGTCCCCGGCTTGTACCCTCCCAACCGCTGACTTTCTGCTTCATTATGGATGTAAAAGCGGCGGTGAGCCGTTCCCGTTTCCCCATAATGCCGAAAAACGTTTTCGAGCTCGTCCAGAATATTGGCCTCGAGCGAAAAATGGCTGAAATGACGCCCTTCGCGTCTGGCTTTGTCGATTTGCGCTCGCATCTCCACCCGGTCATAGCGATGAAAACTATCGCCCTCGATGACCAGTGGTTTGAGGCCGAGCCGGAAGAAAATATGCTCGAAAGCGCATTTGACGGTGGTCGTGCCCGCTCCGGAGGAACCGGTGATGGCGATGATGGGGTGTTTCTTGGACATTCTAGCCTCCCGTGCTTTTCAATTATACGCGAGATCGCTTCTCGAACATGGGCCTGGAGCCTGTGATGGTGGGGTGTCCAAGTAAGGGTGTTGACGCCGGGATGATCCGGCGCTCGGATAAAAAAACCGAGACCCCGGCAGCTTGGGTGAAAGGTGCCGGGGTGTCCGGGAACACACGCCGCACGAGCGGACCCGAAGGAATTCGCTCGGTCGGGGGTCTGGGGTTATTCCAGGTTAGCGTGTCGAGTTCTCATTTCTTCTTCGGGGATGCCTTTCTCGTGGATGATGTGCGAGATGGTGGCCTCGAGGAAGAGGAGGGTGGAGAGCTCGAAGACGGTGCCCATGGGCATGCCGACGACTTTTCCGAAGAGCTCGGGGGAGCCGATGCGGAAGATGGTGTCGGCGAGGTCGCCGAGTGAGGAGCTGTCGCGTGTGGAGATGAGGGCGATGGTGGCGCCCTGCTCCTTGGCTTTTTTGGTGAAGGCGAGCATGGTTTCGGTTTCACCGGAGCCGGAGATCACGATCAGCAAGTCGCCCTTGCGGATGCTGGGGGTGACGATTTCGCCGACGACGAAGACGTCATAGCCGCCGTGCATGAGGCGCATGGCGAAGAACTTGGCGACCAGCCCCGACCGGCCGGCCCCCGCGACGAAGATGCGGGAGGCCTGGTCGAGCATGGCAGTCAGTTTTGCATCATAGCCGGCATCGGTGGCGGCGAGGATGCCGGAGATTTTGTCTATGATCAGTTTCTGATGCATGCGCAAGTCCCGATTAGGCGGCAGCGGCGACGACCTGTTCGTAGATGGGCGCGCGCGCGGCATCGGCGGGGGAAGCGGCGCCGTAGATGGCGGCTCCGACGACGATGATGTTGGCGCCGGTTTTGACGACCTGCTGTGCGGTGGAGGCTTTGATGCCGCCGGCGACGGAGATGCGGACGGGGAGGCCGAGCTTGGCGATGGCCTGGAGGTCGGCGAAGGGGGTCTGGCCGGCGGCCTGGGCGTCGAGGCCGGTGTGGATGCCGACGATCTGGGCGCCGGCCTTGGCGGACTCACGGGCGCAGGCGGCCTTGTCGGGGACGTTGATCAGGTCGACCTGGACTTCGGCGTTGTGTTTGTTAGCGGCGTTGATGACGCCCTTGATGGTGGCCAGTCCGGCGACGCCGAGGACGGTGGTGATGTCGGCGCCGGCGGCGAAGAAGGGGGTGGCTTCGTATTCACCGGCGTCCATGGTCTTGAGGTCGACCAGGAGCAGTTTGTTGGGGAAGCGCTTTTTGAACTCCTTCACCAGGGCGATGCCATTGTATTTGATGCTGGGGGTACCGATCTCGAAGATATCGATATAGGGTGCGGTGAGGCTTGCGAGCTTCAACGTCTGCGGGATGTCCAGCGTGTCCAGTGCGAGCTGAATCAATGGTCTTGCCATGGGATCTCCTCCGATCAAAAAAGTAGAGAGAAAAAGTCGGGTGAAGCCTTAAGAGTTATGGGGTTTTGCTGAATGCACAATTTCCTCACTGTAAAGAGTGAGGGGGCTGCTGTCAATGCGCCCCCTCCCCTTTCAGGGGGTCAGCCGTTGAGGCTTTTCAGGTATTTGGTGACGCCGGTTTCGCCCGTAGCCACGACGGCGGGCTTGGGCAGGTTCTTGATGTACTTGGCGACCCCGGTTTCGGCCGCGGCGGCCACTTCGGGCAGCGGCAGGTTTTTGAGGTATTTGGCCACGCCGGTTTCGGTGGTGCGGACGGGTTCCGGCAGCGTCTTGAGGTATTTGGCGACCCCGGTTTCGGGGCCGGCCGCGAGCCCTTGGGCCTGCAGGTAGCGGGCGACGCCGGTGCCGCTGGCGGCCGGTGCCGGTGCCGCGGGCGCCGCGGCCGGACGGGCGGCGGCCGGACGGCGGCTGCTCCAGAGCACGAAGCCGATCAGGACCGCGACTACGCCGCCGAACAGGTAATAATCCGAGGCGGTGTCGGGGGCGGGTTTGGCGGGGGGCGGGCGCGGCCTGGGCTTCGGGGGCGGCCTCGGTCTTGGCCGGGGCGGCGGCCGGTGCCGGGGCGGTCGGTGCCGCCGGCGGTTGGGCGGCCGGCGCGGCTGCGGGGGCCGGGGGCTGGCCGGTGAGGCTGGGATCCCGATAGATCACCGACGGCTGGAAGTCGGGCGGATAATCGGCGGCGCCCGCGAGCGGGGCGGCCAGCAGCAGGGCTGCGAACACGGTGTGAGTCGAGAACGGTTTCTTCACGTGGTTTCCCCCATTAAGTCTTGTCAGTGGGTATAAAAGTTCGGCGGGGCGGGTTTCGAATCGCCCCTGTTTTCCAATTGCATCGCTCGCGTTTCCGTTGCCGGACGCTTCCGCGCCCGCCTCCCCGGTGTCCGTCCGACCCGCCGCGCTAGCGGACGATCGGATCGAGTTTGCCCTGGGCATACGCCAAGCTCATGTCTTCCAGGCGCAGGGGCTTGATCTTGGCGGCCTGGCCGGCGGCGCCGAACGCCTCGTAGCGGGCCCGGCAGATCGCGGTCATGGCGGTTTGCGCGGCCTTGTAGAGCTTGCGCGGGTCGAAGTTCTTCCTGTCCTCGACCATGAACTTGCGCATGGCGCCATAGGAGGCGATGCGCAGGTCGGTATCGATGTTGACCTTGCGGACGCCATGGCGGATACCCTCGACGATCTCCTCGACCGGCACACCGTAGGTCTGGCCGATGTCGCCGCCGTAGTCGTTGATCATCTGCGCCCAGTCCTCGGGGACCGAGGACGAGCCGTGCATCACCAGATGGATGGTGGGAATCCGCTGGTGGATCGCCTTGACCCGGTCGATCCGCAGCACCTGCCCGGTGGGTTTGCGGGTGAACTTGTAGGCGCCGTGGCTGGTGCCGATGGCGATCGCCAGGGCATCGACCTGGGTCTGACGGACGAAATCCGCCGCCTCGTCCGGATCGGTCAGCAGCAGCGAGGGGTCCAGCTCGCCTTCCGCGCCGTGACCGTCTTCCTTCCCTGCTCGGCCGGTTTCCAGCGAGCCCAGGCAGCCGAGCTCACCTTCCACCGACACCCCGCAGGCATGCGCCATCTCGACCACCTTGCGGGTGGTCTCGACATTGTACGCATAGCTGGCCGGGGTTTTCATGTCCTCCAGCAAAGAGCCGTCCATCATCACCGAACTGAAGCCGGACTGGATGGAGCGGATGCACACCGCCGGGGAGGCCCCGTGATCCTGGTGCATGCACACCGGGAGGTGCGGATACATCTCGATGGCGGCCAGCACCAGATGGCGCAGGAACGGCTCGCCGGCATAGGTTCTGGCGCCGGCCGAGCCCTGCAGGATCACCGGGGCGTCCACGGCGGCGGCGGCTTCCATGATGGCCTTGATTTGCTCCATGTTGTTGACGTTGAACGCCGGCAGGCCGTAGCCGTGCTCGGCGGCATGGTCCAACAGTTGACGCAGGGAGATCAATGCCATGGGATGCCCTCGGGCTGAGGTTAGAACAAGGCCTCGGCCTGCGCGACCACGTTGTCGACGGTGAAGCCGAAGGTCTTGAACAGCAGGCCGGCCGGTGCGGATTCGCCGAAGCGGTCCAGGCCGATAACTTTGCCATGGCTGCCGACGTATTTCCACCAGCCGTCGCTGACACCGGCCTCGATGGCGAGGCGGCGGGTCACGGCGGGCGGCAGCACGCTGTCACGATACGCCTGCTCCTGGGCATCGAACACGTTGGTGGAGGCCATCGACACCACCCGCACCTGTTTGCCCTTGGCGGTCAGGGCCTCGGCCGCCTTCACCGCCAGCTCGACCTCCGAGCCGGTGGCCAGCAGGATGAGGTCGGGGGTGCCGGCGCAGTCGACCAGGACATAGCCGCCCCGGGGGATCGCGGCGATCTGCTCCGGCGTGCGGGGCATGTGCGGCAGGTTCTGGCGCGAGAAGATCAGGCTGGAAGGGCCGTCCTTGCGCTCGATCGCGCACTTCCAGGCCACCGCCGACTCCACCGCGTCGCACGGCCGCCAGACCTGCATGCGGGGAATCAGGCGCAAGGTGGCGGTCTGCTCGACCGGCTGATGGGTGGGGCCGTCCTCGCCCAGACCGATGGAGTCGTGGGTGTAGACATAGATCACCGGGATCTGCATCAGGGCCGACATGCGCAGCGCATTGCGGGCGTATTCGGAGAACATCAGGAAGGTTCCGCCATAGGGACGGAAGCCGCCGTGCAGGGCGATGCCGTTCATGATCGCCGACATGCCGAATTCGCGCACGCCGTAATAGACATAATTGCCGTCGCAGGGGGGCGCATTGACGTTTTTGCAGCCGGACCACAGGGTCAGGTTGGAGCCGGCGAGGTCGGCCGAGCCGCCCATGAGCTCCGGCAAGAGCGGCCCGAAGCCGTTCAAGGCGTTCTGGGAGGCCTTACGGCTGGCGATGGTCTCGGCCTTCGCATTCACCTGGGCCACGAAGGCGGCGGATTTCTCCGCCCAGTCCCGCGGCAGCTCGCCCGCCATGCGGCGCTCGAACTCGGCGGCCAGCTCGGGGAATTCGCGGCGGTAGTTTTCGAAGCGGTCGTTCCACTGACTTTCCGCCTTGGCACCGGTCTCGCGCGCGTCCCAGGCCTCGTAGATGTCGGCCGGGATTTCGAAAGGCGGATACGGCCAGCCGATGTTCTCGCGGGTCAAGGCGACTTCATCGGTGCCGAGGGCGGCGCCGTGGCAGTCTTCCTTGCCCTGCTTGTTGGGCGAGCCCCAGCCGATGATGGTCTGGCAGCAGATCAAAGAGGGCTTGTCGGTGACCGCACGGGCTTCCTCGATGGCCGCCTTCACGGCGTCCGGATCATGCCCGTCGACCTTGGGGATCACGTGCCAGCCGTAAGCCTCGAAGCGCTTGGGCGTATCGTCCATGAACCAGCCGGGCACGCCGCCGTGACCGCGGACCTCGCCGTCGATGGAGATGTTGTTGTCATCGTAGAAGGCGATCAGCTTGCCCAGCTTCATGGAGCCGGCCAGCGAGCAGGCTTCGTGGGAGATGCCCTCCATCAGGCAGCCGTCCCCCAGGAAGACGTAGGTGTAATGGTCGACGATGGCATGGCCGGGCCGGTTGAACTGGCCGGCGAGCGTGCGCTCGGCCAGAGCCATGCCGACGGCGTTGGTGATGCCCTGGCCCAGCGGGCCCGTGGTGGTCTCCACCCCGGGGGTGTAGCCGTATTCGGGATGGCCGGGGGTCTTGGAGTGGAGCTGACGGAAGTTCTGCAGTTCCTCGATGGGCAGATCGTAGCCGGTCAGGTGCAGCAGGGAATAGATCAGCATCGAGCCGTGGCCGTTGGACAACACGAAGCGGTCACGGTCGGGCCACTTCGGGTTGGCCGGGTTGTGGCGCAGGTAGTCGTTCCACAGGACCTCGGCAATGTCCGCCATCCCCATCGGCGCCCCAGGATGGCCCGAATTGGCCTTCTGCACGGCATCCATGCTCAAGGCCCGTATGGCGTTGGCGAGTTCTCGTCGCGAAGGCATGATAGATCTCCTTATGTCATTGGGAAAAAAACGGAATCAGGGATGATGCCGATTGCGGAAAGCTTTGGCGGCGACTCAAGGGATGGGCAGTGGGTTTCGGGATGAGCAGGCCGTCGCGATGAGTGTTCCGACGCGACGGCCTGTCACCTCATGCCGCTTCCAGATGGACCAGCCGATCGGCCAGCAACTTCTCCAACTGTTCAAGTGCCTTGGTAAAGCCTTGGATGCCCTCTTCCAGCTTCTCGGTGGCCATGCGGTTTTCCGCATGCATCTTGTCGAAAGTATATTTGTTGACGTGGATCTTCTCGATCGGGTAGTCCTTCGCCTTGGCGGGATCGAGCTTGCGCGGTAGTTCGCCTTCGGTGGCCTGCAGTTCGGCCAGCAGTGAGGGTGCGATGGTCAGCAGGTCGCAGCCGGCCAGTTCGGTGATTTCGCCGATGTTGCGGAAGCTGGCGCCCATGACTTCGGTCTTGTAACCGAACTTCTTGTAGTAGTTGTAGATCTGGGTCACGGACAGGACGCCTGGATCTTCATGCGGAGCATAGGATTCGCGGCCGGTGTCTTTCTTATACCAGTCGAGAATGCGGCCGACGAAGGGCGAGATCAGGGTGATGCCGTTTTCGGCGCAGGCGATGGCCTGGTGCAGACCGAACAACAGGGTCAGGTTGCAGTGGATGCCTTCCTTTTCCAGCACGGCGGCGGCCTCGATGCCTTCCCAAGTCGCGGCGATCTTGATCAGGACGCGTTCTTTGGACACGCCGGCAGCTTCGTATTGCTTGATGATCTCGCGCGCCTTCTCGATGGTGCCCTCGGTGTCGTAGGAGAGGCGGGCATCCACTTCGGTAGAAACGCGGCCTTCGATGATCTGCAGGATCTTCAAGCCGAAAGAAACGGCCAGACGGTCGAAAGCGAGATTTGCCACCTGGGCGGCCGAAGCGCCAGGACCCAGGGTCTGCCGCGCACCTTTCAGGGTGTCGTCGACAATATCCTGGTATTGCGGCATTTGGGCTGCAGCGGTGATAAGCGAGGGATTGGTGGTCGCATCACGTGGCTTGAATTTCTCGATCGCTTCGATGTCTCCGGTATCGGCGACGACGATAGTGACTTCGCGGAGTTGGTCAAGCAGATTTTTTGACATGGTGGACTCCTAAAGATTTTTTTAAAGTATCGGGTGCTACCAGCGATCACGAAAATGTCTCCCGGTCGGGATCCTATTTTCCTATACGGGCTTCATACGGTGGCATCTTAATCGATGCTGTGCTCTGCTGGCCTTTACCCTGACATCGTTGCCCGCCTCTGGCCGCTCGGATTCGGTTCGAGTCCGTGGCGTCGAGCGCTGGGTCCATAGGAAGGGCAAGAGCCTGGGCAGAAGGGAGGGCTGCCACAGGCTTTGCCTTCTTCTTATTCCAGGTTAGCGTGTCGAGTTCTCATTTCTTCTTCGGGGATGCCTTTCTCGTGGATGATGTGCGAGATGGTGGCCTCGAGGAAGAGGAGGGTGGAGAGCTCGAAGACGGTGCCCATGGGCATGCCGACGACTTTTCCGAAGAGCTCGGGGGAGCCGATGCGGAAGATGGTGTCGGCGAGGTCGCCGAGTGAGGAGCTGTCGCGTGTGGAGATGAGGGCGATGGTGGCGCCCTGCTCCTTGGCTTTTTTGGTGAAGGCGAGCATGGTTTCGGTTTCACCGGAGCCGGAGATCACGATCAGCAAGTCGCCCTTGCGGATGCTGGGGGTGACGATTTCGCCGACGACGAAGACGTCATAGCCGCCGTGCATGAGGCGCATGGCGAAGAACTTGGCGACCAGCCCCGACCGGCCGGCCCCCGCGACGAAGATGCGGGAGGCCTGGTCGAGCATGGCAGTCAGTTTTGCATCATAGCCGGCATCGGTGGCGGCGAGGATGCCGGAGATTTTGTCTATGATCAGTTTCTGATGCATGCGCAAGTCCCGATTAGGCGGCAGCGGCGACGACCTGTTCGTAGATTTCGCGCGCGGCATCGGCGGGGGAAGCGGCGCCGTAGATGGCGGCTCCGACGACGATGATGTTGGCGCCGGTTTTGACGACCTGCTGTGCGGTGGAGGCTTTGATGCCGCCGGCGACGGAGATGCGGACGGGGAGGCCGAGCTTGGCGATGGCCTGGAGGTCGGCGAAGGGGGTCTGGCCGGCGGCCTGGGCGTCGAGGCCGGTGTGGATGCCGACGATCTGGGCGCCGGCCTTGGCGGACTCACGGGCGCAGGCGGCCTTGTCGGGGACGTTGATCAGGTCGACCTGGACTTCGGCGTTGTGTTTGTTGGCGGCGTTGATGACGCCCTTGATGGTGGCCAGTCCGGCGACGCCGAGGACGGTGGTGATGTCGGCGCCGGCGGCGAAGAAGGGGGTGGCTTCGTATTCACCGGCGTCCATGGTCTTGAGGTCGACCAGGAGCAGTTTGTTGGGGAAGCGCTTTTTGAACTCCTTCACCAGGGCGATGCCATTGTATTTGATGCTGGGGGTACCGATCTCGAAGATATCGATATAGGGTGCGGTGAGGCTTGCGAGCTTCAACGTCTGCGGGATGTCCAGCGTGTCCAGTGCGAGCTGAATCAATGGTCTTGCCATGGGATCTCCTCCGATCAAAAAGTAGAGAGAAAAAGTCGGGTGAAGCCTTAAGAGTTATGGGGTTTTGCTGAATGCACAATTTCCTCACTGTAAAGAGTGAGGGGGCTGCTGTCAATGCGCCCCCCCCTTTCAGGGGGTCAGCCGTTGAGGCTTTTCAGGTATTTGGTGACGCCGGTTTCGCCCGTAGCCACGACGGCGGGCTTGGGCAGGTTCTTGATGTACTTGGCGACGCCCGGTTTCGGCCGCGGCGGCCACTTCGGGCATGGCGGCAGGTTTTTGAGGTATTTGGCCACGCCGGTTTCGGTGGTGCGGACGGGTTCCGGCAGCGTCTTGGTATTTGGCGACCCCGGTTTCGGGGCCGGCCACGAGCCCTTGGGCCTGCAGGTAGCGGGCGACGCCGGTGCCGCTGGCGGCCGACTTTTGCACGGTCGCCGCGGGCGCCGCGGCCGGATGTGGCGGCGGCCGGACGGCGGCTGCTCCAGAGCACGAAGCCGATCAGGACCGCGACTACGCCGCCGAACAGGTAATAATCCGACGGCGGTGTCGGGGGCGGGTTTGGCGCGGCGGGCGCGGCCTGGGCTTCGGGGGCGGCCTCGGTCTTGGCCGGGGCGGCGGCCGGTGCCGGGGCGTCAGTCCGCCGGCGACTTGGGCGTGCCGGCGCGGCTGCGGGGGCCGGGGGCTGGCCGGCAGGCTGGGATCCCGATAGATCACCGACGGCTGGAAGTCGGGCGGATAATCGGCGGCGCCCGCGAGCGGGGCGGCCAGCAGCAGGGCTGCGAACACGGTGTGAGTCGAGAACGGTTTCTTCACGTGGTTTCCCCATTAAGTCCTTGTCAGTGGGTATAAAAGTTCGGCGGGGCGGGTTTCGAATCGCCCCTGTTTTCCAATTGCATCGCTCGCGTTTCCGTTGCCGGACGCTTCCGCGCCCGCCCTCCCCGGTGTCCGTCCGACCCGCCGCGCTAGCGGACGATCGGATCGAGTTTGCCCTGGGCATACGCCAAGCTCATGTCTTCCAGGCGCAGGGGCTTGATCTTGGCGGCCTGGCCGGCGGCGCCGATCCGCCTCGTAGCGGGCCCGGCAGATCGCGGTCATGGCGGTTTGCGCCCTTGTAGAGCTTGCGCGGGTCGAAGTTCTTCGATGTCCTCGACCATGAACTTGCGCATGGCGCCATAGGAGGCGATCCCGCAGGTCGGTATCGATGTTGACCTTGCGGACGCCATGGCGGATACCCTCGACGATCTCCTCGACCGGCACACCGTAGGTCTGGCCGATGTCGCCGCCGTAGTCGTTGATCATCTGCGCCCAGTCCTCGGGGACCGAGGACGAGCCGTGCATCACCAGATGGATGGTGGGAATCCGCTGGTGGATCGCCTTGACCCGGTCGATCCGCGCACCTGCCCGGTGGGTTTGCGGTGAACTTGTAGGCGCCGTGGCTGGTGCCGATGGCGATCGCCAGGGCATCGACCTGGGTCTGACGGACGAAATCCGCCGCCTCGTCCGGATCGGTCAGCAGGCAGGGGTCCAGCTCGCCTTCCGCGCCGTGACCGTCTTCTTCCCCTGCTCGGCCGGTTTCCAGCGAGCCCAGGCCAGCCGAGCTCACCTTCCACCGACACCCCGCAGGCATGCGCCATCTCGACCACCTTGCGGGTGGTCTCGACATTGTACGCATAGCTGGCCGGGGTTTTCATGTCCTCCAGCAAAGAGCCGTCCATCATCACCGAACTGAAGCCGGACTGGATGGAGCGGATGCACACCGCCGGGGAGGCCCCGTGATCCTGGTGCATGCACACCGGGAGGTGCGGATACATCTCGATGGCGGCCAGCACCAGATGGCGCAGGAACGGCTCGCCGGCATAGGTTCTGGCGCCGGCCGAGCCCTGCAGGATCACCGGGGCGTCCACGGCGGCGGCGGCTTCCATGATGGCCTTGATTTGCTCCATGTTGTTGACGTTGAACGCCGGCAGGCTTAAGCCGTGCTCGGCGGCATGGTCCAACAGTTGACGCAGGGAGATCAATGCCATGGGATGCCCTCGGGCTGAGGTTAAACAAGGCTCGGCCTGCGCGACCACGTTGTCGACGGTGAAGCCGAAGGTCTTGAACAGCAGGCCGGCCGGTGCGGATTCGCCGAAGCGGTCCAGGCCGATAACTTTGCCATGGCTGCCGACGTATTTCCACCAGCCGTCGCTGACACCGGCCTCGATGGCGAGGCGGCGGGTCACGGCGGGCGGCAGCACGCTGTCACGATACGCCTGCTCCTGGGCATCGAACACGTTGGTGGAGGCCATCGACACCACCCGCACCTGTTTGCCCTTGGCGGTCAGGGCCTCGGCCGCCTTCACCGCCAGCTCGACCTCCGAGCCGGTGGCCAGCAGGATGAGGTCGGGGGTGCCGGCGCAGTCGACCAGGACATAGCCGCCCCGGGGGATCGCGGCGATCTGCTCCGGCGTGCGGGGCATGTGCGGCAGGTTCTGGCGCGAGAAGATCAGGCTGGAAGGGCCGTCCTTGCGCTCGATCGCGCACTTCCAGGCCACCGCCGACTCCACCGCGTCGCACGGCCGCCAGACCTGCATGCGGGGAATCAGGCGCAAGGTGGCGGTCTGCTCGACCGGCTGATGGGTGGGGCCGTCCTCGCCCAGACCGATGGAGTCGTGGGTGTAGACATAGATCACCGGGATCTGCATCAGGGCCGACATGCGCAGCGCATTGCGGGCGTATTCGGAGAACATCAGGAAGGTTCCGCCATAGGGACGGAAGCCGCCGTGCAGGGCGATGCCGTTCATGATCGCCGACATGCCGAATTCGCGCACGCCGTAATAGACATAATTGCCGTCGCAGGGGGGCGCATTGACGTTTTTGCAGCCGGACCACAGGGTCAGGTTGGAGCCGGCGAGGTCGGCCGAGCCGCCCATGAGCTCCGGCAAGAGCGGCCCGAAGCCGTTCAAGGCGTTCTGGGAGGCCTTACGGCTGGCGATGGTCTCGGCCTTCGCATTCACCTGGGCCACGAAGGCGGCGGATTTCTCCGCCCAGTCCCGCGGCAGCTCGCCCGCCATGCGGCGCTCGAACTCGGCGGCCAGCTCGGGGAATTCGCGGCGGTAGTTTTCGAAGCGGTCGTTCCACTGACTTTCCGCCTTGGCACCGGTCTCGCGCGCGTCCCAGGCCTCGTAGATGTCGGCCGGGATTTCGAAAGGCGGATACGGCCAGCCGATGTTCTCGCGGGTCAAGGCGACTTCATCGGTGCCGAGGGCGGCGCCGTGGCAGTCTTCCTTGCCCTGCTTGTTGGGCGAGCCCCAGCCGATGATGGTCTGGCAGCAGATCAAAGAGGGCTTGTCGGTGACCGCACGGGCTTCCTCGATGGCCGCCTTCACGGCGTCCGGATCATGCCCGTCGACCTTGGGGATCACGTGCCAGCGCGTAAGCCTCAAGCGCTTGGGCGTATCGTCCATGAACCAGCCGGGCACGCCGCCGTGACCGCGGACCTCGCCGTCGATGGAGATGTTGTTGTCATCGTAGAAGGCGATCAGCTTGCCCAGCTTCATGGAGCCGGCCAGCGAGCAGGCTTCGTGGGAGATGCCCTCCATCAGGCAGCCGTCCCCCAGGAAGACGTAGGTGTAATGGTCGACGATGGCATGGCCGGGCCGGTTGAACTGGCCGGCGAGCGTGCGCTCGGCCAGAGCCATGCCGACGGCGTTGGTGATGCCCTGGCCCAGCGGGCCCGTGGTGGTCTCCACCCCGGGGGTGTAGCCGTATTCGGGATGGCCGGGGGTCTTGGAGTGGAGCTGACGGAAGTTCTGCAGTTCCTCGATGGGCAGATCGTAGCCGGTCAGGTGCAGCAGGGAATAGATCAGCATCGAGCCGTGGCCGTTGGACAACACGAAGCGGTCACGGTCGGGCCACTTCGGGTTGGCCGGGTTGTGGCGCAGGTAGTCGTTCCACAGGACCTCGGCAATGTCCGCCATCCCCATCGGCGCCCCAGGATGGCCCGAATTGGCCTTCTGCACGGCATCCATGCTCAAGGCCCGTATGGCGTTGGCGAGTTCTCGTCGCGTCCTCATGTCGGTCTCCTCCTCCAATATTGTCTGCTCGCTGGGATGAGTGGAAAATTCTGAAACAATGTATTATCCCTCAGTAAATTCCATCTTGTCACGCCTTAATGAACCGGTGCGGCAGCCTATGGCATGCCGCACTGAAACGGCCGGCGCGATGCAGGGCCGCTTAATTTATGGGCAATTCAGGATAAGGGAAAATCAATCAATTTTAACAAGATAATAAATAAACGTTATCCATGAACATCACTCTCCGGCAGTTGAAGGTCTTCGAGAGGGTTGCGCGGCGACTGAGTTTCACGCGCGCAGCGGAAGAGCTTTATCTGACGCAGCCCGCCGTTTCGATGCAGATCAAGCAGTTCGAGGAAAGCATAGGGCTGCCGCTGTTCGAGCGGTTGGGAAAAAAGATCTTCCTCACCCGTGCCGGTGAGGAGCTGTATCGGTTGAGTCGGCAGATTTCGCTGCAGCTCGACGAAGCCGAGCAGCTCATCGAGGAGTTGAAGGGGATGGAGGGAGGGCGGCTGGTCGTCGCGGTGGCGAGCACGGTGCATTATTTCGCCATCCGCCTATTGGCAGACTTCTGCAAGCGCTATCCGAAGGTGCGGGTGAACTTCAAGGTGACCAACCGTAAGGGGTTGCTACGGATGCTTGAAGACAATGAAGTGGATACGGTGCTGATGGGGCGTCCACCGGACGACATGGACCTCGTGGCCGAAGCTTTCATGGACAACCCCTTGGTCATCATTGCGCCGGCAGATCATCCGCGCGTCGGCGAAAAAGGCATACGTCTGGAGGATTTGCGTAACGAGACGTTTCTGATGCGCGAACAGGGATCGGGCACCCGGAATGCGGTCGAGCGGTTCTTGGCCGAACGAGGGGTGCGGGTTGTCGCCAGTATGGAAATGAACACCAACGGTGCCATCAAGCAGGGAGTGGAAGTCGGCCTGGGGCTGGGACTGGTTTCGATACATACCGTCGAGCGCGAACTCGCCGATCGCCGGGTGGTGGTGCTGGATGTGGAGGCATTTCCGATCATGCGGCAGTGGTACATCGTGCACCGGGCGGGCAAGCGCTTGTCGGCGACGGCCACGGCGTTCGAAGAGTTCGTGCGGAGCGAGGCTCAGCGGTTCGTCGCGCCGTTCAATGCAATCCTTGGCACAGGGAAGGCGGTGGCGATCGATGCGATGGAATATTGATGCGGGCGGCTCGATGCAGAAGCTTGTGGAATGGCGCAAAGCCGCGCCGTTGCGTTGATTTGTGAAACAGAAGTCTCTTTGACCTGGCTAGACTATCCCGGACACACAACCTGAAATGAG
This sequence comes from Methylococcus capsulatus, assembly GCF_036864975.1. Taxonomy (NCBI): domain Bacteria; kingdom Pseudomonadati; phylum Pseudomonadota; class Gammaproteobacteria; order Methylococcales; family Methylococcaceae; genus Methylococcus; species Methylococcus capsulatus. The sequence continues at coordinate 1,051,943 of NZ_CP104311.1, read as the reverse complement.
ATCATAGAGAGATCGAGGTTGTGTGTTGAGATGAGTGAGAGAAAGCAAGCGAAGAGTTACACCGCGGAGTTCAAGGAATCGGCGGTGAAGTTGGCGGTGGAGTCGAAGCGCCCGCTGGCGCAGACCGCCCGGGAGTTGGGGGTCAGCAAGGATACCTTGTACGGCTGGGTTCGGCAGTATCACGGGAAGCCTCAGCCGAATCAGGAGACGGTGAATTCGGAGCATCTTTACGAGGAATTGAAGCGGCTGCGTCGGGAGGTGTCGATTTGGAAGGAGGAGCGCGACATCCTAAAAAACTTTCCACGAGGGCGCGTCGGCTCCCCCTTTTGTAGGGCCAGAAACTCTGCTCCGGCGTACACTGTGGGCATCGCCGGGAGCAGCGGCCGTCCGCTTTTTGGTGGTTTCGGCCCCGTTAAAAAAACATGGCCCAGGGACTGTGGCGGATTTGCGTGTGGTGACGCCCTCGGGAGATCCCGGTTAGGAAGGTGATAGTTCCGCCGTCCCCGCCCCGGCCCATCTTTCCGAGGGCAAGGTCATGGACAAATCAAAACCGAAAGCGCGGCGTTTTCCCGAACGACTGATGACGATCAACCCGGATGCCGCCGGCATCGACGTGGGTTCCCAATTCCACGTGGCAGCGGTGTCCCCACAGCGCGACTCCGAGCCGGTGCGCAGCTTCCAGAGCTTCACCGGCGACCTCCACCGGTTGGCTGACTGGCTGGTGGCCTGCGGCATCGAGACCGTGGCCATGGAATCCACCGGCGTGTACTGGATCCCGCTGTTTGAGGTGTTGGAGTCGCGAGGCCTGGAGGTGTTCGTGGTCAACGCGCGGGATGTCAAGCACGTGCACGGCCGCAAGACGGATGTAAACGATGCCCCGTGGCTCCAGCAGTTGCATGCCTACGGGCTGCTGCGGGCCAGCTTCCATCCCCCGGCCAATATCGCGGCCTTACGGGCCTACCTGCGCCAGCGGGAGCGGCTTCTGGACTACGCGGCGGCCCACATTCAGCACATGCAGAAGGCGTTGACGCAGATGAACCTGCAATTGCAGCACGTGGTGTCGGATATCACCGGCGTGACCGGAATGCGGATCATCCGGGCGATCCTGGCAGGGACCCGGGATCCTGCCGTGCTGGCGAGCTACCGCGACCTCCGCTGTAAGGCTTCCGCCGAGACCATCGAGCAGGCCCTACGCGGGCACTACCGCCCTGAGCACCTGTTCGCCCTCGGGCAAGCGGTAGCACTGTACGATGCCTACCAGGGACATGTCGTTGCGTGTGACCGCGAGATCGAGGCACTGCTCTCCCGCCTTCGGGCCGATCCACCGCCGGACGGGACGCCAGCTCCTGCGCGGCACCGGACCCGCCAGGTCAACGAGCCCGCCTTCGATGTGCGAAAGGCCCTGTAGGCTGTGATCGGCACCGACCTGACCCGGATTCACGGCTTCGGTCCGTATCTGGCCTTGAAGATGGTCAGCGAGTGCGGCACCGATCTATCACGATGGCCGACCGCCCAGCACTTCGCCTCCTGGCTGTGCCTCGCGCCAGGCAACAAGGTCTCCGGCGGCAAACTGCTCTCCGCCCATACCCGGCGCTCGAAGAACCGCGCCAGCGCCCTGCTTCGGCTGGCCGCCGTGAACGTGGGCAAGACCCAGACCGCCCTGGGTGCCTTCTACCGCCGCCTGGCGGCGCGGATCGGCAAGGCCAAGGCGGTTACAGCCACCGCCCGCAAGCTGGCGGTGCTGTTCTACAACGCATTGCGCCACGGCATGGACTACCAGGATCCAGGCGCGGACCACTACGAGGAACGCTATCGGGAACGGGTCCTGAAAAGTCTCACCCGGCGGGCCAAGGAGCTCGGCTACCACCTCGAACCCGGTGCCGCCCCTGAGCCCGCCGCCGGAGTTTCTTAGGAAGGCGGCGGCGTACTTCGCGAAAAATGCCACGTGAAGTACGCCTTTATCCAAGAGCACCAAGACGTCTTTTCGGTGAATTGCATGTGTCGGGTATTCGGGGTCTCCCGGAGCGGTTTCTACGAATGGCTCAGCCGGCCCGAGAGTGCCCGTAAGCACGCCGATCGCCAGCTTTCGGGCAAGATCAAGCAGGCCTTCGAGGACAGTCGCCAAACCTACGGAACGCGGCGGATCCAGGACGCGTTGGACCCGCAGGGGCAGCGGGTCAGTCGTGCCCGGATCGGCCGCCTGATGCGCCAGCAGGGGCTGCGCTGCAAGACCCGCCGGCGGTTTCGGGCGACCACGAACGCGAACCCCAGCCTGCCGGTGGCGCCCAACCATCTGAATCGGCAGTTTCAGGTGGCCGAGCCGGATCGGGCCGATGTGGGCGACATCACCTATGGGGCCACCGGCGAAGGCTGGCTCTACCTGGCGGTGTTTCTGGACCGGTTCTCGCGCCAGGTGGTGGGCTGGGCCCTGTCGGCCTGGATGACGGCGGATTTAGGTCTAGATGCCCTGCAGATGGCCCGCTGGCGCCGCCGGCCCGGCAAGGGCCTGCTGGTGCATTCGGATCGCGGCAGCCAGTACGCCTCAGGCCGCTTCCATGCGCTGCTGAAGGACCAGGGCTACGTCTGCAGCATGAGCCGCAAGGGCAACTGCTGGGACAACGCACCGGCCGAGAGCTTCTTCCCTACCCTCCAAACGGAGCTGATCCATCAGCGCCGTTTCGAGACCCGGGAGCAAGCCAAGCAAGAGATCTTCGAGTACATCGAAGTGTTTTATAACCGGCAGCGCAAGCATTCGACACTCGGTTATCGAACTCCTGCCGAGTTCGACACACTGCACCGAAAAGCTGCCTGACCTTGTGTCCGGAAAACTCTTGCCAGATCACTCCAGCCCTGCCACAGCGCGAAAGGATTGCTCAAGACACGCTCGGCGGGCTGGCGCACACGCCGCTACGGCCGCTGCCAAAGCCTCGCAAAGCCCCTTCGCAGGCCATTGAAACGAGGGTCATAGGCGCCAAAAACCACCACGGAAAGCGTAAGACAGCGCCCCCGGCGACCATGACCGAGACGACGAAGAAGGCAGCGATGAAGGAGGCCGGCAGCACGGCCCACAACGGCTCGTGGGCGTAGAGATCGGCATAGTAGCCAGTGAGTCCCGACGGCGAGGCACAGCCAGCCTTGCGCATGGGCGCGGAAGCGGTGGCGAAGAAAGGGGCGCCAGGGAATGCGCGAAGTGTTCATGATGGCCTTGTCTTCACTTGAGATGACACAAATCCAACAGCTCTCCATCGCCGCCATACGATCACATAGCGCGCCGGGTTGCGAAAGCGCGCGCCGTGGCGGCGGATGATTTCGGGAATTTCCGGGTCGTCGATGGCGTTCACCACTTCGCCCACCCAGTCTTTGTTGAGCAGCGCAAAGCGGCCGTCGGCAGTGCGTGTCTCCGGCTCGGGGGATTTTTCAGCGGGCGGCGGGGAAATGCGCAAGTGCCACCAGAACAACAATGCCAAGGGCACGACGATCGCGAGCACCCAGGGCTTGATGGCGATCAAGGCCAGCACGAGAAGAAAGGCGATCCAGTCTAGCATGGACGCATTGTCTGCCGGTTGCGGGCTCATGGGGTGAGCCAGCGACTGGTCTGTCACGTCCCCGACCGGTAAGCTTTGCCGAAAGGCCCGATGATGACCTTGCCGCGCCCTTCCTCGATTTGGGCATCTACGAAGTCGGCCCACCATTGCAACATCTGGCGCCGCTGGGCGAGATACTCCGCACGGTTGTAGACGCCCCGCACCCCCTTTTGCTCGTGGGCGAGCGCCTTTTCGATCCAGTCCGAATGGAAGCCTTGCTCGTGGAGGTGCGTGGATGCCGTGCGCCGGAAGTCGTGGATGACGAAGTCGCGCACGTCGATTTCCCAGGCCCGCACCGCGACGTTCAGCGTGCTCTTCGCAATCGGCCGTTTCAAATCGCCGCGGCTGGGGAAGACCCATTCCGAACCGCTTGCCAGATCGCGCAATTCTTCGAACATCGCCAGCGCCTGGCGAGAGAGAGGCACCAGGTGCGGCTTGTCCTTCTTCATGCGGCTTCCAGGGATGGCCCACTCGGCGCGCGTAAAGTCGATTTCATCCCAGCGGGCTTCGATCAGTTCGGATTTCCGCACCATGCAGAGAATCAGCAGATGCAGCGCCAACTTGTGCGCCCGCCTCATGCTGGATCGGTAGATGGCCCGCATCAGTTTGCGATTTCATCCGCGCTCAAGGCCACATCCCGGCTCCTCGCCTGGGCGATGAGCTTCGCTTCGATGGCGGCGGCCGGATTGAACTGGGTCTTTTGCCGGGCGATGGCGGAGGCGAACAGGCGTTTGAGCACGTTGCGGGTTTGCAGCGCCATCTGGTCGGCTCCGCGATGCTTGATCCGGTCGGTGACCATGAGAATGTCGTCGGGCGTCACCTCGGCCAGCAATTTCGCTCCGATGGCCGGAATCACGTCTTTCTCCAGGATGCGCTGGATGTTGCGGGGGTTGCGGTTCGCAGGTTCCGCAATCTCGGCATACCAGCGCCGGGCGAAAGACCCCACGGTATCGGCTTCCCGCGCCGCTTCATCCCTTGCTTTGGCGATTTCCCGCGTTTTCAGGCATCATCTGCCGATGAAGGTTTCCGTCATTTCCTTGACGAGGGGCGGAACATCCGGCGGAATCGGATCGCCGCGCTTGATCGCCATGGGGGAAAGACCGCGCTCGACCAGCGCCTTGCCATCGTCCCGCCACACCCGCGCCTCGGCCAAGGTATAAGCTGGGTAGTCGCCGAGCCGAACGGTCTCCTGCTTCCTGCTTTGTGCACGATACTTGAGGCCCCATCGCCTTTTGCCGGTCGGCAGGACTTCGATATACAGCCCACCCCCGTCCGATTCGCAGTATGGCTTCTCGCCCGGCTTGAAGTTGCGCAGCCGGGTATCCGTCAAGGCCATGATTCTAAACTCCTTTATTCCATATGCTCCCCCGCCATCCATTCATTTGGAATTTATGGCAGCATGTGTGGGAACAAATATCCCCAAGAGTGGGAACATATTGGCCGATAATGGGAACAAATATGGGAACAATTTGAGCGGATTCCGATGGAAAATGCAAGACTTCTTCGGAACACGCGATCAATGAAGTTCAATTATTTCAATTAGCTATTGGCGTTCTTCGGACGCCTGCGGAATAGTTGCTACTTGCCGATACAGAAACTCGAAAATATCCGGCTCAGCAAGTCCTCATTGGTGAATTCACCGGTGATTTCGCCCAGCGCTTTTTGGGCGGTGTGGAGTTCTTCGGCCAGGAGTTCGGCAGTTTTGGTGTGCAGGTACAGGTGGGCGTTGGCCAAAGCGGCGCGGGCTCTTTGGATAGCGTCCAGATGCCGTCGGCGGGCGCTGAATACCCCTTCGGTGCCTTTCTCATAACCCGCGCGACGGATGATCTCCTGCCTCAGCAGGTCGATACCTTCGCCGGTGCGGGCGGAAAGATGGACCACGGTGGTCTCCCGGTCTATCGTCAGGGATGCCGGCACTCCCGTCAGGTCGATCTTGTTGAAGATCCGGATGAGCGGGATGGTTTCCGGCAGGTCCGCCAGCAGTGCGTCGCTGGCTTCGGCGTGGCGGGCGTCGCTGACCAGCAGGATGCAGTCGGCGTTGGCGAGTGCATCCCGGGCGCGCCGGATACCTTCGCGTTCGATCGGGTCCTCGCTGTCGCGGAGCCCGGCGGTGTCGACGACATGCAGGGGGAGGCCGCCAAGCTGTAGCGACTCGCGGAGGAGGTCGCGGGTGGTACCGGGAATCTCGGTCACGATCGCCAGGTCGCGGCCGGACAGTGCATTGAGCAAACTGGATTTGCCGGCATTGGGACGTCCTGCGATTACTGCAGTGAACCCCTCGCGCAGCAGTGCACCTTGGTGCGCCTTGGTGTCGATGGTGTCGAGTTCATCCAGCAGTCCGCCGATCTCATGGCCGAGCGCGGCGTTTTCCAGCAGGTCGATGTCTTCGCCGCTGAAGTCAATGGTCGCTTCGACGTGGGTGCGGAGGCGGACGAGGCGTTCCTGCAGGTGATGGATGTGAGCGGAAAATTCGCCCTGGAGCGAGCGCTGGGCAGAGCGGGCGGCTTCCTCCGTGCTGCTGTCGATCAGGTCGGCGATGGCCTCGGCCTGCGCGAGGTCCAGCTTTCCGTTCAGGTAGGCGCGTTCAGAAAACTCCCCTGGGCGGGCGAGCCGGCATCCCAGCTCTAGCGCGCGCCGCAGCAGAATGTCCAGGACCACTGGGCCGCCGTGGCCGTGCAGTTCGAGGACGTTTTCGCCGGTGAACGAGCTGGGCGCGGGAAAATACAATACGATGCCCCTGTCGATGGTGCGGCCGGCGGCATCCCGGAAACGGCGGAATTCGGCGTGGCGGGGACGCGGCGGGCGGCCGAGCAGGGCGCCGAGGATAGGTCCCAGATCGCTACCGGAGATGCGGACGATGCCGACGCCGCCCTTGCCGGGCGGCGTGGCGATCGCGGCAATGGTGTCACGCTCGGGAGCCGTCATCGCCGGCCGTGGCTCAGGTCCTGGCGGCAGCGGTCTTCTCGATCTGGCGGGTGATGTACCACTGCTGGACGATCGACAGAATGTTGTTGACTACCCAGTACAGGACCAGCCCCGAGGGGAAAAACAGGAAGAACACTGTGAAGATCAGCGGAAAGAACTGCATCACCCGCGCCTGGATCGGGTCAGTCGGTGGCGGGTTCAGCCGTTGCTGAATGAACATGGAGACGCCCATGATCAGCGGCAGGACGAAGTAAGGGTCTTTGGACGAAAGGTCGTCCAGCCAGAGCATGAATGGCGCCTGGCGCAGATCCACGCTTTCGACCAGTACCCAGTATAGCGAAATGAATACCGGGATCTGAACCAGGATCGGGAGGCAGCCGCCGAGCGGGTTGACCTTCTCTTTGCGGTATAGCTCCATCATTGCCTGGTTGTAGCGTTGGCGGTCCTCGCCGTAGCGTTCCTTCAGCTCCGCCAGTTTGGGTTGCAGCTTCCGCATGTTGGCCATGGACCGGTAGCTGGCTTCGGAAAGTTTGAAGAACAACGCCTTGATGACCAGGGTTACGAAGATGATGGCCCAGCCCCAGTTGTTGAAATAGCCGTGGAATGTCTCTAGCAACCAATAGATGGGCTTGGCGATGACGGTCAGGATGCCGAAGTCCGCGGTCAGTTCGAGGCCGGGCGCGATGCTTTCCAGCACGTGCTGCAGCTTGGGACCGGCGAACAGCCGGGCTCTGAGCGTCTGGCTGCTTCCTGCCGGGACCTCGGCCTGGGGCGAGTAGGCGCCGATCACGAACACGCGGTCGGCGAGGGCCTTGGTGTAGAAGGTCGATTCGTCTTCGCCGGGTGGAACCCAGGCGGCGAGGAAATAATGCTGGATCATCGCGATCCAGCCTTGGCGGGATTTCACGTCCAGGTTGCTGGTCGCCATGTCCTTGAAGGCGATCTTCTCGTAGCTTTTGTCCGCCGTATGCAGGACGCCACCGGTATAGGTGCGGATGAATTGAGAGTCTTCCTGCGTGCTGGTCGGCTCCTTGCGCTGGAGCTGTATGTATTGGCGGCCCGTCCAGTTCGAGTCTGAGCGGTTGTCGATCGTTTGCTCCATGTCGATCAGATAGCTGCCGCGCCGGAGGATGTAAGTCTTGGTCACCGTCACGCCCTGGCCATTGGTCCAGGTGAGGGGTACGCGCAGCACGTCCTGGCCCTCTTGCAGGCGGTATTCGGTGGCTTCCGCGCGCCACATGCTGTGATGGGTGGGCGCCTGTTGGGCGGCGCCGATGAAGCCGCTCTGGGCGATGAAGATATCGCCCTGGTCGGTAAACAGCCGCACGGGGTGGTTCGGCTGGTCCTTGCTGACGGGGTAGTTCAGCAGATCGAGCTGGCGCAGGTCGCCGCCGCGGGTGTCGATTTCGAGGCTGAGGACGTCGGTGAGGACCCGAATACGCTGGCTGGCTTCCTGTGTCGGCGCGTCGCTGCGCACCGAAGCGACGGTCTCCTCGTCATTCGGCCGTTGCGGCAGATCCCCCGCCGGGCGGGGGGTAGCGCTGTCGCTCTGGGCCATGGCCGGGGGCTTCGGGCCATAGTCGATCTGCCACTGTTCCCATAGCAGGAAGCTCAGGAATACGAAAAAGACAAAGAGCACAAACCGTAGGTTATCCATTATTGTTTTCCAAGTTTTTCCGGGACCGGATCGATGCCGCCATGATGCCAGGGGTGGCACCTCATGAGCCGCCTTATTGTAAGGTATGCCCCGCGTATCGCGCCAAAGCGCTCGATGGCGTCTATGGCATAATTCGAGCAGGTGGGGAAGAACCGGCAATGGTGGCCGAGCCAGGGGCTGAGCAGGTATTGGTAAAGCCTGATCAGGGCGATGAGGATGCGCTGCATCGTCGGGTCAGTCTGAGCCAGTGTTTTTCCAGGGCGCGTAGCAGGATGGCGGAGCTCGCGGCGGTTGCCGGGGAGCGGGCCATGACGACATAATCAACGGCACCGAGCTCTGCCTGGCGAAGACGGAACGATTCGCGAACCAGCCGCTTGATCCGGTTACGATCGACCGCTTTTCGAATCTGCTTGCGGGAGAGGGCGAGGCCTAAACGTGCATGGGCCCGGTTGTTGGGGCGAGCCAGCACCGTGAGCCATGGATCCGAGGAGCGGCAGGCATCTTCGAATACGAAACGGAACTCTACGGCGCTGGTCAAGCGGCGGGATTTGGGAAACCCGTACCCATGGCCGGGAACGGGCCGTTCCATCAGACCGAAAGCTTTTTGCGCCCTTTTGCGCGCCGGGCACTGAGGACGGCGCGGCCGCCGCGGGTCTTCATGCGGGCGCGGAAGCCGTGGGTGCGCACACGCTTGATCTTGCTCGGTTGATAAGTTCTTTTCATGATCTGTCCTGCTCGAGGTCGGGGCGGCAAAAATAAAAAGAGGGCAACTATAAGGCGTGGTCCATGCTCCGTCAAGAATCTGGGCGCGGGTTCGTTTTCCGGTAGAATAGACTCCCCTTCCGGGTCAGCCCGCCCCTACCAGTTTCCAAGGACATCCCCGATGAGCGTGCTCTGGAGTCATTGTATCAGCAAGCTTGAAGGCGAACTTCCTCCTCAACAGTTCAACACCTGGATCAGGCCCTTACAAGCTGTGGAGGACGGAGGGGAGTTGCGCCTTTTGGCGCCGAACCGGTTCGTTCTCGACTGGGTGAAGCAGCACTTCATCGGGAAGATCGAGGAGGTCGTGTCGGAACAGAACCGCGACTCCGTTCCCAGTGTGGTATTGGAGATCGGTTCACGCACCGCCGAGGCGGCCCAGGCGAGGCCGGCGGCCCCTCCCCGCAAGGCGGGGCCGGCGCGCAAACAAGTGCCGAACAACCTGAACAGTGCCTTTATCTTCGGCAATTTCGTCGAAGGCAAGTCGAATCAGCTGGCGAAAGCGGCGTCGCTGCAGGTCGCTCAGAACGTGGGGCGTGCCTACAATCCGCTGTTCATTTATGGCGGCGTCGGTCTGGGAAAGACTCATCTGATGCACGCCATCGGCAATGAAATTCTTCGCGGAAATCCGGCGGCCAACATTGTCTACCTGCATTCCGAGCGGTTTGTTTCCGATATGGTCAAGGCGCTGCAGCATAACGCCATCAACGCCTTCAAGGAGTTTTACCGCACCGTCGATGCCCTGCTGATCGACGATATCCAGTTTTTCGCTGGTAAGGAGCGCTCGCAGGAAGAGTTTTTCCATACCTTCAACACGCTGCTGGAGAACAAGCATCAGGTGGTCCTCACCTGTGATCGCTATCCCAAAGAGATCAAGGGATTGGAAGAGCGCCTCAAATCGCGGTTCGGTTGGGGATTGCCGGTGGCCATCGAGCCGCCCGATCTGGAAACGCGGGTCGCTATCCTCATGAGCAAGGCTCAGCAGTCCGGCATCGAACTTTCACCGGAGGTGGCGTTTTTCATCGGCAAGCGCATCCGCTCCAACATCCGCGAATTGGAGGGCGCGCTGCGGCGGGTCATCGCCAACGCGCAGTTCACCGGCCGACCGATCACCTTGGAATTCGCCAAGGAGGCTTTGCGCGATCTGATCGCGCTGCAGGACCGTATGATCAATGTGGAAAACATCCAGAAGACCGTAGCGGAGTATTTCAAGATTCGTCAGGCCGATCTGTTGTCGAACAAGCGCACGCGATCCCTCACCCGGCCACGCCAGATAGCCATGGCGTTGTCTAAGGAGCTGACCAGTCATAGCCTGCCGGAAATAGGCCAGATGTTCGGGGGGCGGGATCATACCACCGTACTGCACGCCTGCCGGAAAGTGCAGGAGCTCAAGGAGAGCGACGCCCGATTCATGGAAGACTTTTCCAATCTTCTGCGCATCCTTTCCAACTGACACGCCGTTTTCTTTCGCCAAGGGCTCGAGCCATGAAGTTCCGTATCTTGCGGGAAGATTTATTGTTGCCGCTGCAGCAGGTCATCGGTGTCATCGAGCGGCGCCAGACGCTGCCGATTCTGTTGAACGTCCTGATCGAAGTGAATGACGGGGGGGTTGAGCTCACTGGAACCGACCTGGAGGTTCAGCTCATTGCAAATACCCGCATCGAAGGCGCAGAGTCCGGACGTTTCACCGTGCCGGCGCGCAAGCTGATGGACATCTGCAGGCTCCTGCCGGAAGGCGGTGAACTGGCATTCGAGGTGAAGCCGGAGCGGGTATCGCTGCAATGCGGCAAGAGCCGATTCGTTTTGGGGGCGCTGCCGGCGGAGAACTATCCCAGCTTCGAACACGGCGATTTGGAGGTGGCGTTCGATTGCGAAGCGCCGTTGCTGCGGCGCGCCATCGAGAAGACCGCTTTTGCTATGGCGCAACAGGACGTGCGCTATTATCTGAACGGTCTGCTTTTGGAAATCCGGCAGGGGCGGATTCGAACGGTGGCGTCCGATGGCCATCGGCTGGCGCTGTTCGAGGAAAGCGTGGAGGGGATGCCGGATGTCGCCAGACAGATTATCCTGCCCCGCAAGGGCGTTCTCGAGCTGGGGCGCCTGCTGGCTCACGTCGAGGAGCCGGCAGGCGTGCGGATATCGGCGAATAACGTCAGGGTTGTCTTCGGCTCCTTCAGCTTCGCCGCGAAGCTGGTCGAAGGACGTTATCCGGATTATGAGCGCGTGATTCCGAAGGCGGCTTCCCGGGTCGCCGTGATCGGCCGCTACGATCTGCGTAACGCATTGACGCGGGTCGCCGTGCTTTCCAATGAGAAATTCAAAGGGGTCAGTCTGGAAATCGGCAATGGGCTCATCCGGCTCAGGGCGCAGAATCCAGAGCATGAAGAGGCGGAAGATGAGGTGCCGGCCGAGGTCTCGGGTGAGACATTCTCGGTGGGTTTCAATGCCTCCTATCTGCTCGATGCGATCAACGCGGTGGATTCGGATTCGGTTCGCATGTCCTTTACCGACGCCAATGGCAGTTGCCTGATAGAAGATTTGGCAGATGCCCGGCATCGCTTCATCGTGATGCCGATGCGCCTTTGATGCCGGCATATCCGGACTCTCAGAGCAACGGAGGCGAAAGCGCCGGGACAGCATGGCACTGTTGAAGCTCGACATTGCCGATGTCCGCAATATCGAATCCGCCAGCCTGAGTCCCGGCGACGGGCTCAATCTGCTGTTCGGAGCCAATGGCAGCGGCAAGACTTCGTTGCTAGAAGCGATTTATCTTGTCAGCAGGGGTAAATCGTTTCGTTCCCCGCAGGCCGCCCGCGTCATCCGATTCGGCCAGCCATGTCTTACTGTTTCCGGCCGGATCGGACAACCCGGGGCGGGGGTCGTCGTGGGCATTCGCCTCGGGCGGAGCGAGAAGGAAATCCGTGTGGGGGGGCGGAGCTGTGATTCCAGTGCGCAGTTGATCCGCCTTTTTCCTGCAGTCTTGATTCAGCCCGCCAGCGTCGCGCTGCTCGAAGGTCCGCCTCGATGGCGGAGGCAGATGCTCGATTGGGGCGTGTTCCACGTGGAACAGGACTATCTCGACCTGCTGCGGCGCTTTTCGCGGGCACTCGACCAACGCAATGCGGTGCTTAGGGGCGATGTATCTTGTTCGAGTCTGGAGGCATGGTCGGGCGAGCTGGCGCGATGGGGTACAATGATCGCAGAAATGCGGTTGGCCTACGTCGAGCGGATTCGGACGCAGGTCGAGGAGATGGTGTCCGCATTGCTCGGACGGACAGATGCCGAATTGGTCGTTCGACCGGGCTGGCGGACTGGATGGTCTTATGCCGATGCGCTCGCGGCGTCCTTGGCTGCCGACCGGCGCCAGGGTTACACAGAATGCGGTCCGCACAAAGGTGATTTCACGGTACTGGTCGGCGGCCGCCCCGCGAAGGATTATTTGTCGCGTGGGCAGCTGAAGCTCCTGACCTACGCGCTTTTGCTGGCGCAGGCTGGCCGGCTGGAAGCGGATCAGCCGGGGCGGGTCTGTCTTCTGGTCGATGACATCGCTTCGGAGCTGGATGGCCGCAACCAGGAGCGGCTGCTGAGTCTGGTGAAATCGATCGGCATACAATCCTTTATTACTTTTTCCGCTGACGCTCAAAGAGCGGCGGCCGCGGCCGGCCCGGCCAGCAGAGTGTTCCACGTGGAACAAGGCCGTATCCGCGCTGACGCATGAGAAACCAAACGACCACGGTCGCCTGCTTTCATCTCTTAAAAAGAATGCGACTGCTCGCCATGATCGTTTCCCTCTCACCCTGCTCTCCCCGAAAGGGTGAGCAAGGTTGAGCGACTTTCACGTTAAATGACTCGATCGAATGACTACCAAGCCTAACGAATACGACAGTTCTCATATCAAGATTCTCAAAGGGCTCGATGCGGTGCGTAAGCGCCCGGGTATGTACATCGGCGACACCGACGACGGCACGGGGCTGCATCACATGGTCTTCGAGGTCGTGGACAACTCGATCGACGAAGCCATGGCCGGCTATTGCAAACGTATCTGCGTGACGATCCACGAGGACGAGTCAGTCACGGTTTCCGATGATGGGCGCGGCATTCCCGTCGATATCCATCCCGAAGAGGGGCGTTCTGCAGCCGAAGTGATCATGACGGTGCTCCATGCCGGGGGCAAGTTCGACGACAATGCGTACAAGGTGTCGGGCGGGTTGCACGGCGTGGGTGTTTCCGTGGTCAACGCCTTGTCCGAAAGGCTCTGGCTGGAGATTTGCCGGGGTGGTAAACGTTACCGCCAGGAGTATCGGGACGGGGAGCCTCTGGCTCCCCTGGCCGAGGTGGGCCAGGCCGATACGACGGGTACGACGGTGCGGTTCAAACCCAGCCCCAAGATCTTTTCCAACATCGAATTCCACTACGAGACTCTTGCCAAGCGCTTGCGAGAGCTGTCCTTTCTCAATTCCGGGGTGCGGATCGAACTGGAGGACAAGCGTAGTGGAAAGAGCGAGGTGTTCGAGTTCGAGGGCGGGATCCGGGCCTTCGTCGAGCACCTGAACAAGAACAAGACGCCGCTGTTCGACAAGGTATTCCATCTTCAGGCCGAAAGAGATGGCATCGGCGTCGAGATCGCCATGCAGTGGAACGATTCTTATCAGGAAAACGTCTTCTGTTATACCAACAATATCCCCCAACGCGACGGCGGGACTCATCTGGCCGGTTTCCGCGCCGCCCTCACCCGCACCGTGAACCAGTACATCGAAGAACAGGGGCTGCTGAAGAAGCAGAAAGTCGCCACGGTGGGCGACGATGCCCGGGAAGGACTGACCGCGGTCTTGTCGGTAAAGGTGCCCGACCCCAAGTTCTCCTCCCAGACCAAGGAAAAGCTGGTTTCATCGGAAGTGAAATCCGTGGTCGAATCGGTCTTGGCAGAGAAACTGAACGATTTTCTGCTGGAGAACCCATCGATTGCCCGCACCATTGCCAACAAGGTTGTCGACGCGGCCCGCGCCCGGGAAGCCGCCCGGAAGGCTAGGGAAATGACGCGCCGCAAGTCGGCGCTGGATATCGCGGGACTGCCCGGCAAGCTGGCGGACTGCCAGGAGAAGGATCCGGCACTTTCCGAGCTGTTCATCGTCGAGGGCGATTCTGCCGGAGGTTCAGCCAAACAGGGACGGGATCGGCGCAGTCAGGCCATCCTTCCGCTCAAAGGCAAAATCCTGAACGTCGAACGGGCGCGGTTCGACAAGATGCTGTCGTCGGAAGAGGTCGGAACCCTCATCACGGCCTTGGGGTGCGGCATCGGCCGGGACGAATACAACCCAGACAAACTGCGCTATCACCGCATCATCATCATGACGGATGCCGACGTCGATGGTTCGCACATACGCACCCTTCTCCTGACTTTTTTCTACCGCCAAATGCCGGAGCTGGTCGACCGCGGCCACGTGTACATTGCACAGCCGCCGCTTTACAAAGTCAAAAAGGGCCGCCAGGAACACTATGTCAAAGACGATACTGAACTCAACGAATACCTGCTGCAGCTCGCCATAGACAAGGCACGACTGGTCGTGGACGATCAAGCCCCGCCCATCCAGGGGCAAGGACTGGAGAAGCTGGCGCATGAGTACCTGCACGTCAGAAAGCTGATAGGCCGGCTTGCCCACCGCTACGACGAAGCCTTCCTCGAGGCTCTGACGGTGGTTCCTCCTTTGTCCGCTGCGGAGCTCGGTGACATGGCCCGCTGCCGTGACTGGTTCGCGGAAGTCGAACGGGTCCTGAATGCAGAAGGACCGGCGCGCTACGTCATCGCGGTGCGGGCCGGGGATGCTCCCGGAGACTTCAGCGTGCAGGTGGCCCGCCGCCTGCACGGGGTCGAGCGGAGCTTCGAGGTCGGAGCGGGGTTCTTCAGCGGCAACGACTATGCGGTCTTGAGCGCTTTCGGCCGGAGTGTCGCGGGCTTGTTCGGCGATACCAGTGCAATTTGCTTCGACAACGAACGCCGGCCGGTGCGCTCATTCAAGGAGTCGTTCGACTGGATGCTGACCGAGGCCAAGAAAGGGCAGCACATCCAGCGCTACAAGGGATTGGGGGAGATGAATCCGGAACAGCTTTGGGAAACGACGCTGGATGCCAACACCCGCCGCCTGCTGCAAGTCCGCATCGAGGACGCCATTGCGGCGGACGAGGTGTTCACCACTTTAATGGGGGATCAGGTGGAGCCGCGGCGCGATTTCATCGAGCGCAACGCGCTGCAAGTGGCGAATTTGGACGTGTGAGGCGGGGGCGCTTCGCCCCGCTCACTTGAGCCGGGCGGAAGCGGGGCCGGCGTAGGGGCTGAAATTGATGCCGTAGTCCAGCTTGGCGAGAGAGTTCAGCAAGTCCTCTGGCTGGGTCAGCCACAGAGGCTTTTTTGTCGTGCTGGCGCTCTTGCGTTCCATGTGTCCGAGCAGGGCATTGATATGGGTTTCCGGAACGCCGGCCAGTCTCAGGTGGTGCTGAAATGTCGAACGGAAAGCCTCGGTCCGCCGGCCGCTCCGCTTCAGGCCGTGTCTTTCGAGATGTCTACTCAGCCACATCCCCACATTCTGTCCTTTGCTGCCCAGTCGCGGGATGATCAAACCGGGCCACAGGGTGGCGAGGCCGACGAGCCCGGCGACGTAAGCCAAAAAACCCAGCTCGATCAGTTTGGGGTGCACCGGCACACGGCGTTCGGACTTTCCTCGGGCGGTCGACGCCACGAACCGGAAAGCTGGAATCCGGTCGCCGATAAGTACGATGTCCGGCGGTTGGAGCTGGCAGATTTCCCCGATGCGTGCGCCGGTGTGCAGCTGAATCAGAGGAACCCAGTATTTATGGGGCGTATCGAAACCGGCGGCGGTTTCTTCGCCTTCGAAAAAAGCCCGCAATTGTTCGAGGGTGAGCGGTTTGTCCGCCGGCTGTTGGCGCTGCTCCGCCACCACGGTGCCCGTCGGCAGCTTGCAGCCACTGCAAGGATTCTCCGTAAGCGCATGGTGTTCCTGGTCTATCGCCCAGTTGAACAGGGCGGAGAGGGAACTCAGGTGGCCATTGACGGTGGAAGCGGAGAGACGCCGTCTTTCTGACAATTCCTTCGCGAATGCGGAGACGTCGGCACTACGGTATTCCGAAAGCGGCCTATCGCCGGCGATCTCGATGAATCGCAGCAGATGGTTTTCCGCCTGCCGCAGCCGTTCGAACCGGACTTTGCCGTGTTGGTCGCGGATGTATTCCCGGATGATGGGGAACATCGTAGGGGTGCCGCGCCGCCGGCGCTGATGTCCGTACCGCTGGACGGCCTTGCGTTCTACCTTATCGACCGCTGGCAGGTCATGCTTTTCGATGTTCATCGTTGCGGGCGATTTTTTGCTGGGCATGGACGGTGGCATCAAGGGTGCCTGTCGCAGATGGCAGGAGGCGCGGCGACAGAAACCTTGCCCTTGACATCCTTTTTCCACACCGTAGCAAATCATCCGTTTTCATTCTTGGACAATAACGTATTCCGAATAGGACAATTCTTTACTTTGAGGCTGGGATATGCCCGAAATTCGGCCATTCTTGCGAAAAGCAGGCATCTTCCGGCCGAGTCCGTCGTGATTTTCAGCCCGCTTTGACGCTCGACGGTGCTGAAAGGGAGCTGCAGGCGTCGTCCACTTACGGAGGTTTCAGCCATGACCAATGAGCTGACGTTCGATTCCGATACCATCGCCGAACGCGATCGTTTCGAAGTTTGGCGGGAAATGTTCTGTTCCAAGCTGTGGGGACTGGACATCGTGCATTCGGATTCCCGCCCCTTTTTCGCCCGCTGCCGGTTCGTGAGTCTCGGTACGGTAGGGGTTATCCGCAGCGAGCTGAACGGGCTTGAGTGCCGCCGCACCCTCCGTCGGGTCCGTCAGGAGGAATCGGACGACTTCGGATTTCACGTCAGTCTGTCGGGTGGCGTCCGGGCGGCTCAGGGCAAATGCCGTGCCGAAATGCCTTGTGCGGCTGGAATGCTTTTGGCCAGCGGCCAGCCCTATGCGCTTTCCACCCCGCAGAAGCCGAGGAACGCCCATTACCAGTGCTATTCCCTGCATTTGCCGAGGAAGGGTCTGCTGCGGCGTGTTCCGAGGGCTGAACGCCATCTGGCCGAAATCTGCCCCGGCGGTGAGCCAATGCATCTCCTGATGCAGTATCTGAACCTCGTGGCAGGAAACGATATGGACTTGCAGTCACCCGATCTGCGCAGACTCGCCGGCGAGCACGTGCTGGACCTCATCGCTCTGGCGCTGGAGCCCGGGCGTGAGCTGGATCACCGGGTGGAGATGGGGGGATTGCGCGCCGCACGGCGCATGGCATTGCTGAGATATCTGGAGCAGCACTACCGCGATGAGGGTCTTTCCGTGAAATCGGTCGCGGCCGCGCTGGGGATTTCCGAAAGCTATCTGCACCGCCTGATGGCGGAGAGCGGAGAAAGTTTCACCGAAATGGTCAACCGCCTGCGGCTGGAGCGGGCGAAACGCATGCTCGAAGACCCGGAATGTGACGGTCTGCGCATCGGCGAGATCGCATTCGCCACGGGGTTCAGCGATTTCACCTATTTCAACCGGCTGTTCCGGCGGCGCTTCGGCGATACTCCCCGGGCATTCCGTGCGGACCGGCCGGAGCGGGGCGGCACGAGGCGGTGATTGTCTCCGGCCTGCCCTCGGGAGAGCGGCGGAGGGCGGTCACTCCACGTTCTGGACCTGTTCGCGCATCTGCTCGATCAGCACCTTGATGTCTACGGCGGCGCGGGTGGTCTCCAGGTCGGCCGACTTCGACGCCAGGGTATTGGCTTCGCGGTTCATTTCCTGGATCAGGAAATCCAGCCTGCGCCCTGCGGGCTCCCATTGGGTAAGAATGTGCCGCACTTCCGTGGTGTGGGCAGTCAGCCGGTCCAACTCCTCGGTGACATCCATCTTCTGCGCGAAGTAGACCAGTTCCTGTTCGAGGCGGGAGACATCGGGTTCGGTGGTCACTTCAGCCAGGCGCGCCCTCAGCTTGTCCCTGAGTCCCGCGAGAACCGCCGGCAGGCGTTCCCTTACTGTGCCGACCGCACTCAGGATGTCGGTACAGCGCAGGTCCAGCAATGCCGCGATCTGGGCACCCTCGCGCTCACGGAACGCCAGCGCCTCGGCCAGTGCCCGGTCGAGCACGGCGAGAATCCCGGGTTCGAGCGTGGCGAGGTCCGGTTCGGTTTCCTGCATGACGCCCGGCCAGCGCAGCAGTTCGATGGCGCTGAAGCCGGCCCAGCTGCGGTCCTCCAGTGCTTCGATATGGTGCAGCGCATCGAGCAGGTCGCGTACCAGCGCCATGTCGATACGTGTCGGGCCGGTTTCTGGCGCCAAGGGTTTCCACGTCAGGGTGCAGTCCACGCGCCCCCGTTTGAACGACTCGCCTATCCTGTTGCGCACCGCCAGCTCCAGACCGCGCAAGGGGTCCGGCAGGCGCAGGCCGAGATCGAGATAGCGATGATTGACGGCACGCAGGTCCCAGCTCACCCGCCAGTTGCCCACCGTCCCTTGCGCGGTCCCGAAAGCCGTCATGCTGCGGATCATGATGTTCTCCCTAAACCCCTGTCCCAGGCTCCGCATACTATGCCCTGCGGAGGATCGCGTAAAACCCCCGCCGACGAGGCGTCAGGGCGCCGGCCGCAGCCGCAGTGTCTCCACGGCCGGGCCCGGTTCGAACGGCAAGGGCCGGCCGCTGGCCCAGGCATCCTGCTGATCGCGGTAGTGCGGTGAAAGCGGATGGCCGGACTGCCCGGCCGGCATGTGCAGTACGCCGTCGTCATGATGACCGGGCGATACCACTAGCCGTTCGCTGGCCCCCTGATGGGGCGTCAGCACCCGGATGCAATGGCCGCCGCAGCCGGCGCCGTCTACCGCTGGCATGTCCAGCAGTGCCGATGCGAGCGGCAGGTTCTTGCTGAACGGATGCCGGACCGCCACCCGGTTGACACGGCCCCAGGCCAGGTCTTGAAGTGCGGCGGCACCGAATTCGTTTTTCAGTTCGTCCACGCTTTGTTCCAGGACACCGCGCAGAAAAGCGTCCCAAGAGCCACTGCGGTCCGGAACCGTGCCCGGCAGGCGGGAAGAAATCAGCGCGCGCAGTGGTGTCTCCGCTTCGCGCCAGGCATAGACGAATCCGGGGTCGGCCTGATTGCAACGGGCCAGCAGGCGGGAGAATATCGTGCGGGCGAGATTGCGCCGGTAGCGTACCAGCAGCGCGATGCCACGGCTGTCGGCCTCCATCCGTCCATCCCACGCCTTCGCCGCCCGGTGGGCTTCGATGAGGGCCGGGTCGTCGGCATTCGCCGTCAACGCCAGGACCAGGTCGCGGTAGAACTCGAAGAACTCACTGCGGGTATCGAGCTGTAAGCCGAACAACTCGGTTTCGGTCAGTGCCTGTGCCTGCTTCAGTCTTTCGCCGATACGATAGGCGCGGTAACTGTTGGAATAGTTGTGGCCGATGACATAGGGATAATCGCGGCCGAGCGTGCGGTTGTTGGCCGTGGCGAGGTATCCCTGTGCGGGATCGACCACCCGCGGCAGCCGTTCGGGCGGAACGAATCCATCCCAGGCGGCGCCGTCGCTCCAGCGCCGGCTCACCGAACCGTCGAAGCCGCGCCGCAGCGGAAACCGTCCGGTGAGAGTCCAGGCGATGTGACCTGCCCGGTCGGCCAGCACCACGTTCTGCGGCGGGCTGCCGGCACGGTTCATGACTGCCATGGCCGAATCCAGATCGCCGGCACCGTCCATGTCCAGCAAGCCGAGATCGACCCCCTGGACCTCGAGGGCGGTCCAGCGCAGCGCCACCGGCACGCCCAGCAGTGGTTCGGCCATGACCGGTCCCCAGCGGCTGGATTTAAGTACCAGGGTCTCGTCCGCGCCGTCTTTCACACGCAAGGTTTCGGTGCGCGTGTCCAGTGTCGCCCAGCCTTCGGGCGTGCGGTAGCGGTCCGGTTCAAAGGCATGCATTTCCAGCTTCACCAGATCGAGCACATCCGCGTCGACGTTGGTGAAGCCCCAGGCGATCCGGCCGTTGCTACCGGCCACCAGCAGCGGCAGGCCGGGCAAGGTCACGCCGCTCATCACGGCTTCGCCGTAGCGCAGTTCGGCCCGGTACCAGATGTTGGGTACACCCAGGTTCAGATGCATATCGTTGGCGACGATCGCCCTCCCGTCCCGGGTCCGGGTGCCGGCGACCGCCCAGTTGTTGGAGCCGGCGGGGAGGGGGTCGGCATCGACCGCGGCGCCCAGGGTGAGATGCCGGGTTTCGCTGAGGAGTTCCGCCAGCGCAGCCGCGGGTACCGGCCGTTCGGGGCGCCGCGAGCCGTTCCCGCCGGCGAGGACCGTGGTGTAGGCATCGACGTCCGGCGTCAGGAAAGCGAGGACTTCCGGCGGCAAGGTTTCGGCCATTACACTGAGCATGCGCTCTTCGTCGGGATGACCGTTGAGGGTCTGGAACATGTTGAGCCCGACCAGCAGACTGTCATCCGCCCCCCACGGTTCCGGGGTATAGCCGAGGACCAGCATCTCCGGCGGCAGCACGGTCTGCTCGGCCATGCGGGCATTGACGCCCGCGACATAGGCGTCGAGCGCCCGCCGCTGAGATTCCGGAAGAGCGGCGACGATGGCCGCGGCGGCGCGTCCGAAGGCGTAGATCCGCTGCGCGCGGTCGTGCGCCCGGGCCTGTTCTCCGAAGATTTCGGCCAGCCGGCCCGCACCTTTGCGCCGCATCAGGTCCATCTGGAACAACCGGTCGCGCGCGTGGAGGTAACCGAGCACGCGCATGGCATCTTCCCGGTTCGCCGCCGTCACCCGGGGGATGCCGAGCCGATCGAATTCGACGGTGGCGGGCCGGGTGAGCCCGGGCAGTACGCTCTCACCGCCGGCGGCCGGGAGCGAGGCCGCGGCTTTTTCCAGGCGGGTGCCGGCATAGGTCGCGAGGGCCAGGATCCCGAAGCCCGCGAGGTACAGGATATGCTTGAATTTCATGGCGAAAGTGCTTCGGCGCCGCTGTGGTAATTCGAGTATACTGACGCGCTTTTCATCGGATAAGCAAGCCCATATGAGACCCAGCGGACGCCGTCCCGATCAACTCCGTCACATCGCCTTCACCTGCCACTACACCAAGCATGCCGAAGGCTCGGTGCTCGTCGAATTCGGCGATACCCGCGTCATCTGCACCGCCAGCGTGGAGGAACGGGTTCCGCCTTTCCTCAAGGGCAAGGGCAGCGGCTGGATCACTGCCGAATACGGTATGCTGCCCCGTGCCACCCACGAACGTACCGGCCGCGAGGCCGCCCGTGGCAGACAGGGCGGGCGGACCATGGAGATCCAGCGCTTGATCGGCCGTTCCCTGCGCGCCGCGCTGAACCTGGAGGCCCTGGGCGAGCGTACCGTCACCCTCGACTGCGACGTCATCCAGGCCGACGGCGGCACCCGTACCGCATCGATCACCGGCGGCTACGTCGCTCTGGTACTGGCCGTGCAGCGGCTGCTGAAGAACCGCAAGATCAAGACCAATCCAGTGCACGGCCAGATCGCGTCGGTCTCGGTCGGCATCTGCCAGGGGGTCCCCGTCCTCGACCTGGACTACGCCGAGGACTGCGACGCCGAAACCGACATGAACGTGGTCATGAACGATGCCGGCGCTTTCATCGAAATCCAGGGTACGGCCGAGGGCCACGCGTTCCGCCGCGACGAACTGGACGCCATGCTGCGTCTCGCCGAGGCCGGTATCGCCGATCTTCTGCTGCACCAGCAGGAGGCGTTGGAAAGCTGTGGCATTAAAAGCTAGGCCGCTCATGCGGCGCAAACTGGTCCTCGCCAGTAATAACGCGGGCAAGATGCGGGAACTCCAGGCGCTGATTTCGATGCTGGGCTTCGAGATCGTCCCCCAGGGGGCATTGGGGATTCCGGAGGTCGAGGAAACCGGCGCCAGCTTCGTCGAAAATGCGCTGATCAAGGCGTACCACGCGGCCAGACACAGCGGATTGCCCGCCATCGCCGACGATTCGGGGCTTGAGGTAAATGCGTTGGGCGGCGCCCCCGGTGTCTATTCGGCGCGCTACGCAGGGCCGTCGGCCTCCGACGACGAAAACATCGACAAACTATTGGCGGCCTTGGACGGCATCGAGCCCGGACGCCGCGGTGCGCGCTTCCGCTGTGTCATGGCCCTGGTCCGCGATGCGGACGACGCCGATCCCATTATCGCCGAGGGATGCTGGGAAGGCCGGATCGGCCAGACCCGCCGGGGTGGCGGTGGCTTCGGTTACGACCCCGTGTTCATCGTGCCGGAAACCGGCCTTTCGGCCGCAGAACTTTCGCCGGCGGACAAAAACCGCCTGAGTCATCGGGGCCAGGCTGCATCCATCCTCGCCGACCGGCTGCGGGACCTGCTAAGCAACTGATCCGGCGAGTTGTTACGGCCTGTCATCCAACTGTGCATCGACAGTTTGGGGAAAAGTCAGCACAATTCGAACCATGAGCCGGGCGTTCCGGAGCCCCGGTTCCCGCGAAGGCAGAAGGTGCATATGACCAGTTCCGATACGCTCAAATTTCTCGAATCGATTCTGGCCAAGGATTTCAAGGCCGAACACCACCGGCGCCAGCCCCGCAAGCGCGCCGAGCCTCTGGTCATCACCCTGTCCCGTGATTTCGGCGCCGGCGGCGAAGCGCTGGCCGCGGAGCTGGCCCGCTTTCTCGACCTGCCGATCTACGACAAAGAGATTCTCGACCGGGTGGCGCAGAAGACCCGGATCGACAAAATCCACCTCGAGCATCATGATGAGGACAGCGCCGAGCGCATCAGCGACCTGCTCTATAACCTCGCGTTCGGCACGGCGGCCACCCGTCA
Organism: Methylococcus capsulatus; assembly: GCF_036864975.1. Taxonomy (NCBI): domain Bacteria; kingdom Pseudomonadati; phylum Pseudomonadota; class Gammaproteobacteria; order Methylococcales; family Methylococcaceae; genus Methylococcus; species Methylococcus capsulatus. The sequence goes on along the minus strand of NZ_CP104311.1, from coordinate 1,029,125 downwards.
CGACTACCGCCGTGCTTTGATCGACGTGGTGACCGAGCTGGCGAAGAGCGACTGCATCATCGTCGGGCGCGGTGCCCACCTGATCCTGGCGGGTCGCAAGGTATTCCGTCTGCGCGTGGTCGGGTCGCGCCCGGTTTGCGGAGAACGCATTGCGGCCGAGCTGGGCATCGCTCAGGCCGAAGCCGAGCGCCTGGTGTTCGAGACCAACAACAAGCGGCACAAATCGGTGCAGACGCTGTTCAGTGACCTCTACGACGACTGCTCCCTGGAACGTGCCATCAATTTCGATCTCGTGCTCAACACCGACCATTTGCCGCCCGCCCACGCCATGCCGGTCATACTCCTCGCGGTGCAGCAGTTCGGCTTCGAAATCTTCGACCTCCAGCAGCGGGCAGCTCCATGAACCCTGCGGAGGGACAGGCCGCCCCCCGTCTGCTTCAGGTCGAGATCGTCGATGTCTGCCGGGAGATATTTTCCGGGCGCTGCAGCCGGGTGATCGCTCCGGCGGCGGACGGCGAGGTCGGCGTCCTGCCCCGCCATACGCCGTTCCTGACCCGGCTCCGGCCCGGCGAGATAAGGCTCAGGACCGAGGCGGGCGAAGACCAGTACTTCTATCTCTCGGGGGGCTACATGGAGGTGCAGCACTGGGAGGTCAGCATCCTGGCCGACCAGGTGCTCCGTTCCCATGAGATCGACCGGGACGCGGCCCTGGCGGCCAAGCGCAGCGCCGAGCGCATGCTCCGCGAGAACCGGATTCCCAGCGAGCGCGACCGCGCCTATGTGGAATTGCTCAAGGCCCTGGCGCAGTTGCGCCTGCTGGAGAGGCTGAGCGCACAAAAGTCAGGCCGGTCCAGGCTCTGATCCTGCGGTGACAAGCCGCGAACGCGATAGTTCGAGGAGAACCATCATGACGATGAAAAAGCGTGTCTACGCCTTCTCCGAAGGCGACGGCAAGAACAAGCGCCTGCTCGGCGGCAAGGGCGCCAACCTCTGCGAGATGACGCAGATCGGGCTCAACGTGCCGCCGGGTTTCGTCATTACCACGGAAGCCTGCCTCGAATACCTGGCAGACAAGAAGCTGCCGGTCGGTTTGATGGACGAAGTTAGGGAGCACATGGCCCGGTTGGAACAGGCAACCGGCAAGCGCTTCGGCGATCCCGGCAATCCCCTTCTGGTTTCGGTGCGTTCCGGTTCGGCCCTGTCGATGCCGGGCATGATGGATACCATCCTCAACCTCGGCCTCAACCACGATACACTCCAGGGGTTGATCCGGCAGACCGGCAACGAGCGCTTCGGTTACGATGCCTACCGGCGGTTCATCCAGTTGTTCGGCAAAGTCGCCCTCGGCGTTCCCGACGAGCTGTTCGACGCCGAATTCGAAGCCGTCAAGCATCAGGCCGGGGTTGCCGCCGACATCGGACTCAGTGCCGCCCATCTCGCCGACATCGGTGAACGTTTCCTCGCCGTCGTGCGCCGCCATACCGGCAAGCCTTTCCCCGAAGACGTCTACGAGCAGCTGGAAATCGCGATCCGGGCGGTATTCGACTCCTGGATGGGAAAGCGCGCGGTGGATTACCGCCGCGAATTCCACATCACGCCCGACCAGGCCAACGGCACGGCGGTGAACGTGGTGACCATGGTGTTCGGCAACATGGGCGATGACTCCGCCACCGGTGTCGGCTTCACCCGCAATCCCGGTACCGGTGAGAATGAAATGTTCGGCGAGTACCTGGTCAACGCCCAGGGTGAGGATGTGGTGGCCGGAATCCGTACGCCCAAGCCCGTGCACGAGATGGCGACCGAAATGCCGGAGCTTTACGCCCAACTGGTGGAGCTGCGCGACAAGCTCGAAGCCCATTACCACGAGGTGCAGGACTTCGAGTACACCATCGAGAAAGGAGTCTTGTACTGCCTGCAGACGCGCAACGGCAAGATGAATGCCCAAGCGATGGTGCGTACTTCAGTCGAGATGTGCCAGGAAGGTTTGATCACACGGGAACGCGCCCTCCTGCGGGTCAACCCCGCCCATCTGGAACAGTTGCTCCATCCCTGCCTCGATACCTCGCACAATCCCGTACCGCTGGCACAGGGACTGCCCGCCTCGCCCGGCGCAGCCAGCGGCCGTTGCGTGTTCGATGCCGATCAGGCCGAACTGCTGGGGCGGGCTGGTGAAAAGGTCATCCTGGTGCGGGAAGAGACCAAGCCGGAAGACATTCACGGCTTCTTCGCGGCCCAGGGCATCCTCACCAGTCGCGGCGGCAAGACCTCGCATGCCGCCGTGGTTGCCCGGGGCATGGGTAAGGCCTGCGTGGCTGGTGCCGAAGGCATCAGGGTGGACAGCCGGGCGCGGCTGGCAACGGTGGGGGACGTCACCTTGCACGAAGGTGACATCATCACCATCGACGGCAGCACCGGCAATGTCTACCTCGGCGCGATCCCGACGATCGCGCCGACCTTCTCCGAACACCTCAGGACGCTGCTGTCCTGGGCCGACGAGGCCGCGCATCTCAAGGTCAAGGCCAATGCCGACACCCCTGAGGCGGCGAAAGAGGCGCGCGAATTCGGAGCCGTGGGCATTGGGCTGTGCCGCACCGAACGTATGTTCAACGCCAGCGACCGGCTCCCGGTGGTGGTGGAGATGATCCTGGCGCCCGATGTGGAGGAACGCAAGGCTGCGCTGGACAAGCTGTTGCCGATGCAGCGCGGCGACTTCCAGGCGATTTTCGCCCTGATGGCTCCCTACCCGGTCACCGTCCGGCTGCTGGACCCGCCCATCCACGAATTCCTTCCAGACGAGCATTTCCTGGCGGACGAGATCGATGCGCTGCGGCAATTCCGGCGGGTTGCGAAAGGGCGGGCGGCGGCGTTGAGCGCGCTGGGTCAGGCCGCCGAGGCGGACGGCGTCGGCGAGGATGCCGTGGCTGCCGTCATCGCCCGCAAGGAACGGCTGCTGGCCAAGGTCCGGGAACTGCACGAGATCAACCCGATGCTGGGGCACCGTGGGGTTCGGCTCGGGATCACCTTCCCCGAAATCTATGAGATGCAGATCCGCGCCGTGCTTGAGGCCGCGGCGGAGTGCGCCAAGGCCGGCGTGGCCACCGCACCGGAGATCATGGTGCCCCAGGTCGTCGACGGCGCGGAGCTGGAATGCGTCCGGGCGATGGTCGATCGCCTGCGGCAGGAAATCGAAGCCAGCCACGGCGTCCACCTCGATTTCAAGTTCGGCAGCATGGTGGAAACCGTGCGCGCCTGCGTGACAGCCGATGGATTGGCGCGGACCGCGGAATTCTTCTCCTTCGGGACCAACGACTTGACCCAGGCTACTTGGTCGTTTTCGCGGGAGGATGCGGAAAACAAGTTCCTCCCCCAGTACATCGGCAGCGGCATCCTCAAGGACAACCCGTTCGAAGTGCTCGATGTCGCCGGTGTCGGTGCCATGATGCGGATGGCGGTGGAAAAGGGACGCAGCGTCCGGCCGGACCTTGAAATCGGCATCTGTGGCGAGCACGGCGGGCATCCCGGCTCCATCCGTTTCTGCGACGGCATTGGTCTCAGCTATGTCTCCTGTTCGGCGCCGCGGGTGCCTGTCGCCCGGCTGGCAGCGGCACACGCGGCCTTGATGAACGGGGATTGAGACACGCTCGAAAGGGAGGGGGAGCCCCGCGCGAAGCACTCAGGCTGCGGTTTGCCATCGTTCCACCGCGTCCGTATACTTCGCCGACCCTGTAAATTGGCCGAAACGAGGAGTGCGCCGTGGAAAAGCCTTATATCCTGCACATGTTCACGCCGGAAAAGAATCTGAGCCCGTTCGATGCGAACATGGCGCTCGATGCAGGCTGGTTGTCCCTGGTGCCCTATACGAACCTGGAACTGGGGGAAATCACCGCCCTGGTGCAGGATGCGATCTTCTCGCGCAGCCTCGCCGGTGTGAAGCGCACCGCCATCTTCATCGGCGGACGCGATGTTGGGACCGCCATGGCCATGCTGCGTACCGCCCAGAAATCGATGGTGCCGCCGTTCGAGATTTCTGCTTTCGCCGATCCGAGCGGCGCCTTCACGACCGCTGCGGCGATGGTCGCGATGGCCGAGGGGGAGCTGCGGAAGCATCACCAGACCGGCCTCGAAGGTAAGTCGGTACTGGCTCTGGGCGGTACCGGCCCGGTCGGCCAGATTGCCGCCGTGCTGGCGGCCCGTGCCGGTGCCAAGGTCAAGATCATCGGGCGCCAGCTCGAAAAGGCCCAGAAAGTCGCCGAGCTGTGCAATGCCGAATTTGGCGAAGGCCAGACCGCCATCGAGGGCGACGCCGACGCCAACAAGGGCGAACTGCTCAAGACTGCCGACGTCGTCTTCGCGACCGCCGCCGCCGGCATCCAGGTGCTGAGCGCCGAACTGCTGGCGGCATCGCCCCAGCTCAAGGTGGCCGCCGACGTCAACGCCGTGCCGCCTTCCGGCATCGCCGGCTTGGGACCCCACCACAAAGGCGCGCCGATCGAAGGTTCGCCGAGCGGGGCCATCGGCATCGGCGCACTGGCCATCGGCAATGTCAAATATCAGGCCCAGCACCGCCTACTGCTGCGGATGCGCAACACCGACAAACCGGTCTATCTGGCATTCAATGAGGCTTTCGAGATCGCCCGCGAAGTCGTCCGCGGCGGTTGAGCCGGGCCTGATGCCTTTTTTGTTACCGATATTCTTCCCGAGACAGACCCAGAATGGAAAAACGCGCCATCCTCCACATGTTCGACCCCATGCCGCATGTGAGCCCCTTCGACATCAACATGGCGGTCGACGCCGGTTTCGATGTCATCGTGCCCTATGGCAACGTCAAGGCGGAAGAGGTGCATGGCCTGGTGCAGGATGCGATTTTCTCGCGCGGGCCGGCGGGCGTGAAACGCACCGGTATCTTCATCGGCGGGCGCGATCTGGCGGTCGCCCTCACCATGCTGGAAACCGCCAAAGCCGCGATGGTGCCCCCGTTCGAAGTATCGGTGCTGGCCGATCCCAGCGGCGGATTCACGACCGCGGCGGCGTTGGTGGCGCTGGTCGAAAAGCAGCTCAAGCTGAAGCACGGTACGGAGTTGGCGGGGCAGCGTGCGGTGGTGTTCGGCGGCACGGGCCCGGTGGGCATCGCCACCGGCGTCATTGCGTCGCTGGCCGGGGCGGACGTGACTCTGGTCGATCCGTTCAACGTCGAAACCGCGCTGGCCAAGGCCGATGAATACAACCACCGCTGCGGCGCCCGCCTGCACGGCACTTTCGCCGGTTCGGAAGCCGACAAGGCGCGCCTCTTGTCGAATGCCGACGTGGTGTTCTGCACCGCCAAGGCCGGTGTCGAAGTGCTCAACGCATCGGTACTGGCCGATGCCAAACGCCTCAAAGTTGCTGGCGACGTCAACGCGGTGCCGCCGCTCGGCATCGAAGGGATCAAGCTGAAGCACAACGGCGAACCACTGGTGCATGCAGTCAACAGTCCCGGTGCCGTCGGGGTAGGAGCCCTTGCCGTCGGCAACGTGAAATACCAGTTGCAAAATCACCTGCTGGCGCTGCTGTTGCAGTCGGAAAGTCCGGTCTTCTTCGATTTCCGGGCCGCATTCGAGCGGGCACGCGAAATCGTCTGAGGATGGATTTCTTTTGGGGGGGCCTACAAACTCAGCTTTTATGGATTTGGCAAAGAATAATTTCCGGAATTGACCGCCGTCGTTCCGGCATGGACTCATGGCAGGCCATCCTGCCTGCCGCCCTTTGGGGAAATGCACAAATCGGCAGGAAAGCGGATTGGCTCGCGCAATGCCCGAAAGGGGCGGCCAGGGAACTGCCGCCTGATATCCGCGCCCGGTCGATTTGTGGCGGAACCCAGGCTCCAGAGCCTGCCCAGCACTCGGCCGGGGGATGACATGGCGGGGGAACATCCCGACCAGGCTGCCGGCGGTCCTTGCCGGCACGACGGTGCTCTGAACGACAATCGCGATCGCTCAGCCAGGGAGGTTATTTTCGGCCATCTCCCTATGGGCAGCTTTTTATTGCCGAAATATCCTGCAGGGATCAGGTGTCGTCGGCCGAGCCGGGAACCCGGATGGCTTCGATGGCGGCGGATTCGATCGCTCCAGGCTGGATGGCCCGTCTGGCGCTGACCCAGCGTCCCGCCGCCATTCCCCCCAACATGCAGGCCAGGAAAACCCATACTCCAGCGTCGGCCGTGACGAGGGAAACCACGGCAGGTCCGGGACAATAACCCGATAGGCCCCAGCCAACCCCGAAAACCGCAGCGCCGCCCACGAGGCGGCGGTCCACGTGTTTCCGGACCGGAAGATCGAAGCGATCTCCCAGCACAGGGCGCCCCAGTCGCAGAATCCGCGGAAACAAGGTAAACGTCAGGCCCACCGCTCCCCCCATCACCAGCATCAGCGACGGGTCCCAGTTTCCACCGACGTTCAAGAATGCCAGGATTTTTCCGGGCCGGGTCATGCCCGCCAGCCCCAGTCCTGTTGCGAAGATCACACCCCAAAGAAAAGCACTGAAAGCGGGCATACCGGTTCAACCTCCGCTCAGGCGGTTGAAAAGGAACACGGTTGCCATGCCGGTGCTCATGAAGATCAGTGTGGCAACCACGGAGCGCAGAGACCGCCGACCCAGCCCACAGACCCCGTGGCCGCTGGTGCAGCCGTTGCTGAGTTGTGCCCCCAGGCCGACCAGAAAGCCGCCGATGGCCAGCACCCACAGCGGCCTCGGCGCCGTGTCGAAAGCCTCCGGGTAGACACCGAGCCACAGCACGCCCGCAGCCAGCAGCCCCAGCACGAAGGCGCATCGCCATGCCCGGTCTTCCGAGGCGGGCCAAAGCGTCCCCGCCAGCACAGTGCTGACGCCGGCCAGCCGACCGTTGAAATAGAGAAGGCCGCAGGCGGCTGTGCCGATCAAGGCACCGCCGCCCACGGCCGATAGTAGGGTTTGAGTGTTCATGAGGATCCCGTCCGCTTCGCATACCGATGCGTAGCACTATAAGATGCGCCGTGTCCATTCGGCAAAGAGCTTTTTCTGATTTCCTTATATTTAAATGTTACTCTTCCTGCCGATCTCTCCGTAAGTTTCCCGCCGTCTTCAAGTGCGCTATCTTGAAGTTCGAAAACCGCCGGTCGACGGAGGACCTGAAGTCATGAACAAGGCTTTCTGGTATGTCGTTTTGCCTGCATTGCTGTTTGCCTTTCTGGTGCAGCGCTTTGGCCCTCTTGCGGTCAACCTCCCGCTAAAATCCGTGTTCGGCGTGGCGGCGGCGCCCGCCGAAGAGGCTTTGCGGCAAAGGATAGTGCTACCGCCAGGCTTCAGCGTCACGGTTTACGCGGCGGATTTGCCCGGCGTCAGGATGCTGCGCTTCACCGGGACCGGCGATCTGCTGGTCAGCCAGCCGAACGCCGGTGCCATCGTTCTGCTGGAAAAGGATGCCGACGGTGATGGGCATCCCGACGGCCGGCGGCAACTGCTGACAGACCTCAGCCGACCGCACGGTCTCGACCTCCGCAACGGCTGGCTCTACGTCGCGGAAACCTATGGTGTCGTTCGCGTCCGTTACGACGCGACCCAGCGGCAGACTTCCGGGGCGCCCGAAACGGTGGTCAGCGGGATTCCGGGTGGGGGTAATCACTGGAGTCGTACCCTCAAGTTCGGCCCCGATGGCGGAATGTACGTTTCCGTGGGTTCGAGCTGCAACGTTTGTATTGAAGATGACCCGCTTCGCGCGACGCTGCTGCGCTTCGAGCCGGATGGCACGAAGCGGCAAATCTATGCCACCGGACTGCGTAATACCGTCGGTTTCGACTGGCACCCTGGCACCCGCGAGCTTTATGGCACCGACAATGGCCGTGATCTGCTGGGCGATGATTTCCCACCGTGTGAACTCAACCGCATCGAAAAAGGCGGCTTTTACGGCTGGCCTTACGCCAACGGCAACCGCGTCCCGGATCCCGATTATGGCCGGGGACACGAGGCCGACATTCAACGCAGCTTGCCGCCCGTCTATGAATTCCGTGCGCACGTCGCCCCGCTCGGCATGGTTTTTCTCAAAGGCGCGGGATTGCCGCAGGACTACCGTGGCGCCGCCCTGGTCGCCCTGCACGGCTCCTGGAACCGGTCGAAAAAACAGGGCTACGAAGTCGTGTCACTGCATTTCGGCGCTGACGGCAGGATAGCCGAGCGTCCCTTCATGAGCGGATTCAATATCGACGAAGATGTCATCGGCCGGCCGGTGGATGTCGCCGAAGGGCCCGACGGCGCCATCTACGTGTCCGACGACTATGCGGGCGCCATTTACCGTGTCCGCTACGAAGTGCCGGCCGCCGCCTCACACAATTGACTTGACTCAAGGGACTGTTCCCTGGTTTAATTCGCGCCTCTTGTTCAGGCCAGGTAGCTCAGTTGGTAGAGCAGGGGACTGAAAATCCCCGTGTCGGCGGTTCGATTCCGTCCCTGGCCACCAATATATAAAGGTCAACCGTTCTCGGTTGGCCTTTTTTCTTGCGCGCTCCCGCGTGTTCGCGGGGACTCTCGCGGATTCCTGTGGACTTCCTTTCCCAGCCGTCTCGCCCGCCTTTGGCCCCATTTCGCTCTCTCCGCGCCGTTTTTCTCTCCGGCTTCCTCCCCTTCAATGCGCCGAAGTCCACAAAGGCCGCGAGGACGACACCTGCAAATCAACGGGTTACGCACGGACGAATCAAGCAGTTGGATTGCGGCATCGGCAGGCAAAGGCAACCATGTTCGTTGTGTTTTGTCGGCTATTCCTGGCAACTACCGACATTTCGCAACATGATGACGACATGGAAAGTTCGCGCCATCGCATTCTGGATTTTGCCGCCCAGCGCAGTCTGTCGATAGCCGAGCACGAAGCGCCGAGGAAACGCGATGGCTTCGTGCAGGTCGATGACACCTGTCTCAACGGCGTGAGATGAAGGATGCGCGCAGCGTCAACCACTTGCCGCGCAACGTGAAGCGGGCGATTGACGGCGGCTGCCGCGCCGTGCACCAGGCCAAGCACGCTCGGCGCCATTTGGTGAGTGGAAGCGGCGTACTGCTTCGGCCGCGGGTTCCGACGACGCGACTTGTTGCCGCGACGGACCGCCAGATGCGCTGCAAGCCTTGTCAGGAGCCAGTTCGGCGGGCAGCGAGAACTTTCATGGCCGAGGATCAGGGCCAATCAGGAAAAAACTCGACTGGGCTACTGACCCTTTTCTTACGTCTTCAGCGCCAAGAGGTTGGCGTCACGTGCAATTCGCCAGCAGCCATCTCCCTCTTTACGGAACAAGGTCAGCGTGTAGCCCGCACGCCGCACCGGCTCGCCGGCGGGAGGCGTGATGCTCAAGTCGATCCGGTTACGCGTAAATGCCCAATCTCCCCAGACCTGCAGTTCGACGATGTCGTACGTTGCGTCGATTCGCAGTCCCGCAGCAGCGATCTGGTTGGCGCTCGCTTCGAAAGTCTCTCGACCGAACGGTTCTTGGCTGGGAACCATGAAGACCGCATCCTCGGTCATGAGCGAGAGTACCGTAGGGGTATCCCCGGCCTGACTGGCTCGCATCCATGTCGCAACGACTTCTCGGATTGCCTGTTCGTCTTCCGTCATTTCATCCTCCCTCCGACCCACGGATCCGGATCGAACACAAACTTCGTGGCAAATCGACGGCTGTGATGCCCGGTCAGCCCTTGCCGATGCCGAGCTGCGCCATGAGGCGCATTGCCTCCGAGACCACCCAGTACTCGGCGAACCGGTCCCCGCTGCTGCGCAGCATGTCGATACCGGCGAACTGGACCTTCGTTCCCGGCTTGGCCGTGGCGCCCGGCATCCCGCCCACGTACGTGCCGTGGAACCGCCAGTGCGCGGCGACCAGATCTCCTTCGACGATCGGGCCGACCTCGATGACGCTGGACACTTCCCGAAACAGGAGGCGGCTCTCCCGGATCAGTCGAGTCAGCGCCGCCGGACCGCGGATCCGCTCGGACGGTGCACCGTCGGTACGGGTCTGGTGGATGACGAAATCCGCGGTGACCAGTTCGGCGACGAGCGCGTCGAGACGATCGCCGTCAGCCGTCCACGCCTGCTCCAGGTACCGCCGATAGCGGGCCTTCACGTCGTCGGTCATCTTGTCGCACGCTCCTTTCGGTTCGTAGCATCCGAAGTGCCGTCACGGCGCGAGCCGTCCGGTACGCAGCCTTTGCATGCACTGACGGGGCGCCGCTCGATTGCTCGCCTTCGCGCTGCACACCTCGTAAAGCGCGCCGGATGGGTGCCAGCACAGCCATATCATTCCATTCGTCAACGTCGCCGCTTCGCCCGCATCTCCTGCACCAGACGCCAACTCTTGCCCTGGTCGACAGATTGTTCGTTACACCAGCGAAAGCTGTTCGGCGTGATGTCCCGGTAAACCCACCGGGTGAGTGACCCGGAGGCATCGACGTCAGCCACCTGGATGATCTCGTCACCGACCTTGCGAGCGAGCTGCCGGGTAATGTATCCGCCCGGAGGGTTGATCCAGAGGATGTGCCAGGCGTCGATCTTCGGATCGTAGATCCGTAGGGTCGTCGAATAGCGGTTGCCGGGCTCGGACCAACCGACCTCGTTGCCGTTCCTCACCGGTGTGATCCAAAGATCCTGGATCGCCCGCCCTTCAAGCACCCAGTCGAATCGAATATCCCATTGCGAACGCGTTACCGTGCCGTCCGCCGCGAATTCATCGGCCTCAGCCAACCAGTCGCCGACGAACTGTCCGTAAAGCATGAGTCGGTCGGCATATTCGGGGGCTGGTCCGCTGGCTGCGAGTCCTTCGAAAAAGCTGCGGGGATTCGAGTCGATCGATGTTTTCATTGGCTCACCATGTTCATGTGCAACCGGTTTCCCGTGAGCTTCCGCATCCGCCGAAAGGTGCGGCTACTTTCGGGCCGACAATGATCCGGTCAACCCAATGCCTTGCCGAGACATTCCACGATGGCCTTGGCATGGCGCCGATCCCGATCCTTTGCGGGATCGTAGATCGTGACGTCGATTCCGATGACCGGAACATGCTTTCTCAAGAGGGACACGAGTCGGGCCAATTGTTCGAAATCCAGCCCCGGCTCCCCTGGCGAATCCACCGCGGGCATCACGGATTCCGCCAAGATGTCGAGATCGAGGTGAAGCCAGAATCGCGAAATTACCCTGCCCAATGCCCACGTCTTCACCTTTTCCGCAGTTGTGGGCATTCCATCCCGGAGCATGTCCTGAATGATGATCCGGTTGATCGCCGTTTCACGAATATCTCCGTAATATCGAGCGTACTCCGGACGTAAGGCATCGCGCTCTCCCAGTTGCGTCACGTCCGCATCCTGAACGAGAGGTCCGTGGATACCAGGCCATTCGGTGAGTAGCCTCTCTCCACGCCCCGTTGCGAGGGCGAGGTCCATTCCGGCGACCGATCCAAGACGGCTTTGCGTGTCATAGTTTCCGGGGTGAAAGAAATCGCTGTGTCCATCGAGATGGAGCAGACCCACGCGGCCGGCTCCTCGTGCGCCGAGAAGGCAACCCAGCAGGATGCTGCAGTCGCCGCCGATGACAATCGGGAATCCGCCATCAGAGAGGCGCGTCTGGATGCGATGCGCCAGATCGAGGCTGTAGTCACGGATCGCATGGCCGTTCCGGATTCGCGTACCCTCCTCCGCATCGAACCGATATGCAGGGCGCGGCAGCCATTCGACGTCCATGGCGCCGATCGCGGCCTGCAGTCCCTCCGATAGCAGGGCAAGCGGCGCCTCCCAGGCTCCCGGCTCCTTGCCGTCGGCTTCAGGGCGCAGACCAAGATTGCTCGGAGCGCAGATGACGAATCCGTCCCTGATCACTTTCGTCCATCCTCTCGCCATCAACCAATAAAAGCATCATAATTGGTTGACAGCGCAAGTCAACCCATAAAATCCTTTTTACTGGTTGTACAAGCCGACTGTAGGCAGGCGGCAACGTTGACTTGGGTGCCAGACGCGGGAGTGATGATGGGTGGGACGTTGCAGATCGAAAGCCACGAATTCCGTGAGGCCGACCTCATCGGAGGCCACCCCGCCATTGACTTCGTCAATACGGTGACCGGATGGGACGTTCGGCCGAGGGACTGGATCCTCGACTATGCTGCACTCGTCGATTGGGCGCTATTCAGCGGCCTTCTCGGCCGGATGGAGGCCGATCGCCTACGCGACCTTGCAGCGTCATCACCCCGTCGCGCCGCTGTCGCCCTAAAGGAAGCCAAGACCCTGCGCGCAGCCCTCCATGGGCTCCTGACGGCGCGCATCGACGGCACGCCCCCCCGTGCGAATGACCTTGAGGTGATCAGACGGATGTGGCAAAAACTTTGCCGCCATAGCGAGTTGGTGATCGACTCGGCATCCGGCATAGGTACGCGCGAGGTCGAGGCCGGGCTTGCCCTGGTCTCGATGAGAGTGTTGGACGCCTTCGTCCGGCTTGGGGAAGATTTTGCTTCGCCTCGCCTGAAACGCTGTGCCGGCGTCAATTGTGGCTGGTTCTTCCTCGACCGGTCGAAACCAGGACGCCGACGCTGGTGTGACATGGCAACTTGCGGCAACGCAGACAAGAATGCCCGACATCACGGCAAACGCTCATCTCGAAAGTAATCCCGTGTACTTACTGACGCCCTATGACATTCAAACGGAATCCCGTGGGGCGGGCGGTGCGGGGGATGCGATGCTCGTCAAGGAGCCATGGCCAGCCCATGATCATTCAATCTTTGTGAGACGGTGATCGTCCTCACTCGCTCGAATCAATTTCCGCTGCTCATCCCACAACAACGGCGTCCCCGACGCCAAGTCGAACAGGGTCACCTCCGGCGGCAACGTTTCGTCGAGGATGGCGGCGACGATGTCCGGCGCCAGGGTGGTGAGGTTCACCATTCGGCTCACATAGGCCCGATCCATCCCCTCGCGCTCGGCCACCTCGGATAGCGTGCGCGCCTCGCCGGACTCCACCATCGCCAGCCAGCGGTGGCCGCGGGCGAGCGCGAGCTGGATCGGCGTCGGCGTGTCGTCCCACGGGCGTGGTTGCACGGCGCCGCCGTCCGGCAGGGTCACGGCCTTGCGGCTGCCGCGGCGCTTGATCCGGATCGGCATGGTGACAGTGAGGCTGCCGTCGCTGGCGGTGATCACCTCGGCCTGGCCGGTCTTGTAGATCAAGATTTCATTCATGCCACGGCCTCCTCAAGGGTTTCCGGGGTGGGCTCGGGGCGCAGCTCCAGGGCGAGCACCTCGATGCCGTTGGGCCGGAACCGCACCTCGATGTCGTTCGGCGAGACGATCACCTTGTCGATGAGGAGTCGCACAATGCGCTGCTGCTCGGCCGGGAAGAGCTGATCCCAAATCGCATCCAACCGGGTCATGGCCACCGTGACCTGGGCCTCGTCCAGGGAGGGGTCGAGCCGGGCGGCATGCTCGGCTACCCCGGCGATCATGTCCGGTGCGCGCAGCACCCGGCGCATCTGCTCCAGCACGGCGGCCTCCAGCTCACCGGCCGGCAAGCGCGGCAGCCCGGAGGCGCCGGCGTGCTCCTTGTTCTCCCGCGTCGGCAGGTAGTAGCGGTAGATACGTCCGTTCTTCTTGCGCGTGGACCAGGGCGTGAGCGCCCGGCCATCGATCCCCACGACGATCCCCTTGAGCAGGAACGGCACCCGGGCGCGGGTGTTGTTGCCTCGCACACGCGAGTTCTGCGCGAGGATCGCCTGGGCGGCATCCCACAGCCTGCGCTCGACGACGGGCGGGTGTTCGCCCGGATACCACTGATCGCGATGGCGGATCTCGCCCAGGTAGACGCGGTTGTTGAGGATCTTGTAGACGAGGCTCTTGTCGATGGGCTTGCCATCGCGCACCCGCCCGTCTTGGGTAGTCCAGGCCTTGGAGGTCACGCCGTCGAGGCGCAGCTCCTTCACGAGCAGGGTCGAGGACCCGAGCTCGACGAAGCGCTGGAAGATGTGGCGGACGATCTTGGCCTCGCGCTCGTTGGGCACCAACCGCCGGTTGTCGACGTCGTAGCCGAGCGGCGGCACGCCACCCATCCACATGCCCTTGCGCTTGCTGGCGGCGATCTTGTCGCGGATGCGCTCGCCGGTCACCTCGCGCTCGAACTGGGCAAAGGAGAGCAGGATGTTGAGCATCAACCGCCCCATCGAGGTGGTGGTGTTGAACTGCTGGGTGACCGAGACGAACGACACATCGTGGCGCTCGAAGACGTCGATCATTCGCGAGAAGTCAGTCAGCGATCGCGTCAGGCGATCGATCTTGTAGACCACCACGATGTCGATCCTGCCGGCCTCGATGTCGGCCAGCAGCCGCTTGAGCGCCGGCCGGTCCATGTTGCCACCGGAGAAGGCGGGATCGTCGTAGTCGTCGGCCACCGGAATCCAGCCCTCCGCGCGCTGGCTGGCGATGTAGGCGTGGCCGGCGTCACGCTGGGCGTCGATGGAGTTGTACTCCTGGTCGAGCCCCTCGTCGGTGGACTTCCGAGTGTAGACGGCGCAGCGCAGGCGGCGCTTCAGGGCTTCGCTCATCGCCGACCTCCCTGCTTCTTCGGATTCTTCGCCTTGGCCGGTGCCTTCACGCCGAAGAAGAGCGGCCCGGACCAGCGGGTGCCGGTGATCTCGCGGGCGATCATGGACAGGCTCGGGTAGCGCCTGCCCTCGAACTCGTACTGCCCGTCCTGGGCGACCGTCACCCGGTGCTCGATCCCCTGGTACTCCCGGGTGAGCACGGTGCCGGGCATCAGCCGGATGTCGCGATCGAGCTTGCGCGCCTTGCCGGTCTCCACCAGGGCCTTGATGCGCCGCTTGTTGCGCTCCAGCAGGTTGGGATCGACCTTGCGGAACTCGATCTCCTGCAGCTTGTAGGCGATCCGCCTCTCCATGAACTGGCGATTGGGCGTTGGGTTGTCGCTGCCGAAGAGTTCTCGCCAAAGCGCCCTCATTTCCTCTATCGAGAGATCCGGGAGCCCGGCGATCCGGGCGACGACGCTCGGCGGGGTGGGTGGGACGGTGCTTGCCTTCATGGAGCCTCCTCCAAAGTGTTGTTGACGGGGTGGCTATGAAGGCGCTGGTGGCCGGAGAAGCCAAGCTCAAACTCGCTCTCTGCGGCTATGTTTGCGGACTGCGCAGCACCGGCGTTGCGCAAGCGCACCAGCCCGTTTGCCAGCAGGGACGCAATTTCGCGCCGGCGCTGCTCCGGCGTCATCCGGTCGGGTGGTAGGTGGTTGAATCGATGCATCGGTAGCGGTCCTGTCTGTCCAACTCGCGTGACGCGAAATTGTCCGGATGGACCGCCGCCGACACCATCAGGGAGTTTCGGAGGCGTGCGGACTGATGCGGGCTGTGGCGAAAAGTAGGTTCCTGTCAGTTCGATAAATGACGGGCGAGGATCGTCTTCACCAGCGAATCTCCGGGCTGAGCGCTGGCGATCATTTCCCGGATCTGCTCGTTGACGCGCTGGGCAGGGACGCCTGCGCCTGCCGCCGCCTGCGTGACTGCCGAATACGCATCGAGCACATCAGCCCCGGTGATGTCGTAGCCATATCCGAGGGAGATCCAGTGCAACGCGGCCAGGCCGGCGGCGAGCGCGAAGTCAGGCTGCTTCACGGCACAATCGCGGGCGGCGCGGGTCAAGGTGCGCGGATCGGTCGGGCTGCGTGTCGCCAGTTCAGCAGCCACGGTGAAGAGACCCGCGTCCTTGGCAGCGGCAAACCATTTGCCTTCGGCGCCGGGCGTGCTGGCAATCAGGTCGCGCAGGATCTCTTCCGGCAGCTTGTCGGGATACTTCTTGGCAATGGCACGAAACGTCGCCAGGTTCGTTGTGCCCTGATTCGCCTCCAAGGCATAGCGCCGGTAGGCTTCGTCGATCAACCCGGAGGACAACAGGAGGGCCTCGCAGGCTTGCGCGATCTGCCAACCCGGGTCATTGAGACCACGTGATTCCTCGGCGTAGCGGATCGCTTCCGCCTTCTTGCCCATCGCCGACAGTGCCTTCACACCCCAGCGCCGGTCGTGCCACCACTTGAAAGGCGCCTTGTCGAGCAACGCCAGCAGTTCCTGATGGCGGCCTGCCGCACACAGGGATGCCAGGCAGGCGCTCGTGCCCTTGAAGAATCCGTGGCCAGACGCCTTCGGGCTCCATACGCTTTCGACGACCGGCATGAACTCGTCGGCCCAGTGTGACGCCAGCTCCGGGGTCACGCACAGCTCGCCCCAGTAGTCGCCCAGTAGTTCGATGTAGGGCATTTCGTCGTCTTGCAGCGCCTGCCACAAACGCTCCAGCCAGCGTCGCCGCATCTGTGGCTCGACATCCGCTTTGACGATGATGGGCACCAGGGTGTCGATGGCCTTGTTGACGGCCGAACCCAGGGCGCCCGATGAGCTGTCCACTTGCTCCAGGGCTGGCGAGAGCTTTTCCAGCAGGGTGATGGCGCCCTCAGCTGCGAGAACAGGCTCCTTGCGTGCGACCTGCTTGATCTCCGCGATGGCTTCCTTGATCCGCTGCACCGGCGTGTCGGATCGCCAGCCGAACGCATGACGGCGAAAACGGGAGGTGAATTGCCACTTGTGGGCGCTCACGATCGATCCGCCATGGGCTACCGCACCGGATACTGGCCGTTGCGAATGAAACGATCGTAGGTGTCTTCCTCCGGCTCCTCGTCGTCCTGGCGCGCGCCCTGCCATTCGGCCTCGGGCAGCACCAGCAGGGTCAATGTGTAGTCGTATTGGGCAGCGACGCGGGTCATTTCGGTGATCGGCATGGTGGCAGGTTCACGGGCAAACCAGGACTGGGCACGCCCCGTCCGGCTGTCGGCCATGTCAAAGGCGTTGTAGCTGTGCGCCAGAGCATCGTGCGGCAGCTCGATGGTGTTCCTGCGGGTCGCGAAGTAGGCGCCAGACCTGAGCGCCGCCTTGTTCGACTTGGCCCACAGCATGTGGTCGTCGCGGCTGGCGACCAGCACTGCCCGCTTGGGCGCGATCTCGGTCCAGCGCAGAGCTGCCGCGGTCAACGAGACGCCGTAGCGGTCGGCGCAGTGACCCAGCAGATCGAAGCTGATCGGCTGCCCGTCGACCTGACGCCGAAAGTCGTCCAGCGGCATCAGCAGGGTCGACGCGAAAAGATCTGCCTCGGCCTCGATGTCCCGCTCGTCGTTGTCACCGGTCTCGATGTCGTCGTCACCGCACTCGAAACGATCCTGCTGATGGCGATGGAGGATGTAGTGACCGAACTCGTGCGCGATCGTGAAGCGCTTGCGTCCCTCCGATGGAGTGGCGCTGTTGTAGAGGATCAGCCACTTCGACCGCGTCTTGTTGGCCGCCAGGAGGCCGTCGAAGCCGTCCAGATCCTCCCCCCGGATCTTGTCGATCGGCGAGTCGGCGAAACACTGGCGCGAGTACTCCAGGGCGAGCTCATCGACCTTGACGGGAAACCGATCCGCCCCGAGAACCGTGTTGAGCATGGCCGAGATGCGGTTGGCCTCGGCCATGGGCTTCTTGGCCTCTGTCATTCATCTTCCCACGCGTCGAGAATCTTGCGGATCTTCTTCTTGTCCGGCTCGGACATGCTTTTGTACTTACGGAAGAAGGCCTCATCGAGCACTTCTTCGTCCGGCGTGGTCGCCGACTCGGTGAGCAGGAATTCTGTAGTCACCTCGAGTACGGCAGCGATCTTGCCGATCTTCTCAGCCGAGGGCTTCGGTTCGTCCTTGTTCTCCAGCTCCCAGATGTAGCTCTTGCTGGAGTCGGTCAGTTCGGCCAACTGCTCAAGGCTGAGCTTCTTCTGTTTCCGCAATGCGCGGATCTTGTCCCCCAAGGGCGATGGCACCGGTATCTCCTAATCGTTCTGCGTCAGGCCGAAGATGTTACCACTACGCCGAACGATTTCGTACCTGCTTGACAAACCCAGCATCAGTCCGAGACAATCCGAAACGTTCGGCACACCGAACGTTCGCGTCCTTGGTGGGATGTGGCGGCGCCGGGCATCGTCCGTTTGAAGAAGGAGAAGAAAGGCATGACCGCGTTCAACCCTCGTCACCTCGCCCGTCAGGTTCCGGCCACCACTTGGCAGGCGTATCTGTCCTCCCGTTCCATCGCCATCCCCGAATCTTTTGACTGGAACGCCGAGGAAAAGGCATTTTCCGATGCCCTGATCGCCCTCCTGGAGGAACTCGAACCGGATCAACAGGCACTGCTGCACGCGGAACTGCGCCATGCCCACGCCCTCGCGACCCAGAAAGGCATCGATGCGATCCTCAACGCCAGCGACAACGACGCGGCCATTCGGGAGGACTTCGGAAAACTGCGCAACCACGCCGAACGGGCCTTGTGGGTGCTGGTGAACTGGCCGAACACCTTCATGACGGCGGAGGCGCTGCTCCAATTCGATCTCGGCGTCGGCAAGCGGTCGTGGAAACGGCAAGCCATCAAGGTGACCGAGCCGGTGTCCCGAGAGGCTGCCGACATCGAGGGATTGCAGGCCGCCTTGTCCGAGGTGCTCTCGAAACGCAAGGGACCACGGCGCGCCTGCCATGTGGACGTCTGCGACCGTCACCTGGACGGCGGTGTGCAGATCAGCGTCTACGTGGAGGACGATCCCAACGATCTGGTGGAGTTCGTCGAGGAGGGCATGCGCCGCCGAACGACCCGCCCGGCGACCAATCTCGCGCTGGTCTACTTTCCCGCATCCGGCATCGTCGACACCGTCGGCCGGGGCGGCGCCAAGGTCCACCAGCCGCTGGTGACGCTCTTCGCACGCCATCTGCTGAAACAGGAGGTCAAGCCCGAGGCAGTGAAGCAGCCGATGTTCTATCTCAACCGGCTGCGGCACGGCTTGGACCTTCCGGAGGACAGCGACATCGACCTCGCCGCCCACGGCATTGATCGCATTCGCCTCCGCCGCGCCCGGCTCAGGAGCACGAGGGCGCCGATCTGCGACTTCTGGGTAGGCGTACCGGCGGATCAGGCCGAACACTGCGTGCTCGCTGCATCGAGCGCCCACCTGAAGGACCACGACCTGTTCCGCGGTCCGTTCAATATCGTCGAGGCCCTCATCAGCATCTACTTCGCCCCTGCCGAGGTGGGCAAGCGCGGTCGCGTACTGAATATCGACCTCAAGCAATCGGGGATCTCCAACCTCCAGGACATGGCAGAGGAGGACGCCAAGCTCGCTGAGCGCCTCCTGCGTGCCTGGCGCGTCTCCGAACCGACCGAAGTCGAACTGGCCCTGGTCGCGTAGAAGCCGCCGTGCAAGCACGCAACGACATCGCCTTCGGCCTGCTCTGCGGGCTCGTCGAGGAATCCGAGGAAAGCCTCCATCCGGATGCCGCCCGGTATTCCGGACAAATGGATGCCTATCGGCATCTCCTCGACCTCGGCGCCCTCGGGGCGGGCGACGGTGTCGGATCGAGCATTCTCTGTCCCTGGTGCGGAATGGGCGATCTGGAGGGGATTCGCTTCGAGCAAGGAGGCCGCCAGGGGTACTGCACGGACTGCGGCTGGGTGGATCTGGCCAGTGATCAAGTGACACGGCTCAGGGTAGACATCACGCGCATCGTCCGCTGGCTCGCCTCGGCCCTGGGCCTTGCGGGACGGTATCAACATGAAGAGCTGGTTCCGACAGCGCTGTGGCGCCTGGGCGAGATCGAACATCGGCGAAAGCGGCGCATTATCTTCTTCGGTCGAAGGCTGAACGACCCGGCCTTGACGCCCATCATCGAACATCGACTTCGCACTGCCTGCGCACCGGGTTGCGGCGTCCTCATCACCACTACACCCGACGTCGCCCAAGCGATCCAGGCCGCCGGCCATCTCGTCGTTCCGCTGCGTGCCGTGGCGCATCTCCGCAAGGCCGGCTTCGTCATCGAGAATCTCGACGCATACCTCGACGGCTCCGCCGGGATCGGCGAACGGGATTCGGAAACCTCCCTGCGGCTCATGCACTCCGGCCGCATCGCACTGATCGACGGAGAGCGGCACGCACTGTCGCCCCAGGTCTACCGCTTTCTTTCGGTACTCGCGCAGGGCGGCGGCGATCCCGTCCATAAACGCACCATCGCCGACGCCTTGGAAATCGATGTCGACAAGTGCAAGGGCGCGGACATCTGCAAGCGGCACAAGGCCGTCTACCGCACCTTCGTCGCCCACGACAACGACGGTCACTATTGGCTGAAACCCGAATTCGTCAACGACCAAAGGAGGTGATGCACCCAACGAAGCGCAATCCTTTCATCCGGCAGTTCAACTTCGATCTGGATGAGGTAAATGACATGAGTGGTAAGAACCAGTGGGTCGTCCGCAACGGCGACAAGTGGGGTGTCCGGGGGGAAGGCAACGACCGCCTGACCTCCGTACACGATACACAACAGGAAGCCTTCGAGCGCGCACGCGACATCGCGCGCAACCAGGGCAGCGAGGTGCTCATCCAGGGCGAGGACGGGAAGATCCGCGAGCGCAACAGCTACGGCAAAGATCCGTTCCCGCCTCCCGGCTGACCACCCCGCATTTCCACCCCCGATAAGGGCCCGGAGCCAACCACTCCGGGCCTTTTTCTTTTCCGGCTCTGCGCAGGGCCGATTTGCACGATTTGCCCGCCCATCCTGCCCGCTTTGCCCGCCGGTTTGTCCACCCCCTGAAACCCAGAATGACCTCACGTTTCCGCAACAACCCGTAAGGAGCGAATCGTGAGTATCAAACACCTCAACCAACGCCAACTGGCCGACCGTTGGGGCGTCAGCGAAGCCACCCTGGAACGTTGGCGCTCCGAAGGGATCGGGCCGGTCTTTCTGAAGATCCAAGGCCGCGTGCTCTACCGCGTCGAGGACGTCGAGTCCTACGAGGCGGAGTGCCTGCGCAAGAGCACCTCCGAGCGCGTCGGCGCGGGAGGTGTCGCATGAGCCGCCTCACCCCCGACCAGGTTCTCGCCACGCCGGCCGGCGAGCTGGCCGCGCTGCAAAGCGAGGCGCTGTTCCAGCTGAAGAACGATGCCGCCGATCTGCTCTCGGTGGCCCGCGCCATCGTCGAGCACATCGACCGGGCACTCGAACTGAAATACGCCGACCGCGCCCATGCCCTGCGCCTGGCCGCCCGCAAGGATACCGGTGTCGTGCATTTCGACGACGGCCACGTGCGCGTCACTGCCGACCTACCCAAGCGGGTCGAGTGGGATCAGCGGCGCCTTGCCGAGGTCGTTCGCCGCATCGCCAACGGCGGCGAGGACCCGGCCGAGTACGTCGAGATCAGCTATCGCGTCTCGGAAACCAAGTTCAACGCCTGGCCGGAGTCGCTGAAGAGCGCCTTCGCGCCCGCCCGCACGCTCAAGACCGGCAAGCCCGGCTTCCGCCTCGCCCTGATGAAGGAGTGACCGCCATGTTCAAGAACCGCACTTTGCTCGAGAAGCTGAAGAACAAGCATCCCTACCTGCTGGACGAGTTGCCGGCCACGGTCCGCGTGGATGGTATCGAGATGCCGCTCGAAAGCGCCACCCTGGACCAGATCACCTTCGCCGTCATCGCCCTCGAAAACGAGGTCCGGCCCATCAGCCGCCGCATGAACGCTCTGCGGGAGCTCTACGACCTCGCCCGCAAACACGGCGCACTCGGCGCGCACCGGATCGGAGACGCCTTCGCCGACAAAGGAGGCCGCTCATGACCCTTCCCATCATCTCCGCCGACCAGCGCCTGGCCGAGAAGCGCGGCGTCAAGGGCGTGCTGGTCGGCAAGAGCGGCATCGGCAAGACCTCGCAGCTCTGGACGCTGGCGCCCGAGGCCACCCTGTTCTTCGACCTCGAGGCGGGCGATCTCGCCGTCGAAGGATGGGCCGGCGACACGATCCGGCCGCGCACCTGGCAGGAATGCCGCGACTTCGCGGTGTACATCGGCGGGCCGAACCCGGCGCTGCGCGACGACCAGCCGTTCAGCCAGGCCCACTTCGACGCCGTCTGCGCCCGCTTCGGCGACCCCAGCGTGCTCGACAAGTACGAGACCGTGTTCGTCGACTCGATCACCGTCGCCGGGCGTCTGTGTCTGCAGTGGTGCAAGGGCCAGCCGCAGGCCTACTCCGAGAAGACCGGCAAGCCCGACCTTCGCGGGGCCTACGGCCTGATGGGCCAGGAGATGATCGCCTGGCTCACCCACCTGCAGCACACGCGCGGCAAGAACGTGTGGTTCGTCGGCATCCTCGACGAGCGACTCGACGACTTCAATCGCCGCGTCTTCCAACTGCAGATCGACGGTTCCAAGACCGGGCTCGAGCTGCCGGGCATCGTCGACGAGGTGGTGACGCTGGCCGAGCTCAAGGCCGACGACGGCAGCGCCTACCGCGCCTTCGTCTGCCACACGCTCAATCCCTGGGGCTACCCCGCCAAGGACCGCTCCGGCCGCCTGGACCAGATCGAGGAGCCGCATCTTGGCCGGCTGATGGCCAAGATCGCCGGCCCCGCGCGCCCCGCCCTCGAACGCCTCGACTTCGCGCGCCCCGCGCCTTCCGAACCCGTACAGCAATAAGGAGCCACGACCATGAGTTATTTCGATTTCAACGATGCCAACGAGCAGTCTTCGTTCGACCTGATCCCCAAGGGCACGCTGGTGCGCGTGCGCATGACCATCCGCCCCGGCGGCTTCGACGATGCGAGCCGGGGCTGGACCGGCGGCTACGCCACCCGCAACGACAACACCGGTTCGGTGTACCTCAACTGCGAGTTCGTCGTGATGGAGGGCGAGTACGCCCGCCGCAAGATGTGGTCGCTGATCGGCCTCCATAGCCCCAAGGGCCCCGAGTGGGCCAATATGGGCCGCGCCTTCGTCAAGGCGATCCTGAACTCCGCGCGCGGCGTCCATCCGGGCGACGCCAGTCCCCAGGCCCAGAACGCCCGGCGCATTGCCGGCTTCGCCGACCTCGACGGCATCGAGTTCCTCGGCAAAGTCGACTGGGAGAAGGATCAGCACGGTCAGGACAAGGCCGTCATCAAGCAGGCGATCCAGCCCGATCACAAGGACTACGCCGCATTGATGGGCAACGCGCGTCCGTCCGCCCCGGCGCCCACCACGCCCAACGCATATGCCCAAGCCACGGGTCGCGCTCCGATCACGGGCCGTCCGAGCTGGGCGCAGTAAGGGGGGCTGCGGGCATGATGCTTCGTCCCCGTCAGGCCCTGCTGGTGGAGCGCTCGCTCGCCGCGCTCTACCTGCACGGCAACACCCTGGCCATCGGCCCGACCGGCTCCGGCAAGACCATCATGCTGTCGGCGGTCGCCGGCGGCGTGTTGGAGGAGCCCGACGCGAAGGCCTGCATCCTCGCGCACCGCGATGAGCTCACCGCCCAGAACCGGGAGAAGTTCGGCCGGGTCAATCCGGGCGTCGCGACCTCGGTGTTCGATGCCAAGGAGAAGTCCTGGGCCGGGCGCGCCACCTTCGCGATGGTGCAGACGCTCTCACGCGACGCGCATCTCGACGCGATGCCCACGCTCGATCTGCTGGTGGTCGACGAGGCGCACCATGCCGCATCAAAGTCCTATCGGCGCGTGATCGATCGCGTGCTGTCGCGCAACCCCAGGGCGCTGATCTTCGGCGCCACGGCCACGCCCGCACGCAGCGACGGCAAGGGGCTGCGGGAGGTCTTCAGCAACGTGGCCGACCAGATCACCCTGGGCGAGCTCATCGCCTCTGGCCATCTGGTGCCGCCGCGCACCTTCGTCATCGATGTCGGCGCGCAATCGGCCCTCGCCCAGGTGCGTCGCACAGCCACCGACTTCGACATGACCGAGGTGGAGGCGATCCTCAACAAGACGCCGATCACCGACGCGGTGATCCGCCACTGGCGCGAGAAGGCAGGTGAGCGCAAGACCATCGTGTTCTGCTCGACCGTGGCGCACGCGCAGTGCGTGGCCGACGCCTTCGTCGCCGCCGGCATCCGCGCCGTGCTGATCCACGGCGAGTTGTCGGACGCCGAACGCAAGGTGCGCCTGGCCGAGTACGAGACCGGCGAGGCGCAAGTCGTCGTCAACGTGGCGGTGCTGACCGAGGGCTACGACTACACGCCCACGTCCTGCGTGGTGCTGCTGCGACCGAGCTCGCACAAGTCGACACTGACCCAGATGATCGGTCGTGGGCTGCGCACCGTCGACCCGGCCGAGCATCCCGGCGTGGTCAAGACCGATTGCATCGTGCTCGACTTCGGCACCGCGACGCTCATGCACGGCTCGCTGGAGCAGGAGGCCAACCTGGACGGCCACCAGCACCAGGGCGAGGCGCCCACCAAGGAGTGTCCCTCCTGCGAGGCGACCGTGCCGCTCGGCTGCCGCGAGTGCCCACTGTGCGGCTTCGAATGGACCATTGATCCGGCCGAGCAGGCGGAAGCCATGGACGACTTCGTCATGACGGAGATCGACCTGCTCAAGCGCTCCAACTTCCGCTGGTGCGATCTCTTTGGCTGCGACGATGCATTGATGGCCACCGGCTTCGGCGCCTGGGGTGGCGTCTTCTTCCTGAACGGCCGCTGGCACGCGGTCGGCGGTGGCAAGGACCTGCTGCCCCGTCTGCTGGCGGTGGGCGATCGCACGGTCTGCATGGCCAAGGCGGACGACTGGTTGAACGAGAACGAGTCCCTCGACACCGCCCACAAGACGCGCCGCTGGCTCAACGAGCCGCCCACCGAGAAGCAGCTGCGCTACCTGCCGCAGGCCATACGTTCCGACTTCGGGCTCACCCGCTACCAGGCCTCGGCGCTGCTCGCCTTCCAGTTCAACAAGTCGTCCATCCAGCGCCTCGTGCTGGCAGCCAACGACGAACACCGGAGGGCGGCGTGATATGCGCGATCTGCGGACGAGAGGGACGCGGCTTCTGCTGGCTGTCGCCGAGGAATGGCCCGCGTGCGCCGGACGGAAAACCCCTGTTCAAGCGCTTCTGCTCGATGCGCTGCCAGGACATCCATCTGCACAGCCTGAAGGCGGGAGGTGGCGTCGTGATTGATCCCACCCACAACGAGAAGGCCGCGATGGAGGCCGTGCTGCCCCACCTCGGCGAATACGTCGCCGCCATCGGGATGGACCGGCCGCTGTCGGCCTACAGCCGCAAGGAGGTCCTGCAACTGGTCGACGTGGTGCTCACCGCCTACTTCGACAACCTGCGGGAGCGCACGCCCGACGATGTGCCGTTTTGAGGAGGCGGTGATGCTCGATTACAACCACCGCCCCAAGTTCCACGAGCGCCTCGGCGCCGTCATCGACGAGGCGCTGGCGCGTGAACGTGCCTCACAAACGCCGCGCCGTTATCTCGGCGCGTCACGGCTCGGCGTGGCCTGCGAGCGCGCCCTGCAGTACGAGTACGCCCAGGCGCCGGTCGATCCCGGCCGCGAGCTGCCCGGGCGGGTGCTGCGGGTGTTCGAGGTCGGGCATGCCCTGGAGGATCTGGCGATCCGCTGGCTGCGCCTGGCCGGCTTCGAGCTCTACACGCGCAGGGCCGACGGCGGGCAGTTCGGTTTTTCCGTCGCCGGCGGCCGCATCCAAGGACACGTCGACGGCATTCTCGCCGCCGGCCCCGCCGACATCGATCTCGACTTCTCCATGCGTTGGCCCGCGCTGTGGGAGTGCAAGACGATGAACGACAAGTCCTGGCGCGAGACCGTCAAGCAGGGCGTGGCCCGCGCCAAGCCGATCTATGCCGCCCAGCTCGCCGTCTACCAGGCCTACATGGAAGGCGCCGTGCCGGGCATCGCGAGCAATCCCGCGCTGTTCACCGCCATCAACAAGGACAGCGAGGAGATCTGGTTCGAGCTCGTGCCGTTCGACGGCGGGCTCGCGCAGCGCATGTCGGACCGGGCCGTGCGGGTCATCACCGCCACCGAGGCCGGCGAGCTGCTGCCCCGGCACTCCACCACGCCGACCCACTTCGAGTGCAAGTCGTGTCCCTGGCAGGACCGCTGCTGGAGACCGGCTTGATGGCGGAAAACATCGTCTGGCTCGATTTCAATGATGCACCGGATCAGCAGACGCATGCGTCATCCGATACCGAGGCGCTGCGCAGGGGTCTTCTCGATCGCCTGGAGGCGGTGCTGCTCTACCTGTTCCCACAGGGCCGCATCCGCGGCGGCAGGTTCTATGTCGGTGACGTCGACGGCAACCGTGGCAAGAGCCTGGTGGTCGAGCTCGAGGGCGAGCGGCGCGGTCTGTGGAAGGACTTCGCCTCCGACGAAGGCGGGGATGTCATCGATCTATGGGCGCGCTCGCGGGGGCATTCCGCCCGGCACGACTTTCCCCGGCTCGCGGACGAGATCCGCCGATGGCTCGGGCTCGCACCGCCCATCGGCCGAGCGAAGCCATCGGATGTCCGCAGCGCACCGATCGACGAGCTCGGCCCCTACACCGCGAAGTGGGATTACCTCGCGGAGGACGGTCGGCTCATCGCCTGCGTCTACCGCTACGACCCGCCCACCGGCAAGGAGTACCGCCCCTGGGACGTGCGCGCCCGCATGTGGCGCGCCCCCGACCCGCGTCCGCTCTACAACCTGCCAGCCGTGGCCGAGGCGCGCGAGGTGGTGCTGGTCGAGGGCGAGAAGGCGGCTTGCGCCCTGATCGGGGCGGGCATCACGGCGACCACGGCCATGAACGGCGCGCGGGCGCCGATCGACAAGACCGACTGGACGCCGCTCGCGGGCAAGCACGTGCTGATCTGGCCGGATCGCGATGCGCCGGGCTGGGACTACGCGGAGAACGCCGCGCGCGCCTGCGTAGCCGCCGGTGCGGCGTCGGTCGCCATCCTCGTGCCGCCCATGGACAAACCGGACAAGTGGGACGCGGCCGATGCTGTGGCCGAGGGCTTCGATTGCGCCGAGTTCATTCGTGAGGGCGAGCGCAGGGTCGTGAAGACCGCCGCCCCCGGGCTCCCGACCTTCACCCTGGGCATGCTGTTGGACGACGACTCGCCGCTGCCGACCGACCTCGTCGCGCCGCGCGTGCTCACCCCGGGCGGGATGCTCGTCTTCGGCGGCGCGCCCAAGGTCGGCAAGAGCGATTTTCTGCTGGCCTGGCTCACGCACATGGCGGCGGGCGCGACCTTTCTCGCCATGACGCCGCCGCGCCCGCTGCGGGTGTTCTACCTGCAGGCGGAGGTGCAGTACCACTACCTGCGCGAGCGCGTGAAGGAGATCCGCCTCCCGCCCAGTCGCCTGAGTGCGGCACGCGCCAACTTCGTCGCCACCCCGCAGCTGCGGCTGGTGCTGGACGACGCAGGCCTCGCCCAGGTGATCCCCGCCATCGCACAGGCCTTCGGCGGCGAGCCGCCCGACATCATCGCCATCGATCCCATCCGCAACGTCTTCGACGGCGGGGAGTCCGGCGGCGAGAACGACAACGCGGCGATGCTCTACTTCCTGTCGCAGCGGGTCGAACGCCTGCGCGATGCGGTGAACCCGGACGCCGGCATCGTGCTGGCCCACCACACCAAAAAACTCGGCAAGAAGCAGTTCGAGGAGGACCCGTTCCAGGCACTGGCCGGGGCCGGGAGTCTGCGCGGCTACTACACCACCGGCATGTTGCTGTTCCGCCCGGACGAGACGCGCACCACGCGCCAGCTGATCTTCGAGCTGCGCAACGGCGCGGCCATCCCGTCGATGCACGTGGACAAGATCCGCGGCGAGTGGCGGGAGGTGGATGCCAACGAGCGGCTGGTGATGAAGGACTACGGCGAGCGCCTCGATGCCGAGCGCCGGCGCAAGCGCGACGCCATCCTGCAGATCTTGTTCGACGAGGCGGCCCAGGGGCGCTGCTACACCGCCAACCAGTTCGCGGAAAGCTTCGAGGGCAAGGCGGGGCTCGGTGGCGAGCGCACCATCCGCGAGCGCCTCTCTGCGCTTTCGACCCAGGGTTACATCAAGTACTTCCGCAACGCACAGGACTATGGCCTGCCACGCATCGGCCGCACCAAGTACGGCTACCTGTGCGTGGAAGGCATGGTCTTGCGCATGCCGGCGGGCGAGCCCGACCCCGACACCGGCGAACTGCCGCTGCGCCAAATGCCGGTACTGCCCACTCACTTCAAATGCCCGCAATCGGGGGCCGCATTGCCGGTCGAGAACCCCGAGGTGTGGGTTTACCAAGACGACTTCATCAAGCCGCAGGAGGACGCATGAACACGCGCAGGCAAGTTGGCAAAAATTCTGCCAACTGGAACCCGAATTTTGCCAACTGGATTCAGTTGGCAAACGTCTGCCAACTGGAAAATCAAAAAAATCAATGCATTACAGATCAGTTGGCAAGTTGGCAGTTGGCAACGCCTGCCAATTTGCCAACTGAGCTAACACCATGTTTTTACTTACCTTTCGGGGATTTCCCAGTTGGCGAAAACTCCCTCCCCCCTTCGGGGGGAGAGGACCACGTCGTGTCCTCTCCCCCGACCCGAAGGGGTCTGCCCGGCATCGACGGTCGGGATCGTGAACCGGGCACGGCCATCCTGAGCCTCGACCTCGGCACCCGGACCGGCTGGGCGGTGCTCGGCCGTGACGGCTCCATCACCAGCGGCTCGGAGTCCTTCAAGCCCCAGCGCTTCGAGGGCGGCGGCATGCGCTACCTGCGCTTCAAGCGCTGGCTTGCCGAGATCAAGCAATCGGCGGACGGGTTGGATGCGGTGTACTTCGAGGAGGTCCGCCGCCACGCCGGAGTGGATGCCGCCCACGCCTACGGCGGTTTCATGGCGCAGCTCACCGCCTGGTGCGAGCACCACGGCATTCCCTACCAGGGCGTGCCGGTGGGCACGATCAAGAAGCACGCCACCGGCAAGGGCAATGCGAGCAAGGACGAGATGATGGCGGCCGTGCGTGCGCGGGGCCACGCCCCGGCGGACGACGACGAGGCCGACGCCCTGGCGCTGTTGCACTGGGCAATCCAGCATCACGACGCGGCGCAGGAGGACTGAGATGATTGTTCCGACCCCTCGCTACCGCTGCCCGCTGGGGCGCCTGCAGCCCGAGCCGATGGACGTGGAGGCCGTCAAGCGCCGCGGCTGGCGCGAGCGACGCCTGCTCGTCGTCTGCCTCGACGATGACCGGCTCGATTGGACGGAGCGCGAGCTGATCCGCCGAATCGGCGAGCGGCTCTACGGTGCATGGGAGGCGCGCCATGGCTGAGTGGACCGTCGAGCGTGTGGCCGAACGCTTCCGGGAGGCGGCCATCACCGCCCACCGCCTGCCGCCCGTGCGCGTGCAGGGCTACTTCAACACCTGGCCCGCGATCCGGCGCATGCCCTGGGAGACGCTGGGGGCCGAACCCTCGATCCGGCGCTTCCCACCCAGCCCTGAGGCTATCGAGCGCATGCTCGAGACCATGCGCTGGGTCTTGTGGCTGGAGGAAGAGGAACGCCACCTGGTATGGATGCGCGCCGAGCGCCACCGCTGGCGCGACATCTGCGCCCGCTTCGGCTGCGACCGGACCACGGCGTGGCGGCGGTGGCAGAAGGCGCTCGACATCGTCGCCTGCCGTCTGAACGAGCAGACCCGCCGGACGGTGGCCAGCCTTTCATGAGTGAAGTTGCGGGTCGTTTCCAAAGCGATCCAAGCCATGCGTGCGGATGCGGAAAGATGCCGGTTTCGAGCCATTTTGGACGTGCAACACTTCACCCGTTTTTGCGCTAGGATTTCGCTAACCTCGCGAGAGAAGCATGTGCGAAGGCCACGGAGCGATCCGTGGCCTTCGTCGTTTCTGCCTTCGCGATCCGACCCGCCGAGCGCGATGGGTCCTTCCTGGCCGAAAAGCCATGCGGGGGGCGCGAGCGCAGCATTGGCCTAGCGTCCGACCGCAAACCGAGGTTTGCAGGGTTTGCGGTTTGCAGCCCTCCAGCCCGAGACCTTCTCCCCGACACCCCCAGCCCGCCCACGGTCCGCCGTCGGCGGGCTTCTTCGTTTCCGAGGCACCGATTCTGGACACGCTCGCCGTCACGTACCGCAAGGTCGAGACGCTGATCCCCTACGCCCGCAATCCGCGCACGCACAGCGACGAGCAGGTCGCGCGCATCGCCGCCAGCATCGCCGAGTTCGGCTGGACCAACCCGATCCTGGTCGATGGCGACCACGGTGTGATCGCCGGCCATGGCCGGCTGCTGGCCGCACGCAAGCTGGGGCTCGCCGAGGTGCCGGTGATCGAGCTTGCGCACCTGACGCCTGCGCAGAAGCGCGCCTACGTGATCGCCGACAACCGGCTCGCACTCGACGCCGGCTGGGACCAGGCGATGTTGGCGCTGGAGTTCGCCGAACTGGCCGACGCCGGCTTCGATCTGGACCTGACCGGCTTCTCGGCCTCCGAGGTCGAAGGCCTGCTCGATGCCATCGAGGAGACCGAACCGTCCGCCGAAGAGGACACGAGTGCTTTGGTCCGCGACCCGGACGAGGACGACGTCACACCGCCCACGGTGGCGGTCACGCGCCCCGGCGATCTGTGGCTGATCGGTGAACACCGACTGCTCTGCGCCGACAGCCGCGACGCGGCCGCCGTCGCGCGCCTCATCAATGGCGAGCGCGCTCACCTGCTCTTTACCAGCCCGCCGTATGCCAATCAGCGCGACTACACCACCGGCGGAATCGTTGACTGGAACGCGCTCATGCAGGGCGTGTTCGGCGCCGCCCGCAGCGCGCTGCACGAGGACGCGCAAATCCTGGTCAACCTCGGCCTGGTCCATCGCGACGGCGAGTGGCAGCCGTACTGGGACGGCTGGATCGAATGGATGCGCACTCAGGGCTGGCGCCGCTTCGGCTGGTACGTCTGGGATCAGTCGGTGACCGTGCCCGGCGACTGGGCCGGGCGCCTCGCGCCGCGCCACGAGTTCGTGTTCCACTTCAACCGCCAGGCGCGCAAGCCGAACAAGATCGTGCCCTGCAAGTGGGCCGGTCACGAGACGCATCTGCGCGCCGATGGGTCATCCACCGCGATGCGCGCCAAGGATGGCAAGGTCGGCGAATGGAACCACGCCGGACAGCCCACGCAGGAGTTCCGCATCCCGGATTCCGTCGTCGAGGTGACGCGCCAGCGCGGCCGCATCGGTGAAGGCATCGATCATCCGGCGGTGTTCCCGCTGGGCCTGCCGAAGTTCTTCATCGAGGCCTACACCGACGCGGGCGAGATCGTCTTCGAGCCGTTCGCGGGCTCCGGCACCACGCTGCTGGCCGGGCAACACACCGACCGCAAAGTGCGCGCCATCGAACTCGCCCCCGAGTACGTGGACGTCGCGCTGCGCCGCTGGCTGCAGCACCACCCGGGCACGGTGCCGGTGCTGGAGGGCAGCGGCCGGACCTTCGCCGAAGTCGCCGCCGAGCGGCTGGGCGAGACGGCGGAGGTCACTGCATGAGCTGGCTGGCCGATCGCATCGAGCACTGGCCGATCGACAAGCTGCTGCCCTACGTGCGCAACGCCCGCCAGCACTCGGACGAGCAGATCGCCCAGATCGCGGCCTCCATCGCGGAGTTCGGCTTCGTCAATCCCATTCTCACCGGCGCCGACGGTGTGCTGGTCGCGGGCCATGGGCGGCTTGCCGCCGCGCGCAAGCTGGGCCTGCCCACCGTGCCGGTGGTGGTGCTCGATCACCTGACGCCCACCCAACGACGGGCACTGGTGCTCGCGGACAACCGGCTCGCGGAACTCGCGACCTGGGACGATGCCCTGCTGCGCATCGAACTGGAGGCGCTGCAGGACGATGGCTTCGATCTCGATCTCACCGGGTTCGACGCCGATGCACTGGCAGAACTGCTGGCCGATGAGGAACCACAGATCGATGGCCGGACGGAGGACGATGCCATCCCGGAGATGCCGGAAGAGCCGGTGTCTCGGCCGGGCGACGTCTGGCGGCTCGGGCCGCACCGCCTGGTCTGCGGGGACGCGACCACCGCCGAGGCCTACGCGCGCCTGTTTCCGGACGGCGAGCGGGCGGACATGGTGTTCACCGATCCGCCCTACAACGTCAACTACGCCAACTCGGCCCGCGACAAGCTGCGCGGCAAACACCGCCCCATCCTCAACGATGCGCTGGGCGAAGGCTTCTACGATTTCCTCTACGACGCGCTGGCGCTGATCATGGCGCACACCCGAGGCGCGATCTACGTCGCCATGTCCTCCAGCGAACTGGACACGCTGCAAGCGGCCTTCCGCGCCGCCGGCGGGCACTGGTCGACCTTCATCATCTGGGCCAAGAACACCTTCACGCTGGGCCGCTCGGACTACCAGCGCCAGTACGAGCCGATCCTCTACGGCTGGCCCGAAGGCGCGACGCGCCACTGGTGCGGCGACCGCGACCAGGGCGACGTCTGGCAGATCAAGAAGCCAGCGAAGAACGATCTGCACCCGACCATGAAGCCGGTGGATCTGGTCGAGCGTGCCATCCGCAACTCCAGCCGCCCGGGCGACGTGGTGCTGGACCCCTTCGGCGGCTCGGGCACGACCTTGATCGCCGCCGAGAAGGCCGGGCGCGTGGCGCGGCTGATCGAGCTCGACCCGAAGTATGCGGACGTGATCGTGCGGCGCTGGCAGGACTGGACGGGCCAGCAAGCCACCCGCGAGGCGGATGGCCTGGCCTTCGATCAGGCGGCGAGCGACTCGTCGGCGATCGCGCAGTGAATCACGAACCCGGTCAGATTGGGCAGCCCGCGCGGGATGTGCTGCCCCATCGCGACTCAGGCAAGCCGGTAGACGCGCTCGCCGCCCGGGGATCTCTCGGAGACGATCGTCAGGCCCAGTTTCTTCTTCAGCGCCCCGGCCAAGGTGCCGCGCACCGTGTGCGCCTGCCAGCCGGTGCTGTCCATGATCTGGCGGAGGGTGGCGCCTTCGGGACGCTGCAGCATCGCGATCACCTGCGCCTGCTTGCTGTCGGCGCGGGGGCGGCGCGGCTCGGCGCTGCGATGCGCATCCTGCGCCCAGGCCGCTTCGGCGGCGTTCACCGCCGCCTCCAGGTCGGCCTCGTCGCGCGCCGTCTGCACCTGCTCGGCCCGGGCGATCACCGCATCGAGCTGGGCGACGAAGGACTGGCGCGGGGCGGTGCGGGCACCCGGGCGCGGCACGCCCAAGGCCTCGTAGCCTGCGTCGGCAACGACCCAGACCTCGCCCTGGCGGGCGATCAGGGCGCGGTTGGCCAGGCCGTCGAGCACCTTGCGGCGGGCACCGCCTTGGATGTGCTCGGGGAACCAGTCGATTCGGCCGTCGCTGTGCTCGAGCGCATGGGCCAGGATCGCGTGCTGGGCGGGGGTCAGGGTGATGGTGCTCATGGTCTGCTCCTTGATAGGGGTGGATCGGCTCGAGTCAGTCTTCCCAGAGGTGCTCGCCATCGAGGCTGATCCACAGGCGCGCATCGCGCGCGGTGGCCATCTCGCGCACCGCCAAGCCGGTTTTGCGGTGGGTGCCGGTCTTGCCGGTGAAGTCGTAACGCTGGCCGTCGTGCATCACGGTCGCTGGGCCTTGCTCGTCGAACTCGATTCGGATCAGGCGGGTGCCGAGGGCGTTGCCGTTGGTGTCGGTGACCTGGGGTTGGCGGATGCGCAGGGTCATGGTCTGCTCCTTGGTGCGTGGTGATCGGGTGAGGTGATGAACGCGCTGTTCGCGTGAGAAGCCAAGCGTTCTTGCTTGGCTTCGCATTGCTCGTCAGACCTTGCGCAACACCGCGATGCCGGCCTGCGCCAGTTCGAGCGCGGCGGCGTGGAAGGCGGCTTCAGCCACCCAGGGTGCCGCCCGTGCGTCGTCGAGCAACTGGTCGATGACCGGGCGTGCCTGGGTGCGCATGGCGACGCAGGCGGCTTCGAGCTCGTCGCGGCTGGCGGCGGCCACCTCCTTGCGGCAAGTGCGCACCAGCACGGTCAGGGCGGCCTCGGCGAGCTTGGTGGCGAGGAGGTCGGGGGTGTGGGGGTTCATCGGGCGTCCTTTCGATCGGGTGGTTCGGGGTGACGTGATGAACGCGCTGTTCACCCGTGAAGCCAAGCGTTTTCTGCGGGTGTTGGCCAAGAACTGACGATGACTTGATCGAAAAGGGCCATGGGCATCTCGATTCGCGCCTACGCCCGCCACCGTGGGGTATCGGACACCGCCGTGCACAAGGCCATCCGCACCGGGCGCATCACGCCCGAGGCGGACGGCACCATCGACCCAGACCGGGCCGACCGCGACTGGACCCGGAACTCCGAGCCGCCGAAGGCGGGAACGGGCTCCCGGACCGTGAAGGTGCGGGTGGCGGAGGATCCGGCCCCCAACCTCGCCACCGGCCTGCCCGCAGGCGGCACCACGCTCGTGCAGGCGCGCACGGTCAACGAGGTGGTCAAGGCGCAGACCAACAAGGTGCGGCTGGCCCGCCTCAAGGGCGAACTGGTCGATCGCCACCAGGCCATCGCGCATGTGTTCAAGCTCGCCCGCACCGAACGCGACGCTTGGCTCAACTGGCCGGCGCGGATCTCGGCGCAGATGGCGGCCCGGCTCGGCGTGGAGGCTCACACCCTGCACGTGGCCCTGGATGCCGCCGTGCGCGAGCACCTCGCCGAGCTCGGGGAACTCAAGGTTCGGGTCGATTGATGGACGAGTTCGCCTATGAGGGCTGGGACGCCATCGAGCGCGCTTGGCGCGAGGGCCTCACGCCGGACCCGCTGCTCACCGTCTCCGAATGGGCCGACCGTCACCGGGTGCTGTCGAGCAAGGCCTCGAGCGAGCCGGGGCGCTGGCGCACCAGCCGCACGCCGTATCTGAAGGCGATCATGGACTGCCTGTCGCCGACCTCGCCCATCGAGCGCGTGGTGTTCATGAAGGGCGCGCAGGTGGGCGCAACCGAGACCGGCTCGAACTGGATCGGCTACGTGATCCACCACGCCCCCGGGCCGATGATGGCGGTGTGGCCCACCGTGGAGATGGCCAAGCGCAACTCCAAGCAGCGCATCGACCCGCTGATCGAGGAGTCGCCGGTGCTCTGCGAACTCATCGCCCCGGCACGCTCGCGCGACTCGGGCAACACCATCCTCGCCAAGGAGTTCCGCGGCGGCGTGCTGGTGATGACCGGCGCGA
Organism: Methylococcus capsulatus; assembly: GCF_036864975.1. Classification (NCBI taxonomy): domain Bacteria; kingdom Pseudomonadati; phylum Pseudomonadota; class Gammaproteobacteria; order Methylococcales; family Methylococcaceae; genus Methylococcus; species Methylococcus capsulatus. Next base: position 994,097 of record NZ_CP104311.1, on the reverse strand, counting down.
ACAGCGCGGTGGGCCTGCGCTCGATGCCGGTGCGCTATCTCTTTCTCGACGAGGTGGACGCCTACCCGCTCGATGTCGAGGGGGAGGGCGATGCGATCTCGCTCGCTGAGGCGCGCACGCGCACCTTTGCGCGGCGCAAGATCTTCATCGTCTCGACGCCGACGATCGCGGGCGCCTCGGCCATCGAGCGTGAGTACGAGGCCAGCGATCAGCGCCGCTACTTCGTGCCCTGCCCGCATTGCTCGCACCGGCAGTGGCTGCGCTTCGAGCAACTGCGTTGGGAGAAGGGCCGGCCCGAGACGGCGGCGTATGTGTGCGAATCATGCGAGACGGCGATCGCCGAGCACCACAAGACCTGGATGCTGGAGCACGGCGAGTGGCGCGCGACGGCGGAAGGCTCGGGCAAGACGGCGGGGTTTCATCTGTCGTCGCTGTACAGCCCGCTGGGCTGGCGCGCCTGGTGCGAGATCGCCGCTGCGTGGGAAGCCGCCGTCAGTAAAGAGTCGGGATCGGCCGCTGCCATCAAGACTTTCAAGAACACCGAGCTCGGCGAGACCTGGGTCGAGGAGGGCGAAGCGCCCGACTGGCAACGCCTGCTGGAGCGCCGCGAGGACTATGCCATCGGCACCATTCCCGCAGGCGGCCTGCTGCTCACCGCCGGCGCCGACGTGCAGAAGGACCGCATCGAGGTCTCGGTCTGGGCCTTCGGGCGCGGCAAGGAGGCCTGGCTCATCGAGCACCGGGTGCTGATGGGCGACACCGCACGGGATGCGGTGTGGAAGGCGCTGGGCGGGATGCTCGCCGAGACCTGGACCCATGCCTCGGGCGCGGCCATGCCGCTGGCCCGCTTGGCGCTGGACACCGGCTTTGCGACACAGGAGGCCTACGCCTTCGTGCGCGCCTGCCGCGACGCGCGGGTGATGGCGGTCAAGGGCGTGCGGACGGGTTCGATGGGGGGCGCAGCCCTGATCGGCACACCGACGGCGGTCGATGTCTCGCAGGCGGGCAAGAAGCTGCGCCGGGGCATCAAGGTGTATGCGGTCGCGGTGGGGCTCGCCAAACTCGAGTTCTACAACCACCTGCGCCAGAGCGCGGAGGTGGCCGACGACGGCGTGACGGTGACCTACCCGGCCGGTTTCGTCCACCTGCCCAAGATCGACGCCGAGTTCATCCAGCAGCTCTGCGCCGAGCAACTGATCACCCGCCGCGACAGGAATGGCTTTCCGGTGCGGGAGTGGCAGAAGGTGCGCGAGCGCAACGAAGCGCTGGACTGCTACGTGTATGCCCGTGCTGCTGCTGCGGCCGCAGGGCTCGACCGCTTCGAGGAACGCCACTGGCGCGAACTGGAGCGGCAACTGGGGCTGGCCAGTCCGCCAGCCCTTGAAACACCTACTGAATCGATCACCGAGGCCACCCATCGAGGTGGCCTGGGTGTTTCTGGCAACCGCAACACCGGCCGGCGCGTGATCAAGAGCCGCTGGCTGTCCTGACGAGGAGACGCTATGTCCCTGGCCACCCGCATCGAAAGCCTCGTCCTGCGCGTCGCGCAGGAGTTCAACGACGTCCGCGCGAAGGCCGGCAATCTCGCCCACCTCACCACCACCGACAAGTCGAGCCTGGTGGCGGCCATCAACGAGCTGAAGGCCGCGGTGGTGGCCTCGGGCGCGATCGACGACACCCAGGTCGCCACCACCAGCACCTACTCGTCGAGCAAGATCGTCACGCTGCTGGAGGTGCTCAAGGCCGAGATCCTGGGCGGGGCCGATGCCGCCTACGACACGCTGCTGGAGATCCAGCAGCTGCTGCAAGACGGCACCAGCGGCCTGGACGCCTTGCTCACTGCGGTGAACCGCCGCGTGCGCTTCGACGCCGCGCAGACCCTGACGGCTGCCGAGCAGGCCCAGGCGCGCAGCAACATCGGTGCCGTGGCCGCGGCCGATGTGGGCGACACCGACACCGACTTCGTCGCGATCTTCGAAGGGGCGCTGCTCTGATGAGTCTGGCTGCGCGCATCGCCGCCTTGGCCAGCCGCATCGGTCTGGAGGTCAAGACCAAGATCGATGCCGGCCACCCCGGGCTGGCGCGGGCCTGGGTGTGTTTCGGCTATGTCGGCAACCAGGTCGTCGTGCGCGCTGCGCACAACGTCGCCTCGGTCACGCGGCTGGCCGCAGGGCGCTACCGCGTGCACTTCGCCAGCCCGCTGCCGGACGCGAACTACTGCTGGGTGGGCGTCGCACGCAGCAACACCAACACGGGCACGCAGCGGCTGCTGATCGTGCGCGCGACCGCCGACGAGAAGACGCCGACGCACGTCGATGTGGGCTGCGCGACCACCGCCGCGTCCTTCGCCGACTCCGCCGAGATCGACCTCGTGGTCTACCGCTGATGGCCTACACCCAAGCCGACCTCGAGGCCCTGCAAGCCGCGCTCGCCAAGGGCGAGAAGCGCGTGAGCTTCGGCGACAAGACGGTCGAGTACCGCAGCGTGGAGGAACTGCAGGCCGCTATTCGCCAGGTGAAACGCGACCTCTTCGAGCAGGCCGTAGCCACGGGCCTATGGCCCGGCGCGCCGCGACAGATCCGCCTTCACACGACCAAGGGGACGTGATGGGCTGGTGGCATACCCTCAAGCGCCGGCTGCTCGGCACCAGCCCCACCTACGACGGCGTGGGCGGCGGCCGCAGGGCCGTGGCCTGGCAGGTCGGCAACCCCGGGGCGGTCGCGGCGCTGGCTTTCACGCAGAACGAACTGCGCGCCAAGAGCCGCGATCTCGCCCGGCGCAACGCCTGGGCGGCCGCGGGCATCGAGGCGTTCGTCGCCAACGCCATCGGCACCGGCATCAAGCCGCAGAGCATGGTCGAGGACGCCGCGGTACGCGAGGCCATCCACGCCCTGTGGTGGGACTGGGTGGAGGAGGCCGATGCGGCGGGCTTGACCGACTTCTACGGCCTGCAGGCACTCGCCACTCGCGCGATGCTCGAAGGCGGCGAGGCGCTGGTGCGCCTGCGCTGGCGCCGTCCGGAGGACGGTCTGCCGGTGGGCCTGCAGCTGCAGGTGCTCGAGCCCGAACACCTGCCGACGACGCTCAACCGCGACCTGCCCTCGGGCCACGTCATCCGCGCCGGCATCGAGTTCGACCGGCTCGGGCGGCGCGTGGCCTATCACCTGACCCGCTCGCACCCTGGGGATGGAAGCCTGGCGCCGATGTCGGGCACGGGTACCTCCGCGGGAGGTCTCGACACCGTGCGCGTGGGTGCCTCCGAGGTCATCCACCTGTTCCGCCCGCTGCGCCCGGGGCAGATCCGCGGCGAGCCGTGGCTCGCCCGCGCCCTGGTGAAGCTGCACGAACTCGACCAGTACGACGACGCGGAACTGGTGCGCAAGAAGACCGCGGCGATGTTCGCCGGCTTCATCACGCGGCTCGCGCCCGAGGACAGCCTGATGGGCGAAGGGCTGCCGGACGCCCAGGGTGCGGCACTGGCCGGGCTGGAACCCGGCACCTTGCAGATCCTGGAGCCGGGCGAGGACATCAAGTTCTCGGCGCCGGCCGACGTGGGCGCGAGCTACGGCGAGTTCATGCGCCAGCAGTTCCGGGCCGTGGCCGCCGCCATGGGCATCACCTACGAGATGCTCACCGGTGATCTCACCCAGGTGAACTACTCCAGCATCCGCGCGGGGCTGCTGGAGTTCCGCCGCCGTTGCGAGGCCATCCAGCACGGGGTGATCGTGCACCAGCTGTGCCGCCCGGTGTGGCGGGCCTGGATGGAGCAGGCCGTGCTCGAAGGGGCGCTGAGCCTGCCCGGCTACGCCCGCCGCCGGCGCGCGTACCAGGCCGCCAAGTGGATCCCGCAGGGCTGGCAGTGGGTCGATCCGCTCAAGGAGTTCAACGCGCTCAAGCTCGCGATCCGCGCCGGGCTGATGAGCCGCTCGGAGGCGATCTCGGCCTACGGCTACGACGCCGAAGACATCGACCGCGAGATCGCCGCCGACAACCGGCGCGCCGATGAACTGGGGCTGGTCTTCGACTCGGATCCGCGGCACGACCAAGCATCGAGGCTGGTGCCGACACCTGCGCCCGACACCGAACTTCAGGACTGACACCGATGCTGCCCCATCTCGCCTCCCGCCTGTTCGGGACGCCCTTGCTCGTCCAGCGCGCCAAGCTCGACGTGATCCTCGCGGTGCTCTCCGAGCGCCTCCATCTCACCGCGCCGGACGTCGCACTCGCGCCGCCGCTGCCGAGGGCCCCGAACCCTCCGGCGTTTCCGTCAAGCTCGATCGCGGTCCTGCCGATCCACGGCACGCTGGTCAAGCGCACGCTGGGGTTGGAGGCGGCCTCGGGGTTGACCAGCTACGCCGAGATCGGCACGCGGCTGGAGGCGGCACTCGGCGACCCGAGGGTCGCCGGCATCGTGCTCGACATCGACTCGCCCGGCGGCGAGACCGGCGGCTGCTTCGAACTCGCCCGCCGCGTGCGCGAGGCGGCCGGCCTCAAGCCGGTCTGGGCGGTGGCCAACGACGCCGCCTTCTCCGCGGCCTACGCCATCGGCTGCGCCGCCGAGCGGCTCTTCGTCACCGAGACCGGCGGCGTGGGCTCGATCGGCGTGATCGCGTTGCACGTCGACCAGTCGGTCAAGGACGCCCGGGACGGCTACCGCTACACCGCGATCACCGCGGGCGCCCGCAAGAACGACTACTCGCCGCACGAGCCGCTACACGATGCCGCCCGCGCGGCGCTGCAGGCCGAGGTGGACCGGCTCCACACGCTCTTCGTCGCGCACGTGGCGGCGATGCGCGGCCTCGACGAGGACGTGGTGCGCGCGACCGAGGCCGCGCTCTTCTTCGGCCCGCAGGCTGCTCGAGCCGGGCTGGCCGACGGGGTGGCCACGCTCCCCGCGGTGCTCGCCGAGTTCGACCGACATCTTTCTGCCGCGCGGCGTCCGTCTTCCCCGCCGCGCCCAGCCCCGACCGGGAAGGCGACCTTACTGCGAGGAACCCCCACCATGACCGACACCCCGCCCGAGACCCTCGGCGTGGATGAGGCCACCGCCCGGGTGGCCGAGGCCCGCCGCGAAGTGGCGCAGTCCGCGCAAGCGATCGCGGAACTGTGCCTGATCGCCGGCTGCCCCGAGCGCGCCGCCGAGTTCATCGCCGCCGGCCGCACCGAAGCCGAGGTGCGCCGCGCCCTGATCGAGGCGCGCGCCGCCCACAGCATGGAGTCCGCCGTGCGCTCGACCCACGTGCCCCAGGACTGGGCCACCCCCGGCGCCGATCCGGCCGCCTCGCCCGTGGTCGCCGCCGTGAAGAAACTCGTCCGTCGAGAACCCCTTGCCGCGGAGTAAGCCATGCCCACGCTCACCCAAGCCCCCAACCTCGGCGACCTGCTGAAGTACGAGGCACCCAACCTGTATTCGCGCGAGCCGGCGACCGTGGCCGCCGGGCAGAACCTGCCGCTCGGCGCCGTGGTCGGCCGCGAGACGGCCACGGCCAAGCTCAAGGCCCTCGACCCCGCGGCCGGCGACGGCAGCGAAGTCGCCGTGGGCGTGCTCGCGCTGGCCGTCGATGCGACGCTGATCGACCGGGAGGACGCGATCCTGATCGCCCGCCACGCCATCGTCGCGCGAAACGCACTGGTCTGGCCCGCGGGGATCACCACCGCGCAGCAGCTCGCTGCGATCGCCCAGCTCGAAGCGCGCGGCATCGTGGTGCGCGACAGCGCCTGATTCCGCCCCTCCCCACACCTCGGACGACCCGCCATTCGGCGGGTTCGTCGTTTCTGGAGTCTCCCGATGCTCAACCCCTTCGATTCCCCCGGCTTCTCGATGGCGAGCCTCACGGCAGCCATCAACCTCATCCCCAACCGCTACGGGCGGCTGGAAGCCTTGAACCTGTTTCCGGCCAAGCCCGTGCGCACGCGCCAGGTCGTCATCGAGGAGTACGCCGGGCGCCTGAACCTGCTGCCCACCCGGCCGCCCGGCTCGCCGGGCACCGTGGGCGAACGCGGCCAGCGCCGGCTGCGTTCCTTCGTCGTCCCGCACATCCCGCACGACGACGTGGTGCTGCCCGAGGAGGTCCAGGGCATCCGGGCCTTCGGCTCGGAGACGGAAGTTGAGGCCGTCGCTGGCGTGCTGGCACGGCACCTGGAGACCATGCGCAACAAGCATGCGATCACCCTCGAACACCTGCGCATGGGGGCACTCAAGGGCCAGATCCTGGACGCCGACGGCAGCACGATCTACGACCTGTTCGACGAGTTCGATCTCCGGCAGACCACCATCGCCTTCGATCTGGCCAATGCCGCGAGCGACGTCAAGGGCCACTGCTACGAGGTGCTGGCCCACATCGAGGAGAACCTGAAGGGCGAGTTCATGACCGGCGTGCACGTCCTCTGTTCGCCCGAGTTTTTCCGGGCGCTCACCGGCCACAAGTCGGTCAAGGAGGCCTATACCCAGTGGCAACAGGGCGCGATCCTGATCAACGACGTGCGCGCCGGCTTCGTCTTCGCCGGCATCACCTTCGAGGAGTACCGGGGCCAGGCCACCGACGCCAACGGCAACGCGCGCCGCTTCATCGCCGCCGGCGAGGCCCACTGCTTCCCGCTCGGCACCGTCGACACCTTCGCCACCTACGTCGCGCCCGCCGACTTCAACGAGACGGTCAACACCCTGGGCCTGCCGCTCTACGCCAAGCAGGAGCCGCGCAAGTTCGACCGCGGCACCGACCTGCACACCCAGAGCAACCCGCTGCCCATGTGCCACCGGCCCGGTGTGCTGGTGAAGCTGACGGCAGCGTGATGACGCAGGTGACGGATCTATACGAGGCCGCCGGCCGCGCCGGGCTGCTCACCGACGTCATGGTGGGTTCGCTCACGGTGCAGTGCGTCTTCAGCGCCCCGGACGAGCTGGCGCTCGACGGGCTCGCACTGAACCGCGACTACCACCTCGAGTACCCGAGCGCCTGGCTCACCCTCGCCGCCGGCGACACGGTGGAGATCGCGGGAAGCCCGTATCGGGTGCGCGAGGTCCGCCAGCTGCGCGACGGCTCCGAGATGCAGGCCAAGCTGACCCGGCTATGACGTCCTCCGTCCGCGAGCGTCTGGTCCGGACGGTCGTGGCGCGTATCGGTCCCGCGATCGCACCGACGCCGCTGCATCGCCAGCCCACCGTGCCGCTCCCGCGCGAGGCGAGCCCCGCGCTCCTGCTGTTCATCGAAGGCGATCAGGTCCTCACGCAGGCGAACGACCGGCTCGACCGCGCCCTGACGCTGAGGCTGGTCGCGCTCGCGCGCGAAGACGACGCCTTCGACGTGGCCGACGCGCTCATCGTCGCGGCGCACGGCGCGCTGATGGCCGAGCCGAGCCTCGGCGGGCTGGCCCTGGGCGTGCGCGAGATCGACTGCGAGTGGGACACGGAGGACGCCGACAGCCAAGCCCTGGCCGTGCCCGCGCGCTACGAGATCCGCTACCGCACCCTGGCCTCCGACCTCACCCAAAAAGGATAGTCACCATGCACATCGAACTCATCGAACCGCACACCCACGCCGGCCGACTCCACGCCCCCGGCGAGATCCTCGATCTCGACGAGGCAGCGGCGCAATGGTTGATCGAGCGCGGGACCGCGCGGGGGCTGATCGAGCGCGGAGCCGCGCGGCCGGCCGACCCCCAACCCCAGACCCCGATCAAGACCCGTAAAGGAGACTGACCATGCCTTACTTTTCCGGACAGGGGCGCGTCTACATCGGCGCCCGCGACGCACTCGGCAACCCGCAGGGCCTGGCCTACGTGGGCAACGTGCCCGAGCTCAAGGTGTCCCTCTCGGTGGAGACCCTGGAGCACCAGGAGTCGGTGAGCGGCCAGCGCCTCACCGATCTGCAGCTCATCAAGACCAAGAAGGGCGAGTTCGCCTGCACCCTGGAGGAGCTCATCGCGACCAACCTGGCGCTCGCCCTCTACGGCGCCACCACCGCCCAGACCCCGGGCACGGTCACCGCCGAGGCGCTGCCGAACCCGGTCACTCCCGGCAGCCTCTACCTGCTCGCCAAGCAGGACGTCTCGTCGGTGGTGGTGAAGGACTCCAGCGCCACCCCGAAGACCCTGCCGGTCGCGCAGTACTCGGTGAACGCCAAGCACGGCTCGCTGGTGATCCTCGACGCCACCACCGGCGGCCCCTACGTCGAGCCCTTCAAGGTCGACTACGCCTACGGCACGGCCTCGGTCACCGCGATGTTCACCCAGCCGCTGCCCGAGCGCTGGGTGCGCTTCGAGGGGCTCAACACCGCCGACGGCAACCGCGAGGTGGTGATCGATCTCTACCGCGTGGCCATCAACCCGGCCAAGGAGCTCTCGGTCATCACCGACGAGCTGCTGAAGTTCGAGCTTTCAGGCCAGGTGCTGGCCGACACGCTCAAGCCCGCCGCCGGTGACCTCGGCCAGTTCGGCCGCATCGTGCTGCTGTGAGGGGGATGACGATGAGTGGCTCCGATCTGGATGTTCTCGTGCCGCAGCCGCAAGTTGTGGATCTGGCCGGCCAACGCCTCGCGATCAGCCCGCTGGTGCTCGGCGAGCTGCCGGCGATGCTCAAGGCCGTGCAGCCTTTCGCGCAACGACTGGCGGGCGAACCGGACTGGCTCGCCTTGCTCTCGGACCACGGCGATGCGTTGCTCACCGCGTTGGCGATCGCCAGTCGCCAACCGCGCGAGTGGGTAGACGCGCTGGCTCTCGACGATGCGATCACCCTGGCGGCGACCGTGTTCGAGGTGAACGCGGATTTTTTCGTGCGCCGGATCGCGCCGAAAGTGGGCGATCTGGCGCGGCGTCTGAACGGCCGTTTGGCTGGGCTGACGCCATCGCCCGCCTGATTCGGGGCGGTCACCGCTACCCGGACATCCTCGGCTACACGTTGGGCCAGCTGAACGCCTTCCTCGCCGCCGATCGCCGCCTCGAACACGAACGGCTCGCCACCCGGCTTGCCGTCATGACCGCTGCCGCCCAGGGCAGTCGCGACGGCATCCGTGAGCTCCAGGCCGAACTCCATCGAGGCATGCGTGATGAAGATCGATCTGGTCGCTGACGGTTTGCTGGATCGGCGGCGCTTCAGCGCCTGGCAGGGCGACACCCGCAAGGCGATCCACACCGCCGTGGCCCGCGCGATGCGCGACACCGGCAAGGCGATGGCCGAGCGGGCGCGGGGCGAAATGCGCGCCGGTTTCAAGGTCGTGAAGCCGAAGTTCCTCCGCTCGATGCACGCCAAGGTGTTCGACCGCAAGGCCAAGGAATTCCCGGCCCTCTACATCGGCTCGAAAGTGCCCTGGCTGGGTATCCACGAACGGGGCGGAACGATCCGGGGGCGGATGCTCGTCCCGCTGCTGCCGCAGCACCGGCGCATCGGGCGCAAGGCGTTCGCTCGGGTGATCGATGCCCTGATGCGCTCCGGAAACGCCTTCTTCATCGAAAAGAACGGCCAGCAGATCCTGATGGCCGAGAACATCGCCGAGAACGCCCAGCCGCTCGCGCGCTTTCGTCGTGCCGAGCGGGAGCGCACCGGCGCCAGGCGCGTGCGGCGCGGCCAGGAGATTCCCATCGCCGTGCTCGTGCGACGTGTGAGCTTGAGAAAACGGTTCGACCTCGCCCGCTCGGTGCGAGGCGATCTTCCCCGCCTGACGGCGGCCATCCGTAAAGCAATGTCGAAGGTTTGAACGTGGCCGGTAACCGTGCCCAGATCCTCATCACCGCCGTCGATGAGACGCGACGGGCCTTCCAGTCCGTACAGGGAAATCTCGCCCGCCTGCGCGGCGAAGCCGCCCAGGTCGGCCAGGTGCTCTCCCGCATCGGCGGTGCGATCGGCATCGGGCTGGGGGTGCGCGAACTGGTCGAGGTCGCCGACCAGTACAAGAATCTGCAGGCGCGCCTCAAGCTCGCGGTCACCTCGCAAGAGGAGTTCAACCGCGCCGACGCGGCCCTCTTCGAGATCGCCCAGAAAAACCGCGCGCCCCTGGCAGAGACCATCACCCTCTATGCGCGGCTCGCACCCTCGGTGCAGGCGTTGGGGCGTTCGCAGGCGGACGTGCTGGCGGCTACCGACGCCATCGGGCAGGCCGTGTCGCTCTCCGGCGCATCCAGCGACGCGGCGGCCGGTGCCCTGCTGCAGCTGGGGCAGGCCTTCGCCTCGGGCCAGCTGCGCGGTGAGGAGTTCAATTCCGTCATCGAGCAGACGCCGCGCCTGGCGCAAGCCATCGCCGACGGCATGGGCGTGCCGCTCGGCTCACTGCGAGCCCTGGCCCAGGAAGGCAAGATCACCTCGAAGGCCGTGCTCGACGCCTTGCTCAAGGAGCGGACGCGCCTCGCCGAGGAGTACGCGAGCCTCCCCGATACGGTGTCGGGTGCGCTCACCCGCCTCAAGAACGCCTTCCAGCGAGCCTTCGGCGAACGCGACGCGAGCTCGGGTCTGACGGCGGGACTGGCGCAGGCCATCCAGCTCGTCGCCGGGCATCTCGAGCTGCTGATCGACTTGGCCGGTGTCGTGCTGGTTGCCGCGTTCGGGCGGATGGCCGGCGCCTTCGCGACCAGTGTTGCTGCCGCCCGGGCGGAAGCGGCCGCGCGCCTGGCCAACCTGCGCACGCTGGAAGCCGAGGCGCTCGCCCGGGTGCGGCTCGCCGATGCCGCCTTGGCTCAGGCACGTGCGCAAGGGCTTGCCACCGGCGCGCTGGTCGCGGATGCGGCCAAGGCCCGGCTGCAAGCCACCGCTGCTTCCGGTGCCGTGGCTCAGGCAGTAGCGTCCACGTCCCTGCTCGGTCGCGCCGCGGGTCTGTTGCGCGGGGTGCTCGCGCTCCTGGGCGGGCCCATCGGCGTCATCGTGACCGCCGCGGGGCTGCTCGCGGGCGCACTCTATTCGGCGCGCGACGCCGTGGTCGAGTTCGGCGGCAGGACCGCCTCGATCAAGCAGATCGTCGCCGCCGCCTGGGACCTGGTCGTCGAGAAGGTCGGCGAAGTCGTCAGCGCCTTAGGAAGGCTGGTCGGCACCAACGATCTCTCCTGGGTCCGCGTGCGCGCGGCGATGGTCGGCGCGCTGAACGCCATCGGCACGGCCGTCCGCGCGATGGTGAACGTCGTCATCGGCGCGTTCAACGCCATCGGCAGCGTCGTGGGCATCACGGCCGCCTTCCTGGTCGAGCGCTTTCGTAGCGCCTTTTCCGACATCGGAGAGCTGGCGAAGGCCTTGGGCCAGGACGTGGCAGCGGCCTTCAGCGGCGACTTTTCGATGCAGGCGCTGCGCGCAGCACTCGGCCGCCAGCTCGGCGAGGTGCGGGATTTCGGGAAGGAGCTGGCTGGAGCCGTGCGCGACGCCGTCACGCGCGACTACGTCGGGGACGCCGCGCAAGCCATCGCCCGGCGCATCCGCCCCGAATCAACCCAGGCAGGCGTCTTCGGCCGTCCGCAGCCGCAGTCCTTGTCCGCCCCCGACAAGGGAGGCGAAGCAGCGAAGCTCGCCCTCGTGCAGGCCCAGGCCGAGGCCGAATTCAAGCTCCTCAAGGACGGGTTGGACCGTCAGGCGCGGGCACTGGACGCATCCCTAGAAGACCGGCTGATCTCGCTCAAGGACTACTACACCGCCAAGACCCGGATCGAGCAGCAGGAGATCGATGCGGAGATCCGGCGCGTGCAGGTCTCGCTCGCGGAGCAGCAGCGCCTGCAAAAGACCGGCAAGGACGAACCGGCACGCCTCAAGGCGAAAGCCGAGGTCGCCAAGCTCGAAGCGGAGCTCACCGTCCTCAACGACAAGCGCGCGGACGTCGAGGTCGCCAATGCCCGCAAGGCCGCCCAGGCCGAGCGCGAGCTGCGCGAGGAGCTTGCCAAGGTGCGCGACGAACTGCTCGACCTCACCGGGGCGGCGACCAGCCAGGATCGACGCGCGGCGATCGAGCGGCAGTACCAGACGCTGATCGAGCGGCTGCGTGCCGAGGGCGACACCGAAGGCGTGGCCACGGTCGGGCGCCTCATCGACGTCAAGTCGGCGGCCGCCGATCTCGCCGACTACGAGCGCCAGTTCAACGACGCGCTCGCCCGGATGCGTGCATCCGAGGAGTCGATCAACCTGCAGCGCCAGTCGGGCCTGCTCTCGGAATCCCAGGCCCGAAGCCAGATCCTCGCGCTGCATCGGCAGACTGGCGAATCGCTCGATGCGCTCCTGCCGCAGTTGGAGGCCGCCGCCGCGGCCATTGGCCCGGAGGCCGTCGCCCGGGTACAGACCTGGAAAAACGAGATCGCGCAGGTGAAGCTCGTGGTGGACGACGTGGCGGTCGCCATCGACGGGGCGGTGCAGGACGGCTTCGCGCAGATGTTCGAGGCCATCGGCAGCGGCGCCAAATCGGCCAAGGACGCCTTCGCCGACTTCGCCCGCTCGGTGCTGGCCGCCATCAACCGCATCGCCTCGCAGAAGCTCGCCGAGGCGCTGTTCGGCAACCTGTTCGGAGGCGGCGGTGCGGGCGGATTCAGCCTGGGATCGCTGATCTCGTCGTTGTTCCAGGGCTTCGCCGGCGGCGGCTACGTCACCGGTCCGGGCACATCCACCAGCGACTCGATCCCGGCGCGGCTCTCCGCCGGCGAATACGTGCTCAACGCCGCCGCCGTGAAGCGCGTGGGCGTGGCGTTCCTGGAGGCGATCAACGGTCTCTCCGGCGGACCGCGCATCCAGGGGCCCCGGCTCGCTTTCGCCGCCGGCGGGTTGGTGCCCGAGACGCCGCCCCCGCAACCGCAGGGCCAGGCGGTGCGCATCGTCAACGTGATCGACCCGGCGATGGCCGCCGACTACCTCAACTCGTCCGCGGGCGAGAAGACCATCCTCAACATCCTGCAACGCAACGCCGGCGCGGTGCGACAGGTCCTGCGCTGAAGGCGACGATATGGCATTCGAAATCGGCACCGCCGCCAACCATGTGGATCTCTTCGAACGACTCGTCACGTTCCTGAGCACCGGGCTCGGGGCCGCGGAGAACTGGCAGGTGCTCCGGCACACCGGGGTCTCCGAGATCGACGCCAGCTCCTTCGTGGTCAACTGGGAACCCTGGACCGCCTTCAAGGGCCCGTACCACGCGCACGCGAACGGCTGGGCGACGGCCGTCGGGCAGTACGCCAACAGCTGGCTGCGCTGGAAGATGGTCCAGCCGTTCGACATCGCCCGGCTGACCCTGGTCGGCAGCGCCACCGCGAACCAGTCCCCCAGGGACTTCACGCTGCAATGGTCGGATGACGGGATCAATTGGACCGACCGGAAGGTCTTCACCGGCGTCACCTGGGCCAACAACGAAGCGAAGGAGTTCACGATCGATGGCACCTCGCCGGGGGCGAAGTCCCACTGGCGAATCTTCGTCTCGGCCAACGGCGGCAACACCACCAGCACCGTCATCAGGCAGGTGCTGCTGCCCGAATGGCAGATCTACCAGGACTTCAACCACGCGCGCCGGCCGGCGGTTTGGTTCAAGGCGCCGGGCATGACCGGCTTCGATCCGTGCTACATCAACTTCCAGCTGTACGATCGCCCGACCAACGATTACTACAACATCGCCGTCACCGGCTGCACGGGCTTCGTGGGCGCCGCCCAGTTCGACGATCAGCCGGGTGCGCTCACTGCCCTGGCGATCCCGTTGTGGAATCAGCCCATCCCGTATTGGTTCAGCGGCAACGGTCAGCGAGTCATCATCTCGGCCAAGGTCGACACGGCCTACATCTCGAGCTACGCGGGGAAGATGCTGCCCTTCGGCACTCCCCAGCAGTATCCCTACCCGCTGCTGATCGGCGCGCCGCTGCCGTCCGCCTCAGGGACGCGCTACTCCGACAGCGCCGTGAACCTGCCCTACAAGGGCAATCGGACGACGCTGAAACTGCGCAAGAACGACGGATCGTGGATTCAGCCCCAGGCCTGGCCGTACTCGAAGACCACGACGTTCCGCGACACCAACGGCGCTTACCCCTTGCTGCCGATCACCCTGTACGACACGTCGAACACCTACGGCGTGCTTGACGGCATCCATTTCGTCACCGGCTTCGGCAATGCGGTCGAGAACACGGTGACCGTGGGGACGGAGACCCACGTCGTCCTGCAGGACGTGACCCGCAACGGGCTCAGCGACTTCTTCGCCTTGAGGATCGGGTGATGGCCTATCAGACCGGCGTCATCACCTCGGCCGCAGACCTGGTCGTCGCCATCACGGATTTCGCGGTGGCCAACGGCTGGACGGCCAACGGCAACGTGTTGAGCAAGGGCGGTACCTACATCCGTCTGACGGCGCCGAGCGCTTCCGAGGTCCGCATCGAGGGCGCGAGAAACGGCAACTTCGTCGCGCCCGACCTGTGCGGGCGTCATTCCCGGATCTACAACACCGCGTGGCCGGCCTCGGCCACCTATCACCTCGCGGCGTTCGACAACCCGGATACCGTCTGGTGCACGATCAACTTCGCCGTAACCACTCACCAGCACATCGGCTTCGGCACGGTCGAGAAGTACGGCAACTGGGCTGGCGGCGGATGGTTCCATGCTCAGCACACGCCGGCCTCCGCGGACGGCGGCGTGTGCTCGCTCATTGACGGCTCGCAGCAACCCTACTACCCGAGCAGCCCGAGAGAGTGTGCGCTCTTCTGGAGCCCCTCCATGCGCGACTCCTGGAACGGCTATTACCAGGAGAACGCCGCCAGCAATCTCCACTGCGAACTGCGAGGCTACGTCTGGGAGCCGCCCATCGGGAGCACGGCGATCGGCGTGCATTGCCCGACCATCGTCTCCCCGATCCACAAGTACAACCCGAACGTGTTCAACGGCCAGACGGTGCTGACGCCGTTCCAGTTGTTCCTGCAGAACACGGACGGCCACTACATGAGCATCGGCCACGTCGGCCATCTGCGGTTCGTGCGCCTGACCAACTACAACCCGGGCGACGTGATCGAGCTGGGCACCGACCGCTGGAAGCTCTTTCCCTGGCACATCAAGAACGCGGCCTATCCGGACGGCAAGCAGGTGGCCTACAGCGACGGCAACTACAGCACGGGGCTCCTGGGGGTCGCCGTGCACTACGACGGGCCCTGATCGTGCCGGCCCTGACCGGGTTCTATCCCACCGCGTTCCTGCAATGGACGCGGGACCACTTGAACGTGGTGCCGCTGGACCAGCTTGGCGACGCCCTCTACGAGGATCGCCGGGCCTCGGCGATCCCCGTCGGTCGATTCGGCCCGCTCACGAACAACGCGCCGGTCGACAGCAGTCCCCGGGCACTTGCCGGCGTGCATGCGCGCAGCTTCGTTGAGGACTACTACTACCGCGTGCACGTGCGGCCGAATCGCATCGACCTCGGCAACACGATGTCGGTGCAGACGCGCGAGGTCGAGGTGTGGAACGCGTGGTTCGAAGCCAACGCGCTGGCCGACATCGTTGCCACCAACGCCGAGGGGATGACCCTGTCCGGTCCCTCGGTGCCGCCGACAAGCTTCGGACCGCTCGAATCCCGGATCTATGTGCTGTCGGTCACGCCGAACGGGCCGCCCGTCGTCAATGCCGCGTTCCGCTTCGACTTCGCGCTCGACGCGCCCGTCCTGCGGGCGCTCGGTCGCCGGATCGTGGGCTGGGTCTTCGCGCCGGATTGGAGCGAGCCCGTCATCGAGCGGCTGGAGTGGATGACCGACGTGATGGAGTCCCATGTCGGCGTCGAACAGCGGGTACGCCTGCGCGCCGAGCCGCGCCGAAGCTTCGAGTACCGCGTACTGCTGGGCTCCGATCAGGCGCGCGTTCAGATGGAGAACCGGCTGATCTCCTGGCAGGCGCGCGTGTATGGACTGCCGGTCTGGACCGATGCCTCGATCACCGCCATCGCCATCCCGGCCGGAGCGACGAGCCTCGCCGTTTCGACGGCGAACAAGGATTTCGTGGTCGGCGGCATCGTGGGGCTGGTGAATGGATTGCGCTCCGAGTTCGCGGAAATCACCGCCGTGACCGCGAACTCGGTGACGCTCAATGATCCGATCGCCGACGACTGGCCGGCCGGGACCAAGATCGTGCCGGTGCGATCGGCCCGGGTGCAGAACGACCTGGGCGTGGCTTACCTGACCGACGCGATCGCGGCCTCCCGGCCTCAGTTTCAACTGGAAGAGGAATGGCCGATCACGCCCGCCTCCGAGTCGCAGGACTACCTCGGCTACCCGGTGATGCTGACGCCGCCCAACTGGACGGAGGATCTCGAAGGCCGGTTCGGGCGGAAATGGCACGACCTCGACTACCTGACCGGCCGCCGCGTGATCGATGACCTGACCGGTGTGGCAGGTGTGAACCGGACGCACCGGTGGCTACTCGTGGGTCGTGCCGCCGTCGCAGCCTTTCGCGCGTGGCTCGCGGCACGGGCGGGCAAGCTGAAGCCGTTCTGGTTGCCGAGCTTCCAGTCGGACCTCGCGGTCGTCGCGCCGGTCGGCGGCACCGACGCCTTTCTGACCGTGGAGAACCGCGGCTACGCCGAGGGGCCGGTGGCGGCGGTCGGCCGGCGCGATCTCCTGATCACCACCGTTTCGGGGGCGAGGTTCTACCGCCGCATCACCGCCGCCTCCGAGATCGATGCCGCGAGTGAGATGGTCGCGATCGACGGCACGCTCGGCACCACGCTGCAGCCCCACCAGTTCCAGCGGATCTCCTTTATGCACCTGGTTCGGCTGGACACCGACAACGTGGAGATCGCGCACGTCACCGACGAGGTGGCCGAGGTCGTGCTGCCCTTGCGAAGCCTCCGGGACGACCTATGACCTACGCAGACCGGGAGGTTTCGACCGATGCCGCCAGCCCCGTCGAACTCTACGAGTTTCGGCGCGGTTCGAACGCGTGGCGCTATACCAGCGCATCGCAGGACGTCGTCTATAACGCCTTCAACTACACCGCCGTGCTCCTCAAGCGGGGAAGCATCGAGCAGACCAATGAGATCGGGCGCGCGGGGCTGCGGATCACCCTGGCCCGGGACGTTGAAGTCGTCGGTGAGTTCATCGCGACCCCGCCGTCCGAGGTGACGTTGCTGACGGTGTATCGGCAGCACCGTGGTGAGCCAGAGACGGCGGTGGTCTGGATGGGGCGCGTGCTCAACGCCGAATGGCGGGGCTCCGAGGTCGAGCTCAACTGCGAGCCGGTCTACACGAGCCTGCAGCGCACCGGGCTGCGGCGGCTGTACCAGCGCAACTGCCCGCACGTGCTCTACGGCGGCCTCTGCCAGGCGAGCCCCATCGTCCATCGGGTGCAGGGAACGGTCGGGTCCATCGCCGGCACGGTCGTCAGCGTGCCGGCCGCCGCCGGCTTCGCGCCCGGCCATTTCGCCGGCGGTTTCGCCACCTGGTCGGCCAGCGGCATCACCGAGAAGCGGATGATCGTGGCCCATTCGGCCGACAGCATCACCCTCGCGGCGGCGCCGCCGGGACTCTCGGTCGGCGCAACGGTCGTGCTCTATCCAGGGTGCGATCACACCCTGAGCACCTGCGAGAGCAAGTTCGGCAACAGCGCCAACTTCGGCGGCTTTCCGTTCATTCCCACCAAAAACCCCTTCGGGGGAAGTCCGATTTACTGAGCGTGTCCCATGCCCTGGATGCAAATCGTCGTCTGGATCGTCACGGCGTTGATCCAGTACGCCCTCGCCCCCAAGCCGCCCCAACCGCAGGCCTCCGAGCTCAAGGACTTCGATGCACCGACTGCCGACGAGGGGCGTCCCGTGCCGGTGGTGTTCGGAACCGTGCTGGTGAAGAGCGCCAACGTCGTGTGGTACGGCGACCTGCGCACGACGCCGATCAAGTCCAAGGGCGGCAAGAAATGAACGAGCTGATCGTGACCCATGCCGACATGCGTTCCCTCGGGTACTGCAACCGCGGCGCGCGGGAATGGTTCGCCCGTCACGGGCTCGACTGGTCGCTTTTCATCGACGAGGGGCTGCCCGCGGACGTGTTGCTCGCCACCGGCGACAGCATGGCCCAGGACGTGGTGCAAGTGGCCCGCCGACGGATGAATGCCGGAGGAGAGGATGGGCGGTAGCAGCAAGAGCGTCACGGTCGGCTACCGTTACTACCTCGGCATGCATCTGGCGATCTGCCATGGGCCGGTCGACGCCGTCACCGAGATCCAGGTCGGCGAGCGGCAGGCTTGGAGCGGCAACCTCACGGCCAGCGGGCGCATCACGGTCAATGCGCCCGAGCTCTTCGGCGGTGAAAAGCGCGAGGGTGGGATCTCGGGCGCGGTGGATGCGGCCTTCGGGGAATCGACGCAGGGCGCGAACGACTACCTGGCCTCGACGATCGGAACCCCGCAGCCGGCGTATCGCGGCCTCCTGAGCCTGATCCTGCGCCAGGTCTATATCGCCGCCAACAACCCCTACATCAAGCCTTGGGCGGTGCGCGTGAAGCGCTGCTTTCGGGCCTGGTACTCGACCAAGGCGGAAATCTCGGGCGCGGCCAATCCGGCGCACATCCTCTACGAGTGCCTGACGAACTCCGCCTGGGGCATGGGGTATCCGTCGGTGAGCATCGACGACGCGAGCTTCAAGGCGGCCGCCGATACGCTCTCGTCCGAGGGGTTCGGGCTGAACCTGATCTGGCTGCAGCAGAGCACGATCGAGCAGTTCGTGCGCGAGGTGCTGGATCACATCGGAGGGGTGCTGACCACCTCGCCCTCGACCGGACGCTTCGTGCTCAAGCTGGTACGGGCGAACTACGCGGTAGCGAGCCTGCCGGTGCTCGATCCCACCAACGTGATCGAGCTGGAGAGCTTTCAGCGCGCGGCGTGGGGCGAGACGACCAACGAGCTGGTGCTCATCTACACCAAGTCGGACACGTTCAAGGAAACCAGCATCACGGTGCAGGACCTGGCCAACATCCAGGCCCAGGGCGCGGTGGTGTCGCAGACGCGGCGCTATCCCGGCATCACCTCCGATGCCCTGGCAGCCCGCGTGGCGATGCGCGACCTGGCGGCAGTATCCACGCCGCTCGCCAAGGTGCGGCTGAAGGTCAATCGACGGGCCTGGAGTCTGACGCCCGGGGACGTGTTCAAGCTCTCCTGGCCGACGCTCGGCATCGAGAACCTGGTGATGCGTATCGCCGCCATCGACGGCGGCACGCTCACGCAGGGGGCGATCGGCATCGACGCGGTCGAGGATGTCTTCGGTCTGCCGCAGGGGAGCTACACAGCACCGCAACCGCCGGGGTGGACCGATCCGGTGCCGGCGCCCTCGGCGACGACGCCGCGACGCCTCGTCGAGGCGCCGTACTGGGACATCGCGCGCGCCATGACCGCGTCGGAACTCGCCTACCTGGATGCCACCGACTGCTATTTGCAGACCCTGGGCGGGCGCCCGGCATCCGGGGCGCTCAACTACGACCTGTACAGCAAGACCAGCTCGGCCTCGACCTACAACCTGAGAGGCCAGGGGGAGTTCTGCCCCCATGCCGTGCTCGCGGCAGATGTCGGCCAGGCAGTGACCAGCACGATCACTTACAACGCCGAGACCGACATCGACCTGATCACCGTCGGCGGGTACGCCTACCTCGATGACGAGGTGGTGGCCGTCACCGCGATCAACACGACGACCAAGAGCCTGACAGTGAATCGCGGCGTGCTCGATACCGTGCCGGTGGCCCATGCGAGCGGCAGCCGGATCTGGTTCGCGGACGGTTTCCAAGGGGTCGACCCGACCGAGTACGCCGCCGGCGAAACGGTGAACGCGCGACTGCTCACCGTGACCGGTAAGGGCACGCTGGCGCTGGCATCGGCTCCAACCGATTCCCTGGCGATGAACCGCCGGCAAAACCGGCCGTACCCGCCCGGCAACGTCAAGATCAACAACGTGGCCTACCCGGCGGTCGCCAAGGGCGATCTGGTTATCTCCTGGGCGCACCGGGACCGGCTGAGCCAGACCGTGAGCCTGGTGCCTCAGACCAACGGCAACATCGGCCCGGAGGCAGGCGTGACCTACACGCTGCGCATCTACGGGGAAGCAGGCAGCCTGCGCCGCACCTACAGCGGCCTGACCGGTACCAGCCAGACCTACACCCTGGCCGACGATACCGCCGACTCCGGTCTCGGCCGCCCCAACGCCGCGCTGCGCATCGAGCTCGAGTCCAACCGCTCGGGCGTGATTAGCCTGCAGAAACACTCGGTCGCGTTCGAGCGCGCCGGCTACGGACTTTCCTACGACAAATACTACGGAGGTATCTGATGCCCGCAGTCACCGATCCGAACCTCGGACTCAATTATGGCTGGACGCTCGGCGAAAGCGGCTGGGCCGCCGGCATGGACGCCAACCTGAAACGGCTGGGTGCCGTCGTCAGCCTGTCGGTCATAGACCGCGACCTGGGGACACCGCCGGCCAGCCCCTTGAATGGCGATCGCTACATCGTCGCGGCAGCGGCCACCGGCGCCTGGGCGGGTCGCACCGACCAGATCGCCGTGCGCATCGCGGGCGCGTGGGAGTACCACGTCCCCAAGATCGGCTGGACCTGCTTCGTCGAGGACGAGGGCGTGCTCTCCGTCTACAAGGCGGCCGGGTGGAGCCCGGGCATCGCCGTCTGATCGCTTCCCTTTCCATCATCCACCGAACCCGCCGCCCGGCGGGTTCTTCGTTTTCGGAGACCACGAATGAGCCCACCCACTTTGCAAGACGGCATGGTCGTCATGCCGCGCGACGAATTCGAGGATCTGCTCGCGCGCGCCGCCGAGCGCGGCGCGAGGCGCGCCCTGGCCGACGTCGGCCTTGATGGTCCCGAGGCGGCGAACGACATCCGCGAGTTGCGCGGTCTGCTCGAAGCCTTCAACACCGCCAAGCACACTGCGTGGCAGACCGTGGTCCGGCTCGTGACCACCGGCTTCCTCCTGGCCCTGGTCGCCGGCGCCGCCATCAAGCTCAAGGTGTTCGGAGGTGGCCAATGATCGAGACCCTGCTCGGCGGCCTCCTCGGCGGGGCCTTCCGCCTCGCGCCCGAGATCCTCAAGTGGCTGGACCGCAAGGGCGAGCGCGGTCACGAGCTGGCGATGCAGGACAAGGCGCTGGAGTTCGAGAAGCTGCGCGGTGCCCAGCGCATGGCCGAGATCGCCGCCGCCAGCGAGGCCGCCTGGAACAGCGGTGCGGTCGAGGCCTTGCGCGAGGCCGTCGCCGCCCAGGGCCAGCGATCCGGTGTGCGGTGGGCCGACGCGCTCTCCAGCAGCGTGCGGCCGGTCATCACCTACTGGTTCATGACGCTGTACTGCGCGGCCAAGACCGCCGCCTTCGTCGGCGCGGTCGATGCGGGTGTGGAGTGGATTCCGGCCATCCAGGCCGCCTGGACCGAGGCGGACCAGGCGCTGTGGGCCGGCGTGCTGAACTTCTGGTTCCTCGGCCGCGTGTTCGACCGGGTACGGACGTGATCGAAGTACCATCGGCCGCGGTCGACCTGGCCAAGCGCTTCGAGGGCTTCCATCGTGTTCCCAAGCACGATCCGCAGCGCCGCGCCTACCCCTATACTTGCCCGGCAGGGTATTGGACCATCGGCTACGGTCACCTTTGCAAGCCGGACCATCCGCCGATTACCGAGGACGATGGCGAGGCCTATCTGACCCGCGATCTGAGATCCGCGCTCAACGCCACACTGCGGTACTGTCCGGTACTGGCAACCGAATCCGAGGCGCGGCTCGCCGCCATCGTGGATTTCACGTTCAACCTTGGCGCAGGGCGGCTGCAGACCTCGACCCTGCGGCACCGGGTCAACCAGCGGGACTGGCCGAGCGCTGCCAAGGAGCTGCGGCGGTGGGTGTATGGCGCCGGGAAGGTGCTACCGGGACTGGTGGCCCGCCGCGAAGCAGAAGTCCTTCTGCTGGTATCCGGCTGACATCAGACGGTCGACGTCTGGTGGGCCATGCCAGGCGACAGCAGGCCAGCGATTTCCTCAAGTAGAGGCCGCAGTTTCTCATGATCAGATCGATCGATCGCCATATCGATCCGAGACGACCAGTGTCCCTGCCTGTACAAACTTTCCGCACGCTCAAAGATTTCTCTTGCCGCGCGATCTCGGATTTCCTGTGCTGGTGCCGACTCGCGCGACAGATGAGCTGCAAGCGCCGTTCTGAACACCGAAACCTGTTCGTCCCCACCAAGTAGAGCAAATGTAGCGAGCCCGCAAAGACCTCTTTCCAGAATGCCCCATCCTGTTTGATATCTCCCGCCCTTGAACGTCCAGGACAGGAGGCTCTCCCCGATTTCTCTCGCAATTTCATCGCAGCCGCGATTACGCGCGTCTATTGCGGCTTCGAACAACGTCTCCGTCATCTGGAAGTTCTCAACGAACGTGACCGATGCCTTGTCATCGGGAATCCAGGTCAATGTCGCGATCAACCAGCGCGCATGCTTCTGCAGTTCCTCTTGGCTGTGATGGTCGCACGCGGGCGCATTTGACACTGCCAACAGGATTTCCGTCACGCCCGTTATCCAGTGAATCATGTCAAAAGCGAAGTGCGACTTTTCCTGTACGGTGAAGCCGCGCGCGATAAACGAACACGAAATTGTGAGATAAATCGTCCATGACGATTTTGCGCGTGGGGAAACATAATAACCTCATGAGCAACGCATGTGCCGCGTAGATCACGTCCAGCTCCGAATGATCAGTTCACCGCTCGATCCGCGGGATCGCTTACCGCCACCGACTGAGTAACAGAGCTCGGCGTGTTTCGTCGGCAGCCCTTCGAATGCCGCCCGCATCTCTGGGATATCGTTCACCGAGATAACCATCCGTCCCTCGATCGTCCGAGCCAGCTCCGCCATACGGACGTAATTCTCCACCCCGTAACCTTCCGTGCCCCAATAGGGCGGGTCGAGATAGAACAGTGTGTGCGGCCGGTCGTAGCGGCAGATGCATTCCTCCCACGGCAGATGTTCGATGGTGGTTCGTGACAGCCGCAAGTGTGCCGCCAACAGCTCCTCCTCGAGGCGCATGAAGTTAAGCCGGGGACCGGATGTGGTCGACGTGCCGAAGGTCCTGGACTCCACCTTGCCGCCGAACGCCAGCTTCTGCAGATAGAAGAACCGGGCCGCCCGCTGGATGTCGGTTAGTGTTTCCTCGGGCGTGGCGTTCATCCATTCATAGATCTGCCGGGAAGTCAGCGCCCACTTGAACTGGCGGACGAACTCTTCGAGGTGATGCTGCACCACCCGGTACAGGTTGACCAGTTCGCCGTTGATGTCGTTGATGACCTCGCACTTGGCCGGTTCTTTTAGGAAGAACAGCGCCGCCGCGCCACAGAACGGTTCGACGTAGCAGTCGTGCGCAGGGAACAAAGGAAGGATATGCCGCGCGAGCCGGCGCTTACCGCCGATCCAGGGGAAGATAGGTTTCGCATATTGCATAGGACGCAATACTATTTCAGAAACGTTAGAAATCCACTAGGCTTGCCACACCGAGTGGCCATTCGGTGGCAGCCTTGGGTTGGCTTGCAGGTATACGCTGCGGGTCAGCTGGCTGGCCGGGTGCTCCAACACTCGGCCGGCCGCTGTCTTTCATATCTTCAAATCCACATCGATCGACGCCGGTGTTCCGCTGGTTTCAATCTCATCCTTCTTGCTCCAGGACTGGGTATAGATCCGGTTCACCTGGCCGATCAATCCGCCGGCGAACCGTTTGAATGTCTCCACATCCATCGGCACATTGACGTTGGCGTAGTCACGCCAGGCGAATCCTTCCGGCAGCGGCACGCCGGCGCCGATGGCGGCCAGCACTGCGGTCATGTTGGCGATCGACTGCGGATCGGTGGCGAAGGTCGCGCCCTCAAATTCATAACCTTCGGCCAGCAGCTCAGCGCGTCTCGCGTTGACCTGATCCTGCTTTAGCCGCCGCAGCTCCGGCATCGGGAGGGTGGCCCTATAGCGCATGGATCGCCACCGCGTGGTCCAGGCAGGGAAACGCCAGGACGACCAACTCATACCGCCCCGGCACGTCGGCGACGAACTCTAGCGTGCCGCCCTCGACGGCAAACGTATCCCGCACCGGCCCGTACAGCTCGATCGTGCATGGATCGGGCAGTTGGCTTAGCGTGGCGACGTCCTCGCCATTGGCCAGGATGGTCGCCACATCGAGCAGCGTTGCCTGCGGCGGCCGCTCCAATCCGCCCACCGGCCCGATGTAATGGCGGTCCGGATACCAGGCACCCTCGATAACGTGCCGGTCCGGTCCGAGGTAGAGCTGGGCATAGGCATCCGGGATCGATTTCGGCAGCTCCAGGATCCGGCCGGTCGAAGGCTGGTACACAGTCCAATAGATCGCGCTCATGACCGCTTCAGCTCCACGATCGCCAAGCTAGAATTGATGTTCGGTGGGCTGCCGTTGTAGTTCTGGAAGACATGCACCGTGTAATTGAAGGCGGCGGTGGCTGGGGGCGACGAGTCGATCCAGGCGATGGTCTGGGACTTGCCGATTGAACTGACGTTGGTGATGATCCGGTCGGACACATCCACGATGGTCGAGCCGTCCCGTTTGATGGCACTGGCGCCGGTATAGTCGGTGCCCAGATCCATCCACTGTTGCCACGCCAGCAGCAAGAACTTCCCGCGCAGCGAGGCATTGGCCACGGCAGGGATGTTCCAGCTGCTGGTCTGCACCCAGGTGTTGTACGCCGTGGATACCAGGCCCGACGCCCCCTGCAGCACCGATAGCGCATTTAGCGCCAGCTTCAGCGTGCCCAGGGTCGAGTCCGACATAAAACTGTCGACGTTGCCCGAGGTCAGAAGATCCAGCGTCGCATAGGCACCCTGGCCGACGATGGCAGCGGCCGTCTTGTAAGCCGTCACGTCCGACACCACCTGCCACAGCGTGCCGGTCCAGGTCGCCCAGGTCTTATTCGCGGTGTCGAACCAGAGATCCCCCGCCGTGGGCGAAGCCGGCGTCCCCGACTGGATGAATATCTTGTTGCGGGTTGCATCCGCCGGTGGTTTGGTCCCGGTGACATTGTCGTAGGGGACGGTCGGCGCGGCGCTTTCCGGCCCCGGTGCGCTTTGAGACGGGTGCCAGGCGCTGGACTGGCCATAGGTGTCCAGATCGCGGTACCAGCTCGCGCGAGCCGCGATGCTGCCGGTCGGCATGGCGGCGATGGCGGTATAGCCCGCGCCGGGCGTATCGCGTCGCACCAGGAACCCGGTTGCATTTTCCCGGTAGAGTGCGAGCGCCATCTACAGCAGCTCCGAAAATTCCAGGCCGACGGTATGGGCGTTGAGGTACGGATCTTCGATCTCACTGAGTTCGCGCATCCTGCAGAACATGTTGCGCTGGGCCTGATAGGTCGTGTCGTCCGGATCGGCGATCAGGAGATACTCACGGTGGTCGCCCTGCGACCGCATCATCGGCAGCAGCACACCCCAGGCATCGGCATCGGGCAGAAAGTCGAAGCGGGCCCGGAACACCCGCCGCAGCGGCTTGACGTTGAAATCCTCGTAGCCGCTCAGGGACTCGGCCACCTCCGTTTTGCTCTCGATCCGGAGTGAGGCGCCCCATTCGATGTTGTTCTCCGGGCTCGGTTGCCAGCCGGCGCCGATGAATATGCGGCCCATCTCCGGATTCGAAGCCCCCGTCAGCGTCAGCCGCCAATAGCGGGCGACCACGGCCGCGGGCAGCGCTCGCAGATAGCTGGTATCGGCATAGGTCGGCAGCGTGGTCGTGTCGTAGGCGATGCTCGAAAAGTTGCTGACCGCCGAGCCCTCCAGCCGCACCGTGGACGCATTGTGGTCCTTGATGCCGAATGCCCGGATGGCGGCATCCGGCACACCGAGATCGATGTAAATCTGCCCGGTCAGACCGGTCGCGCGCGCCTTGCTGCCGGCGTAACGGTTCTGGAGGTTCGTCAGCGGATAGCTCGCATTCCAGCCGGTCCCGCCCAGGGTAGCGATGTCGATCAGGTTGGCGTAGCCGATCACGATAGGCTGCATGTCATCCCCACAGGATCAGGTCGAGGCGGTTGCGTTGGAAATCCGGCTGGGTCATCACCACTACCTTGGCGCGCCCCGCCGGATAGCCGCATTGATCGGATACCAGGACGACCTCCGAGCCGAGGTCGATCAGGTCCATCCACGCGTCAGGCGCTCCCAGCGTCACCGCAATCGGATCATGGCAGTCGTCGAACCGGGCTCGCCGGCGCGTACCTTCGGCCAGACACTGGCTGATGCCGTTCTGGTAGCTGGTGAGGGTGGTCTTCTCGGCCAAGGGACGGTTCGCTTTGACGGACGGTACCGAGATCACCTGGTCCCGGCTGGCCTTGTCCCACCACTGCGCCCGGGCGGGTTGCTCCTGGGCCTGTCCGGTCAGATTGGCGTTGGGCTGCACCGCGTAGTTCCAGTCGCCCTGCACCGTGACCTCCCACAGCGGCCGCTGGACCGGCCCGACCGGTCCGAATTCCTGGATGTGCTCGTCGGTGATGGTCGCCACCGGATTCCCTGCCGGGCCGTCGAAGCGGCGGACCCGGAACCGGTTCAGGTTGTCGAATCCCCACCAGGCGCCGACCGAAATGCAGATCCGGTCCAGCACGCCGGCGATGGTTTCGCCGTCCCCCACCAGGATGCCGAGTGAGCCGGCATTCGCCGCATCGAGGTCGAGGAAATCCTGCTCGACCCAGTCGGCGGCGGTGTAGCCCAGTGACTGCAGTATCCGCTTGAGGATCCCGGCCGCGGAGATCTGGGTGTAATCCCACTTCTCCGCCGCGCAGACCGCCAGGGTCCGGAACGGCTCGCGCTCCAGCTTGATGTAAGTCGGTCCCGCCTTATAGATGTTGTAGCCCCCGGCACCGACCGTGGATGATTTGAAGGCCGACAGGCTGGTGTATTCCGTGCCGCGGGTGAGGAAAGTCCCACCGTCGAAGACGTTGACGATGTCGTCGAAGGCAGAGGTGCTGATTTCGTAGATCTGCAGCGACGTGTTCACGCACGGCGGCGTGATCGCCGCCAGCCGGCCGAAGCCGAGCGGACGCTGCTTGCCCTTTTGATCGTCCGGGGTGCCGTCCAGTCCGTCGGGCAGGACGTTGGTGCCGCCGTAGGAGAGGGTCTGCAGCGGCGTCTTCAGGGTTTCCTCACGGCCGCGCAGGCGGATCGCCACCCGGTTGGGTTCGAAGCTGGCGGTTTCGACGGTGGCCTTGAGCCGGGTCGTGAAGCTGGCGTAGGGCGCCCCGGCTTCTCCGACCTTTAGCGTCAATTCGTAACCGCCGAAGTAGTAATCGCGCAAGGCCTTGAGCTGCCCGCTGGCATTGACCAGGGTCAACGCCCCGTAGCTGGCCGACACATGGCCGCCCACCACGTCGGTGGGGATCTCCCGGCGCAGCGTGGCCGGTTGCTGGATCAGGGGCTCGTACAAGATTCCGCCGTTGTCGTAGCCATCCGCCCCCGAGCTGTAGCGCAAGGTGCGGATACCCGGCAATGTTGGGTCGTAGCAGGTGATCTCGGCGAGGTAGATGCGCTGGGACGCGGGCGGGATGAAGACTCGGCCGACACTGAGGTCGGCCGATGCGGCGGCGCTGGCGGCCAGGCTGCCAGCCAGCCGGATCGACGTCGTGAGGCTCGCCGAGGCCGAGGCCACCGAGGACATCGCACCGGCCGGCGCGATCTGCGTGGACAGGCCAGCAGCAGCCGTTGCCACGCTGGCGGAATCTCCCGCCAGCGGGATCTGCGTGGTCAGGTTGCCGGACAATGTGGCGATCCCGGCCGCATTGCCAGAGAGGGCAATCCCCGTGCTTAAATCCGCCGATGCACTGGCCTGGGCCTGGATCGCCCCGTCCAGCACGACGGAGAAATAGGCTGCGGCTGCGGCCGCGGCGGTGGCGGCGCCCTGCAATGCGATGCCCGTGGTCAGGTCGCCCGCCAGTGTGGCGCTGGCCGCCAAATCGCCACTGAGAGCAATCGTAGTGGTCAGATCGGCAGCGGCCGTCGCGACCGCGGCGGCATCGGACGCTAAATTGATCTGTGGTGTGTAGTAGACCGTGATCCGTACAGCATCAACCGACGCGGTCCGGACAAATGTGCTATTCGTCGCGATGGCAGCGCCGAAACTGGCTGCATTGATGTCGGCTGCCGTCCAGGTCTCGCCCCACAGATCGGACGAACCGCCGTAACTGGCGAACGCGTCCGTCGTCGGCCAATCCGTCGTAACGGATTTGTCCGTCGCGCCGACGGTGCCCGCTTTGACGATGCGGACCGCTTTGTCTTTGACGGTTGACCCGGAGGCTTTCCTCTCCCACTCAACAACGATGCCTTCGATGACTGCCCCGGTGGGGATCGAAAATCCGAACCCCGTGGCTTTTAGATACTGGGTCCCGTTCGAATAGGCTGTTGAGTACGAGTCGTCGCCCGCGCCGGCGTTGCCCGGATTGCTCCAGACATTACCCGCCAGCGCGCTATCGCTGACCGCGGTGGACGCGTAATTAGGGCCTGCCGTTGCCACTGCGGTTCCTATCCCTGATGCGGCCGGCGCTTAGTTGTCGATCTGGACCGTCAGAGCGCCCGCCGCAAACGTCGGGGCGGGATCGCCGTTGTTGACGGTCTTGGCCGCGCTGAGCGCACCCCAGACCAGTAGATTGCCGGCAGCGGCCGCATCGAAAATACCGAAGTGGGTGATCGAACCCCAGTTTGCGGTCGGCGCGGGAAACGCGATCGTAGCCGCGTTGCTGATCGTGCCGCCGGTGCCGGAGCTGGCGCCGGTGGTATTGCCGTGGGTGCCGTTCCAGGCCGTCAGCCCGGAGGTGACGGCAACCCGAGCATACGAACCGCCGGCCACCTCTGTGCCTCCACCGGTATCGCTGGGCGCGGCGGTTAACAGTGCGATGTAGAGCGTTGCCGGCGGGGCATACGCTGTGGCCCGGAACAGGTCGTCGAGCAATTTGTTTTCGAGGTAGTTGGATAAAGCGGTCATGGTTGTCTCCTAGCTAGGATTACGAGGCATAACGGGACCGGCGCTCCATCTCGTCCAGGTGCGCCAGCATTTGGTTCATCACTATGAGCAACTGCGAGAATCCCGCGCTCTGCACGTTGACCCCAGCTTTCGATTCGCGCCGGATCGATTCCAGTGCTTCTTTCAATCCCTTGAGTTCGGTGCCGGATTGGTTGGCTTCGATGCGGCTGAGGCGCTCTTCGATCTGGGCGGTTTGGCGGGATGGGGTGGACCTGGTCGGCGGCTGGTGGCCGACGAAGGGCATGTCGATCGCGGGCGAACTGGCCGCCGGCTTGAGCATCAGGCTCTGGACGGCCGAGGCGGCGTTCGACCAGGTCGGCGGTAGGTCGAGGATGTTGGCGTAGGCGCCGTGGGCGTCGTTCGCCGCCGAGAACATCGACAGCAGCTGACGTGGATCGAACGGCAGGCCGCCGAGCAGCTGCTGGATCTGGTCGATGGTCTTCGCGGCAGAGCCGCTCCCACGGATTGCAGAGTCGCCCCCGCTGACGGCGGCGAGGATGCGCGCGGTTTCGTCTGCGGTGTGGACGTAGCCGGGGCGGTTGAAATTGATGAGCTCAGGGCCGAGTTCGCCGACGAGAGCGAGCCCGCCGCGATAATGGCCGCCGGCGGCATGATGCGGGAGGGGATCGCCCGAGCCGCCCGCAGTCGGGGCCGTCGGCTCGTACACGCCGGGGTCAGGATCAGGGGGCGCGGTGACGTTGACGCCCTGGCTGCGCAGCCATTCGACCAGTGACCCGATGGCGGCCGTGTTGGCGCCGACGACACCCGCGAGCGAGTCGAGGAACGTCTGGTATTGCCGCTGAGCCGTCTCATAGGCTTTCGCCAGATTCTGATCAAGCGTTTGTAGCTCTTTGACGGTTTCGGCCTTAAGTGCTTGCACGTCCGGCCTTGAATCCAGATCCTGCGCGGCTTTGATCTGTTCGTCGGCTTTCGTGCGGATTGCTTGTATCTGGGATTCGGCGGTCGCCCTGAGTCCAGATACGATGTCCTCGGAGGCCGTGCGCTGACTGGCGAGATAGTCTTGGGATGCCTGCTGAGCCGCCTTGATCTGCTCTTGAACCAGTCGCTGAGCTTCTTTGTTTTCTTGGGCTTGCTGCTTGCGCAGCTCTTTGAGCTGGGACTCGACGCTGTCTGGGCTGGTGACGTTCGTATTGCCAATCCGAGTCGCGTCGGACTGGATTCGGTTATAGGCCTCAGCGTAGCCGGGGCCGGAGCCATAGTAGTCCTTGGCTGCCTGGCGGTAAGCCTCGGCATCTTGCTGATACCGGGCCGCCGCTTCGGCATCCGTTGGCGCTTTCGCCGCCGTCGCTTCGTACTGCGCCTTGGCCGCTTCCAGCCGGGCCTTCGGGGACAGCGGTGAATCCGCCGACGTCATCAAGCTCTTGGCGTAGTCGGCGATTCCCTTGATCGCGCTCTTGAGCTGGTTCGCTACCTGGAGCTGCTCGTTCAATGCATCCAGCGCGGCCTGTTGGGCCTCCTGTCGGATCTCAGCAGCAACGTCCGCGGCCTCTTGGATCGCGGACGTCTGGGCTTCGAGCCTTTTGCTTTCCGCCTCGGTGATCGCCGCCAGTCGATCGTTTTCGGCTTGGATGGCCGCGTTGAGCGTGGTGTTGACCGCGTCGATCTCGGCTTGCATGCGGGTCTGGATCGCCTGCACCTCCGCCTGGACCGCTTGTTGGATCAGTGCCAGCTCGGCCTGGTACCGGGCCATCACGGCAGCCTGCACGCCTTGAATCAGCGCGATTTCCCTGCTGATGTCGGTACCGCCGCCGGCACGGTAATCGGCGAGCTTCTGCTTGGCCTTGTCGACGTTCTGCCCCGCCAGGTCGGCGACGGCCTGGGGCCCGCGGAGCTCGGCGATCTGCTGGGCGATAGACTGACGAGCCTGCTCGATGCCGGACGTCATCTGCTCCCAGAGGTTTTTCATCGACTGGGCGAGCGCGGCGCCGACCTGGTCCATGCCGACGCCGAGGGTCTTGGCGTCCTCGTACAGACCCTTGAACTGATCGCGCAGCCCATTGAACGCGATCGTGTTGGTATCGAGCACGCCGGCCATTTGCTCCAGGCCGTGGACGAAGTCGTCCTTGAGTTTCTTTTTCGCCGACTCCGTGGCCTTGTCCACATCTTCGACGGATTTGCCCAGGGCAATGGCGTCCTCGCGTAAGGTCTTGGCCTGGTCATCGATGGCCTTGAGCGCTGCGGCAGCGCCGGACACGCTCTCGCCCGCGAACTGTTTCAGCGTGTCGTCGAACTGGTCCTTGAGTTTCTGCTTTGCCTTCTCCGTCGCCCGGTCGACGTCCTCCACCGACTTACCCAGGGCAATCGCGTCCTCGCGAAACGCTTTGGCTTGGTCGTCGATCGCCTTGAGCGCTGCGGCAGCGCCGGACACACTCTCGCCCGCGAACTGTTTCAGCGCATCGTCGAACTGGCCATTGAGGGCATCGGTGGCAGCCTTCTGGTATTGGTTCAGCTCGTCGACGCTGATGCCCAACTCGTTCGCGCCGTCGCGCGCCCAGCTGAAATAGTCGGTGATCTCTTTCAGCTTCGCCGCGAATTGGGACGCGCCCTGCCCAGCATAGGCCTGGGCTTGATCGAGCACCTCCTGTTTCTGCTGCTCCTTGCGCTGCTGCTTTGCCGCATCGATATCCACCTGACCGATACCCAAGGCGTCGAGCGAATCGCGCCCGTTCTCCAGTCGCTTGATTTCCTTGGCCAGCTTCTTGGGATTCTTGATTGATGCCTTGGCTTCGTCGATCTGCTTCTGCCAATAGGCGTCCCAACCCGTCTGCCACTGCTTCAACATCTCCGGATTGCCGGCAAGATCAGGGTTGTCTAGTTGCTTGAGCAGCCCTTTGGCTTCTTTCTTGTCGGCGCCGGTGAGCGACACGAAATCGCCGTAATTCAGCAGGTTTTTGCCCCGCTGAGCCTCTGCTTTGTTCTGCTTTGCGAGTTCGGCGACGTTGTTGCGCTGGTCCTGGGCGATCTGGTCGAAGCTCTGCATGTCGTTGAAGACTTTCGAGCCGATCGATTGCGGCTTGCCGAGCAGCTGATTGACGCGGTCCTGCGTGTTGTATTCCGCCGCCTTCAGGAATTGGTCGACCTTCTTGTGCACGTCGTCGACCGACACCCCGAATTTCTTGGCGATGTCCTCCATCTGCTGGAACGACTGCACCAGCTTGGCGAACGCATCCGTGTTTGGCGTCAGCTCGCCGAGGAAGGTGCGCAGCGCGCCGGCCTCCTTCATATTGCCGAAGAAGGTCTCGGCGCTGCCGCCGGACAGGTCCAGGGATTTGCCGATCACTTTGAAGGAGGAAGCGCCGGCCGCATATTTGCGCACCTCCTCCGCGGCCTTGATGTTGTCGCCGAACGCTTGGAGGTCGCCGGACAGCATCACCACCGCTTTCGTCAGCGGGTCGGCCATCTGGCTCGTGACGGCCGGTTGCTGAAACAGTCGCATGACGCCGATGCTGACCGCCTGGGCCATGTATTTGTTGGCCTCGGAATCTGCCTTCATCCGGGCGGAATAGAGCCCAGGAATCTGCATGCCGAAATAGCCTTCATGCTGGCGCATGTTGAGATTGAAGGCGGGCAGCTGGACGGCCAGCGTCTTTTCGAGATCCGTCAAAGGCTGGAACAGCTTGGTGGCGAAATTCCCCAGAAAGGCCAGATTGCCGCCATTGCGCTCGGCCTGTTTGTTCAAGGTCCAGCTATCGTTCTGCCAGGAATACTGGGCCGTGGCGTCTGGCTGCCCCTTTTTGATTGAGGACATGACTGCGGCGACGACGGCGGCGACGACGACCCCGATGCCGGTGGACGACAAGGCCGTCAGCAGCGTGCTTTCGGCGACCGTGGCGCCGAGCATCCCGCCGGTGGCGGCGGCATAGCCTGCCACCCCGCCCACGGCGCCACCCACCATGCCGCCCTCGCGGCCGTAGGTATATTTCCCGCCAATCGCGTTGCCGATCATGTATCCGGTGCCGAGACCGCCTATGCCCGCACCGGCATAGCCGAGCGCGGTGCTGGCCCAGCCGGGGCCGCCCAGCCAACTGCCCGCCGTACCTGCCGCCCGTGTCCCGGCGCCGGCGGCATCCACGATGGCCACCGGCATGGCCTTGCCGCCACCGGTCGAAACGAACATATCGCCGACGTTGGCCCAGTTCGCAACGGCCGCCCCGGTATTGACGATCCCACCCACCGAGGGCGCGGCTGTGGCTCCCGAGCCACCGAACCAGCTGCCGACGGAGCCTATCAGCCCGCCAATGGAGCCGGCCCCCGACGAGCCTCCGGTGAAAAACTGCGTCACGGCGCTCTGCATCAGCTGCGACGCCATCTGCTGCAGCATCCGGCTGAACTGCTGCCCCATATTCGCCGTGGCGGACCCGAACGGGTCGAAAAACATCGAGGTGAAGATGCCCATCATGTTCTGAGCGATGCCGCCCAAATCGGACAGCATGGACTGACCGGTCTGGGTCATCTCGCCCATCATGTGATTGGCGGCTTCGGTGTGGGCCATGGCGGCCGCCGTGGCTGCGGCCTCTTCCTCGCCCATGCCCTGGGTCACGTCATAGACCGCGCTCAGGTAGGACCTCATCCGGGCCAGCGCTTCCGGCCCGTAACCGGCTTCGTGTGCAGCTTGGAGCTGGGCCAGGATCGCGAGCTGTTTCTGTTCTTCGTCCTGGGCACTTTGCAGGGCCTGGGCGTTCGTCTCTGCTTTCCGCCGGATCGCCTCGGCGATGTCGTTCTGGGTTTTGATCTCGAGCTGCTTGATCCGCTCGGCGCCTTCGTAGGCCTGGCGTTCTTCGACCAGCTGCTTGGCCAGCTTGGCGCGCTCGTCGGACTCTTTGCCGATCAAGCCGATCGAGGCCTTGCGCGCGGCTTGTTCGGCTTCGCTTGCGCCGGTGGTGTCCTGTATGTTCTGGAGCTGGTCTTTCAGTGATTGGATGAACTTGTCGCTGGCTTCGATCGCGTTCTGGTGCTCAGTCGCCGCCTTCTTGACCGCGCTGGCTTCCTCGGAGATGGCCTTTGTATGGGCCTTCTTGGTCTCCTCGGCCGATTTCTCCACAGCGATCGTTTCGAGGACTTTTTTCTTATACGCCTCGGTTTCCTGGGCATTGAACCCGAGCTGCTTGGCCCGCGATTCCGCCCACTTCCCCCAATCCTGTTTGGCTTTCGCCTGGCGCTGGTCAAGGTCGTCCATGGAGCCGGCAAACTTTTTGGTTTGCTGGCTGGACTGATCCATCGCTGCGCCAGCCTTGGTGACAGTGACCGAGAGGTCACCTATCGCCTGCTTGGCTTGGTCGGCCTTGGCCTTGAGATCGACGCCGATGATTTTGGTGGGGTCGGTGGTATTCAGCGCGCCGGCATTGCCCTGACTGCGGATCCGCAGCGCCTCGTCGTTGGCCGCGATCATGTTGGCGCGCCAAGCCGACAGGGCTTCCGCGCCGGCGAGGACAGCAAAGGTGGCGGCGCCGATCGGCCCGCCGAGCGCACCGACCGCCCGGCTGAACAGCAGCGTGCCATTGGCGGCCGCCGCGGCCTCCGCCACATAGGCGGTCATCGCGGTCACTGCCTTGACACCGATGGCGACCGCCACCACTTCACCGGCCCGGACTGCGCCGTCGGCGATCTGGTCGAAGTGGGTGGCCACTCCACTGATGGCATTGGCCACGTCCCGGCTGGCGCCGGCCGCCTGGTCGGCTTTGCCGATGTAGCGCTCCCAGGCGTTTTCGATCTGCTGCACCGCACCGCCGATGGTGTTGGGCATCGTCGCGGCTTCGGCCTTGAGCCGTTCGGAGGCAGCGATGATGGCGTCGAACAGCTGCGTGTTGCTGATCAGCCCGTCCGACATCTTTTGCTTGAGGTCGCCCATGCTGCCGCCCAATTGCTTGGCGACGGCATCGACCAGACGCATATTGGTGTCGGCGAGCTGGCCGAAGTCCTCCCACTGCACCGTGGATGAGGCTAGGGACTGGGAGAGCTGGGTAATGGTGGAGGATTGTTCGGCCGCGGTGGCGCCGGAGGTCTTCAGGCTGGCGCTGACCGCTTCGACGACCTTGACGAGGTCGGACTGGCTCTTGCCTGCATCGCGCGCCGCGGGGGCGATGCGGGAGTACAGCCTGGCGTTGTCGTCGAGGGCGGTGCTGTGGCGCTGCGAGATGGCAAACACCTGCGCCTGCGCCTTGGCATACTCCAGTTCGCTTTGGGTGGCGAGCCGGAGCCGGGCGGATAGGTTGGCGTAGCGGTCGGCCACATCGGCCAGTTCCCGACCAGCGCCGAACGCCGCCTGGGCGGTGACGAATTCGAGAAACTGGCGCTTGGCCGTCGCCAGCTGCGTGCTGATGGAATCCAGGCCCTGGCGGGTCTTGCCGTAAGCCGCGTCGATCCGGCCAGCGGATTCGCTGGCGGCAGAGCCAACGCGCTTGAAGCCGTTCTCGACTTCGGCGATGCCGGTTTCGACTTTCTTGTATGATGCATCGATACGGCTGGCGGATTCGCTGGCGGCGGCGCCGATGCGCTTGAATCCGCTTTCGACCTTCTCAACCCCGACCAGCGCTCCTTTCTCGTCGAGATTGAGTTTGATGCCAACTACGATAGGGCCGGCCATATGTCCTTAATCAGTCTGATGGTGCTGGGCTTTCTAGTGTTCGCGCTGGGATTCCTCAAATACGGCGCCGCCATGGTGTGGGCCGGTATCGCCGTTTTCGTCCTGGCTTGCCTGACCTCCGCCGGGCGGTTATTCCTCAGCCGCTGACTCCGCCACCGGCGGATGGAACACGGCCAAGGCCGCCGCTTCCATGACCTGGATGCCGGCGAAGATTTCATCCGCCCTTGCGCCTCGATGGCCACGGCAGCGGATCACGACGTTTACCTCCGAGGGGAATAGCCCTTCCCAGATCACTGGGCCTCCCATCGGTGGATAGTGCCGGCGCCATAATGTCCTGCAGGCAAGGAACGCCATGACCGTGTCCCAGTTGTCCTCCATGACATAGAAGTCGGCATCCGCCGGCGTTGTATCGTCATCCGCTTGTGTCAGACCGAACGCCTCCAGGTCGGCCTGGAGCGCGTGATCGGGTTGTTCGCCGCTCCGCGCCCAGTACTCGGCGGCCTCGATCAGTTTCCCAGCGCGGCCCCGCCCCGGTTGGCCTTCTGGAATTCCTCCGTGATCTTGTCGTAGGCTTTCGGCACGGCATTCAGCAGGGCGCGGACGTTATCGAAGGTGAATGCCGCGTCGGTACCGTCGTCCGCCTGAACCTCCTTCCACCCGGCCGCCAGGCGCAGGACGTGGTTGGCGTGCATGTCCAGCACCGCGGCGGTCAGCGCCGGCCCGCTGAGTTCTTCCAGCAGCTTGGCGTCTTCCCCCAGGGCAGCGTAGGCGGCGCCGATCTCCTCCACGGTCATGCGGTGGTACAGCATGGTGATCTGGTGATTGATGGGCGTGCCGGCCTCGTTGCAGACCGGCAGCATCACTTTGCGTTGGATGGGTTTGCTTAACGCTTCCTGGGTACCGAGCTTGAATGCCATCTGATTGCCTTTGGTATGGGTTTTCGTTCGTAGCCGGATGGCGGATGCGCTGGCGCTTATCCGCCCTACCGGCAGGTGATATAGATTTCGTCGTTGCCGAGCACGCGCTGGCAATCGAACGAAAGCGTGTTGGTGGATATGCCCTGGTCTTCGCCGTAGTCGATTTCGGTCGGGGCGGCTTTGGGGATGTCGATGCGGACGGAACCGCCATTGCTGTCCGGCTGCTCGATGCCGATGGCGCCGGAGCCGTTGTTGGCAAGCAGCGTCCAGGGATCGAACTGTGCGACGAGCGCGGCATCCAGGGTGAGGGAGCCGGAGGCGGCGCGGTCGGTGATGTTGATGCCCTGGTAGCCGACCACGGAGCGGTAAGCGGGTTTCTGGCCAAGGTCGAAGGAGAACTTGCCCATCTGCAACCCACTGGCCCCGCCCGTGAACTGTTTGCCGAACGCCTGGCCGTAGGTGCGGCCAAACCCCACTTCGAACGGATCGACCCAGTTGGACACGATCACGCCGGTTTCCGAGGCATCGGCCACGCCGGCGTACAAGCCGATCATCTCGAAATCGTACATGCCGGTGTCTTTGGCCGAGGCATCGCCCTTGACGTTGCCGCGGCAGCCCACCAGCTTGTGACGCACCTGGTTGCCTTCGTTGTAATAGAAGGTTGCGGCATCCATGGTCAGGATGTCCG
This sequence comes from Methylococcus capsulatus, assembly GCF_036864975.1. Lineage (NCBI taxonomy): Bacteria > Pseudomonadati > Pseudomonadota > Gammaproteobacteria > Methylococcales > Methylococcaceae > Methylococcus > Methylococcus capsulatus. The sequence continues at coordinate 956,951 of NZ_CP104311.1, read as the reverse complement.
ACACCGGGTTATAGCGGGCGAACGGATCGATCGAGTAGAGCGAGGTAGCGTCCGGCGTGACGGTCCACGGCCGGTCGACCGTCGCCACTTTGGTGCTGCCGACGTAATCGATGATCGTGGCGGACTGACCGTTACCGATGCCGCCCGTGATTCGTACCTTGGCGCCGAGATAGACGTCGTCGACGCTGGAGGCCGCCGCGGCCAGCTTGAGCGTAGTGGTAGTGGAACCCGCTTGCGCGGTACCGGTGACCGCTGCGGCCGAGAGGAGCTCTGCCATACCGCAGGCGCGCAGCGCGAATCCGTAAGGGGGCGGCGTGCCGGGGGTGAGCGCCGAGACCAGATCGCACTTGAACGTGATCGACCGGTACAACTCCGTGCGGATTTTCTTGCCGGTGCCCAGGGAGTTGGTGATGTACTTCAACTCTTTGGTATTGCCCTGGATCGGCTTGATGCTCAGGTCCGTCACCCGCAAAGCGTTCAGTGCGCCGGTGGGGGCGGCGTCGGTGCCGTAGGTCGACTCCAGCTTGCCGAGCAGGACTCGGTTGTTGCGCAATAGCAGTCCGCTCATGCCTGTTCTCCGTCAGTCTTCTTGCTGCGTCGGGCCGGCCTGTCCAGTGCGGCGTCGGCCGCCTCAACTGCCCCGGCCGGTTCGATCGCCGTCTCGAGCTCAACCTGCCCTTCGGCTGCGTTCACGGCCGGCGCCGGAGTTCCGGCGCCGGAGTGACTGCCAGATTCCTCATCGGGACCCGGCTCGCTCTCGACGTGTGTCTGGGTGCGTTCGGTCAGCTCGATCTGATCCGTCTCCGGATTCAGCACGTAGCTACCGCCTTTGCCGAAATGTTCGTTCGTGTGCATCGCGTCCTCACTTGGTGATGTAGTGGTTCGATTGCCAGAGGTGCAGCCACAGCACCCAGCCGTCGGTGCCGCCGACCATCTGGCCGGATCGGTAGGTGAGCTCCGTGTAGCCCGGCGCCGGGATGAAGCCCAAGAGCTTCGGCTCCACGGCCTCGCCCAGCGCTTCCACCTTGAGCAGAGCGGCTTCGCCGCGACGGTCGCTGACGTCGTAGCAGCCGAGGACGACGCCGTAGCGGTCGGTCACCCGTTGCCGGATACCGCCGGCCGACAGGGTGTTTTTCTCGGCGTCGTCACCCGGCGAAATCACCCAGGCCCATCGCGGGCCTTTCCCGCTGTTCAGCTCGGTCAGGATCTGACGGACGCTGCCGGCGATCTCGACCCGGCCGGTCAGTTCCGGCACGGTCTGGAGCTGGGCGACGACGGGTGAGATTTGCATCGACGCGCTCTAGTACCCGGCCAGCGTGTCGTCGCTGAACACCCGGTCCGGCGCGTCGGCCTGCGGGACATCGACGCTGACGGTCGCGCCCGGTGCGAGCTGGTCCGATCCCAGGTGGCTCGTTCCGTCCGACAGGTCGCGCAGGAACTTCACCGCGTCGTCGCGGTTCTTCCGGGCCGCTTCCGTCGGATTGGTTTCCTGCAGGGTGAACCAGACCAGTTTCACCGCGCAGTCCCGGATGGCCGGATCGGGCGCCAGCGGCACGGCGTAGCGGTGCCGCACGTAGCTGTCGATGATCCCGTCCACCTTGGCGATGGCCTCGGCGACGACGTCCGCATCCGCCACGCTGTCGCGGTCGCGATCGGCGAGCTGCAGGAACTCGACGGCCGAGACCTTTTCCAGGTCGGCTTGGGTGCAATAGCTCACGCCACGCCCTCCGGCGGATCGCCCGCGGCATCCGCCCTAGATCGCGGCGGAGCCGCTCCTACGGAGGCCGATCCCGCGGTGGGAGCGGCTTTGCCGCGATGCGCCTTGAGCGGCGCCGGGTCGGCGGCCGCGGAGCCCGATGCCCCATCGTCCAGTACTTCGACGATGAGCATGTTTTCGGCCTGGAGCGTCTTCAGCTCGCTTTCGCTGAACCGATCGAAGGGATAATCGGTGGGTTCCGCCGGGTGGGCGATGCCACAGCGGCGGAATCCGGCGCGTCGTGCAGTGATTCGGATGATCATGTGCTTACCCCAGCTGCGGCACGACCACGAGCTGCGCGGTCTTGTACCAGATGTTGGTTTCACCGCCGGAGACCAGCTCCTTGTTGAGCAGCGCGAGCGCGGCGGCTTCGTTGGTCGGACCGACGATGAGGTGAGTTGGATGGATCGGCAACACCGTGCCGTCCGGGCGCCGCTGGGTACCCAGCGCCAGCCGGGCCGCCTGGTAGTTGGTGGCATCGAGCGCGGCCTTGGAGGCGTAGGCGAGCTGATAGAAACCGAAGCCGCCGTTGTAGCGGCCGTCCACACCGAACCGGAACTGCCGGTTCATGAAGACGTTGTCGTCGGTCTCGTTGGACTGGTTGACGAACTTCACCGCCGAGCGGTTCTGGAACACCAGCGGCTTCATGAAGCTGCGCGAGAGGTCCATCAGGAACCAGGGCGAACTGGCGCCGGCCTGGTAGTTGCTCCAGGAGGTCTCGTTGCCGGCGGCGTCGAACCCTAAATGGTCGGTGTCGAAGAAATACTGGCCGTCCATCGCGAGCGAATTGAATCCGCTCAACAGTACCTGCCACATCAGCTCGTCCGGGTGGCGCTTGGCGACCTCGCCCTGCATCGAGAAGCGGGTGGAGTACAACCCCAGCTTGTCGTCCTCTATGTCGTTGCGGTCGACGCCGACCGTGTGCTCCCAGTGTTTGTTGATGATCTGGTAGCCGATCATCTCGAGGTTGTGGATGACGCGCTGGCCGATCCATTCCCGCATGCCGGGCAGTTCCTTCATCCAGCCGTAGTTTTCCAGGGCCGACTGGGAGGAAACCTCCATCGCGATCAGAGGCCACTGGGCCTCGGCGGAGTTGAAGCCCTTGAGGAAGGCGGCATTGAAACCGTTCTGCAGGGCTTTCAGGGTTTGGGGCGTGATCTGCATGCTTTTCTCCGATTACCAGCCCAGACCGATCTGGACCCAGACGCCGTCGCTGTCGACGGCTACGATTTGGCCCGCGCGGGAGCGGGTGTTGGTGCCGTTGGTCTTGGCGACGGTCTGGTCGTCGACGATGTAGCAGTCGGCGCCGACGTCGGCCTGCGCGATCAGATCGCCCGCGGCGCTGTTGGCGAACTTGTAGATGCCGCGCTTGACTCGCGCTTTCTTGTCGCCGGCCGCACCGCCGGTGTTGTCGGCGCTCTCTTCGAACCGGCCGGCCGCGACCAGGGTGGTTGCGGTACGTCCGGGCGCCGCGTAGCCGGCGTCGATGACTGCCAGGCCACCGAGAAAACACTTGGTATTGGCTTTGACCGGAAGGTCGAAGACGTCGCCGATCCGTTCTTTGGTGTTGCGCTCTGCTGCCAATGCGGTCATGTCACGCCCCCTTCTTTGTCGCCAGGTATTCCTCCGCCGTGAGGTTCAGCGCCTCACAGGTCTTCCGCTCAGCTTCCGACAGGCTGATCTCATCGCCCGTGCCGGCACCGCCACTGAGCTCGCTGAATTCGACGATTTTCGGCAGTCGGCGGCTCAGGAACGACTTGAGCCAGGCGCTGGATGGCGTCGTGACCGTTTCATCGCCCTCGCTGAATTCCAGCGTCGCCTCGCCGTCCAGGCTGGCCATGAACTCGACCAGGCCCGCCTTGTCCGCCGGCGGCAACTTGCCGGCCTGCACCAGGCTTTCGGCGAAATCGGCATGCATCTGCCGCGTCGCCGCCGCCTCGCGGCGTTGCAGTTCGGCCTCGCGGCGGGCGATCTCCGCCTCGCGTTGGGCCAGATCGGTGGTTTGAGCAGTCATCGTGGGCGTTACCTCGGGTTGAGATTCTGAAAAGGCGGGCTGGGCGCCGGCATCCTCGGCGGCGGCTTCGGCCACTTCCTGTTGAGCGGCTTGCTCCAGGGACTGCACGTCGTAACCGGGGATCACCCGATCGGCGGTGTCCTGGCCAAACTGGCCGATCAGCCATTCACGCAGACGGCGCCATAAGCCGGCATGGGTCACGTCGTCCCATTCGCTCAGCTCTATGACGCCTTCTTCGGAATCGGACAGGGAGGCTTCTCGCAGGCCCTTCACCGCCGGCGGCATGGCGCCCAGGAAACCGAGATGGCGCGGATAGAACACGCCCGGTTTCGGATTGACGGGAGAGTCGGGGAGATAGACGGACAGGCTGACAGAGCGGAATTTTTTCCCGCGCACCAGTTCGGCGAACGCCGGATCGACGTCGCCCGGCACGGACAGCAGGCGCTGGGTTTCCGGCGAATAGCGCAGGGCATCGACCCAGCCGTAGGCCGGATCGTCATGTTTCGGGTGCCCGGCGACGATCGGCGCGCGGTAAACGGCTGGATCGTAGGCCGCCGCCATCGCGGCCAGATCGGTCTCGGAAAACTCAACGACCTGGCCGCCCATGGCCGTAAACCGGCCGGGCTTGAGGGATTCGATGGGTTGGGGTGTGGTTTGGCTCATGGTCCGTAGGTTACGGACCGGGGCCGGGAGATATCAGGCGGAAACGTTTCCGCCCGAGTTATCTTGCGGGAGTGTTCTGCGGCGCGATGGTTAACGTCTTGGCGGCATAGGTGATGGAGATGTTTTGGTCCCCATTGATGCTGGTGCAGATGGGCCGGGCGTCTCTAGGAGAAGATGCGGCGGCCCAACCGATTCCGTAAGCAACGCTGAAAAGCAGAAGACCTTTGAGCAGGCTCATGACATGTTACTCCCCTCCCAAGTGCAGCGGCGGTTAACCCCAGGCGGCCTTGATGTGCTCTTCGATCGTCTCGACGATGTAATTCTTATCGTCATCGGACAGGCCGATGAAGGGACGGGCCGGGATGTCACCCCAGGGGATCGGCGAATTTCGCTTGTTCCGCGCCGAACTGGTGAACGGCGCCATAGATCACATTCGTTCCGAACAGCAGCGCGTCGTCGTGACCATCCAACGCGTGAGTCAGTGAATCCATAAGATGGCCGGTATCGATCAGCGGCTTCTTGCCGCCAGCCGGCCAACCCCTTCCTTATTGAGCTTGCCCCGTTTGGTGAGCAAGCCGCCGCTGGCAAGTTGATCAAACGTCACCGCGCTGTTGGGCGCCCACTTGCTGCCATCTGGTGCCTCGCTCCGCTCGAAGCGCTGGCGATGGGACCGCTCCAGATGCGTACCGATATCGTGCAACACCGGCTCCAGGTCACCCATCAGCCGCCGGAGGTCCTCCAGCCTCTCCCGGACCTCCCGGTCGTCGACTTCGATCTTGATGAACGCGCCCGCCATGTTTATATCCTCAAACGCTGGTTTCGAACGCCCAGAGTATACGGCGGGGCGAGAGCCATCCCAAACACCGCGCTCCAAATCCTCTAAAGCCTTTAGGGGCCGAGAGGAGCGGTTCGGTAGGCATAGGGCGCGGTCTCGGCTTAATGAGGCGCTGAACGCGCCTGTAAGCAAGCGCTCAGATCGACGCCCACATCCGCGCCCAAGGGTGAACCCGGTGCTCCGCCTCATGCCCGTGCGCCATGAGCAGCTCGTTGTCGCAAACGTCCACAGCGGTCTGATTGACCGGCGGCTCGTCGGCCTCGATGGCCGTGATCCGCGCCAGCGCTTCCGCTGGCGTCGCCTCGTTTTTCAACAGCCACTGCTCCAGCTCCATATAGCGTCGGTACAAAGCCAGGTGCTCGAAGGCCTGAGCGGTAAAGCCGAACAGCGTATCCGCCAGAGTCGCCAACGCGACCAGAAAAGGCAGTGCAAGCTGAATGAACTTCGGACCGTCCTGAATCAGCGAGGCCACCATCCCCATACTCATCGCCACGCCCAGATAACCCGCGATCCGGGACCGCCGCATCAACACGCGCCGCCGCTGCTGGTGATAGCGTGACGAGAGCCGGCAGCGCAGCATGATCTGGTACGGGGTGAGTTCGTCGTTCATTTCTTGTTCCTGTTCCGGTCATTGCCCGGCGGCTCAGCCGGATGCGGTTTGCTCGGTGAGACAGTGCGGTCCCACGAGCGGCCGGGCTTGCCCTCACTAAAATCCGCCGTGTCTTCATCCAGCCGGCGACGGATATCGCGCTCAACAGGTGGCTCGGGCTTCTTGTCTTTGCTCATTCAATGTACTCCTTGTGGCTCGGCGGCTCAAAACCCAATGCGAAAACGTTTTCGTATTTGCCCGGTCATAGAGCGGGAGGACTACGCAAAATTGCGCAGTCCTCCCGCTTCGTGCCATTGAATCCATTTTTGGATTCAATCAAATGGTGCGTCGACGCGCCATTCCCCAAATGCGGCGACGTCACCACATTTAAAGGCCATCACTGATTCCCCTTTCTATGATACTCGGCGCAATGCACCGCCAAGCGCCGCAACATCTCCTGGCCCTCCGGGCTGCTGGCCCGGTAGTTCTGGATTAGCACGACCTCCAGATGTGAAAACTCGCCTTCGAGCCGCTGCGGCGCATCCAGCAACAAGGCCATCGGATCGATTTCCGGCCGCCGCTCAATGATCAACTTAATCAGGCCGGATGTAGCCGGTCGCGCACCTGTTTCATAGGCCGTCCAGTCCTCCGGGGCCATCCCCAAGGATGCGGCAAATTCCCCTAAGTCCTGTTCTCCCCGTGCCTCCCGCAGGCGGCGATGCAAGGTCTGCCGCCTTTCCTGAAAGTCGCGCTCTGTCCATCGTCCCGTCAGCACATAAGCCACGTCGATCCCCAGCTCGGGGCGCTGCTGCGCCAGTGCGCGGAGCTTGTCTTCGGGGAAGGCATTGCGGCGTTTCCTGGCGCTGAGCGCCTTATCCGTCAGGCCAAGCAACTCGGCGACATCCTTATCGTCCGATGCTCCAAGCTGCTCTTTAAGTCTGAGCAATATTTTTTCGAAATCAGACATAAAAGCCTCTTGCAACTCTACAAAAGTAGATTTAATCTACACACCAACCAACGCGCTTTTAATTTCTCTAACGCGCGATGGTCATTAACGACTTCCACAGGAGCAAACCCATGGCCCTTTACACCCCCGAACAACTCCGCAAGGAGCTGGACTCCAAAGGCATGACGATCAGCGCCTACGCCAAAGCCAGATCCCTCGATCCCAAGCTGGTGCGCGACCTGCTCGTCGGCCGCATTCGCGGCACGCGAGGCAGAGCCCACGACCACGCCGTCATCATGGGACTGAAGGACGGCGAAGTTAGCCAGCCCGCCGCCTGAGCCACCCCTCAACCCTACCGGAGCGAACCATGAATTCCTTAACCCCCGTTTCCTTCTACGACGACACCCTGTTCCTGACCGACCACGATGGGCTGCCGTATACGCCGGTCAAGCCCATTACCGACGCGCTTGGGCTCGATTGGTCCGCCCAATTTCGCAAGCTCAATCGCAACTTTCAACGCTGGGGTATTGCCGTGATGGCAATACCTTCGCCCGGCGGCATCCAAGAAACCCTCTGCATGCCACTGCGTAAATTGCCTGCGCTGCTCTTCAGCTTCGAACCCTCCCGCGTCCGCCCCGATCTCCGCGACAAGCTGATCCGCTACCAGAACGAATGCGACGAAGTGCTGTGGCGGCACTGGAGCGGGCTCCACTCGGCCGAACCGGCTGCGGCCACGCCGGAACTGCTGGAAATGCTGCGCGCCATGCAGGCCCAGCTCGCCACGCTGGCCACCAGCACTCAGGCGTCCATGGCCGCCCTGGCGCAGGCCCTGGATGTGACCCAGCGCTACACCGCCCTGCTGGAAACCCATCAGAGGAGGCCGCGGCGCGCGATCCGGCCCGTTACGGCAGACGACGTCGACGCCATTGCCGAATTGACCGCGATGGGACTGCCCGGCGCCGATATCGCCCGCCAGCTCGGCGTCTCCACGGCAACGGTGTCGCTCATCAAGAACGGCAAGTTCAAATTCAGCAAGGCACTCAGGCTCGGTCTGAAGTCATCCGGCCAGCACGCCGCCTGATTTTCCAATTCACCGGAGCCCACCATGACCACCAATTTCTGGGGATTTGCCCCCGACGCCGCCGAGCCGATCAATGTCCGTCTGGCTCGGGCCCGGATTCATAGGGCATTGGATTCCCGGCTAGCCGAGCTACGCAGGCATGGATGTGAACGATTAGTTCGCGAAATGACACCTGCTCTGGAGAGCCTTTTTCCGCCGCGGCCGCCTGCTTGTCCAAATCAGCCAGCAGCCCTTCCAGCGGAAGCAATCCCGCCTGATTCAGGCGAGCAACGATCAGAGACAGTGTGATGGCCTGCGAGGCCCAAAGGTTAAGCATGTCATGTTGACCCTTGTAATAGGCCGCATCGATCAGATCGGCAATCGGCTTGACCGGAATATTTTTTGAATTCGGCTGCTGTTCACTCATTGCTATTCGCCCATTTTTGAAAATCGGAGCCCGTCATGACCCACCTGTCTCGTCTCGAAAAAGCCCGCGTGGCCATGGCCGAAAAGCGTGCGGCCGGCGAACTCGAACGTCTCAACCCCATCGAGAAGGCGCGCCGTAACCCGACCTCCCTGCGCCTGGCCATCAATGGCAAGTGCTGGGACTGCGTCGGCTGCGGCGCAGACCCCAACCCCCAAAGAGCCATCGGCCAATGCCGCATCCCGGCCTGCACGCTCTGGCCGGTACGGCCCTATCAACACATGGCCGAGCCGGACAACGATTCTGTGACCGAGGAAGGCGACGACGATGCGCCTGTAAATCCTGATAAACGCATTTACGCACAGACGGCTGAAACAAACAGTCAGGCGCCTAGCACTGATGGCACTCAAGCTGACTAAACGCTGATTTCCTTGCTTAACGACACTTGGAGCAATCATGACCATCAACCCCTGGGGTTTCATCCCTGACGCCGCAATTATCGGCCGCGAATACGACGCTCGCGCATCGCATCCAGCTCGGTCGCAAGTTCGCGCACCGTCCGTTTCGTCTCCTCCAGGTGGGGCTGCTCGAAACACAATTCCCCCGCGATCCGATGCAGGCCCGAAGTGAAGCGGGAACCGTCCATGACTCTGCGATTTTCCAGCTCCGCAACCAGGCAAAGGAAAGCAGCACCCAGTCCTTCAATACGGCCGGCCAGTTCTGTGAATTCGGCGGTGTTCATGATCGAGCCCCTGTCTGCGTTGAAGTGGCGGCAATTTTCAGCAGGCGCAACCGGTTTGCATAGTAGCAAACGGGTTTTTTGTTTGGAAACGGCGATCTGACGGACTGCCAATGCCGAAACGGAATTGGAAGCGCATCCAACCCACCGGGCTCAACCACGCCATGGAGCTGTGCTTGGAGTACGCCAGGGAACGCCACAACCGCTCGGTCGACCGGGTAGCCGAGGGGATGGGCATGGCGAACAAGTGGACGCTCTATAAATGGATGGAAAGCGGCAGCCTGCCGGCGCGGATGATCCGGCCGTTCGAAGACCAGTGCGGTATCGACTTCGTGTCGCGCTACCTGGCTACCAGCGCCGGCAAGCTGGTAATCGATGTGCCAACTGGCAAGAAGGCACGGGTCGGCGACATCGCTGAATTACAGGAACTGCTGAACGCCGCGACCGGGCAGCTCATCAAGTTCTGGCGCGGCAACGGCGATGCCGGCGAAACCTTGACGGCCATCCAGTCCGGCATGGAGGCCCTGGCCCTGCACCGGGGACAGGTCGAGAAATCCCAACAACCCGAATTCGATTTCGGAGGCAACGATGAGCATTAACGAGGAGAAGGAATTGATACGCCTGAACGCGCGCAAGTACGCGGCCCTGGATGATCTGGACGAGGCACGGCGGAAGCTGAGCGAGGCTCAGCGGGAGTATGCCTGCAAGCGCAAGGCGCATCAGAAGGCGGTCATGGAATACCTCGATTACGCGGAGCGGCGAGTATGAGCATTAACGGCATGAACAAATTGATGCGCCTCAAGGCGCGCAAGCAGGCCGCCAAGGCCGCGGCCCAGCAAGCCTGGAAAAGGCTGGCTGCAGCGCAGCGTGAATACGAGCGGCTGGACAGCGCGCGTATCAGGGCAGCCATTGAATACAGCGACTACGCGGAGCGGCAGGTATGAGCGAAAAGATCAAGGGCTCGCGTCGCATGCTGCGTCTCATCGCGCTGCTGGGCGGGCATGAGGTCGATGGGCTGCGCAACAAGCAAATCGGCACCGCGCTGGGCATCGATCCGCCGATGGTGACGCGTGACATGGCCGATATGGAGTCCGAAGGATTTGCCGAGCGGGTACCCGGCAGGGAGGAAGCCTGGCGGCTCGGCCCCAAGGCGATCCAGATATTCCGCGCCCACACCCTGGAGCTGGAGCGCAAGCGCGCCCGGCTGGAAGAGACCGAACAGCGTTATTCACGCATCCCGTAAGGAGCACGCATGTCACGTAAAGAACTGATTCAGCCGGTGGAACCGGCCGGCCCGGACTACGGCACCGAAACCCCGCGCGAACTGGTCGAGCAAGAGGCCACCGCGCGCAAGATAGAGGGTGCGCTCGCGTACTACGAGGACGTCTTCAAGGCGCTGGGACGCATTGAGGCCGCGGAATTTATGGCGACCGTCGCCGAAAAATTGATTGCAGAAACCGCTATAAAAATGAAGGAAGGCAAGAAATACAAAGGCTTGCCGTACAGCGACGAAAACGGAAACGCGCGACGCGTCGCCACTTTTGAGGAATTCTGCGAGTACAAACTGGGCAAGTCTCGGCGCCGGGTCGCCGAGCTGATGAGCAACCATCACCTACTCGGCCCCGAACTCTACGAGCGCGCCGAAAAGCTGGGCTTCGGCCAGCGCGACTACAACGCCATCAAGGCCCTGCCCGAAGAGGAGCAGGCCATCATCAAGCAGGCGATCGAGGCTGAGGATAAAGACCGGGTCATCGATCTGCTACAGGACATGGCCGCCAAGCACGTCAAGGAGAAGGAAAGTCTCGCCAAAAAATCGGCCGACCTGCAAGCCTCGCTCGAATCCTCTGGCCAGCGTAATGCCAACCTGAACAAGCGGGTCGGCGACCTCGAAGAGGAGCTGGCGACCTTAAAGGGGAAGCGGGCGAAAGCGCCGCACCTGGCCGAACAAGGCTTGATCATCGACCTGCAGATGGAGACGGATCGAGCGGTTTCGATGGTCGCCGCATCCCTGCGCAGTCTAGTGGTGAAACTGTTCAATCACTACGGCGACGGCTCAGTACCCGATCTGGCGCGGGTCGCCGCCGCTCAGGCATTCGGGCTGGTCATCGTCGCCGCTCGCACGGCATGCGATGAGCTGGGGCTGACTCCCGCTGAAACGCTGCATCAATCCGTCGATGACCCGGAGAAGGCGATCTGGGACGAGATCAACGCCCAGGACGAGGCGGTGAACGGCACCGAGATCGAGGCCTGATCCATGTCAGCCCAGCGCCTGATCGCCGTTTCCCAGTTTGCCGAGCAGCTCGCCGCCGCGCGCAAGGGCGAGAAGGGGCGCATCGTGGAGACGGCCTGCGCCACCCTCGGCATGCACCGGGCCACGTTCTACCGTGCGCTCGAGGAGGTGACCGTGAGCAATCGCAAACGGCGCGCCGACGCCGGAGAGGTCGAGCTGCCGCGTGCCGAAGCTGCCGCGATTTCAGCCTACATCATGGAGGGGTACCGGAAGAACGCCAAGAAGACCGTGACCATTGCCCAGGCGGTCGATGTGCTACGTGCGAACGGCAAGATCGTCGCCGGGCGCGGCGACGAGACCACGGGAGAAATCATCCCCCTCTCGATATCGGCCATCTCCCGCGCACTCCGGGCCTATACCCTGCACCCGGAACAGCTCAAGCAGCCGTCACCGCACGTCAAGCTCAAGTCGGCACATCCCAACCATGTATGGCAAGTCGACGGCTCGGTGTGCGTGCTGTTCTATCTGCCGGGCGGTGGGGCGGAACTGGTCGAGACGGACCAGGCGGCCCACTACAAGAACAAGCCGGAAAACCTGAAGGCCATCGAGCGGTTCCGGGTGATCCGCTATGTGCTCACCGACCATTGCACTGGGCTCACCCGGTTCCGCTACTACCCGCATGCGGAAACCGGCGAACACACGGTGCGATTTCTGGCCTGGGCCATGGCCGGCAAGCCGGACCCGCGCAAAGACCCGTTCGAAGGCCGGCCGCGCATCCTCATGGTCGATCCCGGCGCCACCTCCGGCGGCTTGGTTAAGCGGTTTTGCCGGCGGATGGGGATCGAGTTGATCGTCAACGAGCGCCGCCGCCCGCGAGCCAAGGGCAGCGTCGAAAAAGGCAATGACATCGTCGAGTTGGCATTCGAGAGCGGGCTCCGGTTTGCCCGAAGACAGGTCGCCGATTTCGCCGACCTGAACACCCTGGCCGAGATGTATCAGATCCACTGGAACAATCATGCCGTTCTCGGCCGCCACGGCATGACGCGCATGGCCGCCTGGATGCACATCCGGGCCGAACACCTGGTCAGGGTCGGTGCCGAAAGTACCCTGCTGGCCCTGGCCACGGACGAACCGCTGGCACGCAAAGTCACTGGCAACCTCACGGTGAGTTTCCAACGGCGCACCTGGTACGTGGGTGACGTGCCCGGTGTACTGGTCGGTGGGACGGTGCATGTGCATTGGCATCCGTTCGTCGCCAACACCGCGATGGCGGTGGTCGAGGATGAACAGGGCCGGGAGGTGCATTACCAATTGCCGGACGTGACCGGCAACGTCGACCCCTACAACAACGAATGGGGATTCCAGGCCGATGCGGCCCTGATCGGCGAAGAGCGCAAGAGCCGCCCCGACACGCTGGCGGATACCCATCGCAAGGAGATTGCCCGAATCGCCTCGGGACGAGACCGTCAGGCCGACGCCGACAAGGCGCGCGAGCGTCGGGACTACGTGCCGTTCGGCAACGAGGTCGATCCCTACCTCCGGGCGAAAACCGAGCCTACACCCGATTACCTACCCAAGCGCGGTACCGAGCATGAAACGGCGGTGCCGAAGTTCGAATTCACCCCCCTGTCGATTCCGCAGCTCGTCAAGCGGCTCAAGCCGGAGCTGGAAGCGCGGGGGATTGCGTGGACGTCGCAATCCTATGCCTGGCTGGAACGCCGTTTTCCGGACGGCGCCCAGGAGGATGCGATCGAGGGGATTCTGGCGCAGCTCACAGCGGCGGCGGAATCGGTCAAGCCCGGTTTGCGGGCGGTTTGAGAGGAGACACAACGATGGCTTTTAAGGAAGGCGAAATCAAAGACGAGATGAAGGCGGCGCTGTTTACGCTCGCCCGTTACATGCCGGAACGGTGCGCCGTTTCGGTATGGCGGGTCGGCGGAACGACCTATATGGAAATCGTCAGCGATGGCGATGTGAAGCTGGTGCAGTACATGGGTGAGCGCGGTGCTGAAGCTCAAGCGCGTACTCATTGAAGCGGGATTCAGCCAGGCCGCACTGGCTCGAGCGTGCGGGGTCAGCCCTGCCACGATCGCCCAGATCGTGAACCATAACCAGTGGCCCAAAGCCGGGCTCGTGCTGCGGGAGGCCATCCTGCTGGTCTGCCAGGGGCACGGTTTGAGCGTGGGGGAGGATATTTTCAAGGTGGCTGATGAGTGCGCCAACACCCACCAGCCGGGTAGCAATGGGCTGGAGCCCACACAGGAGACTGAGATGTTACTACGTAAACAGGGGCTGTCACCAGCGGCCCGCCGGCATTTCGGGTTGTTCCGCGATCCGTTCAGCGAGGACGTGAGCGACCAGGACGACGTGTTCGTATCGAACGACATCCGCTACGTCCGAGAGGCGATGTTCGCAACCGCCAAGCACGGCGGATTCCTCGCCGTGGTCGGCGAATCCGGAGCGGGCAAGACCACGCTGCGGCGGGATCTGATCGACCGGATCAACCGGGAGGATCAGCCCGTCGTCGTGATCGAACCCTACGTGCTGGGCATGGAGGACAACGACGCCAAGGGCAAGACCATGAAGGCCGCCAGCATTGCCGACGCCATCATTTCAGCGGTGGCGCCGCTGGAAAACCCGCGGCGTTCGATGGAGGCGAAGAGCCGGCAATTGCACCGCCTGCTGAAGGAAAGCCGCAAGGCAGGGTATTCGCACTGTCTGATTATCGAGGAGGCGCATGGATTGCCGGTACCGACCATCAAGCACCTCAAGCGGTTTTTCGAACTGGAGGACGGCTTCAAGAAGCTGCTCTCCATCATCCTCATCGGCCAACCCGAATTGCGTGCCAAGCTCTCCGAGCGCAATCCGGAGGTGCGGGAGGTCGTCCAGCGCTGCGAGGTCGTAGAGCTGCCGCCACTGGACTCGCGCCTCGAAGAATACCTGGCCTTCAAGTTCAAGCGTGTAGGCGCAGATATGAGCGCCATGCTCGATCCGGCCGGGCTGGATGCGATCCGCGCGAAGCTGACCTACAGCCGGTCTGCCTCGGCACCCGGACGCGGGCAACCGCGGGACACCGTTTCCCTGCTGTATCCCCTGGCGGTCGGGAATCTCGTCAACGGGTGTCTGAACTTGGCCGCCGAACTGGGCGCGCCGAAGGTCGGCGCCGAACTGGTGAAGGAGGTATGACCATGATCCGCATCTATCACTATCCACGCCTGGGCCAGTATGGCTGGAAGTCCGTCATCAAGGTCGGCGACCAGGTTAGGGAAATCCTCATCGTAGGCACCTGGTTCCGTGCCGAGCAGCTCGCGGAAACCGCGGAGAAGGAAATGCGCGAGGCAAAGCGGCCGGTCAATACCGTGGCCGCTGCCCAAGCCAAGCAACGCCAGGCGCGCCGGCTGGCCTGGGGGCGCGCTTGACCCATCGCAAGAGAGTAGGAGCGGCTCCGCCGCGATCTTCGTTTCGCGGCGCAGCCGCTCCCACGGGAGGTGCGGCATGAAGTTGGCCTGCCCCAGCTGTGGCGCATTGATGAGCCTGGATGTGATCGTGGCGCACGACGGCGCGCGGGAGGCGGTGCAGATCGCGCTGCAGCTCCCGGCGCCGATGGGAAAGCTGCTGATCCAGTACATCACCCTGTTCCGTCCGGAAAAGCGCCAGCTCACGCTGGATCGGCTGGCCAGCCTGCTCGGCGAGCTGCTGCCGCTGATCCAGTCCGGGCAGATTACCCGGGACGGACGGGTCTGGGCGGTACCGGCGGAGGTCTGGCCGGCCGCGCTGCAGGAAATCCTCGACCGGGACCGCGCCAAGCCGTTTACCCGCCCGCTGAAATCGCACGGCTATCTGCTGGAAATCCTGGTCGGCAAGGCGAGTAAAGCGGAAGCCCGATCGGAAGCACTGACGGAAGAGCGGCGGCGCAACGGTGGGAGCGGCTCCGCCGCGAAACGCCAGGGCATGGCGGACGTGGCCGGGCACTTGAGCAATCTGAAAGGAGCATTGAAATGAAAACCATCGTTCTCGCCGGCATGGCGATGATCTTCCTGTTTGGACTCGGTACCGGGCTGTTTCTCGGTGCGGTGCTGGACATCAACCTGGTTGGCCGGGCCGAGCGCAAAGCACAGGCGAGGCACCCGGCCACCGATGACATCAACCTGGGTATTTAGGAGCAGGAGGTTAACCATGGCACACACACAAGCGGCGCCGGCGTCGTCGTTTCAGGACATCAACGGCGTCGTGCACTGGCGCGACGCCGAGGGCCGGCTGGTACCGGAAACGCTGGTAAAGCCGATCGACAAAGCGCGTGACCAATTGGTGCGGGAGATCGTCGGCAAGGCGATGGGTCTCAGCGGACTGCTGCGCGATTTCAAGGCGGATGCGTTCGGCGACATCGCCGCATTCGTCGATTTGTCGGCGGAGCAATACGGCGTCACGTTCCGCGGCACACGGGAGGGCGGCAAGGGCAACCTGACGCTCTACAGCTACGACGGGCGCTACAAGGTGCAGCGCAAATACGCGGACCTGCTGCGCTTCGACGAGCGGCTGCAGGCCGCGAAGGCGCTGATCGACGAGTGTCTGCACGATTGGTGCGATGGTGCTCGCGATGAGCTGCGGGCGCTGGTGAACGACGCGTTCCAGGTCGACAAGACCGGACGCATAAACACAGGCCGGGTGCTGTCCCTGCGTCGGCTCGACATTAAGGACCCGCGCTGGATGGAGGCGATGCGGGCGATCGGCGATGCCACCGTGTCGGTCGGCACGGCCAGCTACATCATGGTCTACGAGCGCCTCGGCGAGGCCGACGAGTGGCGGCTGATTTCGATGGATTTGGCGGGGGTTTGATCGCCATGTTGACAAGGCGCGTGCGTTGCGGTTTCCTGTTGCCGTCCCGGCCTCATGCCGGGATCGGGCTTGGTCGCCCGGAAACCAAAGGCGCACAGCCGCGCCCTAAGCGGCTTTTTTGTGCGCAGCGCCTTGGCGCGTCCCTCTATGGGCGGGCCGGGCGGGGACCCCTTCGGGGGTGCCGGTTTCCTTTGGGCCGGTCGACCAACCCTGTCCGGTCCGTCCACCCTCTTGGTCGGGGGTGTGGCGGATTTCAACCGCTACCAAAGGAGGCCCTCATGGCCAAGAAACCCCCTGCGCGTCCGCGCGCGCCCGTTATTTCCCTCGCCGCTTACCGCGCCGCCAAGGCCGCACGTCAAGCTCCGCCTGCCGACCTCGCAGAGGAGGAGCGCGACGCCTACGCCGACATGGAAAACATGCTGCGGCACTGCTTCAAAATCCTCTCGCTGCAGTTCGAGCACGTCCTAGACGAGCGGGACCGGCTTTTATCTTCGCTTCCCCACTCTCCGGAGAATCGTCATGTCTGAGACTGTTTTTTCTTTAAGCGCCACATTCAAGCTCTTTTGTTTCGCGGCCTATGACGAGGAGGCCGACGACGAGCTGAAAGAGCGTGCTCTCAATATCGTCGTCGGTCTGTTCGGTATGGCGACTGCACGCGGCTTCAGCCACGCGGAAACTCTGCTTGGCCTTTTCAAAAAGCATCGCTTCAAGCGTGCCAAGCACCAAGGACTGCTGGATGAATTCCATAGGTATGTTTCGGTCCAGGAACTGATCCATGCCATGAAACTCGACCGTGTCACGCACTAGGAGGCCGCATGTCTTTGCTCACCTTACGCTATCGCGATTACTGCCCGCTGTACCTCGACTTTCACGGCCAGAGCCTGAAGGTGATCGACCGGAACGGGAAGCCTTGGTTTACCGCCAAAACGGTGGGCGAGGCGCTCGAATTTGCCGACCCAGGCGATGCTGTTCTCACCCTGTATGGTCGAAACGATGACGAATTCACGCAGAAAGAAACCGCCGTGATCGAGATGGATATCGAGGCCGGGGCCGATGACTACCACCCTCAATCTGAGGGTGGTAGTCGGGCAAAACTGAAGCGCCACACCCGAAAAATTAAGGTGCGCGTATTCAGTCTGCGCGGCTGTTATCTGCTGGGCATGCTGGCCAAGACGGAGGTTGGCCGACGGTTCCGCGCATGGGCGCTGGACCTGATCGAGCACCGCCACGAAGAAACCGGCTGGTACGCCGCCTACCGGGATGTGGTCAAAGCGCTGTGCTAGAAGCACCCGGCCTGGGAGCGTATCCACTTCAAGTTCATGACGGGCACGACGATTACGAAAATCGCCGCCGAGCTGGGGCTACATCCCAGCACGGTCTCTCGCGCCCTGC
This sequence comes from Methylococcus capsulatus, assembly GCF_036864975.1. Classification (NCBI taxonomy): domain Bacteria; kingdom Pseudomonadati; phylum Pseudomonadota; class Gammaproteobacteria; order Methylococcales; family Methylococcaceae; genus Methylococcus; species Methylococcus capsulatus. The sequence goes on along the minus strand of NZ_CP104311.1, from coordinate 939,467 downwards.
GGCAGATGCGGCAATACAAGCTGCTGACGGACGCTGAATACAAGAAGGGCCGGGCGGAAGGCCGGGCCATGCAAGCCTGCCTGCGGCGGATCAGGAAGGAATCCCAGACGGACATGTTTGCGAGGGCATTCTAATGGACCCGCGCCAGAAACTGATCAAGTTGATCCACGTCGCCAAGCGCGATCTGCGGCTCGGCGACGACGTTTACCGTCTATTGCTGAAGTCGGCCACCGGCAAAACCTCGACGACGGATATGACCGTGCCGGAGCTGGAAAAAGCCCTGGAGGCGCTTAAGGCCAAAGGGTTCAAAGTTCGGCATAAGACGCGCCCTCACCCCAACCCCTCTCCCAAAGGGAGAGGGGCAACAAGCCGGACGGTCGACCAAGAGGCTCAGTCGCGCAAAATCCGGGCGCTGTGGCTGGGGCTGCACCAGGCCGGGATCGTGCGCGACCCGAACGAATCCGCCCTGGCCGCCTACGTGAAGCGCATGACCGGCGTGGAGGCGCTGCAATGGCTGGACGAGCACCAAGCCTCGCGGGTGATCGAGCAGCTCAAAAAATGGGGATTCCGGGCCGCCCGGCAGGCGGAGGATCGGGCGGACTCGGAAGGTCCACGCGCTCAATGACTCTACCCATCGACCTCCCCGGCGTCCTCTCCGACATCGCCAGAATCGCTGGTTTCCCGGCGGCGTTGGCGATTGCGAAGCGCTGGGGCGGGACGCGGCTGTATGTGCCGGTGGCCGATAAGCTGGAGCCCGATCACCCGCTGGTGGAGGTGGTCGGCATTGACGCGGCGCGCGCCATCGCCGAGTATTTGGGCGGCGACCGGCCCGAAATCGCGAAGGCCGACCGGTACATGACGCTTTGCCGTAACGTGCTGATCCGCACCGAACGCGCACAGGGTTACAGCCAGGCCGCCCTGGCGCTGCGGCATCATCTCAGCGAGCGCCAAATCCGCAACATCCTCGGTGAGGCCGAGGAATTCTCCCCCAACATCGATCTGTTCGAATCCTGCGGCGGAAACGTTTCCGCCTGATCCGATTGCCTGCGTCCCTTTACTCTGCGGTTGAAGTCGACAACCCGGAGTACTCCAACCAATGTGGACGTGGATTCTCAATCTGGCCGCCAAAGCGTGGCCGATTCTGTGGCGCTATTTCGCGCCGATGCTGGCCGATGGCGTTCGCCAGCAATGGGAAATTCTGCTGCCGATCACGGAGCGGATGGTCAAGGCCGTCGAAGATTCGCTGAGCTGGGCGCCGAAGTCCGGTGAAGCCAAAAAGCAGGCGGCCATTGCGCTGATTGTCAGCGAGCTGAAGGCGCGGGAAATCGCCTGGGCGGAGCAGATTCCGGCCCGGATGATGAACCGCGCCATCGAAATGGCGGTCGGGGTGCTGCCCGAGAAGCCGGCTGTGGAGACTGCGCCGTGACCGGCTGGAAGACCAAAACCGCCGCGATCGTCTCGGTCATCTATGGCCTGCTGGGCTGGCTGCTCGGCCTGCACGGCGCGGACATTGCCATGCAGTTCATCGTGCAAGGCATCGGCATCGCGGGCGTCGGCCACAAGATCGAAAAAGCCGGCATCGCCCCGGCTTCCTTTCCCCAAGGGCGAGGGGATGACATGACCGACGAGGAATTCGCGGCGTTCGTGCGGAGGCAGCAGCATGGTTAAGCCGCGGGGCCTGCGCAACAACAATCCCGGCAATCTCGTCTACAACCCGCGCAATGCTTGGGAGGGCCAGATCGGCCACGACGAACGGTTTGTCCGGTTCGAGCAAATGGAGAACGGGGTGCGGGCGCTGGGGGTGACGCTGCTCAACTACCAGAGGAAGCACAAGCTCCACACCGTCAGCCAGATCATCACCCGTTGGGCGCCGCCCAATGAGAACGACACCGCCACCTATGTCCGACGGGTCGCGCAAGCGCTCGACGTGGACGCGGATCACACGATCAACCTGTTCGACCGGAAGACGCTCACCCTGCTGATCTGGGCCGTCTGTACCCACGAGAACGGCGCGATGGCGTGCGAGCGCTGGCTCAAGCATGAGGATGTGGAAGCGGGGGTGGACCGTGTGCCTGGGGTGCGTTAACGGATTCCCGCCCGCGGCGATTCTGGCGCTGTCGCTAACGCTGGCGGGATGTGTACAGGTCGGGCCGAAGGCACTGTTTCCGGAGCGCGGCGGAGCCGCTCCCACAGAACCGGTAGCTCTTTCCCCGGCGGGAGCGGCTGCGCCGCGAAATACCTGTGCTCTGCCAGAGCTGCCGCCGCTGGCCTCGACCGTCTTCATCGCCATCGCCCCCGGCCGGCCGCCCCAGGCCGATGCGGGCGGCAAGGTGCTGCTATTCGGCTATGCCCGCGCCCGCGAGGCGATCCGGGTGTGTCGGGAGGGCCGGTAGGTGCGATTAGCGCAGCGTAATCGCACGCAGCGGATTTCCTCCGATTACGCTGCGCTAATCGGAGCTACCTTGCTGGCGGAACTCGCATTGCCCGGATGCGGCTGCTTGGCTTGTTCGCCGACCGGCTACATGACGTTCCCTGGCGCATCGGGATTTGTTCCTGGCGAACAGCCGACGGAATTCGGGGCCGGCCTGTCGTGTGAAATCGGAGATCAGGATGGACGCCGCTGACATTGCGGAAGATCGTATCGAGCAAGAGCTCGAGCTGAACCGGCGCGCTGCGCTGGACATGATGAAGCCGGACATGCCGCAGGTCGTGGTTGCCGGCGAAGACGGTGCGCCGACGATCATTTGCTATGACTGCGAGGCGCCGATTCCACAGGGTCGGCTCGATGCCTATCCGACGGCGATTCGCTGTATGGACTGCCAGGTTGAGCACGAGCGCTATTTGGCAGCGGAGGCGCGGCGATGACAGTTTCGTTCGACTTCAACTTCTGGACCGTCTTGATGTTCATGATGAACTTCGGCGTCGTGGCCTGGGTTCAGGTCAGCAATCGCAGCAAGGCGGCTACCGACGAGCTCAAGGCGGTGCAAAAGAGTGCGTCCAGCGAAACCAAAACGCTGGAGGAAAAAGCCATGCACCGGTTGGGGCAGCACTCCGAGCGCATTTCTGCGCTGGAAATGGCGGCCGAGAACGCTATCAAACATGACGACCTGGCAGCAGTACACCGGCGCGTGGATGGCCTGATGACGCAGCTCAGTCGCATGGAGGGTCAGGTTGGGCAAATGGCTGGCCAGGTCACTCAAGTGCTGACCAATTTGGACCGGCTCACAGGATTGATGATGCACCAAGGGAGCAAGTTATGAATCGCGAGGACGTGCGTTTCCATATCCTGAAGATTCTACGGGAGCAGCCCAACTACACCACCAATCAAGAGGTGCTACTCGCCGCCTTGCGTAACGCTGGCCATGCCATGAACCGCGACCAGCTCAAGATCGAGCTGGCCTGGCTGAGTGCCAATGCCGATGCTGTACTCGATACCGCGTGCCAGGGCGTACATATCGCCACGTTGACGATGGAGGGCCTGGAAGCGCTGGAAGGTACACGGGCGATTCCCGGCATTCGGCGGCCGTTGCCGGGCGAGACGGGCTGATGCCGCGCGTCAAAGCGGTCAATAAGCTGCCACGTGAAATCCGTGAGGAGCTCAACGCACGACTGGTGGAGTCCGGTTTCGGTGGCTACGCCGGGCTGTCAGAGTGGTTGGCGTCGCAAGGCTACAGCATCGGTACATCCGCACTGCACCGGCACGGCGCCGATTTCAAGGAGGAATACGAGAACGAGATGGCCGAGCGACGAGTCATCCTGGATACGATCAAAGCCGCAAAATCCGTGGCGGCCGACGACGACGGGTCGATTCAAGACGCCACGAACGATGCTGTCGCCGCAGAAAATCTCCGGTTCCTTTATCGATTGCGAAAGCTGAGAGATGACATGGCGCCGGAGGACTACGGCAAGCTCTTGTCGCTGATAAATAGGGCCAATGCGGATCAGGCACGCTCAACCATTGCCATGAAGAAGTGGCGGTCGTCTCTAAGAAAGGAGCTGGAGTCGAAAATCGCTGGACTTGAAGCGGAGGCGGCCGGCACTGTGCCGGGCGCTCGAAAGCTCGATGCCGAGACCCTGCGGATCATCCGGCAGGAGGTCTACGGGCTGGTATGACATCAGTCACCCTCTACCCCTACCAGCAGCGCTGGCTGAAAGATCGTTCCCGGTTCAAGCTGGGCCGCTTCGCCAGGCAAACCGGCAAGACCTTCACTACCACGTTAGAAGTGGTCGATGATGTGTTAGAGGCGACCGCAGCCGGCAAACGTTCGCCGTGGGTCATATTGTCCCGCGGCGAACGCCAAGCGCGCGAGGCGATGGAGGAAGGCGTATTCCGTCACCTCGAATCCTACATGACGTCTGCCAATGCTCTCCTTAATCCGAAGAGCGTCGGCAAAGAAGAAGTCGAGTGGTACGACGCCGACTCGGGCATCAAACGCAAAGCGCTGCAAGTCGTGTTCACCGATCGCGGGAAGATCGTCAACAAGATCACCGCGCTGCCAGCCAACCCGGACACCGCACGCGGCTTCTCGGCCAACGTCTTTCTCGACGAGTTCGCCTTTCACCAGGATTCCCGCAAGATATGGACGGCGCTGTTTCCGGTTATCTCCGCCGGATTCAAGCTGCGCGTGACCAGCACGCCGAACGGCAAAGGCAACAAGTTCTACGACCTGTCGACCGCCGAGGACTCGGCCTGGTCGCGCCACGTGGTCGACATCTACCAGGCCGTCGCGGATGGCCTGCCCCGCGACATTGAGGAGATGCGGGCGGCGCTGAACGACGAGGACGCCTGGGCGCAGGAATTCGAGCTGCAATGGCTGGACGAAGCGTCCGCCTGGCTGTCATTCGAACTGATCAATTCGGTCGAGCACGACCACGCCGGCATCCCCGAGCACTATGCCGGCGGCCCTTGTTTTCTCGGCGTCGACATCGCGGCGCGCAACGACCTGTTCGTGATTTGGGTATTGGAGGCCGTAGGCGATGTGTATTGGACACGTGAGATTCTAGCCAGGCGACGTATTTCATTTGCTGAGCAGGACGCGCTGCTGGCTGATGCGTTCAATCGCTACCGGGTCATACGCTGCTGCATGGACCAGACGGGGATGGGCGAGAAGCCTGTCGAAGATGCACAGCGCCGCTTCGGCACCAGCCGCGTTGAGGGCGTTCTATTCACCGGCCCCAACAAACTGGCGCTGGCAACCACGGGGAAGGAGGCATTCGAAGACCGCCGGGTCCGGATCCCGGAAGGGAACCAGGAGCTCCGCAACGATCTGCACAAGCTGAAGAAGGAGACCTCCGCCACCGGCGCCCCGCGATTCGTCGCCGACTCGGACAGCGCCGGCCACGCCGATCGCGCCTGGGCTTGTTTCCTGGCACTCAATGCCGCCAGTTCGCCCGTCGCACCGATCGACTTCCAATCCATCGGCGGCCGTCGTGCCGTGATCGACGCCGGTGAAAACGAGCTGGCCCTCACCGACCGCGGCTTCGGCACCGTGTCCGGGCTGAACGACTTCGAGGGGTATTGAGATGGGATTCTGGGATTACATCGCTCGAGCTGCCGCACCATTCGACTCCGCTCACGGCAGGCCCTTGCCACCCTTCGCCGAGCTGGCGGAGACCGCCGGCCCGGAATTCGACGAGATAGCGACCACCCACGACGGTCGCGACGTCACCCGCGGCTACATCCACCCGGACATGATCCTGCCGTCCTCGGACGAAATCCTGCAGGCCAAGGGCGGGGACCTGAAGGTCTACGCAGAGGTGCTGCGCGACGACCAGGTGCAAACCTCGTTCGGCCAGCGCCGCAGCGCCGTGACCTCCGCCGAATGGGACGTGGAACCCGGCGGCACCAAGCGGATCGACAAGCAGGCTGCGGATTTCATCAAGGCCCAGCTCGAGCACATCGGCTGGGACCAGCGCACCGACAAGATGCTGTACGGGGTGTTCTACGGCTGGGCGGTGGCCGAGTGCCTGTGGGCGCGCGACGGCGCCCAGATCGTGCTGGATGCGGTGAAGGTGCGCGACCGGCGCCGGTTTGCCTTCGACGGGGATTTTCGCCTGCGGTTGCTGACCGGCAGCAACGCCCAGGGCGAGCTGATGCCCGAGCGCAAGTTCTGGGTGTTCGCCACCGGCGCCGACCACGACGACGAACCCTACGGCCTGGGACTGGGACACTGGCTGTATTGGCCAACCTTCTTCAAAAAGAACGACATCAAGTTCTGGCTGATCTTCCTGGAGAAGTTCGGTATGCCCACCGGCAAGGGAACCTATCAGCCCGGCGCCACCGATGCGGAAAAACGCAGGCTGCTGTCCGCGGTACGGGCGATCCAGCGCGACTCCGGGGTCATCATTCCCGAGGGCATGCAGATCGAGCTGATCGAAGCCGCCCGCTCCGGCACCGCCGATTACACCGCGCTGTACGACCGCATGAACGCCGCGATCAGCAAGGTGGTGCTGGGCCACACCGGCAGCACCGACGCCACGCCCGGCCGGCTGGGCGGTGAGAGCAATGCCGCCGACGTCCGCCGCGACCTGGTCAAAGCCGATGCGGATCTGATCTGCGAGTCGGCCAACCGGTCCTTCATTCGCTGGCTGGTCGACTGGAACTACCCCGGCGCGGCCTACCCGAAGGTCTGGCGCGACGTCGAAGAACCGGAAGACCTGAAGGCTCGCTCCGAACGCGACAAGAACGTGTTCGACATCGGCTACAAGCCGACCCTGAAAGAGGTCAAGGAGACCTACGGCGGGGAGTGGGAGGAAGTGAAGCCTGCGCCGCCGCCGGACAACGGCAGCTTGCCAATCCTTGATCGCGGCGGAGCCGCTCCCACAACACCCCCCCCTGATAAGGGGGGGCTGGGAGGGTTGGCAGCCTCTGTGGGAGCGGCTCCGCCGCGAAATAACAGCGCTGATCTGGCCGAAGCCGACCCGGCACCCGACGTGGTCGACCAATACGTCGAGCGCCTCGGACGAGAGGCCGAGCCGCTGATCGAAAAAGGGCTGCTCGATCCGATCCGCACGGCGCTCTACCAGGCGATTGCCGACGGCCAGACGCTGGCGGAATTCGGCGAGTCGCTACCGTCTCTATTCGCCGCGATGGACGCCCGCGACTTCGCGGAATTCATGGCGCAGGGGATGTTCGCGGCCCGAATGGCGGGGCAATTCGAAGTCCGCCAGGGGGAATGAAATCGCCGTCGACCTTAATTGCAATTTTGAATGGAGTACCCCATGCCTATCCTAGCAACCTCACCGTCAACGGTCGTACATCCGGAGATTCCCTACGACAAGTACTTGGTTGAGCTTACCCTCGCCCCTGTCGTCATCGCCAACAACATCGAGGGGGCGATGTCGCTCCGCTTGACTCCGTACCGCTACCTCCCGGATGGCACGCTAGACACCAACCCTGCCGGCATTCGGCAGGAGGGCGTTGGTGCCTGCTACGCACAGGCCGAGACCGATCCTGTGCTGGCTGCTGCTATGGCAGCGATCCTCCCAGCCATCCAAGCGTTTATCACCGCCCGAGGGTATTAAGCCGTGGCCATCATCCTCGCGGCACAGAACGGTAATGCCAGCGCCCCCGCAACGTGGGCTGGTGGGGTCGTGCCTGGGCCGGGGGACGTCGCGGTTGCGAACGGCAAATCCATCGTTATCGACGTCGATTGGACGCTGGCGGAGGTCCGGAACGATGCGACAGGCGGAGCGGTACAGGGCGGGCGATTCCAGCTACCCGGCAACCGGACACTAACGGCGAACATTTACGCTGGATCGGAATTCCTGATCGAATACGGGTGCGTGCAATATACCGGCGTTGCCGGAGAGACTTCCTATATCGTCGGAGACTCGCACGGAGGGACGGGGACAAACATCATGGGCATTACCCATCGCGTAGCGGGTGACCTGCACATCATCGGCGACGTTTACGGAGGTTCTGGTCAGTCATCCGTGGGGCTCTATGTTTACGGCACGGGGAAGGCATGGGTGAAACGCGCCATTTCCGGAGCTGGGTTTGCAGCGACTGGGATCGGCGCTGTCGCTATTACAACTATCGCCTACTACGAAGAGGCCCTATCGGGGCCAGCGCCGTACTACTCTGTGGGTGTAAACACAAGCGGTGGGTGTCGAATGCTTAATGTGCCCCACCGAAAATTTGAAGTGGTGCTTGAGGACGGCACGATAGAGGTATGCCGCCCAACAGCCTTAGTTGTCCCAGCGCAGGCCAACGTCCGTTCCGGCACAGTTTACGGCGACGCCGCCTACACCGGTTCACTGGCTGTCCCGCCTCCGGCCCGAGTATCTGTTGGAGTTCCAACTGACGACACCGTCGGAACCGGGTATATCACAGCGGCAGACCTCGCATCCGACCCTACGATCTCAGGGATCGCCTCCGAGGTACAGGCGATCAACGATCGAATTGTGTACAACGTACCGTCTGGCCCAGTGATATCCATCCCGGCTCCCTCCGGTCCCACCAAAACAGTCGCCTTGGCGTATTGCTACGATGTTCATGGTGCAGCGGTGGCGGGGGTCGAAGTCGTGATTCGGATGCGCGATGCCGTTGGATCAAAAGGTGCGTATTCCGCGCAAGTCATGAAAGCATTGAGCGATGCCAACGGTATTGCAACGCTGGAGATCCCGCGCAATCCGAAGGCGCGTTTCGACGTGCGACGCGGTGCCGGCCCCTGGGTTGAGTTCTCCGGGGTGGACGCCGATTCGATCGAGCTGCCGGCTGTTATCGGCTGATGTCCGGGCAATACGGTTCTCTCCCATTCGACGAGGCGATCCGGTTCTTCCGCGGGAAAGACCTGGTCCCGACCGACCGCTGGGCGGATGTCTGGAAGGAAGAGCACGACGTCGGCTTCATGGTGGCCGGCGCCGCCAAGGCCGATCTGCTGGCCGACCTGCATGGAGCTGTGCTCAAGGGGGTGTCCAAGGGTACGACGCTGGCGGAATTCCGGAAGGATTTCGATGCGATCGTGGCCCGCCATGGCTGGACGGGCTGGAAGGGTGAAGCGACAGCGGCCGGACGCGCGTGGCGCACCCGGCTGATCTACGACACCAACCTGCGCACCGCCTACCAGGCCGGACGCTGGGCGCAGGTGCAGGCGGGCAAGCAATGGCGGCCGTACCTCGAGTACAAGCACTCCGATCTATCCGCCCATCCGCGTCCGCTGCATGTGAGCTGGGACGGACTGGTCATGGCCGTCGACGACCCCTGGGTGCAAACCCATTGGCCGCCGAACGGCTGGGGCTGCAAGTGCCGGATGTTCGCGTTGGCCGAGCGGGATCTGCGACGGATGGGCAAGACCGGCCCGGATACGCCGCCGGACGATGGCAGCTACGACTGGACGGACAAGGTGACCGGCGAGGTGCACCGGGTGCCGAACGGCATCGATCCCGGCTGGGATTACGCGCCGGGCGCCTCGCGCACGGATCTGATGCGCAAGGAGATCGAGCGGAAGGTGGCGAAGCTGCCGGCGGGGATTGGGCGACAGTTGAAGGAAGAGGTGCTATCGCCCAGGATCACATCGAAGGATCTGGACGAATTGATCCGCCTCGGAAACCTGAAGACCGATGCGTTGATAGGCAAGGCGGGTACGGCATCCGAGGATTTCCGCGCCGCGCTCCGAGAAGTGCTGCAGACGGAGGTCGGAACCCAGACAGCTGCGGCCGTGACACCCTATGGGTCGAACGGGAGCAAAGCGAAACGCCTGCTGGAAGAGGCATCGCGCCAGTTTCCGGATAGTTGGACGCGTAAGGCCGATGCGTTCGGTAAGCTGTATGGGCGCTATTCCGAGGCCCGTGCCCTCCACATGACGCTGATAGGGGATTACCGAGGCCAGATGCTCGACCTGAAAAGACAGGGGTTCGGTGTGATGCCGGGAGACGTCAACGCTGGATATATCCGATGTCATGACCCATTCAGCGCGGTTCATGAACTGGCCCACCGTCTACAGTCGGCCATGCCGGAACTGGACGGTCTGTTTCAAGCGCTCCATCGTCGGCGCACCAACGGCGACCCGCTCCGACGGCTGAAGGACCTCAAACCCGATCTTGCCTACGGAAGAGACGAACGTGCCCGAGAGGATCACTATATTGATCCCTATTTCGGGAAGGAATACGATGGCCGTGGCGCTCTAGAAGTTTTGACCATGGCGTTTGAAACCGTGCTGGCGCCGCGCGACGCGGTTAGCTTTACTAGATTATTGGTTCGTGATCGAGAGTTGTTCAACTTGGTGATAGGGGTGCTCTTCCATTATGTTCCGTGATTTTCGTCTTGAACCGATGACTCCAAGAGCTTTCGACCCTATCGAATTTTCTTGGGATGAAGAGACGGGCGAAGTTCGCGGACCTGATGCAGCCATCGTGCAAGAGATGGCGGATTATGTAATGAAGCAGGGCTACATCGGCTGCCACCCCATCCCGAGCTCGATTAGAGCGACCGATCCGCTACGGAACCGTACCGAGTTCGCTGCGCTTTTGGGTTACACATGGAAGCTGCCGCCTGATTTGGCTGCAGCGTACCCGGTGATCGAGGATTCTGAACCCCATGGTCTCGATGGTTTTCCTGATGTCACTGTGACCTACTGAGTCGCGATGGCCGGCACGTTCATTCGGGTCGATGACGAAAACGCGAGGACGGCCCTGGCGGAATTGGCGCGCCTGATCGGCAATCCGGAAGCCGCGCTCCGTGACATCGGCGCTTATCTTGAGCGGTCCCACGATGAACGCTTCGCCGCGGGGGAAGCGCCGGATGGCTCGAAGTGGGCGCCGCTGTCAGAGTCCTACCGCGCTATCAAGCCACAACACCAGGACAAGGTGCTGGTGCTCGAAGGGCATCTGCGCAATTCCCTTCACTACCAGATCGAGGACGATGGCCTGCTGTTCGGCACCGACAGGATCTACGGGGCTGTTCATCAGTTCGGTGCGGCGATGGGCGAGTTCGGAAGGTACTACCAGCTGTCGCGTTTGAAGTACGACAAGAACGACTTCAGGCGCCATGCCGGCTCAAAGAAAGGACATCCGATTCCCTGGGGCGATATCCCAGCGAGGCCGTTTGTCGGCTTGTCCGATGCCGACCGGGAAGAGATCGCCGCGATTCTTGAGGAGCACATTCAGGCCGCGATCGGCTGATTTGTGTTGTTGCGTCGTGTGAAACGTTTTTTCGTTTTGACGTTCCGTTTCTTCCTTCTTCATCCCTGTTCTTCCCGTTTATCTCACACATTCCCGTTCATTTATCTCACTCCCCTTCAGTACGGCTGCGAGAAGTAACTCCTTCTCCGTTTGGTAGAGGCCGTCAGCCCAACGCTCAATGTTCCGTATGATCGATTGGACGTCCGCATTGTCCGGTTGCGCTTCAGAGATCGCGTTTGCCAAGGCCGTAAGCCGCGCCCTCAAGCTCTGCATGCTCGTCGACGAGTAGTACGGCCCCAGGAATGTGCTATGGCTGCTCGATAGAGGTGCATCTGGCACCTTAAGAAACAACTTCGCAACCAAGGCCACGTCTCGGCGGATTTCTCCAACCGCGAAATGGATGTCGTGGTTCCTGGATCGAAGGAGGTCGAAAGTCAGATTCGCAAGCTGCGTCATGCCTTCCATCGTAACTGGGCGGTAATCCTCTTTCGCGCAGCCAGTGCACGCGACCAAAGCAATCTTTTCGCTGAGTACCGCTATGTCGTTAGGATCTCCATGGGCGAGGATATATCGCGCAGACTGCCCCATCAGCCGTTGTCCCTCCAGCAGAACATCGGCCATATCGTGAGGAACCACGGTCTGTACCGCGCTCGCAAGGTATCCTGCGGCGAGTTGTGCGTGGCTTTTTGCAGCATATGGGCTCGAGTAATCGATGCCCAGATACACCTGAACAAGCGCAGCCATAGCTTGCAATGTCTGTTCGATTTGCTGCTCATCCCGGCGCGTAATCCCACTCTGGGCGTTTTGCCGCAGGTGCTCCAGTGTGTCGTTGAAGAAGCTGTCGCTAGAAAGAGGGTTGTCGACAAATGGGTTATTGGCGTAGAAAGTTTTCCCCTTGGACTCGATGTATGCAGCATTGATGCCGACGACAGCGTTCAGCGCCGCGCCGGAAACTTCATAATCCCCTTGCTCTGCATAGCGCCGAGCAAACGACATTGCATGTCGGATCGCTCGTTTCGCGCCATCGGTCCATCGATTGTTGATCTGGAAGAAGACCCTACGGGCCAAGTCATGCGTGGAGTCCGTGGGTGACGACGTGGCACTTGCAGGTTCTTCGCGCTCAAGGAGTGGCATTGCCCGCTGAGCCCGCCGAGCCCAGGTCCGCAATTCCTTCCGGGTGTCTTGAATGAGTATGCCGAGTTGCTGCAAGGGATTGATGAGGACCAAGGCGCGCCGATAGGCGTACATGAACGAGATCAGTATGAATACGATCGCCCATGAGGCCGCGAGCACGACGTACGCCAGCCGGGTCTGATCCACGAACGTGGAGAGCGATGCGACGCCGATTGCCAGGAGGAATGCCAACGCAAACGCGCCGAGCAGCTTCGGATCTGCACTCAGGCGGCGAAATAACCCGTGAGGCATGCGCTCGATGTTTACCTGCATGGCGAACAGTACGAGCGATGTCACAATGGCGGCCGCACCTATCAGCGCGGTTCCCGTGTTTAGAATCAGGCCGCGCAGCCCCTCGATCGCCTGTTCTGTCGCGTAGTGCTCCCCAAGCACAGTTTGGAGAGCCGGCGACAGATAAGCGCTGGCGGATACGAGAAGGAGTAGAACCGCAGCAAGTACAATGCTGCCATATCGAAGCCCCCATTGTGCAAGCCGGTATTTGGCTCTATACCCGTACTGCCACGATGCCGCGATTCGTCGCCGAATCGTCTTCCTCGTGCGTGCGACGGTGGACTCTATGGCATTTAGCAAGGGCATGAACGATCGTCACCGTGCGGGATGCAGGCACACGAACTGGATTCCGGCTCCCTCCGACCTCACTTCCAGGTTCGGGCTCTTTGATGCAAGGTAGCCCAGCGGCTGATCCAGCACGAATGGATAAAGCACCGCCAAGGACGACAGCGTCGGAACCGATACGGCTTTGCCGAAGTAACGCAGCGCCGCCTCGACAAGCCAGGCCACAGCCTGTTCGTTGCTGACCACGATCGGCTTCATGCGCACGAGGCGCTTGCCTTTCTCGATGCGCTCGATTGCGCCCCAGCTCGCCTGCGACTGCAGCACCATGTTGGTCATCCGGTACGTGCCTTCGCGTTCGCCATAGGTTTCGCTCATTCGGCGATGGACTTCCGCCGAAGCACAGTCACCTTGCAACGCCGAGAGGCGCCCCACCAGCTCCGCCACCTTGCCGAAGAACGGATAGGTGGCAATGGCCATGCCCCAGGTCAGGGCGGCGATAGGGACGCTCGGGTCGGCCTTGAAGATCGCGACGGCACGCTCGGCGAAGTCGGCGAGTTCGGGGCGTGGCTCAAGCCACAAACGATTCAGTACAGTCCGTGTCTTCTTTCGTGCTGCCACACCCAGTTCGGCTGCGTCCAACAGGGCATTCAGATCATCGAGCGTCCCCAGATCAGCACGCACCCGCAGCGCAGCCGCCGCCCACTCCAGCGGTATGAAGCGGTCGAAGCCAATTTGCGGTGCTGATGACTTCATTCGATTCAATTTACGTAACTCACTCTCACGAAGGGCACGATCAGTTCTTCCAGGGACATGCCACCGTGGACCACGACCTGGTCACCCTTCGGCACGAATGCCCCACGCCCTCCTGCAAATAGCGGCATGAAGTTCGCCGGAAGTCCAGCGACATCAAGACGGAAGGTGTCCGGATTTGCCGCTGCTGTCTCCGCAACCAAAGTCCCACTGCGATACGTCCGGACACGCTCTCCGCGCAGTTCCGAGGCGACACCCTGGTTCGGACGGCCAATCCCTACCGCTTCGGCATTGCCGTGATCAGCGGTCAGGTAGACGTGGAATCCGTTCTCCAGCAGCATCGCAAACAGGCGATCCACAAAGCCCGATTCGCACCAATTTCCAATCTGGGTTGCAACGCCGCGCTTGCCGAGCACGGCGCCGTGGATGATCTCGTCGACCGTATCCACGACCAGACCTGCAATCTTCACGGATGGGCTCGAGAGCAGAGATTCCAGCTCAGGAAGGTCATCCATGCGCTTGAGCGATTTGCGGTACAAGACCTCATTGGCGCGAAGTCCGTGGTCTTGCCAGAACCGCGTCCAGTGCTGGGGCTCTTTCGAGGTGGTCTCGATGCTGTCGGCGAACTCGCGTGGGCGCAGGCCGGAGAACAGCGCCTGCCTGGAAACCGACGTCAGGGTTGGCAGCCACGCAAAACAAGCGTTCTCGTCGAACATCAGTCGCGGCGCTCGATGAACGATGCACTCGCGAATCTGGGTCCACTGATCTACCGCCAGCCCGTCAAAGACCACGAGCGCGATCTTCTCCTCGCCACGCGCTCGGCGCATCGCAAGGTATCGCGGCACGTGATGGACCATGACAGGCGCCTTGGCCGCTGGCAGGGACGGCAAATCGGCGTAGTGCGTTTCAACCCACTCTTGCAGCCGGCTGTCTGCATCGCTCACCAAGCCCCGCATTTCGTCCTTCAGGCTTTCTGCCCGGGCCGCGTCCAGACCGTGGAAACGCGAGATCACCTCGCCGATCCGACGCGAGAAATGGGTCCAGTCGCGGTAGGGAGAAGCAGAGGTCGGGATCTCATCCTCGAGGTTCTTGATGCCCTCAAGCACCAGATTCCGCATCGACAACGGATCCTGCACAACACCCGCTTTCGCCCATTCCGGCAGGTTGACCGGCACACCCTGGATCGCCAGCGGGTGTAGCGTGCCGTCCAGAAACATCGAATCGACAATCACACGGACATCGTGGTGATCGAACGGGATGTCGAGCTTGGGCACATAGTCCGGCGGCTCCGGCTCCCCCGTTCGCGTTCCGGTGAGCCCCAGCTTGGTCAGATAGCGATACCAAGCGTCCTGCACCACGCGCAGCGCGAAGCTCTTCTGCGAAAACAGATCGGCGACAGGAATGCCCGTGAAGATCGTTCGCTCACCGAGCACATGCTCCACGTGCTCCGCCAACACGGGCGGCAGCAGTGCCTCGCGGTAGTGCAGACGGAGCAGCTCACGCCAAAGGTCCTCTGGCCGGGTGATCAGATGCGGGCTGATCCGGAAGATGTGCGTCAGCACAAACTCCTTCGTCGCCGCCTCACCCAGCGACTGATGAACGTGCCGCGCCTGCGCCTCGAACAGCGCGGGTAGCATCTCGCTGCCCAGCTGCCTGACCACCGCATAGCTCAGTTTCGGAAACAGCTCTACAAGCCCCAGACTGACCTTGCGCGCCTGGCGCAAGTAGTCCCAAGGCAGTTCGCCCAGGGCCGTGCCACGCAACTGGAGGACCAAGGCGCGGGACGGGCCAGGCTCCCCGCGTTCCCACGCCGCCCGATAGCGCTCCTCGTACTCTGCCCGGAAGGCGATGCTGTCCTCGAAAGGCAATACGTCGAAACCGCGCTCGCGCAGGCCAGACAACACCTGCTCATCCAGTAACACGTCGTCCGGGTCGGTGACAATCCACAGCCGGGCGAGATCGGAGGGGAACTCCTTCAGGATGCGATCAGCCCATGCGGTCATGCCTGTGCACCTCCCGATTGGCCGACTCTCAACATCAGCACGGCGTTGAGATCCGGCGTGCAGGCTTCCGCATCCGCCAGCGCTGCCAGACGCGTCTCGTGCTCGGCTTCGAGCCGTTTGCGCCGGTGCTCCCTGACCGCGGGAAGGCCTATGCGGCCTATCGCCTGGTAGCGCGCTTCAAAGGCGTAGCGCGCCCGTTCACGCTCCTCGGCGAGCCAGGCACGGTGCTCCTCCAGCAGCTCGGTAAAAAGCCGCTCCCCCTGTGCCTTGGCCGCAGCCAGCGACGTTTCGAAGCAGGCCAAGGCATGCTCTACCTCGACCTTCGGGGCGAGCGTCACGTTCTCGGTCAGCAGCAAATCCCAGATCCGCTTGGCGGTCGGCACGAAGGTGCGGCCATCGTCGGTAACAAACACGGGCAAGAATCGCCGCCGGTTGAAGTTCTCAGAGAGATTGGACGCGCTAATGCTGATCTCCCACAGCGACCACACGCCGTGCACCGTATCGGGCAAGCCGCTGACTGCCGCAATCGGCAGGGGCTGGCCCGCCACGCAGCGCGGCAGTTCGCTGATGACTGCACGGGCGCGTGGATCTTCCAGCGTGATCCACTCCATCTCAGGGTTCTGTTCGGCGGTGCGCGCGTCGAAGCAGACACGGGGTGACTCGCTCCCGTCCGCCCACCTCACGCGCCAAGCGTCGCCTGCCTTCTCAGCCGCTCCACCTCGCGCAGGCAACCCGGCGGTGATCGCACGCTCCAACCAATACTGCGCTGGATGATCCCGCCACTTGCGGGCATCGTCTGCTTCCAGCGTGTGGTCTTCCGTCAACAGATCGGTGTCTTTGCGACTGGCGGCGACCTTGTCGCGCACCTGGCTGATGAGCGCATCACATTCCTTGTCGATCGATGCTGGGTTTTGCAGTCCATGCACGAACAGCTCGTCGAACAGCGGCTCCACCTCCACCGAATCCATCACGTCGGCTGCCTTGTCGACACCGAACTCTTGGGCGATGACGGCAAGCTTCTCCTCAAGCACCTCGCGCACCCGGTGCTCCACCGTGTCTTCCAGCACGAAGTTGATGGCCCGCACCACATGGGGCTGGCCGATACGGTCCACCCGGCCGATGCGCTGCTCCAGCCGCATCGGGTTCCATGGCATGTCGAAGTTGACGATGACATGGCAGAACTGGAGGTTCAGGCCCTCGCCGCCGGCATCGGTGGAGATCAGTATCCGGACATCTCGTGAGAAGGCCTGCTGGGCGCGGGTTCTCGCGTCCAGGTCCATCCCGCCGTTGAGCAACGCCACCGAAAAGCCCCGGCTCTCCAGGAACTCCGCCAGCATGGCCTGGGTGGGAACGAACTCGGTGAAGACCAGCACCTTGAGCTGCGGGTCGTTCTCCTCCTGCTGGAGCTTGTAGATCAATTCCAACAGCGCTTCTGCCTTGGCATCCGTCCCCTGTCGCTCGGTTTCGCGGGCGAGATCCAGCAGCATCTCGACCTCCGACTTCTCCCGCTCCCAGCCGCTGGCCTGCACGGCAATGTCGAGCTGGGACTGGCCGTCGAGCTCTGCCCACTCATCCGGGGCAACTGCCTCGAACAGGCTCGCCTGCGCCTGAGGCGCCTCCAGCACGGCCTGGCGCTTCTCCAGGGTGGCGCGGATGGCGGCCGTACTGGACGTCACCAGCCGCTGCATCAGGATCATCAGGAAGCTGATGTGCCGCTGTTTGGCAGCCATCGCCTGGTTGTACCCGTGCCGGACGTAGTCCGTCACGGCCTCATAGAGCCTTCGCTGAGCGGCATGCCGCTCTTGCCAAGCTACCGGGTGAAGTCGTGTGGACCGGGGCTTGAATAGCGGTTGGCCTTCCGCGTCGATGGCGGCCCGCTTCTCGGTGCGGATCACGAACGGGCGCACCCGATCGCGGTCGATGCTGCCTTCGTCCGGAAAGGCCTCACGGTCCAACAACTGCATCAACCGCATGAACTGGTCGGTCTTGCCCTGATGCGGCGTCGCGGATAGCAACAGCAAGTAGGGAGCGGCCTCGGCCAAAGCGGCACCGAGCTTGTAGCGGGCAACCTGCTCAGTACTGCCGCCGAGGCGGTGTGCCTCGTCGATGATCACCAAATCCCAGCCTGCCGAGATCAGATCCTCGAAGCGCTCGCGGTTGTAGGTGGCGAGTTGCTCCAAGCTCCAACCACGGCGGCCTTCGATGGGTTTGACCGAGTCGAGCGAGACGATCACCTGGTCATGCATGCGCCAGAGGTTCTCGTCGTTCTGGGTGCCGTTGTCGCGCCATTGACGGAAGGCCGCGAGTTCAGATGGCTCAACGAAGCGGAAGTGCTCGCCGAAGTGCAGCCGCATTTCGGCCTGCCACTGGCGCACCAGGCTTTTCGGCGCCACCACCAGCACCCGCCGCACCATGCCGCGCAGCTTCAACTCGCGCAGGATCAGCCCCGCTTCGATGGTCTTGCCCAGCCCCACCTCGTCCGCCAGCAAGTAGCGGATGCGATCTCGGCTCATGGCCCGATTCAGCGCGTAGAGCTGGTGCGGCAGCGGCACCACGCTGGACTGGATCGGCGCCAGCAGCAGGTTGTCTTCCAGCGCGTCGAGCAGCTTGGCCGCGGCCACCGTGTGCAGGATCTGCTCCACCGTCGGACGCACGTTGGTCAGTTCGCCCAGATCCTGGGCGCGGGCGCGCACCACGGCATCCTTGGCCGGCAGCCAGACGCGGTAGGCGACCTCGCCCCACACGTCCTGGCGGTCGATCACCCGGCAGGGGGACGCCTGCCGGGCATGCCAGCACCAGTCGCCGACGTTCCAAGCAGTCATGCGCTGAGTCTGTTGACGGGAAACTGTGGCAAGGCCTTGTTCCACGTCTCAATATTCATGACGCCACAACCGGCGACAAATGGCTTCTTCCAGGGTCTGTCACCAGGTCCATGGGCGGGGAGCTGCCGCCGCAGGGCATCTGTTCTGGCTAGCAATTCCGCCTCGGACAAGCTGCTCGCGCCAATCAACACGAGGTAGTAGATCGGCTTGGTCACTCGGCCGGCTCCCCATTCGTAGAGGAAGGAGTCCCGATATTTCGTCTTCAGGTCTGAATCCAAGCCGCCACTCAGAATCTTTGTCAGAAACGTGTTCCGATCTTTGGGTTGCGCGGCCGGGTGATCCGGGTCCTTGAACTCGATGAAAAGAATCCTCTCATCCAGCTCCACGATGAAATCCACGGCCTTCATGCAGTGGGAAAGCCCGTGAGTCGCCCCATCATCGAACTTTCGCCCAGCGGCCCCGGCCGGCAAGGCGATCTGCAAGTCCCCCTCGGCCAAAGACGTCATTCGACCAACCCTCCCAGGCTGCGCTTCAGCTCGCGGTCGTATAGGTCGCTGAAGGTTCCGGTGATGGCATTGGGGTCGATGCCCGTGTAGCTGTCGCTGGCGTTGGCCACGACCGCCTTCTGCTCATCGCGATACAGCGAGATATAGCGGATGGCATCACCCTTTTTCTGCCGCAGGTCGAACTCCTTGAGCAGAACATAGTTGTGGGTGGTCAGGAAGACCTGAACCCCAAGCCGATGCAGTTCCAGAATGATTTCGACGACCTCGCCCATGAGAGAGGGGTTCAGGTTGGCCTCGGGTTCGTCCCAGAAGAGCAGCGAGCCGGACAAGAGCGTGCCGTTCTGGATTAGCAACCAGATCAGCGCAAGCTTGCGCATGCCCTCGGCCAGCAAAGTGAACTCCAATTCACCCTGGCTATTCTTAAGAAAGAAATGTTCGCCCTTGGCAATTACCTTTCCTTCGATCGCTTTTTGCAAAGCATTCAAAAGCCGTTTACGGTTATCATGGGGTTGGCCTCTGAGTTTTGGCAGAAAGGACTTCTTGATGATGTCGACATAGACATCCTCGAAGGCGATCTCCCGCTTCGATGCCGTCGCCAGAAAACCGGGTGCGTGGGCCAGCATTTCCTTGACCGGAATGTACGCGGACTCCATGCTGATGCTCAGCCACTTGGTTTCCCCAGAGACGCGCACATCGTTGACGTCCGCCTTCCGGTTGTCGATGACCGTCTTGAGCTTGGCGCCATCCTCTCGCGCGATGCTGATCTCGGCAGCGGGCAAGCCCTGCTGTCGTCGTATCAGACGTGTCATGCGCGCCTGGTAGGGATTGAAGACGCCGAGCAGCTTGCGGGCAAAGCCTCTTTCCCGGTCTTCGCCCAAGGTGATCGCCGCGGCGGCATAGAGCACCTTGAGCAGGTGGGTCTTACCCGTGCCGTTGGCGCCGATGATCACGTTGACGCCTGGGGAGAACGCCTGGTCCAGGCTGGCAAAGGCGGTGAAATTCTCCAGCTTGATGTGGCTGAGCTTGCTCATAGGCCCCCCTCCATTCTCGTCAGTGCCTGGTCATACCAGAGCAGCAGCTTCTCGTCTTCCTGCAGCGCCTCGTCCGGGATCTTCTGGGCCACCTTGATGATGGTCTGGTAATCCTTCTTGCTCCAGGCGTCCTTGAAGCCGGCGCGCAGCGCTTCCAGCCGGAACTCTTTGAGCCGGCGACCGGTGAAGCTCAGGTAGGTCTGGAATTCTTTCAGCAGTGCCTTCTCGCGTTTCTTCTCCAGGTCCTGCGCTTTGTTCGGATCGGGCACGTACCAGCGATCCTTGGCCTTGGCGATCAGGCGCGGATCGTTCTTGTCCAGGCCGCGCAGATCCTTGAAGTTGGTCGAAAGGTAGGCGTGGATCTGGCTCGGCACCTCGCCGGTACCGTCATACCGGAGGAAGTTATCCTCCAGCAGCGCTGCGAGCTCGGGCTTGCTCTCGTGCTTCTTCCAGCCGGCGCCGAGCTGCACCGTGAACTCAGGGTGAATCTCCTGGTAGGTCGAGGGGCGCTTTTTGAGGAAGTCAGTCAGCCAGTCGATGGCACTGCGCTCGTCCGAAACGAACAGCTCCATCTGCGGCGCTTGCGCCATCAGTGCGCGCTTCTTGTCGTATTCGGCCACCTGCTCGGGCAGGAACACCATGCCGTCCCGCTCGGGAAAGCGGACGTGCAGGCCGTGCTGAAACTCCTGGCTGGAAAGCGGCACAGCCGCGCCGTGGCGCACGAACCAGGCTACCATCCGGTCGAACAGGATGCGCGGGTCGCGCTCGACGATGAACTCCAGCGCGCCGTTTTTCGTCTTGGCCACCGGCAGATAGCGCAGGTGCGTCTGCACGAAATCCCAGGCCGAGGACTCCGTGGCGCCGCGCTCGCGGAAGCGCTGCTCCAGCCCGCCGTTGGGCTTGTACGCGGAGATCACCAGGTCCTGCTTGACGGCAACTGCTGTAGTGACAGCCTTAAAACTACCTTGCTGCTTGTCGAGCGCGGACACATTGGAGATGACGAAACCCGCTTCCTGCATAGCGGTTTGCAGCCCATTCCACACGGCGGCCTGCGTGTTGGAAAACACTACCGTCATCCAGCGACCGGGCTTGAGAACACGGAAGTATTCCTCGAAGCAATCGGTCATCAGCCTTCGATAATCATCTACTGACTTCTGAGCCGCACGGTTTTCCTTGGTACGATCAACGATGGCGTCCAGTTTGGCTTGCGTCATCACCCCGTGCCACGCCTCGACCAAAAAATTCAGTTCGGCATAGGGCAAGTTTTCGCCAAACGGCGGGTCGGTGAAGATGTAGTCCACCGAGTCATCCGGCAGCGGCAGACGGGCGGCGGTGCCGGTGGAGATTGCCGTCCTGCCAGCGCCGATTTTGTAATCACGGAACGCTTTGATCAGACGGTCGAGTTTGCCGCCCAGGTTGTACCAAGGGCTGCATTCAGCGTGCTGTGAAGCGACGTAATAGACGCCGGTGAGCATGCGGTTCACTTGTGAAAAGTGCGTTGGGCCGTATCGATTTAGCACCGACAAGCCCCATATCGCCTGCTCCACCATGAATAACAAAAACGCCCGGATGCGCGCATCGGGATGGGCGCGCGCCTTTGCCCACAGCCGGCCCATCGCCTGGGCGGCGCGGGGGAGGAAGAGGTGATGAGTGTGCGTGATTCCCTTGTCGCGCATCCGCGGCGCTTCCCACATGTCAGCATAGGGATACTCAACGACAGGAACATACCGTGGTAATGCCAGTGTCTCGATTTGGGCCAGTAGTGCCAAATCATCAGCATCTGGCGTTTTTTCGTAGCGATTCTTGCCAACGCGATAAGAAATCAACGTCGGCTCGCGCATGGGAGTCTGGAGCGTCTTTCCGGTGATGGGGTCCAGCTTTGAGACGTACAGCCGTTCCAGTTTTTTCTTCGTCAGCTCCGCCCCACAATGCGGGCACGGGAAAGTTTCTCGTACTCGCTTACTGTCCTCGTCCAGCGCCTCGTCGAGAAAATTCACCTCCCCCGCGCACTCCGGGCAGGTGAAGACCTCGCTCCAAACGGTGTATTCAATTCTCCCCTTGGTCTTGCCGTCCGAATGCAGGGTCTCGTACATCCAGCCGATTTCGGCTTCCAGCTCATCGAGCAGTTGCTTGCCTGCCCTGGCGAAGGCGTCCACATCGAACGGCAGGTTGTAGTTGGCCGCGATGAAGGTGGCCGCCGGCGACAGATCGTTGAGGATGACGCGACGTGCTCCCCACTTCGGCGCTGGCTTGCCTTGCTTCTTCCACTCCATCTCCAGCTCATGCCGGTAGGCCGCAGGCGCGGAAGCGCACCACTGCGCGGCAACGCCTGTCATGCCTGATCCCGCGAAGCCGTCGAGGACGATGTCACCCGGCTGTGTGTAGTGCAGGATCGATGGCACGATAGCCAGGTGCGGCACCTTGGTGTGGTAGGAATGCGCCTTGTAGATCGGGTCGGTCTTGCCCACCGAGACGTCGATGGCCAGCGGCTCGCGCCGGTACGGTTCGTTCGGGTCGTAGGGCTTGCCGTAGTACTTGGCGAAATCCGCGAGCCAGGGGTTCGGACAAGCGGTGTAGTACGGCGGGTCGGACATGGCCAGGATCGCCTCATCCGTCCCCTGCGGGAAACCTTCCTGCTTGCGGAATTCCGGGTCCTTCAGCTTTTCGGCGAGCAGCTTAAGAAAGTGTTCGCGGCGGGCCTGGTCGTTGGGGAAGCTGAGTCCGAGACATTCCACAGGGCCGGAGTCTTGCTCTCGGTGTTTGAGTAGATCGTTCATGCGCCCATCTTCTGTTTGAGGGTGTCGACAAAGCGCTTCGCCCAGGGCGAGGCGGCGACGACCTTGGCAGGGTCGAGTTGCGCCAGCAATTTGAAGGAGTGATCGCCTTTGCCGTACTGCCCTTTGAGCTGGCAGTGACGCGTGGCATTCTTCAGGCTGTCGAGCACCGCCGTTTTGGCGATCGTTTCGACCGGGTTTGCGGCGGATGGCAGGGCGTTGTCCCGAAAGCCCTGGCCGAAAAAGTCCTTGAGCTTTTCTCGGTCGGCTAGGAACCAGGATTCCATGCACTGCACCATCAGGTGGCAGTCGGCTTCACGGGCGCCTTGGGGCCTGTCCCAGCCATCACCCTGTCGGGCTTTCAGGTGCTGCCAAGGCAGCCACTCATCTGGCTTTCCCTTCTGGTGTGCGGCCGCGATAGGCGCTTCGCTGTCGACCAGCAGCATCGCCGCTTCGCCGTTGGCGATCGCCGTGCAGTAATCCTCATAGGCGAAGCGCCTGCCACCACAGGCGGCGATGGCGGGCATCTTGCCTTTCAAGCCGGCTTTCTCGAGAAACTCCCGGAATCCGCGGCGACACTCGATCTGCAGGGCTTTGCCGTCACCGCCACCCTCGACGTAGAGCTTCACCACCGTGTCCCTCCGATCTCGCCGCGGGTCCAAAGCTGCCCCAAGCGATATTTCTCCAGCCAGGGCTTGAGCTTTTCGGCGCTCAGTCGTTCCAGGCGCGTACCCGCTTCATCCCTGCTGGCGACCAGTACCGCTTCGGGCTGGTCGGTCAGCGCATCGACCAGGATATCGGAATGGGTGGTGACGACGAGTTGCGTGCGCGCGGAGGCTTCCTTGAGCAGCTCAGCCAGGGTGGGCAGCACATCCGGGTGGAGGCCCAGCTCCGGCTCTTCGATGACGACGAGCGGCCCCGGGTTGGGGTGGCAAAGGATCGCGAGCAGGCACAGATAACGCAGCGTGCCGTCCGAAAAGCGGGTGGCAGGCACGGTGTAGCGCCCTTCGTGGAAGAACACCTGCACAGTGCCGCCTTCAATCTGCACATCGAAGTCGTCGATGCCATCGTAGAGCGCCCTCAAGGCATCCAGCAGCCGCTTCTTGACGGTTGGCTCACGACGCAAACGGTTGAGCACCAGGCCCAAGTTGCTCGCGTCGGGCTCCAGATGCTCGTTGGGCAGGTCGGCCTTCTGGGGAAGGCGAGGAATGGTGTAACGGCCGAAGCTCCACTCCCGGTACAGACGCATCTTCGAGAAAGCGTTGCCCAGGTAGGTCAGCTCTGGGTATTGGTCGGGATCTTTGCGCTGGGCTAGGATCGATGCGGTGGGGTCGATGTCTTCGTGCTGCAAGCGACGCTGTTTGCCCTTGACGTTGAGCACGCCATGCCCACTCTCGAACTTGTAGTACAGGTAGGGCTGGGCGTGTCCCACATCGGGCACTTCGTTTTCCACCCTTTCGTCCACGATCTCAAAGCGCTGGCCCACCTCGGTGAAACTCAGCACATAGCGCAGCGGCACAGGGCCTTTGGGGTTGTCGATGACCGCGTCGATCATGGCGATGGGCGGCTTTGTGGCGCCTTTCCACAGCCAATCGCGGACGCCGCCGCCGTCGCGGATGGGGATCAGCAAGTCTTTCGGAGTTGCACACAGCAGCTCCAGTGCCTCGATGAGGTTGGACTTTCCAGATCCGTTCGGGCCGATGATCACATTGAGCGCGCGCAGCTCGACCGGCTCGGGCGCGGGTCCGTAACTCAGGAAATTGGTGAGCGTGATGGTCTTGATCATGTCGGGCTCCTTTACTCCACCACGAACCGCAGCTTGCTCGCGTCCTTGCCCTTGCAGCGCTCGCTCAGGAACGACTCGAAACGCTTGCGCAGATCCTCGGGCGTCGCGGGGGATCCACCAGCGAGCAGCGCCCTCTTGACGTCGTCGCCGGTGACCACGATCTTTTCGAGGCCGGACAGCGCTTCCTGAACCGCTGCGACGAACTCGGGCGTGACCGGATCCGGCAAGGCTTTCGACGCAAGGAAGCCCTTGATCAGGTCACGCTGCTTAGGTCTAAGCAGTTCGAAGTTCGCTTGAATGATCGGGTCGTCCAGGTTGTCCAGTAGGGTTCGCTGCCACCCTTCCAGGAGACGATCGAGTTCGTCGTCCAGGGCCTTGAGCACGTTGGCGGCCGGCAGCAGATCGCCCTGCTCGTTGGCAGGGCGAAAACCGCAGTGCGGGCATACCGGGCTTGTTTCCAGCTCCCTTTCCACCAGGGATGCGCAGCTCTTGAGCTTGTCCAGTCTGTCTTCGAAGGTGGTGAGCTGGCCGGTGGGCATGAGGGAGATGCCAGCCAAGGCGCGCAGGGTCACCATGCGCAGATCCTTGCGCAGAGCGGACTTGGTCTTGTCCTCCGCCACGCCGAGCCGGGCCTTACTGTGTTGCGCCACGTAGGCGGTGATGTAGTCCTTCTTCAACGTGGCCAGGCGCTGGCGGTATTCAGCGGCATGCTGCGCACTGCGGTCCTCGGCGAGCTTGTCGAGAATGTCCTTGCGGGCAGCCTGTGCCTGCTGCACCCAGGGATGATCGCCGGGCAGCACCATTTCGGCTTGGGAGAGGTAGGCGGCAACATTGCCCAGCTCGGCAACCAGGTCACGCAGTCTCTCCACTGCGGCAAGCACATCGAGGTTCTTCTTTTGGGTATCGATGTCGTCCTGGGTGATGCGCAGGTTTTTCAGCTTGCCGACGGTGTTGTAGGGCGACAGTCCTTCCAGGAAGCCCTTGAGCGCTTCCAGCCGTGTGCGCCAATCGCGCAGCTCTTCTTCGCGCAGCAGGGACTGGCCCCAGAAGCTGAGGCGGTTCTGCAGGTCGGTGCCGACCGTGAGCACACGCTGTACCAGCTTGGCCACGGCATCCAGCAGTTTCTTGACCGGTTCTTCCTTGCCTTGCGTCGCCATCTGGGCAAGGCCGGACGGCAGGCCCAGCAGCTCGAACAGCGAGCGCAAGACGGCGACATTGATTTCCTTGGGCGGTTCGATGTGCTTGAACTGGATCAGGTCGTCCAAGGGTCGTTCGGCCAGGAGCGACAGCTTGCCGGCGTCGATCTTGTCGCCGGTAATCGCCAGCACGATGTCGCCCGAGTAGACCAGCGCGCCCAGCACGATGATCAGAAGGTCTGGCTCCAGTCTGTACTTGGTTGGGTAGAAATATTCGATGTCTCCAGCAACCGGAACGAGCAGCTCGCTGCGGTTGAGCACCTGCCCGTGGCCTTTGGCCTTGAGCCGGTTGAGCACTTCCTGGGCGTACTTGGATCGCGTGGGCTCGATGCGGTCGCCGTCCAACATCTCCAGCGCGTCCAGGATGGCGATGGCGTCCTTGGTGCGCGTTCCACCCGCCAGCGCCTTCAGGGCGTTGGTGATGAGCTGCTTGCGGTTGGATTCGGTGACCAGGACAGAGAAGGTCGGATATTCCGGCGCAAGATC
The DNA here is from genome assembly GCF_036864975.1 of Methylococcus capsulatus. Lineage (NCBI taxonomy): Bacteria > Pseudomonadati > Pseudomonadota > Gammaproteobacteria > Methylococcales > Methylococcaceae > Methylococcus > Methylococcus capsulatus. The sequence continues at coordinate 913,240 of NZ_CP104311.1, read as the reverse complement.
CGCGAAATGGGTGCCGAGAGCCAGACCTGAGGTGACGTTGACGATGTCGCGGAAGTTGGCGCGCTCGTCCGGGCCCAATCGGAGCTTGTCGCGCATCGACACGCCCTTGGCCCATTCCGAAAGGCGTCGGGTCTTGCCCTGGTAGGTGACCTCGAAGGCGGTCATCTGTTTGTCCTGCAGCCACTTGCTCATGTCGCTTAAGGCGCGACGGGCCTTGTCCAGGTAGACGGCCTTTGCCGCGCAGCTGGCCGTGGAAGCAAGTTCCTGGGCAGCGGCGTAGAACGCCAGATGGCGCTTGATGGCGTCGTCCAGCCCCTTCAGTCGGAAGAACACCTCGTCCGTCTTGTTGTCGTCGCGGAAACGGGGCGGCTCGAACGGCTGGATGAAGTAGATGTAGAAATCGCGCTCGGGCTGGGCGGTCGGCCGATCGTTGGGCGCCCCTAGGAAGAGGTAGCCGTTGCGCTCCACGCGGCGGTCCTGCCACTCGACCTGGTGCTGCCATATCTTGTAGCCGGTAACGTAGGCATGCTCATCGGTGCATTCCATGAGCTGCATCATGGCGCTGTAGTAGGCACGATCCAGGGCGTCGTCGGACAGCGCTTCGGCGCGCTTTTCGATCTGGGCGTCGTAGTCGACGTCCTTCTTGAGATCGAGGTAGTACTGCTCGGTATCTGGCGCTTTGGAGATGAACTGGCCGTTGACCGTCTTGACGATCTCGCGCAGCGTCGTCTGCACGGCGGTCAGCAGGTCGTCGGAAGGCTCGCCGCCCATGTCCTCGATGCCGGGCTGGTACAGACAAAGCGTGTCGCGCAGTTCCTCGGCCGTTGGGCCCACCGGCACGTAGATGTCGCCGCCGGTGGTCAGGCGGTGTACGGACAGCCCCTTGATCACCCGCATGGCCATCGCCTTGTAGGGCGGACGGGTGAAGGCCTTTTGCACGCGCTCGCCCAGCGCCTCCGCAACCTTCAACACCGGGCCGATATTCGGGTCTGAGCGCAGCACCGAGTTGGAGGTGACCGTGTCCCAGAACTTGTCGTAGCCGATCAAGCCGGGGCGATCGGTCGGCACCTCCTCATCCAGGAGAGCCTGGATCTGGTCGCGCAGGGTGACCAGCGCGCCACGCTTTTCGGTAAAGATCAGCCGCTCGAAGGTGCCGATGTAGTCCGGGTGAACGGGGAAAAGGCGGACATACTCATCCATCCGCTCGTTCATATTGCTGTAGAACTTGGCGAAGGGCGTGAGATAGGTGCGGATCTTGTGTTGCTGGTCGGCCGACTTCTTGAGCAGGCGTTCGGCCACCACAAAGCTCACGTCATGGCGGGCAAGCAGCACCTGGGTGAAGCGCTCGCTCACGCGATACAGGCTGTCGGCCACGTGCTGGAAGCGGCTGCTGTCGAAGATGGCCTCCTGCACGCCGGCCACGAAGCGGAAGCGCAGGTGCTTGGTGACCTCGCCGATCTCGCGCAGGAAGGACAGATCCAGCACCAGATCATGGTCCTTGCGGGAGCGCAGGTATTCAAGGAATTCATCAACGACGAGGAGGACGCCGTGGTTGGGGTGCACCTCGTCGAACGCGGCCATCATCTCTTCGAAGGCGGCCTTGTTGTTGACCACCTTGTCGGCCGGCGGGAAGGAATAGCTAACACCCTGGTTCTCCAGGAAAATCTCGAGCTCCTGCGTGATGATGTCGCGCAGGGACATCTGGCTGGAGATCTCGATCCGGTGCACCTTGAACTTGCCGGCGATCGCACCGGCAGCCTCGGCGACCTTGGGGTGGCGGATCATGGGGACGTAGGCGGCGTCCTCGGCGATCAGCGACAGCACCGACATCAAATGCGACTTACCGGTGCCATAGTTGCCGACCACGAGCACACCCTTGTGGTCGACCGATTCGTCGAACGAGAGCTGCGGGATCATCTGCTTGGTGATCCGCTCGGCCATGTCGTCGGAGATGACGTAGGTGGCGACGAGCTTCTTTGCCTCATCGGGCCGATTGGCGTCGAGCAGCTGAATGACCGACTCGATCGGCTCGAACTGAATGAGATCCCCGTAGCGCATGCGTTTTCCCTTTACCCAATCGATTCAATTTCGAACGGAACCACGCCCTCCAGGCCGTAGTCCTGATATTCCGGATGCCCCATCTCGGCATAGCTCAACCGACCGTCGCGCAGCTCTCCTGGCCACACTGCTACAACACGCCGAGCGTGGGCGTGGCGCTTGAGCAGATCCAACGGATCGAGCTTGAGCGACTGATCGAACAGCAGCTCGATGTTGTCGAGCAGGACCAGATCGCCACTCGCGTACTCATCGGCCAGCTCCCGCATCGCGACATTGGCCTGAAGTGCTCGCTGCCGCTGGGCGAGCGCCGCGAGACGCTTTCCCAACACCGCTCCGACATTCATTACCTTCATACCGCGCTGATTGGCCAGCTCGGCCAGCAGCGCGCTCTTGCCGCATCCAGGGCGCCCAACAAGCAGGATCAGCTTGCTGTGCAGGGCCGCGATCTCGTCTACCAGACGGTCCAGTCGTGTGAGCATGGGGCGGCCCTTTACCCATTCCTGCCATGAGGTCCGCCAGGACCATCATCGCTCTGGGCTTCCGCCGTCTGCCTCTTGATCCACTGGTCGATTTCCTGGCGCCGGAATCGCCAAGTGCCACCAACTTTGAATGCGGGGATCTTCTTAGCCGCCGCCAAGCGATAGACCGTGCGCTTGCCCACCTTGAGGTAGGCAGCTACTTCGTCGAGCGTGAATATCTCTCCAGTGTCGTCTTTCATCGCTTCCTCACCCGGTATCGGGACAGCGGCCGGTGATGATGGTAATCTTGGCAAGCATACGGCAAACTTGTCTATGTTTGAACAGCCAGTCGGCAGGAGGGGGAATGATCGACCCGGCGAGCCAGGCCCAACTGAAGGAGGCCATCGCGGACTGCATCGGCACCGACCAGGGGGTGCTGGACGCGCTTCGGGAAGAGATCCGCCCTCTGAAGAGCGCCACGCGCCGCATCCAACCACGTGCCACGACGTCGATCTCGCTGGTCGGCACCGATGGCGGCAACAACCAGCTCCAGTTCGACCCCTTCCTGATCCAGCTGGTCCGGGTGGTGGATAGCAGCAACAACGAGTACTGCCTGGAGGCGGTCTCGCCCACAACCCCCGTCCAGAAGCTCAACGAGCGTCAGTTCGCTGCGGACGGGTCGGCGCGGACGGCACTGGGCGAGATGATGGCCTTTCTGGGTGTGGACAGCCTGCCGGCGCTCTCCCACATGATTCGGCCAACCGATAAGGGGAAGCCGGTTTCGCCCAGCTGGGTGCAGGTCTACAGGGAACTGGTCGAGTGGGCGATCTTGTTCGCCATCCTGAAGAAGGACTTTGGTACCGACACCTTGATCATTTGCGACGGGCTACTGCGCAGCAAGGTCTTCGCCAAGGAGCTGTTCCAGCGACTGCTCCAGGGCATGAAGGACCGCATCGAGGCGCAGTGGAGCAAGAGCCGCCGTCGGGTGTACCTGGCTGGCGTGGCCAAACACAGCAAGGTGCTTTCACGGTATCGCCTCGCCATGGCGCTGGAAGGCGTCCTTCAGACCGACTATCCGGCCTACGTGGAGGTGCCGCGCGAGGTTGAGGAACAGGCCTACGTCTGGTCGGAATTCGCGCGAGGCGATGACCGCGCCGGTGAGGGTGGAGAGATCAACAAGTTCGTCGGCGGCAAGATGTTCCTGGTGAAGTTCGGTTCACACCGCCGCGACCCAGTGTGGCCGGTGGACATCTTTGTGCCCCAAGTCGGAGAGTCGCAGACCATCCTCGGCTCGATGCTCGCTGACGCGATCAACGGCTTCCCGGTGCCGCACTACCCCCGTTGCCTGCAAAAGGCGCATGAAAACGCGGCCCTGGTCGATTTCGATTTCGACATCCTGCAGGACTTCATTTACGAAGGTGTGCGATCGAGTCTCGGTGGTGACGCGGGGACCTTGGACGCGTTTCAGCTACAGGACGCCGACCCAGCGCAACGCCGGTACGGATGAGGGGGAACAACATGGCAGAAATCCAACTTTTTCCCAGGGAACAGGTCGTCGGCATCTTCCGGGGCTTCCAGCAAGGAGGCATGGAGTTCCACGCCGACCTGGTGTTGCCGTACCGGAACGAGTTCCAAAACATCCCGATGCATGGGCAGTTCCTCCTCGTCCAATTGGAGACGCCCGATGAGGCCGTGCTGGGACGCATCGCCTCCTTCTCCTCGGAGGGCAAGCTGTCCTTCGGCTCCGGCGAGGAATTCAATATCCGCGCGGTCCGCGAGGATAGGCCGATTCCCGAAGATCTGCGTGAGCAGTACCTGAAATACCGGGTGAACATCCGTGTTCTCGGTGTGCTGCGGCGAAATGGCAAAGGGCTGACCTTCGTTCCCTCGCATCGCCGGCTCCCCCATGTTGGCAGCAAGGTGGCTTTTCCGAACGACGACGTGCTGCGCGAGATCGCCGGTCACAACATCGATGGGGCGCCCATCGGCCATCTGGCCTTCGGCGAGTACATCTACGCCGCGGGCAGCAAATCACTCCAGGCGCAAGAATGGATGCAGGTGGTCGATCCCGAGGTATTGGTCCGCTTCCCGATCGAATCACTGGTGTCTCGCCGCAGCTTCATCTTTGCCAGAGCGGGCTTCGGTAAATCCAATCTCAACAAGCTGCTCTTCTCGAAGCTCTACGAGACGACGCCCTTCGTCACCAAGCGCGCCGGCAAGCAGGTCCCCGTGGGCACGGTGATCTTCGATCCAGATGGCGAATATTTCTGGCCTGATGACAAGGGCCGTCCGGGGCTGTGCGATGTCCCCGCTCTGGAGGACAAGGTTGTCGTCTTCACCGACAGGAAAAATCCGAGTCCTTTCTACCAGTCGTTCGTGGCTGGGGGCATCAAGCTGGATATTCGCCGCCTACGCCCAGGAGACGTGATTTCGATCGCGCTCGGGCCAGAACGTCAGGAACAGCAGAACGTCCGGAAACTTCGAGGCCTGCCCCAGGAGCGCTGGGAGAAGCTCGTAAATCTCATTGATGAAACCGGCAACTCAACGCCATTGGAGGATGTTGCCAAGCTGCTAGACCTTGAATACCCAAAGCAGGACGCCGAGGCTCTGGCCGCCCGGGCCAATATGACATCGATTGTCCGGATGCTGCACGACAAGAGCAGCCAACTCATGGACATGCTGGTTCACGCGCTCTCCGAGGGAAAGTTGTGTGTCATTGACGTTTCCCAGATGCGCGGCGGCCAGTCACTGGTGCTCTCGGGTCTGATCCTTCGCCGCATTTTCGATCGAAACCAGCAGGAATTCACCGCGGCCGATCCAAAGACGATCCCAACGATCGCAGTCGTCGAAGAGGCCCAATCGGTGCTGAACGAAAGCGCACCGGCTGCCGAGCCGTACATCGCCTGGGTGAAGGAAGGTCGGAAGTACGATCTGGGCGCGCTGCTGATCACCCAGCAGCCGGGCAGCATTCCTGTCGAGATCCTCAGCCAGGGCGACAACTGGTTCATCTTCCACCTGTTGTCCGCGGCGGATCTCACGTCCCTGAAAAGAGCCAACGCCCATTTCAGTGACGATTTGTTGAGCTCGCTACTCAACGAGCCCATTCCAGGCCAGGGTGTGTTTTGGAGCTCGGTGGGAGGCAAGCCCTATCCAGTCAGCCTCCGCGCCCTGTCGTTCGAGAAGATGTTCTCGATGCGGGACCATGACTACAACCAGCCAGCCGGTCACACCTACGCCCAAACGCTGCGCAGCACCTTCTCCGGGATGAGGCAGATCGCGACGACAGCGCGCGTTCCCGAAGCCGAGGGCGCAGGCACTTTGTTTCCTGCAGAGGCCGAACACGAAGAAGCCGAGCCGGTGGACGTCATGGCAAACATCGAGCAGCGGGCAATCGACGCCCTGCGGGCCGATGCCAAGCTGATCGCAAAAATCGAATCCACCGATGGAGCCGCATGGGGCTCCATCAAGGCATTCTTCCTCGATCAACTGCCCGAGCACTTGGATGACAGGGATACCCTGGCCTTCCGGCTGGTGAAGAAGGCGCTTGACCATTTCTATGGCCCACAAGACCAGGGGTGGGAGCAATACCGCCATCCGACCCGCAACACTGCCTACGTCAGAAAGAGGAGCTAGGCAGTGTCCACCGCACAAACGGCTCTGAACGGAATTTGCCCCTACTTCACAATGTTCCCGCTCGACTTTCCGCTCAACATCCTGAAGCGGAGAGCACAGGCAGGTGATGTAGTGCTTGATCCTTTCTGCGGCCGGGGCACCACCAATTTCGCTGCACGACTTGTCGGCCTCCGTTCCCTTGGGGTGGACTCCAGTCCGGTTGCTGCAGCCATCACGGCCTCCAAGCTCGCAACGACCACCGTTGATGACATCCTTGCCGAGGCACGCAGGATTCTGACCGAACGTGAAGCGCGCCACATCCCGACCAGCGAGTTCTGGCAATGGGCGTTTCACCCGACCGTGCTGGACGCGCTGTGTCGATTCCGGGAGGCATTCCTGGAGGACTGCACTACGGATGCCCGCATCGCGCTCCGCGGCATCGTCCTGGGTGCGCTGCATGGCCCGAAGCAGAAGACCTTCCCGAGCTACTTCTCCAACCAATGCCCCCGCACCTACGCCCCCAAGCCTGCCTATGCGACACGCTTCTGGCAGGGGCGAGGGCTTGTGCCTGATCCTATTGATGTCTTGGCCGTGATCGAACGGCGGGCGAAACGCTACTACGGAACGTTTTCCGACATCACGGGAGCCGTGCGATTGGCGGACAGCCGAGAGGCCGATGCGCTCCAGCCCGAAACCCCGGACACTCGGTTCGACTGGGTGATCACCTCACCCCCGTACTACGGCATGCGGACCTACATCCCCGACCAGTGGCTCCGCAACTGGTTCGTGGGTGGCCCCGACGCTGTCGACTACACCAACCGCGATCAGGTCGTTCATTCGAGCCCTGAGGACTTTGCAGCCGATCTGCGTCAGGTATGGCGCAACGCGGAGAACGTGTGCGCGGAAGATGCCAAGATGGTCATCCGGTTCGGCGGCATCACAGACAGGCGCGCCGACCCGCTCGACCTCATCAAGAGCTCCCTCAGTAACAGCGGCTGGCGTATCACCACCATCAGGGAGGCTGGGTCTGCCACAGAGGGCAAGCGCCAGGCGGATGCCTTCCTGCGCACCAAGTCCAAGCCGATGGTCGAGTACGACGTTTGGGCGACCAGGCAATAGCCCGGGTGCGTCGAGTAGATTGTGGGTGTCAGGTACCCGAAGCGGACGCTGGTTCAATTCCGGACTCGGGAATCGAACTGGCAGCCGATCCGATGGACGTGGTTGATGCCGACGCTGGCAGGAACTGTTAGGATTGTTGGCAACAAGGGCTGGGATTCCGCTCCTTTCCGCAGGAGTTTGCGGCGGTTCTAAGGCGCTGAGTTATATAGGTTTGGCGCAGGCTGCCGCCCCACCGAGACCCCGCAGGAGTTCGAATCTTTCCGCACGAACCCGCAGGAACCCTCACCAGCCCGCACGGCCTGATGCTAGGCCATTGATTTTCAACAAACTACTTGATCGGACCGTGATTGCGGACTGCGGACTTTCATCGCGCTGGAAATCTGGCTCGTCCAAACGGCTGCCGGTGCTGTCACGTTGCAAATCGTCGGTACTTGTCGATATCTACCGACGAAAAGGAACATCCCAGCCAGCACTGACCTGCGTCGTGACCGTCTTGGTCGAGGTCGCCAAGCATGACTCCTCGTAGGCCTCGATGTCGGCCTGCCGGTAGAGCACCCGCCCGCAGAGCTTCAGAAATTTGGGGCCGATCCCCGCGCTGCGCCAGCGCTCTAGGGAAGGTCTGAACAACACATCCAACCTGCGCGACAATGGCGCGACCCGATTGGGATGTCGATCATGCAGCTGACGTTCGGTGATGCGGAGGATCTGGGCCAGCGCAAGCGTACGCGGCGCGAGCTGTTCTTGGCCGAGATGGAGCAGGTGGTGCCGTGGAAAGCGCTGCTGGGGCTGATCGAGCCGCACTACCCGAAGCCTGGCCGGCCGGGCCGGCAGCCCTATCCGCTGGCGACGATGCTGCGGATCCACTTCCTGCAGCAGTGGTACGCGCTGAGCGATCCGGCGATGGAAGAGGCGCTGTACGACACCCCGGTGATGCGCCGTTTCGCACGGCTGGGCGGGTTGGATACGGTGCCGGACGAGACCACGATCCTCAACTTCCGCCGATTGTTGGAGCAGCACGGACTGGCGGCGAAGATGCTGACCAAGGTCAACGCGAAGCTGGCAGACAAGGGCATGAGCCTGCGCGGTGGCACGATCGTCGATGCCACCATCATCGCCGCGCCCAGTTCGACCAAGAACAGCAGCGGGACGCGGGATCCGGAGATGCACCAGACGAAGAAGGGCAATCAGTGGTACTTCGGGATGAAGGCGCACATCGGCGTGGATGACGACTCCGGCCTGGTGCACCACGTCGAATGCACGGCCGCGAATGTGGCCGACGTGACCCAGGTGCACAAGCTGCTGCACGGCAAGGAAGACACGATCTGCGGCGACAGCGGCTACACCGGCGCGGACAAGCGCGAGGAGCTGGACGGGGTGAGTGCCGGCTTCTGGATCGCGGCCAGGCCTTCGACGATCAAGGCGATCAAGACCAAGCGCGCGCGTGGCCATGCCGAGCGCTGGGAGCACTTCAAGGCCAGCCTGCGGGCCAAGGTCGAGCATCCGTTTCGGGTGCTGAAGCGCCAGTTCGGCTACACCAAGGTGCGCTACCGCGGGCTGGCGAAGAACACCTCGCAGGTGTTGACGCTGTTTGCGCTGTCCAACCTGTGGATGGCGCGGCGGCAGTTGTTGTGCCCCGTGGGATAATTGTGCCCGCTCGACGGGGAAACCCGTCCCAATGCGCCGGAAGTGGTGCCCAAACACCTGTAACGAGGCTGATTCCATGGTCCGAGCAGGAAATCAGGGCATCAGAGCGGATTGTTCAGACCTTCCCTAGGGTGGCCTCACTGATACTCCAGCGGGCAGCGAGTTGTTTTTGATTGAGGTGAGCGACTTCCATCTTGGTCTCCGTCCGAACGAGTTGGCAGGAGTCCATGAAGGCGCTGTTCCGCCCGCGAGCCAAGGCAATTTCAAGATGCGCCGCTACTCCGGCAGATCGTTCAGCTCGTAGCTAGTGCTACGCCCGCCCGCATCCGATTTGCGCAGCACGCCCCGCGTCAGCAGATCGTTGATGTCGCGCAGTGCCGTGTCCGGCGAGCACTTGGCGATAGACGCCCACTTGCTGCTGGTGAGCTTGCCCTCGAACCCGTCGAGCAGCTTGTTCAGCAACTTCACCTGTCGCTCGTTCAAGGGCGTGGTCGCCCAGCGCTGCCAGAATCGCGCTTTCGTCAGAACGGCGTCCAGCGTGTGCTGGGCCTGGTCGACGGCACGATGAAGCGTGTCGAGGAACCACGCGAGCCACTCGGTGACATCCATCGACCGCTTCTGGGTCCGCTTCAGGATGTCGTAGTAAGCCTTGCGTTCGCGCTGGATCTGCGCCGACAAACTGTAGAAGCGTTGCGGGCTGCCATCGGCACGCGCCAGCAGCAGATCGCCAATGGCTCGGGCGATACGGCCATTGCCGTCGTCGAACGGGTGCAAGGTGACGAACCACAGGTGGCCAAGCCCGGCCTTGAGCAGCGGCGGTTCGTTCGATGTGCTATTCAACCAGTCGAGGAAGCGGCTGGTTTCGTCTTCGAGGCGATCAGCCGGCGGCGCTTCGAAATGCACACGCTGCCGGCCAATGGGGCCGGACACCACCTGCATCGGGCCGGTGGCATCGTCGCGCCAGCCGCCGACGTTGATCTTGGAGAGCCCAGAATAGCCGGTAGGAAACAGTGCGGCATGCCAGCCGAACAGACGCTCACGCGACACCAGTGCCTGGCAGTTGGCGGTGGCATCGAGCACCATCTCGACCACGCCTTCGACGTGGCGATCGACCGGAGCGAGTGCGCCGATGTCCACACCCAGCCTGCGGGCGATGGACGAGCGCACGGACTCGACGTTGAGCTGCTCACCTTCGATCTCGCTGGTCTTGACCACGTCCTCGGTGAGCGCAGCGAGGCTCGCCTGGTCACGCAAGGCCATGCCGACGTCGGCCAGGCGCCCCATCAATAATCCCTGGGCACGACTGACTTCGGCCATGGGGCCAGCCAACGCCGCCAGGTCGAAGCGCCAGTTCGGCCAGTCACTGGCCTGCCAGATGTATTTGTATTCGCCGCTATTCATGCGGAGATTATGGACCGCAATCTCCGCACGCGCAAGTCAATCGCCGCGCATTGTGCGGTGAATGTGGTCACCATTCGCCGCATGACGGATCGCCTTGCCTCAGGAATGGGTGTAAATGGGTGTGTTATTGGCTGTGGCAACGGACGCGGGTTCAGTTCCCGTTTCGGGAATTGAACTGGCCACGGAAAGCAGACGAGGTTGAGGCCGTATTCCGACTACCAATCAGTCCGAAAAACCTGCTTGATCGTCCACTGCCGACGGGCGTACCGGCAGGCTTTTCGCTCCGGTTCGCACTGGTTCGCAGCAACCCGCAGCGCTTCGATTCCGTACTTTCAATAGTCGTTTGATGCGGGGTACCACCCCACCACCAATTTCAAAAGCCCGAACTCGTTTCGGGCTTTTTCACATCTGCCCGTAGCGCCAGTCCTGGCGGGACTTCGCGGATTTGCCTCGCGAGTGACACCCCTCCCATTTCCACGTATTTTGCCCTCCCGGGCCTCTCTGTTCTCCGTTTTTATCTGTATGCCTCGCGAGCGTGCGCGAGGTCACTTCCTGTATTGGTGAGGGTTTCTGGGCGGTCGGTTGTGGTTGGAAATTGCTCTCCTACGCGGACCTGAAATATGAAGCGCCAATACGAGGCACCAATCTAAGCGCAAATCCGCAATGCATTAAGCGACAGTCGACATAGACAGTAACGGTGTATTTAATACTGTCATGAACAACGACTCCCGTTACTCCATCGACGAACTGGCCGCGCTGGCCGAACTACCCCGGCGGACGGTGCGTTACTACGTGCAGCAAGGATTGCTCGACCGCCCCGTCGGCGAAAAGCGCGCGGCCTATTACACGAACCGTCACTTGGAGCAGCTGCTGACGATCAGGAAGTGGCAGCACGCCGGACTATCCCTAGAACGGATCCGCGAGATTCTGGCCGGATCTGGGGAAGCCGGTCTGCCGCCACCACGTCCTCGTGGGCCGGGCACGGTCGAGGTCTGGAGCCACCTGGTGGTAGCCGACGGGCTTGAAGTGACGCTGGAGCCTTCGCGGGCGGGACTGAGCCCGGAGCAGGTGAGGGCTTTCTTCCGGGGCGTGAATGCCCTTTACGAACAGACCAGACAGGAAGGACAAGATGATGCCGAAGAATGAAGAACAACTGGCCATCCTCAAGGACAGGCAGGGACGCAAAGTTGCCCTGAAGGGGGTCAATGCCTATGCCCGGCTCCAGAGCCTGCTGGCCGAAGTCGAGGTCGAACAGTCGTACCGGAATCCCTGGGACACCAACATCGAGGCGGTCTACACTTTCCCACTGCCCTTCGGTGCGGTGCTGCTTGGCCTTGAGGTCGAGATCGCCGGCAAGAAACTAAGGGGCCAAGTGGTCGAGAAGAAAGAGGCCGAACGGCGCTACGAGAATGCCGTCACCGACGGCGACAGCGCCGTGATGCTCGAGGAAGCCGGTCCCGGCCTCTACACCGCCAGCCTGGGCAACCTGATGGCCGGGGAATCGGCGGTGATCCGCTACCGCTACGGTTTGCTGCTCCACTGGCAGGGTGACCGACTGCGCTTCCTGATGCCGACCACCATGCGCCACGCTACGGTGATGCCGGGGCAGCCGGGCTGCAAGCCCACCAGGTTCCCGAGTCGGCCCTCGATGTCGAGTATCCCCTCGAACTGATCGTGGATGTCGAGGGCGACCTCGCCACGGCAGCCATTGCAAGCCCGAGCCATCATATCGCCATGGAGCGCACCGATAGCGGACTGCGCGTCCGTCTCGACAAGCGAGCTTTCCTTGATCGCGATTTCATCCTGACGCTTGCATCGAACAAGGTCCAGTCCTCCTGCATCGTCATTCCGGATGGCGATGGTCACGTCGCCCTGGCCTCTCTGCGGATTCCGCAAATTCCGGAATTGGAGCGCCAGCCCCTGGCACTGAAACTGGTCATCGATTGCTCCGGTTCTATGGCGGGCACCAGCATCGCCCAGGCCCGCAAGGCGGCTTTGGCCATCCTCGATCAGTTGCGTTCCGGCGACAGCTTCAACATCACCCTGTTCGGGTCGGACTACAAGCACTTCTTCCGGACCATGGTGCCGGCCTCGGCGCATTACATCACCGAGGCCTGGAACCTGATCGACGGGATGGATGCGGACATGGGCGGTACGGAGATGGAGGAGGCGCTCAATGGCGTCTTCGCGCTGAAAGGTGACGACGCCACGGGTATCCCCAATGAGCAACCCACGGCGCAATTTGCTATCGATACCCCGGCTGGTTTCGTGGCCGCTCTGGAATTGGAGCTTGTCGGCTTGGTTCGCCAACCGAAACTGCCGAACCGCATCGACGAACTGGCGAAGTGCGGGTTGCCGGAAGTGATCGTTGCCAACCTGCGTCAACTGGTCGCGAAGGGTCGCGATGAAGCGGAGGTGGTCGCGGCTTTCGTCTATGCCCTTAGCCAGTCGGGCATTGGCGATTCGTTCGGCCGCGCGTTCAAGCGTGCCATCCTCAAGGACTGGAAGCAGGTCGTGCCGGGGCGGGAGATTGATCGAGTCATGAGCTATGCGCTTCAGGAAGTTGCCAGGGACAACTGGAACTGGCAGGCCGAACCCTTCGATCAGCTTGCTGCCAACTTGGCTGAGACAACTTAGATTGCTGTGAGGCGACTGGACTGCGTTTCACCGACTGCAGGGCGGAGATCTTTTCCGGCAGCGTTCCTACGCTGATAACTGACTATTTGCGCTGCTCAATCCTGTGGACTAGCCAATCCAGCGTTGCTCGAACAACGGCGGTAAGCCGTGCGCTTCGCTGGAGGAGCGGGACAACCCGTGGCGACAATTCGTAGTAGCACTTAACAAAAACGCGCCCCAACAACGAGGGCGTCAGCGCTCTGTCACGCCAAGCGCGTAGCGCATTGGTTTCGGGTGCGTCCTGGCCATAAACAGCCGTTGCGATAAAGCAATTGTCCTTTGCTGTCCCTGATTTTCCGGATGCACTCGAATGAGTATATGCAGGCGAACGCCCATGGGTCCGTGGTGCTGGCGCTGGTTGGCTACCCTTCATCGCCTGTAGCACCGCCTGATTGGCAGTTGTTGGCGCTCGGCCGGGCACTGTGGCTCTAGACGGGGTTCTGGTGGTCCCGCGTATTTCGTCCAAGATCTCCTTGTTGCTACTGCGAGATGTGGAGCCAACTGATCGCGTAGATGTACCAGACAGTCGGAACCTGGCCTCCGATTCGGTGATTAGATGAAGCTGATTTGCTTGCGTAATGCTGATCGCCAGGTGGGAGTATTTGTACTTTCTGCTTCGATATGGAGGCTCCATTAGCCCAACCACACTAACCCATTTCCCAATCCAGCCTTGGTCCGGGCGTTGTGTAAGCGCTCTCAAGCCCTCGGACCAGATGCTGATCTTGACGATTTCGCCTTGCCACGGTCCGAAATTGATGAAGACATACGGCTTGCCATGACGAGTCTTATCCTGTTTGACTTCGACGATTCGGCCTATCAGTTCTACGCGATCACCCACATGTCGGAGACAGAGTGCATAGTTCGTGGCATTCAGCACAGGGAAGGCCGACATGTACTGCGCCGGGGCGACCGGAGCGGTCGGTGATACCGAAATGACTACTTGAGGGATGTTTTTCCGTCCGAGAAAGTCCTCAAGCGTTGGAATTTTGTCGAAAGATGCTTGGCAGATGGCTGCAAAGTTCTTTGCGTCCTCGGCAAATTGGGGACGTCCAAACAGATCGCTGAAAATGGCCGACCGACTTGGGTCAGCAAAATCATTCGCCTTGAACAGGATGGCATCGCCATCGGATTGGGTCTTGGTCCACAAGTCCGGATGGGCATCCAGTACTCGGAGCGCGAGATTAAGTGCAATGAAGGAGAAGCGGTCGAGCCGCGGGCCCCATGAACTACCAGTTCGTCTTGGGTGCTGAAAATTTCGGTGCCCGAGTTCGGCGCTCCCAAGACTCCGCAGGTCATCGACGAACATTCCGTCGTAGTCGATGAGCTGAATGGATCGACCTCCGTTTGACACCATTACGTTTCCAGGCTGAATATCGCCATGTGCGATGTTCTGGCCCTCGAGGTACGTGGCTAGGGCGCGAAGTGATGAAATTAGCTGCTGGAGGTCGCTCTTGCTTCGATAGCGCGCCTCCAAAAACTCGCCCAAGGTATCACCCGATGCCCATGCCATCTTGACGACGGGGAAAGTCTTACCATTGACGCGAACCCCCTGCGGCTGGAACTCAAAGTCCAGAAAGTACGGGGAACGCAGGGACTTGAGGCGGTTAGAGATTGCGCTGTAGCGCTTCTCAAGAGCATTCGATTGCTTGTGGAAGCAGCGAACCGCATATTTCGCACCTCCGGTCGTGACTGTGTAAGTGAGTGCGAAGCCCCCGCACAGGGCAAGCGGCAAACCGAGACCGGTCGTCGCAATAGCCCCCTTCTTGAGATCAGGGTCAGCAAGCGCCAGTTGCGGATGCTGGAACGCTTCGTTGTACTGTTCAAGAGTTGGGTAAGTCATTCCCGTCAGCCGTAGCGAACGACAACCTAACTAGCGTCGTGTCGTCAATGCGCATACTTTTCGTCAGTCGTTCCTGGAGCACCAAGGCCTCGAGGCTGGGTACGTCCTCGATCCCGGCGAGCATCTGCCAGACAGGTCGCCCTTCCTGCGCATGACGAAGCGCCCACTCTCCGAGTGCATCAGTCATGCACAGGACAATTGGGGCTGTACTGTCCTTGATGCACCACGTCTTGTGATGCCGGGAAAAGAAATCTGGCGAGGAGAAAAAAGTGTTTAGCGTGGAGTTAGTGGAGAACAGTTCCGGGCGCTGTTGAAATTCCTCGGCGCGCAAATAAGGAAATGAGTCGACGAAGTCGACGCCATCCAACAGCACAGCAAGACTATCGCCCACGCCTAACACGTCCACCGTGCCGTGGTCGCGGAACTCCTCTATCCCCAAAAGGGTTGCGAAGCTTCCTCGGTCAAACGCAGCTTGCTTCGACCACGACATCTGTGCAAGATCAAATTGGACGAGATAATCAGCAACAGCGTCAGTAAGCCAACTTGCGCTCAGTTCCGGGTGGCGAACGAAGCGTGCGGTCAGTAGGTGTGCCCAAGTCTTTGAGTCGAAGGATTCGGATGCCCCATCGCTGACAGCGACTCTGCCAATATCGGTCGCCAACACAAAAGCATCCTCGTTCGCGTCTGGAAACGACGAGTCCTTGGGCACCTGGCCCGCAAAAAGTACCTTCATGCGCAACGGCAAGGCTATCGCAATTGCGAGGCACGCGTGCCAATGTCAAAGAAGTCCACAATCTGTACGGCGTCAGCGTTGAACATGAAACCTCGCGACTCCATGCTCACTTTGAATCCCTTTTCTTGGGCGAACCGAATCAGGTGATCTGGCAGGGGACTCGACATACGAAAGAGAAGTTTCGCGTATGCATCCGGCAGTCCCGTCTCAGCAGCAGGAAATTCAACGGGGTTCGCGCCAGAGGTACTGACGTGCAGATTAAACATGAGCACGGGCCCGTCGCCAGTCTGGATCTGGCGGATCTGTGTTGCAAGTTCCTCCGGGTCGCCATCGGTTGACTCGCCGTCTGTGATATGAAGAACGGTGGGCGGATAGCTGTTCGGATGGGAATCGCACCAAGCGACAAGTTCCTCTGCAGCCTTTGTAATCGCTTGGCACATCGGCGTACCGCCACTCGCATGGGGTTCAAACCAAACCGGGAATTTGATAGATTGTTCGACGACGCCGCCCGCGCCATCATCCATCTTCTTCTGACGTTCTTCGATCCGCAGCGGAGATGCTTCGATGGCAGAGATAGGATGAAGAACGGACGATCCTAGTGCGCCCTGGAACCCGTTATACGCCCCGTTCGCACCATAGCCGATCACACCGATGTCGAAGTAATTCCGGGTTCCTTCCGACTTGGTGCAGCGGGTGATGAGAGTGGCCAGGGTTCGGTTCAACACGTCCGCAACTTGTTGTGCCTTCGATCGGCCCGACGACATTTTGTCGTCCATCGATCCAGACTGGTCGACCAGAAACAGAAACGCTGTTGGATTGCTGCGGCTGATTTCTGCAATGTACGGCATGTCATTCTCCCTTCCAAAATATCCACCAAAACTGAGCGATCTGCAGACAACGGGCAATTTCGCCCTAACGATTTCCAGCTACCGCTTCTGCGATACCGACGCGCGTTTCTGGTCGTCTATCCAGACGTCAATGTCCGCACGCTGAAACCTCCAAGCCCCTGCAACCTTGAACCCAGGAATCTCTCCGCGTTGTACGAGCCGGTAGATAGTCTTCTCGGTTACGTTGAGATACTCAGCGAGATTCCGCACTGTCATCGCTTGCTCAAGGTTACGAGGCATACGCTCCACATTTCTACGCCAATAGGATACTACCCGAGGAAAGCAGGATAAACTAGTCCATCCTAATGTTTGGATGACAGGAACCGTCAACCAAGCTACCAGCGAGCGCCCATGAGAAACACGCGACAACCTCCACATGACTTTGGAATGAGTTGGGGAGTTCCCGGCTTTCGAGTCGGGCGTAGTCAGTATGGAACGTGGTGGGTTTCCGTCGGCCTTCCGTTCGGCATTCGCATTACCAGACGCATCGGGAAGGAAAGGTGCCCACTAGAAGCGACACCACAGGGGCAAGAGTCAGAGATTCCTAGCATAGATCATTCTCGGGAACCGCAGGGCATAGGACAGGCACAGCCAACAGCAACTCATTCACTTAGTAAGAATCAGGAGATTTTGGAAAGGATGCGCAGCAAGAAGGATTAGGTTGACCCGTTTCCATCGCTGTGCGTGTCACGAGCGGTTGCGGCCATCATTGTGCTTGCTGGTGTTGGTCGAAAGGCAGACGTTACGGTAGCGCGCATGAATCTAAACTGCTCAGACCAGCTGCCGGGCCAGGGACGGCGCATCACCTGCTCCAGCACGATGTCGGGCGCACCCACCAACCGTTCGATGACCTCCGGGGCCAACAGGGTTAGCCGCATGACACGGCGCACCTGCGTCACGTTCATGCCTTCGGCCTTGGCGATTTCGGCAACGGACGCCGCCCGTTCCTCATCCAGCAGCCGCTGCCAATGGTGCGCCAGTCCGAGCGCACGAATCAGCGCGCTGTCCTGTGCTGTTGCCAGTGTTTCCCGCTCCCGGATGGCCTCAACCAGAAATTCCTGCGGCGCGTCCAATGGCGTGATGACCCGCTTCTTCAACCCTCGCCTTACCAGCGTCCAGGGTACGAAGGTCTCCAGTCGCACACCACCGGCGGGGGTTGTGAGTTCATGGGTAATCGGGCGACCTGTCTGCCTGCCATAGTGTTTTTTGCTGCTCATTTCGCCTCCTACCGGAATCGTTCAAGCATCTGGCGCTGATCTGCCCAGAGCGCGGGGATGTCGTTACGCATCAGCCACAGCAGTGTGAGCCGCCGCGGCTGGCAGCCCATCATCAACTGCTCGACGATGTCGGGAGCCAGCCGCGCCAACCTCAGCAGCCGGCCGACCGTTGTCGGCATCAACCCTTCGGCCTTGGCGATTTCGACCACACTCTTGAACGCGCCCGTGTCCAGCAGGGCGTGCCAGTGCATCGCCCGGGCCACAGCCTCGATGATGCGGACGTCGTGCGCCCCCTCCCTCCCGTCGACCATCAGTTTTCCCTTCTTTCGCTTGAAGTGCAGGGGCACGAAAGTTTCCAGCGGGCTGTTCATCAGGCCTCGACCTCCATCAGTTCCGCGCCGATCTCCCTTGGCGCGAATTCACCGATCAGCTTGTCCCAGCCCAACTCCCGCCACTTCACCTTGATGCCTTGCACCTCGCCGATGTGGACGAGGTCGATGCGTTCGATCATCAGGTTGGCGATGCGGTGGCGCTCGACCGGGAACAGGTGATCCCACACGTCGTTGAGCCGACCCATCGCCATCACCGTGCTGGCCTCATCGATCTGGGCCCCGTTGCGCTGGATGTGGCGCACCACCGATGCGATGGACTCGGGGCTGGTCAGTACCGTGCGGATCTGGGCCACGACCGCCGCCTCGATCTCCGGCGCGGGCAGGCGTTCGTAGCTCTTGCCCGGTGCGCCGAAGCGGCTCTCCGACTTGGAGACGTAGTAGCGGTACTTGCGCCCGTTCTTGCGCGAGTAGGTCGGGTACATCCGTTCACCTGAGGGGGCGTACAGCAGACCCCGCAACAAGGCGTCGGTGCGCGACCGAATCTTGGTTTCCACCGGCCGGGCGTGGCCGTCCTTAGCCAGCACCGCGTGAACCTTGTCCCACAGCGCCCGGTCGATGATCGGCGGGTGCGCGCCGGGATACCAGTTTCCCTTGTGCGACAACTCCCCCAGGTAGATGCGGTTGCGCAGCAGCTTGTGCAGGTACTTCTTGTCGATGCGCGTGCCGCTGCGGGTCTGGCCCTCCTGCGTCGTCCAGGCCTTGGTGGTGATGCCCTCAGCGGTCAGGTTGGCGGCGATCTGTGTCGGCGAGCCGATGGTTAGCATCTCCTCGAAGATACGGCGCACCACCGCCGCCTCGGCCTTGTTGATGACCAACTGGCGGTTGACGACGTCGTAGCCCAGCGGCGGGACGCCGCCCATCCACAGCCCCTTCTTCTTGGCGGCGGCGATCTTGTCGCGGATGCGCTCGCCGGTGACCTCACGCTCGAACTGGGCGAAGGACAGCAGGACGTTGAGCATCAACCTGCCCATCGAGGTGGCCGAGTTGATCTGTTGCGTGACGGCGCTGAAGCTCACACCGCGCTGATCGAACAACTCCACCATCTTGGCGAAGTCGGCAAGACTGCGCGTCAGGCGGTCGATCTTGTAGACAACGACGATGTCGATCAGGCCGCGCTCGATGTCCGCCAGCAGGCGTTTCAATGCGGGCCGGTCCATGTTGCCGCCGGAAAAGCCAGGGTCGTCGTAGTCGTCGGCCACTGGAATCCAGCCCTCGGCGCGTTGGCTTGCAATGAAGGCGTGGCCAGCCTCCTTCTGGGCGTCGATGGAATTGAATTCCTGGTCGAGGCGTTCATCTGAGGACACCCGGCAGTAGACGGCGCAGCGCTTGCGGGCGCGGCTAGCGGCGATTTCGTTCATCGCGCACCTCCCTTGCCGAGGCCAAAGAACAGCGGCCCGCTCCAGTGCTGGCCGGTGATGTGCCGGGCCACCGCCGTCAAGCTTTTGAAGGTGTGGCCCTCGTACTCGAAACGGCCCTCGGCGTTGACCGTCACCCGGTGCTCGCGCTCGCCCCATTCGCGCAACAGCACCGTGCCGGGTGGAAAGTGAAACTCCCGAGGCTTGGCCCGCAGCTTGATCTTGGAATGCCTCGCGCCGATGGCTTCCAGCCGCTGCTTCGTCTCGGGCGCGAGACCGCCGAAGGCTTCCTCTTGCAGTTTGTAGGCGATGCGCGACTCGACGTGCGTGCGATTCGGATAATCCGGGCGGCGCGGAAAGTACCGATCCCACAGCGCCCAGAGTTCGGACATCGGCAGGCAGGCCAGATCGGCAATGCGCGCCGCGACGGATGCTTGTTTCTCGTTCATCACAACTTCTCCTGTTGATAGGGGGTTGTATGAACGCGCTGGTCGGGCAGGAAGCCAAGGCCAACTTCTTCTCTCTGTTTTGGCTCGTCGGCGATGAGTGTGCGGACAATGGCGGCCGCAAGGATGGCGGTGATTTCGCCAGCACGGGCGCTGGATGACATCTCCGCGGGTGATGCGAATTCGAGGTTCTTCATGACGGCTCCAAGGAATTGCAACCGTCACAAATAGTGGGCCTGATCCTCCGAAGCGGATGGCAACGCAGGGTAATGGCCGCCGGGTGTCAGCCTGCCATTGCCGCTTCTTCCGTCTCGACCTCGGTGTCGTCATCGACCGGGGCGTCGAGCGTCGGCAGATTCAGTTGCCACGCATGCGCGCCTTTGACTTTCACCAGATAGGCGCGCCAGGGCGAGTTTTTGGAGAACAGGTTGGCGGGCGAAGCGCAGCCGGTGTCCTCCATCAGCTTCTTGGTGTTCACGTGGGGTGTGCCCGCCGTGTAGGCGTCAACCAGCCGCTGCAGCACGGCGATCTTGGCCTTGTTCGTCACCTTCCAAGGCGCCTTGCCCGGCAGGTACAGCGTGGCCGAGTAACCGTCAGCGGACACCTTCAGGCTGACCGTAGTGCCGCCCATCGCCGCGAGTTGCCCGTGCCGGTAGGCCACCTTCAGCCGCGTCGTGTCGATGGCCGAGCCGTCACCGCCATCGGACAGGACATCCTCGATGGGGATCACCACGTTGGTTCCCGCGAACGGAAACGGGATCGAGGCGGTGGTGAGCACGATGCCTGGCACGGCGCGCGGGCGCAGACGCAGTGCGGCGTCGACCCTGGCGTACTGCCGTTCACTGGACATCTTCGCAGCGAAGTACAGCGCGACCGCGTGTCCATCGATGTCCATCTCCCCGAGGAACACGGGTTCGTCGTCGAGGTGCCTGCCACGTACGCCCTTTAAGGCCGACCCGAGCGCGGTGATGATCTCCTCGCGCAGCCAGTTCAGTTGCACCTTCCAGCGACGTGCCAGCTTGGCGGGCAGGACGACGTCCGTCCCCGTCAGCGGGTCACGGTAGCGCACCTGATTCTGGTCGGCGCAACGCTCCAGCTTCACCGTGAAGGGCGCACCATCGTCCAACTGGACGACCGTTTCCGTGATCCGTTCCCCCTCGGTGAGGATGCCCTCGTCTTCGAGGTGGTCGATGTCGATGCCCAGCTTGGCCAGTGCGAAGCCGTCCAGCGGACTGGTCGCGCATTCGAGCAGCCTGGCCACCTGGGCGATCAGGTTCGGATCGTCCACACCCGAGCCGGGGTGCAAGGGCTTGCGCACACCCAGTGCCTCGAGCAGTTGCATCCCGACACGGCGCACGCGCTGATCCTTCTCACCGGACAGGCTGCACCGCCCCGGCTCGGCAAGCACGATGGACAGGGGCGTGACACTCGTCTCGCCCTCGAACACGAGGTCGGCGACCAGCGTCACGCCGAGCAAGGCGCCGGGCTGCGCGAAGGGATGGTTGCCCCAGCGCTCGTCGATCAGCTCATGCAGCTCTGCACCGCTGTCGATGTGCAGCGTGACGGCGTCCGTGGCGTGACCGAGCAGGGCCTTGGCCTCGATCAGATAAAGACGCTCGACCTTCGCGCCGTCGATGCGAGGCTTCTCGTCCTTGAGCGGTCGCGCGAAGCGAGACAGGTCATAGCGGGAGCGGTCCAGCGGCCGGTTCGACAACGGCATCTTGAAACCGTGCTTGGACAGCACGTTCGCCAACGGCGCCCGGGTGGAGAGTGTGTGCGCGTAGACCTCGACCATCTTGCGATGGGGCGCGTAAATGAGCGTGGCGTCACGCGCCGGGAAGTAGCAGAAGCTGCGGCGATTGCGGTTGATCACCTGCACCGCCGTGACTTGCTCGCCGGCAAAGCGGACGACGAGGTAATGCGTCTTGCGGTTCTCTCCCTTGGTGTCATCGTCGGCCATCTCGATATGGATGACCTCGCAGGGCTCGACCAATCGCATCTCGCTGGTCAGCTGGGTTTCCGGTTGCTTCTTGACGGAGTCGTTCCAGATAAATGGCGGCGCTTCGTCGCAAGGCACGTCGAAGGCATCGTGCAGCCGCTTGTTGCCGCGAAGATCGCCGGTATTCAGGATCGACTCGGCGACGTCGAACAGCCGTGCCGCCTCGTCGGAATGGGTTCGCATCCAGACCGCGCGACCGATCTCACCGCCGTCCTGGGACATAAAAGCTTCGATCAGGTCGTTGTCGTTGAGCTGATCGGCGACGGTCGTGAGGATTTGCGCGCCACGCGGGGATGCCAGACGCAGTACGCGCAGTGCCTCGCGCTCGGCAGGGTCTCGCTGATCTTTGCGCAGATGTCTGACGTGTTCGATCAGGGCGGCGGGTAGCGCAGCGGCATCCTGTGACCAGTCGAAGCCACGAGTCAGCGCCTGGCATTCGGGGAGCCCGGAAAAAGCCTTGAGAGTCTGAGCTGGAGCCTTCTCGATCAGTTCCAGCAGGCAGTGCGAGTTGGTCAGGGTCTTCTTGCCCATGCTTTCTCCCTTGGCCGTTCACATGGCCACGCTCCATTGGCGCATCACCGCCACCGATTGCGTCAGCCCCTGCGCCAGCAGGGTGTCCAGATATTCGTCCGCCGTCTTGGGCGGGTTCTTCAGTGATCGCCGGTGGCTGGCTGCAGCCTCCAGCACTCCTGCCGGATGCAGGTCCAGCAGATCGACGATGAAGTCGTCCGGATGCTGGGCGGCGAGGTTGTAGGGCCTGAGCGCCTCGGGCGGGAAGTCCTTGAGATTGAAGGTCACGATCAGGCTGGCCCCGGAGTGGATGGCGGCCGCCACCACATGGCGGTCGTCCGGATCGGACAGATCGATCGAGGGAATCAGGTACTCGAAGCCGGTGACCAGGCAATCCCGGACGTGGGCGTTCATCAGCTGGCGCGTCCGGTTCAGCTGGTCTTGAGTGAGATCGGGACGGCTGGCCAGTACGTTGCGCGTCCACTCATCGTGAATCATGTCGCTCCAGCGCGCCCGGTACAGATCCGACAGCGCCAGATGCATCAACAGGTCGCGCAGGGGTGCCGGATAGAGCACGCAGGCGTCATAGACGACGGTGAAGTGCGAACTCATCCAGTCAATACCCCATGCCGAGTTCCTGGGCCTGGGCCGCCAGTTCATCGAGCGCCTTGCGGCGCTCGGCGTCGATCCGGCTCTTGTAGGCGATCACGTCCTGGTAGCGCACGCGGCGATGCGTGCCGATCTTGTGGAACGGGATATCGCCTTTCTCCAGCAACTGGACGAGGAAGGGGCGCGAGACGTTGAGCACGTCGGCAGCCTCCTGCGTCGTCAGCTCGGCATGGATGGGGATGATCGACACGGCGTTGCCCTGGCCGATCTCGGTCAGGACGTCGAGCAGCAGGCGCAACGCCGAAGTCGGGATCGATACGGTGCGCACCGCGCCCTTTTCGTCATGGAAGTCGATCTGCTGGGTTTCGGCACGGGTCTGGAGCACGGTCGAGAGCACGCGCCCGGATTCCCGGGCAAGCGCGATGTCCTCGGCCGAAGGCAACGTTTTCGGGATGGCGGGAGTGTTCATGAGGCTCTCCTCGTCGGGTCAAAGTTTGGTCTGAAGCCATTATAAACGAAATATCCGAAATCGCAATAACCGAAACGGCGCGGCGAAAGCATTGCAAGTCAAAGACTTAGCTGTTCAGGGGTTGCACTTGCCCCGACGAGCCCGGCTTATCGGCGCCCAGAACGCGCTCGCGCAAGCCCAAAGCGTGGAGCAATTCAATAGGGACTCCCAAACAAGAGGAGTCCCGCAATGCAAAACCAAGTCCCTTCTGTTCAATCCGGCCGAAAACCCAGCCGGCCCCGCCCGGACGGTGCCACGCGCATCGCTCTTGACGAGCACGAGCTCGCCGCCCGCTGGGGGCTCTCCGTCAAAACCCTGCGCCGCTGGCGGCAGGAACAGCTCGGTCCCGTCTTCTGCAAGCTCGGGGCGCGCGTCACCTACCTGATCTCCGAAGTCGAAGCGTTCGAGCGGCGCGTCTCGCGCTACTCGACCTTCGCCCGGGCGTACCAGTGAGGGGGCGGCCATGACGAATCTCACCATCCTCCCGGCTGACCTCGCCGCCACGTCGGCGCCGGGCGGCATCTGCCAGCTGGGCGTCGATCTCGGCGAGGCGGTGGCGCACCACCTCGAGAACCAGCGCGTCGGGCAGCGGCCGCGCTGGGTCAAAGCGCAGCACGCCGTCGGTGACCTCGAAGCCCGCGAAGCGGTGCCCATGGAGGCGCAGAGCATTGCCGACCATCACATAGAGCGCTACATGGCGCCGTGCCGCGCCAAAGCCCGCGACTGTCTTGCCCCGGTATTGCAGCGCCGGCACGCGGGTTCGGATAGTTTCCACCGCGTCCGGGATGGCCTCACCAAGGAACGCCCGCAGCCGTACGAGCGCCCCGCACTGCGCATCCGGCAGGGCGGCAAGGTAGGCATCGACCAAAGGCGACGTTCGGGCGGTCATCGGGCGCCTGCCGATCGGTAGCGGCGTATCGGGTCGCTATCGCGGATCGGTTCGTGGGCTAAAAGCCACAGCGGCGGTAGGCTGTAAGCGATGTGATGCAGCCCCTGTCTCATCACGGCCAGATACGAACAGATCCGGTATTCGTCGATCAGGCCCACCCGGCCAAGACTCGCCCGTCTGGCGCCAGAAGCGCCATTCGCTAGGCATGACGCCACCGACCGATCGGCGCTCGGCCTTCTTGAGCCCGGTCTTGAAGGAATAGGTGAGCGTCTCACCATCCCGCCGGAAACGGGCCGGCCATTGGCGTAATGCGTCTTGTCCTGCATGGCGGTCAGCCTGCGGTGGCGGCGAAAGCCGCGTAGCGATCGAAAATCGCCTGCCAGCCCAGGCGCTGGAGGTCGATGGGATGCGTGCCCTCGGGGTCGAAGGTGGTGGTCACGCGGGTGCCCGCGCCCTTGGAGATGAAGGTCGTGTGTACGCGGCGCCCGTCGTCGAGCCGCAAGGTCAGGGCGCTCGGCGCGTCCATCGCTTCATAGGTGCCTTCGTACTCAAAGCCCATCGACCCGTCGCGCGCCTCCATACGGGCGACATGGCGGCCGCCGACCCTCAGATCGACACGCACCCAGGGGCAATGCCAGTCGGGCGAGGCCTGGTTCCATTGCGTGATCGCCTCAGGCGCGGTGTAGGCCGCCCAGGCCCCCGCGGGCGACACCGGCACGAAGGCGTCGATGGTGATGGGTGTGGCGTTCTCAGGCATCGACGATCACCTCGAAGCCGCCGAAGATCATGCGCTGGGCGTTGAAGGGCATGTCCGCCATGTTGCCCCTGGCCCGCAGGTCGGCGGCCACCTTGGCCATGCCGGCATCGCGCGTGGCTTTGTCGGGCCAGGTGATCCAGGCGAACACCACCGTTTCATCGGGTTTGAGCAGCACCGCCGAGCGCCTCGAATTGAGCTTGCCTTCGGGCACGTCGTCGCCCCAGGTCTCGACCAGGCTCAGCGCCCCGTGTTCGCGGAACACTGGCGCCACGGCCTCGGCATGCTGGCGATAGGCCTCGCGGTTGGCGATGGGTACCGCAAGCAGGAATCCGTCCACGTACATGGCTGCTCTCCTTCATCCGCGCCGGGCCGCGTCGATGGCAGCGTGGTCGATTTTCTTCATCGTCATCATCGCGGCGAAGGCGCGCTCGGCCTCGGCACCACCCGCGGCCAACGCCTCGGTCAGCGTGCGCGGGGTGATCTGCCAGTTCACGCCCCAGCGGTCCTTGCACCAGCCGCATTCGCTCTCCGCGCCGCCGTTGCCGACCAGGGCGTTCCAGTAGCGGTCGGTTTCCTCCTGCGTGTCGGTGGCGATCTGGAACGAGAAGGCTTCGGTGTGCGGGAAGATCGGCCCGCCGTTGAGGCCGATGCAGGGGATGCCGCAGACGGTGAAGCCCACCACCAGCACATCGCCCGCCTTGCCCGAGGGGTAATCGGCCGGAGCCCGGCTGATCGAAGTCACCGCGCTGTCGGGAAAGACCGATGCATAGAAACGCGCGGCTTCTTCGGCCTCGCAGTCGTACCAGATGCACACGGTGTTCTTCGGGGTCGGCTGGCGGTCTCCTGAATGGCAAGGATCTGGGGGCGAACGCGGGGCGTGTGAACTGTGGACAATCTGAGTTGATATCAACATAATTGCAAGTGTGCGCGATACCTTTCCCCATGTCAAGACCGTCGAAGTGGCCCAAGCGTGTCTGTGCCTGCACGTGCAGCGGGCGGCGCGCGTGCTCGCCCGTCACTTCGACGAGGTGTTTCGTCCGCTGGACCTGACCAACGGGCAGTTCTCCCTGCTGATGGCGCTGAATCGCCCGCAGGCGCCCACCGTGGGCGAACTCGCCTCCTTCCTGGCCATGGATCGAACCACGTTGACGGCGCTGATCAAGCCGCTGGAACGACGAGGGCTGCTGGCGGTGATCGTCGATGAGCAGGATCGCCGCAAGCGCCGCGTCCGCTTGACGACTGCTGGCCATGCCCTGCTGAAGCAGGCTTATCCGTTATGGTGTGACGCCCATGCGGCGCTCGAACGGCAATTCGGCGATGCGCCAGCACTGCGGGCCTTGCTCGGCCGGGTGACTTCGCCGATTCGGCCGAACCGCGAAACACCGAAGGGTCCGTCTGCCCCTTGAGCGGCAATGGACTGATGCGGAGGGTGAGTCGCTCGGGGAGGCTGGTTGGTTTAAGCCTGATTATCCAGTAGCCATGCGTTGCCAATCCGGGAATGACGGGTGGCACGGAAGCATTGGCCCAGATGCCGGCGAACCAGAGGGGTTTGCCACGGGGCACGGACAGCATCAGGCGGTTCTGGGTGGCTAAAGCTGACCGCAAACCCTTCCCCTTTGTAGCACCGAGCCCGCCGTGACCGTGGTCTATCCAACTGATCCGCAATGGCTTTCTCTGTCACGGTATCCATTGGGACCGGAAAGGGATACTCCGTCATGGGCTATAATATATATATATAATGTAAGTATCCGAGCCCATTGGTGTCCAGGTTAACAACCGCATGTCCGGCAGCGGAGAGCAGAGTTGACGACGGCTGTGGGGCGGGTCATCCGCGCGCGACCGGGATCACGGTGTCACGCGCCCTTTCCGTCAATACTCGAACTCGTAAATCACCCCGACGCTGTTGGTGCTGGATTGGGAGCCGGACGCCGAACCCGAGCCGACCGCGCCTTCCACCTTTAACCCCCGGCCGATATCGATCCGCACTGTGGATTGCGGAGTGCCAGCGGCGCTCTGGCGGGCGCCGATGTAAACGCCGGGAGCGATGTTGCGCCCGGCTTCCAGGGCCGCCTTGCCGCCCTTGCCGGACACCACGGCGAGGCGGTCGAGACCTAACCCCTTACGCACGCGATCCAGCGGGTCGCCGCCGGAAGGGGCCGCCCCCGTCAGCGAGGCCAGGGCCATCGCGATCTGGGCCATTTCCACCGGCCCCATGGAAGCGGTATCGGCACCGAACAGCAAATGGGCGAGCACCTGATCTTGCGGCAGCGAGGGTGAACTGGAGAAGCTGATCTTGGGTGTCTTGGCCGTGCCCGCCACGTTCAGGGTGGCGGTAACGTTGCCGCCGGTGCTCGATGCGCTGAAATCCAGGGCCGGATTGGTCAAGGTGCCACCGTCGAACGTCACTCGGCCTGTGGAAAAGGTGATCGTCCGCCCCGCTACCGCGAGCTGCCCTCGCTTCATCCGGAAACTGCCGTCGGCGTCCGGCGCCGCCAGGTTGCCTCGGACGCGGACCGAACCTTCCAGTTCGGTATCGAGTCCACGGCCGCGCACGAAAATTTCGCCGGCTGCCTCGACGCCGAGATCGAGCTCGACGTTGGGGCCTGCGGCGGGAGACGGCAAGGGCGTAGCGCCGGGCCTACGGACGTCCAGCACGGCAACGTGCGGGGGCAAATGTTCGGGAACCCGAATTTCGGCGCGGTGAAGCCGGAGGGTACCGGCCAGCTTCATCGTGCTTGCGGCGAGTCCGCGCAGACTCACGTCCGCGTCCAAGTCGACAGTCAACTGGTCGCTGGCCAAGGGACTGGCACGCCGCGCCGTCAGTTTAAGATCGACCGGTAGCCCTGGCGCTTTGAAACCTAGACTGCCGCCAAGCTGGATTTTACCTGCGCCGGCGCGGCCTTCGGCGCGAACGATCCGGATGGTTTCGTCGTCGATTTCTACCCGGGCGATAATATCGGAAATCCGCGCTCCAGCGCCGAAATCCTGCACTTCGCCGCCGTCGAGCCTGAGGGCGCCTGTTATCTTCGGGTCCGGTAAGACGCCCGTGGCGGTAGCGTCGAGCGCAAGCTTGCCGCGGACGCGACGGCCTCCAGCACCGAGCATAGCGTCTAGGATGCTCAAATCCAAAGCGCCCGACGCATGCAAGTCTAAGGGGCCGCCGGCGCTCAGCGCGGTATCGCCGCGAAGCTGCAAAGCCGCGCCCCAGCCGCCATCGAGCCGGACGTCGACTGTCGCCGCACCGCCGCCGAGCCGGGCATGGGCGGCAATGTCGACCGCCGGCATGGCGGCCCCCGCCCGCAGCCCCTTGAGCGTCAAGTCGATATCGCCGTCGGGGCGCGCAGGAGGGCCTTTCAGCTTGGCGTCCATCCGCAGGCTGCCCGCCAGCGCCAGGTCCGGTACCGCGACGGCTACCAAGTTCGCCGGCAGGTCGCGGATCGCCACTTGCAGATCCAGGTTCGGCGCGGCGCGCCCCGAAGCCTCGATTACGCCCTGGCGCAGGCTGAGCTTGAGCCGGTCCAGCGTAACGCCTTCGCCGAAACCGACCTGCAGCGGCGCCCTTAGCTTGAGGGTTTCTTTGTTCCAATCCACTTCAAAGGCGGACAGCGCCAGCCGTTTCTCCTGCACGTCCAGTTCACCCGCAGTGGACAGGTGCAGCGGTGCGCCCCCCAGGTCCGGCAGCTCGGCGGCGAATTGGAGCTTCGGGGCGTCGGCGCGACCGGCCAGATCGAGCTTGGCCGAACCGGCGACTCGTCCGACGGTGATGCCGTTCAGCGAGAGCCGCGCACCCAGCAAGCGGCGAACAAACGGGTCCGCGACTGTCGCGTTGAGAACGGCGTGGCCTATGGACGCGGCTCCGCCCAGACGCATCGCCGACGCTTCGGCTGTCAATGCCGCATGGTCGTGCCCGCTTCGGTACGCGGTTTCCAGCCGCGCCGTCAGCGAACCCGCCAGGGCTTGCCCCGCCAGCGGCGCAAGGTCGTCGAGCCGGGCGATGCTGAGGTCCGCCGCTCCGCTCGGCCATCGCTCGCCTTTCGGCAGGGCAAACCGGCCTGCCAGACGGAGGCTTCTCCAGCCGGTTTGCTGGATCGTGAGTACGAGTCCGCCGTTTCCCGCCGAAGCGATCGCCGCGCCGATGCGGAGCGGCGCGCCGTCGATCCGGCTCTCGGCAGACACCTCGCCGGACGGGTTCGCGGGCAGGCCCTTGAAATGAGCCTCGGCACGGAAAGGCGTGCGCGCCATGCCCATGGCGGCAGCCTCGCCGGCCAGTTTCGCTTCCAAGCTCAGTTCCCCGATGGAACCCGCGGCGTGTCCCCACAGCTCAGTGCTGCCGCGCCAAGCGGGCGCCAGCACCGCGAGATCGGACAGGCCGAGGGTCCAATTGAAATCCAGCGTATCGCCGGCCAGCTTGCCATCGGCCGACACCTTCAATGCCTTGCCGTGCAATGCCAACTGCTGGAGTTCGGTGCGGTCCGCACCCACGAGAACGCAAGCGCGCACTTTTCCGTCGGCGCCCACGA
Organism: Methylococcus capsulatus; assembly: GCF_036864975.1. Taxonomy (NCBI): domain Bacteria; kingdom Pseudomonadati; phylum Pseudomonadota; class Gammaproteobacteria; order Methylococcales; family Methylococcaceae; genus Methylococcus; species Methylococcus capsulatus. The sequence goes on along the minus strand of NZ_CP104311.1, from coordinate 883,610 downwards.
GTTCGGGCAGAGGCGACATGCCGCCGGTCAGCGCAAGCGTGCCCGCCAGGTCGAACCGGGTTTGTGGCCCCGATCCCCGGAAATCCAGTTTCAGCTTGGCCAAACCGCGGACGTCGACGCCAGCCGAAACCGCCAGCGGCCCGAAGTCGGGCAGCCTCAAATTGACGGTCCCGCGCAGTCCCGCGTCCGCCGTTTCGACCGAACCGTCCGCGGCCAGCAGAGGATGTGCCAGCCGGAAACCGATCGGCCGGGAAGCCGCGTCGAGCCGGGCATCGACCCGCAGCGTCAGCGGAGTACCGCGCAGCAAGTCGCCGGACAGGCCGGCAACCTGCAAGCCCCGGACCGTAGCGTCCAGCCCCAGCTTGCCGGTATCGCCTGCCAGGGTCGCTTCCACGCCGTCGACCGCGGCGCCGTGGGCGTCCAGACGCTCGACCTTGAGCGTGGCGGTGGCGCTCGGACGGCTGAATGGCCCGCTCAGTTCAGCCTCCAGCGCCAGCTTTTGCCAGGATAGATTCGGGGCGGGACGCATGGCCGGCGCCGTCACGCGGAATTTCAGATCCGCCGCGTTGCCGGCCAGATCGAGCGCGCCCGAGGTCTCGGTACGAAGCGGGCCGGCGTTCAGGGTCATCTGCATGGCCACCGACGTGCGGGGGCCTTCCAGGCTGGCCTCGGCGGCGAGCGGCCCCAAGTCCGGAAGCCCGATCAGCACGGCGATCAAACCGTGGCCGAGTTCCCGCAACTGCACGTGGGCGCCGAGGCCGTCGCCGCCGATCCGGCCTGCAACGGCGTAATCGCCTTCGGCGTCGAGGCGCCGCGCACTCAGGCTGAATTCCCCCCGGTCCAGACTGGCCAAGTGCACCATGCCATTCAGCGTCAACCGCGCTGCCACCCCGGCGACGGCCTCGGCCAAATCGAGGCTGCCGATACGAACCGTTCGCAGATCCACCGTGACGGGCAGTGTCACCGGCCCGGCATCCGCGTTTTCGGGCTTGGATTCGGACGCTGGAAGCCGGGCGATCGCGACTCGGCCGGCCTCCAAACGCTCGACCCGCAGCGCGCCGCGCAGCAGTGCCGATGGCGACCATGCCAGCTCCAAACCCTCGATGCGCAGCCACGGCCCTTTGGCATCGCCGACATCCAGCCGAGCCAAACCGAAAGCGTCCGGAATACGCCCGTGCAGCCCTTGGATCGCCACGGCGCCGCCGGTCAGGCGCGGGACGAGCCGCTCCAGATTCTCGCGTCCGCGCTGCGCATTGACGAACTGCACCAATAGCAATACGGCGCATAACAACACCAGTACGAAGCCGCCGGCGATCCACGCCATTTTTTTCAGCCAAACGTGCATCAAAAGGCCTGCCCGATGCCGACGTACATTTCGAACGAGCCGCTGCCGGAATGCCGGCTCAAAGGAAGCGCCACATCGACACGGATCGGCCCGATCGAAGTGTAATAGCGCCCGCCGATCCCCGCGCCCACGGACCAGTCTCCGGTAAACGGCCCGCCATGCGGGCTGACCTGGCCGATGTCGACGAAGGCGACGGCGCCGTAATCGTCCAGAATGCGCTGCCGAAATTCAAAGGTTCCGGCGGAGACCGCAGTGCCACCGACGGGACGGTCGTTGGGAAAGCGCGGCCCGATCGACTGGAACTTGTAGCCTCTGACAGTCGCGCTGCCACCGGCATAAAAGCGCTTGTCGGGTGGCAGGGCCATCACGCCCACGCCCACGGCGCCGCCGACCAGACCGCGCAGTGCCAGCACGCTGCGGCCCGAGCCGGTGAAATCCAGATAAGTCGAACCGGCCAGTTGCAACAGGACGAAAGGGGTGGTCCCCGAACTTTCGGCAAGCTGGGCGGACGTCCCGCTCGTCGAGCCGCTGAACGGTTGAATCGGGGTGACTACCACGCTGGCCCGGATACCTTGCACGGGATCCAGCGGGCTCTTTGTGCTGTCGTAATTCAAGGTCAAGGGAAGGCCGAGCAGGGTGTAGTCGCGTGCCAAGCCGTTCTGGACGATGTTCTCCTGCTCGCCGCTCAGGCCGACCGCGCCGCTCCAGGCTGCGGAAAATTTGCGCTTCAACAGGACGGAGGCCAGCACGGCTTTCTGGTCGTAAGCGTTCAAACTCGCTTTCACCGCACCGAGGTCGGCCTGCAGCGACTGATCACGCTGGAAAAAATCCGGCTTCAGGAACGAGGCCCCGGCGTTGTAGCCGATACCGGTGGTGCTGTTGCCGCCGAGCTGGGCCACGCCGCCGGTCAGGTTCAGCGTTTCCGCTGCGCCGAATAGATTGCGATGCTGCCAGGATACGGAAAGACTGCCGCCGACATCGGTCGACCAGGCGCCGTTGAAACCGACGGCGCGCAGCGGACGTTCCACCATCTCGAAATTCAGCGGCAGCCGTCCGTCCTCGTCGGGGCGCTCTCCCGTCCGCGCTCTGACCGAGGAAAACACACCGGTGTTGATGAAGTCCTGCCTTGCCTTTTCGATGGCTTCCGGATCGAAACGGTCTCCCGAGTGCACCAGCAGGCGGCGACGCAGAAAATCTTCCTCCGTCCGCTCCATGCCCTTGAAGTCTATTCGCCCGAGTTCGAGGCTGGGGCCGGCGTCCACCTTGATTTCGACCGCCAGGGTTTTCGCCGTGGTATCCAGTGTGGCGATGGGCTTGTCAACCCGCGCCAGCGCATAGCCTTGCCCCCTGAGCGCCTCCGCCAACTGCTCCTGCGCCGCCAGCACCTCCGACGCCAACGCCGCGGCTCCAGGTTTTATGCCAAGCTGGACCGGCACATCGGCCGGGATGGTCCCTTGTATGTCGATCTTGCTCAAGTGATATAGAGCCCCGTGGACCACCGAGACGGTCACCGGAACCACCACGCCGGAGGGCGCCCGTTCCAATTGATCAAGCAGATACGGATCCTCCAGCTGGCGGCCGCCGACCGTGACCACGGCCGTACCGTCGTAATAGCCGAAGCTGTTGAGCACGGTTTCCAGCCGGGCGGCATCGTCCCGCGCCCGAGCCACCAGGGCGAATGGCCCCACGGGCGCGGTTTCACGGAGTGCCACCAGCTGGGAGGAGTCGTTCAAAGCCCTGTCCAGCGCCTCGTCCCCGGCGCTCACGAACATCACGCTGTAGGCGAGCGGATCCGCGGCGTGTACGGCCGGTTCCGTCAACAGCAGAGCAGCCAAGGCGAACGAGGCCAGGGGGCTCCAAAAGAGTAGGAGTCGTATCCGGGTGATGGGCATCGGATTAAGTGTAACCCGGCGGGGCGAAGGCAGGCTCCACGGAAGTGGGGTAAATCGCGAAGCGACGCAGATGCCATCGTCGAATCCCGGTCAGGGGGGGTGAAGACATACCCTAAATGGTGAAGACGACGATGGCTGAACGCGGTATGAACTTGTTGGAGGTGGTGCGCCAATGCGGCGATGACGATTTACCGCGGCAACAGGGGGAAACGACGTTGGCGAAGCGGATGGAGTTCGAAGTGGTGCAACGTATCGCAACGGCTAGCGGTGGAGGGATTTTTCCTCCATTCTGGAACCGGGGCGCCTGTCCGAGCGGGCCTTGGTGGCGTTGATCCAGCAGGCGTGGGTGCCCAGGGACTGCGCGGGCATGGTGGTGGCCTTGGCGGGCGGTGTTCGGCCAGCCCGGCTGGGTGAGCGTCAAGACCCGCTGGCGGCGGGTGGCGGATCATTTTCGGAGCAAGTTTCTCAAGGCGGGTGCCCGCATGGACGAGGCGGCGAGGTTTCCGTGTAGCGGCTTCTCGTGTAACTTCCAGCCCGAAACTTTGGATCCCTGCGGAGCTGTAAAATCAATGCGTTGGATGCTCTTTTCGCTCGATTTTTGCTTGTGTCGCGGGTTCTGAAAACCAAAGAAAAGGGCAAGAGGTTACACTATCGGTGAGGCCGTGAGTGGCCCCAATGAGCGTGGGCATCAGGGCCGATAGGCCTGATCCGAACCTTTCAATTCACCGTATTCGCTAGGCGGCGCCATGACCACTCAACGGCTTCAGCTTTTCATCCGAGGCATGCATTGCACCGGTTGTGAGAAGATCATCGAGGCCGCCGTAAACTCTCTACCGGGCGTCAAATGCGTCCAGGCGAGTTACGTCAAGGCGCAGGTGGAGATCGAATTCGACGATACGCTCATCCGCGAAAAGCGCCTGCGCCAGGCCATCGAGGACAAGGGTTATGGCATCGTCGAATCGGCCCAGGCATCTTCGCGGCGTAGGGCGTTGAGCGGATTGACGTTCATCATTCTGCTGCTGGCCGTAGGCGGCCTGACACTCTGGGGCAAGAGCCTGATGCCGGCTCTGATGATGCAGATGAGCGCCCCGCTCGGTTACACGATGCTGTTCACCATCGGCTTTTTCACCGGCTTTCACTGCGTAGGCATGTGCGGCGGCTTCGTGGTGGGTTATGCGACCGAGGTGTCGCCGCGCACCCCTTGGACCGTCACCGCCGCGCATCTGCAATATGCCCTGGGCAAGACCACGTCGTACACCGTGATCGGTGCCGGTTTCGGCCTCTTGGGATCGCTCATCACCGTTACGCCTCATCTGCGGGGTGTCTTGGCCCTGGCGTCGAGCATCTTCCTGCTGGTTTATGGGCTGAAGATGCTCAACGTCTTCGCCTTCCTGCGTCATTTCACCCTGCGCCTGCCGCGTGCCGTGGAACGGGGCGTGGCCAATGAAGCACGCCGGCGGCGCCATCCTTGGGCGATAGGACTGTTGAACGGCCTCCTGCTGGGTTGCGGGCCCTTGCAGGCCATGTACATCATGGCTGCCGGCACCGGCAGCCCCAAGGAAGGTGCGGCGATTTTGCTATTCTTCGGTCTGGGAACGCTGTTGCCCCTGTTGGGCTTTGGCGTGTTTGCCAGCCTGCTGTCTCGCCGTGTCATGCATACTCTGGCGCACGTATCCGGTGTGCTGGTGATCGTCATGGGACTGATGATGGCCGAGCGGGGATTGAAAATGACCGGCTCGGGCTACGACTTCGGATCCCTGCTCGACTACTGGCGGCGTTATCCGCCCACCGCGGCGAGCCATGACCAAGGGCCGCACGGTGTCCCCACTGAATCCAACCCAGGACATCAAAGCCCATGAATCCAGCTCAAAAACGCATCCTCATCGTCGGCGGCGTGGCCGGGGGCGCCACCTGCGCGGCGCGGGCACGCCGGCTTTGCGAAACCTGCGAGATCGTCGTGTTCGAACGGGGACCGCATGTCTCGTTCGCCAATTGCGGATTGCCTTATTTCGTCGGCGACGTCATCCAGTCGGAGACCAATCTGCTGGTGGCCAGTCCCGCTCTGTTCGCGCATCGCTTCAACATCGAGGTCCATACCGAAACCGAGGTCATCCGCATTGATCGGCAAACCCGGACGATTGCAGTGCGTGACCTCAGAACGGACGCGATACGACAGGAGTCCTATGACGCGCTCGTCCTTGCGACCGGTGCCCAGCCGGTGCGTCCGCCCCTGCCGGGGATCGATCTGCCTGGCATCCATGTGCTGCGCACCATCCCGGACAGCCGCAAGATCAAGGCGGCGGTGGCCCATGCGCAGCGGGTGGTGCTGGTGGGCGGAGGGTTCATCGGCCTGGAAATGGCCGAAAACCTGGTCGGCCTGGGACTTCACGTCACCCTCCTGGAACTGGCCGACCAGGTATTGCCGCCGCTCGATCCGGAAATGGCCGCCTATGCCGCCGAAAGACTGAAAGCCCATGGGGTCAACCTCAGGCTGGGCGAGGGGGTCGAGTCCTTCGAGAAGTCTCCGGAGCATGGTTTGAACGTGCGCACCTCGAAGGGGGAAGCCCTCGCCACCGACCTGGTCATCCTGGGGATCGGCGTGCGCCCGGAATCGGGACTGGCCGCTGCCGCCGGTCTGGAATTGGGCGCCCTCGGCGGCATTCGCGTCGATGAATGGATGCGCACCAGCGATCCAGCCATCTGGGCCGTGGGCGACGTGGTCGAAGTGAAAAATCGGGTGACGGGGGAATGGCAGCTCGTCCCCCTGGCAGGCCCCGCCAACCGCCAGGGGCGGGTCGCGGCCACCGCCATTCTTCACCATTTCGCATGCAGCGACGGTACCCGATCTCCCCTGAAGTTCGATGGCGTGCTCGGAACCGCGGCGTGCGAAGTGTTCGGCCTCACCATCGCCTGCACCGGCGCGAGCGAGAAAGTGCTGCGGCGGGCCGGCATGGATTACGAAAAGGTCTACCTGCATCCCGGTCACCATGCGAGTTATTTTCCGGGTGCCAAGCCGATTCACATCAAACTGTTGTTCTCCAAAACGGATGGTCGGATCCTGGGCGCCCAAGCCGTCGGCGAGATCGATGTAGCCCGGCGCATCGACGTCATCGCCACGGCCATGATGCAGGAAGCCACCGTATTCGATCTGGAAAATTTGGAGCTTTGCTACGCGCCGCAGTTCGGCGCGGCCAAGGATCCGGTCAATTTGGCGGGCATGATCGCTGCCAATCATCTGCGGGGGGATCTGCCGCTCGCCGATTGGGAAGAATTGACGACCACCACGGCCCTCTTGCTGGATGTCCGTAGCGAGGCAGAGTTTGCCGGCGACCATATCCCCCATGCCCAGAACCTGCCGCTCGAAACCTTGCGCGAGCGGCTTCACGAACTGCCGCGGGATCGCGAAATCTGGCTGGTCTGCGGCGTCGGACAACGCGCCTATTACGCCTATCGCTTGCTGCAGCAGAAGGGTCTCAGAGTGAAGGTGTTGTCCGGCGGCATGCAAACCTACCGGGCCCGGCGTCGGGCGCGTGATTGATCTTGTTTGGTGATGGCTTCTTCCGCGGCGCGCATCTTCGCTGTGGCCGACGTGGTCGAAGCGAAGGCCTCACCCCGTACCTACCGACGCGGCGGTGGTCGAAGCCTGCCTGCGGCTGTTCTGGTTCCTGCAGGTCCGGCTCGCGGGTTTCGCCGTCACCGCCGGCGCGGCATACAGCACCTCGGCCTGGGCGAAAGCGGGATGTTCCATTGCCCACCGTTGGCCGGAACGATCATCCGCCACCCAGGGCAAGATCACGCCATCGTTCCCCATCGCCACGCGGGGCAAGCGGAATACAAGCATGCGACCTCCTTGCGATGCAGCTACAGGCCACGGGTTCTCGTGCCGCGCAGCCGCCGAGGCTTTCCGCCGTATCCCAGGCGACCTATTGCTTTTTCAGCGTTTACGGATGTAGAGATCGGTGATCGTGCCTTCGATCATTTCCGCCGCGAAGGCGAATGTTTCCGACAAGGTCGGATGGGGGTGGATGGTGAGGCCGATGTCTTCTGCGTCGGCGCCCATTTCCAAGGCCAGCACGGCTTCGGCGATGAGTTCGCCGGCATGGGGGCCGACGATGCCGGCGCCTATCACCCGTTTGGTGGTCTTGTCGCACAGCAGCTTGGTGGCACCTTCCTTGCGGCCGATGCCCAAGGCGCGACCGCTCGCGGCCCACGGGAACACGGCTTTTTCATATTCGATGCCCTGGGCTTTGGCCTGAGCTTCGGTGACACCCATCCAGGCCACTTCGGGATCGGTATAGGCCACCGATGGGATGGTCAGTGCCTGGAAGGCGGATGGTTTGCCGGCGATGACTTCGGCGGCCACCTTGGCTTCGTGGGTGGCCTTGTGGGCCAGCATGGGGTTGCCGACGATGTCGCCGATGGCATAGATATGCGGGACGTTGGTGCGCTGGTGCTCGTCGACCGGAATGAAGCCTTTGGCATCGACGTGGACACCGGCATTTTCCGCCCCGATCAGGTCGCTGTTAGGGGCGCGGCCCACCGCGACCAGCACGCGGTCGAACAAATCGGACTCGGGCGCACCTTCCCCTTCGAAGAACACCCTCAGGCCGTCGGTTTCGGGTTCGATCCGGCTGACGCGGGTCTTGAGATGGATGTTCTCGTACTGCTTCTTGATGTGTTGAAGCAGCGGACGTACCAGGTCGGCATCGCAGCCCGGGATCAGTTGGTCCATCAACTCCACCACGGTGATTCCGGCTCCCAGGGCGTGATAGACCGTGGCCATTTCCAGGCCGATGATCCCGCCGCCGACGATCAACAGGCGCTTGGGGATTTCGTGCAGCGCCAGGGCGTCGGTCGAATCCATCAGGCGCGGATCGTCGTTGGGAAAACCTGGAATCTTCACCGCCCGGGAGCCCACGGCGATGATGGCATGGTCGAAGCTGACTGTGACCGGGCCATCGGCCATTTCCACCTGCAGGCTATGGTCGCCGGCGAAGCGGCCGGTGCCCTGGACCACCGTCACCTTGCGCTGTTTGGCGAGTGCATCGAGCCCGCCGGTCAGAGTCTTGACGACCTTGTCTTTGAAGCTGCGGATCCGGTCCAGATCGAGGTCCGGGGCGCCGAAGCGGACGCCGAACTCGTTGGCTTCTTTGGCCTCGTGGATGATTTGAGCGATATGCAGCAAAGCCTTGGAGGGGATGCAGCCCACATTGAGACAGACGCCACCCAGGGTCGGATAGCGTTCGACCAGAACCACCTGCCTGCCCAGATCCGCCGCGCGGAAAGCCGCGGTGTAACCGCCAGGCCCACCGCCCAGCACCAGGACATCGGCGTGAATCGTCTTGGGTTCAGCCATCGAGAATATTCCTTCTTCAGTTAGAGCAGGACCCGCCGCATGTCGGCGAGCAGGCTGCTGACATGGGTGATGAAGCGGACGCCGTCGGCGCCGTCGATCACACGGTGATCGTAGGACAGCGACAAGGGCAGCATCAGCCGCGGGACGAACTGGCCGTCTTGGAACACCGGTCGCAACTGCGCCTTGGAGACACCCAGGATGGCGACCTCGGGGGCGTTGATGATCGGGGTGAAGGCGGTACCGCCGATGCCCCCCAGGCTGGAGACGGTGAAGGTGCCGCCCTGCAGATCGGCGGTGCGCAGCTTCTTGCTGCGGGCTTTGTCGCCGATGGCGGCGAGTTCGGCGGCGATGTCCCAGATGCCTTTGGTATCGGCGTCTCGGATTACCGGCACTACCAGGCCGTCCGGCGTGTCCACCGCAAAGCCCACATGGTAGTAGCTTTTCAGGATCAGCTCCTCGCCGTTGGGAGCGAGTGAGGCGTTGAAGCGCGGGAAGTCCTTCAGCGCGGCGACCGCGGCCTTGATGATGAATGGCAGCAGGGTCAGTTTGACATCGCGTTTGACCGATTCGGCCTTGAGAGCGGTACGGAAGGACTCCAACTCGGTGATGTCGGCCTCGTCATGCTGGGTGACGTGCGGGATAGTGAGCCAAGTGCGGTGGAGGTTGGCGGAAGAGAGCTTCTGGATTCGCGACAGCGGCTGGCGTTCGATTGGGCCGAACTGGGCGAAATCGATTTCCGGCATCTCCGGCACGGCAAAACCGCTGCCGCCCACCCGTTCTGCTTTCGCGACAGCTTGTTTCACGAAGGACTGGACGTCCGTTTTCAGGATGCGGCCTTTCGGGCCGGTGCCGCGGACTTTTGCTACGTCCACGCCGAGTTCGCGGGCGAAGCGACGCACGGCGGGGCTGGCGTGGGCCGGGCCCGCGCCTTCCTCGGCGACCGGCATCGGAGCCGGAGGAGCGGGCACCGACGCAGGGATTGCCTGGGTGTTGTTGCCCGCAGAGGGGGCGGCAGGGAGCGGTGCTGCGGCCGCAAGTGCCGCGGCAGGTTCGAGTGGAGCCGGTTCGGCAGGTGCGACCGCCGCGGACGCCGCCGCCTCCTCATCGGCCCGGAGCTGCAGAATGGGCGTCCCCATACTGACTTTGCTGCCGACGCTCACGTGCACTTCGGTGACGGTCCCGGAATAGGGCGAAGGAATCTCCATCGCCGCCTTGTCGCTCTCCAGGGTGATCAGCGAGTCGTTCGCCGCGACTTTGTCACCCGGCTTGACCAGTACTTCGATGATCTCGACGTCCTTGAAGTCGCCGATATCGGGGACGACGACGGTCTGTTCTTGGGCCATGTTGTTCTTATCCTCCTCAGCACCCAATGGGGTTGGCTTTGTCCGGATCGATGCCCCAGCGGGTCATCGCCTCGGACACCTTGGTTTTCTCGATGCCCCCTTCATCGGCCAGTGACTTCAAGGCCGTGAATGCGATGTAGTGGCTGTCCACCTCGAAGAACCGGCGCAACGCTGATCGACGATCGCTGCGGCCGAAGCCGTCCGTCCCCAGCACGGTGTAACGCCGGGGCACGAACTCCCGGATCAGGTCCGGATAGGCTTTGACGTAGTCTGTGGCGGCGACGATGGGGCCGCCGGTTGCGGCCAGGCACTGTTCGACATAGCTGGTCTTCTGCGGCTGTTCCGGATGCAGTAGGTTCCAGCGCGAGACTTCCATGCCATCGCGGCGCAACTGGTTGAAGCTGGTGGCGCTCCAAATGCCGGCCTTGATGCCGTAATCGGCTTCCAGCAATTCCGCGGCCTTGATGACTTCGCGCAGAATGGTGCCGCTCCCGAGGAGCTGCACCTTTTCATCCGCGCCGGCATCGCGGAACTTGTACAAGCCTTTGATGATCCCGTTCTCGACCCCTTCCGGCAGGGCGGGATGGGTGTAGTTCTCGTTCATCACCGTGATGTAGTAGAAGACGTTTTCGCCTTCCTGATACATCCGGCGCAGACCATCGTGGACGATGATCGCCAGCTCGTAGGCGAAGGTCGGATCATAGGTGATGCAGTTGGGGATGGCGCCCATGATCAGGTGGCTGTGGCCGTCCTGGTGTTGCAGACCTTCGCCGGCCAGCGTAGTGCGGCCGGCGGTGCCGCCCATGAGGAAGCCGCGGGCCTGCATGTCGCCCGCCGCCCACATCAGGTCACCGACGCGCTGGAAGCCGAACATCGAGTAGTAGATGTAGAACGGGATCATTTGCACATTGTGGTTGCTGAACGCCGTACCGGCGGCGATCCAGTCGCACATTGCACCGGCTTCGCAGATACCTTCCTCCAGGATCTGCCCGGATTTGTCTTCCCGGTAGAACATCACGGTATCGGCATCCTGCGGCTCGTAGAGCTGACCGACGGAGGAATAGATGCCGTATTGCCGGAACAGGCCCTCCATGCCGAAAGTGCGGGCCTCGTCGGGGACGATCGGCACCACGTAGCGGCCCAGCGCCTTGTCGCGCAGCAGGGACGACAGCAGGCGGACGAACACCATGGTGGTGGACATTTCGCGGTCCTCCGAGCTTTTCAGCATCGTCTCGAAGATGCTCAGCTCGGGCACTTGGAGATGGGGGGCCTCCTTCCGCCGTTGCGGCAGGTAACCGCCGAGGGCTTTGCGGCGCTCGTGCAGATAGATCATCTCGGGGCTGTCTTCCGCCGGTTTGTAATAGGGCGCTTCGTGCACCTTGTCGTCCGGAATCGGAATGTTGAAACGGTCGCGGAAGGCCCTGAGCGCGTCGGCGTCCAGCTTCTTCTGCTGATGTGCGATCATCTGGCCTTCACCGGCGCGCCCCATGCCATAGCCCTTGATGGTCTTGGCCAGGATCACCGTCGGCTGCCCCTTGTGCGCCACTGCGGCAGCGTAGGCGGCATAGACCTTGTGCGGGTCGTGACCGCCCCGGTTCAGATGCCAGATGTCCTCGTCGGACATGTTGGCGACCATTTCCAGCAGTTCGGGATACTTGCCGAAGAAATGCTTGCGGACATAGGCACCGTCTTTGGCCTTATACGTCTGGTACTCGCCATCCACCACCTCTTCCATCCGCTGCTGCAGGAGACCCTTGGTATCGCGCGCCAGCAGCGCATCCCAGTGGGAGCCCCAGATCACTTTGATGACGTTCCAGCCGGCGCCGCGGAATTCGGCCTCCAGGTCCTGGATGATCTTGCCGTCGCCGCGCACCGGTCCGTCCAGGCGCTGCAGATTGCAGTTGACCACGAAGATCAGGTTGTCCAGTTTTTCCCGGCCAGCTAGGCCGATGGCGCCCATCGATTCCGGCTCGTCCATCTCGCCGTCGCCGCAGAAGCACCAGACCTTGCGGCCTTCGGTATTCAGGAGGATCTTGCGATCGGCCAGGTATTTCATGAACCGCGCCTGGTAAATCGCCATGAGCGGGCCGAGGCCCATGGAGACGGTCGGGAACTGCCAGAAATCTGGCATCAGCCAGGGATGCGGATAGGATGACAGCCCGCCGCCGCCCACTTCGGCGCGGAACCGGTCCAGATGCTCCTCGGTCAGCCGTCCTTCCAGAAATGCCCTGGCGTAGATGCCGGGCGCGGAATGGCCCTGGAAAAACACCAGGTCGCCACCATGGTCGCGGTCAGGGGCATGGAAAAAGTGGTTGAAACCGACGTCGTAGAGCGTGGCCGAAGAAGCGAAGCTGGAGATGTGCCCGCCATACTCGGTGGATTTCCGGTTAGCCCGCACCACCATCGCCATGGCGTTCCAGCGCAGATAGCAGCGGATACGGTGTTCGATGCCGGCGTCACCCGGGCTGCGCGCCTCGGCGTGCGGTGGAATGGTGTTGATATAGGCCGTATTGGCCTTGTAAGGCAGGTTCGCGCCGGAGCGGCGTGCTTTATCGACGAGCTTTTCTATCAGGAAATGTGCCCGCTCGACACCTTCTGTTTCGATGACGGCTGCAAGCGCGTCCAGCCACTCCCTGGTTTCCTCCGGATCGGTATCCATGTTGGCCGCGGACTGGGAGTGGAGGGATGGATTGCTTGCGATCATGGCGATTCTCGGCCCTTCGGTTGATTAAAGCGTTAACCCGATATCATGCCGCCGTTCTATCCTGAGGACAATGGGATCGTGTAAAACGGTCATTCAGTGCTCGCCGCGACTCGGTCGCCGTTTCGCCGGCGCGTGAAAAAGGCCGCGGAGCTCGGCAGCCGCACGCGCAATGTCCGCGGCCCCGAATACGGCCTCGATGACCGCCACCAGGTCGGCGCCGGCCCTAATGACTTGGCTGGCGTTGGCGGCGTCGATGCCGCCGATGGCGACGATGGGGATGTGCAAACGGCTTTCCCCCTCCCGCAGCGTGTCCAGTCGTGCGCGGGGGGCGGAAGGTTTGGTGGCGGACTGGAAAAATGTGCCGAAGGCTACGTAACTCGCACCTTCGGCTTCCGCCCGGAGCGCCCGCTCCAGCGAGTCATAACAGGAAACGCCGACGATCGCCCGCTCGCCGAGGACACGACGTGCAGCAGTCACCGCCCCGTCGTCCCTGCCCAGATGTACCCCATCCGCGCCGATCTCCGCTGCCAGCCAGGGGCTGTCGTTGATGATCAAAGGAATGCCCGCGGCGCGACAGGCGCTGAGTAACCGGCCCCCGTCGGCCAAGTGATCTTTCGCCGATCCCGACTTGGGCCGGTATTGCAGCACGGCAGCGCCTCCGAAAATGGCGGATTCCGCGGCGGCAAGCAGCGCATCGCCCTGCAGCCGGGCGGGCGTGATCGCATAAAGTCCCTTCGAGGGAAATGGCGTGTGCATTGGACCTTCCGGCCGAGAGTTCGTCAGAAGCGTCAGCGTATTCACGATCGATGAAATTCCAAACGACATCTGCCCCTTACCATGGTATGCATGGTAGGCTTCCTGGCATTACCAAACTTCATGCCGAAGATGATCGTGGAAAAGCCTTCAATGCTAGCGGTTTCGGCGCTGACGTCCTTTCTGGCAGGCTGCGGCATGGAGCCGGTGACGCCGGACCGGCCGGCCCAGCCCTTGGCGTTTCACAATACCCGACTGACTTATGCCGTGATGGCCGACGATGAGGAGGCCCTGCAGAGGGACTTCCAGATGAAGACTCGCCCGACTTGGGTGGAGCGTGCCTTCGCCGGCATTGGCTTGCTGACCGCGAGCGGCATGGAGACGGTCACTTGGCCTGTGTTCGCCGGTTTCCGTGCCTGGCTGGAAGCCCATCCAGAACCCAGTGCGCCAGAATACCTGTCCGGTGTGCGACACGAGCCGTAAACGTCGGGGCAGGCTGTGAACGGAATTAAAAAGGCGGAACGCTTTCGCTCCGCCTTCCCTTTCCGGCGGGCATGGCCGCCGAGGAAATGCAACGAGATTACTTCGTCTCGTTGTTGATGGCCGTCATGCGGTTCACGACGTCGGTCAGCTTCTCGATGGCGGCGGCATTGTTGCCAGCTTCGAGCTCCGTCGCGGCTTCCTTGGCAGCTCCCATGGCCTTCTGCAGAGACATGCCTGCACCGGCGCCGGTGATTTCCTTCGCCTTCTGACGGTAGAGCTTTGCGCTGGCTATGGCTGCATCCTTCTGGCCACTCTTGGCCTGTTCCAGCGCCTCCTGGGACGCCTTGAGTGCTTCTTCGGTGGCTTTCTTCACGCCAGCGGCATCTTCCGCGGCGAAAGCGCCGAAGCTCAACGAGCCGGCGACCACTAAAGCGGCGAACTTGGACAGGACATTCTGAATTTTCATATCGACTGAGTCTCCTCGGGTATCGTAGTTATCGTTGTGTGGAGTCTGGAGCCGAGTGACTGCTGTCGTATCCCTCTGCCCGTCGACCCACCGGTACCAGCCCGGCTACAACGCGGCGCTAACGGAAGGCGGCACCTGACGGCCTCGCCTTCCGTAATCGGGTCGTAATACTAACCAAATTCCGCGGCCAAGACCACGTTTAGTTCTCATATCGTCGCAAAATTTCCAGCCCTCTGTCCCTTGCTTCGTGGGGCGCAGACGGGCGCCGCGGGCTCATTTGCTCCCGCGCTGCAAGCCATGATGTTGTATAGTCAAAAGCTTGCGAACACTGGCGGGCCGACGGCTTTGTCTTTCGACCGGGCCGTAGGCGGACTTGCCTCGAATTGTTTCAAAACCATCCAGCCGAACTGGCTCGAGCAACCACACCGGATTTTCATGACACATCGACTTTCCCGCCGAATCGAACGCCTCACCAGTTCCCTCATCCGGGATATTCTGCAAATCACTCAGCGGCCTGGAGTCATCTCATTCGCCGGCGGCTTGCCGGCGGAAGAGCTGATGCCGGAACTGGATTTCGGCGCCTGTGCCGCAGATTCCCGCCAATACGGTCCCAGTGAAGGCGAGCCTTTGTTGCGGGAGTTGATAGCCCGAGGGCTCTCGGGCCTCGGGCTTCGGTGTCAGACCGAACAGGTGCTGGTGACGACGGGCTCCCAGCAGGGTATTGACCTGGTCGGCAAGCTTTTCATCGACGAAGGAACGCCGGTGTTGCTGGAATCGCCGACGTACCTCGCGGCGCTCCAATGCTTCCGGGTCTATGGCGCGGAGTTTCACGGCATGCCCGTGCAGGCTGAAGGTATCGATCCTGACGCGCTGAAAGCGGCCATCGTCCGCCACCACCCCGCTTTCGTTTATCTCATCCCCAGCTTTCAGAACCCCTCAGGATGCTGCTACAGCGATGCCGCACGTCGCGCCGTCGCGGCGGTGCTCGATGAGACCGGTACCCCCTTGGTGGAAGACGACCCCTACCGGGATCTGGTCTATACCTCATGCGACCGGACGCCGGTCTGCGCGTATCTCGAAAGGGCCCCCTGGGTCTATCTGGGCAGCTTTTCCAAGATCACGGCGCCGGGACTGCGCGTCGGCTACCTCGCGTCATCGCCTGCTTTGTTCCCCTGGCTCGTCCGCCTCAAGCAATCGAGTGATCTTCACACCGGCCGCACCGGTCAGGCTTGGCTGGCGCACTTCCTGACATCCAGCGACTTCGGGAAGCATCTGGCGCACATGAACGGTGTCTATGCCGAACGCCGAGATACGATGCAGACTGCCCTGGAGCGACATTTCAGCGGCCTGGCGGACTGGTCGGTGCCGGCCGGCGGACTGTTCTTCTGGCTGCGACTGGTCGAGAACACGGATACCCTGGCTGCGCTCAAGGTGGCATTGGACCATGACGTGGCATTTATGCCGGGCGAGCCGTTTTTCCCGGTCACGGAGCAGCGCTATCCGGCTTTGCGGCTGAATTTCAGCCATGCGACGGCGGAAAAGATCGAGCGGGGCATCGCCCTGTTGTCGAAAGTGTTGGGTGAATGCGCTGTCACTGCAGCCGGTTGATACGCTGGCGACGACTCGTACAGTCCTGGCAACAGAACGCCCGCATGAGCGATCGCCTTGACACCCAAGCCATGACTATCTAGCATGGGTGGGTTTTTTTGTTGGCGGGCACGCTATAACAACTCAATGAATAATCAAGCCGTCTCCGATCCAGGGTCCGCCGATCTTCGCAATTCCCGCGAGGTTTTTGCCGGTATCCGTCGCCTCGTCGACGGCGAGGCGGCCGCGGTCGATCGCTTGATCCTGCGGGAGCTGCATTCCGATGTGGTACTCATCAATCAGATCGGGCAGTACATCGTCGGCAGCGGGGGCAAGCGCCTGCGCCCCATGCTCCATCTGCTCTCGGCCAAGGCATTGGATTATCCGGGTGACCACCATATCACCCTGGCAGCGGTCATCGAGTTCATCCATACTGCAACCTTGCTGCACGATGATGTCGTCGACGAGTCAGCGCTGCGCAGGGGGCAGGATTCGGCCAACGCCCTCTGGGGCAATTCCGCCAGTGTTCTGGTAGGGGATTATCTGTACTCGCGTTCATTCGAGCTGATGGTGCGGGTCCAGAACCTGCGCGTGATGGACATTCTGTCGCGCACCACCACCGCCATCGCCGAAGGTGAGGTGTTGCAACTGCTCAATTGCAACAATCCGGCGACCGATGAAGCACGATACCTGGACGTCATCTCCCGCAAGACGGCTATATTGTTCAGCGCGGCTGCCCAGCTTGCTGCGGTGCTCGCCGGCTCATCGCACGAAGTCGAAGAATCCCTGAAAAATTATGGGACATATCTCGGAATCGCCTTCCAGCTCAAGGACGACGTGTTGGACTATAAGGCTGATCCCGAAGAGTGGGGCAAGAACCTTGGTGACGACCTTGCCGAAGGTAAGCCGACACTGCCTTTGATCTATGCGCTGTCTCAGTCCGCCGGCGCGGATGCCGACCTCTTGCGGCAAGCGATAGAACAGGGCGAGCGGGAACACTTCAAAAAAGTGTATGCAGTGATTGAGTCGACCGATGCAATTTCGTATACTGAGCGGCGTGCCAGGGATGCTGCGAACAAAGCCATCGAGCATGTTACCCATCTTCCTGAGGGCGATTACAAGGACGCCTTGATCGCTCTTGCACGGTTCGCGGTCGATCGCGGTTATTGACCTGTTCAGCCAGATTTCGGGGTGTAGCTCAGCCTGGTAGAGCACTGCTTTCGGGAGGCAGTGGCCGGAGGTTCGAATCCTCTCACCCCGACCAGAATCCCCAGCCGAATCATTGCGCAACAGCTTGATTTCGATTGCCGTTTTGGCAACGTGAAGCCCAGATCTGAACCCAGGGCGTCCATCCAGTGCCCCTTGGAACACCCAGGAGCGTCAGCAATGGGCGTGCCTGAATTCGTCCGGTATCCCGCCGTTTTGGTTTTTTGATTCGCCGCCGTAACTCTGGCCTGCTGTCCGTCGTCCTTCTCTGTCGGACAAGGGCGAGGGGGATGCGTCCGTCGAAGAGTGCATCAGTGCAGGATCGCACCGATCGAGAACCGCGGCCTTTGTGATGGTCGTCGTCGCGAAAGCGGGTCGTAGGTGCGCGATTTTCGGGCATCGTGGCTCACGTCGCTGCGCCCGGTTGATGGACCACCGGGCGGGTTGCGACACGAAGCCTTGAAAATACCTTTATCTATCAATGCGCTATGAAAAATATGGTGGGCCCTGTAGCTACTGAACAATCCGGCACAGCCAAGGATTCATAGGCCAATGGCTCGTCGCGTTTCCTCAAATACCATCAGAAATACCATAATTCCTTCGGCGCTTAGGTGAAACTCCGCGATCCTTGATGATACAAAAAAGCCCGCTCGATGGCGGGCCTTCCGGGTGGGGGTAGACGTCTATCACTCCGTCTGCTCGATCATCCGCCGGACCTCCTCCGGGTCGAGCCCCAGCAGCCTTGCCCCATGCTCCCAGTCCGCCAGCCGATACCGGGCCAGGGTCTCCAAGGCCGTGCGCCGGAATCTGGCGGCCTCCTGCTCCATCTCGGCGGCCTTGACCAGCATCTCAAGCGATGCCCTCGGCTCCAGCGCCGCCAGCCGATCCTCCCGAGTCATGGTGTGGCCTCGATCACGGGCATGCCGTCCTTTGCCGGCACGAAATTGATGACCAGGTTCGGCGGCGGACCCAACGGTGCGCCGTTCGGGCCGGATAGTTGGACCTTCTCCAGGAACAGCCCCAGCGACTTTGCCAGCAGCTCGGCCGCCTTGATGCGGTCCCGCGTCTCCTCGGCTGGATTGCGCATGATCCCGGTCCAGAACTCCCGCAGCTCCACCACATCGGCGATGCGTTTCGATCGCAACTTTTCCGCCAGCTCCTCGACGTAGGCCGCGATACCAACATCTGACAACAATTTCGGTCCGATCCGGTTTGCCGACCGCTCCGAATACCCTGCCGCCCGCGCTGCCTCCGTGGCGTTACCAGACTTCGCGTAGTGCTCCGCAAAGGCAGTCTGCCGCCGGTTCAATTTCAGATCACTGGTCATCATTAACCTCTAGGTTTGTTATACCAAAATGGTATCATATGAATGCTTTTTATAACCTTTGTAAAGGAAAATATCATGATCGAACAGGTTTCCGCACTCAAGCGCAAAATCGAAGCCGGCCAGGCCGAAGTCGAACGTCTCCAGGCCATCCATGCCGACTTGAGCGAACAGGCCGCAGCCAGATCGGCCGAACGCGGGGCGCTCGAGGCCGAGCTGGCTCAGGTCAACGAACAGCTTCAGACAGTCGAGCTGGACCGGCTTGTCGGCCGCGCGGTGAACGAGAAAGTGGCGGGCAAGGCTTCTGCCCTGGCCGAAGAACTGAAAGGCCGCATCGCCGCCGTGGACATGGCTCCGGCGAAGAACTCGACCGCGGTGGCGGGCCTTATCGACCAGGAGAAGGCCGCTTTGAAGGAACTCGGGAAAGAGCTGGCGGCCGCCACGAAGACGCACTATCTCGAACTTGCCCGCGCCGAAGCCGAGAACTACGAAAGCCTGCTCAAGCAGGTCGAGGAATCCGCAATGAAGCTCTACGCCCTGTGCCGGCTCTCGGACAAGGCATTCATTTTCAGGGACACGGATCCGCTGATGGCTCCGCGTCTGGTGATAGACAGCAAAATGTTCCCGCAAGACGTGCTGGCATGTTCTGAAAAACTGCACCAGTACGGATCACCCGTCCACATGTACGTCCAGTACCGCGACAAGGCGAAAGCCGCCGAAGCGGTCTTCAAGGCAGAGGTGGAATCGGCGTGATGCCGGCGGTACGATAACCGCGCATACGGGATCAGCCCCGGCAGGCTTCGGCCTCCGGGGCTTTTTCGTGCGCCGCGGTCAGCGTGGGACGTGAATCACGACCGGTTCACCCGGCAGCGGCGTGACGCCCAGCTTGGCGCGGTGCATGGCCTTCTCGTGCTCGCTCATCGGCCTGCCCTGGAACTCTCGAAGCTCGCACCGCAGTTCGTGCAATCCTCGCAGCAGGGCTTGTAGATCGACCGGCTTCTGTACCGGCTGTGGGACCGCTGGCGGGGCTTTCACCGGCTTGACTGGGGCAAGGCTGGTGCTGCCCTGTTTCGCTGCCAGGTGGGCCATGACGGCGGGCGTCGAGCCGACGCTCACGGTGGCGGACGGGTGGGTTGGACGCAGGGGTTTCATGGTGTACTCCTATGGTGGGCGGGGTGGAAGGATCATGCCGCCTTGGGCGGCGGATCGTCGTCCGGATCGGGCACGGCACGGATACTGCGCCGGCGGGCCGCTGTGTCGTGTTCTCGGGCGATCCGGTCCCGCTCCTGCCTAAGCCATCGCCTGAACAGGTAGCAGGCGGCGGCATCGCTCAGTTCGGTGATAGGCGTGCCCTTGAAGTACGGGCCTCCTACCGCCGGGACGAAATCAAGCTCGAGCACGGCATGGTCAAGGCGGTCCCGATCTCCTTGATGCAGGCTATGGGCGGATGTTTTCAGCTCGATGCGCCAGCAGTTCGGGCACTGCACGTGCCACGGACGGACGGGTTTGAAATAGATTTCGCAGTCCCGGCAGAGTTTACAGGCCGGGTTGTTGGGGTCGTCAAATTCTCGATTCATGGTATCCTCAAGGTCCGCCCATCAGATTCGAGACTGATTGGCGAGTGTCGCGATTCATGGGAATGACGGGAAGGCCGGCTTGAGCAATCAGGTCGGCCTTTTTGCTGCCTGGCGCTCAGCATGGCCGGCCTCCTGCCCTTGGGTGGGTGGATGCTCGGCCCGCCAGCATCGCCGGCGGCCGGCCGTCACGTCGAAGTCATGGAGCTGGCAACGCCCCATCCAGCGCCGTCCCGGCTTCAAGGCGAACCATCGGCAGTCCTTGCACTTCTTCGGTTCAGGCGGTCTCTGGATCACATGGAACACAGGGGGTGCCCAGACCGGCAAGGCTGCCAGCTCGTCCAGCCGCCGTCCGAATGCGCCCCAGTCCGCGTACCGTGGCGGTCTGGCCGCGATAGCGCCGCCGGGCAGCATTCGTACCTGCCATTCCGGGAACTCGCCCTGTAGCCGCCGCAAGCGGTCTGGTGTCAGCATACCCGGCCTCCTGTGCGCCGGATCGGCGCGGTGTTTCGCTCGGGTGGTCATCGGGCTGCCTCCTTGCTCCAGGGGTAAATTTTGGCCGTCTCCGGTGACTCATCATTGCAGAAGGTGTCCATGCCTTGAGCATCTTGGTCACCTTCCACAAGGTGCTCATCACTCCCAGAAGTTGCCCACGTTTTTTGACGGGCATCTTCTGGGTTTTTTGAGCACCTTCTGTCCGGCAGCGCCCATGTCCATTGTTGCTTGCCGCCGCCAAAACGTCCGCCTCCCTTCGAGACGATAACGCCGAGTTGTTTCTGGGCACGGCGCACCGTTGACCATGCGTGCCCCGCTCCTTCGCACTCACTTCTAACCGCCCTTGACGATACCGGCCCATCAGCAAGCAATGCCTGAAGAAAGCCGCAAGCCTCGCCCACGGCTGTCCGCTCGTCGGGGTCGGTGACCGCTTCAGCCCTCGCCAGCAGGTCCCGCGCCGATCCGTCCACGGCTTCGCCCCACAGCACGGACGACGCCTCGACGCCGGGGAACCCCGGCAGCTCGTCGGTGCGAAGGTCATAGCGGAAGCCGCCAACATCCGGACCGATGTTTGACTTGGTACGGCAGAACACCCGGCCCCCGCCATCATCCTCGGACTCCTTGAACGCCGCGAACACGATCCGGGCCAGCGCCCCGAACGCTAACGAGCCGGTCACCCGCTCCAACGGATCACGGCCGGCCGTTCCCTTGCTGAAGTGCGAGACGCCCAGCAAGGCGCAATCGAGCTTGCCGGCCAGCTCCACCAGTGGAGCCAGCCCGCGGCGAACTTCGGCGTTTTTGTGGGAGTCGCCGGATACTGCCGATACGATAGGGTCAACGATCATCAGCCGGATGTCGCCGATACGCCTGGCTACCTGGGCCAGCGCCGCCATGTCTTTCGCCGGGTCGAATACCCGCCGCTCCCCCATGTCCGCCACGTCGCCGACAAAATAGCAGCGTGACCGATCCGCCCCGGCAGCCAGTAGGCGGGGAACGAGTGTGTCGTGCGGGTCGTCCTCGCCGCTCCAGATCAGCACGTTTCCCGGCTCGGCCGCCGATCCATCCGGCCAGCGTCCGGCCGTGGTGATGGTCGCGGCCAGCGCCAGGGCTATTGAAGTTTTCCCGGTGCCGGGTGCGCCCGCGATCACGTGCAGCTTGCCCCGCGCCAGCCAGCCGCGCCAAAGCCATCGGATCGGCTTCGGCTGGATCGATTCGGCGTGGATGATTTCGACCATCTTGAGCGCTTGGGCTTTGCCGGTTCCGGGCAGGGCGGTAGACCCGCCGCCCTGGTCGCCGTCTTCGCCGAAGTCGAACGGATCAGATACCACCCCTGTGTTCCAGGCATACGCCTCGCTGGTTCTGGACAGCGCCGCCTCGATGGTCCGCCCGAGATAGTCCGGGCGGTTGGCCTTGCCTCGCTGGCCCAGCGCCGATGCCTGGAATAGCCGCGCCATTTGGTCGGTATTCCGTCCGGTCCAAAACGCCAGATAACACATCAGCCGGTAGTCCGCTTTTGAGTGGTCGCCGCCGAACTGGTCAAGGTTCCCCTCATCGAACAGCGCCACGAACTCCGACTTGCTTCGGGCCTTGCTCAAGACGTCCTCATCGCTCGGGCCGGCCTGGTTGGCTGCATCCTCTGGCGCACAGGTGGGGGCAATCGGTCTGGCTGGGTCGGCGGTGTTCTGGCGGTCGGTCGGGAAGTACGTGGACAGGAACCAATCAAGGGCCTCCTGAGCGTCGTCTATGCCGGTGCCAGGCGGGCACATGGCCTGCCCGGTGATCGTGACGTATCGGCCTTTCTGGTAAGCCTCGAAACCATGCTCCGCCGACTTGTGGCCGTCCCTTGCCAGCCTGCCACGGCACAGGGCACGGATACCGCGGCCGGACGGTGAACGCTCGGTGTAGGTGCCGTCGAACTCGGCCAGCACCGCACCGGCATCCTCCGTCAGTTCGCCGGTAGCCGGATCCATGCACTTGTCCAGGTCCAAGGCGGTGATGCCGTCGCCGTCCAGCAGGATGCCAACGCCGCTCCATCCGCCCCGCTCGTACGCCTGGCGGGCCATCTCAAACGATCCCCAGGGCCCCGGATCGTTCACGCTGATAGCCTGGTTGGGCGGGATCACGGACCTTGGTGGTTTGATCCATCGGTTCTTGCCGGCGTCCCATTCGTAGCGCCAGACGCACCAGCGGGGGCGTTCCTTCAGTTCTGGCGGGATCGCGTCGAAATCGACGGGCAGCGCCTCGGGCCGGGTGTCTGCTCTCTCAACCTGTGCGCTACGCATGGCCGTGCCCGCCACTTGAGCCCTCGCCGAACTCGGCCGCCAGCCGGTCAAGCCTCCGCTCGGTGTCGGTCGCGCCGATGTCTCCGAAAAGCAGCCAACGCGGCTTTTTCTCGTTCGCCTGGACGGCACGCACGTAGATCGCCCCGGACCTGCCAATGCGGAAGTTCCCATCGCCGAACCGGGCCCTCAGCAGGGCTCGGATTGCTTGTGTCGAGTGCGCGGTACCGTTGAAGAATTCGCGGCTCATGCTGCACCCCCTTCGACGACCAGGTTGCGCAGCTCTGCGGAAACGTCCGCCAGCGTATCGGCGATGACGCGAAGGCGCTCGGGATCGCGGGCGCCGGGCTGCTCGGGGTGGCGGTCGGCGATCTCGAGAAGCTCGACGGCCGCGAGGGTCCAGGCCGTGACCCGATTGATTACCTGGTTGGTGGTTTCGTGAAAGGTATCGGCGCTCATTACCGGCCCTCCGTGGCGGCGGTTTCCGTGCTCAGATTCCAAAGCCCTCGGGTCGGAGATTTCGCTTTCTCCAGCGCCGCATGGGCGGATTTGACGTTGCGCTCGACGGCCTTCAAGTCGCGGACGCTCGGGTAATACTCGGTCAGTTGCCGGCAGAGAATGGCGAGGTTTTCCAGACGGTCGGCGAGTTGGAAAACCTCGCTGTCGAGCTGGTCGGCATCGCAGCGGGCGAGGGTTTTCGGGCGGATTTCGCCAAGGGTGGGGTGGTTCATGATGTGCTTCCTTCGGTTCGGATTACGAACCGCCCGCCAGCCGCCAAGCTGGTGGACGGTACCGGACAGGTTGGCGGACCGGGGAAGCACCGGCAGAGCCTTGCGGCTCTCCCATCCGGCCCGCCCATAGAGGGAGACGCCAGACGCAAAAAAGCCGCATTGCGAATGCTGTGCGGCTGATTGCCGCTTCCGCTCAGGCCGCCAAGCCTGCCCCCATGTGCGCATGGGGAACGGGAAACAGCTTACAGCGGATCGTGCGGGCCTATTATCAGACTTCTTGATGGAAGCCTTGCCGAAAGCGGGAGCCGGGCTTATGCTTTCCGGTGAGCCCTTCCCCAAGCTCGCCGTCCGAAGATGAAGCCCGCCTGCCCGCGGGCTTCGTCGTTTTCGCCACCCTCGCTTTGGCTTTCGATCGCGCCGGCTGGGCTTCATGGGCGTGTCGTAGTAGGCGAAGGCGATCATGCGGCCTCCTTGCCCTGAGATTCCATCCAGTTCCGGACGTCCTCGACGCGGAAGGCGCTCACGCCGGGCGAGAGTTTGACCGGCCTTGGAAACCGGCCGTCTCGGATCATGCGCCACAATGTCGGAGCGCTCACGGGAAGAATGCCCTTGGTCGCCGGCCGGGCCTTCTTGGTCCGTGTCGCCGGCCGGGCGCGGGTGCCGACAAGATCGGCCTGGCGGACAAAGCCGGTTTGAGGAAGTAGGTTGTCTTTCATCGCTTAGGCTCCTTTTGCCTGTTGGTGTGCGATGAAAGGATGACTTGGCGGGCTATAACCTCGCTACGATGCGCGACGTGAAACGTATACGCGACGCGTCGCGCACTACCCTGGCTTGCGAACCCAATCGTAGATAGTTTGAAACGCCCGATCCGGCGATAGCACTCGGGGAAGCTCGCCTGTTTCGATCAGCCGTTCAACCTCCACATGAATTTTCTTTGCGGCCTGGCGCTTGCTCTTCCAGGGCTTGCCAGACTCATATCTGGTGGCCACGAAATCTTTTACGGGTTCGGCCAGCTTGTTGCGGCTGTGCTTCGCCCTGGCTGAAATGTGGGCGCTTGGATTCAGCGCCGCATAGAGCTGCCCGGCATAGGCGCTAAATGCCTCCAGGGCTTCTGGCGAGACGTTACCGGCCTCAAATTCACGGCAGATAACTTCAGCGGCAAGGCTCATCCTCCGGACGTGGGTCATTCCACGGTGGTACACATCGCACTTCAGGCCGGCATGCAACGGAAGATATTTGAGCTGGCGCAGATGGTCTTCTGGCTGGTCGTCCATTCGCCCTCCTTCAAAGGCAGTCCTTCAAGATAGGAACCACGCCAACGGGTGAAGGTGTCCCGCTTGTCGCCTGGCCGGGCTAGGCGTGGTGAACTCAGTGTATCAGGCCATGAATTGCCGGATCGGGATAATCTCGGCCCCGGTGCGCAGCCCTTCAAGGTATCTGCTCCAGGTCTCCATCATCGCCTTGCGCTCATCAAGGAACGTGGTCCGGTTGTAGGCGCGGCCGAGCGGATCGCGGACCACATGCCCAAGCTGTTGCTCCACGATGTCCACCCGGAAGCTCAGCTTTTCCACCAGCAGCGTACGCGCCGTCGCCCGCCAGCCGTGACCGACAAGTTCATCCTTGGTGATCCCGAGTGCGCGGTACGCCCCCAGCACGGCGCCTTCCGACATAGGCCTGATACCGGACGGTGACCGCGCCGAAGGCATGACGTAGACGCCTCGGCCGGTCAGCGGTCGAAGCTCCTCGATGATCTCCAGCGCCAGGCCAGACAGCGGCACGATATGCGGCGTTTGGGTCTTGCTCAGGGTGAACCGCCACTCGCCGGCTTCCACATCCAGGTCTTCCCATTTCATGGTACGCAGCTCACCCGGCCGGACGAATACCAGCGGGCCCAGTCGCAAGGCTGCGCGTACTTCCGGTGTGCCGCTGTAGCCGTGCAGGATGCGCAGCACCTTGCCGATTTCGATGGGGTCCAGCAGCGCCGGGTGATGCACCTTAGAGACTGGCGCCAGGGCCCCGCGTAGGGATTGCGTCGGATCTGATTCAGCGCGTCCGCTGGCGACCGCGTACCTCATAACCTGCCCGACGATACCCTTGATCCGGTGGGCGCTCTCAGCCTTGCCGGCATCCTCCAGGCGCCGCAGCACGGCCAGGATGATAGGCGCGGTCAGCCCCGAAACTGGCTTGCTCCCCAGATAGGGAAAGATGTGGTTCTCCAGCCGCTCCAACACGCGCTTGGCGTGGGTCTGTGCCCATGACGGTGAAAACTTCGCATGCCATTCGCGGGCGATGGCCTCGAATGTCTCCCGTTCGGCGGTCTTGGTCGCCTTGCGCTCGGCGCCGGGGTCGATGCCTTG
The DNA here is from genome assembly GCF_036864975.1 of Methylococcus capsulatus. Taxonomy (NCBI): domain Bacteria; kingdom Pseudomonadati; phylum Pseudomonadota; class Gammaproteobacteria; order Methylococcales; family Methylococcaceae; genus Methylococcus; species Methylococcus capsulatus. The sequence goes on along the minus strand of NZ_CP104311.1, from coordinate 857,715 downwards.
TGCCAGCAGCCGGCGGGCGTCGTCGCGGCGGGTGCGGGCATCGGCTAGGGTGACGTCCGGGTACTGCCCGAAGGATAGGGTCTTTTGCTTCCCCTCGATGCGGTAATTCATCCGCCAAAGCTTTCCCCCTTGTGGGGTGACGAACAGGTACAAGCCCTTTTCGTCGGCCAGCTTATAGGGCTTGTCCTTCGGCTTGGCCTTGCGGGCCTCGATGTCTTGCAGCATGGGCGATTGCTCCGGATTGATGGCATCGAACCTCGGGAAATGGTCGATACCAGCAGGACTACCAGCGGGAATGATGGTACTGGATGTTATCCGGTGATATGCCGTGAGACAACAAAAAACCCGCAAAGCCTTGTAGCTTGCGGGTTCTGAGGTGTCTTGAGACGGGGTGAAACTCTGAAATGGTGGGCCCTGTAGGACTTGAACCTACGACCTGGCGATTATGAGTCGCTCGCTCTGACCGACTGAGCTAAGGGCCCGAACTTGATGTCCGTTATTCGATGTCCAAAAAGCTGCGCAACTGCTCGGACCGCGACGGATGACGCAGTTTGCGCAGGGCTTTGGCTTCGATCTGGCGGATACGTTCACGCGTCACGTCAAACTGCTTTCCGACCTCTTCCAGCGTGTGGTCGGTGTTCATATCGATGCCGAAACGCATCCGGAGCACCTTCGCTTCCCGCGCGGTCAGTCCGGCGAGTACCTGCTGGGTGGTTTCGCGCAGGCTGGCCACGGTTGCATGCTCGACCGGCGATAGGACGCGGGAGTCCTCGATGAAGTCCCCCAGATGCGAATCGTCGTCGTCGCCGATCGGGGTCTCCATGGAAATGGGTTCCTTGGCGATTTTCATCACCTTGCGCACCTTGTCTTCCGGCATGTCCATGCGTGCTGCGAGTTCGTCTGGTGTCGGCTCGCGCCCCATTTCCTGCAGCATTTGCCGCGAAATGCGGTTGAGCTTGTTGATCGTTTCGATCATGTGCACCGGAATACGGATAGTGCGCGCCTGGTCGGCGATGGACCGCGTGATCGCCTGGCGGATCCACCAGGTTGCATAAGTCGAAAACTTGTAGCCCCGTCGATACTCGAACTTGTCCACCGCTTTCATCAGACCAATGTTGCCTTCCTGGATCAGGTCCAGGAACTGCAGCCCGCGGTTGGTGTATTTCTTGGCGATGGAGATGACGAGGCGAAGGTTTGCTTCGATCATTTCGCGTTTGGCCAGGCGTGCCTGGTTCTCCCCCGCGGACACTCTGCGATGGATATCTTTGATGAGTGCGATGTCGAGCCTGTTTTCCTTCTCGATTTGAGCGAGTTTGGCCTGAATCCGGCGAATTTCCTCCGCATGGGCCTTGATCGCAGCCGCATAGGGTTTTGTAGGATCGCACACCCGGTCGAGCCATCCCATATCGGTTTCGCTGCCGCTGAACGACGCGATGAACTCCGCCTTGGGCATCTTCCCCTTGGTCACGCAGATGTCCATGAGTGCGCGCTCCTGCTCGCGGATTTTCGCTACCGTGTCGCGCAGCGTATCGGTCAGTTCCTTGAAGAACTGCGGGGTCTTCTTGAATTCCATGAAGGCCACGGCCAGTGCATCGAAAGACTTCTGCGTTTTCTCGTGGCTGTAGCCGTGCTTGTGGTGGGCGGTGACGGCTGCCTTGTGCAGCTTGCGGAAAGCCGTCAACTTTTCTTTCACCAGTTCGGGGTCGGGGCCGGTATCGACTTCATCGATGATTTCGGCTTCGGCGTCGGCTTCGGTTGCCACCGTATCCGCCGCGGCGGGATCGAAGAAATCGGAGATCAGATCGGAGAGCCTGAGCTCGCCGTTGTCGACGGTCTCGAAAGCCTTGAGGAAGCGTTCCATGGCCGCTGGGAACCGCACCAGTTCGTTGGCAGCGATGTTGATTCCCTCCTCGATGCGCTTGGCGATGCTCAGCTCACCTTCGCGGGTCAGCAGCTCCACGGTTCCCATTTCGCGCATGTACATCCGCACGGGATCGGTGGTGCGTCCAAGTTCGGTATCGACGGACGAGGCAAGCGCCGCGGCGACTTCCGCGGCTTCATCCTCGTCGGATTCGGCCACCACCGCGGTGTCCTGAATCAGGTCTTCGTTGTCGGGGACGTCCTCGTGGACTTCGATTCCCATGTCGTTGATCATGCAGATGATGTCTTCCATCTGCTCGGGATCGACGATGTCGCTGGGGAGATGATCGTTGACCTCGGAAAAGGTGAGGTAGCCCTGCATCTTGCCCTTAGCAATAAGTTCCTTAAGCTGGTGCTGCTGCTGTTCTGGCGTCATTAACGAACTCGCGCTGGAGGGGTGGGTGAAACTGAAGAACTTTCCATTTTAGAAGATGGGGCGGCGTTAGTCGAGTTTCAAGATTTTCCTCCTGTCAATTTCCGCAGTTCTTCCCGTTCACTATCAGTGAGTTGAGCGACCTTCGACTTGTCGATCAATTGGCTCAGCCGCTCGTCGCGAAGCAGTGCGCCTACCCGGTCGAGGGCATCGACGAATTCCCTTTCCATCCCTTCTTCCGGTGTGAGCAGTCCCCGTTTCAAGAGGTTTCGGGCCAGCTCGCCTTCTGGTGTTTCCCGCAGATATTCGAACAGCATGCCCGGCGTCGGAGTTTTTCGCAGATCGGTGTATTCCAGGATGCGTGCGATGAGCGGGCCGGCACGTGGGTTTTTGGTGAGCTGCGCTCGGATTTCTGGTGAGATGAGTCCCGCGAGCCGAGGTTGATGCAACAGAAGGGTGACCAGATTTCGCCATGCGGAAGGGGAGCGCACCTGCCCGGAAGAATGGCGCGGGCGGTTTTCGACGGGTTTAGAGGCGGGCGCTGGGTTCACCACTCCTGTGAGTTCGCTCAGCCGCTGCTCCATCAACGTCTTGAATACTCCGACCGGGAGGCGGTCCAGAAGTTCACGGGCCTGTTTCTGCAGCGTTGCGCGTCCTTCGACACTGCGCAGATCCAGGTCCCTTTGTAGGGTTCGAAACAGGTAATCCGAGCATGGCGAGGACTGGCCGATGCGGCGCTCGAAAGCCTCGCGCCCTTCTTGGCGGATCAGCGAATCCGGGTCCTCGCCTGTCGGCAGGTGCATGAAGCGTATTTCACGACCTTCCTGCAAGAGCGGAAGGCTGGCTTCGAGTGCGCGCCAGGCTGCCTTACGGCCGGCGGTATCGCCGTCGAAACAGAAAACGATTTCCCTGGTGAAACGAAACAACAAGCGCACATGCTCGGTGGACGTGGAGGTGCCGAGCGTCGCGACGGCGTCGTGGACTCCGTGCTGAGCCAGGGCGATGACATCCAGGTAGCCTTCGACCACCAGGATGCGCCGCGGCCGGGGGGCCGATTCCAACAGCTCGTGCAGGCCGTATAGCTCCTTGCCTTTTTTGAACACCTCCGTTTCCGGCGAGTTCAGGTACTTAGGCGTCTCCTCGCCCAGGGTGCGGCCGCCGAAGCCGATGACGCGGCCGCGCCGGTCCCGGATGGGAAACATGATGCGGTGGCGGAACCGGTCATAGCAGGAGCGATCCTTCTCGATGATCAGGCCGCTCTGAATCAGGGGCGCTCTGGGCCAGTCCGCCGGCAGGTTGTTCCAGCCCGGTGGGGCATAGCCGAGCCCGTAGTGGCGAGCGATCTCACCGGTCAGGCCGCGTTTGAGCAGGTAGACTTTGGCCTGTTCGGCGTCGGGATGGTCACGAAGTTGCTGGACATAGAAGCCTGCCGCCCGCTCCAGGATGTCGTAGACCGGTTGGAGTTGGAGCGAAGCCGAGGGATTCGCTCCAGGGGTAGCCGTGGCTTTGGGCAGATCGATTCCCGCCAGCGCGGCCAGAGTTTCCACGGCTTCCGGGAAGCTCTGGCGTTCGTAATCCATCAGAAAGCTGATGGCATTACCATGGGCGCCGCAGCCGAAGCAATGGTAGAACTGCTTTTCCCGGCTGACGGAAAAACTGGGCGTCTTTTCCGAATGGAATGGGCATCGGGCCATGAAGTTGGAACCCGACTTCTTCAAGGGGACGCGCGCGTCGATGAGATCGACGATATCGATGCGCGCTATGAGGTCGTCGATGAATTCGCGAGGGAGTCGGCCGGCCATTGGGGGAGGGGTTCCCACCGGCTTGTCCTTGCCCGATCGGTGGGAAACGCGAGCTCAGCTCAACAGTGATTTGACCCGCGCGCTGGCTGCGGCCATGTCGGTCCGTCCCTGCAGCTTCGGCTTGGCCAGGGCCATGACCTTTCCCATGTCGCCGATGCCTTTTGCGCCGGATTCCTCGATGGCAGCCTGCAGTATGGCCGAGACCTCTGCTTCGCTCAGGGCCTGAGGAAGGTATGCCTGGATGATCGCAAGTTCTGCCTGCTCGATGGCCGCAAGATCATTGCGACCTGCGGCTTCGTACTGGGCGATGGATTCGCGCCGCTGCTTCGCCATCTTGTCGAGCACCATTACGATTTGCGCATCGTCGAGCAGGATGCGCTCGTCGACCTCCTTTTGCTTGACGGCGGAGAGGATCAGGCGGATCGTACCCAGGCGTTCTTTTTCACCTGACTTGAGTGCCGCTTTCATGTCACTCTGCAGGCGTTCTTTCAGACTCGCGTCTTGCTCAGCCATGTGTGCGTTGCGGATTGACCCGTTTATTGCTGAGGGCGGCCCTTGCGCAGGTTTTGCAGGGCAAAGCGTTCGCGCGAGAGCTTTTTCAGATGCCGTTTGATGGCTGCTGCCGCTTTGCGTTTGCGTTCCTCGGTGGGCTTTTCGTAATATTCGCGGCGGCGCACTTCCGACAGGACGCCGGCCTTTTCGCAGGCGCGCTTGAAGCGGCGGATGGCAATTTCAAAAGGTTCGTTCTCGCGGATCTTAATCGACGGCATGTAGCATCCTAAACAGTTCAAATGGATTCTTGGAAAAATGGCCGGAGTCCGGCCGCCTCTTGAATAAATGGCGCATTATACCCGGACCACAGGGTAACGCAAAAAGAGCCGTGTTGGTCTTAGGCATCGAAACTTCCTGTGACGAAACCGCCGTTGCGCTTTATGACTCGAGCAAGGGGTTGCTGGCGCACCAGCTTTACAGCCAGGTCGACGAGCATGCGGCATACGGGGGCGTGGTGCCGGAAATCGCATCGCGGGACCATTTGCGCAAACTCCTGCCGCTGGTCCGCGAAGTGCTGGCGACTGCGGGAGTCCAGCGTGCCGCAATCGGCGGGATCGCCTACACGGCCGGACCGGGCCTCATCGGGGCGCTCCTCGTCGGTGCCGCCGTGGCCCGCAGCCTCGCCTGGGCCTGGGGCGTCCCAGCCGTCGCGGTCCATCACATGGAGGGCCACCTGCTTGCGCCGCTGCTGGAACCGGAGCCTCCCGAATTCCCTTTCGTCGCTCTCCTCGTGTCCGGCGGACACACCCTGCTGGTCGAGGTGCGTGGCATCGGGTCCTACCATGTGCTGGGTGAGTCGCTGGACGATGCGGCCGGGGAGGCTTTCGACAAAACCGCAAAGCTTCTTGGGCTGGGCTATCCCGGTGGGCCGGCTTTGGCCCGCCTCGCGGAGAAAGGACGCGCCGAACGGTTCCATTTCCCCCGTCCGATGACGGACAGGCCGGGTCTCGATTTCAGTTTCAGTGGACTCAAAACTCACGCGTTGAACGTGCTTGCCGCACTGCCGGGGACGCCGCAGGACAAGGCGGACATCGCCTGCGCGTTCCAGGCGGCCGTCGTCGATACGCTGGTGCTGAAATGCCGTCGGGCGCTGCGGGAAACCGGGTTGGGGCGGCTGGTCGTCGCGGGGGGGGTGAGTGCCAATCAGGCCATGAGAAAGGAACTCCATGCGATGGCCGAAAGCGAGCGCTGCCGGGTTTATTTTCCGCGGCCGGAATTCTGTACCGACAATGGGGCGATGATCGCCTTCGCCGGTTGCCGGCGCCTTCTGGCGGGGCAGTTCGAACCGTCCGTGATTGAAGCGAAGGCGCGTTGGGCGATGGAAACGCTTACGGCTGTTTAGCGCCGCCGAGCCGAGCTTCTTCGCCCTTGAGCAGACGTTCGATGTTGCCCTTGTGGCGGTAGACGAGCAGGGTGGACATGAACATCGTCGCGACCACCAGTTCGGCGGAGCCCAACCAGAACCACACGTAGACCGGGGCGAGCACCGCTGCCGCCAGCGCGGCGAGGGACGAGAACCGGAACAGTGCAGCCACGCCGATCCAGGTGAGGAGCGCCATGATACCCACCGGCCAGGCGAATCCCAGCAGCACGCCCAGGGCGGTTGCCACGCCTTTCCCGCCTTTGAACTGGAAAAACACCGGGTAGAGATGCCCGACGAACGCTGCGAAACCGATCGCGGCCAGCAACGGCGGGGAAACCGCCATGCTTTTGGCGACGAGCAAGGGAATCAGCCCCTTGGCAGCATCACCCAGCAAGGTCAGGATCGCGGCCCGTCTGCCTCCCAGGCGCAGCACGTTGGTGGCGCCTGGATTTTTCGAGCCCTCCTGGCGCGGATCGGGCAATCCCAGGGTCCGGCTGATGATGACCGCGCTCGAAACCGAGCCGAGCAGATAGGCCAAGGGAATCAGCAGCCATTCGACCAACATGAGTGCTCCGCAGTTGTCATGAATTTGAATTCTATGTTACGAATGGCCGTCTTGAACGCGCGACCGACAGAGGCCGGAAATGGACATTATATTTCTGCGAGGCCTGCAGATCGAGACGATCATAGGCATCTACGACTGGGAGCGGGAGATCCGGCAGACCGTGGTGTTAGATCTCGAAATGGCGACCGACATACGCCGGGCGGCGGAGACCGATGACATTGCCCATGCGCTCGACTACAAGGCGGTGTCGAAGCGCCTCATCGAATTCGTCGAGAACAGCCAGTTTTTTCTGGTAGAAACCTTGGCCGAGAAGGTCGCGGCCATTCTGCTGAACGAATTCTCGATTCCCTGGGTGCGCGTCACTCTGAACAAGCGCGGCGCCATTCGCGGCGCCAGCGATGTCGGCGTCCTGATCGAGCGTGGAGAAAAGCCGGCCGATGCCTGAGGTTTTCGTCAGCATCGGCAGCAATATCGACCGGGATAGGCATATTCCTTCGGCGCTCGCGGCACTGCGGGATGCTTTCGGGACACTGCGCGTGTCCAGCGTCTACGAAACGGCCGCCGTCGGGTTCGAGGGCGATCCCTTCTACAATCTGGTGGTGGGATTCACAACGGAGCTGCCGCTCGCCGACGTCGCAAGGGCTCTGGCGCGGATCGAGGCGGATCACGGCCGCACCCGCGAGTCCAGGAAGTTTAGCGCAAGGACGCTGGATCTCGACCTTCTACTCTACGGCGACGCGGTCGTCAGTGAGGGCAAGCTCAAGCTTCCGCGCAAAGAGCTGACCGAATACGCCTTCATGCTTGAGCCGCTTGCGGAAATTGCACCGGATTTGAAGCATCCGGTCCTGGGGGTGAGTTTTCGGGAGCTTTGGGATCATTATGACAAGACCGGCTTGCGACAGGCGCGCATCCGCCCGCCGTGGCATTCCTAACCGGCCAGGCTGCGGCCACCATCCACGGCGAGTACCTGTCCCGTGACATAGGGGGCCTGGTCGAGGAACCAGGCGACGGTCTTGGCGATGTCCAACGGAGTGCCGGGCCGTCCCAAGGGGATGCGACGCAGGATTTCGGCCTGCATTGCCGCATCGGTGCCGCGCTCGGGCCACAGGATCGCACCCGGCGCCACCGCATTCACGCGAATGGCCGGTGCCAGTTCCCTCGCAAGTGACTTCGTCAGCGCCACCAGTCCCGCCTTGGCGATGGTGTAGGCCGGATGGTTTTTTAGCGGTCTGTCGGCGTGGATATCGACGAGGTTCACCACACAGCCGCAGTTGGCCGACAGCCAGGGCATGGCGTGCTGGACCAGGAAAAACGGGGCACGGAGATTGCTGCCGAGTAGCTCGTCCCATTGTTGGTGGGTTACCGATCCCATTGGTGTGGGGTAAAACGTCGAGGCATTGTTGACCAGGGCGTCGAGTCGGCCCCAGTGTCCGGCTGCCGTTTCCACCAGCGGAGCCAGGGCTTCGAGGTCCAGCAGATCGGCTCCGACGGCGGTGGCGGAATCGTTTCGGCGGCGATTGAGGCTTTCGCAAAGCATCAAGGCATCCGTTTCCGAGCGGTGGTAGTGCACGATGACGCGGTAGCCCCGCTCATGGAGGTGGGCGGCAATGGCCGCCCCGACTCTTCGGGCCGCTCCGGTGATCAGCGCCACCTTCTTCCCCGTCGATCCGGGCTGTGTGTTCATCGAATTGTCACCGTAGCGACCGCTAGCTGTCATGCTCATTCCTTATCCTGGCTGGAGCGTTCGTTTCCCGGAGCGTTGTCATGAAGCTGATCCAGGCGATTCACCGTTGCGACGTATTCATGTTCATCTGGTTCATGAACCGCAAGCATCTGGAGCTCTGCGCTCGGTGCAGCCGTTGGATTTCGCGCACCGGCGACGGTTATCTCTATGCTTTGCTCGGCTTTTACTGGTTCGCCAGCGGCGACGATCTGAACCTGGCTTTGCTGAAAGCCGCTCTGCTGGCGTTCGCGATCGAGCGGCCGCTGTATTTTATGGTCAAGAACGGCCTGCGCCGCGACCGGCCTGCCGCGGCGATCCGGGATTACCACAGCTTTATCATTCCATCCGACCGGTTCAGCTTCCCTTCCGGCCACGCCTCCGGCGCGTTCCTGATGGCGACGGTGGTCGCCAGTGCTCATCCGGCCTGGTTGCCGGCATTATACGGCTGGGCCGCTGCGGTGGGGCTGTCGCGTATTTTCCTGGGTGTCCACTTTCCCACCGATGTGCTCGTGGGGCTGGCCATGGGTACGAGCGTCGCTTTCCTCAGTGTGGGAGTCTTTCTGACGTGAGAATCTTTTACGGCGTCCAGGCCACGGGTAACGGCCATATCACGCGGGCGCGGGTGATGGCGCCCGTGCTCCAGGCGGCCGGCTTCGATGTGACCTATCTGTTTACCGGCCGCCCTTGGGATCACCTGTTCGAAATGGCGGTTTTTGGCGACTATCTGTGGCGCAAAGGACTGACGTTTTCGACCAAGGCCGGACGGGTCTCCTATCTGAAGACCTCGGTTCAGAATGACGTCATCCGCTTCATCCGCGACGTCCGGACGCTGGATCTCTCTCATTACGATCTGGTCATCACCGATTTCGAGCCGGTCACCGCTTGGGCGGCCAGGTTGCAGAAGCGCGAAATCATCGGCATCGGCCATCAGTACGCATTCAACTATCCCATCCCCAAGACCGGGGACGACATTTTCGCGCGTACCGTGCTCAAGTATTTTGCCCCGGCCAGCGTCGGCTTGGGCTTGCACTGGCATCATTTCGACCAGCCGATCCTGCCACCGATCATCGAAACGCCGCCGGAACCGGAGGCAGTGCTAGAGCACAAGGTTCTGGTCTACCTCCCGTTCGAGGATATCCGCGAGATTGTGGCACTATTGGCGCCCCTGCGCGAATACGAATTCCACGTCTACAGCCCAGCGGTCAGCAGGGACCGGCCCGAGCATATCCATATCAAGCAGTTGTCCCGGACCGGCTTTCAACAGGACCTGCGCGACTGCAGCTCGGTGATCTGTAATGCCGGATTCGAGTTGGCGAGCGAGGCTTTACAGATGGGCAAAAAGCTGCTAGTGAAGCCGCTGAGAGCGCAAATGGAACAGCTTTCCAACGCCTTGGCGCTGGAACAGACGCAGCTCGGTGCGGTGATGCCGGAATTGGAGCGGGCATCGGTGATACATTGGCTCAGGAACGGGCATGCAGTTAGGGTCATCTACCCCAATGTGGCATCCCACATTGTCCGTTGGCTGAAAAGCGGCGACCGTCACATCGACCATGCCTGGGTCCGCAGCGTGTGGGACGAGGTTCGCTACGATTACGGCGCCAACCCCCAGCGCCGGGCGAACGCCGCCTAGCCTTCGATTCCTTGCGCGTAGTCGAGCCAGGGACGGCTCTTGTCGCCGAACACTAGGAAGTAAGGATTCAGCAGACCGTCTCTTGCGTTGTACACGAGTGGTGCGCCTTTGAGGTCGGTCACCGCGCCGCCAGCCTCGGTGACGATGCAATGTGCCGCTGCCGTATCCCATTCGGAAGTCGGACCGATCCGGGGATACAGATCGGCGGTTCCTTCCGCAACCAGACAGAGCTTGAGCGAACTGCCCATCGGCCGCAATTCACATTCTCCCAGCCGGTTCAGATAAGTCTCCATCGCAGCATTCACGTGCGACCGGCTGCCGACGACGACGGGGTGCGCCGGTGCCCGGGCGCGCGCACGGATGCTCTGCGGTATTTGGTCGCCGCGCTGGCGAAAAGCACCGCAACCTTCGGCGGCGAAATAAGTCAGTCCCAGCGCCGGGGCGTGAACGACGCCCAGCACGGGCGCGTGTTCATGGATCAGGGCGATGTTAACCGTAAACTCACCGTTTCTTTTCACGAACTCCTTGGTGCCGTCCAGCGGGTCGACCAGCCAGAGCGAAGGCCAGTTCTTCCTGTCCTTGAAAGCGGAAGCCGTAGACTCTTCCGAAAGCACCGGGAATTGGGGTCTCAGGCGAGCCAGTCCAGCCACAATCAGCTCGTGCGATGCCAGATCCGCCATCGTCAGGGGCGACTGGTCGGATTTCTGTGCGACGCTGAACTCCGAGTCGTAGATCGCAAGGATGGTCCGGCCGGCTTCCTTGGCCAGCGCGACTACCGATTCGAGCAGGCGGGAAGGCTCCTTCATGATGGGCATGGACTGATTTCCTTGGCTACTCACTGGGTTGGGCTTTCGATGAATCAAGCTGGACATGGTAACCGATGATTCCATGGAAACGCATGCGCAGCGTGTTTCTCGACATGGACGGCACGCTGCTGGATCTCAATTTCGATAATCACTTTTGGCTCGAATTCGTGCCCCGGCGCTATGCCGAGCGCCACGGTCTGAGTTTGGCGGACGCCAAGGCGGAACTGATGCCGCGGTTTCGGGCGATGGAGGGCCGGCTGGAGTGGTATTGCCTGGATTACTGGAGTCAGGTGCTGGGACTGGACATCGCGGCGATGAAAACCGAAATCGCCGGATTGATCGCGGTTCTGCCCCATGTGACCGAGTTTCTCGATGCGGTGCGGTCGCTGGGGCTGCGGCTGGTTTTGGTGACCAATGCCCATCCCAAAAGCCTGGGACTCAAGCTTGAGAAAACCGCCCTCAACGTGTTTTTCGACGCCATCATCAGTTCGCATGCCATCGGCCTGCCGAAAGAGGACCCTCTGTTCTGGCGGCGTCTGCACGAGGTCGAACCGTACGATCCGGAAACCACCCTGTTGGTCGACGACAGCGTGCCGGTGCTGCGTTCGGCTCGGCAAACCGGGCCCAAGCATCTCGTGGCCGTGCGCAAGGCAGACAGCAAGCGGGCGGCGGCGGTTATCGTCGGGTTTCCAGCCATAGACGACTTGCGCGCGATCACGCCGGTGAGGACGACTGCCGGAAACCCTCCGTGAGCGGAATTAAAGATGGTTCAGTTTTGGCCATCCAATGGGGCCGGGCTATGGCGGGCTGCCTCCTTTCATCATCCTGGTTCCGCATGCCATTTCCATTTCCTGTCGGTTTGCCGAAGAACTGTCCTCTCCGAATTCCCTGGGCTGGAACCGGTTTTCGGTAACATCGGCATCCAGGATTGCGCGCTTTTGCCCTTTCCAGACCATCGGCCCTTGCGGTCCCAGCACCATGAGCGCCGACAGGAGGCCGATCGTGAGCAGACTGAAGGCGCAGAGTTGCGTCAAGGTCAACGGTCCACGCAGTTGGCATTTGCCCGCCGCCACACCCTCCTTGTAAAAGAGGTAAGTGAACCAGATCAGAATGAACCGATTGACCGTCGTGAACACGGGCATGAATATCAGGACATGGTCGGGAATCATCATGACGACCACCATGGCACCCATGGTGCCCCCCATCACGCCCGCCATGAGACCATGGATGACGGCCATCGGACCGCAGCACCACGCTGTCAGCGCGCCGTAAAGGGTGCCGAGCGACATGCCGACCATCGCGCCGACAAAGAAGCCGTTGGTTGCTCCCAATACGCCGCCGATCATGGTGCCGACCTGCGTGCCGATGGTCATGCCTATCACCAAGCCCATCATGCGCGAGGCATGGGCGTAGATGTAGCTGCGCAGATAGCCTAATGCCGCAATCAGCGGCACGACGCTGAGGTCGAGGTATACCATCCAGCATCCGTAGCGGTCGAGAAACTGGGGATCGTCGGCAAAACAGCTCCAGTAGACCAGTGTTGGCAGGGCCAGGACGGCGCCTATGACCATGACCGCGTTCAGGCCGAGCCTCAAGATTGGTCCCGGTGAAAGCCGCGTGACCGCTGTTTTGGAAGGGGAACTGGGATGGTCCGGAACGGTCGTGCCGGCGACTGACGTTTCGTCGTAATCCTCGCGGCATGAATCTTCCGCCGGTGGAGCCAAGGGGACAGGGACATCGTCGACTTTGATGGACACCACACGGTTGGCGCTGTCGAACCTCCAACTGCAGATCGAAATATCCAGAGGTCTTGGTGTTTTCTTCTGTCATGGCGTTTCCTGGGGTTTTCCGTAACGCTGTTGCTGGCCACGGTCTGGACATCGATGACACGTTCTGCGGAATGGCTGTTCCGCAAAAGCGGTGTCAATGCCTTTGATCAGTCGTTCAATGTGCAGTTGGTATCGATGCCGATGACCGGCCACGGGAAGGAATAGCCGGCTGGCGTGGATTTGCGCCCGATGTTTGCGCCGGTGGCATGGGGTGTCTCAACGGGCAGGGATGTCTCAAACGGTTTGCTTGGCGTAAGGCCCCCTTCTGAAGAATAGGCCCCTTACAACCATGACAGTATCGGCGCGTCTTCCCCGAATCGGGCGGCGCTGCGACCTTATGCCGCACCGGCATGGGCTGGCTCCTTCCCGCCGCTGCTGCAGACGCCTTCCGACGCAGGGTGATTGATACGTCTCGTGCTGGAGTGAACTGACTCGCTAGTCAGAGGGTATGGGTCAATGCCGGGTCGAGGAAGGGGTGCTTTTGATTTCTTCCGAGAACAGTGCGCCGATGTCGACGCGGTCGAACTGGTAGCGCTTGTTGCAGAAGTCGCAATCGACTTCCACGAGGCCTTTTTCCGCAATTATGGCCTCTACGTCGGCTTTGCCCAACGCCAGCAGCATGTCTTCGATGCGTTGCCGGGAACAGGAGCAACGGAATACGACGGGCTCGGCTTCGAACAAGCGTACTTTTTCTTCGTGATAGAGCCGGTAAAGCAGGTCTTCGAATGGCAGGTGGAGCATTTCATGTTCCGTGACCGTATCGGCCAGGGTCACCAGCCGCGTCCAGTCATCGTCGGCGTGCGCCTGGGCCGGAAGGACCTGCAGGAACAGTCCGGCGGCACGTTGTCCATCCGCGAACAGCCATAGCCGGGTCGCCAATTGTTCGGAGTTGGCGAAATAATTTTCCAGTGCCGCGGAGAGGCATTGTCCTTCCAGCGCGACGACCCCTTGGTAGGGTTCCGCACCTTCGTTCTGAATCGTGAGAACCAGTCTGCCCTCGCCGAAAACCTCGCTCAAAGCCCCTGCCGGCACTGGATCGTGCCAATGGGCAAGGCCGCGTATCGTCTGGCGATGGGTGGCCTGGACCACCAACGTGTGCAGCGGCCCCCGGCTCTGGACCTGGATGATCAATGCCCCTTTGAACTTGATGGTCCCGGACAGCAGTGTCACTGCGACGAGCGCCTGACCCAATTGACGGCTCACGTTGGGAGGGTAGGTGTGCCGCTGAAGCACTGCCTGCCAGCTGGCATCGAGGCGGACCAGTTCGCCGCGGATACCCATGTCTTCGAACAGGAAGCGCTGAAAGGTGTCGGAATTTTTCATCATGGCCGCATTCTTCCGATTGAAAAGAAGGCATTATAGGGTTTTCATTTCCAGTGTTATTCGACGCGGGAGTACGCCATGGCGTTCAAGTCAGTCAAGTCGGCTTTGCCCAATGCTCGCGACGCCCTGCCGGGACGCGCTGTGCCTCTGCAGGTGGCCGATACCCATTTGGTCCATGGCCGGCGGATCCAGCCACCTTTCCCGGCGGGCACGGCCCGGGTGTTCTTCGGGATGGGGTGCTTTTGGGGCGCAGAGCGGCGGTTCTGGACCTTGTCCGGGGTCTACTCGACGGCCGTAGGGTATGCCGGAGGATCGACGCCCAATCCGACCTACGAGGAGGTGTGTACCGGCAGAACCGGGCATGCCGAGGTCGTCCTCGTCGTATTTGCGCCGGACAAAGTCGGGTTCGACACCCTGTTGCAGATCTTCTGGACTTCCCACGACCCGACGCAAGGCATGCGCCAGGGCAATGATCGGGGGACGCAGTATCGCTCCGCGATTTTCGCCACTACGCAGGAACAGCTCCAGTGGGCCCTGGCGTCACGCGATGCTTACCAGATGGCTCTCGAACGGGCCGGCCGCGGCGGCATCACTACGGAAATCCGAATGGCCCCTGAATTTTATTATGCCGAAAGCTATCACCAGCAGTACCTGGCCCGGAATCCGGACGGCTACTGCGGGCTGCGTGGTACCGGGGTCGAATTCGAATGTCCGCCCTTTCGGATTGAAGAGCCGCGGGGCGATCCGATATGATCCCAGCCCTTTGTTTCGCCTCGATCCTTGAGCCATGAAGAATGCTGTCGTACTGCTCCTCGGCCTCGCCGCGAGTGCCTGTGCCACTTCTCCCTTGGGGCGCAGCCAGCTGATGCTGTTGCCGGACAGCCAAATGACGATGCTGGGCGATCAGTCATTCGCCGCCTTGAAGCGTGAGGTGCCGGTCGAGCCGGACCGACAAGTCAACGATTATGTGCGCTGTGTCGCCGACGCGGTGACGCTGGACGTCGGCGGAAGCTGGGACGTCGCGCTGTTCAGGCAGGACAGTCCCAATGCCTTCGCCCTGCCCGGTGGCAAGATCGGCGTCCATACCGGAATGCTCCGTATCGCCCGCAACCAGGATCAGTTGGCGACGGTACTGGCCCATGAGGTCGCCCACGTGCTTTCCCGTCATGCCAACGAGCGTTTGTCTCAACAGGTTGCCGTCCAGCAGGGACTGAACATCATGCAGGCGCTGGCCGATCCCGCTTCCGCCTCCGGCAAGACGCTGATGGGGCTGCTGGGACTCGGGGCGCAGTACGGCATCCTGATGCCCTATAGCCGTACCCAGGAAAGCGAAGCGGATCTGCTCGGACTGGATCTCATGGCGCGCGCCGGTTTCGATCCGCGCCAGAGCATCGAGTTGTGGAACAACATGGAAAGTGCAGGAGGCGGCCAGCCGATCGAATTTCTGTCCACCCATCCTTCTCATGCCACCCGCATCCAGGATCTGGCAAAGCGGATGCCCCATGCGCTCGATTTACAGCGCCAGGCGGCTGCAAAAGGGCGTCGGCCGCAGTGTGACGGGGTCAGGCTGGGTTAAGGGAGTAAACAAAACGCAGGGGGATCAGCCCTGCGTCGAAAGAGGAGGAGTCGCTCGCACTACCGTGCGGCACGTCAACTCGAGGGAGGTAGTCTCGATGACAGCTTTAGGTTATCAAACCACAGCTGTGACGTGAATGTGACAAATTGTCGCGTGGCAGGATGTCGCACCGTTTGTCAAGTCATGCTTCGGGGCAGTCTGAAATCCTTTGGTCGGGCCGCACGTTCATCCGCCCATGATCGAAACGCCAGTTGCCAGCCCGCTTCATCCGCTGTGGCAAATTGCCGCAGATATCCTGCTCGTCTCTCCTAAAAGTAAGATAGGCGTATGAGCGATTCCATGAACATCCCTATCCCGTCGGATTCGGACAATACCAACCGCAAGAATCTCCAATGGTTGTTCGTTCTCCGTAATCTGATGATCGGCGCTCAGGCCTTCATGATCCTGTTCAGTGTCTATGGTCTCGAAATTCCTTTGCGCCAGGCGCCGCTATGGGGGATCGTGACGATCCAGTCGATATTCAACTGGTGGACCTGGCTCAAGCTGTCGGATACGGAACCGACCACGCAGATCGACCTGTTCATACAGCTCACGGAAGACGTCTTCGCCATCGCTCTGATCCTTTATTTCACCGGCGGGGCCAACAATCCCATCGCCTGGTTTTTCCTGCTTCCTCTCATCATCGCCGCGACAGTGCTGTCACGCGCATTCACCTGGCATCTTGTCATCCTCGCCTCCGGCTGCTATACGATCCTGATCGGT
Organism: Methylococcus capsulatus; assembly: GCF_036864975.1. Taxonomy (NCBI): domain Bacteria; kingdom Pseudomonadati; phylum Pseudomonadota; class Gammaproteobacteria; order Methylococcales; family Methylococcaceae; genus Methylococcus; species Methylococcus capsulatus. Next base: position 841,491 of record NZ_CP104311.1, on the reverse strand, counting down.
TATTACCAGCCGCTCCCGGCGCTCAATCCTGAAACGTTGACGCCTCCCCTTCCGGCTCATGCGTTCATGATCGATCCCCAGCATGCCCATCTGCATGCGGTCATCGAGGAGCACCATGTGCAGCTCCACGCGTTCGGCATGTGGTTCGGGTTCGTCTTCAGCGCGGCTTTGGTGGCTTATTTCGTCGCGGAAATGGCGGAAAATCTGCGGGAACGGGAGCGCAAGCTCGCCGAGGTCCGGGAACAGAGCTTGAGAAATGAGCGCGTCATCGCACTAGGAACACTCGCTGCCGGCGCCGCCCACGAGATGGGGACGCCGTTGGGTACCATGGCCATCCTGATCAGCGAGCTGGAGCAGGAGTTCGAGGCTGAGCAGCGCGACGATCTCCAGGGGAAGATGCAGATACTCCGCGAGCAGGTCAAGCGCTGTAAGAACGCTCTTGCCGTGATGTCTGCTTCCGCGGGCGAAGGGCGGGCAGAGAGCGGTCACGTCATGCCGTTGCCCGACTATCTCGATGCCGTCATCGACGACTGGAAGCAGCAAAGCCTCCCGACGCCACTCGACTATTACCGCAACGGCACCCGGCCGATCCCATCGATCATTGCCGAGCGCAGTCTGACCCATGCGTTGGTCAACATCATCAACAACGCTGCGGACGTGTCTCCTGAAGGCATCCAAGTCGAGGCGCGCTGGACCGCGGAACGCGTGACACTGGACGTCATAGACCATGGGCCCGGAGTGGCGCCCGAACTCAGTCAGCAGCTCGGCAAGTCACCTGTCACGACCAAGGATCACGGCCTGGGTGTCGGCCTGTTCTTGGCCTTCTCTACCATCGAACGCCTGGGGGGCGTCATCAGCATGTCTGCCCGGATGCAAGGCGGCACCCGAACCCGCATTGTTCTACCCCTGATGCCATCATCGACATGAGCACGCACGAAGAGAAGAACGAGAGCCCCCATCTGCTCCTGGTGGACGACGATCCCACCTATTGCGAGGTGCTGCGACAGGCCTTGGAGCGGCGCAATTACACCGTGCATGTCGCCAACGACGTGGAAACGGGCCTCGATCTGGCCGCGCGAATCGAGCCGGAATACGCCGTCATCGATCTACGGATCGGTCATGAGTCGGGGCTGACCCTGGTCAAGCGTCTACACGAATTGGATTCCAATACCCGTATCGTCGTCCTGACGGGATTTGCCAGCATCGCGACGGCCGTCGAAGCCATCAAGCTGGGGGCTACCCACTATCTCACCAAGCCGGCTGACACGGACGAGATCCTGGCAGCCCTGCACAAGGACGAGGGCGATGCCTCGGTCGAAATCAAGGAAAAACCGCTTTCGGTCAAACGGCTCGAATGGGAGCATTTGCAGAAGATCCTGGTCGAGCACGATGGCAATATTTCGGCAGCAGCACGTGCCCTGGGGATGCACCGCCGCACGTTACAGCGCAAGCTGGAAAAGCGACCCGTCAAAGAGTGATCAGCCCAACAGGCTGGCGATCAGGCGTTCCAGCCGCGGCGCCTGGCGTTGGACGGTGAGACGCTGAGTCTGGACGATGGCGCGGAGTTGGTTCAGGGCGAGGTTGAAGTCGTCGTTGACGATCAAATAATCGTATTCCGCGTAATGCGCCATTTCGGAAATGGCGGCCTCCATGCGGCGGGCGATGACCGCGTCTGAGTCCTGCTGGCGGCAGCGCAGGCGCTGTTCCAGCGTTTCGCGGGAGGGCGGGAGGATGAAGATGGATACGCATGCAGGCATCAGCTGGCGGACTTGGCGGGCTCCTTGCCAGTCGATTTCGAGGACGGCATCCAACCCGGCCGCCAGCATCTTCTCGACCGTCGCTCTCGCCGTCCCGTAATAATTATCGAAGACGCGGGCATATTCCAGAAACGCCTTGTTCGCAATCATTTGTTCGAACTCGGTCTTTTCCACGAACCAATAATCCTGGCCGGGCACTTCCCCCGGCCGCCGGGGCCGGGTCGTGTGCGACACCGACACGGCGAGGTCGGGCGCGCCGGCACACAGCGCATTCACCAGACTGGTTTTTCCTGCGCCCGAGGGGGCGGAGATGACGTAAAGGAGTCCCTGTGTCATGGGTCGAGTCCGGAAGGTGTTGGCCTGAAATTCGCGAGCGGGGGTAGCCGTGGGGCACCGATCAGGTGCGGCTGTATTCTATCAGGCGAGGGAACTTTCTTGGTGGGCAGGGACGCAATGGGAAGCACCGTGAAGGCGATGCGCTCCGAGCCCGGCTTTTCATTCGCACTGACCCTTTCTTTTCCCGCAAGCAGGATGGGCGCAGTGGGGTTGATTGAGGGCCGATATGGTGTACTTTAAGTAATATTGCCTGTGGACTTGTAGGCTTCGACGGTTGCAGGAGCGGGCACAGGGCACTGATGAGTAGGGGCAAAATGCGGTCCCACATATCCAATGGCAGTGCTGATTTTTGGCAACGGGTGAGGACATGAATCCATTCAACGATAAGCTCCATTTGAAATCATTGGTCATATCGATTCTCGGCGCTTATGGCGCTGTTTCTTCGTCAGGTACGACGGCGGCCGTCTACAGCGTCACTCCTATCACGTCACTCGCCGGAAATGTCGACGTCACGGACGTCAACGATTCCGGCCAAGTCGTCGGCTATTTCGATTCCGGGGACGACAAGCATTCGCCCCATGCGTTCATCTTCGCCGATGGTGGCATGATCGATCTCGGGGTGTTGGCCGGCGGCAGGAGCAAATCCTGGAGCATCAACAATAAAGCTGCCGTGGTAGGGCAATCGGGTAACGATCAGAATCCTGTCGCGTTTTATTACAGTTATTACGGTAACAAAAAGATGGTCGATCTCGGCATGCCTGAAGGGGCGACAGCCGTCGTTGCATCGGCCATCAACAACAACGGCCAGATTGTGGGATGGGCCAAAATCGAAGGCGCCAGACATGCTTTTCTGTATAGCAATGGCGCCTTTTCCGACCTCGGCACCCTCGGGGGGGATTCCAGCTTTGGCGCAGGTATCAACGATGCCGGCCAGGTCGTAGGGTATGCGGAAACGAGCGCCAAGGCTCCTCACGCCTTTTTGTACGACAACGGCAACAAGATCGATCTTGGGACGCTGGGGGCCGACAGGAGCTATGCGACCGCAATCAACAACATCGGCCAGGTGGTCGGATATTCAGACATTTCCGCTGGCGTGACCCACGCATTCGTGTATAGCAACGGCACCATGATGGATATTGGCACTTTAGGCGGGGGAAGTAGTCAAGCGCTGGGGATCAACGATGCCGGCAAGATCGTCGGCGTATCCACGACGACTGGTGGTCAGCAGCACGGTTTTCTTCACAGCGACGGCAAGATGTACGACCTGCATGATCTCATGCCGGCAGAGGCAAACATTTCCCCGGGTACAGAGATTCAGGGCATTGCCATCAACAACGCCGGCCAGATCGCACTCACGGCAAGAACCGGTGCGAGCCGGCGTGGTCTGCTACTCACGCCGAATCTACCGTCGGCAGTGGTCGAAGGACCTATCGGCAGCGTTGCCGAGAACGTAAAAGTGACGCTGGATGGGTCCCACAGCACCGCGCCGGCCTGTTCGCGGCAGGGGGCTCCGAAGCCTTGCCCGGTTTTTTCCTGGTCGCAGGTCGCAGGCCCTGGCGTCAGCCTGAAGGGGGCCGATACCGCTACTATGAGCTTTATCACCCCGGTGTTGGGCGCAGGCCAGAAAAGCAGTGTGCTGACCTTCAAATTGAAGGTCAGCGACGGCTTGTTCAGTGACGAGGAGCTTATCGATGTCGCCGTGGTGTCCAGCGATGCCACCAATCAACCGCCTATTGCCGATGCCGGAGAGGCGCAGACAGTGAGGGAAGGGGCGAGCGTACATCTCGACGGTTCTGGGAGTTATGATCCGGAAGGTAGTGCGCTGACCTATGCTTGGAGCAACGTTTCCGCGAACGAGCCGTGCAACACGGTAGTGTTGGACAATAGCGCCAGCTCCTCGCCGGGCTTCACGGCGCCGCTGGTCGGCCAGACGCCGCAAACCTGCACGTTTTCTCTCACGGTGACCGATGACAAGGGGTTGGCTTCGGCCCCTTCGAGCGTCAATGTGACGGTGGAAAACATCAATCATCCTCCAGTGGCGGACGCCGGTACGAATCTTACAGTACATACGGGCGATACCGTGAACCTGAACGGCAATGGCAGCAGCGACCCGGACGGCGATCCGTTGACTTATGCCTGGGTTCAAACCGGCGGACCGGCAGTAGCCCTGACCGGAGCCGACACGGCAGCGCCGAGTTTCGTCGCTCCGGCAGTGACGGCCGAGAATGATGTTCTGGTATTTCAGTTGACCGTGAGCGATGGGTTCTTGACGGCGAGCGCGTCAATGAACGTGAAGGTCTTGAGCGCCGGTTCCTCTCCGACCCCGGCACCGACCTCGTCTCCAAACCCGACACCCGGGCCGACGTCCAGTCCGAGCCCCTCGCCTACACCTGCACCGACGCCATTCCCGACGCCGAATCCCGTCTGTGATCGCGCCGTGGTCGACCCCGCTCGACTCTGGGCGCCGGATCACAAGATGCGGCGGATAATTCTCAGGGAGCTCGGGGAAAACACTCAGCCTCCGGCGTCGAACGACATGACGGTCAAGATTCTTTCGGTCATGCAGGACGAGCCGGTCCGCCGGATCAACAGTTCTGACAACAGTCCCGATGCCATCATCTTGCACAAGGCGACCGGCGACAAGCTGAGACTGCGCGCCGAGCGAGCAGGCAAGAAGAAAAACGGAAATGGGCGGGTCTATACCATCGGCTTCAGTGCGACCGATGCGCAGCAAAACGTCTGCGAAGGTACTGTCAAGGTGTGTGTACCTTTGAAGAAGAAGGAAAGCTGTGTGGATGACGGTCCGCTTTACAACTCGCTGTTGAAGCGATAACGCTTGCTGCGGAGTGATGCGTGCGGGTGGGGCTGGGGTGTCCGCCCGCACATGCTGCCGCCGATCGGCGATGCCTCCCCGTTAACAGCCGTCTCCTCCCCTCAAAAATCCCTTTTCGGCCTTTAACTCTCACCACCAACGCCGGTGATGTCTTTGGACGACGGTGCAGCTGTTCGCCTTATCGCGTGTAAAAACAGTCGATTCAGCGCTATGGCTTTCCAGTCATTTGGGATCGCTGTCGTCCTGGGACGACGACGGGATTCCCGGCTTTTCCTCGAATACTGGGGAGGATCAGTGTAATAGAATGGGATCATCCGGTCACGATTCTTGCTTGGGATATCGGGAGTCGGTACCGAAACGCCGATTCCGTTCTTGTCAATCCTGGGTTTCGAATCGATAGCGATGACCGTCAATGGAAACTTCCGCGCTCTAAGGTATCCGCTCGGAAGGGCGTTGCTGTGCAGCGTTCGTTTCGCTCTGGGTGCTGTGTTCCTGTTGTCGGGTTGTGCAACCCATATCGATCACAGCAAATCAGTGGCGCGCTCCGAAGCGACACCCCATTTCACGCCCCGCCATGGTGCTGCTTACAATCGGGCTTATCGTGTCAAGGGCCGGGTTTATCACCCCCTGGCCAGCGCCAAGGGATATCGAGAGCGGGGCATTGCCTCCTGGTATGGAGAGGAGTCCGGCCGTCGTACTGCGATGGGGACCCGTTTCAACCCCCACGGCTTGAGCGCAGCGCACAGAACCCTTCCTCTGCCTACACGGGTCAGGGTCACCAACCTCGGCAACCGTCGTTCGATCGTTGTCGTGGTGAACGATCGCGGTCCTTTCGTCGATGGGCGCTTGATCGACCTCTCCCATGGCGCGGCAAAGGCGCTGCGGCTGAGCGGTGTGGGGCGCGTCGAAGTCGAGGCGTTGGACTGATCTTGTTCGTCCCATCTTCGGTTGAGTCCCGCAGCGCTTTCATGGTTCCATAACTGATCGGTTCCGGCGGCGTTTTCCCATTTTGACTGTCGAGGCAGGTCGTGCCAGCTTGCCAGCGGTGGCCGGCTGAAGGCCGGTTTCCAGACGGCAGACCCGAAGTCGGCAGACCAGTGTCGGTGGATGGTCATTGTGCGACTTCCGGGCCGTTTCCCATCCTCTGTACTTCAAGGAAAGGAGGTTCCATGACTCTGCCGCAGCCCCCTCAGGCGCTTCCGTGCCATTTCGTCATTTTCGGAGCCACTGGCGATCTGTCCGCCCTCAAGCTGCTTCCCGCGCTCTATCACCTGGAGGCCGGAGGGCACCTACCGGCTGGGATGTCGATCATCGCCCTAGGCCGGCGGCCCTGGAGCGAGGCCGATTGGCTTCGGCATCTGGAAGGTAGTATTCGGCAGCGCATGGGCGAACAGTTCAGCGCACGCGTCTACCGGCGTTTCGCGGCGCGTTTCACCTATGTTGCCGGTGACCTGCACGATCCGGCCCTTTATCAAACCTTGAGCGACCGGCTCTGCGCCGACCAGCATTGCGCTGACACCGTGTTCTATCTGTCCATCAAACCTTCCGATTTCGGCGCGGTCATCCAGCGGCTCGACCAGGCCGGATTGAACCGGCCGCGCGGTCTGCACCGGATCGTGGTGGAAAAACCCTTCGGTGAGGATGTCGATAGTGCCCGGCAGTTGAACCGGTTGTTACACGATTCCTTCGACGAGGAACAGATCTACCGGATCGATCATTATCTGGGCAAGGAGACGGTCCAGAATCTGCTGGTGTTCCGGTTCGCCAATACGCTCATCGAGCCGCTGTGGAACCGCAATTATATCGACCACGTGCAGATTTCCGTGGCCGAGCAGGCGGGCATTTCCACCCGCGCCGACTACTACGACAAAGCCGGTGCGCTCCGTGACATGCTGCAGAATCATCTACTCCAGTTGCTCACGCTAGTGGCAATGGAGCCGCCGCCGGCGCTGGAGGCCGATGCGCTGCGCGACGAGAAGGTCAAAGTGCTGCGATCGATCCGCCCCATCCCCGAACAGGCGATCCACGCCCACGCTTTCCGGGCGCAGTACGGCCCCGGCTCGATCGACGGTGCCCCTGTTCCCGGCTATCAGGATGAGCCGGGGGTGGCGCCTCACTCCGTCGCCGAGACCTTCGTCGCCGCCAAGTTCTATGTGGATAACTGGCGCTGGCGCGGCGTGCCCTTCTATCTGCGGACGGGCAAGCGCCTTGCGCGGCAACTCTCTCTCATCGCCATCCGCTTCCGTCATCCGCCCCAGCAACTGTTCCGGGAAACCCCGCTGGAATTCATCGAGCCCAACTGGGTATTGCTTTCCCTGCAACCGTCGGAGAGCATGCATATCGAGCTGCATTCCAAGCAGCCGGGTCTTGGCATGGACACCCGGATCATCCGTCTCGACGCCTCCTATCGACGGGGCCGGGAAAAAACGCTGGAAGCTTACGAGACGCTGCTGTTGGATATCATGGAAGGCGACCGTTCGCTGTTTCTCCGCTTCGACGAAGTGGAATGGGCCTGGCGGGTGGTCGATCCCATACTCCGGCATTGGACGCGGCAGCGCGATTTCATCCGCGCCTATCCGGCGGGTTCGTGGGGACCACCGGAAGCCGACCGCCTGTTCGACAAACCCGAGCAGTCCTGGCGCAACCAGTTATGAGGGCAAGTCCGATGTACCCGAGACAGCAGAAGCGCTGGCATATCTATCCCACGGCGACAGACTTCGAGAATAGGGTGGTGAGGGGAATTCTGCGGATGGCCTGGGAAGCCATTGCGATCCGCGGGGTCTTCCACATCGTTCTCGCCGGCGGGAAGACCCCGGAGCCCATCTATCGAAGATTGGCGGCGGCGAGGGAGGAAGCCGAGTGGCGTCAATGGCATGTCTATTGGGGCGATGAATTCTGTTTGCCGACGGACGATCCGGGACGGAACTCCGCCATTGCCCGACGCGTATGGCTCGACCATGGGCCGATTCCCGCCACTCAGATCCACCCCATTCCCGCGGAACGGGGGCCGCAAACAGGCGCAGAGGCGTATGCGGAAGTGATCGCCGGCGTCGAAGAATTCGATCTCGTTCTGCTCGGCCTGGGTACGGACGGGCATACCGCGGCGCTGTTTCCGGGCCGCGATTGGGGGGCCGGTCCGGCCAGTCCCGATGTGCTGGCGGTGACGGATGCGCCGGGCCCCTGCGCCGAGCGCGTCAGTCTCAGCGCTGCCCGCTTGAGCCGGAGCCGTGAGGTGATCTTTCTGGCGACCGGTTTTGGCAAATTCAGCGCAGTCCAACGCTGGCGTTGCGGAGAACCGTTGCCGGCGGCGGCGATCACACCGGCATGCGGAGTGGATATCTGCGTGACGCTGGACGCGTTCGACTTTGCCTGAGCCTTAGCGGTCGATCAGCGAAAATTGCCCACGCGTGGCATTCCGTAGTTCCGTCCGGAAGCGTTCGCCCAGGCTTTCCAGCAGGCTCACTGTGACCTTCAAGCCATGTTCGGTGTATGTCTCCCTCCGTTCGACCAAGCCGAGTGAATCCAGCAATCGGTAAAGTGCGCCCATGTGCTCGAACGCCACCTCCACCGTGATTTCGGTCCGCGGCAGTTCCTCCTGCCGCTCGGCGGTGCGTAACGCCTCCGCCGCCGTTCCTCCGTAGGCCCGCGCCAATCCGCCTGCTCCGAGCTTGGTGCCACCGAAATAGCGGACCACTCCGACCACCACGTGATCGAGCCCCTGGCCTTCGATGGCCCGGAGGATGGGCTGGCCGGCGGTGCCGCCCGGTTCGCCGGCGTCGCTGAAGCGGTACTGGTCGTCGATCCGGTAGGCCCAACACAGGTGGGACGCGGCCGGATGTCTGGCCGCGACGGTCCGGAGAAAGGCGAGCCCTTGTTCCGGCGTGTCGGCCCGCGTGCCGTAGGCCAGAAACAGCGAACCTTTCACCTCGGCCTGATGCTCGGCCGTCGTTTTCAGGGTGACGAAACCCCTTCCGCTCATCTGTTTATCCTCAGGGTCCGGATCAATAACCGCGCAGGGGATCGACCCGGTGCGGCATCGGCTCGCCGCGGGCGGCGGCATTGAGCATGGCCGCAAGTTCGGCAATCCGCGCAGGCTCTTTTTCGTCCGACCAGCCGGCCCGATGGGGGCTCATCACCACATTGTCCAGGTCGTGGAAAGGAAACGACGACGGTGGATGCGGTAACCCTTGTCTACGGTCGGCTGCGGAAGGATAGCGGTACCAAACGTCGATGCCGGCCGCGTAGATCCGACGGGCCTGCAATGTCTGATATAGGGCATCCTCTTCTATGATTTCTCCTCGCGCCACGTTGACCAGGACGGCGTTCGCCGGCAGCATCTCCAGTTCGCGCCGTCCAATCAAATGATCGGTCTCATGGGTATGCGGGAGACAGATGATGAGCGCCGCCGCTTGTGGCAGAAGCTCCAAGAGGTCGCCCATGGCGTGCTCCTCCGCGGTCGTGCCGGGATTGCGCCGCACGCCGGCGACGCGCATGCCCAAGCCCCGGCAGGCCGCACCGATGCGCCTGCCGATGCGGCCATAGCCGAGGATCAGGGCCAGTCCACCGTCCAACATCACCGAACCGGGGATTTTCGAAGATGGATCTTCCGACCAATACCCTTGGCGGAACCTCCGGTCGGAAGGCACGATCCGCTTAGCGGCTGCCAGGAGCAGAGCCACCCCCATCTCCGCCGTCGGCCCGATATTGTAGGGCAGGTTGTGCAGGGCGATGTGCGGGAATTCCTGCATGAGATCCAGCGTTGCCAGCGGGACGCCCACCCACGGTACGATCACCGCGCGCAGACGCGGGTTGCTCTCCAGTTCGCGGGCCGTCGGTGCACCGCTTACCAGGATGTCGAAACCGGCCTTCGGCCGCCATTCGCCCATGCTCAGGCGAACGCCGGGAGCAAGCCGGTTTTGCAGGTCCGCCCGGTGTTCCGGTCCGGTTTCGTAGTTCAAATGGACTTCCAGCATCGATCGTCGGTAATTACGCCTCCTGTTGTGCCGCTCGTCGATCGGCCCACTGGTGCAGCAACAAAGCCGCCAGGATCAGAGCAGTGCCGCCTACGATCCTGAACGAGAGCGGTTCGTCGTTCAGGACATGGCCCAGGTACAAGGCCAGCACCGGTGAAATCAGGCTGATCATCGCCACTCGTGTCGCCGAAAGACGGCTCAGCACATAATAGTAGAGCGCGAACCCGACCGTCGTGGCGATCGCACCCAGATAGGCGATGGCGGCGATGCTGCTGACGGGCAGCATCGCCGGCCAATCGCCGTCGACCGCCACCCAGGTCGCGAGATAGGCCGGCAGGGCGATCGTCAGTCCGCCGGCCACTGTCGTCAGGGCGGGCAGCCGGGCGTCCAGCCGCTTGATGCCGACTGCGCTGAGACACTGCAAGAAGGCGGACAACAGTACGCCGACGACGCCATGGACGCCCTGCGGTCCCAGCTCCAAGGCCGAACCGAAGATGGCCGCAAGTCCAGCCAGTCCCAGCATATAGCCGGTCAGCTTGGCCAACGTGAGGCTGCGTTCACCCAGCAGGGTTGCCGCCATCAGCGCCGTGAAGAGGGGTGACAGTCCGAACACGACCGAAATCCAGCCCGAAGGAATGAACTGAGAAGCCCAGTACACCGCCAGCATAGCGCCATAAACCTGGATCGATGCAAGCAGGTAGGTACGCAGCGCTTTCCGGTGCCAGGGCATGCGGCGCCGCAGGACGAGCATGATCATCAGCACGCACAAGGTACCAATCGCCATGCGGCTGGTGACGCCAAACAGATAGCCTGGTCCTTCCCCGCTCCATTTGATGGCCAGCGGCGTGGTGGCCCAGAGCAGGATGACGCTCAGGTAAGCGAGGGAAACGCTCATTTCACCCCTCCCGACGGAAAAAGAAAAAGGCCGCAGATTCGGGGGAACCTGCGGCCTCTTTGGCGAAAACGCCCGTGATCGGACGACTCTCTAGGAAACCCCGCAGGCAGACGCCACCCCTCGCATCGGCTTGCGCCAACGATGCGTAAGGCTCACGAAGTCGAAGGGTTTCGGTGAGAGTTTCATGAGCACGATTCTCGCCGTCGCTTGCCGGTCAAGTCAAGCATCCTGGCCAGAGGGCTCAGGTGAGAACCTCCAGAATGAGGAACAGGACCACGGCGAGCCCGAATCCGCATCCGATAACGCCGGCTATGCTGGCCATCGGGCCGAGGATGCCGGCGGGGGGCAGCTTGAACCTGTTGCATTGCGGGCAGCGGACCAATGCTTTGTAGATAGCATTGTATTCCAGCACCATGACTACGGCGAAAACCGTCAGGAACGCGATCAGCCCGAAACCACCGTGCGGATAATGGCCGGAGGCGCCCATGAAAAACAACATCGGCACTGAGAACATCACGTTGCTGCGCGATGCCACACCCGCCGCAGCGAGCGCCTCGGCCGCATCCGGCAGCGGCTCGGCGCCCCCCGCCACCCCCTCTGCGGAGGCGATGACGACCTTCTGGTTAGGCCAGATCACCAGCCAGACGTTCAGGAACATCAAGGTGCCGAGCAGGGCGCCGACATAGATGTCGATCGACATGCCGCCGCCCCGGACTCCCATGATGGCAATACCGGTCAGGAAGGTCACCATCGCTCCCCAGCGGAACCACCACAGCGCCCGGGGCGCGAGCTTGCGCAGGACGTCCGATTTTGCGCCGGCGTCTGCTTCCTTCATGTATTCGGTCTGGACGAAATTGAAATAATAGAGCAGCCCGATCCAGGTGATGCCGCCCAGAAAATGCCCCCAACGCAACAGCATTTCAATGCCGGCTTTGGTCGTGATGATTTCCATAGATTTCCTCCTCAAGATTGTTGTTGGCGTTGTAGTATGTCAATAGCGGACGGTGACAGGAGGGATGGGCGGAAGAGCGGACTACGGATTCGTCGAGTGCCATATCCCTCTCCCCGTCAAGGTACTGCAGGCGCTGCAAGCTGTGAAGTATTTCTTGGAAGGTGGCCTCGATCCCGGTCCTGCGGGAGAGCCTCGTGAAAATGACATTTCTTTTCGCGCCAGATTCCGGCACGAAAACTGTAATGACCGCCCGAGGCCATGTGCCGGTCGGCTCTGCCGACGTGGGCTGGACGCACCGCCGATCGATAGCCGGAATGTGCCGGGACCGAACTCTCCCGTATACGGTCTCGTCGCCGGCGCCAAAATTTGCGGAATCTTCTTTCGTTGGATTGCGCTATTGTCCAAGAATCACCCCTGCCTTACCCTTAAACTTCCGACAGCCCGCTGTCGAAGCAGGCGCCGTTCAATGGGTATCAACCCCGACCGGCAAACCAAAAAATTTCAAGGCAACCACGGAGATCCCATGTTCAACGTCAAACAAATCTGCGGGGCCGTAACCGGCCTCTTTCTTTCATCGAGTGCCGTCTGGTCGGCGACTTGCGCCGACCTGGAAAAGCAGGGGTTGACCTACGACAACATGAAGTCGACACTCAGCAGCGTGGTATCGCTGGACAACGGCGGCTTGGGTTTTCCCATGTGGTTGACCCTGGTAGACGGCAGCGGCACCATCTGCAACGTGACCAACTCCTTGAGCCCATCGCAGGATGTGACGGCGGACATCTGGCTGGGCAGCCGTAACATTTCCGCCCAAAAAGCCAATGCAGCCAATGCTTTCAGCACCGGTGACCTCGCGCTATCCACCGCCAATCTCTATACCGCCACTCAGCCCAGCGGCAGCCTCTACGGTCTGCAGGCCAGCAATCCGATCGATCCGACCTTGTCCTATGGCGGCAGCGCCATCAAGTTCGGCGCCAAGAACGACCCGTTGAAGGGCAAGCGCATAGGCGGTATCAACGTGTTCGGCGGGGGGCTCGCACTCTACAATTCCGCCAAGCAGAAGGTCGGCGCGATCGGCGTATCGGGAGACACTTCCTGCACCGACCACGTCGTGGCATGGAAAGTACGCGAATTGCTGGCTGGTGGCGCCTTTGCCGTCAAGAATGTCCCGGCCGGCGTTTCTCCGGGTAACAACGACGCGATGATCCAGGACATCGTCAAGGACAACGGAATCGGCAATCAGGCCAGCTTGAGCGGATTCGGGCATCCGACCTGCCTCAACAATCCGGGGCCGGGAGTGAACGCCGGTTCGATCTATGGTGCAGTTCAACAATAAATCGGCTTTGCAAGCCGGTTACACTGCCTAGAAAACGCCGACGAACATCGGCGTTTTTCTTTGCCGTGGCTTCCCCGCAAATGTTCGGGTCTGAAGCGAGATGGTTTGCGGTGGTCAGTCGTGCCCGATGTCCAGAGCACCGGGAGGATCCCGCCGGTCGGGCGGGCCGCAGTCCTCCGGGGTCCGGTGTGCGCCCGTCTTGAAAGTGCCCGGGGTTTCGCCGAACCGACGCCGGAACAGACGGTTGAAATAAGACAAATCGTTGAAGCCCGAAGCGAAAGCGATCTCGCCGATGCGAAGGTGCCGCTGCCTGGGGTCGCACAGCAGCCGGCACGCCCGCTCCAGCCGTAGGCGGTTGACCATTTCAGTGAAGCTTTCGCCGGTTTCTGCGATCAGATCGTGCAGATACCGTTCAGAAATGTTCAAGGCCCGCGCCGCCGTGGCCACCGACAATCGAGGGTGGTGATGATGGTCATGCAGGTATCGTTTCAATGCCGCCAACCGCACCGCACGTAAGCCGTGGAGCTTCGCCTTATGTTCGGCATCCCGGGTCGGCCCCAACAGCAAGGCGAGCAGGTCAAGGACGTGGTTGCCGGCCAGATGGTTGAGCCGGGAATCCTCGGCCGGCGTGTTGCTCAGAAGCATCAGATACCGCGACAGCAATCGCAGCGGCGCCTGATTTGCATGGAGTGCGCCCATGAACCGCTCCGCCTGGGGCGCCTTCTGCAGCATATCCTCACGGGGGATGACCAGATTCAGACTTTCGCAGTACCGGCCCGCCGGTGGAATGAGTGCGGCTTCGAACGGTTGGCCGTACGAATAGCCGGTTGCGCTGAAACCGTCCAGCACCGTTCTGTCCTTGCGGCGCGAGGTTTCGCTGCGTCCGCTCAGATTGATGTGGAAGCTGAATCCATCGAAGCCATCGCGGTCGATCCAGCGGCGGGAGCGGGTAAAAGTCACCGCGCTGAACGAAACCCTGTAGGCGTCGATATTCCCCAAAGGAAGCCATTCAACCCGCCCGAAAAAAGGGCTTCGATCGACGTGGGCGACGTCGACCGCTCCCGGCCCGCTGGACGCCGTCTCTCGCCAGAGGTCGAAGCGATCACACTCCGGCAGTTGGTTGCTGGAAAAAACGAGTAGGCTGCCCACGTAAGAACCCTGGTTTACTGGCCTCACACCCGAAAGGGCGATTGTGCTTGCCGGATCAACCGATTGTCCATCAAAAAAAGATGCCACTGCGTTAGTGGCTTTTGTCTCATGCCGGTGAAGAGCCTGCCTCCGCGTCTGTTCCTCACCACAGTTCAGGGTGGGGCATTCACGCGACGATCCTTTCGGAGGAGGGGGACCCGTTGAGCCTTCCTGAGCTCACCGGATGGCGCTGGTGACAGGATTCGAACCTGCGACCAGCTGATATTACAACTACGGTTAACAGAAAACGCAGCAATACATAGGGCGAGTTATAACTGAATCTAGTGTATGGGCGGATTGAAGGCGGGCGGCGTACCCTGCTGAAATGAGATTGACGAGATCAGCATTCAGCGGTTGTGTCCGTCAAGCTGTGCAAAAAGGTGATCATGGCTGAGGTTGATCGATGTCTGGATCAAGCCGCCAGTCGCAGCATCTCCTTTTTCTGCTCCATCAGGAACGTCATGTTCAGGTAGCGGCTGTCTTCAGCCTCGCTGCATGGGTCTCGACGCATAGCGCCCAGCTCAATCGCAGGCAGGCTGCAGCATTCGGGAAGATGCTCGCCACGCGGGTGCGTCGTCGCAATTCCCGGCGGATAGCGCTCCAGGCCATGGGTGGTGCGCAGCCGGATGCGGTGCACCGCCGGGAAGTCGAACACCGTGAGGCTCTCGGGAATGGACTCCTCGGCCCAGTGGGCGAGCTTGGGGCGTTCCTTGCGCCAGGCTTCCAAGGCGGCCTTGAGCAGCCGCCCGGCTTCCATCTTGTCCGGGGCATTGAAGAGGGCGCGCATCTGGGCGGCCACCGTTTTCTTCGCCTCCTGGGGGTGACGAACTGGCCGGCATTCTGCTGCGGATGGAACTGGCAGCGCTGCCAGGGCGCCGCGGGCAATACCGCCCGGCGGGCAGCCTTGAGCCGGCGTGATCGTCGGCGACGATGAGCCTGACCCCTTTCAGGCCACGAGCCAGGAGGCTTTCCAGAAAGCGCCGCTTTTTTGTCTCGGCCTCCGCGGTGGCAATGTCACAGCCCAGCACCCGGCGCTTGTTTGATGCCTTGATCCCCACCGCGATGAGCACGGCGCAATCGACGATCCTGCCCTTGAGCCTCACCTTCTCGTAGCGGGCATCCAAGAAGAGGTAGGGCGTCTCGCCCAAGGGCCGCTCACGCCAAGCTTTGAGTCCCTCGTCGAGCTTTTGGGCGGCACGGCTGACCTGGGCGCTGGAGAGGGCAATCTCGGGGCCGAGCAGGCGTTGCAGGAGGTCGATGACGTGGCGGGTGGAGATGCCCTGGACATACACTCGGCCAGAGCGAGATGGACCGCCTGATCGGTGCGCGTCCCCTTCTCCAGGGCAGCGGGGTAAAAGTCGCCGGAACGCACTTGCGGCACCTCAAAGGTCACTTCACCCAGGCGGGTGAGCAGGGTCTTGGGCTTGAAACCATTGGCATAATCACGCCGGGTTGCCGTGCGCTCGTAGGGTGCGGCGCCCAGGAACTCGGCCCGCTCGATCTTGGCCGCTTCATTGACAAGGATGCGCAAGGCCTCGCCCGCGCCATCCAGCCCGTGCTCGAGCAATACCGCATAGGCTGCCTCCAGAGGGTTCGTTTCGACTCGCATCGCCATGAGGGATACACTCCTTTCTCGAAGTCATGGCGTCAGACTCGCCATCGCGCCGCCTACTGGGCGGGAACCGCCGGCGCTATGCGCCTGCGCTTCCCGCCCAGCAAACAACGGGCAAACTGGAATTTACAGAAAGAACGATACACAACTGCGCACACCCTTTCCGGGGATCACCTCGCCGAGTACGCCCAGAGGATGACCGGGACGCCAGGGCTGGTGGCTACGGATCGGCTACAGTCTGCGACCGAAAGGGAAGGTTGCGAATGCCTAACCGATTGATTAAATGGAGCTGGTGACAGGATTCGAACCCGCGACCGGCTGATTACAAATCAGCTGCTCTACCGACTGAGCTACACCAGCATGAAGAGGAGGGCAACGTCTTGCAGAGGTCGCCGATGACCTGCATGGGATGGAAATTATAACTTCCGGTTGCGCGGCGGGGAACCGCGCGGCGATTTTCACTCGGTGGCGGCAGTCTTTTCCGGATATTCGCACAGGTCGGCGATGGGGCACTGCGGGCATTTGGGCTTGCGGGCGGTGCAGGTGTAGCGGCCGTGCAGGATGAGAAGGTGGTGGGCATCCTTCCGAAATGCGCGCGGCGTGTGTTTTTCCAGCGCTTTTTCCACAGCAAGCACAGTCTTGCCCGGCGCCAGACGGGTGCGGTTGGCGACGCGGAAAATGTGGGTGTCCACAGCGATGGTGGGCTGGCCGAAGGCGGTGTTGAGAATGACGTTGGCGGTTTTGCGGCCGACGCCGGGCAGGGCCTCCAAGGCTGCGCGGTCGTGGGGTACTTCGCCGCCGTGGCGTTCGAGCAGCCGTTCGCACAGGGCGATGATGTTTTTGGCCTTGCTGTTGAAAAGCCCGATGGTCTTGATGTATTCGCGCAGTCCTTCTTCCCCCAAGGCCAGAATGGCTTGGGGGGTGTTGGCGGCCGCGAAGAGCTTTGCCGTGGCCTTGTTGACGCCTTTGTCGGTGGCCTGGGCGGAGAGGACGACGGCGATCAGCAGTTCGAAAGGCGTGTCGTAGTGTAGCTCGGTGGTCGGTTCGGGAATGGCGGCGGCGAGGCGTTCGAAGATCTGCCGCCGCTTACTCGCGTTCATGCTTTCCTTGCGGCGGGATCGAACGATGCGGTTTGCGGGGCCGTGGCGTGGGACCGGACGTTGGCGCGGGCGTCGATCACGTTCTTCAGGGCGATGATGAGCCCCAATCCGATGAAAGCGCCGGGCGGCAGAACGGCCAGTAGAAAGCCGTCGTAGTTCTCGATGATCCGCATGCTCCAGTTGCGGGCGCCTTCGCCGAACATCAGTTCGGCCCGGTTCAGCAGGGCGCCGGTGCCGATGATTTCGCGGAAGGCGCCGAGCGCCATCAGTGCGGCAGTGAACCCCAATCCCATGAACAAGCCGTCGAGAACGGCGCGGTCCACCGTGTTTTTCGAGGCGAAGGCTTCGGCGCGGCCGATGATGGCGCAGTTGGTGACGATCAGCGGGATAAAGATGCCGAGGATCTTGTACAGGTCGTGGAAGAATGCGCTCATCAGCAGCTCGATGACGGTGACGTTGGCGGCGATGACCAGCACGAACACCGGCAGGCGCACTTCCGGGGTTATGTGGTTGCGGACCAGTGAAACCACTCCATTGGAGAATACCAGCGCGACGGTGGTGGCCAGCCCCAGCCCGAGGCTGTTGACCACGGTGCTGCTGACGGCGAGCAGTGGGCACAGGCCGAGCAGGGCGACCAGCGCCTGATTGTTGTGCCAGAGGCCATCCAGGGCGATCTTGCGGTAGGGGCCGAGGTTCATGGTGTCTCCTCTTGTTGCGGCGGGGCGAAAACGATGTCCCGGTTGTCCCGGAAGAATTGCAACGTCTTGCGCACGGCTTGGACGACGGCGCGGGGTGTGATGGTGGCGCCGGTGAACTGGTCGAAGTCACCGCCGTCCTTCTTCACGCCCCAGCGTGGTTCGGGCGGGTCCTGCAGCGACAGGCCGGCGAACTGCAGGATCCAATCCGATTTGTGTTCGTCGATGGGGTCGCCGAGGCCAGGGGTTTCTTTGTGGCTTAGCACACGCACGCCGGCCAGGCTGCCGTCGTAGCGGACGGCGACCAGCAGACGGATCGCACCATTGTAGCCATCCGGCGCGATGGGCGAGAGCACGGCGGTGACGGGTTTTCCGGCTTTGCGCGCGCGGTAGATCGGCACTGGCTGCCGTACGCCGAGCAGGGGGTCGGCAAGCTCGATGGTGTCCGTCAGTGGATCATTGTCGAAGGAATCCGGTGGCACCAGTGCCTCGATGGAACGGAGGAGGGTGGCCCGCTCGTTGGCCTCGATGAGCGGTTCGGTGTGGCGGAAGACCATGGACACCAGCCCGGTGCCGACGACCGAAAACACACCGAGGATGAAGGCGGCGACGATGACGGGATGCTGTTTCCGGTTCATCGGGGATGCCCGTAAACTCTGGGGCGGGTGTAATGGTCGATGGTGGGGGCGGCGAGGTTGAGCAACAGCACCGCGAAGGCCACCCCATCCGGGTAACCGCCCCAGGAGCGGATCACGAAGACCAGGCTGCCGATCAGTGCACCGTAGATCAGGCGGCCTCTCGGGGTGGTGGAGGCGGTTACGGGGTCTGTCGCGATGAAGAAGGCGCCGAGCATGGTGGCACCGCCGAGCAGGTGGAACAGCGGGCTGGGGTAGCTTTGCGGCTCCAGCAGAAAGAACGCTAGGCTCCATGTGCCCAGCGCGGCCAGGAAGCCTGCCGGTATCTGCCAGGCGATCAGCCCGCGGTGCAGCAGCCAGAGGCCGCCGGCAAGGTAGCCCAGGTTCACCCATTGCCAGCCTCTGCCGGCCAGTGCGCCGAACAGCGGTCCGGATTGGATCTCGTCGATTGTCCGGCCCAGGCCGAGTTGGGTCTTGAGGGTGTCCAGCGGCGTCGCCATCGCCAGGGCGTCGAAGCTCGATCCGTCCGGCCCCGCATGATGGACGATAGCGTTCCAGACCTCGTTCAGGCCCAAACGAGTGTCGGTGAGATCCGAAGGGGGCAGCCAAGCCGTCATGGCCTTGGGGAAGGAGATGAGCAGGACGGCATAGCCGACCATGGCCGGATTGAACGGGTTGTAACCCAGGCCGCCGTAGAGCTGCTTGCCGACGACGATGGCGAACAGGGTGCCGAAAACGGTGATCCACCAGGGGGCGATCGGCGGCAAGGAGACCGCCAGGAGGGCTCCGGTGAGCGCCGCGCTCCAGTCGGACAGCCCAGCGCGGCTGTGCCGGGCACGCAGCCGCAGCATGGCGGATTCGGCGGTCAGGGCGGTGGTGACCGCCAGTACGAGGTTGACCAGCACGCCCGGCCCGAATTGCCAGAGCTGAGCGGCGACGCCGGGTGCCAGGGCCAGGAGTACCCATTGCATGATGCGGCGGGTACTGGCGCTGGGCGCGAGATGGGGCGCGGGAGCGGTAGGGAAGCGCATGGTCTAGTTGTGGAGCGGTTCCTGGGGCGGGGTCGATTCGCTGGCTGCCACGTCCGCCACCGGCGTGGACCCGGGCGGGCGTTTGCGGGCCTTGGCGCGGGCGATGGCGTCCTGGATCTCGGATGCGTCCGGTTTGGCCAGAGCCGCTTTCTTGCGTTGCGCAGCCTCGGCGCGCTCCTGCTTCTCGCGTTCCTTGCGGGCTTGCCGGGCCTCGAAGCGTTCCCGGGCACGATCGGCCTTGGCGCGCTCGCGCTGCTTGGCGACGAGTTCGCTCTTGGCGGCGCGGAAGTACTGCACCAGCGGAATGTGACTGGGGCAAACGTAATCGCAGCAGCCGCATTCGATGCAATCGGCCAGCTGATATTCTTCGGCCCGCCGCAGATTATCCGCGCGGCTGTACCAGTAGAGCTGCTGAGGGAGCAGGTTGATCGGGCAGACCTCGGCGCAGGCGCCGCAGCGGATGCAGGGCAGTGCCTGTTTGGGGCCGGTGGTCTCGCCGCGGCCGGTCACCAGCACGCAGTTGGCGGCTTTGACCAGGGGCAGCGCGTCGGAGGGGAGGGAGATTCCCATCATCGGGCCCCCCAGGATCAAGCGTTCGGCCGCGCCGGAATAGCCGCCGCTGTAGCGAACCAGATCGGCGATGGGGGTGCCGATACGGGCCAGCCAGTTACCTGGATTCCTGATGCCTTTACCGGTGACGGTGACGATACGTTCGATCAGCGGTTCGCCCCGCACCACCGCCCGGAATACCGCCGCCGCCGTGCCCACGTTCTGGCACACGACGCCGGCATCGGCCGGGATGCCGCGGGCCGGTACTTCGCGCCCGGTGAGGAGATGGATGAGCTGCTTCTCTCCGCCGCTGGGATAGAGGGCCGGCACGACGACGATGTCGATGCTCGAATAATCGCCGGTTTGCCGGATTTCCCGCAGTGCCCGGATCGCCTCCGGCATATCGTCCTCGATGCCGAGCAGGCAGCGCTCGACCCCCAATACCTGCATCAGGATACGTGCACCTTCCAGCACTTCGCGCGGGAAATGCCGTAGCAGGCTGTCGTCGCAGGTGATGTAGGGTTCGCATTCGGCGCCGTTGAGGATCAGAGTGTCGATCGCGCGGTGGCCGGGATCGGTCTTCACCGCAGTCGGGAACGCCGCGCCGCCCAGTCCCACGATACCGGCTTCGAAGATGATCCGGCGCAGTTCGTCCGGTGCGAGTCGGTGGTAGTCGGGATGCGCCTCGGCTTCGAGCGCCAGATCCTCGCCATCGGTATCGATCACGATGGCCAGGTCGGCTAGGCCGGAAGGATGCGGGAGCGGGTGTGGCTCGATGGCACTGACTATGCCTGAGCTAGAGGCATGGATCGGCGGATTCATCGGTCCGTCGCCGCGGGCGATGACCTGCCCTTTACGGACGTGGTCGCCGATCCTCACCACGCTTTGCGCATTCTGCCCGCCGCGCTGCTGCAGCGGGAAGATTAGGCGCGGCGGAACCGGGGCCGTCGCCAGTGGAGCGAGGCTCGAATCCTCTTTGTGGGCGTCCAGGTGCAGGCCGCCGTGGAAGCGGTGTAGCGTGAGCATCAAGGGGCCTCTTCGGGTTTGGGCCAGCGCCAGCTGCCGAGATTGCCACGGGCCGGCTCCAGCGCGATGCAATCGACCGGGCAGGGCGCTATGCAAAGTTCGCAGCCGGTGCATTCGCTGGCGATGACGGTATGCATCAGCTTGGCCGCGCCGAGGATGGCGTCCACCGGGCAGGCCTGGATGCACAGGGTGCAGCCGATGCACTTGGTTTCGTCGATGACGGCGACGCTGGCGGATTTTTCGGTGCCGTGCTCACTGTTCAGCGGCTTGGGTTCCACCCCGAGCAGATCGGCCAGGGCCTGGACGCCGTCCTCGCCGCCGGGCGGGCATTGGTTGATGTCCGCATCCCCTCGTGCGATGGCTTCGGCATAAGGGCGGCAGCCGGGGAAACCGCATTGACCGCATTGGGTCTGCGGCAGCAGGGCATCGATCTTGTCGGCCAGCGGATCGCCCTCCACCTTGAAGCGTCGTGAAGAATAGCCAAGCAACGCACCGAACAAGGTGAACAGTACGCAGACAGCCAGAAATGCCAGCATCCTTGTTCTGCCCTCTTTTTAACCTTTGACCAGGCCGGAGAAGCCCATGAAGGCGACGGAAATGAGGCCGGCGGTGACCAGCGCGATGGCGTTGCCGCGGAACGGTACCGGCACGTCGGCGGCGTCGACCCGCTCCCGCAAACCGGCGAACAGCACCAGCACCAGGGTGAAGCCGGCGGCGGCGCCGAAACCGTAGAGGAAGGATTCGATGAAGTCGTGGTCCGCTTGGACGTTGAGCAGGGCCACGCCGAGCACCGCGCAGTTGGTCGTGATCAGCGGCAGGAAAATTCCCAGTACCTGATGCAGCAGCGGGCTGGTTTTCTTCACGACCATCTCGGTGAACTGGACCACCACCGCGATCACCACGATGAAAGCTAGGGTGCGCAGGTAGGGCAGCCCCATAGGCTCCAGCAGGAAACGGTCGACCAGATAACTGCTGACCGAGGACAGGGTCAGCACGAAGGTCGTCGCCAGTCCCATGCCGATCGCCGTCTCCGATTTGCGGGACACGCCCATGAAGGGGCAGAGCCCTAGGAACTTCACCAGGACGAAGTTGTTCACCAGGGTCGTGCTGACGAGGATCAACAGATAGTCTTTCATCAGGAGGGATGACGATGCGCCGGTGAGGAAACGGCGAATTATAGGGTTGACGGTATGGCTCGGGAAATGCTCGTCAGCGTTTCTTCACGTGGCGGATCATACGCCGGCGCTTCCTGATCTGGCGTTCGGTCAGTTCGTTGCGGCGGCCTTGGAACGGGTTCTCGGCGCTCTTGAACACCAGCTTCAGCGGTACGCCCTGCAGCTTGAAGGCTTTGCGGAACTCGTTGCCGAGATAACGCTTGTAAGCGGCCGGCAGGTCCTCGGTCTGGTTGCCGTGGATCACGATGACCGGTGGGTTGTGGCCGCCCTGGTGAGCGTACTTGAGTTTGATGCGGCGACCCCGGACCAGCGGGGGTGGGTGGGCGTTCAAACAATCCTGCAGCACCTGGGTCAGGCGCGAGGCCGACAGATCCGCCGTGGCGGACTGATAGATCGGTTTGACCGCATCCATCAGGACACCCACGCCGGTGCCGTGTAGAGCCGAGATGAAATATTTCTTGGCGAACTCGAGGAATGGCAGCTTGATATCGATCTGGCGTTTGACCTTGTCACGCTGGTCCGGGGCCAGACCGTCCCATTTATTGAAACCGATCAACAGGCCCCGGCCGATCTCCAGGACCATGCCGAGCAGGTTGGCGTCCTGGTCGGTGAGACCCTCGCTGGCATCCACCAGGTAAATCACCACATGGGCCTTTTCAATGGCCTGGAAGCTCTTGATGACGCTGAATTTTTCCACGCCCTCGTTGACCCGGGCCCGGCGCCGGATGCCGGCAGTGTCGATCAGGGTGTAACGCTCACCGCGGCTTTCGAACGGGATGTAAATGCTATCCCGCGTGGTGCCGGGCTGGTCGTAAACGACTACCCGATCCTCGCCCAGGATGCGGTTGATCAGGGTGGATTTGCCGACATTGGGGCGACCGACCACCGCGATGCGGATACCCTCTTCACCTCCCGTCGCGTCGATTCCTTCGGCTTCCGGCAGCAGCGCTTCGACCCGTTCCAGCACTGCCGGCACGCCGGTGCCGTGCGCGGCTGAAATGAGCAGCGGCTCACCCAGACCGAGCGCATGGAATTCGGCGCCGGCGATCAGTGCTTGGGTACCGTCGATCTTGTTGACGACCAGCAGCACCGGCTTGCTGATACGGCGCAGCCGGTCGGCGATGAGCTCGTCGCCGGCGGTCAAGCCGGCGTGGACGTCAACCAGAAACAGAATGATGTCGGCCTCATCGAGAACGTGGTCCACCTGTTTCATCGCCCGGTCGTCGATACCCTCGGCCGCCTCAATGATGCCGCCGGTATCGACCACGAAATAATCGCGCTCGCCGCGCTGTACCCGGCCGTATTGGCGGTCCCGGGTCAGGCCGGGATAGTCGGCCACCAGTGCGTCACGGGTCCGGGTTAGATAGTTGAACAAGGTGGATTTGCCGACATTGGTGCGGCCTATCAGGGCGACGACGGGCAGCATGCTCAATCCACCGTGATCGCGGCCAGGGTGCCGTCAGTGGCATAGACGTAGACGATGTCGCCATACACCAGCGGAGGGTATTCAATGGGTGCCTCGGTGACTCGGACGCGTCCGACGATGCGTCCGTCCTCCTTGTTCAGCACGTGCAGATAGCCTTCGAAATCGCCGACCACCAGATAGTCCTTCACCAGGGCGGGGGCGGTCAGGCGGCGCTGGTGCAGCTCAGTCTGTTTCCACTGGTCTTCGCCGTTGCGGATGGCGAGTTGCCAGAGATCGGCATTGGCATCGGTGACGTACAGCTCCCTGCGGTCGGCCGTCATGCCGGCGGGAGAGGAAATGCTCTCGCGTTTCCACTGCACTTCGCCCGTATTGAGTCCCAGCGAGGCGGTACCGCCCTGGTAGCCGGAAACGAATACTGAGTCGTTCCGCACTACCGGCGTGGCGCTGAGATCGACCAGCCGTTCGATTTCGGAGCGGCCGCGCGGCAGGGACACGTTGGCCTCCCAGGCCAGCCGGCCTTCCTTGAGCTGGATGGCACTCACCTTGCCACCCCCGAAACCGTCGATCACCAGGTCGCCGGCGATGATCGGAGCCCCCCGGCTGCGTATGGCCAGCGGTGGGGCGTGGCGCTCGAAATACCAGCGCATGGCGCCGGATTTTCGGTCCAGGCCAGTCAGATGGCCGTTCGTGCCGCGGACCACCACCACGTCGTCCGCGACGGCGGGAACGGAAAGGATCTCACTGGCAAGAGAGGCTTTCCAGATCAGCGCGCCGTCGGCCGCGTTCAGCACGATGATCGCTCCTTCCGCGGTCGCCAGGAACAACTCGCCATCGTCGAACACGGGGCCGGCAGACAACTCCATTTCATGGTCGACCGACCACAGTTTCTCGCCGGTAAGGCGGTTGAATGCCTCGACCGTGCCATGCCGTTCCGCGGCGAACACGCGGCTGTCTTCCACGGCGGGGCCGAGATTGATGCTTTGGTCGTCGTAGCCATCACCGATTTCCGCTACCCAGAGTTTGTCCGCCTTTACCTGGGGCGTGATTTCGGCCAGCGGCGCGGGAGGTTCGGCATTGTCCTTGCCGGTGAAGTAGTCCTGAATGCCCTGGTAGGCATTCTGGATGGCATCCAGGCCGGCGCAGCCGGGAAGGACGGCGAGCGAGGCGATGAGTAGGGCGCGGCGGATCATCGGGTGGCGGGGGTGCCGAGGTCGGTCAGCTTGAGTTCCAGCAGGGGTGAAGGCTGGCCTTCCCGACGCGCCTTCAGATAGGCGGCGCGGGCTTCTTCCGGGCGATTCAGGGCGAGGTAAATGTCGCCTTTCAATTCCTCACGAAGTGCGGCGAATTCCGGGGTGCCGCCCGTTAGGCTTTCCACCCGTCTCAGCGCCTCCTCGGTTTCGCCGAGTCCGAGCTGGATTTCGGCGAGCCGCAGTCGTGCGATCTGCAGGATTTTCTCATCCTTGGCGGACGCGATCAGCTGTTGCAGCAGGGTTTTGGCGCCGGCCAGATCGTCCGCCTCCACTTTGAGCCGTACCAGGAACAGCTTGCCATAAGTGGCATAAGCGGAGCCTGGGAACTGCTGGTCGATCCGTTCGCCCAGTTGGATGGCGGCCTCGGTCTGCTTGTTCGCCACGGCATCGAGGAGCTGTTGGTACAGCGTTCCCCCGAGCAATGCCTTTTCCTCCTGGGAACGTTTCCACGCGCCCCAGCCGACGATCACAGCGATGCCCAGCGCCACGCCCCAGACGATGGAATTGGCGTTGGCTTTCCACCAGCGTTTGAGCGCTTCGAGGCGCTCTTCTTCGGTCAGATAAACTTCCATGGCAACCTCTCGTTCAGATTGGGACACAGGATTGGATGAGCCGGACCAGGTCCGCCTGGGCGACTGTCTGCTGGGCACCGTCCGAACGTAAGGGTTTCAGACTGATGCTGTCGTCGCGCATTTCGTCCTCGCCCAGGATCAGGGCGAAAGCCGCTTCGCTCTTGTCGGCGCGTTTGAACTGGTTCTTGAAGCTGCCGCCTCCGCAATTGACCACGAGCCGCAGGCCGGGAAAAGCGTCCCTGAGCATTTCCGCCAGCACTGCACCGCGTCGCTCTGCGGCCGTACCCGCCATGATGAAATAGATATGCGGGGCAGCGTCGGCGAAAGCCTCACCGGTCAACTCGATCAGGCGTTCCATCCCCAAGGCGAAGCCGATGGCACTGGAGTCGCGGCCGCCGAGCTGGGCCACTAGGCCATCGTAGCGGCCGCCGGCGCAGACGGTGCCCTGAGTGCCCAGTTCGTCCGTCACCCATTCGAATACGGTGTTGCAGTAATAATCGAGGCCCCGCACCAGGCGCGGGTTGATCACATAAGGGACGTCGGTGGCATCCAGTAGCGCGGTCAGTCCCTCGAAGTGGGCACGCGATGCCCCGCCCAGATAGTCGGCCAGCACCGGCGCGCCGGCCAGCAGTTCTTTCATTGCCGGATTCTTGCTGTCCAGGATGCGCAGCGGATTGGTTTCCAGGCGCCGCACGCTGTCCGCATCCAGCCCGTCGTAATTCTCGCGCAGATAATCCACCAGAATCTGGCGGTAGGCCAGCCGTTCGTCGGGCGTGCCCAGGGAGTTCAGTTCCAGCCGCAGTTTGTGGGCCACCCCTAAGCGCTGCCAGAGCCGGCGGCTCAGGAAGATCAGTTCCGCATCGATGTCCGGTCCGGGCATGCCGAACACCTCGACACCGACCTGGTGGAACTGCCGGTAACGCCCTTTCTGGGGTCGCTCGTGGCGGAACATAGGGCCTGCATACCACAGCCGATGGGTCTGGTTGTGCAGCAGGCCATGCTCGAGGCAGGCACGCAGGCACCCGGCAGTGCCTTCGGGGCGCAGGGTCAGCGAGTCGCCGTTGCGGTCCTCGAAGACATACATCTCTTTCTCGACGATGTCGGTGACTTCGCCGATGGAGCGTTTGAACAGTTCGGTCTTTTCGACGATGGGCAGGCGGATCTCGCGGTAGCCATAGCTAGCCATGACGCTGCGGATCTGGTGTTCGACCTGCTGCCAGCGCGGCGTCATGTCCGGCAGGATGTCGTGCATGCCACGGACGGCTTGGATTTTTTCGCTCATGGGGTCGATCTGTCTAGCGATGGGCAAGCGCGGTCACGGTTTCCCGAACAGGCGCCGCGCCTGCACGGCTTCGCCCGAATCCGGAAACTCCGCCCAGATCCGGTCGGCTAGTCGCCGGGCCTCGGTGGCATCGCCCAGGGCCAGTTCGGTCTGGACGCCGAGCCAGAGGGTCTCCGGCGTGTCTGCGGCGACGGTCTGGTAACGTTGCAGGAAGGCGCGGGTGGACAGGTATTGCCGTGCTTCCAGACTGACATGGGCCATTTCCAGCAGCGCCGGTGGGTAGCCGGGGTTCTTCTCCAGCGCCCGGCGCAGATACGGCTCGGCTTCCGCGGTCCGGCCTGCACGGCGCAGGCAGGTCCCGGCATTGGAGAAGGGAATCCAGGGTTGCGGGTAGAGGGGGGTCGAATAGGCGGCTTCGAACTTGGCCAAGGCTTCCTGGGTGTGTCCGGTATGGCAGAGGAAACGTCCGTAATTGTTGAAGGCGCTGTAATTTTCCGGGTTCAATGCCAGGGCTTCGCGGAAATGCTGGTCGGCTTGCGCGGTCTGGCCCAGCTTTTCGTAAAGAATGGCCAGTGCGTCGTGCGCATCGCTGTTGGCCGGGTTCAGCTCCACCGCATGCTTCAAGTCGGCCAGAGCCGCTTCCAGGGCTCCCAGCGCCATGTAGCGGACGCCTTTCTGGACATAGACGTCCGCAGTGCTGAGCTCGCCGTAGGGGTCGTTGGCCGCGTGCGGCTTTTGCTCTGGCGTAGTGCAGGCGGCAATGGTTCCCAGCAGTGCAGTCAAAGGCAGCCATCCTCTCATCATCAATGCGCGGCGTGCAGACGGAACTGGCGCCGGCTGCGGTCGTTGACCTTGCCTACCAGTTGGCCACAGGCGGCGTCGATGTCACGGCCCCGGGTCTTGCGGGTGGTGGTGATGAGTCCGGCATCCTGGAGAATCTGGGCGAAGCGGGCGATGGTCTCGGGGCGCGAGCAGCGGTAAGCCGAGTTCGGGAAGGGGTTGAACGGGATCAGGTTGACCTTGGACGGCACATGGCTCAGCAGCCGGATCAGGGCGCGGGCATGTTCGGGCTGGTCGTTCACCCCCTCCAGCATCACGTATTCGAAAGTGATTTTGCGGCGGTTTTCCGTGCCGACATAGCGTTTACAGGCGGCCAACAAATCCCTGATGGGGTACTTGCGGTTGATCGGGACCAGTTCGTTGCGCAGGGTGTCGTCGGGAGCGTGCAGCGACACCGCCAGGCTGATGTCGCTGACCTCGGCCAGCCGGTCCAGCGCCGGTACGATGCCGGAGGTGCTGAGCGTGACCCGCCGTTTCGACAGGCCGTAAGCGAAGTCGTCCATCATCAACCGGGTTGCGGCGACCACGTTGCCGAAGTTGAGCAGCGGCTCGCCCATGCCCATCAGCACCACGTTGCTGATGCGTTGTTCTTCGCCGAGTCGGTGCTGCGCCACCCAGAGTTGGCCGATGATCTCGGATGTCGTCAGGTTGCGGTTGAATCCCTGACGGGCGGTGGAACAGAACGAGCATTCGAGCGAGCAGCCCACCTGTGAGGAGACGCACAGGGTGTTGCGTCCCTCATCGGGGATAAGCACGGTCTCGACCCGGTTGACGGCGTCCACCTGCAGCACCCATTTGCGGGTGCCGTCAGCCGAGCGCTGCTCGAGCACGAGTTCGGGCGGCCGGATCTCGCTCACGGCTTCCAACCGGCTGCGCAGCGCTTTGCTCAGATTGGTCATCAGGCCGAAGTCGGTGACGCCGCGCTGATGGATCCATTGCAGCAGCTGCGAGGCGCGGAACGGCTTTTCGCCGATGCGGACGAAGAAGGCTTCCATGCCTTCCCGGTCCAGATCGAGCAGATTGACGCGGGTTTCCGCGTCAGCGGGTACGGGGGCGGATTTCATCGCTCTTGAAGAAATAGGCGATCTCCTGGGCCGCCGTTTCCGGACCATCGGAGCCGTGCACCGCATTCTCGTCGATACTGACGGCGAAGTCGGCGCGGATGGTGCCGGGGGCGGCATCCCTGGGATTGGTGGCACCCATCAGTTCGCGGTTCTTGGCGATGGCGTTCTCGCCTTCCAGCACCTGGATCATGACTGGGCCACTGATCATGAACGATACCAAGTCATTGAAGAACGGGCGTTCCCGGTGTACAGCATAGAAGCCTTCGGCCTGTTCACGGGAGAGCTGGGTCATCTTCGCGGCCACGATCCTGAGGCCGGCCTTTTCGAAGCGGGAATAAATCTCGCCGATGACGTTCTTGGCGACCGCGTCCGGCTTGATGATGGAAAGGGTGCGTTCTACCGCCATGGAATCTCCTTGCGTTTTAGAGTGGATTGAAATCGCACGGGGGCTGGCCCCATCCATTCGGGGCGATACCGCCCGGATGGAAAAAATCCATTGATTCTACCGGATTTTTGTAATGTTTTGGAGTATCGCGCCTCGGCCGGAGCGGCTTTAGACCGCGAAGCTTTCACCGCAGCCGCAACTCGCGGTGGCCTTGGGATTGTGGAAGCGGAAGGCTTCGTTCAGTCCTTCCCGGGCGTAGTCGATTTCGACGCCATCGAGGTAAGTCAGGTCAGCGGTTTTGACCACGACCTTGACGCCGTGCTGTTCGAATACCGCGTCGTCTGCGGCGATTTCGTCGGCGTAATCCACGACGTAGGCGTAGCCCGAGCATCCTGCCTGCCGGATGCCCAGGCGCAGTCCCAGCCCGCGTCCGCGGCGCCGGAGTTGCCTGGCTATCTGTGCGGCGGCATTTTCGGTCACTGTCACAGCCATGATGATGTCCTCAAGATGTAAGCGTGAAATGTCAACATTGCGTTCCTGTTTCGAGGATTCGACCGAGCGCGGCCAGCAGTTGTTCCACCTCGGTTTCGGTGTTGTCCTTGCCGAGACTGATCCGCACCGCTCCCGTGGCCAGGGCCGGATCGACACCCATGGCGAGCAGCACCGGGCTGGGTTCACGCGCTCCGCTGGCGCAGGCTGAACCGCTGGAAACCGCGATGCCGTGCCGGTCCAGCAGCATGACGAGGGTCTCGCCGTCATAGCCGGCCACGGCGAACTGTAATGTATTGGGGAGCCGCTCCGCGGTGCGGGCGAAGACCGTCGTGCGGGGGAGTTCTTCGATGCCCTGTTCCAGGCGGTTGCGCAGCCGGCGCAGCCGCTGGCTGCGCTCTTCCAGTTCGGTGGCGGCAAGCTCGGCGGCTTTGCCGAAACCGACGATCGCGGCGACGTTCTCGGTGCCGCCGCGCAGGCCCTTTTCCTGTTCACCGCCATGGATGAGCGGTGTCAGCGGGACTGAAGCGTCGGCAATCAATGCGCCCGCTCCCTTGGGGCCGCCGATCTTGTGTCCCGACAAGGACATCAGGTGAGCGCCGGTCCCGGCGAAGCTCAAAGGAATTTTTCCCGCTGCCTGGACCGCATCGCAATGGAGCCAGGTACCCGTGGCCAAAGTGGCGATGCGGCGGACGTCCTGGATCACTCCGGTCTCGTTGTTGGCCAGCATCACCGAGACGATGTCTGGCGGGTTTTCCGCAATGGCGTCGAGGGTGGCATCCTCGATCAGCCCCTGCGCGTCCACCGCCAGGGTGCGACAGTCCCAGCCGTACCTGGCGAGGAACCGTGTGGGTTCGGCGACGGAGGGGTGTTCGGTGGCGCCAATACGGATGCGGCCGGGTTTCAGGCTCCAGGCCAGTCCTTTGATGGCGAGGTTGTTGGCTTCGCTGCCGCCGCTGGTGAACAAGACCTGGCTGGGCGCTGCGCCGGCCAGCGCGGCAACCTGGGCGCGGGCGGTTTCCACGGCGTCGCGGGCGATACGGCCGGGGCGGTGCAGACTGGAGGGATTGCCGTGGCAGGATTTCAGGTAGGGCAGCATGGCCTCCAGCACCCGCTCGTCCAGCGGGGTGGTGGCGTTGTGATCGAAGTAGATCATCCGGTCTTGGCCGGCTCCTGTCCCATGAGCAGTTCGGCGCGCCGCAGGCTCTGGCGGTCCTGCCGTTCGGCGACCTGCCGAACCGGCTGGCGGTTCAGTACTTCACCGAGGCTGATGGATGCGAGGTACTCACGAATCTGTTCACTCAGACCCATCCAAAGATCGTGAGTGAGACAGGGTTGGTTGTTCTGACAGTTGGCCTTGCCGCCACAACGGGTGGAATCGATCGGCTCGTCCACGGCGGCGATGATTTCGGCGATATTGATCTCGTTCGCGCCGCGGCTCAGCTGGTAGCCGCCACCGGGGCCGCGGACGCCTTCCACCATGCCGGCCCGGCGCAGGCGGGCGAACAGTTGTTCGAGATAGGATAAGGATATATTCTGCCGCTTGGCGATATCGGTCAGTGTGACCGGATTCGTTTCGCTGTGATACGCGAGATCCAGCATGGCGGTGACCGCATAGCGGCCCTTCGTCGTCAGTCGCACGACATTTTTCCTCCCCAGTTGACGAAATTTCAGGATTCAGCCGATCAAGCGACGGTGGCCAGATATGCCCGAGCGATTTAGTAAATTATTCTGTGGCTTTTCCGTGTTCAATTCAACCGATCCGGGTGTCGGCTCGAAAGTTTTTTCTGCTGGACGGCTCGGTGGCTCCGGAACGCTTCGATCCTGCGGCGGGGCATGTCGGCATAGACAGTCCCAGCCGTTAATCGGACAATCAGACGCGGGGATTACAAAGTGAGGGACGCGGAGTAAACGCAAATGGCCGATCATCACCACGCATCCGAGCTGGAGCACGGCACCGCCGGCAGGAAGGCGGCCGCGGTTGTGTTCATCGTCGGTATCACGGCGCTGATCGTTGCGCTGGATCGGTTTGGCGTGTTTGGTCCCGGCCACGAGGGTGGTGAGGAGCAGGCTGAACCGACGCCGCGGACGGCGGAGCAGCTGGGTCGCCCTTTGCTGGAGCCTTCGGTTCCACAGAACGAACAAGCGCCGGCGGCTGGCGAAGGGAATGAAGCCCCGGGTCCTCTTTCCGTCACTGGCAACTATTCCGGCAGTGAAATCCGTACCGCCGGTTACAGCGAAGGCATGAGTTTTTCGCTGGAGATGTCCCTGGACCAGCGCGGCTACGCGGTCTACGGGAACTATTCCAACAGCGCCGGTGACGCGGGGAATCTGAAGGGTTCGGTGGAGGGAGAGGCTTTTTCCGGCCGCACGGAATCGCTGATGCTGCCCGGCAATTTCTGCGATTTCGAGGCCGAAGCCCGGCAGGGGGGCGTGATCATCCAGGGCGAGTTTCAGTGCTCCACAGGGGACCGGTCCAGGTTTACCCTCAGGCGCCGTTAGCGGATGCCCGAGTTCCGTCGCGGTGGGAACAGGTGCGGGTTGCGCGCCACGAAGCGCCGGACCAGCCGGTCGGCAATGAGCGAGTCGCCGTTTTTGACGTAGTGATAGCCCATCCATGCGGCCAGAAAGGCGCCGGCGGCATCGACGATGAGGTCGGTCATGGTATCGTGCGCCGATTTCTGCATGTTGAAGCCGAAGCTCTGGTCCATCAGGAATTCGAAAATCTCCCACAAGGCGCCTACCGACATTGAGTAACAGAACGCCGTGATGGCAACGTAGAACGGCGCCATTTTTACCCGATGGGTGCTGTGGAAGGCATAGATCAGCAGGAAGCCCAGGAGTCCCATGACCAGCGCCGAAACACTGTGCAGCAACAGGTCCCACCACCAGAACCGTTCGTAGAACATCGCCACTTCGCCCAGGCCGAATGCGGCGTACAGGAACAGGCAGGTGACGAACGTGAACTCCACTGGCAACTGGACCTGGAACTGGCGGGCGATTATGGCGGGCAGGAAGGTCATAGCGAGCACGGCGAGTGACGTGAAGGCGACCAGCCATTGAGCCTCGTGCAGGGCGCCGATGAAGACGCCCAGGATCAGTGTCTGCAGGAGCAGTGACAGCCAGATTTGCAGCCGCTCGGCCCAATCTTCCGGAGCGAGCGCCGCGTGCAGGCGCGACGGTTGACGACGGCTCCGGCGTAGCGCTCCCATGATGGGCTCAGACAGAGAGGATGTCCAGTCCGGCGCCGCACTCCGGTGCGCTCTCCGCGGTGTTGCGGAGTGACTCCAGAGCCGCGAAGTCGAACAGCCGGGTGTCGGCAAGCTGCGAGGGAGCGACGTTCTGGAGTGCCGTGAACACGGTTTCGACCCGGCCCGGATGACGTTTTTTCCACTCCTTGAGCATGGTTTTCATGGCCTGACGCTGGAGATTTTCCTGGGAGCCGCACAGATTGCAGGGAATGATGGGGAAGCCGCGGATCCTGGCGTATTCGGCAATGTCTTCCTCTTTGCAATAAGCCAGGGGCCGGATCACGATGTGACGGCGGTCATCGCTGAGCAGCTTGGGCGGCATGGCTTTCAAAGTACCGCCGTAGAACAGGTTGAGGAAGAACGTTTCCAGGATGTCGTCGCGATGGTGTCCCAGCGCGATCTTGGTGATGCCTCGCTCGGCCGCGTAGCGGTACAACAGGCCGCGCCGCAGGCGGGAACACAGGCCGCAAGTGGTTTTGCCTTCCGGGATGATGCTCTTGACGATGCTGTAGGTGTCCTGCTCAATGATATGGAAGGGAATGCCCTGCTCCGATAGGTAGTTCGGCAGGACGTCGGCCGGAAAACCCGGCTGTTTCTGATCCAGGTTGACTGCGATGAGGTCGAAGCTCACCGG
Source organism: Methylococcus capsulatus (assembly GCF_036864975.1). NCBI lineage: Bacteria > Pseudomonadati > Pseudomonadota > Gammaproteobacteria > Methylococcales > Methylococcaceae > Methylococcus > Methylococcus capsulatus. Next base: position 808,208 of record NZ_CP104311.1, on the reverse strand, counting down.
TGCGTTGATCCGCAGTTTCAGCAGGATGTCCAGCAGAGTGAAGGAGTCCTTGCCGCCAGACAGGCAGACCATCACGCGGTCCCCTTCCTGGATCATTCCGTAGTCGGCGATGGCCTGCCCCGTGAGCCTTCGCAGCCGCTTCTGCAGCTTGTTGAACTCGTAGCGTTCCTTGGCGTAAAGAGGGGCTGCTGTGTTAGCCGGCATAGCGTTGGAAGATCAGGGTCGCGTTGGTGCCCCCGAAACCGAAGCTGTTGGACATCACCGTGTCGAGGCGCACTCCGTCGATCCGCTCGCGAACGATGGGGATGCCCTCCGCGCCGGGATCGAGGGTTTGTATATTGGCCGAAGCGCAGATGAAACCGTGTTCGAGCATCAAGAGGGAGTAGATCGCCTCGTGCACCCCGGCGGCGCCGAGGGCATGGCCGGTCAAGGACTTGGTGGAACTGACCGGCGGCACATCGTCGCCGAATACGGCCCTCATGGCCTCCAGTTCGCGGATGTCGCCAACCGGCGTGCTGGTGCCGTGGGCGTTGATGTAGTCGACTTGCGCCGCGGACATCGTGGCCATCGCCTGCCGCATGCAGCGCACTGCCCCCTCGCCGGAGGGCTGGACCATATCGTAGCCGTCGGAGGTGGCGCCGTAACCGGTGAGTTCCGCATAGATCCGGGCCCCGCGCGCCTTGGCATGCTCCAGTTCCTCCAAGACGAGGACGCCGCCGCCGCCGGAGATGACGAAGCCGTCACGATCGGCGTCGTAGGGCCGGGAGGCGCATTCGGGTGCGTCGTTGTACTTGGTCGACAGCGCGCCCATCGCATCGAACAATACACTCATGGTCCAATGGATTTCTTCGCCCCCCCCGGCAAATACGATGTCCTGTTTGCCTAATTGGATCTGTTCCGCGGCATTGCCGATGCAGTGGGCGCTGGTGGCGCAGGCCGAGCTGATCGAATAGTTGACGCCTTTGATCTGGAACGGCGTAGCCAGGCAGGCGGAGTTGGTGTTGGACATTGAGCGCGGCACCATGTACGGCCCGACTTTCTTCACGCCTTTTTCGCGGAAAGTACTCCAGGCGGCCAGCATATTGGAAGTCGACGGGCCACCGGATCCCATGATCAGGCCGGTACGGGGGTCGGAAACCTCGCCGGGTTCGAGCCCGGCGTCGGCGATGGCTTCCTGCATGGCGAGATAATTGAACGCGGCACCGTCGCCCATGAAGCGGCGGATCTTGCGGTCGATGCGTTCGTCGGGATTCAGCCGGATCGGGGCGTAGACTTGGCTGCGGAAGCCGAGTTCGCCGTATTCCTCGGAACGGCAGACGCCGGAGCGCCCGAGCCGCAGGGACTCCACGACCTCGGCTTTGTTGTTGCCGATGCTGGAAACGATGCCGATGCCGGTAACGACTACACGTCTCATATCTGTGCTCCTTAGAAGTCGTCCGTGCTCGTGAAAAGACCGACTCGAAGGTCGTTGGCTTCATAGATGACCTTGCCGTCGCATTCCATCTCCGCGTCGGCGATGCCCATGACCAGTTTGCGGAGGATCACCCGTTTGAGGTTGATGCGGTAGGTCACGAGCCTGTTGTGCGGGAGGACCTGGCCGCGAAACTTGACTTCACCGACGCCAAGGGCGCGCCCCCGCCCCTTGCCGCCGATCCAGCCCAGGTAGAATCCAACCATCTGCCACATGGCGTCCAGTCCCAGGCATCCCGGCATTACGGGGTCGGAGATGAAATGGCAATCGAAAAACCACAGTTCGGGTTTGACGTCCAGCTCAGCGACGATCATTCCCTTGTCGAAGGAGCCGCCCACCGAGTCGATGTGAGTGATGCGATCGAACATCAGCATGGGTGGGGCGGGCAGTTGGGCGTTACCTGGCCCGAACATCTCGCCTCGGGCGCACTGCAGTAACTCGTCCCACGTATAGCTGTTGCGTCTTGACATCGACTTATTCTTTATTATGGTTATGGTTATCTGGGAGCAGAGAAATTTTTATAGTATATCAAGAAAATGCCGGTTTCAGGAATGCCGGCATCGCTCGGGCGTCCGGGTCAGCGGTACAGCAGCACCGTTTCCCGTTCCTCGCTCCATGAGGTTTCGTCGGTGTGCGCAAGCGCGTCGAGATCGACTGGCATCGCGGCAGGATCGTCCACCCATAGACGCAACAGTTCCGAGCCGTTGATCAGGTCGATGGCGAGGCGGTCGAATTCGTATTCATAAGGGAAGTCCCGCCAGATCGGATAATCCGGTTGCAGCTCGCGCAAGGCCTTGAGCGCCAGCGCCACGATTCGCCAGGGGCGGAAGCCTTCGTGACGGTAGGCCGCGGTTTCGGCGTGGATCTGGACGCCCGAGCACAGCTGGCCGGCATGCTTGTGAAAGGTCGGCTCGAACCAGCAGTCCCGCAGAATGCAGCCGTCGAGCCAATGGGGCGCCAGTGAGCGCATGGCGGTTAGGAGCTTCCGCGCGTCGATGTCCGGTGCTCCGAACAGTTCTAGAGGGCGGGTGGTTCCCCGCCCTTCGGAGAGGGTGGTGCCTTCCAAGAGGACGGTCCCGGCATAGCAGCGCGCCATCGAAAGGTTGGGCGCGTTCGGACTGGGGTTCACCCAGGCATAGTCACCCATCGGCCAGCCATAGCCGGGGGCTTCGGCGGGGTTCCATCCTTCCATGGCGACCACTTCCAGGTCCAGGTCCAGGTGTAGCGTGCTTACGAACCAGCGGGCGAGTTCGCCCATCGTCAGGCCGTGGCGCATGGGAAGCGTGCCGGCGCCGACGAAGCTCTCCCAGCCCGGCCGTAACCGCAGTCCCTCGACCGGCCGGCCGGCCGGATTGGGGCGGTCGAGTATCCACACCGCCTTGCCATGGTCGGCAGCTGCCTCCAGGACGTAGCGCAGGGTGGTGATGAAGGTGTAGATGCGGCAGCCGAGGTCTTGCAGGTCGACCAGCAGCACGTCGAAACTGTCCAGCATGACTCGGGTCGGCCGGCGGGTTTCCCCGTAGAGGCTGAACACCGGGATGCCATGGCAGGGGTCGAAGAAGTCCGGGGATTCGACCATGTTGTCCTGTTTGTCGCCGCGCAGGCCGTGTTGAGGGCCGAACGCCGCCGTCAGCTCGATTTCACCGACCGCGGCGAGTGCATCCAGCGTGTGGGTCAGGTCGCGGGTGACGGATGCGGGATGTGCCAGCAGGGCGATCCGGCGGCCTTTCAAAGGGGCGCGCAGCCCCCGGTCTTGCAGCAGGCGTTCGATGCCGAGCTTCATGCGATGTCCTGATTTTTCCGTGGTTGTGTTGTGACCGGGTGGTGCGCCAGCGTGAGTGCGAAGCCGTCCGGATGGTGGAAGTCGGGCGCTTCCGCCGGATGGCGGAGTGCCCAGTAGGAGAGATTGCCCCCCGCGTCTTCGACAACGGTGCACAGCGCGATCCGCAGGCCGGTATAGACGCCGATGCCGGCGAGAAGTTCGGGACCCAAGGTTGCGTCCAATTCGAGCCGGTTTTCGGTTTGGCGGCGGGCCAGTGCGGGCTGGAGCTTTTCCCCGAATGCTTTGCCGACGCGATAGCCGGAAAAAACGAATGCGGCCCATTCGCCCGATGGCGAAAAATTGAATTCGAGATACTGTGCGCCGTCGTCCGGTTTGAGGAATGCCTCGAAGCAAGTATGTTCCCACAGGCCACGGGTCCAGCGGACGGGCGCGGGCGGAGGAAGGGAGAGTGCCGCCAGCTCGCCCTCGAGCACGAAGCGCAGTTGGAGTATTCCTTTGCGGGGCAGGTCCACGCTCGCTTCGATGCGGTGGACCGGCAGACAGGATCGGGAACGGTGGCAGACCAGTTCCGCAGCGCCGCGGTAAGGCCCTTTCATCGGGCCGATGGCGTCAGTTTTCACCTACAGCTCCTGTTTCGGCGTCATCGGGAACGAAGCCCGGCGGGATGGCCGGCTGACCGCCGTTTTCCCGGCGTCCCCGCATCAACAGCGTACGGATGCGTTCGGACAGCTCGTGCCGTGCTTTGGCCTTTTCGTCCTCGATTTTTTCCGCCGCGGCCCGGGTCGCTCGCTCCTGCTTGAGGCGCCAGACTTCGACGATGGACTGGGAGGCCAACGTACCCAGAAATACGCCGATCGCGATTTGCAATATTGGTTTCATTGCACTCGTTGGGAAGGTAATTTCGTAGGAATCGTTACTATGCCGTTAATCCTACCGCGGGGAAGCGCGTCGTGAATATTTTTCGCATGCTCTGCGATGCTGGACAGTGTGGCGGTTTTCCCACAAAATAGTCGCAGATGACGCATTTCACAGTCCGCCAGGTCCTGATGATCGATTTGCTGCCGCTGTGCCCGCTTTCGTATGGAGGCGAGGGGTGGCGGACTCGGCATGAGTTTTCATCCGGGCCGGTTTCGCCCCGCCTCCCAAAATTTCCCGAGTTCGGCAAGCCGCGAATTTGAACGCTCAATACGAGGAAAGCATCGAAAAGGTGTCAGGTGGAGCGGCGCAGCGGGCCGATGCGGCCATCAAGCATCTGCTTTCGCTGCAGCGACCTGCCGGTGACTGGGAAGGGGAGATGGTGTGGTGCACGATGATCCTCGCCCAGGCGGTCATCGTGCGCACGGTGGTCGGGCGTCCCTATTCGGATCGGGAGCGTACAGCCATCATCAAGCATTTCGAAGTTTCCCAGCTTGCCGACGGCGCCTGGGGCATGCATCCGGAAAGCCCGGGCTATGTGTTTTTCACCGCTTTGGCCTATGTCGCCTTGCGTCTTTTGGGGCTGGGGCCGGATACGCCTCTGCTCGTCAGGGCCAGAGCGTGGCTCCACGCTCAGCCGGACGGTGTCAAGGCGGTTCCCACCTGGGGTAAGTTCTGGCTGATGCTGCTCGGACTGTACGGACGGGAAGGCGTCAATGCCGTGCCGCCAGAGCTGTTCCTGCTGCCGCGCTGGCTGCCTTTTCATCCGAGCCGGTTCTACTGCCATACCCGCCTCATTTATCTGGGTATCGCTTATCTTTCCGGAGTCCGGTTCGGCGCGCCCCTGCCGGAGCCGCTGCGGGATGCGCTGAGGTCAGAGCTCTATGTCGAACCCTACGAATCCGTGGATTTCGGCGCTTTCCGCCATACCGTCGCCCGGACCGATCTCTATGTGCCGATCAGCCGCGTCCTGAGGCTGGTTTACGATCTTCTGGCTCGTTACGAGCGTCGGCCCTGGAAGGCGCTGCGGCAGAGGGCGCTGGCCCTCTGCTTCGAGCAGATATTGCGGGAACAGCGCTCCACGCGCTACCAGGGTATCTCCCCGGTCAGCGGTTTGTTGAACTGCATGGCGATCTTCGCGCACGATCCGCGCCATCCCGATCTCGCGCCCAGCCTCGAAGGCGTGGAAGCTTGGCGATGGGAGGACGAAGCCGAAGGACTGCGCTATGTGGGCGCGCGTTCCAACTCCTGGGATACGGCTTTCGCGGTGCAGGCCCTGGCCGAACTGCCAGAGTTGGACGAGGAGGCGAAGCGTGCGCTGAACCGGGCTCACGCCTTTCTCGACCAGGCTCAGATGACCGCGGAACTGGCCGATTACCGCAAAGCCTGGCGCGACCCCGCGCTGGGGGGCTGGTGCTTTTCCGATGGCCAGCATCGCTGGCCGGTGAGCGATTGTGCCGCGGAGGCGATGAGCGCCCTGTTTGCGCTGTACGAGCACGGGGATGTCCGGATCGCCGCGCCCCTGAGCGCCGATCGCTTGCGCCTGGGTATGGAGTTCATCCTGTCCCGCCAGAACGCGGATGGCGGTTTCGGCACCTACGAGCGGCGGCGGGGCGGGCGGTTGCTGGAGCTGGTCAACCCTTCCGAGATGTTCGGTCAGTGCATGACCGAGCTGTCCTATATCGAGTGTACGGCTTCCTCCCTAGGCGCGTTGGCGCATTATTTGCGGCATTATCCGGATCTTCCGGGAGGAACGATCGCTACGGCGATCAAGAAAGCGGAACGGTTTCTGAGGAGTCGGCAGCTCGAGGACGGCTCCTTCCCGGGCTTCTGGGGGATCAACTACACCTATGCGGTGTTCCATGTGGTCAAGGGTTTGCGGATGGCCGGTGTCGGACCGGCGGACCCGGTTCTGCAATCCGCCGCGGCCTGGCTGCTCGCAAAGCAGCGGTCCGATGGCGGCTGGGGCGAACACTATTCGAGTTGTCTCCAGGGGCGCTACGTCGAAAGCCGGTACAGCCAAACCGTGATGACAGCCTGGGCGCTGCTCGCACTGATGGAGGTTTATCCGGCCGTGCACGAGGCGGTCGAGCGAGGCATTGCCTGGCTATCCTCTCAACAGCGGGACGACGGCGGCTGGCCCCGGCAAGGGGTCAATGGTGTGTTTTTCGGGGCGGCCATGCTGGATTACCGGCTCTACCCGGTTTATTTCCCGGCCTGGGCGCTGGCGCGCTATGCCCGGCTGACTCGAGGAGCTCCGCAGGAGACACGCGCGGAAGCTTGGCCGAATGCTGGTTTGAACAACATCGGTCCGGCCGTGCCGGAGCCGAAGGACATCATGACACGGGTTATCGCAGATGAGTTCGATTGAATTGTCGGAGTGGGATGTTCTGATCGCCGGCGGCAGCGTTGCCGGTTCTGCTGCCGCGGCAGCATTGTCGGGGTTGGGTTTGCGGGTCCTGATCGTCGAGCCCGATCCCGATCCCGGCCGCAGGCTGGCGGGTGAGCTGATCCACCCGCCCGGAATCGACGGGCTGCTCGAACTCGGATTGATCCGTGATGATGCCCCGCGGGGAAGCGTCGTCAACGGCTTTGCCATCTTTCCCTTCAATGACGGCGCGGGCGCTCCGGCGACACTGCTGCCATATGGCGAGATCCATGGGCGCCGGCGCTGTGGCCGCGTGATCGAGCACAGTCTGCTAAAGAGCCATCTGCTCAGGACGGTGCACGGTTTTGATCGGGTCACCGTCTGGCTCGGTGCCAGGGTAACGGGGATGGCGCAGGTGGACGGCAAGCGCTACGTCGCCACCGTGACGCACGCAGGTACCGATGTCCGGGTGGAGTCCCGGCTGATCATCGGGGCCGACGGGCCGATGTCGCAGTTGCGAAAAATGGTCGGCATTTCCCACGAAACCCAGCGCTATTCCGGCATGATCGGCATCGAGGTGGACGATGCCCATCTGCCGAATCCCGGTTATGGCAACATATTTCTGAATCCGGCGGGCGTCTCCTATGCCTATGGCATCGGCGGCGGGCGAGCGAGGGTGATGTTCGAGGTGCTCAAGGGCGCGGACTCGAAGGAGTCCATCCGTGACCATCTGCGCCTGTTTCCCGAGCCCTTCCGGAGCGACATCGAGGCCGTGCTGGCTCAGGGCAAACCCTTGGCGGCGGCGAACTACTGCATCGTTCCGGAGTCGAGCGTCAAGGCGAACGTCGCTCTCATCGGCGATGCACGGGGCTGTTGCCATCCGCTGACCGCTTCGGGCATCACGGCTGCGGTCAAGGATGCCTTCGTCATGCGGGATGCGCTCCAGGCGACGGGGCTGAACTTCGAGGCGGCGCTCAAGCGCTATGCGGTCCAGTGCTGCCGTTTGCAGCTCACCCGCCGCACGCTGGCGGAAGAGCTGCGCGAGGCATTTCTGGCGCAGACGCCGGAAGCTGAACTGCTCAGCCAGTGCATTTTTTCCTATTGGCGCAACAGCCCCAAGGGGCGGCAGGCATCCATGGCCCTGTTGTCGACGCTCGACAGCAGTATTTTCTCGCTGGCTTCGCAGTATGCCCTGGTGGGACTCCAGGCCTTTCGTTTGCTGCCACAGTGGCTGAGTGCCAAGATGGCGGGCGACTGGCTCCGTGGCGTGGCCCAGCTGGTTTCCAAGAGCCTCAAATTCCAGCAGGATGCGCTGAATCAGGCGCTGCGGGCGAAATGAGACAGCGCGCGGGCCTACGCGGCGATCCGCGTAAACAGGTTTGCCGGTGTCCGGAGTGCGGCCGCGAACTCTTCGTGGCGGTCGCGATGGCAGAGCCAGGCACGGGCCTTCGCGGTCCGCAAAAAGTATCCGAAGGATTCGTCGACCAGCCCTGAACTCTGGGCGGTGCCGATGCTTGCTTCGACGGGCGGAAGCGGCGCCGATTTGATCAGCACGAGGTCGCTGGCGCCAATTCTTCCGGCGAGCCACACGGCCAGGCTGTCCGAGGTTATTTCCCAGCCCGGCTTCACGGCGATGCCGTCGGGGTGGGGGAGCCATATCGCGGATTTCCCTTCCTCGAGCACCGTTCGCAGCGCTGGCGGATCCCAAGCGGTTTCCAGGGCCGGCTCCAGTCCTTTCAGCATCAGGCCGTACTGAGCCATCGCCAGAATGGCCATGGCGTGGGCGGCCTCATCGCCGAAACCCAGGTGACCCTGGGCCCGGCGTACCGTGTCGGCGAATTCCCCGCCGCCGGGGACGATCACTACCCTGGAATTTTTCAGGGTTCGCAGCCAGGGGGTCAGCGTCGGAGAACGACCCAGGCTGCCGCCGAGCTTAACGACCCACATGGTCGCCGGTGCGGGCGATGCGGAAACGCTCCAGCAGGTTCAGCAGTGCGGCGGCTTTGTCGAAACATTCCTGGTATTCCGCGGCGGCTGAGGAGTCCGCCACGATGCCGCCACCGGCCCAGAACCTGATGGTACCGTCCGATTGCACCAGGGTACGGATGGCGATGTTGGTATCCATGTTGCCGTCGAAGCCGAGATAGCCGATGGCGCCGCAATAGACGCCGCGCCGGTGGGGTTCGAGTTCCTCAATGATTTCCATGGCGCGGATTTTTGGAGCCCCCGTGATCGAGCCGCCTGGAAAACTGTCACGCAGCAGGCCGACCGCATCATGGCCGGACGCCAGCGTGCCGGTGATGGTGCTCACCAGATGGTGGACGGTGGTGTAGCTCTCGACGTCGAACAGTTTGGGTACCCGTACCGAGCCGGGCTGGCAGTGTTTGCCGAGGTCATTGCGAAGCAGATCCACGATCATCAGATTCTCCGCCTGGTCCTTTTCACTGTGCCGCAAGGATTCCTCAAGGCGGCGATCCTCCAGCGGATCGCCGGAGCGTGGCCGGGTGCCCTTGATGGGCTTGGTTTCCACCCTGCCGTCGAGCACACGCAGGAAGCGCTCCGGCGACGAACTGAGTATGCGTGCCTGGGGAATGTTGAGGAACGCACTGAAAGGCGCGGGGTTGGTTTGACGCAGGGTTTGGTACAGTGTCCAGGCGCTGCCGCGGCAGGGCGCGACGAAGCGCTGCGCCAGGTTCACCTGATAACAGTCGCCTTCGCGGATGTAATGCTGGATGCGCTCGAAGGCGGCGACGTATTCCCGCCGGTTCATGTTCGCCCGAACCGGTGCCAGCACATCGAAGCCGGTGCGTTGCCAGCCCAGCGTCTGTATCTGGCTGAACGACCGCAGCAGATGCGGCCAGCGGGCAGCGGTGGCGGGCGAGCGGCCCTGGCTCACCAGCCAGCTGCGGCCTTGCAGGTGATCCACGACGACCGCCCAGTCATAGATGCCGATGGCCATGTCCGCGATGTTCTCGGCGTCCGTCGTATGCTCCGGCAGGTTCTCCAGGCGCCGGCCCAGGTCGTAGCCGAAATAGCCTAGGGCGCCCCCGGCGAACGGCAGTTCGCCGAAAGGATCGGTGCGGGTGCCCAGTTCCCGCCGCAGGAGGGCAAACGGATCTTCCGGCGACAGGGCGACCTCGCCTCCTTGCCGGCGGATCTCGCTGATGTGGCCACGAGTCACCAGCGTCGCGAGCGGATCGGCGGCGATGATGTCGTAGCGGCCATGCCTGCAGTGCGGAAAGCCGCTGTCGAGGAATACCGCCCAACGCCGATCCGCCCATGGTCCGAACAGGGCGGCGCTGTCTTGGAAATAGGGGAGCTCGGTGATTCGGGGGGTCATGCCTTTTCGAGAAACGGGCGCGCCAGGCAGGCCACGGCCGCCGCCGGCAGACAGTCGGAAACCGGGAGCGCCGTGGCGGTGGCCGGCCGGGGAAGGAGTTCGAGCGCATCCACATAAGGACGGCCCGAGCGGGCAGCGAGGACGCGGGCCAGGAACCGCCCAGCGCCGGCTCCCACCAGGGGGCTTGCCGCCGGCAGCAGGTTTCGGGAGAACTGGCGCTCGATCGCCCGGGTGATGCGTGAAAGCTGGCGCTCTCTCAAGCAGAGGGCCAGCTGCCGCCACTGCTCGGCGGTGCCGTCTTCGCGGTCTCGTCCAACGAGCCGCGCCAAGCGCCGTTCGCTGCCAGCGATGCTTTTTTCGCCGCCGTCCGCCGCAGGCAGCTGGTCGGTGTGTTCTGCGAGTTCGCCGGTGAGGCGATAAACGTCGGCGGTGGTCGCGAAGTGTTCCGCCATGAGGTTGACCCATTCTCCTTCGAAGGGAAGCTCGTTGGCCAGCGCCATGGCGGAGGTGCGCCCGACGCCGGTATAGATGAGTTCATCGTATCGCAATCTGTCATAATCGGTATAGCCTCGCGCGCGGACCTCGCCGTCGCTCAGGGCGACCAGGTCGGTCGTCGTGCTGCCGATGTCGACGAGCAACGCGGGCTGCCGCAGGTGATGAGCGATGAGCGATGCGCTTGCCAGCCAGTTGGCGGAGGCGATGTCGAGCGCATGCGAAGGCTCTACGGCGTCGCCGCGGAGGAAGCCAGTGCGCCCGGCGAAGACCAGCATTCCTTCGGCGCCGAAACGCCGGAGCATCGTCGCAACCAGGGTCTGCACGCCGGTCATGCGGTCTTCGAAATGGTCGGCCAGTTCGCCGGTCATCGTGATGGCGTGGCGGCAGGATGAGCCGATGCCGAGATCCCTGACCGCTTCGGAAAGTGCGCTTTCCAGTCTATCCAAGCCCAGCCAGAGCGGGCAGGGGTATTGCCGGACGTCGGCAATGGTTCCAGCGTCCGTGAGGGCGACGGCTTTGAGGTGGGCTCCGCCAATGTCCCAGCCGATCAGTTCAATGCGCATCGGGATGCTCCAGATTCAAAGTGACCGGCGTTCCCCATTGAGTCCGGGGCGCAGGCAGGCGGCCGGTCCGGTAAAGGTCGAGCGTCAGGCCGGCTGGATTTTCTCCGGTGGCGGCTTTCAGGCCAGCGTAAGACGTCGTCAGCCGTGGGTTGACTTCGAGGATGACGGGGCCTTTGGCCGTTCGGATCAAGTCTATCCCCGCGTAGCCCCAGAGTTCCGGCAGTGCCTTTGCCACGTCGCCGGCGAGCGCCTGCCAGAAGCCGTCCGGATCGGCCAGGGCATTGACGGTACAGCCGCGAAGGGCGAAGCCATCCCCGGCTTGTTCCACGTGCTGGCGGTTGCAGCTCAGCAATCGGGCGCGGCCATGGGAAAACAGTGCGCTGAGACTCAAAGAATCGCCTTCGAGCAGGGGCTGGATGACCCAGCGTCCCGCTCCCGGGGTGAGTTCGCAGCCGGCCCGGACCACCCGGGCTCCTTCGCAGCCGGCGCCACCATCGGGTTTGATGACCACAGGGGCCGGGGCGGCGTCCAGTCGTGCCTCACAGGGCTGGGTCGGTACGACCGGCAGACGGTGGCGTTCCAGAGCCTGGGCCGTGGCGATTTTGCTTGCGGCGACCGTGACGGCGCTCGCAGGACTGGTCAGCAACGCCGTGGCCGTGCGTTCCACTTGCCGGCACAGCCGTTCGAGCACGCCACCGGTTTCCGGAGCGATGGGCCAGACGGCGTCGCAGCGCGCAATGGCGTCCCGCCAGATCCGGTCGAAATCGTCAGCGGCCGCGACGGGTGTGATCATGACGCCGCACGGCAGGTGTTCCCAATCGAGGCGGTCATCCCGGAGAATGAGCGGCCGTATCCCCGGTACTTCGAGCAGGTCCTCGAGCAGGGCGCGCAGCATGAGTTCGCCTTCGGCGGCCAGCTCCGGAGGTAGAGATTCGTGCCGCAGGCCGCCGCCAGTGATGAATTCGAAAACCAGTATGTCCATCCGCCCGATTTCTAGGGAAATGCGGACAAGGCCATTGAATCAGTGAAGATCATTCCCGTACTCGATCTCATGGGGGGGCTCGTCGTTCATGCCGTCAAAGGGCGGCGCGAGAATTACCGCCCGCTCAGCAGTCCCCTCTGCCCCGATGCCGATCCCTTCGCGGCGGTTGAAGCCTTCCGGAATCTGCACCCATTCGATACCTTTTATGTCGCCGATCTGGATGCGCTCATGGGTTTGGGTTACCAGAACGGACTCGTCGCGGCGCTGCGGACCAGGTTTCCGGATATCGTCTTTTGGCTGGATCAGGGGCTGCCCGACGCGGGTGAGGCGGCACCGGCCGGCGTAGTCCCGGTCATCGGCAGTGAATCGATCCCGGCGGTGGCACGGCTGCAGCGAATGGCGACACGCGATTGGATATTGTCGCTGGACTTCTTCGACGGGAGGATGAAAGGTTGCTCCGAAATCCTGGCGCAGCCGCAATATTGGCCGGAGAGAGTGATCGTCATGACCCTGAACCGGGTCGGCAGTTTCGACGGTCCCGATCTGGTTCTCCTCGACCGTGTCCATCGACTGGCGCCGGACAGAGTGCTGATAGCAGCGGGAGGCGTGCGCAACGGCGCAGACCTGGAGTCCCTGGAGAGCCGGGGTGTTCATGCCGTCCTGGTGGCCAGTGCCTTGCATTCCGGATCGCTCGAATTGAGTCGGCTCGGCAGCGTAAGGTCCTGAAAAAGGAAAAAGCGCTCGAAACAGCGCTTTTCCCTTCACCGTTGCGGTGAGCGCCGCTGAGGCGGCGTTCCCGGCAGCGCGCAATCAGTTGTGAGCCGCGAACGGATGAGCTTCGCTGCCCTTGCGGGCGACCACGTCGGCAGCCTTGGGCTCGCCGGCAATGGCGCGCTTGATGGCCAGCTTGGTTGCTTCGTAATTGTAATCCTGGATCTTCGCGTCGTCTTCGGCCAGCCAGTGGATGAATACGCCCACGCAGATGAACAGGTCGTCGGCTTCGTCCGCCGGAATGGTGCCGTCTTCCACGCAGTCGGCAACGGCCATGGCGACGCCGCGCTGGGCGGGGCCGAACATCTGGGTGGCCTGCTTGCCGTTCTTGATGGTGACCTTGTTGAACATCACGGTGTTCGGCTTGCACAGCAGGTTGGGGGCAACCACAGCCAGCAGGGAGGTGAAGCCGTCTTTGTTGTTGGTCAGAGTATTGGCGAAAGCCGTCTCCGCTGCGCTGCCACGGGGGCCCATGATCAGGTCGATGTGAGCGATTTCGTTGCCGCCGCCGCACAGTGCTTCGCCGACCAACAACTTGTTTACTTTACCCATCTGAATTTCCTCTTGTGAAAAAAACGAAAAAAACTTTTTTAATAAGGACATGGTTATTCCCCCGGGAAAGGTTTTTGAGACCGAAGTTTCTAGCGGAGTGCCCGCATCGGTCCCACGTGTCCGAAGGTTTAACCCCGGCCTGTCCCGGTATAAATCGCCTCCAGGCGCACGGCAAGCAGACCGGCGACCGTCAGGTCGGCAGTCGTTCCAGGGTTAATTCCGCGCGTCTTGAATTCGGCATCCACGTCCCGTAGAAGCCCCAAAACCGATTCAGGTCGCACGGTATAGGACAGCGTTTTCTCGATGAGCACCATCTTCGCCGATACCCACGGGGAGTAGCGGGGCCCGAATTTGCGTTCGATGTGGCTATCCGGTATGCGCGCAAGCATGCCGGAAAACGCAGCCACCGCCGCCCAGCCTTCATTGTCCCATCGGGAAAGCGCACTATGATAACGTGGAATCATGAAATCAAAAACATCCGTATAGTCACAGGTGTATTGACGGGCAATGCTGTCCCGCTCGGCGGCAAGCCGCATCGCGTCGCGCAGCGGGATGCCCGGCGGGGTGCGCACGTCATGCTCGGGAGCTTCGCCCAGGCCGCCGGGTTGGGCCAGGCAGATGGCCCGGTAGACCCATTCGGCGTCTTCGACGGTACTGGCATGCAGGATTCGGCTCAGGCTCTGCTTCAGTGTTTCTCCGATCCGCCGCCTTTGAGCCGCTGCGATCAGCGGTGCGGCTAGCAGGACGATACCCAGGTTGGTGTTGCACGCCACGGCGTGGCGGGTGGCCGCGACCGCCCGGTAAATGCGTTCGCCCAGGCAAAGTTCTGGCCGGCACAGCTCCGGCGCGCTGGCCGAAGCGCTCTGCCGGAAATGCGCCACGGTCATGTCGTGGCCTTCGGAGTGCACGCTGACGTTGCCGGGCTTGAATGCTTGCAGTTCGGTTTCGCAGGCCCAGCGGTAGGCGGCTTCGAGTGCTGCGGCGGACACGCTCATGTGGCGGTGCAGCGCGCGGATTCGAGGCGTTGGCAGCGGGCGAGGAAATCGTCCGCCAGCAGTTCGGCGATGACGACCTCGCTGACGCTCTGCAGGCCTTTCCATGCCGGCACGCTGTTGACTTCCAGGACGGTGTAACGTCCGTGCTGGTCGCGGATGATGTCGACGCCGGCATAGGCTATGTCCAGCGTTCTAGCAGCATCTTCGGCCAGTCGGCACAGGAGGATGTCGTCGAGCCGGGCGGGTTCGCAGCGTGCGCCTTGCGCCACGTTGTTCAGCCAGGTCACGCCGCAGCGGCGCATGGCCGCCACCGTACGCCCGCGGATGACGAAGACGCGCCAGTCGTGAGGGGCATCGTCGTCACTGCAGACGTAACGCTGGAGGTAATAAATGCCGTTGGTCGGGGTCAGGTTGACCAGGTCTTCCGGGCAGTCATGACGTTGCAGGCCGGTGCCTTGGGAGCCGAACAGCGGCTTGGAGACGAGGCGGTGGCCGGCCGCCAGTTCGCGCCGGGCGATCTCCATGGCGGCTTCGGGATCGCCGAGCACCCAGGTCGGTGGCGTGGGAATCCCGGCCCGCTGTAGCAGAAAGCTGGTCATGCCTTTGTCCACGGTGCGCTCGATGGCCCGGGCATCGTTGTAGACGGGGACGCCGAGGAGGGTGAGGCCATGCAGGATGTCGAGATAGAAGGTCACCTGTTCCAGCGAGCCTCCGGGGATGCCCCGCACGAACACGCCCTCGGGCAGCCGTCCGGAAAACCCCGGCAGGTGGAGCGGCAGCGCCGGATCTTCGAGATTGAGCCGGCAGCGACTCAGCGACACGTAGGTGCAGCCGAAACCGCGCGCGGCGAATGCCTGTTGCAGCCGCGCTCCGTGCCAGCCGGGGTCGTCCGTGACGATGGCGATGCGGCCCGGTTCAGCCACCGAACGAGCGCTCCAGGAGTTCCACGTCCACTTCTCCGGCATGGAAGCTGCGGCCGGAATCGACGGTCGTGACGATCACGCTGGCCGGGCTGAACAGCATGGCGTCGACCTTGAAGAAGTCGTATTTGTACTCCTTGAATACTTCAGCAAAAGGCTTGCCGTAATCGCGCGAGACCGAACTCGGCAGCTCGTTGGCCAGGGTCTCGGCGGCTTCGTCGCTGCCCTTGACGAACAGATGGACGCGACCACCGAACAGGATGGCATCGTTGGTCCGGCCCATGGCTTTGATGAAATTCGGGTGCGGCGGTGGAACCGGGGCACAGCCGGTGCCGTCGATGATGTTCTCCAACGGGAAGTGCAGGGCATGTGCCTTGTGCAGAGCGACTTCGAGCACCCGCGCCACCACCTGCATGCCGCCCGCCAGACTGCTGGTGGGTGTCAGGATCACGGTCAGGTGGGAGGGGTCCAGCTTGCAAGAGCGAGCGATCTTGTCGGTCAATTCGACCGGTGGAATCTTGTCGACTTCCATGACGATCGTCGTTTCCGTGTGTTTGTCGCGATAATTCAGTTCCTTGTACAGTTCTTCCACCGGCTCTTCGTTGCCGTCCTTGATCTTGGTGGCCATGGCGCGCGCCGGTCCCGAGCCGAGCGCGTAGAAGCCGTCCTTGCCTTCACCGTGCGAAAGGCTCCAGCCGGCATACTGGCTGCCTAGACAGGCGATCACCGGGTTGGAGGTGTGGACGTTGACCGTCAGTGGCCATTTGGTAAAGGTGTCGGTATGGCTGAGGGTGACGCGCCCGAGTCCCCCCATGCAGATTTCGCCGATGAGGCGGCCGGCTTCCAGGCTGCCCGGCACCTTGATGCCGGCGTCAATGATGGTACAGCCGTTGGGCAGCCGGTCGATCTGGAGGCGCAGCTTGTCGGCATAAGTGATCAGATATTTGACGATAGGCTGGCTGTGAGCGTTGACGCTGACGCGATTCTGCATGATGGTCCTCTTGAAAACAGGGGGGTTATGGGTCTCTTGCTGGTCAGGTGTCGGCCATGCGGTCGGCGGCGATCATCGTCTGGATGAGGGCGGTGTGCCGGGCGGCCAGGTTGGAAAGCACTTCGCTTTCGTCTGTTCCGTCGGCCGTGATCGTGCACAGCGGCGCGCCTTTGGCGATGCGGCATCCCGGGCCGGGCCGGTTCTGGCACCACGCAGGCCATTCTAGTGTCCCCGGCATCTCCACGTCATGAGGGGCATAGACGATTTGGATCGCGCGGGCCGGGAATGCAGCAAGGGTAAAGTCCGGCAGTGTGCCGAGACAGGCGCGGATATGAAGTCCGGCCAGGCCGGACGGAAGCTCGTCGTCGTAAAGTGACAGGGTGGCGCTGGGGCGCGGATTGAGTTCGAGCACGCGGATCCCGCCGGTTTCGTCCGTCATGAAATCGAGGCTGTTTAAGCCGCGCAGGCGCAAGGCCGAGACGAGCTGGGCCACGATTCCGCGCAAGGTCTCGCGCTGGGGCTCGCTCAGCGATGTCCGGTTGATCGCGCCGGCGAACCGGAACGGCAGAAGTGGATCGGCTGCCGTGGTCCAAAGGGTGTTGAAGCCGATGATTCTCGATTCCGTGCCGTCGGCCAGGAACAGGGCGGACATCGGGAGCGTTTCGAGCTGTCGCTGGAAGTACCGGTACGGTTTCGAGATGTCCGTATTGCTGGCGAAATTCACGGCAACCCCGCCCTCGCTGCCGCCATGCTTGACCAGCCAGCCGCAAACGTTGCAAGGGGGGTCAAAGCGCGTTTCCGGAAAAGGTATGCCCAGGTTGGCAAGCAGCGCAAAGAACATGGCGGGGGTTTTGGCGAGACGGACGGTTTCTGCGGTATTGCCGACCAGGAGGCGTCCGCGGGCGAGATGTTCGATCACGCCGGGCAGTGAATCCAGACCGCCGCCGTAAAGTGCGACATCGGTGGGTTTCATCCCATCGATGGCCGATCGCAGGGCGGATGCGTCGAACCCGCTCTTGCCGAGCGGTACGATCTGGCATTCACGGCAGTACTCCCGGGTGTCCAGGTCGCCGAAACCGTCGATCGCAAACGGGGTCCATCCGGCTCGCTTCAGTGAGCGGCTGAGCGCGGAGGCGGATGCCGCGACCACCAGAGCGGAGCCGGCTTCCTGCATGATGCGCTAGGCTTGGACGGGAGCCGCCTCGGCGGCCGGCATTGCAAGCGTCACATCGGCCCCCCGGTTGCGCGGCCGGGCGATCTTGAAATCCAGGTGCGCAGCGATCTTCAATGCGGCAGCCGCCGCTGCCAGCCGGCGGGCCTCCCGTTCGGAAGCGACGAGACAGAATCCCGTGGGTCCCCATGAGCTCTGGCCGATGCCCACCGCACCTTGCGCCGCCAGCCAGTCGAGGGCGCCGGCGACGTCGGGGCTGGTGAAGCACCCTCCTTGCGCGGGGGCGAAATAATCACCCACGGATCGCTGGATCTCGGCAATGCCGGCGCCGAAGGTTTCGAGTCGCTGTTCTGCCAGGGCGGGCAGTGTCTGCATCAGGATCAGATGGCTCAGGCGGGCGGCTTCTTGTTCCGGAAACGGCGGCAAGGTCTGGAAGGCATCGATTTCCTGCTTGCCGTGGAGCCCTTGCCCTCGCGAGTCGAATACCAGGATGAAGCGCCAGTCTTCCGGCACCGGCAAGCGGGCGATCACCGGTGGACTGATGGTCTCCGGGCCACGCCCGCCGTCGACGATGAGTCCGCCTTGTTCGAACGAAGCCAGGCCGATGCCCGATCTCGCGCCCCTTTCGATGCGAGGAGCAAGATTGCGGGGCGTGAGCGGCAACCCATAGGCCAGGAGGAGGGCGCTGCCCAGGGCGAGAGCCATCTGTGTGCCCGATCCCAGTCCCACATGCTCCGGAATCGCGGATTCGATTTCGACCGTGGCCGAGCCCGGCAGGTTCAAAGCGGCTTCGAGCTTTTCCAGGATGGCCAGCGCCTTTTCCGCCGACGGGCCGACAGCGCGTGGTTCTCGACTCGGCCAGAGGCTCAGGCGCGTCGCTATGTCGTCGATCGCGACACCGATGCTGCCGAATCGGCGCCCGAACGTGCCGGAGATGTCGATGAACCCGAGATGCAGACGGGCGGGAGCATGGACACGGACGCGCGGAAACGGTTTCGGCATGGTGTTCGGGTGGTGCAGGGGCGATGTCGGCGCCACTCCGCGGGTTGGCCCGATCGGTCATGCGGCGCACCAAAAAGATGTTAGCGTAGAGGAACAGGGCCTTTTTGTCGATCATTCGCCCCATGGGGCGTCAAGTTGAAAAACGAGTCTGGATTCCCTATGCTTGCCTGCCACGCGGATGGCTGCCTGTCCCCTGCCCCCGCTGGCGGTGGGCTTGGAACCACTACAGACTCTTCATCAGAGACTATAAAGGAAAGGGCATGACCGACAACACCTCGGCCAAGGTCTGGGAGAGCGTTCCCAGTCCGTTCTGCGGTATCGCCTCCGACGACCTGAAAATCGAGGTTTGCGGTTCGAGCGTGCGGGTGCTGGCCAATGGCGATGCCGTCACGGTTCCCGGTTTCGAACTGGCCGTGACCGATACCGCTCCCCGTATTGCCGGCGAGCCGGCCGCTCTGGAGGATGCGGTTCGGCAGGCAGCGGCGATTCTAAAAGATGCCAGGCTGCCGGTATTCAGCGGTTTCGGCACCGACGTCAATGACACCCGCGCCGCACTCGCGCTGATCGACAAGGCCCGTGGCGTCTTCGATCAAGCCCGCGCCGGCGGCGGCGTCCGCAACCTGCTGGTATTGGCTGATTCGGGCTGGATCGCGACGACGCTGGCCGAAGTGAAGAATCGCCTCGAAGTGTTGCTGGTTTTCGGCAGTGACGTCGAGGCCGCGTTCCCCCGCTTTTTCGAGCGTTTCGTCTGGAACCAGGAAACCTTGTTCGGGCAGGACCCCGCCAAGCGGGAAGTGATCTATCTCGGCCGGGCTCCAAGCGGCGATGCAGCGGTGTCTCCGGACGGGCGACGTCCGCAGGTCATCGAATGCGCTCCCGAGTATCTGCCGGAACTCGCCGCGGTGCTGTCCGCGCTTGCGCGTGGCGCATCGCTCCAGGCCAAAGCGGTCGGGGGGGTGCCGGTCGGGGTGTTGCAGGGGGTCGTGGACCGGCTCAGGCGGTCGAGCTACAGTGTCGTGACCTGGGTGGCGGGTCAACTCGATTTCCCTCATGCCGATTTGACGGTGCAGCAGGTTTGCCAGACGGTGACCGTCCTCAACAAGGAAACCCGCGCAGCGGTTCTGCCTCTGGGGGGACAGGACGGTGACAGGACCGCCAGCCAGGTCTGCGCCTGGCTGACCGGCTATCCGACACGGGTGAGTTTCGCCCGTGGCTTCCCCGAATATGATCCGTACCTCAATGACGCCGCGCGCATGCTCAGCGAGGGCGAAGCTGACGCGCTGATCTGGGTGTCCAGCCTCTCGGCGGCGCCGCCGCCGGCAGCCGCGGTGCCGACGGTGGTGATCGGCCGCTCCGGCATGCGGTTCGACAAGGAGCCGGACGTGTTCATTCCGGTGGGTGTTCCGGGTATCGACCATGCTGGCCACATGTACCGCTGCGACAATGTCGTGGCCATGCCGCTCTATCCGCTGCGCGATTGCGGGCTGACGAGTGCGGCCGCCGTGCTGACCGCGATCGAGCAGTCGCTCTAGCGGCCTGCTTTTTAGGGAGAACCCAAATCATGCTGATCAAGCTCACGGGCGGCACCGTCTACGACCCGGCGAACGGCATCAACGGCCAGGTGCGCAACCTTTTCATCCGCGACGGCAGGATCGTCCATTCGCTGAACGGCGCAACGCCGGATCAGGAATACGACCTGCGCGGCAAGGTGGTGATGGCCGGTGCCATCGATATGCATACCCACATCGGCGGTGGCAAGGTGACCATCGCCCGCAACCTGCTGCCGGAAGACCATCGCGCCGATCCCCAGCCGCGCCGGGGCCTGATGCGGGCGGGCTGCGGCCACGCCGCGCCTTCGACCCTGACCACCGGCTATCGTTACGCCGAGATGGGCTACACGGCGGGGTTCGAGCCTGCCGTGCTGCCCATCAACGCGCGCCAGGCCCACATGGAAATGGCGGACGTGCCGCTGTTGGACGTCGGTGGCTATGTCATGCTGGGAAGCGACGATTTCTTCCTGCGGCTCTTGTCCTCGGGCAGCGACCAGCAACTCATCAACGACTATGTCGCCTGGACGATCCATTCCGCCAAGGCGATCGGGATCAAGGTAGTCAATCCTGGAGGGATCAGTGCCTTCAAGTTCAACCAGCGTATGCTGGATTTGGACGAAAAGCACGCCTACTACGGCGTCACGCCCAGACAGATTTTGAAATCGCTGGCGCGCGCCGTACACGAACTGGGGGTGCCGCATCCGCTGCACGTCCACGGCTGCAACCTGGGAGTGCCGGGCAACGTCGAGACCACACTGAACACCATCAGTGGCATCGAAGGTCTACCGATGCATCTGACCCACATCCAGTTCCACAGTTACGGCGTCGAGGGGGACCGCAAGTTCTCCTCCGGCGCAGCCCGCATCGCCGAAGCCATCAATGCCAACAAGAACATCACGATCGACGTCGGCCAGATTCTGTTCGGCCAGACCGTGACGGCTTCGGGCGATTCGATGCGTCAGCACGCGAATGCAGGCCATGCGCATCCCGACAAATGGGTGTGTATGGACATCGAATGCGATGCCGGCTGCGGTGTGGTGCCGTTCAAGTATCGCGACAAGAATTTCGTCAACGCGCTGCAATGGTGTATCGGCCTGGAAACTTTCCTCCTGGTCGACGATCCCTGGCGCGTGTTTTTGACCACCGACCATCCCAACGGCGCGCCGTTCACGACCTATCCGCATCTGATCCGGCTGCTGATGGACAAGAGCTTCCGCAATGACATGCTGGCTGCGATCAATCCAGATGCGGCGGCGCTGAGTACGCTGGGCTCGATCGACCGTGAATACTCCTTATATGAGATCGCCATCCTGACCAGGGCCGGTGCGGCCAGGCTGCTGGGGCTGACCGACCGCGGTCATCTCGGGGCGGGGGCGGCGGCGGACATCACCGTCTACACGGAGCAGGCCGACAAGGAAAAGATGTTCACACGGCCGGACTACGTCTTCAAAGACGGCGAACTGGTGGTGCGCAACGGTGAGGTTGTCAAGGTCGTATGGGGCAATCTGCATACCGTCCAGCCCGACTTCGACAGAGGCATCGAAACGCGGCTGCGCGATTACTTCGACCGCTACCACACCATGAAGCTGGATAATTTCATCATCAACGATTGGGAAATCGAAGGCGATGGGCGCAGCAAAATCCTCGTCCATCCCTGCCATCAGGGGGCGCGGTCATGATCATCAACGGCGTGCACATCGACGAGACTTTCGCAGAGGCCTTCCCGATGCGCGCCACGCGCGTGATCATCACGGCCCAGAATCACAAATGGGCTCATCATGCGGCCCAGGCCATGACGGGTTTCGCGACCTCGGTCATCGCCTGCGGCTGCGAAGCCGGCATCGAACGGGAGCTCGATCCCGCCGAAACACCGGACGGACGTCCCGGCGTTGCGGTGCTGCTGTTCGCCATGGGCGGCAAGGGGCTGGCGAAGCAACTGGAAACCCGGGCCGGTCAATGCGTGTTGACCTCGCCCACCTCGGCGCTGTTCGCCGGTTTGGATGAAGGCGAACAGATTCCTTTGGGGAAAAATCTGCGTTATTTCGGCGACGGCTTCCAGATTTCCAAACGGATCGCCGGCAAGCGCTATTGGCGCGTGCCGGTCATGGACGGCGAGTTCCTCTGTGAGGAAACCACCGGCATGATCAAGGCGGTCGGGGGTGGCAATTTCCTCATCCTGGCCGAATCGCAGCCGCAGGCGCTGGCCGCCTGCGAGGCGGCGATCGAGGCGATGCGTCGAATACCCAACGTCATCATGCCGTTCCCTGGCGGTGTCGTCCGTTCGGGTTCCAAGGTCGGCTCCAAGTACAAGACCCTGCCGGCATCGACCAACGACGCCTTTTGCCCGACCTTGAAAGGGCAAACGAGGACGGAGCTTTCGCCGGAAATCGAATCGGTGATGGAGATCGTGATCGACGGTTTGAGCGATGCCGACATCGCCCGGGCGATGCGCGCAGGCATCGAAGCGGCTTGCGGGCTGGGGGCAGCCAATGGCATCCGGCGTATCAGCGCCGGCAACTACGGCGGCAAGCTCGGGCCGTTCCTGTTCCATCTCCGCGAAATCATGGGCTGAACACCGTCCGGCCCCGGCCAACAAGGAATCGACTATGACTGCATTGAGCTTTACGCTGAAGTCGCCGTTGCGGCAGCGGCTGGATGTCTCGCCGCTCGTGCCGGATCTGCTGTTGGGCAAAGCGCCCAAGGAGATTGCCGCGCTGGACCTGCAGTACGGCAACCGCCGAATCGCCGCGGCAGAGCTGTTCGACATCGAAGGGGACGATGCGGAGTCGGTCCGTATTTCCGGCTCGCCGAAACTCGACTTCGCCGGCAGGGGGATGGCGCGGGGCTCTCTCATCATAGAGGGTGATGCCGGGGCTTACGCCGGTATGCACATGAAAGGAGGGTATTTGTGCGTGTCCGGTTCGACCGGTCTGTATGCGGCGTGCGAACTCAAGGGCGGTATCGTCGAGATTTGCGGCAATGCCGGTGATCTGCTCGGGAGCGCTCTCCCCGGCAACAAAAAAGGCATGTCGGAAGGGATCGTGATCGTTCGTGGCGATGCCGGAGACCGGGTCGGCGATCACATGCGCCGCGGATCGATTCTCATCGAAGGCAACGCCGGGATGTACCTGGGCGCCCGGATGACGGCCGGCACCATCGCCGTACGGGGACGCGTCGGCGCCTGCGCCGGTTACGCCATGAGGCGCGGAACCCTGTTGCTCTACGGTTCCCCGGTGGCCATCGGCGCCACTTTCAACGACTGCGGTTTGCATACCCTGGGTTTTCTGCCTTTGCTCCTCAAAGGCTACCAGGGTTTGAATACCTGCTTCTCCGACCCTCAGGCGCGCCGGTTGCGCGTGCGCCGTTTGGCTGGAGACCTGTCGGTCCAGGGCAAGGGCGAAATCCTTCTGGTCGCCTGAGCCTTGCGGTCTCCTCCGGCGCGCCGGACTTCTCGGCGTCCCGAGGCAAGCCGCCAGGAGGCCATGGTTCCCGCCGTTGTCGGATGGCGGGGGGCGTTTCGTCCCGCGCCGTCCGTTACCTTAATTCCGTCCATGGGCGCAGATTCATGACGTTGGCTCACCCGGCGAACCTGCGTCAAATTGCCGCAGATTTTTCTTGACAGCTTCGGGGCGGGTGATAGACTGCGACGCACCAAGAGGGCCGGCCAGCCTGAGGGCTGCGGTTCTAAGGGGTGGCAAGGATGCATAAACCAAGCAGGGAAGTGAGAGAAGATTCACCGGGCGATGCACCGGTGTTTATGTCCGATATAACAGTTGGAGGTAAAAATGGCAGCAACAACTTTGGGTGGTGCAGCCGCGGCCGAAGCGCCGCTGCTGGACAAAAAGTGGCTCACGTTCGCGCTGGCGATCTACACCGTGTTCTACATGTGGGTACGCTGGTACGAAGGTGTTTACGGCTGGTCCGCCGGTCTGGACTCGTTCGCGCCGGAGTTTGAAACCTACTGGATGAACTTCCTGTACACCGAGATCGTCCTGGAGATCGTGACGGCTTCGATCCTGTGGGGTTATCTCTGGAAGACTCGCGACCGCAACCTGGCCGCGCTGACCCCGCGTGAAGAGCTGCGCCGCAACTTCACCCACCTGACCTGGCTGGTGGCCTACGCCTGGGCCCTCTACTGGGGCGCTTCCTACTTCACCGAGCAGGACGGCACCTGGCATCAGACGATCGTGCGCGACACCGACTTCACGCCGTCGCACATCATCGAGTTCTATCTGAGCTACCCGATCTACATCATCACCGGTTTTGCGGCGTTCATCTACGCCAAGACGCGTCTGCCGTTCTTTGCGAAGGGCATTTCGCTGCCGTACCTGGTGCTGGTGGTGGGTCCGTTCATGATTCTGCCGAACGTGGGTCTAAACGAGTGGGGCCACACCTTCTGGTTCATGGAAGAGCTGTTCGTGGCGCCGCTGCACTACGGCTTCGTGATCTTCGGCTGGCTGGCGCTGGCCGTCATGGGCACCCTGACCCAGACCTTCTACAGCTTTGCCCAGGGCGGACTGGGACAATCCCTGTGTGAAGCCGTGGACGAAGGCTTGATCGCGAAATAAGGAACTTCGCAGGCCGGCGGGCCGGTGGGGGTGCTGGCGCACAGACCCCGGGCCGGACCGGCGGCCGGAAAGGACTCGCGGCGACGGGGGGCGGGTGGTCCCGGCTCCCGTCGAAAATAAGAAAACGACAAATTTGGAGGTAACTTTAATGAGTGCTGCGCAATCTGCGGTTCGTTCGCACGCCGAAGCGGTCCAGGTATCCCGGACCATCGACTGGATGGCGTTGTTCGTGGTGTTCTTCGTGATCGTGGGCTCGTACCACATTCACGCCATGCTCACCATGGGCGACTGGGACTTCTGGTCGGACTGGAAAGACCGGCGTCTGTGGGTCACCGTGACTCCGATCGTGCTGGTCACCTTCCCGGCGGCCGTCCAATCCTACCTGTGGGAGCGGTTTCGTCTGCCCTGGGGAGCGACTGTCTGCGTACTCGGCCTGCTGCTGGGTGAGTGGATCAACCGCTACTTCAACTTCTGGGGCTGGACCTACTTCCCGATCAACTTCGTGTTCCCCGCCTCGCTGGTGCCGGGCGCCATCATCCTGGACACCGTACTGATGCTGTCGGGCAGCTACCTGTTCACCGCCATCGTCGGTGCGATGGGTTGGGGTCTGATCTTCTACCCGGGCAACTGGCCGATCATCGCGCCGCTGCACGTGCCGGTGGAATACAACGGCATGCTGATGTCGGTTGCCGACATCCAGGGTTACAACTATGTGCGTACCGGCACGCCCGAGTACATCCGCATGGTAGAGAAGGGCACCCTGCGTACCTTCGGTAAGGACGTCGCCCCGGTATCGGCATTCTTCTCCGCGTTCATGTCGATCCTGATCTACTTCATGTGGCACTTCATCGGTCGCTGGTTCTCCAACGAACGGTTCCTGCAGAGCACCTGATCGGGCTGCGGCAAGACCTGTGAGTGAAAGACCGTCGTCCGGCTTGGCGACAGGCCGGCGAGTGACCCAACAGCAAGAACTCGAAAGAGGAGAGATCATGAAAACAATAAAGGACCGGATTGCAAAATGGTCTGCAATCGGACTGCTGTCCGCCGTGGCAGCCACCAGCTTCTATGCGCCGAGCGCCAGCGCCCACGGTGAAAAATCGCAGGCGGCGTTCATGCGCATGCGTACCATCCACTGGTACGACCTGAGCTGGTCGAAAGAGAAAGTCAAAATCAACGAAACCGTGGAAATCAAAGGCAAGTTCCACGTGTTCGAAGGCTGGCCGGAAACGGTCGACGAACCGGATGTGGCGTTCCTCAACGTCGGCATGCCGGGTCCGGTGTTCATCCGTAAGGAATCGTACATCGGTGGCCAGCTGGTGCCGCGCTCGGTGCGTCTGGAAATCGGCAAGACCTACGACTTCCGGGTGGTTCTCAAAGCCCGTCGTCCGGGTGACTGGCACGTTCACACCATGATGAACGTCCAGGGTGGCGGACCGATCATCGGCCCCGGCAAATGGATCACCGTGGAAGGCTCCATGAGTGAATTCCGCAACCCCATCACCACCCTGACCGGTCAGACGATCGACCTGGAGACCTACAACGAAGGCAACACCTACTTCTGGCACGCGTTCTGGTATGCCATCGGTGTCGCCTGGATCGCCTACTGGTCGCGTCGTCCGATCTTCATCCCCCGTCTGCTGATGGTGGATGCCGGTCGTGGGGACGAACTGGTCTCGGGCACCGACCGCAAGGTTGCGATGGGCTTCTTGGCCGCCACCATTCTGATCGTGGTCATGGCCATGTCCAGCACCAACAGCAAGTACCCGATCACCATCCCGCTGCAGGCCGGAACCATGCGTGGCATGAAGCCGCTGGAACTGCCGGCGCCGACGGTGTCGGTGAAAGTGGAAGACGCCACCTACCGCGTGCCGGGCCGCGCCATGCGGATGAAGCTGACCATCACCAACCATGGCAACAGCCCGATCCGGCTGGGTGAGTTCTACACCGCCTCGGTGCGTTTCCTGGATTCCGACGTGTACAAAGACACCACCGGTTATCCGGAAGACCTGCTGGCTGAAGACGGCCTGAGCGTCAGCGACAACAGCCCGATCGCGCCGGGTGAGACCCGCACGGTCGACGTGACGGCGTCGGATGCGGCATGGGAAGTGTATCGTCTGTCCGACATCATCTACGATCCGGACAGCCGCTTCGCCGGTCTGCTGTTCTTCTTCGACGCCACGGGCAACCGTCAGATCGTACAGATCGACGCCCCGCTGATCCCGTCGTTCATGTAATCGCCTGAGGGGGAGTCCTTCGGGACTCCCCTTGCGGTGGTGAAAGCCAAAACCCCCGACCGGCAACGGTCGGGGGTTTTTTTATGCCTGGCTTTGGATTTTCAGGTGCGAGCTTTCAAATAAAAGGCCCCGCCTTGGCGGGGCCTTTTGTCTAGTGCCGTGGGGGGACCGCTGTCAGGCCTCGGCGCTTCGGGAAGCCTTCTTTCGCTCGTGTTCCTGCAAGAGTTTCTTGCGGATACGAATGGTCTGGGGGGTCACTTCCACGAGTTCATCGTCATCGATGAATTCTATCGCCTGCTCGAGACTGAATTTGATCGCAGGTGTCAGCAGTATGTTTTCGTCGCTGCCGGCCGCCCGGATGTTGGTGAGCTGTTTGGCTTTCGTAGGGTTGACCACCAAATCGTTGCCCCGATTATGCACGCCTACGACCATGCCCTCGTATACTTCATCGCCATGTTCGACGAACAGGCGTCCCCGTTCCTGTAGATTGAACAATGAGAATGCCAGCGCCTTGCCCGACGTGTTGGAAATAAGCGCCCCATTGGTTCTTTGTCCAATCGCGCCTTTCTTGACCGGTCCGTAGTGATCGAATATGTGATACAGCAGGCCGGTTCCGGAAGTCGTGGTGAGAAATTCGGTTTGAAATCCGATGAGGCCGCGGGAAGGAATAAGGTATTCGAGACGCACGCGTCCCTGGCCGTCCGGCACCATGTTCTGGAGGTCGCCTTTACGCTCACCGAGCTTTTCCATGACGGCACCCTGATGTGCTTCCTCCACTTCGATCGTCACGAATTCATACGGTTCGCAAGGTTCGCCGTCGATTTCCCGAATGATAACTTCGGGTCTGGAAACGGCCAGCTCGTAACCTTCCCTTCGCATGTTTTCGATTAAAATGGAAAGATGCAGTTCACCACGGCCGGAAACCGTGAATTTGTCCGGGTCGGCCGTATCCTCCACCCGCAGTGCAACGTTGTGGATCAGTTCCCTATTCAGTCTGTCGCGAATCTGCCTTGACGTCAGAAACTTGCCTTCCCTTCCTGCGAAAGGCGAATTGTTTACCTGAAAGGTCATGCTCACCGTGGGTTCGTCCACGGTGAGCGGGGGGAGCTGTTCTGCAAACCCCACTGCGCAAAGCGTATCCGAAATCTCGAGCCCCTCGATACCGGTGAAGGCAATGATATCGCCGGCGCTTGCCTCTTCCCTTTCGATGCGTTCGAGGCCGTGGAACGCCAGAACCTGAAGAATGCGTGCCGCGCCCTGCCTGCCATCGCGTTTGATCAGTGTGACGGGGGTATTCCTTTTGATGGTTCCTCGGGTGATTCTGCCGATGCCAATGACTCCCACATAGGAATTGTAATCGAGACTGCTGACCTGCATCTGAAACGGCCCGTCGATATCCACGTCGGGCGGCGATACATGATTCACGATGGCTTCGAACAGCGGCTCGAGCGTTCCTTCCGTGATATCGGGATTCAATCCCGCATAGCCATTCAGCGCCGAGCAGTAGATGACCGGAAAATCGAGCTGGGCTTCGGTAGCGCCGAGGCGGTCAAACAAATCGAAAGTCTGGTCGAGCACCCAGTCCGGACGGGCGCCGGGACGATCGATTTTGTTGATCACTACGATGGGGTGCAGCCCCATGGCGAAGGCTTTCTGAGTGACGAAGCGAGTCTGTGGCATGGGGCCGTCCACGGCATCGACCAACAGCAACACCGAATCGACCATGGAAAGGACGCGCTCGACCTCGCCGCCGAAGTCAGCGTGGCCGGGTGTGTCTACGATGTTGATACGGTAATCCCGCCACTTGATGGCCGTATTTTTTGCGAGGATGGTGATGCCTCGCTCTTTCTCCAGGTCGTTGGAGTCCATGACGCGCTCCCCCACCCGCTCATGAGCAGCGAAGGTGCCGCTTTGCTGGAGCAGTTTGTCGACTAAGGTGGTTTTGCCGTGGTCGACGTGGGCGATGATCGCTATGTTGCGTAATTTTTCTACCATGTTTCTCAAAGGGTGTCGGGTGGGAAAAAAGAAAGCACCCAGCTTCAAGCCGAAGCCGGGTGCTTATGGAAAATTTGACCGCGATTTCAGTTTTGCGGTTTCGCGGAGAACGACGGCTCGCTCCGATGTGAAAGCCGACTTACCCTGCTCACCCTTTCTCTTTGAAAGGAGCGGGAAGCCGCTTTCCGCATCCGGGGCGGCCGGTCGTCATGACGGTCAGTTTTGTTCCCAAGGCAGACCTCGAAAACGCCAACCTCCTCTCGAGCTGCGATGGCGGTCGTCGTCCAGAGGGCCTTCGAAACCTTCGCATATATTGTACAGTTTCAAATAGCCGGCCGCTGCCAACTGTTCCGCGGCTTCCTGGGACCGCTGCCCGCTTCTGCACAGGAGCAGGACCGGCGTCGCAACATCGGGTACGAGCTGCTTGACCCCTTCGAGGAAATCGGGATTGATTCGCCAACCGGGTGCAAATTTCCAGGGAACATTTTTCGCCTCCGGCGGGTGCCCGATCATCGCGAATTCGATGGGGTCACGCACGTCGAGAAGAACGTGCTCGGGATGGTTCAGCATGAACTGCCAGGCGGCAGCGGGGTCGATCTGCTCGATCATGATTCGGGTCTCTGGCCTACAAGAAAAGCTTCGTCGCGTTGGCCGGCATCCGGTCGGCCTGCCCGTGCTTCATCCCGGTAATAACGGATCAGCAACCCATCAAAGAGCCGGATGAGTTCGTTGTCGTGCAGCAGGAAGCGCGGGTTGCTGGGACCGTAATCACTGCTCTTGCTCTTCACGAAAGTCTGATAGAACAACAAGCCGCCCGGTCTGAGTGCGTCCACGATCGCCCGCACCAGCGTTCGCTCGAGGAACCGGGTTACGACGACCACATCATAATGTTCGGTGGCCCATTGGCATTCCATGACATCGCCGACGCGGGCGTGGATGGGCAGACCTTCCATGCGCGCGGTATGGGCCAGCGCTTCGATTCCCGCCTCGGAAATATCGATGGCGTCCACCTCGAACCCCCGCCGAGCCAGAAACAGGGCATTGCTTCCGAGTCCGCAGGCAAGGTCCAGCGCCCTGCCGCCAGCTGGCAGGAGGTGCTCGTTCTGGGACAGTACCGTGGCGACATCGGGGAAGGGAGCCTTCCATTCCCGATAGATCCGGTCCCACTTTCGCCGGGTCGTCTCGGTGTCCATCGTCAACCCCGGTGAGATTCTCCCTGAAACATCTGTTCGATGATCGGAATCACCTTCTTGTCGAGCAAGAACATGATGACATGATCCCCTTCTTCTATGACCGTGTCATGATGGACTTGTATCACCTCTTTGTCTCTGACCAGGGCACCCATGACCACGCCCGGCGGAATAGCGATGCGGTCTATCGGTATGCCGATCACCTTCGATTTGCCGGGCGTTCCGTGTGCGACCGCTTCGAGCGCTTCGGCGGCGCCGTGGCGCAGCGAATGGACCTGGACTACATCGCCCTTGCGGATATGACGGAGGAGGGCGCCTATGGTGGATTGCTGTGGTGAAATGACCAGATCGATCTGGTTGGGGTCGACGATATCCGCATAAGCGGCTTTGTTGACCAGACTGATGACGCGCCGTGCACCCAGCCGTTTGGCCAGCATCGCGGACAGGATGTTGACTTCATCGTCATTGGTGATGGCACAGAAAATGTCCGTGGTTTCGATGTTTTCGCTCAGCAGCAGTTCCTTGTCGGAAGCATCTCCCAGCAACACTACGGTATTGGTCAGGTCGCCCGCGATCTTCTTGGCGCGATCGGCGTTTTTCTCGATGACCTTGACTTGATAGCGTTGTTCCAATGCCTGCGCCACCCGCTTGCCGATATGTCCGCCTCCGGCGAACATGAGCCGTCTGTAAGGCTTGTCGAGTTCACGCAGCTCACTCATTACATCACTGATTTCTTCGGACGAGGCCATGAAGAACACTTCGTCGCCGTGCTCTATCGTCTGTCGTCCATTCGGGACGATGGGACGGCCATTGCGGAAAATTGCGGTGATCCGGGCATGGACATTGGGCATGTGCTGGTGAAGCTCGCGAATTTCCCGGCCGACCAAAGGTCCTCCGCTCAGCGCCCGGACCGATACCAGGCGGATCCGTCCTCCGGCGAAATCCAGAACCTGGGATGCGCCTGGACATTGCAGCAGCCGTTCGATCATCTGGGTGACGATCTGTTCGGGACTGATGACTACGTCGATGGGCACGCCTTCCTTGCAGAATATCTCCGGGTAGCTCAGGTATTCGATGGCACGCACCCGCGCGATCTTCTTCGGAATGTTGAACAGGGTGTGCGAGATCTGGCAGGCCAGCATGTTGGTTTCATCATCGCTGGTCACGGCGATGAGCATGTCGGCGTCGTCGGCGCCCGCGCGCTTTAGCACCGTGGGATGCGCCGCATTACCCTGTACGGTGCCGATGTCGAAGCGGTCGTGCAGTTCCCGCAGGACACTGGTCTGTTTATCGACGACGACGATGTCGTTGTCCTCGCTGCAAAGGCTGGCCAGAACACTCGTGCCGACCTGACCGGCTCCCAGGATAATGATCTTCATCAGCGCTTGTCTTTGAACTTGATACCCAACGCATTGAGCTTTCGGTACAAATGCGTACGCTCCAGGCCGATGGCCTGGGACAGCCGTGCGACGCTGCCGCCGTACTTGTCCAGATGGTATTCGAGATAGGTCTTTTCGAAGCGTTCGCGGGCTTCTTTCAGCGGAAGCTCGAAAAAGTCGGATTTGCCTTCCGCTTTCAGGGCATCGGTGGTGCCGCCGAGGATGGATTTGACCTCATCCAGTGAGACATCTTCGCCGCTGCCCAGAATCAACAGCCGCTGGACCAGGTTTTTCAACTCCCGGACATTGCCGTGCCATGCGTAGTGACGTAAAAAGTTTTGCACCGAGACCGGAAAACGCCGAAAGGGGAGCTTCTCCCGGCTGACGAAATAGTCCACATAAAACCGGAGCAATTCAGGGACATCCTCACTGTGTTCCCGAAGCGGCGGAATCTTGAGCGTGACGGTGTTCAGCAGATAAAACAGTTCCCGGCGGAAAAGTCCGGCGCGGACCGCATCGTCCAGGGGCACATGCGTCGATGCGACGAGCCGGAAATCCGCATGGATGGGTTCGGTGCCGCCGACGCGGTAAAACACGCCGGTTTCCAGCGCCCCAAGGAGACGGACCTGGGTTTCCGGCTCGAGGTCGGAGACATCCTCGAGAAACAGCGTGCCTCCGTGGGCCTGTTCCAGCAATCCCCTGCGGATTTTTCCATTGTTTTCACTGCCGAAGAATTCGATGGCGGATGCAGCGGGCGAAATGGTGCCGGCGGCCACTTCCAGGAACGGCCCGGAACGGCGTGAGCTGTGGGCATGCAGGTAACGCGCGGCGGTTTCTTTGCCGCTGCCGGCCTCTCCGACCAAAAGAACCCGTGCGTCGTGCTGGGCGATGCGTTTGATCTGCTCCCGCAGCAGCTCCATCGACGCGCTCTTGCCGACCAGTTCCACCGGCACCATTTCGGCCGCACGCTTCACTCCCACGGTTTCGCGCTTCAAGCGGACCGACTCCAGTGCCCGCTCCACGGTGATCAAGAGTTTCGCCATCGAGATGGGCTTTTCCAGCACGTCGTGGGCACCCAGGCGGGTGGCTTCTATGGCGGTTTCCACCGTGGCGTGGCCGGACATCATGATGACGGGGCAGTCGATCGCTCCGCTTTCCAGCCATTCCCGGAGCAGCGAAATGCCGTCCTCGTCCGGCATCCAGATATCCAGCAGGACCAAGTCCGGCCGATGTTCCCGGACGGCCTGGCGGGCGGCAGCCCCGTTGTTGGCGGCGACTACCGCATAGCCTTCGTCGGTGAGGATGTCCTGCACCAGTCCCCGGATGTCGGGCTCGTCATCGACGACCAATATGCAGCCTTGATTCATGATTTCGCTCCAGAGCTCCCGCCACTTGCTTCGGCTCTAATGTCTGTTTCTGGAACCGGGAACCGGATGATGAAGCCGGCACCCTGCTGGTACCCGTTTTCCACGCGGATGGTCCCACCATGCTCCTCGATGATCTTTTTGACGATCGCAAGCCCCAGGCCGGTGCCCTTGGTCTTGGTGGTGACGTAGGGTTCGAAAATCCGATCTGCCTGGTCCTTCGGAATGCCGGGGCCGTCGTCACGGACGGTCAGTTGCACGAAGGATTCTCCCTGGTCGATTGTCTTGCGAAGAATAAAGCACATCTTACCTTGAGTGGACGGCGACAGGGCTTCCTGTGAGTTCTTGATGAGATTGTGCAAGACCTGTCGCAGTTGCAGCGGATCGGCGGAAATTCTGGGCAGATCCGGTGTTTCATCGATTTCGAAGGTGAGGCCGGATTGTGGCGGGTACAAGGCCAGCACTTCCTCCACGATTTCGGCCAGCGCAACCCGCCGGAGCTGGATGGTCGAAGATCTCGCATACTCGGCGAAGGCGTTGACCATGGCTTTCAGCGCCTCGACCTGATGCACGATGGTGCGGGTCGAACGGTCCAGGATTTCCGCATCGCGGGCGTCGAGCCGGTTGGCCAGCTTGTGATGCAGCCGTTCGGCGGAGAGCTGGATCGGTGTGAGCGGATTCTTGATCTCGTGGGCCAGGCGCCGGGCGATTTCGCTCCACGCCGCCTGGCGCTGGGCCAGGATCAGTGCCGTCACATCTTCGAATACCACCACGGCGCCGAGTTTTTCGCCGTTGCCGTTGAACAAGGGGGTGCCATGGCAATACAGCTCACGGCGGCCGGAGGGGCCGACGAAAGCCATTTCGCCCTGCCAGGTGCCTGCGCCCTTTTCCAGCCAGCGTTCGATACGGTCCAGCGGTTCGGCGAGATAGGGATGTTTGGCTTTGAGCCGGCCGAGTGGGAGGCCCAGGTAATCGTGGGCGGGAACATCCAGAATGTCGTCCACGGCCCGGTTGGCGGTGAGAAGCCGGGAGGCGTTGTCGAAGCTGAGCACACCCGAGGACAGATTGGACAGTACGGTTTCGAGATAGGTGCGCTGGCGCTCGACTTCGAGCCGTGACAGCCGGGCTTCTTCGCTGGCCAGAGCGAGTTTTTCTGTCATCGTATTGAACGATTCGACCAGAAAGCCGAGTTCGTCTTTCGCCCGCACTGCGAGGCGCTGGCCGTAGCGGCCTTCGGCGACCGCGCGCGTGCCCTGGGCCAGCCGCCGCACCGGCGCGACGATGCGGCGGATGCTCACGAAGGCCACCCAGATGGCTGCCAGGAGGCTGAGCAGCAATACCAATGACAGTGTGAGGATGAACGTGTGCTTGAGGGAACTGCGGAGGAAGCCGAGTTCCTTGTAGTGCACGTAGGCCGCTTCGACCGTGCTGGCAAGCTGGGAGATTCGCAGCGGTACGGGAAACACGGCCTGCAGGAACAGAGGATCATCGGAAGGGATGGCCACGACGGCACGGATCTGTAGATTACCATCCGGGTTGGGTTCCAGGCGGACAGAGGATTTGCCTTGCTTGACCCGGAGCAGAACCCCGGCGTCCGGCAGATCGGGGAGGATGAAGCCGAGCTGAGAGCCGCCGGCGGCGATGATCCGCCCTTGCCTGGAAAACACTGTGAATTCGCCTTCCCCCAGCTCGTCCCGGAGTTCGGTCAGGCGCAAGGGATATTCCATGATCGGGGCGAGCTGCAGTTCGGCCGCCGCTTGTTCGGTTTGGTGCAGCATGGCGCGCATCCGCTCATCGAGCGCGGCCTGCCCCAATTCCAGCGCGTCCTCCATGGCCTGGTCGATGCGCACGTCGAACCAGCTGTCGATGCTTTGTTTGAGGAACTGCATGGAGTAGTAGAAAACGATGGAGGCCGGTGCCAGGCTGAGCAGGACGAACAGAAACGCCATGCGGGCCGTCAGATGGGAGCCGGCTGTCCGCTTGGCGAGCTGGCGGAGGAGTCCATAGACATTGACGACGACCAGTGTGAGCAGCAGGATCGAACCGACCGAATTGATGAGGACCAGCAGCGAGTACATGCTGCCGAGCTGCGGCGAACTCTGCGTGGCGGAGCTCATCAGATGCAGTGACGCGACGATGGCCGTGAACAGCGCGATCACGACCAGGCTGAGGGGCAGGCGGATTCTCAGTTTGCGAATGACCATCGGAACCAGGGGCTGTTGAGATGCCACTGGGGGGAGAGATAGGCCGTGGGGCGCAATGGCAGGGGGAGTGATTCGATGTCCAGCGTCACCGAGAGGGCGGCGCGGTATTCGCCGCTGCCGAACGTTTGGGGGGCCTCGATCGGCAGGTTTCTTATCCGCCCCAATGCATCCAGGAGGGCGCGCAGACTGGCGAAGTTCTCGGTCACACCGGATTCGGCCGTCGTCAGCTGATAGGCGCGTGCCAGCGGGTGAAAGCGTATGGTCCGCCGATGGTTTTCCGAGATCATGGTTTCATCCCACCACCAGGGTCTGACCCGCTTGACCCGAAGACGTAAGACCAGGGTCAAGGGGACGCCGTTGTGCATGGCTTCGACGGCGGTTTCGCTGAAATGGTAGTCGATGTCGGCATCGAGCCCCCAGGAGCGGTCCTCGTGCCGGAACAGGTCGGCGCGGCGCACGGCGAACCCCGCTTCGGCGCTCCAGCCCGCGATGGGGGCGAGGAGGCAGAAGAGGACCAGCCAGCCGGCAAACCTGTTCATCCCGTCTTGCGCAAACGGGCATAGAAGAAGCCGTCCATGCCGGATTCGCCGGTGAGAATCTGGCGGCCATGGCGCAAGGGGATGCCCCAGTCCGCGGTCGGCGGCAGTTCCGCCGCATCGGCGTGGGTTTCCAGAAAGCGTTTCATCTGCAAGTCGTTCTCGGCACGGATGACCGAACAGGTGGCATAGACGAGGGTGCCGCCGGGTTTGAGCAGAGGCCAGGCGGCAGCAAGGATGGCTGCCTGAAGTTCGTTGAGTGTGTCGAGATCGCGTGCTTGCCGCAGCAGCTTGATGTCCGGGTGGCGCCGGATGACTCCGGTCGCCGAACAGGGCGCATCGAGCAGGATGCGGTCGAAGGGGCAGCCGTCCCACCACGATTCCGGTGCGCGGGCGTCGCCGGCGATGACCTTTGCGGAGAGTCCTTCCCGCTCCAGATTTTCACGAATACGCACGCACCGATCGGCATCGATGTCCACCGCGACGGCTTGGATGTCTCCCCGGCAGAGTTCGATCATGTGCAGTGTCTTTCCACCGGGAGCGGCGCACAGATCCAGGATCCGTTCGCCCGGTTCGGCGCCCACCAGCGGCGCCGCCAGTTGGGCGGCTTCGTCCTGGACCGATACCCATCCTTCGGCGAAACCCGGTAAGGCTTCGACCGGGACCGGCGATTCGAGGGTCAGTCCCCAAGGTGAATGGTGGCAGGGGCGGGCGGCGATGCCGGCGTCGGCCAGTCGTGCGAGGTAGGCTGCGCGATCGTCCTTGAGCGGGTTGATCCGGAGCGTCATCGGCGGCGGCAGATTGTTCTGCTGCACCAGAGATTCCCATCGCTCGGGCCAGTCGGCGGCGAGCCGATTGCGCAGCCAGGCAGGGTGAGCATCCCGGCTGGCGGGGTCCTGCAGTGCCCGGCATTCCAGTTCCTCCTTGCGGCGTAGATAGTTCCTCAGAATGGCGTTGAGCAAGGGTTTCGCCCAGCTTTTCCGGCCGGCCGCCTCGACTGTTTCCGACACCGCGGCATGAGGTTTGACGTTCATGCTGCGCAACTGGTGGAGACCGATCAGCGCGAGCAGCCGGATTTCCGGGTCGCGGATCGGTTTGGTCGCCAGGCTGCCGAGCAGGAAATCCAGCGGCTCGAAGGCGCGAATTACGCCGTAGCATAGCGATTGCACGAACGCCCGGTCACGGGCATCTGGCAAAGACGGAAGGCGTTTTCCCAGCGCCCAGGTCAGCGAATGCCGGTCGACGACGACATCATGAAGCGCTGCGGCGGCCAGCATGCGGGTTTTGGTCGTCATGTCCCCAGCCGTTTTCCGGCCAGCGCGTGGGCGTTGAGGAAGTCTGCGGCACTCATCCGCCGTTTTCCCGGGGTCTGGATTTCAAGGATACGCAAAGTGCCCCGCCCGCAGGCTACGTCGAGGTTTTTCGCTGCTGCAAGGACAGTGCCGGGGGCGGTGTCCTGCGGGGTGTCTAGTGCCCGGGCCGACCAGATTCGCAACACCGTTCCATCCAGCGTCGTTTCCGCCACCGGCCAGGGATTGAACGCGCGCACCCGGCGGGAGAGGGTGGTTGCATCCTGCTGCCAGTCGATGCGTGCCTCGGATTTTTCGATCTTCTCGGCGTAGGTCACCCGACTCTCGTCTTGCGCTTCACCGGCCAGGCAGCCCTCTGCCAGCGCGGGCAGCAACTCGGCCAGCAATTCGGCCCCGAGGCCGGCGAGGCGGTCATGCAAGGTGGCGGCGGAATCGTCGTCACCGATCAGGCAGCTCCGCTTGCCCAGCATCGGCCCAGCATCCAGACGCGGCTCGATGCGCATGAGAGTGACGCCCGTTTCCCGATCGCCGGCGAGAATGGCACGCTGGATCGGCGCTGCGCCTCGCCAGCGGGGCAGCAGGGAGGCATGGATGTTGACGCAGCCAAGCCGTGGAACGGTCAGGACGGGGGGGGGCAGGATCAGGCCGTAGGCCACCACCACCATCAGGTCCGGCGCCAACTCGCGCAGCCGTTCGAGTTCCTCCGGCCCTTTCAGGGATTCCGGCTGGAACACGGGAAGGCCGTGATCGGACGCGAGTTGCTTGACCGGGCTGGACGCGATTCTACGGCCACGGCCGGCGGGGCGGTCGGGTTGAGTATAGACGGCGCATGGCGGGTTGCCCGATGCGATCAGGGCGCGCAGGGCAGGGACGGCGAACTCTGGGGTGCCGGCGAATACGATTCTCATGAAGCCGTTTTACGGTTGGGCGGAAGCGGCGGCCTGCCGCAAAAGGGGCGATCGTCGCTTTCTGCTCCCACGCGAGGCGGTCAGACGGCTGCCGCGGCACGCGGAGTCTTGTTGATCGCCTTCATGCGCCGCTCTTTCTGGAGTTTCTTGCGCGCCATCTGGCGCTTCAGAGCGGAAAGATGGTCCAGGAACAGCTTGCCTTCGAGATGGTCCATCTCGTGCTGGATGCAGACGGCCAACAATCCCTCCGCCGACATTTCAAAGAATTCGCCGTTACGGTCCTGGGCGCGGATGCGGACCGATTCGGCTCGACACACTTTTTCGAAAATCCCCGGCACCGAAAGGCAGCCTTCCTCCATCTCCCCGTTCCCTTGCTTTTCGAGCAGTTCCGGATTGATCAGGCAAAGCGGCGCATTTTTTTCTTCGGAAACGTCGATGACGAGAATGCGCTTGTGCAGGTTGACCTGGGTGGCCGCCAAGCCGACACCGGGGGCTGCGTACATGGTCTCGAACATGTCGTCGACGGTCCTGCGCAGGTCGTCGTCGAACACTTCGACGGGCGCGGCCTTCTTGCGCAAACGTTCGTCAGGAAATTCGAGAATGGATAGAATGGTCACGGTAGCCTCTTCCGCCGGGCGGGCGGGAAACATAGCTGCTCAAGCAAGGAGAATTCTAACGAATTCCGCCGGGAGAATGAATCTAATGATCATGGCGGCCAGCCACTCTGGATGGACGAGAGCCGCTCCTTGCCAGGATCGGTCCCTTCCCTCCAGAGTTCTCCCGCACGCGGGAGAGGGAGAACAAAAAAAGCGCTTCGCGTTGTTTCACGTTAAAGCCTGATGCAGCTGGAAATACAAGGTCTGTGAATAATAAGACAAGAAAACTTCACTCCGGTTTCCTCGTGATCTCCCGAGGATGCCCATGATCGCCAGGCTTGCCGCCGGCCTGGCTCTGCTCCTCATCTACGCAGGCGCCTTCGCGGACGGGATCGCCCTCAATCCGGATTCTCCAGATCGCTACCTGGTGCAGGTGAACGATACGCTCTGGGACATCGCCTCCCGCTTTCTGCAGAATCCGGCGCAGTGGTCGCAGGTATGGTACCGGAACCCGGCATTGGCCAACCCGGACCAAATCTATCCGGGCGACGTGCTTGTACTGCGCCGGCGGGGGCGTGAGCCCAGGATCGAGATCGAGACCGCCCCCACCGTCCCCTTGAGTCCCGTCATTCGGGTGACACCGCTGGTGCGGGAGATCCCGGTCATTCCGGAGCATGCCATCCGGGCATTCCTGACCCGGCCCAGAGTCCTGGACGGCGCCAATGTCGACACGCTCCCTTACATCGTCGGGTTCCCGGACGAGCACATCGCCGGCGGCGCCGGTTACAGATTCTATGCGCGAGGGGTCAAAGCAGCGGATGGCTGCGTTCTGGCGGTCGTGCGGCCGGGCCCCGTCTATCGCGATGGCGTCACCGAGGAAGTGCTTGGCCATGAAGCCTTGTATATCGGGGATGCGCAGCTGCGCCGTGCCGGCGAGCTGGCGGAGTTTCTCTTGGTCCGGGCCGAGCGGGAGGCCGTGATCGGTGATCGTCTGCTGGCCGTCGAGCCGCGAGAGCTTATGACTTCGTACACGCTGCACGCTCCGGCGAAGCCGGTCTCCGGCAGGATCATCGGTGTGCGTGACGGCGTGACCCAGCTTGGGCAATACCAAGTGATCGTCCTGGACCGAGGCAGCCGGGACGGACTGGAGGTCGGGCATGTGCTCGACATCTACCATGAAGTCGATACGATCAAAGACTATGTCGCCGGCGGTTTCGGCAACGTGGTCGAGATGCCGCCAGACTGGTCGGGTTCGCTGGTGGTATTCCGGCCGTTCGAGCGGGTCAGTTATGCGCTGGTCATGAAGGCCATCAGGGCGATGCACGTCGGCGACATTGTGAAATCCCGGTGACGTCTGGCCGATGACGGGGGTCCCTTTGCACTGCTGGCTGGCCCTGGTGCGGTTGCCCGGTGTCGGGCCGCGCCGCGCGGCGTCCCTGCTGGATCGGTTCGGCTCGGCCGGCGCGGTATTCGCACGGCCGCGTGCGGACTACGATGGGCTGCGCTTGAGCGAGGATGCACTGGATCATCTGATGCGCCCCCGCTGGGAGGAGGTCGAGGCGGATCTCGCTTGGCTGGCGCAGCCGGGACATGGCTGCCTCACGCTGCACGATCGCGAATATCCTGCTTTGTTGCGCCATATCGCCGATCCGCCGGTGGCGCTTTTCACGCGGGGTGATGCCGCCGTGCTCAGGTGCAAGCAGATCGCCATTGTCGGCAGCCGCAACCCTACGGCGACGGGGCAGCGGACGGCAAGGCGCTTCGCTGCCGCCTTGGCTCGAGCCGGGCTGGTGGTCACCAGCGGTTTGGCCGCGGGCATAGACGCCGCCGGACACGAGGGGGCCCTGGAGGCTGGGGGGCCGACCGTTGCCGTGTTCGGATGCGGCCCGGATCGCATCTATCCGCCCCGGCACAGGGCGTTGGCCGATGCGATCATCGCTAGCGGCGGGGTACTCGTCTCCGAGTTTCCCCCTGGTACCCCGCCGAGCCGGGAGGGGTTTCCGCGTCGCAACCGCATCATCAGTGGTCTCAGTCTGGGGGTGCTGGTGGTGGAGGCGGCTCTGAAATCGGGCTCGCTCATCACCGCGCGCCAGGCGATGGAGCAGGGGCGCGAGGTCTTCGCCATACCCGGGTCGATCCTCGATCCCCTGGCTCGGGGCTGCCACGCCCTGATCCGCGAGGGTGGCAAACTGGTGGAATCGGTGCCGGACATCCTCGAGGATCTCGGGGCGTTGGCGGGTTTCGTGGATCATCAGGAGGAGTCGGCCGTGGTTCCGCCGGCGGACGCGGAGGCCGCGCGGATTCTGGCGCATATTGCCTATGCGCCGACGTCGGTGGATACTCTAGTCGCGGCAACAGGTTATACAGCGAACCTCATCGCCTCGAAACTCGTCCTGCTCGAGATGGAGGGCCATGTGGCGGCTGCGCCAGGCGGCGGATATTGCCGTGTAAAGTAGGGAGCGTCCCGACGCTCTCCCACTCGAGAGGGCCAATGAAAGAAAACGTGTTTGATGTGTTGATCTACCTGTTCGAAAACTATCTGGACCGTGATCCGGAACAGGCGCCGGATCCCGATGAGATGCGGACCGAACTGCTGGAAGCGGGTTTTCCTCAGCAGGAGGTCAATCGGGCGTTCGACTGGCTGGAGACGTTGGGGACCCAGCAGCCGATGCGGGCTGCCTCCCTTCCGGCTTTCCGTATCTTTTCATCGGAAGAGCGGGCCAAGTTGGACGTGGAATGCCGCGGTTTCCTGATGTTCCTGGAGCAGAGCGGTATTCTGACCGCTGCGAGCAGGGAAATGGTCATCGATCGCCTCATGGCTTTGAACGAGAAAACCATCTCGCTCGAAAACCTGAAATGGGTCGTCTTGATGGTGCTGTTCAGCCAGCCCAGCGAGGAGGTCGCATTCGCGCGCATGGAAAATCTCGTTTATGAAAGTTTTCCCGGCTATATCCACTAACGCCCGGGTGGCAGCTCCGGCCGCGATGCCGCGGCCCGTTCCGGGAGCCGCCGTCTGAGGCAGGTTTCATTCATTCATGGCTCAACACCTCGTCATCGTCGAATCGCCGGCCAAAGCCCGGACGATCGAAAAATATCTCGGTAAGTCTTTCCAGGTCTATGCCTCCTACGGGCATGTGAGGGACTTGATCCCCAAGGAAGGCGCAGTCGATCCCGATCACGACTTTTCGATGAAGTACGCAATCATCGAGAAAAACAAGAAACACGTGCAGGCGATTTCCAAAGCCATGGAAAAAGCCGATGCGCTGTACCTCGCGACCGACCCCGACCGCGAGGGCGAAGCGATTTCCTGGCATCTGTATGAATTGCTGAAGGAACAGCAGGTTCTCGAC
This sequence comes from Methylococcus capsulatus, assembly GCF_036864975.1. Lineage (NCBI taxonomy): Bacteria > Pseudomonadati > Pseudomonadota > Gammaproteobacteria > Methylococcales > Methylococcaceae > Methylococcus > Methylococcus capsulatus. The sequence goes on along the minus strand of NZ_CP104311.1, from coordinate 766,705 downwards.
AGCAAGCCGGTCCATCGCGTGGTGTTTCACGAAATCACCAAGCGCGCCATCACAGAAGCCGTCGAAAACCCCAAAACACTCTCGACCGATCTGATCCACGCCCAGCAGGCCCGGCGGGCACTCGATTACTTGGTTGGTTTCAAACTTTCTCCGCTGTTGTGGAAGAAGATCCGCCGCGGATTGTCTGCGGGGCGTGTGCAAAGCCCGGCCTTGCGGATGATCGTGGAGCGCGAACTTGAAATCGAGCGCTTCCAGGTTCAGGAGTACTGGACCATCGAGGCGGCGATCCAATCCGAAGACCAGGCACTTTCGGCCCGCCTGACCCATCTTGCCGGCGAGAAGCTGGAGCAGTTCAGCATCGTCAACGAAGCGCAGGCGCAGGCCACGCGGCAGAGCCTGCTGGATCAGGCCCATGGCAAATTGCGGGTGGTCCGGGTCGAAGAGAAGGAACGCAAGCGCAATCCGGCCGCGCCTTTCACGACCTCGACCCTGCAGCAGGAAGCAGCCAGGAAGCTCGGCTTCACTACCCGCCGGACCATGACCGTGGCCCAGCAGCTTTATGAAGGGATCGACCTGGGCGGCGAGGCCGTGGGGCTCATCACCTACATGCGTACCGATTCGGTCAATCTCGCCCAGGAGGCCGTCCAGGAGTTGCGCGAGCTGATCGAGTCGCGTTATGGCAAGGACAATTTGCCCGCGCAGCCGCGACTTTACAAAACCAAGAGCAAGAATGCCCAGGAAGCCCATGAGGCGATCCGTCCGACCTCGGCGTTCCGGACGCCGGAGTCGGTCAAGGCGCATCTGACGCCGGATCAGTTCAAGCTCTACAGCCTGATCTGGAAGCGCAGCGTGGCCTGTCAGATGGTCCATGCCACCTTGAACACCGTCACCGTGGACTTCGCCTGCGGCAGCACTGACAACCTGTTCCGCGCCACCGGTTCGACGGTGATCCATCCGGGCTTCATGTCGGTGTACCGGGAAGGACAGGATGACGTGCCGGAGGAAAGCGACGAAATCTATCTGCCCAAGTTGGCGGAAGGGCAGGAGGTCGACCTGAAGGACGTGATTCCTTCCCAACATTTCACCGAGCCCCCGCCCCGCTACACCGAGGCCAGTCTGGTCAAGGCACTGGAAGAATACGGCATCGGCCGGCCGTCGACCTATGCGACCATCATTTCGACGCTGCAGCAGCGGCATTATGTCGAGCTGGAAAACAAGCGCTTCCGTCCCACCGATCTGGGACGGGTGGTGAACAAGTTCCTGACGGAGCATTTCAACCGCTATGTCGATTACAACTTCACCGCCAATCTCGAAGACGACCTGGATGCGGTGTCGCGGGGTGAGAAGGACTGGATTCCGCTTATGCGGGAATTCTGGGGACCCTTCCATGCACTCATCGGTGAGAAGGATGAAAGCCTGAAACGGGCCGACGTCACCCACGAGGCGATCGACGAGAAATGCCCGGAATGCGGAAGTCCGCTTTCGATCCGGCTGGGGCGCAACGGCCGCTTCGTCGGCTGCACCAACTATCCGCAATGCAAATACACGCGGAATCTGGCTGGCAAAGAGTCGGAGCAAGCCGATCCCGAGGTTGTGGAGGGGCGGCAGTGCCCCAAGTGCAACTCGCCGCTGGTCATCAAGACCGGGCGCTATGGCCGGTTCATCGGCTGCAGCGGCTACCCCGCCTGCCGCCACATTGAGCCGCTGGAGAAACCCACCGACACCGGCGTGCCGTGCCCGGAGTGTGGCCAGGGCACCCTGACCAAGCGCAAGTCCCGCTTTGGCAAGCTGTTTTACTCCTGTTCGACTTATCCCAAATGCAGCTATGCGGTGTGGAATCCTCCCATCGCCGAGGCCTGCCCCGCCTGTCAGTGGCCCGTGCTCACACTGAAAACCACCAAGCGCCGCGGCACCGAGAAAGTCTGCCCACGCAAGGAGTGCGGTTATGCAGCGCCCTACGAGGGTGAGCCGCTGACCGATTCCGCTGCCTGAGCATCGGCTCCGCGCGTGAGCTGGATTTCCGAGTTCCGGCTGAGGCTTGCCACGGATGCCTTGCGCCGAGGCCGGACCGTAGCCTATCCCACTGAGGCCGTTTACGGTCTGGGATGTGATCCGTTCAATGAAGAAGCCGTCCGCAAGCTGCTGGCGCTCAAGCGCCGCAGCCAGACCAAGGGCCTGATCCTGATCGCGGCGGATGTGGAAGCCGTCGAGGCTCTGGTCGATCTGGCCCGCGTGCCGCTCAGCGCCGAGGTGCGCGCGGGTTGGCCCGGTCCCACGACTTGGCTGATCCCACCCCGCCCGGGCATTCCCGAGTGGCTGCGCGGTACCCATGATGCCCTGGCGGTCCGCGTTACCGCCCATCCCGTGGCGGCAGCGTTGTGCCGCGCTTTTGGCGGGCCGATCGTGTCGACCAGCGCCAATCTGTCCGGACACCGGCCCGCCCATACCCCGGTACGGCTGTGGTGCCAGTTTTCCCGACAGGCGGTCCATTTCCTGCCCGGCCGCCTCGGCGGCGCCACTCGTCCCACCGCCATCTTCGACGCCATGAGCGGACGGCGCATCCGCTGAAGCGGCGCCTGTCGCAAATCCGACAAAGGTGCGTCCAGGCACTGCCCGAGTGTCGCAATCAGCCGGCATAGATGCCTCCGGCAGGACCGTACCGGAGCCGGCAAACCCAAGCAGACTTACGGCCTTCGGAACTCTTCGCGCACTCGCCTGGGCGATGGAACGCTGTTTGCTGGGAATCGTCAAACGATCCCAGAATGTGAGGAGCCACCATGCTCGAAATTGCCATCGTCGGCGGCGGACTGTGCGGCTTGGCGCTTGCGCAGAGCCTAGAGGCCAGGCGGTGCGACTTTGTCCTGTTCGAGGCTCGCGGCCGTCTGGGCGGACGCATCCTGTCGGTGCATAGCGAAAAGGCTGGGATGGCGCTGGACCTTGGGCCCACCTGGTTCTGGCCGGAAATCCAGCCGCGCATGTTCAAGCTGGTGAACGATCTCGGCTTGCGTAGCTTTCCCCAGCACGATACGGGGGAGGTCCTCTACCTCACCGATCACGACAAGGCGCCGGATACACTGAGCCGGCCCGGTCTGCACGACGGCGCCCATCGTGTCGAAGGCGGCATGGCGAGCTTGGTGGAGGCATTGATCCAGCGTCTTCCTCCCGAAGCACTGAGGCTCGGTCATGAGCTGACCGCCGTGACCGACCGCGGCGATCACGTGGAACTGTGCTTCGTCCATGGTGGGGAAACCATCGTCGTTGCCGCGCGCCGCACGGTGCTCGCGATGCCGCCGCGCCTAGTCGAGGAGCGCATCCGTTTCGAGCCGGCCCTGGACGGCAAGGTACTCGAAGCATTGCATGACACCTATTCCTGGATGGCCGACCAGGCCAAAGCACTGGTGGCTTACGACAAACCGTTCTGGCGCACGGCAGGCCAGTCGGGAAATGCTTTCGTCCGGCATGAGCATGTGGTTCTCGGCGAAATCTTCGATGCCTGTGACGCCACTGCCGAGCGGGCCGCCCTGGGCGGCTTCTTGGCACTGCCCCCGGCGGCGAGGGTCGCGTTGCTGCCGGGCATGCCGATGTTGGTTTCGAGCCAGATGGTACAAGTCTTCGGCAGCGCGGCGGAGCATGGCGAGCTGCACTTCCAGGACTGGGCGGCGGAGCCCTATACCTGCAGCCGGCGGGATCACGTGCCGCCGGATAATCAGCCGGAATATGGCCACCCCCTGCTGCGGCGGCCGCAATGGGGCGGGCGGTTGTATTTCGGCGGTTCGGAGACCGCGAGCTATGGCGGCGGCTACCTTGAAGGCGCTCTGGAGGCGGGTGCCCGGCTCCAGAGGGCCCTCATCGTGGAACGGACTTCGCTCGCACCGTCTGGCGGGCGGAACGAGCAGGCCGTTGCCGGTTTCGGCGAGTGGGTGGCTGCTCAGCGCGGGGTCGTGCTCGAACGCTACAAACGTCTGCTCCATCAGAATCTCGCGAGCCAGCGCACCGAGCAGCTTACCCAGCGGGCCGTGCTCGGTGTGATGGAGCAGGTTTACAGCGAAGCCTTGGCAAGACTCGGCGAGCTTTCCTTCGAGCCTCCTGCCGGAAGTATCGAAACCGGTCTTGCGACACTGGCGCAAGACCTGCTGGCGCCCTTCGTCGGCTTCAACAAGGTCCTGCTCGATGAAGCCATTGCATTCAATGGCAGTTCCTGTGCACTGTCCAATTTTCCGTCCGAACACCGGCCTTCATCCGATTATCTGGAAACTACGGCCCGCGATCTGGCTGCCGCCTGGCGCGAGTTCGCCTACGACGTAAACACCCTCCTGGCGGGCCGCTTCGTCGTGCGGACGGCGGCGTGACGGAGGATCGCCCGATGCTTGAACTGGACGTGAGACTGAGCCGGGACCATTTCGATTTGTCCGCCCGGCTCGCCATCGACAGCCCGATGACCGCATGCTTCGGACCGCCTGGCGCCGGCAAAAGCACCTTGCTGAGCATAATCGCCGGAGTCGTCATGCCGCAGCGCGGCTGGATCCGGCTGGGCGGCGAGACGGTTTTCGACAGTCGTCAAGGCGTGCGCGTGCCGCCGCCCCGCCGCCGGATCGGTCTCGTGCGTTTCGATCCGGCCAGCCATCCTAGGCAGACGGTCGGCGAACTGCTTCGGGATACCCACCGGAATTCGGTTCGAAGTGGCACCTTCGGATTCGCCGGGGTGGTCGATCTCCTGGAACTGCAACCTCTGCTCGACGTTGGCATTCAGGCTTTGCCTGCCGGCGAGAGACAGCGGGTGGCACTGGCACACGCGCTCATCCCGGCGCCGCGCCTGCTGCTGCTCGACGATCAGCTCGAAGTCTCGGGTGTTTCCAACTCTGCCCTGTTGCCCTATCTCACGCGGGTCCGAGATGAGCTGAACGTTTCGGTCATCTATGTCAGCCATTCCCTGGGAGAGGTATTGCAGCTCACCAACCGCATGGTGCTGATGGTCAACGGGCGCGTGCTGGGATTCGGGGACCCGCATGAAATCATCACCGACAAAATCCTTTCCGCCGGGTCCGTCCTGCAGGGCATCGAAAGCGTGCTTCCCGTGACGGTGCTTGGGCATGAAGCCGAAAATGGCTGCACGATCGCCTACTATCACGGCAGCGCGCTGGTGCTGCCGATGGCCGCGCATCTGGCGCCCGGGGATTCCGTCAACGTGTCCATCCGCTCCAGCGACATCGCGCTGTCGAAGCAGTATCTGCGGGGAACGTCGATCCAGAACCAGATCAAGGGTCGGGTATGCGCTGTCATCCGCACGCCGGGGCACGCGGTCGTACAGATCGACTGCGGTATCACCCTGCTGGCGGGCATCTCGCTGAAAGCGCTCCATGCAATGGCGTTGCAGGAAGGAGATATCGTGTATTGCCTGATCAAGGTGCATGCGTTCTCCTACCTGGGCAACCCGTCAAGGGACGGACAACCTCCGGACTCCAGGGAAGTATCAGTCATTCACTGAAGCATCGGGCTCATTCCCAAGGCAAACATCGATGAGTACGTTTATCAAGAGCACACAGGACGGCCGTAAGGTCGAAGTCATCGGACTGGCCGTTTGCCTCGACGGCCACAAGGAAGCCACCCGTCTGGTTCCCGTCAGTGAGCACCCCAACCGGGATGCCATCCTGGCGGCGATGCCGGCAGCCACCCACATGGCGGGCCGGCTGCCGCTCACGGCGGACGAAGCCGCCGCCGCGCAGGCCGCTTTGGATGCGGCGTGGGAGGCTTATGCGCGCAGCCCCAAAGGGCTTTCGGAACGCATCCGCGCGGTCCAGAACCGGGCTCTGGCCAACCGCGACGGCTGACCGGCCCGCTGTCGGGGATGACGAATCCTTACGAAATCTACGATCTGTTGCAGGATTATGCTGGCGGGCCGGTGCCCAGCGGGAGGCTGGTCATCGGTCTGGTCTGGACGCTTTGCGAAGCCGATGCCGTGGGGCTCTCGATGAGCCCGGGCGTTCAGACCCGGACGCTTCCCTGGGCCGGTACGCTGCGCGGCAAGACCCTGGCCGAACTGGTCGCCTGGGTGCGGGAGTTCGACCCGTACCGGGCTACGGTGGGCATGGCGGCCGTCAATGCCGGCATCAACCGGCTCGGCATCCTTCCGGACGGCGTGACGCTGGCGCCCAAAGACGGCGCGGATAACAACCTTGCCGTCTTCGAGCATTTTCTCGCAGAGATGCGCGGCAAACGGGTCGTGGTGATCGGCCGTTATCCCGGCCTGGACCGCTTCGCCCAAGCGCACGCCCTGAAACTGACGGTCCTCGAGCGTCAGCCCGGTCCGGAAGACCTGCCGGATTCGGCCTGCGAGTACCTGCTTCCGGAAGCGGACTGGGTATTCCTCACCGCCACCTCGATTCCGAACAAGACCTTTCCACGTCTTGCGGCGCTGGCGCGCGATGCCAACACGGTCCTGATGGGGCCTACCGTCCCCTGGTTGCCGGAACTACGGCACTTTGGGATCGACTATCTGGCCGGTGTGGAGATCGCCGATACCGAAGTTCTGAAGGACACCGTGTGTGAAGGCGGGGGCGTGCGGATTTTCGATGCCGGAGTGCGCTACCGGATCGCGGCCATCGGCCCGGAATCCACCAAGGACTGGGCGCGGCGCATGATCGTCCAGGCGACGGCGGAGCGGGAACGCCTCAAAGAGGACATGGAAGCATGGTATGCCCGGGGCAATACCGTGCGTTTTCCGGAGTATGCGCAACTGGAAACGGTCGACCGCCGCTTGTCGCGTCTCGATACTTGTTTCAAGCGGCTCTGGGACGCCTTTCCCGACCCGGCACCGGCACGGTTCTCCGGCGTTTCTCCCTGACCCGCCACCACCGGCATCATCGGATGCGCCAATAACCATGCAATTTGACCGGTTTTGCCGGGGCAGTACAATGCGGTCGGAATCAAGTTTTTTGTGGAGACGGTTTTGATGGTTGCTGAAGTCAGAGTTTCGCCCGAGCACGATATGGACGCCCCGGTCCGGTTCGACGGCCACCTGCTGGACCGGCTCTGCAAGGACACGTTGGCCTCTTGCGGCGACGCGGGCCTGCTGGACCGTCTGCGCCAGGCCTATCCAGAGTATCCGCTGCACCTCGCCCGCCTGGGGCACGAGTGGTACCGCTTGGGCGGCATCGTCAAGCCGAACGGCGCGAAGATCGCGGCGGACATCGGCGAATGGGCGGAGCGCACCTACATCGAATGCGGGCAAAATTTCAGCACGCTGCTCGCCCACTGTGAGGAAGGCGGCTACTTGGCTACCCACCACACCGGCGTGACACTTTATCTCGTGGCCCAGACCGGAGGCCGGGCGGAGGATTTCGTCCAGATCGAAGTGGACCGGACCCAGGAAACCGCGGACCGCTATCTGATCGACCCGGAAAATCCGCCAGAGGATCTGGAAGGGCTGATCGATCCCATCGAGCCAGTCGAGATCCAGCCGTTCGCAGTGGGTGCCGCCCGCTATACCTACCGCCGCAAAACCGATGTGGCCTTATTCATGCGCGAGCTGGGGCGGCATCGCGCGGACCGCCACCCCGCCCAGCGTTTCATGGACGACTGGAACGCCAGTAGCGCGGGCCAGCACCAGATCTTCTGCGAGGAATGGAGCCTACGCCTGTTCCAGCACATCGGCCGCCATGGCGAGCAGATCATGAACGTCGAGACCGTCCACAACCGCACCCGCGAAGTGCCCCGCCTGGAAGGGCCGGACGGCAAGAAGGGCAAGGCCCTGGCAGCGCTCCTCAACCGCTTCGATGCGCAGGCGGGCTATCCCTTTGCCTGGTACTTCTACATGCTCAAGGGGCTGGTTTCGCCGCATGTAGGGGAAGCGGTGCAGCGCGACCTGGCCAAGGACTATGCCTATCTGCCCGACCGGGATGCTGCCGTGCTGAAGCGGTGGGCTGCGGAGCCTTATTGTCTGTGAACCGTCCTTCCCGGGGGAAGCGCGCCGGGTTTTGCGTCCGTTTGGGCCGCGGTCTCGATCTGTGGTAGAAAGTCCGGGAGGAAAGCGGCGTACAGGCAGACGAGAATGACATTCCTCCCGCAGTGGCTGCGCACGCCGTGGTCCAAAGCATTCGCGGCGGTGTTGGCGCTGATTGGACTGTACGCGGTGCTGGGGTTTTTGCTGCTGCCCAAGCTGGCCGAACAGTTTGCTCCGGAGCTGGCTGCCAGGTACCTCAAACGGCAGCTATCGATCGCCGAAGTCAGCTTCAATCCGTTCCGCTTCAGCCTCGAGCTGCGGGGGGGCGCGCTCGCTGAGGTTTCGGGTGAGCCCTTGCTGAGTTTCGCGCGCCTTTTCCTCGATCTCGATCCGGTCGGCTTGCTGGACAACACGTGGACGTTTTCCGAAGCTTTGGTCGAACGGCCTTCGGTCGATCTGGTGGTCGATGCGGAAGGGCGGCTGAATCTCGCAAAGCTCGGCAACGAGTTGCCCGAATCGGCGGAACCGGGGAAGCGGGAGGGCCAGCCCCTGGCGGTGACCTTCAAACATCTGTCGATGGTCGGTGGCAAAGTCAGGTTCGCTGACCGGTCGAGGACGGCGCCTTTCGACGAGACATTCGATTCCATCGATATCGAAGTCGCCGATCTTTCCACCTTGCCCGAAGCCCAGGGAACCCAGCATGTGACCGCGAAATTCCGTGAGCGCGGCATCCTCGACTGGCGGGGCAGGGTTTCGATCAATCCGCCCTATGCCGAGGGCGAATTGCGAGTCGGAAATGTCCCGCTCGCGGCCCTCTGGCCATTCGTGAAGGAACGGCTCGCTCTGGCCGAGCCGGTCGGTGAACTGGGGTGCGTCGCGCACTATAGGCTGGCCGAAGGGCCGGCCGGACTCGCTCTGAGCGTGAGCGGCCTGAACGCGCAAATCGAGGGACTGAAGCTGACCCCGGAGGGAGGTTCGGAACCGATCCTGGACCTGGCCCGCATCGAAGCGAAGGAGGTCGGATTCGATCAGGGAAACCGCCTGGTCCGCGTGCCGAAGTTCGAAATCCGGGAAGGCCGCTTGCGCGCGGCTGTCGACGAAGCGGGCGAAATCGACTGGCTGAAACTGTCGAGGTCAGATGCACTGGCCGCCGCCCCTCCCGTTTCGAAGGATCAGCCGGAGCCGCCGTGGCGGGTCGGGGTCGGTGCTTTCAGCATGGCCGAGATCGCCGTCGATTATGCCGATGCCACCCGGCGTGCGCCGGTCCGCCTCGGCGTCGGCGCGCTCGAGCTTTCGTTTGCCGCCGACATGGAGGTCGGGGCGGAGGATTGGAAGGCGGCGATAAACCGCCTGACAATCCGGATGGACAACATCGGGCTGACCGCGGCCGGTGTCTCGGGGCAGCGGGAAGACCTGGCGACCCTGGAATCGCTCACGGTCGAGGACGCAAATCTGGATCTGGCCAAACGCGAAGCCGCGATCGGCCGGATTACGCTGAAAGGCGGCGGCACCCGCATCGTGCGCGAGACGGCGGGCGGCATCATGCCGGCGGAGGCGCTGGCGCCCAAGGCCAGCGCGAGTCGTCCTCCGGAGCCGCCGGAGGCGGGGGCATGGCGCTACGCAGTGCAGCAGGTCGTTCTGCAGGATTTCGCTTTGGCCATGGCCGACCGAACCTTCACCCCGGCGATCGCCTACGACCTGGAAAATCTGCAGCTGAGCTTGGGGCCGGTCGCCAGCGGCGTGGATACGCCCATGACGTTCGACGCGGCATTCGCGGTCAGGCAGGGCGGGGAGTTCAAGGCGTCGGGTTCGCTGTCCCAAAGGCTGGACCAGGCCGATGGGGAGGTCCGGCTGGGGCGGATCGATCTCAAATCGCTCCATCCCCTGCTGGCCCGCTTCTCGGGCCTCAAGCTCGAAAGCGGGGATTTGTCGGCGCAACTCGAATTCGGTTACCGGCAGGATACCGGCACGGCCTTGAAGGCCAAGGGCGATTTGAGCGTGGGCGGGCTGCTCGTGAAAGAGACCGCCACCGGCAAGCGTTTCCTGTCGTGGAAGAATTTGTCCGCTGAAATGCTCGACTTCGGACTGGCGGAAAGGCGGCTGGCAGTCAAACATGTGCGCATCGCCGAGCCGGGCTGGAACATGGAGATCTTCGAGGATCGCTCGACCAACATCCAGAGGATTTTCGCCGGCGACCGGCCGCCCGGCGCGGCACCGAAAGCCGTCGAAGGCCGGCGCCGGACGGAACAGTCCAAGCCGTGGCTCGTCACGGTGGAAGCCGTTCGTGTCGAGAAGGGCGACATCGATTTCAGCGATAGGTCGCTCGTCCTCCCCTTCGCCACCCGGATCCATGATTTTTTCGGTACCGCGGCGGGCCTTTCGACCCGGCCCGAGGCGCGGACGATGCTCCAGTTCCACGGGCAGGTCGACCGCTACGGCGCGGTCAACGTCTATGGTCAGCTGAGCCCCCTGGCGCCGAAACATTTCGGCGACGTCAGCGTGGCGTTCCGCAATGTGGACATGCCGTCTCTGTCGCCCTACAGCGCGACCTTTGCCGGCCGGGAAATCACTTCGGGCAAGCTCAACCTGGACATCCGTTACCAGATCGAAGACGGCCGGCTGAAGAACGACAACCGGATCGTATTGGAACGGTTCGCCCTGGGCGAGCGGATCGAGAGCCCCAAGGCGGTTTCGCTGCCGCTCGACCTGGCGGTCGCGCTGCTGACCGACGGCGACGGCAAGATCGACGTATCGGTTCCCGTCGAGGGCGATCTCGGCAATCCCAGGTTCGATTATGGAAAAGTGATCTGGGAGGCTTTCGTCAACGTGATCACCAGGACGGTGACCGCGCCGTTCAGAGCCTTGGGCCGCCTGTTTGTTGGCGACGGCGAAGACATGGGGGGCGTGCTGTTCGAGCCCGGCAGCGCCGACATCGCGCCACCTGAACTGGAGAAGCTCAACAATATCATGATCGTTTTGGTCCAGCGTCCGCAACTCGATCTGGAAGTGCAGGGCGGGTTCGATCCGGAGTTGGACGGACGTGCGCTGAAGTCCTTACAGGTGAGGCGGGCCGTGGCCGGGAAGCTGGGTTTCCGGTGGTCGCCGGAGGAGGAGCCGGGGCCGGTCCCCTTCGATAGTACCGCGACCCAGTCGGTGCTCGAGGAACTGGCCGGCGAGCGCGGTGGTCCGAACGCAGTGGAAAAGTTTCAGACCGCTTTTGAAAAGAAGGAAGGCAGAAAGGCCGAGCGTATCGGTCGCGTTTCCGCCCTGATGGGTCGCCCCAGTCCGGATTCGGCGTTCTATCGGGCCTTGTTCGACTATCTGGTCGAAACCGCGCCGCTGTCGGCTCAGGATTTGGCGACTTTGGCCGGCCGCCGTGCCCAGGCGGTGGCCAGCGTGTTGACGCAGCGGGGCGCACTTGACTCTGGCCGCATCCAGATCGGCGAGACCGCATCCGGTGATGTCAGGGACGGGCGGATCGTCATCCGGCTGGCGGTGAAGCCGGCAGGGGGCTGACCCCGCGCGACATCGGTATGAGAATGAACGGAGCGTTGGGCGCTTGGCCGATGGAATCAGCCGCGACAGTGAGGTACTCTCCGACGGGCATATTGCTCCGCATCCTTGAGTTCGGCAAAGGTGTCGGGCTTGAGTAACATCGAGGTGATACCGCATGACGATACTACCGATCCACGCTCGTCCACCGCTTAACGCCGGGGGGAGGTGTGGCAGCCGGCCACTCGCCGTCGTACGCTTGCTCGGCTGCCTGTTGGCTCTCGCGTCGGTTCCCCTCGGCTGCGTTCTTGCCCAGCCGGGCGACTACGCTGCGGCCCGCAGCCGCATGGTCGAGTTGCAGCTCAAGGGCGCCGGGCGCGACATCCGCGATCCGCGGGTGCTCCAGGCGATGGCCGAGGTGCCTCGGCACGAATTCGTGCCCCCGCCGCTGCGGGATTACGCCTACAGTGACAGCCCGCTGCCCATCGGCTTCGGACAGACGATTTCCCAGCCTTACATCGTCGCCTTCATGACCGAGCGGCTCGAGCCCAAGCCCTCCGACAAGGTGCTGGAAATCGGGACCGGTTCGGGTTACCAGGCGGCGGTGCTCTCGAAGTTGGTGGCGGAGGTTTACACCATCGAGATCGTCGAGCCGCTGGGGCAAAGGGCCAAGGCCGATCTTCAGCGTCTGGGCTTCGGCAACGTGCAGGTCCGGATCGGAGACGGTTACCGGGGCTGGCCGGAAGCCGCGCCTTTCGATGCGATCATCCTGACCAGTGCGGCGAGCGAGGTGCCGCCGCCCCTCATCGGACAGCTCAAAGACGGTGGCCGTCTGATCGCTCCCCTTGGCCAGTCGTCTTACCAGGAGCTGTACCTGCTGAAAAAGCAGGGCGGAAAACTGGAACGGCGGGCGATCCTGCCCGTCCGATTCGTCCCCATGACCGGCGAGGTTTTGAAGGGGACGCCGCCATGATGCGGCATTGAGCGCTGACAATGCACGAAGTACGCCGGTACGGCTTGCCTTCCGCCAGCTTGCTGGTGGTGGCCAGTATGGTCGGTTCCGGCGTTTTCACCACCGGCGGCTTCCTATTGGAGACGTTACGGTCGCCTTGGCTGGTCTTGCTGGCTTGGCTGGTCGGCGGAGCGATCGCCGCCTGCGGCGCCCTGAGCTACGGTGCACTGGCGCAGCGTTTCCCGGAATCGGGGGGAGAATACCTGTTCCTGTCCCGTACCCTGCATCCCGCCGCCGGCAATGTGGCCGGATGGGTGTCCGTGGTGGTGGGTTTTTCCGCGCCCATGGCTGCCGCCGCCTATGGTTTCGGTGAGTACCTGGCGCCCTGGATGCCCTGGGATGCGCCTCAGCTCACCGGAACATTGCTGCTGGCCGCGTTCGCCTTGCTCCACGGCGCACACGGTCCAGCGGGTGCTTGGGTGCAGAACTTCGCCGTCGTGTTCAAGCTCGTGCTCATCACGGGCTTCGTTGTGCTGGCCTGGCCGCGGTTGGCCATCGCGCCGCTTGCTCTTGCGACCGGATCGAGTGGCGGCGCCGGCTTCGGCGCCTTCTTTTCCTCGCTCATCTGGGTGTCGTTCAGCTATTCCGGCTGGAACGCTGCCGTCTACCTCGGCGGCGAAGTGCGCGACCCCCAACGCAGCCTGCCGCGGGCTCTGCTGCTGGGCACCGGCCTGGTCACTGTGCTCTATCTGGCGCTGAACACTGCTTTCATGTTTTCCGCTGCTCCCGAGGATTTGGCGGGCAAGGCGGACATCGGCCGTGCCGCGGCGCTCGCCCTGGGCGGCCCCGTCTGGGGGGATTTTCTGACCCTGCTGGTGGCTTTTGCCCTGTCCCTCTCGGTTTCGGCCATGATGATGGCCGGTCCCCGCGTCAGTGCGTGCATGGCGCGGGACGGGTATCTTCCGCCCTGGTTGTCGCTGCACGAAGATGGTACGCCCAGACGGGCGACTTTCCTCCAATGCGCCCTGTCATTGGTGCTGCTATGGAGCGCGGGCTTCAAGGATTTGCTGACCTACACCGGCTTTACCCTCGGGTTGAGCACCGCGGCGACGGTCTTCGGCCTGATCCGGCTGCGGCTCAAGGAAGGCGATGCCTGTCCCGTCATCGGCTGGCCCTGGGCGCCGCTGGTCTACCTGCTGGCGGTCCTCGCCATGACTGCCGCCGCCTTGGTCCGCCAGCCCCAGGCCGCCCTCTGGGGTCTGGCCACGTTGCCGGCGGTGTGGGCGCTTTGGCGCATGGGCGCCATCTGGTCCGGAAACGCCCGCACCGGCTCCAGTTGACGGACTTCCCGGGTAAAATGGCGGTACCGAAACCAAAAATCGCGCAGCCGTCGCCGAAAGACATGCCAAGAAAGACCAGCCCCGATTCCAACAAACTCGACCGTATCGTCGCCGAAGCCCGGCGCAGCCAGGAGGAGCGGGAGCGCGGCTACCGCGAGCAGGCGCTCAAGATGTACCCCTGGGTCTGCGGACGCTGCGCCCGCGAATTCAACCACAAGAATCTGCGGGAACTCACGGTGCATCATCGCGACCACAACCACGACAACAATCCGGCCGATGGCAGCAACTGGGAGTTGCTGTGCCTGTACTGTCACGACAACGAGCATCAGCGCTATCTCAGCGCCGAGCTGACCGGCAAGGTCGAGCCCGGGGCACGGCAGGCTACCACGCTCACCCACAATGCCTTCGCCGGCCTGGCCGATCTGCTGAAGGCGAAAAAGTAAACCATGACGGTGGAAAACGAGGCGCGGCGGGTCGACATCGAAACCAAGCTCGCTTACCTGGAGGACACCGTTCTCACCTTGAACGAAGTGCTCGCACGGCAGCAAAAACAGATCGATCAGCTCGAATCCAAAATCCGGCAGGTGGTCGAGCGCGTGCAGCAGATGTCGGCGCTGGCCGAGGCGGCTGCTCCGGCGGCGGACGAAAAGCCGCCGCATTACTGAGCCAGTCCTCTGACGGAACGGGAGCACCGTGGCGCCGGGACCGGCAGAAGCGAAGCCGCACTCCACGAATGCACCGCGTGCCGGAAAGGCGAGCCATGAAGAATCAGGAAGATCGCCCATGCCCTTGACCCTTCCTCAACTCGAACGCCACCTCTTCAAAGCCGCCGACATCCTGCGCGGCAAGATGGACGCATCAGAGTTCAAGGAATACATCTTCGGGATGCTGTTCTTGACGCGCTGCTCCGACGTGTTCGACCAGCGCCGCGAGGAGGTGATCCGCCTCGAGATGGAAGGCGGCAAGACCGAGGCCGCGGCGCGGCTCGCCGCCGAAAGCGCAACGACCTGCTTGCCAGCTTCAGCGAATCACTTGAAGCCATCGGCCTGTTAGACCCCTTCCAGGTGTGCGGCATCGTCGCCGCGTTCTAGAGCTGGTGGGACGAGTACCGCGTGACGGTGACCGAGATCGAGGCCAAGCGCGACATGGCGGTGTAGGCGCTGCATGGGTTCTTGAAGGGGTTGGGGTATATGTAAACGCCATGACTCCCGCGCAAGCCATCATGCCCGCAAAAGCGGGGGGAATCCAAGGTCACCCCATGAAACAGCCGTCCGTCTATATCCTCGCCAGCAAACGCAAAGGTACACCGTGCATCGGCGTGACCAGCGACCTCGTCAAACGGGTATTGGGAACACAAAAACGATGTTGCCGAAGGGCTTTGCCAAGAAATACCAGGTTCATACCCTCGTTTACTACGAACAACACGCGGACATGCGTGCAGCCATCACCCGCGAAAAGCAACTCAAGAAATGGAATCGGGCTTGGAAAATCGAGCTGATCGAGCAGCACAATCCGCCCGCGGCGGTGCGATCTGTGGCCGGAGATCGTCAGGCCGTAAGCCGGCATACCCACACTGGTCATCGTTGAATACGGTGCTGCCGCGCCCCCGCAGGGCTGCCGTACTTGGGCGACGCCAATCGGCTGGTCTACATCTACGCCAGATCGCGCAACCACTACAAGGACACGCCGGTTCTCGGCAAGGACGTCGGCACCAAGGTGCGCAAGCTGGGCAAGCAGTGGAACGAGGTCTTTGCGCAGCGACAGAAGATCATCGATGAACTGCGCTCGGGCAAGGCCGGGGCCGGCGATCGTTCGGTCCAGCCGTTAGATCCATTGCTGCTCGGCTTCGGCGCGCAGCCGGCCCCACAACGCGCCCAGCGGCAGGTCTAACAGAGAGTAGGCGCGGGCCTTGAGCCCCGGCAGGGCACGTGCGGCGGCGGCCATGTACTGCGCGCTGAGCGCCAGTTCCGAAACTCGGGCCTCGAACAGCAGCATTTGGTGGGCTGTGCGTGCCGCCGTGCCGTAACGTTTGAGCAGGATGCCCTGTCCCTCGTCCTCCAGGGCGTAAACGTCTTCCACTTGGAATACCAGCGTTTCCTCCCCCAGGAACAGCGGATCGCTGCGGAGCGCCGCTTCCACCCGGTCGAACTCGGCACCCACGTCCAGCTCCCCGTACAGATAGCGCTGCCGTTTGCCGCCGGGGACGTGCAGCTCGGTTCACAGTGCATCCTTCACGCCCGGCACGGCGCGGGCCATCGTGGAATGGTGGAGGCTGGTTCCGGCCGGTCGGTGGGTCATCTCGGTTTCCCCTTTCGGGGTGAGGAAGGCGAAGATGCTGCGGAACAGCGACAGCGCGCCGGGCTCCCACCCGGCGCCGACGATGGCCGGAGTTTCCTAAAGGGCAGCCATGCGTCCCATCTCTTCCTTGTGCTCGATGAAGTCCCTGCCCTCGAATCGCGCGCATTCCACCACCGGGATGCCTCGCTGCAGCAGTTCGCGCGACACCTCCCGCACTTGGGCGATCGGCACGCAGACCAGTGCGGCGCGAATGGGCCATGCGGGAACGTGGCTGGACCAAAGCCCGCACTTGGGCGATCGGCACGCAGACCAGTGCGGCGTGGACCGTTCCGAGTTCGCTGATGTGGGTTACCGCCGGCCAGGCCGAGAAACGCGGGGGCAGCGGTACCGCCATCATCTGCTGACGCCGGACGAAACCGGCCGGGACGAAATGATCGTCCAGCGCCAGGACCTCGACGCAGGCCCGCCCCAGCCGGCCGAACCCGACCACGGCCGCCCGCATCGTCGGTGGCGCGGCGTCGCGGGTCACCAACGGACCGCGTAGTTCATGATGTCAATGTTCTTCTTGAAAATCTCGAGGGCGAAAGGCTGGGCGAGTTGATAAAGATCCAGGATGGAATAATCGATGCCCGGCCGTGCGCCGCCCTTCTTCAGGCTTTCTTCCACATTCCTGGCGATGACCAGCAGCAGGTCGTCCAGATTTTCCGGGGCTACGGTTTCGATGTCTCGCAGCAGCTGATCACTCATGGTGGTTCCCCTCAAAAAAGCGTTGTCGGGATTCGCAGACCGGTGTTCATCCGATCAGGTGGTGTTTCCCTTCGACCCGTACCGAGCTGGCCTGGGGTCCTTCCTCGCCCATTTCTTCGGCGAAGCGCACTGCAGTGCCGACGGTCAGCCGGTCGAAGTCCGAATTCACCACGCTGTGCCGGTGAAAATAGATTTCCCGGCCATCCGGTGTCTCGATGATGCCGTAGTCTTCCGCCGGGATCAGCCGGGAAATCCGGCCGTGCGCCTGTACCTCGTGCATCTTGACCTGGGAGCGCTGGCGCCGTTCCAGGTCTTCCAACTGCCTGCGCGCCGCGTCGAAGGCGTCCCGGATCGCGACATAGACGTCCTCGTGGGCATGATCAAGCCCCGGGTCCCGGCTGACTGCCAGTTCATGGCCTGGCACGGTGAGATCGATTCGCACGTGGTAGACGTTGCCCTGATGGTGGTGCTTGTGGGATGCCTCGACCATGACCCGGCAGCTCATGATCCCGTCGTAGAACGAATCCAGCTTCTCGACCCGCTCCCGGATGTTCCGTTCCATCGCCTCGGAGGGCGACATGTTTCGAAACGTGATCTGCGGCGAAAGTTTCATTGCTTCCCCCTCACTCATTTCGGCTCGATGTTCAACGATAGACCTTTTCGGTCCGCGTCGATAGGGTCGGTTTTCTCGAGTCCAGGGCGCTGTTGTATCAAGGCCAGCACGTAGGCCACGGAAGGCCGCGGCGCCTTGATTCCATGCCGGCGATACAGTTGCTGGATGGCCTCTTCCGTTGTCGTCGGGTCGGGTTCCATGGCGCCGATGAAACCGCTCAGGTCTTCGGTGAGTGCCCTGGGGTAACTCAGCCAACGCCAGGAGCGGACTTGCCGCCCATAGCAGTCCGGCACGATCGGTGTAACCTTTTTGTGATGCAGTACCGCAATTTTGACGTCCCGCGTGCGGCAGGTTCGAAGCTGCTCCAAGCCCAGGCGGAGGGTATCGCCGGTATCGCTGCAATCGTCGACCAGCAGCACCCTGAGTCCGCAAACGCTTGCGGGAGGCGGCGAATAACAGCGCGCCGTTTCGGTTTTTCGTGCCCCTGCCTGGTAATGGCCGATACGGATGCTTTGCAGGTCGTACAGCCCTAAGGATCGCACAGGAGCCGCGTCGGCACGTAACCGCCCCTGGCGATGGCTACCACGGCTTCGGGCCGGTAGCCGGAGGCGCGGATGCTTTCGGCCACACGCCGGCATAGCCGGCACACCTGATTCCAGGTCACCAACTCGCAGGGAAGGAAGGGATCGATCATAGTCGGTGAAGCCTGCTCACCCTTTTCCGGCAGCTTCACCGCGTGCCTGGACTGGCGGCGGCCGCGGCCAGGCTCGCTCCTTTGTCAGCGGCTCCAGGATACCCGCAGGAGCGCATCCTCATCGGTGTAGTGCGAATCCATCTCACCCTGGTAGGCATGCCGCAGCGCCTCCCCGACGCCATGGGCGAGATGCTTGTCGGTAAAGGTGATGACGGTGCGGTCTTCGCTTTCCTCGATGGCCATGATCCGCTCGAGCGGATGCTCCGTCCGGGTGGCAGTTTCGGTGTTGCGGACGAGGTTCAGAATTTCCGGACGGTGAGCGACGAAGAAAGCCCCGCTCAGCGTCAACTCACCCGCCGGTACTTGGTCGCGCATCCGCTGGCATGCGGGACAAAGATGCCGTTCGGCATCCCGCGCCGCCTCTCCCCACTGCCAGCGTCCCTGATGGAAGACGGCACCGCATTCGGGGCATACCGTTGGCTCCGGCCATTTGCCCCGGGCGCGGTAGGGATCGTGCACATGCTCTTCGAACATGCTGTCCCGGCGCGGCTGGTGGGCGGGGTCGAATCGTTTGCGGGGTCCGGTCATAGGTCGCCTCGTAGGGTTCAATGAGCAAGGTTCACAACCCATCATCGACCCGCCTCACCTGCCCGTCAAGCCATGCCGGAAAGTGCTGCCGCACTTTCCGGCGGTTCCGGACCGCTGTCTGTTAGCTGACCTCATCGATCCATGCCATCTGGATCGCTTCCAGAATTTTCTCGTTGCATCGGTCGGCGCTGTCGGCGAAGCCGTCCAGCGCCGTGATCCATGCCAGCAGATCAGTGAAGCGCACATACCGCGGGTCGACGTCCGAGTGCTGATCGGCGAGGGCGGCGGCAATATCGTAGGTGTCGTTCCATTTCATGGGCGGGTACCAAGGTGTCGGAAAAGGTCATCTCATGGACCGAGCAAATTTGCGGCCAGGCGGCTCCATCCCCCGGCCATCCCCTATGGCGACCGGCCAGGTTTGTCGCAAAGGTGACAAAGCCCTATGAATTGGAGGGTCATGTGCAATTCCTGACAAGCCGCGATTCGGCGGCCGATGCTGCCCGGTGCTGCAATTGCACACACTTGTTGGGGTAAGGGCCGCGGCTCACCATTGGCATGCGTTATGCGTTAGCCAAGCTAAAACCTCCGAGGAGGCTTTGAGTGTGAACGACTACCTGATGTTGCTGCTCGGCACGGCCCTGGTCAACAACGTGGTGCTGGTCAAGTTCTTGGGACTATGCCCTTTCATGGGGGTGTCAAGGAAGCTCGATTCAGCCATCGGCATGGGCTTTGCCACGACTTTCGTGCTGACCCTGACCGCGGTGGCGAGCTGGCTCATCGAGCATTTCGTCCTGATGCCTCTGGGCATCGGCTTCCTGCGCATCCTCTCGTTCATCCTGGTGATCGCGGCCGTGGTCCAGTTCACCGAGATGGTGGTGAAGAAGACCAGCCCGGTGCTGTACCAGGTGCTGGGTATCTTTCTGCCGCTGATCACCACCAACTGCGCGGTGTTGGGGGTGGCACTGCTGAACATCCAGCAGGAATACGATTTCATTCACAGCGCGCTGTTTGGCTTTGGCTCGGCGCTGGGGTTTACCCTGGTCATGGTGATTTTCGCTGGCATCCGGGAGCGGCTGGCTTTGATGAGCGTGCCCGAGTCCTTCACCGGCCCGCCCATTGCCTTCATCACGGCAGGCATCCTGTCCCTGGCGTTCATGGGGTTTGCAGGATTGGCCACGCATTGAACCGACACCCGAAGGAGAGTCCTATGTACATATTGTTTGCCATCATCAGCCTGACCGGCATGGGGCTCGCGCTCGGGTTTCTGCTCGGTGCCGCGGCGCGCTATCTGAAAGTGGAAGAAAATCCGCTGATCGATGAGATCGAGGCCATGATGCCGGGATCGCAATGCGGCCAGTGCGGTTATCCCGGCTGCCGCCCGGCGGCCGAGGCGCTGGTGGCGGGCGAGGCGCCGGCAACCCTGTGTCCCCCCGGCGGGCGGGCGCTTGCCGAGCAGCTGGCCAACAAGTTGTCGATCGATCTGGACTTGTCTGAGGTGGAGGATCAGGTTCCGATGGTGGCGCGGGTGGACGAATCCACCTGCATCGGCTGCGCCCGCTGTTACAAGGTGTGTCCGACCGATGCCTTGGTGGGTGCGCCCAAGCAGATCCATGCCGTGATTGCCGATGCCTGCACCGCCTGCGGCAAGTGCGTGGACGTCTGTCCGACCGAATGTCTGCGGCTCCATCCCGTCAAAGTGACGCTGCGCAACTGGCGCTGGCCCAGTCCGGACACGGTCACGGCGAAGGCGGCTTGACCATGGCGGCGCTCAGCTTCTTCCCGTTCGGGACGTCCGGCAGGATTCGCGGCGGCGTCCATCCGGAGCCGCGTAAAGAGTCCACCGCCGACCGGCCCATCGAAACCGCGTTCCCGCTGCCGGAGCGGCTCTATCTGTCGCTACAGCAACATGCCGGCCAGCCCGCCGAACCCGTGGTCCGGGTGGGTGAGAAAGTGCTCAGGGGCCAACTGCTGGCGGCGGGTCAGGGCGCGATTTCGGCACCGGTGCACGCGCCGACATCGGGCGTGGTGACGGACATCCTGGAGTATCCCGCGGCCCATCCGTCCGCCTTGCCGACACCGACGCTGCTGCTCGAACCCGACGGGGAGAATCGCTGGATCGAGACATGCGAGCTCGCCGATCCGTTCAGTCTGCCGCCGGAGGAAATCAGTACCCGGGTCGGTGCGGCCGGGGTGGTGGGCATGGGTGGGGCGGCTTTCCCTTCCGCCGTGAAACTGAACCTGGGGCGCAAGACTCGGATTCAGACCCTGCTGATCAATGGAGGCGAGTGCGAACCCTATCTCACTTGTGACGATCGGCTGATGCGCGAGCGGGCGGCGGACGTCGTTGATGGCATCCTCATCATGCTGCACGGCCTGGAATGCAACCAGGCGATTGTCGGCATTGAGGACAACAAGCCCGAGGCTTTTGCCGCGATGTCGGCCGCAGCGGCGCCGTATGGCGGCAAGGTGCAGGTGCAGCAGGTGCCCTCGCTTTATCCGATGGGCTGGGACAAGCAGCTCATCCGCTATTTCACTGGCAAGGAGGTGCCGGCCGGCGGGCGTTCCGCCGACATCGGTGTCCTGATGCACAACGTCGCCACGGCCTATGCGGTGCAACAGGCAGTGCGGTTCGGCCGACCGCTGGTCAGCCGTATCGTCACGGTCAGCGGTTCGGCGGTAAGTGCGCCGCGTAACGTCGAAGCGCCGATCGGGACGTTGCTGGCGGATCTGCTGGCGTTCTGCGGCCATCGTCCAGAGGATACCGCGAGCTACGTCATGGGTGGTCCCATGATGGGCGATTTTCTGCCGCATCCCAGGGTGCCACTGGTCAAGGGCGCCTGCGGCATCCTGGCGCTGTCGCGGCAGGAGGTGGCCGCGTCCGATGCCAAGGCCTGTATCCGCTGCGCACGCTGCGTGAGCGCGTGTCCTGCGGGACTCCTGCCGCTGGAAATGATGGCCCGGATCCGGGCCGGACAACTGGAGTCCGCGCTTGGCTACGGCCTGAAGGACTGCATCAGTTGCGGGTCCTGCTCCTATGTCTGCCCTTCGGAAATCCCGCTCGTACACTATTTCAAGTACGCCAGCGGCGAGCTCGTGGCGCGGGAACAGACGAAGCACAGGACCGAGCAGACCAAGCGCCTGGCGGAGGAGCGGCAGGCACGGTTCGAGCGCCAAAAGCGCGAGCAAGCGGCCCTGGCTGCCCAGCGCAAGGCTCAGGCGCAGCGCAAGACGGAGGAGGCCGCATGAATCTGTCGCTGTTGAGCGCCCCCTTTACCCGCTCGGACAGCCAGGTCCAGGGGATCATGGCGGCGGTGATGCTGGCGCTGGTGCCGGCCACTGTGTTCGGTGTGGTGATCTTCGGTTGGCCCGCGTTTTTCCTGTGGACGGTGACCGTCCTCTCGGCTCTGGTGTTCGAGGCGGCTTGTCTCGCCCTGGCTGGCAAACCGGTCAATGCGATTCTGCGGGATGGCTCAGCCATGTTGAGCGGCTGGCTGGTGGCCATGACGCTGCCGCCCTGGGCGCCGTGGTGGATCGGCGTGGTAGGTGCAGGTATCGCCATCGTGGTCGGCAAACAGGTGTTCGGCGGCCTCGGTCAGAACCCGTTCAATCCGGCGATGCTGGCGCGTGTGGCCCTTCTGGTGGCGTTTCCGCTGGAAATGACCACCTGGACGCTGCCTTCGCTGCCATTTTCCTCGTCCGCGCCGGGATTGTTCGACAGTCTGGCCATCACTTTCGCCGGCGCGCCTGCGGTGGATGGCATGACCGGACCGACGCTGATTGGCAACTGGAAGACTGAGCTTTCGCAGGGGCGGGGATTGAGCGAATCGCTGATTTCCGGCCATTACAACGTACTAGCGGCGATCCTCGGCTGGAAAGCAGGCAGCCTGGGCGAGACTTCCTCCCTGCTGGTGGTTGTGGGCGGACTCTGGCTGTTGAAGAAAAAGATCATCAGCTGGCATATCCCCCTATCCCTGCTGACGACGGTGGCGCTCTCCGCCTCGGTCTTCGCCTTGATCGACGGCGAACGCTATGCCGGACCGGTCTTTCATCTCACTTCCGGCGCCGTGATGCTGGCGGCGTTCTTCATCGCCACCGACTACGTCACGTCACCCAGCAGTCCGGCCGGGCAACTCATATTCGGCGCGGGTTGCGGCTTGTTCATCTTCGTCATCCGCACCTGGGGGGCTTACCCGGAAGGCGCCGGGTTCTCGGTATTACTGATGAACGCCCTGACGCCGGTCATCGACCATTACGTACGGCCGCGCATCTACGGACGCGACCTCAAGGGTCGGCCTTTGGACCTGCCGGGAGGGCGGCGATGAGCAGTATGATGCCTGAGAATCTGCGGGCGGAAGCCATCAGCCGGTGGGAGCGGCTGCGGCAGCGGTTCGACGACATAGAGACTCTGCGCCAGCGGCTGGACTACCAGACCGGACTGCTGGCTGCCGCGGGTCTGCTGGCCAGCCTGCTCCTGGGAGTGGGAGACCTGGCCACTCAGGGGGCCATCGAGCAGCGCCAGGCCGAGGACCTGCTGGCGACGCTGGAGCAGGTGCTGCCGCCCGATTTGCACGACAACGATCTGCTGCACGAGGTGAAAACAGTGTCCGACACCGGGTTGGGCGAGACTCAGGTGTATCTGGCTCGCAAGGACGGCGAGGTCACCGCCGTTGCCTTCAGTCTGTCCGCTGCCGGCGGCTATTCCGGCCCGATCGCCCTGGTCATGGGGGTGAAGGCCGACGGTACGGTGCTGGGGGTGCGGGTGGTGGCCCATGCCGAAACCCCCGGGCTGGGCGACAAGATCGAAATTGCCAAGTCGGACTGGATTCTGTCCTTTTCCGGCCGTTCGCTGGACAACACCTCGGACGAGCGCTGGCGGGTCAAGAAGGACGGCGGTGATTTCGACCAGTTCGCCGGCGCCACCATCACCCCGCGTGCGGTGGTGGGGGGGGTGTTCAAGGGCCTTGAGTTCTTCCGGCGGCACCGCACCGAGCTGGTATTGCCCGCAACAGGAGGTCAACGATGAATCCGGAATTTCGCAAAATCAGCCGCGACGGCTTGTGGGACAACAACATCGTCTTCAGCCAGAGCATCGGCCTGTGTCCGCTGCTGGCCGTCACCGGCACCGCGACCAACGGGCTCGGCATGGGGCTGGCCACCCTGGCGGTCATGGTCGTATGCAATGTTCTGGTTTCCTGGGTACGGGTATTGATCCCCTCGGAGATCCGCATCCCGGTGTTCGTGGTGCTCATCGCCATGGTGGTGACGCTGGTGGACATGATGATGAATGCCTGGTTGCACGAGATGCATAAGGTGCTGGGCCTGTTCATCCCCCTGATCGTGACCAACTGTGCCATCCTGGGCCGGGTCGAGGCCTATGCTTCGCGCCATCCCGTGGCGTATGGGGCGATGGACGGGCTGATGATGGGGCTGGGTTTCACCTTGGCCCTGGTGGTGTTGGGGGCGGCCCGGGAAGTGCTTGGCGCAGGTACCTTGTTCGCCAGTGCACGCCTTTTGATGGGCGATTCGTTCGCTTGGCTGGAAACGACGTTCATTCACGGCTACCGCGGGTTCCTGCTGATGGCGCTGCCGCCGGGCGGGTTCCTCATGCTCGGTTTCCTGCTGGCGGGGAAAAAGCTGATCGACAAGCGGCTGGCCGTCCGCCAGCGCCGGTCGATCACGGTGGGCGAAACGGTGGTGGAGACTTGAAGGAGACGGGATGAACGTGGGCGTTTGCTATGCGGATGCCGACCGCCAATTGTGGCTCCGGATGGAAATGCCGGATGATAGCACGGTCGAACAGGCCATCCGCTATTCGGGCATTCTGGAACGGTTTCCGGAGATCGATCTGAGCGTCCAGAAAGTCGGTATCTTCGGCAAACTGGTGAAACTGGACGCCCCGGTGAAGGAAGGTGACCGCATTGAGATATACCGGCCCATCACGGCCGATCCCAAGACGGTGCGGCGTCGCAAGATCGCTTCTGATGACGACGATGACGACGACGATTGATGCCGAGATTCGACGCTGCGGCGAGGCCGTCTGCGCAAGGCTCCTGGACGAAATCGAGAAGTTGGGTATCGCCCCGGGCCGGCTTGCGCGGTTGCCCTTCTATGACCAGGCGGAGTTCGAATCCAGCAGGGACCCCTACAGCGGCGAAGAGACCCTCTGCGGCCATTGGCGTGACGCCCGCGGTCATAGCGTCGGGCAGATTAAATTCCATGGAGACGGTTCGTTTTATGCCGAGTTCGACATCGTCCTGCCGCACCCTACCGATCCGCGCTGGTTCGTGGAGGGCGTAACGGCCTGGGGACGAGGCGAGGTGATCAAGGGCGAGGCGAAGCTGCTGGAGGCTTTGGGGGAATGAGCCACCTGCATCGCCGAAGTCGGGGTTCCTGTCAGTCCGTTTTAACGGCAACCGGTTCATCCAGCCAGCCTCCGCCGAACGCCCGGTATAAGGAGACCAGCGCAACCAGCGCGGTGGTTCGGGCTTTGACGTTTTCGCCAAGGACGGACAGTTTCGAAGCTTTCGAGTCCAGCACCGCAAGGTAATTCGCCGCTCCCCGTCGATACAGTGCTTCGGTCGAATGCCGGGCATGTTCTGCAGCGGTTTCTGCGTCTGCCAGTCGGTTGCAGCGCTCATTCGCCGTGCGGTGCGCGAGGAAGGCGTTTTCCACGTCTTCGAGCGCCGCCAGAAAGGTCTTTTCGTAACTCGCGGCCACTTGGTCGAGCCTTGCGTCGGCGGCGGCGATCTGCGCGCGGATGCGTCCTGCGTTGAAAATCGGTGCGGTGAGGCCCGAGCCGAGGGCGTAGACGCTTTCGGCCAGGCTGGGGAAACCGCCGACCGCTAGGGCCCCGAAGCCACCGCTGGCCGAGAGCACCAGTTTCGGCAGCAGGTCGGCGCGGGCAGCCCCCAGGCTGGCCGCCGCGGCGATGACTTCGGCCTGGGCCTGGCGAAGGTCGGGGCGCTGCGCGAGCAGGCTCGACGGCAACAAATTGGGGACGGCAGGGGTCGAGGCCGGCAACGGAAGGGGTTTGGTCAGCCTGGCCTGCAGCGCCTGCGGCGGCTGACCGGTCAGCACGCTCAGGCGATGGATCAGGCGGATGGCGGTTTCGTTCAGTGCCGGCAGGGCCGCCTCCGCGCTTTGCAACAGTGCTTCCTGTCCGGCGACGCTGGCTTCCTCGGCGAGGCCGGCGCGGTAAAAGGCTTTCAGCGTTTTCAGCCGCTCACGCTGCACATTGAGATTGTCTTCGAACAGGGCCGTCTGCTGCTGCACGCCGCGCAGTTCCAGGTAGTTCGTAGCCACTTGCGCCAGCAGGCCGACCTGGGCGGCGTGCAGCGTTTCTTCCACGCCCAGCGCCTGCGCCGCCGCTGCTTCGGCTTCCAGGTGGCGCTGGCCGAAGATGTCCAGCTCCCAGCGTGCGGCGATGCCACCGGTCACCATGTCGGCGGTGGGGGTGATCAGCTGATAGCCCTTGGCACCTGGCACGGCAATGATGCGGTCGATCCGTTTTTCGCGTCCGCCGGAAGTGAAGAAGTCGATGCCGGGATAAAGCGAGGATTCGGTAACGACCACCATGGCCGCAGCTTCCCTCACCCGGGACTGGGCGCTCCGAAGATCCGAGTTGGCAGCCAGTGCGAGGTCGATCAGTCCATCGAGAACCGGGTCGTCGAATTTCTTCCACCAGTGCTTCAAGGCCGCAGGCTCGGATGTTGGCACCGCGGGTGCCTGAGCCCAGTTTGCGGGTGCGGACGGGGCTGGCGGGAGAGCGACCCGAGTCGGCGTACATCCGCATAGGAGGCTTACGGCCAGAGCGCCGGTCAAGGTCTGACGGAACGGCTTCATGCGCGTCCTCCGTAGCGCGCCTCCTTCGGGCAGCCGCCGGCTGTCCAAATTCGTTCCCCACGAATTTCTCATGCAGCCCCCTCGCGCCGTTCGACCTTGAACCAGGCCGCGTAGAGCGCCGGCAGGAAGAATACCGTCAGCACGGTGGCGACGCTGAGGCCGCCCATGATCGCGATCGCCTGCGGAGCGAAAAAGTCGTTGGTGGACAGTGGGATCATGGCAAGTATGGCGGCCGCCGCTGTGAGCATGATCGGCCGGAAACGGCGGACCGTGGATTCGATGATGGCGCGGCGAGTATCGAGACCGGCTTTTTCATCCTGTTCGATCTGGTCCACCAGGATGACCGAATTGCGCATGATCATGCCTGCCAGAGCGATGATCCCGAGCAGAGCCACGAATCCGAACGGCGCCTGGAACAGGAGGAGGGCGAAGGCGGCGCCGATCACGCCCAGGGGCGCCGTGACGAAGACCAGAAAGGTCCGGGACAGATTCTGCAACTGCAGCATCAACAGCAAGAGCGTGGCCACCAGCACTAAGGGAATCCAGACCAGGATCGATTTCTGGGCGGTCCACGCGTCCTCCCGGGCGGCGCCGGTTTCGACGAAATAGCCGGGCGGCAGTTCATCGAGGATGGGCTTGAGCGCCGGTTCTATTTCCGCTGCGACGTCGGGCGCCAGCACGCCGTCCGTCACGTCGGCGCGCACCGAAATAGCGGGGAAACGGTTGCGTCGCCAGCGCACGCCGTCCTCGAACACCGTTTCGAACCGCACCAATTGGGACAGCGGTACCGGTTGGCCGCTGCCGGTGGGTACGGCGAGGTCGGGCAGACCTGCAGTGTCCGTGCGCAACCGGGTCTGGGCGCGCCAGACGATATCGATGAGCTGGTCGTTTTCGCGGAGCTGTCCTACCGTCACGCCGCTGTAATGAGCCTGTAGGACGCGGGCGAGAGAAGCCGTGCTGACCCCCAGGGCCCGCGCCTTGTCCTGGTCCAGCACCAGCCGCAGCGCGGGAATCCGCTCGTGCCAGTCGTCGTTTACGTCCACCGTATGCGGGTTGGCCCGCACGACCGCCGCCACCTGGTCGGCGATGCCGCGGACGACGGCGGGGTCTTTGCCGAACACCCGGAACACCACGGGATAATCCATCGGCGGACCGACGTTGAGCCGCATGGCGCGCCCACGTACTTCCGGAAAATCCGCGGCGAGTGCCTGGCGGATCCGTCGCATGACCCGTTCGCGGGCGCCATTGTCGCCCGTCATCACCACGAATTCGGCCAGGTTGGCATTGGCGAGCTGTTGCACGATGAGCAGGAAAAAACGCGGGCTGCCGCCACCGATGTAGGTCGCGTAACTCAACACGTCCGGGTCATGGGCCAGAACCGATTCCATACGCTTGGCGGCGGCCTCGGTTTGCGCGAAGCTGCTTCCTTCGGGCAGCCACAGGTCGATCACGACCTCCGGCCGGTTCGACAGCGGAAAAAACTGCTCCGGTACCCGGGTCAAGGTCGCGATGCCGAGGGCGAACAGCGCGGCCGTTGCCAGGATTACTTTGCCGCGATGCTCCACACAGGCCGCCACCCCTCTGCGCAGACGGTTGTAGAAGGGGGTGTCGTAGAGCTCATGGGCCGATCCGGCACCTTTCGGCCTGAGCGCCATGAATCCCAGGTAAGGCGTGAAGATCACCGCCCCGAACCAGGACAACATGAGCGAGAGCCCCACCACCTGGAAGATCGCTTGCGTGTATTCGCCCGCCTGGGAGCGGGCTAGACCCACCGGCAGGAAGCCGGCGATGGTGATCAGGGTACCGGTGAGCATCGGAAAGGCGGTGGCAGTGTAGGCGAAAGTCGCGGCTCGCATCCGGTCCCAGCCTTCCTCGAGCTTACGGGCCATCATCTCGATGGCGATCATGGCATCGTCCACCAGCAGGCCCAGCGCCAGGATCAGCGCTCCTAGGGAGATGCGGTGCAGGGCGATGCCGGCCAGCAGCATGCCGAGCAGGGTGGCGGCCAGCACCAAGGGCACCGTGAGCGCAACGACCGCGCCCGCCCGAATCCCCAGGCTCAGGAAGCTGACCAGGAGCACCGCCGCCAGCGCTTCGAAGAATGTGCGTTTGAATTCGCCGATGGAGCGGCGGACGACCTGCGCCTGGTCGGCGACCTTTTCCACCGCGATGCCGATCGGCAGTTCGCCTTCGACGCGCTTTAGCGTGGCGTCCAGGGCCTTTCCCAGAGCCAGCACATCGCCCTTCCGGTTCATGGCGATGCCCAGCCCGATCACATCCTTGCCGTTGAAACGCATCCGGAATTCCGGCGGGTCGACATAGCCGCGCCTGACCTCGGCGAAGTCGCTGACCCTGAAGGTCCGGCCGCCGATGCGCACCGCGAGATTCGCCACGTTCTCCACCGAGTCGAAAGTTCCGGTGATCCGCACCGGCAAATCGCCCGCCCCGGTGTTCACCGTTCCCGCCGGCGCCATGGCGTTCTGCGTCTGCAGGGCGGCGGCGACCTCGGTGGCGTCCAGTCCCAGGCGGGCCATCTTCTTGTCGGAAAACTCGAGGTAGATTTTTTCTTCCTGGGCGCCGATGAGATCGGCCTTTTCCACGTCCTTGACTCGCAGAATCTGCTGCCGGACCGCTTCCACCCGCTCCTTGAGCCGGGCGTAATCGAAGCCTTCGCCGGAAAAAGCGTAAATCAGGCTGTAGGTGTCGCCGAATTCGTCATTGAAGAAGGGACCGATGACCCCCTGTGGCAGTGTCATCCGGACATCGCCGACTTTCTTGCGGACCTGGTACCAGATGTCGGCGACTTCTTCCGGTGAGGTGTCCTCACGCGGTACCACGAAGATCAGCGATTCTCCCGGCTTGGAGTAGCTGCGCAGGTAGTCGAGGTCTGGCAGCTCCTGGAGTTTTTTTTCGAGGCGGTCGGTGAGCTGTTCCTCCACCTCCCGCGCCGTCGCCCCTGGATACAGCGTCTTCACCACCATCAGGCGGAAGGTGAATTCGGGAT
Source organism: Methylococcus capsulatus (assembly GCF_036864975.1). Lineage (NCBI taxonomy): Bacteria > Pseudomonadati > Pseudomonadota > Gammaproteobacteria > Methylococcales > Methylococcaceae > Methylococcus > Methylococcus capsulatus. The sequence goes on along the minus strand of NZ_CP104311.1, from coordinate 737,196 downwards.
CCTCCCGCTGCTCCAGCCGGAAATAGGCGAAAAGCCCGCCCAGCAGGACGAGTGTCATGAGGAAGCCGGTGAAGGCGCGGTGTTCCAGCGCCCATTGGCTGAGGTTGAAACCTTTCATGGCCGGCCGGTCGGGTCGGGGATGATGCGCACTTTCTGGCCTTCGGTCAGGCGCTGCACGCCGGCACTCACCAGCAACTGGCCTGGCACCACGCCTTCGACCCAAACGCGTCCCGCGCCCGTGACTCCATTCAGGCGGACGGGCACCGATTTGACCGTAAGCTGTGCTTCGTCCACCAGCCAGACGCGAGGCGGAGCGGGCTGCTGCTGGGGACTGAACACGGCCGAAAGGGGGATCGCCAGCCGTTCCGTTCCGACGGCGTCGATCCAGAGGGTCGCGGTCATGCCGAAACGGACAGTCTCCTGGCCTTCGAGCAGCGTGGCCCTTACCCGGTAGGTTCGGCTCGCAGGGTCCGCCGCCGCGGCAATCTCGCGGATGCGGGCCTTGAGCCGCCGCCCGTCGGCCCAAAGCGTCACGGCCGCCTCCTGGCCGGAGTGGATCCGGCCGACGCGGTGCTCGGGGACATCGACGCTGACCTCCGGTTCGTCGAGCCGGGCCAGCGTGAGCACCGGCTGGCCGGCGGCCAGCACCTGGCCGGTTTCCGCCGAGACCGCAGTGACCACGCCGCCCCGGTCGGCGCGCAGCTCGGTGTAGTCCACCTGGTTGGACGCCTGGGCCGCCTGGGCTTCGAGCGCAGTCACGCGCTCCTTCGCGGCGGTGAAGGCGGTGCGGCGGCGATCGAATTCGGGAGGGCTGACGACGCGCTGCTCCAGGAGTTCGCGGTATCGTTGAAGATCTTCGCGGGTGAACTCCAGTTCTGCCCGGGCGGCGGCCAGTTGGGCTTTGGCCGTCTGCATGGCCAGTTCGTAATCGGCAGGGTCCAAAGCGGCCAGCAACTGGCCTTTCCGGACTCGGTCGCCCAGCTCGACCGGGCGGGAGGCCAGTTTTCCGGCGACCCGGAAAGACAGGGTGGTTTCATGGCGGGCTCTGATTTCGCCGGCGAAACTCATGCCGGCGGAACCGGCTTCTTCGGTGACCCGAAAGGTGACGACCGGTCGGGTCAGCTCCGCTCCGCCGCGGCTGTCGGAGCAGGCCGCGAGCGCCGAGAAAATCGCGAGGAGAGCGATGGGGATGAAGCTTCCCGGTTTCGACGGAAGGGTGGCAGTCATGGAGGATTCCCTGGCCCTGGCGGAGGCGACCACGCGAGCACCTCGGCGGGCGTAAAGTCCTGAACTTTGGACGGCGTGGCCCGCAAGGCGGGCAAGGCATTTCATAACGTTTTTTCCCTGTTCATGGCAAGGGGGAATCACGCGGGACATCACCGGCAGGCCGTAGGCGGCTTTATAGTCCGCCCCGAACGAGAAGGCCTTGCCACAGGGATGCCGCTTCGGTGATCTATTTTCCGCTAGCCCGATGCGCCGGCGGCGATCGTATCGGCCCAGTCGACGGCGCCTTCCATGAACTCCCGGAAGTGATGGGTATGACAGGCAGAAAAATCGAAATGGCCGTCCTTCCCGATCCCTCCCGCTGATTAGGCACCGACGCAAGGCTCACATTCCAGACAGGGATTGTAGTCGATGGGGCCGGAGTCATGATCGGCCATGGCATCCAGGACCGCCGTACCGTTCCAGTGTCTGGACGATCCGCCGGGCGATGTCGTTGCCGCATCCGCCAACGGGTGGAGTTCGAGATTGGCGATGGAACGACTGAGGGTGCGGATGGTTTCGCGGTTGCCGTGGCAGATGAAACCCAAGCAGGGTTTTCGCGCAAGGAAATGCCCGCAGGATATCGAATGCGCGCCGCGCTATCTCGGCCCGTTCCATTCTGGCGTAGCCGACATCCTCGGCCCCGCCCCCAAGGCAATCTTGCGCAGCCAGGCCGTTTCGATCGCCGGTGTTTCCTTTGGCCGCACCGGATATCCGTCCCAAAGGCGCCTTGTCGCGGGGGGCGGATTTTTTTGCGGCGTCATGGTTTGTTGAAATCGACCTCCACCGCAGGGTGGACCAAAAGAGTGTATCTGCACTGAAACGAGAAAAAATTTCACCGTACCAGGGCAGCGTCGACCCGTGTCGCCATGTTTCCCCGCAGAGATTGCAGGCGGTCTGGCCCGAGTTTCGCCAGCAGCCTGGCCTGGGTTTACTGCCAGAGCGGGTAAGCCTGCCGAAGGACGGCGAGGCCTTGTGCCATGATCGCGGCCCATCGGATCCGGCGGTCCGGGCCCGGTGCCACGGTGACGAGTCCTTGCTTTTCCAGCAGGTTCAGATCGTGGGTCAGTGTGGTCCGATCACCACAGCCATTTCGGCCAGCCGGGTCACCGCCACCGGCCCGGCCATCTTCGCCGCAACCGGGAGGGAAAACTGAGGGCCCCGAATACCGGCGGGATGCAAGGTGTCGTCATGGTGCGGGCCGACCGCGCGCATGGCCTTACGCAAGTTGAATCCCGTGCAGTCCACGCATGGACTGGTAGTCCGGTTCGTGTTCGGCAGACATTTCGGCGGGAAGTGAAGTCGCATTTTTTCCTCGCCGATGCTAACGAGCATATCGACCTGTTTAATCGTGTCAATGCCGATGCAGAGCGAGGATAGTGACGGGGCGCCGGCTGAAATTAAGTACCGGACGGATACTCCGCCCTGTTCAAAACGACGGGGATTGAGGAAGTCTGTTGGTTGATCGGGGGAGGGCGGTCTCCCCCGGCTCTGGCATGGCGGAAGGTTTATCTGCCGCAGTCGTAGGCTTTGGCGGTCGCGATGCCATTGAATGCTCCGAACGACTTGAAGTCGCCCCAGACGATGTGGCTTGCGCCGATTTGGGTGGCCTCTCTTTCGGCGGATGCCTTGGCCTGGGGCTGCCAGCTCCCGATTTTCTTGCCGTAGCCCGACGATCCCACGACCGTTTTCAGAAACCGGCAGCTTTTGACGTCGGTTTCGGTGACGATGTTTGGTTTGGCATGGGCCTGCCCGGCCAGGAGGCCAATGGTCAGCGCTATGCCCAAGGTAGTTGTCGTCATGGTTTTGGTAAGCATGGAGCATTCCTCTTGGACGGGGTCTTGGCGTCACTGTAGTTTGCATCAAATAGGTGCACAAAATCACTATGCACCAATGATGTGCGCAAGATCATATTACGTATCGTCTCAAAACGAAACCTCGGGCTTATTCTTTTTTCAATTCGCCATAGATTTCTTTATGCGTTAGGCATGGCAAGCCTTCTGTTCCTGGATGGCCGTATGGGGCTGATTAGACGGGCGTTTGGGTGGTAGGCGCTCAATAATGGGGCGTCGCCTCGGTTTGGGGCGCGCGCCCGGGCGGCTGGTGCTGGGCGGGAGCGATTGAAAGTGTCAGCCTTGGGCGGCGGCGAGTTCCGCGTCCAGTGCCGGCACCGGGCCGAATCTGACCGTAATGCGCCGTTCGCGGCGGCGCAGCGTTCTTTCAGCAGCCTGAGCGTGCCGGTGGAGCGGCCGTCGGGCGCATGGAGCAGCGTGACGCGGCGGTCAGCGTTTATGCGAACGTTCAGTGCTTGGAGAAGAAGACTTCGGCGCGCTGCTTGAGTTCCGCGGCCGGTACGTCCTCAATGTGGGTGGCGATCCACCAGATGTTGCCCGATGCATCGCGTACGCCACCGTGGCGGTCGCCGTAGAACTGGTTGGCGGGCGGTGAGATAGAGGATGCCCCCGCCTCGAGTGCGCGCTGGTAGGCGGCGTCGGCATCGGGGACGTAGAGATAGATCGCGCCGGGCATGGGTTGCCACTCGCCTCTGGCTTCGCTCAGCATGATCACAGAGTCGCCGACTCGCATTTCGGCATGGCCGACGGTGCCGTCCGGACGCATGATCCGTTCCCATTCCTTCGCGTCGAATGCGGTTTTCATGAATTCGATCAATTCGGCGGCGCCCCGTACCACCAGATAAGGGATGACGGTGTGATAACCGTCGGGAATTGCTTTAGCCATATCTTGCCTCCTGTGCTCGCGACCTGGGACGGCCATTCAGCCGAACGCTGCCTGACGGACAGTCATGCGGATTCTAAGCGTAATCGCGGCGTTGCATATAGGCCAACGGCCCAGGTCACGGTCGGACTTCAGTCCTGCGTTCCCGCCCGTACCAATGCGCCGCGCGGCCATCCTCATCCGGCGCAGCGCCTCCAAGTGGTCGGGGAAGGCGTACAGGGCCGTGAACAGATAAACCAGGTCGAATCCATGGAATTGCTCCGGCTCCATGCGGCAGGCATCCTGCTGCAAGAACCGGACGCCGGGATAGCGCTGTCTGGCGTATTCGAGCGACACGGCGTCGATGTCCACCCCGGTCACCTCGCCCCAGCCATGGCGCCGGAACCAGTTGGCGGTACCGCCGCAACCGCAGCCGACATCCAGCAGATGGTGGATCGATCATACGGGCCGGGTGAGGTTTCGGTTCAGATGCCGCAACCGCAGCCGACATCCAGCAGATGGTGGATCCCCTCGCGCGGGAGCCTGTCGACCGCCGCGACAACGGCATCCTCTTCGCCGGGGTGGGCATAGTCTCCGTTTCTGGCGTACGCTAGGGTGGCCTTGCCGGTGGGAGAGTTCATCCGGAAATCCATGCGTGTGCCTCGGCAGGGTCAGCGTTGCGGGAATTATATCGCCGGTCCCGGAGCTGGATCTTGGCGGGCGCTTGGTTTAGTTTGCTGCGATCGAGTGCTCCCGAACGGGGGCAGGGCAATGAGGACGGATCGGCGTGAACACCTATCATCGTCATTACAGCGAGATCCTGGAGGCCCTGAAGACCTGTTTTCCGTCACCGGTGTCCAATCCGGTCATGGACGGCTACTTCGTGCATACGCTGTCATGTTTCCTGGATCGGGTGGACGACCTCAAGTCCGCCGCACCCGTCCTGGGGGCGACGTTGGACGGCGATTATGCCGCCCAGCGCGCTTTGCCGATGCCGGAGCGGATGAGCTCGATCGAGCGGATTACCGCCATGCTGGCGGACTATTGCCGCGGCATGGTGGTATGGGCGCATCCGAACGCCCAGGCCAATGTGATACCGCCGCCCACCATTGCCAGCATCACCGCTTTCATCGCCAGCGCCATCTACAATCCGAACATCATCTGGGATGAATATTCCGCCCGCTTCGCCGAAGCCGAAATCGAGGCGGTGGCCATGTTGGCGGATCTGGTCGGCTACGAGCGGGAGCGTGCCGGCGGGGTGTTTACCTTCGGCGGTACCGGCACGATACTCTACGGCCTGAAGCTGGCCCTGGAGAAGATTTCCGGCGGCCGCGCGATGCGTGAAGGCATCCGCAAGCCGTACAAAATACTGGCTTCGGGAGTGTCGCACTATTCCAGGGTGAACGTCGCCGGCTGGTTGGGGCTTGGTAGCGAAAACCTGGTCACCGTGCCCACCACTCTTCAGAACGAGATGTCGCTGACCCATCTGGAAAGTGAGCTGCGGCGGCGGTTCGAGGCCGGTGAGGAAGTGGCGGCGATCATCGCCACCCTCGGCACCACCGACGCCTTCGGCATCGACGACCTCGCCGCCATCGCCGATATCCGGGATGCGCTGGCGGAGGAATACCGCCTGCCGTACCGGCCGCACCTCCATGCCGATGCGGTGATCGGCTGGCCGTGGTCGGTGTTCAAGGATTACGACTTCGAGTTGAATCCCTTGGGATTCCATGCCCGCACCCTGCGCTCGCTGCAGGATTCGGTCGAGCGCATCGGCTTTCTGCACCGCGCCGACAGCATCGGGTTGGATTTCCACAAGACCGGCTATGCGCCTTATGTGTCCAGCGCGGTGCTGGTGAAGGACCGCGAGAATCTGGCGCTGTTGAGTCGCGATCCGGCCCAGATGCCTTATCTCTATCAGTTCGGCCATTACCATCCGGGGTTGTTCACTTTGGAATGCTCCCGCTCCGGTGCCGGCGCGCTGGCGGCACTGGCCAATCTCCGGCTGCTCGGCAAGGAGGGCTATCGCGTCATCCTCGGCCACAGCGTGGAAATGTCGGAGCGTCTGCGCGAATTGCTGGAGGAGCTGGATTTCGTCCATATTCTCAACGGTGGCAACTTCGGGCCGGTGACCCTGTTCCGGCTCTACCCGCCCGGCACCGAAGCGGCGGCGGCCTATCAGCGGGAACTGACCGACCCGGCGTACGCGGACATTCTGGAGCGCCACAACCGTTTCAACCGCGAAATCTTCGACCGCATGCATGCCAAGGCGGTAAAAGGCGAGGGCGTGCTGTTGTCCTGGACCGACGCCTATCGCGACGCAGGCCGTGGCAACGGCCGCATCGCCGCCATCAAATCCTTCATCATGAGCCCCTGGACCGATCGAAGGGCGATCGACCGGGTGGTCGATCAGGTATGGCGGGCCTGGGAGTCCTGTGGGCCCGGTTTTTCTGCCTGAATGGCCGGACGGCCGGCAGGGACTTATGCTCGTTCCGTGCGCGGTATATGATAGACACTTCAACGGCCAGAACATGATTCATTCTTCCTTCCTCCATGAACAGGCGAACCGCTGAGGTCGAGCGCTATACCCTGGAAACTCAGATACGGGTCCAGATCGACCTGGACGGTACCGGCAAGGGCAAATTCCGTAGCGGTGTGCCTTTTCTCGACCACATGCTCGACCAGGTGGCACGGCACGGCTGCATGGACCTGGAGGTCGAAGCGAAGGGCGACTTGCACATCGACGCCCACCACACTGTCGAAGACGTCGGCATCGCGCTCGGCCAGGCCTTCGCCGAGGCGCTGGGCGACAAACGCGGCATCCACCGCTATGGCCATGCCTACGTCCCCCTGGATGAGGCGCTGTCGCGGGTGGTGATTGATTTTTCCGGGCGACCCGGCCTGTTCTACGAGGTCGATTTTCCCCGCGACCGTATCGGCGACTTCGAGGTGGATCTCTTCGTCGAGTTCTTCCGCGGATTCGTGAACCACGCCCAGGCGACGCTGCACGTCGACAACCTCAAAGGGCAGAACGCTCACCATGTCGCCGAGACGATCTTCAAGGCGTTCGGGCGCGCGGTGCGTGCGGCCGTCGAACGCGACGCGAGAATCGCCGGTATCCTCCCCTCAACCAAAGGCCTGCTCTGAGCCCGCTCTTCGATCCCTCTTTCTTTGCTGACAGAACCTGAGTTTATGTCTTCGGTGGCGGTCATCGATTACGGCATGGGGAATCTCCACTCCATCGCCAAGGCCCTCCAGCATGCAGACGCGAACGCTGCTGTCACGCTCACGTCCGATCCAGCCGTGATCCTCGGCAGCGATCGTGTGGTGTTCCCCGGGGTGGGCGCCATGCGCGACTGCATGGAGCACCTCGCCGAACGCGGCCTGGAGCCGGTGATCCGGAGGGTGGCGGCCGAGAAACCCTTCCTGGGGATATGTCTGGGCATGCAGGCACTGTTGGACGAAAGCGAGGAGAACGGCGGCACCCGCAGCCTAGGCCTCATTCCCGGCCGGGTGCTGCGGTTCCCGGCTGGACTCACCGATGCCGGCGGTGCCCCACTCAAGATTCCGCATATGGGCTGGAACCGTGTCCAATTCAGCGATCCGTCCCATCCGCTCTGGGCCGGTATTCCAGCGCAGAGTTGGTTCTATTTCGTGCACAGTTATTACGCGGCGCCCGCCGATCCGGCCGACGTCGCCGCGACCAGCGACTATCCCACCCCGTTCGCGGCGGCCGTGGCGCGGGGCAAGGTGTTCGCGGTGCAGTTCCATCCCGAAAAAAGCCAGGCTGCCGGTTTGCGTCTGTTGGCCAATTTTCTCCGGTGGGAACCTTAGGAGATCCCGTTGAAAAATCCATTACTGAGGCGTTGAGGGCCTTACGTTTATGCTGCTGATACCGGCTATCGACTTGAAAGACGGCAAATGTGTCCGCCTGCGGCAGGGCCGCATGGAAGACGATACGGTGTTTTCCGATGATCCGGTGGCGGTGGCCGGCCGCTGGGTCGCTGCCGGCGCCAGGCGCCTGCATCTGGTGGACCTGGACGGGGCCTTCGCCGGCAAGCCGCGCAATGCCGGGGCCATCCATGCCATCCGCGAGGCCTGTCCCGATGTCGAGATCCAGGTCGGCGGCGGTATCCGCGACGAGGAGACCATCCAAGGCTACCTCAACGCCGGGGTCGATTTCGTCATCATAGGTACCAAGGCCGTCAGTGCGCCCCATTTCGTGAGCGATGTCACGGCCGAATTTCCCAACCACATCATCATCGGACTGGATGCCCGCGATGGCAAAGTCGCCATCGACGGGTGGTCCAAGCTCTCACACCACGACGTGATCGACCTGGCGCAGAAATTCGAGGCGGATGGCGTCGAGGCGATCATCTATACCGACATCAGCCGCGACGGCATGATGGGCGGCGTGAACATCGAATCCACTTCCCGGCTGGCGCGGGCGATCCACATCCCTGTGATCGCATCCGGCGGCATCACGTCGATCGACGACATCAGGGCGCTGGGTGAGCTCGTCGGCGACGGCGTCATCGGCGCCATCACAGGCCGGGCGATCTACGAGGGCACACTGGACTTCGCCGAAGGTCTCAAGCTGGCGGAAACTTTCTAGCATGCTGGCCAAGCGCATCATTCCCTGCCTCGACGTCGACAACGGGCGCGTGGTCAAAGGCGTCCGCTTTGTCGCTATCCGCGATGCCGGTGATCCGGTCGAGATCGCCCGCCGCTACGACCGGGAAGGCGCCGATGAGTTGGCCTTTCTCGACATCACCGCCAGTTCCGACAACCGCGAAACCATGGTGCACGTGGTCGAGCAGGTAGCCGGCGAGGTGTTTATTCCACTCACGGTGGGGGGCGGTATCCGCACTCTGGACGACATCCGCCGCATGCTCAATGCCGGCGCTGACAAGGTCAGCATCAACACCGCCGCCGTATTCAATCCCGAGTTCGTGCGCGAGGCCGCCGAGCGTTTCGGCGCGCAGTGCATCGTGGTAGCCATCGACGCCAAGCAGGTGAGCGAGGATCCGCCGCGCTGGGGAATTTTCACCCACGGCGGCCGCAAGCCGACGGGATTGGATGCCGTGGAATGGGCGCGGCGCATGGTCGAACTGGGCGCGGGTGAAATCCTCCTCACCAGCATGGACCGCGACGGTACCCGCTCCGGCTTCGACCTGGGACTGACCCGGGCGATCAGCGACGCGGTCAGCGTGCCGGTCATCGCCTCCGGCGGCGTGGGCAACCTCCAGCATCTCGCCGACGGCATCCTGCAGGGCCGGGCCGATGCCGTGCTCGCTGCCAGCATTTTCCATTTCGCCGAATACAGTATCGGCCAGGCCAAGGATTTTCTGGCCGCCCAGGGCATCGAGGTACGCCGGTGAGCGCCTGGCTCGACGAGATACGCTGGACCGCTGACGGTCTGGTGCCGGTGGTGGCGCAGGAGGCCGGGACCAGCCAAGTGCTGATGGTGGCGTGGATGAACCGCGAGGCCCTGGCGCTGACTGCCGAGGAAGGCTATGCGGTGTACTGGTCGCGCTCGCGCGGCCGGCTGTGGCGCAAGGGCGAGGAGTCCGGCCACCGCCAGAAGGTACTGGAAATTCGCATCGACTGCGACGAGGACGTGGTGTTGCTCAAGGTTGAACAGGCCGGCGGCATTGCCTGCCACACCGGCCGCCACCACTGCTTCTACCGCGTGCTGAAGGACGGCCGCTGGGCGACGGTCGAGCCCGTCCTGAAGTCGCCCGATTCGATCTACGGAGCCTGAGTGATGGACATCCTGCAGCGGTTGGCGGAAATCCTGGAACAGCGCAAGACCGAAGCGCCGGACAAGAGCTATGCGGCGAGCTTGTATGCCAAGGGGCTCGACACCATCCTCAAGAAGATCGGTGAAGAAGCCACCGAGACCGTGATCGCCGCCAAGGACGGAGAACCCGAAAAGATCGTCTACGAAATGGCCGACCTGTGGTTTCACTGCTGCGTGCTGCTCGCCCAACAGGGGCTCGGGCCAGACGACGTGCTGCGGGAGCTGGCCCGGCGCTTCAGTATGTCGGGTCTGGAAGAGAAGGCTTTGCGCAAACCCAGCTAACCGGCCCACAGCCTGGCCGACACCGCGCCGCCCAGGCTCACGGCGACCAGGAAACCCGTCAGCCAGGCGAGCCCCAGCCACAAATGACGCCGGGCCAGGTGACCCTGGGACAGCGCCGAGATCAGGAACCTCGATCCATCGCGCGGCTTCCGCAGCACGTTGAGCTCAATCGGATGCGCCGCGGTGCCGCGACGCTGCAAAACCTCCCGGCGGGCTGCTTCCCTCGCCGTTTCCCATTCCTCCAGATCGATGTCGCCATCCTTGTTCGCGTCGAAGCGCCGCAGCAACGTGGCTTTGTCCCGTTTCCAGGCCGCCAACAGGTCTCGCGTCTCCTCCTCCGGAGAACAATCGCCGCCGCCGATGCCGGCGAACTGGCCAGAAACGAAAAGCCACTCGCCTTCGGGGATGCGGGACTCGGTATAGCGGTAGGGACCGGCCGGGAGCAGGACGTCCCAGAGACTTCGGCGCCCGCGCGGCAGGCCACCGGGCTGCAGATAGGGACCCCGCCAGCTCAGGCGGAGTGACGGCAGCACCTCGGCGTCCTCGGGATCGACGACACAGCGACCGGTTTCATCCTCGATTTCGAAGATGGCGGTGCTGGTGCCCGCGTCGATCGTTTGCCAGCCTGAGTCTCCGCTACCCCGGTCTTTGCGTTCCAGCGTGTAGCGGTACCACACGCAGCGTTTCCCGCTCAAAGGCGCAACGATAGGGGCGCCCGCCATCATCCGGGCACGCCCTTCCAGTTCGACGTATCCCTGGGCCGCCGAGCGTATGCGCGAAGTCGGCCGGTCGGTGATCGCCCGGCCATGGCCCAGATGGCGGAAACCCTGCCACAGGCACAGCGCCGCTGCGGCGGCGCTCAGCCAGGTCAGCCGCCAGATTTCGCGATCTTCCGCCGCCGCGAGCCAGTCGGACATCCCCGTCAGCCGAACAGGGCGCGCAGGTCCGGGTTGCTGATGTCGGTATCCGAAAATTCCAGCAGGTCGAACGGTTTGAAGCCGAACAGGCGGGCGATGATGAGGTCGGGAAACTGGTCGAGCCGGACGTTGTTGGCGTTGACGTGGTCGTTGTAGAACTCGCGGCGGTCGGCGATCGAGTTTTCCAATTCCGTGATGCGCCGCTCCAGTATCCGGAACGACTGGTCGGCTTTCAGTTCGGGGTAGTTCTCGGCCACGGCGAAAAGGCTCATCAAGCCTTGGCGCAGCTCGCCCTCGGCGGCGCCTAGAGCGCGGACGTCGTGATGTTCGCGTGCCGCGGAAACGCCGCTGCGGGCCTCGATCACCCGTGCCAGTGTCTCCTTCTCGTGCTTCATGTACTGCTTGCAGGTTTCCACCAGCTTAGGCAGTTCGTCGTGGCGTTGGGCCAGGAGCACGTCGATGTTGGACCAGGCCTTTACGGTATCATGCTTGAGCTGAACGAGACGGTTGTAGATCAGGACCGCATACAGGGCGATCAGGATCAACACCCCGAAAAGTACGAAACCGGCGATGGGCATGGTGGCTCTCCTCCTGCATGGAGGGTAGTATAACGGCCGGCGGCCATCGCCAGAACGCAGACTGGCAGAGAGGAAAGATGGCGATTCATGTCTACAATGGCATCCACCCCACACTGGGCCGCAACGTGTTCGTGGCGGAAAGCGCCTTCGTGGCGGGCGACGTGAGTCTGGGGGACGATGTTTCGATCTGGCCGATGGTGGTTGCCCGGGGTGACGTCCACCGTATCGAAATCGGCCCCACCACCAATATCCAGGACGGCAGCGTGCTGCACGTCACCCAGCCGAGTGCTTTCAACGAGGCCGGCTTCCCCCTGATCGTCGGCGCCGGCGTCACCGTGGGCCATCGCGCTGTCCTCCATGGCTGCACCATCGGCGATTTGTGCCTGATCGGCATCGGCGCCATCGTCATGGACGGCGCGGTCATCGAAGACCATGTCATGGTCGGCGCCGGCACCCTGGTCCCGCCGGGCAAGCGCCTGGAGAGCGGCTACCTCTACGTCGGCTCGCCCGCCAAACAGGCGCGGCCCCTGAAGGACTCCGAACTCGAGTTCCTCGTCCACTCCCGTGACGGCTACGTCAGGTTGAAAGACCGGTATTTGTGCGACAGCGTTATGGTATGACCCAACGCGCGTCAGACTCGCGATCATGATGGTGCAAGCCCGCTTCCGATAACGCGCGGGGCGGGGTACGGTTTGCTCCGCTTGACGCGTCGGAAATATCCGACATATTATTTAACCATGTCAGTGATGGATATTTTTGGCGTCCTCGCCAATCCAGTGCGGCGGCGAATCCTCGAACTCCTGCGTGAAGGCCCGCGTCCTGCAGGCGACATCGCTTCGCAATTCGAACTGAATCGGCCTGCCGTTTCCGAGCACCTCCAGGTTTTGAGAAAGGTGGGGCTTGTCGCGGAAGAGATTCGGGGCCGCCAGCGCTTCTACCACTTGAATATTGGTCCCTTGTCCGAGCTCGAGGACTGGCTGCATCCCTTCGAACTTTATTGGCAGCAGCGCCTGCGTGCCCTCAACGAGCCCCTTGCCAAGGAGAAATGCCCCATGATCGAGCCTGGTTTGATTCAACTCACACAATCCATACCGTACCCGCCGGCGAAGGTCTGGGCGGCGCTGACCGATCCCGCGCTTCTGGCCCGATGGTGGGGCGCCGGGGATGTGCGTCCGGTCGTCGGTCATCGCTTTACCCTGGATATGGGGCAATGGGGTCAGCAACTCTGTGAGGTCCTTGCAGTAGAATACGAGAAGCTTCTCTCCTATTCATTCGCGCCGGGAACTTTGAACACCACCCTAACCTGGCGGCTGCAGGCCGAAGGTGAAGGCACCCGTTTGTCCTTGGAACACCAGGGGTTCGACCTTGCCTCGCCGCTAGGCAAGGCCGCATTCGAGGGAATGCGCGACGGATGGCCGAGAGTGCTTGCCCGGATTGAGCTTGCTATCACGGAGTCTGTGCCGGAATGATGAGTATTGTTGGTCGGCCTCCGTAAACATTTTGCGTGACTTCGCGATCAATCGGATTGCCCGCAGTTGGTGCTTTCCGGTTTTCTCCGCGCTCACCCGACCGGTTACGTCAAACGTTGAGCGTATGTGTCGAGTCCCGGACGATCATAAATACGCCGATGAAATAGATTGGGATGAGTTTTATACCAGGGCGGTCTCCAGAATGAAGTGCAACACCGAAGCTGAGATGAGGTGTTGCCATGAAAATCCGCTACCAACAGCTGAGTGCGTCCGAGCGCGACGCGAGCCACCGGGGGCGCTGGCTGGGCCAAAGCCCGGCCGCCATTGCCGACAACCTGGGCTGTTCGCGGTCTACCGTCTCTCGCGAGCTGGCGCGCAACGGCGGCGTGGCGAGCTACGCCGCCCCTGCCGCCCAACGGCGCTACCAGCCAGGACGGCGGCGCGGGCGCGGCGCTGGAGGGCTTCACGCGCAAGCTTCGGGCCGTCCCGGCCTGCGTCAGGAAGACCTACGACCAGCGCAAGGAGATGGCCCGGCCCCTTGAACTGACTGGACGCACCGGGGTCTAGGTCTACTTCGCCGATCCGTACAGCCCCTGGCAAAGGCCCAGCCACGAGAACGCCAACGGCCTGATTCGCCCGTACCTGCCCCAGGGCATGGATTGGTCGGGGGGCTCGCAGGCCGAGCTGAACGCCATCCCCCGGCTGCTGATCAACCGGCCACGGAATGTGCCGGGCCTCAAGACACCGGCTGAAGTGTACCAAGAGGAAATCCTCAAACTAACCGAAACTGTTGCACTTCAAACTTGAGACTGCCCAATCTATTTCATCGGCGTATTTATGATCGTCCGGGACTTGACATCTAGGATCACCGCCACAGGAATAAAAAACATGAGAAATTTCATAACCTGGGGCGTTGGGCTTGGAGTCCATATCGAGCGAATCGTGCTGATCAGCGGCCAATAGCAGGCGTTGCATTTAATTTCGCGCGCCCGGCGTCAAGCCGGGCGGATTAGATCGCGGTTCGCCGCTCGGCTTCCAGCGCTTCGATCACCGGTCGCGTTGCCGGGCGCACGCCGCGCCAGAGTAGGAAGGCTTCGGCAGCCTGTTCCACCAGCATGCCTATGCCGTCGGCGTTGACGACCGCATGCTTTTCCCGCCCCCACCGCACGAAGGGCGTGGGTTCGGACGCATAGGCCAGGTCGTAACAACTGCCGCCGGGGGCGAGTATGTCGGCGGGGAGTGGCGGGAGTTCGCCGCTCAAACTGGCGGCGGTGGCGTTGAGGATCAGGTCGAAGCGGTGTCCGGCCAATGTCGCGAAGCCGCAGCCTTCGACGGGGCCCAGGTCGCCGAATTCCACAGCCAGGGTTTCCGCCGTGGCGACGGTGCGGTTGGCGATGACCAGCCGGGCCGGCTGCTCGGCCAGCAAGGGCGCCAGGATTCCCCGCGTCGCCCCACCGGCGCCGAGTATGAGGATTTTTGCGTTCACGAGGTGCAGCCCGAGGTTGTCCCGCAGGTCGCGGAGCAGGCCGATGCCGTCGGTGTTGTCGCCGAACACCGAGCCGTCGTCCCGCAATGCCAGCGTGTTGACCGCGCGCGCCCGCTCTGCCCGCTCGCTGCGGCTGTCGGCGATCCGCCAGGCGAGTTCCTTGAGTGGCACGGTGCAGTTGATGCCACGCCCGCCGCTGCCGAAGAACTCGCGGACTTGGGATTCGAACCGTTCAGGTGCCACGTCCCATGCGGTGTAGACCAGGTCCTGGCCGGTCTGGGCGGCGAAGAGTGCGTGGATGCGGGGCGACTGACTGTGCTTGATCGGGTGCCCAAACACCGCGTATCGGTCGGGGTGGGTCATTTCAGCCAAGTCGCCACGTCCTTGGCGAAATAGGTGAGGATGCCGTCGGCGCCGGCCCGCTTGAAGGCCAGCAGGGACTCCAGCACGACCGCGCGCTCGTCCAGCCAGCCGTTCTGCGCCGCGGCCTTCAGCATGGCGTACTCGCCGCTGACCTGGTAGGCATAGGTGGGCACGCCGAAGCGATCCTTCACCCGCCGCACGATGTCCAGGTAGGGCATGCCGGGCTTGACCATGACCATGTCCGCGCCTTCCTGCAGGTCCAGTTCGACCTCCCTAAGCGCTTCGTCGCCGTTGGCGGGGTCCATCTGGTAGCTGTATTTGTTGCCGCCGCCGAGGTTCGCGGCCGAGCCTACCGCGTCGCGGAACGGGCCGTAGAAGCTGGAGGCGTATTTCGCCGAGTAGGCGAGGATGCGCGTGTTGACGAAACCTTCGGCCTCGAGTGCCTGCCGGATGGCGCCGATGCGGCCGTCCATCATGTCGGAAGGGGCAATCACGTCGGCGCCCGCCGCAGCGTGGGACAGAGCCTGTTTCACCAGGACGTCCACCGTCTTGTCGTTGACTACGTAACCGGCATCGTCGATCAGCCCGTCCTGGCCGTGCGAGGTGAAAGGGTCCAGCGCGACGTCGGTGATGACGCCCAGTTCGGGGAGCCGGGCTTTCAGTATCCTGACGGCGCGCTGGGCCAGTCCTTCCGGGTTCCAGGCTTCGCTGGCCTGTAGATCCTTCTTATCCGGCGCGATCACCGGAAACAGGGCGACCGCCGGGACGCCCAGCTCGAAAGCGGCGGTTGCCTCGTCCAGCAGGAGGTCCGGGCTGAGGCGCTCGACCCCGGGCATTGATGCGACCGGTTCGCGAACCTTGCTGCCTTCGGTGACGAACAGGGGATAAATCAGGTCGTCCACCATCAGCCGGTTTTCCCGCATCAGGCGGCGGCTGAAATCATCCTTGCGCATGCGGCGGAGGCGGACGGACGGGAAGCATCCGGCGGGGGTTTGGAGCATGTCCTTGAACTGGGTGGTTTCCGAATCGAATGGTATAGTGTACTCAAGGCCCGCACGCTATGATACCGCGTGCTTGACGCCCCTGTATTCCCCTCATTTCCCTTCAGGAGTCTTTCATGAATGCCCAGGCCGTATTGCGTTACGCGAGTTGTTTGCGATTCGTGCTATTGCTATGCGGGGTGTCTGCGGCGTCGGCCTATGCCGAGCAACTCTCGCCCCCCCAGCAAGTGATCCAGCAGACCTCGAATCAGCTTCAGAGTTCGCTGCAGAAGCCCGAATACAAGGAGGATTTCCGCAAGGCCACCGAACTGGTCGAGCGCATCATCGACCCGCATGTGGATTTCGAGCGAGTCTCCATGCTGGTGCTCGGGAAGTACTGGAAGACGGCCACGCCGGATCAGAGAGAGCGGTTCAAAAAGGAATTCAGGACGCTCCTGGTCCGGACCTATACGACGGCGTTTACCGAGTATTCCAACTGGAACATCCGCTATCTGCCGATGCAGGAAAGCACCGAGTCCGGTAAGGTGATGGTCCGGACCGAGGTTCTGCAGGAAGGCGCGCAGCCGATCGCGGTCAACTACCGCATGGTTCAGACCGGTGGCGAGTGGAAGGTCTACGACGTGCTGATCGAAGGCATCAGTTTGTTGCAAAATTATCGCACCAGCTTCACCAATCAGGTCGCGCAGACGGGCCTGGAACCGTTGATCAAGGACTTGGTACAGCGCAATGCCAACGCGTTCAAGGAGCCGTTGGCCCACAAGGAATCATGATTCCAGCCATTCCCGTGGTTTCAGATAGTTGAGATAGAGGTTTTCCTCGGCACTGCCTTGCTCCGGTCGCCAGTTGTAGCGCCAGTGGGCGACGGGGGGCAGTGACATGAGGATGGATTCCGTTCTCCCCCCCGACTGGAGCCCGAACAGGGTTCCGCGATCGTAAACCAGGTTGAATTCGACGTAGCGGCCGCGCCGATAAAGCTGGAACTCCCGTTCCCGTTCCCCGTGAGGTATCGTTTTCCGCCGTTGGACGATCGGGAGGTAAGCCTTCAGATAATGATCACCCACGCTGCGCAGGAACGCGAAGCAGCGTTCGAATCCCCATTCGTTCAGGTCATCGAAGAACAGGCCGCCCACGCCGCGGGTCTCGTTGCGATGCTTCAGGAAGAAATACTCGTCACACCAGCGCTTGAATCGGGGATAGACGTCTTCCCCGAACGGAAGGCAGGCGTCCCGGGCCGTCCGGTGCCATTGGATCACGTCCTCCTCGAACGGATAGTAAGGCGTCAGGTCGAAACCGCCGCCAAACCACCAGATCGGCGCTTCGCCTTCTTTCTCGGCCAGGAAGAACCGCACATTGGCATGCGAGGTGGGCACATAAGGATTCAATGGATGGATGACCAGCGATACGCCGGTGGCCTGGAAGCTGCGGCCGGCCAGTTCCGGCCGGTGTGCCGTCGCCGAGACCGGCAGGCTGGCGCCCAGGACATGCGAGAAATTGACGCCGCCCTGCTCGAAGGTTTCTCCACCGCTCAGGACGCGGGTCCGGCCGCCGCCCCCGGCTGCGTGCTCCCAGCGGTCCTCGAGGAAGCGGACGCGCGGTTCTTCAGCCTCCAGGGTGTTGCAGATGCGATCCTGAAGATCGAGCAGATAGGTCTTGACGGCTTCGATGTCGGGTCCGGCCATGCCTTGATTCCTCCATGGGGCGGTTGCGCTCGGTGCGGTGTCGAGGATTCGACGGATTCTAGCATGGCGGGCAGGATGCTCGGGGTGGGTTGTCCGTGAGCGAGCGGAATCTGTTTGCCGGCCTGCTGGCCCCCCGGTTTTTTGCCAATTGGGCCAAGCTTCTGCTGCCCCGCATCCAGGTCCGCCTGCAGGAAGGGCGCCACGGCAACTGGCCGGCCTGGACCAAATGCCTGCGGGAATTACCGAAACTCGCCCCCACGACGCTGGACTTCGCCCGGGACATCGTGAGGATAGGGGATGAGACGGATTGCGACGACGTTACGCGCCAGTCCATCGAAACCGCTCTGCGCCGGTTCCACCCCTGGCGCAAAGGGCCTTATGCGATTCACGGCATCCTCATCGATACCGAATGGCGCTCCGACCTGAAATGGCGGCGGCTGGAGGGAGCCATCGCGCCGCTCACGGGGCGGCGGGTGCTCGATGTCGGCTGCGGAAATGGCTATCACGCCTGGCGCATGTTGGGAGCCGGCGCGAAGTCGGTGATCGGCATCGATCCCACTCTGCTCAGCGTGGCGCAATTTCTGGCGGTGCGGCATTTCGCCGGGGACTGGCCCGTCGCCGTACTGCCCCTGGGTATCGAGGATTTTCCAGCCGGCACCTGCGCTTTCGACACTGTGTTCTCGATGGGGGTGTTGTATCACCGCCGCTCGCCGTTCGACCATCTGGCGGAGTTGAAAGGCTGCCTGCGGTCGGGTGGTGAACTGGTGCTGGAAACCCTGGTCGTCGAAGGCGAGGCGGGACGGGTACTGGTGCCTGAAGGACGCTATGCGCAGATGCGCAACGTCTGGTTCATCCCTTCGCCGCCGACGCTGCTGTCCTGGCTGGCGCGTGCCGGCTTCCGCCGTGCCCGTGTGGTCGACATTTCCCTCACTACGAGTCGGGAACAGCGCTCGACCGGCTGGATGCGGTTCCAGTCGCTGGCGGACTTCCTCGATCCGGACGATTCCTCCCGCACAGTCGAAGGCCATCCGGCACCGCGACGAGCGATCTTTCTGGCCGAGGCGCCATGAGTCCAGCCGGGCAGCGCACTTCCTCCCGCAATGGAATCTTCGGATAATGGCCGCCCGTGACTTCAAACGCTTCGACTGCCGATGGCCGTGGTTTCGCTACTGCGTTTCGTCCTGCTGCCGCTCCTGGCGCTGCTGTCCGGTTGCGCCAGCACGCCCGAGGTGAAGCCCCGCGTACCGGTTGCCGCCAACGGTCATGTCATTTCTTATGCGCTGAGCCTGCAGGGGGTGCCGTATGTGTGGGGCGGCGCCTCACCGGCGCAAGGATTCGACTGCAGCGGCTTCGTCCAGCACGTCTATCGGCGGCATGGCATCGACCTGCCGCGTACCGCCAGCGAGATGGCGAGCAAGCTGCCGGAGGTGCCCAAGCATTGCCGTCTGCCCGGCGACCTCCTGTTTTTCCGCACCGACGGACGCTCGTATTCCCACGTCGGCATCTACCTCGGCAACGATTCTTTCGTCCATGCCTCCAGCAGCCATGCCAGCGTCAAGGTTTCCAGCCTGAACAGGCCGTACTGGCTGAGCCGTTTCCTCGGCGTGCGGCGGCCGCATTCCCGACTCCGGTTGCCGGAGAACGCCGTGGTTGCCGCCAATCACGGCCAACGAACCCAACGGAGAAGACATCCATGAAAGCCATTGTCATGACCCGGCCCGGCCCGGCCGCCGAGGTTCTGGAATTGCGCGATCTGCCCGAGCCCGCACTGACGGCGCCGACCCAGATCAAGGTGCGGCTCGGGGCCGCCGGGGTCAACCCCATCGATACCAAGGTGCGGCGCCGTGGCTTGTTCTACGCCGACGCTCTGCCGGCGGTGCTCGGTTGCGACGGTGCCGGCGAAGTCGTCGAAGCCGGGGCGGAGGTGGACCGCTTTCGGGTCGGCGATCGGGTGTGGTTCTGCAATGGCGGGCTCGGCGCCGAGCAGGGCAATTATGCCGAATACACCGTGCTGGATCAGCGCTGGGCGGCGCCCATGCCGGCAACGCTCGATTTCGTCGGTGCGGCGGCCGGTCCGCTGGTACTGATCACGGCCTGGGGGGCTTTGTACGACCGGGGACGGCTGCAGCCCGGCCAGACTGTGCTGGTCCATGCCGCCGCCGGCGGCGTCGGCCACGTCGCCGTGCAATTGGCCAAACGGCGCGGGGCGCGGGTGATCGCCACTGTGGGATCTCCCGAGAAGGCTGCATTGGTCAAGCGTTGGGGCGCCGATGAAACCATCGATTACCG
The DNA here is from genome assembly GCF_036864975.1 of Methylococcus capsulatus. Classification (NCBI taxonomy): domain Bacteria; kingdom Pseudomonadati; phylum Pseudomonadota; class Gammaproteobacteria; order Methylococcales; family Methylococcaceae; genus Methylococcus; species Methylococcus capsulatus. The sequence continues at coordinate 717,354 of NZ_CP104311.1, read as the reverse complement.
CACTCAGGATTTCGTCGCTGAGGTCAATGCCCTGACCGGAGGACGGGGCGCCGATCTGGTGCTGGACACGGTCGGCCCCGAGGCGTTCCGCCGCAGCATCGACTGTACCGCTCACTTCGGCGATCTGGTGACCCTGCTCGACATCGGCGATACGTCCCTCGCCGAGGCGCGGATGCGCAACTTGAGGATCGGTTTCGAACTGATGCTGGTGCCGATGCTGCGCAAGCTGGATGAGGCACGGGACCACCACCTGGAAATCCTCCGCACCTGCGGCGAGTGGATCGATGCCGGCAAGCTCGAGCTGTATGTCAGTGGCGTCCATCCTCTGGAGGAGGCCGCCCGGGTGCATGAGTTCATCGAGGCCGGACACACCACGGGCAAGCGGGTGCTGCGCATCGTTTGAGCGCCGCATGGGACTCCGGTACGGATGGCATCACTGGCTGGCGGCGTTCGCGCTGGCCGTGGGACTGGCTCTGGCCAGTGAAGCGCGGGTACAAGCGCCTGCCGGGGGCGGCGCGACCACGATGGCTCCAGCCGATGTCGAGGCCTTTGTGCGGCCGGGGTGCCCGCATTGCGAGGAGGCGGAATCCTTTCTGGAACACCTTGGCCGCGAGCGTCCCAGCCTGCGTATCCTGATCCACGACGTGATGCAGGACCGGAGTGCCTTGCTCCGGCTGCAGGCACTGGCAGCCGAGCACCGCGAATCTCCCCGGGTTCCTTCGTTTCTGGTGCGGGGGCACTGGCTGGTCGGTTATTCCGGCGAAGCCGGCGATGGGCAGCGGATCATCGCTCTGCTGGCTGGTGAAGAGTCGGCCGGTCCATCGGCGGCCAGGAGCTGCCAGGCCGAAACGGATCTCTCCTGCAGTCCGGAAATCGCGACTGGCACCTCGCCCGAAGCCTTCGCGGTCGAGCTGTTCGGACGGCGCGTTACGCTTGAACAGACCGGACTGCCTGCCTTCACCCTCGTTTTGGGCCTGCTGGACGGCTTCAACCCCTGTTCTTTGTGGGTGCTGGTCCTCATGCTCTCGCTGTTGGCGCCGATGCGAAACCGTCCGCGGATGTTGGCGGTCGCGGGTACCTTCGTGGCGGTGGAAGGCGTGGCCTATTTTGCGTTCATGGCGGCCTGGCTTCATCTGTTCATATGGGTCGGAGCATCGCGGGTTTCCGAACTGGCCGTGGCTGCAATCGCTCTCCTGGCCGGATCGATCCACCTCAAGGATTTCTGGGCTTACGGGCGTGGCGTTTCGCTGTCCATACCGGCGGCCGCCAAGCCGGGTATCTACGCCCGCATACGGCGCATCCTGCAGGCGGAAAGCCTCCGGGGTGCCCTTATCGGCGCCGTCGTGCTCGCCATTCTGGTCCAGTTGGTCGAACTTTTTTGCACCTCCGGCTTTCCGGCTCTGTACACCCGGATACTGACCCTGCGGCCTTTGAGTGGCACCGAATACTATGCCTATCTCCTGCTGTACAACCTTGCTTATATGCTGGACGACATCATCGTGCTCGGCATCGGTATCGCCACCCTGAGCCAGCACCGGCTGCAGCAAGACGAGGGCCGTTGGCTCAAGCTGGTCAGCGGGGGCGTGATGGTAGGGTTGGGGCTGTATCTGATCGGCATGCCGCGTTGACGTCGGGGACGCCTGGTCGCAAGAGTATGGCGGGAGGCTTGGCGTGCGCCGCCACGTTCGGAAATGTGGCAGGCGGAAGAATCCAGCTCCACGAGGCAAACGGAAAACCCGTGGCGGGGTACAAAGTGTATCGTTATCTCGGTCGTTTTGCTCCGCGCACTCGACTTTAATTCCGGCGACTGCCTCATCGACGTGCAGGCCAGGAGACGTTGATGCTGGCATGGCGCGAAGCACCGGAGCAGCGCCTGACACCCGTTTCGCCGCCATCCTTCGCGAGGAAGATCTGGCGGCTGAATCGCGTTCCGCTCATGGGCTCAGAGCAATCCCCGCTCGGCAAAGGAATAAGGCTGACCGTCGCCGATGATGAAATGGTCGAGCACGCGGATGTCGACCAGTCCCAGCGCTTGTTTCAGCCGTTGCGTGAGCAGGCGGTCGGCCTCGCTGGGTTCGCAGATTCCGGAGGGATGGTTGTGGGCAAAAATCATGGCCGCGGCGTTATGGGCGAGCGCCTGCTTGACGACTTCCCGGGGGTAGACTGAAGCCCCGTCGATGGTGCCGCGGAACAGCTCCTCCGCGTGGATTACCCGGTGCTGGTTGTCCAGGAACAGTCCGACGAACACCTCATAAGGCCTACCCTTCAGCCAGTTGGACAGGTAGTGCCGGGTCAGCTCGGGGCTGGTCAGTGCATTTTCCCGCTTCAGGCACTCTTCGAAATGGCGTCGCGCCAGTTCGAGCACGGCTTGAAGCTGCGTGTATTTCGCGGTACCCAGCCCGGCCGATTTCACGAAGCGCGGGTGGTCCGCCTTGAGCAGGGCGGACAGCGAGCCGAACTCCTGCAGCAGGTCGCGCGCAAGATCGACCGCGCTCTTGCCGGCGATGCCGGTTCGCAGAAAAATGGCCAGCAATTCGGCATCGGACAATGCGGCCGGGCCGAGTTTCAGCAACCGTTCGCGCGGGCGTTCGTCGGCGGGCCAGTCGGTGATGGGCATGATGGTAACCTCCTTCCGTGTCGGGTCGTGTCAAGCATAGAAGGGCTGGACTAAACTTGCCATAATGTCGCCCCGAATCGACCCTTCCTCGAAATTTCCGTCCTTGGCTGATCTCCATCACAAGCGCATTCTCCTCGGCGTGACCGGTGGCATCGCGGCTTATAAGGCCGCAGAGATCACCCGCCGCCTGCGTCAGGCCGGCGCAGAGGTGCGGGTGGTGATGACGCCGGCGGCCTGCCGGTTCGTCCAGCCTTTGACTTTCGAAGCCCTCTCCGGGCATCCGGTCGCCCATGACATGTTCGTGCCCGGCGCCGAGTCGGCGATGGGGCACATCCAGCTGTCCCGCTGGGCGGACGCCATCCTCGTGGCGCCGGCATCGGCGGATTTCATGGCCCGGATCAGCCTAGGGCTGGCCGACGACTTGCTGGCCACCCTGTGCCTGGCCGCGGAAGTACCGCTGTTTCTGGCGCCAGCGATGAACCGTGCGATGTGGCTGCATCCGGCCACCCACTCCCATGCCGCCACCTTGGCCGGGCGGGGAGTCGTCCTGTGGGGGCCGGACGAAGGCGATCAAGCTTGCGGCGAGACGGGGCCGGGCCGGCTGCGGGAGCCGGCCCGGCTCGTCCTCGACCTTGCCGATGCGCTGGCGGCGAAGGGACTGCTTTCGGGCCTCAGGGTGTTGATCAGCGCCGGTCCGACTCGCGAGCCCATCGATCCCGTGCGTTTCATCGGCAACCGCAGTTCCGGAAAAATGGGCTATGCCTTGGCCGCCGCGGCGCGGAATGCCGGCGCGGACGTCACCCTGGTCAGCGGACCGGTCGCACTCGATGCGCCGGCCGGGGTGGAAACCGTGAGGGTGGAGACCGCCGCGGAGATGCACGCGGCGGTCATGGCCCGGACCGGCGGGGTGGACATCTACATCGGCACCGCCGCCGTGGCGGATTACACGCCGGCGCGGGTGGCGGATGCCAAGATCAAGAAACACGGCGAGCAGTTGGAGCTGACCCTGCACCGGACTCCGGACATTCTTCAGGCCGTCGCGGCCTTGCCGGACAAACCCTTCATCGTGGGGTTCGCCGCCGAAACCGGTGAGGTCGAAACCTACGCCCGCGCCAAGCTGGAAGCCAAGGGCGCCGATCTGGTGGCCGCCAATGAGGTCGGCAGCGGGGCGCCGGGCGGTTTCGAGCGGGACGAAAATGCGTTGTTCGTGTGCTGGCGGGGCGGCGAGTGCCATTTGCCCCTGGCCGATAAGACCGAGATCGCCCGCCGACTGATTCGATTGATAGCAGAACGCTACTATGCCGACAATACAGATCAGGATCCTTGATCCCCGTCTTGGCAACGAGATCCCGTTGCCACACTATGCCACGCCGGGTGCCGCCGGCCTCGACCTCCGGGCCTGCCTCGATGCGCCGCTGATACTGCGGCCGGGCGAGACTCAGCTGATCCCAACCGGCTTCGCCATCCACATCGGCGACCCGGCCTGGGCGGCGGTGCTGTTGCCGCGATCGGGGCTCGGCCATAAGCACGGGATCGTGCTGGGCAACCTGGTGGGCCTGATCGACTCCGATTACCAGGGTCAGGTGCTGGTATCCTGCTGGAACCGTGGCTCGGAAGCCTTCGAAATCGCCGTGGGCGAGCGGATCGCCCAGATGGTGTTCGTGCCGGTGGCCCAAGTGGTATTCGAGCAGGTCGAAGCGTTCGCCGAAAGCCGGCGGGCCGAGGGCGGGTTCGGTCACACCGGCCGGCATTAGCCGTGCCATCACTGAGTCTCCGCCGGCTGCTCGGGGCCGTCGGCCTGATGTCGATGCTGGCGGTCGTCGTGACCGTGGCCGGGCTCGTCTGGGCCGAGCGGCATCGCATCGAAATTTCCGGCCAGCAGGCGATGGCTGCAGCAGCGGATGCTGCGGCCTTCAACGTGCGCGATCGTTTGGGCTGGTCCTTCCGCGCCCTGAGCGGCATGGCGGGCGACGCGCGGCTGGCCGAGGCGCTGGCCGCCGGTGATCCTGCCGGGATCGCGGCGGAGGAGGGCAGGCTTACCGGTTCTCTGCCCGGCTCGCTCCTCGTTCGTCTGATACCGAATCACAGTGAGGTGCTGGATACCGCCCGCCTGCCGGCCATGGGATACGCCGATCTCGAAGCGGTCCGCGATGCCCGGCGTGGCCAGTCCCTGCCGGCTATGCACGCCGCCAACAGCCCGAATGTCCACATTGCGCTCGCCGTTCCGCTTGCCGAAGGGCAGGGGGTGTTGCTGGCCAGTCTGTCGCCAGACCTCCTGCTCGATGCCATGCGTTCGGTTCCCATGCCCTTCGGCGCCGCACTGGAACTCAGGCAGGGCGAGCTTCCGCTGGTTTTTACCGGCGATCAGGCCCGGCGGAGGGAGCCGCCGGACGGAGAGGCGTCGGTGCTCGGCAGCCACAGCTGGCGGATCGCCTACTGGCGGCCGCCGCCGGACCAGTCTCCTCTGTGGTGGATTTTTGCGGCCGGTGGACCGGCGCTGTTGCTGATCCTGGCAGTGCTGCGCTGGGCGGATTTCGCGCTGGCGCAGGCGATGAAGCACGACACGGCGCTGGTGCTGGCTCAGGTTTCAGCGGGGAAGTCGGGAATATCCCGCGTGGCCGGTCGCGCGCGGCTGCTGGAAATGCAGTGCCTGCTCGAAGGACTGAGGGCATCAGGCACACCGGCGTCGGAGGAAATCGAGGCGCGGCCGCGCGCGTCAGAAGCCGTCCTTTTGCGCCGGTCGGCGCTCACCGATGATCAGAACGAGGAGAAGACTCACATGAAAATCCAGCCAATTCCGGCCGTTGCTTCCACCCTGTTCCGGGCCTACGACATCCGCGGGATTGTCGGCGACACGCTGACACCGGACGCGGCCCAGGCGATAGGCCGGGCCATCGGCAGCGAGGCGATCCACCGTGGCGAACGGCAGGTCGTCGTCGCCCGCGACGGGCGATTGAGCAGTCCCGCGCTGTGCGCCGCTCTGGCGGAGGGGCTGCGCGGCGCCGGCTGCCAGGTCACCGACCTGGGGCTGGCGCCCACGCCTGTGCTGTACTTCGGCACCCAGGTGCTGGCGGGCCGGTCCGGCGTCATGGTGACCGGCAGCCACAACCCCGCGAATTACAACGGCTTCAAGATCGTGCTGGGGGGGCAGACCCTGGCCGGTGAAGATATCCAGGTGCTCCGGCGTCGCATCGAATCAAGGGATTTTCATAGCGGGGAAGGACGGATCGAGCGCCGCGATCTGTTGCCCGATTACCACCGGCGCATCGTGGAAGACGTCCAGGTCGGCAGGCCGTTCAAGGTCGTGGTCGATTGCGGCAACGGCGTGGCGGCCGTGGTGGCGCCGCAGATCCTCCGGGCCTTGGATTGCGAGGTGGTCGAATTGTTCTGCACGGTCGACGGCAATTTCCCCAATCATCACCCCGATCCGAGCAAGCCGGAAAATCTGGCGGTGCTGATCGAAACGGTGCAGCGGGAAGGCGCGGATCTTGGTGTGGCTTTCGATGGGGACGGCGACCGCCTGGGGGTGGTCGACTCGGCCGGCAACATCATCTGGCCGGACCGGCAGATGATGTTGTTCGCCTCCGACGTGCTGTCCCGCGAGCCGGGCGCTGACATCATCTACGACGTCAAATGCACCCGTCATCTGGGCGGTCATATCCTGCGTCACGGTGGCCGCCCGCTGATGTGGAAGACCGGCCATTCCCTGATCAAGGCCAAGATGAAGGAAACCGGCGCCATGCTGGCGGGGGAGATGAGCGGTCACTTCTTCTTCAAGGAGCGTTGGTACGGTTTCGACGACGGCATCTATGCCTGCGCCCGGATGGTGGAGATTCTGTCTGCCGATCCCCGCCCAACCGCCGACGTGTTCGCGGAGCTGCCGGACAGTGTGAACACGCCCGAACTCGGCGTGCGGTTGCAGGAGGGAGAGAACCTTGCCTTTGTGGAAAAAATGCGCGAACTGGCCGATTTCGACGATGGCCGCATCACCGACATCGACGGCCTGCGGGTCGATTTCGCCGACGGTTGGGGGCTAGTGCGTGCCTCCAATACCACGCCTTCCCTGGTGATCCGCTTCGAAGCCGACACCGCCGAAGGGCTGGCCCGAATCCAACAGCGCTTCCGATCGCTGCTGCTGAAGGTGCGGCCCGGGCTCGAACTGCCTTTCTAGACACGTTGACGCCTTGATTTGCCCATGAAACAACAAGAACCCCTAGAAACCTCCTTCGCCAATCGGATCGCCCATGTCCTGACCGAAGCCTTGCCGTATATCCGGCGCTTCAAGGGCAAGACCATCGTCGTCAAATACGGCGGCAATGCCATGATCGACGAGCGCCTGAAGAACAGCTTCGCCCGCGATGTCGTGCTGCTGAAGCTGGTCGGCATCAACCCGGTAGTGGTGCACGGCGGGGGGCCGCAGATCGGCAATCTGTTGCAGCGTCTGGGGAAAACCAGTGAATTCGTGCAAGGTATGCGGGTCACCGACGCCGAAACCATGGACGTGGTGGAAATGGTGCTGGGTGGCCTGGTCAATAAGGAAATCGTCAACCTCATCAACCGCCAGGGCGGTGCCGCCGTGGGCTTGAGCGGCAAAGACGGCGACCTGATCCGGGCGCGCAAGATCAGCATGTCCCAGCTGCAGTCCACCGCCCCGGAAATCATCGATCTCGGCCATGTCGGTGAAGTCGCCAGCATCGATCCGGCGGTGGTGGATATGCTGGTCCACAGCGACTTCATCCCGGTGATCGCTCCCATCGGCGTCGGCGAAGACGGTTGTTCCTACAACATTAATGCCGATTTGGTCGCCGGCAAGATGGCCGAAGTGCTCAAGGCGGAGAAGCTGATCCTCCTGACCAACACCCAGGGTATCCTGGCCAAGGACGGGACTCTTCTGACCGGCCTGTCGCTCAGGGAGGTCGATGCCCTGATCGAGGACGGTACCATCAGCGGTGGCATGATTCCCAAGGTCCGCTGTGCAATGGATGCGCTTCGCGGCGGCGTCAATAGCGCCCATATCATCGACGGCCGCGTCGACCACGCCGTGCTGCTGGAGCTGTTCACCGACCAGGGCATCGGCACCTTGCTGGTGCGGCGTTGAGCGGCGGCCTTCGACGTCGGTGCAGACCAGCCCGCCGGCGCCGCAGCGCCGCATCCGGGCAGGCCATGCGCCGCGGCCTACGTAGAACTACTTAGGTAGCGGCTCGTATTGGCGCCGGGATGGTGTCGGGGTTAAAAGCGATAAAGAGGACTGACGGCTGATGCCGCGGCTCGTCGGGCCCAAGGTCAGTCCCCCCGGCAGACATACAGGAGAAACCGAAGATGAACGGTGTGAAGATTGATCGGGTCCTGGTGGGTGAGGCTCTGGTCGGCGAGGGCAACGAACTGGCGCATATCGATCTCATTATGGGACCACGCGGCAGTGCCGCGGAAGTTGCATTCTGCACCGCCCTCACCAATCAGAAGCGCGGTGACAACGCCCTGCTCGCTCTGGTTGCGCCCAATCTGATGGCGAAGCCCGCCACCGTCATGTTCAACAAGGTGGAAATCAAGAACGAAAAGCAAGCGACTCAAATGTTCGGGCCGGCGGAGCGCGGTGTTGCCAAGGCAGTGGTGGATTCGGTCAAGGAAGGTGTCATCCCGAAGGCCGAGGCCGACCAGGTATTCATTTGCGTGGGCGTGTTCATCCATTGGGACGCCAAGGACAACGCCAAAATCCAGGACTGGAACTACCAGGCGACCAAGCTGGCGATCGCCCGGGCGGTGGAAGGCAAGCCGGGCATCGACGAGGTCATCGCGCAGGAGGACGTCGTTCACCATCCCCTTGCGGCCCATGACTGACGAAGGGTCGCCATGAAGCGCATCTATTTCCTGGTCCCGTCCGTGGAGTTGGCGCGCAAGATCGTCGATGAACTGCTTCTTGCTCGGATCGAAGAGCGGCACATTCACATTCTGGCCAGGGCTGGAACGCCCTTGGGCAATCTTCCCGAAGCCTCCTTGTTTCAAAAGAGCGACTTCATCCCCGCGACGGAGCGCGGCTTGGCCATCGGGGGTATCACCGGTACCCTGGCAGGACTGATCGCAGTCGCCCTGCCGACCGGTATGGTACTCGGCGGTGGAGCGGTGCTTGCCATCGCTTTGGCCGGTGCCGGCATCGGCTCCTGGCTGTCCGGCATGATAGGACTGGACGTCGAGAATTCCCGGCTCAAGAATTATCAAAGCGCGGTAGAAAAAGGTGAGCTTCTGCTCATGGTGGACGTGCCGCGCGAGCAGGTGGAAGAGATTCATCAACGGGTTCAGAAACATCATCCGGAAGCCGAATTCGAGGGCACCGAGCCGACGATTCCGGCATTCCCCTGAAACGGCTGGCCGGCATTCCGGCGGCAAGGAGGACATATGAAGAAAGTGACATCGGTCATGCCTGTCGGGCTGGTAGTGTGCGTGGGGGCGTTGGTGGGCTCCATGGCTCAGGCGGCATCCCGTTCCGGCGACTGCTGGGTGGACATTTACAGGGGGCCGGACTATACAGGGGCCAAGGTCAGAGTGTTCGGGCCGGTGGAGATGGCAAGCCTGAAGGATCTCGAGGGTGCCGACTGGAACGACGTGATCGAAAGTCTGGAGGTTGGTCCGGCGGCGGAGGTGAGTGTCTACGGGAACGAAAACTTCGCTCTTCCCTCCGGACCGGTTTACCATGAACAGGAAATCCGGAGCTGGGGCGGCAAGGACGAGAATTATCGCAGCCAGGTTGCGACTTTTACCGCCGGGCACAAGGTGCATCACCTCGGTGAGTACGGTCTCCATGACCAGGTCAGCGCCCTGAAGGTCCGCTGCACGAATTAGCCTCTCCAGTCTGTCGAAGACATGAACACCAGACCTATCGCTCCTGCCGATTGGGTCGGGTTCTGCGAGGCGTTCAGCCGGCAGCACCGCGGGTGGTTGGTGACAACCAGTATCAGGGACAAACCGGCGGCAGCGGAGCGTGATGTGGCCGAGGTCGCGGAGGAGCGTTGCATCGTGCGCGACGTGCGATTCCGGAGCTTGTGCTTCGAGCCGAAGGACGGCAGCCTGTCGCTGTTACTGGGGGAAGGAGCGTTGCAGATCACTCAATCGATCGCGGAAGTGGCGGCGATCGGTGTGCTGGAGGCCGGGGAAGGCATCCATGCGGGCCTGCGTATCGACAGCGCCGGCCATGGCGCGATGATACTGAGGTTCCGCGCGCCGGCTTCGCCGGATAGCCTCGATGGACTTTTTGCACCTTGGTTCTGACTTTTTTCGGCTGCGGAGGAAGGAGACCGGCCATGCACAGCTACAAATACCTGGTCGTCGGCGGCGGAATGACGGCGGATGCGGCGATCCGGGGCATCCGCGAGCTCGATCCGCAGGGCTCGATCGGTCTCATTGGCGCGGAACCGCATTTTCCCTATAAGCGTCCCCTGCTGTCCAAGGGGCTCTGGCTCGGCAAGTCCTTCGACCAACTGTGGTATGGCACCGAAACCTGTGGGGTCAGTGCATTTCTGGGTCGGACTGTGACCCAAGTCGACCTGGCCGGAAAATCTGTGGCCGACGACGAAGGCACGGTTTACCGGTTCGAGAAGCTGCTGCTGGCGACCGGCGGCCGGCCGCGTCGATTCTCGTTCGGAAGCGAGGATATCCTGTATTTCCGTACCATCGACGATTATCTCCGGCTGCGAACACTGACCGAGAAGCGGCGGAAGTTCGCCATCATCGGTGGCGGCTTCATCGGTTCGGAGATTGCGGCCGCCCTGGCGTCGATCGGCAAGGATGTCGTGATGATCTTCCCGGAAGCATGCATTGGCGGCCGAGTGTTTCCGGCTGACCTTTGCCAGTTTCTCAATGACTATTACCGGGACCAGGGTGTCGAGCTACTGAGCGGCCGGGCGGTCACCGGTCTGGTTCGGGAGGGCGATGAGATCCGGCTTGCGCTCGGGGAGACCGGTGAAGAAGTCCTCGTGGTGGACGGCGTCGTCGCCGGCATCGGGATCGAGCCCGAGACTCGGCTAGCCGAAGCGGCCGGGCTCCCAGTGGAGCATGGCATCATCGTGAACGAATTTCTGCAGACGGGCCACGCCGACGTCTATGCCGCCGGCGATGTTGCGTCTTTTTACAGCCCGGTGCTGGGGCGCCGGATGCACGTGGAGCACGAGGACAACGCCCGCACCATGGGACGGCTGGCCGGGCGCAACATGGCCGGTGAGGCGACACCCTACCGGCATCTTCCCTATTTTTATTCCGATCTGTTCGACCTCGGCTACGAAGCAGTAGGGGAGCTGGATTCGAGGCTGGAGACCGTGGAAGACTGGTCCGAGCCTTATCACAAAGGGGTGGTCTACTACCTGGATCAGGGGCGGGTGCGTGGCGTACTGCTATGGAACGTCTGGGATCGGGTGGAGGCCGCTCGTGCCCTGATTGAGGAGCCCGGCCCTTGGGGGCCGGGAGAACTGGCCGGAAGGCTGTGACAAGGAGGAAGCGAGGAGGAAATTTTTTCTGACCCTGAAGAGGTGAGCTATCATGGCAGCAACCGTATTATCGCGACCCATCAAACCCGTTTCCTGCGAGGAGCCGGAGACCGTGCCGCCGCCGCCCGATCCCGACATGATGCATGCGCTGATCGCGGAGGCAGCGTATTTGCGGGCCGAAAAGCGCGGTTTCGTAGGAGGCAGCGAGCTGGAAGACTGGCTGGAGGCCGAGAAGGAAGTGCTGGCGATGCAGGAGAAGCTTTCGATTCCGACACCCGACTGAGGGCTTAATCGGTTTCGAGCAGGAGAGCTATCCGCACCAGGTCAGCCAGAGTTTCGGCGTGCATTTTCCTCATCACGTTGGCACGGTAGATTTCGACGGTACGATGGCTGATGCCGAGGGATTTGGCTGTGTCTTTGGCCGAATAGCCCTTGACGGTGCAATGCAGCACCTCCTTCTCCCGCTTGCTGAGGCGGGCATACTGCGATGCGGCTTCCGCCTGTCGACGCCTGTGTTCGCAGGTCCTCAAGTCCAGCGCAATGGCTTGCTTGAGGCGGCTCAAGAGGCACGTATTTTCCAACGGCTTTTCGATGAAATCGAAAGCCCCGCTCCGGAAGGCCTCCGCCACAGCCGGTACGTCGCTGTTCCCGCTGATGAAAATAAACGGTAGACGTATACCTTTTTCTCTCAATGCAGTTTGCAGTTCCAGGCCCGAGATGCCGGAAAGCTGCGGGTCCAGGACGATGCAGCCCCGGGTGTCGGACGTGCAGTAATCCAGAAAGTCCTGCCCGGTGGCGAAGCAACGCGCCGGCAGACCTTCGGATTCGACCAGGATTTTCAGTGCATCGCGCACCGTCGCATGGTCATCGACGATATGGACCAGGACTTCCATCCTGCCGTCGTGCAAAGAGCTGTTGCGGATGTTCGGGCGGGTAGACATAGACAGCGCTCCATGAGGGTCGGCAATGATCGATCGGCCTGCCGCATAGGAAAAATACTCCGCCTTCCGGCAATTTTCCAGCATGGCTCAAAGGGAAGTGGGCGGATGCCCAGGGAAGCGGTAGATGCCCGCTTCGGTGACTGCGGCATCGAGCGGGACGTCCCAGGGTTGGGCCTCCAGCCGCTCGACCTTCTGGCCTTCGAAAGCGAGGCCGATCAGGCGTGGGGCGGCGGGGGTGGGTTTATCGAGGCGGAATGCGAAGGTGCGGTCGTAGTATCCGCCGCCCATGCCAAGGCGGTGACCTCGCGGATCGAACGCCACCAGGGGCACGAACACGAGATCGAGCTCCTTGGCGTCAGTGACCGTCTCGCCGTCGATAGGGGGTTCGGGAATGCCGTAGCGGTTGGGATGCAATGCCGCCGGGCCGGCACAGGGGCCGAACCAGAGCATGCCTTGCCGCAGAATCGGGAGGAAAGCGGTGCGGCCGCGCTCGCGGAGATACTTGAACAGCGCCGTCGTATCGACTTCGCCATCATTGGGCAAATAGGCTGCTATCCGGGCAGCGCTGTCGAGCCAGCCCGAGCCGATGCAATGGCCGGCTATCAATAGGCTGTTACGGTGGACATCGGCAGGAGACTGGGCACGTCGCCACTCACGGATGCGGGTCCGGATATCGGCAGGCGTGGTCATGGAAGTCGGGCAGTCAAGAGTATTCCCCGTTTGCGCCGTAGCATGCTTTCGCCCTTGAACCAAACGGTTCAGGTGGGACCAGAGGATGCCGAATCAGGCTTTCCGCCCGGAGCGGACTTGCGCACATCGAACACCCGGAAGTCCCGGGGTTTTAGATTAGGCTCAAAGAGTAACCCAGCATGCTTCGAGCGTTACAGGGAATACTGGCGGCTATCTTACCCGAATAAATGGCGCAGGTGAGAGACTTGACGCGCCAGAAAAAGCTCGTTCTCACTCGTGCCAGCCGCCGCCCGGGCCGAGTGAACTCAATGCCTGCTGACTGGCGAGGCTCTGGTTCAACAGACGGATTTCATGCTGGGCCTGGATCAGTTCGTGGGCGATGTTCAGGGCCGCCATGATCGCGATGCGCTCGCTGCCGATCACCCGGCCGGTTTCGCGGATCTTGCGCATTCTCTCATCGAGGAAACGGGCGGCGATCAGCAGATCGTGCTGCTCATCTTCGGCGCAGCCGATGGGATATTCCTTGCCGAGAAGCTGCACTTTGATGGGGCGATGTTCGCTCATGGCGGGTATTTCCTGGAGCTGGGGAGAAATTTGAAGGTTGCGGGAAAACCGGCCGGCCTTGGGTACCGGCCTTGGCCCAAGGGATGGTAGCATAATGAAACATTCACAAGTTCGACAAGTCACCTCCATGCACGAGAGCCCCTCCTACGACGAGATGCAGGCGATATTCGTCAATCATCACGTTCCTGCCAGCGCCGCCGAAGCCCACGGCACGTTGGCAGGACTGTTGTGCGTCGATGGACGGCTCGATTGCGGGCAGTGGCTGAGTACCCTGTTCGGCGAGAACCAGGAGGGGCTGGATGCGGATGAGCGGGCGTTCTGCGAAACCTTGTGCAAACGGACGCGCGAGCAGCTGGACGCTTTCGACTTCAGCTTCGAACTGTGCCTGCCGGACGATGACCATCCGATGCCCGACCGCGCCCGTGCCCTCGGTGAATGGTGCCAGGGATTCCTCTACGGTCTGGGCTACAAGCTCGGCGGCAGCGACTGGCCCGGTGAATGCACCGAGGTGCTCGACGATATCCTCCAGTTATCCCGTCTCGACGCGGAGCATGCGGATGAAACCGACGAAGAGGCCTATGCCGAGCTGACCGAATTCGTGCGGGCCGGGGTCCAACTCGTCCGCAGCGAGTTCGAACAGAATGCCTCGCCCCAGCTTCACTGAAGCGCCCGATGTTGCCTTTGTCCGAATTCCAACAGCGCCGCAGCCGTCTGCTCAAGCGCATGAAAAAACGGAGTGTTGCCCTGATCGCTGGCGCGCCCGCTGCGGTGCGCAACCGGGACGTGGAGTTCCCGTACCGCCAGGACAGCGATTTCGCCTATCTCACCGGCTTTGCCGAGCCCGAGTCGCTTGCGGTATTCGTTCCGGGCCGAAAAGAGGGCGAATTCGTGCTGTTCTGCCGTGAATTCGACGCCAAGATGGCGGTCTGGGTGGGGCGCAGCGCTGGGCTGGAGGGCGCCCGCGAGGTGTTCGGAGCGGACGAAGCCTATCCGATCGCCGAGCTCGACGCAGTACTGCCGGGCCTTTTGGAAAACCACGAAACGGTATATTACCCGATCGGGCATCAGTCCGAATTCGACGCCCAGGTGATGCGGGCGATCAACCACATCCGCAGCCGGGCGCGCAGCGGCGTCGGCGTGCCGGAGCAGTTCGTCTCCCTCGACAAGCTCCTGCACGAGCTGCGGCTGTTCAAGTCGGAGCACGAGATTGGCCTGATGCGGCGGGCCGCCGCGGTGTCCGCCGAGGCACACAAGCGGGCCATGCGGGTTTGCCGCCCCGGCATGTACGAATACGAGATCGAGGCGGAAATCCTGCACGAATTCACCCGTCACGGCATGCGCTCACCCGCCTATCCGAGCATCGTTGCAGGCGGCAACAATGCCTGCACGCTGCACTACACCGCCAACGATGCGGTGCTGCGTGACGGCGATCTGTTGCTGATTGACGCCGGTGCCGAGCACGACCATTACGCCGCCGATATCACCCGGACCTTCCCGGTCAACGGCCGCTTCAACGAAGCCCAGTGCGTCCTGTACGAACTGGTGCTGGAGGCGCAGTTGGCGGCGATAGCCCAGGTCGGGCCGGGCAAGCGCTGGAATGATCCGCACGATGCTGCCGTGCGAGTGCTGACCCGGGGTCTCGTCGACCTCGGGTTGCTGAAAGGCAGGCCGGCCAAGCTCATCAAGAGTGAAGCCTACAAGAAGTTCTACATGCACCGGACCGGCCACTGGCTCGGCATGGACGTCCACGATGTGGGCGACTACAAGACCGGCGGCAACTGGCGCAGGTTGGAGCCGGGTATGGTGCTCACCGTCGAGCCGGGGCTCTACGTGCCGGCGGACTGCGAGGATGCCGATCCGCGGTTCCGGGGCATCGGCATCCGCATCGAAGACGATGTCCTGGTGACCGAAACCGGATGCGAAATCCTGACTTCCGGCGTGCCCAAGACGGTCGCCGAGATCGAGGCACTGATGCGGCCATGATGACTTCCGATTACGACGTCCTCATCATCGGCGGCGGCCTGGCCGGCGGCAGCCTCGCTTTGGCCTTGGCCGGTTCGCCACTCAAGGTGGCCGTGGTGGAGAGCAGTACGGAATCCGAACGTCAGGCGGCGCCAGCCGGCGCGCGTGCCCTGGCGCTGGCCCGGGGCACTGTCCGCATTCTGGAGGCATTGGGCGTTTGGGCCGCGGTCGAGCCGAAAGCCACACCGATTCGCGACATCCATGTCTCGGACCGTGGTCATTTCGGCAAGACCCGACTCAGCGCCGAACGGGAAGGCGTCGCCGCCTTGGGGTATGTGGTCACGGCGCGCGATGTCGAGGATGCGGTGGCTGGGGCCCTGCAGGCGGGGACGGTCGAGTTGATTCAGCCCTCCCGCCTGATCGGATTGCGGGCCGGGCCGGACTCGGTTCACGTCAGTTTGAGGCGCGGCGAAGAAACCCTGATGCTGTCCGCTCGTCTCGTCGCCGGCGCCGACGGAAGTGATTCCACCGTCCGCCGGCTGCTGGAAATTCCCCAGATCGTCCGCGAATACAGACAGACGGCCCTGGTGTTCGAAGTCACCACCGAACTCGACCACCGAAATGTCGCCTACGAGCGCTTCACTTCGTCGGGTCCGTTGGCCGTGCTCCCGCTCGGGCGGCGGCGCTGCTCCGTGGTATGGACGCTGACACCGTCCGATGCCGAGGAACTGCGTGCGGTGCCCGAAGCAGAATTCTTGGCCCGCTTGCAGGATGCCTTCGGCTACTGGCTGGGGAAACTGGGTCCGGTCGGTCCGCGCCAAAGTTTTCCGCTCAAGCTGATCCGCGCCGATCGCATGGCCGACGAGCGGGTGGTGCTGATCGGCAATGCCATGCACCAACTCCATCCGGTGGCGGGGCAGGGTTTCAACCTGGGGTTGCGCGATGCCGCCCAGCTCGCCGAGCGCCTGATCGTGAAACAGGGGTTTGGTGAGGACATTGGCGAGCCGGCCTTCCTCCACAGCTATGCCGAGGCACGTCAGCGCGACCTCAGTAGCACTGTCGCCTTCACCGACAGCCTGATCCGGCTGTTTTCCACCGATTTCCCACCGCTCGCGCTGGTCCGCAGTATCGGTCTGTTCGCGCTCGATTGCCTGCCTCCGGCCAAGCACCTGCTGGCCCGCCACGCCATGGGGTTGGCCGAGCGTCTGCCCCGCTTCTGCTGATTCCTCCCGTTTTTCCCTGTTTGGAAAAAGGGTTGACCCGGCTCCGCTTTGCCGGTATTAAAGAAGAGGGCGCTCGGCGCCCGATTTGCTTTTGTCAATCCAGACACATGAGATGGGTTGTTTCCTCGGGGTGACGGCTCGCCGCTTGCGAACGGCTTCCATGCGAGGCCCATCTTCCAACCAGAACAGGGATAAGGAGTGGCTGCATGCGAATTGGAATACCGAAGGAAACCTTTCCCGGGGAGCGCCGGGTAGCGACCACACCGGAGGTGGCCGAGAAAATAATGAAACTTGGATTCGAGGTCGCGGTCGAATCGGGCGCCGGGGACGCGGCGAATTTCTCCGATGACGCCTTCAGGGAGGCCAGCGTTGCCGTGGTCGAAAACGCCGCCGATCTTTGGGCGGGTTCCGACATCGTCCTCAAAGTGCGCGCGCCTTCATTGGCCGAAGTCGAACTGATGAAGGAAGGCGGCTGCCTGATCAGTTTCATCTGGCCGGCCCAGAATCCGGAGCTGATGGACAGGCTCGCCGCCACGGGTGGAACCGTGCTGGCCATGGACAGTGTGCCGCGGATATCCCGGGCGCAGAAACTCGACGCCTTGAGCTCCATGGCGAACATCGCCGGCTACCGTGCGGTGATCGAAGCGGCCCATCATTTCGGCCGCTTTTTTTGTGGCCAAGTGACGGCGGCCGGCAAGGTGCCACCGGCCAAGGTCTTCGTCATCGGCGCCGGCGTGGCGGGTTTGGCCGCGATCGGGGCCGCCAGCGGGCTGGGCGCCATCGTCCGGGCGACCGATACCCGGCCGGAAGTGAAAGACCAGGTCAAATCCATGGGTGCCGAGTTCGTCGAGGTGGACTACCAGGAAGAGGGCACCGGCGTCGGCGGTTACGCCAAGGTGATGAGTGAAGGTTATCAGAAGGCCCAGGCCGAGATGATCGCCCGCCAGGCCATGGACGTCGATGTCATCATCACCACCGCCCTGATTCCCGGCAAACCCGCGCCCAAGCTGATCACCGCCGGTATGGTCAAGTCCATGAAACCCGGCAGCGTGATCGTCGACATGGCGGCCGAGCAGGGCGGCAACTGCGAGCTGACCGTCCCCGGCGAGGTCGTCGTGCGCCACGACGTCACCATCATCGGCTACACCGACCTACCCAGCCGGCTGGCCCGCCAGTCCAGCACGCTTTATGCCACCAACCTGCTGCATCTGCTCGAAGAGCTGTGCCCGCAGAAGGACGGTACCATCGTGGTGGACATGGAGGACGAAGTGATCCGCGGTACCACCGTGATCAAAGACGGGACCATCACCTGGCCGCCCCCGCCGCCCAAGATCAGCGCGGTGGCACCGCAGATGGCCACGGCCGCGCCGCCGGTCGTGGTCGAAAAAAAGCCGCTGCTGCCGGCTTGGGCCCGAACCGGCCTGGGTATCGGTATCGGTGCATTGATCTTCTATCTGATCGGGGCCAATGCCCCGGCCACCTTCATGGAACATTTCACCGTCTTCGTACTCGCCTGCTTCGTCGGCTACATGGTGATCTGGAATGTAACACCGGCGTTGCATACCCCCCTGATGAGTGTCACCAATGCCATCTCCAGCATCATCGCGATTGGCGCCCTGATCCAGATTTCCTCGCCCGGTACGCTGATCCTGACGCTGGCGGGGCTGGCCATCGTCCTGACGACGGTCAACATGGCGGGTGGCTTCTGGGTGACCCAGCGCATGCTGCGCATGTTCAGAAAATAATACGGACGGGAGAAGATCATGTCTGAAGGTTTGGTTACGGTCGCCTACCTCGGCGCGACCATCCTGTTCATCCTCAGCCTGGGCGGCCTGAGCCATCCGGAAACCGCGCGGCGGGGCAATTTCTACGGCATCGCCGGTATGGCCATCGCCATTCTGGCGACGCTGCTGGGCCCCAAGGTCACGAGCTATGTGCCAATCCTGATCGCCATGCTGGTCGGCGGCAGTATCGGCGTGTTCGCGGCGATCAAGGTCAAGATGACCGAGATGCCTGAGCTGGTGGCTCTGATGCACAGCCTGGTCGGGCTGGCTGCGGTGCTGGTCGGTTTTGCCAACTACTTCGACCCGAGCGCGCACTTCAGCGGCGTCGAGAAGACCATCCACGAATCGGAAATCTACATCGGGATCCTGATCGGCGCCGTCACTTTTTCCGGATCGGTCATCGCCTTCGGCAAGCTGTCGGGCAAGATCACCGGCAAACCGGTGCTGATACCGGGACGCCACTGGTTCAATCTCGGACTGTTGATCGCCGTCATCTTGGTCGGCAAACAGTTTCTCGACGCCGATTCGAGTGCCGCCGGCATCGTGCCCTTGAGTATCATGACCGGGATCGCACTGCTGTTCGGCATCCACATGGTCATGGCGATCGGCGGCGCCGACATGCCCGTGGTGGTGTCCATGCTCAACAGCTATTCCGGCTGGGCCGCATCGGCCACGGGTTTCATGCTGTCGAACGATCTCCTGATCGTCACCGGGGCGCTGGTGGGCTCATCCGGTGCGATCCTGTCTTACATCATGTGCCGCGCCATGAATCGCCACTTCCTGTCGGTCATCGCCGGCGGCTTCGGCACCGAGGGCGGCACCGCCGCTGCGGGTATGAAGCCGGAGGGCGAGGTGCAGCCGATCAGTGCCGAGGAAACTGCGGAGCTGTTGCGCAGCGCCCGCAGCGTGATCCTGGTGCCCGGCTACGGTATGGCGGTGGCGCAGGCCCAGCATACCGTGTATGAAATCACCAAGTATCTGCGGGACAAAGGCGTCAACGTGCGTTTCGCCATCCATCCGGTGGCGGGCCGGATGCCCGGACACATGAACGTGTTGCTGGCCGAAGCCAAGGTGCCTTACGACATCGTGCTGGAAATGGATGAGATCAACGATGACTTCCCGAAAACCGATGTGGCCATGGTCATCGGCGCCAACGACATCGTCAATCCCGCTGCCCAGGAAGACCCCAACAGCCCCATCGCCGGCATGCCGGTGCTGGAGGTCTGGAAGGCGGGCACTTCCATCGTCATGAAGCGTTCTATGGCATCCGGCTATGCCGGCGTCGACAACCCGTTGTTCTACAAGGAGAACAACCGGATGCTGTTCGGCGACGCCAAAAAAATGCTGGACGAAGTCCTGAAGCACCTGAAAGGATGAGCGGAAATCCGCGGGGCGGGAATTCCCGTCCGGCGCTGCTGACGAAGAGGGTCATCGTGTGAACGCCAGTCTCTACGAACGTGATTTTTTCGGCTGGACTCTGCAACAGTCCGAACTGCTCAAAGCCGGCCGGTTCTCTGAACTGGATACCGAGCATCTGTGCGAGGAGATCGAGGCCATGGGTCGGAGTGCGCGGCTGCAACTGACCCGGCGCCTGGAGGTGCTGCTGACGCATCTACTGAAATGGGTGCACCAGCCCGAATTTCACGGGCCGCGCTGGCAGGCAGCCATCCTCGACCAGCGCAGGCGGCTCGCCAAGCTGATCGATGCCAACCCGAGCCTGAAGCCCGCCCTCCACGTCTGTTTTCTCGAGACCTACGACAACGCCCGTTTCAGCGCCATGATGGAAACGGGACTGACATTGGAAGCCTTCCCGGCACAGCCGCCTTTCGACCTCGGGGAGGTGCTGGATCCGGATTATCTGCCTGAATGAGTTTGCTGGCAGGGGGCTGCGATCGTGGTTGCTATGTGATGGGTACGGCATTCAGGAGCTATGGTCGGCGGCGTTGGGTTTTCCTCGGACCGTTCGATATCATGTCAGCGATCGTAAGCGCCAAGAGTGCCGGAAGGCTGATTCTCAAAAAATATCCGGAAATCGCCATGTTCAAGAAAGTCCTGCAGGTTGTTGCGCTGCTCTGCCTTTCAGTTTCACTGTCGCTACTGCCCGGGGTGGCCCGCGCGGCGGAGCCGGATGGGGTTTATTCGCCGAGCGGCCCTATGGTGCTGAAATTAAAAGTGCCCGGCATCATCCATATGTCCGTCAGCAGCCCGAATGTGGGCGTTCTGGGAGGGCTGCTCGGGTTGGCCTTCGAATTCGACTCGCCGGCGGGTAGCCAAAACAACTTCGTGATGACGATCAACAATCCGCTTGACAGCAGCACTCCCATTCGACTGCATGGGACCTGGTCCATGCTTAATTCGTCCAAATTTGCGGTCGATATGAATTTCCAGGAACTGATCGCTTTGGTCGAGCAGCTTGGAGGCACGGTGACGATTACCGGCAATTCTTTCAATGGCAAGGTGCTGGCCAGTGGCAATATCAAAGGTGCTTACGGTTTGGGGGTACGGATTGCTGTCAAGGGCGTGACCATAAAACTCGAAATGTCCGGATCCTATATCGGAAAACCCGTTGTGATGACCGGTTATCAAATGGGTGATGCGGCTGGGTTTGCGGGACGCGCGGTGGGATCTTCCAAGGCCATTACCCTGGAGCAATTCATGATCGATCTGGTGGAGAAAGTTCGCCAGCAGTCGAGCCATTAGTAATAATCAAAGAGCACCGGTGGCAATGGCGGTCTGATCCGCACCTGCGGTTGCGGATCAGTCTACCCCTGTTTCCTTGTCTTTATATCCCGTCAATCGTGATAAAAAACGGCATCATTCCACGGTCTTGCCAGCGATCCGTTGCTTGTCGTTTTCGATGCGGTACGGGGTTGTGTTCCTTGGTCGATCAGTTCAGCAAACTCAACGAATCCTGCCAGATTCGGCGGACCGGAAGACCCGAGACCGCCCGGAGGGTAGGTCGGCTGAATATCGGCATCACCAGCAACAAGCATCCGCCGCCTTCGGGCGATGGCAGGAAAATGCTCGAATGCCTCAGTTTTTTGAAATCTCCAGGAAACGCACATGAAACGCCGGACTTCGCTTTTGTTCCTGGTCTGTTTAGGTGTAGCGGTCGGTGGTTGCGGAGCGGATCGCTCCCGGAATCTCCTCGGTGGCGTGGAGGTTCGCAACGAAAAGCTTGGCCCAGTCAAACCCGGCGAAGGGCCGAGGATGGTGTATGTCGCCGATTTCGCGCTGGATGCCGAAAACATCCAGGGTGATCCCGGCGTCAGGGGATTGCTGCCGGGCCCGTCGCAATCCTCGCGCCAGGGGTTACTGGGCGGGCTCGGTCAGCGCATGGTGAATCCCTTCGGTGCTAAAACTCCCGACGAGCGGGCCCGGGAAATCGTCGACACCATGGCGGCCGCGTTGGTGAATGGCCTGTCGGACAAGGGGTTCCCGGCGCGGCGCATCGCTTCCACCGGCGGAGCATTACCGCGCGAGGGCTGGCTGGTGCAAGGCATGTTCACCGAAGTCGACGAAGGCAGCCGGCTCAAGCGCGCCGTGATCGGTTTCGGCGCCGGGGCGACCTCCATGGACGTGCAGGTCGGCGTGAGCGATCTCGCCGCCAAGGATCCGCGTCAGCACTTCATCGTGTTCGGCGCGGTGAAGGATCCTTCCAAGATGCCGGGCGCGGTCGTGACCATGAACCCCTACGTCGCCGCCGCCAAGTTCGTGATGGAGAAAAATGCGACCAGCAAGGACATCGAAAAGACCGCGGAACAGATCGTAGACGAAATCCTGAAATACCGGCAGAAGTTCGAATACGAGGCGGGGAGCAAGCAGGGCGCGCGCTGAAAACGCCGGCGCTGCCCGTCAGTTGAATCCGCAGGTGCCAGCGCCGCAGCAGGGGGCGCCGCTCTGACAGGGGGGCGCTTCCGGATTCTTGAGGGCGCCGGCGCGCACGACGCCGCCACCGGTGATCAGCTTCTTGACCGGCGTGTCGGGTGGGGTATTGCCCGCCGACAGCCCGGCGCGCTCACACACTTCGCCCCAGGTTGTCAGGCGTTCGTTCATCGGATGGCTCACTTCCACGACCCGGTCGTTCGCTTCACAAAAATAGTCGTATTTCGGCACGGCGTTTTCCTTCCTGCATTCCACGAATGCGGCATTTATAGGGGCAGACACCGGAAAACTCAATCCGTCCGCGCCCGCTCCGGCGTATCATCTGTTCATCGTGATGGAGTGGCTGAAATGAACACCAAGACTGACGGATTCCGCCTTTCGCCGGGCGATGCTTTGATCGTGGTCCACGTACAGAACGACTTTCTGCCGGGCGGTAGCCTCGCCGTCCCAGGTGGGGACGAGGTGATTCCGGTCCTGAATCAATACATCGCACGCTTCGTCCAGGAAGGATTGCCCGTCATCGCCACGCGCGACTGGCATCCGCCGGACCATTGCTCGTTCCACGCCCAGGGCGGGCCCTGGCCTCCGCATTGCGTGGCCGGTAGCCGGGGGGCGGAATTCGCGTCCGGGCTCGCCCTGCCCGAGGACGTTCCCATCGTATCCCAGGCGACATGGCCGGATAAGGAGGCCTATTCCAGTTTTGAAGGCACGGATCTGGCGTACCTTCTGCAGGAAATCGGCGTTCGCCGTTTGTTCATCGGCGGTCTGGCGACCGACTACTGCGTGTTGCACACCGTGCTTGACGCCCGGCGCTTGGGCTTCGAAGTCGTCGTTCTCGAAGATGCCGTGCGTGCCGTGGACGTGGAGCCGGAAGACGGCCGCCGCGCGTTGGCTCGGATGAGGGAGGAAGGTGCAGTATTTGCCGGATGCAAGGATTTCGCATGAGTCTGCCGATCGACAGCGTCCTGCTCACCGACTTCTATCAGTTGACCATGCTGCAGGGCTATCATGCCCAACGCATGAACGGGACTGCGGTGTTCGAATTCTTCGTGCGCAAATTTCCCGGCGGAGCCGAGCCCAAGCGCAACTTCCTGGTCGCGGCCGGGCTGGAACAGGCACTGGATTTCCTGGAAGGCATGCGGTTTCGGCCCGAAGAGATCGAGTGGCTGCGCACCACCGGACGGTTCGCACCGGATTTCCTCGACGCCCTGGCCGAGCTGCGCTTCACGGGCGACGTCGATGCCATGGCGGAAGGCACGGTGTGCTTTCCCGGCGAACCGATATTGCGGGTGACGGCGCCACTTCCCCAGGCGCAGCTGGCCGAAACCCGGCTGATCAACCTGCTGCATTTCCAGACCCTCATCGCATCTAAAGCGGCGCGAATGACCTTGGCCGCGCCGCGCAAACTGCTCATCGATTTCGGCCTGCGCCGCGCCCACGGCGCCGAGGCAGGACTCCTGGCAGCCCGCGCCGCCTGTCTCGCCGGCTTCGCCGGCACCTCTGACGTGCTCGCCGGCCGGCTTTGGGGCATCCCGTTGTATGGCACCATGGCCCATTCCTTCGTTCAGGCCCATGACGACGAGCTCACCGCCTTCGAGCATTTCGCCCTGGCACAGCCGGACAATCTGGTGCTGCTGATCGACACCTACGACACCGAAGCCGGGGCGGAAAAGCTCATCCCCCTGGCCGAACGCTTGGCGGCCAAAGGAATCCGCATCCAAGGCGTGCGCCTGGACAGCGGCGACTTGGCCGAGCACGCCCGCCGGGTCCGGAATATCCTCGATCGGGGCGGCCTCGGCCATGTCAGCATCTTCGCCAGCGGCAGCCTCGACGAATACCTGCTGGCCAGGCACACCGAGGAAGCCGTGCCGATCGATGGCTACGGCATCGGCACCCGCATGGATACCTCGTCCGATGCACCTTATCTCGACTGCGCCTACAAACTCCAGGAATACGCCGGCATTCCCCGGCGCAAGCGCTCGGAAGGCAAGGCGACCTGGCCCGGCCGGAAACAGGTTTACCGTTATTACGACGGAGAGGGGAAATTGCAGAGGGACAGCCTGACGTTAGTGGACGACGCGCAGCCGGGGGAGCCCCTGCTGCGTCCGGTGATGCGCAATGGCCGCCGGCTCGCAGCGAGCCCATCGCTGCAAACGCTCAGAACCCGTGCGCTCGAGCAGCTCGGTCGCCTGCCGGAAGCGTTACGCCGGCTGGCACCGGCGCCGGCTTATCCAGTCGAAATCGCCGGGCGATTGAAGAGCTTGGTGCAGGTGATGGATGGCCATAACTGACGGGGCCGCTGGAAACCTGATCATGTCGAACAGGCAGGGGCCCGAAGTGAAATGATCGCACCCGGTCAGGGCAGACTTGCCCGTATCCCTCCATACATCGCGGCGCCGGGGACGCCGAGGATGTAGGTGTCGGAGGTCTGGTTGTTGGTGATGTTTTCGCCGCGGACGTAGAGGGTGAGGCGGGGATCGACGATGTAGTTCAGCGTCATGTTGATGAGCAGGGCGTCGCCTATGCGGATGTTGCGGCCGTCGGAGTAGCTCGCGCCGCGGTAGATGGCTTCGGTCCAGAGGCGCAGGGGCCAGGTGTGGCCGCGCCATTCGGTCCAGAAGCGGCCGATGTTGTCGGGGCGGTGCGGCAGCGGGGCGCCGGTGTCCAGGTTTTCGTTCGAGCTCAAGGTGTAGTCGATGCCGCTGCTGAATTGCGCGTTCCA
The DNA here is from genome assembly GCF_036864975.1 of Methylococcus capsulatus. NCBI lineage: Bacteria > Pseudomonadati > Pseudomonadota > Gammaproteobacteria > Methylococcales > Methylococcaceae > Methylococcus > Methylococcus capsulatus. The sequence continues at coordinate 692,492 of NZ_CP104311.1, read as the reverse complement.
GGCCGTGTCGCCTTGCATCTCCAGGCCCATGATGCGGGTGTGGGGAATGTTTTCCGAGCGGTAGAGGCCGATGGGCAGCCGGGCCAGGATGATCAGGTCGTCGAAGCGGTTGTAGAAGCCGGTCAGGGAAAGCTGGGTGGAGCCGGTGACGTCCCAGTTGAATCCCGCCTGGCCGCTGGCGCCCTGCTCGGGACGCAGGGTGGGGTTGCCGATGAAAGGCGTGAGCAGTTCGGGGAAACTGGGCAGGCGGTAACCGATGCCGCCGTCCGCGAAGACCGCGAATTCGGGCAGTAGCCGGTACTGGCTGCCGGCGTGGAACGTGGTGTGGACGCCGTACTGCTCGTAGCTGTCGGTACGGAAGCCGACCACGCCCGAGTAGCGGTCGGACTTCACTTCCAGGCGCCCGACGGCTACACCGGTGGCGCGCTGGCCGCCGTACCGGCCATCCGGTGTGGAGCCGTCCTCGTACCAGCCTTCGCCGCCCCAGGTCAGGCGCCAGGTGCCGGTATCCGGCGTGATCCACTGGTGCAGGTTCTCCCAGCGCACCAGATAGGTATGGGCGAGCATGCCGGTCTCGACGGTGCCGGAGCGCACCGTCTTTTGTTGCTGGGTGAAACCGAACTGAAGCCCGCTCTGCCAATGGTCGTGGAGCGCGACGCGGCTGCGGTTCTGCGCCAGCCAGGTTTCCTGGTCGATGAAGGCGTTGGGGTCGTCCACGAAATCAAGGACGTGCTCCGGCGTAAGGACGTACTTGCCATAGCCGCTGTGGGAGTCGGAATACACCAGGCTGCTCTCGGTTTCCCCCACATCGCCCAGTTTGGCGCTGCCGCGCAGGGTGGCGAGGCTGGCGTTGGCCGGTTTGCGGTAGCCGTCCCCGAATTGCGGATTGACATAGGGCGTGCCGTCGAAGAAATCGTCCCGGCTGTAGGTGCCGCTGATCCGGCCGTGGTCGCCGGCCCAGCTTCCGGCCACGGTGTCGCGCAGAGCGCCGAAACTGCCGCCTTCGATGTGGGCCGAACCGGTGGTGGCGAGCAGGTCGCGGGTCGACAGCCGGATCAGTCCGCCCAGGGCATGGCTGCCGTAGAGCACGGCGCCGGAACCGCGGATCATCTCTGAATTCTCGAAGGCTTCCGCCGGCATCCCAGCAAGGTTGAACTGGCCGGTGTTGCTGATCGGCAGGGGGATGCCGTCGATCTGGATCAGGCCGTAGCCGCTGGCGCCGCGCAAGGTGAGGGATGCCACCCCGCCGGCAGGCACCGTGAGCATGTTGAGGCTGGGAAAGCCCTGCAGTGTTTCTTCCAGCCCCCGTTTGCCGGAGCGGATCAGCGCCTGGTTGTCGAGGGCGGTGACGGCGTGGTCGTCCGTCTGGTGGCCGAAGGGATAGCTCAGGGTGCCGGACACCACCAGCGGGCTCAGGTGGACGATGGATTTCTGCTCGTCTTCCTGCGTTTGCTCATTGGCCGTGGCTGACAGGCTTGCCATGGCCGTCAGCAAGCCGATGACTTCAGCCCGCAAGCTCATAGAGCGATTCTCCTTTCTTATAGTTGTAAGTGGAATGCCTCGCCGCTCGGATCGCGCCGGCACATGGGGCCGAAGTCTATCCCGACCTGTTGAGAACCTCAATCTGTTGCGGGCGGGATGGCGCCGATCCGCGGCACCGTGGGGCGGACCTTTCGGCTCCCGCTTCGGCTTCGCTCAGCGCAAGGCTAAGGACTGATGCCTGTACCCCTTATCACAAATCACCGAAGAAATCATCATCCATTTGGATGATGTGCGGGAGGAAACCGCGGTGGTAGCTTGGCTGCCGTATGGGCCGGCGCTTCGCGAGCGCCGCACCGGCCCGGCCAGGAACGACAAAGATCGGGTGGAACCCGGCAATGAACGAGAAAACACCATGAACGGAGAGATGAACATGCCTTCTTTCAAGCCTTCGTGCTTCGCGGCCTCGGTCGTATCCCCGCTGCTGAGGGCGCGGCCAGCCATTTCCGAAGCGAGCAATCCGCAAACTTCCCGGGCCTTACTATGAACGCCGCTCATTTTCTTGACACGTCGCCGGGTGCTCCGGCCCCACACGGCCACTGTACCGAAGACGGTACTTCCGGTGGAGAGCAACACGCGGGTATGGGTCGTGTCGCAGCCCCTAGCGCCGTCGCGGGCGTGTGCTGCGACTTCGACATGGCGCGTGGCGCGCATCCCTACGCCGCGGTAAGCTTCGGCCCGGACGGCGCGCTTTACGGGACGACCTGGCGCGGCGGCAGCGCCGACCGCGGCACGGTGTTCCGGCTCGGCCTGGATGGCGCCTTCCGCGTGCTGCACGACTTCGACGGGGCGCACGGTTCGAATCCTTACGCTGCTCCGGCCTTCGGCCCCGACGGGACGCTCTACGGTACCACCGTGAACGGCGGCGAATCGGACCAGGGTACGGTCTACCGGATCGATTCCGCCGGACGCTTCGGCATCCTGCACGACTTCGAGCGCTTGCACGGGGCGAACCACTACGCGCCCGTCAAGCTGGGGCCGGACGGCGCATTGTACGGCGCGGCCTGGACCGGCGCCCATGCGGGTCACGGCACCGTGTACCGTATCCATCCCGACGGCGGCTTCGGCGTCCTGCATCATTTCGACGGAACCGCCGGCGCCAACCCTTACGGCGCTCCGGCATTCGCGCCGGACGGGACCCTTTACGGCACCGCCTGGAGCGGCGGCGGGCTGGGGGCCGGTCTGGTGTACCGGATCGACCCGGGCGGCCGTTTCCGCGTAGTGCACACTTTCGACCTCAAGCGCGGCGCCAGTCCGTATGCCGGACTGGTTGCCGGTCCGGACGGCGCGTTCTACGGCGCCACCGTCGGCGGCGGGCGTTCGAACGCCGGCACGATCTACCGTCTCCTCCCCGATGGCCGTTTCGGCGTTTTACACCACTTCGATGGGAAGGAGGGAGCCCAGCCTTTCGCCGCCGTAGCGTTCGGAAAAGGGGGACTTTACGGCACCACGCGCGGAGGCGGCCGCGCGGGCGCCGGGACCGTATACTGCATCGGCCCTGACGGGCGTTTTGGCATCCTGCACGAATTCGATGGGGCTCAAGGGGCGTACCCCTACGCCGGCATCACCCTCGGTCCGGATGGCGCGATCTACGGCACCACGGCTAACGGTGGCAGTTCCAACATCGGCACGGTGTACCGGATCGACCCGGCCAACGGTTATAGCGTGCTCCACGACTTCAAGCGCAGCCCTGGCATCTATCCGGGCCTCGCCGCGATTTTCGGGCTGTAGGGCGATGCCGAAGGCAATCCGCCAATGGCGTCCGGATGAGCCGCACGTTTTTTCGGATTGAAGGAGTAGCAAGAAAAATAGTGTAATAGGTTCCGGTTCGGATCAGGGGCTGGCCGGTCAGGCGCTTTCGAGCCATTCGGGTAAATCGGGCGTCTCATGCGGAAGGCCTTATGAGCGGGAAAGATTCAAAGCCGGAAACCGCGCCTGCCGAGGGGCGGGCCGGCCCGGATTACGATGAACTGGTCCAGGCCATCTACGAGTCAGCCCTGAATCCGGAAAGCTGGCAGGAAACGCTCGATCATCTGCGCATCCACCTCGATGCGAGCGCGTTCAATCTGATCGGTTTCAAGCTGACCGACTACGCCAACCCGTTTCTGCTCAGCCACAATATTTCCGCCGACTACGGCAAGAACTACCAGGCTTACTGGGGCGAGCGCGACGTCTGGGTTCAGGCGGCGCGCGACAAGAACCTGGCCGAAGGCGGCCACACGCTCGCCGGCGGCATGCTGGTGGAGCGGCGGGAGCTGGTCCGGAGCGCGTTCTACAACGACTGGCTGGTCGGGCAGGACATCGGCGATGTGCTTTGCAGCAACTTATGGGACGCGGAGTCCGATACGCCGCATGTCGTGCTCTGCTTTTTCCGCGGCGTCGGCTCGGAAGGTTTCGAGGAGGTAGACCGCCTGAGGCTGCAAAGCATCTCAAGGCACCTCAACCGGGCATTCCGGATCGCTTTCCGGTTGGGTGTGCTGGATCGCGGCGGCGTTCTCAAGGAGTCGGTGATCGCCGGGCTCAGCCATGCCGTTTTCGTGCTCGATGCTGGATGCAGGATTCTGCATTGCAATCCGGCGGCTCAGCGGCTGCTGGATTTCAGCCCGGCGCCGGTCAAGATCCGCCATGGCCGGGTCATCGCGCTCGGCGCACGGGCCTATCCGGATCTCGATGCAGCTTTAGCCCTGGCGGATCAGGGCCGGCACGCACGAGTCGCCTTTACCCTTGCCAAGCCGGGCGAGGCGGGCGAAACGCTCAGCGCCCTGGTCGCTCCGCTGGGCGAAGTCTCCGTGCTGGGGCTGCCATCGCTGCAGGCGCGCTATCTGCTGGTGATCGAGAATTGCCGCGGGATCAACGAGGACGCGCTGCGATCGTTCTGCGGGCTGTTCCAACTGACTGCGGCGGAGCAGTCCGTGCTGCTCGGGCTGATGGATGAAGCGACGCCCGAGGCTATCGCGGCGACCCTGCGCGTGAGCGTCGCCACGGTCCGCTCCCACATCCAGCATATCCGCCAGAAAACCGGCGTCCGCCGCCTTACCGAACTGGTCCGGATGGCGCTGGCCGCCAGCCGTTCGCCCTGATCCCGGCTTCCGGGGCCGATTCCCGCTCGTCTTCAGAATCGCTTGGGCAGGCCGGCCTGTTTGAGCACGGCGTTTGCCGTATGGTGCGACTCGATCTTTTGGTCAACGGTGAGGGATGCCGGTATGGGGAGAAAACCAGATGTCATGATCGCCTTTTCCTCCCCGGACGAAGTGACAGCCTGCTTCGAGCAATATCCGTTTGATTTCAGGTGTGAAACGGTTGCCCATCAGTGCATGGCTCGGTGCGCCACCGAAAATTTCCGGACCAGCAGTCCGAATGGCACTTCAGGGCCTTCTGGATAGTGGTTCGCATCGAGCAGTTCGGGCACCAGGTTTTCCAACTTCGATGACAGGGCTTCCAGTGTTTCGGCTTCCGTGGCGAGCCCCGCTACGTCGTCGGACGTGGCTACCCAGACTTCCGCCTCATCGTCCCGTTCGGCCCGAATAAAAAGGATCTTGCGCATGTTGTGCCCCTGTTCAGCAAATTGGCCATTGGTTCATTTTAAGCCGGGAGTCTTCTCACGCGTTCGATCACAAGGAAATCGTTTCAATCGCCCCAGATGCTCCGTCTGCGCCAGCAGCGCCGGCAGCACGATCATGCTGCACAAGAGCGTGGCGAGGATGCCAATGCTCAGCATGATCCCCATGCTGGCCATGCCGAGATGGGGCGACACTGCGAGGTTGCCGAAGCCGCTGATGTTGGTGAGTGCGCTCAGCACGACAGCCAGGGCGGTGCTGGTGTGCAGGAGGATGCCGTCCTTCGGCGGCGCGGTGCGGAAGCGGTGGACCATGTGGATGCAGTTATCCACTCCCATGCCGAAGACCAGCGGCAGAGCGATGATGTTGGCGAAGTTGAAGGGGACCCTCGCCAGCGCCATTGCCGCTCCCGTCAGCAGGGAGGCCAGCAGCAGCGGTATCAGGACCAGCAGCACGTCGATTTTTTTCTCCATGGTCAGGAACAGGATCACGATGATCGCTACGATGGCGTAGGCGAAGGCCTGCAGGAAGGCCGTCACCACCGCGTCGCTGGATTCGAGGAACAGCACCGGCACCCCGGTGGCGTGCGGCACCACCCGCCGGACCTGGTCCACGAACCGGCGCATGGCTTGCGGGTCGTGGAGGTCCTCTTTCGGCCGGATTTCGACCCGCTGGATGCCATCCTTGGTAATCCAGCGGGAGCGGAAGTCGTCCGGCAGGTCGCCAATATCGACCCGGCGGGCCTTCAGAGCATCCGCCAGCCGGTCCAACTGGCTGCCGAGCCCGCCCACCAGGGCCTGCGACAGCCGCGCCACGGTTTCGGTGCGGGCCTCGCCTTGCGTGGACTGGATGCGTTCGGCCAGCCGGGCCTGTTCCACGGCGAGGCGGAAGCCGGCCGGCGCGCCGGCGACGTCGGGGTGGGCCGAGAGGTGAGCCGCAAGGGTCGCCAGGAACCGGCGCACGGCTGCGGCCTCCTCGTCGGGCGCGGGCCGCGGCTTGGTTTCGCCCGATGCCGGCAGCGGCCCCAGGGTCAGCGCCATCTGGTCGACCAGGTCCAGTTTTTCGTCCTGGTCTTCCGGCACGAAACTCTCGAGTGTCAGGACCTTATCCACCACCGGCAGTCTTTCCAGTCGCCGCTTCATGGCCGCAGCTTCTCCGCCATCCCTGGCCAGCGCCGCCAGGAACCACGGTGAATCGAAGCCGTCGGCCAGCAGTTCGCGGAAGGTCCGGACCGATTCGGCGGTGGGGTCCTGGAGGTTGAGCGGATTCTGGTCGAAGCGCGCCGACTTCAGTGGCACGAAGGCAAGAGCGGCGGCGACGGCCGCGGTGAGCAGAACACTCCGCGAATGGCGCAGCGGAAACGTCAGGAGATTCCGCTGCCACAGCGGCAGCTCGCCATGGCCTGCATGGGGGCCGAGGTAAGGACAGGGGCGTCGCAGGCCAAGGAAAGCCGGCAGGATGGCGAGCGTGACCAGCAGACTGATGAACATGCCGGCGCCGGAAATGATCCCCAGCTCGGCGACGCCACGATAGCTGGTCGGCACGAAACAGAAAAAGCCCACGGCGGTGGTGAGTGTGCCGATTTCCAGCGAACCGCCGACGTGGCGGACGGCGCGTTTCAAGGCGCTACGGTGGCTGTGCGAACGGCAGGCCAGCTCGCGGTAACGCAGGCTCAGATAAATGGCGTAATCGGCGCCGATGCCGATGTACATCACCGCGAAGGCGACCGAAATCAGATTGAGCTGACCGATCGCCACGGCGGCGAAGGCGGCGGTGAAGATCAGCCCGAGCACCAGACCGATCTGCACGGCCAGCACCAGCCACAGCGACCGCAACCCGATCAGCATGACCAGGCTGACCCCCAGGAATGAGCCGAGGCTTGCCATCTGGGCGCCGATGCTGGCGCTCTTGAGTTCGGCCACGGACAAGGCGGCGGCACCGGTGAGCCGCATGGTCACGCCGCTTTCGTCCAAGTCCAGTTCCTTGCCGGTCCGACGGATCGCCGCCATCAGGTTTTCGCCGGGCGCCAGCGAGTTGTATTCGATCCGCGGCATGACCTCCAGCAGCGCGCGCCTGTCGGCGGGCTTGGCGTCCTCGCCGGCCATCAGGTCGCTCCAGGACAGCGGCGTCCCGGAGCCATCCAGTTGGCCACGGAGCGCCGAGGCAATCCGGTCGAACACGGTGGCGAAATCGATGTCCTTGTCTTCCCCTGTGCTCAGGGCTCGCTCCAGAAGCGAAAACACGCCGCGCAGGCTCCGGTCTGCGGATACCTCCGCGATGAACGGCTGCACCTTGGCCAGGTGATCGGACAGTTTTTCCAGGTCCGCGACGTCTTTGAACAGCAGGCCGTTGTCGCGGAAAAACCGGCTTTCCGGCGGATAGAACACCCATTCGAATTGTGCGGAATCTTCGCGCAGCCGGTAATAAAGCTTGGCCGCCGCATCCTGCGCCTGGTCCGGCGTCGGGGCGTCGAGGACGATGACGATGGAATCACGGAACTGAGGGAAGGCCCTTTCGTAGGCCAGTTTGTCCTGGCGCCACGGCAGTTCGTCCGACAGGACGTTGCCGGGGTAGGTGTTGATGCGGAGGTGGTGGAGCGTGTAGTTTACGGCGGCCGCGGCGGCGAGGATCGAAATAAGGATCACCGCCATAGCATGGCGCATCGAAAAATAGAACCAGACGGACAATAGGCGGTCAATGCGGGTCCGCAGGCGTATTTTTCGCGTGATCAAAACGTGCCTCCTTTTGTATTTCGGGACGATGGCGCTATGAGAATCTGATAATGAAACGCTGCGCGAGGCGTTTTGAATGTGGGTATCCGAACCCACGGTCGGGTTACTTTCTTTTGTACGTACAAAAGAAAAATAACCAAAGAAAAACCGCCCGGAGACTGCAAAATCCCTTGCGCTTCTCGCTTGCGGCGAGGGTCCATCGAAGGGGCTCCTGCCCCGCCATGGACGAGCCGCCTCCCTGCGCTCCCCTTGGGGCTATTCTCGCCGAAAGCTGCGATGCTCAGCGCGGTCTGACGGGAAGAAAATCAAGAGCCGAGTCGGCCACGTTTCGCGTAGCCTTTGAACAGATTCTCCATAATCTGTATAGCGCAAGCGCTCCGCGGTCGATTTGGCGGGCGGTTGAACTCGTATTTCACATCGGCTTACTCTTGCTGCCGGGAAAGGCGGCTTCCCGATCTTGCTTCTTGTCGTCTTCCGTGCCCCACACTCTTCCAATACAGCCTGAGCTGCTGATCCGCGGCCTCACCCTGGTCTCCCTGGGAGGACTGCTGCTGGCGACTGGCCTGCGGCTCGAAGTCGCAGCGGTCGTGGCGGCCATCCGGAGCTGCCGGTGGTCCGTCGTTCTGCCGCTCAATTTCATCGCGGTTCCGCTGCTGGCATGCGCGCTGGCACGGGCTTTCGCCCTTCCTCCGGAATATGCGGCCGGGATGCTCTTGCTGGCGGCCGCACCCTTCGCCCCGGTGGTGCCGGTCTTCGTGAAAATGGCGCGGGGCGACCTGGCGCTCGCGGCCGGGCTGACTGCGATTTTCCCCCTCTTTGCCATTTTCCTCACGCCGCTGGCTTTCGATGCCGGTTTCGCGGCTCTGGGTGGCGCTGCCACGCTCCGGTTCAGCTATCTGAATCTTCTCACTGTGCTGTCCTGCTCCGTCAGCATGCCGCTCCTAGCAGGCATGGTACTCAGATTCGGACTGCCCGGACTGGCCAGCCGCCTCCTCCGGCCTCTGGATGTCCTCGCGGAAACGGCAGGCGCCGTGTCTCTGGCGTTCGTGACATGGGTCGAATCCGGGACTCTCCTCGCGACCGGCTGGAAACCCCTCATGGCATTCATTCTGGCGGGGGAGTTGTCATTTTGCCTGGGCTATGTCGCCGGCGGGCCAGGTTCACAGGGCAGGCGAGTGATCGCATTCGGCACAGCAAATCGCAACATCGCACTGGCTATCCTCATCGCCGTGGAGAGCTTCGCCGGTACCCAGGTGGCGGCAGTGGTGGTTGCCAACGGTCTTGCGCTGATCCTACTCGGCCTCCTGCACGCCGTGTATTACCGCCGGCTGGCCGAGCGGGGGAGGCTGCCGGTAGCGGTCGGGCGCAAGCGTCTGCCGTAGTCCTCCCCCTTGTGGCTGCTGGACGGCAGCCGCCTTGCCGTCCAGGCCGTAGCTTTCGATCACTGGACCCAGTTCCTCGCGTATCCACTGTTTCGACAGGCCGAATTCTTCCAGCGAATAACAATGGGCGCTCTGGAACGCGTGCTGCTGTTCGGTGAACTCCCGCAGTCTCGCCCGGTAGGATTCGCTCACGTCCCAGCCGAAATGCCGGTAGAGGGTGGCGATCGTATGAGCCGGATCGGCCCGGAGATCGCGATAGTCGATGGAGTAAAAATTGGCGGGGTCCACTCGCGCGCGGAACCGGTGCAAATGCCGGTACCACTCGGCCGCCAGGGCAGCATAGGCTTTCGATTCGTCCCCGTCTTTTTCGATTTCCGGAGAATGGGCCTGCCAGACCGGAACGAACAGGCTGACGTGGGAGGGGATGGCTTCATCCGGATGGCGCACGATGGTGATGAAGCGGGCATCCGGAAACGTCTCGAGAATCGATTCGATGGCGCCGGAAGCATGGGTCGACTTGACCAGCAGTGTGCGCCCGCGGCCGTTGGCGTAGACATGGCGCTGCAGGCAGGAGCGGTAATAGGCCATCAGGGCGCGGCGGGATGGCGGTGGAAGGGCATCGGGAAAACCCACCTCCCAAAGCGGCACGACGAACGGAAACAGCATGAAGATCGCTTCGGAAGCGAAGGCGTAGAGGAACAGCGCCTGGTCTTCCTCCGGCTGATCCAGCCGCATCCGGTGCATCTCGTCCCAACCGCCGAACCATTTCCGCTCGCACCATTGCATCAGGCGCCAGATCACGCCGCCGCACTTGACGTCGATCCACGCCAGACCGTTGAAGACGGCCTGAAAGCAGATGCTCGGAAAGATAGTCTGGTACATCTTCCAGTGCACGAAACGTTGCTCGTCCGCGCAAAGCAGGCGCTGCAGAAAGGAGGTCCCGCTCCGGGGCGGGGCGATCACGAAGACCGGTCGTTCGATGCGGGTTCTTTTGAAGCCGGGAAAAAACAGGTGGTCCAGCAGGCGACCGACTGCCACGAAAGCCACGAACGCCAGATAGAGTACCGAAAAGAACAGCACGTAGAACCAGCGTCTGAGGCGGAACGGCCGTTGGAATAACGAAAGGTACAGGGCCTTCAGGAAGCCTTGGTAATTGAAGAACATGGAGGGCTGCCAGTGGGAGAAATTCCGCCGACGCGTACAGGACCCGTTCGATTACATCTAGGGCCGGCGTGCAAGTCCGGCGTCATCGCCAGAGTCTTGCAACGACCTTGCGGGCGGATCGGATCGGCGGGCGCCGCACTCAGCCATTGGCGTACAGAGCCACCGGGCCGGGCGGAACGGAGGGGAAGGGATGCGGGATGGCGGGTGTTCGAATGGTTTCATTGTTTTTTTCGCCAGGGTTTTTGGCTGCGGGCAGCCTTTGGAAGGCAGCCTCCACTGCGCCCTGCCGTAATTTACTAGAGTTTCGAAGATTTTTCGCTTTCGTACGATCTGGCACTGACAGCCGATCCGCTCGGCTGCGCTTTACGGTGTCCTGTTCAGGCCGTCAGGGTGGCGAACAGCATGGGCAGCCGTTCGGGCAGGCGTTGGACGCGGTCCACCACCGTATAGCGGTTCGGTCCGAAAATTCGGGAGACGTAGTCGTCGGCGTCCGGGTCGAGCGTCAGGCAGTAGGTCATGATGCCTGTGGATGCCAATTCTTCGACCGCCTTCCGGGTGTCGAATCGCAGGTATTGCGGGTCGCGCTCGTCGATGTCGGCGGGTTCGCCGTCGCTGACCAGGAGCAGCAGTTTCTTCTGTTGCGGCTGGTGTCTCAGATGGTGCGCGGCATGCCGCATGGCGGCGCCCATGCGGGTGGACAGCCCGCCCTTCATCCCGGCGAGGCGGGACTTGGCTTGGTCGTCGAAGGGCTGGTCGAAGTCCTTGAAGCGGTAGTACTGTACGTCGTGGCGGCCGTCGGAGGCGAAGCCATGGATGGCGAAGGGGTCGCCGATGCCGTCGATGGCCCAGGCCAGGAGCGTGCAGGCCTCGCGTGCCAGCTGAATGATTGGCCGGTCGCTGCCGGGCGGGGTTTCGTTGGTGGATTCCGACAAATCGAGCAGCAGCAGTACCGCGAGGTCGCGGGTCTTGCGGATCGTGCGGATGTTGATGCGGGGATCGGGCATCTCGCCCATGCGGATGTCGATCATGGCCCGGATTGCGGCGTTCAGGTCGATCTCGTCGCCGTCTTCCCGCCGCCGTTGGCGGATCACGCCCTGCGGCTGCAGGGCGTCGATGATGTGCTTGAGGCGGCTGGCAATGGGCTTGTATTCGAGCAAGATCCGCTCGATCAGTGCTGGATCGTCCTTGGCCTGGCGGCGCTCCAGCACGGTGGTCCAGTGGGGGCGATGCAACTGGACCTGATAGTCCCATTCGGGGTAGTGGTAGGGGTCGCTGATCGGCTCTTTCCCTTCCAGTTCGTTGATGGTACAGCCTTCTTGATCGAGATAGAACGGCGTTTCCAGAGTCCAGACTTCCTGGGCGTCGTCGCCGGCCAGTTCGCAGTCGATCTCGTTGATCATCTCCATCACGGATACCTTTCTGCGCACTTGGTGCTTGCCGGCGGTGAGATGATCGGCGTCGGCCCATTCGGTTTCGCCGAAGGCCCAGAGGAAGCGGTTGTCGTCCCGATACGGTATGCCGAAGCTCTCCAGGACGCGCAGGGAAGGCATGCCCCAGCGATCCTTGATGCGGTGGGAGAGGGTGACACCCAGATCCCAGCTCAGCCGGTTGTCGGTCGGGTCCTTGGCCAGCGCGGCGTGGAAGGACTCGCGCATCTCGGCCGCGATCGGATCGTCGGTCCCTCTCCGTTCATCGAGTAGGGCGTGAGCCAGCCGTTCCAGCCAGAGCACCATCGGGTCGGCGTTGCGTTCGCGATCGAGAGCGGCTTCAAACAAAGGTGCCCAGAGCTGTTTGAGTCCCGGGAATTCACGGATCGCCAGCGCCTCGACGCGGGCATCCTCGAACAGCCCGATCAGGAACATCTGCACCGGCGTCAGCTGCTCCGCGGACAGCGGGCGGGTGGTGTAAGTCAGGTGGGCGGCGGCATGGGCGGCGGTGGCCCGGTACAGTTCCTTGCCCGGCACCGGGCCGAAGTCGTCATACGCATCGGGTACGAAGATCACACCGTGTTCGATGTACGGTTTGTAGCCTTCGCGCGTCTCGAAATCGCCGGAGGTCGGCCGCAGGTAGAAGTCACGGCCCCACAGTGCGCGCAGATAGAAGTTCAGCTTGCGCTGGGTGTCGACGAACAGGGTGCCGCGCCGCTCCTGTTGCAGCACCGCCAGGCTGTCGGCGGTCTCCAGCGCGAAATACCTGGCCAGGGTTTCGAAATCGCGGGCATGGGCCTGGGCGCCCCACAATGCCCAGCGCCGTAAGCCCCCGAGGGTCAGTTTGTCGAACAGCGGCTCGAGGTGGTCCAGCATGGGGCGTAGGCCCCGCGGTGCCTTGGCCGAAAGCTGGTGGATCAGGCCGAGGTACTGCCGCAAAAGTTCGCCATCGCCCAGCCGTCTGGCTGCGGTCGGCAGACTGTCGAACAGGCGTTCGATCACCGCCCCGCTGACCATGGATGCCAGTTTCATCACGCCGCTGACGACGTCCGGGATCACCTCGTCGCCGACTTCCTTGCACACCAGCGGCATCTGCTGGACATAGCCGAGCACCAATCCGGCACCGCGCCCGAGTTCGGAAAGCGCCCGCGCCCCTTCGATGTAGTTTTTCAGCGCGCCCGGCGACATGACCCGCGCGGCTTCGTGAAAACTCGCTTCGAGAGTGTCCTTGACGTGAGGATCGAGCCGTTCGAGATATTCCTGGTAATCGCTCAAGTTCAAGCTCATGGGGTTTGTCTCGTTGGTCCGGAAAATCGTGGTTGGCTACGGAAAATCATACGTGCCTCGACATCTTGGTAAACCCTGGCAGACGCATGGCGTTGCATCCACAAATGGCATACGATCAACCGGATTCACCGAATCCAGCGCGTCCGGGTTGTACTCGACTTGGAGTTTGCGCAGGTGGCAGGCATCGAGAATGCTGCAGTCCACGCGATGGCATGCGATGCTTGGGCTTTGGTCGCCATGGCTGGAGTCGCACGCTCCCATGGCCAGAGCAGGTCCTGCCGGGTACCGCGCAGTCGCCCGGCTCGGTATGCCGCTTGCCGAGCAGCTTGTAAACGGTCAGGCCCGTGTCCAGCCTGCCGCCCCGAAGGGGGGCGATAACGCCGTTGGCGTGCCTCCATTGCACCAGAGTGTCGGTGTCCTGCAGCAAGAACAGTTTGTCGCTGACGTCGTTCAGGTGGATCATCGCTGGGAGCGCGATACGCCCGTAAGGAATGCCTTGCCCTTCCCGGGCCTTCCAAATTCTATGACGGCGGCGCTGAAACTATGAAAAACAAATAGTTCCGTCGATGCGCATAGGGATCGGGTATCAACTGTGCCGGTATACCCTGGTTCGAGCGCAACCGTTACTGCCTCCGGCTGCGCCCTCCCATACGATGGCTCAGAAAAACGTCGCTACGGCTGCGTCCAGTGTATCGCGCATATCCGGGTCGTCGGTGAGCGGGCGGACCAGGGTCATCATGCAGGCCGCCCGGGGATCGATGCCCCTGGCTATCAGATGGCCGGCATAGACCAGCAACCGAGTCGAGATGCCTTCGTCCAAACCATGACCCTTGAGGTTACGGGCGCGATGGGCGATCTGCACCAGCTTTTCGGCGATCTTGGGGTCGACGCCGCTTTCGTGCGATACCACGTCTACCTCGACTGCCGTTTCGGGATAGCCGAAATCCAGCGCGCCGAAGCGCTGCTTGGTCGACTGCTTGAGGTCCTTCAGCAGGTTCTGGTAGCCGGGATTGTAGGAAATCACCAGTTGGAAATCCGGGTGGGCGTGCACCAGCTCACCCTTCTTGTCCAGCGGCAGGGTGCGGCGGTGGTCGGTCAGCGGGTGGATGACCACGGTGGTGTCCTGGCGGGCCTCCACGACTTCATCGAGATAGCAGATGGCGCCGATCCGAGCGGCCAGGGTCAGCGGACCGTCCTGCCAGCGGGTGCCGGTGGCGTCGAGCAGGAAGCGGCCGACCAGGTCCGAGGCCGTCATGTCCTCGTTGCAGGCCACCGTGATCAGCGGGCGCTTCAACTTCCAGGCCATGTATTCCACGAAGCGGGTCTTGCCGCAGCCGGTCGGCCCTTTCAGCATCACCGGCATGCGCGCGGCATAGGCGGCTTCGAACAGTGCCACTTCATCGCCGGTAGGGCGGTAATAGGGTTGTTCCTCGATCAGGTACTGGTCTGCGGATTGTGCGGTCATCGATGCAGGCTCCTTCTGGGATTGATGTTCAGAGCTTTGGCTTCGCGCAACAGCCCGGCGTTGGCCGAGACATTGACGGCTTTCCTGGTGTCGGAGGGGAAAGGCATGGCGTGTCTCTTGCGCGTGGTTTATGCGCAGAAATTGTGCCCACGAATGCTCCGGCGGCGTCATTGCCTGAACATAACCCCCCCGGTTTCCCGGGGAGGGGCGTTTCAGTGTGGGCTTGCGTGCCGGGGCGGAATCAGACCGCCGGTCCGCGGTAGATCACCATGGCCGCGCCCTGGGTCTGTTTGAAGTTGTCGTAGCCCACCAGACGGACGTGGTGGTTGGGGTGCGCCTTGTGGCAAGCCTCGGCCTCGGCCAGAATCGCATCGACGTCAGTCTCGCCGAACATCGGCAGTTTCCACATGTACCAGTAATGGTCGAACGCGTTCTCCGGTTCGGTATGCTCAATGGCCGGATTCCAGCCGCGGCTGACGATGTATTCCACCTGCCGGCGGATCTTCGCCGGGTCCATCGGCGGCAAGTAGGAGAATGTCTCGAATTTGCGCGAGCCGCTGTCGGAAAGGCTGGATTTGTAGTCTTGCATATCACTCATGGTATTTCCCGAATCCTCTTGAAGCTTACCGGTGGGCTACGTCGAGCTTGTCGACGGTGTCGAACTCGAACTTGATTTCCTTCCAGGTCTCCATCGCGGCCTGGAGTTCCGGGCTGCTCTTGGCGGCTTCGGTCAGGATTTCCTTGCCTTCCTTCTCGAGCTGGCGGCCTTCGTTGCGGGCCGCCACGCAGGCTTCCAGGGCCACCCGGTTGGCTGCGGCGCCGGCTGCATTGCCCCAGGGATGGCCCAGGGTGCCGCCACCGAACTGGAACACCGCATCGTCACCGAAGATCGATAGCAGCGCCGGCATGTGCCAGACGTGAATGCCGCCGGAGGCGACCGCGAATACGCCGGGCATCGAGCCCCAGTCCTGGTCGAAGAAGATGCCGCGGCTGCGGTCTTCCTTGATGAACTTATCACGCAGCAGGTCGATCCAGCCCAGCGTAGCCTGGCGGTCGCCTTCCAGCTTGCCGACCACAGTACCGGTGTGCAGGTGGTCGCCGCCGGAAAGCCGCAGCATCTTGGTGAACACGCGGAAGTGGATGCCATGGTTGGGGTTGCGGTCCATCACCGCGTGCATGGCACGGTGGATGTGCAGCAACATGCCGTTGTCGCGGCACCAGTTGGCCAGGCCGGTGTTGGCGCAGAAGCCGCCGGTGATGAAGTCGTGCATGATGATCGGGGCGCCGATCTCCTTGGCATATTCCGCGCGCTTGTACATCTCCTCCGGGGTCGGCGCGGTCACGTTCAGGTAATGGCCCTTGCGCTCGCCGGTTTCGGCCTCGGCCTTTTCGATCGCCTCCATCACGAAGTCGAAACGCTGACGCCAGCGCATGAACGGCTGGCTGTTGACGTTCTCATCGTCCTTGGTGAAGTCCAGGCCGCCTCTGAGGCACTCGTAGACGGCACGGCCGTAATTCTTGGCCGACAGGCCCAGCTTGGGCTTGATGGTGCAGCCCAGAAGCGGACGGCCGTACTTGTTCATGATGTCGCGTTCGACCTGGATGCCATGGGGCGGGCCGCCACAGGTCTTCACGTAGGCGATAGGGAAGCGCACGTCTTCCAGGCGCAGGCCGCGCACGGCCTTGAAGCCGAACACGTTGCCCACCAGCGAGGTGAATACGTTGACGACGGAACCTTCCTCGAACAGGTCGATCGGATAGGCGATGAAGGCATAGAACTGTTCGTCGTGGCCGGGTACGTCCTCGATCCGGTAGGCGCGGCCTTTGTAGTAATCGAGGTCGGTCAGCAGGTCGGTCCAGACGGTGGTCCAGGTGCCCGTCGAGGATTCGGCGGCCACGGCGGCGGCGGCTTCTTCGCGCGGCACGCCGGGCTGCGGGGTGATCTTGAAAACCGCCAGCAGATCGGTGTCGGCAGGTGTGTAATTTGGGTCCCAATAGGTTTCGCGGTATTCCTTGACGCCCGCGTTGTATGTTTTGACAGCCATGGGTTTCTCCTACTCGTTTAGCAACAGCGCTGTGGCAATGAACCGCCGTTCCCTAGCCGGCATCGAGCCGATCCCTTTTCGTGAGGCACTATAAGCGTTGGCATCCATAAAAGGAACTAAATTGTCATAATCACGACAATAAGTGTGCGTTATACTGAAAAGCCTTCCGTCCCGCCGCGGGATGAGGGCCGTCAGCATAATCCATGGGTGCCCCTTGCTCCAAAACGGCGTTCACGGTCCGCGCTGCGGGCGGAAATCCATGCCCGGCGGATCACTCGTCCGCGCTGTCGTTCCGGTTGCGGTCACCGATATGCTTCCATCGGTAGATCGCCAGCCCCGAACCGATGACGAACAGTCCTCCGACCAGCAGGGATTCGTACTGGCGCAGATCCTCGATCATGCCGGCGACGGCCTTTCCGAACACCAGTCCCAACCCCGTCGTCATCACCGCCCAGACTGCAACCGCCATGACGTTGACCGTGAGATAGCGGATCGGCGAGAAGCGGCTCATGCCGATCAGGATCGGCGTCACCACTCGCAGCCCGTAGAAGAAACGGAAGCCGAAGATGAAATAAGAGTGATAACGATGGAACAGGGTCGAGGCCCTTTCCACCGCCGGTGTCAGTGACGGGAAGCGGCGCAGCAGCGCGTCTCCATGTTTGTAGCCTAGCCAGAAATATCCCTGGTCCGCCGCGAGTGTCACGGCGAAGGCCAGCATCACGATATGGAGGAAAGAAAAATAACCGCGGCCTACCAGGAAACCTGCGATCAGCAGGACGGTCTCGCCCTCCAGGAGCAGCCCGACGACGAGGGCCGGGAAGCCGTATTCGGTGATCAGCGATTCCAAAGACATGCAGGCGTATCCGCCGATGTGGCCGAAACAACCGGAGTCTAGCCGGCCAAGGTTAAGGCTGCGTGTCATGGGTCGCGGTGAAGGCGGGGCGGCGGACACGATTTATAATGTCAGCCTCCGATCCAACAGCCAGCCTAGACCAAACGCATGAATGCCTATCCTCGAACCCAGGTGGCGGCGGTTTCCGCTGCGCAGCGGGATGTCCAACGGCTCCGGACTTATCTCAACGCCCAGATCATCGGCCAGAACGATCTGGTCGACGCCATGCTCATTGCATTGCTGGCCGACGGCCACATGCTGGTCGAAGGTGCGCCGGGGTTGGCGAAGACCCGAGCGATCCACGTCTTGAGTCAGGGCGTGGAAGCCGATTTCCAGCGTATCCAATTTACCCCCGACCTGCTGCCGGCGGATCTGACCGGCACCGAAATCTACCGCCCCCAGGACGGCTCGTTCCATTTCCAGCCGGGTCCGCTGTTCCACAACCTAGTTCTTGCCGACGAGATCAATCGTTCCCCGGCCAAGGTGCAATCCGCGCTGCTCGAAGCCATGGCGGAACGGCAGATCACCGTGGGGCGCAAGACCTATCCGCTGCCAGCCTTGTTCCTGGTGATGGCTACCCAGAACCCGATCGAGCAGGAGGGCACTTATCCTTTACCGGAGGCGCAGCTCGATCGGTTCCTGATGTACGTGCGCATCGGCTACCCCAGTGCCGAGCAAGAAAAGGCCATCCTCCACCTGGTACGTGGGGAGTCCCGTCCGCCGGAGCGTAAGCCCGCCGCTGGAATGGCGCCGGTGAGTCAGCAGGCGCTGTTCGCCGCGCGGGAGGAAGTGCTCGGCATCTACATGGCCGAGGCGCTGGAGGATTATCTGCTGCAGATCGTTCTGGCCACGCGCGAGCCGGCCCGCTACGGTGATTCGCTGGCGCGTTGGATACTCTATGGCGGCAGTCCGCGCGCCACGCTGGCTTTGGACCGCTGTGCCCGCGCCCGTGCCTGGCTCGACGGCCGCGACTTCGTGACTCCCGACGACATCCAGGCCCTGGCGCCATCCATCCTGCGCCATCGGCTGATTCTGAGCTATGAGGCGGAAGCGGAAGGGGTCTCCACCGACCAGGTCGTGAAGGACCTGCTGCGTCGGGTCGCCGTGCCTTAACCTTGATTTTCCATATTCCCGTATTCCGTTTCATGCAGACCTATCAGAAAGCCTTTATCGATTTCGTCCTCGGTTGCGAGGTGCTCCGCTTCGGCGATTTCACTCTCAAATCCGGCCGCCAGAGCCCTTACTTTTTCAACGCCGGCCTGTTCAACACTGGTGGCCGGCTCGGCAGGCTGGGCGAGTTTTACGCCCAGACCCTGACCGCGGGTGGTATCCGGGCCGACGTGCTGTATGGCCCGGCCTACAAAGGCATTCCACTGGTCACTGCCACTGCCATTGCCCTGGCCAGGGCCAGCGGCGAAGAAATTCCCTACGCCTTCAACCGAAAGGAAGCCAAGGACCACGGCGAAGGCGGCATCCTGGTCGGCGCACCGTTGCGGGGTGACGTGCTGATCGTCGACGATGTGATCACCGCCGGTACGTCAGTGCGGGAGTCGATCGAAATCATCCGGGGGGCCGGCGCCAAGCCTTGCGGGGTGCTGATCGCGTTGGACCGGGAAGAAGTCGGTCAGTCCGGAAAATCCGCCGTGGAGGAGGTTCGGGACAGCCTGGGGATTCCGGTCCACGCCATCATCGGTTTCCGCCATCTGATCGATTACCTGCGCGGATCGGGCCGGATCAGGGAGTTGGCAGCACTCGAGGACTACCGTAGTCGTTACGGCACCGCCTGACACCATGGCGGCTTCGGTGCCTTCCTTCGCCTGCATCGGAGCAGCGTTTCCCGCGTGGGCGAGGGCTCTGGGCATTATTTTGCTCGCCCTGCCGCGGGCGGTACCGGCGGCCACCTACAAATGGCTGGATGAAGAGGGGCGTGTCCACTATTCGGACAGCATTCCTCCCGAACACAGTCAGCAGAAGCATGCCCGGCTCGACGGCCAGGGACGCCTGGTGGAGATCATCGAGGGTGCCAAGAGCCCGGCGACGATCGAGCGGGAACGGGCGCTCAGGCATCTTCGGGCGGAAACGGCGCGTCTGGTCGAAGAGCAGCGCAAGCTGGACGATGCGCTGCTGCGAACCTACGCCAGCGAAGAGGACATGCGGCTGGCCCTGAACGACCATCTCACCCAGAGCGACGCATCGATCAATCTCCTGGAAAAATACCGGGCTCGGCACGCGGACGTCCTCCGGACCCAGGAAAAGCATGCCGCCGACATGGAGCGCCAGGGCCTGGCCGTCACTGCGCAAGTCCTGAAGGCTATGGAGGACGAGCGTCGCCGGATCGCGGATTACAAAGACAAAATCCGCGTCCTGGAAGACAAGAAACGCGTCATCGCCGCCCGTTTCGGCCGCGACATCGAGCGTCTGCGTTCGCTCAAAGCTGAACAGGCGCGTAGCGGCCGTGGCGCTCTCGGCGAGGTGTTCGCGAGTGATGACGGCAACGGCGTGCTCAGTGCCGTGGCCTGCTCGTCCGATGCGATCTGTGCCAAAGTCTGGGCACTGGGGCGCGGCTATGTACTCAGCAAGGCCGATACGCCGCTGGCGATCGACACTGAACGCCTGGTGTACACTTCGGTGCCGCTGGCGGACCGGGAAATCGCCCTGACCCTGGCGCGCATCGCCGGACCAGAGGAAGAAACGGTATTCCTCGACATCCGCTGCCGCCAGTCGAGCCTCGGCCGTGAGCTGTGCGCAAGTTCCCGGGTGCAGGACATCCGTGCCGGTTTCCGCGCCCGTGTCGAGGTAGAAATGGGTGCCGTTCCTTGAAGGAGGAAGCTCGGGGTTCTGGACCGGGCTTCGCCCGCTTGGCAAACTTGCCATCCGGAAGCGGACGGTCCGAGTGCGGCGCTCGTTGGGATCGCCGCAGTTCCTAAAAATAAAATCTATTGGAGGATTGCTCATGGCAAGACCACTCATTCAGCTGGCCCTGGATTCCCTGGATCGCAACCAGACGCTTGAACTCGCCCGCCTCACGGCGCCTTATGTCGACATCTTCGAGATCGGCACGCCCTGTATCAAATACAACGGCATCGAAATCGTCCGCGAGCTCAAGCGCCGCCACCCGGACCGGCTCATCCTGGTCGACCTCAAGACCATGGACGCCGGCGAATACGAGGCTACGCCGTTCTATGCCGCCGGTGCCGACATCTGCACCGTCCTCGGGGTGTCGGGACCTGCGACCATCGCCGGGGTCGT
This sequence comes from Methylococcus capsulatus, assembly GCF_036864975.1. Classification (NCBI taxonomy): domain Bacteria; kingdom Pseudomonadati; phylum Pseudomonadota; class Gammaproteobacteria; order Methylococcales; family Methylococcaceae; genus Methylococcus; species Methylococcus capsulatus. The sequence goes on along the minus strand of NZ_CP104311.1, from coordinate 671,753 downwards.
CAAGGCGGCCCAGGCGCACAATGCCGAAGTCCAGGTCGATCTCATCAACGTGCCGGACAAAGCCGCCTGCGCGCGCGAGGCTGCCAGGCTCGGCGCCCAGATCATTGGCGTGCATACCGGCCTCGACGCCCAGGCCCAGGGTCAGACGCCGTTCGCCGATCTCGAGAGCATCGCCCGCCTGAAGCTGCCGGTTCGAATCTCGGTGGCCGGTGGTATCAACCAGAACACCGCCACGCGGGTCGCCAAGGCGGGGGCAGACATCGTCGTGGTCGGTGCGGCGATTTACGGAGCGCCCTGTCCGGTAACCGCCGCCCGTACCATCCGCGAATTGCTGGAAGGGGCCCACCACAAGTTCATCGTGTCGAAGATCGGTGGCGTGCTCGCTGCCACCGACAAGAGCTACGAGGCGCGTCTGACCGGTCTGCTCGAGCGTGCTCGCCGTATTTTCGTCGCCGGCGCCGGGCGTTCCGGTCTGGTCGGCCGCTTTTTCGCCATGCGGCTGATGCACGGGGGGTATCAGGCTTACATCGTCGGCGAGGTCGTGACACCCAGCATCCGCAAAGGCGATCTCCTGATCGTGATTTCCGGTTCGGGGGAAACTGAAACCATGATCGCCTACACCAAGAAAGCCAAGGAGCAGGGGGCCAGCATCGCGCTGATCACCACCCGCGACAAGTCCACGATCGGCGATATGGCGGACGTAGTGTTCCGAATCGGCACCCCCGAGCAGTATGGCAAGGTGGTCGGCATGCCGATGGGCACCACCTTCGAGTTGTCCACCCTGGTGTTGCTCGAAGCCACGATTTCGCACATCATCCATGCCAAGAAGATTCCCGAGGAGCAGATGCGGACGCGTCACGCCAATCTGGAATAGGTTTTCTCGCCCCTTCCGCCTGCGATTCGAAAAGGCTGGCTTGCATGCCGGCCTTTTTTCTTGGCTGCGAATGTCGTCATCGGCAGCGGAGGATGTTAACGTGTAGCCGGCCTTTTCGTGTTTCCCCGGCGTGTTGATGAGGAGGTGCGCCATGAATTCCGAAGCTGATCCGATCGTCGGCAACTGGTACCGGCATCTGGACAAAGGGCAGTCGTTCACGGTGGTCGCCATCGATGACGATGCCCGCACCGTCGAAATTCAACATTTCGACGGTGATCTGGAAGAAATCGACCTCGACACGTGGTACCTGCTGCCGATCGAACTCATCGAAGAGCCGGAAAACTGGAGCGGTCCCCTGGACGTCGCCGAGCTGGATGATCTCGGCGGCACCGAGATTACCGACACGTGTCCCGAAGACTGGTCGGAACCTCTGGAAGAAATCGTCAAACAGGAGGATCGGCCGGTTGAAGAAGTTCCCGAAGAAGAATCCATCTTTGAAGAGGAGGGATCCGAGATGATCCCGCTGGAGCTGGAGCCGGAACTCGCCTTGGGTGGAGCGGAAGAGGCGCAAGCGCTCGAAGAAACCAAGGAAGAGTCGGGGGGGGAAGGAAGCGGAACCACTGCCTATTCCGAGGACGAATAGGCGGCGCACTTACTGGCCGTCCCGCGCAGAGACGGGATGCCCGACTGCAGAAGCACCACCGTGAAGCCGGTCTTCCATCCCGCCCTGGTCAATGGCCCCTGCGGCGACCCTGCGGTGTACGTGGACTTCCTGTTCGAGAAGCGCGCGGTATTGTTCGATCTCGGCGACATCCGCACGCTTCCGGTACGCAAGATTCTGCGCCTGAGCGATGTGTTCGTCTCCCATGCCCACATGGATCACTTCTTTGGCTTCGACTGGCTGCTGCGGCTATGTCTGGGGCGCGACCTGGGCATCCGTCTGTTCGGGCCGGCAGGTTTTCTGGACCAGGTGGAGCACAAGCTCTCGGCCTATACCTGGAATCTGGTGGGAGGCTACAGCACCGATTTCTCGTTCGAAGTCTCCGAGGTATTGACCGAAACCTTAGGTCGCAGGGCCTCGTTCCGTTGCCACACTGCCTTTCGCCGCGAGGGCGAAACCGAATTTCCGATCGAAAATCGCCGGCTGCTGGACGAACTGAATCTTGCGGTCGAATTCGTGATTCTGGATCACGCGACACCCTGCCTGGCATTCGCCCTGCGGGAAAAGCGCCACCTCAATGTCTGGAAAAACCGGCTGGTGGAACTCGGCCTGGCGCCAGGCTCCTGGGTGCGTGACCTCAAGCACGCCTTGCTGACCGGGCAGCACGAAGACACACCGGTCCGGGCACTGATGCGTGACGGAGCTCGTCTGCGGGAAGCGGTGTATCGATTGGGCGAGTTGGCCCCCTCTCTCGTGCATGTCTCGGAAGGGCAGAAAGTCGCCTACGTCACCGACGCCGTCTATCACGAAGCGAACGCCGCGCGCATGGTGGCGCTGGCCGCAGGCGCCGACCAGTTTTTCATCGAGGCGGTCTTCGGCGATGAACTCAATGAGCGCGCGGCCCGGAAATACCATCTCACCGCCCGCCAGGCCGGTACCATCGCGCGCCGGGCCGGTGTCAAATTTCCCACGCCTTTTCATTTCTCACCGGTCTACCAGGGGCAGGAGGAGGCGCTGGAGCGGGAGTTTCGGCACGCTTTCCTCACGGGAGGGCGGAAGTAAAGCACGACGGAATCGACCGAGATGCACTCAGCGCTCCGGGCGCAGGTTCGGCCTTGCCGTTGGGCGCCCCGCACCTGAACGTCGCCATGACTCAGAATCTGCAGTAAGGAGAGTTTGATGACCATTACGAACAAGCAGTCCGGGACGAATGTGCATGAGGTTGCCGAGGGGATCTACCGCACCAACACGCCGGTGGTAAGCGTGGGCACAGCCGGGTTTTCGTTCAACCAATACCTCATCGTGGATGATGAATCTTTACTTTTCCACACCGGCCCGCGAAAGATGTTTCCATTGGTGCACGAAGCTGTGGCGTACGTGTTGCCGGTCGAGAGGCTGCGCTACATTGCGTTTTCCCATGTGGAGGCCGACGAGCGCGGCTCGCTTAATGAATGGCTTGGTGCCGCCCCGCACTCTCTACCCTTGTGCGGTACTATGGCTGCCGGCGTATCGGTTCACGACCTTGCGGATAGGGCGCCCCATGCCGTGGCCGATGGAGGGCTGGTTCCTTTGGGCAAGCACACCGTGCGTTGGCTCGACGCGCCGCAACTGCCGCACGCGTGGGACTGCGGCTTTCTGATGGAAGACAAGACAAGACAAGGACACTGCTCTGTGGCGACCTGTTCACGCAGGAAGGCGTTGATCTTCCGCCCGTCACGGAATCGGACATTCTCGGGCCGAGCGAGGCGTTTTGCCATGAAATGGATTACTCCTCGCACACCAAAAACGCCTGCGCGATGCTTGAGAGACTGGCATCGACGAACCCGACGACGCTCGCGTGCATGCATGGCAGCGCATGGCGTGGTGATGGCGGAACCTGCTACGTGCTCTCGCCGATGCGCATTCTTCATGATCCCTCCTTGCTTTGCGCTTCGACCGGGACGCGTGGTGCAACGCCGCCACGTGCCGAGGCACTCCGGCCGAACGCTCAACCGCTGGGCGGGTTCGCGTCGGCTGGGTTTGGATATCGGGACTAACGGTCATGGCGTGTACCACCGCCAGTGAGAAAAGATATTTGGAGGAAAGGGCGCCTAGAAGTACGACCGGTTGATCAGGAAATGCGTACCGATGCTGGCGAAATAGCCCAGCAGGATCACCGGTACCCATTTCAGGTGGGCGCCAAAGGAATAGTAACCCTTGGCCTGGCCGAGCAGGCCGACGCCGGCAGCCGAGCCGATGGCGAGGAGGCTGCCCCCGACGCCGGCCGTGAGGGTCACCAGTAGCCATTGGCCCTGCGAGATCTGCGGGTCCATGGTCAGAACCGCAAGCATGATGGTGCCATTGTCGATGAAAGCCGAAGCGATGCCGACGAGGATGTTGGCAAAGGTGGTCCGCTCCGGATCGGCGTAGAGAAACTGGGAGATGCGTTCCAGATAGCCGATGAAACTCAGCCCCCCTATGCTCAACATGATGCCGTAGAAAAATAGCAGCGTATCCCATTCCAAGCGCGAGACTTTCTTGAAGATGTCGAACTCCTCGGTATCCCCGATCGGTTCGTCCGGCGGGATGACCTCGTCGGCGGAGGGAGAGCGGGTGGCGGTTCGCTTCTGCAGGTAGAAACTGTAGAACTTGAGGTAGGTCAGCCCGGCCATCATGCCGGCCGCGGGCGGCAGGTTCAGGAAGTTCTCGAAGCATACCGCGGTGACGATGGTCATGAGGAATAATACGATGATGGGGCGTCCGCCGGTTTTGATCGGAATCCGTTTGTCCACAGCCGCCGGGTGATGGCGGGGCAGAAACAGGAACATGCAGGCCGCAGGGAGAGCAAAATTGACAATCGAGGGGATCAGGAGGTGGAAGAAATCCACGAAAGGGACTTTGCCTTTCTGCCAGATCAGCAGGGTGGTGATGTCGCCGAAAGGGCTGAACGACCCGCCGGCATTGGCGGCGACCACGATGTTGATGCAAGACAGCGTGACGAAGCGCGGACAGTCTTTGCCCAGGGCGATGACGACCGCGCCCATTAGGAGGGCGGTGGTCAGATTGTTGCACACCGAGGAAATCATGAAGGCCAAGATGCCGGTCAGCCAGAACAGTTGCCGGTAACTGTATCCCCTGCCCAGCAGCCAGCAGCGCAGAGCCTCGAACACGTCGAGATCTTCCATGGCATTGAGGTAGGTCATCGACACCAGGATGAACAGCAACAGTTCCGCATAGGTCAGGAGCGATGCGCGGAATGCCTCGCCGGCTTGTTCCGGCATGCCACCGCCGACGTAGACCGCCGCGATCAAGCCCCAGATCACACTGGCGGCGAACACCATCGGCTTGGACTTACGAAGTTCCGTCACCTCCTCGGCCATGGCAAGAAAATAGGCGAGGAAGAAAATAACCACGGCCAGGTAGCCGGCCCAGTGCCGGGTCAGGTCCAAGGGGCCGACCGGGCCGTGAGCGGCCGCAAGACAAGGCTGCGGTGCGCAGACGAACGAGACGCCGGCAGCCGGAACCCAAAACGGCATGCGCGTCCGCGTCGCGGCAAGTTTACCCATATGAATCGGTGGGGACATGAAGAGTGATGGCATTCGGATTCCTGTCTGAAAGTGCCTGGACGCGCCGCTGGCAGAAGATATCGAAGAACGCATGCGACGGGGAGCCGGAAATGGCCGCCGACGGCTGGCGTTTGTTTGAGTCAGAAGTGCTTTTCGTAAGGGGTACCGCCCTGCTTCACCATGATCTTCGCGCGGAACAGCGTGGCGAGCAGGATCCCGACCAGCACCGAGGAGAGGTCAATCCCCAGGCCCAATAAGAAGGTATGGTTGCGGAAGGACTCTCCCAGAAGGGGTCTTAGGACCCCATAGAGCCAGACGGCGAAGCCGGCGTAATAGACGATGACGCCGCCGGCGGCCCAGGCGAGGGGGGGCAGCTTCAGCCGCAGGGCGGTGCGGTAGAACCAATAGGCAACGAAAAGGACGGCTATGGCGCCGATCATGGCGATGGTTTCCCGCTCGCGATCAGAGACCTCGCATCTTACCTCAGACGGATGGGCCGGAGGCAAGCCTCGTCCGTCGGTGCTTCCTCGTTCCACAGCGGCGGTACTTCGTGCAGGCTGGCGACATGCCGCCGGGCAAAACCGCGTTCCCGCTGGCTCGCTTGTCGTCGCCCGTTGACCAGGATGGCGAAGGTCCCGGCAGTGGCGGCGGATTCAATGCCGGCTTCGGAGTCTTCCAGGGCAAGGCATTGGCTGGGCGCTACGCCCAGGCGGCGGGCCGCTTCGAGATACAGGTCCGGCGCGGGCTTGCCCTGGGCGACCTGGTCACGAGTGACGATGAGCGGAAACCGGTGTGCCAGGCCGGAGCGGTCCAGGCAGATAGCGGCGAATCGGGCCTCGCTGTTGGTCGCCAGCGCATAAGGCAGATTCCGTTCGCGGAAAAACCTCAACAGATTCTCCAGGCCGGGCATCGGGGCGATGCCATGGATCTCGATGTGCCGGTGCCAGATCTGCGCGGCGAGCGCGTCGAAGCGCTGGGCATCGAAGCCGGGGCCGGCATAGTTGCCGATCCGCCGGTTGACCGCTTCGGCATGACAGCCGAATAGCGACTGGCAGAAGGCTTCATCGAGATCGACCCCCAGCTTGGCAGCGGCGCCACGCCAGGCGGCGACATAGGTCGCTTCGGTATCGATGGCGAGGCCATCCATGTCCAGGATAGCCGCCTTGATGCCGGTGAGGGGATAGTCAGTCTGTCTCATCGTGCAGAACCCGGATGTATTCGCCGGGCGCTTCCCGGCTGCTGCCGACGATCAGGCGCTCGCTGCCGTCGGGGAGTGCTTCGACCTGCCCCGAAGCCTCGATGCTCTCCCCGATCCGCGCCTGTCCGACATAGGTATGGGTGAAGCTCAGGACTTGGCCGATGCGCGGATGATCGATAAGGTAGCGGGCCGGGAATTCGAACGCCCTGCGGTCGTCCGTCACCGTGGCGCGCAGAGTCAAGGAACCGCGTTTCTCGGCGGGTTGGAGGGAGCCCGAAGAGCCTGGCAGCACCAGCGTCAGGTCGAATTTGGTGCCCTCGAAGAAGCCGGTGTTGAATTTCCTCCGCTCGTGCCAAAGATAGTCCTGGAAGGCGAGCGTGCAGCCGCGGCGCTCGTAAGCTATCCGCCAGTCTGCCTCGGCCGGTGCGTCCAGCCGGCCGTCCGCCGTGGCTTCGGCGACCACGGTGCGTGCCGCATCGAAGGTGGCCGGGGCGTAGACGACCAGGTCGATGTCGGAAGCCAGGGTCTGAGCGCCGACCAGCAGCGAGCCGGTTATGCCGAATTCCTGCAAGTCCAGTCCTTCCCCGGCGAAGATTCCGAGCAGTCGGCGGGCTTTGGCTTCAATGGCGTCGCAGTTCGTGTCTGCCAACAGGGTTCGAACCCGGTCACGGGGGCGCAAATGCCCCGCTATGCATTCGAGGGGCACTGCCGGCAATACCGCATCCAGTCGCCGGGAACGGCGCAGATAAGCGGGACCGTGCTCCTGCAGGAAATCCACGGCTTCCGCTGTGCTCAGCTTGCGCAGTCCGCCGCTGGCCATGGGGACGTAGCGCAAGGTGCAGAGCAGCCGGCCGTCTTCGGGACAGCCGTCGACGACGGCGAAACGCAGTCCTTCCGTCGTTTGGATGAAGTCCTTCGGCAAAAATCCAGACTCAGAATCCATCGGGATACAGGGCAGAGGAGCCATCCAGGTCGCCGGTGTCGCGGTAGCCCAGCGGCTCGCCGTCGGGGGAGTTGAGCCTGCCGGCGCAGACGCGGCCGCTGGCCAGCACATGATCGCCGCTGGCCAGCGTTCCGGCAAGCCGGCACTGGAACCAGGCGATCGCGCCGCTCAGCAAAGGAACCCCGCCTTCACCGGCCGTCCAGTCGATGCCGGCGAGTTTGTCGCTGCCGGCCGGGCGGGCAAAATGCACCACCCAATCGACCCGGTCTCTGGGTACCACGTTGATGCTGAAAAGACCACTGGCCATCAGTTTCCGGTAAGACAGACCGTTGGGGTTGATGCTGAGCGCCAGCATGGGCGGATCGAACGAGGTCTGCATCACCCAGGCCGCGGTGAAGGCATTGGGGCCTTCGGCATCGGCAACGCCGACGACATAGACGCCATGAGTGATGGTCCGGAACAGTCGGGTCATTTCGAGGTTCATTGCATTCGCCCCGCCCGTGGCTGAGGCATTAGAATACGTCCTTCATTTTCCGCACGGAGCCGAACGTGCCTGAGCTGACCCACTTCAATACCGCCGGCGATGCCCACATGGTGGATGTCGGCGGTAAGCCCAGCACTGCCCGGATGGCGGTGGCCGAGGGGTACATCGCCATGTTGCCCGAGACCTTGCGGCTGATCATGGCCGGCGGGCATAAGAAAGGCGACGTGCTGGGCATCGCCCGCATCGCGGGGATCATGGGTGCCAAGCGGACCGCGGACCTGATCCCGCTCTGTCACCCCATCCCCATCACCCATGTCGATCTCGCGCTGGAGCCTCAGCCGGAGGCCAACCGCATCCGCTGTCGGACCACGGTCCAGACCGTCGGCCAGACCGGCGTGGAGATGGAGGCGCTGACCGCCACCCACGTCGCACTGCTGACCATCTACGACATGTGCAAGGCGGTCGACCGCGGTATGAGCATCGAATCGGTGCGCCTGTTGGAGAAGATCGGCGGCAAATCCGGTCATTGGCAGCGCGCCTCCGGCGAGGGGCGCTCCAGCACCAGATAGCTGTAGGGCCAGGGGAAGTCGGGATCGTTCCGGACGTCTTCGCGGCTGATTTCGCGCCAATCCGCGGCCGCGAACTCCGGGAAGTAGGTGTCACCGGGGTAGTCGTGATCGATCAGGGTCAGATAGAGCCGCCTGGCCCGCGGCAGCAGGGCTTCATACAAAGCGCTGCCGCCGATGACCATGAGTTCCGGGGTCCCGGCGCAGACGGTCGCCAGTTCGCCGAGATCATGCACAATGGTGCAGCCCGGGGCGGAAAAATCCGGCGAGCGGGTCAGGATGATGTTCTGGCGCCCGGGCAAGATACGGCCGATCGATTCGTGGGTCTTGCGGCCCATGAGGACCGGTTTCCCTAGGGTCAGGGTGCGGAACCGTTTGAGGTCGGCGGACAGATGCCAGGGCATGGCATTGTCCGCGCCGATCACTCGGTTCCGTGCCATCGCTACGATGATGGAAATGTCCGGCAAGCCGTTCATACCGCCACCGCTGCTTTGATGTGCGGGTGCGCCTGGTAGTCCTCGACCACGAAGTCCTCGTAGCGGTAATCGAACAGGCTCTGGGGCTTGCGGGCGAGTTTCAGCGTAGGCGGTGAATAGGGTTCGCGCGTGAGCTGAAGGCGCGCCTGATCCAAGTGATTCCGGTACAGGTGCACGTCACCGCCACACCATATCAACTCCCCCGGTTCGTATCCGGTCTGCTGTGCCAGCATGTGGGTGAGCAGGGCATAGCTGGCGATGTTGAACGGCAGCCCCAGAAACACGTCCACTGAGCGCATCTGGAACAGCAGCGACAGCTTCCCATCCGTCACATGGCACTGAAAGGCGTAGTGGCAGGGTGGTAGCGCCATGGCCTGCAGGTCGGAGGGGTTCCATGCGCTCACCAGCAGGCGGCGGGAGTCCGGGTTCCGGCGCAGTTGCTCGACCAGTCCGGCAAGCTGATCGATGGCGCCTCCCCAGCTCCGCCATTGGCGGCCGTACACGGGGCCGAGATCGCCGTTTTCATCCGCCCACTCGTCCCAGATCGTGACGCCGTGCCGTTGCAGGTCACGCACGTTGACGCTGCCCGAGACGAACCACAGCAGCTCATGAATGATCGAAGGCAGGTGCAGTCTCTTGGTGGTGACGAGGGGGAGCCCGCGCGAAAGATCGAACCGCATCATGCGACCGAACACGCTCAGGGTTCCCGTGCCCGTCCGGTCTTCTTTGGCGCAGCCGTGCTCGAGGATATCGCGCAGTAGGTCGAGATACGGGCGCATTCAGGCGGATCGGCGGGTGTAGGCGGCGGCTAGCAGGACGATTCCGAACAGGATCATCGGCAGACATAGGATCTGACCCATGGTCAGCCAACCGAAGGCGAGATAGCCGAGTTGCACGTCCGGCAGCCGGACGAACTCCACCGCGAAGCGGAACACCCCGTAACCCAGGAGGAACATGCCGCTTACCGCCATCCGCGGCGGCGAACGCAGGCTGAACCATTGGAGAATGATCAAGAGGACCAACCCTTCCAGAAACGCCTCGTAAAGCTGGGAAGGATGGCGCGGTACGTCACCGGCATGAGGAAAGACCATCGCCCAAGGCAGATCGCTAGGTTTGCCCCAGAGTTCGCCGTTGATGAAATTGCCGATACGTCCGGCCAGGAGGCCGATGGGCACATAAGGTGCGAGGAAGTCGGCGACGTCGAAAAACCGGATGCCCTGCGATCGGCCGTAGGCATACATGGCGATCAGCACGCCGATGAGCCCGCCGTGGAAAGACATGCCGCCCTCCCAGATGCGGAACAGCATCGCCGGATCGTGCAGAAAGCCGGAGAAATTGTAGAACAATGCATAGCCGAGCCGTCCGCCGGCCACGACTCCGATGGCGGCATAGAAAACCAGATCCTCGACCTGGGCCGGGGTGAACAGAGGATTCGCGCTGTGCCGTACCCTCCGCCGCGCCAGTATCCAGGTGGCGGCGATGCCGATGACGTACATCAATCCGTACCAGTGGACTTTGAGCGGCCCGATGGAGACGGCAACGGGATCAATGGAAGGATAGGTCAGCATGGCGCGTGCGGAGCTGTCGGTGTTGATTGGCCCACGGCAGAACTCGTCATTATGCCACCTTCTCAGTCATAGTGAATGAGCTCGCGGGGAAGCGAAGGTTCCCGTCCCGCGGCGAGATCGCTGAGGAATGTCCATATCACATCGGCCGAAGGTGGGCAGCCGGGCAGGAAATAATCGACCCTCACGACCTCATGGATCGGATGCACCTTGTCCAGGAGTAGCGGCAACTCGACGTCGTTGGGTATTTGCGGGTTTTCGATCCCGATGCCGTCCAGATAGGATGCTTGCAGACATTCTTCCAGCGCTATGGGGTTGCGGAGTGCGGGCAGCCCGCCGTTGATCGCGCAGGCTCCCATGGCGACCAGGATCCGGCAGTGCTGACGGAACTCCCGCAAGGTATGGACGTTTTCCGCGTTGCACACGCCGCCTTCGACCAGTCCCAGATCGACCCTGTCCCCGCAATGCTTGACGTCGGTCAGCGGCGAGCGGTCGAAACGGGCGACCTCCGCCAGTGCCAGGATGCGCTCGTCGATGTCGAGGAACGACATATGGCAGCCGAAGCAGCCGGCCAGGGAAGTCGTGGCGACAGTGAGTTTGTCAGCCATGGCGCGCCTCCACGATCGGTTCCTCGCGTTCCAGACTTTCTTCGGCGATGGTGTGCCGGTCGTAGACGCGATCCCCAATGGGTACCTCGAAGCCATGCCGTTTTATCAGGATGGCTCCGACCGGACAGACCCGGGTCGCTTTGTCCGTCGTGGCGATCGGGGTATCCGCAAGCTTGCCCGAGGGCGAATTCACGATCAGCCGCGAGTCGATGCCGCGTCCCGCGATGGCGAAGACGTTTTTGCCGTCCACGTCCCGGCTGGCCCGCACGCACAATGCGCAGAAAATGCAGCGGTCGCGGTCGAGCAGGATGTCGGGGTGGGAGGCGTCCAGTTCCCTTCGGGGGTAGAAGAAGGGGAAATGGGCATCGGTCATGCCGAGGAAGTAGGCCGTTGCCTGCAACTGGCAATTGCCGCTCTTTTCGCAGGACGGGCACAGATGGTTCCCTTCCACGAACAGCAGTTGGGTGATGGTGCGCCGCAGCGCGTTCAACTCGGCAGTATCGTTGAGCACTTCCTGGCCGTCTGCCGCCGGGAAGGTGCAGGCCGAGCAGTTACGGCCATTCACCTTGACCGTGCACAGTTTGCAGCTGCCGTGCGGCTCGAATTCCGGGTTGTGGCACAGATGAGGGATGTAGAACCCTGCCGCGGTGGCCGCTTCCATGATGGTCTGCCCCTCTGTGAAGGTGACCGGCTTGCCGTCGATCTGAATGGTGGGTTTGGTCATGCTGTTTTCCTGGACATTACGACTGTGACAGATGGGCATTGGCATCGTCCCGGCCGGTCAGGCGCCGGGCGGTGGCGAGCGCGCCATCCAGATCGAAGCCGGGTTCGAA